>CAVUTE010000001.1:0-1802239 GCA_963744355.1 uncultured Actinomycetes bacterium
AGAGACCGCGCCAGCGTGCAGAGGCGGGGATGTGCGCGGTTAGCGCAGGACCATCCGTCACACTCTGTGGTCCTCGAGAGGCCTGGACGTCACGCGGGTCCAACGCTCCCCGCAAGGGATCAGCACACTCTCCGCGGCTGAGAGCGCGACTGTCACCGGCGGGCGCGTTGCACCAGACTGGTGAGAGTGACGGAGATACGACCCGCAGGAGACGCAGACGCAGCCCAATGGTTGCTGCGATCTGGTGTTGATTGGCAGGATCTTGTTCGCTACGGCCCACCAGGCTTTGACGTCTATGTGCGTATCGCATTTCCCCAAGATTTCGATGCGGATGCCGACAACCTGTCAGGCGAAGCACCGGTCGATGCCGTTCGCGCAGCACTCGCGACTCTCGGTTCATACACGACCACGTCTTCCAACGGGTATGCGGCAATATGGGAGGGCTGGGTAAGCGGAGCGTCGACTCCTCAAGCGCCGCGAGTGGAGATTCCTCATCGAGTGATGCTGCTCTTCACCGGCCCTGTCGAAGCACTCAGAGACGCACCCGCTCTGGCTTGGTACGGGTCTGCAGCAGGCGTCGAACAAGAACCGCACCTCGTGTGGCCGCAGGATCAAGCCTGGTGTCTGGCCTGCGAGGTTGACGAGGAGATCGAATTCACCGTGGGTTGTTCCGTGGAGGCGTCCCAGGCTTTGGCTAGAGCCCTGCCGGGCACTGTTCGACGAGTGCGTTATGGGGAACCGGCCCCGATGTACCGCGACCCGGCCTAGCCCCAGCACCCGCGCACCAGTGCATGAGGGTGAGCCCGGTGCCCACCTCCCTGCGACGTGTACGGACCTGTGACACGCGACGCCTTCGGGACGCGGATTGGCGCCTGAAGACCTCACCGAGGCATGATCATCGACAAGCATCTTGTTCCGTGACAGTTCCGCAGACGCCACCCGGATCCCCGGCGAGGGGCAGTTGGCGCATCACTGCGGAGTCTTACCACGAGTACGTTTCTGCAGGTCAAAGCCTTCTGAAAGGCAATGCAGCCTCGCCCCGGATCCGGGCGGTACACCTCACCCACGGTTAGGCACACCGCTCCGTATGCACTCGTCCACAATAACGAAAACCCCCAGGGACCTGGGGTTCAGATGGTGGCAGGTGTTGGGTTCGAACCAACGTAGGCTAAGCCGACGGTTTTACAGACAGCCATCCATGCGCACACTCTGCGTCCGCCGACCTGCCGATACTTCTCCGGCCGCTTGCTCACCAGCAGTAGCGTTCCGTCCAGGTTCCGTGAAAATCTATATGCCCTCTGAACTGCGGCGATGCACCCGATCCGCACGCAGGGCCGCAGGGTGCCGCGGAACTGGCACGGAACCACGGTACGGCCGCACCTGAGGATCATGCGAATGTAATGAGCCTGGGTCGCGTCGAGGTAGATCCCGGCCATGCACGCCCGGCAGACGCACCGGAGGACCCTCACTCACGGTAAGCGCCATGCCGGCATCTGACAGACCCCATTGGCGCAGATCGTCGAATCTTTGCGTCTGCGTTGATGGGTGACCGGGCATGGTGGCGGGCGGCAGATTCTCCCGTTCCGTGCCCGGCGCGGTTGACTTGCGTTGGGGTGTTCGTGGAGGCAGCACTACCGCGGCCGAGGGTGCTTGCATCATTGACCTGCGCTGCCACATGCCGCTGGAATCGGCATATGAGCGCAGTGCGGCTCACTCTGCTGGCCGGCCTGCGGGTACGCGGGCTCGGTGGTGTTGTCCGGTGAACGCGGTCTGGCTGTTCCTGCGGGCGGAATTCCGGCGCCGCTGGCGGGCCTGGCTGTCCCTTGCCCTGATCGTTGGCGTGTTCACTGGCGGGGTGGTGACGGCTGCGGCGGGGGCGCTGCGAACTGGCTCCGCGTACGCCCGTTTCCTGGAGTGGAGCAGGGCCCCCGACTCTCTTGTCGGCGCCGAGCCTTACGACTCGAGCTTCGCCCGGCTCCCCCCCGCTGCCGTGATGCGCGTTCCCCAGGCCACCGACGCCGCCGTGATCAAGTCGTTCAACGTGACCCGGAGCATCGTCCAGTTCTTTGTCCCGGCCAGCAACGCGATCCCCGGCGGCTTCTGGAAAAGGAAGATCCTTTCCGGCCGGCGCGGATCCCGCCCGGCCCGGCGAGGTCAACGTCTCGTTCGCGCTGGCTCAGCACCTCCACCTGCGGCTGGGCGATCGGTTGCCGCTGGTGCTGGAGACCGCGACCAAGCAGCGGGTGCCGTTCGTGTTCCATATCGCCGGGATCGACGCGGCACAGATCGAATTCCCGCCGCAGCCGGGAAATGGCACCTATATCGCCTGGGGCACCCCCGCCTTCTACCACCAGCACCGGGCGCTGAGCGGATTCGCCCAGGTAGCGCTGCGGTTCCACCACGGCAGCCGGGACTGGCCCGCCGCCCACCGGGAACTCAGCCAGCACGCGCACGGCAGGCTCGTGCAGGCCGCGCTGCTATCCACCCAGTCGGTCAACACCCAGCGCTCGATCCGCCCGCAGGCCGTCGCGCTGTGGCTGCTCGCCGCGCTGTTCGGCGTCATCGGGCTGCTCATCGTGGGCCAGCTGCTGGCCCGGCTCACCTTCCTGGAAACCACCGAGTACGGCACCTTGCGCGCGCTCGGGATGAGCCGCGCGCAGCTGATGACCGCCTGCCTGGTCCGGGCGGCGGCGATCGGCGCCGCAGGGCGGATCATCGCCGCCGTGCTGGGGTCGCGCTGTCCCCGCTGCTGCCGGTAGGCCTGGCCCGGGTGGCAGAGCCGCACCCGGGGATCGACGCGGATGTTCGCGTCCTGGCCATCGGGCTGGCCGCCGCGGTCCTGGTCACCACGGCCTGCGCGGCGTGGCCGGGGTGGCGGGCCGCGGCTGTGAGACCGCTGGCTAGGCTGAGCGAACCCAGCCAGCGGCAGCGCCGCGCGGTCGCCTCGCGGCTGGCCCGACCGGGCCGGTCCCGCTGGCCATGGGCATCAGGCTCGCCCTGTCCCGCGGTGCGGGCCGACAGCGGTGCCGGTGCGCAGCGCGGTCGCCAGCGCGACCATCGGCGTGGCCGCGCTCAGCGCCGCGATCGTGTTCGCCGGCAGCCTCAGCCACCTGCTCGCCTCACCGGCCCTGTACGGCGTGACCTGGGACGCCATTGCGAGCAACAATGCCGCGACAGACGTCCGCCCGATCGTGGCCGCGGTCAAGCATGACCGGCAGGTTGCGGCGTGGACCACCGGCTGGACCGGGGCGCCACTGCAGTCCGGGCGCACGGCCTTCGACGCGCTCGTGCTCCCGGTGTCCGACGGCGCGTCGTTTGTCCCGGCGCCGGTGACCGGCCGCCTGCCCAACGCCAGCCGGGAGATCGCCCTGGGCACGAAGACTCTGGGGCAGTTGCACACCCGGATTGGCGCCACCCTCCGGGTCTCGCTGGACAACGCCCCGGCCCGCCCGATGACCATCGTCGGGACCACCGTGTTCCCCACCCTAAGCGATGGGCTGGGCCTGGGTACCGGGGCCGCGCTGACCCCGGGCGGCGCGCGTCACCTGCTGCAGGGCGCAGGTCGCGGGTTCGCCGCCCGGCGATGTGTTCATCCGGTTCCGGCCGGAAATCGACCCGAAGGCGGGCCGCCGGCGCTCGCCTGGCCAGGCTGGCCAGGCTCGGCTCGTTCACCACCGTAGACGGCCCGGCCACCCCCACCGACCTGCTCAACTTCGGCCAGGTGCAGGACCTACCGCAGGTACTCGGCACCGGGCTGGCGGCGGTTGCCTTGCTGACCATCGCACACCTGCTGATGACCTCGGTGCGGCGGCGGCAGCGCGACTTCGCGATCTTGCGGGCGCTCGGCTTCACCTCCTGGCAGGTCCGCCGCACGCTCTGCTGGCAGGCACTCACGCTGGCCGGGATCGCCCTGGTGATCGGCGTCCCGGCCGGGATCGCGTGCGGCAGACTGTGCTGGCAGCTCTTCGCCCATCAGCTCGGCATCACCCCGGTGGTAGCCGTGCCGCTCGCGGTGCTGTCCGTCATGGCAGCCGGCTGGCTGGCCGCCGCCGCAGTGATCGCCGCGCTGCCAGGCGAGAGAGCCACCCGGACCCCCCTGGCCCGGGAGCTGCACGGCGAGTAACGCAACCACCAGCACCGCAAGGACTAGCCGATCCCAGCTCCGCGGATAACCGCAGCGTAGGCAACCTAAGCAAATGGTTCCCCAAGCCCGCACCGACCACCGCCCGTCAGCTAGCGCAGTGACCGGCAAGACCCGATCATGACCGGGAAACGGTCAACTGTGCCGGCGACCCGATCGCTGGGCACAGATCACCCTTTTCGGCGCGGCGCGAACGAAGTCCGAGCAGATAGAACTGACGCGCATAACGGCGGGGATGTGCGCGGTTAGCGCGGGACCATCCGTCACACTCTGTGGTCCGGAGAGGCCTGGACGTCATGCGGGTCCAACGCTCCCCGCAAGGATCATGCACACTATCCGCGGCAAATGAGGATGCTATGTGCAGGCAGCGATTTCGTATAGTCATGCAGGGCTCGGCGCTGCGGCGCATGGGTCAGGACCTGTTGGCGGGGCAGCTGAGTTCGGGATTGGGGCTGTACGTAAGCGGCGCGTCAGCTGTGTCCGGGCGCGACGGACCCCGGGCCGCCTGGAGGCTGGCCCGGGGTCGTCGTGGCGGTCAGGGCTGGATGCGGAGAATCTGGCAGGCGCCGGCTGGGGCGCCGAAGCCGTGGTTGGAGACGTAGAACGCCCCGTCGGGACCGACCGTCATGCCGGTCGGGAAGTCCAGGCCTGAGACGACCGTCTGGGCGGGACCATGGGCCCGGACCCGCACGATCGCCCCGGTTCCCGGGGTTGGGGCGCCTGCTGTCGTGCTCATCTCCAGCGCATACAGCTTGCCGTGGCGGAAGGCGAGCCCGAGGACCTTCTCCACTCCGGTCGCCCGGACCTTGAGCGTGCGGTGGCTGGTGAGCTGCCAGACGTGTTCGTCACCCGCTCTGTCACTGGGTTCGAACAGGCCCAGGTTCGCGATGTAGGTCGCGCCGCAGTGAACCAGCGCGGTGGGGACCACGTGCCCCTGGCTCGCCGAGATGTCGATCACGCGGCTGATGTGGCCGTGCGGGGTGACCCGGTCGAGTTCACCATGGTTGGAGTCCATCGGGTACAGGGCTCGGCCAATGGCGATCATGCTGTACCACGTGCCGTCCGGCTCGAAGTCCTCTGGGTCGGGGTGGGCGACCGGATGCGCTTTCTGGAAGGCGCTCAGGTTGGCGATCAGCTTCCACGTGCCGTGGTGGCCGACCTTGATGACCCCGTTCGGGATGGTGGGCACGCCATGGGAGCAGCCGGCGCCCGCCAGCAGTGCGTAGAGCCGACCGCCGAGGAAGGCCACGCTCGACACGCCGCTGACCAGGCTTCCGCTGGCCGCGTTGGTCTGGCTCGAGGGCAGCGCGTTCACCACTGTGGTGACCACGCCGGCCGGGCTGATCATCGAGATGCGCCCACCACGCACCCGGCTATGGGTGCTTCCGGTGTAGGGAGCGGCCGCGCCGTGAGCCTGCGGGCACTTACCTACCGTCGAGTGGGAGCCGCCCAGGCCGCCCTCGGCGACATAGAGGTTCCCGTCTGGCCCGAACGTCAGCCCGCGCGGATTATTCAGGCCTGTCGCGAAGACCGAGACAATCGGCGAGGCGTGCCCTCTAGGCAGATGGCGTGCGGACGCCTGGGCACTGCCCGTGACACCGAAGAAACCGAGCGCGACGACAAGTGGCGCCGTCAACAACCGTCTCATCTTGCCCCCCTTTCACAAAGGGATCATGAATCCTTTTCCGGGGGGTGTGGGAACGGTACACCCGGACGGCCGCCCATGGCAATGTCCAGGTCGCGTGCATCTAAAGACCAATTCAAGTTGCATGGTCAAGAGCTTGAGAAACGCACGAAGGCGGTCACGAACCAGGGCTCATGGCGGCCGGTGCCGCTCGCCCCATGGTCGCGGCCCTACTTGCTAACGGGTGAATATGCCAGGCGGCGCATAAGCATGCGCACACGCAGCGCACTCAATTCGGCATGAGCGCGCCTTACGGTGCAGGCCGCCCGCAATGGTTGAGAGCGGGAACCTGTCACCGACTGGTTAGGTGACTGCTGACGCCACAACTGCATCCTGCCTCTTGAGATTCCAGTCGCAGTCAATGAACCCGCTGCAGCCGGCATCTGAGCCTGGATCCACCGGCGAAAGTCCCGATTTTGCCAGCGTTTTAATGAAAAGGTGCCCTCTGACCTGGGATGGTAGGAGTTGCGAAGCTCTACCGGCCCGGTTCGAGAGGACACCTTGTAAGGGCGGTTGTCTCATGCCCGCGCGAGGACTCGCGTCACGTTCGATGATCTTGCCCTGGTCGCGCACGCCGGCCTGGCCCCGGTGACGGGCCTGGCGGAGCGGGCGCCGGGCTGCACGAGCTGATAGCGGAGCTCGTCCGCCCGGGCGCGGGTCCGCCTGGCGACGGAGGGATGAACCATGGCCGACGAGAATCTGAGCGTCCCACCGCGCGTCGGTGACCTCGACCCCGAGGACGTCACGCTGGAGGCGGAGCTCGTCGACAAGGACGCCGAGCGCGAGATCGACAAGGCTGTCAGGGGGCGTCGCGGTATCGCTCGCAAGTACGTCAAGTGGGTGCGCCGCCGGAATCCCGACGCAACCCCCGCCGAGATCATCAGCATGCTGGAGCACCACTACGTCACCGCGATCAGCGTCGCGGGTGCGGCCATCACGGTGGGCAGCATCGCGGGTGAGATCGGTATCGCCATGATCCCCGGCGTGGGCCCAGCTGCCGCTGGGACAAAGGCGGCTGCGAAGGAAGCAGGAAAGAAGGCGACCAAGGAAGCCGCGAAGGCGGCCGCCAAACAGACCACGAAGGCTGCGGCGAAGTCCGCTGCGCTCGGTGCAGCAAAGTCCGGCGCTCAGCGAGCCGCTGCACGACTTCCCGCCGGAGATGAGCAACTCCAGTTCGAGATCACCGCGCTCTTCGCCCTCGCGGTCGCCGACATTCACGGAATGGACCTCGACCAGGAGCAAGCGCATGCACTCGTCTACGGTCTGTCGAACGGCCGGGTGAGTCAGAAGCAGATCGCGACGATGGCCAGCGACCTGGCGCAATCCTCGAACCCTGAGATCGTCAGTGTCAGCCAGACGATCGCCGGCGGACGCAAGGACTTGGGGCACTGGGCAAACACCCTTGCGGATTCCCTCCCAGGAGGGGCCGCACAGAGCCTCGTGCGCGGCGTGCAGACCGGGGTCCTTGAAGACATCCGCGGCGGACTCGACGGTAGGCAGCAGGCGGCAGTCGAATACGGCGTCGGAGCGCTCGTCGGTGGAATCACCCGATTCGTCTTCGGGCGTGAAGTGGTCGACGCCGCACAGTCGGCATTTCCGGACGCGCCCGACACGTTCCCGGCCTATCTAGACGTTCCCGCGAAGCCCGAGAAGGCGGATAACGACCCGAATAGGGCGCTGGAGGCGCTCGAGGACGCCGCGAAAGCTGTCGGTGCGGGTGTGAGCACTGGTGCCGTCGCGGTAGGGACTGGCGTCGCGAGTGCCGCTGATGTAGTCACCCGCCCATTCCGTAGCGTCGATCTCGACGGTGACGGTGTGCCCGACGAGCCGCAGGCACTGACCGCGGTGAAGGGCGTTGGCGGTGCAATCGCCGGAGCTGCTGGCGCGGTTGGCGACGGTGTTTCCGGACTCTTCAAGCCGAAGAAGCGTGGCAAGCACGCAGCGGGTGGACCCCAGCGTGAACTCGAAGCGGGGGCCGACGAGGACGTCACCGAGGAGTAGCCGTCTCGGGGTGCCCTGCCGCCCGGGCCCCGTAGCCGCCGGCCGGGCTGATGAAGACCCAGTCCAGGCCCTGCGGGGCCGCGCCTGGAACGCACTCTCTTCGGCAGCATGAGGGTGAGTCCGACGCCCACTTCCCTGCGACGTACGCGGACCTGTAGCACGCGACGCCTTGGAGCATGGATTGGGCGCCCGCAGACCTCACCGAGGCATGATCATCGACGAGCATCCTGTTCCGTGACAGTTCCGCAGACGCCACCCGGATCCCCGGCGAGGAGATTGCCTCGGCGGCGCACACGTTGGGATTCGTCCCGCCGGCGCTGGGCAGTTCGCTTGCCACCACCAGCCAGATCCTCATCGCGATCGCGCTCGCCGCGATCGGGCTCTCCACCCGACCCGCGGAGCTCCGCCGCACCGGCCTCCGGCCGCTCGCCCTCGGCGCCGTCCTGTGGCTCGTCGTCGCCATCACTGGGCTGGCGCTTCAGGGCGCCTGATCCGCCAACTATTGCTTATGGAGTGTTCGCTGTTCTATAATTAAGCATGGTCTTAGTCGCAGAGGCCGAGTTGACCCCTGTCAGGCGGCGCACCGCGCGTCGGACGCTCGCGGTGACGGTCGAGCGCAGCGATCCGCAGGCCTGCAGCCGATTCTTCGTCCGCGCGGAGGGGCCGACGACCGTGCTCGACGTGCTCACTCGGATCCAGCGCGACGAGGACGCCTCGCTTGCATTCCGCTACTCCTGCCGCGTAGCCATGTGTGGCACGTGCGCCGTCCGCGTCGACGGCCGAAGCGGGCTCGCCTGCCGAATGCTGGTCGAGGCCGACAGGATCCACATCGCCCCGCTCGCCGGCCTGCCCGTCGTGCGCGACCTTGTCGTCGACACCAAGCCGTTCTGGGACGAGTGGGCCGCGGTGCGCCCGTGGTTCACGCCCGCCGCTGAGAGCTCCGAGCTCGTGCCCGGGACAGAATCGGCCAAGCTCGTCGACGGCGCACTCGGCTGCATCTCCTGCGGTGCGTGCTATTCGGCCTGCGAGGTGACGAGGCCGGGCAACGGCTACCTCGGACCCGCAGCCCTCAACCGCGCGCTCGCCCTTATCGCCGATCCCCGCGACGGCGACAGCGCTGAGCGGCTCCGCATCGTCAGCGGCCCCGGAGGCGTCGACCGCTGCCACTACGTCGGCGGATGCACGGCCGCCTGCCCCGTCGGGATCGACCCTTCGAGCTCGATCGTCCACCTTCGCCGGCTCAGACTGACGGCAGGTGGCTGAGCCCGCCTACGACACCCTCGTCGCCGACGTCGTCATCGTCGGAAGCGGCGGCGCCGGGCTCATGTGCCTCCTCCACCTCTCCCGCCGGGCGCCGCAGCTCGACATCGTCGTCGTCAGCAAGGGCGCAGTCGGCCGCTCGGGCTGTACGCGCATGGTGCAGGGCGGCTACAACGCCGTCCTCGACCCGCGCGACTCGCTCGACCTCCACTTCGCGGACACGCTGGCGGGCGGTGCGTATCTCAACGACCAGGAGCTCGCGTGGACACTCGTGACTGACGCACCAGGGATCGTCCGCGAGCTGGAGCGCGAGTGCGGCTGCCTGTTCGACCGCACCGACGACAACCGCCTCCACCAGAAAGCGTTCGCCGCACAGAGCTTCGACCGCACTGTGCATCGCGGCGACCTCACCGGCATCGAGATCATGTCGCGGCTCCGCGACCAGGCGCTTCGGATCGGAGCCCGCGAGCTCGAGGACGTGCGCGCGCTCGATCTCATCCTCGACGCCGACGGAGCCGTCGCGGGCCTCACCGTGCTCGACGCCGCCTCGGGACGGTTCGCGCTTCTGCGCGCGCGGGTCATCGTCGTCGCCACCGGGGGCTCGGCGACGATGTACCGCATCGCCGCTCCCGCGCGCGAGAAGACCGGTGACGGACTCGCGATGTGCCTGCGCGCCGGCCTCGAGCTGCGCGACATGGAGATGCTCCAATTCCACCCCACCGGCCTGCTCGCTGGCGACTCGGTACTTACCGGCTCGGTGCTCGAAGAGGGCTTGCGCGGTGCCGGCGCGCACCTCTACAACGCGCTCGGCGAGCGCTTCATGGCGCGCTACGACGCCGAACGGCTTGAGCGCTCGACGCGCGACGTCGTCGCCCGCTCGAGCTACCTCGAGATCGCCGCCGGACGCGGCACCGAGGCCGGCGGCGTCCTGCTCGACGTCCGCCACCTAGGCGCCGAGGAGGTCGAGCATCGTTTCAGCGGGATGGTGGAGCGGACACGCACGATCGGCTGTGACCTCGCTCGCGAGCAGATCGAGGTCTCGCCCACGGCGCACTTCCAGATGGGCGGGGTCGTCATCGATCGGGACTGTCGCACGAGCGTCGAAGGGCTGCTCGTCGCCGGAGAGGACTCGGGGGGCACGCACGGCGCCAACCGCCTCGGCGGCAACGGCGTGGCCGAATCGACGGTGTTCGGCGCCCGCTCGGGCGAAACCGCCGCAGACCTCGCGCGCCGACCGCTCGGCGTGCCGGAGGAGGCGGCCGTCGCCGCATCGCTGTCCCGGGCTATGGTGCCGCTCCGCGCCACCGGCGAGCGATCCGCGGTACTCGTCGACGAGCTGAAGGAGGTCATGTGGATCAACTGCGGCCTCGTCCGCTCGCGCGAGGGCCTCGAGAGCGCCGCAACCGCCGTCGACGAACTCCTCGAGCGCGCCGAACGCAGCGCAGCGCCGGGTGACCCCGGCTGGAATCTCGCGTGGCAGCAGAGCCTCGACCTCGTTAATCAGCTCCAGGTGGCGCAGACGATGGTCGCTTCCGCTCTCGTCCGCGAGGAGTCGCGCGGCGCGCACTTCCGGGAGGACTTCCCCGAGCAGCGAGACGAGTGGCTCCGCTACGTACTCGTCCGGCGCAGCCTCGATGGAGCCGTGGAAACGGAGACTCGTCCGGTCGAGTTCACGCGCCTTCGGCCCCCTGCCGCCCTCGCCGGAGGCGCGGCGTGAGCGCGGCGCAGGCGACATTCTTATGTGCCCTCGTAGCGATGCTCGTCGCAATCGCCGCCTTCGGCATCGTCGTCGTCCGTAGCGCCGTCCGTGGCGGACGCGCCACCGCCCTCGGTCTCTTCGGCGACCGCACCGAACACATGCGTGCCGGACGCGCTGCGTTCTTTCTCCACCGCATCTCCGGCTTCGGAGTGTTCGCCTTCCTGTGCCTGCACATCCTCGACGTCGGTCTCGATGGGATCTCACACCGCGTCTACGACGAGGTGCAGCCGCTCTACGGGAGCGCGCCGCTGCGCGTGCTCGAGTGCGGGCTTCTGTTCGCGGTGCTCTTCCACACCGGGAACGGGCTCCGTCTCATCGCGATCGATCTCCTCCGTGTGACGGTCGCGCGCGCCGCGCAGCTCCTCAAGGTCGTCGTCGCGATTTCCCTCACGGGGGGTCTGGCGGGGAGCGTCGTCATCCTCTCCCCGCTCTTCCGGTGAGCGTGCCGTCCCTCGACGCGCCCGTGCCCCGCCCTGCAGCCTGGGAGCTCCCAGGCGCGGCCGAGGCGTCCGGTGAGCGCCGATCGCGCGTTGTCGACTACGTCGCGCTGCGCGTTACCGGCCTTGTTCTCTCTGTGCTCGTCCTCGGGCACTTCGTGGTGACGCACGTCGTGAACGATGTCGCGCAAGACAACGCCACCTTCGTCGCTCGGCGGCTCTCTTCGGCTGTTTGGATTGCGTGGGACTCGGTGATGCTTGCCGCGGCGCTCCTCCACGGCGTCCTCGGCCTCCGGATCGCGCTCGCGGACTATGTCTCACCGCGCCGCAGGCGCGCCCTCGAGACCGCCCTCACGTCCGTCGCCGCTGCCCTCCTCGTAATCGGCGCCTTTGCGATCGCGCGAGTCGCGCATGTCTAGCGCCGCCGTCGTCCCGCTCACCCGCAGCGCGGTCTTCGAGCCTCTCGTTGCGATCGCGAAGGCGCGCGTCGTCACGCTCCTCGAGCAAGGCAAGCTCACCGTCGAGGACGGCGAGTTCCTGCTTCGGGCACTCCTCGACCTCGACGCGGATGGAAGCGAACTCTTCGGCGCCGCCGGCCCGGCGGACGCCGCGTTCTACGCGGACGTCGCCGATTATCTCGTCGCGCGCGTCGGCGCCGTCGCCGTCGAGGCCAGGGTGCTCGCACCGACGAGCGCGGAGCTCGTCGCCGAGCTCGCCGCGCGCGAGGGCACACAGGTCTCACACCTACTCGGCCTCGACCGGTACGGCCGGAATCTCGAGCGAATGGTCATCGATCTCGTCAGTCACCAAGGAGGTTGCGCATGAGCCACAAGTTCCTCGTCCACAAGCGCGGCGACGACGTCGGCGTCGCCGTCACCGACATCGAACGGGGCGAGCACGTCCGGGGGATCTTCATGGACGACGACTCCGTCGTCGATGTCGCTGCTCTCGACGACGTCCCGCTCGGGCACAAGATCGCGATCAACATCCTGGCACCCGGCGCCAAGGTGCTCGAGTACGGAATCCCGATCGGAAACGCGACGCAGCCGCTCGAGCCGGGAACGTACGTCCACACGCACAACCTCAAGAGCGCGCGATGGTGATCGACGGGTACAGGCGCACGGACGGCGGAGTCGGCATCCGCAACCATGTCGTCGTGCTGCCCGTCGACGATCTCTCGAACGCCGCCTGCATGGCTGTCGCCGCGCAGGTTCCGGGGACGCTTCCGCTTCCGCACGCGTACGGGCGCCTTCAGTACGGCGAGGATCTCGAGCTGCACTTCCGGACGCTGATCGGCGTCGGATCGAACCCGAACATCGCGGCAGCCGTCGTGATCGGGATCGAGCCGAACTGGACCGAGCGGCTTGCCCGCGGGATTGCGCAGTCCGGGAAGCCGGTGGCAGCGTTCTCGATCGAGGGAAACGGTGACCTGCGCACTGTCCAGGAGGCATCGCGAGTCGCACAGCGCTTTCTGCAGGACGCCTCCGGCCTTCCGCGCGAGCCGGTCGAGCTCGGCGAGCTCACTGTGAGTATCAAGTGCGGCGAGTCGGACACGACAACCGGCCTCGCATCGTGCCCGACGGTCGGGTGGGTTGTCGACCGACTCGTGGAGGAGGGTGCGACCGTCATCTTCGGTGAGACGCCGGAGCTGACCGGCGGCGAGCACCTCATCGCGGAACGGTGCGCCGACGAGGGGGTCCGGCGCGAGTTCATGCGCATGTACGAGCGCTACGTCGGCACGATCGAGAGCAACGGCGCCGACCTGCTCGGCTCGCAGCCAACGCAGGGGAACATCGCCGGCGGTCTCTCCACCATCGAGGAGAAGGCGCTCGGCAACATCGAGAAGACAGGGACGAAGCAGGTGGTCGGCGTCCTCGACCGCGCAGAGGCGCCGCAGAACGGTGGCGGGCTCTACTTCATGGACAGTTCCTCCGCCGCGGCCGAGCACATCACACTCATGTGCGCCGGCGGCGCGGTGATGCACTTGTTCCCGACCGGACAAGGCAACGTCGTCGGCAATCCGGTGGAGCCCGTGATCAAGGTCACCGGCAATCCGAAGACGGCGGCGTCCATGAGCGAGCACATCGACCTCGACGTGAGCGGCCTCCTCTCGCGCGAGCTGACCCTCGACGACGCGGGGCGGCAGCTCCTCGACGTCTGCATCCGCACCGCCCGGGGGCGCCTCACGTGCGCCGAGACGCTCGGCCACCGCGAGTTCGTGCTCACACGGCTATTCCCGAGCGCATGAGAAGACTGCGAGCAGAAACCGAGGAGGGAAAGACGAGATGACGTCTACGAGTGCAGCGCACGGCGCCTTCATCGGCGGCGAGAGCAGGGCGAGTGCCTCCGGCGAGGAGTACGAGCGGCGAAGCCCCGCCGATCCGGACGAAATCGTCGGCCGGTTCGCATCCTGCGGCGCCGAGGATGCCGGCGCGGCGGCGGCGGCGGCGGAAGCGGCGCTCGCCGGTTGGGGCTCGACGCCAGCGCCCGTGCGCGGACGAGTGCTCGCCGCCGCGGCGCGCGCGCTCGAGGCCAGGGTCGAGCAGGTCGCGCAGGACATGACGCGGGAGATGGGGAAACCGCTGCGCGAAGCCCGCGGAGAGGCCGGCCGCGGCGTGGCGATCCTCGACTATTACGCCGGCGAGGGCCTCCGGTCGGTCGGGGAGGTCTACGAGCAGTCAGCAAGCGGAAATCCCGTGTACACGCTCAGGCGCCCGGTCGGCGTCGTGGCGCTGGTCACGCCGTGGAACTTCCCGGCCGCGATCCCGCTATGGAAGACGGCGCCGGCGCTCGCGTACGGGAACGCGGTCGTCCTGAAGCTCGCTTTCGACGCGCCGCGCACGGGGCTGCACATCGCGGAGTGCTTCGCCGAGGCCGGGCTTCCGGCCGGCGTGTTGAACGTGCTCACCGGTGCCGGCTCGTCCGTTGGCGCGGCGCTTGTCGCCGATCCCCGTGTCGCGGCGGTGTCGTTCACCGGCTCGGCGGAGGTAGGCACCTCGGTCCGCGACGCGGCGGTCGGTCGGAGTGCGCGCGTGCAGCTCGAGCTCGGCGGGCAAAACCCGCTCGTCGTCGCCGCCGATGCCGACCTCGCGGCGGCGGTCGAGGCCGCGTACGCCGGCGCGTTCTGGTCGGCCGGGCAGAAGTGCACCGCGACGCGGCGCATCTACGTCGAGGCCGGTGCCTACACGGCTTTCCGCACGCTCCTTCTCGAGCGTGTCGCCGCCGGACGCGTGGGCGACCCGCTCGATCCGACCACCGAGGTAGGCCCGCTCGTGAACGAGCGGCAGCGCGACGACGTCCTCGCCGGAATCGAGCGCGGGCGCAGCGAGGGCGGCCGCGTCCTCACCGGAGGCGGCATGGTCGACCGTGGCGGCTGGTTCGTCGAGCCGACTGTCTTCGAAGACGTGGCCGACGACGCGTTCCTCTCGTGCGAGGAGGTCTTCGGACCTGTTACCTCGCTGTATGCCTTCGATGACCTCGACGAGGCGATCGAGCGCGCCAATGCCGTGCGCTACGGCCTGTCCGCGTCGCTGTACACACGCAGCCTCGACACCGCGCAGCGGTTCGTCCGCGGCCTGCGCGCAGGCATCCTGCACGTGAACTCGCAGACCGCCGGCGCCGACGTGCACGTTCCCTTCGGCGGCACGAAGGGATCCGGCTTCGGCCCGCACGAGCAGGGTCGTGCAGCGATCGAGTTTTACACCGAAGTCGTCACCGTCTACCACGATGCCTAGCCTTGTCGCAACTGATGTGCAGGCCGCGGTGGAGGACGCCGCCGCGCACCTGTACGTGTGGGCGTTGAAGGACATCCCGCAGGACCTGCGGGATGCGCTCAAGGCCGCCGCGGGGCGCGAGACGTCGGTGCCGGGGCAGCGTGTGTTGAACACGATCCTCCGGAACGTCGAGGTCGCGGACGGCGAGAACAACCTCGTCTGCCAGGACACCGGCATCGCCGTGTACACGTGCCGTGTCGGCGAGCACTTCCCGCTCCATCCTGCGCGCATCTACGAGGCGCTGCGCGACGGAACCGCGCGCGCGACGATCGAGCATCCGCTGCGCTCGAACGCGGTGCACACGATCACGCGCGAGAACACCGGCCCGAACATCGGCTACCGCCTCCCGATCGTGCACTGGGAGTTCATCAAGGACTGGGACGGCCTCGACGTGAAGTGCGTGCCGAAGGGCTCCGGCTCCGAGAACATGAGCTTCCTGAAGATGTGCGTCCCCGCCGACGGCGTGACGGGGATCAAGAAGTTCGTGCTCGAGTCGATCGTCGGCGCGGGCGGCAAGCCGTGCCCGCCCGGGATCGTCGGCGTCGGCATCGGCGGCTCCGCCGACTACGCGATGTATCTCGCGAAGGAGGCGATCGCGCGGCCGATCGGCACGCGCAACGCCGACCCGATCGTGGCCGAGCTCGAGGACGAGCTGATGGGCCTGCTGAACGAGACCGGCATCGGGCCGATGGGGCTCGGCGGCGACGTCACCGTCCTCAACTGCCACATCGAGCACGCGGACACGCACATGACATTGAATCCCGTGGCCGTCAACTACCAGTGCTGGGCGGCGCGGCGCGCGAGCGCGCACATCGCCGCCGACGGGACGACCGACTTCGACAGAGAGGCCTGAGATGGCGAGCCACGAAGTCACGTTCCCGATCACCGACCCGCAGGAGATCCTCAAGCTGAAGGCCGGCGACGAGGTGACGGTGCAGGGCCACATCATCGGCATCCGCGACCGCACGCAGATCCGCATCTTCGACCAGGGCGTCGAGCCGCCGATGGATCTCAAGGGCGCGTTCCTGCTGCACACCGCGCCCGGTGTGCGCAAGCTCGACAAGCGGCAAGTACGAGAAGGTCTGCATCGGCACGACGACGAGCGCGCGCATGGTGCGCTTCACCGAGCCGCTCGGTGTCCAGTACGGCGTGCGCGCCATCTGCGGCAAGGGCGGCTTCCCCGACGAGGCGATCGAGCCCATGCAGCGGCTCGGGATGGTCTACTTCGCCATCGTCGGCGGCGCCGCCGCGCTCGAGACCACCCAGATCGAGGAGATCGAAGAAGTCGCGTGGGAAGAGCTCATGCCCGAGTGCCTGTGGAAGTTCCGCGTCAAGGACTTCGGGCCGCTCACCGTCGGCATCGACGCGCACGGCAACTCGCTCTACCACGACGTCCAGGCAGCCGCGACGAAGAAACTGGAGGAGCTCTATGCCCGTCTGTAGGGACGGCGCGCGATTGAGGATCACTGCCGTCGAGGCGATCGTGCTCCGGCAGCCCGAGCTCGACGAGGGCATCGCGGACGGGAGCCAAGACGACGTCCTCATCAAGGTGCACACCGACGAGGGCATCGTCGGCGTCGGTGAGGTCGACTCGGCGCCGGAGCCCGTCGCCGCCTTCGTCGCCGCGCGCACCTCGCACTCGATCGCAATCTCGCTCGCCGACGTCCTGATTGGCGAGGACCCGTGTGACGTCGAGCGCCTCTGGCAGAAGATGTATCGCGCGGTCATCTATGTCGGCCGCCGAGGAATCGCACTCCACGCGATCTCCGGGATCGACATCGCCCTCTGGGATATCCGCGGCAAGGCGGAGGGCCGGCCGGTGCACGAGCTTCTCGGGGGCGCCCGTCGCGACCGGGTGCGGGCTTACGCGTCGCGCCTCATGCCTGACACGCCCGAGGAGGCAGCAGCGGCGGTCGCGGCCGATCGTGCGCGCGGATTCACCGCCGTGAAGCTCGGCTGGGGCCCGCTCGGCCAGGACAGCGCGCATGACGTCGCGCTCGCGGCGGCGGCGAAGGAGGCTGCCGGCGACGGCGACATCCTCATCGACGCCGGGCTCGGCTACGTCGCCGACGCGAGGCGCGCGATCGAGGTGGCGCACGAGCTCGAGCGGCTCGGCGTCTTCTGGCTCGAGGAGCCGTTCGAGCCGGACGAGTACGAGGCGTACGCGACCCTCGCTGACGCGGTCGAGATCCGCGTCGCCGCCGGCGAGCAGGACACGACCGTGTGGGGCTTCCGCGAGCTCATTGAGCGCGGCCACGTCGACCTCGTGCAGCCCGACGTCACCCGCTGCGGCGGTATCACCGAATGGTTGCGGATCGCCGAGCTCGCCCGCGCACACGGCGTCGAGATCGTTCCGCACGCGTGGAAGAGCGGCATCGTCAAGGCCGCCTCACTCCACTGCAACGCCGTCATCCCGGACGCGCTCTTCCAGGAGTACTGCGTCGCGGAGACCCCCATCAACCGCTCGCTCACCGTCGAAGAGTTCCCGCTCGAGCCCGACGGCACCGTGCTCGTCCCGACCGCGCCCGGCATCGGCGTGACGATCGACGAAGACGTCGTCGAGCGCTTCCGCGTCCGCACATGAGTGAGCCTGTGCCACTCGGAGCCCTCGCCGGCCGATTTGCGCTCGTCACCGGCGCCACCTCTGGCATCGGCCGGGCGATCGCCACGGCATTCGCCGAAGCCGGCGCCGACGTCGCCGTGGTCGGCCGCGACCAGGCCCGGCTCGACGACGTCGTCGCCTGCGTGCGCGCGCAGGGTGCGAAGGCGGTCGGCATCGCCGCCGATCTCACCGCTCCAGACGCGCCGTCCACCGTCGTCTCCGAGGCCGTCGACGCGGTCGGGCCGATCGACGTTCTCGTACATGCTGCTGCAGTCTTCGAGAAGGCGACGGTCGCCGGTGACGACGGCAGCCTCGCCGACCTGCACTGGCGGACGAACGCTCTCGCACCATTCCTGCTCACGCGCGCGGCACTGCCCGCGATGCGGGACGGTGGGTCGATCGTCTTCCTCACCTCGACGGTCTCGCGCATCGGCTTCGCTGAGACGGCCGGCTACGCGATGAGCAAGGCGGCGATCGACGCGCTTACCCGCGTGCTCGCGGTCGAGTGCGGACCGCGACGCATCCGTGTCAATGCCATCTCACCCGGCTGGATCGCGACGCCGATGAACGAGGCGATGCGCTTCGCCGATCCGACTCTCGAGCCGAACGCCGCGGCGGCGACCCCGCTTGGGCGTCTCGGCCTCGCCGAAGACGTCGCCCCGGCAGCGGTGTTCCTCGCGAGCGACGCGAGCCGGTTCGTGACCGGCACCATCCTCTGGGTCGAGGGCGGCTACCCGTCGTTCGCCCAGAGCAGCGAATAGCCGCTCACGGTCGGGCGACGCCGGCCTCGAAGCGCGGATCGGGCGCCGGCGTCGATCCCGCGGACGAGATCGTGATGCCGTTGGCCGGCCCGAAGTCGCCGGCCACGATCGCGCGCGCCTCGCTTCCTGCACGTGCGAGCAGTCCTCCCTCCGCCTCGATCCGCCCGTCCGAGGCGTCGACAGAGACGTGCGGAGCAGCGATCGCGTTCGCGAGCGTGGTCCCATAATGGACGAGCTCGACGAGCGTCGTGAAGAGCACTCCGGGGATGCGAGGGCCGCCGGTTCCGCCGAGGGCGTGCCGGATTCCGCCAGGCATGTCGACGACGAGTGGCGACATGTTCGTCACCGCGCGCCCGCCGACCGCCGTCGGCGCGAACAGGTTCGCACCCGCATTCAGAACGATCCCCGTCCCCGGCGGCACGCGCCGGGAGCCGAACCATGGCCCGTGCGTGAACGTCAGGCTGACGAGGCCGCCGTCGGCGTCCACTGCAGACAGATGGGTCGTGTGCGGGCTAGCCAGGGCCGACCGCGCGGCATCGACGCGCCCGCGCCACGCCAAGCCAAGGGCGCGGCCGAGCTCGGCGACGTAGGTCGCGCCTCCGCTCTCCCGCAACCGGTCGAGCTCGATCGCCTCGAGCGCGGCGAATAGGACGCCCGACCCGCTCACGTCGCGGGACGGGGCATACACGGTCGCGGGGCCGAATGCGACCGTCTCGGGCTCGCGGACTAGAACGTGGTCGGCGACGAGGGCGTCCGCGTCGAGCACGCCGCCCTCGACGCGCGCCGTGGTGCATATCGCGTCGGCGAGCGGACCGCGCCGAAGGGCGTCGTCACCCATGCGTCCGATGGTCTCGAGCGTCAGGGCGAGATCTGATTGCACGAGCTCCTCTCCCTCCCGGGGCGGACCCGCGTCCGGGTAGAAGACAGCGCGGAATGCGTCGTCGCCGACGGCACCACCGGTGCGGCTCCAGTGCTCGGAGAGCACCCAGGCGAGGCTCCGCCCGATCGGGAAGCCGCCACGGGCGAGCTGGACGGCGGGCTCGAGAAGGGTCTCGAACGGCAGCCGGCCGAAGCGGCCGTGCGCGGCGACGAGGCCCGGGACGACGGCGGGCGGCGCGACTGCGGCGCCGCCGACCTCGGTCGCGGCCGGATCGATGGCACCGGGAACGCGCAGGCGGCCGTCCGGGAATCGTCGCGGCACCCACGTGTCGAACTCGACCGCCGTCGGCGGCCCGCCGGGCGGCGCGTACAGGAGAAAGCCGCCGTAGCCGCCGACCCCGCAGTTGGCGGCGTCGACGACGCAGAGCGCGAACGCGGCCGCGATCGCTGCGTCCACCGCGCTCCCGCCGGAGCGGAGCGCGCCGGCGCCCGCGTCGGCGGCGAGCTGCTGCGGTGTGACGACGAGGCCCTCAGGCATCGTCCCTTCCTTCGACCGCCGTGACCATGACGGCACGCAGGATCGCCGTATAGCCCGTGCAGCGGCAGAGGTTGCCTGCGAGCGCGACCCTGACCTCGTCGGCGCTCGGTCGTGGCGTCCGGGCGAGGAGCGCAGTCGCGGAGACGAGCATGCCCGGGGTGCAGAAGCCGCACTGAACGCCGCCCTCCTCGAGGAACGAGCGCTGGAGCGGCCCGAGCTCCCCGTCCTGCGAGAGACCTTCGACCGTCGTCACCGCGCTCCCGTCGGCCTGAAGGGCAAGGTACGAGCACCCGTTCACAGGCTCGCCGTCGAGCAGCATCATGCAGGCGCCGCACTCCGAGTCGTCGCAGCCCTCCTTCGCACCCGTCAGCCCGATCGTCTCGCGCACGAGAGCGAGGAGCGTCGTATGCGGCTCGATCTCGAACGTGCGCCGCTCACCGTTGACGGTGAGGTCGAGGGGCTGCGTCACCGCGCAGTCCCGTGTTCGCGGATCCACGCGGTTGCGGGGATGCCCACCGCTTCCCCCCGCGCGCGACGGACTGCCACCTCGACCGCGCGTCTCGCGATGACGGCAGCGGCGGCGCGCCTGTACTCCGCCGATGCTCGTCCGTCGGTGATCGGCGTGGCGGCCTCCGCCGTGGCCGCGGACGCTGCGGCAAGCGCCGCCTCGCCGCCGTCGCTGCCCAAGAGGGCCTGCTCGGCGGCAGGCACACGCCGAACGGTGGGTGCGAGCGCCGTGATCGCAACACGCGCGTCCACGACCGACAGGTCCTCGGCGAGCGCAATCATCGCCGTCACGCCGACGACGGCAACCTCCATGCTCCGGCGGTACTCGAGACGGAGGTAACAGCTGCCGGCGCGCGGCGGAGGCGGCGGCACGTCGACCCAGACGAGCAACTCCCCCGGCCCGGCGCACGTGCGGCCCGGACCGAGGAAGAGCTCCGATAACGGGACGCGACGCACCCCATCCGCGCTCCGCAGAATCACCGTGGCGTCGAAGCAGATCGCCGGCCCTGCCGTCTCCATCGCCGGCGAGGCGTTCATGAGGTTTCCGCCGAGCGTGCCGCGCGCCCGCGTCGCCGGCGAGCCAATGATGGCGGAGGCATCCGCGAGCGCGGTCATGCCGCTGCACACCAGCGTGTCGGCGGCAAGTCGAGCGTGCGTCGCGAGGGCGCCGAGCCGGAGCCCGCCGCCCGTGCGATCGATTCCGGCGAGCTCGTCGAGCCGGTGAACGGCGACGAGCTGTTCCGGCAACGACGAGCGTCCCTGCCGCACGGCGACGACGAGGTCGGTCCCGCCGGCGATCGGACGCGCACCCTCCGCCATGCGCTCGACGGCATCGTCGACGGAGGTGGCGATGTGAAACGCAACCGTCAAGACGGGCTGACCGCGCGCGCTGCGGCCCACACGCGTTCCGCCGTCATGGGGAGCCGGTCAACGTGGACGCCGACGACCTTGGCGATCGCATTGGCGATCGCCGCCGCGGTCGGGACGCACGGCGCCTCGCCGAGGCCCTTGCTCCCGCTCGGCCCAACGTCGTCCGCGGGCGCCCCGACCCAAACGATCTCGATTGGAGGCACATCTACCGCGGTCGGCAGCTTGTAATCGAGCAGGCTCGCGTTCCGCTGCCGCCCCTCGCCGTCGAGCTGAACGCCCTCCGTAAGCGCGAGCCCGATCCCCATGGCCACGCCGCCGTGCACCTGTCCCGCGGCGCCGACCGGATTGAGGATTCGGCCGGAGTCGTGGGCGGCCACAACCTCGAGGATCTCGGTGATGCCGGTCTCCCGGTCGACGCGCACGCGCACGGCATGCGCAAACACGCAGGGCGAGTCGAACGCCTGATCCGCGATCGGCCCCGAGCCGACGTCCCCCTCGGGCGCGAGCACTTCGCCTGTCCCGACGAGGCCGGACGTCTCGCGTGCCGCCTCGGCGATCGTCAGCAGCGGCTCGCACTCCCCGCGCCGGCGGACAACGCCGCCGGCGAGCTCGAGCTCCGCGGACTCGGCGCCGACGCGCGAGGCGACGATATCGAGCAGCTGCCGCCGCAGGTCTTCGGCCGCGGCCACGACCGCCCGGCCAGTGTTGATTGTCGTCTGCGAGCCGGAGGCGCCCATGTCCCACGGTCCGCTCGTGTCCTGGTAGACGAGCGCGAAGTCGTCCGGGCACATGCCCAGCACCTCGGCGGCGAGCAAGGGAAGGCCCATGACAGCACCCGAGCCGCACTCCTGGCCGCCGGTGACGATTGTTGCCCGGCCATCGCCGTCGACCTCGATGCGCGCCCCGGAGGCGAGCCGGAAGGAGGGCCACCACCCGCATGCGACGCCGATCGCCTCGTCCGCGGGGAGTTCGCGCCTGTAGCCGATCGCCTCGACCGCCCCCTCGAGCGCTTCGCGGGCAGCAACGCCGACGATCGTCCGGCCGTGCGGCCCCGCTACCCCGTCCCCGACGAGCGTTCGCCGGCGGAGCTCCACGGGGTCGAGGCGAAGCGCCACTGCGAGCTCGTCCATGTGCTGCTCGACGGCCCAGCACACCTGCGGCCCGGTCGGGGCGCGGATCGGTCCCGAAGGTTGCGTGGTCGTGTAGTTCAGGTACGCCGAGACGTCGACGTTCTCGACGGAATACGGCCCACAGGCGTTCATCGCGGCGAGCTGGGCGAGCTGCCCCGATTCGCCGCAGTACGCGCCGCCGTCGAGGACGAGGCGTCCGCGGCGGGCGACGAGCCTGCCATCGCGGGTCGCACCCGTCTCCAGCTCGATCTCCATTCCCTCGCGCCGGTGGTCGGGTGCGACGAACTCTTCCCGGCGTGAGAAGACGAGCTTCACGGGCCGGCCGGCAACGCGCGCGAGCGCGGCGACGTGCGCCTCGAAGTGGAAGTCGCACTTCGATCCGAACCCGCCGCCGAGCAGCGGCACGACGACGCGCACCTGCGACTCCGGAATCTGCAACGCATACGCGATCCCGCTCCGCGCAACGAATGGCACCTGCGTCGACGACCACACCGTGAGCTGTTCGCCAGTCCACTCGGCAACGATCGCGCGCGGCTCGATCGGAACACCGTGCGAGGGGTCGGTTCGGTACGTGTTGCGCACGACGACCTCCGCGGCCGTCATCGCGGCGTCCGCGTCGCCCTTCTCAACCGTCCACTGCGCAAGCACGTTCCCATCCCGGTGCAACCCTGGATGCGCGTCGTAGTTCAACCAGTCCTCGTGCACGAGCGGCGCTCCGACGTCCATGGCGGCAACGAAGTCGACCTGGGGCTCTAGCGGCTCGTACTCGACGTCCACGAGCTCCGCCGCACGCTGCGCTATCTCGGCGGTCTCCGCTGCGACTGCCGCCACGACCTCCCCCTCCCAGCGCACCTTCTCCTTCGCGAACAGGCGCCGGTCCTTTGCGAGCACGCCGTAGCGGATGTCGGGGACGTCCCGGTGGGTGAGCACGGCCGCAACACCGGGCAGCGCACGCGCACGGGACACGTCGACCGAGACGACGCGCGCGTACACAAGGTCGGCGTATCGAAACCGTGCGTGCAGCTGATCCGGCCCGTAGAGGTCGGCCGTGTATCGGCCCGATCCGTCGACCTTCGCGCGGCCGTCGGGCCGGACGAACCGACGGTTCTCTACGCCAAGGATTGCGCTCACTGCCGGCCGCCGTCGGCAGCTTCGCGCTGGAGGCTCTCCGCCGACTGCGGGAAGTGGCACGCCACGCGGTGCCCGGGCGCCACCGGGGCGAACGGTGGCTCTTCCGTCGTGCAGATCTCGCGTGTTCCGAGAGGACAGCGGGGATGGAAGCGGCAACCTTCTACGTCCTGCGCTTCGACGGCCTCCTCGCGGATTATGGCGTGCGTCGCGACACGGTCGCGCTCACCGAAGAGCTCAGCAGACGGAATCGACGCGAGAAGCGCGTGTGTGCACGGGTGCTTCGGGCTCGTGAAGAGCACTTCCCGCGATCCTTCCTCGACCAGCGCGCCGTGGTACATGACCCCGATCGTCTCCGACATGTAGCGGACGACCGACAGGTCGTGACTGACGAACAGGTAGGTGAGCCCGAACTGCTGCTGCAGGTCGCGGAGCAGGTTGAGGATCTGCGCTTGGATCGAGACGTCGACGGCTGAGACCGCCTCGTCGAGGACGACGAAGTCCGGATTGATCGCGAGCGCGCGCGCGATCGAGACACGCTGGCATTGCCCTCCCGATAGCTGGCGCGGGTACGCGTTTGCGTGGGTCTGGCGCAGCCCGACGACGTCGATGAGCTCGCTGACGCGCGCGGCGCGCTCAGCCTTCTGCATATCCGGCTGGTGGACGCGCAGCGGCGTCTCGATCGTCTCCTTGACCGTGCGCCGGCGGTTGAGGGACGCGAAGGGGTCCTGGAAGACGATCTGCATCCGCCAGCGAAGCCGACGAAGGTCGCGCGCCGACAGCTCGCCGACATCGATTCCGTCGAACAGCACGCGCCCCGAGGTCGGACGGTCGAGCCGGAGCAGGAGGCGCGCGAGCGTGGATTTGCCTGAGCCGGACTCGCCCACGAGCCCATACGTCTCGCCGCGACGGATCGTGAGCGAGACGTCGTCGACCGCACGAAGGACGGTCCCGTGTCCGAGCCCGAAGTGGCGCGCGAGGTGCTCGACGACGACGAGGTCGTCCGCAGGCCTGGCCGCCGGAGCTGGCAGCGCGTTCACGCGGGCACCTGCGCCCGTTCCTCGGCGAGATGGCACTCGGAGCTCCGCCCGCCACCGACCTCGCGCTCCGCCGGCGCCTCCTCCGTGCAGAGGGGGATCATCGACGAGCAGCGCGGATGGAAGGGGCACCCGCTAGGCAGGTTCTGCGGCAGCGGCGGCTGGCCGGGGATGGCGGTGATAGGTATCGACACGTCGTGATCGAGGCGGCATATCGCCCCGAGCAGCGCCTCCGTGTATGGATGCACGGGGTGCGCGAAGACCGGCGCCGCCGGACCGCGCTCGACGATCCGCCCCGCGTACATGACATGTATGTCGTCGCAGAAGCTCGCGGCCAGTCCAAGGTCGTGGGTGATGAGGATGACGGCCATGTCGCGGTCCTCCACGATCCGCGCGAGCAGGTCGATGATGCGGGCCTGCGTCGTCACGTCGAGCGCCGTCGTCGGCTCGTCCGCGATGAGAACAGCCGGCTGAGACGAGACGGCCATTGCAATCATCACGCGCTGCCGCATCCCTCCAGAGAACTCGTGCGGGTAGCTGTCGAACCGGCGCGCAGGTGTGGGCAGGCCGACGTCACCGAGCAGATCGATCGTCTGCGCCCGTGCGACGCTACGCGACACATCGTCGTGCGCTTGGATCGCCTCGACGATTTGATGGCCGATCGTCTGCACAGGGTTGAGCGACGACATCGGGTCCTGGTAGACGAGCGCGATCTGCGCGCCGCGGACGGCGGCCATCTCCCGCTCGGGGAGGGTGACGAGATCGTTGCCGCCAAGCAGCACGCTTCCGGCAGCGATACGGCCCGGCGCGGGCAGGAGCCGCATCAGTGCAAGGGCGGTCAGCGACTTGCCCGACCCCGACTCGCCAACGATCCCGAGCCGTTGTCGCCGCCCGACGGTGAACGTCACGCCGCGCACGGGCGTGGTCGTCTCTCGGTGATGCGGAAACTCGACCGCGAGATTGCGGACGTCCAGGATCGCGTCGCTCACGATTGCCTCGCCGGATCGAGAACGCGCTGAAGGTTGTCGCCGAGCGTGTTCAGGGAGAGCACAGCGATGAGGATGATGACCCCTGGGAAAATCGGATACGTATAGGAGCTGAAGAGCTGCGCATAACCGCGCTCGAGTAGCGTCCCCCACGATGCGGCCGGAGGCTGGATGCCGAGGCCGACGAAGCTGAGGCTCGCCTCGACGAAGATCGCGTCCGCAGCGACGATCGACGCGCGCGCGAGGAGGACCGGCGCGGTGTTCGGCAACAGCTCTCTGATCGCAATTCTCCAGGACGGAGCGCCGACCGAGACGGCAGCGAGGTAGTAATCCATCTCCAACTCCGACAGAAGCGCAGCGCGCGCGAGCCGGGCGGTCGCCGGCATAAACAGGATGCCGAGGATGAGAACGATGCTCGTCGGCGACGACCCGAATGCAGCGACAAGGACGAGGCCGAGAAGGATGACTGGCAGCCCGAGCGTGAGGTCGGCCACACGCATGAGGAGTTCGTCGAGCCAGCCGCGCCGGAATGCGGCGACGAAGCCCCATAACGCCCCGCCCGTCATCGCGATCAGAGTTGCGAGGGAGGCGATCTCGATCGAGGTTCGCCCGCCGTACATGACGCGCGTGAGCAAGTCCCGGCCGAGTTCGTCGGTGCCGAAGGGATGGTGGAGCGACGGCGGTGCGAATAGATGAGTGAAGTCGAACTGGTTCTTCGGGTAGGGCGCAAGGATCGGCGCGGCGACGGCCGAGAGCACGAGCACGACGATCGCGACGAACGCGAGCGCGGCTGCGGGCCGGCGAAACAGTCGTCCCGCGGCGCTCCGGGCGAGGAAGGCCCGGCTTTGCGCCGGAAGCGGCGCTGCCGCGACGCTCACCGGGCGCCGGTGGCCCGGACGCGGAGCCGCGGGTCGATAACCCCGGTGAGGAGGTCGATAACGAGGCTGGAGAGGATGAACATCGCCGCCGCAAGCAGCACGAGAGCCTGGAGGACAGCGTAATCCCGCGTCTGGATCGAGTCCACCATGAGCGTCCCGAGGCCCGGTCGCGCGAAGACATACTCGACGATGACGGTGCCACCGAGCAGCGAGCCGATGATGACGCCGACCATCGTCAGCGTCGGCAGCATCGCGTTCGGGAGCAAGTGGCGCATCACGACTTGCCGGCGCAGCAGTCCCTTGCCGGCGGCGGTGCGGATGAACGGCGCCGACGAGACCTCACCGAGTGAGGCGTTAAGGATCCGCAGGAGCGGCGCTGCGATGGAGATAGCGAGCGTGATCGCAGGCAACACCGTGGTTTTCAGGCTTTCGGCCGGGTGGTGCTCGATTGACACGTACCCCTGCGTCGGCAGGAGCTTGAGCTTCACGCCGAAGACAACGATGAGGATGATCCCGGTCACGAACGCCGGTGTCGACATCCCGAACGCGGAGAAGGCCGACATGAGCGAGTCGAAGATACGGCTGCGCCGAATCGCGCCGAACGTCGCCGCAGGCACAGCCATGAGCAGACCGAGCACAAGGGCGAGGACGGCGAGCTCGAGCGTTGCCCCGATCCGCTGTGAAATGAGCTTCGTCACCGGGAACTGGCTGAAGTACGACTGACCGAAGTTGCCCCGAGCCGCGCCCCAGATCCACGTGAGGTACTGGAGCGTCACCGGCCGGTCGAGCCCGAGCTGATGACGGACGGCCCGGAGGGTACGAATGTCTGCGCCGCCGCCGGTCCCGGACGACGCCACCTTCGTGATGGTGGGGTCGCCCGGGATGACGCGCATGAGGCAGAAGATGAGAATCGAGCTGAGGATCAGAAGCCCGATGCTCACCGCGATCCGCTTGATGACCCACGCAGTCACTGTGTTTCTCGTACCCTCCGGTGTCCGTCCTCGCTAGCTCGTCTCTCGTGCCGTCTCGAGGTGGGTAGTTCCGGTGGGATCTTCCCAGATGCCGGTGAAGTTCTTTTGCGCGTAGATGATGTTCGTCTGGTGCGCAATCGTCATCATCGGCAGCTGCTGCGAGAAGAGCACCTGCATTTGGTCATACAGGCCCTGGCGCTTCTTCGGATCAGAAGTCGCCTTGGCCGTCTTCAGGAGCGCGTCGTACTGCGCATTGTTCCAGTTGCAGTCACAGGCACCCGTCGTCGCCATGCCGAACGCGGCGATCGGATCCGCGGGGATCGACCAGAAGTCACCGACGATTGTGTACGGGAACTTCTTGCCGGACGGATCGAACTTCGCGAGCCATGTGCTGACGTCGTTCCGCTCGATGTTGAGGTTGAGCCCGATCTGCTGCAGGTCCTGTTGGAGGATCTGCGCCATCGTGATCCACTCGTCACGCCTACCTGCGAGCGCCCAGAACGTGAACGTCGTGCCCGGTTTCACTCCTGCTTCTGTGAATAGCTGCTTTGCCTTCTGCAGGTCGAAGGGATAGGGGTTGAGGGACTTGTCGTAGATGGAATTGGTCGTGCTGATGAGGTCGTCCGCGAGCGCCGGGTTCGCCGTGCCGAAGAACGCCGCCTTCACCATCGTCGCGCGATCGATTGCGTAGGACAATGCCTCACGGGCGAGGATGTTGTTGAACGGCGCCGATGTCGTGTCGACGTCCCAGAGGTGCTCGCTCGATACGACCTGCGGCTTCACCCAGTAGGCGTTCTTGTCGTTCTGGAGCGTCGTCAGCGCGGTGAGGGGCGCCTGCCAGATGAGGCCGAGCTTCCCGCTCGTGAAGTCGGTTACCATCGAGGTCGGGTCGGGCTCGCGGACGAAGACGATCTGCTTCAAGCACGCCTTCTGCCCAAAGTAGAGCGGGTTCGGAACGACCGTCAGGCTCTGGTCCGGCACGTAGTTGGACACCTTGTACGGGCCGGTGCCGTTGCCCTTCGTGTCCAGCTGCGATGGGTTCGTGAGATCGCTCATCTCGATCTGTGCCAGCGCTGCCGGGAGGTCGACATTGGGGGCGCTGAGCCTGAAGCGGACCTCGTACTTGCCGATGGCGTCGGCCGAGTGGATGCCAACGATCGGCGGCCGCCACTGCGAGGGGACGCTTGGGTCGAGCGTGTGCAGGACGTTCGCGACGACGTCCTTCGCGGTGAACAGGCGCCCGTTCGCGTACTTCACGCCATGGCGAAGCCAGAACCAGTACGTCTTCAGGTTGGCAGAGCTCTTCCACTTGGTCGCGAGGTCGGGGACGAGAACGCCGGAAGGCGTGTACTTGGTGAGGCTGTTGTACAGGAGCGTCTGCAGGGGCTCCTGTCCCGAGAACTGCAGCGTCGTCGGGTCGAGCCCGTCGATCCCGGCGCCCGAAATCCCGTACGTGAGCGTGCCCTTCTGCGTGCACGCCGCCGCCGAGGCGACGCGCGTGCCCGCGTTCGTGCGCGCTGCGCCGAGGGTGCCTGCGAGGACGGCGATCACCGTGGCCACCGCGACGGCGAGCAGACCGACCCGGTGCTTCTTCACTCGATCCTGCATTGTGAACCCTCCAATCCCTTCCGTCGGTGACGGCGAGCTATGTGCGGATTTAGTTATCCGCAGACGGCATAACAACAACGAATGGTTATGATCGGCGAATCTAGACCCCTTGGTCGACCCTGTCAACTTGTCGGCCAGCGGCTACCTCGCGCGGTGACGACCATGAGAAGGAGGTCCCGATGAAGAGTCTCGCCGGCAGGGTGGCGATTGTGACGGGAGCTGCAAGCGGCATCGGGCGCGGCATCGCGCGGGTGCTCGCGCAGGAAGGTGCAGGCGTCCTCGTCACCGACCTGGACGGCACCGCAGCGGAGGCCACGGCGGAGGAGTTGCGACAGAACGGGGGCGACGCGCTCGCTGCCGCGGTCGACGTCGTCGACCGCGCTGCGGTCGAGGTCGCTGCAGGGGTCGCGCTCGAGCGCTGGCAGCGCATCGACATCCTCGCCGCGAACGCAGGTGTCTATCCGACGGCCGAGCTCGCGACGATGAGCGATGCCGACCTCGACCGCGTCCTTGACGTCAACGTCAAGGGGGTCGTGCACGCGATCCAGGCGTGCATGCCGGCAATGCGCGAACAACGTTACGGTCGGATCGTGCTCACCTCCTCGATCACCGGACCGCTCGTCGGCGTCCCCGGCCTCTCCCATTACGGTGCTTCGAAGGCGGCGCTCCTCGGGATGATGCGAAGCGTCGCGCTCGAACTCGCCCCGCATGGAATCACAGTCAACGCAGTCCTTCCCGGCAATGTCCGAACTCCCGGGATTGCCCACTGGGACGAGGAGACGCAACGGACTGTGGAGGCGGCGATCCCGCTCGGCCGTCTGGCCGAGCCGGAGGAGATCGGCTGGGCGGTTCGTCTGCTCGTCGCTGAGGAACTCGGCTACGTCACGGGTCAGACGCTCGTCGTCGACGGCGGCCAGGTTCTGCCTGAGATGTAGCGGGAGGGCGGCTGCAATCACGGTGCCGTCCCGTACGTCGGTACCCAGTAATTCCAGTGCAGCTCTTCGCAGGCCGGGCTGCATGCCTCGATGTCGCCGGAGCCGCCGTCAAAGCACCAGGCCCTGCGCGGAATGAGTTTGCCGCAGACCGCGCAGTGGACGACATTCGTATCGTGCCACGCGTGCTCGAGCTCACGCCAATGTCCGGTCATGAGGCCGCGTCCGGGTCGATGGCGTAGAGGCGGGCCGCCGCTTCCGCCGACACATATCCCTCCAGGACATCTTCACGGACGAGCGCGGGGTCGCGCGCAGCGCGATCGCCGAAACCCGCACCGCCCGGAGTCCGGTAGCGGAGCTCGTCCCCACGCCGCAGGACCACGTTCGTGAACTTCGTCGGCGAAGCGACGCCGAAGACCTCGTCAAAGCGGCGGAACTCCGTCTCTCCCGCGCGCCGCACGACAAGCTCCGAGCCAAGACCGGGGAGTCCGCCGAAAAGCCCACTCGCCGGGATGCGCGACCGGTCGAAGAGCGCCGAGAAGACGATCTCGTCGGCGTCGACGAGGAACGTCCGCTGCGTTGCGAGGCCCCCGCGGTGCTCGCCAGCGCCGCCGGAGTCGGTGACGAGCCGGTACTCAAGCGTCCGCAGGGGGTACCGATGCTCGAATACCTCGATGGGAGTGTTGCGGCAGTTGGAGTGCCGCGTGATCTCCGCGTCGTTGCCGTCCTTGCGCATTGTGGCTCCAGCGCCCATCCCGTCGAAGTGGTAGTTCGAGTAGTACGCGCCCGTGTGCGGGTGAGTTCCGCCGAAGAGCAAGTTCGAGCTGGAGCCGCCACTGCCAGCGGCAATACGCTCGGGGACCGCTTGTGCAAGCGCGGCGAGGAGCAGGTCGATGAGCTTCGGCTGTAGGTCGGTGTTGCCGCCGACCGAGGGGCCCGGATGCTTGACGTTCACGACCGAACCGGCCGGCGCAATGATGCGCAACGGTCGGTAGCAGCCGGAGTTGCGAGGTATGAGCATCTCCGGATCGGCGACGCAGAAGGCGGCGTTGTACACCGCGGAGGCCGCGACGACGTATGTGCAGTTCATCGGTCCGCGGACCTGCGGGCTCGAGCCGGTGAAGTCGGCGATGAGCTCGTCGCCGCGAACGACAACGGCGACGCGCACCGAGAACGGATCGGACGTGACGCCGTCGTCCTCAACCTGCATCTCCGCCTCGTAGCGCCCGTCCGGCAAGTCCTTGATCTCGGCGCGGAGGCGCCGCTCCGAATACTCGATGAGCGCCTTCGAGCCGGCCCTGACGGTCTCGACGTCGTAGCGGTCGACGAGGGCGAGCAGCCGGCGCTCGCCGACGTTGAGGGCGCCGATCATCGCATGGAAGTCGCCCCAAGTGTTCCGTGGCGTGCGGTGGTTCGCGAGGATGACGCGCCAGAGCTGCTCGTTGTAGCGGCCCTCCTCCATGAGCTTCACCGGCGGCAGTCGTAGCCCCTCCTGGTACACGTCGGTCGCGTCGGAGGCGAAGCTCCCGGGGGCCTTGCCGCCGACCTCGGCAACGTGCCCGATTGCACCGGCAAAAGCGAGGAGCTCGTCGCCGCGGAAGATCGGCTTCATCATCATGTGCTCGGGGATATGGCAGTTCCCGCGGTACGGGTCGTTGTGGACGACCACGTCACCGGGCCGGAAGAACTCCTCACCGAACTCCTCGATCGTCCACCGCACCGTGTGTGTTATCGCGCCCATCATCGAAGGCGTGTAGTTCTTCTCCGCGATGAGATCGCCGTCGCGGTCGAGCAGGACAGTCGAGAAGTCGAGCCCCTCGTTGAAGATCGTCGAGTACGACGTCTTCATCATCACGAGCGCCATCTCCGCGGCGATGTTGGCGAGCGCGTTGTGCAGCACGTGCAGGCCGACGGTGTCGAGCGCCAGTGTCCTGCTCACGTCGCGCCTCCCACGGCGAGCACGAGCACGCCACTCCCATGCACGACGAGTCGGTCGCCCGGGAAGACGAGTGTGGTGGAGTCGGCTTCCTCGATCACAGCGGGACCGTCGAGAGTCGCGCCGGGAAGCAGGCTGGCGCGGCGGTAGATCGGGCAGTCCACCGGCTGATCGGCGTCGAACCACACTTCCCGTCGGCCGGGTGACCACTCCTCGTGCCGTTCGGCGACGAGCGGCACCGGCCCGTCGGGCCGCATCGCGGTGATCCGGAGATTGATGAGCTCGACCGGTTCGCCAGGGAGAGAGAAGCCGTATTGCCGCTCGTGGTCGACGGCGAAGCGCTCGAGCAGCTCGTCCCAGCATTCGTCCAGGTCTCCGTCGGGGAGCACGACCTCGAGTTCGTAGTTCTGGCCGGCGTAGCGGAGGTCCGCCGAGCGGCGGAGGGCCGGCTCGGCGACGTCGACATTTCGCCGGAGTTCAGCGACCGCCTCTTCCTGGAGGCGTGCCTGTGTCGCGGCGAGCGAGACGAGGTCGACCGCGTCCGAGCGAGCGTACGTCGTCTGCATCCGGTCGACCCGCGCCTGCGCGATGGCTGCGCCGAACGCCGAGCACAATCCCGGATGCGGCGGGATGAGCACGGTCGGGATCTCGAGGCGCTCGGCGACTGCACGGGCGTGGAGTGGGCCGGCGCCGCCGAAGGCGATGAGCGCGAAGTCGCGCGGGTCGAGGCCTCGCTCGACAGCGATAAGACGGACAGCGTTTGCCATGTTCTCGTCGGCGATGCGAATGGCGGCCGCGGCCGCGGCCTCCACCGAAAAACCGAGTTCGGCGCCGAGCGCGGAATAGGCGCTTCGGGCAGCGTCGAGGTCGAGTGCCATCGCACCGCCGAGGAAGTACCCCGGGTCGAGACGGCCGACGGTGAGGTTCGCGTCGGTGAGCGTGGGTTCGTCGCCCCCCTGCCCGTAGGCGACGGGTCCTGGCTCGGCGCCCGCGCTGCGCGGGCCGACACGGAGAAGCCCGCCGCGGTCGATCCACGCGATCGAACCGCCGCCGGCGCCGATCGTGCTGACCGCGACGCACGGGATGCTCACCGGGAGGCCCCAGGCGAGGTCGAACTCGGAGGCGTACTGCTCAGCGCCGTCGAGGACGAGACCGAGATCGCAGCTCGTCCCGCCCATGTCGAGCGAGAAGACTGACGGGAACTCTGCCGCCGCAGCGAAGAACCTCGCGCCGATCACTCCCCCGGCGAGACCGGAGAGGAGCAACTGCGCCGGCCGTCGTCGAGCCTGGTCGGCGCGCAGGAAGCCTCCGTTCGAGGCGAGCAGGTTCCAGCGCTCCAGTCCGGTGTCGGCTTCGATCACCGCGCCGACTCCGTCGACGTAGCGCTCGATGACGCGCTTCACAAACGCGTCCGCGATCGTCGTGCTTGCGCGCTCGTACTCCCGCCAGACCGGCGATACCTCGTGCGAGAGAGAGACCGTGAGGTCGGGCAGGCGTTCGGCGAGGACTGCCGCGGTGCGGCGCTCGTGCTCGGGGTTCAGGTACGAGAACAGGTAGGAGACAGCCACGACGGGCTCCTCGCCTTCCGCCTCGAGCCGTTCGAGGAGCGCCGCGAGCCCGTCCTCGTCGAGCGGCTCGAGCACCCGGCCGCGATGGTCGAGCCGCCCGCGCACCCCGACGCAGTCGCGCCTCCGGACGAGCGGCTTCGGCTTGCGCCAGTGCAAGTCGTAGAGGCGCTCCTTGTCGAGCCGCGCGATGAATGGGACGTCCTCGAAGCCCTCGTTTGTAAGGAAGAGAACCTCCGGACCGCGGCGCTCGATAACGGCGTTCGTCGCCACGGTCGTTCCCACGACGACCTGGTGTGCCCCATCTGGGCCGAGCAGTTCTTGCAGACCGGCGTGGATGGCGCGCGAAGGATCATCCGGTGTGGACGGGACCTTGGCGACGCGAAAGGTGCCCCCATCCTCATCGAAGAGGACAAAGTCGGTGAAAGTACCGCCGGTATCGATCCCGATGCGCGCCATCATGTCGTCGCACCGTCATTAGATCGGCGCGCGGTTCGTTCCGCTGAGTGAATCACAGTTACGGTGTGCGACGCTACAACGTGGGACGGCCGTGATCAAGGGGCTTGCTTCAGTGCACAGAAGGCACTAGGGTCGAGGGCCGTGAAAGGCGCTTACGCGTGATGGCTACGAAGTCGTTCTCGCTGTCGAGCGTCGACCGCGCAATGGCAATCCTCTCTGCGTTCGAAGACGAGCCTGAGCTCCCGCTCGCCGACCTCGCACGCCGCACCGGTCTGAGCGAGCCCAGCGCCCTTCGTTACGCGATAAGCCTCACGACGCACGGTCTCCTCGACCGCGACCTCGACACCGGTCGCTATCGACTTGGGATGCGCCTCTTCGCGCTCGGTCACAAGGCGCTCCGGGCGCGTGACCCGCGTGCGGTGGCGCGGCCACACATGCTTCGGCTGCGGAGCCTGTTCGAGGAGACGGTGAACCTCGCTATGCGCCATGGGGACGACCTCGTCCTCATCGAGGTGCTCGAGAGCCCACGGTCGATTCGGAAAGGAGCGCGGCTTGGCGACCGGGACTGCTGGCACGCGTCATCGCTCGGAAAAGCCGTCCTCGCGAGCTCGAGCCGAGACGATGCGCGCGCACTGCTCGAGCGCCAGGAGCGGTGGCAGTTCACGCCCCAGACCGTCACCTCTGTCGAGCGGCTGCTCGACGAGTTCGACGCGGTGCGCGCGCAGGGCTACGCGATCGACGACCTCGAGACCGAGGGCGACCTACGCTGTGTAGGCGCCGCCATCCTCGACCGGCACGGCGTGCCAGCCTACGCGATCAGCATTGCCGGTCCAGCAAACCGCGTGACCGGTAGCAGGGTCGCGGAGATGGGCGTCGGGCTCCGCGACGCGGCAGCCCTCATCTCCGCCGAGCTCGGTTACCTGCCGCCGGACCTGGCTGCCACCGCCAATGTCGTCCATAGGACCCCAGCGTGAGCACGATCCCGGTCGGACGCGTCGTCAGCGCCGCCGGCTTCGTCACCTCCCTCGGCGGCGGCGCTCTGCCTGAGCCCGTCCGCGAGGCGATGCTAGAAGCCGCGTGTTCGACCTGGCGTCCGGACGACCTCCAGGCTTGGGCCGGCTCGGTGATCGCTGAGGAGACGGGGGCTGAGACCGGTTGGGTGACGTCAGGCGCCGCCGCCGGCCTTACCCTTGCCGCCGCCGCTTGCATCGCGCACACGGACCGGGCGGCAATGGACGCGCTCCCGGACACTGGCGACCGTCCCGCGGAGATCATCGTCCAGCGCGGGCACCGCAACGCCTACGACCGGGCGTTCCGAGTGGCTGGCGCCCGGATCGTCGAAGTCGGCTACCCGTGGATCGAGGGCGTCGGACTCACGTACGAGTGGCAGATCGAAGCGGCGTTCTCCTCGCGGACTGTCGCGGTCGGCCACCTCGCACTCGCCGAGGACAGCGGCGTCCCGTTGCGGCGGGTCGCAGAGATCGCCGGCGCGCACGGCGTCCCCGTCATCGTCGACGCTGCGGCCGAGCTGCCGCCGGCTTCGAACCTGCGGCGGTTCGTCGAGGAGGGCGCAGCCGTCGTCGCTTTCAGCGGCGGCAAGGCGATCCGCGGCCCGCAAGGGTCAGGCTTGCTCGCCGGCCGGCGAGACCTCATCGAGTCTATTCGCCTCCAAACGCTCGACATGGACGTCGACGCGCACGCCTGGGCCGCGCGCGAGGGCCGCGAGCCGCCGCACCACGGGCTGGGGCGAAGTATGAAGGTCGGGAAGGAGCAGGTCGCCGGCGCCGCGGCCGCGCTGCTCGCGTTCGTCGCTCGCGATCACGACGCGGAGGCCGATGAGCACGCCGAGTGGCTCGCCTCCATCCGCAACGTCATCGGCTTACCCTCCGCCATCCGCCGCGACCTCCACTTCTACCCGCGACTCGTTATCGAGGCGGGTGTGGGGCAGGCCCGCGCAATCGCCGAGCGCCTCGCCGCCGAAGAGCCGCCGATCGTCGTACCGCACGCGCCGCTTGCGCGTGGCGAGCTCGTCATCTGCCCGGAGGCGGTCGTTGACGGCGACCGAGCGTTCGTTGAGCGCGCTCTCGCGGGTGCCACGACGGACGCGGTTGGGGACCGAGCACGCTGAGTGCCTGGACGCTCACCGGCGCGACGATCGTGGATGGAAGCGGTGCACCACCGTACGTGGGCGACGTCGTCATCGAGGGCGATCGCATCTCAGCCATCGGCTCGACCGAGCGGCGCGGCACGATCGTCGACGCGGACGGCCTTCTCGCCACACCCGGGTTCGTCGACATCCACTCCCACGTCGATTGGATCGCGCCGCTGCCGAACGGGCCTGAGTTGCTCGCTCCGAACGTGCAGCAGGGCATTACCACCTCCGTAGCAGGCAACTGCGGCATATCGCCCGCGCCGGTGGCGGAGTTCGCGAACCGCAGCGCGCTCGAGCAGATGCTTCTCGTCGGGTCGGTGACATCCGACATCGGCTGGTCGTGGCGATCCGTGCGGGAGTACTTCGACGAGGTCGAGCGCCGGGGGCTGCCGCTCAACCTCGCGCTCTACGTCGGCCACAGCACCCTGCGGGCGACTGTGATCGGAGAACTGCACCGCCAGGCGACACCGACCGAGCTCGCTCGCATGCGCGAACTCCTCGCCGAAGGACTCAGCGACGGCGCCGTGGGACTCTCCGTCGGTCTCGAGTACTTCCCCGGTCGCTATGCCGGCCCGAGCGAAATCCGGGAGCTATGCAGCGTCGCCGCAGCACACGACGCGCTCGTCGCCGTCCACACACGCGGCATCTCCGAACTGTTCGACCCGGCCATGGACGAGGCGCTCGGCTTCGCGGCCGCGACCGGCTGCCGACTCCAGCTCGCACACGTCAACCCGATGGGCCGCGCCAACTGGCAGGGCGTCGACGGACTGTTCGGGCGCGTCGACCAAGCGCGCGACGCGGGCCGAGACGTCGCGTTCGACATCATCGGCTACACGGCGTGGACCATGACGGCATTCGAGACGTTGCCGCACGTCGTCGCCGAGCTTGGGCTCGACGCCGTCCTCGCGCTCGCCCGCGACGGCCGCCCCCATCTGCGCGAGCTTGTCGAGCGGGCGTGGCCGGAGTGGCCGCCGTGGGTGGAGGGCCGCGTGACGCGGAACGTCCTCGTCGAGATGGGCTGGGACGCGCTATACCTCGCTGACCCCGCGACCGGCTTCGAGCGCTCGAAAGGGAGCACGCTCGCCGCGATCGCGCAGGAGCGGAAGGTCGATCCGTTCGACGTCTACTGCGACCTTCTCCTCGCATCCGACGGCACGGCACGTATCGTCAACGACGGCTACGGCGGCGACGCCTCCGACGACGCGGTGCTACGACGGCTCGTCGCCCGGCCTGACGCGATCCCGGAGACTGACACCGTCCCGGTCGTGGTCAACGGCAAAATTGCGCTCCCTCTGCCGCTCTTTTGGGGGACGATGCCGCGCTTCGTGGGTCACTTCTCCCGCGATCTCGACCTCATCCCGCTTGAGGAGGCCGTCGCCCGCATCACAAGCGTGCCGGCTCGGCGCACGCGCCTCACCGGCCGCGGCGAGCTCCGCGTTGGTGCATATGCCGACGTGCTCCTGCTCGACCTGCGCGAGCTCGGCGAGCGCGGCACGATGCTCGACCCGGAACCCGCCGGCGGCGTCGAGTGGGTGTTCGTGAACGGCGAGCCCATCGTCTCCGACCGAACCTATGACCCCGGATGCCTGCCGGGCCGCTCACTGCGGCGCGACAGCGGTCCGACCGCGACGAAAGGCGGTGCCACATGACCCTCATCGAGGTCGACGCGCTCCTCGAGGAGATCGGCCTGGAGCCTCCGCTCAGGCCCTGGCCGACGTCCCCGCTCCGCTTCCCGGACGGCACGACGCACCACGTCGAGATCCCGAGCGTCGAAGGGCCAGTCGTCTTCCGGGCCGTGCTCGAGGAGGCAGCCGCCGTCGGCCTCCGCGTCCACCGTGTCTCTCAGGGGTCCGGGGTGATGCTCCTCTCCGACGACGATCTTGACGAGATGGCCGAGCTCGGTCGGGAGCACGACGTCGAGGTGGCGCTCTTCCTCGGGCCGCGCGGCGCATGGGATGCCGGCGGCCAGGCGATCGTCACGCAAGCGGCCGCGGGCGTGGCGCGGGGATCAGAGGCGGTCGAGGCGTGCGTCGCCGAGACGGTCCGCGCGTGCGCACATGGCATACGCTGCCTGCTCGTCGGCGACATTGGTGTCCTTGACGTGCTGGCTCGGCTGCGGGCGGCCGGACGGCTCCCGAGCGACCTGCGCTTCAAGACCTCGGCGGTGCTCTGCGCCGCCAATCCCGCCACCGCCGCCCTGCTCGAGCGGATCGGGCGGACACGATCAACGTCGCGACCGACCTCGAGGTGGGAATGCTCGCCGCGCTGCGGTCGGCGACGACACTCCCGCTCGATGTCTACGTCGAGGCGCCCGACGACATGGGCGGCTTCGTCCGCAACTACCTCGTTCCCGAGATCGTCCGCGTCGCAGCGCCCGTACATGTGAAGGTCGGACTACGCAACGCGACGTTCGTGTACCCAAGCGGCATCCACCTCCAGGCAGCCGCCGTGGCTCAGGGACGCGAGAAGGTCCGGCGCGCGGCGTTGCTCGAGCGACTCCTCGCCGAACTCGCGCCCGAGCTCATCGCCGCAGGTGCGAATGAGGCGCTCGCGTGAGCGCGCCTGCCAATGACCCGCGCCGTCGCATCGCGGCCGAAGACGCACCGCCACAGAGTGGCGGCTACTCGCAGGGCGTCGAGGCAGGCGGGTTCGTCTTCCTCTCGGGTCAGGCGCCCTTCGATAGCACAGGACGGGTCACAGGCGGATCGGTCGCCGACCAAGTGCGCCAGACGCTGGAGAACCTCGACGCAGTCGCGCACGCAGCCGGCACGAGCCTCGGGCGCGCAGTGCGGGTCGGCGTCTACCTTCGTGATCTCGCCGACTTCGTCGAGATGGACATCGCCTACCGTACGTTCTTCGGAGAGGGTGCAGTGCTCCCCGCGCGCACGACGATCCAGTCCGACCTCGTCGGATTCGAGGTCGAGATCGACGCGGTCGTCGTCGCGTCGGGCTGATCTTCACGCGACGCCGGACGGGAAGCGCGGATCGATGCCGGCGACGGCGACACCGTCCCGCACAGTGACCCCGCACATCGGCCCAAACGACTCGCCGGCGCGGAGCGAGCGCACCGGGGGGCCGCCTACCTCGGCGAGCACGTCCGTGTCCTCAGCCTCGAGCGAGCCGTCTGCCGCGTGGACGGCGAAGTGCGGCGCGGCGATTGCCTCCGAGAGCGTCGCGCCGTAACAAACGACGTCGGTCACGGCAGTGAGGACCATCGCCGGGATCCGCGGGCCACCTGTGGCGCCGAGAGCGTGCCGTGTCCCGTCCTCCTCGACAACGACGCTTGGGGTCATGTTCGTCACAGCGCGAGGTCCTTCGGCCGAGTCGGCGAAGAGATTCGCACCCGCGTTCAGCACGATTCCCGTGCCGACGGCGACGAGGCCTGAGCCGAAGTCAAGCGACCCGTGCGTCAGGGTGAGAGCGCCGCAGCCGCCGTCCGCATCGGCAGCCGAGAGCTGGGTTGTGTGACGGGCGAGAGCTGACCGACCGGCGCCCTGAAGCCGCCGCTCCCATGCAGCGGCAAGTGCCCTCCGGACCTCCGCAGCGTAGGCGGGCCCCCCGCGGGTCGGGCCGAGGCGCAATTGGTCGATCCCGGCGAGCGCATCGAAGAGAACGCCGGCGCCGCTCGTCTGGCGAGCGGGCGCGAACACGACCGCTGTCCCGAAGGCAGCGGACTCCGCGAGGCCGACGACAGTCGTATCGCGCTCTAAGTCGCCCGGGACGAGGAAGCCACTGTCGGCCTGCACCGTCTCGCAAACGGCGCCGGCGATCTCGCCGGACGCAAACGCTTCCCGGCCGGAGCGCGCGATCGCCTCGAGCGTCACGGCGAGGTCCGCCTGTACGAGCCTCTCCCCGGCAACCGGGACGCGCTCACCTGCGTAAAAGATCGATGCGAACTCGGGCACAACCGGGCCGTCGAGCCCCCGATGCGACGCGAGTGCAGCGGCGAGGTCATGGCCGATGGTGAAGCCGTCCCGCGCAAGCACTGTTGCCGGGGCGACAAGATCGGCGAGCGGGACGCGACCGAAGTGCTCGCGGGCAGTTACGAGGCCGGCGACAACGGCGGGCGGCGCGACCGAACCGCCGCCGCGAACGAAGACCTCTGTCTCGCCTGGCGCGGCAAACGCCGCCGCAAACCCCGACGGTACCCAGGTGTTGAAGTCGACCCGCACGACGGGACCGGCCGCCGGCGCGTAGACGAGGAAGCCGCCGTACCCGCCGACCCCGCAGTTCGCGGGATCGACGACGCACATCGCGAACGCCGCGGCGACAAGTGCATCGACGGCCGTTCCGCCGGCGGTGAGGGCGGAAGCGCCAGCGTCGGCTGCCGCCTGGTCGGTGGTTACGACGAGTCCGCGAGCACCGGTCAAAACGCAAGCCGTTCGAGCGTCGCCTCGACGAAGGAATCCGGGATGCCCACGGCGTTGATCACCGAGAACCAATACCCCTCCGAGACGACATAGTCCGGCAGTCTCTCGAGCGCATCCCGGACGAGTTCGCGAGATAGGTCGAGGTCGCGAGGCGCGTATGCGAGACCGACCTTGTCCATCGCCGCGCAGAGCCGGTCGTGCCAGCCGTCGTCCTGGAGGGCGGAGACGACGTCGAGCGCCATCCCGACGACCATCCCGTGCTGGAACGACCGTCCGGTGAGGCGCTCGAGGAGATACACGAGGTAGTGCTCGCTCCCCTCTCCCATGCGCGGATGGGCCGCCTCGATCTCGACCGCCTCCAGGCACAGGTCGACGAGGAGCTTTATCGCCCTCCCGTTCATCTCCCGGATGACGTCGGCGCGATCGACGACCCACCGGACGATGTCGCGAGACTGGTCGATCGAGCCAGTCTCGAGCGGATGGTCGGCGACGCCGGCAGCGCAGGCGATCTCCCAGTCGACACACGCGGTGTGGACGGCGAGTAGGTCGGCGACCCCGGCGACGTTCAGCTGTCGCGGCGCGGCGCCGATCAATCCGAAGTCGATGACGAGGAGCGCCGTGCGGATCTCGTCCTCACCGACGTACACAACCTGCGCGTCGCGGCGGAGCGCAACCATGCTGTTCGCGAAGGCCGTCGTCGACACCGCCGTCGGCACCGAGATGCAGGGGACGCCGAGGCGCCACGCGACGTATTTGCCGGCGTCGATCGCCATTCCGCCGCCGACCCCAGCGACCGCAGGGACCCCGCGCAAGTCGTCGACCACTTGGTCGAGGTCCGCCTGCTCGACCGACTGGAGCATCACTAGCCGCGCCGGCTCGATTGCGGCATGTGCGCGAACCGCCTCCCACGGCGCGGGCATCGTCAGGACCGCCGCAGCCTTGAGCTCGGCAGCCGCGTGGGTGAGGACTCCCTCTCCCATCTCTATCGCGTCGACGTTTCGCATTGCCCACTCGGCTCCCCGCTCCGACCCGCCGAGCATATGCGAGCCGCCGTTCCGTCATTCGAGCCTGGGACGGTCGAAGCAGCAGCGACGACGTTCGCAGATAGAGCCTTCGTGCCCGTATGAGACGGACGACAGCAGCGAGAACTTGACGCGGCTCGGGCTCAAGAGGAATAAGCTCTGTTCATGAAAGGTTGACGGGGATTCGCTTGGCGATGGGTTCGCCACGCATCTAACCCGCGCTGTCTATGGATACACGTCAACTGGCGGCGTTCTGCGAGGTGGTCGAGCGCGCGAGCTTCTCCGCGGCGGCGAAGCGGCTGGGGATCACTCAGCCGGCGGTCAGCCAGCAGGTTCGCGTGCTAGAGCGCCGGCTGGGGACGAAGCTGCTCGACCGCACGGGGCGACACGTGGCGCCAACCGAGGCGGGACTGCGGCTGTACCACGGCGCGCAGCGGCTGCTCGCGCTCGAGGCCCAGCTCGTCGGCGAGTTGACGGAGAACGAGGGCGAACTCGGTGGCGTCCTAGAAATCGGCTCATCCACCGGCCCGAGCATCCTGCTCGCGCTGCTCGCCTGCGAGTTCCAGCAGCAACACCCGAACGTGAAAGTTGCACTCTCGGTCTTCGACACGCAGCGTGTGATCGAGCGGGTGGCATCGTGGCAGCTCGAACTCGGGGTCGTCGGAGCCGCGCCGCGCCACCGCGGCGTCGAGTTCGATCCGTTCTTCCGCGACGAAGTCATCCTTGTCTGCCCGCCCGAGCACCCCTTCGCCGGCCGCACCATCACGCTCGATGAGTTGCGCGACGCCACACTCATCGTGATGCAGGACGGCGCCGGAGTACGGCAAGTGATCGAGGAAGAGCTGCATGGGCACGGCGTCGCCCTGCGCGACCTCAATGTGCGTCTTGAGCTGGGCCTGCAAGACTCGGTCAACGCGGCAGTGCAGCAGGGGTTCGGCGTGACCTTCATCTCGCGCACGTCGGTGGAGGCGGAGCTCGCAGCCGGCTCACTCGCCTCCGCGCGCGTCAAGGGACTCGAGCCGTCGCGCGAGGTGTCGCTTGTGCGTGCCGTGGGCCGCTCGACGACCCGTGTCGCCCAGCTCTTCGTCGAGTTCGCGCGCGCGAAGCTCGAGGAATCTGGGCAGCTGTTGAGGCCCTCTTCTCCGAATTAGCCCGTCCGTCGCCGACGACGGGCGAAGTGATCACATCCTTCCGTCCGCCGCAGCGCCATGCGTCCCCCTGGCGCGCGAGGAGCGCCACCCTCGCGTCCGGCCGCCCCGAATGCCCAGGCCGTCGCGTCGCTGAATCGAACGCAACGTGACCCTCGGAGCGCATGCGTGTGCGATCCCGTAAGGAGTTGGCGAGGGCGACTGTGCGAGATTCGTGCGAGCTAGCCCTGGCGAAGAGAGACCCACCCCGGCACGCGCGGCCAAGCAGGATCCGCTTGGCCAAGCCAAACGGCGTCTCACGGCGACTGATTGCGAACGCCGCGCCGGGTTCACACGCGAGGGGTCGCTGGTTCGATCCCAGCCGCGCCCACTGAACACTACGCCGCCGATGCGAGGCCGGCGGCGTGGGCATGCGGGAGGGTGATGCGGAAGGTCGTTCCCGCGCCTTCGTCGCTGTCGAAGGCGATGGTGCCGCCGTGGGCTTCGACGATGCCGCGGGTGATCGCGAGGCCGAGGCCCGTGCCTTGGATGCCGGACGTTCGCGCATTCGACGTGCGGAAGAACCGACCGAATACCTGAGCGTGCTCGTCCCTCGGGATACCGATGCCGGTGTCACTCACGGTGATCGTCGCGGTCTCGCCGTTGTGGGACGTGGCGATCGACACCTGGCCGCCGTTGGGGGTGTACTTGATCGCATTCGAGACGAGGTTGTCGAGCGCTTGCCCGAGCCGCACCGTGTCGCCTTCGGTTGCGAGATCGGCTTCGTTGTCGATCGATAGAGCGATGTGCTTGCTCGCGGCGAACGGCTCGGCGGCTTCGGTCGAGCTGGCAATTAGATCGCCAAGGATTACTTCGCCGAGCTTGAGCGGCAATCCGCCGCTTTGGATCTGCGTCATCACGAGGAGATCTTCGATGAGGGAGAGCAGTCGCCCGGAGCTTCGTGAGATCACATCGAGAAACTCGCGCTGAGCGTCGGTCAGCTTCTCTTCTGCGAGCAGCTCGCTGTAGCCTCGAATCGAAGTCAGCGGTGTCCGCAGCTCGTGGGAGACGAGCGCGAGGAACTCATCCTTGACGGCTTGCGCCACCTCGAGTTCCTTGACCGTCGTACGGAGCTCCGCCGCCTGATCGCGCAGTTCGAGCGTCTGCTCGTGCACCAGTCGGACAGCTCGCGCGCGGCCCGTTGCGAGCACGGCGGTGAGCAGGCCGAGCAGGAGGCTGAGCAGCGCTCCGCCGGCCAACACGACGAACGCGTTGCCGTTCTCGAAAACGCTGCCAGCGGCGACTGCTGCCGACGTCTGCACCTTCCAGCCGTTGTGCAAGTCAGTGGTGAGGGTCTGCGCGCCGCGCGGCGCCTTGCCGCTACTGAACGCAATCGGCCCGGCGCCCCGAGAGAAGCGAAAGGTTGCTGCCATGGCGGGATGCCCTGCGAGCGCTTCGCGCAGAACGACCCTCGGCAGAAGGACGACGCCCACCCAGCCGACGAACGCGGCGCGGCGCGCAGGAACCGTCAAAGGTATGACGCCGCCGCGGTAGGCAGGCGCTTCCACACCGAGCATGTCGGTCTTCGCGAGTCGGACGGGAAAGTAGGTTTCCTGAGCCGAATCCCGGACCGAGAGGAGCAGGAGCCCGGCGGGGCCGGCGCAATAATCGCTGCCGGCAAGGCTACGAATGCCACCTAGAGCCCGAGCACCGATGTCGGAGAAGCAATAGAACGGCCGCTTGCCGGGCGGCGTGACCTTGAACGATCCACCGGGCCCGAGCAAGCCGGCGCGATCCTTCGTCGCTCGCGCAGCAAACGCCGTAACCCGCGACGCAGGGACGATCACGAGCGTTCCCAGGCCGAGGAGCTCGGGGTACCGCTTGATCACGTGACCCGCCCGCACCCATCTGTTGAACGCGGCGCTCGACATGTTGGGCTTACTGACCCAGAAGGCATTCGTGTTCACCACGAGGTCTTGCTCGCGCTTGATGGCCAGCCGCAGGCTGGATACAACGCCTGCCGACGACGCGTCGAACGCTCGCTGCGCCTTCTGCCCATCACTACGCGCCACCGACCGGGCCGCCAACGTCGATCCAACGACGCCCAGCACGAGCACGAAGCAGACGACTGCAACCCAACCTCTAAAGCCGCTTGATTGCCGCATATCAATGCGATCGGTGGTTACAACCGACGACAAACCCCCCTTACGGGGAGGGTCGCAGCACGTTTTCCGGTTGCTCGCGGTACCCCAAAGATGCCGCGGCCCTACTGATCGCAGCTAGCTGTAGTTCCTAAGCACGTTGGTTCATCCGGGCCTCCTTGGAGGCTGAGTGCTGTCGAAGGCAACTCAGTCCCAAGGAGGAGACCGGATGAGGCTTCACGCTAACGCGGCGCTCAGTTGGAGTGGCCGCCGGTTGCTGTGTGATCGGGTGCTTGGTCAGGGGTGGACGGTGACGGCGGCGGCCGAGGCCGCCGGGGTCAGCGTGCGCTGCGCCCGCAAGTGGGTCGGCCGGTACAGGATCGACGGCGAGCAGGGCCTTTCCGATCGCTCCTCGGCGCCACGCTGTGTCGCTAACCGCACCCCGCCCGATCGTGTCGCTGTCATCGTTTCGCTGCGGCAGCTGCGTATGACGGCGGCCGAGATCGCGGAAACGCTCGCGATGCCACTCTCAACGGTTTCGGTGGTGCTCAAGCGCAACGGCATGGGCAAGCTCGGCCGGATCGGACTCGAGCAGCCGGTGCGCTATGAGCGCTCCCGCCCGGGCGAGCTCGTCCACATCGACATCAAAAAGCTCGGCCGGATCGAGGGCGGTGCCGGCAAACGCGTCGGCGGCCGCCCTCCCGGCCGCTACCGGCCGCGGCGCGCCGACGGCAGCGGCAGTCTGCGCGGCACCATCGGCTGGGAGTTCGTCCACGTCGCCGTCGACGACTACAGCCGCCTCGCCTACGCCGAAGTACTCACCGACGAGAAGGCCGCGACCGCGATCGCCTTCCTGCACCGAGCGGTCGCCTTCTTCGCCCGCCACGGCATCCACGTCGAAAGCGTCCTCACCGACAACGGCAGCGCCTACGTGGCGACCATGCACGCACTCGCATGCCGCGCGCTCGGCATCCGACACCTACGCACCCGGCCACGCCGCCCACAAACAAACGGGAAAGCCGAACGCTTCATCCGCACCATGCTCAACGGCTGGGCCTACGGCGCCATCTACCGCTCAAGCCACGAACGCACCACAGCCCTTGACGGCTGGCTCTGGCACTACAACCATCGCAGACGACACTCAGCCCTCGGCCGCCAACCCCCGGTCAGCAGAACCAACCTGCTTGGGTCCTACAGCTAGCCGAGCTTGCTCTTCACCTTCTGCACCGAGGGAGCTGCGGCCTTCGCCTTGGTGAGCGGCCGCGCCTTGACGGCGACTGACGCCGGCTTGGCAGAGATCGTGATCTCCTCGCCGGTGGCGGGATTGCGCCCCGGGCGCGCCTTCGTTGCCGGGCGGAGACGTACCTCGATCTGCACGACTCCGCCGATCTTCACCTTCTCGCCTGCGGCGATCTGTGCGAGCACGACCTCTTCGAGCGCCTCGAGCGCCCGCTTCGCTTCCGCGCGGCTCGTCCCGGAAAGGTCGGCGACCGCATCCGCGAGCTGAGTCTGAGTCAGGGGCACAACAATCCTCCGTCGTTGGTTGGGAGCTGAGATGGCTTATTCAAGCGGATCGCGCGGACGGCGGCTCCCTCGCGTCCGCGACAACAAGCGACGCAGCCGCGACACCCACCGCGATTTGCATAACACGCACTTTTTTGCATATTATTCCGGTCATGCCGACGGTGGCAATCCTCGGGGCCTCGGGTTACTCCGGCCAGGAGACGCTCGACCGCATTCTCCGCCATCCCGAGCTGGAGATCGCGGCGCTCGGCTCCGACTCGCTCGCGGGCCAGACCGCGTCCGCCCTCGACGTCCGGCTGAACGGCTCGCTGCCGCGCTTCGTCCCGAACGAGGACGCTCTCGCAGCCGGCGCCGACGTCGTCTTTCTGTGCCTCGGCAACGAGCGCGCGGCGGCTGTCGAGCCGCCCGCCGGCGCCGTCGTCGTCGACCTTTCCGGGGCGCATCGCCTCGTCGATCCAGAACTCGCCCGCGCCTGGTACGCGGTCGCGCCCGGCGCGTGGAGCTACGGGCTCCCGGAGCTCTACGCGCCGGAGGGGAATCTCATCGCCAATCCCGGGTGTTATGCAACGGCTGCGCTGCTCGCGCTCGCTCCGCTCGCCGGCGCCGTCGATCCGGCGACGGTCGTCGTCGACGGCAAGTCGGGCATCTCCGGCGCCGGCCGCGAACTGAAGGCGAGCTCGCACGCCGGCTTCGTGCTCGAGAACGTGTCGCCGTACGCGGTCGGCGCGCACCGGCACGCGCCCGAGATCGCTCAGCAGCTCGGCTTCGCCGTCTGCTTCGTCCCGCACCTCCTCCCCGTGCGCCGCGGCCTGCTCGCCACCTGCTACGTCCACACGGACGCGGACGTGCGCACGCTGCTCGAGGACGCGTACGCAGACAGCCACGTCGTGCGCGTGCTCCCGGAAGGAACGACGCCGGAGCTCGCGCGCGTGCAGGGAACCGACGCCGCCGAGATCGGAATCTTCGCCGACGGTGCAACGGGCACGACGATCGTCGTCTGCGCACTCGACAATCTCGGCAAGGGCGCCGCCGGCCAGGCGGTCCAGAACGCGAATCTCGCGCTCGGCCTCGACGAGACCGCCGGTCTGCGCCTGACGGGAATCCTGGTATGAGCGTCACCGCCGCCAAGGGCTTCGTCGCCGGCGCCGTGCACAGCGGCATCCGCAAGAAGGACCGGCTTGACCTCGCGCTCGTGCACTCGCTCGTCCCGGCGACGGGCGCGGGGATGTTCACGATCAACCGCGTCCAGGCCGCGCCCGTCGTTGTCTCGCGCGAGCACCTCGAGCATGCGCAGCCGCAGGCGATCGTCGCCAACTCGGGAACCGCGAACGCTGCCACAGGCCCGGCGGGAGTCGACGCCGCGCGTGCGACTGCCGACGCCGTCGCCGCGAAGCTCGGGATCGACCCCGAGCAGGTGCTCGTCCTCTCCACCGGCGTCATCGGCGAGCCGCTGCCCGTCGACGCGGTTGTCGCCGGCATTGGCGAGATCGCGCTGGACGCGGACGGAGGCGACGCTGCCGCGCACGCGATCATGACCACCGACACGCGTGCGAAGCAGTCGGTTGCGAACGGCCCGGGCTTCACCGTCGGCGGCATGGCGAAGGGCTCCGGGATGATCCACCCCTGCCTCGCAACGATGCTCGCGGTCGTCACCACCGACTATCCGCTCGAGCCCGGCGAGGCGATCGACTTCCTCCGCCCCGCGGTCGATGCGAGCTTCAACGCCATCTCGGTCGACGGCGAGTGCTCGACGAACGACACCGTCCTGCTGCTCGCCAACGGTGCGAGCGGCTGCGACCGGAACGACGAGGCGTTCGCGGTGGCGCTGCGCACCGTGTGTGGCGAGCTCGCGAAGCAGATCGTCGCTGACGGCGAAGGCGCCACGGTGCTCGCCGAGATCGCCGTGCGCGGCGCGGCAAGCGACGTCGAGGCGCGCGCGATCGCCGAGCGCGTCGCCACCTCCCCGCTCGTGAAGACGGCGCTGTACGGGCACGACGCCAACTGGGGCCGCATCGCGGCCGCCGCCGGGTCGGCGAAGCACGACGGCGGCTTCGCCGCGCTCGATCCCGACAAGCTCTCGATCCTCATCGACGGCGTCGCGGTCCTCGTCGACGGCATGCCGTCCGGGGACGAGCCGGTGCTGACGAACGGCCACTGCGCGATCGAGATCGACCTCGCGCTCGGCGACGGCGTCGCGTCCTATCTCACCAGCGACCTCTCCTACGACTACGTGCGCATCAACGCGGAGTACCGGTCATGAGCGTCGTGCTGAAGGTCGGCGGCGCGTCGATCGGCGGCACGGCCGACGTCGTGCGGGAGCTGCGCACGCTCGGCCACTCCGTCGTCGTCGTGCACGGGGCCGGTCCGCAGATCTCCGAGGAGATGGAGCGCCGCGGGCTCGAGGTTCGCTTCGTGGACGGCCGCCGCGTGACGACCGCGGAAGGCCTCGAGGTCGTGCGCGAGAGCTTCGCAGCCGTCAACGCCGCCGTCTGCGCTGCGATCGGACCCGACGCGCTGCCGCTCGCGGGCGACGAGGTCGGCCTCGAGGCGGAGCAGGTGCCGGAGCTCGGGCTCGTCGGCCAGCCGGTGCCGTCCTGCCCGCCCGCAGTCGTCGCCGCACTCGAGGCGGGCCGCGTCCCCGTCGTCTCGCCGCTCGCGCGCGGGCCGTTGAACGTGAACGCCGACGAGATGGCGACCGCGCTCGCCGTCGGCCTCGGTGCGCAGCGCATCCTCTTCCTCACCGACGTGCCCGGCGTCTTCCACGAGGGCCGCCTCCTGCACTCGATCCCCGCCGCGGAAGCGGAGGCGCTCGTCGGCAAGGGCACCTTCGACGGCGGCATCGTCCCCAAGCTCCTCGCCGCGTCGCGCGCAGCGCGCAGCGGCCTGCAGGCGGACATCGGCGCGACGGCGGTCGTCGCATGAGCATCGCCGTCGAAACGCACCTGCTGCCGACGTACCCCGAAACGAAGATCGGCTTCGTCGAGGGCGACGGCGTTTGGCTCACGGGAACCGACGGGCGCCGCTATCTCGACTTCGCTGCCGGCATCGCAGTTGTCTCGCTCGGGCACCGCCATCCGGCGCCGCTCGCGGCCGCGCACGCGCAGCTCGACCGCCTCTGGCACGCGTCCAACCTCTATGCGAGCGAGCCGGCGGCCGAGCTGGCCGGGCTTCTGTCCGACCGCTTCGGCGGCGCGCAGGCGTTCTTCTGCAACTCCGGCACCGAGGCGAACGAGGCCGCGCTCAAGTACGCGCGTAAGGCGACCGGCAAAGCCGGCGTGCTCGCGCTCGAAGGCTCGTTCCACGGCCGCACGCTCGGCGCACTCGCCGTCACCGGCCAGCCGTCGAAGCGAGCCGCCTTCGAGCCGCTCGGCCCGGCGCGCTTCGCGACGCCCAACCACATTCCGTCGCTGTACGAGGCCGCCGGGGACGACATCGGCCTCGTGCTGCTCGAGCCGGTGCTGGGCGAAGGCGGCGTCGTCCCGCTCGAGGCGGGCTTCGTCGCGGCCGCTGCGGCGCTGGCCGAAGAGCTTGGCGCGGTGCTCGCGTTCGACGAGGTGCAGACCGGCGTCGGGCGCACCGGGACGTTCTTCGCGTGGGAACAGGTCGGCGTGAAGCCGCAGCTCGTCACGCTCGCGAAGGGGCTCGCGAACGGGCTCCCGATCGGCTGCCTCCTCGTCTCCGACGGCGCGCCGCGCGGGTTCGCCCCCGGCGACCACGGCTCCACCTTCGGCGGCAACCCCGTTACGTGCGCCGCGGCAGCCGCCGTGTGCCGCACCGTCGACGACGAGTTGCTCACGAGCGTCCGCGAGAACGGCGCGCGCCTCCTCTCCGGCCTGGCGGCCCTTCCCGCGGTGACCGAGGCCCGCGGCGCCGGCCTTCTCATCGGCGCCGTCCTCGACCGGCCCGCGCAGCAGGTGGTCGACGCCGCGCTCGACGCCGGCCTCGTCTGCCTCACCGCGGGTCCCGACGTGCTTCGCCTCGCACCACCGCTCGTCGTCGACTCGGACGACATCGACAACGCTCTCGCGATCCTCACGGAGGTCACCGCATGAACCGCCAGCAGCGTCACGCCGCCATCCTTCGCATACTGCGCGACCACGCGGTCTCGACGCAGACCGAGCTTGCCGACGCGTTGCACGCCGCCGGACACGACGTCGTGCAGACGACCGTGTCGCGCGACATCCACGAGCTCGGGCTGATCAAGGTCCGCGGCTCGAGCGGCCGCCTCATCTACGCGCCGCCGCAAGCGGCGGAGGCCGAGCGGGCGGACGCGATCGCCGTCGCGTTCGCCCGCTGGGCGCTCGAAGTCGAGGCGAGCGGCAACCTCGTCGTCGTCGTCACGCCGTACGGGTACGCGAGCCCGCTCGCGCAGGCGATCGACGTTGCACACCATCCGCGCATCGCCGGCACGATCGCTGGCGAGAACACCGTCCTGCTCATCGCCCGCGAGGGGATGACCGGCGCGAAGCTGGCGGAGGAGATTCGCGGGCACATGTTGCGGGGCGTTGCGTGATCCTCGCCGCGCTCCCGATCGGCGAGAACGTCGGCATTGCCTTCTCCGGCGGTCTCGACACGTGCTGCGCGCTCGCGTGGATGCGCGAGCACGGCGCGGCCCCGTACGCGTTCACCGCCGATCTCGGCCAGCCGGACGAGCCGGACGTCGCGTCCATCCCGGAGCGCGCGCTTCGCTACGGCGCAGAGGACGCGGTGCTCGTCGACTGCAAGGACGCGCTCGCGCGCGAGGGGCTTGCCGCTCTGCAGTGCGGCGCGTTCCACGTACAGACGGCCGGCAAGCGCTACTTCAACACGACGCCGCTCGGGCGCGCCGTCACGGGCACGCTGCTCGTGCATGCAATGCAGGGACTCGGCGTCGATATCTGGGGCGACGGCTCGACGTACAAGGGCAACGACATCGAGCGCTTCTACCGTTACGGCCTCCTCGCGAACGAGCACCTGCGCATCTACAAGCCGTGGCTCGACGCCGCGTTCGTCTCGGAGCTCGGCGGGCGCAAGGAGATGAGCGACTGGCTCGCCGAGCGCGGTCTCCCCCACAGCGCCTCGACTGAGAAGGCGTACTCCACGGACGCGAACATGCTCGGCTCGACGCACGAGGCGAAGGACCTCGAGCAGTTGCACACGAGCATGCGCATCGTCGAGCCGATCATGGGCGTCGCGCACTGGAACCCAGACGTCGAGATCGCACCCGAGACCGTGACCATCGCGTTCGAGGACGGCCTGCCCGTCGGCGACCCGGTCGACGTCATCCGCGAGATGAACGCGATCGGCGGGCGCCACGGGCTCGGCATGTCCGACCAGATCGAGAACCGGATCATCGAGGCGAAGAGCCGCGGCATCTACGAGGCGCCGGGGATGGCACTGCTGCACATCGCGTACGAGCGGCTGCTGAGCGCGATCCACAACGAGGCGACGCTCGAGCGGTACGCCATCGACGGCCGCCGCCTCGGCCGCCTCCTGTACGAGGGGCGCTGGTTCGACCCGCAGGCGCTCATGCTGCGCGAGGCGTTGCAAAAGTTCGTCGCGCGGCCCGTCACGGGCGAGGTGACGATCGAGCTGCGCCGCGGCGACGACTACACGATCCTCGAGACGCGCGGCGAATCGCTCACGTACGACCCCGAGCGGCTGAGCATGGAGCGGAGCGCGACGGCGTTCACTGCCGCGGACCGCATCGGCCAACTCGCGTTGCAGTCCAACGACATCGCAGACACGCGCCGGTTCCTCGAGGCGTACGGCCATCCGCTGCTCGAGGTGACTGCATGACGTTGTGGGCCGCCCGCACCGGCGTCGCGCTCGATCCAGACGTGGATGCGTTCCTCCGCGCCGAGGACGACGAGCTGCTGCCATACGACTGCGCGGCGACCGCCGTGCATGCGCAGCGGCTGCACGCGGTCGGCATCCTCGACGACGGCGAGCTGGCCGACGTCGAGACGCGACTCGCGACGATCGCCGAGGAGGGCGCCGCGTACCTCGGCGAGTACGAGGACGTGCACTCGGCCATCGAGGGTCTGCTCGGCCCGGTCGGCCGGAAGATCCACGCCGGGCGCTCGCGCAACGACCAGGTCGCAGCCGCGGCGCGCCTCTACGTCGGCGATGCCTGCGCCGAGGCGTCGACCGCCGTCGCGCGCCTGACCGAGACGATCCTCGACGTCGCCGAACGCGAGGCAGAGACGCCCCTGCCCGGCTACACCCACATGCAGCGGGCGCAGCCCGTGACGTTCGGCCATCACCTGCACGCCTGGGTGGAGATGCTGGAGCGCGACCGGACGCGCTTCGAGCACGCGGCGGCCGCCGCCGCGCCGAGCCCGCTCGGCGCAGGCGCCCTGGCGGGGTCGACACTGCCGCTGCCGCTCCCGGAATCGTCGATGCGCAATTCACTCGACGCCGTGGCCGACCGCGACTTCGCGCTCGACTACCTGTACGCGTCCGCGGTGCTGTTCACGCATCTGTCGCGCATCGGCGAGGAGATCGTCCTCTGGTGCACGTCGGAGTTCGGCTTCGTCCGCCTGCCGCTATCTGCGTCGACGGGCTCGTCGATGATGCCGCAGAAGCTGAACCCGGACGTCGCCGAGCTCGCGCGCGGGAAAGCCGGAACGGCCATCGGCCGCCTCACGGGCCTGCTCGCTGTCGTGAAGGGCCTGCCGCTCGCCTACGACAAGGACCTGCAGGAGGACAAGACGCCGCTGTTCCAGACGCGCCGCGACGTCCGCGGCGCGCTGGCCGCGCTCGGCGCGCTCATCGGTGGCCTCGAGCTGAACCACGAGCGGCTCGCCGCCGCCGTCTCCGACCCGCTGCTGCGCGCGACGGACGCCGCCGAGGTGCTCGTCCGCAACGGCGTTGCGTTCCGCGACGCACACGAGCAGGTCGCGGCCACCGTCCGCAGCGGCACGTTCGTCGCGCCCGACCGCGACGCTCCACGCGCCGCCCCCGGCCCCGCCGGCGTCAAGACCGCGCTGCACGACGCGCGCCTCCGGCTCGCCGCGCGCGCGCTCGCGGACACGACGCGTGCCCTCGTCGGCCGCGACCTGACGACGCTGACAACCTGGAGCGCCTACGAGCTCCGGCTCGTGCTCGACCTCGCGGAGCATCTGAAGGCGGCGCAGAAGAACGGCATCGAGCACCGCCTGCTCTCCGGCCGCACGCTCGGCCTGATCTTCGGACGCCCCTCGACGCGCACGCGCGTCTCGTTCGCGGTGGCGATGGAGCAGCTCGGCGGCTCGGCGATCGCGCTGAATACGTCCGAGCTCCAGCTCTCGCGCGGGGAGTCGCTCGACGACACCGCGCGCGTGCTCAGCGGCTACCTCGACGCACTTGCAGTGCGCTGGCCATCGCAGGCCGACCTGGAGACGCTCGCATCGCACGCGTCCATCCCGGTGATCAACGCGCTCACCGACGACGAGCATCCGTGCCAGGCGCTCGCGGACGCGCTCACGATCCGCGAGCGCTTCGGCGATCTCGACGGCGTGCGCGTCGCGTACCTCGGCGACGGCAACAACGTGTGCGCATCGCTCCTCGTCGCGTGCTCCGCGCTCGGCGCCGAGGTCGTGTGCGCGACCCCGCGCGGCTACGAGCCCGGGCCGGGCGCACTCGGCGCAGCTGTCGCATTCGGTGGCAACGTCACGCTCACCGACGATCCGTATTCGGCCGCCGCCGGCGCGCAGGTCGTCTACACCGACGTGTGGACGAGCATGGGCGAAGAGGACGAGCGCGAGCGGCGGCTCCGGGACTTCGCCGGCTTCGGGATCGACTCCGACCTGCTCGCAGCCGCAGCCGACGGCGCAATCGTCCTCCACTGCCTCCCCGCGCACATCGGCGAGGAGATCTCCGGCGACGTGCTGTACGGCGGCCAGTCGGCCGTCTGGCAGCAGGCGGAGAACCGTCTGCACGTGCAGAAGGCTCTCCTGTCGCTGTTGGTGGATTGATCTAGGAGCCCGACGGGGCGGCGCAGCTCGTCGCCCACGTGCCGGCGTTGAAGCCGTCCGCATCGGAATCGGGCGTCGAGGCCGTGCCGATGACGTTGCTGTTCGAGTCGATGAGCTTCATCTGCTCCGACGACGTCAGGTTCGCCGGTGCGCCGTTCACCACCGTCTGCGTGAACGTCTCGTTCCGGGTGACGTCCTGGAGCGTGATCGTCCACACAGGGGCGAGCTCCCACCACGCCGAAACGAGGCGACACCGCCGTTCACGTCCTGCTCGGTGCCGGTCTGGATGAGCGTGCTGTGGATGACCTGCCGTGCGCGACCGCGAGAACCGATGCGGTCTTCATGCGCGCAGCGTCTCCGCCACGTACGTTTTCGAACGATGGCAGAGGATCTCTCAGGCTTGCGGGACAAGATTGCGGCGGCTGACCGCGAGGCGCTGGAGGCCCTCAACCGCCGGCTCGAGCTCGTGCGCCGCGTGCGGACACACAAGCAGGAGACCGGGGCGCCGCTGATCGACGCCGCGCGCGAGGCGGAGCTCCTCGACGAGCTCGTGCGCTCGAACGACGGCCCCCTGAGCGAGCAGGCGGTGCGGTCGCTCTTCTCCGCCGTCCTGGACGTGATGAAGCAGGAGTCACGGAGCGGCGAGCCCGCTGCCCCCGCTGCCCCGCGGACGTCTGCTCCCGTGTCTCGTCTGGCGATCGTCGGCACGGGCCTGCTCGGAACGTCGGTCGCCCTCGCTGCCCGTCGTGCCGGGGTCGCATCGGTGCGCGGCTGGGACGCGGACCCGGCGATGCTGCGCGAGTCCGCCGTCGACCGCGGGTCCTCGCTCGAGGACGCGGTCGACGGGGCTGACCTCGTCGTCGTATCTGTGCCCGTCGGCTCCGTCGTCGCGACCGTTCGGGACGCGCTGGCGGCGGCGCCTGGTGCGACCGTCACGGACGTCGGCTCGACAAAGCGGGCGCTGGCGGCGGTCGAGGACTCGCGCTTCGTCGCCGGGCATCCACTCGCGGGCGGTGCGACCGGCGGTCCCGGCCGCGCGAGCGCCGACCTCTTCGACGGCGCAATCTGGTTCCTGACCCCATCGCCGACGGCGGATGCCGCGCGGATCGAGCTCATCGAGCAGTTCGTCTCCGCGCTCGGCGCGCGCACGGTGCGGCTCGACCCGGCCGAGCACGACCGGCTGCTGGCGGTGACGAGCCATCTCCCGCATGCGCTCGCGAACCTGCTCATGCGCGCCGCCGCGCGCGCAGGCGAGGATGCGCTCGGCTACGCGGGCGCCTCGCTGCGTGAGATGACGCGCGTTGCCGGCGCGAATCCGTCCATCTGGGCGGACATCTTCGTCGACAACGGCGACCTGATCGCCGCCGCGCTCGCGGAGGTCGGCGCAGAGCTGGCCGATGTCGAGCGCGCGCTGCGCGACGGTTCGCGCGACACGATCGAGGAGTGGATCGGTGAGTCGGCGACGGCGCGCTCGCGCATGCTCGAGTACGCATACCGGACCGACGCGACGAAGCTCAATCGCATCCGCGTGCGCGTGCCTGACAAGCCGGGCGTGCTCGCGCGGATTACGCAGTCGCTCGGCGCCGCGGGGATCAACATCGAGGACTTCGAGCTGCGCCACGTCTCACCGGAGTACGGTGGCGTGCTCGTCATCCTCGTCGCGGGCGGCGACCAGGCGGAGCTGGCGCGAACGCTGCTGCGCCGCGAAGGCTACTCGGCGGCGTAGCGCCGGGCGAGGTCGAGCAACTCGACGGACAGGTCCGCGGCGCGGTCGGTCGCCTTCTCGATCTCCTCCAGGTCGCGCAGCTGATCCGGAGCGAGCCCGGGCTTGAGGAGGGCGCTGTAGCCACGGATCACGAGCAGGGCGTTCCGGAGGTCGTGGGTAAGTCCTCCGACCAGGGCCTCCTGTGACGCAACGGCGCTCATGGACTCAATGTCGTCGCGAAGACCTCTGCCACCGAGCGGCAAACACCGCAAGAGATTTGCGGCTTATTCCCGAATCCGAGCTCAGCCGTAACGTGGAGGGGGGCCACGGAATGTGGCCCCCCTCCACGCGTACGCGATTACGGGATGAGGAAGTCCGCGCTCGGGCCGGCCGAGTCGACGGGCTCCAGCGAGCCGGCGACCGCGCCCTCACGGACATACGTCTGCGCCGACGGCGTCTGCAGCACCGACCCCGACGCAGGGCTGCCGATGTTCGCAAGCGGAACATCGACCTCGACGGTGCCGTTCGGCCCCGGCGTGACGACGCCGGTGTCGACGTGCAGCTGCTGGAACCGCGTCTCGAGCGAGGCGTGGATCGCCTGGCCGTCGAATGCGAGTACCGATCCGTCCTGCTCCACGGCGAGCTGTGTGAAGTACTCGGTGCCGTTGAACTGCCACACGACGTTGTAGTCGTTCTCGACGCCGCCGGTCGGCACCGTCGTGTTGAAGTTGCTGACGGTGAGGATCGTGCGCAGCGTCTGGCCGTCCGGCGAGAGGCACATCTGCCCGTTCAGGATGTCCAGCTGCGGGCTCGTCCCCTGCGCGGCGAGGCTCGTCCCTTCGACCGAGTACGAGTCGTCACCCGCGACGTCCGTGAACAGCGTTCCGCAACCGGACACCTGCGTCGCAGCTTGCGCCGCCACCGGCGGGGCCTGGTTGTGCACCGGCGTGACCCGGCCGGTGAGGTCCTGCATCAGGTGGGCGACGTCGGGCGTTCCCCAGCCCGTCGCGTTGTCGTAGCCGGGCGTCGCCGGATACGGCTGGTTGTCGCCGACGGTGACGTCGAAGAAGTCGTTCGCGTAGTTCGCGCTGTTCCCGATCTTGTAGATCGAGTAGTTCGCGAACCCGAGCCCCTTCTTCGCCGCCGCCGCCTGGATGCGGGTCCAGAACCCGAGCCACAACGGTGACGAGAGGCTCGTCCCCGCGCCCTGCTGGTCGGCGCCGCTGTCGTTCGTGATCAGCATGCCGTTGTTCGTCGCGACATCACCCGAGATCGCAGCGACGTCCGGCGTCGAGCGGCACAGAGGAGCGGTGCCGGGCGTGTACACGTTGCCCTGTTGATCCTCGAGGCAGCTCACCTTCGCGACGCCCTGCTGATAGCTGCCTGCGGGCTCGACGAAGCTGTTGCCGCCGCCGCCGTACTCCCACGCGACCTCGCTGAAGCGCTTCGGCGGGGTCCCGCCGTCGCTCGACAGCACAGTGCCGCCGACAGCGACCGCATACGGGCTCGCGGACGGGTAGTTGAGCGCGGGGTACCCTTGCGAGGCGACGCCGTTCGTCGAGCCGAGCACCGGGACGGCCACGATCGGGCACGACGAGCCGGTGTCGCCGGTCGACGAGAAAAGCGTGCGACCCTCGATCACGGCCTGCTTCAGGACCTGGTCGCCCGGACCCTCGAGGCCGTCGACGCCCAGCACCGGCGAGGTGGCTGGCTCGGTCGTCGGGATGTTCTCGCACTCGCCGAACGAGGCGGAGGCCTGCGTCGGGCCCTTGCGGTCGTTCACCCACGCCGTCAGCGCGGCAAGGATGTCCGTGTCCGTGCTGTGGTGCGCGAAGTACAGCGTCTCGCCCTGCACGTCGGGCGCCATCCCCGTCGACGCCTGCGTGTCGAGCTCCCACTCTCCGGTCGCGCCGTCACCGCTCGTGTCCGGCGTGCTTGTCGAGCCGTAGTACTTGAATGCGATCGGCACCTGCGGCAGCTCGTTCTCCTGCTCAAAGCTGCGGAGGTCCGGGATCACGCCCGTGTTCACGCCCCAGCCGAGGATCGCCATCGACTGGCCGTTGCCGAGATTCGTGTTCGGCAGGTCGTAGATCGACCAAAGGGTCTTCGGACTGAGGAGGGACGTGTTCGGGACGTTCGCCGCGCCCGTCGGCGGTGCGGTCACGTACGCCTGCGTCCCGGACGTGCCGCGGCGCGGCGTGACGAAGTACGCGTAGTCGTTCAGCCCGAGCACGCGGCTGACCGACAGGCTGGACGGAACGGTCGGCGCGACGGCGTTCGCGAAGAACGTCCGGCCGCCGGCCGAGTAAAGGTTGAGCGGCGTGGCGAAGAGCGCCGACACCTGCGCCGACGTCCCGCTCGCGAGCAGATAGGTCGTCGCGCCCTCGGGCTGGCTCACCGACAGCCCGCCGGCCGTCAGCCAACTCGATGCCGCGGAGACGGTGCTCCCGGGCACGCCGAACATCTGGTTGAACGTGTCGACGTCGAGGAAGTTCTGGTAGTTCGCACTGCTCGGGTCGTACAGCGACGCGAGATAGGCGTTCTCGGCCGACTGGTTCGGGTTGCTCAAGACGACGCCGACGGTGACCTGTTGCGACGCGGGCATCGGCCCGAGCAGCGTGGCGCCGGCGAGGTTGTAGACGACGTCACGAGTGAGCGTCGTCGAGCCGAGTGTCGCGCTTCCCTGCGCTGCCGTCGATCCGCCGAAGACGGCAGCGACCGCAAAGGCGAGCACGACGAGGCGGCGTCCGTTCAACGTGTCCCTCCTGAGGTATTGAAGCGGGGCGATGCGGCACGGCATCTACCCAGGCGCCGTTGGCGGATAAACCCCGCGCGGTCGACTGACGGATCAGTCGGAGGCGAGCACGCTGCCGCGCACCTCGCCGAGGCCGTCGGCGCGCAGGACGACCTCGTCGCCGTCGGCGAGGAAGCGCGTGTTGCCGTACAGCTCGATGAGCGAGCCCTCCGAGCCGGGATCCGGGCCCGAGATGGTGCCGGTGGCCATCAGATCGCCGGTGCGGATCGAGGCGCCGTTCGAGGTCGCGTGCGCGAGCATCTGCGGCATCGTCCAGTACAGCGTCCGCGCGTTGCCGCGCGAGATCGTCTCGCCGTTCAGCTCGATCGAGAGGCCGAGATCGAGTGCCCAGTCGCGGCCGCCGGCGAGCGGCGCGATCGGCGGCGGATCCTGCTCCGGCGCCTCCGCGCGGCGCTCCTCGAGCAGCGCGAGCGGCGTCACCCAGGCGGAGACGGACGTCTGGAACGACTTGCCGAGGAACGGGCCGAGCGGCACGTACTCGAACGCCTGAATATCCCGCGCGCTCCAGTCGTTGACGAGCATGACGCCGAACACGTGGTCGGCGAAGTCAGCCGTGCCGAGCGGGCCGTCGGCGGGCACGCCGACGACGAAGCCGAGCTCGAGCTCGACGTCGAGCCGCTGCGACGGGCCGAACTCGCCCGCGCGCAGCTGACCGCGCGGACGCACGACATCGGTGCCGCTCACGGCGACCGTCCCCGCACGGCCGTGGTAGCCGACCGGAAGCCAGCGCCAGTTCGGCAGGAGCGGCTCCTGCTCGGGCCGGAACATCCGACCGAGGTTGGACGCGTGCTCGAGCGACGCGTAGAAGTCGACGTAGTCGGCGACGTCGAACGGGAGCCGCATCGGCGGGTCGGCGACGCGGGGGCCGTCGTGCGCGCGGGCGGCCGCGATCGCGTCGCGCCACGCCGCCGGCCCTTCGGCCATCAGCGTGTTCAGCGTCGGTTGCGCGAACACGTCGCCGAGACCGCGCAGGTCGACGACCTCCCCGCCCTCCGCCCACGCGAGGCCGCCGTCGGCGAACGCGCCGAACCCGGTCATAGGATCCCCAGCTCGTGCAGCTCGCCGACGGGCTCGAAGAACGAGCAGCTCCCGATCGAATGCAGCAGATGCGTGCGCACGTGCTCGAGCTCGCCGGCGCCGGCAGCGCGGCCGTTCCAGCGGAACGACTCGGCGTCGAGCTCGAATGCTCCACGCTGCGCGCGCAGCGCGTCCTCCTCGTCGGCAAAGACGCACGCGGCGAGCAGATTGAGGAAGCCATGCTCGCCCGCGTCCGTGGGATAGGCGTGATGCAGTCCCGCCGTCGCCTTGAAGACGATGCCGTCCTCGCGGCAGCCTCGCACGAACGCGGCCAGGTCCTCGACGGTCGGGATCGCAGCACCGCCGCAGCGGATCTTGGAGGCTCCTTCGATGAAGAGCTCGTTGCCCTGGCGCTCGGTGCCGCCCCCGACGATCGCGAGCTCGCGACCCTCGACCTCGGTTCCCTCCGGCACGACGAAGCGGCCGAGGAGCCACGCGTCCGGGCTCTCCTGCGCACGAACATCCTCTGCGAGCGCGTCCGGCAGCGTCATGCTGGCCGGCGGGAACATCGGCGCATGGTCGAAGAGCCTGCTCAGAAGCGCCTGCTTAGCGTCCACGAGCGGCAAAGCTACACTCCTTCGCGGGTCGGGCTCCGCGCAGTGGAAGCTTGTGAACCGCGTCAGATCCGGAAGGAAGCAGCGCTAAGCATTCCCTTCCAGGTGCGCGGGCAGCCCGGCCCTAAGGCGTCGCTCGCGATGCCGACCATAAGAGGTCGGGGCGGCTTCGCCGGCGCGACCGCCTAGAATCGCCTAATGGCTGCGCTGTATCGCAAATACCGTCCGCAGAGCTTCGACGAGGTGGTCGGGCAGGAGGCGGTCGTCAGGACGCTGAAGAACGCGATCACCTCCGGACAGGTGCGGCAGGCGTACCTCTTCGCCGGCCCGCGCGGCACGGGCAAGACGTCGCTCGCGCGCATCCTCGCGAAGAGCCTCAACTGCGTGCAGGGACCGACGGTGACGCCCGACGGCACGTGCCACGCCTGCCTCGCGATCGCCGCCGGCACGTCGCTCGACGTGATCGAGATGGACGCGGCGTCGCAGCGCGGCATCGACGACGTGCGCGAGATCCGCGACCGCGTCGTGCTCCAGCCGGTCGAGGGCCGCTACAAGGTCTACATCCTCGACGAGGCGCATCAGCTCACGGACGCGGCGTGGAACGCGTTGCTGAAGCTGATCGAGGAACCTCCGCCCCATCTCGTCTTCATCTTCTGCACCACCGACCTGTCGAAGGTTCTCTCGACCGTGCGGTCGCGCTGCCAGACGTTCGTGTTCCAGCGCCCGCGGCTTCAGGACCTGCTCAAGCGGCTGCGCATGATCGCGGACAAGGAGCAGATCGCCGCACCCGACCAGGCGCTCGCGCTCATCGCGCGCGCGGCGCGCGGCTCGTACCGCGACGCCGAGTCGGCGCTCGACCAGCTCGCCGCCGCGACGGAGAACGACGTCACCGTGCAATCGGTGCTGCAACTCCTCGGCACCGTCGAGGAGGAAGCGTTGTTCCGGCTGTGCGACCTCGTCGTCGACCGCGACACCGCGGGCGCGCTCACGTTCGTCGAGGATCTATCCGAGCAGGGACACGACATCGGCCGGCTCGTCACGGAGCTCATCGAGCACCTGCGGCAGTTGCTGCTCGTGCAGCACATGGGCGAGGTGCCGGACTCGCTGCCTGTGACGGAGGAGACCCGCGAGCGGCTGCGCGCGCAGGCGAACCAGCTCGGCGAGGCGACCGTTATCCGGCTGATCGACCTGCTCGCGGTGGCTGTCGACGACATGCGCCAGGGCGGCGATCCCCGCCTGCCGCTCGAGCTCGCGCTCGTGAAGGTCACACGGCCGGCGAGCGACATGGCGCGCGAGTCGCTCGCCTATCGGCTCGAGCAGCTCGAGTCCCGCTCGAGCGGCGCACCGCACGTGACGGCCCCGCCCGAGCGTCCGGCGCGTCCGACCGAGCCGACTGCGGCGACGTCACCGCCCGACGTCGAGCTCGAGCAGCTCCAGGAGGCTTGGGCGCGCACGATCGTCCCGGCGGTCGCAGAGCGGTCGATTCCGATCTCGACCGTCCTCGGAGAGGCGCGACCGGCGCAGCTCGCAGGCGACACGCTCACGGTGGAGTTCCCTGCCACTGCGTCGTTCCACCGCCAGCTCGCGGAGGACCCGAAGGCGGCGACGATGCTCGCCGACGCCCTGTACGAGGTGACGGGCCGGCGGCTCGCGCTCGCGTTCGCCGTCGGCGAGGGCGGCGCCGAAGCGCTCGAGCTCGACGAGCCCGCGGGCGAGGAGCGGATCATCGAGCTGCTGAAGACAGACCTCGACGCGCGCGAGAGGGATCCCGAATGAGCTTCGACATGAACAAGTTGCTGCAGCAGGCGGCGGAGATGCAGGAGCGGGTGCAACGCATGCAGGAGGAGGCGAAGAAGCAGACCGCCGAGGCGTCGGTCGGCGGCGGAATGGTGAAGGTGACCGCGAACGGCGCCGGCGAAGTCCTGTCGATCGAGATCGCGCGCGACGCGATCGACCCCGACGACGCGGAAGGCCTCGCCGACCTCGTCCTCGCAGGCGTGAACGAGGCGCTCCGCTCCGCGCACGCCGCTGTCGAGGCGCAGGCGCAGCAGATGATCGGCGACCTCGGGCTGGGAGACCTCGGGCTTCCCGGACTCGGCGGGTAGGCGGCTTGCGCGGCCGCTACCTCTTCTCGAACTGGTTGTGGCTGCTCATCGTCCTCGCCCTCATCGGCGTGGTCGTCTGGGGCTGGGCCTGGGACTTCAGCCGCTAGGGCTAGCCTGAACGGATGCTCAGCCCCTCCGTCGACAACCTCGTCGCGCAGTTGACGCGCCTGCCCGGGATCGGCAGCCGGACCGCGCAGCGGCTCGCGTTCCATCTGCTCCAGGTGTCGAAGACCGAGGCCAACGCACTCGCGGACGCGATCCGCGACGTGAAGGAGCGCGTCCGCTTCTGCAACGAGTGCGGAAACCTCACCGAGGAAGAGGTCTGCACCATCTGCCTCGACGCGCGGCGCGACCGCACGATGATCTGCGTCGTCGAGCAGCCGGTCGACCTGCTCTCGCTCGAGCGGACGGCCGAGTACCGCGGCCTGTACCACGTCCTCGGCGGTGCGCTCTCGCCGATCGACGGCGTCGACCCCGAGCATCTGCGCATCGACGAGCTCCTCCGCCGCGTCGACCGCAACGGCGTGCAGGAGGTCGTGCTCGCGATGAACCCGAACATGACCGGCGAGGCGACAGCTGCCTACCTCGCCGACCGGCTGCGCGACCGGGTGCGCGTCACACGCCTCGCGAGCGGCCTGCCCGTCGGCGGCGACCTCGAGTACGCAGACGAGGTCACGCTCGGCCGTGCGTTGACCGGCCGCCGCGAGATGTAGGCACACTCTTTTCGTGACCGTCACGGACCACGAAGAGATCCCGCAGCTCGCCGCGGATGCGGCTCAACGAGGCCAAGATTTGGTCGTGATGAAGTTCGGCGGCACCTCCGTCGGCGACACGCAAAAGATCAAGGACGTGGCCCGCCGGCTCGTCGAGGCGCGCGAAACCGGACATCGCGTCGTCGCCGTCCTCTCCGCGATGGGCGACACGACGGACGACCTCATCCGGCTCGCGCACGAGGTTTCGCCGCACCCGCATCCGCGCGAGTACGACATGCTCGTCTCGGTCGGCGAGCGCATCTCGAACGCGCTCTGCGCGATGGCGATCCACGATCTCGGACACGAGGCGATCTCGCTCACCGGGTCGCAGGCCGGGATCCTCACCGACACCGTCCATGGCAAGGCGAAGATCGTCGAGGTGCGCGCTGCACGCATCAACGACGCGATGGACGACGGGAGGATCGTGCTCGTGGCCGGCTTCCAGGGCGTCTCGTCGGAGCACGAGGTGACGACGCTCGGCCGCGGTGGATCGGACGCGACGGCGGTTGCGCTCGCGGCGGCGCTCGGAGGCGCGTGCGAGATCTTCACCGACGTCGAGGGCGTGTTCACCGCCGACCCGCGGCTCGTGCCCGACGCGCTCAAGCTGCCGAAGGTCAGCTACGAGGAGATGCTCGAGATGGCCGCCACCGGCGCGCGCGTGATGATGGCGCGGTCGATCGAGATCGCACGCAGGTACGGTGTTCCTCTCCACGTGCGCTCGGCGTTCAGCGACGTCGAAGGTACCTGGATCTGCGAGGAGGATCAGCTGGTGCTCGAGAAGGCGATCGTTTCCGGCGTGACGCACGACACCACCGAGGCGAAGGCCACGGTGCTCGGCGTGCCCGACCGGCCCGGTGTCGCCGCGCGCGTGTTCCGCGCACTCGCGGATGCCGGCGTGAACATCGACATGATCGTCCAGAACGTCTCCCTCGACGGCGCGACGGACATCTCGTTCACGCTGCCGAAGACGGACCTCCACGCCGCAGAGCCGACCCTCGAAGGGCTGCGCGAAGAGATCGGCGCGCGCGGGATCGTCTACGACCCGGACATCGCAAAGGTCTCGCTCATCGGCGCGGGCATGAAGAGCCATCCCGGCGTCGCTGCCGACATGTTCGAGGCGCTCGCCGATGCCGGCATCAACATCGAGATAATCTCCACGTCCTCCATCCGCGTTTCGTGCGTCGTGCGCGCGGCCGACGTCGAGAAGGCCGTCGCCGCGGTGCACGAGAAGTTCCGGCTCTTCGCCGAGGAACGGGTCGGTGCCTGACGCGCGCATCGCCGTCGTCGGCGCCACCGGCGCCGTCGGCGCGGTGACGATGCGGCTGCTGCGCGAGCGCGGGTACGAGAACGTGCGCGCATTCGCGTCGACGCGCTCGGCGGGACGGACGCTCGACGGCGGCATCCTCGTCGAGGAGGCGACACCGGAGGCCCTGGCCTCAGCCGGAGTCGACCTTGCGTTGTTCTCCGTCGGCACGTCGGCATCGCGCGAGCTCGTGCCGTACGCGGTGCGCGGCGGCGCCGTCGTGGTCGACAAGTCGTCGGCGTACCGGCTCGAGCCGGGCGTGCCGCTCGTCGTGCCTGAGGTGAACGGCGAGCGAGCGCACGAGCACGACGGCATCGTCGCCAATCCGAACTGCTGCACGATTCCGTTGACCTGTGTGCTGGGGCCGCTGCACGAGGCAGCCGGACTGAAGCGCGTGCGCGTGTCGACGTATCAGTCCGTTTCCGGCGCGGGCGCGCAACGAATGGCGCAGCTGCTCGACGAGCCGCCGGCGGAGCACGACCTGGCGATGGACTGGAGCTGGGACGGCGACGAGACGGACGAGGAGTCGAAGCTGCGGGCCGAGACGCGCAAGATCCTCGAGCTGCCAGAGCTGCCGATCAGCACGACGACGGTGCGCGTCCCCGTGCTCGTTGGCCATGCGGAGGCCGTGTGGATCGAGCTGGAGGAACCGCTCTCGCCGCAGCAGGCGTCGGCGGTGCTCGGCGCGGCGCCGTCGGTTCGACTCGTGGACGTGCCGACACCAGGCGCGGCGGCGAAGACCGACGACGTGCTCGTCGGCCGGATCCGTCCCGATCGGGCGGGAGAGAACGGCCTGGTGCTCTTCCTCGCGTGCGACAACCTGAACAAGGGCGCCGCGCTGAACGCGATCCAGATCGCAGAGCTGCTGCTCGGCGATCGCGTCGCCGCCTGATGATCCTGAAGCTCGTCTCGAGGGTGCACGTCGCTCTGTACCGGGCGAGCGGCGGCCGGATCGGCGGCCGCTTCAAGGTCGCGCCCGTGCTGCTGCTGACGACGACCGGCCGCAAGACCGGCAAGCAGCGCACGACGCCGCTGCTCTATGGCGAGGACGCCGGCCGGTACGTCATCGTCGCGTCAGTGGGCGGAGCTCCGAAGCACCCGGCCTGGTACCTGAACCTGAGCGGCAACGCGGATGCGACGGTCCAGGTCGGGAGCCGAGAAATCGCGGTGCAAGCAGACACTGCGCCGGCGGACGAGCGCGCGCGTCTCTGGACGCTGATGACGGGGATGTATCCGGGATACGACGAATACCAGGCGAAGACCAGCCGCGAGATCCCAGTCGTGACGCTCACACCTGTCGCCGGGTGACAGGCCCGAACGCTCGGGCGAGACGACGCTGGCGCATGCGAGTGTTCGTGTATGTTCCCTGAGTGGCCGTTGCTGCTCAGGCTGGTGTCGCCTCGCGGCGGGGGCGTATGCGCGGATCTCGTCGGATCGGGAGGGCGACGGTCTGGGGGTGGAGCGGCAGCTGGAGGATTGCGAGCGGCTGGCGGAGCGCAAGGGCTGGGTGATCGTCGAGCGGTTACGTCGACGACGACGTGAGCGCGTGGAGCGGCAAGCACGGCCGGAGTACGCGCGCTGTTTGGAGCGATCTGCGGCGGGCGCGATCGACGGGCTGCTGGTGTACGACCTCGACCGCTTGCACCGGCAGCCGAGGGAGCTGGAGGACTTCATCGACCTGTGTGAGCAGCTGCGGCTGACGAACGTCGCTTCTGTGAGTGGGGACATTGATTTGACGACGGCGGATGGGCAGTTCCAGGCTCGTATCCTGGCGGCGGTGGCGAAGAAGGAGAGCGACGATAAGAGCCGCCGCATCCGGCGCAAGCATGAGGAGCTGGCCGTCGACGGCAAGCGTCTCCGGTGGCGGGAGCAGTCCGTACGGCTACGACGACGACCAGCTCGACGCGTGCGTCCGGCGGAGGCGGCGATCGTGCGCGAGTGCGCGCGCCGGTTCCTCGCCGGGAGTCGATCCGTTCCATCTGCGCCGATCTGAACGAGCGCGGCGTTCCCGACGGCGAGTGGTGGCGCGTGGTCGCCGCAGACGCTGCGGCGGATGCTCGGCTGGCGCGGATCGCGGGCCAGCGCGAGCACAAGGGCGAGATCGTCGCCAAGGCGGAGTGGAAGGCGATCATCAGCAAGGCCGACAGCGCGAAGATCCGGGCGAAGCTCGCAGACCCGGAGCGGCGTACGAACCGAAGCGCCCGCCGCTATCTGCTCGACGCGGCTGCTGACGTGCGGCAACTGTGGCGAGCAGCTGGTCGCGCGTCCGCGCAGCGGCGGGCAGCGCCGGTATGTGTGTGCGACGCGGCCCGGGCTTCTCCGGGTGCGGGCACATGTACATCAGCGCCGACGAGGTCGGAGGCGTGGGTGCTTGATGCGTGCTTCTACCGGCTCGACTCGCCCGAGCTCGCCGCCGCGATTGACAGGCGCAACAGCGACCAGCCCGGAAGCGGCGCGCTGGCAGCAGGAAGCAGACGACGGCGCACGCGCAGCTGGAAGAACTCGCGACGCCTACGGGCAACGCGCGAGATCACGATGGCGGAGTGGCGGGCAGCCCGCGAGCCGATCGAGAAGCGGCAAACCGCCGCCCGCAAGCAACTCGCAAAGGCCACCCGCACCACCGTCTTCGACGGCTACGTCGGCAACGCCGCCGCGCTGCGCGCGCGAGTGGGACGCGCTCGACCTCACCCGCCAGCACGCGATCGTCGCGGCGATCGTCGATCACGTCACCGTCGCCCCCGGCCGCCGCGGCTACAACCGCTTCGACGAGTCACGTCTGCTGCCGTTCTGGCGGCTCTGAGCGGGACGCTGGCGGAGTAGCTCCGCCACCTGGGCGAGCACGCGCCGATCGGTGATCTTGACCGGCACGCCCTGCTCGAGGCAGGAGCGCTCAACCCAGGCGACGATCCGCTGCGCCCGCTCCTCAGCGCCACTGCGCCCAGCAGGCTGGCGGGCCATGCCAGCCCTCCTTCGGTGACAACCACACATAGCGTCGGGGCGGCCCCCATGTACTCGGACGCGCGTGCGATCACGTCCTCGGCCGAGGACCCGTACACCAGGATCTTGTCCGGCTGGAAGCCCTGCGCGACCTCGTAGCGATGCCTGCCAAGCGGCCGGCGCTCGTCCTCAAACGACTTGCTGACGTACTTGGCGAGGTAGCCGGCGACGACGCGTCCCTCACGGCGCGACCCGGAACCGACCGGCAGATCACCGATCAGCTTGATCCAGAAGAAGCCGTGCTCCCACGCGCGCCCGATCGCGCCCCGAGGCACGTAGCGGCCGAACGCGACATGGACGTGGTAGCCGTGCCCGCCCGGATGCCACTCCGGCACCCACACATACGGGAACGCCACACCCGAGCTGCGTGCGCAGGTCACGGAAGAACGCCGCCACATCGGCCCGCAGCACCGCCGGGTCAGCGCATCCCGACCCCGCGTAGGTCAGCGTCGCGTGCCGATTGAGCACGTTTGCTGCGCAGTAGCGGCGCAGCTTCCCCCGCGCCCGCCGACCCGCCTCCTCCGCGCTCCGCGTCGGATCAGGCCGCCGACCGCTCGGCGCATTCGACCGCCGCACAGAGAGACAGCCGCCGCCCTCACCCGCCTGCGGGTAGAGCGACAACACCCACAAGCCGTCACGCCTGGAACCAGACACAACTCATCACCTCCACCAATCGAGGAACCGGAGCGCGCTGCGATGCGCGTGTGATGAGTGCGCTGGCCCTACAAGCGCCCGCTCAGAGCGGACTGACCTTGCGGCGTCGGCCACGGGACGCCCCACTCATTCCTAAGCGTGCCCGTCCGAATGTGACGCACCGCGACCCTACCCACACCAACCGACCGCGCGGTCGAGTGCAAATCCAAAAGCACACAAAAGTCCCTGCAAAAGTGCATATTTGCACTCGGACAACGACCAGCGCGGAGTCCCCCAGGCCCGAGTTTCGTCGGAAACAAGCCGCGACAGGCCCAAGCGACAGCGCCCCGAGTTTCGTTGCATCTTCGAGTGAAGTACTGCCTACCGGCCCGCCCGAGGCCGGTGCCGCCGGGGGCCACCCCTCACGGCGCGTCCCCCGCCGCCCCCGGCCACGCGGCGGAACCGCAAATCAGAAACACGATGATCCATGTGGCGGAAGCGCTCGCCGAGGTCCCCTATCGGACTACCGGCACAGCGTATGTCCTCAAGGACGGTCACCCGGCCCACGTCGAGTACGAGGAGACGGACTCGTGCACACGCAACTTCCAGTTGCTCGACGAGTGGCTGAGCGAACGCGGCCTACAGCGCAAGGGCCTCGTCGGTCATGCCCAGGCTCGACTGGCGAGGGCGCGCGACATCATCGCGACGGCGGTACCAAAGCTTCAGCAGCATCCGCTGACTTTTCTTTGTACGGACGTTGCTGGCTGCCCCACATGCATGGCAGCACGCAAGGCTGCCGCTTAGCGCTGACCGGCGCTTGACTAGCTCGGGTGACATTTTTCCGCACACTGGCGCAGCCCTTGCTGCTTTGCCAAGCGTGAACTGATGCGTTGCTCCCGTCCACTCATCCTCACGTCGACCTCGGTGGCCGCGTTCTCGCTGCTTGCTGCAGGCTGTGGCGGCGGCGGAGGGTCGCCGGGGATCGCGAGCGTCGCCTCTCCGCCCACGACCGCCACCACCGCGACATCGACGACGCCGAGCGGCTCGGGGCCGGCAGTCAAGTCGCTCAGCCCCGCCGGCGGCGGCCAGGGCCAGTTCCAGATGTCCATGAACGTGGGGAACGCCACCCTGGGGGCGAAGTACTCGGCCTGTATGCGAAAGCACGGGGTGCCGAACTTCCCCGACCCCAACAGCCAGGGTGTGATCACGATCCACTCCGGGATGGGGATCGACCCGGGCTCACCGGTCTTCACGTCCGCCCGAAGCGCCTGCCGAAGCTCTTACCCAACGGCGGCCAGCCCACCCCGGCGCAGCTCGCGCAACGCCAGCAGCAGATGCTCGCCTTCTCGGCCTGCATGCGCGCTCACGGACTCAAGGACTTCCCCGATCCGTCCAACGGCGGCATCCAACTCCACAGCGGCCCCGGCAGCGACCTCGACCCGAACAATCCCATCTTCCAGAAGGCCCAGCCGGCATGTCAGAAGGATCTGCCATTCCAGAGTGCGCCAGGGACGGCGAAATCCGGCGGCGGCGCTGGCTGAGGCGATAACGGGAACGCCGAGGCGAGCCGTTCTCGGCTGGCGAGCGTCCGCTCCCCTAGTCGTCGTGCTAGCAGCCGTCGCAGTGGTACTCGCCGCCTGCGGCGGGCGGGCTCGAACGGCCCCGCGACCATCGGCTCAACAGCGACAACGAACAACCCCGGCTCAGCGGCACTAACCGCTGTCGCCAATGCGGTCAGGTTCGCCAACTGCATGCGTTCCAACGGGATGACGAATTATCCCGATCCGACCGGCAACGGACGCTCGCGATCACTCAACCAGATCAATCCCAACTCGCTCACGTTCCAGACGGCGTACACGGCCTGTCGCAAAGACCTGACGAGCGGTCAGGTCGGCCCTCCCGCGCCGACAGCCGCCCAACTGCGGTTCGCGCTCGTGTTCGCCCGCTGTATGCGTACCCACGAGTTGCCCCAGTTCCCGGATCCGCTAACGACGTATGGGCCGGGCCTGACGCTGGGCAAAGGGGAGTACTTTCCCCTCAACAGCGCCACCGACTTCCAGTCGCCGTCGCCAGCGTTCAGGCGGGCCGCCAAGGCTTGCGGAGTGCAGCTTCCCGCGGGAGCGCCGTAGGAATCCCGCAACACAGGAGGCGCGCGTCCTCGTCTCGCAAGTGCTTGGGGGCATAACCGAACCCTGCCGCACGTTACGGTCGGCTACCTAGCGAAGATGCCGGAAAGTCCCGATGTGCGAGCAAGCGAGCGGACATACTCTGATCGCATGAGCAGAACCGGAAAGTTCCTCGGCGTCCCGTACGACTGGCGACGGCCAACGGTAGACCGATTCAGGTCTCGGTGGTGGAATCCGGCCGATCATCGCCTGTTCACGCCGAAGACGTACGGGTGGGGCTTCGACATCAACCTCGCCCGCCTCTTCAGACGCCGATAGTCGAGACGAAGGCCCATCCGCGAGGGACATTCCCGCACACTGGCGCAGTCGACCCGCTGCTGCCCCGGTGTCAAGATGAGGGACGCGGGCTTCGTGAAGTCGCCTGCGTGACGACTAACTTGGCCGAATGAGCGGCTTGCGTGAGCCGGTGCCGTTCGAGGTGTACGAAGCGGGCGTGTACCTGCACGGTACGAAGGCAGACCTCGCGGTGGGCGATCTCCTGATTTCCGGGCGGGAATCGAACTTCGAAGCCGGCCGAGTGATGAACTACATCTACTTCACCGCAACGCTCGACGCTGCGGTCTGGGGCGCTGAGCTTGCGAGCGGGGATGGCCGGGGGCGTATCTACGTGGTCGAGCCAACCGGAGAGTTCGAGGACGACCCGAACTTGACCGACAAGAAGTTCCCGGGGAACCCAACACAGTCGTTCCGTACCCGCGAGCCGCTGCGGGTTGTTGGCGAGCTTGTCGAGTGGGTCGGTCATTCGCCTGAGAAGCTCCAGGCCATGCGAGCCGCTCGCGATGAGTCGCAGCGGAACGGAACGGCGCAGATAGAGGACTGACCGCGCCGCCAGGACGCTTCAGTCGATGCATCATTCTGGACACTGGCGCAGGCGATTGTCGCGACGCCCGGTTCGCCGAGGCCATCCACTCATCGAACTTCCTCAACAGGCCAACGCCGGCGGCTGGGTCGCCAACGAAAACGCGACCTCGACTCGCAGACCGCCGTTCGGGCGGGCTCGTGCCGTGATGGACGCGCCGTGTGCATCGGCGATCGCTTTAACGATGGCGAGCCCGAGTCCGAAGCCCCTGGCCGGGCGACCCTTCGGCAGGCGGCTCTGCTCGAATGGCTGGAAGAGTCGCGTCAGCTCGTCGGCGGGGATTGAGTCGCCGGTGTTCTCGATCGTGAACAAAGCCTGTGATCCGCTGCAACCTGCCGTGATTGCGATCCAGCCGCTGGCTCGGTTGTGGCGGATTGCGTTCGCGAGGACGTTGTCAAGAAGCCGCTCGATCAAGGCTTCGTCACCGATCGTAACAGCCGGTTCGAGACGAACCTTCACAGTGAGACCCTCGGGATCCGCGATTCGAAGCAGACGCGCGGTGATCGAGGCGATGTCGACAAGCTCGCACCGGTCGAGCCCCGCCTCACTTCGAGTGAGGACAAGGCATGCCTTGAGCAATCGTTCTTGCTGCATGCATGCACCCAGCACGTCGTGTGCGATTTCGCGCCACGTACTGGCATCCGCGTCGCCATCGGCGAGTGCGAGCTCGAGAAGCGCACGCTGGGTCGCAAGGGGTGTGCGGAGCTCGTGCGCGATATAAGCGGCAAAAGGGGCGGTCAGAGTCGAGGGCGTCGTGATCCTTGAAGCGGCGATCGCGACCGGCGACGCCCCCGTAACCTGCGACTCGATGGCGACGCGGCGTTGCTTGTCGGGCGCCTCCGCCGCGGTCACCGGCCGAGCATTCACTTGACGTCCCAGCAGCGAGAGGCGCGGCTAGCAGCTGCGATGGACACGATCGCCGCCGGACCGCTATTTGTACGACAGCCCTTCACCGGCGGCTCCTGCGCAGCCGCGGTCGCTTGCTCGGCGCCGGACATGACAACGCCCGTGGCCACCGCCGACGTCTTACGCGTCACTGGCCCTTCAGCCCCAGCTCGCCGGAGTAGATGGCGCCGCATTTGTGCATCGCGGCGTTCAGAGCGCTCATACCGCCCGGCGTTGCGGCGGATGGGATTCGATTCGTGTCGACGAGGGGGCCATTTGGAGTGGGGTCAGGGAAGTCCGGCACGCCGTTGTCGCGTACGCACTGCGCGAACTTGAGACGCACCACCGTCTGCTGAGGTGTCACCTTGGGGCCTGTGAATCCCGGCGGCTCAAGGTTCCTGCAGGCGCTCATAGCCTGCGTGAATGCCGCGCTATTGGGGTTAAGCGACGAGCCGTTTGCTACCCCATCGATGGTGAACGAGCCCGACGCGCTTGGGTCCGGGAACCCGCTGACACCGTTGGCGCGCATGCACTCGGCGAACTTGACCGCCTTCTCACCCGTGGTGGCGGCGCTGTTGCCACCGCCGCTGCCGGTCCCGCCGCTGGTGGGGGTGCCGCCACAGCCCGCACTGATTACGGGGACCACGGCGATCATGGCAAGCGCGGCCAGCGGCCGGAGTGTTCTACTCATTGTTACTCCCTTCGTGCGCTGATTGCATCCGCACCGGTTCTCCGCCAAGCGGGCACCAGCGGCAGAGTCGCTGGTGCTATTCGGCTCAGAGTTCGTGGTGCCGGAGTTGGTTGCGGTGAATCCGGCACAGCCCCTGACAGGCGATGCGGGTTGACCATGGCCTCGCCGGCCCGCGAGATCCGCCGCGATCTGGTCTCGACCAAGCTGGCCCAACACGACCTCGGTGATCGTGTCCGCGCGCCGTCGATGACGCGGATGGCCCGGAACGCGAAGCAACCGATCGCTGTCTCGTGCTGGTTTGCTGAAGGCATCCCCCGAGTCTGGGCAGCGTCGTGTTGCCGGCACGTATGCGGTTTTCGATATGCCGACGATATGCGCCAGCTCGTAGCATCGGAGTATGCGTGTGTTGATCGTCGAGGACGAGCCCTATATGGCGGACGCGATCCGCGACGGCCTACGCCTGGAAGCGATCGCGGCCGACATCGCAGGTGACGGCAACACCGCTCTCGAGTTGTTGAGCGCCAATGCCTACGACATCGCCGTCCTCGACCGGGACATTCCTGGACCCTCTGGCGACGAGATCGCCAAACGCATCGTCGCCTCCGACAGCGGCATGCCGATCCTCATGCTGACCGCTGCCGACCGTCTCGACGACAAGGCCACCGGGTTCGAGCTCGGCGCCGACGACTACCTCACGAAGCCGTTCGAACTCAAAGAGCTTGTGCTCCGTCTCAGAGCGCTCGACCGCAGGCGCGGCCACAACAGACCACCGGTACTAGAGATCGCAGGTCTCCGGCTAGATCCGTTCCGCCGAGAGGTCTATCGCGACGGCCGCTACATCGCGCTCACCAGGAAGCAGTTCGCCGTCCTCGAAGTCCTCATAGCCGCCGAGGGCGGTGTCGTCAGCGCCGAAGAGCTCCTCGCGCGAGCATGGGACGAGAACGCAGACCCGTTCAGCAACGCCGTGCGCATCACGGTGTCGGCGCTGCGCAAACGGCTCGGCGAACCCGGGATCATCGCCACAATGGCCGGCACCGGATACCGCATCGACGCCGAACCCAGACACCCAGCGTGAGGGAGGCGAGCGCGGATAGAGCCGCTGGTTTGAGCGTTCGCGTCAAACTCACCCTCAGCTACGCCGGACTCATCGTGCTCGTAGGCACCTCGCTGCTCGCGGTCGTGTGGCTGTTCCTCCTTCGTTATGTGCCCGCGAGTGCGCTCATATCCACCCCCGTTCCTGGTCCGTTCCCTGTCCGGTCCAACCTCCTGCACGTGTTCGCTCCGAGGGCGGCCGCGGTGTTTGCGTTCCTGCTGGTGTTCGGTCTGCTGGGAGGATGGATTCTCGCCGGCCGCATTCTCGCCCCCCTGACTCGCATCACCAACGCGACACGCATCGCCGCGACCGGATCGCTCTCCCACCGAATCCAGTTGGAAGGCCGCAAAGACGAGTTCCGCGAACTCGCCGACGCCTTCGACACCATGCTCACCCAGCTGGAAGCACACGCCACCGAACAGCAGCGATTCGCTGCCGAACAGCAACGATTCGCAGCTAACGCCTCGCACGAACTGCGTACCCCACTAGCGGTCACCCAGACACTGCTCGAGGTGGCCCGCAACGATCCAAATCGCGACAACGGCGAACTCGTCGACCGCCTCCACGCCGTCAACATGCGAGCGATCGACCTCACTGAAGCATTGCTCCTGCTCAGCCGCGCCGACCAACGCTCCTTCACCCCAGAACAGGTCGACCTCTCCCTCATCGCGGAAGAAGCCACCGAAACGCTCCTCCCTCTCGCAGAACATCGAGGCCTCACCATCGAAACCTCCGGCGACCTGACCCGCACCACCGGTTCACCCGCACTCTTGCTGCAGCTGACCACGAACCTCGTGCACAACGCGATCGTCCACAACCTGCCCGAACACGGCACCCTCTGGGTGACGACCAGCGTTCAGCCCAAGACCGTGGTGCTCACCGTCGAGAACACCGGCGAGCAGCTCACCCCACAGTTGGTGTCGACTCTTGTCGAGCCGTTTCTTCGCGGCAACAAACGCATACGCGCCGACCACGCAGGTATCGGCCTCGGCCTGGCAATCGTCAAAAGCATCACGCAGGCGCACGACGGAACCCTGACCCTCACCCCGCGCGCGGCCGGCGGGCTCCGCGTCATGGTGCAACTACCAGCCGCACCACCGAACACTGTCTCGTTCGGACGCGTCTCCGGTAGCGCCGATGCCCTGAATGAACGGCGCTAGTGCTCGCCTGCCGACCGCCAGGGCGACGCCCACGACTAAGAGCAATAACCGAACCACCATTGAGGCACAGCCTCCATTATCCCGTCGTCGGGGGACATTCCCCCACACTGGCGCAGGCGAGCGATGACTCGCCCGGTGGTGTCGCAGTCTCTACGGGGATAGCGAGGTCGCCCCAGAGAGTACAGGCCTTGACAGACTCGGTCTTGCGGGCCTCTCTCGCTCTCGGACAATCGCTATACGCGCAGCGGCGACACGAGCATCGCGTACGCGGCCGTGGGCGACGGTCCGTTCGACCTCGTGTTTGTGATCGGCTGGATCGTCTCGGCGCTCGATGTCGCGTGGGAAGGGCCGCCTCGTCACTTCTTCGAGCGCCTCGCGTCGTTCTCGCGCCTAGTCCTCTTCGACAAGCGCGGCACGGGGATGTCGGACCGCGTGAGCGGGATCCCCGATCTCGAGACGCGGATGGACGACCTGCGCGCGGTGATGGACGCGGTGGGTTCCGAACGGGCCGCGGTCGAGGATTACCTTCACTTCGCGCCGGCTGCCGGTGGTCGAACGAACGGACTCGCGGTCACGTCGGCGGGTGCTGCGCTATTCGCGCACTCAGGTGCGACCGGGTAGAAGTCCAGCCAGAGGCTGCCGCCACGGTTTGGAAGATCGATCAACATTCGCGACGGTGCGACGCCTGCGCGAGTAGTGCTCGCGTTTGATCCAGGGCCGCACCAGTTACTGAAACTGATCATTGTCTGAACCCGCTGCTTGGGACGCAGCCGGATCAACTGCGGCGCTGCGCCTGGCCGATACGCGACCCGACGGAACCGCTGCCGGTCAACCGTTCGGCCTGGGCGAACAAGACGCACCCGCGGCCAGCCCATGATCAGACATGACCGAGTACTGATGTTGACGAGACGGACGACCCCGGCGGCGCCCGGCGCCGCGGGTTGGAACACGCGGTTCGGTGGCATCGTCGGCTGGGCTCGAAGAGCAGTAGCCGCGCACATACCGACGGCGGCATTGTGCGCGTGCCCGCAGCCTGTAAGAACAACCACGCCGAGCCCCACAGCTCCGACGGCCACCGCTTCACGTCTTGTTCGCTGAAGCGACATTCACGAACGCTCGTACCGAGCGGTACTAGCGTGGCGCCGAGAGCACGCCGCGCAGCGCCCGGGCGCTTCGCCGCAGGGAGTGTCTCACCCCGTGGCCATCGTGGAGGGGTGTGATGGCAAAGAGAAAGCGGCCGAGCCGGCGGGCCTCGTCGGGGTCCAGCGAGATTGCCGCTTCCGCCTCATCGTTTCGCCACACGCTGAGGCGCAGGTGTCGAGGAGTGGTCAGGTAGGCGGAAACGCGCAGCCAGCCGTCGTCGATGTCGCTGTGCCCGCGGAAGTATTCGACGACCTTACTGCGTTGGATCACGCCGCAGTGCGGACAGAAGCGAAAGTCATCTGCCAGTTCGCTCGAGCAATGAGCGCAGGTGCGCGCGAGCAAGCTTCTCCCTCCCTCGCTTCCGTATCCGGGTTCTATGCCCTTCGCACCCGTCGGTCAACCAGCGTCCGTCAGCACGTTCGGGCCATGCACATCTGCGAACCGGTGGAGCACGCCTGAGGACACAATGCGTTCGCGCGCTTCGTTCGCATCCTCGAGACTGGAGTACTCGAGGTAGATGAAGACCTCGTTCGGGTTGTCGACGCTGCGCAGGACTCGCTGCGTCCGTGCCTTCTCCCGAGCGCGCGGCTGGTCCTGATCGAACATCGGGCGCCACTTGTCGTAATCGCCGGTCTGGATGCGGGTGATGATGAATGCGGTCACGCTCGTCCTCTCGGATGATGAGTCATTCCGGCGTTCACGCTAGCCCACGTCAGCGCGGCCCGTACGGCGCATAGCGATTGTGGAGGAGGATCGGGTTCCCGGCCGGATCGCGCAGCCCGGCGCCCTGGCAGACACCTGAGTCCCACATGTCGTTGACCTGAACACCGGCAGCCTCGAGCTTCGCCTTCGCCTCGGCGACGTCGGGGACGCGGAACGCAAGAGTTCCGTGCGGCAACGGCGTGAACTCGTAGTCGTGCGTGTGCGGCGTCATCACCGCGAGCGTGACGTTGCCTGTTTCGTATTCGACCCAATCCTCGCTCGGCGAGTTCGGGTTCCGCTCGAGACCCAGTACCTCTCCGTAGAAGTGATTCGCCTCCTCCATGTCCGTCACGGGCACACGGATGTAGTCGACTCGCTGCACGTCAATCACAGAACGCACACCTCCAACGTCGGGGACATACTTCAAGCGTGGATGACGAGCGCCCGCCGATCTGCCCCGTGTGCGGCGTGACCATGGTCCCGGCGGCCCTGAGCGCTGCAGATACGCACGCCGGCGACTGGGTCTGCCTGGAATGCGAGGAGACGGGAGAGGACACTTAAGGCCGCTGCGGCGCGGGCACGGGCAGGAACGCCTCGCGCACGACGCGGAGCACACGCTCGCGCGTCCCCTCGGCGACGGGCACCAAGCCGCCGAGCTCCAACCGCGCAAGCTCAACCCGCCCCTGCGTGCGCACGGTCATGAAGCCGAAGTCGGCGAGGAAGTCGCTCGGAAAGATCGTCTTGTGGATGCGAAAGCGGTCGACCGAGCGGTCTGCGTCGGGATAGCGGTACGCGAACGCCTCGAGCGCGCGGCCGCCGCGGTCGCGCGCCTCGCCGATGGCCGTAAGGAAGAGCGACTGCAACACCCACGGCTTGGACGAGTCGGTGAGATACGCACACGTGACGAGCACGGCGTCGTCGCTCGGCGGCCCGGCGGGAAGCTCGTTCGCGCGCGGGAAGAGCCCGGACGGCCCGTACACCATCGACCCGAGCAGCCGCCCGTCGTCGTCGTAGTAGACGGTGCCCCACGAGCCCCACTCCTCCTCCGTGCCGCGGATCCACTTCTTCTTGTCCACCGCGTGCCCACTGCGCGACTGCCACCACGTGCACTCGTGGCAGACGGTCGGCGTCGTGTCGAGCGTCGCGCCCGTCAGCCCCGCGATGCGCGTGCTCATGGCCGCGGCCCGATCTCGTCGACGACGACCTCGACCGCGGCAGGCTCGACGTCCGCCATCCCCAGCAGGTACTCGCGCACCCGCTCCTGCACGCTCAGTCCGATCGCCGGGATGGACGCGCCCCAGTCGACAGCGAGATGGAGCTCGACACGCACCACGTCATCGTCTTCCGACACCTTCACGGCGCGTCGCCCGGGCAGGTCGCGTACGCCGACGATCTCGCGCGCCGCGTCGGCCGCGTACCGGCCGAGGATCTCCGTCGAGATCGACGCCTGCCCTTCCATTACGGGCAGCGTAATGTCAGCTCGGTCGCCTCGGGCCGCGCGGCGAAGCGGAACGGCACGAAGGTCGTCCCGAGCCCGGGCGACACATGCATCACGCCGGCCGGCCCGCTGAAGACGCCGCGCGGATAGCGGGCGCTGAGATGCGCAAAGCGGATCTTCCCGCCCGGGTACGGCAGCGCAATCTGACCGTCGTGCATGTGACCGGAGAGCACGAGCTCGAAGCGGCCGGGCTCGAGCGCGTCGAAGACGCGCGGATAGTGGCAGAGCAGGATGCGCAGGTCGGCCTCACAGGAGAGCGTGTTCGGGTCGAGCTTCGAGCTCTTCCGGACAATCAGTCGCGGATCCACGCCCGCGACCCAGACCTGGCCGCCGCGCAGCTCGAGCATCGTCCCCTCGTCGCGCAGGAGCGTCGCAGGCGCGAGGTCGGTGAGGTCGGAGCGCACAGACTGCGGATCGCGCGAGATGGCGACGTCGTGGTTGCCGAGGATCGCAACCGTCGGCTGCGGCAGCCGTTCCACGAGATCCCGCAGCGCCGGCTCACCGCGCGGATGAGTCAGCAGGTCGCCCGTGATGACGACGAGGTCGGGCCGGCGCTTGACCGTCCACTCGACCGCCTTCTCCACCGCGGCGGCGCCCGGCGACGGCACGCCGAGGTGGAAGTCGGACAGATGCATGATGCGGAGCCCGTCCAGCTCCGCGGCGAGCCCCGAAACCGGCAACTCCAGCTCGCAGAGCCGCGGCCAGCCGGCCTCGATCAGACCCCAGCCGAGCGCCGCCCCCAGAAATGCCCCGGCGCTGCGCCCGAAGGCCACCGCGCCGGAATCCGCCCCTCTGCTCTCCACTCGATCCCGTCCGCGGCGCAAACCCTGCGCCGTGCTCAGACCTCGAGCTTCTCGAGCACCGGCCTGGGATCGACGATGTGCCGCTTGAACTTCAGCTCCGACTCCTCGATCCCGGCCGCGACACCGACGAGCTGGGCGAGATGGAGGATCGGGAGCTTGAACGCGCGGCCGGTCGAGGCCTCGAGCTTCTGCTGCCATGCGTCGAGCGACAGGTGGCAGAGCGGGCACGGCGTCACCATCACATCCGCGCCGGCCTCGAGAGCCTGCTCGATGGGCTGGATGAGCTCGCCGAGCGCCGTCTCCTCGCGCGCCTGGATGATCGGGAACCCGCAGCACTTGATCTTCGCGGGATAGTCGATCGCCTCGCCGCCGCACGCCTCGATGATCCGCTCGAGCGACCACGGGCGGTCGGGATCCTCGAAGCCCATGATCTTCGACGGGCGCAGGATCTGGCAGCCGTAGAACGGCGCCACCTTCAGGCCCTTGAGCCCCTTGTGCGCCGCGACCTTGAGCAGTTCGTACCCCTCGCCCTCGGCGATCTCCCACAACAGATGGCGGACGTCGACCTCGCCGCTGTACGCCGGCACGCCCACCTCGGCGAGATTCTTGTTCACGCGCGCGCGAAGCGTGTCGTCGCCCTTGAGCATGAAATTTGCCTGCCGCAGATTGAGCGTGCAGACGTTGCAGACGGTGAGCAGCGTGTCGCAACCGGTCGCCTCCGCGTACGCGAGGATGCGCGCGTTCAGGTGGAGGTAGTAGTCCGGCTCCGCCTCGTGGATGTCGCCGGCGCCGCAGCAGGTGACCGACTCCAGCTCGACGAGCTCGAGCCCGACGCGCGGCGCAAGCGCCTGCGTCGAGGTGTCGAGCTCCTTCGCCGACAGCGAGGCCAGGCAGCCCTTGTAGTACGCAACTCTCTTCACTCGGTGTCCTCCGGTAGGTACGGCTTCGGGAACGAGCCCGGGCCGTACGGATCGCCGCCCTCATGGTGGCCGTGCGCGAGCTTCGCGAGAGCGCGCTCGCCCTGGATGTGCCCGAAGGCGCCCTGGCGGTCCTGTTCGCGCACGATCTTGTGCAGCTGGCGGGCCTCACCGACGTCCTTCGCGACGTGCGGCGGGAACGCGAGCCCGGCCTTGTTGTGAGAGATCAGATTCATGGCGAACTTCATCTGCTTCACCGACGAGACGATGCCCTGCGTCTTCGGCACCAGCTCGGTCTCGCGCAGCCAGCCGGTCGTCTCGCTCGAGCGAACGAACCACTTCGCGTGCTTCGCGCCCATGTCGCGGTCGATCCCGTTCTTGATCGCCTCGGCGCCGAGCTTCGCAATCGCGTCGCGCGGATCGACGCCCTTCGGGCAGCGCTCGTTGCAGAAGAAGCAGCGCGTGCACTCCCAGATGCCGTGCTCGCCGCTGTACTGCTCGAGCCGCTCGACCGTGGCGCCGTCGCGCGGGTCGCCGACGAAGCGCATGCCCTTCGCGAGCGCCTGCGGGCCAAGGAACTCGGGATCGGACTCCATCGCGTTGCACTCGGAGACGCAGCAGCCGCAGTTGATGCAGAGCGCTTCCTTCTTGATCGCGTCCATACGCGGCTGCGTGATGCGGTACTCGCGCCCGTCCTCCGGCCGGTCGTAGCCCGGCTGGAGATACGGCTTCATCGCCTTGAACTTGTCCCAGAAGGGATCCATGTCGACGACGAGGTCGCGGACGATCGGCAGGTTCCCCATCGCCGAGATGACGGGAACGTGGCCGGCCTGCGCGACGTCGTACATGCGCACCTTGCACGCGAGCACGGCCGCGCCGTCCATGCGCATGCCGCACGAGCCGCAGATCATCATGCGACAGCTCTTGCGGTACGCGAGTGTGCCGTCGACCTTGTCCTTGACGATGTCGAGGCAGTCGAGGAGCGTCGCCTCCTCGGGCGCGTCGATCTCGTACTCGCGCAGCGCGCGGTCGCCGGTCGCTGCGTCGTAGCGCCATACCTTGAGTGCAACCTGCATCACGCGCCCACTCCTCCCAGGCCGGGGATCGACCCGTTCTTGGACTCGTATACCTGCGCGGCAGGCGGTGCTGCGGCGGTCACCTTCTCGCCGAACTTCGACAGGTCGATCGTGACCGACACCTTCGGGCTCGACTCGGCGACCACCACGCGGTGGATGTAACCGTCGTCCCCGACCCAGACGTCGTACCTGCGAATCGTTCCGGCCGCCGCCTGCACCTTGTAGTGCGTGCCGATCTGGTCGGTGCCGACCTTCGTGGCGCTCTTCAGCGCCTGGAGCTGCTTCAACTGGTCACCGGGGTTCTGCGCGAGCAGCGACTGGAGATCGAGGCCCGAGATGTGCACCTTCGCGAGGTCGAGCTTGACCCAGGTCTTGCCGCCGGGAAGGCCTGACGCCAGAAGTGGAGACTTGAGATAGACCGCCGTCCCGGCGAGCACCTCGTCGACCGTCGTCCCAATCGGCCCGGCCTTGAGGTTCAGGTGCATCGAGCCGAGTGCCGACGTCGTGTCGAACGAGCCGGTCCCGCTCAGCGCAGCCGCCTGGCCTGAGACCTCGACGTTCGCCGTCAGCGCGAGCGCCTCGCTCCCGGCCGCGTACGTCTTCTGCGCCGCCGCCTTGACGGCGGCGAGCGGCGACGCGCTCGAGGAGGGGCTCTTCGAGCCGCCGCCGCAGGCGGCGAGCGGCAGGACGAACACGAGCAGGGCGAGCCGCCGCATCAGTACTTGCGCTCCTCGGGCTGCCATTTCGTCATGCGAACCTCTGCCCACGACAAGTCGGGCGCGCCGTCCTTCCAGCGCACGATCGAGTGCTTGAGGAAGTTCACGTCGTCGCGCGTCGGATAGTCGTACGGGCGCGCGTGCGCCCCGCGGCTCTCCTTGCGCGCGATGCCTGCTTCGAGCATGCACCATGCCGTGTCGAGCATGTTCCCGAGCTCGATCGCCTGCGTGAGGTCGCTGTTGAAGACGTTGCCCTTGTCCTCGACGTAGACGCTGCGATAGCGCTCGCGCAACTCCGGGATGATTTCGAGCTGCCGCTGCATCTGCTCCTCGCGCCGGAAGACGGCGAAGTTCTCGAGCATCGAGGTGCCGAGCTCCTCGCGGATCTTCCACGGCCGTTCGCCCGAGCCGCGATCCAGGAGATCCTTCACTTCGCGCTCGGCGTCGCGCTCGAGCGACTCCGGGACGTCGATGGTCGTATGCGAGAGCGCCCACTCGGCCGCCGCGCGGCCGGAGCGACGCCCGAACGTGATCGTCTCCATCAATGAGTTGCCGCCGAGACGGTTCGCGCCGTGCACGGACACGCACGCGCACTCGCCGGCGGCGTACAGCCCGGTCAGCTCCGTCGCGCCGTCGGTGTCGGTCTCGATGCCGCCCATGTGGTAGTGCGCGCCGGGACGGACAGGCACCGGCTCGTAGATCGGGTCGACGCCGGCGAACACCATCGACAGCTCGCGCGAGCCCGGCAGGCGCTCGATGATCCGCTCGGCGCCGAGGTGGCGCATGTCGAGCATGACCGAGCCGTTGATCCCGCGGCCCGCGTCGATCTCCGTCTGCTCCGACCGGGAGACGACGTCGCGCGAGGCGAGCTCGAGCGCGTTCGGTGCGTACTTCTTCATAAAGCGCTCGCCGTCCTTGTTCAGGAGGTAGGCGCCCTCGCCGCGGCAGCCCTCGGTCAGGAGGATGCCCGTCGGGTACAGCGTCGTCGGGTGGAACTGCATGAACTCCATGTCCTTCAGCGGCACGCCGGCGCGCAGCGCCATCGCGGTGCCGTCGCCCGTGCACGCGTAGGCGTTCGTCGTCACCCGGTACTGGCGGCCGGCGCCGCCGGTCGCGAGCACGACGGTCTTGCCGCCGAGCGTCTTCAGCCCGCCGTTGAGGAGGTCCCAGCAGATGACGCCCTGGCAGCGGCCGTCGTTGACGACGAGCTGCCATGCGAAGAACTCCTCGTACACCTTGATGTCGCGCTTGCACACCTGCTCGTACAACACCTGGATGAGCACGTGGCCGGTGATGTCGGCGGCGTAGATCGTGCGCGGCGAACCGGCAGCGCCGAATGGGCGCTGCGCGAGGCGTCCGTCGGGCTGGCGGGAGAAGAACGCGCCCCAGTTCTCGAGCTGGATGATGTCGCCGGGCGCCTCGCGCGTGAAGATCTCGATCGAGTCCTGGTCGCCGAGGTAGTCCGACCCCTTGACGGTGTCGTACGCGTGCGTCTCGGGGCTGTCCTCGGCGGCGTTGCCGAGCGCTGCGTTGATGCCGCCCTCGGCCGCGCCGGAGTGCGAGCGCGTCGGGTGGAGCTTCGAGATCATCGCGACGTCGGCGCCCGCGTCGTACGCCTCGATGGCTGCGCGCATGCCCGCGCAACCAGCGCCGACCACGAGGACGTCGTGCTCTCCGATCACCGAAAAGTCAGCCTAGCGGCCCGGCTGCTGCGAGCTCAGGGGGGAACTTCTCGAAGTTGTCCCGGAACATCTGCGCGAGCTCGCGGGCTTTCCGGTCGTACGTGTCCGCGTCGCTCCACGTGCTGCGCGGATCGAGCAGGCTCGCTTCGACGCCCGGCACCTGCACGGGGACGCGGAACCCGAACACGGGATCGGTGCGGTACTCGACGTCCTCGAGCGCGCCGGCGAGCGCGGCGTGCAGCAGTGCGCGAGTGGCGGCGATCGGCATGCGCTGCCCGTCGCCGAACGGCCCGCCCGTCCAGCCCGTGTTCACGAGCCAGACGACGGAGCCGTGCTCGTCGAGCTTCCGGCCCAGCATGTCTGCGTACACCGCCGGGGGCTGCGGCAGGAACGGCGCGCCGAAGCACGTCGAGAAGGTCGGCTGCGGCTCGGTGATGCCGATCTCCGTCCCGGCGAGCTTCGACGTGAAGCCGGAGAGGAAGTAGTAGAGCGCCTGGTCGCGGCTGAGGCGCGCAAGCGGCGGAAGGATCCCGAACGCATCGGCGGTGAGCATCACGACCGCCGACGGATGCCCGGCGCGCTTGTCCGGGTGCGCGTTCGCGATCTGCTCGAGCTTGTACGCAGCGCGCGTGTTCTCCGTCTTCGAGGCGTCGTCCAGGTCGAGGCGGCCGCGCTCGTCGATGACGACGTTCTCGAGGATCGTCCCGAACGTGCGCGTCGTGCGGTAGATCTCCGGCTCGGCCTTCTCGGAGAGCCGGATCACCTTGGCGTAGCAGCCGCCCTCGAAGTTGAAGACGCCGCCCGTGCCCCAGCCGTGCTCGTCGTCGCCGATGAGCGCGCGCTCGGGATCGGCGGAGAGCGTCGTCTTCCCCGTGCCGGAGAGGCCGAAGAAGATGGCGGAGCGGCCGTCGGCGCCGACGTTCGCGGAGCAATGCATCGGCAGCACGCCTTCGAGCGGCAGCCGGTCGTTCATCACGGTGAAGATCGACTTCTTGATCTCGCCCGCGTAGAACGTTCCACCAATCAACACTTCGGTGCGCGACGGATGGAGAACGATGAACGTGCCGGTGCGAGTGCCGTCCTCTTCGGGGACGGCCTCGAGGGCGGGAGCATGCAGGACGAGCGTCTGCGGCGCGAAGCCGCGCAGCTCGTCCGGCGTCGGGTCGATGAACATCGTGCGCGCGAACAGTGCGTGGTACGGGTGCGTCGTGACCACGCGCACCGCGATGCGGTGCTCGGGATCGGCGCCGGCGAACGCGTCGACGACGTAGAGCGTCGGCTCGTGCGAGAGGAAGCCGGTGACCTTTTCGCGCAGATGCTCGAACGAGCCTTCGCCGATCTCCTGGTTGCCGCTCCACCAGATGCGTGCCTCCGAGCCCGGCTCGCGGACGATGAACTTGTCCTTCGGCGAGCGGCCCGTGTGCCGCCCGGTGTCGACGACCATCGGCCCGCCCTCGCCGATCCGCGCCTCGCCGCGCGAGATCGCGTGCTCGTAGAGCATCGGCGTGCTCGGGTTCGCCACGACGTGCCCCGTGGGCGTGATCCCGTGGATGCGGAGGTCCACGCCTCCGCGAACGTCCATGGTCGTCACCCTCGTATCGTACGCGCGATGGGGGAACGGCTGCCCAGTGACGGCGTCATCGCGCTCAGGCCGTGGAGCGAAGCCGATGCGGGCGAGATCACCGCGTGCCTCGACGGCGACGTGGAGATCGCGCGCTGGCTCGACCAGATCCCGCAGCCGTATACGACCGCGGACGCGCTCGGCTTCCTCAGCCGGACGGGCGAGACGACGTTCGCCGTCGTCGATGCCGCCGGCGGCGGCGTGCTGGGCGGGATCGGGCTGAGATGGAACGACGCGCAGGACGTCGCCGAGATCGGCTACTGGGCGCGCAGGGAGGCGCGTGGGCGCGGCGTGACGACGCGGGCGCTCCGTCTCGCCGGCGGGCTCGCGTTCGAGCAGGGCGCCGCCCGCGTGCAGCTCCGCGCCGACGTCGAGAACGTCCCGTCGCGCCGGGTGGCCGAGAAGGCCGGCTTCACCGCGGAAGGGGTGCTGCGCGAGGCGCACTGGAATCCGCGCCTCGGACGGCGCCAGAGCTGGGTCATGTACTCCGTGCTGCCGGGCGAGCTCAAGAGCTGACTTCGGCCGCGCCCGCGCCGATCGCCTCGGCCTCAGGCGGGATCGTCTCGGTGCGCACGACGAGCGCGACGCACGCGAGGACGAGGAGCGCCCCAACTCCGATCGTCCACGTGAGCGATTCGTGCAACACGATCGCCCCGAGCGCGATGGCGACGATCGGGTTCACGTACGCGTACGTCGCGACCGTTCCGATCGGCGCATTGTCGAGCAGCCACACGTATGCGGTGTAGCCGACGAGCGAGCCGAACGTGACGAGATAGAACCAGCCGAAGATCGAGCGCGCAGAAAACTCACTGAAGTGCGGATGTGTCGTCGCGAGCCCGATCGGGAGCAGGATCGCGCCGCCGACGAGCATCTCGATCGACGTCGCGGCGAAGGAGTCTGCAGGCATCGGCAGGCGGCTGGACAGGAAAGAGCCGGTGGCCCACATCACCGACGAGACGACGACGATGAGCATCGCCCACAGCGGCGCGCCGCCGGTCGGTCGAACGAGCAGCGCGAGCCCCACGAAGCCGACGCCCACACCCGCGAGCGTCGCCACCGGCGGCCGGTCGGAGGCGAACGTCCGCAGCAGGACGACCCACAGCGGCACCGCGCCGATGACGAGGGACGCAACGCCCGTCTGCACGTGCCGCTCGGCGATGAAGAGGACAGCGTTCGCCCCCGGCAGGAGCGTGCCGACGAGCGCGGCCGACGCGAGCTCGGCCGGGCGAACCCGGAGGACGCTCGGCCCGCGGCGCCAGGCGGTGAAGGCCGTCATCAGCAGTCCCGCGGCGACGAAGCGCGTGCCGACCGCGAACATCGGCGGGATCGTCTCGCCCGCGAGCTCGATGCCGAGGTACGTCGACCCCCAGATGAGATAGACGGTCCCGAGCGCGACCCAGACCTTCGTCTTGTGCGGCACAAGGCCAACACTGCCCGTTCCTGCGGAGGCTGGGCGGGCCTGGCGTCGAACCCATGGACGTGGACACCGACGCAGCCGCCGCACGCTTCCTCGACTCGCCCACGCTCTCGGACGGCACGCGCCGCGCCTACGGCTACGACGTGAACGAGTTCTGCCACTGGCTCGACCGCCGCGGCACGAAGCTCGACGACGTCGACGTCCGCGTGCTCGTGGACTACGCCTCGCAGCTCGGTGCCGCGCGGCCCGGCCGCCGGCCGCCGAAGCTCGCACCGGCGACAATCGCACGCAAGCTGGCCGCCGTCCGCGCGTTCCTCCGCCACGCGCTCGGGCCGGCGCGTGTCCCCGACGCCGTGCTCGCGCCGCGCCGCACGCGCAGGCTGCCGGACGCGCCCCGCGCGGCCGAGGTGGACGCCGTGCTGAAAGCGCTGGAGGGCGAAGGCCCGGTGCCGCTGCGCAACCGCGCGCTCGTCGAGCTCGTCTACTCCGCCGGCCTGCGCAGCGCCGAGGCTGTCGGCCTCGACCTCGCCGACGTCGACTTCGAGCAGGAGCTCGTGCACGTGCGGAACGGCAAGGGCGCAAAGGACCGCGTCATCCCGCTCGGCGAAGAAGCCGCGAGTTGGCTCGCGCGCTATCTCCGCGACGCGCGGCCCGAGCTCGCCCACGGCGCAGAGAACGCCCTCTTCCTCTCCGCGCGCGGGAAGCGCCTCGACACGAGCACGCTCCGCCGTCTCGTCCCGCATCCGCACCGTCTGCGCCATGCGTTCGCCACGCATCTGCTCGAGGGTGGCGCCGACCTCCGCACGATCCAGGAGCTGCTCGGGCACAGCTCGCTCTCGACCACGCAGGTCTACTCGCACGTGGACGCCCGGCGACTGCGCCGGGTGTACGACCACGCGCACCCACGGTCATGAGCGACGATCGCGCGACCAGCAAGTAACAACTTGTTACTTGGCGTCTTGACGGAGCCGCGATGCGCTCGTGCGTTCCGCGACGGCAGGGTTCGTCCGTGCGCTCGGCAGCTCGCATCACTCCGCAGCTCCTCGATGCCCTCGTAGAGATCCACGATGACCGACTCCCGATCGCGGAGATCGCCCGGCGTCTCGCCATCGAGGCGGAGCTCTGCGGCCAGACTCGACCGAGCTACGAACGAGTGCGGCAGCTCGTGCGCGACATCCGGCTGGAGCAGGCGGAATCGGGCCCGGGGCGACTTCAGCTAACCCTCGAGGTCACGACGGGCCTGCGCTCGCGCAACAGCTTCCAGGACGAGTTCGACCGGCTCGAAGCACGCGAACAGCGCGCACGGGCCAGACGAAGAAAGTGACAAGTTGTTACTTGGCCCGTAGGTGTCGACCCGGCCGGCCCGAATCTGTGCCGTATGAGCGACGATCGCGCAGTCGACTCGTTCCTCGCGCTCTCGACGACGCGGCTCGCGCCGCGCACAGTCGACGCCTATCGACGCGATCTCGGCGACGTCACCGCGTTCCTCGGGGGATCTCCGGCCGCGGCGACGCCGGAGCGGCTCGCCGAATACGTCGCACACATGCGCGCGCGCGGACTGGCAGCGACGACGATCGCTCGCCGCATCGCCGCGTTGCGCTCCTTCTATCGCCACCAGACCCTCATCGGAGCACGCTCCGACAATCCGGCTGCGGACCTCGAGCTGCCGCGCCGCGCGCGCACGCTTCCACGCACGCTTTCTCCCGGGGAGGCGGAGCGGCTGATCGAGGCGGCTTCGGGAACGGCGCCGCGCACGCTGCGCGACCGCGCGCTCGTCGAGCTCATGTACGGCGCCGGGCTCCGCGTCAGCGAGGCTGTGGGGCTCGACCGCTCGGCGGTCGACCTGGACGGCCGGCTCGTGCGCTGTCTCGGCAAGGGTTCGAAGGAGCGCGTCGTCCCGATCGGCCGTGAAGCCGTGGAGGCGCTACGCCGCTATCTCGCCCGTGGGCGGCCTCATCTCGACCGCCGCCACCGGCCCGAGCTCTTCCTCAACGCGCAGGGCGGCCCGCTCACACGCGCGGGCGCCTTCCTCATCCTCCGCAAGCTGGCAGCCACAGCCGGCCTCGAGCCCGGCCGCGTCCATCCCCACCTCCTGCGGCACTCCTTCGCCACCCACCTCCTCGAGGGCGGGGCCGACCTCCGCTCCGTGCAGGAGATGCTCGGCCACGCCGATCTCTCCACCACCGAGCGGTACACCCACGTATCCGATCGGAGGCGAAGGGAGTTGTTCTTCCAGGCGCATCCCCATGCGCGGAAGAAGGCCTGACATGACGATCGATCTCCACATCGCGATGCTCGCCATCCTGAGCGTCGGAGTCGGCTGGATGATGCTGACGGCCGGGATGCAGAAGAACGCGCTCGAATGGCGGCGGCAGCGGCGCGTTTGCCCGTCGTGCGGCCGCGAGATCCACGCCCGCGTCTGCAGCACCTGCGCGTCCTGAGCTAGCGCTTCGGCTGTCGACGCTTCAGCTGCTGGGCGACGCCTGCGGCCGCCTTGCGCAGCTGCGCATCGGCTTCGTCGTCTCCCGCGAGGCCTTCGAGGAGCACGATCGTGTCGCGCTGCGGCGAGCCGTTCTTCAGCGCCATGACCGCGAGCCGCCGAACCGCCTCGTTCCCGTCCGAGCTGACAAGCGAGTGGAGCAGCGGACGAACGCCGTTGACGGTGGACGGATGGTCGCGGGAGAGCAGCTCGATCGACAGGAGCGCCGACCCGCGGCAGGCAGGGCTTTCGTCGTCGAGCCCGCGGCGCAGCAACTCCTCTTTCGCGCGCCAGTGGAACTGCCCGATGGCGCGGTAGGCGATTGCGCGCTCGCGGAAGTCCTGGCTGCGAGCCGCCGCCTCGAGCTCGTCGCCCCACTCGGCGCGCAGGTCCGCGAGCTCACGCTCTGATCCCGCCTGGGCGAGCGCGTCGGCCTGCGCGGCCGCTTCCTGCAACGTCACGCCGGAGACTCTAAATACACTGCTGACCCGTGGCCCATCGAGTCGTACTCATTCCCGGCGACGGGACGGGGCCCGAGCTGACCGAGGCGACGCGCCGCGTCCTCGAGGCGACGGGCGTCGACTTCGACTGGGAAGTGCGCGAGGCGGGCGCCGATGTGATGGACCAGTACGGCGGGAATCCGCTGCCGCCCGAGGTTCTCGAGGCGATCCGCGACACCGGCGTCGCCCTGAAGGGCCCGATCACCACGCCGATTGGCGGCGGCTTCCGCTCGGTCAACGTCGCGCTCCGGAAGGAGCTCGACATGTACGCCCAGGTGCGTCCGATCAAGAGCTACCCCGGCGTGCGCTCCCGGTTCCAGGACGTCGACCTGATCATCGTGCGCGAGAACACCGAGGATCTGTACGCGGGGATCGAGTACGAACAGGGCACCCCAGACGCCGAGGAGCTGATCGCCTGGATCAAGTCCAAGGGCGGGAAGCTCCGCCACGACGACGCGGGCATTTCCATCAAGCCCATCTCGGTCACAGGCACGCGGCGCATCTTCGAGTTCGCCTTCGACTACGCGCGCAAGAACAATCGCAAGAAGATCACGGCCGTGCACAAGGCAAACATCATGAAGTTCACCGACGGCCTGTGGCTGCGCGTCGCGCGCGAGGTCGCCGCCGAGAACGAGGACATCCAATTCGACGACCGCATCGTCGACAACATGTGCATGCAGCTCGTGCAGCGCCCGGAGGAGTACGACGTGCTCGTGCTGCCCAACCTGTACGGAGACGTGCTCTCCGACCTCTGCGCCGGCATGATCGGCGGCCTGGGCATGGCGCCCGGCGCCAACTACGGCGACCAGGTGGCCGTGTTCGAGCCGACGCACGGCTCCGCGCCGAAGTACGCGGGACAGAACAAGGTGAACCCCATGGCGCAACTGCTGTCGGGGATGCTCATGCTCCGCCACCTCGGCGAGCAGAGCGCCTCGATGCGACTCGAGCGCGCGATCGCCGACGTGATCGCCGAGGGCGCGAGCGTGACGTACGACATGAAGCCGACCCGTACAGACCCGACAGCAGTCGGGACGAGCGAGGTCGCCGACGCGATCATCGAGAAGCTGGAGGCTGGAGTCCCCGTATGAGCGACAGGCGGAAAGTCACCGTGGTCGGCGCCGGCAACGTCGGTGCGACCTGCGCGCAGGTGCTGGCGACGCGCGACTATGCGGACGTCGTCCTCGTCGACATCAAGGAAGGCCTGCCGCAGGGCAAGGCGCTCGACGTGAACCAGATGGGCTCCGTCCTCGGCTACGAGCCGAACGTCGTCGGCTCGAACGGTTACGAGGAGACCGCGGGCTCGACAGTGGTCGTGATCACCGCCGGCCTCCCCCGCTCGCCCGGCATGTCGCGGGACGACCTCGTGGCGACGAACGAAAAGATCGTCGGGTCGGTCACCGAGCAGGTGGTGGCGCAGAGCCCCGACGCGATCCTCATCGTCGTCTCCAATCCGCTCGACGCGATGTGCCACGTGGCCCGGAATGCCTCCGGCCTGCCCAAGGAGCGCGTGTTCGGCATGGCCGGCATCCTCGACACCGCGCGTTTCTCGACGTTCATCGCGTGGGAGACCGGATCGTCGGTGAAGGACGTGCAGGCAACGGTGCTCGGCGGGCACGGCGACCAGATGGTCCCTGTCGTCTCCGCGACGACGGTCGGCGGAGTTCCGCTGCGGAAGCTCGTCTCCGACGAGCGCATCCAGTCGATGGTCGAGCGCACGGCGAAGGGCGGCGGCGAGCTCGTCAACCTGCTAGGCACGTCGGCGTGGTACGCGCCCGGCGCCGCGGCAGCGCAGATGGTCGACTCGATCATGCTCGACGAGAAGCGCGTGCTCCCGTGCACGGCCTACCTCGAAGGCGAGTACGGGATCGACGGCCTGTACATGGGCGTGCCCGTCAAGCTCGGCTCTCGCGGGATCGAGCAGATCGTCGAGCTCGACCTCTCCGACGACGAACGTGCGGCGCTGCAGGCCTCGTCGGAGGCCGTGCGCGAGGTCGTCGGCGTCCTGACGACGTAAAGGCCGCGCTGTGGACCTCGGCCTGAGCGGACGCACGGCGCTCGTCATGGGCGCGTCGTCCGGCCTCGGCCTCGCAAGCGCGGAGGCGCTCGCCGGCGAGGGCGCGAACGTGACTGTCTTCGGCCGGCGTCGCGACACGCTCGAGCGCGAGGCGGAACGCATCGGCGCGCTCGCCGTGCGCGGCGACGTGACCACTCCGCGCGACCTCGAACGTGCTCTCGAACAGACGCTCACCGCGTTCGGCGGGCTCGACATCCTCGTCTGGAACTCGGGCGGCCCGCCGCCAGGCAAGGCGCTCGACGTCACTCCGGAGGCGCTTGAGGACGCGGTCGCGCTGCTGCTGCAACCGCTCGTCCGGCTCATCCATCTCTGTCTGCCACAACTGGCCGCAAGCGAGGCGGGCCGCATCCTGGCGGTCACGTCGATCGCCGTGAAGGAGCCCGTCCCGCACATCGCGCTCTCGAATGCGATCCGCCCCGCCGTCACCGGCTTCCTGAAGACGCTCGCGGGTGAGCTCGGCCCGCAGGGGATCACGGTCAACTGCGTCGCGCCAGGCCGCTTCGGCACCGCGCGCCTGGAGCAGCTCTATCCCGGCGGCCCGAGCGACGCAGATCTCGCCGACATCCCGTTGCGCCGCTGGGGCGAGCCACGCGAGTTCGGCGACGTCGTGTGCTTCCTCGCGAGCGACCGCGCGCGCTACGTCACCGGCCAGACGATCGTCATCGACGGCGGGCTCGAGCGGGCCCTGTTCTGATGCGCCGCCAGGTCGGTCCAGCGCAGATCGCCGGCGCGCTCGTGGCCCTGCTCGTCGTCGCCGCGATCGTGCTGTACCTCGTTCCGTCGAACAACTACCTCTTGCTCCCCGACCGCGCGCACCCGGTGGCTCCGCTCGTCCACGTCCAGGGCGCGCATCCGGCGAAGGGGCCGGGCGCGATCTACTTCGTCGACGTGTTCGAGCGGCGAGCGAGCATGCTCGAGTCTCTCTTTCCGTTCATCCGGTCGGGCGCCACCCTCGTTCCGGCGAACCTGATCGTGCCGCCGGGCTCGAACGACCAGCAGGTGCGGCGCGCCGACCTGCAGGAGATGAGCCTTTCGCAGCGCGTCGCCGCCGCCGTCGCGCTGCGGCGGCTCGGCTACCACGTCACAGCGACCCCCGACGGAGTCATCGTCGAGGAGATAGTCGGCGGCACGCACGCGATCGGCAAGCTTCAGCCGGAGGACGTGATCACGTCCGTCGACGGCCGGGCGACACTCACGTTGGCGGCACTGCGTCAAGCGCTCACGCACATTCGCCCCGGCGGCTTCGTCACGCTCAGCGTCGACCGCGGCTCGTCGAAGTTGCGGATCCGGATTCAGACCACGTCCGAGGGGTCACGCTCCATCATCGGGTTCGCGCCCGGCCAGATGGACGACATCCATCTCCCGATTCGGGTGCAGATCGACGCCGGCAACGTCGGCGGCCCGTCGGCGGGGCTCGCGTTCACCCTCCAGGTGATGGAGGCGCTCGGGAAGAAGGTCGACCACGGCTACCGCGTCGCGGCCACTGGCACGATCTCGCTCGACGGGAGCGTCGGCGCGATCGGGGGCGTGAAGCAGAAGACCTACGGCGCGCGCGCTGCCGGCGCCGACGTCTTCCTCGTGCCCGCCGCTGGGGATAACGCGGCCGACGCGAGGCGCTACGCGCACGGCCTCCGCATCATCCCTGTGACAAGTTTTCCCCAGGCGTTGCGCGCCCTGGCAACCCTGCCCAAGAAGGGCTAGAAACAGCAGTTTTCGGCGGGTTGGAATCTCCCGGAAACTCGTTAGTTTTCGTCTCCGGCAACGCTTTCAAGCCGGTCCGGACGGGCCTATGATCGCTCCTCGAATCCGGCTGTCCACATCGAGCAAAAGGCCCCGTGAGCAAAAAACCAAAAACAACCTGCAACGATTGCTATTTCCGCTGCGCCGGCCTGTGCGCACTCCCAGGCGAAGAGATCTGCCCCACGTTCCGCCTCATGGCAGCCGGCCATCTCGCGCCGCCGCCGCAGCCGCGGCTCGTGGCCCGGCCGCTCGCCGCCGTCTCCGCCGCGTAGACTCGCGCCGTGCGCTTTCTGCGCCGACAACGCGATGCCGCGGGCAAGCTCGACGAGCAATGGCAGCCGCGCGTCTACGCCCGGCTGATCGTTCTCGCGATCGTGATCGCGTACGTCATCGCGTTCATCCTCGAGAACGGCAAGCACGTCTCCGTCCACTTCGTCGCCGGAACTGCGCGCGTCTCGCTGATCTGGGTCGTGTTGCTCAGCCTCGCGCTCGGGGCGATCGGCGGGATCCTGCTCTCGCAGCTAGAGCGCAGACGCAGGCGCCGAAGCGCCGGCCAGTAGTCACGCGAGCTCGACCGCGTCGGTCGGGCTCGGAGTATCGAACTCCGTCGGCTTCACGGGTATGTACTGCTCGGCGCGTCCGAGGGCGGTGAATGCCCAGAACGTCGCGGCGATGAGCGCTTCGATGACGCCGATTGCGCCGAAGACGGCAGCGACGTTGCCGGTGGACTTGATGATGACCCCGCCGACAAGCGTCCCGACTGGGATGGCCGACCACGCCAGAACTCCGGCGATCGTCCATACACGACCCATCAGATGCGATGGGACGATCGCCTGACGCAGGCTCTGCGTATTGATGTTGAAGAAGAGGCCGAAGCCGGATACGCCTGCCCAGAGCAATGCCGCGAGCCAGTAGCTGCGGGTCGTCGACATGGCGACGAGCATGAGGCTGCTGACCATCAGGCCGCCAAGGGCAGCGACGCTGAAGCGCACCCGCTTTCGGATCGGGCCGGCGGCGAGCCCGAGGAGGGCGATGCCGGCGCTTCCGCTGGCGAAGAGGAACCCAACGCGCGCGTCGGATGCGTGCAGGCGCTCCTTCCCGAACAGGACGAGCTGCGCGAAGATCGTGCTGCCGACGAAGTTGAACAGCGCCATCATGATCGAGATGTTGCGCAGCACCGGGTGCCCGAGGACATAACGAAGCCCTTCGGCGATATCGCGGCGGATGTTCTTCCGCTCTGGTGTTTCACCGGAATTGAAGCCGCGCGTGATCGAAACGAGCGCGGCCGCGGAGACGAGGAACGAGGCGGCGTCGACGAAGAGAATGTCCTCGATCCGCACCACGGCGACGAGCAGCCCCGCAAGAAGAGGACCGGCGATCTGCGCGGTCTGATAGCTCGCCATGATCCTGCCGTTCGCGGCGACGAGGTCGTCGGATACGACGAGGCTGGGAATCGCGGCGAACTCGGACGAGTCGAATGCGATCGTCAGACAGGCGCTGACGAAGGTCACGCCGTAGATCCACCACACCGACAAGAAGCCCGCGTACGCGACCACCGGGATCGACGCGATCGCAGCGCACCGCCCGAGATCAGCCGCAATCATCAGCCGCTTGCGGTCGACCCTGTCAACCCACGCGCCGATGATCAGGCCGAAGAGGAGATACGGGACGAAGTAGGCGGCGGTCGTCGCGCCCAAGTTCAGCGCTGAATGCGTCAGCTGGAACACGAGCAGCGGCAGCGCGAAGCCCGTGAAGGAGCTGCCCAGATTCGAGATCGTCTGGCCGCCCCAGAACTTCCAGAAGTCCAGGCTCAAGCGCCCGGCGTTCATCTCAGGAGAGATACCAGACGCGCTACGCGACCGGCGCCGGGGCACCGACGAGCAGTGGCGCCAGCCGCGCGACGCCCTCGCGGATCTCGTCGGGCGACACGAAGCTGAATGCGAGGCGCATCGACTGCGCTCCGCCGCCGTCGGCGAAGAAGTCCTGGCCCGCGACGAAGGTGACGCCGGCCGCCTCCGCCTGCGCGACGGTCGGCGCGTCGTGCGGAAGATCGACCCAGACGAAATAGCCGCCTTCGGGACGGCTCCAGGTCGCGCCTTCCGGCAGCTGCTGCTCGAGTGCGTCGAGCATCGCGTCGCGGCGCGCGCCCAGGAGACCTCGTACGCGCTCGAGGTTCGGCTCGAAGTTGCCGCGGCGGAGGAACTCGTGCACCGTCGCCTGCGTCATGAACGGGGGCGAGATGTACGTCGACACCGCGAGCGCCTCGATCTGCTTGGCGAGCGGCGCCGGCAGGACGAAGTAGCCGACGCGTACGCCGGGAGCGACCGTCTTCGAGAACGAGGATGCGTACGTGACGTTGACGCCGCCCTCGAGCTCGAAGAGCGTCGGCAGCGGCTCGCCGTCGTAGCGCACGAGGCCGTACGGGTCGTCCTCGAGCACGAACAGCTCGTGCTCGCGGGCGATCTCGACGACGCGGCGGCGGCGCTCCTCGGTGAGCGTGCGCCCGCTCGGGTTCTGGAAGGTGGCGATCGTGTACAGGAATGCGGGCTTCGGCCCGGAGACGAGGGCCTGCTCGAGCGCATCCGGCTCGAGGCCGTCGTCGTCCATCGGCAGCCCGACGATCTCGGCGCCGAGGCGGCGGAGGATCTTGATCGGGCGGTCGTACGTCGGCGCCTCGACGAGGACGCGCGCGCCGGGCTGCACGAGCTGCTCGGCGAGGAAGACGAAGCCCTGGAGCGAGCCGCTCGTGACCACCACGCGGCCGGGCTCGACCCCGTGGCGCGCCGCGATCCACTCCCGCAGCGGCCCGTAGCCGCCGCCGGGGCCGTACGAGAGGACGGCCTTGCCGTCGCGCTCGATCGCGGCCTTCGCGCAGTCGGCGAGCTCCTCCACCGGAAGGCATTCGGGAGCGGGAACCCCGCGCGCGAAGCTGACGACGTCCATCGCCCCAGCCTAGCGAGCTACTTGAGGCGTTTGGCGACGAGTTGTGCGACTTCGGTCGGCGTCGCGCCGACCTCGATGCCCTTCGCCTCGAGCGCTTCCTTCTTCGCCGCGGCGGTCCCGGAGGAGCCGGAGATGATCGCCCCGGCGTGCCCCATCGCCTTGCCCGGCGGGGCCGAGAAGCCCGCGATGTACGCGAGCACCGGCTTCGTCATGTGCTCGCCGATGTATTGCGCTGCCTTCTCCTCCTCGTCGCCGCCGATCTCGCCAACGAGCACCACGAGCTCCGTCTCCGGATCGCATTCGAACTTCTCCAGCACGTCGATGAACGACGAGCCGACGATCGGGTCGCCGCCGATGCCGACAATCGTCGAGTTCCCGAGGCCGAGCTGCGTCAGCTCGTGCCCGATCTGGTACGTGAGCGTCCCGGAGCGGGAGACGAGGCCGACGACGCCCTCGCTGAAGATCTCCGCCGGGATGATCCCGACGTTCGCCTTCCCGGGCGAGAGCACGCCCGGGCAGTTGGGACCGATCATCGTCACGCCCTTCGGGCGGAAGTACGTGTACGCGCGCAGCATCTCGTGCACCGGGATGTGCTCGGTGATGCAGATCACCGTCCCGATCCCCGCATCGACGGCCTCGTAGACGGCGTCGGCCGCGAAGCGTGCCGGCACGAAGATGAGGCTCGTGTTCGCCCCCGCCTTCTCGACCGCGTCGGCGACGGTGTCGAAGACGGGAACGCCCTCGACGTCCTGGCCGCCCTTGCCGGGCGTGACGCCCGCAACGAGCTTCGTCCCGTACGCACGGTTGCGCAGGCCGTGGAAGCGGCCCTCACTGCCGGTCAGGCCCTGGACGACGAGCCGCGTCTCGTTGTCGACGATGACCGCCACTACTTCGTCCCCTTGAGGACGAGCGTCGGCAGCGGCATCCAGCCGTCGACCACGCGGTCGCCGAGGAGCTCGCGCACGCGCGCCGCGTCCTCGCCGCTGCACTCGACGCGGGCGAGCCACGGCTCGATCTCGAGCGGCCGCGTGAAGTGGCGCTCTTCCGCGATCGTGAGCCCGGCGAGCTCGAAGAAGCTTTCCCACTCGGCCACGCCGTAGTTGCGCACGTGACTCGGGTCGCGCAGGCGGTCGGCTTCCTCCGACGACTCGCTGACGAAGGTGTTGTCGCAGATCACGACTCGGCCGCCGGCGACGCGTGCCATCTCCTTCACCGCCGTGAGGACGTCGGCGAAGTGGTGCGCGGCGAGCCGGCACGCGACGGCGTCGAAGCTCCCGTCCGCGAACGGCAGGCTCTCGGCGGGTGCGGTCGTGTCGGCGCCCATGCCGGGCGCGGGATCGGTCGTGACGACGGTCGCGCCGGCCTCGCGCAACCGCCGCGCGACGTGGCCGCCGCCGGTGGCGACGTCGAGAACGGTGACGCGGGGCCCCGGCTCGCACCACTCGACGACGAGATCGAGATCCTCTCCCTCCGCGTGGATCGCGCTGTTGCGATACGCGTCGGCGCGGTCGGACCAGATGTCGGTCACGCCGCCAGCTCCACCGCGCGCCGGGCGCCCTCGAGCATCGTCGCTTCGGGATGGATGTTCGGATTGCCCGCCTCGGCGAGCAGCCGCCGCCCCTCCTCCGCGTTCGTGCCGTCGAGCCGGACGACGATCGGATACTTCGACATGTCGAGGCGGTCGAGCGCCTCGAGGATCCCGCGCGCGACCTCGTCGCCGCGCGTGATGCCGCCGAAGATGTTGAAGAAGATCGACTTGACCTGCGGGTCGCGCGTGATCACCTCGAGCGCGTCGACGACGCCCTCGGCCGATCCACCGCCGCCGAGGTCGCAGAAGTTCGCGGGCCGGCCACCGACGTGCGCGACGACGTCCACCGTCGACATCGCGAGGCCGGCGCCGTTGCCGATGATGCCGACGCTGCCGTCGAGCTTCACGTAGGTGACGCCCTTCTCGCGCGCGAACGCCTCGATCGGATCGGCCGCGGCGGTGTCGCGCATCTCGGCCACGTCGGGATGCCGGAAGAGCGCGTTGTCGTCGACGGTGAACTTCGAGTCGAGCGCCTTCACCGTCCCGTCGGGCGTGACGATGAGGGGATTGATCTCGCAGAGCACCGCGTCGAACTCGACGAACGCGCGGTAGAGCTTCTCCACGATCGAGGCGATCTGCTTCTGCTCGGACGGATCGGTGACGCCGCCGCCAAAGATCAGGCGGCGCGCCACCCACGGCTGGAATCCCTCGGATGGGTCGACGTGAAGCCGCACGAGCGCCTCGGGGCGCTCCTCCGCGATCTGCTCGATCTCGACGCCGCCCTGGGTGGTGAACATGAAGAGCGGCTTCTTCGCGCCGCGGTCGAGCGTGATGGAGAGGTAGTACTCGCGCTCGATGTCGGAGGCCCGCTCGATCCAGAGCCGGCGGACGACGTGGCCGTTGATGTCAAGGCCGAGGATGTCTTTCGCCTTCTGCTCCACATCGTCGGCCCCCTCGGCGAGCTTCACGCCGCCGGCCTTGCCGCGGCCGCCCGTGAGCACCTGCGCCTTGACGACGAGCTGGCCGCCGAGCTCCTGCGCCGCCGCCCGCGCCTCCTGCGGCGAGTCGGCGCGCCGGCCCTCTGAAACGGGGATTCCGACGCGCTTGAAGAGCTCCTTGCCCTGGTACTCGTACAGGTCCACCGGCCGGTGACTCTAACGGTCACCGGCTTCCGTGCCGATGAGGTGTCGTATGGGACGCGGCGTGATTGCGATGTGCGGGACCTTCGGGTTGACGGTCGGCGGGTTCGTACCGGCCCTGTGGGGCGCGGGCCAGCTGTCGATGGCCTCGATCCTCTTCAGCGCGATCGGCGGCGTCGCCGGCGTCTTCGCCGGCGTTCGCATCGCCGAGTAGCTCGCCTCATCCGTTCGGAGGAGGCCGAACCGTCCTCACGCCCGAGGCGGATTTGCACCCGCGCAGTAGCGTTCGTCGACCATGGTCTGGAACTGGCTCCGGCGGCACCCGAGCCTCGTGGACGTCGGCGTGGTGCTCGTCCTCGCGGCGGCCTACGTCGGCCACGCGAGCCGTCTCGACGACTGGGCGGAAGGCGTCCCGCTCGCCCTCGTCCAGGTGGGGCCGCTGCTCGCCCGTCGCCGCTACCCGCGCACCGTGCTCGCCGTCGTCACCGCCGCATGGATCGCGCAGGCGATCTTCGTCTCGGCGTGGCCGCCCGTCGCATCCCTCGTCGCCGTCTACACCGTGTCGGCGAACCTCGGGCGCACCGAGGGTCTCTGGGCGGCAGCCCTCGCGACGTTCGCGACGACCCTCGCCACATTGGGGCTCGCCGACTGGAGCCGGACGGTCTCGGATCTCTTCCTCTTCGCGGGCGCGTGGGTCGTCGGCGACAACCTCGGCACACGGCGGGCGTACACCCGTGCGCTCGAGGAGCGCGCGGAGCGGCTCGAGCGGGAGCGCGAGGCAGAAGCGGCGCGCGCCCGCGCGGAGGAACAGGCGCGCATCGCGCGCGAGCTGCACGACGTCATCGCCCACAGCGTGAGCGTCATGGTCGTCCAGGCCGCCGCGGCGAACGACGTCTTCGACTCACGACCCGAGCGTGCGCGGGAGGCACTGCGCGCAATCGAGGCGAGCGGGCGCACCGCGCTCGCCGAGATGCGTCGGCTGCTCGGAGTCGTGCGCGCCGACGGCGCCGAGTATGCGCCGCGGCCCGGCATCGACCGTCTCGACGACCTCGTCGAACAGGTGCGCGCCGCCGGGCTCGCCGTCGTCGTCAGCATCGAAGGGTCCCCACGGCCGCTGCCGGCGGGCGTCGACCTGTCCGCGTACCGCGTCGTCCAGGAGGCGTTGACGAACACGTTGAAGCACGCGAACGCGACGCGCGCGGACGTCTCGGTGCGCTACCGGGACGACGAGCTCGGCGTCGAGGTGCGCGACGACGGCGAAGCCGCAGGGAACGGGGACAGCCACGGGCGCGGGCTGATCGGCATGCGCGAGCGCGTCACCGCCTTCGGCGGCTCGCTCGAGACGGGCCCGAAGAACACCGGTGGCTTCGCCGTGTCCGCGAGGTTCCCGCTGTGATTCGTGTGCTCGTCGTCGACGACCAGCCGCTCGTGCGCAGCGGCTTCCGCATGGTGCTCGAGGAGCGGCCCGACCTCGAGCTCGCGGGCGAAGCATCGGACGGGGCGCAGGCGCTCGAGCTCGCGCGCGAGCTCGATCCCGACGTCATCCTCATGGACGTGCGCATGCCGAACCTCGACGGCGTCGAGGCGACGCGGCAGCTCGTCGAGTCCGGCACGCGCGCTCGGATCCTCGTGCTGACGACGTTCGACCTGGACGAGTACGTCTACGCCGCCATCCGCGCCGGCGCCAGCGGCTTCCTGCTCAAGGACGTCGAGCCCTCGGAGCTCGTGGACGCGATTCGCGTCGTCGCCGCCGGCAACTCGCTCTTCGGCCCCGCCGCGACGGAACGGCTCGTCGCCCGCTTCGCGCAGCAGGCGGCGCCTGACGCCGGCCAGGCACTCGACGAGCTGACCGAGCGCGAGAAGGAGATCCTCACGCTCCTCGCGAGCGGGCTCTCGAACGCGGAGCTCGCAGAGACGTTGTTCCTGAGCGAGACGACGGTGAAGACGCACGTGTCGTCGATCCTCCGCAAGCTGCACGTCCGCGACCGCGTGCAGGCGGTGATCGCCGCGTACGACGCGGGCCTCGTCAGCCCGCGCTGATTACGCGCGAAACCGGCCAATCTCGAAGCGCAGCGCGGGCCGCCGGGCTAGTCTTCGTTCTTGGAGCCCGCGCCCGTCCTCGGAGCACTGAGCGGCGTCGCGATTCGCGACCTCGACGAGGGCCGTCTTGAAGCCGCCGTGAAGCTGTGGGAGCGGACGGAGCCCAACGATGCACTTGCGTTCTCCCTCTCGGAGGTGCTTGCGGCGGTGGTCGCGCGAATGCCCGCGCTCGTCGCGCTCGCCGACGACCACGTCATCGGCGCGATCGTCGCCCGTGTCGACGGCGACCGAGCGTGGATCCTCCGGTGGTCCGTTCAGGCAGATGCGCGCCGACGCGGCATCGGCGCGTCTCTGCTTCGCACGCTGGAGCGCCGGCTGCTCGCCCTCGGCGTGCGTGAGATCTCGATGCTCGCGCCGCGCGACAGCGTCGGCGCGGAGACGGCGCGCGCGATCGGCTACCTGCTCCACGAGGACACTGCCTATCTCGAGAAGCGGCAGCTGCACGCCGCCGCGCCCGACGAGCGCGTCGAGGAGCTCGGTGGCCAATGGCCTTCCGGCGACCTCTGGCTCGCGATCGGCGGAATGGAGCGCGAGAAGGCCTTGATCGAACGCCGGGTGATCCTTCCGCTCGCGGAGCGCGAGGAGGCGAAGCGCCACGGCGTCATCCCGGCTTCGGCAGTCATCCTCTTCGGGCCTCCAGGCACGGGAAAGACGACGTTCGCGAAGGCGATCGCGGGCAGGCTGGACTGGCCGTTCGTCGAGGTGTTCCCGAGTCAGCTTTCCGGCATCGACGCGCACGGACGAGCAGGTGCGCTTCGCGAGCTGTTCGATCGCCTCATGTATCTCGACAACGTCGTCGTCTTCATCGACGAGGTCGAGGACATCGCGTCGGCCCGGCAGGCACGGCCCGAGACGCACGTGATCGCGAACGAGCTGCTGAAGTTGATCTCACGCTTTCGCGACGGCGGCTCGCGCCTGCTCGTGTGCGCGACGAACTCGGTCCGCGATCTCGATCACGCGTTCACGCGGCCCGGACGGTTCGACTATCTCGTTCCGGTCGGTCCACCCGATCCGACGGCGCGCGAAGGCATCTGGTCACGGTACGTCTCCGAGATCACGAGCGAAGAGATCGACCTGAGCGAGCTGGCCGCGCGCTCTCAGTACTTCTCCGCCGCAGACATCGAGTTCGCCGCACAGAAGGCCGCCCAAGCGGCGTTCGAGCGTTCGCTCGACGGCGGTTTCGAGCCGGCGACGACCGAGGACTTCCTTCGGGCCGCGGCTAACCTACGACCTTCGATCAGCGCGGCGATGGCCCGCGAGTTCGACGAGGACATCGATCGTTTCGCGCGCTACTAGGGAGCGAAGGCGGCGCCCTCGAGGTCGTCTTTGCCACCGAGATTCGAGCGGAGCTCGATCGACGTGTACGACCGGCCGTGCGGCCGGAATGCCCACCAGCGTCCCTGAAGTTCGCTCCCGACGAGTAGGTCGCCGGCGTAGGGGCGGAACTCGTCGAGTGACGCGAAGTAGACGTTCTTCGTGATGTCATCGGTGACGTAGAGGCCGGGGGCGGGACCACCGGCACGCGCGGTGCCGGGGCGTGGGACGATTGCCATCGGATTCGGGCCGGTCGGCAGCTTTGCGATCGTGCGGACACGGCCGCGCGCATCGAGTGCCAGGAGTGCGCCGCCTTTCGCGCCCGGGTCGACCGCGAGGAAGGCGTCGCCTGCGGCCGAGCCGAAGCCCTTCGGCGCGATCAAGATCTCGTCGGCGCCGCCTGGGCCGGGATAGTTCCCGACGGAAGCGACGGCGCCATTCGGGTCAATCGTGAACACGCGGCCGCCGGCGGGACGCACGTTCCCCGAACGGCCGGTGGCGGCGACGAGCCGGAATCCGAAGCGGCCGACGTCGTCGAATGCAAGCGCCCCGTCGGAGGCGGGCGGGTACGCGACCGGGAGCGTCGCCAGGACCGTCACGGATGAGCCGTCGCTCGCGATCGCGTAGATCTTGTGGTCGGGCGACGCGCAATAGACGTCGCCCGGCGTGAACCCATGCGTGCCGGGCGAGAGGACGCACCGCGTCTCTTCGACGAGCCGCGGCATGCTCGCAAAGCTGGTGAACGGCATCCCGCTTGGCGGAGCCGACCAGACGACGTTCTCGGTGTTCTCGACGAAGAGGAACCGGCTTCCGTCCCAGAGCACCGAGGCGAGGTTGTGGCCGGACTGGACGAAGACGCTGAAGTGCAGTCGCGGCGGCGCTGCCTGGGCCGACGCGACCGCAAGGGCAGCAGCCGCGAGGACGAGCACGGCGGTGGCACGGCAGGTGTTCATGTCGTCTCCTTTCGGTGCCAAACGTCGGTGCGGCCGTGCACACGCCACTCGACCCGGGTCGCGAGTCGCCCGGCGATGTGCAAACGCGCAAAACCGCCTACCACCGACCCGACGGTCGCCGTCGAGGTCCATCCGCTCGGCGAGTAGGTCGCGACGCGCACTCGTTCCGCGTTCGCAAGGCCGTCGTGCCACGCGAACAGGACGCTGCCCCGTCCCGTCGGCGCCATCTCCACGGATGCGAGGCCGTCGGCGTCGTCGAGCGTCGCCGGGGACTGCCAGCCGCCGAACGGTGTGCGGACGGCAACGCGCACGATGCGTAGAGGATCGTCCTCGTCGATCCACGCGACCACCGTCGTCCCGTCAGGCAGGATCAGCGCACGCGGCGACCACATCGGCTCCGTGCGGCGGTCGAGGGTCACGACGCGCCACCGCCCGCCGACGTCGTGCGTGGCGACGCGCAGGCGCAGCGCGCCGTCATGCCACTCGGTGAACGCGACGGCCGCGCGACCCCGTCCGCCGACGGCTGCCGACGTCAGCTCAGCATCGCCGGATGGGGCCGACACCGCGACGGCGCGCCCCGACCCGAGCGAGACTTCGACGTGCGCGCGGCGCCTGTCGTACCGCAACCACGCTGTGAGCGTCCCGGCGTGCACGACTTCGCCCGAAGCGCGAAGCGGCGGCAGCCGTGAAGGAACGCGGAAGAGCCGGAATCGGCCCTCGACGCGTGGCGGCGAGGACGTTGCAGCGGCCGCGATCCGCAGCCAGGCTCTCGAGGCGGAAGCCGCCACTGCGATCTCGTCGATGTGATCTGCAACGAGGAACGCGCGTAGGCGGGCGGCGGCGAGCGTCACCCCGTCGAACGCGGGAAGCGTGTCGTCGACGAGCCCTGTCACCGTCGGCACGCTGTCGAAACGCGGCGGAACGAACGGCGTACCTGCCAGCGCGAGACGGAACTGCATTCCGCTCTTGACCTGCCAGTACATCGCCGCGGTCCGGCTGCCGGCGGGCAGCACGAGCACATTCTCGTTCTTGGCGACGCCACCGAACCCTACGGGTGCGTGCGGCGTCGAGAACCGCGCGACGTTTGAAAACGCCCACGCGCCGGCGACGCGACCGGTGAGCGCGAAGTTCGGCAAGAGAGAAACGATGACAAGACTGGTGACACCAACCTGGATCCAGAGACGACGGTCGAGGGCGAGCCACACCGCACACAGGCACGCGACGAGCAACATCGTGAAGAGCGACAGTCTGGTCGGCAGGATGTCTGCAAGCAGAGGCAGGCCTCCCGCGGAGAACGGAAGGTCGACGGTAGGACGCCCCTGAATCGTCGCCACCGGGCCGAGGGACAACGTCAGGACAACGAGGAGCAGCGTCGTCGCGAACCAGGCTCCCTGCCGCCACCGCGCCCGTGCTGCGAGCAGCACGAGCACGAGCGCCGGGAGACCCAGGTAGCCGTCCTGTTCACCGATGTTGCCGACGAAGTGGCGAGAGAGACCGCGCATGGTGTGTCCGGCGCCCAGCAACGACAACGGCGTCGGGATGACGACGTTCGCCAGGTCGACCGAGTAGTCCGCCGGCGGATACGCGAGGGAGCCGTGCGACGTCGTCAGCGCGAGGTACGCGACGGCGCCGACGAACGGGAGTGAGACGCAATACGCGAGGCCGACCGTCCCTCCGAGGTGGAGGACGTCGCGCCGCTTCTCACTGGCCCCGATCAGGGCGACGACGAACGCGATCGCGAGCACGATCGTCAGGTCGAGGAAGATCTCGAGAGACGAGCCGAGCTCGACGACGAGCAGTCCTGCGACGGCGAGCGTGAAGGTGCGCGTCCTCTGCCAGCTGCCACGGGCGCGACGAACGATTGCCCAACCGATGAGCGGGATCGGCCAGACGAACGTCAGATTGAGGTGCTGCGAGAGCGTGTGGCCGAGCATGTAGGGCGAGAGCCCGAACATGAGCCCGCCGACGACGGCCGGCCCCGTACGTCCCGCGACCTCGAGGCACAGCAGGTAGGCGCAGCCGGCCGCGAGCGCGACCGCGGCGAACATGAGTGCGTTGTATGCGAACAGCGGTCCGAGCGTGAGGGTCAGCGGAAGGGCAAAGAACGCGACTGCGGGGATCCCGGTGATCCAGAGCGTGGGGAAGCCGCCCGGCGCCCACAGAAGATGCGTGTGCAGTGGGTTCGTGCCGTGAGCGATCGCCCACGGCCACCAGTCGAGCGACCACGTCATGATCTGGAAGTCGGAGTTGGGATTCGATCCGACGATGCCGCGCTGCGGGTGGAGGAGAACGGCGTCGCCGACGACGACCGACAGCACCAGCAGAGCGATGAGACACGTGAGGACAAACCCAGCGGCAACCGGCCGCGCCGCGACGAGCGCACGTACGCGCCGCTGCGCGCCCGCGGTCAGCTCAGCGGAGGACCACGTACCGGTCGACATGGAGGAATGAATTCCCTTCCTTGGCGTTCGAGACACCCGGCGGGAAACGCAACACATGGCGCCCGCGCCGGGGCCACCGCCACGCGAACAGCACCGCCCCGGGAATCGGCTTTCCCAGGCTTGCCTTGTTCTGCCAGATCCCGGTTTCGTCGAAGGTTTCCCGTCCGTCGACGACGACGCGGACATGTCCGGCCTCGCAGCAGCGCTCGCCGAGCGTTCCGAACAGCGCGATGCCGGAGCCGACGAACGTGAGTGCTCCGCCCGCGGCAATGGTTCGTACGACGGGCTTCGCACGTACCCAGCGGGACGCCGTCGACGCCACGCCGCGCGGGGCGAGTGTGCCGGCGGCGATCTCGAGCGCAAGGCCGCCGTTGGTTTGCCACGCGGTGACGGGCGCGGTCGGCGCCGGGCCGTCGAAGAATCGCCCGAACGATCCGTCGCCCGTGCGCGCTCCGAGCGCCGCGGCGGCGTTCCGCAGGATCCACGCCCGCGCAAACGGCGCATGCGCCTCGGTGGCGAGATCGGCCATCGCCTCGACGAGCGGCTCGACGACGTCGTTCTCTGCCTGCAGATCGGCGAAGACTCCTGCTGGGTCCGAGAGCCGCGCGGCAACGGCGCGACCCGTAGCGAGCGCGTCGTCGAGATACACGCGTCGACCGGTGATCCGCCAGAGCTCCACCCCGCTCCAGGCCATGTCGCCGTTCACCGAAGCGAAGAAGCGATTCGGCAGGCGGCGGCACGTGCTTCCGTCGTCGAAGACGTAGACGCTGTAGAGCGCCACGCCCGGCTCGAGGAAGTGCGAGCGCACGGCGGCGTAGTGCGCCTCGGCCTGCTCGAGATACTGCACGTCATGGGTCGCGTCGTACAGCAGGAGGCCGGCCTTGATCGCATTCCCGTCGGTCTCGAGCGTCTTCAGCTTGTTCGCTCCGCCCGACGGCTGCTGGTAGTCGACGTCGGGGCAGACGCCGAGCGCGAACGCGTCTGCGGCCTGGACGAACGCGTAGGCCGCCTTCGCGTGGGCGAGCGCCGCCGGATCGTGCAGCACCGCGTACTCGCGCAGGGCCGCGATCGCGTCCCACTCGGGGACGTCGCTCCACGACTGGCACCCAGGCAGCCGGCACGGCGCGCCGTATGTCGGCGCCGAACGGACGAGCGCCGACATGACCGGCGGCACGCGCGGATCGTGCGTCGACCGCCAGTCGAGGTAGAGCGCGTACGTGAGCGAGTCGACGCCCCAGTCCGTCCGTGCCTCCGGGCAGCCGCGGTCGCAGAGACGCCAGGCGCCGTCTCCGCCGTAGTAGACGTGGAGCAGCGTCGAGACCGCGGCCGCCCGTGCCGCGGCGAAGGTCGACGTCTGCGTCCGCGCCGAGGCGGGACCGGCGACGGCGACGAGTGCGACGAGCAGAACGAGACGGGTGCCTCGCGATGCGATGAAGTACAGTTTGACAGTGGTCAGTCCTCTTCGCGCACCGGCGAGTGACGACCAGCTCGATCGCGCGATGGAGCTGTCCGCGCGGCTCGCTGCGAACGTCGAGCGCGTCGTGCACGGGAAGCAGGACGAGATCCGCCTTGTCGTCGCGACGATGATCTCCGGCGGCCATGTGCTGCTCGAAGACATGCCGGGTACGGCCAAGACGGTCCTGGCTCGCGCGCTCGCCCGTTCCATCGGCGGGGCGTCGTTCTCCCGCGTCCAGTGCACTCCCGACCTGCAGCCGACGGACGTCACCGGCCTCTCGATCTTCGATCCGCGCTCACGCGAGTTCGTCTTCCACCCAGGCCCGGTCTTCGCCAACGTCCTCCTCGTCGACGAAGTCAATCGCGCGATGCCGAAGACCCAATCCGCCTTGCTCGAGGCGATGGCGGAACACCAGGTCACGATCGAAGGCGTGACGCGGACTCTCCCCGAGCCGTTCCTCGTCCTCGCGACCGAGAACCCGATCGAGCAAGAGGGCACCTTCCCGTTGCCGGAAGCGCAGCTGGACCGGTTCGCGATCAAGACGCGTCTCGGCTACCCGAACGTCGACGAGGAGGTCCGCATCGTCGAAGAACAGCGGCATGCGCACCCACTCGAAGCCCTCGGTGTCGCGATCACGGCCGACGAGTTGCTCGAGATCCGCGCTGCGGCGGAGCGCGTGTATGTCGACCAGCTCGTCCTACGCTGGCTCGTCGAGCTCGTCCGTTCGACACGCTCGCTCGACTTCCTCAGCGTGGGCGCGTCGGTACGCGCATCGCTCGCGCTCGAGCGCGTCGCCCGGGCGTGGGCGCTGATCCACGGACGCCACTTCGTCGAGCCGTCGGACATCGAGCGGCTGTTCATCCCGGTTGTCGCACACCGGCTCGTCTTCGAGCCGTTCGCGGTCGCCGTCGACGAGATGTCGCCGGACGAGTCGCTGCTCGAGCAGGTCTGGCAGCGCGCCCTCGAGCTGGCGCCCGCGCCAGAGCCCGAATGGCAAGCCAAGAGCGCCTGAGCGCTCCGCGCCGGGCCTTTCCGCTCGTTCCGCGACCGCGCGCAACAGGAATCGCCTACGGAACGCTGTCGGCGCGACGCCGGCGCGGGCAGGGCGCGGAAGTCGCCGGAGCGCGCCGCTATGTCCCCGGGGACCGTCTCGCCTCGATCGACTGGTACGCGTCGGCGCGCGAGTCGATGGTCAAGGACGACGACATCTTCATCGTCCGCCAGTACTACACGGAGACGGCGCCGCGCCTGATCCTCGTCGTCGACCGGCGCCCCTCGCTCGCGCTGTACCCCCCCGAGCTCCCCTGGCTCTCGAAGCCGGCCGCGATCCGCGAGGCAACGACCGCGATCGTCACTGCGGCACGAGCAGCCGGCGCGTACACGGGCTATCTCGACTTCGCGCGACGCGACTCGAACGGCGAGCCGCTCCCGCGCTGGATCGCACCGCGCCGTCAGAGCGTTCGTGCGATCGCGCAGATCCGCGAGGAGTTCACGGCGCCCGAGTCGAGCCTCGAGCTCGCGATGGACTATCTCCTCGGGCTGCCGAGCGACGTCCCGGCGGGGACATTCGTCTTCGCCGTCTCCGACTACCTCCAGCCAATTCCCGATGCCATCTGGGCGCGCACGCATGCGCGGCGGTGGGATCTCGTCCCGGTGATCGTCCAGGATCCCGTGTGGGAGCAGAGCTTCCCAGAGGTTGGGGGCATCGTCCTACCGGTCTCCGACCCCGCGACAGGCAAGCGCTCGTCGCTGCGGCTGTCGGCGCGTGAGGCGCGAAGCCGCCGCGACGCGAACCGCGCCCGGCTCGAAGGGCTCGTCGCGCGCTTCCGCCGCCTCGGCTTCGACCCCGTTGTGCTGGGGACATCCGATCCGGTGAAGATCGACACCGAGTTCATCACCTGGGCGCGCCGCCGTCGCCTCAGGCGGAGACGAGCACGCTGACGCCGCTAGGCTCCGCGTCCGCCATGCAAGGCAGGACTGTATATCGCGCAGCTGCTGCGCTCACCGTCGTCGCCGCGCTCTCCGGTTGCGGTGGCGGCAGCAAGACCTCGCCAACCACCACGGCGGCGACGACGGCAGCGGCCACGACGACCACGGCCACCGACCTCGGCGCCAGCGCCTACGTCACAACGATGCGCGCACTCGGGAAGACGATCGGCGACGAGTTCAACAGGATCTATCCGATCGACTCTGGGCTGCGCGGCAGCGCCACCGAGAAGGCGACGGTGAAACGGTTACAGCACGGTGAGGCCGTCTTCGAACAGGTTCTCACGAGCGTGCGCGGCATCCGCCCACCCGCACCTCTGACAACCGATCAGCGACAACTCGAGGAAGGCCTCGCAGGCGTCGCAGGCGAGCTCCACCAGGTGGTCAAGGCTCTCCAGGCCGGCGACATCAACGCGACGATCGCCCCCAGCCGGCTCTCCGACATCTCACTCGTCATGTCCGCCACCGCGGACATGGAGAAGCGAGGTTTCGACGTGCTCGGTACAAAGGGCGGCTAGCGCCGATCAGAAGACGATGATCGCGTTCTTCAGCACCAGCTTGCCGGCGCGTCTGACCTCCAGCTGATAGTTCCCGCGAAACGTGAACGTCCCGGTGAGCTTGACCGTCGCGCTCGGCGCGATCGGCTTCGTCGACACAGACGTCTTCAGATGGTTCGCGCCGTAGACGTGAAGCTTCGTCAGCAGGTGGAGCGTGACGATCACCGGCGCCGTGCCCTTGTTCGTGATCTTGAAATGGATCGTGACGCCGCGTGGATAGCGTGCGACGTTAGGCGCGCTCTTCAGCGTGAACTTGTCGGCGGCGACCTTGATGCTCGTGTTCGTGATCGTGACCGGGATGGTCGCCGCTGCACCCGGAGCTGTCGTGGCGCTCACCGGTGCGGCGAGGACTCCGAGGACGGCGGCGGCGCAGAGCGTCGCCAGGATCGAGTTACGCAAGCGCATGAGACCTCCGTGGGCGATGTGGTGGGGCCGCCGGACGAATCCGGCGACCCCACCAGGGTACTCGTGGGTTGTCGACCTACGAGAGGGCGAACACGTACAGGTCGTTCGTCCCGCCGAGGTAGATCGTGACGTACTGCTTGCCGCCGACCGAGTAGGTCATCGGCGGTGCGAAGTCGCCGCTCGGGAGCGTCTGCGACGACCAGAGCAGCTTCCCGTTCGACTCGTCATAGGCCTGCAGCTGGTTCGAGCTCGAGGCCCAGACGATGCCGTTGCTCGCGGCCAGGCCGCCGCCGAAGGTGTTCGGCACGGCCGGCTTGCCACCCTTGCCCGGCTTGTTCTGCGAGGCGAGGTGATCGACCTTCCAGAGCATCTTGCCGGTGTTCACGTCCATCGCCTCGATGCGGGTGCCTGTCGCCGCCGCGGCCGGCGTGCCGGTCAGCGGGACGATCTTCATGTCGGCAACCGCGGAGAAGTTGAACGCGGTCATCTTCGAGGTCTCGGATGCGGGAAGCGCCTTGTAGGCGGTGAAGCCCGGCGTCGTCTCCTCGAGCAGGATGCCCTTCGTCGGGTCGAGCGCAGGCGGCTTGTTGCCGCTCGCGCCCTGGCCGAACGCGGCCGTGACGGAATAGCGCGTCGCGTCCGCTGCGGTGAACGAGCCTGCTGGGCCGCCGGGGCCGATGTTCCACGGCTTGCCGTCAGGCGCCTTGAGATGCGCCCACGCCTTCGGGTCCGGCACCGTCTGAGGAACGAGCGGCGTCGTCGCCGGGATCGGCTGCGTCGCCCACGAATGCGCCTGCTTGCTCTGCTGGACCTTCATCTCCGTCACCGGGATGAGCGGCTTGCCCGTTGCCCGGTCGAGGACGTACCAGAGTCCGTCCTTGTCGGCGGTGATGAGTGCCTTCGCCGGCTTGCCCATGACGTTGCCGTCATAGAGCACCGGCTGCTGCGACTGGTCGGCATCCCAGAGGTCGTGGTGGACCTCCTGGAAGAACCAGGCGAGCTTGCCGGTGTCGGAGTGGAGGGCGAGGACGCCGTCCGTGAAGTACTCCTTGCCGGGGCCGCGCAGCAGGCCCATGTACGGGATCGGGTTACCGACGCCGAAGTACACGAGCTTCAGGCTCGGATCGTAGGCCGGGGTTGCCCACATCGCGCCGCCGCCGTCGGCGGGAAGCGGATGTGCCCACGTGCCGTAGCCGGGGTCCGACGACTTCGACGGGATGACGTTGAACTTCCAGAGCATCTTCCCGGTCTTCGCGTCGATGGCGAACGCGAAGCACGGGGCCTCGCCCTGGTCGCCGGCCGCGGTGGCTCCGTAGATCACGCCGTCCGCGTACAACGGCGCGAGGCTGCCGCCCTGACCCTGCAGGCGCGGTGCGACCTGCGTATGCCAGATGAGCTTGCCGGTTGTGGCGTCGATTGCGACCACGTTGCCGGCCTCCTCGAACGCGTACACGGTGCCGTTGTTCAGCGCAACGCCTCTCGATGCGCCGAGCGACGCGCCGGCGAGGCTGATACCGAACGGGTTCGGAATCTTCGACGCGGGCGGCTCCGGTGTCTTCGGGTTGTGCGGCTCGAAGGTCCAGAGCTTCTTTCCGGTGGTCGCGTCGAAGGCAAAGACGCGACCGAGAGCGTCCTCGGCGAACAAGGAGCCGCCGGCCTCCACCGTCGGCGCTTCGCTCGTGAAGAGGCCCTTCGGATCCTGGCCCTTCGGCACCGGCGCCACCGTCTTCACGTGGAACGCAAGCTTCAGCTTCGTCACGTTCGACGGCGAGATCGTCGTCAACGACGAATAGCGGGTGCCGTAAACGTTCGACTGCGGTGAGTACCAGTCGTTACCGGCCGGCTTCAGCAGATCGGACGTCGAATAGTTCGGAATCGACGAGCGCGTGCCGTTCGACCCCGCAAATGCGACCGCGGTGATGGTCAGAACGAGCGCGAGACCGACGATGCCACCAGCAATACGGGCGATCGTCTTCATGGTGATTCGTTTACTCCCCTCTCCCGGAACACGTACGCCCTCGGGGAGCGGTGCCGGCCATCACGGCGCACGGTCCACCCCCATGGCGTTCCAGCACACAAAACCATATACCGTGGTTATGTTCGTTCGCAATGCCACGTAAAATGTCCGGCGTGAGACTCCTTGCCCTGCTCGCGGCGACGGTCGTTGCCGCGGCGGCAACAACGCCGGCGTCTGCGGCCCAACCCATTCAGGTCAGGACGACGATCAGCCCGGACTGGATCTACTTCGCCGACCAGGTCAGCGCGCGCGTCGACGTCGTCGTGGATCGAACGCAGGTCAACGGAAGCTCCCTCGACATCTCAGCCCCGTTCGCGCCGTGGGAGGAGTCGGGCAACGCACGAATGACAACGGCGAGTACGGCGACAGTGACCCACGAGACGATCACCTACACGCTCCGCTGCATCGTCACCCCGTGTCTTCCTCGCGGAACCGTCGTCCAGCGCTTCCACCTTCCGGTGGTGACCGTCACGGCCGAGTCGGTCGACGGCGGATCCATCGTCGTGAAACGGCCGTGGCCCGCCGTGAACGTTGCCGGCCGGTTTCTTCCGCCCGCCACCGGCGCCGTCCGGCCCCAGCTTCTCCTCGAGACGAAGGCCCCATCGCCGCGGTTCGCCGTCTCGCCGAGCGCGACCGCGCTCGCGTTCGACATCGGCGCGGGGATCCTCGGCCTCGCGGCGCTCGCGCTGGCCGGTCTCGAGCTGCGCCGCTTCGTCGCGCGGCGACGAAATCCCATCGACGAACGTCCGCCCCTCGTCCGCGCGCTCGCGCTCGTGCGCGAGGCGCAGACGCGCGACGTCGAGGATCGGCGGCGTGCGGTCGCGCTCGTCGCGCGCCTGCTGCCGACGCCCGACGCTGAACAAACGACGGCGGCGGAGATCGCGTGGTCGAAGCCCGACCCGTCGCCCGACGAGCTCGGAGAGCTGGCCGCGGCGATCGAAGCGAGGCTGAACGGGAAATGACGTCTTCCTCGATCCCGCTCGGCGACGCTCCCGCCCTTCGACGCTTCACGTCGCGGACGCAACTCGTGCGAGGCAGCCTCGCCGCCGCGATCGTCCTCGTCGGTGTGCTCGCTGTCCTGTTCGCACGCACGTCGTCGAATCGACACGTGCCGATGCTGCCGACGGGCTCCGACGGGATCGTCGTCCTCGACATGTCGGCGAGCGCGGGCGCGAACGAGTACGCGGACATCGCGCGCTACCTCGCAGACCTGATCAAGACGCAGGGCCACTTCGGGCTCGTGCTCTTCTCGGACACGGGTTACGAGGCGCTGCCGCCGAACGCGCCGGCGAGCGCGCTCGCAACGTTGTTGCCGTACTTCGAGCCGCCCTATCCGACGAGCCCGTGGGCGGCGGGCTTCAGCCTCGGGACGTCCATCTCGAAAGGGCTGGACGCCGCGAGCAACGTGCTTCTCTCCAACGGCGTCAAGCGTCGCAACGTCTGGCTCATCAGCGACTTGAGCGACTCGCCGACGGATCGCGCGCAGCTCGCACCGACCCTGCGGTCGTACCTCACCTCGGGCATCGCATTGCACGTGCTCCCGGTGGAGGCGACACGCCAGGACATCGCGCCGTATCGCCGCTTCTTCGGCACGCAGAGCCCGACGGTCCGCGTGAACCCCCTTCCGATCGCACCGCCGCAGTCGGCGTCGTACGCATTTCCCCTCACGCTCGCGATCCTCGCCGCGCTCCTTGCGGTGGCACTCGGTGCGAACGAGATCGTCAGCACGCCCCTTCGCTGGGGCCCGTCGGCGCTCGAGGTCGTCGAATGAGGCGCCGCAGGCTCGTGCTCGCAGGCGCTCTCGGAGTGGTCGCCGTGCTCGGCGCACTGTACGCGCACGACCTGCGCACCTGGCAGCACACACTCGCATCCGGGCAGATCGCCTACAGCGCAGCACCGGGCCAGACGGTGGCGACGACCGCGCCGACGATCCTGCCCTCGAGCGTCTCGGGCGATCTCCTGTCGGTGCAGGACGACCGGCAATGGCTCAGGGCCCTGCCCCACTTCGTGATGGTCTACGACTTCGTCAACCCGCTCGACCATCTCGGCCCAGGGGTGTACGACCTCCTGAACGGCGCGGAGCGCGACCTGACGATCGTGACGCAGGATTCCCGTCCCGCGAGCGCGTCGCAGGCGTATGACCTGCTCGCCGTCCTCTACTTCCGGTCGGCGTACCCGGGATCCGGGACCGATCCCGGGCTCCTATCCGAGGCGGTCTCGGATCTCCAGAACGCGGTCCGCGTCGACCCGTCGAACGAAATCGCGAAGGAGAACCTCGAGCTGGCGATGCGCGTGCTCATCGCGAAGCACGGGGGGCAGCTGAAGGTGCCCGGCTCCGGCACCCGCGCGACGAACAAGCGGCGGGGGAGCGACGCGCTGCCTCCGGGCGGCGGCTTCTAGTGCTGGCGTTCTCGCTGACGTTCCTCACACCGGGCGGCGGTCTGCTCGCCCTCGCGACCGCCCTCCCGCTCGCCGGGCTTGCGGTCGCATCGCTCCGCAACGGGCGCGGGCGAGCTCGCCTCGGCCTGCCTGCGCCGGCGGCGGACCACACCGGCATCGCGCTGTCGATCGTCCCGCTGCTCCTCGGGCTGGCTGCGTCACAGCCGTCGCTCGAGCGGACGGCCGCCAGGCACTTCCGCACGGACGCCCAGGCGCTGTTCGTGTTCGATGTGTCCGGGTCGATGGCGGCCGCGGCCGGCGCGAATGCCCCGTCGCGGCTCGAACAGGCTCAGGCCGCTGCCATCCGTCTTCGCAACGGCATTCCGGAAGTCGCGAGCGGCGTCGCAACGCTGACGACCGACATCCTCCCGCAGCTCCTTCCGACCGCGGACGTCGCCACGTTCGACTCGACGGTCGAGCGCGTGATCGGCATCGAGCAGCCGCCGCCTCCGATCCTCGGGTACGGCACGCTCGGCACCTCGTTCGGGCCGCTCTCCTTCGTCCGCGGGGAGGGATACTTCGGCCCACGCGCGAAGCACCGGCTGATCGTCCTGCTCACGGACGGCGAGAGCGCACCGTACGATCCGGCAGCCACGGCGGCCGCACTCACGCAGGCCTCGAGCTCCGCTCCGTTCAGCGGCCTCGTGACGCAGACCGACGCCCCGATCTCGCTCGTGATCGTCAGGCTCGGCGCGCCCTCGGACCACATCTACGCGCCGGACGGAACGATCGACCCCGCCTATCGCGCCGAGCCCCACGCGGCCGAGATCGTCTCGACGCTCGCTGCGCAGAGCCACGGCGCGGCGTACTCGGCGTCGAGCCTCGAGAGCGCGGAGGGAGCAGTGCGGAGGATGCTGGGCACCGGCAAGGAGGTCGCACGCGGGAGCCACACGACGACAGTCGGGCTTGCGCGCTACCTTGCCCTCGCGGCTCTCGTGGCGGCGGCGATCGTCGTTTGGCGCCGGAACCTCGTCACGTAGACGCAGAGACGGTTGCTCATGCAAGCATGCAGGTACGAATGGATATGCTCATATAACGCTGTTATCTATCGAGAAAGGGAGGCGTCGCCTCTAATGCCGAGGAAAAGGAATTCGATCGTGGCAGCCTTGCTTGCCGCCGCGTCCACTGCCATCGTCGTCGCCGCCCTGTTCGGCACGAGCGCGGCATCGGCCGCGAGCGCCGCGGGCTGCCTGCATCCGAAGACGACGACGGTGAAGGTGACCGAATACGAGTACGGCTTCAGGCTCTCGCCGCTGCCGGTGCACTGCGGGACGGTCACGTTCGTCCAGAAGAACATCGGCTCGCTCGCACACAACTTCGACCTGCAGGGCGTCCGGGCAGGCAAGCTCCTCAGCCCGCATCAGACGGCCAAGTTCACGGTCAAGCTCAAGGCGAAGAAGTACACATACCAGTGCGACGTCCTGGGTCACGCCTCTCTCGGCATGGTCGGGACGCTCAAGGTCAAGGACTGACCTTCGTCCTCCGGCTCGCGACCGGCCGCACCCGTTCTGCGACGCAGCGGGTGCGGGCGGCGCAGCACCAGCGCGAGCGGTAGCAGCGCCCCGAGGGCGAACCACGGCGCGAGCGTGCGTGTTCGCTCCGTCTTCCCGGCGCGCATCGTCGGCCCCGTCCCGAGGGCGGCCCGCTCAGCCAGCGCAGCCGCAGCGAGCTGCCCCTCCCCGAACGCGCTCCCTCCGGCTGCGGCCGCCAATGAGGCAAGGGCAGCGCCGGAAGCCGGGTCCTCGTGGTACCCGGCTTCCGGGCTGCCGGCGTCATAGACGGCCTCGCCGCTCTTCCAGACGTGGACGAACACGAGGTGCGCGGCCGGGCTCGTCGCAACCTGGTCTGCCACGCGACGAGGATCGAAGGGACGGCTTTCACCGTCGGTCAAGACGACCACGAGCCGCTTCTTCACCTGCGGCGGGAAGTAGTTCTGCGTGCCGAGCACCCCAAGCGCCGCGAGTGACGTCGCGATGACGCTCTGCTGCCCGGGCGGGGGCGCGTCGATCGCGACGGCGTGCTCGACGGTCTGGTCGAAGACGCCCACGTCGGGGCTCGGGAGCAGGCTCGGCAGGACGCGATCCGTCATCGTCGCGACGCCGGAGGGAACGCCCGGGATCGCGGCTCGTAACGCGACCGCGTCCTTCTCGGCGCGAGCGAGGCGGGTCCGGCCGGACGGGCTCCCGGCGGCGAGCATCGACCGCGAGACGTCGATCACGAACATCGCCTGAGCGTCGGTGCGGACGGCCGCGGTCGTTCGCGTGCGAATCGCCGGCTGCGCGGCTGCAGCGGCGAGGAGCGCGACGACACCGACGAGCGCGATGATCGACGGCACCGCGCTCGCAGGCGGCGGGGCCGAAAGGCGGAGGAGCGCGCGCGTACGCCGCACTCGCCGGGCCGACAACGCGAGCGCCGCCAGCGGGAGCGCGGCCGCCAGCGCGACGAGCGCGCCGAACGGCGAGAGGAGGACGACCGAGCCGGCCGTCAGTACCCCGTCCCCGGTTGTCCGCCGCCTGCGCCCTTGTGCCCCTTCGCCGGACCGCCGGAGGTGTTGTTCGACCCGGTGCGCGAGCCCGTCGCGACGAGATAGCGGAGCAGCAGCTCGAGGTCGTACTTCGCATCCGTGTTGTCCGGATTCTCGGTGACCGCGCTCTGGAAGTCTCCGACCGCTTGATCGACCGGAGCGGGCGCGCCCGCTCCCCGCTGGCGCGTGTCCGCGAAAGCGAGGATGCCGAGCATGAGATCGGCGTCCGAGTCGCGCGCCCGGTCGGGTCCCGCGGCGAGCCGCGTGAGGATCCCCTCGAGCGTCCCGCGCTGCAACGACTCCGAATAGCCGTTGTCGACGCCGTTACCGAGCGACCGCACGTGGACGAACTGCTGCGCCGCCGAGCGCAGCGCGAGCTGATCCGACAGCCCGAGGATGCCACGTGCCGCGTGGAACGGCAGGACGGTGCCGGCACGCCAGTTCGCGCTCGCCGGCGACTGCGCGAACTCGGCGTCGCCGCGCGCGACAGCCGTCCGCCAGCCGTTGACGTCGGCCGCGAGCAGGCCGGCGGCGACCCCGACCGCCAACAGCACCATGGCGACGGCGACGCGCCTTCCGTTCATACCTCGCTCCCCCAGGAAAGACGCGCTCCCCAGAGCTCGCTCACGCTCAGGAGCGCGGCGACGAGCACGGCCAGGACGACGAAGAGTGTCGGGAAACTCGTGTGCGGCGTCGGCACAGCTCCGCCCGGCGTCGACAGCCCGGCCGGGATGATCGAGCTCGCCCTCCCGATCAGCCCCTTGAAGCGCGCGACGTCGCTCGGCGCAGGATTGAGCGCGATCGCGCGCAGCCGAAACCCGCCGACCTGGTACTCGTCGAGTACGGTGTTGAGCCGTTGGAGGTCGTTCGGGTCGTCGGCGAGATCGCTGATCAGGACGACCGCCGGATGCTTCGTGTGGCTGCGCAGCTCGATCGTCCGGGCGAGGTCGAGACCCTGCGAGATCTCCGTTCCGCTCGTGAACGTCGCGCTCCACGGATTGACCGCGAAGGTCGGCTGCTCGCCGCGCGGGACGCTCGCCGGCACGGCGAAGTAGCGCGCGATCGGCGTCAGTGCCGAGGCCGGGGTTCCGGGAGGCAGCGCCTCGTATGCGACGTTGGAGAAGACGACAAGCCCGTACCGTCCCCCGCGCGCGACGAGCGACTGCAGCGTCTCGTGAATGCGCGAGTACGTGTCCTGCGTGATGCTCGCCGACAAGTCGAGAACGACGACCCCGCCGGACTGCGGCGCGAGGATCGGCTGCTCGGTGGCGTGTGGCCGCAGGATCGAGAGCGCCGCGAGAACGACGAGCACGACGAGCGCGAGCCCGAGCGCCGCGCGCACGAGCCACGTGCGCCTCGCGAGCGGATCGAACGACCCGGTTCCCGCGTAGGGGATCGAGCTCACGCGCGTGTCTCCGCCTCGATCTCGTCCGCGAGCGCTAGCACTTGCGGCCCCTCGGGCGGATCCTCGGCCCAGGCGATCGCGTCCGTGGACGCGGCCAGCGAGGAGTCGCCGCGCTCGTCGAGGACCCCGGAGAGGAAGCCGAGCGCCTTGCGGCGGTCGACCGCGGAAGGACGACCTGCCGCCTCACGTGCGTACGCGAGCGCGATCTCGAGTGACGTGCGGCGTGCCGCAGCTCCTTGGCGTCGGCGTGTGCGATAGCGACCAAGCTCGCGAACGATCAGGAGCATCGCGACCGCGGCGAGGAGTCCGGCGATCGTCGTCAATGCGTCCGTGAGCGGACCGGGCGCGATTGCGTACTTCGCTGCCGGAAGCCCGCTCGGGCCGACGAACCTGGGCGTCGCGCCCGCGACGGCCGCCTTGTCGAGACGCGACGAGACGGCGAGCGGGGTCCACTTCGCACGGGTCGTCACCGCGTGGTCACCGGCGAGCGCGCGCACGGTCGCCGGGGGGAAACGAATGCTCCGCGGTGTGGTGCCAGGAAGACAGCCGTCGTCCGCACAGACGAGCGTGTAGGCAAAGCTCAGGGTCTCCGACCCGCCCGAGGACATGCGCGTCACGCGCGGCGAGCCGGTCGGTGCGTACGGGGCGAAGCTCGGCTCGACGCGCACGCTCGATGCCGCGATCGCCGCGCGGTCGAGCGTCACGGTCACCGTGGCTGCGACCGGATCGCCGAAGAACACCTCGGCCGGCTCCAGCACAGCCGTAGCAGCGAGGGGCGCCCCCGACAGGGAGCCGGTTCCTCCGCCGTTCCCGGTCCACCAGCCGAGCCCCAACCCGAGCACAACCACGACGACGGCGACCGCTGCGCCCGCGACGAGTACGCGACGACTCACCGTCCCCTCCGCAACGCAGCCCGGCGTGACGCCCAATCGGTGAAGCGACGGTCGACCTCGTCGTCGTCGCTCGTCGCAAGCACGAGCGGATCGAGCCCGAGCGAATGGAAATTCGCGACGATCGCGTCGAGCCGCCGCTCGTTCGCCTCTCGCCTGCTGCGCGCGTCGCGACGGGAGATGCGAACGTCGAGAGCGCGAACGGTGCCGGGCTCCACGAGCGGCACGACGACCGAGTCGACGAGCGGGAAACTCTGCTCCCACGTCTCGTCCTGCACGATCACCGGGACGACCTCCCACCGTCGCGCGGCCGCCGTGAGCCACACGGCGTCCGGGACGGATGGGCCGAGGAAGTCCGAGAGAACGAACACGAACGTCCCCGACGACAGCTGTGTGCGAAAGCGCGCGAGGAACTCGAAGCCTTCGACGACCCCGTCGTCGGGCGCGTCGTAGCGCGTCGCCTGCGCGAGCCGCTCGAAGATCTCCTCCACCGCTCTGCGCCCGCCCGGCTCGAGCCAGTACGGGACGCCGTCCCCAAGGTCGAGATAGCCGACGGGAGCGTTGCGCGCGGCCGCGCTCTCGGTGATGAGCTCGATTGCCGACCGCACGACAGCCGGCTTCGATAGCCAGGGGAACTCCTGGGGATAGAGCTCCATCGACGGACGAGCGTCGACGAGGATCACGATGCGCGGCGCTTCCTCCGCGAACCGCTCGCGGACGACGAACTCGTCACGCCCCCGTGCGGTCGAGAGTCGTGCCGACGCGCGCCAGTCGATGGTCGAGATCGGGTCGCCCGGCGCATATGGACGTGCACCTGCGACGTCCGAGCCAGGCCCGCGCCGCGTGCTGCGCGCGCCTCCGAGCGGGAGGCCCGTCACGCGGTACCGCGGGCGGAGCGGGAAGATCGTACGAGACCGCGCCGGCACTTACTGCGCGACGCCGCGACCGGCCCAGCCGGCGTCGCCCTCGGCCCAGTCCGGGTGAGGCGGCGGTGCGACGGCGAGACACTGTTCCCAGATCCGCTCGAAGATCTCTTCCCGCGACGAGCTGCGCGTCGCAGCGATGTACGACGGCGCCAGCATCAAGCGGTGGCCGAGCACCGGGACGAAGAGCTCTTCAACATCGCGCGGTACGACATACCCGCGACCGTGCAGGAGCGCATGGGCGCGCGCAGTCGCGACGAGCGCGAGCGACCCGCGCACGGACGCGCCGACCTCGACCACCTCGAGCGTGCGCGTTGCACGTACAAGCTGCACGATCCAGCGGTCGAGCAACTCGTCGACGTACACGTCCTCGGCCGCCACGCTGAGCGATTTCACCTCGTCGGCCGAGACGACTTCGAGGAGCCGCTCGAGCGGATGGCCGTGGCGTTGCTCGCGGACGATCGTCAACTCTTCGTCTTCAGCCGGATAGCCCAGGCTCGACCGGAGCGCGAAGCGGTCGAGCTGCGCCTCCGGAAGCGGGAAGGTTCCCTCGTATTCGATCGGGTTCTCCGTCGCGATGACGAGAAACGGCTCCGGCAATAGGTGGGTGACGCCGTCGACCGTCACCTGCCGCTCCGCCATCGCCTCGAGCAGGGCCGATTGGGTCTTCGGCATCGCGCGGTTGATCTCGTCGACGAGAAGGATGTTCGCGAACAGCGGCCCGGGCTTGAACTCGAAGGCGCGGTGCTCGACATCGAAAACGCTCAGGCCTGTCACGTCGGTCGGCTGGAGGTCGGGAGTGCACTGGATCCGCGACGGCGTTGCGCCGGAGATGCTGCCGGCGATCGCGCGCGCGAGAATCGTCTTCGCCGTGCCGGGGACGTCCTCGAAGAGCACGTGCCCGCCGGTGATCAACGCCGCGAGAACGAGCCGGATCTCCTCGCGCTTCCCGAGCACGACCGTCTCGATGTTCTCGAGCAGCCGGGAGGCGATGCCTACGGCCGGTGCGATGCGGCGCTCGGTCTGCTGAAAGGTCTCCATCGTCGGTGCGGTGGGCGGTGCCGAGGCGCCGATTGATGCGTCGTCGCGGCTAGCCGGGGAGCTTAATCGTGGCAATGCCTTGCGGCGCGCTGGTCGAGAGCGACTGCGGATAGACCGACAGGTCGACCGCGCCGCCGGCAGCGGCGTGCGAGCTCGAGAAGAACTGCGACTGCGACTCCCAGAAGGCCACCTTCTGCCCCTTCGCAGTCCCTGGCAACACGAGCCGGAACCGTCCGCTCGCATTCGGCCACGTCGCGCTGACGGGCTTGATGATCCCGCCACGACCACCGACGACGCCGACGAGGAGCCCCTGATAGATCGCGCCGGCGATCGCGGTCGGGTTGAGCGCCGTCTTCGGCAGCGCCGTCCCCGTCGGCAGCTGAATGTTCAGCGTCGCACTGGACAGATGGGCGAAGTTGATCGAATCGCCCAGAGGCTCGGCGTACGCGCTATTGCCGACGGCGACGCCGATGGTCATCGGGACCGGAATGTCGCCCTCCTGGTCGGCAGCGACGAGGAACGAGGCATAGCTCCCGTTTGCCCCGCTCGGCCGCGACTGCGTCCAGTACTGCCGGTCGTTCGTTCGTGTCGTGACGACGGCGCCCCGCACGGGCTTGCCGCTGGCGTCGGTGATCGTCCCCTTCAGCTCGTAGCTATAGAGGAGCACGGGCGGCGGTGCGTTGCCGGCCGTGTCCGCCAGTCGTCCGGTGATCACGACGTTCCCCCCAGACACGTGAGCCGAGACGTTCGTCACTGCATACGCGACGCTGATGCCGCCCTTCCGACCGAGGAGCGCCGCCTGCTGTGCAGAGCTCAGCGCATGGCCGTCGAGCGTCGCGTGCGCAACGCCGACCACGGTTGCCACGTGGCGCAGCGGCACGGATGTGTCGACGAGGTACGTGAACTCGCCCTTGCTGTTCGTCGCGCCCGGAACGACCCAGCCGCCCACGCTCACGACCGCGCCCTCGACCGACTTGCCGCCGAGCGTCAGGTGACCCTGAACGGGCTCCTCGTTGGACGTGTTCGCATCCCACGGCTTGACGTTCACGACAGGCCCGAGCACCCGACCGTTCGAGCCCTTGAGCGCGCGGCCGACCGCATCGGTCGGCCGCGGCGCGGTCGATCGAGCCGGCGCCGATGCATCCGCGACGAACGAGGCGCGCGGGACCGGAGGTGCCGTCGACTGCGTATGACTGCCGCCGAGCGAGAAGACCTGGATCTGTGACGCGACCGTGCCGCCGTTCGAGGACGTCGGCGTGCCGCCCACGCCGATCGCGACGTACTCGGTGCCGTTTACCGAGTAGATCGACGGCCCGTCCGCGATCTGCGCACCCGTCTGGAACGTCCACAAAACCTTGCCGCTCTTCACGTCGAAGGCGCGCAGGTTGCCGTCGCCGCCGCCGACGAAGCCGATGCCGGACGCCGTCGTCGTCGGGCCGCCGCGCTCAGGCTGCGGCGTGTCGAACTTCCAGACGCGCTTGCCGGTCGAGACGTCGATCGCACTCACCGAGCCGTAGTCCTTCCAGCCGGTGCGCAGATACTGGCCGTAGTCGCCATTGGCCAGGCCGAGGAACGAGTCGCCGGCGAGCAGCGCCTGCCGTTCCTTCTCCGCAGACGTCTGCTCGACGAGGACCGACGCCGTTTCCGCGGCGGCGTTGTAGACCAGATGCGTCTGCGGATCGAATGACGCCGGGGAGTAGTTCAGTCCACCGAGCGACGACGGATAGACGACGACCGGCTTTCCCGGCTTGAGGTTCGGATGCTCGACGTTGTCGATCACCTTCACGCGCGACCAGATCGGCGCGCCCGTCGCTGCGTCATAGGCGAACCAGACGCCCTCCATCGTCGCGACGGACACGATCCGCCGGGACTTGCCTCCGACATTCGCCGTGTAGACGAGCGGCGGCTGCGACACGTCGTATGACCACTCGTTCGACGACAGCTCCTGCTGCCACCACTTCATCTGACCCGTCGTGAGGTTGATGGCGATGAGCGAGTCGGAGCGCGGATCGGGCCCCGGTCGGAGGGAGGGGTAGTACGGAGGCGTCGCCGCGCCGGTGCCGACGTAGAGCGTGTTCGTCGTCGTGTCGACCGTCGTGGGCGTCCAGACGACGCCGCCGCCGACGATCCGCGCCGCCTTGCGCCATTCCGTGTTGTTCGGCGGAATCGTCCAGAACGGGTTCGGCCACGCGGGAGCGAGGTCGGGCGTGCGATACGCCATGACAAACCCGCGCGCGCCGTATTCCGACCCGGCTGCGCCGACGATGAGCCGGTGGTTCGCGCAGATCGGCGCGCTCGTCTCGGAGTAGCCGTAGTTCGCCTGCGCTCCGGGGACGGCATGGGAAATCGGGACGCGCGCGAGCTGCGCACCCGTCGCCGGGTTGAGCTCGACGATCGTCATGTCCAGCGTGAGCAAGTAGACGCGCCCGTCGCAATACGCCACACCGCGGTTCGCGACGATCCCGAAGTTCTTGAACGTCGCGATGTTGTTGGGCTGGTAGCGCCAGAGGAGGGAGCCATTGGTCGCGTCGACCGCGAACACCTGGTCGTCGCCCGACGTGACGAACATTTTGTTGCCGACGACGATCGGATAGGTCTGCTGACCTTTCTTGATCCCCGGGACGAACTTGTTCAGGTCGATGGTGAATGCGCGGCCGAGCTGATCGACGTTCGACGTGCTGATCTGCGTGAGGGGCGAGTACCGGTTCTCGTCGACGGTGTTGCCCCAGCTCAGCCAGCCGACATCCGACGCAGCAGGCGCCGCGTGTCGGGCGGATGCGCCGCCGGCCAGCGCAAGAAGGCCCACTGCCGTTGCCGTTGCCGTGACGAGCATCGTTGCCTTCTGCAGCCGAAACGGAATCACATAACTAGCTTAAGCTTCAGGCCGCCGCGCACGCAAGCTCTCAGCCCGTAGAAAAGGCTTCGACTTCGAGGACGTCGCCCTTTGCGAGCCGCACGCCGGCGGCAAGCACGACCACGTTTCCCGAGATCGCCGGGCACGCGTTGATTCCCGCAGTCAAGCGCCGCACCACGATGCGTCCTCCGGTACGGGCATCGACGCCGATCAGCTTCCCGTCGAACGTCGAAGTGAAGACGACGCCGTGCGCGACCGTGGCGCAGCCGAAGTCGGGCTGTGCGAGGCGATCGATCCAGAGGCGCTTCCCCGTGGCGGCGTCGAGCGCCACCAGCTCACCGCGGCCGAGTGCGACGTTCACGCGGCCGAGTGGAACGTATCCATGCGCACTCCCCTCCATGCACAGGTCGACGACCGGCACGAACACCCTGCCGTCGGCGTAGGCCATGGGCGTCTCGACTCCACCGAGAAGGCCGGGACAGACACGCACGAATCGGGGAGGCAGCGGCCCAACATCGTTTCGATGGAGCCCGACGCTCGCACTCCACACGCGCGCGTGCGTGTGTGTGTTCCACGCGATCACGCGTCCCGCCTTGCCGGCCCCGATCACCAGACGGCCGATGAGGATCGGCGGCAGCTGGAAGTCGTAATCCCGAACGTCGTGCGCGGTCACCTGGTCGTACCAGAGGAGACGGCCCGAACCAGCGTCCAGAGCGAGGAGTGAGTCCGTGTACAGCGCCGGCCCGGCGTAGGCGCCGCCGTTCGGGTGCGCGACGGTGCCGCCATAGGGATATGGATTCGTCGTACCCCAGTAGACGATCCCGTTGGCAATGCTGGGTGGGTACCAGGCGCCGCCGCCGCCGGCCTCACCCGGCACGCGCCACGAGCCCTTGATCGTCGCAAAGCGCCAGTCGAGTCGTCCCGTCGCTGCGTCGAGCGCGTACAGCGCGCCGCGTCCTCCGGGCGGGAGACCGATGGTGCTGACATACATGCGTCCGCCGTCGACGAGTGGTGCCGTCTCGACGTACTGCTCCGCGGGGCGCACGAGCAGCCGCCGCCAAAGGACACGCCCCGTCTTCGCCGAGAGCGCGAAAGCCGCGGCGTCGGTGACGCCGTAGACACGGCCGGCGGCGACAGCGAGACCGTTCGGCCCCGGACTCGTAGCTTCGAAGAGCCGCCGCCAGACGATCTTGCCTGTCCGGATGTCGAGCGCGAAGACGTTGCTCTTGAGGTCTTGGACGAACACTTTTCCGTCGGCGATCACCGGCGTCGCGGTCATCGCACCCGAATCTCCCGGTGGAATTCGGATGCGAAACCGCCATGCGACGACGAGCTTTCCGGCATTGGCGACGTTGATGCCGGTCGAAGTGGCGGCCCGCGTCGACGACGCGTCGACGTTCGGAAGCGGCGACGCCCCCTGTGATCCGCTACATGCCGTGAGGAGCGTGACCGCCGTGAGCGCGACGCACGTTCCGGTGCCAACCCGCCTCAAAGCGCCACGCACGCGAGGCATGAAACCAGTCCGGGCCGGCGCGTGGCCGTCGCATCAGGGTTTGAATACTCTGTTCGTCGTGGCGGCCCGGACCGATCCTGTGCGTGACCTCAGCGCCGACCTTGCAAGCGTCATCTCGGGCTGGTGCCGACTCCTGGCGCAGGAAGGCGTGCACGTCAATCGGACGTGGCTGTCCGTGCTTTCAACCCTCACCACAGGGCCGCGGCGGCTCGGCGACCTCGCCGCGTCCGAGTTCGTCAGCCAGCCGGGGATGACGATGCTCGTCTCCCGGTTGGAAGGCGAGGGCTGGGTCGAACGACGACCGGATACGGCGGACGGGCGAGTCGTCAATGTCGCGATCACGCCGGCCGGGCGCCGGATGCTCCGATCGGCGATCGAAGCCCGTAATCAGGCGCTTCGCCGCCGGATCGAGCACCTCGGGCCTGAAGAGCTCCAGGAGCTCGAGCACGCGGTCACGACGCTCGAGCGCCTACGGTGCGACGCGACGTCGAATTGCTGACGTCTCCCGCCGACCGAGCTCAATTCGGCGAGATGACGCAGATGACCTGACCGGTCGCGACCGGCTCGCCCGGAGCGACCGACAGCTCGGTAATGGTGCCGGCGCGGTGCGCGTGCACCTCGTTCTCCATCTTCATCGCCTCGACGATGCAAATGAGCGCGCCCGCCTCCACCTCCTCGCCCTCGGCGACTGCGACGGTGAGGACCGTACCCTGCATCGGCGAGCCGACGACGTCGGTGCCGCCGCCGGCGCCCGCGCTCACACGCTCGCGCCGGCGGCGGGCCAGCGCGAGCCATGGCGCCTCCGGCTCGGTGAGGCGGACCTCGAAGCGGCGGCCGTCCACCTCCACGGTGCGCACGCGCTCGACCGTCCGGCCCGACCCGGGTAGCAACCTGCTCGTGGGAGCCTTGCCGTCGAGGTCGAGCGACTCGACGATGCCCGCACACGTGTCGCCGCGGATGAAGCACTCGTGCGACAGCAGCGCGGTGTGGAACGGGATGAGCGTCGTCGGCCCCTCGATCACGTACTCGCCGAGCGCGCGCAGCATCCGCCGCCGCGCGTGCTCGCGGTTGACGCCGTGCACGATGAGCTTGGAGATCATCGGGTCGTACGCGGCGACCACCTCGCGGCCGCCGTCGACACCCGAGTCGACGCGTACGCCCGGCCCGCCGGGCTCGTGGTACGCCGTGACGAGTCCTGGCGCAGGGAGGAAGCCGCGCGACGCATCCTCGGCGTTGATGCGACATTCGATCGCGTGCCCGCGCAGCGACACCTGCTCCTGCGTGAACGACAGCGGCTCGCCGAGCGCGATGAGCACCTGCTCGCGCACGAGGTCGAGGCCGGTCACCATCTCGGTCACCGTGTGCTCCACCTGGATGCGCGTGTTCATCTCCATGAAGAAGTACTCGCCGTCCGCAGTGAGCAGGCCTTCGATCGTCCCCGCAGACACATAGCCGGCTGCGAGCGCGGCGTCGACGCCGATCTTCCCGATGCGCGCGCGCAGCTCGTCGTCCACGGCCGGCGACGGTGTCTCCTCGACGAGCTTCTGATGCCGCCGCTGGATGGTGCAGTCCCGCTCGCCGAGGTGCACGACGTTGCCGTGCGCGTCCGCGAGCACCTGCACCTCGATGTGGCGCGGATCGACGATGAGCTTCTCGACATACACGTCGGGGTTCGCAAAGTACGACTGGCCTTGCCGGCGCGCCGTCTCGAACGCGCGCTCCGCGAGCTCGGGAGCCTCGACGACCTCCATCCCCTTGCCGCCACCTCCGGCCGCCGCCTTGATCAGCAGTGGATAGCCGATCGACTCGCCGAGCGAGAGCAGCTCGTCGACCGTCGCGACCGGCTCCGTTGTGCCGGGGATGATCGGGACTCCCGCCCGCTGCATCACCGTGCGCGCGCGGGTCTTCTCCCCCATCAGCTCGATCGCGTCGGGCGGCGGGCCGATCCACACGAGCCCCGCGTCCTGCACTGCGCGCGCGAACGCCGCATTCTCGGCGAGGAACCCGTAGCCGGGATGCACCGCCTGTACGTCGGCGCGCAGCGCGGTCTCCACGAGCGTGTCGATCTTCAGGTAACTGTCGGCCGCCGGCGGTGGCCCGATGAGGAACGCCTCGTCGGCGTACGCGACATGGAGCGAGCCCCGGTCGGCCTCGGAGTAGACGGCGACAGAGCCCACCCCGAGCTCGCGCAGCGTCCGGAAGATGCGGACGGCGATCTCACCACGGTTGGCGACCAGGACCTTGTCGAACATCGGCGGGCCGTATTGTCTCCGTTTGTGAGCCCCGCGGACCAGCTGACCGTTGCGCGTGCTCTCTCCGTGCCCGTCGTCGTCGTCCTCTTCGCTTGGCCGTTCCACGACCATGCCTACTGGGCGACCGCGGTGTTCTGCGTCGCGATGACGACGGATTGGTTCGACGGCCGGCTCGCGCGCCGGCATGGGAGGACGTCGCCGCTCGGCTCGCTGCTCGACCCGATCGCCGACAAGGTGCTCGTGCTCGCCGCGCTCGTAATGCTCGTCGGCCAACACGTCGTCCCCGCGTGGATGGTTGCGGCGATTGTCGTCCGCGAGGTGCTGATCACCGGCCTCCGTCAGGCGGCGATCGAGCGCGGGATCGTGATCGCGGCCCGCGACCTGGCGAAGGTCAAGACGTGGGCGCAAGCGGTCGCAGCAGGAGTCGGCGGCTTCGCCGCCGCCGGAGCGTGGAGCAGCGGCGTCGCGTGGTGGACGATGCTCGTCGCGGTGGCCCTGACGTGGGCGTCGGGGCTCGACTACGCACGCAGTGCGCCGGCGCTGTTCCGGCCGCGCGTCAGTGCGTGACGAGCCCTCGCGACTCGCACCAATCCTCGAAACGAGCCCAACTCCGCAGGTACTCGCGCAGTTCGTACAAGCCCTCCTCGATCTCCGCGCGGACAGCCCAGTGGCAATGACCGCAATACCCGAGCTCGTCCACGGCGGGCGCTGTGTTGCAGCGGATGCACTCGTCGAACATGCTGGGAAAACGGCCCGGCGGGCCCCGCGGTTACGGCAATTCGGGCTCCTCGGCCGCCCACGGCGCGGGTGCAGGCTTTTCCGCCTCTTCCACCAGTACGGCGAGGATGGCCGTCCGCTCTTCCTCACTCGGCTCTGGGCTGATCTCGATGTTCACGAATGCAAGAGTAAAGTCATTGTGCGATCGGGTCGATCTAGGTGCACGTGGGTCTACGAATAGGGGTCACTGCTGCTGTGCTCGCGCTGCTCCCGGCAGGGAGCGCGCTCGCGTCGACGCACCGCTCGCATCACTCGAGCTCCTGGGCGCTGCCGGAGATCCGTGTCGTCACCGGCGCAGGCTTGATGGGCACCAAGTCGCCGGCGACCTTCCGGCCCGGCGCGAAGCTCACCAACCAGGCGCTCGCGAACCTCGTCTTCCAGCTCCGGCAGCTCCTCGCGCCGCCGACACCTCCTGCGCTCGCCGCCCCGCCGCCGCCGCCGGACACGACGACGACCTCGACCGACACGACCACCGATCCGACGCAGACGACCACCGAGCAGACGGACACGACGACCGATCCGGTGACGACGACGACGACCGCCGTCGAGCCTCCGCCTCCTCCTCCAACGTCCGCGACCCTGCCGAAGGTCCCCCACGGCGCCGCTGCGGCGACGATGACGATGCTCGACGCGCAGCTCGTCGACGGCGTCGGCCTCGATGCGGCCGCGAGCGCATTCGCCCGCGGCGCGCGCGCGGCCGGGCTCGATGTCCCAGCCCGCTTCGGCACCGAAGTGGTGGCGCGGCTTCTCGGCCTCCGCCTCGACCATCCCGCGAGCGAGGACTCTCTCGAGCTGCTGCCGAACGACCCGGCCACGCGCGCCGAGGCCGCGTACTCGGCGGCGCAGCTCATGCATTCGTCGGGCTGGCTCGTCCCGGTCGTGCAAGCCCTCTCCGATACGTTCTCGCTCCCGCAGTACTCGGCGTGGCAGCGCCGGATCCTCGACACCGCCGTCGCCCGCCTCGGCATGCCGTACGTCTGGGGAGGGACGAGTGACGGACCGGAAGTGGACTTCGGGGTGGCCGCGCGCGGCGGCTACGACTGCTCCGGATTCGTATGGCGCGTGTACAAGCTCACGCCGTATCCGAACGAGGGCGACCTCGCCTCGACGCTGCGCGGCCGCACGACGTACGTGATGAGCGGCGAGGTGCCGCGGTCGGAGCTCATCAACTTCGCGAACCTGCAACCGGCGGACGTCCTCTTCTTCGGTCCGCGCGGCCCGCGGTCGAGCCCGTCGCAGGTCGATCACATGGGGATCTACCTCGGCAACGGGTGGTTCATCCAGTCGTCGAACTACGGCGTCGCGATCGCGCAGCTCACCGGGTACTACCGGTACGAGTTTGCGTGGGCGCGGCGCCCGCTGCGCGAAGCCGGGCTTTCCGGCTAGAGCGGGATGTTCCCGTGCTTGCGGCTCGGCCGCGGCTCGGATTTCGTCAGGGCGGTCTCGAGCGCATCGATGAGCACTGGGCGCGTTCGCCGCGGCTCGATGACGTCGTCGACGTAGCCGCGTTCCGCGGCGGAGTACGGGTTCGCAAACCGTTCTCTGTAATCCTCGATCAGCTCAGCGCGCTCTTCGGGCGAGCGGTCGCGATAGATGATGTTCACCGCGCCCTCCGGACCCATCACCGCCACCTCGGCCGTCGGCCACGCGAAGTTGAAGTCGGCGCGCACGTGCTTCGAGCTCATGACGTCGTACGCGCCGCCGTACGCCTTGCGCGTGATGACCGTGAGCTTCGGCACGGTCGCCTCGCAGTACGCGTACAGGAGCTTCGCGCCGTGGCGGATGATGCCGCCCCACTCCTGCGCCGTTCCCGGGAGGAAGCCGGGCACGTCGACGAAGGTGACGAGCGGGATGTTGAACGCATCGCACGTGCGGACGAAACGCGCCGCCTTCTCCGACGACGAGATGTCGAGCACGCCGGCGAGCGTGCGCGGCTGGTTGCCGACGAGGCCGACGGCATGGCCACCGAGCCGCGCGAAGCCGCAGACGATGTTCTCCGCCCACCGCTCGTGCACCTCGAGGAACTCGCCGTCGTCGATGACGCGCCGGATGACGTCATGCATGTCATACGGCTTGTTCGGGTTGTCGGGGACGAGCGTGTCGAGCTCGACGTCCTCGCGTTCGCAGGGGTCGGTCGGCGTCGTGAACGCCGGCCGCTCGCGGTTGTTCTGCGGAAGGAACGAGAGGAGGTAGCGCGCGTCCTCGAGGCATGACTCCTCGTCGGGGGATGTGAACTGCGCGACGCCCGACTTCGTCGCGTGCGTGGCCGCGCCGCCGAGCTCCTCGAAGGTCACCTCCTCGCCTGTGACGGTCTTCACCACGTCGGGGCCGGTGATGAACATGTACGACGAGCCCTCGACCATGAAGATGAAGTCCGTCATCGCGGGCGAGTACACGGCGCCGCCCGCGCACGGACCCATGACGAGGCTGATCTGCGGGATGACGCCCGACGCCTGCACGTTCCGCCAGAAGATCTCCGCGTAGCCCGCGAGCGAGACGACGCCTTCCTGGATGCGGGCGCCGCCCGAGTCGTTGATGCCGATGACCGGGCAGCCGTACTTCACCGCCAGGTCCATCACCTTGCAGATCTTCTCGGCGAATACCTCGCTGAGCGAGCCGCCGAAGACGGTGAAGTCCTGCGAGAAGACGAAGACCTTGCGGCCGAAGACGGTGCCGTAGCCGGTGACGACCGCGTCGCCGTAGGGCCGCCGCTCCATCATCCCGAAGTTCGATTCGCGGTGGCGCACGAAGCGGTCGAGCTCGACGAACGAGCCGGGGTCGCAGAGCTTCTCCGCCCGCTCGCGCGCGAGGAGCTTGCCTTCGTCACGACGCCGCTGCACCGCCTTCTCGCTGCCGGCGTGGAGCGCCTCGGCGCGGAGCTCCGCGAGCCACGCGAGCTTCGCTTCCGTTGTCTCGTGGTCCGCCACGCGAGGAGCCTAACCTGGGGCGGTGAGACGGCGGCTCCCTCCTGCCTTGCAAGATCGCGCGTTCGCGTTCCTGTGGACGTCGTCGCTCGCAAACGGCCTCGCCTCGCAGATGATCGCGGTCGCGATCGGGTGGCAGGTCTATGCCATCCACCGCAACCCTCTCGACCTCGGCCTCGTCGGCCTCGCGGAGTTCGTGCCGCTGCCGATCCTCGCGCTGCCGGCCGGACAGCTCGCCGACCGCGTCTCGCGCCGTACGATCGCAGCGATCGCGCTCGCGCTCACGCTTGCGACGGTCGGCGTTCTGCTCGCGATCACCGTCACCGACGTGCACGCGTTGTGGCCCTTCCTGAGCGTCGGCGTGATCGCCGGCGTGGCATCCGCGGTCGGCAGCCCGGCAACCCGCGCGCTCACGCCGGAGATCGTCCCGGCCGAGCTGCTCGCGGGAGCAATCGCGCTCCGCAGCGTCGCGTCGCAGATCGGCATCGTCGCAGGGCCGGCGCTCGGCGGCATCATCTTCGCCGTCGACCCCGTCTCGGTCTACGCGGTCGCCGCAGCTTTGATCGCCGTTGCGCTCGCTTCGATCGTGGCCTTGCCCTACCGTGCGGCGCCGCTCGCCGACCAGCCGCCGCCGGACTGGGAGAGCCTCGTCGCCGGTGTCCGCTTCATCCTCAGCACGCGCATGCTTCTCGGCGCGATCTCGCTCGACCTGATCGCCGTGCTCCTCGGCGACTCGATCGCGCTTGCGCCGGTCTTCGCGCGGAGCATCCTCCACATCGGGCCGATCGGCCTCGGCGCGCTTCGGACCGCGCCTGCGCTCGGCGCGCTCGCGGCCGGCGTCATGCTCGCCCGCCGCCCGCTCCGCAGGCGAGCAGGCCCGGCGCTGCTCGGGGTGATCGCGACGTTCGGCGCGGCGATGATCGTCTTCGGATTGTCGAAGTGGCTGCCCTTGTCGCTCGCGGCGCTCGCCATCGCCGGGTTCGTCGACATGATCAGCGTGAACATCCGCGCGACAACGCTCGCCGTTGTAACGCCGCGAGAACTCCAGGGCCGCGTCAACGCAGTCGAGTGGGTCTTCATCGGTGCATCGAACGAGCTCGGCGCGTTCGAGTCGGGGGTCGTCGCCTCGCTCATCGGCACAGTCGCGGCCGTCGTCGCCGGCGGCGCCGTGATGATCGGCATCGCCGCCTCGTGGACGCGCCTCTTCCCCGAGCTCGCCCGCATGGGACCGCTCGAAGAACTGCAACCGGCGTAAGGTCAGAGGCGTGGAGATCATCTGGCCGTACGAGAGCGGAGAGGTCGGGGAGTATTTCTACGCGCGCTACAACCACCCCGCAATCGCCGAGGTCGAGGAGGCGCTCGGCGAGCTCGACGGCGGCACCGCGGTCCTTTTCCCCTCCGGGACCGGTGCCGCGACGGCGCTCGCGCTCTCGCTGCTGCGCTCCGGGGACACCATCGCGCTCGCGGAGGGCGCGTATTTCGGCACCGGCCGCCTGTTCGAAACGCTCGGACCGTGGGGCCTGCGCCACGTCGAGTTCGACCAGACGGGGCCGCCGCCGGACGATGTCCAGCTCCTCTGGCTGGAAGCGCCCGCGAACCCGATGCTGACGATGCCCGACCTTCCGGCTGCGGCAGCCCATCCGGCGCCCGTCGTCGTCGACTCGACCGTGGCGACGCCCGTCGGCCTGCGCCCGCTCGAGCACGGCGCCGACTACGCACTCCATAGCGCGACGAAGGCGCTCGGCGGCCACGACGACGTCCTGCTCGGCGTGGTCGTCTGCCGCGACCCCGCCGCGGCAGATGCACTGCGCCGCTTCCGCAGCCTCACCGGGATCTCGCCGGCCGCCGAACCTGCCCGGCTCCTGCTCCGGAGCCTCAGAACGCTCGAGGTGCGCGTCCGCCGTCAGGTCGAGACCGCGGCCGTGATTGCGGAGCGGCTCACCGGCCACCCAAAGGTGGTCCTCGTCCGGTACCCCGGGCTCGGAAGCCTCATCTCGTTCGACGTCGCCGACGCCGACGCCGCGCGGCGCGTCGAGACGTCGATCCGCCTCGTGACCAACGCGACGTCACTCGGCAGCGTTCAGAGCCTCATGGAGAGCCGCCATCGCTGGGAGGGCGACCGCGTCCCCGGCGGCCTCCTCCGGCTCAGCGTCGGGCTCGAGGATCCGCATGCGATCTGGGCCGACCTCGCCCAGGCGCTCGACAACGCATAAGACCCTGCTTTGCAACGGTAGGCCGAACGGCCTAGACAGGCCAACCCTTTGGGCCTATCCTCAGACGGCTCAGAACAACTCGTCAGGGGGGCAGCTGTGGCCGTCGCGCGTGGACGCGCTGGGCGCCCGACGCCCGAGGGGCGGGCGCCGGCACAAGCAGGGACCGGGAACGGCAACGGGGATCACGACGTCACACGCGCGGAGCTCGAAGAGCTCCTCGCGGCGCTCGCCGCTGCCCGCGACGGGGACTTCGCCGTCCGCCTCTCCGTTCGCGGGGCCGGCCTCGGCGCCGATCTCCGGCGCGCCTTCAACGAGGTGGCCGACCGCCGTGAGGCGGTCGCCAAGGAGATCACCCGCGTCGGCCGTGCGATCGGCCGCGAAGGCCGCCTGACCGAGCGCGCCTCGCGCGCGGGCCTGGCGGGCTACTGGGCGGAGACGCTCGACGCGTTCAACACCGTCGTCGAGGACCTCGCGCGTCCTACCACCGAGGTGGCCCGCGTCATCGACGCCGTGGCGCAAGGCGACCTCTCCCAGAAGATGAATCTCAAGATCGAGGGCCGCCCGGTCAAGGGCGAGTTCCTCCGGATCGGCCGAACGGTGAACGCGATGGTCGAGCAGCTCTCCTCGTTCGCGGACGAGGTCACGCGTGTCGCCCGCGAAGTCGGCACCGACGGGAAGCTCGGCGGCCAGGCAAAGGTGCGTGGCGTCTCGGGCGTCTGGAAGGACATCACCGACAACGTCAACACGCTCGCGGCCAACCTCACCACCCAGGTGCGCAACATCGCCGATGTGACGACCGCCGTCGCGAAGGGCGACCTCTCGAAGAAGATCACCGTCGACGTCCGCGGCGAGGTCGCGGAGCTGAAGAACACCATCAACACGATGGTCGACCAGCTCTCCTCGTTCGCCGACGAGGTCACACGCGTCGCGCGCGAGGTCGGCGAGGAAGGCAAGCTCGGTGGCCAGGCGCAGGTCACCGGCGTCAGCGGGACGTGGAAGGACCTGACCGAGTCCGTGAACGGGCTTGCGTCGAACCTGACGACGCAGGTGCGGAACATCGCCGCCGTCACGACAGCGGTCGCGAACGGCGACCTCTCGCGCAAGATCACGGTCGACGTCAAGGGCGAGGTGCTCGAGCTCAAGGAGACCGTCAACACGATGGTCGATCAGCTGCGCGCGTTCTCCGCCGAGGTGACGCGCGTCGCGAAGGAGGTCGGCACCGAAGGCAAGCTCGGCGGCCAGGCGAACGTCGAAGGCGTCAGCGGCGTGTGGAAGGACCTCACCGACAACGTCAACACGCTCGCGGGCAACCTCACCGACCAGGTGCGCAACATCGCCGACGTCACAACCGCGGTCGCGACCGGCGACCTATCGAAGAAGATCACCGTCGACGTCCGCGGCGAGGTGCTGCAGCTCAAGGACACGATCAACACGATGGTCGACCAGCTGCGCGCGTTCTCCGCCGAGGTGACGCGCGTCGCGCGCGAGGTCGGCACCGAGGGCCGCCTCGGAGGTCAGGCGAACGTCGAAGGCGTCAGCGGCGTGTGGAAGGACCTCACCGACAACGTCAACACCCTCGCCGCGAACCTGACCACGCAGGTGCGGAACATCGCGCAGGTCACGACCGCGGTCGCCAACGGCGACCTCTCCAAGAAGATCACGGTCGACGTCCAGGGCGAGATCGCGGAGCTGAAGGACACCATCAACACGATGGTCGACCAGCTCTCCTCATTCGCCGCCGAGGTAACGCGCGTCGCACGCGAGGTCGGCACGGACGGCAAGCTCGGCGGCCAGGCGCAGGTGGAAGGCGTCAGCGGCACGTGGCGTCAGCTGACCGAGTCGGTGAACTTCATGGCCACGTCGCTCACGGAACAGGTGCGCAACATCGCCGACGTGACGACCGCCGTGGCAAAGGGCGACCTGTCGAAGAAGGTGACCGTCGACGTGCGCGGCGAAGTCGCGGAGCTGAAGAACACGATCAACACGATGGTCGACCAGCTCTCGTCGTTCGCCGACGAGGTCACGCGCGTCGCCCGCGAGGTCGGCACCGACGGCCGCCTCGGCGGCCAGGCGGAGGTCGAGGACGTCAGCGGCACGTGGCGCGACCTCACCGAGTCGGTGAACGGCATGGCGTCGAACCTCACCGACCAGGTGCGCAACATCGCCGAGGTCGCGACCGCCGTGGCACGCGGCGACCTGACGCAGAAGATCACCGTCGACGCTCGCGGCGAGATCCTCGAGCTGAAGAACACGCTCAACACGATGGTCGACCAGCTGTCGACGTTCGCGGACGAGGTCACGCGCGTGGCCCGCGAGGTCGGCACGGACGGTGCGCTCGGCGGCCAGGCCGAGGTCGAAGGCGTCAGCGGCACGTGGCGCGGCCTGACCGAGAACGTGAACCAGATGGCCAACAACCTCACGAACCAGGTGCGCAACATCGCCCAGGTCGCGACCGCCGTCGCCGGCGGCGACCTGTCGCAGAAGATCACGGTCGAAGCGCACGGCGAGATCCTCGAGCTGAAGAACACCCTCAACACGATGGTCGACCAGCTCGGGTCGTTCGCCGACGAGGTCACACGCGTGGCACGCGAAGTGGGATCCGAGGGCCGGCTGGGGGGCCAGGCCCAGGTCGAGGGCGTGTCGGGCACGTGGCGTCAGCTCACCGAGTCGGTGAACTTCATGGCGACATCGCTGACGGAGCAGGTGCGCAACATCGCCGACGTGACGACAGCGGTCGCGAACGGAGACTTGTCGAAGAAGGTGACGGTCGACGTGCGGGGAGAGATCCTCGAGCTCAAGAACACGATCAACACGATGGTCGACCAGCTCTCTTCGTTCGCCGACGAGGTCACGCGCGTCGCCCGCGAGGTCGGCACCGAGGGCAAGCTCGGCGGCCAGGCGCAGGTGCGCGGCGTGTCGGGGACGTGGAAGAACCTCACCGACAACGTCAACACGCTCGCCGGCAACCTCACCGACCAGGTGCGCAACATCGCGGCGGTCACGACGGCGGTGGCACAGGGCGACCTGACGCAGAAGATCACCGTCGACGCGCGCGGCGAGGTGCTGCAGCTCAAGGACACCGTCAACACGATGGTCGACCAGCTCTCCGGCTTCGCCGCGGAGGTCACGCGCGTCGCGCGCGAGGTGGGCACCGAGGGTGTGCTCGGCGGCCAGGCGAAGGTCGAGGGCGTCAGCGGCACGTGGCGCGACCTGACTGACAACGTGAACTTCATGGCGGACAACCTGACGAATCAGGTGCGCAACATCGCCGACGTGACGACAGCGGTCGCGCAGGGCGACCTCTCGAAGAAGATCACCGTCGACGTCCGAGGCGAGGTGGCGGAACTGAAGGAGACCATCAACACGATGGTCGACCAGCTGCGCGCGTTCGGCGCCGAGGTGACGCGCGTCGCGCGCGAGGTCGGCACCGACGGGAAGCTCGGCGGCCAGGCGTCGGTCGAGGGCGTGAGCGGCGTGTGGCGCGACCTGACCGACAACGTGAACTTCATGGCGTCTTCGCTCACCGAGCAGGTGCGCAACATCGCGCAGGTGACGACCGCGGTCGCGAACGGCGACCTCTCCAAGAAGATCACCGTGGACGTGAAGGGCGAGATCGCGGAGCTGAAGAACACGATCAACGTGATGGTCGACCAGCTCTCGTCGTTCGCGGACGAGGTCACGCGCGTCGCACGCGAGGTCGGCACCGAGGGCAAGCTCGGCGGCCAGGCGAACGTCAAGGGCGTGAGCGGCACGTGGAAGGACCTGACCGACTCGGTGAACACGCTCGCCGACAACCTCACGAGCCAGGTACGCAACATCGCCGAGGTGACGACCGCCGTCGCGCAGGGAGACCTCTCCAAGAAGGTGACGGTCGACGTCCGCGGCGAGATCCTGCGCCTCAAGAACACGATCAACACGATGGTCGACCAGCTCTCGTCGTTCGCGGCCGAGCTGACGCGCGTCGCACGCGAGGTCGGCACCGAGGGCATCCTCGGTGGCCAGGCGAACGTCGAAGGCGTCAGCGGCGTGTGGAAGGACCTGACGGACAACTTCAACCAGCTCGCCGCGTCGCTGACGACGCAGGTGCGCGCGATCGCGGACGTCTCCACCGCCGTGACCGAGGGCGACCTCACGCGCCAGGTCACCGTCGAGGCGAAGGGCGAGGTCGACGCGCTCAAGCAGAACGTCAACCAGATGATCGCCAACCTGCGTGAGACGACGGCGCGCAACGCCGACCAGGACTGGCTGAACTCGAACCTCGCGCGCTTCAGCGGCATGATGCAGGGCCAGCGCGACCTGCAGGCCGTCTCGCGCCTGATCATGTCCGAGCTGACGCCCCTCGTCGGCGCGGGTTACGGCGCGTTCTTCCTCATGGAGGACGGTGAGTCGCCGCGTCTGAGGCTGATCTCGAGCTACGGCCTCAAGGAGCGCAAGTCTGCGTCGAACCGCTTCGCCCTCGGTGAGTCGCTCATCGGCCAGGCGGCACTCGAGAAGCAGTCGATCGTGCTCTCCGACCCGCCGGCCGAATACGTGAAGATCGCTTCCGGCCTCGGCGAGGCGTCGCCGCGCGCCGTGATCGTCATGCCGGTCCTGTTCGAGGACCAGGTGATGGCGGTGGTCGAGCTGGCGTCGTTCGATCCCTTCACCGAGGTGCAGCGCACGTTCCTCGACCAGCTCGGCGAGACGATCGGGATCGTGCTCAACACGATCCTGGCGACGATGCGGACGGAGGAGCTGCTCCGCCAGTCGCAGGCATTGACGCTCGAGCTCCAGGAGCGCTCCGAGGAGCTTCAGTCGCAGCAGGAGGAGCTCAAGCGCGCGAACACCGAGCTCGAGCAGCAGGCGCAGACGCTGAAAGCGTCCGAGGAGCTGCTCCAGTCGCAGCAGGAGGAGCTCCAGCAGACGAACGAGGAGCTGGAAGAGAAGGCGCAGCTCCTCTCCGAGCAGAACCGCCGGATCGAGATCAAAAACCGCGAGATCGAGCTCGCGCGCACGGCGCTCCAGGAGCGCGCGGAGCAGCTCGCGCTCTCGTCCCGCTACAAGAGCGAGTTCCTCGCCAACATGAGCCACGAGCTGCGGACGCCGCTGAACTCGCTGCTCATCCTCGCGCGGCTCCTCGTGGAGAACACCGACCGGAACCTGACGCCGAAGCAGATCGAGTTCGCGCAGACGATCCATCACGCCGGCTCGGACCTCCTGCAGCTGATCAACGACATCCTCGACCTGTCGAAGGTCGAGGCCGGAAAGATGGAGGTGCACGTCGGCGACGTCGCACTGCACGAGGTCCGCGACTACGCCGAGCGGACCTTCGGCCCGCTCGCGGCCGAGAAGGGCCTCGGGCTCGACGTCGAGGTCGGCGACGGCGCGCCGTTCACGATCGTCACGGACGAGATCCGCCTCCACCAGGTGCTCAAGAACCTGCTCTCGAATGCAGTCAAGTTCACCGAGTCGGGCGGCGTGGTCATGTGCATCGAGCGGGCGCCGGAGGAAGTGCAGTTTGCGACGCCCGAGCTCGCCGGCGCGGAGGCCGTCGTCTCCTTTTCCGTGACGGACACCGGCATCGGCATCCCCGACGACAAGCTGCACGTCATCTTCGAGGCCTTCCAGCAGGCGGACGGCACGACGTCGCGCCGGTACGGCGGGACCGGGCTCGGCCTGTCCATCAGCCGCGAGATCGCACGGCTCCTCGGCGGCGAGATCCGCGTCCGGTCGGTCGCCGACCGCGGCAGCACGTTCACGCTGTACCTGCCCGCCGTCTACACGGCGCCGCTGCGGACGGGGACGCTCGAGGCGAACCTCGATCGCCTCGTCGGCGAGGGCCGCGGGCTGCTCGACGAGACGGCGACGATGCTCGCGCCTGCACCCCGCGAGCTCGATCCGGCCATCCTCCTCCCCGGCGACGTCGAGGACGACCGCGACGACCTCGAGGACGGCGACCGCGTGGTGCTCGTCGTCGAGGAGGACGCCGATGTCGCCCGCACGATGCTCGAGGCCGCGCGGGAACGCGGCTTCAAGGCCGTTGTCGCCCGACGCGGCGACGCGGGCCTCGCGCTCGCGCATTCACTCAGCCCAGCGGCCATCGTCCTCGACACGTCGCTCCCGGCGCTGGACGGCTGGGCCGTCCTCGACGAGTTGAAGCACAGCGCAGTAACGAGGCACATCCCCGTGCACATGCTGTCGGCGAACGGTGGGAAGACGGACGCGCTGCGCGCGGGCGCGATCGCCGTCCTCGAGAAGCCGTTCGTCGAGGGCCGCGTCACCGAGTCGTTCGAGCGGATGGCGCGCTTCATCGACCGTGACGTGAAGACCCTGCTCGTCGTCGAGAACGACGGCGCAGAGCGCACATCCATCGTCGAGCTCGTCGGAGCAGACGACGTCGAGATCACCGCCGTCGCCTCGTGTGGGGAAGCCCTGGACCGGCTCGCCGAGCAGGACTTCGACTGCATGGTGCTCGACCTGCGGCTCTCCGACGGAAGCGGATTCGACCTCCTGGAGCAGATCAACGGCGACGAACGGCTCGCGACGCTGCCGGTGATCGTGTACACGGGCCTCGAGTTGACGGAGAGCGAGGAGACCCAGCTTCGGCGCTACGCCGAGGCGATCGTCGTGAAGGACGCACGTTCGCCCGAGCGGCTGCTGGACGAGACCTCGCTCTTCCTGCACCGCGTTCGAGCGCAGGTTCCGCAGACGCGGCGGCGCACACTCGAGCGGACGCACACGGCCGAGAGCGTCTTTCGCGGCAAGAAGGTGCTGATCGTCGACGACGATGTTCGCAACGTCTTCGCACTGACGTCTGCGTTGGAGGCGAACGGCATGGACGTCGTCTTCGCCGAGAACGGACGAGCAGGCATCGAGACGCTCCGCGAGAACCCCGAGGTCGACCTCGTGCTGATGGACATCATGATGCCCGAGCTCGACGGCTACGAAGCGATGCAGGCGATCCGGGAGATGCCGGAGTTCGCGCAGCTTCCGATCATCTCGCTGACGGCGAAAGCGATGAAGGGCGACCGCGACCGGTCGATCGAGTCGGGTGCGTCCGACTACATCACGAAGCCGGTCGACACCGACCAGCTTCTGTCGCTGATGCGCGTGTGGTTGTACCGCTAGAGCATCGGCAGGCAGCGTGAGCGACAAGGCCGCGATCCTGCTCGTCGACGACCGCGAGGAGAACCTCCTAGCGCTGGAGGCCGTCCTCGAGCCGCTGGGGCACCATCTCGTGCGCGCCGACTCGGGCGTCGCCGCGTTGCGCGAGTTGCTCCGCCACGACTTCGCCTGCATCCTCCTCGACGTCGACATGCCCGAGCTCGACGGCTTCGAGACGGCGAAGCTGATCAAACAGCGCGGCCGGTCGCGGCACATCCCGATCGTCTTCGTCACAGCGCTGCCCGAGGACGACCAGCAGGTCTTCCACGGCTACGCCGTCGGCGCAGTCGATTACATCTTCAAGCCGATCGATGCCGGCATCCTCCGTTCGAAGGTCGGCGTGTTCGTCGACCTGTGGGAGAAGAACCGCCGGCTGCGGGAGCAGGAGCTCCTCGAACTCGAGCGCGCGAACGAGACGCGGTACGGACAGCTCGCCGACGCGATGCCGCAGATCGTGTGGCGAGCGGACGTAAATGGAAACGCGACCTACTTCAACCACCGCTGGTTCGAGTACACGGGCATGACGCCCGCAGAGGCGGCGGCCTCGCCGTGGAGCGTCGTCGTCCATGTCGAGGACCTCCCCAGCTGGCTTTCCAAGCTCGGGTCGAGCGAGGCGTTCGAGCACGAGGTGCGGCTGCGCGCCGAGGACGGGACGCATCGTTGGCATCTCACGCGAACCGCGCCGATCCGCGACGACCTGGGCCGCGTCGAGTCGTGGGTGGGGACCGCCACTGACATCGACGACCGCAGGCGGGAGGAGGACCAGTGGACCTTCCTGCTCGAGGCAGGCGACACGCTCTCGACATCGCTTGCCTACCGCGAGACGCTCTCACACGTCGCCCGCCTCGCCGTCGGAAAGGTCAGCGACTGGTGCACCGTCCACGTCGTCGAGCCGGACGGCTCCGTCGCCGAGGTCGCGATTGCCCATCACGACCCGGATCAGATCGCATTCGCGCGCGAGCTCCAGGAGCGATATCCCCCGGCCGCCGACTCCCCGACGGGGCCGGCGGCCGTGATCCGCACGGGCGAGGCGGAGCTCATCCCCGAGATCACGCGCGCGATGCTCGAGCTGGCCGCCGTCGACGACCTGCACCTCGACCTGCTCCGGCAGCTGGAGTTCTGCTCGTACATGTGCGTGCCGTTGCCGGGACGCGACCACGCACTCGGGGCAATCACATTCGTTTCCAGCCGTCCCGGCCGCTCCTACGGCGTCGCGGACCTGCGCCTCGCCGAAGAGCTCGCCCGCCGCGCGTCGGCTGCGATCGAGAACGCGCGCCTCTACCGGCAGGCGGAGGAGCGCGCAGACGCGGCCCGCGCGCTCGCAACGATCGGCGACGGCGTCGTCCTGCTCGATCGCGGCGGGCGGGTGCGACTCTGGAACGCCGCCGCGGAGCGAATCACCGGGCTGGCCGAGGAGAACGTGCTGGGCAGACAGGCCGCGACCGCCGTCCCCGGCTGGCAGGAGGTAACCGCGCGGGTGCCGGTGGCAGGCGCGGGCGAGGCCCCGGCGGTCGAGAGCGTCCCGCTCGACCTGGGCGAGCGAGAGGTGTGGCTGTCGCTGACAGCGGTCGGTTTCGACGACGGGATCGTCTACGCGTTTCGCGACCTCACCGAGGAGCGTCGCCTCGAGACGATGCGACAGGACCTCGTCGCCACGGTCTCGCACGAACTGCGCACGCCGCTCGCGGCGATCTACGGCGCCGCGCTGACGCTACGCCGCTCCGATGTCAGCCTCGAGGACGAGATGCGCGACACGCTGCTCCGCGTCATCGCCGAGGAATCGGCCCGGCTCGGCGAGATCGTAAACGACCTGCTGCTCGCGAGCCAACTCGACTCCGGGAAGCTGCACGTGCAGATCGAGCCGTGCGACCCGCTCGCGATCGTCCGCACGGAGGTCGAGGCGGCACGTGCGCACGCGCCCGAAACGGTCGCACTCGAGCTCGAGTCGCCCGAGCGGCTGCCGGTGGTGGCCGCCGATCCGAGCCAACTGCGCCAGGTGGTGGCCAACCTCATCGACAACGCCATCAAGTACTCGCCCGAGGGCGGGCCGGTGACCGTGTCCCTGAGCCCCGACAACGGCTCCGTCCGTCTGGCCGTGTCCGACTTGGGGATCGGGATCCCGCCGGGCGAGCGACGGCGGATCTTCGAGAAGTTCTACCGGCTCGATCCGGAGATGACCGGCGGGATCGGCGGCACCGGGCTCGGCCTGTACATCTGCAGGGAGCTCGTGCGCCGCATCGACGGCCGGATCTGGGTCGAGGAGAACGGCGGAGGCGGCTCGACCTTCGTCGTCGAGATCCCGCGCGAGGCGGCCAAGCGCGGCGGGAACGGCCGGCCGACGGCTGCCGAAATCCTCGGCTAGCCTGTCGGCGCTCTTGGGGCCAGGGCACCCGTATCGGATCCTCGTCGCCGAGGACGACGAGGCATTTCTCGACGTGCTCGAGGCCGTCCTGCACGCCCACGGTGACTTCGCGGTCGTCGGCCGGGCGCGCAACGGAATCGAGGCGATCGAGCTTGCCGAGAAGCTTCAGCCCGACCTCGTGGTGATGGACGTGGAGATGCCTGTCCTCGACGGCGTCGAGGCGACGCGCATCCTGCATGCACGCATGCCGGAGCTGCCGGTGCTCGCCATCAGCGGTCACGACTACGAGGAGCGCGTGCTCGAGATCCGCGCTGCCGGCGCCGCCGATTACGTGCGCAAGGCACGGCTCGACGACGAGCTGCCCGCCGTCGCCGCCGCGCTCGTTGCCCGTCACCGCGCGAGGGCGTAGCGGAGGAAAAGGTGCTCGCCGTGGCGGCGAACGCCGACGAGGCTCGCTGCGATCCGTCGATCCGGGAGGAACTCGACGCCCTCGACGAGCGGAAGCCCGGCCCCCGCGAACAGTGGCGACACCGTCAGGAAGAGCTCGTCCACGAGACCTTCTTCGAGCACCGAGCCGAAGAGCGTCGGGCCTCCCTCGCACAGGATGCGGCGGCAGCCGCGGTCGCGCAGCTCGGCGATCGCATCGACGAGGCCGGATCGCACGTGCAGGCGGTCGCCCAGTGCGGCGGACTCGATCTTCCGCGTGCGTGAGAGCACGACCACATCGGGGCGCTCCGGCAACTCGAGCCGGTGACGCAGCTCCGCGAGCCCCGCCGCGGCCGGTGAAAACACAGCCTCTGCAGTCCAGACGTTCTTCGGCGACGCGAGCAGCGTGTGCGACCCGACGATCACCGCGTCGGCGCACGCGCGCAGGAGCGCCATCACGAACAGGTCGGCGTCGCTCGCGTCGGCGATCACACGGTTCGAGCTCGGAATCCCGGGAAGCGCAACGACGCCGTCGATCGTCTCCACGAAGTTCGCGTACACGCAGTCGCCGGGGAGGCCGAGTGTCCCCGGGTAGAGCGCGGCGAGCTCCTGCGGGAGCGAAAACGCAGGCAGCCCCGCGGGCTCGTACAGAAGCTCGAGCGGCTCCACTACGACTTGATCTGCAACAGGAACTCGCGGCGCAGGTCGGCGTCCTCGCTGAAGAGCCCGCGCCAGAACGTCGTCACGGTCCGCGAGCCGTCCTCTGCCACACCGCGCATCTGCGTGCACAGGTGCGCCGCCTCGAGGTGCACGGCGACGCCGCGCGGTTCGACGAGGTCGACGAGCGCATCGGCGATCTGCTCCCCCATGCGCTCCTGGACGGTGAAGCGGCGCGCGTAGAGCCGCACGATGCGCGTCAGCTTCGAGATGCCGATGATCTCCTCACCGGCGACGTACGCGACGTGTGCGGAGCCGTGGAACGGAAGCGCGTGATGCTCGCAGAGGGCGTGGAACGAGATCGGCCCTTCGAGGATGAGCCCCGACTGCGCGCCCGCGTGCTCGGCGGGAAACGAGGTCGAGAGCTTCGGGTCGCCGTCGTAGCCCGCGGTCGCGTCGTAGAGCGCACGCAGGAAACGGGCCGGCGTCTCGCGCGTGCCCGGCGTGTCGAGGTCCATGCCGAAGGCGGCGAGGATCGCGCCGGCGTGCTGCTCCAGGCGCTGCCAGTCGGCATCGCTGATGCGGCGTGGCGGCTGTTCGTCGCGTCCGTGCCACGGCAGGACGACGGCAGGTTCGGTGTTCACGATGGTTGTCTCCCCCGGTCGATGGAGATGAGTGCGGCGAGTACCGCGGTGCATCCGACTAGAACGACGAGATAGGCCCGCGGATGCCCGACAGCGAGGCAGACGCCGAGCACGAGAAGCTGAGGCGAGAGCCCGAAGTTGGAAGCGATGAAGACAGTGGCGCGGCGCGGCCGGCGGATGACCGCCTCGGCGAAGCGATCCTGCGGCCGGTAGACGGCGTCGTAGACGCGCGCGAGGAGCGAGCCGTCACCGGGGCCGGCAGCTCTTCCGCGATATATGCGTTCGAGGTTGAAGTTGAGCGAGAGCACCGTCGTCAGCAGGACGAATCCCGCGAGCGCAAGCCACGGGCCGATCCAGGGGCCGAGGCCGGCGAAGACCGCAGCGTCGACGATCAGGTCCGACTCGGAGTCGAGGTAGCGACCGAAGCTCGTCACCCGCCCGGTCCGGCGCGCAAGCTGGCCATCCGCGTTGTCGAGCAAGGTCTTCAGCTGCAACAGCACCGCAGCGGCGAGGAACGCGTGCCTCCCGACTTCCACGGCAGCGGCGAAACCGGTCGCGGCGCCCACGAGCACGACGGCGGGCGGCGGGACGCGCAGAGGCGCGAGGGCTCTGGCAACGAGATGGGCCGGCGGACGGAACACGAGCTCGCAGACGAGATCGAAGCCCGCGCGCTGCTTCCGGTCCGGCATAGTCAGCTTCATGAGCACGCCGGAAGGATGGCGCGACGAGGACGGCGCACTCGTGCGCGAGTTCGAGCTCGAGAGCTTCCCGGCGGCGATCGCGTTCGTCTCCTGCATCGCCGAGCTGGCAGAACGTGAGAACCACCATCCGGACATCGACATCCGGTACCGGCGCGTGCTCGTGCGTTGGACGACGCACTCGGCCGGCGGCATCACGGAGCGCGACCGCGACATGGCGGGGCGCACGTCAGCCTGCGAGCCCACGTAGCGTCTCCTCGTCGATGGGGCCGGCCGCGCGGATGAGGTCACGCGCCGCATCGACCTTGCCCCACACGTTCCAGAGGAGAAAGCCGCGTGGATGCGAGTCGGCGTCGACGTATGCGACGACGCCCTTCGTGTACGGCTCGAGCCACAGCTCGACGGCGTCCTGGCGCGAGTCGAGGTCGCCGACGGCTTCGTAGCCGAGGTCGAAGAGATCGGAGTAGAAGAACGGCAGGTGCTCGTAGCGCTCGTTCGCGCCGCCGGCGTTCGCGCCGACGAGGCGCCCGTGCGTGTTGGCGTGATCCTCGTGCTCGACCCGTCCGCTCTTTCCGAGCGCCGGCATCGGGAAATGCGCGACATCGCCGGCGGCAAAGATGTCCTCCTGCCCTTCGACGCGACCATATGCGTCGACGACGATGCCGTCGTCGACCGGGAGGCCGGCGCTCTCGGCAAGCTCGGTGCGCGGGACGATGCCGAGCCCCGCCACGACCGCGTCGAAGCCCTCGGCCGACTCGAAGGTGGTGCCGGGCCGGAGATCGACGCCGCGCTCGCGGTAGTAGTCGGCGACGAAGCGCGCGAGCCCCGGCGGGAACGTGCGCCACCCAAGTCCCTCCTCCGGGAACACCATCGTCACGTCGCGCCCCTGCGAGCGCAGCGCGGCGGCGATCTCGGAGCCGATGAAGCCTCCCCCGACGACGAGGAAGCGCGCGCCTTCGTCGCTCAGCGCGCGTGTGCGCCGGTAGTCGGCGAGCGTGCGGAAGTAGATGACGTCGTCGTTGTCACCGCCGAGCCGGCGCGGCGTGCCGCCGGTCGCGAGCACGAGCCGCTCGTAGGCGTACTCGTCGCCGGCGTCGTCGAGGGCCGTGTGCGTCGCGGGGTCGATCGAGACGATGCGGCGGCCGAGGACGATGTCGGCGCCGTGCTCCTCGACGTTTCGCCAGATCTTGGACTCGTCCCCGTTCTTCCAGAGGCCCTTCGTCAGCGGCGGACGCTTGTACGGCGGAAACGCCTCCTCGCCGACGAGCCCGATCGACCCTTCGGGGTCGGCGTCGTGGATGCCGCTGCAGACGGCGTCGCCGGTCATGCCGGCGCCGATGACGAGATAGCGGTACGCGCGCATTTCGTCATCCTGCCTGGTGAAGGGCTTGTTTCGATCCGGGGTCAGCGGTTTCGGGACATATGGCTCCGGCAAGGCCGTGCCGATGAACAGACGAGAGTTCCTCGGGGCAGGCATCGGCGGCGGAGCGCTCCTCTTCTCCCCGTGGAAGACGCTCGCACAGGCGATCGCGGCGCCGGCCGCCTGCGGGCCGCTGGCGAACATCGAGCACGTCGTCATCCTCATCAACGAGAACCGCTCGTTCGACAGCTACTTCGGCACCTACAAGGGCGTCCGCGGGTTCGCCGACGGAACGAACCGCGCAGCGTTCTCCCAGGTGTTTCCGGGCGCCGCCGGCAAGCCGTACGGCGGCCACCTGCTCCCCTTCCACTTCGACACGAACGCGCAGGGCGAGTGCGTGAACGACATCGACCACTCCTGGGGCGTCATGCACCAGGCGTGGGACGGCGGCAAGAACGACGCGTTCCTCAGCGCGCACCTCGCCGCGAACGGCCTCCGCGACGGGCCGAACACGATGGGTTACTACGAGCGCTCCGACCTGCCGTTCTTCCACGCGCTCGCCGACGCGTTCACGATCTGCGACGGCTACCACTGCTCCGTGATCGGGCCAACCGATCCGAATCGTCTGTACTCGATGAGCGGGACGATCGACCCGGCCGGCGTCTCCGGCGGGCCGATCCTCTCGACGAGCTCGACCCGAGCAGAGCGGCTCGGGTCGCTGACGTGGACGACGATGCCGGAGCAGCTGAACACGCGCAGCGTGAGCTGGAAGGTCTACGCCGGGCCTGATGCCAACTACGGCGACAACGTCCTGCCGTACTTCAAGAACTACCAGGTGGACGCCGCGCTGGCCGCGAACGCGTTCACGCCGACGTTCCCCGGGACGTTCGAGGCGGACTGCGCCGCCGGGACCCTCCCACAGGTGTCGTGGATCCTCGCGCCGCTCCTCGACAGCGAGCATCCGCCTGCGCCGGTGACATACGGCGAGGTGGCCGCGGCTCAGGTCTTGAACGCGATCGTCTCCAACCCGGCGGTCTGGGCGAAGACCGCGCTCTTCATCACGTACGACGAGAACGGCGGCTTCTTCGACCACCTGCCTCCGCCCGTCGCGCCGAAGGGAACGAAGGGCGAATGGCTCACAGTCGACCCGCTGCCGAGCGACGCCTCCGGCGTCGCGGGGCCGATCGGGCTCGGCTTCCGGGTTCCCCTCCTCGTCGTGTCGCCCTACTCGCGCGGCGGCTTCGTCTGCTCGAACACGTTCGACCACACGTCGCTCCTGCGCTTCCTCGAGACGCGTTTCGGCACCGAGGTGCCGAACCTGAGCGCGTGGCGGCGCTCGGTCACCGGCGACCTGACCGCCGCGTTCAACTTCGTCGCGCCGAACACGTCGGTGCCGACGCTGCCGGCGCCCTCCCTCACCGACCCGCGCGTACTCACGAGCGATTGCCCGGACAACGCGCCCGATACCGGCGACGAGAGCTTCCCGACCGTCGTCGGCTATCCGCTCCCGGCCCCGCCGCAGGAGATGCCCACCCAGGAGGCGGGCACGCCGCGGCGGCCGAGCGGCTTGAAGTGCTGAGAGCCGGAGGTCGGACTCGAACCGACGGCCTATTCCTTACAAGGGAATTGCTCTACCAGCTGAGCTACTCCGGCACTGCCCCGAGAGAGTAGCGCCGTCTAGAGCAGGACTTCGCGTGTCTTCTGGTGCGTGACGATCTTGCGCTTCACGCGCTGGAGCGCGTTGTCGATCGTCTTCGTGTCGCACTCGAGCTTCTCCGCCATGTCCTCGTACGAGGCGCCCTCGAGGTAGAGGCGCAGCGCGTCCGCCTCGAGCGACGAGAGCCCGGAGCCGAGCGTGAAGACGAGGCTCTGTAGCTCCTCGGTGGAGATGACCATGACCGACGGCTCGCGGACGCCCGGCCCCGGCAGCGCGTCGCCGAGCGTGCACTCGCCGTCGCCCTCCTGGCCCGCCGGCGTGTGGCTGAACGAGACGTACGTGTTCAGCGGCGCGTGCTTGAAGCGGGTCGCCGTCTTGATGGCGGTGATGATCTGGCGGGTGACGCAGAGCTCGGCGAAGCTCCGGAACGACGTCTCCTTGTCGGTGCGGAAGTCCCGGACCGCCTTGTACAGGCCGATCAGGCCCTCCTGGATGAGGTCGTCCGAGTCGCCGCCGGCGAGGAAGTACGAGCTCGCCTTCAGGCGGACGAAACCGGTGTACCGGCGGATGAGGGCGTCCATCGCCACGCTGTCCCCGTTGCGGGCACGGAGCACGATCTGGAGATCCTCCAGTTCGCGTTGAGCCTTCTGTGGCGAGTACGCGCGTGCGGTGCTGCGAGCGGCCACGGGCATCTCCCGGTTCGAGGACAGGGCAAACTCTCACCCTTAACTTGAGGAAGAACATAGCAAGGGGTCCAAATTCTTACAAGTCCATTTGCGATGGACCCAACATGATACGAACATGTGTTCGATCGGTCAGACGAGCTCGAGCACACCGTCGAGCGGCGCCGGGACCTCCGCGAGGTCGAGCGCATCCACGAGCAGAGCCGCGTACCGGATCTTCCGCCGTGCCCCGCTGCCCATGAATCGCCGCAGCTGGTCCTGCACCGGACGGTCGCGCCACACCGGCTGTTTCTGCATCGTCCGGAAGGAGCTGAGGTCGCCGTTCGCCCCGAGCACCGCTTCGACCGCCTCCGCCCCGAGCGCGCGTATGAGCTCGCCCTCGAGATCCGGGTCGCAGACACGGACGTCGGGCGCGATGCCCGCACGCTCGAACGCGCGGCGGAAGCCCGACTCCTCGCGCACATCACAGAGACCGGCGGCGCGCTGTCCGCCGAGGCCCGCGAGGACGCGGCCGATCGCCTGCGCCCCGCCGATCGCGACGATCGAAACGCCCTCGGCCCTGAGGTCACGCCCCCGGCGCCGCGCGAGCGTCTCGAGCGCGACGCGGTCGCTGTCGCCCTCGACGAGGACGACCGCGCTCACTTGCCGCGGCGCAGGCGTTCGAGCGCGGCGAGCGTCGCCGGGTCGAGCCGGTCGCGCATGTCGCCACGTGTGCGGTCGGCGTGCGCCGGCGCGACGAGCTCGGCGAGGAACATGGCGGAGGAGAGCTTCCGCACCTCGGCTCCGGACGTGTCGCGGACGGCGTCGTCCGAGGAGACAACCGCCACCTGTTCCTTCCCGCGGCGCTCGGCGGCGAGCCGCTCGATGAGGGTGTCCGCGTCCTCGACCCAGCGCACCTCGAGCGGGCCGTGCTGCTCGTCAGGCCCGTGCCCGTCGAAGACGAGCACGCCGTGCGCGCCCTTGGCCGCCACCCAGCTCGCGAGCAGGTCGCGCAGCTCCTCGGGCGAGCGGAACTCGCCCGCGTGCAGGAGGTTGAAGCCGTCGAAGAGGTAGAGGGTCGGCTCAGCCACCGCGCTGCCTGCGCGCCTCGTACAGGAGGACTGCCGCCGCGACGCTCACGTTCAGGGACTCAACCTGCCCGAGCTGGGGGATCGAGACCTCGAGATCGCAGGTCCGCCGCACGAGCGGCCGCAGGCCTTTCCCCTCCGCCCCGAAGACGAAGGCGAGCGAGCCGGAGAGGTCGGCCTGCCACATCGGCGTGCCCGACTCGCCGGCGGCGCCTGCGACCCAGAGGTCGCCGGTCTTGATCTCCGCCAGGTAGCGCGCGAGGTTCGTGACGACCGCGACCGGCAGGTGCTCGACCGCTCCGGCGGAGGCCCGCGCCACCGCCGGAGTCACGCGCGCGGACCCATGCGCGGGCACGACGACGCCGGTCGCCCCCGCTCCCTCGGCGCTGCGGATGACGGCGCCGAGGTTGCGCGGATCGCTGACCTGGTCGAGGCAGGCGAGCAGCGGCCGTTCGCGTGCCGCAAGTTCGTACGCGTCCGCGTACTTGTACGGCTCGCACCACGCGAGCACGCCCTGGTGGTCGCGGGTCCCGGCGTCTTCGGAGATGTCGCGGTCGAGCTTCACCTGGACGCGCGGACGTTCCAGCTCGCGCAGCCACGACTCGGACTTCACCGCGCGCTCCGTCGCCCATAGCTCCAGCACCTCGCGCTGACCGCGCAGCGCTTCGCGAACGGGGCGCCGCCCGTACACCTGCTCCCGGGTCATCGGGGCACGAGCTGGAAGCCGCCGGCGACGTCGCGGACGACCCAGCCGGCATCCGCGATCTCGTCGCGCAGGCGATCAGCCTCGGCGAAATCGCCCGAGGCTCGCGCAGTCTTCCGTTGCTCGGCGAGCGCGACGACCTCGCGGGGCGCTTCCTCGCGACGGGTGACGAGGCCGAAGAGCGCGAGAGCCTTACCGAGCTCAGCGTGAAGTCCTCGACGTCGCCATTCGTGCATGAGGGCAAGCGCCTCCGGCGTATTGAAGTCGTCGTCGAGGATTGCGACGAGGCGGTTCCACTCCTCGACCGCCACAGCGGTCGAGTCCTGAACGAGCATCGCGTTCAGAAATGTTGTCCATTGAGCCTTCGTCTGCGCGAGCGTGTCGTCGGTGAAGTCGATCGGCTTGCGCCAATGCGCGGTCATGAAGAACAGCAGCACCACTTCGCGTCCCCACGTGTCGAGGACGTTGCGGATCGAGACGTCGTTGCCGAGCGACTTGGACATCTTCTCGCCGCCGAATTGGAGCATCCCGTTCTGCGTCCAGATGCGCGCGAACTCATGTCCAAGTGCATTCGACTGCGCGAGCTCGTTCTCGTGGTGCGGGAACACGAGATCGAGCCCGCCGCCGTGGATCTCGAACGCCGGCCCGAACGCGTCCTCCGCCATTGCGGAGCATTCGATATGCCAGCCCGGCCGGCCGCGGCCCCACGGCGCGTCCCACGCCGTGTCCTCGCCCGGCTTGTTCGCCTTCCAGAGCGCGAAGTCGCGCGGGTCCTCCTTGAGCGGGTTCGGCTCCTGCTCCTCGACCTGGTCTGGACGCTGCCCCGACAGGCGCCCGTACTCGGGGTCGCGCACGACACGGAAGTAGACGTCGCCCTCGACCGTGTATGCGTAGTCGGCCTCGATCAGGTCCTCGATGAAGCGCACGATCGAGGGAATCGATTCAGTCGCTTTCGGCATCGCGTCCGGCATCCCGAGGCCGAGGTCGCCGGTGTCCTCGACGTACCAGGCGGTCGCGCGCTCCGCGAGCGCGGCGCTCTCGTTCGGCGCCGCCTCGTAGATCTTGTCGTTCACGTCCGTGATGTTGTGGACGAGGATCGCCTCGTAGCCACGCTCGCGCAGCCACGCCCGCAGCCACATGCCGAGGATGAACGGGCGGGCATTGCCGATGTGCGCGCGCTGGTACACGGTCGGGCCGCAGAAGTACATCCGGATCGGCCCGGGCGGCGGCGGCAGCTCCTCCAGCCGCCGCGTGAGCGTGTTGTAGAGCCGCACTCCCTTAGCCTACGGACCGGCGCAGGAGCTCGTCCCGGGGCAGCGCGGCGATCACCGCCGCCAGCTCGGGACCGCGATCGCGGCCTGTGAGCGCGAGCCGGAGCGACTTCAGATCGCCGCCGACCGCCTTCAGCTCGCGCACGAGCGCGCGCGGCTCGACGCCGGCCTCGACGAGCTCGCGGAAACGCGTCATCGTCTCTGCTGCGTCGACGTCGACGTGCTCCGGCTCGAGCACGATCTGCGCGTATTCCCTTGCCTCCGCGAGATCGCGTGCGCCACGCAGAACGGGCGCGAGCGACGCGTCGACTCCCACGCGCGCGGCCAGCTCGTCGTCGGAGAGCGCCGCGAGGATGTCGACCGAGAGACGGCGCAGACGCTTGAGGTCGAGATGGATGTCGTGCTTCGGCAGCCCGAGCTCGTCGAGATAGGCGCGCACCGCCTCGGCGGGGACGCCCGCCGCGCGCAGGTCGGCGACGGTCGCCGCGCCGTGCCGTTTGGAAAGCTTCGTTCCGTCCTCGCCGAGCAGCAGTCCGTGATGGATGAACTCGGGCGGCTCGGCTCCGAGAGCACGAATCAGCTCCGCCTGGAGCTCTGCGTTGGCGCGGTGGTCGCTCCCGCGAATGACGTGCGTGATCTCGAAGTCGACGTCGTCGACCGCGCTCGCGAGCTGGTACGTCGGCGTCCCGTCGGGGCGCAGCAGCGTCGTGCGTCCGAAGCGCAGCGCGCCCTCGTCGTCGGGCTGGCCGATCTGGTGCGCCGCCTCGCGATGCCGGACAAAGCGGCTGCTCTGGTGGACGGGGCCTTCGTCCCAGCGTACGCCGAGCCACTCCAGGTCGGCCGCGATCTCCCCGGCACCGCCGTCGACGTTGCGCGCCTGGTCGGTGTCGTCGATCCGCAGCAGCAGCGTGCCGCCGTGCTCGTCGGCGAAGCGCCGGTTCGCGACCGCGCTGAGCGCGTTCCCGAGGTGGAGCGAACCGGTCGGGCTGGGAGCGAAGCGGACGCGGACCACGGCGCGAGTCTAGTGTGGGACAATCGGGCCGATGAGCGTCGCCACCGAGCGCGAGCGGATGACGTGGCCCGATCTCGGCGACGGCGCCCGCGAGCTGGCGGCGCAGATCGTGGCTGACGGCTGGGAGCCGGACCTCATCCTCGGTATCGCGCGCGGCGGCCTCCTGACCGCCGGAGCGCTGTCGTATGCGCTCGAAATCAAGAATACGTTCACGATCAACGTCGAGTTCTATACCGGCATCGACGAGCGCCTGCCGGTGCCGATGCTCCTTCCGCCGGTTCCCGACCCGGTCGACCTGCACGACCAGCGCGTGCTGATCGCCGACGACGTCGCCGATACCGGACAGACCCTCGCGCTCGTCAAGGAGTTCATCGCCGGCAAGGTGCGCGAGGCGCGCGTCGCCGTCCTGTACGAGAAGCCCCGGTCGATCGTCAACTGCGAGTACGTCTGGCGCCGAACGGACCGCTGGATCGACTTTCCCTGGAGCTCGCCGCCGCTACCGTAGGAGCGCTAGACCGGAGGCTCTGGGTCGTACTGGATGTAGCGCCGCACCTCGACAGCGCGCTCGCGCGAATGCAGCCGCGCAACGAGATGGAGCGCCATGTCGATGCCGGCGGAGACGCCCGCGGCGGTGATCACGTCGCCGTGATCGACCCACCGTGCCTCGGGGTCGACCTCGGCCCCGAGCTCGGCGAGCCGCTCGAGCGAGCCCCAGTGCGTCGTCGCGCGCCGACCGGTCAGGAGGCCCGCGTCCGCATAGACGAGCGCCCCGGTGCACACGCTCGCCATAAGGTCCGCTCGGTCCGCGAGCGCACGGACCCGGCCGCGTATTTCCTCGTCGCCGAGCATCGGGCGCGTGCCGCGACCGCCCGGCCACACGACGACGTCCGCCTCTGGAGCAGTGTCCCACGTGTGATCGGCGAGGACGCGCAGGCCTTTCGCGCAGACGATGGGCTCCCTCGTCGACGCGACCGTGAACACGTCGATCCCATCCTCGGGCCAGCCGTCGCGCCAGGCCGCGAAGACCTCCCACGGCCCGGCCCAGTCGAGCTCCTCGGCGCCGTCGAACAGGACGATCGCGATCACCATCGACACGTCATGATATGGACGTGCTCGTCACCCACCCGAGCCCGGCGCAGTTCCTGCACGTGGAGGCGAAGCAGCGCACCGCCATCGTCACGCTCGTCGCGGGCTACAACGGCGGGAACAACGGCTTCAACTTCGACGGCTACGGCCGCGGCGAGCTCATGGTCACCGTCCCACGCGGTTGGCGCGTGCGCGTCACGTGCACGAACCGTGGCGCGCTGACGCACTCCTGCGCGGTCGTGCCTGGCCCCATGACCATCACGCCGTCGTTCCGCGGTGCGGCCACGCCGATTCTCCCGCCGGGATCGACGGCGAGGTTCTCCTTCATCGCGTCGCGGGTCGGCTCGTACCGCTTCGCGTGCCTCGTCCCCGGCCACGAGGAAGCACGCATGTGGGACGTGTTCGAAGTGACGCGCGGCGGCAAGCCGACAATCACCGCGCGGCCGGGGCCCTGACCAAAGACCGGTAACAGTTACCCCGACGAAAGCGTCTCGACTTCTGCACGGCGGGCGGGAAGTCGTTTGAGACCCAGAGGCGGGTCACCGCGCAGCACGTGACGAAATCGTCACACCCTCGTGCGGGTAACAGTTACCGGCTTAAAGGAGTGGGTCGAGTGCAGCGGCCACGAAGAGCAAGGCCAGGTAGAGCAGCGAGTAGTGGAAGAGCCCAGCTGCGCCCTTGCGGCTCGGTGCGCGCAGGAGTCGCACGCTCAGCGCGAGGAAGAGCCCGCCGAGCAGCACAGCGGCGACGAGGTAGAGCGCGCCGAAGGTTCCCGTCGCGACCGGCACGATCGTCGCGACCACGAGCACGACCGTGTAGACGACGATCCGCCGCAGCGTCACCGACTCGCCGCGGACGACCGGGAGCATCGGCACCTCGGCGCGCGCGTAGTGCTCGCGGAGAAGGATCGCCAGCGCCCAGAAGTGCGGCGGCGTCCAGAGGCACACGATCGCAAACAGCCAGATCGCCGGCACGGCGATGCTGCCCGTCGCCGCGGCGTAGCCGACGAGCGGCGGCACGGCGCCCGCGACGCCGCCGAGAACGATGTTCTCCGGTCCGCGCCGCTTCAAATAGCCCGTGTAGACGACGACGTAGAACAGGTTGCCGACGAGCGCGAGCACCGCCGTCAGCAGGTTCGCCTCCGACGCGAGCAGGGTGAACGACGCGGCGGAGAGGGCAAGCCCGAACTCCAACGCGCGCGGCGCGGTGATCCGGCCGGACGCGACGGGACGCGCCGCCGTCCGCGGCCCCATGAGCTTGTCGATGTCGCGGTCGAGCACGTGGTTGAGCGCGGCCGCGCCGCCGCACGCGAGCCCGAGGCCGAAGAACGTTGTCGCCACCAACGTCGGCGATGGGCGGCCGTGTGCGCCGACGGCGGCGCCGCACAGGCCTGTGAGGAGCAGCAACGTCATGATCCGCGGCTTCGTCAGCGTGACGTAGTCGCGCCATGTGCCGGCGGCGACCGGCTCGCCACGCCACGCGAGCACGGCGAGGACGACGGCGGCGGCGAACGCCGGAATCGCGAGCGCCAGATGCGCCCGGCCGGGGACGACCGCGGTCGCGAGCAGCAGCGCGGCGGTGACGACCGTCGGCGCAAGCAGGCGCCGGTGGGCGACAACCGCGGCGACGAGCAGCGCCGCAAGCGGCGGCCCAGCGAGCGCCGCAAGGACGCGATGCACCGAACCGGAACCGCCGGTGGCGACCGCTAGCGCAGTCGCCGCAGCGACGGCGACGGCGCACGCGCGCAGAAACGCCCCGGGTGCTTCCGCTGTCCTCATCGTGCGAGCGTCCTCAGGTCACCCTCGACGAACGCGGGCGCGAACGGGAAGGTGTACCCGGTGCGAACGTCGCCGCTGCGATCGACAAGCAGGACGAGCGAGTCTCGCTTCACGACACGGCGCACTACGGTCGGTCGGATCGACGCCGGCAACCGGTCGACGGCGAACCGCAGCTCAGCAAGACAGCCCGTGCAGCCGGGTGCGACGAAGACGAGCACCGCGGTTCGTCCGCGCGGCACGGTCGTCGGTGCCAGACGAACGCCCGGCCCCCAGCTCACCTGTCCGTGCAGCTGAGGCAGCGCAGGCGGTGCGCTCCGCCCGAAGTACGCGTGCGCGACGGTCGCGCCGACCGCGCCGAGCGCAGCGGCAGCGGCGAGAGCCGCGACCGCTGCCCTCATGCGTCGCCGCCGGACCGCCGCCGCATGATCGTCCCCCACCAGATGGCCACCAAAATCAGCAGGCCGACCGGGAGCACCAGCGTGAGAATCGAGCCTGCGAGGAACGATGCGATCAGGTCCATGAGAGCTCCTCTGGTCGGGGCTCAACGCCAGTCGACGGCTCGAGCCAGCGGTAGAAGGCAGCGAAGGCGAAGATGAAGTACATCAACGAGCCCGGCACCCACATGACGCCGGCGGCGAGCTGCTGGTCGGTGAGCGAGGGATAGGCGCCGTAGACGGGCGCCGATGCGAACGCGAGCACGATGGCAAGGATCCAGCCCGGCACCATGGCGGCCGCGAACCAGATCGCGCGCCGCAGATGATCGATGCGCGCGCGCACGGGTGGCGCGTCGAGCAGGGCTCCCCAGAAGACGAGTGCCGGCGCGACGAAGCAGACGTGCTCCAAGACGTGCACCGACTCGCTGTGGACGGCTGCGTCGTACAGAACGGGGATGTGCCAGACGGCGATTGCCGCCGACTGCAGGGCGAGCGCGACCGGCGGGCGCATCAGGAGGCTGCCGACACGACGAAATGCCGGCGAGCGTGAGAGCGCGCCGCCGACTGAGCGCCGCGCCGAAAGCGGGAACGGGAGCCAGAGCCGCGGCCATGGCCGCCCGAGGACGACGAGCGGCGGCACGACCGTCATGAGGACGACGTGCTGCGACATGTGCGCCGCCAGCCACTTGTCCGCCCAGCCGTCGAACGGCGGCTCGAGCACGATGAACGCCGCCGCGACGCCGCTGTAGAAGGACACCTCGCGCCAGACGCGCGCCTTCCCCCGCCGCCCGAGCGCATACAGCAGCGCCGCCGCGCCGCACACGACGAGGGGCAGGGGGTCCATCTAGATGAGGTACAGGACGATCCAGGACAGCACGGCGACGCCGGCGAGGAACGTCCAGTAGAAGCTGAGCGCCGTAAGCTCGGCCCGCACGAGGGAAAGCGGGTCACGAATGTCGTGCGCGGTTCGATGCCTGTCCCCGGAAGCCTCTCCGGGCGCCGCCGTTCCCGGGACCGCGACCCCGGCATACCGCAGGGAAGTCGCGAGCGTCGTCTCGACCCAGAACATCGTCCCGAGTACGAACAGCCACATGAACGCCGTCCAGCCGAAGTAGACGCTCGCGTAGCCACCGTCGGCAGGACCGAAACCCTGCTGCGTCCAGGCCACAGCCTGGAGCACGAGCGCTGCGATCCCGAGCGCGAGCGCAACCGCGCCCTTGACCCGCCACGCCGAGCGGCGCGCCGCCCGGTGGTCGGCAAGCCCGAGCCGCACGAGCACGGCGCTCGCGACGATGCACGCCACGATGATCGTGCCCCACGTGATCGACGAGTCGACGTGCTTCGGCTTCCACAGCCCGGCGTTGTTCACCGAGCGGAGATAGAAGTAGGCGAAGAGGAAGGACAGGAAGAAGAACGCCGTCGCGCCGGCGAGTAGGTGACCCGCGGCGTAGAGGTTCCGCCTGAGGACCTCGGGCTCCTCGGTCTCGACGATCGAGTAGTCGTTGCCGGGCTGTGCGAGCTCGGTCATCAGTTCATCCCCGCCGGAGCCCCGGCCGGAAGGACAACTGAGCTGCCGCCCTCGCCGTAACCGTACGGATCGCTGGAGAAGACCGGGATGCGATCGAAGTTCTGCACTGGCACCGGCGACGGCAGCTGCCATTCGATCGACTTCGAGCCCCACGGGTCGGCCGGCGCCGGAATCCGGTCGAACACGAGCGACTTCACGAAGTTGTAGAGGAAGAGGAGCATCGACCCCCCGAGCAGGAACGCGGACACGGAGACCCAGTCGTTCAGGAACTGGAGGCCGTGCGGATAGGTCACGACGCGGCGCGGCATCCCGCCCTGGAACCCGGCAATGAAGAGCGGGAAGAACGTCAGGTTGAAGAAGATGAACATCGTCCAGAAGTGGATCTTCCCGAGCCGCTCGTTCAGCTGGAAGCCCGTCATCTTCGGCACCCAGTAGTAGATGCCGGCGAAGAACGTGAAGACGAGGCCGCCCATGATCGTGTAGTGGAAGTGCGCCATCGAGAAGAAGCTCCCGTGCGTGGTCGTGTCGCTCGGCGTGTCGGACAGGAACACGCCCGAGAGCCCGCCGATGAGGAAGTTGAAGAACCAGGCGAGACAGAAGAGCATCGGCACCGAGTACCGGATCTGCCCGCGCCAGAGGGTCATCATCCCGCAAAGGAACGTGAGCCCGGTCGGGATCGAGATCAGCTCGGTGCTGAGCATGAAGAACGGTCGCAGGTCGCCGTTGATGCCGCTGAAGAACAGGTGGTGCTGCCACACGAAGAACGAGAGCAGCGTCACGCCGAGCAGTCCGCCGACCGCGAGGCGGTAGCCCCACAACGGCTTGCGGGCGAACACAGGCAGGATCTCGAGCACGATCGCGAAGCCGGGCAGCGCGAGGACGTACACCTCCGGATGCCCGAAGACCCAGAACAGGTTCTCGTACAGGTACGCACTACCCCCTTGTGCCGCAACGAAGAAGTTCGTTTGGACGACGCGGTCCATGAGCGCCATCGACAGCGTCGCGATCAGCACCGGGGCCGCGAGCACCATCAGAATCGCGGTGGAGAGCACACCCCACACGAAGATCGGAAGCCGCGTCCACGTCAGCCCTGGCGCACGCATGGTCACGATGGTCGCGAGCATGTTCAGGCCGAGCAGCGTCATGGAGACGCCGACCAGCGCGAAGAAGAGGTAATAGCAGTCGATCCCCGGATTGGCCTCGGTGCCGAGCGGCTGATAGCCCGTCCAGCCCGTCGGGAAGCCCCCGAAGAAGATCGTCGTCTCGAGGATCACGCCCGCGGCCATGAGGAGCCAGAACGTGAGCGCCTCGATGCGCGGGAACGCCATGCGCCGCGCGCCGATCAGAATCGGGATGAGGTAGTTGGCGAACGGGCCGAGGATCCCGCTCGTCATCATCCCCATCATCATCGTGCCGTGGATCCCGACGATCGTCAGGTACGTGCCCGCCGGCCACACCTGATGGTCTGGCCGCAGCAGCTCCGTGCGGATGAGCATCGCGTTCAGGCCGCCGATGAAGAAGAAGAGCCCGATCCCGACGAGGTACTGGATGCCGACCACCTTGTGGTCGGTGCACAGGGAGAAGTAGCGGCCGATCCCGCCCGTCTCCTTTTCGCGCAGCGACGGCGGATAGCCGCGCATGCGCGCCAGTGGATAGTTGAAGAATCCGAGGCCGATGAGGAAGCCGAGGACGCCTCCGATGTACCCGAGCACGAGCGAGAGCTCGTTGAAGTCGACGTCGGCGAAGTAGTCGAGGCTCGGGCCGACCACGGCATGCGCGGAGAACCAGCCGGCGTACCAGCCGCCGACGCCGAGCACGCACGCGGTGAAGAGGTTGAAGCCGACGAGACGGCGGGCGACGCTCATCCGGCTCTCCTCTGCGGGTCGGGGAAGTAGGTCGTCGAGTACTTGGGCAGGTACTTCGCGATCGGCGCGAAGTCACGCTGCTGCGACTTGACCCACGCCGTGAACTGGGCCTCCGGCACGACGCGGCCGTTGTTGAACATGTAGCCGTGCCAGAGCCCGCACAGCTCGGCGCAACGGACGTGGAACGTGCGCGGGCCTTTCGTCTTCACGAAGGCGACGTTGTCGACGCCCGGGTTCGCATCCGCCTTGACGCCGAGCTCGATCGCCCAGAAGGAATGGATCGCGTCGAGCGAGGTGACGTGCAGCTCGATGTACGTGTTCGCCGGCAGGACGAGCTGCGGCGTCTCGAGACCGCCGTAGGTCGGATAGCGGTACGTGAACTGCCATTGCTGCGCGATCACCTGCACCGGCAGCTTCGTCCCTGAGGGAACCGCGATCGGGTCCGGCCCCTGCCCCCCGCCGGAGCCGTTCTGAAGCAGCTCGAATGTTCCGAATCCGGCGAGGAAGAGGACGGTCACGGAAGTGACCGCGATCCACCAGACGCGAACGCGGCTGTCGTCGCGCAGCGGCGGCCCGTCGACGAGCGCGCCTCCGCGATGCCGGAACTGGGAGAGCACGTAGATGAAGAAGACGAGGATCCCTGCGATGACCGGCGTGACGATCGCGAGCATCACCGTGTTGTCGAGCACCTGGCCCGACGACTGGACGCTGCCGTTCCCGGGCGGGAGGAAGCGGCCGCCGAGAACCGCGACGAGCACCGTGACAACGACGCTGAGCACGACCGCGCCGACGATCACGCGCTTGCCGTGCTCTGCGGAAGGCTTCGGTGCAGGGGTCGCCATCAGATGACGTCCAGGAAGCCGTCCATGTACCCGATCGTCTGCATCGGGCCGCCGAAGCCGTCGATCCAGCCGGCGGCGCACGGCACGAAGCACTGCCAGCGGAAATGCCCCGCCTTGCCGGTGTGGAAGGTGAACTGGATCGTGTGGTGCGCCATCGACATCGCGCACGGTGCGTAGCCGCACTGGTTCTTCGCGTTGTCGGCGACGCCGGTGAGCGGCACGACCAGCCCGTACGCAGGAACCGCGAACGTGTGTGAGGTGTCGTCCGGGTTGATGAAGTCTGTCGTCTTCCCGTCGAGCAGGAAGGAGTTGCCGTCGATGCCCTGTGGGCGCGCGTAGAGCGGGTTGCGCAGGCCGCTGGCGCCGTCGAAGTTGTAGATGGTCACGTGCACGGTCGCGTTGGCCGGCAGCCGCCAGACTGTGCGGCGCAGCCACTTCCCTTGGGTGTCGCGGACGAGGTAGGAGACGTAATCCGGGTGGCCCGGGCTGAGCTGCGGGCCGACGGCGGCGACCGTCTCGATGGCGAGGTCGACGACCTTGTGCCCGCCCTGGGTCTGAACCGGAACGGTGTACGGCTTCGAACCGTTGTCGGTGGTGAGCTTCGAGACGTAGAGGCCGATGAGGACGCCCGCCGCGGCCAAGCCGACGGCAACTCCCAGCAGCTTGAAGCTCGTGGCCCGCATTCCCGGCCGGTTGTCTACCGGACCACGATTAACGGGGCTCGAAAATGACAAAGTTGTCACCGTGGTGTCATTTACACGTCATCTGCAACCCGGTTAGAGTCGCGAGGGGGAACGAGCGATGCGGATCCTGCTGATCGAGGACGAGACCCGCATTCAGGCGTTTGTTCGGCGCGGTCTCGAAGCGGAGGGCTACGGCGTCGTCACTGCCGACGACGGTCCTGATGGCTTGTCACTCGCGCGCTCGGGCGAGTGGGACCTCGTCGTCCTCGACCTCCTCCTCCCTGGGATGAACGGCCTCCGAGTCCTGCAGGAGCTCCACCGCGAGCGGCCTCAGCTACCGGTCGTCGTCCTCTCCGCGCGCGGCGACTTGCGTACGAAGCTGAAGGGGTTCGAGCTCGGCGCGACCGACTACGTGTCGAAACCGTTTGCGCTCGACGAGCTGCTCGCCCGCATCCGCGTGCAGCTGCGCCGCGCCGTTCCACCCGGCGACGACGAGCACGTACTCCACGCCGGGCGCGTGCTGCTCGATCTCGCACGCCGCCAGGCGCGCGTCGGCGAGGTCGTCACCGATCTCTCCGACCGCGAGTTCCGCCTGCTCCACCACCTTCTCCTGCACGTGGGCGAAGTGATCAGCCGCGAGCGGCTGCTCGCCGAAGTGTGGGGATACGACTTCGACCCGGGCTCGAACGTCGTCGAGGTCTGCGTGCGCCGGCTACGGCAGAAGCTCGGTCCCGATGCGCACATCGAAACGATTCGCCATGCGGGCTACAGGCTGGCTGCAGCGTAATGCGATAGAGGTCCTGTGGGGCCTCTTCGCGGTTGCGAACTGGTTGGCCATGATCGCGTGGCCGGCGTGGGAGACCGTGCCGTTCCACTTCGTATGGATCAGCCTGACGATCGTCTACGGGTTCCGCGTGTGGTCGCCCGGCGTGACGGGCCTCATCCTCTCCACGGTCATCCTCGCGACGGGCGCGAGCATCCTCGCCGACGCGTTCGCGGGCATCCAACTGTGGGGCGAGCTGTTCGAGGTGCCGCTCATGTCCGCGATGTTCCTTGCGATGGTGTGGCACGCGCGCAGGCGACAGACGGCGCTACGCCAGGTGGAGGCAGTTGCGGACATGCGCGCGTCGCTGCTCGAGCGGCAGGAGCGATTCCTCCACGACGCGTCGCACGAACTGCGCACGCCCGTGACCATCGCGCGCGGCCACCTCGAGCTGCTGTGCCGCGAGACGCCGGACTCGCCCGAGCTGACCGTCGCGCTCGACGAACTCGAGCGGATGGAGCGGATCGTCGACCGCCTCCTGCTCCTCGCGAAGGCCGAGCAGCCGGACTTCGTCGTCCTGCGCGACGTCGAGATCGACCGCTTCCTCGAAGACGTGTTCATGCGCTGGTCGGAGGTGGCCCCACGCACGTGGCGGCTCGATCTGGATCTGGCCGGCGTGGCGCGGGTCGATCCCGAGGCGCTGCGGAGCGCGCTGGACGCGCTTCTCGAGAACGCAGTCAAGTACACGGAGCCGCGTGCGGGAATCACGTTACGCGGGCACGCGGTCGGGGGCGAGATCGTCCTCGAGGTGGCCGACGAGGGAATGGGTGTCCCCGAGGACGCGCTCGGGAGCATCTTCGACCGCTTTGCGCGGGCCGACGACGCGCGCACGCGAGCTCAGGGCGGCGTCGGCCTCGGACTCGCGATCGTCGCCGCGATCGCGAGAGCCCACGGGGGACGCTGCACGGTCGAGCGCCGCGACGGGCAGACGGTCTTCTCGCTCGCCCTGCCGGTCGGAGCGGAAATCGAGGCCAAGCCGGCCGCCGTCGAGCGACTCGCGCTCGGCCTCGCCCCGTAACGATCAGGCAGCGCGCGAGAGCTCGCGCTCTTCTTCGCCCGGAACATAGACGGCGTGCTCGAGCTTCAGCACACGCCGCTCGATCCGGAAAGGAAGGTGGATGAAGCGGGCGAGCGCGGCGACGATGCCGGCCATGAGGATTGCGTTGGCGATGATTGCGGTTGTGAGTGTCATGCCTGCATCATCCGGCGCGCCGCTTGAGAACCCCTGAGACGTGCCTGAGAGGACGCTGAGCGTGGCGAGTGGGTATCCTCGGGCGGTGGCGCTCGTGCGCATGCGCGGGGCGATCTTGGGGGTTGCCGTCCTCCTTCTTGCCGGGTGCGGGAGCTCGCGGGCGATGCAGTCCGGCGGCGCGATCATCGGCGGGCCGGCGACGAAATGGGCCTCCGGCGCGAAGCCGGCGCCGAAGTTCTCGCTCAAAGATCAGAACGGCAAGCCGGTCTCGCTCGCGGCGTACCACGGCCGAACCGTCGTGGTCACGTTCCTCGATCCGCTGTGCCGGAACTATTGCCCGATCGAGGCGGCGCGACTGGGCGATGTCGTCCGCAGCCTGCCGCCGGCTGCCCGCCCCGCGATCGTCTCGGTGAGCGTCAACGTCTTCGGCAACGCGCGCCGCTACTTGCTGCAGGACATTCAGAAGTGGAGGGTCGGGAGCGAGTTTCGGTGGGCGGTCGGAACGCCGTCGCAGCTCGCGGCAGTCTGGAAGCACTACGACATCGGCGTGCTCGACCAGGCCAAGACGATCGCGGGCGTCGAGGTGCACAACATCGTGCATACCGAAGCCGCGTACGTCGTCGACGCGCAGGGCTACGAGCGCGCGCTCTATCTCTGGCCGTTCACCGCCGCCGACATCAAGTCGACGCTTGCCGGCTTAAGCGGCTGAGTCGCCGTCGTCGACCGGCTCAACGTCGTCCTGCAGCGCTTCGACGCTCTCGCCCGTGTCGGGATCCTCGAGCAGAAAACGACGTGGGCTCGCGCTCATCGGCGAGATGCCGCAGACGCGGAACACGCGCCCGCGGTAAATGACGTCGTCACCGACGTGAATGCCAGTCATGAGCCGCAGAGCCATCCTTGCCATTGCCATCGACCCCGCCCGCAATGCGAAGTCGCGATGCACAGGTCATCGGCGCACGCGACGCACGAGTCGATCCCTCAGGGAGGGTGCCTCAAATGGTGTTGACAACGCGCGTGCCGATTGCATCGATCGCCGCGTCGATGTCGTCGTCCGACACGTCGAGATGCGTTACGGCACGGAGCCATCCGGGGCGAAGCTCGCCGAGCGCGACACCGGCGTCGGCGGCGCGCGCGACGCCGTCACCGTATGGATCCGGTATGGCCACGAAGTTCGTCTCCACCTCGGCGGGATCGATCCCGATCCCCTCGGCAAGGCGCCGGGCGCGCGCGTGGTCGTCGGCGAGACGGTCGACGTGATGGTCGAGCGCGTACAGCGCAGCCGCGGCGAGGATGCCCGACTGGCGCAGTGCACCGCCGAGCAGGTACTTGCTCTCCCACGCCCGATCGACGAGCGATGACGAGCCGGCGAGGATCGCGCCGGTCGGGCACCCGAGGCCCTTCGAGAAACAGATCGTCACGGAATCGGCGACGCACGCCCAGTCAGACGGCGCTCGGCCTGCTGCGACGGACGCGTTGAAGAGCCGCGCGCCGTCCAGATGCACTGCCGCGCCCCGCGCACGGGCGGCGTTGGCGGTTGCCTCGAACTCGTCCAGCGGCCAGACGCGGCCACCCGAACTGCGGTGCGTGTTCTCGAGCACGACGATCCCGCCGGGGCCGAGATCCGGGTCGAGGACGGCGGCGACGTGCTCCGGCGTGACGCGGCCTGCCGGCGCCTCCAGGCCGCGCATGATCAGTCCGGAGTGGATCGCCGGCCCGCCCCACTCGTACACGAGGATGTGCGTCCGCTCCTCCGCAAGCAGCACCGACCCGGGCTTCGTCTGCGCGCGTAGCGCCGCCTGGTTTGCCATCGTCGCGGTCGGCAGGAAGAGCGCAGCCTCGTGGCCGAGTAGCTCGGCCATCCGCCGCTGCAGCTCGTTCGTGGTCGGATCCTCGAGGTACTGCTCGTCGCCGACCTCGGCGTCCGCCATCGCGGCGCGCATCCCGGCGGTGGGCTTCGTCAGCGTGTCGGAGCGGAGGTCGATCACCGAGGTACAGCGTAGTCTCCGGCCGTGGAGGCGAAGCTCCTCGACTGGTATCGGCGCAACTCCCGTGACCTGCCGTGGAGAAAGACGCGCGATCCGTACGCGATCCTCGTGTCGGAGGTGATGGCACAGCAGACGCAGGTCGAACGCGTCGTGCCGCGCTGGGAACGCTGGCTCGAACACTGGCCGACCGCGGACGCACTCGCAGCCGCATCACCCGGAGATGTCATCACGGAGTGGCAAGGCCTCGGCTACAACCGCCGCGCGCTCAATCTTCACCGCGCGGCACAGCACATCACGGCGCACGGGTGGCCCGACGACCTCACAGAGCTGCCTGGCGTCGGGCGGTACACCGCGGACGCGGTTGCGTGCTTCGCGTTCGATCGCGACGTCCTGCCCGAGGACGTGAATGTCCGCCGTGTGACGGATCGCACCGGCGTGACCTTCTCACCGGCGGCGGCGCAGGCGCTGATGGATCTCGGCGCGACTGTCTGTCTCGCGCGCATCCCGCGCTGCGGCATCTGCCCGCTCGCAGAGGGATGCCCGTCGCGCGGCCGCCGCTACGAGCCGCTGCGCAAGCAAGGCCCGCTCGAGGGCTCGTTCCGGCAACGGCGGGCGCGGGCGCTTCGCGCGGTCGTGGCCGGTGAGCAGCCGTCGGACGACGAGGCCGTCACGGCGCTCGCCCGTGACGGCCTCGTGGACGTGCGAGATGGCCTTGTCTCGCTACCATCCGCGCCGTGATCGCATCGATCTTCACGCTTCTGATCCCGCTCTGGATCCTGCTCGGGCTCCTCGTCCTCATGGGCGCCCTGGCCCTGCTCGGCCGCATCCAGAACGGCCGCTACCTCCGGCCGGTGATCACGCTGATCGCCAAGGTGCCGCTCTTCAAGCGCTGGCTGGAGAAGGCCTCCACCGCCGCGCTCGAACGCTCGAACCCCGAGCTCGCGAGCGCGATGCGCAAGCTGCAGCCGCACGCCAAGCAGATGCACGACCCGCAGCAGGCCCAGAAGGCGATGTCGAGGCTCTCGCGCGAGGAGCGGCGGGCGCTGATCGAGATGCAGGACCAGCAGGGCGGCGGGATGGCCGAGGAAGCGACGAACCGTCAGATGCGCCGGCGCCTCGACAAGCAGCGCCGCGACGCCCAGCGCCGCGGCCGTTGACTAGAACGGCTGCGGCTCCTCGATCGGGTGCCGCATCCAGACGTTCGGCTCGACGTACGTCCCGGTGCCGGCCTCGAAGCGGACCGGTGCGAGCGCGCCGGGGACGACGTACTCGCCGTCCTCGGGGAACTGGAGCGCCGTCCACTCCTCCCACTCGTCGCGCGTGCCCGCGACCGTCATCGAGCGCGGGGCGGGCGCAAGCAGCTCGGCGCCGAGCCGCTCGTGCGTGCGGAGCCACGGGTCGTAGAGCAGACCGTCCTCGCGCCGCCAGTCGACGTAGCGCTCGATCGGCGTGAGCGGGTAGCGCTCCTTCCACGTCGGCCGGACGGGCGCGATCATGCTGTCGAGACCGTGGGCGGCCGCGAGCTTCGTCATGCGGCCGAGCACGACAGCGCTGATGCCGTGACCGCGGTACGACGGGACGAGCCCGGCGACGATCGCGCACAGCGTCGTCGGCAACCCGTCGGGACCGTCGGCCACGGCCCAGTCGACGCCGTTCGGTTGCGGGATGCCGTCCCACACCACCGGCAGTGTGCACGCGTACCCGATGAGGCGCCGGCCGTCGAGCACCCACAGCTGGAAGTCGGGATAGACCTCGTATAGCTGCGGCCAGAAGGACGAGACAAGCGCGTCGTGGTGCATGAACTCGGGCCACAGATCGGGAAGCTTCCCGCGGAGCTCGGGATGCTCGACGTGGGTGACGATCCTGAGCTTCACCGGCGCAGCAGCGCGACGGCCTGCGCGGCGAGCCCTTCGCCGCGGCCGGTGAAGCCGAGACCGTCGGTCGTCGTCGCCCGTACGGCCACCCGTTCCGGCTCGACGCCGAGCGCGCCTGCGAGACGTGCGCGCATCGCGTTGCGGTGAGGCGCAAGCCGGGGCTCCTCGCCGACGAGCACGACGTCGGCGTTGACGAGCTCCCAGCCTGCGTCCTGTACCAGCCGCCAGGCCACGCGCAGGAGCTCGACCGAGTCCGCGCCAGCGTGCGCCGGATCGCCGGACGGGAAGAGCGCGCCGATGTCCTCGAGCCCGGCCGCTCCGAGGATCGCATCCGTCAGCGCATGTGCAAGCACGTCGCCGTCCGAGTGTCCGGCGAGCCCACGCGGATGGTCGATCGCAACCCCGCCGAGGACGAGCGGCACGCTCTCCACGAGGGCGTGCGCGTCGAAGCCGGTACCGACGCGGTACTCGCTCACCCGAGCGGCTCCTGTCTCCGCACACGCCCGTCGAAGACGCTCACCGTGTCGCGGCCGTTCGCACGCGCGAACGCGACCGCACCCTCGAAGTCTTCGCCGACGAGCACGGGCTCGTGCGCGTCGGACGCGAGCGTCACCGGCGCCGACGACAGTCGGAGGAGACGCGCATCGGGATAGAGCTCGGCGACCGGCTTGCGAAGCCCTGCGGTCGAGATCTCGAGGGCGACGCCGGACTCGTCGACAGCGTCCGCCAGTTGCCGATACTGCTCGTCGCTTCCCTGCACGCCGTAGATCTTGGCGAGATCCGGGTGCGAAAGCACATCGAAGTGTCCGCTGCGGGCTGCGGCGGAGAGCGTCTCGACGTACCGCTGCCACACGTCGTCCTCCGGCAACTCGGCCCAGAGACCAGGCCCGTTGTCGATGGCGTAGTCGTCGACCATGTGCACCGAGCCGAGGAGGAAGTCCCACGGATACGGGGCCAGGACACCCGCGAGCTCATCCGCGCGTTTGCCGGCCCAGTCGACCTCGAGGCCGAGCTTCACCGGCAGACCACGGCGTTTCGCCTCGAGCACGGCGTCGACGTACGTGTCGAGATCGAAGTGGCAGCGCTCGAGGTAGTACGGCCAAGGCCAAAACGAGCGCGTCTGCTCGAAGTAGTAGACGTGCTCGGTGAAGCCGATCTCGTCCACCCCGCGCTCGCGCGCGCGCTCGACGAAGGGCTCCACGGCATCGGCCGTATGGTCGATCCCGCCGCGCTCGTTGCGCAGGTGCATGTGGTAGTCGACGATCACAGCAGCGAAGCCACTCGCGCGAGGTCCTCGGCGGTGGTCACCTTGAGAAGCAGCAGATCGCCGGGGACAACCTTCACGCGGCCTCCGGCTGCCTCGACCAGGCCGGCGCAGTCGGTCGCGTCCGCACCGCCGGAGACCGCGCGGCGCAGCGCGTCGACCGGAAAGGCCTGCGGCGTCTGCACCGTCCAGAGCCCGTCGCGCGCCACCGTCTCTTCGACGCCGCCGTCGGCGCCGACCCGCTTCACGGTGTCGGACACCGGGAGGCCGGGGACGACGCCCTCCCAGCCGTCGGCAAGGGGCGCGAGCACGCGCCCTATCACCTCGTCCGTGAGCAGCGGCCGCGCCGCGTCGTGCACGAGCACTGCCGCAGCGTCGTCCGGAACCTCGGCGAGGCCGGCGCGCACCGAGTCGGCCCGCGTCTCCCCGCCGGCGACGCACGCGCGCACCTTGGCACAGCCGAGCTCCTCGGCCAGCAGGATCGCCGGCTCCTCCCACCCCGGCGGCGCCACGACGACGATCGCGTCCACCCACTCGCTGTCGTCGAGGCGGCGCAGAGGCTCCGCCAGCAGCGGCAGCTCGCCCAGCTTCACGAACGCCTTGGGCTGGTCCGAGCCGAGTCGTTCCCCGCGGCCCGCAGCCACGAGGATCGCCCAGACGGACATGCGCGTGACGCCGGCTAGACGGCGGCGGCGACGGGCTTCTTCTTCGCCGTCGCCTTCTTCTTGCCGTTGCCGCCGACTCCGGTGAGCACGCCTTCGAGCCACTCGGCGCACTCCTCTTCGTCCATGCCCTTGGCGTACATCAGCTCGGAGGCGAGGATCTTCTTCGCCTTCACGAACATCTGCTTCTCGCCGGTGGACAGGCCCTTCTCGTTGTCGCGCAGCGAGAGGTTGCGGACGACCTCGGCGAGCTCGAGGATGTCGCCGGTCTTCATCTTGTCGCGGTTGTGCTTGAAGCGACGATTCCAGTTTTTCGGCATCTCGGTCGAGCCGCCGGTGAGGGCCTTGAGGACGACCCCGACCTCTTTCTCGCCGATGACGCGCCTGAGACCGACCTGGTCGGCGTTTTCGCACGGGACCTGCACGGTCATGTCGTTATGCAGGATCTTGATCGTCAGGTACTCGCGCTTCTGACCGAGCACCTCGCGGGACTCCTTCTTGACGACCGTCCCGGCACCGTGGTGCGGATACACCACCTTGTCGCCGACCTTGTACAACGCCGACCTCCCCTTCTCGATGCGCGTTTCGCCAAAAGAGCCGGCGCATTGTGGGCGCCGGCCCGATGAACCCAAGGTTAGCAGAAATGGCTGGAAAAGGCACATTTCCGGGGTTTCCGGGGCTTTTTAGCAGTCCGGTGCCGGGCCCCAGTCGTTCACCCCACGCCGCCAAATCACCGACGCCGGGGGGCCTGGCTCCGGCGTACCTATAGCTGGAGGTAGCGGTCCACGAGGTTGTGCTCCTGGAGCCGCCGGAGCCCGGCCCTGATCTCTCGTGCCCGCACCGCGCCGACCCCCTCCACGCCCTCGAGATCGCGCTGGGAGGCCTTGACGACGGTGTCGAGGGAGCCGAAGTCGTCGACGATCCGGTGGACGATCGCGTCGGGCAGCCGTGGGATGTGCGAGAGCACCCGGTAGCCGCGCGATGAGACGCTCAAGTCGAGCGGACTGGCCGTCCGATCGTAGCCGAGCACATCGACAAGGCGGTCGAACTCGAGCAGGTCGCGATACGAGAAGCGGCGCAGCCGCTCGAGGGCCGCGGTCGCCTCCGACGCGGAGCCGCCCGAGTGGTAGTCGTGCACGATCGCGTCCCGCTCCGCGGGAACGTCCACGACGAGCTCGTCCAGCTGCAGCCGGATCAGGCGGCCCTCCGCCCCGAGCTCGACACAGTCTCGGCTGATGCGATCGGCGATGCGGGCGGTCATCTCCGCGCGCTGGAGGACGACGAGAACGTCGTCGAGCACGACCGCGTTCTGGAACTCGAGCGAGGTCAGCCGGGTCAGCACCTGCTCCAGGCGCGCCTTGTACGTCTCGAGCGTCCCGAGCGCCTGGTTCGTCTTCGCGAGGACGTCCGCGACCGGGTTGAGCTGGTACCGCGCGGGGCCGACGAAGATCGTCACCGTCTCGCGCTGCTGCGACACCGAGATGACGAGCGCGCCCGTCTGCTTCGCGACGCGCTCGGCGGTGCGGTGGCGCGTTCCCGTTTCGTCGGACGGGATGGTCGGGTCGGGCATGAGCTGCACGTTCGCCCAGGCAAGGCGCTTCAACGCGGTGTCGACGATGATCGCGCCGTCCATCTTCGCCAGCTCGTACAGCAGCTGAGGCCGGAACGGCGCGTCGAGGCGGATCCCGCCCGAGTAGAGGAATGCGAGCTCGCTGGGGTCGCCGATGACGATGAGCGCGCCCTCGTGCGAGCGAATGACGTCGTCGACCGCCTGCCGGAACGGCGTCCCGGGCGCGATCTTCTCGATCGCGGCCAGCAGCGCCGGGTCGCGGCGTGGATCGTCCTCCGAAGGCGTGCGTGTGAACCCGAGCTCACCCAGTCGCTCGGCCCTACGTTCGCTCGTCTCCTTCGTCGGCTCTGTCGTCATCGAGTCCCGCCCGGATCGCCTGACGCAGCGTCTCGGCCTGCGCCACCTGGAGTGTGCCATGGGCAGGCGTGCCTGCCGGGACGACGACGAGCCGCAGGCCCAGCTTCGCGCACTCGTCCAGCCGGCGTTCGGCCTGGGCCGCGGGCCGGAGACGGCCGGTGAGGCCGATCTCGCCGAACGTCGCCATGGCGGCGCGCACCGGCGTGCGCTTGGCGGCCGAGGCGATCGCGAGCGCGACGGCGAGGTCTGCGCCGGGCTCGTCGACCCGGACGCCGCCGGCGACGTTGACGAAGACGTCGGCCTGCCCGAGCCCGATACCGGCGTGGCGCGCGAGCACGGCGACGATCATCGCGAGCCGCTTCGGGTCGATGCCCGTGGCCACGCGGCGGGGCATCGCCAACTCGCTCTGCGAGACGAGCGCCTGGATCTCGAGCAGGATCGGCCTCGTCCCCTCGAGTGCACACGCGACTGCGGCGCCGGGCTCACCCTCGACGGTGTGACCGAAGAGCGCCGACGCGTCGGGGACGCCGACGAGGCCGGCGCCGGTCATCTCGAAGACCCCAAGCTCGTTCGTCGACCCGAAGCGGTTCTTCGCCGCGCGCAGGATGCGATGCGCGTGGTACCGGTCGCCCTCGAACTGGAGGACGCAGTCGACCAGGTGCTCGAGCACGCGCGGGCCTGCGACCGTCCCGTCCTTCGTCACGTGGCCGACGAGGATGGTGGCGACGCCGGCTTCCTTCGCAACGCGCAGCAGGCGTGCCGCCGCCTCGCGCACCTGCGCCACTGAGCCCGGCGCCGACGCGAGCTCCGACGAGTACAGGGTCTGGATCGAGTCGATCACGCAGACGTCGGGGCGTTCCGCCTGGAGCGTCTCGCAGACGACGTCGAGGTCGGTCTCGGCCAGAACCTCGACGTTCCCGGCGCCCCCCAGCCTTTCGGCCCTGAGCTTCACCTGCGCGATCGACTCCTCGCCCGTGATCAGGAGCGTCCGGTGCGTCGCACTCATGGCCTGGAGGGCCGTGAGGAGCAGGGTCGACTTGCCGACCCCGGGCTCGCCGCCGACGAGGACGAGCGACGCCGGCACGAGGCCGCCGCCGAGGACCCGGTCGAGCTCCGGCACGCCGGTGGAGATCCGCTCGGCCTCCTCGGCGGAGACGTCGACCAGGCGGAGGAGCGGCTTCGGGGGCGCTTTGGCCCCTGTGACCTGCCCTACGACCTCCTCGACGAGCGTCCCGAACGTCGCACATCCAGGACACTTCCCGAACCAGCGCCCGGAGGCGTAGCCGCACTCCGTGCACGCGTACTGAACCGCGGGTTTCGCCACGCCTTTCACCCTACGGAGGCAGGCGGACGGGTTCGTCACGGCTTTCCGGCAAAGAAAAAGCGGCTCCCGCCGCAGGGAGCCGCTTTTTCGTATCGCCCGAGGAGAGCCGAGCCCCCGCCGCATCGGGGCCCCGTTCCTGTTGACGTGATCCTCCACCGGCAGGGGCGCTTGATTCTTCCCCCTATGGGTGGTTCAGCAGGCTGCTTCACCGGCAGCGCGGACGCCTTCAGCGGCGTAGGCGGTACGGCGAAAAGAGACCGGTGCCTGGTACCGCGGCGCGGTACCAGGCACCTGCTTAATCCTCGGTGTCCTCGACTGCTGCGGGCTCGTCCGGTGGGACGGTGACCTTCTCCGGGGTCATCTCGCCGGGGATGACGGTGATGTCCACCTCGTCAACGTCCCCATCCTCGACGCCTGCCTTGCGGCTGACGAGGATGGTCGAGCCGGGCTCGAGCGACCGGCCCAGCACGTAATCGGCGAGCGGGTCCTCGATGTAGCGCTGGATCGCGCGGCGCAGCGGCCGGGCGCCCATCGCCGCGTCGTAGCCCTTGTCGACGAGCAGGTCCTTCGCCTCGTCGGTCAGCTCCACCGTGACCTCGTGCGTCGCCATCTGCTCGCGCAGCCGCTTCAACAGCAGGTCGACGATCGTCTTGATCTCTTCCTTGTCCAGTTTGTGGAAGACGATGATCTCGTCGATGCGGTTGAGCAGCTCGGGACGGAAGACCTTCTTCAGCTCGCCCATCACGCGCGACTTCATCTCGTCGTACGAGAGGCCGCTCTCGTCGCCGACCGAGAAGCCGAACGACTGGTTCTTCGAGATCGAAGCGGCGCCGATGTTCGACGTCATGATCACGATCGTGTTCCGGAAGTCGACGCGGCGCCCCTGGGCGTCGGTCAGCTTTCCCTCCTCCAGGATCTGGAGCAGGATGTTGAACACGTCTGGGTGCGCCTTCTCGATCTCGTCCATGAGGACGACCGAGTAGGGCTTGCGGCGCACGGCCTCGGTGAGCTGGCCGCCTTCGTCGTATCCGATGTAGCCCGGAGGCGAGCCCACGAGCCGCGACACGGAGTGCTTCTCCATGTACTCCGACATGTCGACCTGGATGAGCGCGTCCTCGTCGCCGAAGAGGAACTCGGCGAGGGTACGTGCGAGCTCGGTCTTTCCGACGCCTGACGGGCCGAGGAAGATGAACGAGCCGGTCGGCCGCTTCGGGTCCTTGATGCCGGCGCGGGCGCGGCGGATCGACTTGGAGACGGCGACGATCGCCTCCTCCTGGCCGACGACGCGCTTGTGCAGCTCCTCCTCCATGCGGATGAGCCGCTGCGACTCGGCCTCGGTGAGCTTGAACACCGGGATGCCCGTCCACATGGAGACGATGTCGGCGATCTCCTCCTCGCCGACCTCTGGCTGCTCCTCGAGGTTCTCGGCGCTCCGCCACTGCTCCTCGAGCTCACGCTTCTTCTGCGTCAGCTTGCGCTCCTTGTCGCGCAGGGAGGCAGCCTTCTCGAATTCCTGGGCCTCGATCGAGGCTTCCTTCTCCTTGCGGACGCGGTCGATCTCCTCTTCCAGCTCGCGGTAGCGCGGCGGCGCGCTCATGGAGCGAATGCGGATGCGCGATGCAGCCTCGTCGATGAGGTCGATCGCCTTGTCGGGGAGATGCCGGTCCTGGATGTAGCGGTCGGCGAGCTCCGCCGACGCATGCAATGCCTCGTCGGTGATCTTGACGCGGTGGTGCGCCTCGTAGCGGTCGCGCAGGCCTCGCAGGATCTGGACGGTGTCGTCCACCGTCGGCTCCTCGACGCGCACCTGCTGGAAGCGGCGCTCGAGGGCAGCGTCGCGCTCGAGGTACTTGCGGTATTCGTCGAGCGTCGTCGCGCCGATCGTCTGCAGCTCACCGCGTGCGAGCGCAGGCTTGAGGATCGAGGCCGCGTCGATCGCGCCTTCGGCAGCACCGGCGCCGACGAGATTGTGCAGCTCGTCGATGAAGAGAATGATGTCGCCCCGCTGCATGATCTCCTTCATGACCTTCTTCAGGCGCTCCTCGAACTCGCCGCGGTACTTCGAGCCGGCGACGAGCGCAGCGAGGTCGAGCGTGTAGATCTGCTTGTTCTTCAGCAGCTCCGGCACCTGGTTCGTGGCGATGCGCGCGGCAAGGCCCTCGACGACGGCGGTCTTGCCGACACCGGGCTCGCCGATCAGCACGGGGTTGTTCTTCGTACGGCGCGACAGGATCTGCATGAGCCGCTCGATCTCCGTCTGACGCCCGACCACCGGGTCGAGCTTGCCCTCGGCCGACTGCTTCGTCAGGTTGCGGCCGAACTGGTCGAGGAGCTTCGAGCTCTTCGACTTCTCGCCTGCCGGGCCGGCCGCGCCCGGGCCCTGGCGGCGTCCGGGGCCTGAGAGCATGCGGATGATCTCGTTGCGGATCTTCTCGGCGTCGGCGTCGAAGTCGAGCAGGATGCGCGCGGCGACGCCTTCGTTCTCGCGCACGAGGCCGAGCAGGATGTGCTCGGTGCCGATGTAGTTGTGGCCGAGGGACAGCGCTTCGCGCAGCGCAAGCTCCAGCACCTTCTTCGCGCGCGGCGTGAACGGAATCTGTCCGGTTGTGACCTCGTCTCCCTGGCCGACGATGCGCGCAACCTGCGCCCGGACTTCCTCGACGGTGATATCGAGCGACTCGAGCACGCGCGCGGCAAGGCCTTCCTCTTCGCGGAGGAGGCCGAGCAGAATGTGCTCGGTTCCGATGTAGTTGTGCTTGAGCGCGCGCGCCTCGTCTTGGGCGAGGACGACGACCTGACGAGCCCGTTCAGTGAAGCGTTCGAACACTCTGTGCAACCCCTTTCCCTAGAGCAGCCATCGTAGCCGACCCCCATGACTCGACCGAGCCGCCCAAACCCTTTCCATACGCGTCGGATGTCCCCTTAAACGAGGTCTCCGAACGTCTCCTGAATGAGCGCGTCGAAGCTCGGCGGAAGGCTCCCGTCCGGCGCCGCGTAGGCGCGCAGCGAGTAGAGGTAGGACGTCCATTCCTCCACGCGGTCGGGGAACTCGCTGCCGCGCTGCTCGACGAGCCGGTCGAGGGCGAGGACGTTCCAACGGCCGGGCGAGTCGGCCGCGACCGGGGCGGGCGGCTGCGGCTCCGAATACGGCTCGGGCGGAGGCGCCGGCTCAGGCGGAGGCGCCGGCTCAGGCGGAGGCGCCGGCTCAGGCGGAGGCGCCGGCTCGGGCGGAGGCGCCGGCTCGGGCGGAGGCAGCGGCACGGGCTCGGGCGGAGGCGCGGGCTCAGGCTCGGGCTCCGGTGCCGGCTGGAGGGAGGCGGGGGGAAACGTCGGCAACGTGACCGATGCCGGCGGCTCGGACGGAGGCGGAGGTGTCTGGCGCTCGCGGATGGCGAGCTCCGCCGCACGGCGCGCGACCTCGAGCTCGCGCTGTGCGATGCCGGCAAGCCGGGCGGAGACCGCGCGCTCGCGTTCCTCCAGCTCGACGGTCGCCCGTGGATCCGCAGACGGGGGCGATGGCGGCGCAAGAGGCACGCGTGCGAGCGCCGCCTCGCGCGAGGCGAGGTCGGCCGCCTGCTTCGCGATCTCGAGCTCGCGTGCGCTGTAGGTCTCCTGCCGTGCGGCCTCGCGGTCGGCGATGGCCGCCTCGCGTGCGGCCAACGTCTGCTCCCATGCGGTAAGGCGCGCAATCCGCTCTTCGGCGGTGCGCTCGAACTCGCTTTCGCCCGCAGCGAGCGACGCCTGCCGCTCGTCGAGGCGTCGTTCCTCCGCCCTCAGCCGTTCGAAGGTCGGGCTGAGCTGCTGCTCGACGTCCACGGCGGCACCACCGCGGGCTTTCTTCTCCTTCTTCTTGCGCACCTTCGGCTCCTTCGGCTCTCCGCCGCCGTTCGCCGTCTTGTCTCTCCGGAGCAGAAGCAACAGCAGCAGGAGCAACAGGAGGAGGATCACCACAGCCGCGATCGGGATCGCGTGATGGCGCTCGTTCACCCATTGCGGCGTCGCGAAGACAAGGGTCTGGGCCGTCATGCCCCCATTATCGCCGCCGGGGTGGCTACCATCGCCGTGCCTTGGGCAGCGCTCTTATCACGGGTGGGGCCGGTTTCATCGGATCGCACCTGTCCGAGCTGCTGCTCGACCAGGGAACCGAGGTATTCGTCCTCGACGATCTCTCCACCGGGTCGGAGCGTAACGTCGCCCACCTGCGCGAGCGGCGCGATTTCCACCTCGTCGTCGACTCCGTCCTGAAGTCGTCCGTGGTGAACGAGCTCGTACATCGCTGCGACGTCGTCTATCACCTCGCTGCCGCCGTCGGCGTGCGCCTCATCGTCGAGGAGCCGGTGCACACGCTCGTCACGAACATCCAGGGCACCGAGATCGTGCTCGACCATTGCAACCGCTTCGGGAAGCGTGTGCTCGTCGCATCCACGTCGGAGGTGTACGGCGACCGCCGCGAGCCGGAGGCGCTCGACGAGGAGAGCAAGCGCATGTACGGCCCGACGACCGCGCGCCGCTGGGCGTACGCGGAGTCGAAGGCGCTGGACGAGTTCCTCGCGCTCGCCTACCACCAGGAGCGCGGGCTCGACTGCGTCATCGTCCGCCTCTTCAACACGGTCGGCCCGCGCCAGAGCGGCCAGTACGGCATGGTGATCCCGCGCTTCGTCACGTCGGCGCTGTCGGGCCGTCCGCTCGAGATCCACGGCGACGGCACCCAGACGCGCTGCTTCTGCCACGTGCAGGACACGATCCGCGCTCTTGCCGGGCTGATGGACGCGCGCGACATCTCCGGCGAGATCTTCAACGTCGGCTCGACGGAGCGAGTGACCATCACCGAGCTCGCGCAGCGCGTCCTCGCGCTGACCGGGTCCTCGTCGACGACCGTCCCCGTGCCGTACAACGAGGTCTACGGGCAGGGGATCGAGGACATGCTCCACCGCCAGCCCGCGATCGAGAAGGTGACGGGCGCGATCGGCTGGGAGCCGACCCGCAGCCTCGACGAGATCCTGGCCGACGTCGTGCAGTACGCGCGCTCCGCGCCGGCTCTCATCGCCGACGAAGCCTGATCAGTCTTTCTCGCGCAGCAGCGGGAAGAGGATGACGTCGCGGATCGCGTCGCGGCCGACCAGCACCATTGCGAGGCGGTCGATACCGATGCCGATACCGCTGTTCGGCGCCATGCCATACGACATCGCCTCGACGTAGTCGGGGTCGCCGGGCTCGGCCTCGGCGTCGCCCGCCTCCCGCTCGTCGGCTTGCGCCGCGAAGCGCTGCGCCTGTTCGTCGCTGTCGTTCAGCTCGCTGAACGCGTTCGCGAACTCCATGCCTGCGACGACGACCTCGAAGCGCTCGACGATGGTGTCGTCGTCGTCGGTCGTCCGGGCGAACGGCGACAGCTCGATCGGCCAGTCGTAGACGATCGTCGGCTGGATCAGCTCCGGCTCGACGAAGTGCGCGTATGCGTGGTCGACGAGCTGTGACCAGGTCTTGTCGCGCGCGACGTCGACGCCTGCCGCGGTGAGCTTCGCCCGCAGCTCGGCCTCGTCGCGCGTCCAGACGCCGTGCGCCTCGAGCGCGTCCACGAACTTGACCCGCGCCCACGGCTTGGCGAGCTCGAGGTCGTGCCCTCGGAAGGTCGTCGTCGTCCCGCCGACGGTCGCGCGCGCCGCCTGCTCGACGAGCGTCTCGCAGCGCTCCATCGTGTCGGTGTAGTCCGCGTACGCCTCGTACCACTCCACCTGCGTGAATTCGGGCGAGTGCTTGTACGAGTAGCTCTCGTTGCGGAAGTCCTTGGACAGCTCGTAGACCTTCTCGAGGCCGCCGACGATGAGCCGCTTGAGATAGAGCTCGTCGGCAATGCGCAAGTACAGATCCTGGTCGAGCAGATTCGAATGCGTGACGAACGGCTCGGCGAACCCGCCGCCGTAGCGAGGCTGAAGGATCGGCGTCTCGACCTCGATGAATCCCTCGCCGTCGAGGTACGTGCGGATCGCGGTGACCATGCGCGCGCGAAGGATGGCGTCGCGCCGCGACTCCTCGTTCATCAGCAGGTCGAGGTAGCGGCGGCGATACCGGGCCTCGACGTCCGTGACGCCGTGGAACGTGTCGGGCAAGGGCGTGCGGATGCGGGCGAGGATCTCGAGCGAGTCGACGTCGAGGGACGGCTCGCCGCGCTTGGACTTCGAAGGCGAGCCGGTGACGCCGACGATGTCGCCCAGGTGGACGTCGATGTCGCCCGTGCGCTCGACGTGGCAGAGGAGCTGGATGCGCCCGGAACGGTCGACGAGGTCGAGGAAGACGAGCTTCCCCATATCGCGACGCGCGAGCACGCGACCGGCGAGCCGCCGCTTCGTCTCGGCAGCGGCACCGTTCTCGAGCGGGTCCGCTTCCAGGCGAACGGCGGCGATCTCGTCGCGATCGCGGAAATGCTTGGGCGCGGTCATCCGCGCGAGTCTAGAGCCGCGACCGTTCTACGCGGCCTTGATGTCCATGATCTTGAACTTCATTTTCCCGCGCGGCGCGGCGACCTCGACCGTCTCGCCCTTCTTCCGACCCATGATCGCCTTGCCGACCGGCGACTCGTTCGAGAGCTTGTTCGCGGACGGATCGGCCTCGGCGGAACCGACGATGTGGTACTCGACCGTCTTGTTCGCCTTCACGTCGCGGAGGCGGACCTTGGTCCCGATCGAGACCTCGCCCGACTTGATCTCCTTCTTCGTGACGACGCGCGCGTTCTTCAGGCGCTCCTCGAGCATCGCAATCCGCGCTTCGAGGTGGGCCTGCTCGTTCTTGGCCGCGTCGTACTCGGCGTTCTCGGCGATGTCGCCGAACTCGCGAGCGGTGCGGATCCGGTCCGCAATGTCGCGGCGCCTGTCGACGGACAGGTGCTCGATCTCGTCCTTGAGCTTCTCGAAGCCCTCGGGCGTGAGAATGACTTCCTTCAACTGTTCCTCCTGAAAAAGACCCCGCGGCAGCTGCAAAATGGCCGGTGACTGGCCTCCGGCGGGGGCGGATGGTACCTCCGGTCGACAGGGTCGTCAACGGAGGTCGGGCTACCATCCCCGCGTGGCCGTGGAACTGCGCGAATCCTGGCGGATCGGCCCGGTCGAGATGGAGACCCGGGTCGTCCTCGCCCCAATGGCCGGCGTGAGTGTCCAGGCCTTCCGCCGGCAGGGGCGGCGCTACGGCGCCGGGCTCGTCTGCTCGGAGATGGTCTCGTGCGCCGGGATCGAGCACCGGAACGAGCGCACGCTCGACTATCTTCGCGTCGGCGCCGACGAACATCCCCTCGCGATCCAGATCTTCGGCTCCGAGCCCCCGGCGATGGCCGAGGCGGCCCGGATGGTGGAGGCGGCGGGCGCAGACATCGTGGACATGAACTTCGGCTGCCCGGTCCGCAAGGTGACGAAGACGGGCGCAGGCGCCTGCCTCCTCGAGGACGCGGAGCTCGCCTGCCGGATCACGGAGGCGGTCTCGTCCGCGGTCTCGGTGCCGGTGACCGTGAAGATGCGGCGAGGCGTCGAGGACGGCTCGCGCGCGTGCCTCGAGCTCGGCCCGCGGCTCGTGGATGCCGGCGCGGCGGCTCTGACCCTGCATCCGCGCTCGGCGAAGCAGATGTACACCGGCTACGCGGATCACACCCTGACCGCCGAGCTCGTCGAGCTCGTCGACGTGCCGGTGATCGCGTCCGGCGACATCGTCTCGCACGCGAAAGCGCAGGCAGTGCTCGCCTCCACAGCCGCGGCCGCGGTGATGGTCGGGCGCGGTGCACAGGGCAATCCGTGGGCGATCCGCGAGATCGTGCTGGGCGATGACGCCGAGCCGGCGCGCGAAGAAGTGGCCGCGGAGCTCATCGTGTTCATCCGCGAGACGGTGCGCGAGCTGGGTGAGCGGCGCGCGTCCGGCTTCCTGAAGAAGTTCTACGGCTGGTACCTCGGGCACGGACGCTTCCCGAAGCCGTTCAAGAACGAGCTCGTGCAGCTCTCGTCGACCGACGAGGTCGTGACGCGCCTGCTCGCGGCTGCGCCCGGCGCGGCCGAGATCGTCGAGCGGCTCGAGACCGAGCTGCCGGATCCCGAGGATGACTTCCTCCTGGAGGGCATGCCGATCTCGATTTACGGCGGCGGTTAGTACGAGATCTTCGCGGCGCGCGTAGCGCTCCGCACGCGCCCGGTCGTACTCGTCCGCGTCGAAGGCCGGATCGTTGAGCGAGCGGAGTATCTCGCCCGAGCTCGGCAGAGCCGACCGATCGATGTGGCGCTCGGGGTTCCAGAGGTCCGAGCGGATGAGTGCCTTCGAGCACTGGGTGTACGCCTCTTCGATCGACACGAGGATCCCGAGCTTCGGAACGGATCCCTCGACCGCACTCGGGGCGAGCAACTCTCGATCGTCGGTGATGACACCGTGCCCGTTGACGCGGAACGAGTCCCCCACGCCGGGGATCAGGAAGAGCAGCCCGATCGACGAGTCGGCGAGAAGATTCGTCAGCGTGTCAGCGATCCGGTTGCCCGGCCGCTCGGGGATCAACAGCTCGCGATCGCCGAGGATCCGCACGAAGCCGGCCGGATCGCCGCGCGGCGAAACGTCGATTCCCCCGCCCGGCATCTTCGTGGCCACGCAGACGAACGGCGACCGTTCGATGAACTGGCGCGTGAGCTCGTTGAGGTGATCGGAAATCTTCGAGACGACGAGCTCGGTTGACGAGCCGATGATGGCGCGAAGACCGGCGTCGCTCGTGATCGTCCGCACGGCTAGCGGTTCCGTTCCCACACGATCCGAAGCCCCTCGAGCGTGAGGAACGGATCGACCTTCGAGATCGTGCGCGAGTGCGGCGCGATCAGCTCGGCCAGACCGCCCGTCGCGATCACCGAGGCGTCGGCGCGGAGCTCGCCGCGAATGGCGTCCACGATGCCGTCCACCTGGCCGGCGAAGCCGTACACGAGCCCCGAGCGCAGCGCGCTCTCCGTCGTCTTGCCGATCACCGAGGGCGGCTCCACGTAGTCCACCTTCACGAGGCGCGCGGCGCGCGCGAACAGCGCGTCCATCGAGATCTCGATGCCGGGCGCGAGCACGCCGCCGACGTAATCGCCCGCGGCGGAGACGACGTCGAAGTTCGTCGACGTGCCGAAGTCGACGACGATCGCCGGCGCCCCGTAGCGCTCCTTCGCGGCGACCGCGTTCATGATGCGGTCCGGCCCGACCTCGCGCGGGTCGTCGTAGTGGATCTGAATTCCCGTCTTGACCCCTGGCCCGATCACGAGCAGCGACGTATGCGCCCAGCGCTCGGCGACGTGCTCGTACTCACGGATGAGCCGCGGCACGGTGCACGACAGGCAGATGCCGTCGAGATCGCTCAGCTGGAGGAAGTCGCCGAGGAGCGCGCCGAGCTCGTCCCCCGTGCGGTGCGCCTCGGTGGCGATGCGCCAGCGTTCCCCGAGGACGTCTCCGTCGTAGAGCCCGAAGACGGTCTGCGTGTTTCCGACGTCGACCGCGAGCAGCATCGCGCGCTGACTCTAACGCGGAGTTAGAAGTCTTCTTCGTGCGGCTGCGTCTCGCCGATGCGCTCAGCGAGCGCCTCGGGAGTCAGCGTCGGCTCGTCGCCCTCGCCGCGCAGCTCCTCGATCGTCACGTCCCCGGACGTGAAGATCTCGGTGCGCGGAATGATCCGCGTCGGCCGGTTCTTGTCCCAGACCCAAACGTCCTCGAGCTTCAGGTGGAAGAACGGGTACGTCTGCTGCGGCGCGTATGTGCGCTCGAGCTTGTTGCACAGGTACGTCGCGTCCTGCGTGAGTACGCAATAGCGGAAGAGGCTGAAGACGGCCTGGTACTCCCGTTTCAGCTGAAGCTCGAGATCCGCCTCGTACTCGTCGAGATCGTCCAGATGCGACATCCCGGGGTCAGTGTAGCCGTGCAAGGAGAGTCTGGACCGGCCCCTTTCCAGGGACTTCCAGGGCGGGATCGAGCTCTGCGAGCGGGCCGAGGACGAACGCGCGCTCGTGCAAGCGCGGGTGCGGAACGCGCAGGCCGGGCTCGTCGATCTCTGCGCCACCGTAGAGCAGCAGGTCGAGGTCGAGCGTCCTCGGCCCCCGTGGCACGGATGCATCGCGCCGACGTCCGAACTGCTGCTCCACGCCCAGCAGGACCGCGAGCAGGTCGCGCGCCGCGAGCTCGCTGTCGAGCGCGGCGACGCCGTTGAGGAAGCGCGGCTGGTCGACGACTCCGACCGGCTCCGTGTCGATCAGCGCCGAGACGGAGGTCACGGCGATGCCTGGTTCGGCGCCGAGAGCCTCGACCGCGGCACGGATGGTGGCCTCCCGGTCGCCGAGATTCGATCCGAGGCCGATGTAGGCGCGCGGCACGCGCGGGAAGGTAGCGCTACGCTCAGGCTGCGTGCACCGCCGGCTGTCGATCGTCGTCGTCGTCGCGGCGCTATGCGCCCTGGCGATGGCCGCAGCCGCAGCGGGCGACACGCCGCCCGAGTGGTGGCTGCACTCGATCGGCGCCGACCAGGTGACGGCTCCAGGGCCCGGCGTCCCCATCGTCGTCATCGACGGCGCCGTCGACACGACGCAGCCCGCGTTCACCGGACGGGCGAACACGACGTATCTCGACGCCCAGGACCTCGCCGGCCCGGACGATTACCACGCGACCGCGGTCGCCTCGCTCGCCGCGGCGCCCGACTCGGGCGGCTTCACGGGTGTGTACCCGCAGGCGGTGCTCGAGCTCTGGGACGCAGGGCGCGGTGTGGACGGGATCGATGCCGGCTCCGCTGCGCAGGGCATCGTCACGGCGGCGAAGCACTGCCCCGCGGTGATCAACCTCAGCTTCGGCGGGACCGAGCCGAATCCGGACGTGCAGAGCGCGATCCTCCACGCCGTTCGTGCGGGCTGCCTCATCGTGGCGGCCGCCGGCAACAGCGGCCTGGACGGAGATCCGCAGACGTACCCGGCCTCGTACGCTCACGTCCTCGCCGTCGGTGCCACCGACGAGCAGAACGCTCCGGCGCCGTTCTCGAGCTCGGGCAACTGGGTCGACCTCGCTGCGCCCGGGACGGACATGAGCGCGGACGTCCCGCTCTCTCACGACTCGAGCGGCGTCTCGACCGGCCTCGCGGGAACGAGCTTCGCCGCGCCGCTCGTCAGCGCAGCGGCTGCGTGGATCTGGACGGTTCGTCCCAACCTCAGCGCGAGCCAGGTGGCGGCGCTCCTCCGCGAGAGTGCGCAGCCGGTCGGATCGCAACGCTTCGACCCGAAGACGGGGTACGGCGTCATCGACATCGCCGGTGCGCTCGCACTACCGGCGCCGGTCAACGATCCGAGTGAGCCGAACGACGACATCCCCCAGGTGAAGCCCGGTCTCTTCTTCTCGAACGGGCAACCACCGATCACGACCGCCGCACGGCCGTCCATCAGGATCTCGGGGACGCTGCAGCAGGCGGAGGACCCGCTCGACCTCTACCGCATCTGGGTGCCCGCCCACAAGACCGTGCGCGTGTCCCTCCACTCCAGCGGCTCCGCCGTTGCTCACATTTGGGGGCCGCGGACGTACACCGTGGACGAGCCGCTCGTGCTGCGGAAGCGCGACTTCAAGGGCACGTCGATCACGGGCGGAGCGGTCGGCGCGTACGCCTACGCGGAGGTCGTACTGACGGGGCGAACGGCGAGCCTCACCTATGTGTTGGCGGTCAAGGCCTCGACGCGGTGACCGATGCCGTGCCCTCGAGGCCGGCCGGTTTCACTGAAGGCTTCGTTACGCGCACGGTCGCGCGGTCGACGGCGAAGCGTGCGCGCAGTTCGTCCGCAACTGCGATCGCCAGCGCCTCGAGCAGCGAGAACGCGTGCGCGTCCGAGATCTCGCGCACCGTCCGCGCCACCGCGCTGTAGTCCACGGCGTCCTCGATGTGGTCGGATGAGCCGCGCTCCCCCACCTCGAGCTCGACGTCGAACAGGAAGTCCTGGCCTCGTTCGCGCTCCTCCTCGTGCACGCCGTGGTGGCCGAAGACGCGGAGAGCGCGCAGTTCGACCGTGATCACGCGAATGCCTTGGCGGCGTTGAGCGCGTCGACGTGCGCAGCGACGTCGTGCGCGCGAATGATCGTGGCGCCGCGGTCGTACGCGGCAACGGCTGCTCCGACGCTCGCGCTCACGAGGTCGCTTGCGCCGAGACGGACGAGCGTGCTCTTGCGGGAGATGCCGATCACGATCGGGCGGCCGAGCGCGAGCAGTACGTCGAGCCGGCGAATCAGCTCGAGGTTGTGCTCGACCGTCTTGCCGAAGCCGATCCCCGGGTCGAGGCAGATCGCTTCCTCCGCGATGCCCTGCGCGACTGCGTAGGCCATCCGCTGCTCGAGGAACGCGGCCACCTCGGAGGCGGCGTCGTCGTAGCGCGGGTCGACCTGCATCGTGCGCGGCTCGCCCTGCATGTGCATGAGGCAGAGATAGACGCCGGCGTCGGCGACAACGCCCGCGAGCTCGGGGTCGGCACGGAGCGCGGTGACGTCGTTGACAAGCTCTGCGCCGAGCTCGATCGCCCGGCGAGCGACCTCGGCCTTCGCGGTGTCGATGGAGATCGGGACGTCGCGGTCGAGGCGCTCGAGCACGGGAACGATGCGGCGTAGCTCTTCTTCGGCCGAGATGCCGTCGGATCCGGGCCGCGTCGACTCGCCGCCGATGTCGACGATCGCAGCGCCCTCCTCGATCATCCGGCGCGCGGCCGCCGCCGCGACGTCGGGGTCGAGGTGCACGCCGCCGTCCGAGAACGAGTCCGGCGTCACGTTCACGACCCCCATGACGGACGGCCGCGGGAAGCGTTGTTCGATCGGGATCACGTGCTGATGGTTGCACGAACGGAGGCGTCGGAGACTTGCTAGAAGCGCATCACGACTGAGTACGCCCCACGCTCGACCAGTTCTACGCCTGTGGCGTCGACGGTGCTCGCGCGGCTTTGGTCAGCGAACTTGTCCGTCTCTGCGCTCGGCGTCACCGCGAAGCGGCTGACCCGCGATCCAGCGCTGTGGCTCATCTCGTTCGCGAATCCCGGCATGGTTCTCGGCGTCATGTGGGCGATGACCGAGAAGCCCGGAACCGGCATTGCCATCGTTGCCGTCGTCGTCGGGTACGCACTTGGCGCCGCGCTCGCACTTCGCCTCTCGCGCGCACCGGCGGTCGTCCCCGAGCCGGCAGCCACCTCAACGCCTTGAGGTAAGCGACTGTACGTCCCGTGGCCGGGATGATTCCGTACGCCCTCATGTGACATTCGCGAACACTGGCGCATCCGAGGGCCTTTTCTCTGGCGCCAGGCGCTATGCCCGGCCGTATCTGATGTGAGTCACTCCGGGAGCCTCGACCGACTCGACCTGCTCGAGCTTCGCCTCTCCTACGTTTTCGAACAGCCGAGCGCCGCCGCCGAGCAAGATCGGGACGACCGAAACGACGATCTCGTCGAGCAGACCCGCCGCGAGGTACTGCTGCGCGACCGAAGCCCCGCCCCCGAGAGACACCACCTTCCCTCCGGCTGCTGCCTGCGCCTGTTCAAGCGCCGACTCGATCCCGTCCGTGACGAAGTGGAACGTCGTTCCACCCTGCATCTCCAGCGGCGCGCGCGCATGGTTCGTCAGCACGAAGACGGGATGGTGGAAGGGTGGATCGTCTCCCCACCAGCCCTTCCAGGACTCGTCCCACGACCCTGGGCCGCCGCCGAACATGTTCCGGCCCATGATCGTCGCGCCGGCGCCGCCGAGGATGTCCTCGGCGAACGGCGTGCTCGCGTTGACCTCGCCACCTTCCTCGCCGTGGCCCCCGCGGAACGCCTTGAGCGGGTACAACCAACCGTGGAGCCGCTCGCCGCCGACCCCGAGCGGATGCTCGAGCGACTGATCCGGACCGGCGACGAAGCCGTCGACCGACATCGTGATGTTCAGCTTCAACTTGCTCATCGTTTCTCCCTCTGTCGACATGCTCGTATGACCGCCCCACCCATCAGAAGTCATCGGTCAAGCGAGAGCTTGAAGCCGATGTTCGCATCGCTGGGCGAAGCCGCCACTACCTGAGCACCGGGTTAGTCGCTCATCGGTAGCCGACGCCGGGCGCGCCCCGCTCGGGGCATCATTCCCGCACACTGGCGCAAGCGAGGATCTACGCTCCGTGGATGACGAGGTTCGTCGTCGATGCGAGCGCCATCCTCCATCTCGCGAGCACAAACGCCGAGGTCTCCGCCAAGCACAAGCTGCTCGCGCCGACACTCCTTCGCTCTCAGACCTTGTCGCTGCTCCACGAGGCCGTCCAGCAGGGCGAGATCCCAGCTGAGGTCGCGCGCGAGCGCCTCAGGCGCATCGGGCAGATGCCGATCAGGCTCCTCGGCGACGCCGTGCTCCGCCGCCGGGCATGGGACATCGCAGAACAGCTCGGCTGGTCGTCGACCTACGACGCCGAGTACGTCGCGCTCACGCAACTCCAGGCGGATGCGCTCGTGACGCTCGACGCGAAGCTGGCGCAGAGCCTCAAGGGGATCGTCGAGACAGCGCCGATCGACGCGCTGTACTAAGCCGCGTCGACGCGGCGGCCGCACAGCTCGCACACGACTGCGTAGCGCTTGACACCGGCCGCCGTGACGGCGATCTGACGGCGAACGAGCCGGTGCTTGCACGCATGAATCTCCGGCAAGCGCTGCGGCAGCGGCGGCAGATCGGGAATGTGCCGCACCGCGCCGCCGATCGCGGGACATCCGGCCGCGTGCTCGGCCCACACGTGATGAGCCGGCTGGTTCGTGAGGGCGAGCCAGCCGCACGCCTCACACGAGATCTCAATCACGAGGCTAGGACTTCGCGGGATCCGGCGGCGGCTGCATGGTCGCTCCCGGGATCGGGAACGGCCGCGGCCGCGGCTTGCGCTCGCGCTTCGGTTCCTCCTGCGGCTGCGGAGCCTCGGCCGGCGCCGGCTCATCCGGGAACACCGAGCTCTCGTCCTCGCCGGCGAGCAGCCGCTCGAACTGATCCCGATCGATCGTCTCACGTTCGATGAGGATCTGCGAGACGCGGTGCAGCTCTTCCATGTGCGCCCGCAGCACCCCGAGCGCGAGCTCGTGGCCCTCCTCGATCACGCGGCGGATCTCGTCGTCGATCTCGCGCGCGATCTCTTCGGAGTAGTCGGCCTCGGCGCCGTAGTCGCGGCCGAGGAACGGCATGTCGTGGCTCCGGCCGAGCACGCGCGGGCCGAGCTTCTCACTCATGCCGAAGCGCATGATCATCGACTTCGCCGTCGACGTGACCTTCTCGAGGTCGTTCGCGGCGCCGGTCGTCACTTCGTGGAAGACGATCTCCTCTGCGGCGCGGCCGCCGAGCGTCATGCCCATCTGGTGCATGAGCGCGGTGCGCGTCGTCAGATAGCGATCCTCGGTCGGCAGCGAGATCGTGAGGCCGAGCGCCTGCCCGCGCGACACGATCGTGATCTTGTGGATCGGATCGGTGTGCTCAAGGTAGTGCCCGACGAGCGCGTGGCCCATCTCGTGGTACGCGGTGATCTTGCGCTCGTGCTCGGAAAGGAGGCGGGCTTTCTTCTCGGGGCCGGCTATGACGCGCATGATGCCTTCCTCGAGCTCGTCCTGCTCGATGATCTTCTTGCCGCGGCGCGCTGCGAGCAGTGCTGCCTCGTTCACGAGGTTCGCAAGGTCGGCGCCCGTGAAGCCCGGCGTTCCGGACGCAAGCGTGTCGAGATCGATCTCCGGCGCGAGCGGCTTGCCCTTCGTGTGCACTTCGAGAATCTTGCGACGGCCGATGCGGTCGGGCCGGTCGACGACGATCTGGCGGTCGAAGCGGCCCGGGCGCAGCAGCGCCGGGTCGAGGATGTCGGGGCGGTTCGTAGCAGCGATGAGGATGATGTTGTCCTTCATCTCGAAGCCGTCCATCTCGACGAGCAGCTGGTTCAGCGTCTGCTCGCGTTCGTCGTGGCCGCCGCCGAGGCCGGCGCCGCGATGGCGGCCGACGGCGTCGATCTCGTCCATGAACACGATGCACGGCGACGCCTGCTTCGCCTGCTCGAAGAGATCGCGGACACGCGAGGCGCCGACGCCGACGAACATCTCGACGAAGTCCGAACCGGAGATGGAGAAGAACGGCACACCTGCCTCGCCGGCGACCGCGCGCGCGAGCAGCGTCTTGCCGGTTCCGGGGGGCCCGTACAGCAGCACACCCTTCGGGATGCGCGCGCCGAGAGCCTGGAACTTCTTCGGGTTCTCGAGGAACTCCTTGATCTCCTGCAACTCCTCGACGGCCTCGTCGACGCCTGCGACGTCCTTGAAGCCGATCTTCGGCGAGTCCGGCGTCATCCGCTTCGCGCGTGACTTGCCGAAGCTCATCACCTTCGAGCCGCCGCCCTGCACCTGGTTCATGAGGAAGATCCAGAAGCCGAACAGGAGTACGAACGGCAGCAGGCTCGTGAGGATCGACCACCACGGCGATCCGCCGACGCCCTTCGAGTTGAAGGGGACCGCGTGGGCGATCATCGTCTGCTCGACCTGCGCCTCCGCCTGGGGCGTGGCGTAGTGGACGCTGTATTTCTGGCCCGCCTTCGTGACCAGGGTCAGCGACTGCTTGGTTGGGTCGATCGTGATCGGCGCGGCGATCTCACCCGGATGGTCCCGGATGATCGAGTAGACCTGAGAGGTCGGCACCTGCGTCGTCTTCGTCCCATGGCTGCCCAGCGTCTGCAAGGCCAGCCACACGAGCGCTGCGATGATGATCAGCGGGAAAAGAGCGCTGCGGAAGAAGCGATTCAAGGGAGAGGCCTCCCGGTCAGGGTACCAGCGTCTAGGTGGTTATCGGCGTTTCGCGCTGGAGGGTTACGGCCCTGCCGGGAGCTGTGCGGGATCGAGGACGCCGACATACGGGAGGTTGCGGTACCGCTCGGCGAAATCGAGCCCGTAGCCGATGACGAAGCGGTTCGGGATCTCGAAGCCGACGTAGCGCACCGGCACGTCGATCTCCCGCCGCTCCGGCTTCGTCATGAGCGCGCAGATCTCGAGGGTCGCCGGCTCGCGGGCCTCGAGATTCCGGATGAGATACGAGAGCGTGAGGCCCGAGTCGATGATGTCCTCGACCACGAGCACGTGGCGGCCTTCGATGTTGATGTCGAGGTCCTTCAGGATCCGCACGACGCCCGAGGAGTCGGTCGAATCGCCGTAGCTCGAGATCGCCATGAAGTCGATCTCGCACGGGATGGTCAAGTGGCGCATGAGGTCGGCCATGAAGAAGACCGCGCCCTTGAGGACGCCGACGAGCAGCAGATCGCGGCCGGCGTAATCGCCGGAAATCTCCTCGCCCAGTTCGGCGACCCGATGCTGCAGCGCCTCCGGCTCGATCAGGACTTCAACGACGGCGCGTTCCAGCTCAGTCGCGGTCATAGTCCACATCCGGGTGATCGACGATGCCGGGAACGGCAACGACCTCGTCCCCGCGCACGACCAGTGGCCAGGCCTCGCGTTCTGAGCGGGGAATCTTGGCGTCCACGAATACGTCCTGAATCTTCTTGCTGCGGCCTGCGAGCCGGTCGCCGGCACGCCAGCCACGTACTTTAAGCCCTTCCGTGCGAGAGCGGATACGCCACGTGCCCCACTGCACCTCGCCCTTCAGCTCGATGGGGCCCTGCTCGAGCCAGAGCCGGTCGTACTCGCGCACGGCCATGAGGCCCCTGCCGAGGTCGACTCGCCGCGAGCCGGCGGGCGAGGTCAGGAGCTCAGCGAGCGGGGGCGGCAGCGTCTCGCGCATATCGAGTGCGCGCAAGATGTTCGCGTCCGCTTGTGGGTGCAGCCGGCGGAGGAGCGGAAGGATCTCGTCGCGGATGAGTCCTCGCTTCGTATCGGCATTCGACGAGTCGACGCGAAACGGGAGTCCCTCGGCCTCGCAGTAGGCCTTCGTCTGCTTGCGCCACACGTCGAGAAGCGGGTGCACGACGCCGTCCGGCCGCGACGGCGCGATCCCCGTTGCCGACCCGCGCGACACGAGCCGGTACAGGATCGTCTCCACCTGATCCGACGCGGTGTGGCCTGTTGCACGCAAGCGATGTCGAGCGACCGAGTAGCGCTGCTCGCGCAGCTCCGCCTCCGTGAGTCCCCGGCCGTCGAGGTCGACCACCTCTGCCCCGAGAACATCCGCGCAGAAGCGCGCGTCCTTCTCCGACTCCGCGCCGCGCAGCTTGTGGTTCACGTGCACCGCACTGACGCGGTAGCCGAGTGCGCCGAGCGCGTGCCAGAGGCAGGTCGAGTCCGCGCCGCTGGAGACAAGGCAGCAGACCTCGCCGCCAGGCTCGATCAGGTCGTGCGCGCGGATGAACGCTTCGATTCGCTCGATCATCAGAAGATGAGCGAACGGTACGAGATCGTCCGGAGCATCCCGACCTGCTCGTACACGTGGATCGCGACGTCGTTCTCGGGCCGGACGAACAGGCAGACGGACGGGACGCGCTCGAGCAGGAGCCCGCACAGATCGCGCATCCCGCGCTGCGCGTACCCGTGGTTCCGCGCCTGCGGGTCGACCCACACCTGCTGCAGCTGCACTGCGGCCGGCGTCCACGCCGACGCCTCGGCCTTGAAGAGGATGACGCCGTTCTCGAGCCAGAGCCACGAGCGCCCGTCCTCGATCTGCATGCGCGTCCGCCAGCGGAAGCCGTCCGGATCGCGGCGCATGGGGTCGATCCCGATCTCCTCGCGATGCGCGGCCACGCATGCCGGAACGAGCAGGTCGAGGTCGGCGAGCGTCGCCTTGCGCAGCCCCGAGTCTCCCGGCGACGGCGCTCCGTCGAGGACGTACACCGGTTGGCCGGGGCGGTCATCGCGCGGACGGGGCATGCCCGGCTCCGCCTCCGACCACAGCGCGTCCACCGCGCCCTCCTCCCCGATGATCATGCGCGGCTGGCCGCGCACGACTGTGGGCGCGAACGCGCTGCAGCCTGTACCCGTCGGCACGACGTTCGCGCCGACGTGACAGAGCGCCGTCAGGCGGCCGTCCGCGGCGAGCGCCGAGAAGCGTCCGAGCCCGCGACGCGCAATGTCCTCGAGGAAGACGCGTTCGATCGGCTCTTCCGCGCAGAAGGCGAGGATCTCGTCGAGCGTCGGATCGACGGCAATCACGACCACGATCATTCCACTCCTGGTGACGGGTTAGGGTTGACGCCATGCCAATTCACCTTCGCGCCGAGCCCGGCGACTACGCCGAGGCGGTTCTCGTCCCCGGCGACCCGCTTCGTGCCAAGTACATCGCCGAGACGTACCTCGACGACGTCGTGCAGGTGAATGCGGAACGAGGAATGCTCGGCTTCCGCGGAACGTGGGAGGGCAAACCGGTCTCCGTCCAGGCGACCGGCATGGGCTGTCCCTCGGCCGCGATCGTGATCGAGGAGCTCGTGATGCTCGGCTGCAAGAAGATCCTGCGGGTGGGCACGTGCGGCGGCCTGCAACCGGATCACGCGCTCGGCGACATGATCGTCGCGCTCACCGCGGTGCCGCAGGACGGGACGACGCACACGTACGTCCACGAACCTCATTGCCCTACGGCGAGCTTCGAGCTCGTGCACGCAGCGGTTCACGCGGCGAAGGAGCTCGGCCAACCGATCCACGTCGGCCCAGTGGTCTCGAGCGACGTGTTCTACAACCCGGACGCCGGCCAGTACCAGCGCTGGTCCGACCGCGGCATCCTCGGCGTGGAGATGGAGGCGGCCATCCTCTTCACGCTCGGTGCGCTGCGCCGCGTGCAGGCCGGCTGCCTGCTCACCGTGAGCGATATCGTCGTCGAGGGCGAGTTCACGCGCATCAGCGACGACGACCTGCGGGCCGCCGTCGACCGGATGACGCGCGTCGGGCTCGCGACGGTCACCGCTGACTAGCACCGTCTTTCTCGTCAACCCGGCGTCGGGCAACGGCGCCACCGGCAGGCGTTGGCCCGAGCTGGCGAACCGCGCCGCGGCGCTGGGCCTGCGGGGCGAGACCCTCCTGTCGGAGCGCCCCGGCCACCTGATCGAGCTCGCCGAGCGTGCGGCCCGAGAGGGCACCGAGCTCGTCGTCGCCGTCGGCGGCGACGGCACGCTGAACGAGACCGTCAACGGGCTCATGCACGGCGGAGGCGGGCCCGAGCTGGCGACGATCCCGCTCGGCACCGGCATGGACTTCGTCCGCACGTACGGCATTCCCCACCGCTTCGAGGACGCCGTTCGGACCGCCGTCCAGGGACGCACCCGCACGATCGACGTCGGTCGCGTGACCTACCTGACCTGGGCAGGAGACGAGGCGGAGCGCTACCTCGCCAACGTCGGCAGCGTAGGCATGAGCGCAGCGGTCGCGCAGCGCGCGAACGGCATGTCCAAGGCACTGGGCGGCAAGGCGACGTTCTTCTACGCGCTCGTCCGCGTCTTCCTCACCTGGCACAACACCGTCGTCGACGTCACCCTCGACGGCGAGCGGCGCTCCGCGCGCATGCATGACGTGATCGTCGCGAACGGGCAGTACCACGGCGGCGGCATGTGGCTCGCGCCTGAAGCGCGCCCAGACGACGGGCTCTTCGACGTGCTCCTGATCGGCGACATCGACAAGCTCGACTTCGCGACCACCGCTCCGAAGCTTTACAAGGGGAAGCATCTCTCCCACCCCAAGGTCGACGTCCTCCGCGCGCGCGTCGTCGAGGTGGGTGCGGCCGAGACGCTGCCGATCGAGCTCGACGGAGAGCAGGTCGGAACGACGCCCACGCGCTTCGAGATCGTGCCGGGCGCGCTGCGGGTGCGTGTCCCGGCCTAGAGCCGCGGCCGCGGCGGTCGCCGCAGGCGCGTTCGCCGTCCTCGCCGCGCTCGTCGCGCACGGGAACCTAACGCGGGTTGACCAGTGGGCGATCGATCACGCAATGCCGGAAGCGCACTTCACCGGCGGGAAGCCGACGCTGGTCGAGGCGCTCGTCCCGCTCTGGGGTACCTCCTGGCACGGAGCTGTCGCCGTCACGACGAATCTCGTCACGCTGCCGGCGTCGTTCCTCATCTCCACGGCGATCGTCGCCCTCGCGTGCTTCGCAGTCCGCGGCCGCGCGGCGATCGCCCTTGCGACGACCTATGTAGCCGCGAACGGCATCGAGGAGCTGACGAAGGAGACGCTCACGCGGCCCGCGCTGTTCGCCCACGGCCTCCACCTGGCCGCGTTCGACAACTCGTTCCCGAGCGGGCACACGATTCGTGGAGTGTTCGTCGCGGCGGCAATCGTCCACGCGTGGCCAGGAGCATCGAGATGGGCGCTGCTCTGGGCGGCGTCGTCGACGCTCATGCTCGAGCTCGGCGCGCAACACGTCCCGTCCGACATTATCGGCGGGCTCTTGGTCGCTGCCGCGCTCCTCCCTACGACCTGGTCTTCGTGTCCTTCGACAGCTTGTCGACCTTCCGCTCGAGCGCGGTGAGGCGCGCCTCGAGCTCGTCGATCCCGCGCACGCGGCGCTGAAGGTCGTCGAGCCGGTCCTTCATTGCATTCATCGTGCCGACCACGCGGTCGCCGCCCGGCGCATCCTGCAGTCGGTGGATCGCGTCTTCGCTCAGCTCCGCGAGCTTGCCGAGCAGGTCGGTGCGCTTCTCGTCGGCCACGGCGCACAGTCTACGAGAGCCCGGGCGGTTACGCTCCAACTCGATGCGCCGGCTGCTGATCGGGCTCGTGCTCGTGTTCGCCGCGCCGGCAGCGGCGGCCACGATCCACGCACCGAAGCATGGCGGAACCATCCTCGGCACGGCCGCGGCCGACCACCTGGTCGGCGGCCCGGGCAACGACTTCGTGCAGGCGGCTTGGGGCGGCATCGACCGGGTCGATTGCGGAGGCGGCTTCAACGTCGTCGCCGCCGATCTCGGCGACAAGGTGGCCGCAAACTGCCAGGTCGTCTCCCGGCGCCTTTCGGTCGACACGTCGACGAACCCGGCCGGGCAGCACGAGACGGCGGTCGAGCCCGCAGACTTCGCCTGGGGGACGACGGTCGTTGCGGCGTTCCAGGTGGGGAGGTTCGCGACCGGCGGCGCGTCGAACATCGGGTTCGCGGTTTCGAACGACTCGGGCCGAACCTGGACGCGCGGCCTGCTACCTGGCGTCACCGTCGAGTCGACCCCAGCCGGTCCGGAGAGCGCAGCGTCGGACCCGAGCGTGGCGTACGACGTCGCCCACGGCGTCTGGCTCATCTCGACGCTGACGATCGAGCAGGGCGGAACGCGCGTCATGGTCGCGCACTCGAGCGACGGCCTGCACTGGTCGGCGCCCGTCACCGCGGCGACCGGGTCGGCGCTCGATAAGGACTGGATCGCGTGCGACAACGGCACGTCGAGCCCGTTTCGCGGACGGTGCTACGCCCTCTACACCGACGACGACAAGAACATCACCGTCAGCCAGTCGAGCGACGACGGAGGCGTAACCTGGTCGGCGCCCGTTCGCGCGACCGGCAGTCTCGTCGGCACGCAGCCTGCCGTTCTCCCCGACGGCACGCTCGTCACGATCGCGGGGAACTACGCGGGCGAGCAGGGATTGACCGGAACGATCGAGAGCTTCCGTTCGACCGACGGCGGTGCGACGTTCACGCGCACGACGCTCGCGACGCTCAACTCCGCCAACAACGACCCCATGCGTGCGATCTCGCTTCCGTCCCTTGCGATCGACTCGGCGGGCACCTTGTTCGCGTCGTGGGCCGACTGCCGCTTTCGCGTGTCGTGCAGCGCGAACGACATCGTCGTCTCGAGCTCGACGGACGGTGTGACGTGGAGCACGCCGTCACGCGTGCCCCTCGCTCCCACGTCGTCGACGCTCGACGCGATGATTCCCGGGCTCGGCGCCGATCTCTCCCGGCCCGGGCATCTCGCGCTCGTCTACGCATACTTCACGCCCGGCTCGTGCGCGAAGGGAGCATGCGCGCTCGGCATCGGCGTCGTGCAGTCCCCCGACGGCGGAGCGAGCTGGACGAAGCCGCTCCAGCTCGACGCCGAGCCGATGCAGATGCCATGGCTGGCCGAAGCGGAAGGCCGCATGGTCGGCGACTACTTCGCCACGGCGTTCTCGGGCGGCCGCGTCGTGCCGGTGTTTGCACTGGCGATCGCCCCGACCGGACGCCGCCTGCACGAGGCGATCTTCGCGGCTTCAATCCAGTCGATCGCGTAGCGCCGCGAGCGTCTCGCCCGCGCCGGCGTCGACGCAGACATCGGCGCTGCCGTCGAACTGGGTCTCGCCGCGGTTGATGATCGCGAGCCTCCCGCCGGCCGCCAGCGTCTCGAGCGGCAAGCCGGCCACGGGATACACCTCGAGCGACGAGCCGACGACGAGCAGGAGCCCGGCCTCGGCGGCGAGACGGACGGCGCGGTCCATCGCGGCCTGCGGAAGCAGCTCGCCGAACATGACGACGTCCGGCTTGAGGACGCGACCGCAGGTCGGGCAGGCCGGAACCGGCAGCCGGGCGAGCGCCTCGGCGAACGGCACGGTCGTGCCGCATTCGAGGCAGCTGGACGTTCGAATCGATCCATGCACCTCGACGACCGTTCGCGAGCCCGCGCGCGCGTGCAGGCCGTCGACGTTCTGCGTAACGATCGCGTCGACCCAGCCCTGCCGCTCGAGGTCGGCGAGGGCGCGATGGCCGTCGTTGGGCTCGATGTCCGCGAGCGACGCAAGCCGCTTCCCGTAGAAATCCCAGACCTTCTTCGGGTCGGCGAGGAACGCGTCGATGGTCGCGTACTCCATCGGGTCGTACCTGCGCCAGACGCCCATCGGCGACCGGAAGTCCGGGATGCCCGACTCCGTGCTGATGCCTGCGCCGGTGAGCACGACACAGGGCTGGTGCCCGCGCATCAGCTCGGCGAGACGCTCGACCGACATGTGCTCATCGTAGAGTTGCTCCGTGGAAGGGTTCTCGTTCTCGACGCGGGTCCGCGTTCGCTTCGCGGACACCGACGCGCAGGGGATTGCGCACAACGCCGCATACCCGGTGTGGTTCGAGGTCGCACGCGTCGAATATCTGCGCGCGTACGCCGGCGGCTACCAGACGCTACGAGATCACGGGATCGAGGCGCTCGTGCTCGAGTCGTACTGCCGGTACCGCGTCCCGGCGCGCTTCGACGACGAGCTGGACGTGTACACGCGCTGCATCGGCCTGCGCGGTGCGCGGTTCCGCTACGACTACGAAATCGTCCGCGTGGACGGCATGCCGATGGCCGATGGCTGGACCGCACACGCGTGCGTAGACGCGAAGACGTTCCGCCCCACACGCATCCCCGATTGGCTGGCAGACGCTATCCGGACAGCGGAGGCGTAGCCGGCACCGACGGCTTCGCCTTCTTCTTCTTCGGGCCGACGCGCAGCAGCTCCGGCGCGGCGCGGTACGACGAGTACCAGACATCGTGGTAGAGGAGCTTCCCGTTGGCGGCGTAGACGTCGCGCGTCACACTCGTCGTCAGCGCCGGCTCGCCCGGGTCGTCGATCACTTGTTCACCCGGCTTCAACGTCGGATCGATGGTCTTCTTGACCTTGACCTTCCCGTGCGCGACGAGCGGAGCAGTCGTGCTCTCGACCTTTCGTCCGGTCGGCGTGCCGTACAGGCTCACCGTCAGCGACGACGGGCCGACGAAGGTGCGCAGCAGCAGCCAGTGCCCGGTGTCGTTGACGAAGCGCAGGTCGACGTCCGGGTAGTTGACGGTCGCATCCCGCCCTTGCGGGTAGTGGCTGATGTAGAGCGCGTGATTCGTCCGCTCGGTGATCTTTACGCCCGCTTCGAAAGCCGCGTTGAAGACGGTCGTCGAGACCTGACAGACGCCGCCGCCAAGCCCCGTGGTGACCTCGCCGTTCACGATCACCGGCGCGACGAGAAATCCCTTCGCCGCAGTGCGCTCGCCGGTCGTCTTGTTGAAGGAGAACTCCACGCCGGGCGCGATCAGCTTGTCGTTCACGAGTCGCGCGACGAGCTGCACGTTGTGGATGCGGTTCGGCACCCCGCCGTACTCGGTTGTGTAGGTAGAGACGAGACCGTCGATCCCCATCGCTCGCGCAGCGGCCGTGGTCAGCTTCGCCGGAGCGCTCTCCACAGGGAGTTGCGCGACGCGGCGCGCGGGCGTGCGCCGCAGGGCCGCCGCGAGGACGGCGTCCGCAGCGCGCACGGCGTCGAGGCGGACGCCGGGCCGGTCGGGAACGATCCTGACCTTCGGTCCGTCGACGGCGAAGGTCGCGTCTTTCGGCGCCTTCTGCACGTGGGCGCCGAGCTTTCGCATCCACGCGTCGGCGGCCGGGCCGCCGATGCTGAGGCCGGACGACGCGCGCGACGGAAGAGCGAGGAGCGGCGCGAGCCGAGCCGGCTTCAGCACAAACCGAGTGGGGCCGAGAACCAGAGTGACGGGTGCGGACAAGGCGATGCGCGCCTGCAGCGCCGCGCGCCGGAGAGAAGCGGCCCGGACGTGCGGCTGCGTCACACGCATCGGAAGCGGCACCGGGATCGACGTGCGGTCGAGCGAGGAGAGCTCGCGAACGAGCGCACTGGCTGCGGCGGACTTGTCGAGCATCAGGCCTGTGCGAGCCGGCACGACCACGACGCGCGTTCCATGCAATGCCAGCGAGGCGTCGCGCGGCGGCCGGTTGACGGCGGTCGCGATGCGGACCAACTCGTATTGGAGCGCCCCCGTGAGGACGGTCGTCGCCGGAGTGACGTCGGCGCCGAAGACGTCCACGCCGAGACGCTTGAAGCCGCGGAACGGGGCGAAGCCCGACCCCTGCCGCTGGGCGTCGTCGACGGCGGCGCGCCAGTCCGACTGGACACCCAGCTCGGCGGGAGGGATGCGGAACCGCGTGTCCCCCGCCGCGAACACGACCGGGCGAGATGAGAGCGCGGACGCCTTCCCCTCGAGGAGCTCGCGCGCCTGCGTTGTGCTGAGACCGCCGACGTCGATGCCGTCGACCCGCACTCCGCTGGCGATGGTCGTTGGCGACCCGGCGAAGACGAGACCCAGGACGACTCCGGCCGCCACGACGACAAGTAGGAGAACAGCGACCCTCCGGCGCATCCGGCGATGGTATCCGGCGTTTGCGCGAACCGATACGAAGCCGTGACAGACACGTGACTGGTCGTAAAATACGATCGCTGGTGGCGGGTAGGAGGGAGGGGTCGGGTCCCGGATTACCCGCGCGTGTACCTAGGAAGAGCGCTCAGAAGACGAAGAGCTCGACCCCACCGCTGACGTTCAGCTCGATCCCGGTCACGTAGGCCGCCAGGTCGGAGCAGAGGAACGCGATGACGTTCGCGATCTCCTGCGGCTCGCCCGGCCGCCGTAACGCGGTCCGCCTGACGATGCGCTCGTTCATCGCCGTGTTGGCCATCTCGAACGCCTCCGTCCCGATCACGCCGGGGACGATCGCGTTGCACGTGATCCCGTGCCGGCCACCCTCCATCGCGAGCGTCTTCGTGAGGCCGAGCAGACCCGCCTTCGTCGTCGAGTAGCTCGCCTGTCCGAACCCGCCGAGCGTGCCGGCGACCGAGGCCATGTTCACGATCCGGCCCCAGCCGCGCTCCTTCATGTGCGGCCACGCAGCCTGCGCGCAGTTGAACGCGCCGGTGAGGTTGACGCGCAGGTCGCGCTCCCAGAGATCGATCGACTGCTCCTGGAACTGCGCGACATGGTCGAGTGTGCCCGCGTTGTTGACGAGGATGTCGAGCGAACCCAGCTCTTCGACGGTGCGCGCGACGGCGGCGTCGACCTGCTCGCGGTCGGTGACGTCGCAGCGGACGGCGAGCGCTCTCCTCCCCATCGCCTTGATATCGCGCACGGTCTCCTCCGTGTGCACGAGGCCCTGCTGTCTTGCGACCGTCGCGAGCGTCCCATAGCGGTCGGTCTCCTCGGACAGCGCCGACTCGACGAGCAGGTCCGCGACGACGACGTCGGCGCCCGCCCGCGCCAGCGTTAGCGCGTCGGCACGGCCGAGGCCGCGCGAGCCTCCGGTGACGAACGCGACGCGACCGGAGAGATCGATCTCAATCGGCACGCGGCAAGAATATTTCCTTTGCGATCACGAGTCGCTGGATCTGCGAGGTGCCCTCGTAGATCTGAAAGAGCTTCGCGTCGCGCATGAGCTTCTCGACCGGGTACTCCTTGATGTAGCCGTAGCCGCCGAACACCTGCACGGCGTCGGTGGCGACCTTCATCGCCGTGTCGGCTGCAAAGCGTTTTGCGAAGGACGAGTACAGCGTCGCCTTGCGGCCGAACCCCTGATCGAGCATCCACGCGGCCTGCCAGCAGAGCAGACGCGACGCCTCGATCTCGGTCGCCATGTCGGCGATCATGAAGCTGACGGCCTGGTGCATCGCGATCGGCACCTCGAAGGTGATGCGCTCCTTGGCGTAGGCGACCGAGTGCTCGTAGCCGGCCTGCGCGACGCCGACTGCGCCGATCGCAGTCCCGGGGCGCGTGAAGTCGAGCGTCGCCATCGCGATCTTGAAGCCGTCGCCTTCCTCGCCGATGCGGTTCTCGGCGGGAACGCGCACGTCCTGGAGCGCGAATGCCGACGTGTCGGTGGCGCGCTGGCCCATCTTGTCCAGGTGCTTCTCGATGATCACGCCGGGTGCGTCCATCGGGACGATGAACGCCGACATCCCCTTCGCTCCGCCCTTGGCGTCCGTCTTCGCGAAGACGACCGTCCACGCGGCGTAGCCGGCGTTCGTGATGAACGTCTTCGATCCGTTGAGGACGTACTCGTCGCCGTCGCGGACGGCGGTCGTCTGCAAGGACGCGACGTCCGAGCCGGCGCCGGGCTCGGAGAGCCCGAACGAGCAGAGGATCGGCGACTCGATGAGCGGCGGGAGCCACTGCGCCTTCTGCTCCTCGCTGCCGTACAGGATCACGGGGCCGGCGCCGAGGCCGTTCGCGGTGAGCGACGTGCCGATTCCGGAGCAGCCCCAGTACAGCTCCTCGCCGACGAGCATGCCGTCGAATGCGGAGAGCGCGGGACCACCGTACTCCTCGGGCACGTGCAGGTTCATGAGGCCGAGCTCGTGCGCCTTCGCGATCACGTCGACCGGATGCCGCATGTGCTCGTCGCACTCGTGCTCGTGAGGCCGAATCTCGTTCTCGGCGAAGCCGCGCGCGAGCTCCCGCAGCGCCTTCTGTTCATCTGTGAGCCCGAACGAGACGCCCGTGCTCTGCTCGATGCTGACCATCGTCGACTCCCGCGTCGATTGACTAGTCAGTCAATGATACCCGGTTCGAGCGTTCCTACTCCCGGGGCGCGCCGGCTGAGGGCGACGCCACCGGCGAGCACGAGCGCGAAGGCGGCGACCCGGAGGCCCCCGCGCACTCCGGCGGGGAGCGGCTCGGAGAAGAGGGCCATCCCGGCCGCGATCGGCAGGGAGTTCGTCCAGAGGACGGTGAGACCGCCCGACGCGAGGCGGCTGCCGCGCTGGAACGCGAGCTGGAGACAGACGAACGCCACGCCGTGACAGGCGAGGAGGACGGGAACGAAGGCCAACCGTGCTCCCCCGACGACCGCCGCCTTGGTGGCCACGTCACCGGCCGCGTACAAGACGCCGGCGGCCGTGCCGAGCGCGGCGCCGGACGATCTCCATCCCAACGCGAGGACGCCCGCGGCCGCACCGGAGACGGCCACCCACACGGCGACGGCGATGACGTTGCCACGCCCGGTTGGCGCGTGCGAACCGATGGAGAGTGCGAGCAGCACGAGGCCGCCGAGTGCTGCTCCCACGCCGATTCGCTCGGACAGACGCAGTCGCCCTCCGCTGAGGGCCAGCACGCCGATGCCGCCCGCGGACGCCGCCTGAACGAGCGAGAGCGGTGCGAGCCGCAACGCGACGACGTACAGCACCCAGCCGGCGATGCCCCCGAGGAGGCCCCAGGTCCACCGGCCACTACCGAAGAGCAGGCGCAGCGAGTACACCGGCCGACGGAGCTCGAGCGGCGGAAGCTGCGATGCAGACGAGTGCTGGAGTGCGTAGCCCCCGCCGATCCCGATGGCCGAGCCGAGGGCAAGCGCCAGGCCGGCTGCGATCACTGAAAGGGGAGGTACGCCTCGACGGCGAGGGCCGCGATTCCCACGCGCGGCAGATCGCGCCGCCGCTCGTACACGACGAACCGCCGCTGCCAGGAGGGGAAGAACTTCCGGTTGAAGAGCAGCAGGTTGTCGAGCTGGAACCAGGGCTTCATGCGACGAAGTGTCGCAGCCTGGAGGCGTTGGCCGACGCTCAGCTCGGCGTCGGGGGACAACAGAGCCGCGAACGGCGAGAAATTGAGCGACACGCGTGCGAACCCTTGCGTTCGCGCCCAAGCGATCGAGGAGCAGATGAGCCATTCGGTGAATCCATTCGGGACACCCGCGGCCCGCGGCATCGACGACAGCGACAGCGCCGACCCGGCCCGGCAGACGGCAAAGTGCAGGAACCCCTGCGCGTGCCCCGCCCCGTCGACTCCCACGACGAAGACGGCGTCGTCCTCGTCCGCTCGAAAGAGCGCGTCGAACGCCATGGCGAAGCCGCGTTCCGGCGCGTTGCCGCGCCAGTCCCGCGCGATCTCCTCGAGCTCCTGGCGCAACGCGCCGCCGATCTCGCTCGGACGGAGCACGCGCGCCGCGAAGCCCGCCTTCTCCAAGCGGTGCACGGACTGGCGCACCTTGCGGATCGCTCTGCCTTCGAGTGAGAACGCCGCCGTCTCCACAACCGCCTCGTCGCCGTGGTAGAGCGCGCGCAGACCGACCGAGCGATAGAGGTCGAGATCCCGCTCCGACGCTCCGAGCACGGCCACCCGCCAGCCGCGATCGTGCGCGAACTCGAGGAATGACCGCACGAGCTCCTCGCGCGCGCCGGCGTGACCAACCGGATCGCCCGCGACAACGGCCACTCCGTTGACGACGCGGTACGCGAGGAACGCCGATTCGTCGCGCGCGCAGAAGTACGACTTGTCCGAGCGCAGCGCGAACGGCGCCAGCGTGTCCACGCCGAAGATCGTGACCAGGCGCCGGACGACGTCCAGCTCGTGCACGCCGCACGTGCGGCGGTAGCGCCAGGGCCCGAGCCACTCGAGCAGCACGACAACTGCGCCGCCGACACCGAGCAGGAAGACGGAGAGCGGGAACCAGTCGGCGACCGGGCCTGTGAGGTGGTGCGCGCCGTGGAAGCTCAGACCCACGAGTGCGCGACCGGTGACGCGGAGCGCAAACCCTGCAGTGTACGGCTGGTCGGCCATGAGGCGGTTCACCCACAGCGTGATCAACCCGTAGAGGCCGACGGCGCTCGCGAGCACGGCTGCGTGTACCGCGACGCGCGGCTTGGAAGACGGATCGCCTCGCAGACTGAAGTCGCCTCGTCGAGCGAGCAGCGCGACGAAGGCAAGTCCGGTGACGATCGCGCCGTCGTCGAAGCCGCGTTCCACGTGCAGCACGAGCAGCACCGTCAGCAGCGCGACCGCGAGCTGCCACCCGCGTCGGCTTCCACGCACGAGGCTGCGCGCCGTCACCATCAGCCCGAGCGCGAGCGGAACGACGAGTGCCTTCGAGAGCCCGTGAACGTGGGCAGCGTCGAGCGCGGCGACGAGCGAACGGCGATGCTCGGGGAACATCCCGTCCAGCGCGGCAAGCAGTCCAACGCCGGCGACGAGCCACGCGAGGACGACGCGTGCCCTCGGCGTGTCCATTGTCCGGGCCCGGCCGAGAAGCGCGCCTGCCATCCCGGCGAGAACTGCGGGAATCACCACCGCCTGTTCCGCCGCCGCAGCGTGGAACGCCTCGTGTGCCGGGATCTGCCGCACGACGAGGATCGACACGCCGTTGGCGGCGTACAGCCACGCAGCGACCGCCGGTCCGAGAAGCATCCCGGCCGTGAGGCGCTCCGCGCGCGCCCACCGCGCGAGCAGGCCGAGCAGGAACGCGGCAGCTCCCCAGACCAGTAGGTAGAGCCAGATGGAGACGCTCCCGTGCTGGGACAGCTCGTCGAGCGCGAGCGCGTCGTGCACAACCGGTCCCGGCACCGAGACGGCCGGACGCGCCACGTAGAGCCACCCCGTCGCAGCGAGGAGGACGCCGACGGCGAGGATGCTCGCACCAGCGCCGCGCGCAGCGCTACGCACGACCAAGCCTCTCTGCGGCAACGAGATACGCAGCGCGCGCGTTGTCCCGCCAGAGCGCCCAGTTGTGACCACCGAACACCTGGAAGTAGCGGTGAGCGATTCGTGCTCTCGCGAGCTCACGCGAGAACGCGGCGTTCTGCTTGTGCAGCGGATCGGTCGAGCCCGAGTAGAACCAGAAGTACGTGCCGAGCTTCCGCAGCGTCGGCGCGACCCGCGGAAGCAGGAGACGCGGGTCGTTCGCGGCGAGCATCCGCAGGTTCGGCCCGAAGATCGAGCGGATTTTGTCGGGCCGCTGGTATCCCGACCACGATTCGACGACGGAGAACTCGTGCGGATGGTGGAGCGCAATGTTGATCGCGCCGTAGCCGCCCTCGGACAGGCCGGCGATCGCGCGGCCGCGGCGCGACGCGATCGTGCGATAGCGCGAGTCGACAGCGTGTACGAGGTCGCGGGCGACGAACGTCGCCCACCCGTTGCCGGCACGAACTCCGTCGACCCACTCCTCGTCGGAGAACGTGCTGGTGGAGCCGAACGGCATCACGAGGATGAGCGGCTGCCGATGTCGTGCCGTGAGAGCGTCGTCGACGATCCCCATCTGCACGGTCTCGAGGAACGCCAGCGGACGGCCCGGAAAGCCGTGCAGCAGATAGAGGACCGGATACCGCTTCGCGCGGTGCTGCCCATACCCGGAAGGCAGGTAGACGTATGCCTCCTGCTTCCGACCGCCGAGCGCCGGGCTCGAGATCAGCATCCGCTCGGTGGTTCCCGGCGTCGTGACGAACGCCGGCTCACGCGGGGGTGCGAACCCGCGGTACTGGAGGAAGTTGTCCACGTACCCGCGCACGCCAAGGAGGCCGACAACGAGAAATGCCGTCAATGCGGCCGCCCCAGCCGCATACGCAGCCGGAATCGGGGTTTTGACGCGCGCGACCCACACGCATGTGGGTGTACCGTGATGACGTTAAGCGCGCGTTGCGCGTCGATTGTGCATCCACGATGAAAACCGCTCTCCTCGCCCTGGCAGGCGCAGCAGCGGTGGCCCTCCTCGGCCCGTCCGCCGCATCCGCGTCCCAGCGGCGAGTGGACAGCGCCTTCGCATCAGCGGCCATTGGCGCGCGCCTCCACTTCGAGGTCTACCTCCCGGCGGGCTACGACGCAGGCTCGCAGCGCTACCCGGTGCTCTATGTCCTCCACGGGCTGCCGTCCACGGCGTCCGCCTACACGACGCTCGGGTTCGTCGAGCGTGCCCTCGACACGGTCGGCCGTCCCGCGATCGTCGTCGTCCCACAGGGGGCGCGCGCCGGCGAGAGCGATCCCGAGTACGTCGACCGTGGCCCCGGCGACCGGTGGGCGACGGCGATCGCCACGGAGCTGCCGCGCGTCGTCGACGCACGCTTCCGGACGATCCGGTCGCGCACGGGCCGCGCGTTGATCGGCATGTCCGCCGGCGGTTACGGGGCGATGCAGCTTGCGCTCAATCACCTGGACGAGTTCTCCGTCGTCGAATCGTGGAGCGGGTACTTCCACCCCACCGACCCGACCGGTACGAAGCCGCTGGACCTCGGCTCGGCGGCCCGCAACGCGAAGGCCGACGTCCACCAGGTACTTCCGGCCGTCCGGCGGCAGCTTCGCGCCAAACGAACGTTCATCGCCTTCTACGTCGGGCAGAGCGACTGGCGCTTCTACGCCGAGAACGAGACGCTGAACCAGGAGCTGTCGGAGGAGGGAGTCCCGCACGTGTTCCGGGCGTATCCGGGCGGCCACGACCAAGCCCTCTGGCAGCGGTACGCAGCGCCGTGGCTGGAGCTCGCGCTCGTTCACCTGGCTCCGGCGCACTAGGATCTCGGCGTGGCGACCACGGCGAAGCCCACCGCGCTCGACCCGCGCGACTTCCTCGCCATCGACGCGCTGCTGGACGACGAAGAGCGGGCGATCCGCGACACGGTGCGCACATTCGTGCGCGACCGCGTACTCCCGGACATCGGCGACTGGTTCGAGCGGGCCGTCCTGCCGCGGGAGCTCGTGAAGGAGCTCGCGGCGCTGGGCCTCTTTGGCATGCATCTCGAGGGTTACGGCCTTCCGGGCGCGAGCTCCGTCGCCTACGGGCTCACCTGCATGGAGCTCGAGGCCGGCGACGCGGGCATCCGCAGCCTCGTCTCGGTGCAGGGCTCACTCGCGATGTACGCCATCTGGCGCTGGGGAACCGAGGAGCAGAAGCAGCGCTGGCTCCCGCAGATGCACGAGGGCGACGCGATCGGCTGCTTCGGCCTGACCGAGCCCGACGCCGGCTCCGACCCGGGCGCGATGCGCACGCACGCACGCCGCGACGGCTCCGACTGGATCCTGAACGGATCGAAGATGTGGATCACGAACGGATCGATCGCCGACGTCGCCGTCGTGTGGGCGCGCACCGAGGAGGGGCAGATCAACGGGTTCCTCGTCGAGCGCGGCATGCCCGGCTTCGAGGCGCCCGAGATGCACCGCAAGATGTCGCTGCGCGCGTCCGTCACGTCGGAGCTCGTGTTCCACGACGTGCGCATTCCGGAAGACAACCGCTTCCCCGAGGTGTCGACCCTGCGCGGCCCGCTCGCCTGCCTCAGCGAGGCGCGGTACGGGATCGTCTGGGGCTCCGTGGGATCCGCGCGCGCGTGTTTCGAGTCCGCGCTCGAGTACGCGAAGGAGCGCATCGTCTTCGGCAAGCCGATTGCCGGCTACCAACTCACGCAGCAGAAGCTCGCGGAAATGGCGCTCGAGGTGAACCGCGGAACCCTCGTCGCGCTGCACCTCGGCCGGAAGAAGGACGAGGGAACGCTGCGACCCGAGCACGTGAGCATGGGCAAGATGGGCAACGTCCGCGGCGCGCTCGAAGTCGCACGCAGCGCGCGAACGGTCCTCGGCGGCAACGGGATCACGCTCGAGTACCCGGTCATACGGCACATGAACAACCTCGAGTCCGTGCTCACGTACGAGGGCACGCACGAGGTACACACGCTCGTCGTCGGCCAGGCGCTGACCGGCGAGAACGCCTTCCGCTAGGAGCGACCCTCTCCGTCCCAGTAGTCGACCGCGTCCTGCATGCGGAAGTACTTCGCGTTCGCTCCGACCTTGTCGCTGTCCGGATACACCGAATACGCCGACGGTTGCAGCGTCGAGAAGATCGCGACGCGGACGTCCTCGTCGCTCCGGTTGGAGAGATCGTGCGCGCCCGCCTCGTCCACCGGGAACGCGACGATGTCGCCAACGGCAAGCTCTCGCTCGCCTTCCGGTGTGCGCAGCGTCGGCGCCCCGGCGACGACGAGCACCCACTCCTCGTTGCCCCGGTGGAAGTGGTACGGCCAGTTCCGCGCTCCGGGCGGAATCGTGTAGAGCGAGCAGCCGAGGAGCTCGGCTCCGAGCGGCGGGCCGAGCGGCATGTCGAAGTGGTGGAAACCTTCGCACTCGGCACGCTCGTCGCCGCGCAGCCCGTCCAACAGGTTGAAGATCTCGGTCACGGTTCGACGACCCAGCCTCGCAACGGCTCTCCGCGCGTCCAGCCGGCGATCACACCGATCCGGTTTTCGTCCGGGTACCCGACGACTTCGGGATCGGACACCGTCGAGAAGAACACCGCGCGTACCGGGCCGATCCGTGCCGTTGCGCAACTGGTGCGCGCCCGTCTCGCCACGCGGGAAGACAGCGGTGTCCCACGGCCGCAGTACGCGCTCGCCGTCAGGCGTCCGCAGCGTCGGCGCGCCCTCGAGGACGACGAGCCACTCCTCCTCGCCGACGTGCCAGTGATAGCGGGTCGCTTCCCCCGGCTCGAACACGTAGACCGTCGCTCCCCACATCGTCGCGGCGAGCGTGTCGCCGAGACGGCCTATGTCCGTGAAGAGGTTCAGAACCCGATCCCTTCCGGAGCCGCGAGCGGACTGCGCGGCAGCTGCGGATTCGGGCCGCCCTCGTTGTACTCGGACGGCGCAACGTCGTTCGGGCCGTCGGCGTAGAACACGCTCGCGAGCCGCTGAATCTGCAAGCGGCCGTGGCCCAGCTCGAACTGACCGCCGCCGTACATCGTGACGCCGCGCGCCTCGCACGCCTCGATGCACTCGACGAGCTTGCGCACCGTGCCGAAGCGCGACGGCTTCACGTTCAACCACCGCGCCTCGATCGGCAAGCCGTCGAAGTCCGCAAGCGAGTGGATCGGCGCGTCGAAGCTCAGCCGCCCCTCTGCCCCACTCAGCGCTTCCAGGCAGCCGTCCTCGAGCCAGGCGTCCTCGATCACCGCGTCCGGAAACGCATCCGCCACCGCCCGATAGAAGACGGGATCGGGCTCGAGATCGACGACAGTGCCCCGGTAGTACGCCTTCAAGTCGACGACCCGTACGCGATCGAGCGCGGCGAGGCGGCGCATGAGCTCCTCGTTCCACTCCTTCGTCGCGTCGAGCTTGAACTCGAGCGCCGGATCGTTCTCGAGCCACGGAGCGACGTCGCTGCGCGTGGATACCACGAAGCGGACGGGCCGATACGGCCGTCCGACGACGTCGGCCAGCGCGCGGCCGGTCTGCTGCAACGCGAGGTCGAGCGCGGCGCTCTCGAACGCCCAACGGCGGTAGTCCGGTAGATCGAAATCCTCAAGACGACGCGAGAGGCTGTCGAGCGACCAGGTACCGGCAAGCATGAGGTCTGCGGGAAACGTGTCGTGCTCCGCCGCCTCGTAGGTGACGTCCTCGCCCTCGCCGGCTTCGCCGTCTCCGTCGAGGACGACCGTCGTCGTCACGCGCGTCCAACTGTCGCGCGCGAGCTCGTGCCGCCGGAGCGCGTACCCGTCGACGCGGACTTCGAGGCCGGCCAGTTCGTCCCAGAGGGGCATACTCCCAACCTTATGAGGACCGCGCTCGCGCTCGCTGCAACGGTCGTCGCGACGGGATCGCTGCCCCACAACGGCGTCCTCGTTCCGGGGCGCTCCCTCGGAGGCATACAGCTGGCCGAGACCACGGCGCAGGTCCGGTCCCAGCTCGGCACCTTCTACGGCGCCTGCGACGGTTGCACGCAGCCGACCTGGTATTTCACGTACAAGGAGTTCACCCACGCCGGACTGGCTGTCGAGCTACAGCGCGGACGCGTTTCGGCCGTGTACACCGTCTGGCGGCCGCAGGGATGGCGAACGCGTGCCGGTCTTCAGCTCGGCGCCGTCGAGGCGCAGGTGACGAAGCTCGCATCGCCGGTGACGCCGCTGCAGTGCCCGGCGTACACCGCACTGGTACACGATGAGCACGGCGTGCGCACGGTCTACTACATCCTCGACGGCAGGCTGTGGGGATTCGGCCTGATGCACAGCGGAGCGAGCCCGTGCCGGTGATCTCCCTCGACGACGTCCGCGCCGCGGCCGCGCGGCTGGACGGCGTCGCGAACCGAACACCGGTGTTCACGTCGCGCACGCTCGACGATCGCGTCGACGCATCGGCGCACGTAAAGGCGGAGTGCTTTCAGCGCGGCGGTGCATTCAAGTTCCGCGGCGCGTACAACAAGATCGCGTCGCTTGCGCCCGACGTGCGCAACCGCGGCGTCCTCGCCTACTCGTCCGGCAACCATGCGCAGGCCGTTGCGATCGCCGCGCGGCTGCTCGGAACGAGCGCAACCATCGTCATGCCCGAGGATGCACCTCCGGCGAAGCTCGAGGCGACGCGCGGCTACGGCGCGGAGGTCGTGAGCTACGACCGCTGGAACGAGGACCGCGAGGAGATCGGACGACGGCTCGCGGAGGAGCGCGGAGTCGAGCTCGTGCGCCCGTACGACGACCCGCTCGTGATGGCGGGCCAGGGAACAACGGCGCTCGAGCTGCTCGACGACGTCCCCGACCTCGACGTGATCCTCGTCCCGGTGGGCGGCGGCGGGCTGATCGCCGGCTGCGCGACAGCGGCGAAGGCGCTGCGGCCCGGCATCCGCGTCGTCGGCGTCGAGCCGGACGCAGGCGACGACACGCGACGGTCGCTGACCGCGGGCGAGCGCGTGCGCCTCGACATCCCGCGGACGATCGCGGACGGACTGCAGGCCGCGGAGCCCGGAGAGCTGACCTTCGAGGTGAATCGGCTTCTCGTCGACGAGGTTGTGACGGTCTCCGACGACGAGATCCTCGAGGCGATGGCCTTCCTCTTCGACCGGATGAAGCTCGTCGTCGAGCCGAGCGGCGCGGTCGGCATCGCGGCCCTGCTGACCGGCCGCGTCGAGGCACGTGGCAAAAACGCCGGCATCGTGATCTCAGGTGGAAACGTCGGCGTGGCGCGCTTTGCGGAGCTGCTCGGCCGAGGCTGACAGTCCCGCCCCGAGCACCTCGACGATGTGGTGCTCGGAGTTCGCCACGTCGTCCTCGTCACCGGGGAGCCGTCCCAGCACCCAGCCGGTGATGAGCTCGTCGATGGCGCCGTAGACGATGACAGCCGCCTTGTCCGCGTCGAGGTCGCGGCGGAACTCGCCGTCGGCCTGGCCGCGTTCGAAGATCCTTCGGATCGCGCCGATCGGCTTCACCAGCTCGCCCACCCGCTGGCTCACTTCCGCGCTGCGCGCGATCTCACGAATGACGACACGCACGACGTCCGGCTCGACGCGCCAGCCGTGGAACATGGCCCGGACGATCCCGCGGAGCTGTTCGATCGGAGAATCCCCAGACGACTCGACCGCGTGGATGCGCTCGAGCAGCGCAGCCCAGTGCTCGCGGAAGATCGTCTCCAGCACTTCGTCCTTCGACGAGAAGTAGTGATAGAGCAATCCGTGCGCGACGCCGGCCTCCTCGGCGATGTCGCCTACGCGCGACGCGTGGAACCCCTTGCGGGCGAACACGCGCACGGCGGCGTCGAGGATGACCCTCCGTTTCTCCTCCGCTGCAGTCGACCGTTCGTTCAACGTCGCCGAAGGCTAGTGCTAGGTTCGCCGCGGATGCAACGTCCGCTGGCGGGGATCCTGGTCGTCGACTTCACCCGGTACACGCCCGGGGCCTTTGCAGGAGCCGAACTTCTCCGGCTCGGCGCCCGCGTCGTCCGGGTGGAGCGCCCGCCCGGCGACCCGATGCGGATGACGTCCGCCGACTGGTTCGACCGGCTCAACGGCGGCAAGGAATGGGCCGACTGGGAGGCAGGTCCGGGCCTGATGGCCGACGCGGACGTCGTCCTCGAATCGTTCCGTCCCGGCGTCGCCGCGCAGCTCGGCATCGGCCCCGATGCCGCGCCGGAGACGGCCGTCTACTGCTCGATCACGGGCTTCGGCGTTGGCGGCCCACACGAGCAGCGTGCGGGCCACGACCTCAACTACCAAGGATGGGCGGGCGTCCTCGAGCCGACCGCGCCGGCGCTGCCATCGGTGCAGGTCGCCGACTTCGCCGCCGGTGCACTCGCCGCTGTGACCGAGATCCTCGCCGTGCTGCTCGAGCGGACGCGCACGGGCAAGGGCGCCCGCATCGTCGTGTCGATGACGCACAACGCGCACAAGCTCGCGTCGCGCGCGCCCGTGCTGACACAGGGTTTCGCCTGCTACCGGATATACGAGACATCCGACGGCCGTCATCTCACGGTGGGCGCACTCGAGCCGAAGTTCTTCGACCGCCTGTGCGAGCTGCTCGAACACCGCGAGCTCGCCGAGCGGCAGTACGACGAGGACCAGGCGGCGCTCGTCGCCGAGCTCACGGAGGTCTTCGCACAACGCCCGCTCGCCGAGTGGCTCGCGCTCTTCGACGGCGAGGACGTCTGCGTCGGCCCGGTCGCGACACTCGCAGAGGCCGACGCAGCGCTCTAGAGGCTCTAAGCGTCCTTGTCCTCCTCGCGGCCGATGCGGCCGAGCGCGCGCTGGAACTCGGCGGGGACGATCCACACCTTGTTCGACTCGCCCGCTGCGATCTGCGGGAGCGCCTGCACGTACTGGTAGGCGAGCAACTGGGGATCGGGATTCCCGTCGTGGATCGCCTTGAAGACGGTGCCGATCGCCTGGGCCTGCCCCTCCGCTTCGAGGATTGTCGCCTGCTTTTGCCCTTGGGCACGCAGCACCGCGGCCTGCTGCTCGCCCTCGGCGGTGAGGATCGCGGACTGCTTCTGCCCCTCCGCCTGAAGGATGGTCGCGCGCTTCTCGCGGTCGGCGCGCATCTGTTTCTCCATCGAGTCCTTGATCGACGCGGGCGGATCGATCGCCTTCAGCTCGACGCGGTTCACGCGGATCCCCCACTTCCCTGTCGCCTCGTCGAGCACGCCGCGGAGCTGACCGTTGATCTCGTCGCGTGAGGTAAGCGTGCTCTCGAGCGCCAGACCGCCAATCACGTTTCGCAGCGTCGTCACCGTCAGCTGCTCGATCGCCTGGATGTAGTTCGCGATCTCATACGTCGCCGACTTCGGATCGTTGACCTGGAAGTAGATGACCGTGTCGATATTCACGACGAGGTTGTCCTCGGTGATGACCGGCTGCGGCGGGAACGACACAACCTGCTCGCGCAGGTCGATCAGCGGACGCAGCCGGTCGACGAACGGGACGACGATCGCGAGACCCGGGTTCAGCGTGCGGTGGTACCGGCCGAGCCGCTCAATGACGCCCGCGCGCGCTTGCGGGACGATGCGAATCGTTCGCGCGAGCACGATCAAGACGAGCACTGCGACGACGGCGATGACGATCAACGCGACCATTCGACTCCCTCACTCGTAGACAAGAGCGGTGGCACCCTCAATCTTCATGACTTCGACGTTCTTGCCGGGCTCGATCACCTGGTCGGGCATGTACGCGCGCGCAGACCACTCGTCGCCGCCGATGCGGACCCGGCCGCCTTCACGATCGACCCGTTGCAAGACCACCGCGTGCGCGCCTTCGAGCGCGGCAGCGCCGGTGCGGATCGCCACAGGCATGTGCAGATGTGCCCGCGCGATCGGCCGCAGCAGCCCGAGCGACGCGACCGAGCCGGCGATGAAGACGACGAGTTGCAGCCACACGGCCCCGCCGATCGCAGCTGCGACCGCGCTCGCGACGGCTGCGAGCGCGACCGGTCCGAGGAAGAACAACCCCGGCGTGAAGATCTCGCCCGCGGCGAGCAGCACCGCGGCGATCGACCAGGCAAGCCATGCCGCCACTACTCAGAGAGTAGTACGCCGAGGACTTCCGGCAGCGCGCGCAGGTTCTCGATCCGCGGTTCGAAGCCCGGGTGACGCCCGAGCCGGTCGACGAGGATCGCCCGCATCCCGAGGGCCCGCGCGCCCTCGATGTCGTCCTCCACCGTGTCTCCCACCATCACGGTCTCTTCCGGGGTTGTCTCGAGCAGGTCCAGAACGGCGCGAAAAATCGAGGCATGCGGCTTCGTCTTGCCGTGCTGAAACGAGCTGATTCCGGCATCGACATCAAGCGCGTGATGGCGTGCGAACGCACCGACATCGCGTGCCGAGTTGGACACGAGCCCGATCTTCAAGCCCGCCGAACGCAACACCTCGAGCACCGGGAGCGTGTCCTCATAGAGCTCGAAGTTCTCGTGCCGCTCCCAACCGCGCGTGATCTCGATCGCGCAGGCCTCCGCATCGGGGGCTGTCCCTCCCATTCCCCGAACGATCCGCTCCGTGAACGCGAACCAGATCGTGTCGTCGTGCTCGAAGTCGGGGTGGAGCTTCAGGTCGACGAGAGCCGCGTCGCGGGCCAGGTCGTAGCGCGCTGGATCGAGCGTCAGGCCGTGGCGTGCGCCCGCACTGACGTAGCCCTCGGGCCCGAGCTCTGGGCCGGGCCGGGCGAGGGTGAAGTCGACGTCGAATAGAACCGCTTGGAGAGTCAATCGGGGTGCCCAGATTCGAACTGGGGACCTCTCCGACCCGAACGGAGCGCGCTACCAGGCTGCGCCACACCCCGAGAGGCAACCACCCTAGCCAAACCCGTAGAGACCCGGGAACCGCTCGGCCAGAAGCGATACAAGCGTCGACGCCGGCAGCCCGACGACATTGAGGTAGTCGCCCTCGATGCGCTCCACGAGCGCCGCGCCTTGCCCCTGGATCGCGTACGCGCCCGCGCGGCCCTCCCATTCACGCGCTGAGAGATACCAGGCAAGGTCGCGCGGCGTCAGCGCGCGGAAGGTGACGACGGTCGTCTCGACGCGCAGCTCCTCCCACGCCGGCGTGCGCAGGCACAGGCCGGAGACGACCTCGTGCCGCTTGCCGGAGAGGAGCTCGAGCATCTGTTCCGCCTCGCCTTCGTGCGAGGGCTTGCCGAGCACACGGTCACCGCAACGCACGACGGTGTCGACGCCGACGACGGGGCGCTCACCGCCCTCCACGGACCGCGCCTTTCCCACTGCGTGCTCGAGCGGGTCGTCACCGATCTCCTCGTACTGGGGCGCGACCACCTCGAAGGGAACGCCGAGCTGCTCGAGGATGGCGCGGCGCTGCGGCGACGTCGAGGCGAGCAGGAGCGGCGGCGCGGGCGAAGCACTCATCGCTTCCGCGCTACCCAGATCTCCTCGGACGGCCACTGCCGCGCCCAATCAACGGTGACGTAGTCGTAATACACGGGGTCATTGGCGTCGTCGGGCGCCTGCAGCTCGTGCAGCGCCTCGATCTCGAAGCCGTTCGCGCGCAGCAGCCGCACCCAATCGCCGTGAGGCAGGTGAAACTCGACACCCTCCTCACCGGGCCACTCCATGCGATACATGCCGAAGAGCGGACGGAGGAGCGTCGTTCCGAGCTTGCCGTCGTCCGGAGCGCACAGCTGCGAGATGTTCGAGTTCGTCAGGAAGATCAGCCTGCCGTCCGGCCGCAGCAGCCGGGTAGCTTCGGGAATCCACTCGTACGGGTCTGCCCACAGGCACGCGCCGTACTCGCTGATCGCGAGGTCGAACGACGCGTCAGGCAGCGGTACCGACTCGCCCGGAGCCTGCAGAAGCGGAAACTCGATTCCGGTCTCGCGCATCATCCGTCGCGCGGTCTCGAGTTGTGCAGGCGTCGGATCGACTCCGACGGGCCGCGCACCGCGCTTCGCGAGCCAGGCTGAGATGTACGCGGTGCCGCAGCCGAGCTCCACGACGTCGAGGCCTGCTACGTCGCCGACGCAGCCGACGCTCGACTCGGGAACGCCGAAGACGCCCCACGAGATCTCGTCGCGACTCCACTGCCGCGGGGCAGCGCCGTCCGTGTGCTCGGCGTTCGCCTTCGTCCAGGCGACGACGTTCCGGTCGACGCTAGACGAGCTCATCGCCGGAGAACCAGAGCGCGACCTCGCGCTCGGCCGACTCCGGCGAGTCTGACCCGTGCACGAGGTTGTCGGGCATCGACATCGCGAGATCGCCGCGAATCGTCCCCGGCTCCGCGTTCGCGGGATTCGTCGCGCCGATCGTCTTGCGCATGGTCGCGATCGCGCCTTCGCCCTCGACGACGAGCGCCCAGGTCGGCCCCGAGGTGATGAACTCGACGAGGTCGCCGAAGAACGGCTTCTCCCGGTGCTCGGCGTAGTGGGTCTCACCGAGCGTCCGGTCGGCGGTGACGAGCTTGCCGGCGCGCACGACGAATCCGCGCCCCTCGATACGGGACAGGATGTCGCCGGCGAGACGTCGCCGAACTGCGTCCGGCTTGATCAAGATGAGTGTCCGCTCAACGCTCACGGGCGCGGGACTATAGACGGAGGCGCCGTGGCTTCGATCGGGGTCTCGCAGTACGGGCACACCTGCCACAGCGCCTCGAGCGGCGCGCGGCACTTGACGCATGCCTGCCGGAGCTTCGTCGTGCAGATCGGGCAGACGAGGAAGCTCGAGTCGACATCGGAGCGGCACACCGGGCATACGAGCCCGCGCCGCGACAGCCTGTCCTCCATCGCCTTGATCTCGAGCTCCCGTTCGCGCACGTCTTCGAGATACTCGGGCGGCCGGAAGAGCATGTAGACGAGTGGCCCGACGTAGGGCACCAGCCCCAGCAGCGTGGCCAGCGCGACGAGCCACGGGTCATCGATCCGGCGCGTTGCGTCCTTGTACGTCCAGTACGCGGACGCGAGCCAGAACAGGACCGCGACGACAATGACGAGCTCGGCGACGGACCTCGTCGTCACAGCAAGGTCCTGCCGATCAGCCAACCGGCCGCGAACGACCCGCCGACGATGATCACGAGGACGAGGATCGCAAAGGCGAAGATTCCGAGCTTCTCGCCCGTCGTATGTCGGCTAACCGTGGCCATGGAGCTCGGTCAGAAGATAGAGGGACCCGATGACGAGCACGGCGCCGGCGCCGCCGGCGGCGTCCAGGGCGAGGCGCCGAGCCGCCTCGGGATCGGGCTCGACGTCGACGCGGGCGAAGAAGGGCCTCGCGACCTCAGCGAGCTCCGAGGCGGCGAGCGAGCGGACGTTCGGCGACTCTGTCGCCACCAGCGTGTCGCCCAGAACGGACAGCGCCTCGAGCATGAGCTCGGGCCGCTTGTCGCGCAGGATCGACGCCACGATCACGAACTGACGGTCCGGCAGTCGCGGCAGGACGTATCCGATCCCGGCGAGGTTGTGCGCGCCGTCCCAGATCTCCAGCGGCTGCTCGCTGCGGAGCTCCAGCCGTCCTGGCAACTGGACGTCGGCGGCGGCCCGCGCCTCGACCGACCGGCCGAGGAACGCCTCGGCGGCCGTGACGGCGAGCGCAAGATTGCTGCGGGCCGTGAGCTCGACGCGGACGGCGCCGTTCTCGATGGCGAGTTCCTGCCACTCCGGCTCGGCGAGTACGACGACGGTACCCGGGCGCACGACGGCGAGCTTCTCGGCCGCGATCGCCTCGCGCGTGTCTCCGAGGACGTCCATGTGCTCGAGCGCCACGTTGGTGAGGACGACGACGCGGGTCTCGAGGACGTTCGTCGCGTCATGCCGCCCACCGAGGCCGGCCTCGACGACGGCGACGTCGACCTCAGCCTCCCCGAACGCCGTGAGCGCAGCCGCCGTCAGCACCTCGAACTGCGTTGCCCCGAGACGTTCCGCGGCCGCGCGCACCGCAGCGACGGCCTGCTCGAAGTCGGCCTCCTCGGCGCGAATGCGAATGCGTTCGCTCCAGCCGCGCACGTGCGGCGAGAAGTACGCGCCGACCGCGAGGCCCGCGTCGCCGAGCAGCGCCTCCGTCAGCCGCGTCGTCGTCGACTTGCCGTTCGTGCCGACGACATGGATGGCCGGATAGCGACGCTGCGGATCGCCGAGCTCGGCGAGGAGGGCGCGCATGCGGTCGAGCCCGAAGCCGTCGGCCGGCCACGGACTGAGCGACTCAACCCAGTGCGTCGCGCTCGGCAAGGTATTGCGCCAGCTTCTCGCGCTCAACAGCCACCGCCTCGGGCGCCGCGTTCGCCACGAACTTCTCGTTCGGCGAGCATCCGCTCGGACCGCTCGATCTCCTTGCGGACGCGCTCGCGCTCGGCCTCAACGTCTCCGTGTCCGTCTTCGGTTGGGCGAACAACCGCCTCGAAGATGCGCGACGCGTCACCCGCCAGCTTGATGCGAACGCGGCTTCGCCGATAGATCCGTGCGGCGGTTTGCGCGTTCTCCATCGGCCGAGAGTCAGCGTCGTACGTCTCGGCTTCGAGCCACGGCGACACGATCAGGCGCGTGTCGTGGAACTGCGACCAGATCTCCTCCGTCACGTGGGGCATCACGAGGTGGAGGAGCGTCAGCAGACGCTCGAGCGCAGCGAGGGCAGTCGCCTTCGCGTCCGCCTCGCCGAGGCGCGGCTTGATCGCTTCGAGATACCAGTCGCAGAAGTCGTCGAACGTGAGGTGGTACAGCCGGTCGACCGCGTGGGCGAAGTCGAAGCGCTCGAGGTCGGCCTCGACCTCCGCACGTGTCGCGTCGATGCGGGCGAGGATCCAACGCTCCTCCACCGACGACGGGCGAAGCTCGGCGCGCGCGTCGCCCGACATGAGCAGGAGGCGGCTCGCGTTCCAAAGTTTGTTCGCGAGCTTCCTGCCCTCCTCGATCGGCTGTGCGGAGAAGCGCACGTCTTGCGTCGATGACATCTTCAGGAGGCCGTAGCGCGTTGCATCGGCGCCGTACTGTCCGATGAGCTCGAGGGGATCGATTCCGGTTCCGAGGCTCTTCGACATGCGCCGGCCGTCCTGGGCAAGGATCGTCGAATGGATGATGACGTCGCTGAACGGGATGTCCCCGATCAGCTCGAGGCCCGCCATCACCATGCGCGCCTCCCAGAGGAAGATGATCTCGCGCGCGGTCGAGTTGACGTCGCCCGGGTAGTAACGGCGCAGATCCGGGGTGTCGTCCGGCCAACCGAGCGTCGCGAACGGCCAGAGCGCCGACGAGAACCACGTGTCGAGCACGTCGGGGTCGCGCACGAGCTCTCCCGCGCCGCACTCGGCGCATGCGTCCGGCTCCGCCTCGGCGCACGTGACATGCCCCTCGGGGCAGTACCAGATGGGCAGCTGGTGCCCCCACCAGAGTTGGCGCGACACATTCCACGGACGGATGTTCTTCAGCCAGTCGAGCGCGACGCGGTTCTGCACGGGCGGATGGAACGTCACGCGCCCGGACTCGATCACGTCGACGGCGGCGGCAGCCATAGGCCCCATGTCGACCCACCACTGCAGCGATGCGAGCGGCTGGATGCGCGTGCCGCTCCGCTCGCAGTGTCCCACGGAGTGGCGGTAGCTCTCGCGCTTCTCCAGGAGCCCCTCCTGCCGTAACCAGTCGACGACGTACTCGGCCGCCTCCTCTTCGGTCAGCCCGATGAGGAGATCCGGGATGTCGCCGATCATGCGGCCGTCGAGCCCGATCACCGCGGGCGCGGGCAGGCCGTGGTCGCGGCCGATCTCGAAGTCGATCGGATCGTGCCCGGGCGTGACTTTGAGCGCACCGGTGCCGAACGCGAGCTCGACGCGCTCGTCAGCGATGACGGGGACATGCCGACCGATGACCGGCACGATCACGTCTTTGCCGACGAGATCCTTGTAGCGCTCGTCGGCGGGGTTCACTGCGACAGCGACATCGGCAAGGATGGTCGCCGGCCGCACGGTTGCGACAGTGATGGCGCCGCTCCCGTCCACGAGCGGGTAGCTCGCATAGGTGAGCGCGTCGTCGACCTCGATGTGCTCGACCTCCAGGTCCGAGATCGACGTGCGGCAGTCGCTGCACCAGTTGACGATGCGGTTGTCGCGGAACAGCCAGCCGCGCTCGTACACGTGCGCGAAGAAGCGCATCACGGCGCGGATGTAGGCGTCGTCCATCGTGAACCGCTCCCGCTCGTAGTCGAGCGAGCAGCCGAGGCGCCTGAACTGCCCCATGATCACGCCGCCGTACTCGTGCAGCCATTCCCATACGCGCTCGACGAAGGCCTCACGGCCGATCTCGAGCCGCGACGTGCCCTGCTTGCGCAGCTCCTTCTCGACCACTGCCTGGGTCGCGATGCCGGCGTGGTCGAACCCCGGCTGCCACAGCGTGTTGAAGCCGCGCATGCGGTGCCAGCGGATCAGCGCGTCCTGAATCGAGCCGTTGAGCGCGTGCCCCATGTGCAGTGCGCCTGTCACGTTCGGCGGCGGCACTGCGATCACGTACGACTCGCCCGGGCGGCCGGCGTCAGCGCGATACAGCCCTTCGTCCTCCCAGATGCGCTGCCAGCGCTCCTCGACGCCCTCGTGCCTGTACAGCGGCTCCATCATGCGGAGCCGATCGTAGTCATGCGACAGGTGGGATCAGGCAGCGACTATGCGCCGATTCTAGCTCAGCGCCGCGCTGCGCGCCCGGCACGCCAGTCCCGTGGCTGGGCGCCGACCTGCTCGAGGATCGTCTCCAGGAGGTGGAACGACGACAGGACGTGCTCGCGTGCGAGCGCGCGGGCGCCGGCGGCGCTGCCTGCCGCGATCGCCTGCTTGATGGCGCGGTGCTGCTCGGCGTTCTTCGCATAGAGGCCGTCGATGGAGTGGTCGCCCGGCGCCCAGACGGCAGGCCCGGAGAACGTGCGCCGTGCGCTCTTGGCGAGCTGCTCGACGAGCGGGAGCGCGGCGACCCCGTAGATGACGTCGTGGAACGCGTGGTTCGCCCGTACCCAGTCACCCATGATCGAGCGGCGGTCGTCTCCCGGCTCGTGGGCACGCAGCTCCTGGGAGATGCCGGCGAAGCGCCGCTCCGCGGCGTCCAGCTCCGCGAGGTCCTCCGGAGTGAACTTCGTCGCCGCCACCTCGGTGGCGAGCCCTTCGAGCTCGGCGCGCACCATGAAGGCCTCGTGCAGCTCGTCCCGCGAGATCGTGCGGACGCGCACGCCGCGGTTGGGCACGAATGAGACGAGCCCGAGCGCGGCCAGCCGGCGCAGCGCCTCGCGGACCGGCGTCCGGGAGACGTTGAACTGCTCCGAGAGCTGCTCCTGCCGGAGAACGGTCCCGGGGGCGAGCTCTCCCGACACGATCGCCTCCTCGATCACGAGCGCGATGTCGTCTGCCTTGGTGCTGTCGAGCGTCACTCCAGATGAGTGTACGCCGGGACCGTCAGGAATTCGACGAGCTCCGGCTGCAGCGCCACTTCCAGGAAAAGCCCCTTCGCCTCCTCGCCCGCCTCGACCTCGGCCACCTCGCTGCGCACGCGCGCCTCGTCGAAGCGGCCGGCACGCACCCACTGCCACACCTGCGAGCGCGAGATCTCCGCCGTCGCGGCGTCCTCCATGAGATTGTCGATCGCCGCCGCCCCCACACCGTGCAGCCAGGCGTCGAGATAGCGCACGCCGACGGAAACGTTCGTGCGCAGCCCCGCGTCCGTGACCTCGCCCGGTGTGTCCGGGATGGACAGCAACGCCGCCGCGTCGGCGACGACGTCGTCGCGGAGGCGGCCGACCTGGTTCGGCCGGTCGCCGAGCACGGCATCGAACGCGTCCGTCGCCACCGGCACGAGGTCGGGGTGCGCGACCCACGTGCCGTCGAACCCCTGGCCCGCTTCGCGATCCTTGTCCTCCCGCACCTTGCCGAGCGCGACGCGGTTCACCTCCGGATCCTTCCGCGAGGGGATGAACGCCGCCATGCCACCGATCGCATGCGCGCCGCGCTTGTGACAAGTTGCAACTAACAGCTCGGTGTAGGCGCGCATGAACGGCACGGTCATCGTCACCTGGATGCGATCCGGCAGCACCCAGTCGCGCGACCGGAACTTCTTGATCACGCTGAAGATGTAGTCCCAGCGCCCCGCGTTGAGCGAGCAGCCGTAGTCGCGCAGCGCGTACAGGATCTCGTCCATCTCGAAGGCGGCGAGGATCGTCTCGATCAGCACCGTGCAGCGGATCGAGCCGTGCGGCACGCCGAGCTCGTCCTCCGCAAGCGCGAACGCGGAGGCCCACAGCTCCGCCTCCTCCCGCGACTCGAGCTTCGGAAGGTAGAAGTACGGCACCTTCTCGGCGGCGTTGTGGAACATGACGAGGCCGAAGTCGAAGAGCGACGCGGACACCGGCTCGCCGCCCACCTCGAAGTGCCGCTCGACCAGGTGCCAGCCGCGCGGCCGGATCATGAGCGTCGCGATCTCGTCGTTCAGCCGGTAGCTCTTCTCATCCGTGTCGAGCGCGATCTCGCGCCGCACCGCATCGCGGACGTTGGCCTGGCCCTGGACGACGTTCTCCCACGTCGGCGAGTTCGCGTCCTCGAAGTCGGCCATGAAGACGCGCGCGCCCGAGTTGAGCGCGTTGATCATCATCTTGCGCTCCACCGGCCCGGTGATCTCGCAGCGCCGGTCCAGAAGATCGTCAGGCGGCGGCGCAACGCGCCAGTCGCCCTCGCGAATGGCGCGCGTGTCGGTGCGAAAGTCCGGGAGTGCGCCGCGGTCGAGCTCGAGCTGCCGTTCGTGCCGCCGGTCGAGCAGCTCGAGCCGCCGCGGGTTCAGCTCACGATGGAGCCGTTCGACGAACGCCACCGCCTGCGTGGAGAGGATCTCCTCGGAGGCGGCAACGTTCATGCAACTGCTTCTTGCTCGAACTGCGCCTCTTCCGTGGAGCCCTTGAGCGCGAGCGTCGAGCTCTCCGGCGACACCGCCTGCGCGACGAGATCGAAGTAGCCGGCGCCGACCTCTCGCTGATGGCGTGTGGCCGTGTAGCCGAACTCCTCCAGCTCGAATTCGCGCGACTGGAGCTTCACGTACGCCGTCATGTCGTCGGACGCGTATCCACGGGCGAGCTCGAACATACCCGCATTGAGTGCATGGAAGCCGGCGAGCGTGATGAACTGGAAGCGGTAGCCCATCTCGGCGAGCACGCGCTGGAAGCCGGCGATCTGCTCCGCGTCGAGGTGCTTGCTCCAGTTGAAGGACGGCGAGCAGTTGTACGCGAGCAACCTCCCGGGGAACTTCTCGTGCACCGCGTCCGCGAACTCGCGCGCCTCGCCGATGTCCGGCGTCGAGGTCTCGCACCACAACACATCGGCGTACGGCGCGTACGCGAGCGCGCGCGAGATGGCCTGGTCGAGACCTTCGCGCACGCGGTAGAAGCCCTCGGCCGTCCGTTCGCCGGTGACGAAGTCGCGGTCGTAGTCGTCGACGTCGCTCGTGAGCAGCGCCGCGGCGAGCGCGTCCGTCCGTGCGAACAGGAGCGTTGGAACGTCGAGCACGTCGGCAGCGAGCCGCGCCGCGTTGAGCGTGCGCACGAACTGCGACGTGGGGACGAGCACCTTGCCGCCGAGGTGGCCGCACTTCTTCTCCGACGCGAGCTGGTCCTCGTAGTGGACCCCGGCTGCGCCCGCTTCGACCATCGAGCGCATGAGCTCGTACGCGTTGAGCGGACCGCCGAAGCCGGCCTCGGCGTCGGCGAGGATCGGCGCGAGCCAGTGCGTGCCGTTCGTGCCCTCGGCCCAGTCGATCTGGTCGGCGCGAAGGAGCGCGTTGTTCAGCCGCTTGACCAGCTGCGGCGCGCTGTTCGCCGGATAGAGGCTCTGATCCGGGTACGTGTGCCCGGCGAGGTTGGCGTCGGCCGCCACCTGCCAGCCCGAGAGATAGACCGCCTTCAGCCCCGCTTTCACCATCTGCACCGCCTGACCGCCGCTCAGGGCGCCAAGCGCGCGTACCGGCTCGTCCTCGTGCAGGAGCTGCCACAGCCGCTCGGCGCCGAGGCGCGCGAGCGTGTGCTCGGGGACGATCGAGCCCCGGAGGCGGACGACGTCCGCAGCTGTGTACGTCCGCTCGATGCCTGCCCAGCGGGCGTCCTGCTGCCAGCGGGCTTCGAGGTCCTGCGTCTGCTCCTGGATCCGAATCTCGGGCTGCATGGCGACTCCTCGACGGGATAACCGGATATTTCGGATCCTAAATCCCCACCCGGACGGCACGCAAACGGTGTTTTCCGGTTTCTCGGACCCGAAGTGGCTAACGGGCTGTCCAGCCGAGGTCGAGCACGAAGGGCGTGCCCGTCACCGCCCGGCCGTCCGGCGCGAGCAGCCAGGAGGCGGCGGCCGCGACCTCGGACGGCTCGAGGAACCGCTTGACCGCCTGCGGCGCGAGCAGGTCGTCGAGGGATCGGTCCTCGAGCTGGCGCTCGACGATCTCGGTGCGCACGTACGCGGGGCAGAGTGCGGAGGCGGAGATGCCGACCTCGGCGCCCTCGAGAGCGAGCACCTTCACGAGGCCGACGACGCCGTGCTTTGCGGCGACGTATCCCGCCTTGAACGGCGAGGCGACGAGACCGTGGACGGACGCGACCACGAGGAATCGGCCGTCGTCTGAGGCGGCCAGCGCATCCCACGCGTACTTCGCGAGCAGGAACGGGCTCGTCAGCAGGACCGCAACGAGCGCGTCCCATTGGTCCTCGGGGAAGTCCGCCACCGGAGCGACGTGCTGGAAGCCGGCGTTCGCGACGACTGCGTCGAGGTGCCCGTCGAAGCGCGCGAGTGCTGCCTCGACCACCGCCCGATTGCCTTCGCGCGTCCTGAGGTCGCCGTCCTCGACGTCGACCGCGTGCACGTTCCAGCCGTCTGCCGTGAGCCGCTCGACGATCGCCGCGCCGATCCCGCGCGCGGCGCCGGTGACCAATACGTTGCGATTGTTCACCCGTACCAGGTACCGGTCTTTCGCGCAACGGAAGCAAGGGCTGAACGGCTGGTACCTGGTACCGGCGTCACGTGTAGTAACGAAACACGAGCTCGGCCACGCAGACGGGCTTGTCGCCGCCGTCGCGCTCGATCGTCGCGGCCATCGTCGCCTGGAACCCCCACTCGGCCTCATCGACGGCCTCCACCCGGAACGTGCCGCGAACGCGCGATCCGGACGGAACCGGTGCAGGGAACCGAACCTTGTTGAGGCCGTAGTTCACGGCCATGCCGCCGTCCTGCCGCGGAACCACCTCGTACGACATCACCGGCAGCAGCGACAGCGTGAGGTACCCGTGCCCGATCGTCCCGCCGAACGGGCCCTCCTTCGCACGCGCCGCGTCGACGTGGATCCACTGGTGGTCGCCCGTCGCGTCCGCGAACGCGTCGATCCGGTCCTGTCCGACCTCGATCCACGAGGAGGGGCCGAACTCTGCGCCCGGACTCAGCTCAGCCACGGAGGAAGTCTCTCACGACCGGCGCCAGCCGGTCACCCTCCTGCCACATGACCAGATGGCCGCGGTCGGCCAGGCGCTCGATTCGGGCGCCCGGGATCCGTTCGGCGAGGAGGTCGCCGTTACGGGCGTCGATCACCGTGTCGGCGAGGGCGTGGATGACGAGCGTCGGCGCGGCGATCGCCGGGATGCGCTCGAATGCGTCGTGCCCGCGGCTCGCCACGAGCTGCGCCTGCCATGCGGCGACCGACGGGGCGCGTTCGAGCCGGTACGCATAGACCTCGTCGACGAGCTCCGGCCGTTCGCGGACGGCGTGGTCGCCGAGCGAGTTCTCGACCATCAGACGAAGGCCTGCCTCACGCTCCATCGACGGGAACCGGTTGAACGCGTCGACGCCTCGCTCAGGCATCGGAAAGGCATTCGGCCCGCCGGGCGACGTCGAGCAGAGGACGAGCTTGCGCACGCGTCCTGGATACGTAAGGGCGATCTCCTGTGCGATGAACCCGCCGAGGCTCACCCCGAAGATGTGCGCGGAGTCGAAAGCGGCGGCGTCGAGAACGGCGACGGTGTCTGCGGCGAGCTGCTCCATCGAGTACGGCCCCTCGGGCGCATCGCTGTCGCCGACCCCGCGATTGTCGATGAGCACGACGCGGAAGTCGTCGGCCAAGAGCCGCGGCAACGGACCCCAGCCGCGGCGGTCATAGGCGAGCCCGTGAATGAATACCAACGGCTCGCCGTCGCCGATCTCCTCGTAGGCGATTCGAACACCGCTGCAGGTTGCGTAGCGCGCCAAGCTGGTCATGCGAGGAGATCATCCCTGCTGGGCCAGCCCTCGAGCGTCGTCATCGACGCGCCTAAGGGACGTTGTACGGAGCCGTCGGCGCGCGGGAGGCGGGCGCCCGGGGTGCCCGCCTCCCGGTGTGAGGTTCTAGGTCGCGACGATGCCTGTCGGGGTTGCACCCGAAGGGCCGGGGGTCGAGGACAAGGGCGTGAGGCTTCCGCCGTTGACGGTGAAGCCGACGACCGCGTCGCTTCCCGCTTCGACAACCCAGAGTGTTGAGCCGTCGGGGGAGAGTCGGGCGTCCTCGGCGCCGGTGCCGAGCTCCCCGGACGGCGTGCTCTTGAGGAAGGTCAGCGTCCCGTCTGATGCGATCGTGTAAGTGGAGACGGTTGCGGAGCCGGTGTTGACGACGAACAGGTAGGCGCCGTCGTGAGTGATCTCGACCCAACAGGAGGCGACGCCGTCATTGCCGACCGGTGAGCCGCCGATCGGGGCGAGGACGCCGCCGGCCGAGTCGGAGTAGCTGGAGACGAGGCCCGGGGCGCCGCTGCCTGCGGCGGTGTGAGCGTCGGAGACGAACAGCTGCCCGGGATTGGTGGGACTAAACTCGCTCCCGAGCTGTCCCCACCCCTGCGCAGGATCGAACGCCTGGGCGACAAACGGCGAACCGATTGCCGGAGTCAGGAGGCCGTTGCGGCCGACGGTGAAGCTGTCGATCTCCGACGTGGCGATGCGGGTGCCGACCAACTTGCTGCCGTCGCCGTTGAACAGGACGTCTCCCGGCGAGGAGTCGTTCGGCAGTGAGATCGTCGACCCTGCAAGCGGGCTGAGTTGTCCGCCCGCGTTGAGGGTGAAGCCCGTGTAGTTCGTGTCGCCCGCGTTGACGCCCGGTCCCTGGTTTGCGACGTAGACGAGCCCGCCATGGACCGCGATGCTCACCGGGTTGACGCCGTTCGACGAGAACGGCGATCCCTGCGCAGCCTGCAGTGATCCGTCCGGCTTGATCCGAAGCACCGAGATCTGGTTGCTACCGGCGTCGACCGCAAGGAGATAGCGGCCGTCCGCGCTCAACTGCAGCGATCCCTGCGAAGCGTTGCCGTGCCCGCCGCCTGCACCACCGACCGCAAACGGCGAGCCCGCGATCGGTGTCAGCGCCCCATCGGCATGACGGTCGAACCCTGCGACAGTGTTCACGCCGGTCGTGTTGTCGTTGACGTACACGTGCCCGACAACGCCGGTCGACGCGGAGCCGCCGCCCGCCGCGATCAGCAATCCCGCCGTCGCCGCCCCAACCAGGGCGGCAAAGTGAAACTTCCTCATCCCCCAAACCTCCTGATGACAGCCGGGGACGAATTCCCCGGACACCGCTGCACGCTGCCAAGAGACCCTGAACACGCCATTGCGTGCCGCTAAACGGTCTCTTAAATGGCGTCGTCGGTCAGGTCTCGGCAGGAGAACAAGGCGGGGCAACACACAACCCAAACCTGCGCCGGTGTTCGGCGGCTTTGTAGAGTTCCCTGGCCATGACTGTCGGTCGGCCGATTGGGCTGGAGCCGGTCGATCATGCCGAGGTCATGATCGTCGTCGACAACTTCGTCGATGTCTTGATGTCGGGATCCGAAGATGTTCGGCGGTACGTCGCGACTGACTGGGGCGATCGCAACCAGCTGATTGCAGAACACGGCTTCTCTGCACTGGTCACGATTGAGTCGCACGGTCGCCGCAGCTCGGTCCTCTACGACGGTGGTCTGACTCCGACCGCGCTTGCCCGAAACTTGGATGTTCTTCAGGTTCCGGTTCGGGAGCTGCGCGCGCTGGTCATCTCGCATGGACACGCCGATCATCACGGCGGACTTGAGGCGCTTTTCCAGAGGCATGGTCGGCCTCGGCTCCCGCTCGTCATCCATCCTGAGGCGTGGAGGGAACGCAAAGTCGTCTTCCCGACCGGGACCGAGGTGCGGCTTCCCCCGCCGAGCCGGCTCGACCTCGACGCCGAAGGCGTCGAGGTGATCGAGGAGACTGGACAGACGCTGCTGCTTGACTCGACCGTCCTTGTCTCAGGTCAGGTGGAGCGGCGAACCGCGTTCGAGCAGGGCTTCCCGATCCATTACGCGCGCTCGAGGGCCGGCTGGGAACCAGATCCGATGATCTGGGACGACCAGAGCCTGATCGTCCACGTGCGGGACAAGGGCCTTGTCGTCGTCTCTGGGTGCTCGCACTCAGGAGCCGTCAACGTCTTGTTCAACGCCCAACGGCTGACCGGCGAGAAGCGCGTAGCCGGCTTCATCGGCGGCTTTCACCTCACCGGAGGAATCTTCGAGCCGATCATCCAGCCGACCGTTGCTGCATTCGCCGAGGCCGGCGTTGGTCGTCTCCTGCCAGCGCACTGCACGGGCTGGAAAGCAGTTCACCAACTCGCACGCGCGCTCCCCGACGCTTTCGTACAACCCGCGGTCGGAACCGTCGTCACCTTCTGACCGAAGACCCGCCTCAGGCGTTCAAGCCGCCGCCAGGACCACCCTGGGTAAAGAGTGCTCTGTGTGCGCGCGGGGAAGCGGTGCCTCGAAGCGGAACGTCGTGCCGACTCCGAGCAGGCTGGAGACGATGACCGTTCCTGCGTGTGCTTCGGCAATCGCTTGTGTGATCGACAGCCCGAGTCCGATGCCGGGTATTGCTTGCGTCGTCGCGGAACTCGTGCGGAAGAAGCGTTCGAACAGCCGCTCCTGGTCGGCGGCGGAGATGCCCATTCCGGTGTCCTCGACTTCGGCGAACGCGACCTCGCCGTTCCGGCCCGTCCGCACCGTGACCCGGCCGCCTTCGGGCGTAAACTTCAACGCGTTCGAGATCAGGTTGTCGAGAAGCTGTCCGAGCCGGCCTCCGTCCCCGATGAGCTCCGGGATCGGCCCCCGGGACAGGACGAGCTCGATACCCGAGTCTGCCGCGTGCGTGCGCGCAGCCTCCGCGCTTTGCGCAGCGAGGTCGCCCATGTCGACCGGGCCGAGCTCGAGCACGAGCGTGCCCGCGTCGACCTGCCCGACGAAGAGGAGATCCTCGACGAGTCGCAGCAACCGCCCGGTGTTGCGGTCGATGACTCCCATCAGCCGTTGTTGCTCCTCTGTCACGGGGCCGCCTTCGCCCCCCTGCAAGAGCTCGAGGTAGCCGCGCACCGACGTCAGGGGTGTCCGAAGTTCGTGCGAGACGACGGAGACGAAGGAGTCGCGTAGCCCGTCGAGCTCGAGGAGCCGCTGGTTCTGGAGTGCGAGCAGATCCATTTCGTTTCGCCTGCTGCTGACGCTCTCGACGACGAGGACCGCGCCGCGGATGATCGCCGTGAGCACGACGGCGGAGGCAAGCACGAGCGCCAGCATGTTCAAGTGCTGGAAGCAGCCCCAGATCAGGATCGTGAGACCGACGAGCCCGAAGAAGGCCGAGCCCGAGAGCAGGCGGCGACCGCGTTGCGCACTCAGCCCCTCGCCGATCGGCGCCCAGGCCGCGAGGGAGATGAGCACCGCGCCGAGCAACCAGCCGGCGTCGATGATCGTGCCGACGACGTACGTCCCGTGCGAAGCCTTGTAGATGAAGATGCCGTCCGTGAGGGTGAACACTCCCAGGCCGGCGCTGAGGATGACCCACATCCGGTCGAAGCGCCAGCCGCTCAGCGCGAACGCGCCCACGACCAAGCCGAGCATCAGGAGATCGCACAGGGGGTACGCGAGACTCGTCGCGACCACCGCGGGGCTCGCGTGGGCCAAGACCGGGAGCACGGCTCCGACCACGACCGCGGCCGAGACCGCAGCGACTCCCAAGGCAGCGATCAATCCGTCGAGCGACAGCCCGAGCCCGACATCTTTGATCCGGCTGCGAGAGAGGAGGGCGAGCGCGATGAAGACCGGCGGGTACGTTCCGATGAAGAATGCGTCGGCGATCGAGGGGATCGGCACCGGATGCTTGTCGACGAGGAAGATCGAGTAATAGATGTTGCCGAGCCCCCACGAGGCCATCCCCAAGCTGAACAGCGCCCACGCAAGGCGCTCCCCGCGCACGAGGACGGCGCGCCACATGCACAGCGCGGCCGAGAGCAGCGCGATCGCGTCGGTGACCCACGTGAGGTAGAAGCCGTCGAGTCGAACGCCGCCGACGCCAAAGAGCGCGTGCAGCGTGTAGGCCACGAGCATCACGCTCGAGAGCCCCAAGACACTCTTGACGGCCAGTCCGGGCCGGAGGGCTTCCTCACGTGCCGATCGCCGCAGACTCATAGTGCGGGTATCGGCACGTTCTTCGTATCCCGGATCTCCGTTTCCGGGCGCGCTCCATCCCCCGGATGCCCGCCGCCCTAGCCGCTTCGTCAGTCGGCTACTCGGCCATCGCCTGCGCGAGCGTCCTCCCGCCTGAAGTTGAACGGCGCCGAGGCTAGGCGGATTTCTCGACGGGCTCGTCGAGATCGGTGTCGGCTCCAGCGCTCGTGACGAGCGTCGGCCGGATGCCCTGCGCGATGCACTCCTTGGTGATCACGCACTTGGTGACGTCGCGCCGCGAGGGCAGCTCGAACATCACGTCGAGGAGCGCGCCTTCGATGATCGAGCGCAGGCCGCGGGCGCCGGTCTCTCGCGCGAGCGCCTTCTCAGCGATCTCCCATAGCCCGTCCTCGGTGAAGACGAGCTCGATGTTGTCGTACCCGAAGAAGCGCTGGTACTGCTTCGCGAGTGCGTTCTTCGGCTCGGTGAGGATCTGCACGAGATCCTCCTTGCGCAGCTGGTGCACTGCGGAGACAACCGGGAGCCGGCCGATGAACTCGGGGATGAGGCCGAAGTTGAGCAGGTCTTCCGGCATCACCTGCGTGAGTAGCTCGGACGCCTCGGTCGAATGCTTCGAGCGCACCTCGGCGCCGAAGCCGACCGCGTTCTTGCCGATGCGACGCGCGATGATCTTGTCGAGCCCGGCAAACGCGCCGCCGCAGATGAACAGGATGTTCGTCGTGTCGATGGACAGGAACTCCTGGTGCGGGTGCTTGCGTCCGCCCTGCGGAGGCACCGAGGCGACCGTCCCCTCGAGGATCTTCAGCAGCGCCTGCTGCACGCCCTCGCCGGAGACGTCCCGCGTGATGGACGGGTTGTCCGCCTTGCGCGCGATCTTGTCGACCTCGTCGATGTAGATGATCCCGGTCTCTGCCTTCTTGATATCGAAGTCGGCGGCCTGGATGAGCTTCAGAAGGATGTTCTCGACGTCCTCGCCGACGTAGCCGGCCTCGGTGAGCGCGGTCGCGTCGGCGATCGCGAACGGCACGTTGAGGATGCGCGCCAGCGTCTGCGCCAGCAGCGTCTTGCCACAGCCGGTCGGTCCGAGCAGCAGGATGTTCGACTTCTGCAGCTCGACCTCGTCCTCGTCGGTGCCCATCTGCACGCGCTTGTAGTGGTTGTAGACCGCGACCGACAGCGTGCGCTTGGCCTCTTCCTGCGAGACGACGTAGTCGTTGAGGACGGTGTAGATGTCCCGCGGCCGCGGCAGGTTGTCGAGGTCGAGTTGGGTCGGAGACGTGAGCTCCTCGTCGATGATCTCGTTGCAGAGATCGATGCACTCGTCGCAGATGTAGACGCCGGGGCCGGCAATCAGCTTTTTGACCTGTCGTTGGCTCTTCCCGCAGAAGCTGCAGAGGAGCTGTTCGTTTCCTTCGCTGGCCCTGGCCACGATGCTCTCCTTGTACCTCGGATCCCGCTTTTCGTCTACCGGTGGGCGACGACGTTGTCGACGATCCCGTATTCCTTGGCCTCTTCTGCGGTCATGTAGTAGTCGCGCTCCATGTCCTTCGAGACCTTTTCGACCGGCTGATTCGTGTGCTTACCGATGATTTCCTCCAGGCCGCGCTTGAGATTGATCGTCTCGCGCGCCTGGATCTCGATGTCGGTGCCCTGCCCTTGGAATCCACCGGAGACCTGGTGGATGAGGATCTTGGAGTTCGGCAGCGCCGACCGCTTTCCCTCTGTGCCGGCCGCAAGAAGGAGCGCCCCCATCGACATCGCGATGCCGACGCAGGTGGTCGCGACCTCGCAGCGGATGAACTGCATCGTGTCGTAGATCGCGAGCCCGGCATACACCGAGCCGCCCGGCGAGTTGATGTACAGCTGGATGTCCTTGTCGGGATCCTCCGACTCCAGATGGATCATCTGGGCGACGATGAGGTTCGCGACGACGTCGTCGATCGGCGTCCCGAGGAAGATGATGCGCTCGTTCAGGAGCCGCGAGTAGATGTCGAAGAAACGCTCGCCACGCGAGGTTTGCTCGATGACGGACGGTATGACGAGGTTCGACGGTGTCGGATTCATGTGCTCCTCAGCTTCCCGGGGTCCAGAGTTTCGCTTCGGTGTCAGGCTTTTCCTTGTCGGGCGTCCAGATCGATTCGCGTGCCGCCGCCAGCTCACGCGGAATCCGCTTGACCTCCGACGCGACGGTGTCGAGCGCCTTGCGCAGACGCAGGTCCTCGCGCAGCGACTCGAAGCGGCCCGATTCGCGCAGGCGCAGCAGCTGATCCTCGGGGTCCTCGTCGAACGCCTCCGCCTGCTCGCGGATGAGCGCCTCGATCTCGGAATCCGGAATGTCGATGCCGAGCTTCTCGGCGGCTGCCTCGAGCACGAGCTCACGTGCGACCGAGCGAGTGGCTTCCTCGCGCAGGCGTTCGAGCAGGTCGTCGGGGGACTGGCCCGTCATCGTCAGGTACGTCTCGAGCGGGACGCCGCGCGACTCGACCTGGCGGGCCAGCGAGCGCAGCAGCTCGCGCGTGCGCGCCTCGACGAGTGGCCCGGATGCATCGACCTTCGACGCCTGGACGAGCGCGTCGGCGACATCCGAGCGGAACTGGGCGTCGATCTCTTCCTCGATCTGCTCGCGCAGGCGCAACTCGACGTCTGCGCGCAGATCGGCGAAGGAGTCGAACTCGCTCGCGGCGCGCGCCAGATCATCGTCGAGCGGCGGCAGCACCTTCTCCTTGATCTCCTTCACCGTGACGGAGACGTTCTGCTTCGACCCGTCGACGAGCTCGAACTCGATCTCCCTCGTCTCGCCGGCGCCCAGGCCGACGATGCCCTGTTCGATCTCCTCGACGACGGATCCGCGTCCGAGCTCGACGACGTAGTCGCGCCGCGTCTCGCCCTGGGGCGACACCATGTCGACGATGACGGTGTCGTCGGGGCCGACCGGCCTGCCCTCGACGGGAACGAGCTCGGCGACGGTGGAGCGAAGTGCGTCCAGCTCGCGTTCGACGAGCTCTTCCGGGACCTCCGACTCGTACGCGCCGACCTCGAGCTCTTTCCAGTCGGCGACTTCCGGTTTCGCCTGGACGGTCACCGTCGCGGTGAACTGCCAGTCCTGGTCCTCGGAGTCGGGAAGCTCGAAGTCGTACTCGGGCTGCTCGACGGGCCGCACGCGGGAGGTCGCGGCGGCGTTCCAGAACCAGCCGCCGATGTGGCTGTCGACGGCCTCCGCCATGAGGCGCTCGCGCCCGACGCGCTGCACGAGGATGCTCCGCGGCACCTTGCCCTTTCGGAAGCCGGGGATCTTCGCGCTCTTCGCGAGGTCCGAGGCGGCGTGCTCGACGGCATGGTGGACGTCGTGCGACGGCACCTGCACCGTGATCCGGACCCGGTTCTCCGGTAGCTCTTCAACCTGCGTCTGCACCCGGCCATTCAAGCAGAGGGGGTGTAGCCTGCGGCCTCGGTTGCGCCTGTTCATCCTCACTCGCCACGCCAGCACGACGCTCAACGTCGAGCACCGGATCAACGGCGATCCGTCCGTCCCGGTGCCGCTCACGGCCGATGGACGGGCCGAGGCGGTGCGGCTCGGCCACCAGCTCGCGGCGATCGAGATCGATCTTTGCGTCCACACGCGTTTCCCCCGGACCAAGGAGACGGCGGAGCTGATCCTCGGTGACCGGTACGAACAGGTGGTGCGCTACCTGGAACCGCTCCTCGACGACATCGATGTGGGCGACCTCGAAGGCGGGTCGATCGACGACTACCGCGCCTGGAAGAAGGAGCACACGCGGTCCGACCCGTTCCCGAGCGGCGAGAGCCTCGACGACGCGGCGCTCCGTTACGCAGTCGCATTCCGCCGCCTGCTCGAACAACCGGCGGCGACGACGCTCGTCGTCTGCCACGAGATCCCGATCCGGTACGCGCTCAACGCGGCCGAGGGGTCGGACGACCTCGACGCCCCCGAGCACTCGATTCCGAACGCGACGCCGTACCTCTTCGACGACGAAAACCTCCTGCGCGCCGTGGAGGGAATCGAGCGGAACATGGCGAATCCCACCGGACGATGAACGCGCTCTCGTGGCTTCTCGTCGCAGTCGTCACGCTTCTCTGGGCGGCGATGGCCGGCGCAGTCGCATGGCGCGCGCGACTCGTCACTAGGCGTTGACCCACCTCCTCCACGAGCTCTGGCGCGCGCTGAGCTTCGCGTTCGGCATGACGTGGGAGATCCTGTGGGCGCTCGTGCTCGGCTTCGCGCTCTCCGCGGCCGTGCAGGCCGTGGTGTCGAAGCGGGAGATGCGCAAGCTGCTGCCGGACTCGTCGCCGCGAACCCTCGTCGTCGCGTCGGCCCTCGGCGCAGCGTCGTCGTCCTGCTCGTACGCGGCGGTCGCGCTCGCGCGGTCGCTCATCCGCAAGGGCGCCGACTTCACCGCTGCGATGGCATTCGAGATCGCGTCGACGAATCTCGTGATCGAGCTCGGCATCGTGATCGGGCTCCTGCTCGGCTGGCAGTTCGTCGTCGGCGAGTTCGTCGGCGGTCCGCTCATGATCGTGTTCGTCGCGCTGCTCTTCCGCGCATTCCTCCGTCCGCGGCTGCTCGCGGAGGCGCGCGCCGAGGCCGAGAAGGGCCGGCTCGGCTCGATGGAGGGGCACGCCGAGATGGACATGTCGGTCGGTCCCGGGAAGCGGCTGCTGTCGGCGGCGGGGCTGACGTCGACCGCGGACTACTTCGTCATGGACTGGGCGGCGGTCGGCCGCGACGTCTTCGGCGGGTTGCTCATCGCCGGCGCGCTCGCCGCGTGGGTTCCCAACGCGTTCTGGCGCGGGTTGTTCCTCGAGCACCACGGGGCCCTCGGGAAGGTGTGGGGGCCGCTCATCGGGCCGGCGGTCGCGATGCTCAGCTTTGTCTGCTCGATCGGGAACGTCCCGCTCGCGGCCGTGCTGTGGAACGGCGGCATCAGCTTCGGCGGCGTGATCGCGTTCGTGTTCGCCGACCTGCTCATCCTTCCCATCCTCGACATCTACCGCCGCTACTACGGCAAGCGCATGGCGGTGTTCATCTTCGTCACCTTCTACGCCTCGATGGCCGCGGCAGGCCTCGTCGTCGAGTTCCTCTTCCAGGGCCTCGGTATCGAGCGGACCGTGCGCAACGCGAAGGTCATGACAGCGTCGGTGACATGGAACTACACGACGTATCTCAACATCGTCGCCATGATCGTCGCGGCCTCGCTCGGGTGGCGCTACTTCCGCCGCGGCGGCGGCATGGCGATGCTGAAGATGATGGACACGCCGATGGACGAGCACGCGCACCATCACCACGCGTGAGTGCGGGCGGAGGGACTTGAACCCCCACGGGCTTTCGCCCACCGGCTCCTAAGGCCGGCGCGTCTACCGTTTCGCCACGCCCGCGCGCGCGGCTAACGGTACTCGGCCCGGATCGTGCCGAGGAGCGTCCCGCCGTGGGCGACGGTCCCGTCCCGATGGAGGACGTCCACCTCGAAGCCGGGGTAACGCAGCCGGAAGCGCCCCTCGCGCCACGCCTTGACGTTCACCGCATCCGCCATCGCGCGCCGGTACGGATACGTCGGCATGTGCGTCCGGTCGCCGCGGACGTTCCGCCCGTCCAGGTGGCGCACGGCGACGCGGAACCCCTCTACCGACCGGATCTTCCGTTCCACGGCCTCGACCGTCGCCATGCTCCAATCGTCTCATGGCAACGGCCTCCGATCTATAGTCCCGCCTCGTGGCCGGTATGCGACCCGAGGACGTCTACGAGCTCACCGGCGTCGCCGATCCGCGCATCTCGCCGGACGGGACGCGCGTCGCGTACCAGGTCTGGACGATCGACAAGGAGAAGAACGACTACCGCGGTGCGATCTGGATCGCCCCGTTCGACGGATCCGCGGAGCCGGAGCAGTTCACCTCCGGCGACCGCCGCGACGGGCTGCCACGCTGGTCACCCGACGGCCGGTGGCTCGCGTTCACGTCCAACCGCGGCGAGGACAAGACGCCGGCGAGCCTCTACCTCATTCCGGCCGAGGGCGGCGAGGCGCGCAAGCTCACCGACCTGAAGGAGAGCGTCGAGAGCGCGGAGTGGTCGCCCGACTCGACCCGCATCGTCTTCACCGCGCGCGACCGCGATGAGGCCTATGACGAAGAGGACGACCGTAAGCGCACGCCGCGCCGCTTCCGGCGCGTCTTCCACAAGCTCGACAGCGTCGGATGGACGGGCGACCGTCGCAAGCACCTGTGGATCGTCGACCTCGCCGGCAACACGCGCCAGCTCACTGACGGCGACTTCGAGGACGACACGCCGGCTTGGACGCCGGACGGCAAGCGCGTCTTCTTCGCTGCGCTTCGTACCCCGGAGTGGGACGTCGAGCTGATCACACACCTTTACGCCGTCGACGCGTCCGGCGGCGAGCCGGAGCAGATCACCGGAGACGACGCAGCTTGCGGCTGGCCCGCGTTCTCGCCCGACGGCCGGCTCGCGTACGAGTGGACCGTCGAAGACGGCACCGATCCGCATCACACGCAGGTCGCGGTCGCGGACAAACCCGGCGCCGCGGCGAAGGTCCTCACCGCGTCACTCGACCGCCAATGCGGGCCGTACCCGCCGATCCGCGGGCCAGTGTGGAACGGCGACCGCATCGTGTTCGCGATGGAGGACGGCGGCAACGCCCACCTCTACTCGGTCGCTGCGGACGGCAGCGGCGAGCCGGAGCTGCTCGTCGGCGGCGAGCAGGTGATCGGCGGCTTCGACGTCGCCGGCGACGCGCTCGTCTATGTCGCCAGCACGCACACGACGATGCGCGAGCTCTACAGCGGCGACGGCAAGCAGCTCACACAGGTCGGCAAGAACTTCACTGCAGGACGCGAGCTCAGCGACCCCGAGCGCTTCACCGCGGTGTCGAAGGACGGCACCGAAGTCGACGCGTGGATCGCCCGCCCTCCCGGCTTCGACCCCAAGAAGCGCTACCCCGCCATCCTGACCATCCACGGCGGCCCGTTCACGCAGTACGGCACCGGCTTCTTCGACGAGGTGCAGGTGATGGCGGCCGGGGGATACGTCGTGCTGTTCTCGAATCCGCGCGGCGGGTCCGGCTACTCGGAGGAGTGGGGACGCGCGATCCGCGGACCAGTCGGAGACGCAGGGCCGGGGTGGGGCACCGTCGACTACGAGGACGTCATGGCCGTCGTCGACACGGCGCTCGAGAAGTTCGACTTCCTCGACGGCGAGCGCATGGGCGTGATCGGCGGCTCCTACGGAGGATTCATGACGTCGTGGATCGTCGGGCATACGACCCGCTTCAAGGCCGCGATCACCGAGCGCAGTGTCAACAACCTCGTGAGCATGTTCGGCTCCAGCGATCTCTTCTGGGTGTTCGAGCGGCAGTTCGGCGGCCCGATGTGGGACAACGTCGAGTCCCATCTCGAGAAGTCGCCGTCGACGTATGCGAAGAACATCGAGACGCCGCTGCTCATCCTCCACTCCGAGAACGACCTGCGCTGTCCGGTCGAGCAGGGCGAGCACCTGTTCTCACTGATGCGCCTGCTCGGCAAGGAGGTCGAGCTCCTGCGCTTCCCGGCCGAGAGCCACGAGCTCACCCGCAGCGGTTCGCCTATCCACCGCGTCCAGCGGTTCGACGCGGTCCTCGAGTACTTCGGGCGCTACCTCTCGCCCTGACTCACCACTCGTCCCAATGGACCATGGAGTCGAGGGACTTGCGCTTCCCCGGCTTGAAATCCGTTCCGATCGTGTACGCGACCGGGATGAGCGCCACCTGCGTGACCTCGTCGTAGGGGATGCCGAGGATCTCGGCGGCCTCGCGCTCGTGCATGAGGTGGAACGTCGTCCAGCACGTGCCGAGCCCGCGCGAGCGGGCCGCCAGCATGAACGACCAGGCCGCCGGGACGATCGATCCGAACATCGACGCGACGAGCGGGTTCGACTTCCCCTCGTAGCGGCCGATCACGCACGGGATCACGTGTACCGGCACCTCGTGGATGTGGTCGGCGAGATGCACGACCGCGTCGCCGATCCGCGCCATCTGCCCCTCACGCGGCCCTCCGCCCCGCTGGAGATACGGGAAGGCGACCTCGCGCCAGAGCTCTCCGAGCTGCGCCCGCTTCTCGGCATCGGTGACGACGACGAAGTGCCAGTTCTGCGAATAGCTCGCCGTGGGCGCCTGCTGGGCGAGCCGAAGGCACTCCTCCAGCACCTCACGCTCGACCGGCCGGGTGAGGTCGAGGCGCTTGCGGACGGCGCGCGTCGTGGACAGGAGCTCGTCGGGTGTCAGCTCGAGCACTCGCCCAAACTACTCTCTTTGCAGGAGGGCGCGCCGCGATAGATCCGAGCTGAAAGTCCGGTTCCGGACGGATTCCATCGACCCCCGACTGCACGGATCATGAGGGGGTGACCACAAAGCCGATTCTCTGCGTCGACGACGACCAGCAGGTCCGCTCGTGCATCAAGCGCCTGCTCAACCTGGCCGGCTACACCTGCGACTGCGCGGCGGACGCCTCCGAGGCCCGGCGGCTCCTCGCCGTCCACGACTACGCGGTCGTCCTCTGTGACATCGGCCTCCCGGGAGAGTCCGGGCTCGTGCTCCTCACGGAGCTCGCTCCGAGGCCCGCCATCGCCACGGTGATGGTGACCGGCCATGACGATCCGTTCACGGCCGACAGCGCGCTCGCGCTCGGCGCCCACGGGTACCTCACGAAGCCTTTCGTCCCCAACGACCTCCTCATCGCCGTCGCCGGCGCGGTCCACCGCAGCCGCGTCGAGGAGTCCCGCTCCGCGCAGCTCGAACGGGCATACGCAACGATCGCGGCGTCGGAGGAAGAGCTGCGCCGCGCGTACGCCGAGACGGTCGCCCGACTCGGCCGCGCGATGGAGTTTCACGATCTCGAGACCGGCGAGCACGTCGAGCGCGTCGCAGAGTCCGCGCGCCTGATCGCGGTCGAGCTCGGACTGACGAACGTCGTCGCCGAGCGGCTGCGTCTGGCCGGCCCACTGCACGACATCGGCAAGATCGCGATCAGCGAGGCGATCCTGCGCAAGCCGGGCGAGCTCTCCGCCACCGAGCGTCGCGCGATGGAGCGTCACACCGATGTCGGGCGGGAGCTGCTCGCCGGCTCCGGGAACGAGCTCCTCGAGCTGGCTGCGACAGTGGCCTGGACGCACCACGAGAGCTGGGACGGCTCCGGCTACCCGCGCGGGCTGGCCGGCGAAGCGATTCCCCTCGCGGGGAGGATCGTTGCCGTCGCCGACGTCTACGACGCGCTCACGAGCGACCGCCCCTACCGCTCCGGTTGGTCGTCGGAAGATGCCCTTGCGTTCATCGTCGAGCAACGTGGACGCAAATTCGATCCGGTAGTCGTCGACGCGTTCGCGCGCTCGCTCGTACGCCATGAGGAGGCAGTCGCCGTATGACGAAGCCCCACCCCGCCCGGTCGACCGTCACCTGCATCGTCGCCGACGACCATCCGCCCATCGTCGACGCCGTATCGCGCTACCTCTCTGGGGCCGGATACGCGCTCGTCGCGACCGCACGCGACGGGGAGCAGGCGCTCGCGGCCATCGAACGGCACCGCCCGGCAGTCTGCGTCGCCGACCTCCGCATGCCGCGGCTCGGAGGCCTCGAGCTTGCCCGTTCGGCCAAGTCGGTCTCGCCGGAGACGGCGGTGCTCCTCTACTCCGGGTTCGCCGACCGCGGTCTCGTCGCAGAGGCGCTCGAAGCCGGTGCACAGGGCTTCGCCCTCAAGGACTCGCCGCTCGACGACCTCACGCGCGCGATCGACCTCATCGCATCAGGCTCGGTGTACATCGACCCGGTCCTCGCCGCCGACCTCGCCCGCACCGACCCGGCCGCCGCCAAGCGACTGAGCGGCCGCGAGCGCGAGGTCCTCCGGCTCCTCGCCGCAGGTGGCTCGTACGGGGAAATCGGCGCCGAGCTCTTCCTCTCCCCGGACACGGTTCGGGCGCACGCTCACCGGGCGATGACGAAGCTCGGCGCGAAGACGCGGACGCAGGCGGTCGCGGTCGCGCTCCGCGATGCACTGATCGTCTGATCACCGCCTATACTTTTGTCCAACCATGGCCTTGCGGTGCTTTGTGGCCGACGACCATCCCGCGATCGTCGACGCGGTCTCCCGCTTCCTCGCCAGCGAGGAAGGGATCGAGATCGCCGGGACAGCAGGAGGAGGAGCGGACACGGTCGCCCGGGTGCAGGAGCTCCAGCCCGAGGTCGCGGTCGTCGACGCGCAGATGCCGGGAGTCGGAGGCATCGAGGTAGCGAGACAGCTCGCTGCCGCGGGTTCCTCGACCGGGGTGATCATCTACACGGGGTACGCGGAGCGGGCTGTCGTCCTCGAGGCGATCGACGCGGGCGCGCGCGGCTTCGTGCTGAAGGAGTCGCCGCTGTCCGATCTCGTGCGCGCGATCCGTACCGTCGCCGGAGGTCAGACGTATGTCGATCCCGTGCTCGCCGGCGTCCTCGCGGGACCGGATGCAACAGCCCGCATCCCCGGGCTGACGAAGCGCGAGCGCGAGGTGCTGCGACTCCTGGCCGACGGCATGCGGAACGAGCAGGTCGGGCTCGAGTTGGGCATCTCTCCGCTCACCGTGCGGACGCACATCGAGAAGGCGATGGCGAAGCTCGAGGCCGACACGCGAACGCAGGCGGTCGCCAACGCGCTGCGGATGTCGCTGATCGATTAGAGCTTCGCTAGGCGGTGTCGGCGTCGAGCAGTTCGCGGATCTTCTGCGCGAGCTTGTCGGCGCCGAACGGCTTCTGAAGGAATGCAGTCCCCGGCGCGATGACGCCCCGCGCGATCACAGCGTCGTCGGTGTATCCGGACATGTACAGGACCTTGAGATCACTCCGGTCGGCGAGCAGTCGCTCTGCAAGCTGGCGGCCGTTCATGATCGGCATGACGACGTCGGTCACGAGCAGGTCGATCCTCCGTCCCGCGGCGAGCCGCAGCGCCTCTTCCGGCCCGTCCGCTGCCACGACGTCGTATCCGAAGTCGGATAGAAGCCGCGCGACCGGCCGGCGGACCGCGTCGTTGTCCTCGACGAGGAGGATGACGCCGCTTCCTACCGGGCGGACTTGCGTCGCCACAACCTCGGGCGCGCGTTCGGGCGCCGAAGCCACGCCGCCCATCGGCATGTACACCTTGAAGGTCGTACCGACGCCGGGCTCGCTGTACACGCTGACGCGGCCGCCCGACTGCTCGACGATGCCGAGCACGGTGGAGAGGCCGAGACCGGTTCCCTTGCCAGGCTCCTTGGTCGTGAAGAACGGCTCGAAGATCCGCTCCTGCGTCGCCGCGTCCATCCCGCAACCGGAGTCACTGACGGCGAGCAGCACGTGCGGCCCGCTCACGATTCCCGTCATCGTCGGAGCGCAGTCGAGATCGACGCTCTGCGTCTCGATGATGAGGATCCCGCCGTCGTCCGGCATCGCGTCGCGCGCGTTGACGGCAAGGTTCATCACTACCTGCGCGAGCTGACCCTCGTCCATCGTCACTGCTGGAAGGCCGGGCTCGAGCGCGAGGCGGATGCTGACATCGTCCCCGAGGAGACGCCGGAGCATACGGGTCTGGTCGAAAACGGCCAAGTTGAGATCGAGCGGCTTCAGCTCGAGCACCTGCCGCCGGCTGAAGGCGAGCAGCTGTTGCGTGACGTCGGCAGCGCGGCCGGCCGCGCTGCGGATGCCGTCGACGCTCGTGCGCAGCACCGGATTGCTGTCGTCCTCGAGCGCGTCCGACGCGAGGTCGCAGTAGCTCGCGACCGCCGTGAGCAGATTGTTGAAGTCGTGCGCGACGCCGCCGGCGAGCTGCCCGACCGCCTCCATGCGCTGCGACTGGTGCAGCTGATCCTCCAGCGCGCGGCGCTCGGTGATGTCCTCGAGGACGCCGATGGCCAGACGCGGGCCGCCGCCCGGATTGGGCAGCGCGAACGCAGTCAGGTGCCCCCAGACCAACCCGCCGTCCGGCCGGAGGAATCGCTTCTCCAGCTCGTAGTGCGTGCGTGGGCCTTCCATCAGCTCTGTGTAGAGCTCGAGATCGGCCGCGCAGTCGTCCGGGTGCGTGAACTCCGTGAAATTGAGCCCGACGAGCTCGCTCGAGTCGCAGCCGAGAATCTCTCCGAGCGCGGCATTGGTCTGCAGGAGCCTGCCGCCCTCGTCGACAACCGCCATCCCCTGCGGGCTCGACTCGAACAGCCGCCGGAAGCGTTCCTCGCTCTCCCGCCGCGCGCTGACGTCGTTGATCTGCGCGACGATGCACGTCAGGTCGCCGTCCGCGTCCCGGACGGTCGAGATCGACCTGCGAGCCCAGACCGGTTCGCCCGACTTGCGCACGTAGCGCTTCTCCACCGTCTGGGTGTTCAGCGAACCGCTCGCAAGCTGCGCGAGCGCCTCGTGCGTCTGGTCGCGGTCGTCCGGGTGGGTGAGCGTGACGACGTCCAGCTCCCGCAGCTCCTCCGGCGTATAGCCGAGCAACTCGCACAGCGAAGCGTTGCCGTGCACGATCCGCCCGTCGGGCGCCACGAGCATCATCCCAGTCTCGACGTCTTCGAACGCGGCGCGGAACAGCTCGCCCGTCTTGGCGAGCTCCGCGCGCATGGTCCGCAGCTCCGCGTCGGCAGCGTTGCGCTCGCTCATGTCGCGACAGATCGCCTGAACGGCGCGGGGCTCCCCGTCCTCGACGACGACCCAGCTCGACACCTCCACGGGGACGGTCCGACCGTCCTCGGCGAGCAGCTCGAGGTCATACACGGTGGCGTTCGGGCCGCGCCTGAGCTTCGCCGACGTCGCGTCACGAAGCTGCCCGTGCCATGCCGGCACGACGACGCTCGAGAGCGGCCGGCCCAGCAGATCGTCCCGCGAGCGGCCCAACGCGCGCTCGAACGCGGAATTGACGCTCGTGATCCGGTCGTCGAGGTCCACCGTGAAGATGAGGTCGCTTGCGTTCTCGACGATGTCGCGGTAGCGGCCCGCGTTTTCCGCGTTCGAGATGGGGATCTCCGGAGACACAGTCACACAAGAGATCATCGGGCCTCAACAGTCGTCCGACTAGTCGAGAGATCGCGGACCGCCCATCCTGCAAATCGAGGATGGCAGTGGACCTGCGCGGGCGCGGCTATCGCTATGGCCCCGGGAGGAGTCGAACCTCCGCGCGCAGATTCGAAGTCTGCCGCTCTATCCGCTGAGCTACGGGGCCGAGCCGAGGAAGGGTAACTCGGAGACTAGGCCGCGACGGGGGCGCCGTACTTGCGCTTCAGGTACGCAAGGTACGGCTTCGCGTCGATGCCGCTGCCGACGGCTCGTCGCAGCGTCTCCTGCGGGGTGAACTTCCGCCCGAGCTCGTGCACGTTGTCGCCGAGCCACTCGCGCAGCACCGTGAAGTCCCCGCGCTCGATGCGGTCCTCGAGATCGGGCACGTCCTCCTGGATCTTCTCCCAGATCTGCACCGACATCACGGTGCCGAGTAGATAGGTCGAGAAGTATCCGATGAGCCCCGACGCCCAGTGGGTGTCCTGGAGCACGCCGTTCGCGTCGTCGGGGACCTCGACGCCGAGGTACTCGTCCATCTTCTCCGCCCACCGCTGCGGCAGGTCACGCAGCTCGACTCGGCCGTTGACGATGTCCTGCTCGAGCTCGAAGCGGAGGATAACGTGCATCCCGTACGTGACCTCGTCGGCACGGATGCGGATGAGCGACGGACGCACGCGGTTGACGGCGGCGTAGAAGCGATCGAGCTCGACGCCGCGGAACTGCTCCGGAAAGACCTCCTGCAGGCGCGGATAGAAAAAGCGCCAGAACGGCATGCTGCGTCCGACGAGGTTCTCCCACAGGCGGCTCTGCGACTCGTGCAGACCGAGCGACGCGCCGGTGCCGATCGGGAGATTCGCGAAGCGGCGCGGGATCTGGTGCTCGTACAGCCCGTGCCCGTACTCGTGCATGGTCGAGAAGAGCGACTTGAGGCTGTCCTCGTAGTAGTGCGTCGTGATGCGGATGTCGTCGATGCCGGCACCGCCTGCGAACGGATGCTCGGTCGGGTCGATGCGCCAGGTGTCAGGCCGGTGGCCGAACAGATCGACCACCTCGTGGTCGAGTGCAATCTGTCGGTCGAGCGGGAAGTGGCCGTAGAGAAACGAGTCGTCGACCTCCCGGTCGCGCAGCTCGGCGATCAGGGGCACGAGCTCAGTCTTGATCTCGTCGAAGATGCGCGTGACCTCGTCGGTCTTCATCTCCGGCTCGAAGTCGTCGAGCAGGATGTCGTAGATCTCGTCCTGCGGCCCGAAGCACTCGATGTACCGCCGGCGCAGATCCACGTTGCGCTCGAGCGGCCCGAGGAAGAGCTCGAAGTCCGATGTCTCCTTCGCCTTCACCCAGACCGGGTTCGCCTCGGCCGACGCGATGGCCATCTCGCTCCGGAGCTCCACGGGGACTTGGACGGCCTTGTCGTACGTCCGCCGCGCGAGCCGCAGGAGGCCTGCATCGTCCGACTCCGGATCGAGCGACTGCGCATCCACCTCATCGAGCAGGCGCCCGATCTCGGGGTCGGTCAGCCGTTGGTGCGCGATGCGCTGGAGAAGCGCGAGATGCTGCGCCCGGTGACCGACGCCGGCCGGCGGCATGGTCGTGCGCTGGTCCCACACCAGGAGAGACGCGACGTCCTGAATGCCGTGCAGGTCGGTGAGGCGTGCCTTCAGCTGGGCGAGGGCGTCAGCCACGACGGGTCACCCTACTAGAGTCCAACGGATGGCGACGTTCGTCTTCCGCCGCCTGGTGCTCGCCGCGTCGGTCGTCGTCGCGGTCTCGTTCGCGGCCTTCGTCGGGTTCGGTCTCTCGCTCGATCCGAGCTTCCCGCTCGTCTTTAAGCCGCAGCAGCAGGCGTTGGTGCGCGCGACCTACCACCTCAGCGATCCGATCCTCTCGCGCTACTGGCGCTGGGCGTCCGGTCTCGTCCATCACGGTTTCGGAACGACGGTCTCCACGTCCGTCGGTGGCGACCCTCCGCATCTCGAGCAGCCCGGCCTACCCATCGGCCCGGCGCTGCTGCACGCGACCGCCGTCAGCGCAGCCCTCGTCGTGCTCTCGCTCGTCTTCGTCGTGCTCGGCAGCACCGCTATCGGTGTGTTCGCGGCCGAACGACGACGGTTTCGCGCCGACGTCGGCACACGCGCGCTCGCGTATCTCGGCGCCGCCATCCCGACGTTCCTTCTCGCCGACCTCGTCCGGCGCGCGGTTGCGCCGAATGAGCAAGCCGCGTTCTCGCACGGCCATTTCACGCTCACGGCGCATGCGGGATGGTTCATCCTCGGACCGCCGGTGGGAGGCCCGATTGGCTGGCTGCGTCATCTCTTCCTGCCGGCGGCGACACTCGCGGTCGGACTGATCGCCGTGTATGCGCGCTACGTCCGCTCGTCGATGGCGGTCGAGCTCGGACGCCCGTACGTGACGGTCGCGCGCGCGAAAGGACTCGACGAGCGGCGCGTGCTCTTCCGCCACGCGCTGCGCAACTCGCTCGCGCCGGTGGCGTCGCTCCTCTCACTCGAGCTCGGCGGCATCGTGGGCGCCTCGATGGCGGCCGACGGTGTCTTCGGCAGTGGCGGGCTCGCGTCCGTCTTCCTCGGAGCGCTCGGGCACGCGGACCCGTTCGAGCTCACGGCGATCGTTGTGATGAGCGCCGTCCTCGTGAGCGGCCTGACGTTGGTCGGCGATCTCCTCGTCGGCCTGCTCGATCCGCGCGTGTCTACGTCGTAACCGGGTTGAGCGCGTCGTCGAGTGTGTCGCCGGCGAACGCGACCGCGAGCAGGACGATCACGAGCAATCCCGCTGGGATGACGTATAACCACCAGACCGATGCGATCGAGGAGTCGCCCGCCGCCGAAGCGGCGTTGGCGGCATCGGCGATGAGGCCACCCAGCGTCGGGCGTTCCGGCTGGTTGTAGCCGTAGCCCAGAAAGTCGACCGTCGCGATGATCGCGATCGATTGACCGATGATCGTGGTTGTAGCGACGATGATCTGCCCGCCTGAGTTCGGCAGGAGATGACGAAAGATCACGCGCAGGTCTGACGCACCCGATGCGTGCGCTGCCTCGATGTACTCGCGCGTCCGGAGAGATGCCACCGACGCGCGAACGACGCGCGCAACGCCGGGCCAGAGGAGCGCCATCAGCCACAGGCCGTCGGTGAGCGGCTTCACGGGGAGCTGCGACCAGATTGCGATGATGATGAGCACGGCGATTGCCGGGACGGCGACCACGACTCCGGTCGCCCACGTGACGAGATCGTCGAACCATCCGCCGTAGTAACCCGCGAACGCGCCGACGATCGCGCCGATCACCATCGCCCCGCCGGCACAGATCAGCGCCGACAAGATCGTCTCGCGGATGCCGAACAGGAGCTCCGTGAAGAAATCACGGCCGAGTGCGTCCGTTCCCAGGAAGTGGTGCGCGGTGAGCGGGGGATGCGCTCTGCCGATGAGCTGGACGAACTCCTGGCCCGGGTAGTACGGCGCGAGCACCCCGGCGAGCGCCCCGACGACGACGAAAGCGACGAGGATTGCGGCCGCCGCCAGCCCGAGCGGCCGGCGGCGAAACCGAGAGATCGCCTGCCGCCAGGGCCCGCGCCGTTCGTTCACGAGGGTGGCGGACGGGATTCGAACCCGCGACCACCGGGACCACAACCCGGGGCTCTACCAACTGAGCTACCGCCACCGCGAAGCGGCTACAGCGTAACGCCTGGCGTTGCGGGAGTTCCGTTATTTCCAGCGGTACCCTCTGCGGCACGCGCCCGTAGCTCAGTGGACAGAGCGGCGGACTTCTAATCCGCGGGTCCCAGGTTCGAATCCTGGCGGGCGCATGCACGACGCGGCGGCGATGCCGGCAACGCCAGCACCGCCTCGAACGCGGCAGCGCGAGCGCCGCCGCAGCGCGGGTCGGAGGTTCGAATCCTCCCAGGCGCGTACCGTCTGTCTAGGCGCCTTTCGAGAAGCCGAGCGGTGCGATACCGAGCTTCCAGTGGGCGAACATCATGGCGAGTGCCAGAGCGGGTAGGGCGTAGCGGTGCATCGGTGCCTCCTTGGGTTTAGAAGTGGAAATCCTGCAAGGCTTCGGCCGCATGCCGGTAGAGCTCGGCGGCCGATATGTGGTCGTGGTTCGCTCCGGCCAAGTCGCCGCGTGCCATCCAGACTGCGGCGAGCTGACTCGAGGATTCGGGCCTGGCAAAGGTGCGCTCCGCGCGGTCGAGCCACGCGATCGCGGAAGACGTCTCGTGCTCGGCCGTGAACGACTGCGCCACGACAAGCTCGGCGTTTCCGAGCTCGTCGCGGAAGTCGTCGCGCCCGGCGAGTAGATCGATCGCCCTGAGCGCACAGCTTCGAGCTTCGAGCGGACGATCGGTGTGCAACATCACCTGAGCGAGCGACGACGTCGCCTGCGCGACATCGGCGTCGCTCCCCGCCTCGGACGCGGCTGCGGCAGCTTCTACGAGCGCTCGCTCGGCGTCTGCGACGTCGCCAAGCAGGAAATGCAGCCCGCCCAGATTGTTGAGGATCCGTGCCCGTGAAAGCGTGTCGTGCTCCTCGACGTAGAGCTCGAGCGCCTGCTCGGCGTAGCAGCGGGCGAGCAGCCACTGGCGTTGACGCTCAGCGATGAGCGACGATTGGAAGAGCGCGTTCGCCCGCGCCCGGACGTCGCACACGCTCTCGGCGAGCTCGAGCGAGGCTTCTGCGTCACGCCCCGCGGCGTCCCAGTCGCGACGGAGCTGATGGCAGCGTGAGCGCCAGTCGAGAACGTGCGCGGCAAGGAGCGGCGACGGCCGCGCGGATCGCGCATTCGTCTCGAGCGTGCGCGTGAAGAGCGCCGTTGCATCGGCGACCTCGCCCCGTGTAAGCGTGACGCAGCCGCGCCGGAAGAGCACCTCGGCACGATCGGCCGCGTCGAAGAGGGGCGACTGCACGATCGCATCGGCATGCTCGAGCAGACCGGCTGCCTCGTCGAGCCGTCCGCGGTACATCTGCGCCCAGGCGGCGGCGAGCAGGTGGCGGCGTGCAAGCACCGGGAAACTGCGCGTGTCCGGCCAGAGCTCATCGAGGAGCTCCAACGCGGCGTCGTGGTGATTGGCGACGGTGAGCAGCTCGGCCTCCGCAAGATGCCGCTCCAGGTCTCCGCCCGGCAGCACTCGCAGTGGCGTTGGGTCTCCTTCGACCGGCCTGCAGACAAGCGGCGGCGCGTCGAAGACGTCGAGGGCTGCGGTCATGCGTCTAAGCATCTCCATGCACGGGCCGCTGTCGATCCCCGTTCGCACTCGACCCGTCTCACCCGACCGGTGACCCCTTCATCGTTTTGTCGTAGTAGCTACCGCCTGACGCCGAAGTCGGTCGTCACGATCGTCACCGCGAGCCCCCTGTACACGCCAGGGGCTCGATCGGTGTGCACGGCGGAGACGCCGATCTCCTGCCAGTGCGGATCGAGCATGTTCTTGCGATGCTCGGGGCTGTTCTCCCACATCGTCAGCGCTTTCTGCGCGTCGACGCCGGGAGACGACCAGAGCAGGTTCTCGCCTACCGACCAGAACCCGTACCTGCTCGACGGATAGAAGACCTGGATGCGCTTCCAGAAGGCGGTTCCGTTCGGCGAGTCGTGCGCGAAGTACCCGTCGGCCTCCATCTGCTTCGAGTGCGTGCGCGCAGCATCCGTGAGCGCGGCCGACAGCCGGAGCGGCGCCAGATGATTCGCCGCGCGAAAGGCATTGATGTCGAAGAGCACGCCCTGCTCGAGCGACGAGAGCGCGATCCCCGGACGGTGTGTCGCCGCCGGAGCGGCCGAAGCCACGACTCCGGCAAGGAGCGCAGCGGCCCCCAAGGCGGCGATACCTCGGCGCATTCTGCGCCCCAGAGTGGCCCCATCGCCGGACGTCGTCCATGGGCCGATCGGCCCGTTCTCGCGACCCAGAAGTCCTACTCTCGGGAAGAATGGCGCGATGACCTTGCGCGCCGGCCCGCTCGAGCAGGATGCGACGCTGCCTGACGGCCGTTCGGTCCACGTCCGCGTCGGCCTCCCCGAGGACGGATACATCCGGCCGAAGGACATCGCGACGGTGACGGTGGAGCTGTCCGGCGGCGGCGAGCACCTCGCCGCGGTCAACACGATCCTCGAGCCCGATCAGCTCGACGAGGCAACGCACCTGCTGCGGCGAATCGTCGCCGGCCTCGAGAGCGGCGAGCTCGCACCTACCGCCGGCGCGATCGCGCCGCTCGCGGATAGCCTCCTGTGACATGACAGACGCGACGCTGCACACGAACCAGGGCGCCATCGCCGTCGAGCTGTTCGACGACGACGCGCCGAAGACCGTCGAGAACTTCCTCTCGCTCGCACGAAAAGGGTTCTACGACGGCGTCATCTTCCACCGCGTGATCCCCGACTTCATGATCCAGGGCGGCGATCCGACCGGCACCGGCTCGGGTGGCCCGGGCTACACGTTCGAGGACGAGTTCAACGACCACCCCGTGGAGCGCGGCGCGCTCGCGATGGCGAACGCGGGCCCGAACACGAACGGGAGCCAGTTCTTCATCGTCACCGCCGATGCGTGCCCCTGGCTGGACGGCAAGCACACGGTCTTCGGACGCGTGACCAACGGCATGGACGTCATCAACGTCATCTCGGCGCTCGACACCGACGCTCGCGATCGTCCCCGCCAGGACGTCGTCATCGAGCGCGTCGCGCTCGACTGAAATGCTCGGCTGGGACGACGTCGTCGAGATCGCCCGGGAGCTGCCCGAGATCGAGGAGTCGACGTCGTACGGACGGCCGGCGTTGAAGGTGCGCGGCAAGTTCGTCGCGGCACTGCGCAGCGACCCGGCCGCTGTCGTTGTCCGCTGCGACCTCGACGAGAAGCCGCTGCTGCTCGAAGCGCGACCCGAGATTCTGTTCGAAACGCCGCACTACCACGGCTGGGGCTACATGCTCGTGCGCCTCGAGACGTCACGCGAGGACATGCGCGAGTTCCTCACCGACTCGTGGCTGCTCGCCGCGCCGAAGAAGCTCGCGGCTTCGATCAGCCTCGAGTAGCGCGCAGGTCGTCGAAGACGCCGGCGGTCTGCTCCTCGCGGAGGAAGCGCGACAGGTAGACGGCGAACACGGCGAAGAACACGAGAGCTTCCTCCGCCGCCATCGTGACGCCGGCGATCTGCTGGTCGGACTCGGGCGACGGCCCCCACGTGCGCGGCGCGTGCGCGTAGAACGAGTACACCGGGCGCGGGAAGAGCGCGAGCGCAAGGCCGAGCGGCGATGCGAGCACGAATGCCGCGAAGAGATACGCCGCCTTCGTACCCGCCGACCGCCGCCCGTGCACGACGGGCCACCAGAGACAGATACCGGCGAGGAGATACGTGAGGTGCTCGACGTGCAAGAGCGAGTGCGGATGACGCAGCGCGAAGTCGTAGACCCATGGGAGGTGCCATGCGAAGTACGTGACGAGCCACAGCGGCAGCGCGGCAAGCGGACGGAAGAGCGGGACGCTCCGCACGCGGGCGACAGCGGCGGACGGGACGGCGAGCACGAGCAGCGCGGGAGCCCACTCGGCGAGAACGACGTTCTGCAGGAGGTGCGCCCACAGGAACGTGTGCAAGGCGAACGGCTGCAGCTTCGTCGCGAACGCCGCGAAGATCAGCGCGAGCGCAGCGGTGAACGGGAGAGCGCGAGCGCGCATCGCGAGGCCTGCGAGCGCGAGCACCGGAACGAGGACGACGGCCTCCGCCGAGGCGTGCATCGGGCTACCCTAGACACGCGCGCCCGTGGTGTAGTTGGCAACATGCGGCCCTTCCAAGGCTGAGTCGCCGGATCGTACCCGGCCGGGCGCTTTCCGTCCGCAGCATTGGATACGTCGTCCGTTGTGAAAATGGAAGAACGTCTTCGAGCACGCGAGATGCGAGCGGAGGGATGCTCCGTCACGGAGATTGCGGCCCACTCTCGGGATCGCGCGTTCCTCGGCGAGCGTCCGGGTACGCGATGTCCCATTCGGCCCCGAGCAGCGCGCAGCCCTCGTCTACCGCAGCCGGCTCGGGCCGATCGTGGCGGGCGAGCTCAGGCTGCCCGTGCCCGCGACGTTCGCCGCGGACATCAGGACGAGGGCCGCCGTCTCGCCCGTGAGCGGGACGGCTCGTACGCCGCGGGATGCATGTTCTGGGCCGAGGGCTCGAAGGCGCGCAACTCGGTGCAGCTCGTCAATGCCGATCCGGAGGTCATCGTTTTCTTTGCGACCTTCTTGCGACGGCACTTCCATGTTCAGAACGATGAGATGCGGGTCTCGTGCAACCTCTTCGGCGACCATATCGAGCGTCAGCGCGAGATCGAGAACCACTGGCTCGCGCGCCTCGACCTCCCACGGTCGTGTCTGAACAAATCCATGGTCAACGTCTACTCCAAGTACAGCCAGAAGAAGCGAACGAACAAGCTCCCGTTCGGCACGTGCAGCCAGCGCGTCCACAGCACGCGCATCGTGCAGACGATCTACGGCTTCATCCAGGAGTACGGCGGCTTCGAGCGTCCGGAGTGGCTCGACTGATCAGAGCGCGACGAGGCGAATCGCCACGACGTGCTCGACCGCTTCGTGACTCGGCCCGTGGCCGGTGACGGCGGCGATGAAGTCGTCGCGCTCCAACGCGTACAACCGCACGCCGTCGACCGCACGCACGGTCGCCGTGCGCGCCACGTCGCGCAGGAGCGCGATCTCGCCGAAGAACTCTCCGGGGCCGAGCTCGCGCGTGTCTCCGCCTTCGACTTCGACGGCGACACGTCCCGACGCGATCGCGTAGAAGCGGTCGCCCTCGTCGCCGCGCGCGAACACCGTCCCGCCGGACGGAATCGCGACCGGCACCGCCGACGACGCCAGCCGCTCGAGCACCGGCGGCTCCAGCATCCCGAGGAACGCGATCGACCGCAGCAGCGCGAGCGCCTCGCGTGGAACGTGCGCCGCGGCGTCGATCGCGCGCAGCTTCGGTGCGAGCAGGAGCACGACCGCAGGCAGCAACAGCCCGGCGAGGACGAGTGTCGCGCGAATGCCGAGCGCCGACACCAGCACAGGCGCGACCGCCGCACCGACGGCGAGCGTTGCAAGGATCAGGCTCTCGAGCACGCCGAAGACGCGGCCGAGCACCTCATCGGCGGCCGAGCGCTGCAGAAGCGTCACGCCGGCGACGTCGACGAGGGTGTTGCCGACGCCGATGACCGCGAAGAGGATGAGGGCAAAGCCGAGGTTCGACCAGACGGCAACGAGCGCGATCGGCACACCCCAGAGGAGAACTCCAAGACCGAGGTCGGCGGCGAGGCGTCTGCGCGCGGCGAGCGCCGCGACCGCGAACGCGCCGAGCACGCCGCCGACGCCGAGCGCTGCGTTCAGCCACCCTACCGCGCCGTTGCCTGCGTCGAGCAGCCGCAACGCGACGACGACGACGAGTACCTCGAAGACGCCGGTGACGAGCGTCTGCGCACTGTTGAGACCGATGACGACGCGGAGCGCCGGTTCGGCGGCAATGGCGCGGAAGCCCGCGAACATCGAGGGCAACAGCGGCTCGGCATCCTTGCCTGCGGGTGGAAGGTCGGGCTGCAGCCGAAAGACGCATGCGGCCGACCACACGATCGTCCCTGCAGTGGCGGCGAAGACGACCGACGGCCCCGTGACGGCAAGCAGCGCGCCGCCGAGCGCAGGCCCGGCGAGCATGCCGACGCTCGAGATCGTGCTCATGGCGACGTTCGCCGACGTCAACTCCTCCGGCGTCCTTGCAAGCGACGGAAGCAGTGCCGCCTGCGCGGGCTGGAACGCGGTCGATGCCGCCGTCGACGCAACTGCGAGCGCGTAGACGGCGAACGCCGGGCCGTGCGTTGCCACGATCGCAGCCATGCCGGCGACGAGACCGATGCGGCACGCATCGGACGCGAGCATCACGTTCCGGCGGGAGACGCGGTCCGCGAGCAACGCGAGCCAGGGCGCGAGACCGGCAGCGAGACCCCAACGCGCGAAGAGCAGCAGCCCGACGGCGCGCGCTCCGCCTGCGTCGTACGAGTACACGGCGAGCGCGACCCCGTACGCCCAGCTACCGAGTGTCGACCCGACTCCGGCGAGCTGCAGCCGGCGGAGCTGCGGGTTGGCGAACGAGGTCGAGAACGCGCGCAACGACTCGGCGATCCGGCTCACCGGGCCAGGATCTCAGCCCTCGTTGTGTTTTTGAAGGAGGAATGGGAAGATTCCCGTCCGCACGCACGTCTAGAGGGGGACAGCGCGAAAGCGCACAGACTTCCGACAAGGAGGGAAACCATGTCCGAGGACGAGAGCCGCAGGGTTGCTGCGCAGGACGAAGACTCCGACGAGGTCGAGGCCCACGGGCGCCGCGTTGCAGCCAACGAAGAGGCCGGCGACGACGACGAGAAGAGCGAGGACGACGAAGTCGAGGGGCACTCCCGCCGCGTCGAATAGCGATCCTCTGCACGATGAACTGACGAAGCCCGGGCTCGCCCGGGCTTCTCTTTTGGACCTAGGATTCCGGCGCGAGGAGCCGTTCGAGCGAGCGCAGCAGCTCGAGCCCGGCCTGCCGCGCGTCCTCGCCCGCCGCCTCGAGCTGTGCGGCGACACGCGCGAGCGCGCCGAGCTCTCCTTCGCCCACGAGCGCCGCGCGCGCACGACGCGCGCGCTGCAAGAGGTCGAGCGCGACCGCCGCCTGGTTCGCGAAGAGACCGAGGAGATTCATGTCCGCGAGCGAGAACGGCTGCTCGCTCGAACGGTCGAGCACCTCGAGCACGCCAAGTGCGTGATCCTCGACGAGTAGCGGCACGGCCATGAGCGCCTTCGGCACGTAACCAGTCGACTCGGCTGCCTCCTGCGAGAAGCGGGTGTCCGCAGTGAGGTCGTCGACGACGAGCGGCTGCCGTGTGACGAGCGCCCAGCCGGCGACTCCGGTGCTGGAGGGGAACCGCTGACCGATGAGCGTCTGCGCGCCCTCGCCGGCGACCGCCTCGAAGACGAGCTCGTCCGTCTCGGTGTCGAGCAGGAAGATCGACGACGCCCGCGCCCTGAAGATCGCGCGGGCGACCTCGGCGGTCGACTGGAGCAGCGCGCGGTGTCCTTCCTCGGCGCCGAGCACGCCGGCCGCCACCGCCGCATGGAGGTCACTCATCGCGCACGTTCGACGCCGTCAGGTGCAGGACGCTCTTCAGCTGGTACGGCGTCAGCTCCGGGTGCTTGCCGAGAATGAGCGCGCAGATGCCGCTGATGTGCGGCGTCGCGAAGCTGTTCCCCGTCGAACGCAACGTGCCCCCGCCGAGCCAGGCGACGTCGATCTCGAGCCCGCGTGCGAAGAACTCGACCGGCGGCGTCGGGTTGGAATAGAACGTAAACGGATCCGACTCCTCGTGACTGCCGACGGAGATGACGCTCGCGAAGCGCCACGGGAAGCTCTCGACCGGCATGTTGTGCGCGGACGCAACCAGCATCGTGCGCTTGAAGTACGCGGTGTCGGCCAGCTCGTGCAACCGGTCGACGTAGTCGCGCTTCGTGGTCGAGAGACTCATGTTGACGATGTCGAACCCCTGCTCGATCGCCCACTCGAGCCCGCGCAGCATCACCTTCGCGCTTCCGGTGTAGCCGGCGCCGAGGACGCGCACGCTCACGAGCTCACACTCGGGTGCGAGCATCCGGATGATCCCGGCGCACGCAGTGCCGTGCCCGCACAGATCGCCTTCCGTGTCATCCTCGCGAACGACGATGCCTCCGTCCTCTCGGACGATCGCGACCGTGCGGTCGACGCGGCCGACGAGCGGATGACCGTGCTCGATCCCGCTGTCGAGCACGCACACGCGCACGCCCTTCCCCGCCGTGCCGCCCCATGCCCATTCGCGCGTCACGGGCTCCGTCCACGCCTCCGGCAACCGGATCGACTCGCCGGCGGCTGCGGGCAGGCTCCAGGCCGGAAGCTCCTCGTTCGACTCGTGCGCGAGGATCGACATTCCCGTCGATCCTAGTAGGCTCGCGCCGTGGCGACACGAACGGACGCCGAGCTGGTCTCCCGCTGCCGAGCCGGCGACCCCGACGCCTGGAACGAGCTCGTCGAGCGCTTCTCCCGCTACGTCTACGCGATCTGCGTTCAGGGATTCCGCCTGAATCACGCCGACGCCGAAGACGTGTTCCAGGACGTCTTCGCGCGCGCGTACGAGCACCTCGACCGGCTCCGGAACGATGAAGCCGTCCGGCCGTGGATCGCGCAGCTCACCCGTCGACTGTGTATCGACCGCCTGCGGGCAGGGCGCCGCGAGGGCCCCGCCGACGTGGATGACCTCGAGTCAGCCGAGGTCGACGAAACGCTCGCCAAGCTCGACGAGGCGTTGACCGTGCGCGCCGGCCTCGATGCGGTCGGCACCCCGTGTAGCGACATCCTCGACCGCTTCTTCTGCCGGGACGAGAGCTACAAGGCGATCGGGGACGCCCTCGGCCTGCCTTCGGGAACCATCGCAAGCCGGATCTCCCGCTGCCTGACGAAGCTCCGCGCCGAGCTGGAGGGAAGATCGTGAGCCCCACGCCCGTCTTGAGATCGAGATGACCGACTACGACGAAGAGCGGATCGCTACCTCGCTTCGCCTGCTTCCGCCTGCGCCGCAGGGCTGGGTGCAGGCTGCGCAGGAGCTTCCGCTCGCCCGGGCCGCGATCGACTCGATCGTCGCGCGCGCGGAGGCCGACTCAGCCTTCCGGGCTCGGATCGTCGCGGATCTCGAAGCCGCCCTAGCGGACGCCGGCTGCGAGGCGACTCCCTCCGTTCTCGCCTCGCTCCGGCTCCGCCTCGGCGCAGAATGACGTCGCAGGACAGCTCGGACGCAGAGCCGATCGCCGCGACCGCGCTCGCCGCGGCCGGCGTCGCTGCCGCGGACGCACTTGCCGAAGTAGCACGCGCCTCTGGCAAGGCCGCGCTCGCGGCCCAGGCCGAGGTGCTGCGGCTCCGCCTCACCGGAGTCGCGCGCATCAACGCGCTGCGCTACCCCCGCGCGCTCGCCGCGCAGGACACGACGGCATCGCTCCCGGAGGATCGCCGGGACTGGGAGATCGGCCAGGCCTACGCGCGCGCGGCGGAGCCGCCGCTTGAGCTCGCGCGCATCGCCGCCGACATCGCCGAGCTCGGCGCGGAGCTCGCCACCCAAGCCGACGCGAACCTGCGCGCAGACGCCGTCGCGGCCTCGCAGCTCGCAGCAGGCGCTGCCCGCGGCGCGGCGACCCTCGTCGCGATCAATCTCACGGCCGGGCAGGATGACGAACGCGTCGTGGAAGCTCGGCGCTGCGCGGAGGCTGCCGATCAGGCGGCTTCGCACGCGCTCGCTGCTCTGTGACGTCGCGACTGCGTTCGATCTCCGCGTCGAGCTCGGCGCCGAACAGCAACGCGAGCGCTGTCAGCCACAACCACGTGAGCACGACGATCACCCCGCCGAGCGAGCCCCACGTCTTGTTGTACGAGCCGAACGAGGCCGAGTAGAACGCAAAGGCGCCGGACGCCGCGATCCACACGAACGCCGCGACAACCGACCCGGGAGCGAACAAGCGCCAGGGGCGTACCGGCGTATCCGGCCCGAGATAGAGCAGCGTCTCGAACGCCACGAGCAGGCCCGCGAGCAGGATCGGCCATTGCGCGCCCCACCACAGCCAGCGAACGACGCTGGACGCCGGTCCCGCGTGCGATGCGACCACCCGTTCCACCGACGGCCCGAACAGGAGCAGGATCGCGACGAGCAGGAACGCGAGCCCGATGACGGCGACCATGGCGAGCGCAACGAGGCGCTTGCGCAAGAAGGACCGCGACTCCTCCCGCTCGTACGCCAGGTTGATCGCCTTCATGTAGGTCGTCATCGCGCCGGTCGTCGACCACAGCGCGAGCACGAACCCGACCGCGGTGACGACGACGCTCTGCGCGGTATGCGCATCGAGCCGCCTGAGGCTCGAGCCGAACAGTGACGTCGCCTGCGTCGGCATGACGTGGCGAAGGTGCTGCATGAGCGTCGTGATCGTGTCCGGCCCCGCGACGAGCGTGAAGACGCCGACGGCGACGAGCAGGACGGACGGGATCGCGAAGAACGTGCTGTACGCGACCGCCGACGCGAGCAGCGTCCCGTTGTCGGCGAGGAGCCGCTTGCCGGCGCGAACGACGATTGAGCGCCACCTCCTCATGCACGGGATGGTATGACCACCGCCGTGGAGAACCATGCACTCGTCATCGTCGGCGGCGGATCGGCCGGGCTCGCCACCGCCGCGCTGCTGCGGAGGACAGGAATCGATCCGCTGGTGCTCGAGGCCGGCCCGGAGCCCGGGGCCGCCTGGCGCGAGCGCTACGACCGACTGCGGCTGCACACGCCGCGCTTGCTTTCGGGCTTGCCGGGCAAGCGGATCCCGCGGCGCTACGGCCGCTGGGTGCGCCGCGACGATCTCATCGACTACTTCGCCGAGTACGTCGACGCACACGGCATCGACGTGCGCACAGGCGTGCGTGTGAACCGCATTGATCCCGGCTGGAACCTCGACACGACCACCGGCCCGATGCAGGCGGAGACCGTCATCGTCGCGACGGGATACAACGGCGCGCCGTTCATCCCCGACTGGCCCGGTCTCGGTGGATTCACCGGCGAGCTGATCCACTCCTCCGAGTACCGCAACCCGGCGCCGTTCCGCGGGCGAGACGTCCTCGTCGTCGGTGCCGGGAACTCCGGGGCGGAGATCGCGACCGACGTCGCCGACGGCGGTGCGTTGCGTAGCCGGCTGTCGGTACGCAACGCGCCGCAGATCGTGCGCCGCGCGACGGCAGGCATTCCTGCCCAGCTCATCGGCATCGCCATCCGGAAGATGCCACCCGGATGGGTCGACCCGTTCTCCATCGCGCAGCGGAAGGTGTCGATCCCCGACCTCGCCGCGCAAGGCCTGCCGCGTCCCGAGCAGGGGATTCGCACGTCGTTCATCACGACGGGTACGACGCCGATCCTCGACGTCGGCATCGTCGGCGCTGTGCGCACCGGCCGTGTGCAGATCGTCGCCGCGGTCGAGCGCTTCGACGGCAGCGACGTGGTGCTCGCGGACGGGTCGCGCGTGACGCCCGACGCGGTCATCGCCGCCACGGGCTTCCGCGCGGGACTCGACTCGCTCGTCGGACACCTGGACGTTCTCGGACCGCGCGGCCTGCCCGTGAAGACGGACGGCGAGCCCGTGCTGCCGGGACTGTGGTTCGTCGGCTTCACGCCGACGCTCGGCGGACAGCTGCGCGAAGGAAGCATCGCCGCGCGCAAGGTGGCGACTGCCGTCGTCGCTTCTCAGCGTTGATCGGGGCGGGCAGACTCGAACTGCCGGCCTTCCGGTCCCAAACCGGATGCTCTACCAGGCTGAGCTACGCCCCGTACGCAGAGGCTAGCGTGCGCGCGTGACCGAGCCGCTTTTGCCGAGCCGGGAGCCTCCGAGCGACCGGCGGCCGGTCGTGGGCTACGCCATGGTCGCCGTGGCGGCGACGCTCTTCGGCATCAACGGCCCCGTGTCGAAGGTGGCGCTCTCGTCCGGGCTGTCGTCCCTCAGACTCACCGAGGCCCGCTCGGCCGGAGCGTTCATCGCGCTCACGGCGATCGCCCTGGTCCGTGCGCCGTCGTCGTTGCGAGTCCGGCGCCGTGAGCTCCCACGGCTCGCGCTCTTCGGCATCGTCGGCGTCGCGTTCGTGCAGCTCTTCTACTTCCTCGCCATCCACCGGCTGCCGGTCGGCATCGCGCTCCTCATCCAGTACATCGGCCCCGTTCTGGTCGCGATCTACGCGCGAACGTTCGGGCACGAGCACGTTCGCCGCCGCATCTGGCTCGCGCTTGCCCTCTCGCTCACAGGTCTCGCGCTCATGGTGCAGCTCTGGAGCGGCGTCACGCTCGACGGCCTCGGCGTCACCTATGCGTTGATCGCAGCGGTCGTCTTCGCCGGGTACCTGCTGCTCGCCGAGCACGAGATGAAGAACCGCGAGGCGATCCCCCTGCTCGCGTGGGCCTTCTTCTTCGCCCTCGTCTTCTGGACGATCGTGCAGCCGTGGTGGAGCTTCCCGGCGTCCGCCGCCGCGCGGACGGTCTCGCTGCAGGGCCATCTGAGCTCGCATCACCTGCCCGTGTGGGCGCTCGTCCTCTGGGTGATCGTCCTCGGCTCCGCCCTCCCGTTCACGCTCATCGTGGGCGCGATGCGGCACATCACCGCGACGCAGGTCGGAGTGACGGCCATGCTCGAGCCCGTGGTCGCAACCGTGGTCGCGTGGGTCTGGCTGCGCGAGTCGCTGTCGGCGGCGCAGCTCGCCGGCGCGGCCGTCGTGCTGTGCGGCATCGGCCTCGCGCAGACCGCCCGCTAAGTCCCCCGACTGAGGGACGACGATCGCGAAACGGCCTGCGACCCTGTTCGAAGGCCGAGGGCGAAGTTCGTCAGGAGAGCATGAGGGGCGCCGCAAGGCGCTCCTCTCCATTACTCCGTCTGCATCAGCGAGCGCAGCTCGGCGAGCTTCTCGCCGCGCAGCTCGTCGCGCTCGCCACGCTCGATCCGGTCGAGGAGCTCGCGCACGAGCGGCGCCAGGTCGAGCGGATTGAACGGCTTCGTGACGTAGTCGATGCCGCCGATGTCGAGGCCGCGCGCGCGGTCGCGGAATTCGGCGCGCGCGGTGAGGAAGATGATCGGGATCTCACTCGTCCGCTCGTCCTCGAGCAGCTCCTCCGCGACGCGCCAGCCGTCCAGGCGGGGCATCATCACGTCGAGAAGCACGACGTCCGGACGCTCGTCGCGGGCGAGCTCCAGCCCGCTCGGCCCGTCGCCGGCCTCGATCACCTCCATCCCCTCTGCCTCGAGGTTGACGCGGCACAGCAGCCGGATCGGCGCCTCGTCGTCGATGACGAGCACGCGGATCACGACGGGGCCCCTGCGAGCGGTAGCTCGATTGCGAACGTCGATCCTTCTCCTTCTCGGGAACTGACGGAGATCTTTCCACCCATGGCGGTCACGAGACCGCGGGCGATGAACAGGCCGAGGCCGGTCCCGCCCGCACCGACGCGGGCTTCGGCGTCCGTGCCTCGGTAGAACTTTCGGAAGATCTGCTCCTGGTCGCCGAGCGGGATACCGAGCCCTTGGTCCTCGACGACGAGTTCGACCGTGTCGCGCTTGCGCTCCGCTCCCACCCGCACGGTGCCGCCGGCGGGCGAGTAGCGCACCGCGTTGTCGAGCAGGATCGCGAAGACCTGCAGCAGCTTCTCGGGGTCGGCCTTCGCCGCGACGGGGTCCTCCGGGAGGTCGACGACGAACGATCTCCCGTTCGACGACCCGACCCGCATGCTCTGCACGGCCTCGCCGACCAGCTCGCCGCACGTCGGTGGACGCGATGCGCACCTGCAGGTCACCCGTATCGAGGCGCGCGACGTTGAGCAGCGCATCGACGATCTGCGTCAGTCGCTGCGACTCGGACGCGATGTAGCCGAGGAACGTCGTCCGCTCCTCGTCGCCGAAGAGGACGTCCTGGCGAAGGAGTGTCTCCGCGAAGCCGTAGATCGACGTCAGCGGCGTGCGCAGCTCGTGCGACACGGTGGACACGAAATCGGACTTCATCTGCTCGACGAGCCGATCCGCCGAAATGTCCCTGAACGCGAAGATGCGACCGGCGACGGCGCCGACCGGGTCGCGCATGACTGCTTCGCTCACCGAGAGCCACACCTCCTCGCGACCGCGCATGATCGGCACGAGACGGTCGTCGGGCGGAGTCTCGGGGTCCGACTCGAGCTTTCGCTCGAGCACCTCGACCGGCGTACGGCCGAGTGCGTCCATCGCCGGGACGCCGGTGATCTTCTCTGCGGCTGCATTCCAGAGTACGACAGTACCGTCGCGATCGACCGCAACGATCCCGTCGGCGATGTTGGCGAGGATCGCCACGCTTCGTTCGCGTTCGAGCGCGACGCGCTGGTAGAGCTCCGCGTTCGCCAGCGCGGCAGATGTGCTCGCCGCGAGCGCGAGCAGCGCATCGATCTCCTCCTCGCGCCAGACGCGCGGGCGTGCGTCGTAGAGCGCGAGCACGCCTCGCGGCGAACGCGCGGAGCCGGCGAGGGGCACGCCGAGATACGCAGCGTTGCCGGCAGCGAGCATCGGATCGAGCTCACGCAACCGGGGATCGGCTCCGGCGTCCTCCAGCGCGACCGAAGCGCGCGACTGCACGACGTCTCCCGAAAGCCATGCGTTCGCCGAGCTGCTCGAGCCGACGGCCGCCTCGGAGCCGAGGCCGCTCGCTGCGCTGACGACGAGCTCGCCGTCCTTGAGCACACGGATCGCGCAGCCGTCCGCTTTCAAGAGCTCTCGCGCCTGATCGACGACTTCGTCGAGCACCGCCTCCGGATCGAGCTCGGTCGTCAGCATCCCTCCGGTGCGCGCGAGCTGCTGGGCGAGGGCGCGGGCACTTCGTTCCGCCTCGTACAGCTCGCTCCGTTCCAGCGCACCGCGGGCGGCGCCGGAAAGGTGCCGGGCGAGCTCGAGATCGTCGTCGCTGAAGGAGCGGACGTCCTCGAAGAAGACTGCGACCAGCCCGCCCGCACCGTCACGCGGGCTCACGACCGGCACCGAGAGCAATGCGCCCAAGCCCGTCTGCGCAGCGGCGGCGCGCCACTCGGGCGCGACGCGCTCGTCGTCGGCAAGGTTCGGCGAGGCGACGACCCGCTCGTTGGACGCCGAACGGACGAGCGCGTCCGTGCCGCGAATCGGCCCCGCCGCGAACAACTCGACCAGCGCCGGCGGCAGATCGTGCGAGCCGCTGAGTGCGATACCGCCCCCGACCGGCATCAGCGCGGCCGCCGCCGCGCCGCCGAGTGCCTCGGTTGCAGCCTGTGCGACTGCGTCCAGCGTGGCCGCGCGTGAAAGCGACTGGCCGAGGACGGCGGCGATCCGGTAGAAGCCGCGCTGGACACGCGCTTGCTTCTCGCTCCTGCTGAACGTCTCGGCGTTTCGGATCGCCAGCGACGCGAGCGCGGCGAAGGCCTCGAGCACGTCGCTGTCGTGCGGCCCGTAGGGCCGCGACTCGCGACGGCCGACGCCGAGCACGCCGCGCACCTCGTCGCTCCACCGCATCGGCGCCACGATCGCGTCGCTGAACCCTGCGTACGCCGGATGCGGAATCTCGTCCGCGACGCTCCCGTACTCGGTCGCAACGAGCGCGTGCCCCTCGCGGATCGCCAGGCCCGAGAGCCCGCGCTCGGCCGGAAACTCGAAGCCGACGAGCGACGGGTCAAGGCCGTGGACCGCGGCACACCTGAGCACACCGCGCTCGCGGTCGTACAGATAACAGTCGGACGCGTCGGCCTGGAGCAAGGCTGCGACTTCGTCGGCGAGCCGTTGCAAGACCGCCGTCAGCTCGAGCTCGCCGCTCACCACCGTCGCCGCGCGCAGCAGCGCCGACCGCTCGCCCAGCCGCTCCCGGTTCTCGTCCATCAGCCGGCCCAGGCGGAGCGCCTGCTCGCGCTCTCCTTCCGCCATGGCGGCCTGCTGTCTGCGAACCGCGCGCAGCCGGAAGACGGTCCCGACCCCGAGCCCGACGAGCAGCGCGCCGAGCGCCGCGGCCAGGGTTTCCCAAGCCACGGCGAGGCCGAGCAGACCTCCAAGCTGCAACTCAGTTGTGTCCATACTGGGCGGCCAAGATCATACGGGCCGGAAAACCCGGCGGAAGACGTTTTCCGGTCCGAGAACGGGATTCCCACCCGTTGCAAAGATGGGCCGGACGGCCCATTGTCGGTGCTCCGGCGCCCGATTACCGTCCTAGCACTGGGCGATGCACACTGCGGCCGTGCGTCTAGGCGTTTGCAGCCGCGGTGAGCAACTTGGGAGAGCCCGCCGCACCGACCCCCCCGAGCGGCGGGCTTTTCCATATCCGGCAGGCGTTCACAGGCGCCCTTAACCCGGCCCTCATTCCTCGGAGCTACCCTGCCCCTGGTTTGGTGAAGCGGGTTCTTCTGGCCTCTCCGAGGGGGTATTGCGCCGGTGTCGAGCGGGCGGTCGAGACCGTCAAGCGCGCGCTCGCGCTGTACGGGGCACCCGTCTATGTCCGCAAGCAGATCGTCCACAACTCGCACGTCGTCCGCGAGCTCGAAGCGGACGGCGCGGTCTTCGTCGACTCCGTGCAAGACGTCCCCGAGGGCTCGCCCGTGGTCTTCTCCGCGCACGGGGTCGCGCCCGCCGTGCGCGACGCCGCAGACGAGCGGCGCCTGACCTCGATCGACGCCACCTGCCCACTCGTGACGAAGGTGCACACGCAGGCGCGCCGCTACGCCGAGCAGGGGTACCGCATCGTGCTCATCGGTCACGCGAAGCACGAGGAAGTCGAAGGCACGACCGGCGAAGCCCCGGAGGCGATCGTCCTCGTCCAGTCGGCCGACGAGGCCGAGCACGTCGAGCTCAACGGCAACCGTCTCGCCTACATCACGCAGACGACGCTGTCCGTCGACGAGACGCGCGAGATCATCGACGTCCTCCGCCGGCGGTTCCCGCACATCGAAGGCCCCGAGCGCGACGACATCTGTTACGCCACGTCGAACCGCCAGTGGGCGGTGAAAGAGCTCCTCGGCGAGGTCGACCTGCTGCTCGTCGTCGGCTCCCGGAACTCGTCCAACTCGTTACGACTCGTCGAGGTCGCCCGCGCAGCAGGCGTCGCGGCACACCTCGTCGACGACGCCTCCGAGATCGACGACGGCTGGCTCTCCGGGATCAGCGTCGTCGGAGTCACGTCCGGCGCGTCGGCTCCGGAGCGGCTCGTCAGCGGCGTCTGCGACTGGTTCCGCGCACGCGGCGTCCACGACATCGAAGAGTTCCGATCCGCATACGAAGACGTCGTGTTCCGCCTGCCGGTCGAGCTCCGCCGCGCCGAGCGCTCTGCTGCCTGACACACTCCGGCCTTCGTGGACTACGTCCTCGGGGAGAACCAGTACGGCCGTTACTGCGTTCCGGCGGAGAGCCGTCACCGGCCTGCTGCACAGGCGATTCTCGCCGGAGAGGTGTGGGAGCCCGAGACGACCGCGTTCATCGCCGAGCAGGGCCGAAGCGGTGACATCGTCACCGGTGGCGCGTACTTCGGCGACATGCTCCCTGCGGCAGCCGCGGGCGGTAACGCGGTCTACGCCGCAGAGCCCAATCCGGTGAACTTCGCGGCCGCGCAGTCGACGCTCGAGGCGAACGGGATCGAGAACGTCGCTCTCGTCAATGCCGGGTTCGGCGCAAAGGCGGGAGCCCGCCGCATCGAAGTCGCCGACGCCGCCGGCAACCCGCACGGCGGCGGTTCCTGGATCACGTCGCAGCTCCGCATCAGCCGCCGAGCGGCAACGCGGGTGCGCTGCGCGGTCCTGGCGATCGACGACCTCGTCCCGCCGGAGAGCAAGATCGCACTCATCCATCTCGACGTCGAGGGTTTCGAGGAGCAGGCGCTGCGCGGTGCGATGGGAACGATCGAGCGGTGCCTTCCGCAGGTGCTCCTCGAACGTCGTCCGCGTTTCGGACACGTAGCCCGCCGGCTTGCATCGCTCGGGTATCGCGACGTCGCCGAGATGGACGGCAACACGTTGCTGTCGGCCGACTAGGCCTTCGCGATCGAAAGCTCGGCGTCGCCGTCGACGCGGATCTCGACCGCCAGCACTTCGTTCCGGATGTGCTCCTCCCAGCGGAGGAGCGGTTCGAGGTCGGCCGGCACCGTCAGGACGACACGGTCGGTGAGCTCGAGTCCCTGTTCCTTGCGCATCGTGTTCACCTGGCGGATGAGGTTACGCACCCGCCCCTCGAGCAGCAAGTCGTCGTCGAGCGTCGTGTCGAGCGCGACGGTGACGCCGTCCGCTGACGCGACTGCGTAGCCCTCGCGGCCGAGGCGTTCGACAAGGACGTCGTCCGGGCCGAGCTCGTGCCCGGCCGCGCGGAACCGCCCTCCGGGGAGCTCCTCGAAGTCGCCCGACTGGAGCGCCTGCTGCAGGACGCGCAGCTCCTTGCCGAGGCGGGGGCCGAGCACGGGAAGGTTCGGCTTCACGCGCAACTCGGCCTCGACCGGACCGAACTCGACCTCCTTCACGTTTACCTCGTCGGCGATCTCGGACGAGTGGTCGCCCGCGGTCGCGCCTTCGACGACGAGCTTCCGCAACGGCTGCCGCAGGTTGTGGCCGGCCGCGTTCCGCGCCTGGTGCGCGAGCGTGACGACGCGGCGCACATCGGCGACCTCGTCAAGCAGCGCCCGGTCTGGCTCCGGGACGTCCGGCCAGCCGGCGAGGTGAACGGACGCCGGACCGTCGAGCACGAGCGTGCGCCATAGGTGATCCGTGACGAACGGGAGGATCGGCGCCATCACGCGCAGGAGCTGCACGAGCGCGTACCACAGTGTCTGGAACGCGGCATCGTCCCCGCCCGACCAGAAACGCGGCCGCGAGCGGCGGATGTACCAATTGGAGACATCGTCGACATACGCCTGGTACGCGCGCATCACGTCGACGCTGAGATACGACTCGTAGCCCGCCTCGGCGTCGCGGACGAACGCGTGCGTGCGTTCGACGAGCCAGCGGTCGAGCGGCGCGAGGTCGCCGTCAAGGTTGAGCGCCGACCACGACGGCCGAAAGGAATCGATATTCGCGTACTCGACGAAGAACTTGACCGAGTTCCACAGCGTTAGCAACTCGCGCTTGATCGCCTCCGCCGGCCCGAAGCCGAAGAGCAGGTTGCGGTCGGGCGGCTGTGCGGAGTACTGCCACCGCATCACGTCCGCGCCCATACGCGCAAACGCGTCGTTGGCCTCGATCATGTTGCCCCAAGAGCCGTGCATTTCGCGGCCCTGCTCGTCCAGCATCTTCTCGTAGCCGAGCACGCGCCGGAACGGCGCGCGGCCGACGAGCACGACGGACATGAAGAGTTGCGAGTAGAACCACAGCCGAATCTGCTCGCGCATCTCCGACACCCAGTCGGCCGGGAACCACTTCTCCCAATACGCATGATCCGGGAGGTCCGCGGTCGTGAGCCCGCGCGCGGCGCCGGTGGCGTAACCCTCGGGAATCCACTCCGGGCTTTCCCAGCCGAGCGTCGAGAACGGCACGATGCCGGCGTCGAGCCACACGTCGCCGACCTCGACGACACGCTCGACGCGTTCTCCGCACGCCTCGCAGCGGATGGGAACGCGGTCGATCCAGGGACGCCGGAGCTCCTCCAGCTGGTCGATGCCCTCGATCGCCCTATCCTCGAGCTCGGCCCGCGACCCGATCACGTTCATGTGGCCGCACTCGCACGGGTAGAACGGGAGCGGCAGGCCGTAATAGCGGCGGCGCGAGATGTTCCAGTCGCCCATGTTGCGCAGCCAGTCGTCCATGCGCTTGCCCATGTACTCCGGAGTCCACTCGACCGTCGCGTTCGCGTCGAGCATCTGCTGGCGCAGGTCTCGCACCGAGATGAACCAGTCGTCGGCGATGCGGAAAATGAGCGGCGTGTCGCACCGCCAGCAGTGTGGATAGCGGTGCTGGTACAGGCCCGACTCGACGAGCAGTCCCTTCCCGCCGAGCTGGCCGATGATCTGGTCGGCTGCCTCGACGGTCGACAGTCCCTTGAGCCAGCCGAAGCTCGCATAGAACCGGCCCGACTCGTCGACGGGCATGATCACGTCGAGGCCGTGCAGCTGGCTTAGCTCGAAGTCCTCGCCGCCGCAGCCCGGCGCGATGTGGACGATGCCGGTGCCTTCATCGAGCGAGACCTCGTCCCACCCGATGATGCGATGCGAGACATCGACCAGATCGTCGAACGGGCCTTCGTATGTCCAGTCGACCATCTGGGCGCCGAGCGCACGGTCGACGAACTCCTCATCCGGATAGCGGGCGACTGCAACCCACTCGCCGTTACCTCGCAGGCCGTACTCCGCGAAAGGGTTCACCGCCGCCGCGACGTTCGCCGGCAGAGTCCAGGGCGTCGTCGTCCAAATGACGAGAGACTCGCCCGTTCGCTCACGCAGCGGGAAGCGCACGAACAACGACGGATCAGCGCGCTCTTGATACACGCCCGACATGGCCAACTCGTGTTGCGAGATCGAGGTACCGCACCGCGGGCACCATTCCGTCGACCGATGGCCGCGGTAGAGCCAGTCGCGCTCGTGCACTGTCTTCAGCATCCGCCAGACGTACTCGATGTTCGTGTCGCTGAAGGTGTAGTAGTCGTTGCCCCAGTCCATCCACTGGCCGAGACGCTTGCACCCTTCGATCAGCTCGGCGGCTGACCAGACGACGACGTCCCGGCACTTGCGGGCGAACTTCTCCAGCCCGTACGCCTCGATGTCGCGCTTTGAGTTCAGCCCCAGCTCGCGCTCGACCCCGACCTCGATCCAGAGACCCTGGCAGTCGAAGCCGTTCTGATAGCGCTGGTCGAAGCCGCGGAGCGCCTTGTAACGCTGGAAGACGTCCTTCAGCGTGCGGCCCCAGGCCGTATGTACGCCGAGGGTTTTGTTCGCCGTCACCGGGCCGTCGAGGAACGAGAAGGTCGGGCCGCCCCGGTTCTGCTCCCGCAGCGCCTCGAACGTCGCCTCCCGATCCCAGGTCGCCAACACCGCCTCCTCGAGGGCGGGATGGTCGGGTACCGTCGGCAGGGGCTGGAAGACTTGCTCGGCCACTCGGGAAGCGAAGTGTAGAGCGGGACGTTCTATCTCTAGACGAACCGGATATCGAAAGGACTGAAATGGCTCAAGACGTCACCGATGCGACATTCGAGAACGAGGTGCTACAGAGCACGGGGCCCGTGCTCGTCGACTTCTGGGCAGAATGGTGCGGCCCGTGCCACGCCGTCTCCCCCGTGCTCGAGCGTATCTCGGAAGAGCGGAACCTGAAGCTCGTCAAGGTGAACATCGACGAGAACCAGAACCTCGCGATTCGCTACGGGATCCAGTCGATCCCGAACATGATCCTCTTCGAGAACGGCGAGCCGAAGGCGAACGCCGTCGGCGCAATGCCAAAGGGGATGCTCGAGAAGCAGCTCGGACTCGCGGAATAGAGAGGCGACGCCGAGAGCTCAGCTCTCGGCGTGCCCCTCGAGGAAGCTGAGGAAGGCCGCGTGCTTGGCGAGGAAGTCTTCGATCTCTGCAACGCCCGCCCCGGCCCAGTCCTCGAGCCAGGTCTCGGCGAGGTCGTCCTCGATGCGGTGGAGGCCCCGTTCGCTCATGCCGGGATGATCGACCTCATACCGGACGTCCGCCATGGGCCGATCGGCTCAACTTCGGGGGCGCGGGGACCCACCGGCACAATGCGCCGATGCCCAGGTCCTCGGCCACCCAGCACGAGCTGAACCGCGTGGAGCTGCTGGCCGGCCTGCCTGGCCAGACCCTCGCCCAGCTGGCGAAGCGGATGGAGCGCGAGGAGGTGGCGCCCGGGACCGTGCTCGTCAGCGAGGGCGAGCCGGGCGACCGGTTCTACGTCCTGTTCGCCGGCATGCTTGCCGTGAGCCAGGCCGGCTTCGGCGGGCGGAACGTGCTGCGGCCGGGCGACTACTTCGGCGAGGTGGCACTCGCGATGGACGTCCCGCGCACCGCGACCGTGTCGGCGATCACGCCGGCGGTGGTCGCGAGCTGCGACCGCGAGACGTTCGACGAGTTCATCCGCCCGCTATTCGCCGACGACGATTGAGTCGCTGAGCGCGGGCCATGCGTCCTTCGCCCAATCGCCGAACTCGCGGTCGGTGAGCACCGCGAGCGCGGCGCCCGCGTCCGGATCGACCCAGAGGAAGGTGCCGGAGGCTCCGAAGTGGCCGAACGTGCGCGGCGAGGCGCGCGTGCCCGTCCAGTGCGGCGACTTGGCGTCGCGAAGCTCGAAGGCGAGACCCCAGTCGTTCGGGTCCATCCGCCCCCAGCTCGGGAGCACGCCCGCGAGGCCGGGGAACTGGACCGACGTCGCCTCGGCGAGCGTCTCCGGCGCGACGAGCGTCGCCTGGAGCAACTCGCGTGCGAGCGCGAGCAGGTCGTCCAATGGCCCCCGGTACCCCCACGCAGCCGACCCGTGCAGCGCGCCCGCGAGCCCGAGCGGCTCGAGCACCGAACCGCGCAGGTACTCCTCGAACGGCATGCCGGCCCGCTCGGCGACGAGCGCTGCGGCGAGCTCGATTCCGTAGTTGGAGTAGATGCGCCGACGCGCGGGTGGCATCAGCGGCGGCCCCGCCTCGGGCGGCAGCCCGGACGCGTGGGCGAGGAGATGCCGAAGCGTCGAGCCCTCCGGGCCTGCCGGCTCGTCGAGGTCGACCGTCCCCTCCTCCACCGCCACCAGCGCCGCGACGCCGGTGAGGAGCTTCGTGACCGAGGCCCAGCGCAGCACGGTTTCGCGGGGTCCGTGAACGCCGGGCTCGCCGTCGGCGCGCACGACCCCGGCCGCAGCCGTGCGCGCACCCCACGAATCGATGGCCCTGAGCGCGTCCACAGCGCGATACTAGGTAGATGGAGCGCCAGTTCGTCCCGGCGATCTCTCCGCAGGCGGCGACCGTCGGCTACTCCCGCGCCGTGCGCGACGGCCGCCACATCCACGTCTCCGGCACCGCCCCGATCGGCATCGACTCGGCCGACCCGTACGCCCAGGCGCAACGCTGTCTCGAAATCATCGTCGGCGCGCTCGCCGAGCTGGGCGCCGCGCCGGAGCATGTCGTGCGGACGCGCGTCTACCTCGTCGACGCGGCCGACTGGGAAGCGGTCGGGCGCGCGCACGGCGAGGTTTTCGGCGCGGTCAAGCCCGCGTCGGCGTTCGTCGTGGTCGCCGGCCTCCTCGATCCAGCGTGGCGCGTCGAGATCGAAGCGGAGGCGCTGCTCCCGTGAGCCAGATCTTTCCGCCTTCGATCACCGGCAAGGGCAGCGGGTATGCCGACGGCGGCAGCGTCCTCGACCACGCCTTCGGCAAGAGCGACGCGTACACGCTCGGCGTCGAGGAGGAGTACATGCTGCTCGACGGAGAGTCGTTCGACCTCGTGCAGCACATCGACACGGTGCTCGACGCGGTCGCCGGCCACGAGCTGGAGACGCGAATCAACGCCGAGTTGATGCAGTCCGTGCTCGAGATCGCGACGCCGGTCTGCCATACCGCCGCCGACGTCACGGCGCAACTCCGCACGCTGCGCGGCTACGTGGGCGAGGTCGCGCGCGAGCGCTCGATGCGCGTCGGATCGGCCGGCACGCATCCGTTCTCGCTTTTCGAGCGCCAGCGGATCACGGCGAAGGATCGCTACCGCGCGCTCGTCGACCAGCTCCAGTACATCGCGCGGCGCGAGCTCATCTTCGGGATGCACGTGCACGTCGCCGTCGACGATCCCGAGAAGGCGATCCAGGTCGTCAACGGGCTGATCGGCCACCTGGCCGAGCTCGTCGCGCTCTCCGCGAGCTCGCCGTTCTGGCGCGGCGAGGCGACGGGGCTGGCGTCGTCGCGACACATGGTGTTCGCCGCGTTCCCGCGCTCGGGTCCGCCTCCGCGCTTTCGCGACTACGCGGACTACGCGGAAGTCGTCGGGCAGCTCGAGCGCACCGGTTGCATCGCCGACTACACGCACATCTGGTGGGACATCCGGCTCCACCCACGGCTGGGCACGATCGAGATCCGCATCTGCGACGCCGTGACGAGACTCGACGACGTGATCGCGATCACCGCGTTCTGCCAGGCGCTCGTCAAGCACTACAGCGAGCGCTTCGACTCCGGCGAGGAGATCCCGTCGTTCCACCGCATCCTCACCACCGAGAACAAGTGGCTGGCGGCGCGCTACGGGCTCGAGGCGCCGGTGATGGACCTACACACGGGCCGCCGCAACCGGCTGCCGGTCGCGCAGGTGATCCGGCGGACGCTGCGCCTCGTGGAACCGCACGCACGCGAGCTCGGCTCCGAGGCCGAGCTGGCGGGCATCGAAACGATCCTGCGGAGGGGGAACAGCGCTGACGCGCAGCTGCGCGTCTTCAACGCGAACCGCGACATCGTCGAGGTCGTGCGTGAGATCGCGGTCCAAACGGAGAACGTCGAGGTTCCCATAGGCTGAGGCCATGCTCTCGGTCGGCGAACGGATCCCCGACGCGCGCGTCTGGACGACGCCGCAGGAGAGCGCGACCTTCGCGCAGCTCGTCGGCGACGGGCCGATCCTGTTGCTCTTCTACCTCTTCGACTGGTCCTCGACCTGAACGAGCGAGCTGGAGCTCCTGCGTGACAGGAGCGAGGAGTTCCGCGCCGCCGGCGTGCAGCCGTACGCGATCTCGCGCGACTCGCCGTGGACGCACGTCGCCTGGATGCAGGCGCTCGATCTCGACTTCCCGCTCCTCTCGGACTGGAACGCCGAGGCAACGCACGGCTTCGGCGTCGCGATCGATCACCGCGGGCTCCGCGACGTCTCGCAGCGCTCCGCGTTCCTGATCGACGGCGATGGAGTAATTCGCGGAGCCTGGGGCTATGAGCCCGCCGAGCTGCCGGACTTCGACGCCTTGCTCACAGCCGCACAGTCGCTCTAGCGTCTGCCCTCCGGGTCGATTTCAACGGTCATGAGACTGTCGCCGTGGCGATGGATCACTCTCCAGGCGCCGTTCTCCCGGCGGTAGACGGTCGTCGCCCGTAGCGACATCTCCTCCGTCTTGCCGTCGATCTGCCGGGTCAGTCGCTCGAGCTCGACGGTGAAACCGAGCGTATCGTCGAAGGTGGTGACGAGGTTCTCCGCATCCCAGGTTTCGTAGTTGAGCGTCTTGGCCGCTGCCGTCAGCAGCTTGGTCACGTCGTCGATGCCGACCTGGTGGCCGCCGACTCCTCCCATGAGTGAAACGTCTGCCGCATGCGACCACAGCTCGAGGTACGGCCGCGGGTTACCGCCGGTGTGCTGCCGAAGCGCGCGATGACACAGTTCGACGAACTCCGCAGCATCTGCTGAAGGCTTCATCAATCCTCCTCGGGCTCGTCGAGCACGCCGTCGAGCCAGCTGTCGATCGCTACCGCGACCTCCTGCCAGTCCGATGCCGTCATGTGCAGATGGGGCCGCCCCTTGAACTCGAGATAGTCGGTCTGGGCGGAAGAGTGCTCGTAGTGCTCGTACTGCGCTTTCGACAGCGAGGCCGGAACCGTGTTGTCCTCGTCCGCGCCGACGATCAGCAACGGGGCGCGTTCCCCGTTCTTGAAGTGGACCTCGGTCGGGGGATGAAGGTGGAAGTTCGCGAAGCCGGCCTCGTAGAAGATCTGCCCGGTCTCCGGAACGGCATACCGGTCGTAGGCGGCGGCAGCGTCGTCCGCGCTGAACGTGTTGACGAAGCCGTACGTGAATTCTTCCCGCGTCAAGGTCACGACCCCATGCCACTTCGAAGGGTGCGCGAGCGCCGGCGAGCCCGCCTTCAACGTCGAGAACGGCAGCTTCAAGATCCCTTTGGGTGGGGCCGGGCTCATCGCGACGCCGGCTCGGCCGAGACCGCGGTCGAGGAGCAGCTCGACGAACAGTCCGCCGTACGAGTGGCCGATCAGGATCGGCGGTTGCTCGAGTGCCTCGATCAGGGCCTGGTAGTGGTCGACGATCTCCCGGACGCCCAGGCCTGCCGATTCCTCGGCCGTTTCGCGCATCTCCTCGACGTCTCCGCGCTTACGGGGCCATTCCGGCGTGGAAACGTCGAAGCCGCGTTTGCCGAAGTAGTCGACGTAGTTCTCCCAGCTGCGCGCCGACAGCCAGGCTCCGTGGATCAGCAGCAACGGGATTCGCCCGTTTTCACTCCGTACGGTCGACACACACGCTCCTTCTCCAGTTGACGCGCTGAGGCTACGGCACCGAGGACGGGCAGAGAAAGTCCGATCCTGAAGCCGACTCGGACCAGCTGCGACTCAATCGTTCGGGAGTTCCGTGCGTGCGGGTCGCCGTGTCAACCAGCCCTCGGAATCCCGGACCCGGCAGGCAGCCTCGACCAGCTCGCTGACCGCGTCGGTCGGGGGCCAGCACGACGCGAGGTCGGTCGGGAAGCTGAGCGGTGGTTCAAATGGCACTGCCGCCACTCCTTCGGTGTCGGCGGCCCACTCGACCACGAACGGGCAGACCGCCTCGCCGTTTGCGACCGGCAACATCCGCCGGTCCCACGGCGCGCTCAACGTCTCCAACGTGCGCTCGAGCTCGAGCCCGGCGGAGCGAATGACCGCCCGAAACCAGGCGTTGAACGTCTTCCCGGCCGGCTCCCGCGGAAGCAGGACTCGCTCCGCGACGAACGCTTCGAGCGGAATCGCAGGAGCGCCGGCGTAAGGATGCGACTCGGGCAGCGCTGCCAGCAGCGGTTCGTCGCGCATCGAGTCGATTCGCACTCCATGACGTCGAGCCGCGCCCGGCGTCTCCATCACGACAGCCGCCGCGAGCTGCCGGACCGCCAACCGCCGTAGCGAGTCGGGCGTTACTTCCTCGTCCAGCCGCAGACTGAACCCCGCACCCCGATGCGCCAGTTCCTCCGCGATTCGGGCCGCGACCGTTCCGCTGAACGGGCCGTAGCCGATCCCGAGCACTCCCGAATCCGGCAACATCGCACGGCGCGCATCGGCGATCGCGCCGTCGATCTCGGTCAAAGCCTTCCGCGACCGCTCGAGTAACACCAAACCCGCGGCCGTCAGCTCGACGCTTCTGGTCGTACGCACGAACAGCACCACGTCGAGCCCGCGCTCCAGATCACGGATCGCCCGGGAGAGCGGCGACTGCGATATGTGCAGCCGCTCCGCAGCCCGTCCAAAATGCAATTCCTCGGCGACCGCGACGAAGTAGCGAAGCTGCCGAAGCTCGACCGAAGCCTCCACTCCGGGGTTCTCTACATACCCATCGCGTGATACCCGGAGTCGACGTACAGCGTCGTCCCGGTCACGTTCTTCGCGCCGTCACCGAGGATGTAGGCCGCGGCAGCGCCGACATCCTCCGCGGTGACGTGGCGGTGGAGCGGAGCACGCTCCTCGACGATCGCCTCCATCGTCGGGAAGCCGGCGATGGAACGCGCTGCCAGGGTTCGCACAGGGCCGGCCGAGATCGCATTCACGCGGATGTTCTTCTCGCCGAGATCCCAGGCGAGATAGCGCACGGATGCGTCGAGCGTCGCCTTGGCGACGCCCATGACGTTGTAGTGCGGCACGGCGCGCTCGCCACCGAGGTACGTCATCGTCACGATCGAGCCGCCGCCGGCCTTCTCCATCAGCGGCTCGGCAGCGCGCGCACATGCGATGAGCGAGTACGCGCTTACGTCGATCGCTGTCCAGAACCGGTCGCGTGGCGTGTCGGTGAACCGGCCTTCGAGATCCTCGGCGTGCGCGAACGCGACCGAGTGGACGAGGATGTCGAGCTCGCCACCGAAGACATCCGCGACTTCGCCGAAGACCCGAGCGACGTCCTCGTCCGAGCGCACATCGCATCCGCAGACGAGCGCCGTGTCGACCCCCGCCGCGAGATCGCGGACGCCCTGCTCGATCCGCTCGCCCTGGTAGGTGAACGCGAGCTTCGCACCGCCCGACGGCGAGCTCCTGCGCGATCGCCCAGGCGATCGAGCGCTTGTTCGCGACGCCCAGCACGAGCGCGCGCTTGCCTGCGAAGTCTCCGGCCACCGGCGGATCCTAGTCGGCGTAGGCTGATCGGATGCAGAAGATCGCAGTCGTCACCGGCGCGTCCTCCGGCATCGGCGCCGCGATAGCGCGCGGGCTTGCCGGCAAGGGCTGGCGCTGCGTCCTCGTCGCGCGCCGAGAGGATCGCCTCCGCGCGCTCGCGGACGAGATCGGCGGCGAGATCGAGATCTGCGACGTCGGCGACCGCGAGGCGGTCGATGCGACCGCGGCACGCGTGCTCGAGCGGCACCCTCTGATCCACCTCCTGGTGAACAACGCGGGGATACCGGGCCGCGCGAACTTCCTGAACGCCGAACCGGCCGCGATCGAGGACGTCATCCGCGTCAACTATCTCGGCAGCGTTTGGTGCCTGCGCGCCTTCCTGCCCGGGCTCGAGGCAGCGGCGCCCTCGGACGTCGTCAACATCGTCTCCGTGGCCGGGGACGTCGCGTTCCCGCCGTCCGGCCCGTACTCGGCGTCGAAGCACGCGCAGCTCGCGTTCTCGCGGGCGACCGCTGCGCAGCTGCGACGGCGGCGGATCCGGGTGCACACGGTCAAGCCCGGATTCATCGAAACGGAGGGCTTTCCACAGTCGTGGCTTCCGCGGCCCATGCAGCGGCTCGTCGTCGGCCCACAGGTGGTCGCCGTCCACGTGCTCGCATCGCTCGAGCACGGGACGCGGCGAGACGAGCGTCCCCCGCTACTACGGAATCGGCGGCCGGCTCCAGGCATTCCTACCGAATACATTCGCGCGCGTCCTCGGCTTTTCGCGCCGAGCGTCGTAGAATCACTGGATGGGACGCTCCGACTTCCCGATCGATGACGTCATCGCCGTCGCCGGCTTCCGAGCGGCGCTCCGCTCGTTCCTCCGTCAGAGCGAGCGCGTTGCACGACAATCGGGGCTCACGCCTCAGCGCTACCTTCTGCTGCTGATGATCAAGGGCGCGCCCGACGGCAGCGGACAGTCAACCGTGACCGAACTCGCGCGCCGGCTGCAGCTCGCGCAGAGCACCGTGACCGAGCTCGTCAGTCGCGCCGAGGAGAGCGGGCTCGTCCAGCGCGAGCAGTCCGGGCGAGACGGCCGCGTCGCGTATCTGCGGCTGACGCCCGAAGGAGAACGGCGCCTCGAGCTGTCGTTCACCGGGCTCGACACGGAGCGCCGGCAGCTACGGGAAGCAGTCGACCAGCTCCCGACGCTGCACGAGTCACCCGCGCTGCAGTAGATACCAGCCCAGTCGGGCCGTGTACACGTCCGGGCCTTCCGGCGCCAAGGCACGCGCCCGCGTCCGCTCGTCGCCGTTGCACGCCGCGAGATCGAGGTACGCGTCGAGGGGCCGGCGCTCGACGTCGTGCCGGTCGCGCACGAGGACGAGCTCGTTGGCCTCGAACAGCTGCCGCAGGTCGATCTCGGGCAGCAGTCGCGTGTGGCTCGCGTCGCGCGCTTGCTCGAAGCGGTCGAGGTCGAGCGCGGCCAGCGGGTCGACGGGCGCGATCTGGTCGACGACGAGGAGCCGGCCGCCGTGCCGTGTCACGCGCGCAAGCTCGGCGAGGACGACCTCGGGCCGCGGCACGTGGTGAAGCGTGCGCAGCGTGCACGCCAGGTCGAAGGAGCCGTCGTCGAACGGGAGACGCTCGGCGTCGCCCTCGACGAAGGTGATATTCGCGTACGCGGCGGCGCGATCGCGCGCGAGCTCGAGCAGCTCCGGCACCCGGTCGACGCCGACGACCTCGCGCACGAGGGGCGCGAGCGCCAGCGCGAGCGCACCAGCACCGGTGCCGACGTCGACCGCTAGCTCGTCGCCGCTCGGAAGCACGAACGCGTGCACGACCTCGGCGAGCGCCGCGGCACGCTCGTCCTGATGCGCCGCTACCTGCGCGGCAGTGCGCGCAAAGCGGTCAGGCATCGACAACGGTGCGGCGGGCTCGGAGCGGGTTGCTGTTGACCCCACAGACGAGATCGTGGGGAATGGTCCCGGCCGCGCGTGCGTGCTCCTCGGCGAGCACGCCGTGGCCGATGAGCACGACGGGCGTGCCGATCGGGACCTCGCCGTCGAGCTCGACCGCGAATGCATCCATCGACACGGTCCCAACCACCCGCCGCGGCTCGCCGCCGACCCTGACGGTCGTTCCCGTCAGGTCACGACGGAAGCCGTCCGCATAGCCGACGGGGACGATCCCGATCCACGTGTCCTGCTCGGCGACGAAGCTTCGGCCGTACCCGGTGCTCTGCCCCGGCCGCAGGAGCCTGCACAGCGCGACGTGGCTCGTCCACCCGAGCACGGGCTGGAGCCCGTCCTCCGCCGGGTCGGTGCCGAACGGCGAGACGCCGAGCACGGCGATGCCACACCGTGCGGCGTCGAACGCGGCGGACGGGTAGCGAAGCGCGCCCGCGCTGTTGGCGATGTGGCGCTCGAGATGGGTGTACGGGGCGGTTGCCGCGCGGAAGCGTTCGATCTGCCACTCCGCGTACGCCGCATCGGTGTCGGCAGTGGCGAGGTGGCTCATCAAGCCGACCACCTCGAGCGGCGGCGACAGGAGCTCCGAGACGCCCCATCGCCCCATGCCGGTGTCGAGCTTCACGTGGACCCGGACGCCAGGCGGAACGTCATCCGAGGAGACGACGAGCTCGAGTTGCGCGTCGCGCGCCTGACCGACCTCGCGGTTCAGCGCCGGTCCCATGACGATGATGCGCGCCGTCGGGAAGTCGCGCCGAAGCGCAAGCGCCTCGGGAACGGTGGCGACGCAGAGCGCCGACGCGCCGGCGCCGAGCGCAGCGCCGGCGATGTCGGTCGCCCCGTGGGCATACGCGTTCGCCTTCACGACCGCCCAGAGCTGTGCGCCCCGCAGCACGTCGAGCAGGACGCGGACGTTCCGCCGCACGGCGCCCAGGTCGATGGTGATCTCCGAGCGGTGCATTACTTCAGCGCGCGCGGCAGCGCTTCGATCAGGTCGCTCGCGACGAGTCCCGCGCGCTGCGGGGCCTCCACCGAGGCGCGCTGCTGCGCGACAGCCGCCGCCGCGGCGGCGAGCTGTGCGTCCATGCCCTTGGCGAGGAACGCCGCGACGATGCCGGTCAAGACGTCGCCGGTCCCCGCGGTCGCGAGCGACGGGAGCCCGAGCGCCGAGACGAGCAGGCCGCGGCCGGGCGCGGCGACGAGCGTGTCCGGTCCCTTGAGGAGCACGACGCAGCGGAAGCGCTCCGCTGCCTCCTGCACAGAGGCGATGCGATGTGCGGCGATCTCCTTCGAATCGCGGCCGAGGAGCCGCGCGAGCTCACCCTCGTGCGGCGTGAGCACGCGCGGCGCGGGCCAGTCCGCCGGCTCGAGCTCGAACAGCGCGTCCGCGTCGACGACCGCCGGCAACGCGAGCTCGGCGAGCGTCCGGCGCACGAGCGCGTGCACGGCAGCGCTACGACCGAGGCCCGGTCCGATCGCCAGCGCCGACGCCTTCGCCGCGAGCTCGGTCAGATCGTCCGGCAAGGGACGTTTCACCACTTCGAGCAGGCGCTGTTCGAAGACAGGAAGCGTCTCTTCAGGAGCGGCGAGCGTGACGTAGCCCGCGTCTGCCCGCAGCGCCGCCATCGAGGTCAGGGACGGCGCACCCGTCAGGCCCGGCGATCCGCCGACGACGAGTACGTGGCCGGCGGTGTACTTGTTGTCGCTCTCGCGCCGGCGCGGGACCGATCTGAGGATTCCGGCGCCGACCAGCCGATGCTCGGTGTCGAGCGGGTCGAGCCCGATGTCGGCGACGTGAACGGCGCCTGCGTGGAAGCGGCCGGGCGCGACCACGAGGCCGACCTTTCGCCCGTGAAAGGTGACAGTGGCGTCAGCGTGCACGGCCGCACCCGCAACCTCACCCGTCGACGAGTCGACGCCCGACGGCAGGTCGACCGCGAGCACGCGTGCGCCGGATGCGTTGATGCCGCTCGATCAGCGCAGCGGCGTCGGGTCGAGGCTCGCCCGCGAAGCCGGTGCCGAAGAGCGCGTCGACGATCACGTCCGGGTCGCCGAGGTCCGACTCCCCCGCTTTCGCGTCGACGATGCGCACGTCCTTGCCGGCGTGTTCGAGCTCGCGGGCGGCGATGCGCCCGTCGCCGCCGTTCGCTCCGCCGCCGCACACGACCGTCCAGCGCTGCGCGCGCGGATACAGCTCCAGACCGACACGCGCGGCCGCGTTGCCGGCGCGTTCCATCAGCTCCTCGACGGTGCCGGTGTACCGCTCTTCGGCGGCTCGCATCTCCGCAGCGGTGTACAGCGCCTTCGAACTCAGTCATGGTTGACGACCGCCACCGCCTGAGCGAGCTCGCGGGAGTGCGTCATCGAGAGGTCGATCGCCCCGGCGCCGACGTGCTCCGCCCACGCGGCGACGCGTCCGGACAGCTGCACGGACGGCTTCGGCCGGCCGACGATCTCGATCTCCGTCCACGCGAACGCACGCGCGACGCCGAAGCCGAGCGCCTTCCCGACCGCCTCCTTGCCCGCGAACCTGCCTGCGTAGCTCTGGGCGGGGTTCGGCCTCGAGTCGCAATACGCCTGCTCGGCGGCCGTGAAGCACCGCTCACGGAATCGCTCGTACCGCTCGAGCGATCGCCGCACGCGCTCGATCTCGATCAGGTCGGTGCCTACCCGAACGCTCAGAGGTGCTCCTCCAGCCAATCGGGCAGCTGCGCGATCGACGACACGATGCCGTCCGGCCGCACACGCGACGCCTCGACGGCGTCCGGGCGGAACTTTCCGGTGCGCACGAGCACGGTGCGCATGTTCATCGCCTGCGCGCCGGCGATGTCGCTCTCGAGGTCGTCGCCGACCATCCACGTGAGCTCGGGATCGGCGTCGAGCGCCTCGAGCGCCGCGGTGAAGTACGACACGCTCGGCTTGCCGATGACGGTCGCCTCGACGTCGGCCGCGTACTCGAGCCCGGCGACGAACGCCCCGGCGTCGAGCAGCGGTCCGCGGGCCGTCTGCCACCAGCGGTTCCGGTGCAGGCAGTAGAGCGAGGCGCCGAGCTCCAGCTCCGCGAACGCGCGCGCGAGGTTCATGTACGAGAAGACGAGGTTCGTCTCGGGCGTCTCGTCGGCGCCGCCGATGAGCACGGCATCTGCGGCGTCTCCGACGAGCTCGATCCCCTCCAGGTCCCCGACCAGGCCCTGCATGACGAGTGCGAACACCCGGCGGCCGCGAAGCGCGGTCACGGCTGCGTCGGCGGTCGTCTGGACCTCGGCATCGTCGACCTCGACCCCAGCCGTTCGCAGCTCCTCGGCGAGCCGTGCCCGGGAGCGCGTTGTCGTGTTCGTCACGAACCGGAGCCGGTGATCGGCGTCACGCAGCCGGCGGACGGCAGCGGCAGCCCCAGGGATGGGCTGACCGGAAACGTGCAGCACACCGTCCACGTCGAGGAGAATCGCGGCCATGGACGGCGAGTCTATTCGCGTCACCCGCTCGGTCGTTTTGCCCCTGCGCGAGATCGTGCTGCGCACATCGCGCTCGAGCGGGCCGGGCGGCCAGCACGCGCAGAAGTCCGAGACCCGCGTCGAAGCGGTCTTCGACGTCGAGGCGTCCGAGGCGTTGACGCCGACGCAGAAGCGGCGCGTTGTCGCGAAGGCAGGACCCGTGCTGCGCGCCGTCGCACAGGACGAGCGCAGCCAGCTGCGCAACCGCGAGCTCGCCGTCGAGCGCCTCGTCGCGGCGCTGCGCGCGGCGCTGCACGTCGAGCGGCGGCGGGTTGCGACGAAGCCGACCGCAGCTTCGCGCGAACGTCGGCTCGACGAGAAGCGGCGGCGCTCGCAGGCGAAGCGCCTCCGCAAGCCGCCATCCGAGTAGTTACTCGACGGTGACGGTCTTCGCGAGGTTGCGCGGCTGATCGACGTTCAGCCCGCGGAGCCGGGCTATGCGATACGCGAGCAGCTGGAGCGGGACGACCGCGAGCACCGCCTGGAGGAACGCAGGCGTGCGCGGAACGAAGATCACGTCGTCGGCGTGGTGCTGGATGTCCTCGTTGCCCTCGGTCGCGATTGCGATCACGTGCGCGCCGCGCGCGCGGGTCTCCTGGATGTTGGAGACGATCTTGTCGTAGACGTGGATGTTCGTCGCGACGACGACGACCGGCGTGCCCTCGTCGAGCAGCGCGATCGGACCGTGCTTCATCTCGCCTGCCGAGTAGGCGTCGGTCGGGATGTACGAGATCTCCTTCAACTTGAGTGCGCCCTCGAGCGCGACAGGCAGCCCGATATGGCGGCCGAGGTAGAGGAAGAACGGCTTCTCGTAGAAGCGCTGGGCGATCTCCTCGATCCGGTGGCGGCCGGCGTCGACGTCGTCGAGGAACGTCTGGATCTTCTCCGGCAGCTCGTGCAGGCGATCGAGGATGAAGTCGATCTCATCCGGCGGCAGCGTCTTGCGGATCTGCGCCAGCTTCAGCGCGATCAGGCAGAGCAACGCCGCCTGCGCGGTGAACGTCTTCGACGCGGCGACGCCGACCTCGAGGCCGCAGCGCGTGTACATGGTCGCTTCCGCCTCGCGCGTGATCTGCGTCCCCATCTGATTCGTGATCGCGAGCGTGCGCGCGCCGAGCTCGCGCGCGAGCTTGACCGCGTTCACCGTGTCACGCGTTTCGCCCGACTGCGAGATGCCGATGACGAGCGTGTCCTTCGACAGCACCGGGTTGCGGTAGATCCACTCGCTCGCGATGTCGGGCTCGACCGGGACCCGCGCCCACTCTTCGATCACGTAGCGCCCGACGACGGCGGCGTGGTATGCGGTGCCGCACGCGACGATCACGACGCGGCGAAGGTTCTGCACCTCGAGCTCGGTCATCCCGAGCGCCTCGAGGATGAGGTTGTGGCCGCGGACGCGGTCGCCGATCGTCTCCGCCACCGCCTCGGGCTGCTCGTAGATCTCCTTCAGCATGAATGTCTCGAAGCCGCCCTTCTCGGCGACCTCCTGATCCCACTGGATCTCCTCGGCCTCCCGCTCGACCTCGACGCCGCCGACGATGAAGCGCGCGCCCGCGGGCGTGATCTCGATGATCTCTCCGTCGATCGGGAAGTACGCGCGGCGCGTCTCGCTGAGGAACGCCGCCACCGACGACGCAATGAACATCTCACCCTCGCCGACGCCGACGACGAGGGGCGTCTGGTGTCTGACACCGGCGAGCAGGTTGGGGTGGTCGTGGTGGATGGCGACGATGGAGAAGTGGCCTTCGAGCTGCGGGAAGACGCGCTCGAGCGCCGCCGTCAGGTCGCCGTCGTATTCGCGCTCGAGCAGGTGCACGACCACTTCGGCGTCGGTCTCGGACGTGAACGTGTGCCCGTCCGCCACGAGTTGTTCTTTGAGCTCCCGGTAATTCTCGACGATGCCGTTGAGAACGATCGCGAGCTTCGACGCGTCGCAGCCGACGAGCGGATGGCAATTCAGCTCGGTGACGCCGCCGTGGGTCGCCCAGCGCGTGTGCCCGAGGCCTTGCCGCGACTTCGACCCGTTCGACCCGACCGCTTCGACGAGGTTCTGCAGATTCCCGACCGCGCGCACGTAGTCGAGCCCCGCGTCCTCCCGCAGGGCGATGCCCGCGGAGTCGTAGCCACGGTATTCGAGGCGCTGCAGCCCCTGGAGCAGGAGCGGCTTCGCCTCACGTTCCCCGACGTATCCGATGATCCCGCACATATCGCCTCAGAAATGGAATGAGCCCGGCTGTCAGACCAGTCCGCAACAGCGCGGAGCGGTCAGCCGAGCTCTTCGCGAACGAGCTTGACCACCCTACCACAGAGGGCCTCCGATTCCTCCTCCGTGGGGGCCTCCGCGAGCACGCGAACGACCGGCTCGGTGCCCGATGGACGCACGAGCACGCGGCCGTCGCCGTTCAGCTCCGCATTCAGGCGCTCGACCGCTTCGAGCAGCGACTGCGGCAGCGGTCCGCGGTCCGACCGGGGCACGTTCTGCTTCGCCTGCGGGTAGCGCGTCATCGCCGCGGCCGCCCCGGCGAGCGTCGTTCCGCGCACCGCGTCGCAGAGGAGGAGCGCAGCGGCGAGGCCGTCACCGGTGACGTGGTCGCGCAGGAAGATGATGTGTCCCGACTGCTCGCCGCCGAGCAGGCCCCCCTCGCGGTGAAGCGCTTCGAGCACGTACCGGTCGCCGACGTCGGTCGTGATGACGCGCACCCCGTTCTCTTCCATCAAACGGTGGAAGCCGAGGTTCGCCATCGTCGTCACCGCGACGAGGTCCACACCGAGGTGCAACGCGAGAACGGCGACGATTTGATCGCCGTCGACGATCGCACCGCTCCCGTCGACCGCGAGCATGCGGTCGCCGTCGCCGTCGAAGGCGACGCCGAGGTCGAAGTCGCCGCTAGTAACAAGTTGTTGCAAGCTCCGAAGATCCGTCGCGCCGCAGCCGACGTTGATGTTGTTGCCGTCCGGTGCGTTGCCGATCGCGGTCACATCGGCGCCGAGGTGTTCGAATGCCTGCGGCGCGATGCCGGCATACGCACCGTTTGCACAGTCGACCGCGATGCGCAGACCGGAGAGATCGGAGCCGAAGCGCTCGAGTACGTGCTCGAGGTAGCTGTCCGCCGCGAAGCCGACGCGGTCGATCTCGCCGCCGCCGGGTGCGTCGGCATCCATGAGCGCTTCGATCTCCTCCTCCGCGTCGTCCGTGAGCTTGCGTCCTTCGCGGTCGAAGAACTTCACGCCGTTGTACTCGGGCGGATTGTGGGACGCCGAAATGACGACGCCGAGATCGAGTCGGAGCAGCGCGACGGCCGGAGTCGGCACGACGCCCCCGACGACCGCGACGCCGCCGGCGGATTCGACGCCACGCGCAAACGCATCCGCGAGTTCCTCGCCGGAGGCGCGTGTGTCGCGGCCGATGAACACGCGGCCGCGTCCCGACCAGAGCGCCGACGCCTTGCCGAGACGCTCGACGAGATCGGCGGTCACGAACTCGCCCACGATGCCGCGGACACCGTCCGTCCCGAAAAGCTCCCGCGCCACGGCGGGTGACTCTAGCGACCACATGTGCAGCGTCGAATCTCCGCTTCGAGGAGAGCGGAAACTAGCGCTTGGAGAACTGCGGCGCCTTGCGCGCCTTGTGCAGTCCGGCCTTCTTGCGCTCGACCTGGCGGGCATCCCGCGTGAGGTAGCCCTCGCGCTTGAGCGGGACGCGGAGCTCCGGATTCAGGTCGACGAGCGCCCGGGCGACGCCGTGCCGCACCGCGCCGGCCTGGCCGGTGAGGCCGCCGCCGTGGACGCGGACACGCAGGTCGTACTGGCCCTCGAGGCCCGCGGTGCGCAAAGGCGCCGTCGCGAGCGAGCGCCAGACGGAGCGCGGGAAGTACTCGTCCAGCGTCCGGCCGTTCACCCAGGTGGCGCCGTCGCCGGGCCGGAGGATGACGCGTGCGACCGAGGTCTTGCGCTTGCCGGTACCGCGGTATTGAGCGATCTGTGCCACTTAGCTCTCCAGTTCCAAAGGCTTGGGGTTCTGCGGGCCGTGCGGATGCTCCGGGCCTGCGTAGATCTTCAGCTTCGTGATCTGCTGCCGCGCCAGGCGGTTCTTCGGCAGCATGCCCCGGACGGCGATGCGGAGCACCTCCGTCGGGCGCCGGTCGAGCTGCTCGCGCAGCGTCCGCTGCTTCAAGCCGCCCGGATACCCGGAGTGGCGGTAGTACTTCTTCTGGTCGAGCTTGTTCCCGGTGACCGCGATCTTCTCCGCGTTCACGACGATGACGAAGTCGCCCGTGTCGACGTGCGGCGTGAACTGCGGCTTGCGCTTGCCGCGCAGCGTGTCGGCGATCTGCGTCGCCAGGCGCCCGAGGGTCTTGCCCTGGGCGTCGACGAGATACCACTCGCGCGTGATCTCTCCTGGCTTGGCTGAATACGTTCTCATAGGAAAAGGGCGCGGGTGGCGCGCCGGGCCGGGATTGTAGCGAAAGCCGTCCGCAATCCTTCCGCAAATGCCTGGACGCCGCCGTGGCTCGGATGCCGGACGTACGGGGCATCCAGGGCCTTCGCGGCGACCCGGCCGACCGCCACCACCCGCCGCCCGCGGGCGAGCTCGGCGAGGAACGGCCTCGCCGATGCCACCTCGGCTCGCGTCGGCCTGCGGTTCGAGCTCGCCGTGCCGGGATGGGTCGGGACGACGTTCCAGAGCAGCACCGCCTCCTCGAGGCCGAGCTCGGCCAGCACCCGGTGGACGACGGTCGCCGTCGCCTCGGCCGGCCCCGTGCCGCTCACCTGGCGCTCGGACGTGAACGGGAGACCGCTGATCCGGGCGCCGCGGTAGCCCGCCGCCTCGCCGACGATGATCGTCTCCGCCCCCTCCCGGGCGGTCAGGTAGGCGCGCAGCCGCTCGCGCCGCAGCTCCGAGGCCGCGTACTGGTTGAACGTGGCGCCGATCCGCGCCTCGGCGAGACGCGCTACGAGCTCCAGGTGTTCCATTTGACGAGCTCGTCGAGCGCACGGCGCCGTTGCGTCGCCCGGCTCGTCTTCCGGCTCCAGAGCGGATCGGGCGCGCCGCGGCCGATGGTGACGCCGGCGACGATGCGCAGCTCGTTCGGGATGCTCAGCAATGCGCGCCAGGCGGGATCCTGTTCGACCGGCACGCCGTAGACGCCGGCCGAAAGTCCCTCGTCGACTGCGGTGAGGAGCACGAGCATGAGCGTTGCGCCGGCGTCGACGTACCAGAAGGGGACGGGCCATTCGATCTCCTCGCCCTCCTGCAGCTTGTCGTCGCTCCGGTAGCGCTCGTGGTAGTCGGCCTCACGCGTGAGCACGAGCACATGGGCGGGCGCGCTCGGGAACCACGGCTCGACCTCGGGATCGTCGTTGCCGGCGAGCGCCGCCAGATCGGCGAGCAGGCCCTGGTCGTCGACGACGAGCAGCCGCTGTCCCTGGCTGAAGCCGGCGCTCGGCGCTCGGCGGACGGTCGCGACGATCCGCTCGAGCGTCTCGCGCGGAATGGCCTCACCCGTGTAGTGGCGCACCATGCGGCGCCGCTTGAGGATGTCCCTGAGGTCCATCAGGGATAGGAAATCAGCTCGAGCAGCGTCCCGTCCGGATCCCGGAAGTAGACGCTCATCCCGCGGCCGCTCCCGCCGGTGCGGGCCGCCGGGCCGAGCTCGACCTCGACGCCGTGCGAGAGGAGATGCGCGACCGCCTCCTCCGGCGTGCCGTCCCAGCGGAAGCAGAGGTCGCTGTTCCCGGGCTTGACCGGATCGGCGGCGCGGGGGACGGGGCTCGAGCCGGGCCCGTGGACGTTCAGCCGCTGGCCGTCCGCAAGCTTGTACGCGTAGCGGCCGCGCGAGATCTCGATCACCTCGACGCCGAGGACGTCGGCGTAGAAGCGGTTCGAGCGCTCGAAGTCGGACACGGCAATGACGACGTGGTCGATTCGCGGCGCGGCCACGGAGGGAACCTAGCGTGTCGGGCGGACTATTCCCACTCGATCGTCGCCGGCGGCTTCGACGTCACGTCGAGCACGACCCGGTTCACGCCCGGGATCTCGTTCACGATCCGGCTCGAGATGGCCTCGATCAGCTCGTACGGAAGCCGCGCCCAGTCCGCCGTCATCGCGTCGTCACTCGTCACGGCACGCAGCACGATCGGGTAGCCGTACGTCCGCTCGTCCCCCTGGACGCCGACCGACCGGATGGCGGGCAGCACCGCGAACGACTGCCACAGGTCGCGGTACATGCCGGCGCGGCGCACCTCCTCCTGCAGGATCGCATCCGCGTCGCGAAGGATCTCGAGCCGCTCCGCCGTGACGTCGCCGATGATGCGGATCGCGAGGCCGGGACCTGGGAACGGCTGCCGCCACACCATCCGCTCCGGCATGCCCAGCTCTTCGCCGACGCGCCGCACCTCGTCCTTGAAGAGCAGCCGCAGCGGCTCGACGAGGCGCATCTTCATGTCGTCCGGCAGGCCACCGACGTTGTGGTGCGACTTGATCGTCGCGGCGACGCCCTCGGTGCCGCCCGACTCGATCACGTCGCTGTACAGCGTCCCCTGCACGAGCCATTTCACGTCGCCCAGGCGACGGGCCTCCTCCTCGAACACGCGGATGAACTCGCGCCCGATGATCTTGCGCTTCTGCTCCGGATCCTCGACGTCCGGCGAGCAGCTGGATGAACCGCTCCTGCGCCTGTACGTGCACGAGCGGCACGCGGAAGTGGTCGCCGAACATCTCCACCACCTGCCCCGCCTCGTCCTTGCGCAGCAGCCCGTGGTCGACGAACACGCAGGTGAGCTGGTCGCCGACCGCCTTGTACACGAGCAGTGCCGCGACGGCGGAGTCGACACCGCCGGAGAGCGCGCACAGAACGCGCTCGGAGCCGACCTGCTTGCGGATGCGCTCGACCTGTTCCTCGATCACGGCCGCCGGCGTCCACGCCGGGCGGCGCGCCGGCGATCTCGTACAGGAAGTTCTTCAGCACGTCCATCCCGTGCGGCGTGTGTACGACCTCGGGATGGAACTGCACGCCGTACAGCGCACGCTCGCGCGACTCGAAGGCGGCCACCGGCGTGGCCGGCGAGCTCGCGACCACGGTCGCGCCCTCGGGCGCCTCGACCACCGTGTCGCGGTGCGACATCCAGACCGTCTGCTCGGCCGGCGTGTCCTTCAGCAGCCGCGACTCCTGTACGTGCAGGTCCGTCTTGCCGAACTCGGAGACGCCCGTGCGATCGACGCGGCCGCCGAGGTCGAGCGCGAGCAGTTGCGCGCCGTAACAGATGCCGAGCGTGGGGATGCCGAGCTCGAAGATGCGCGGATCGACGTGCGGCGCGTTCTCGGCGTACACGGATGCCGGGCCGCCGCTGAGGATGATCGCGTAGGGATTGCGCGCGCGCACCGCCTCGGGCGTGATCGTGTGCCCGACGAGCTCGGAGTACACGCGGCACTCGCGCACGCGCCGCGCGATCAGCTGGGAGTACTGCCCGCCGAGATCGACCACCAGCACCGGCCGGTCCTCGGTGACCGGAAGCTGGACGACGTTCGACGGCTCAGCGGCGATAGTTCGGCGCCTCTTTCGTGATCGTCACGTCGTGCGGGTGCGACTCGCGCAGTCCCGCTCCGGTGATGCGGACGAACTGCGCCGCCCTGAGCTCGTCGAGCGTCGCGGCGCCGCAGTACCCCATCGCCTGGCGGACGCCGCCGACGAGTTGGTAGACGATCGGCGCCAGCGGGCCCTTGTAGGGAACGCGACCCTCGATGCCCTCGGGGACGAGCTTGTCCACGTCCTCGACGTCGTTCTGGAAGTACCGGTCCTTCGAGAAGCCGCGCGCCTTCATGGCGCCGAGCGAGCCCATGCCGCGGTACTCCTTGAAGCGCTCGCCCTGGTGGACGATCACCTCCCCCGGAGCCTCGTCGGTGCCGGCGAGCATCGAGCCGAGCATCACGGCGCCGGCGCCGGCTGCGATCGCCTTCGCGATGTCGCCGGAAGACGTGATGCCGCCGTCGGCGATGATCGGCACGTCGACCGCTTGTGCAGCTTCGTAGACCGCCGTGATCTGCGGAACCCCAACGCCGGCGACGATGCGCGTCGAACAGATGGATCCCGGGCCTTGGCCGGCCTTCACCGCGTCGGCGCCGGCAGCGGCCAGCGCCTCCGCGCCTTCGGCAGTCGAGATGTTCCCCGCGATGATGTCGACGGCGACCGCGTCCTTGATCCGCCGCACCATGTCGATCACGCCGACCGAGTGGCCGTGTGCGGTGTCGACGACAAGTACGTCCGCTCCGGCCGCAGCGAGCGCCTGCGCACGCTCGAGCGCGTCAGGCCCGACGCCGACGGCGGCGCCGACGCGCAGCCGTCCGCGCTCGTCCTTCGTCGCGTGCGGGAACAGGACCTTCTTCTGGATGTCCTTGACGGTGATGAGCCCTCGCAGGCGTCCGTCCGCGTCGACGACGGGCAGCTTCTCGATCTTGTGGCGGTGGAGAATCGCCTCCGCCTCGGCGAGCGTCGTGCCCACCGGAGCGGTGACGAGGTCGCGCGCCGTCATGAGCGCCGAGACCGGCTGCTCGACGTCGACCTCGAAGCGCAGATCGCGATTGGTGAGAATTCCCACGAGGACGCCGGCGTCGTCGGTGATCGGGACGCCCGACACCTTGTAGTGGGCCATCAGCTCGAGCGCCTCGCGCACGAGCGCGGCCGGAGGCAGCGTCACCGGCTCGACGATCATCCCTGCCTCGGAGCGCTTCACCTTGTCGACTTCAGCGACCTGCTCGGCGATGGAGAGGTTGCGATGGACGACGCCGAGGCCGCCCTCGCGGGCGAGCGCGATCGCGAGTCGAGCCTCCGTCACGGTGTCCATCGCCGCCGAGACGATGGGGATGCTGAGCTCGATCGAGCGGGTGAGCTGCGTGCGGGTCGAGACCTCGTTCGGGAGCACGGACGACTCGGCCGGAACGAGGAGCACGTCGTCGAAAGTCAGACCTTCGCGGGCGAACTTCCGGTCCAGCTCGAGCAGCCGCTGCAGCTCGTCGGGACGGAGGTCAACGCTCAAGAAGGCAAGGGTACCAACCTCCGCGGACTACCTCTTTTCACCCTCCTAACACGAGAGGGCTACCGTGCAGGCGATGCGCATGCTGCTCGGCGCGCTCGCACTTGCGGCCTCGATCCTCCACACGGGGAACCGCGCCGGGCAGGTGGAGACGCTCTATACGAGCCCGGCCCACCGGACGATCTCCGCGTTCGCACAGGACGGCGGTCTCGTCGCCTGGTTCGCCCCCAAAGCCGCGAAAGGCTGCAACGAGGTCTGGCTCTGGCAGCTCGGCAGCGCGCGCCAGCCGCTTCCCCGCGAAGGCGCCGCCTACCACAACGTCACCTGCGGCTGGCAAGTCCCCGCCAACTCGCCCGTCAATCTGGCAGTCGCCGGCAACGGCGGCTCCCCGGCGCTCCTTTGGACGCTGCACGAATCCGCCGCACAAGCACTGAGGTTCGACTACGTGCTCGGCGCGACGGTCGCCGATCCCAGAGAGCGGCGCTTCCAGGAGGTCGCGCACGCGAGCCATGGGGCCGGCCTGTGGCTCGGCGGCATCGCCGGCAGCGGCGGAACGCTCGTCTATTCGGTCACACAGGTCGCGTACCGGGACCAGGTCGCCTGTCTCTCGACGCCGAAGGAGCCGGGCGCGTGTGACCTCAAAGTGACGACGGGCGGAGGGATCTACCGCATCGTCGGCCGCAACACGCCGATGCGGATCAAGGGCGCGCCTGCGGCCGTGGCAGTGGCCGCGTCGGGGAACGACGTGGCCTACGTCCCGGCGACCGGCGCGTCGACCACGGACGGGCACCCGCTCGCCTCGCGCAACGTTCCCGTCGAGGTGCGCGACGCCGACACCGGCTCGCTCGTCGTGAGCGTCTCGCCGGAGGCGGCGCCGCTCGCGATCGGCCTGTCGAGCACGGTCCTCGGCGTGCTCAGCCAGTCGGGCGGCAGGCTCATCCTCGACTGGTATGCCCTCGCGACAGGGAAGCCGATGGGCACGCTGCGGCTACCGCTCGGCGCGTCGCCCGCGCTCTCCGTCAGCGACAGCGCAGTCGTCTTCCGCGTCGGACGGTCCATTCGCGCCGTCGACGTCCACACCAAGCGGGTCCGCACGGTCGCGAAGGCGGCGGGAACACCCGTCGGCCTCTCGATCGCGGGCAACCGCGTCGCCTGGGCCGAGAACGTCGCCGGGCGCGGGCGCATCCGCGCCATCACCCTCGCGTCGTGAAGGCGGCTGCCGCAGCTGTGGCCGCGGCGGCGCTCGTCGGCGGCGGCGCGCATGGCACAACGGCCTCGCTCATCGTCTTCTCCGCGGACCGTGCGCCCGCCGTGTCGGGGGACGTCTATCGCGCCGACTGGAACGGCCGCGTCGTGAACCTCACGCACAGCCCCTGGCAGGAGACGAATCCCGCCGTCTCGCCGAACGGCAAGCTCGTGGCGTTCGTGAGCGACCGATTCGGCGGCGGCGTCTGGACGATCGCCGCGAACGGCGGCGGCCCGCGACTCCTGTCGGCGAAGGGCTTCCCCTCGCAGTACACACCCCAGCTCGCATGGTCGCCGGACAGCCGGACGCTCGTCTACACGACCGGCGGGACCAACCATCCTCTGGAGACGGTCTGGCTTGCCGGGCCCGGAACGGCGCCGCGCGTGCTCGCACGCGCGAGGTCGCTCTTCGGGCCGGCATGGTCGCCCGACGGCCGGCTCATCACCATGGACACGGCCGGCCGCGCCGTCGACGCGTTCACGCCGACGGGAAAGCAGGCGTGGAACGTGTCGAGCGGAGCCAACCCGGTCGGCTGGTCGCCAAGGGGCCTCTTCGCCACCGGCGCGTACGACGGTCGCGTCCACGTCGTCGGCGAAGACGGCAAGCAGCGCTTCTCCGTCGCGGCGACATTCGCCGCGTGGTCTCCCGACGGGACGAAGCTCGCGTCGATCACGGGTCATCGTGCCGACGTGCACACGCAGTCCGGCCGCCTCGTCTCGTCCAAGGTCGTCGCCGATCGCTTTGCGGAACCGTTCTGGACGCCGACCGGCGTCGTCTTCACGAGCGCACCGACGTCGATCGGGCTCAACACCGTCGCGACGGGAACGACGTTCGCCGTCCGCAACGGCACGCATGTCTACACGCACGTCATCGGCTGCGACGACGATGGCGGTCCGGGAGCCGCGATCGCGTCCCTGCAGCCCGTCCCTCACACGCGATCGATCGTGTACCAGAGCTATTGCGCGGAGCCGTTCGACAATCTGTACGCGATCGCGCCGGACGGCACGGGACTGCGGCGCATCACGAACGTGCAGGCGAACCAGGTGCGCCCGCGCATCTCGCCGGACCGGACGCGGATCGCATTCGGCGAATCGCAGTACACGGGCTTGAGCTGCAAAGGCTGCCCGGAGGCGCTGCGCACGATCGACGTGGAGGGCACAACCGGCGTCACGCTGACGAACCCGCTCGACTGCGCGTTCGACGACTCGGCGAGCTGGTCGCCGGACGGGACCCAGATCATGTACGTCCACTCGGAGTGCGACACGGCGCCCGACGCGATGCTGATTCCCGCCGGCGGCGGGACGCCCAAAGATCTCCACGTCCCGACGTGGACGCTCGCGTGGGGACCGGGGCAGATCGCGTATGCCAACGGGACGACGGTCCCGTCGTCGCTGTGGACGGCCGCGCCGAACGGCGCCGGCCGTATCAGGGTCGCGTCGATCGGCGCGGGGCTCACGACGCCAGCGTGGTCGGCCGACGGACGCCTCGCCTACCTGCTCGGGACGAGCGTCGTGGTTCAGGGGAAGAAGGTCCCGCTCCCGTTCACGGCCGTGAGCAGCCTCGCCTGGTCGCCCGACGGCACGCACTTCCTCGTCGCGGCGAAGGCGAAGGGGACGCCGACGTTCGACCTCTACACCGTTCGCACCGACGGCACCGACGTGCAGCGCATCACGTCCAACATGGACGTGTCAAGCGGAGACTGGCGCTAGCTCCTCGAGCTGCACGTCGGCCGCGAGACGGCTCGCCTCGCGCGGGTCGAACCGGCCTGCACCCACCTCGAGCACGGACGCCGCGGCGCATCCGACCGCGCTGCGCAGCGCGTCACCGACCGGCTGGTCGTTGTACCGCGCGGCGAGGAAGCCAGCGAGCAGCACGTCGCCTGCGCCGACCGGCGCGATCGGCTCGATGCGCTCGATCGACGCGCGGAACCGGCGAACGGTGCGCTCCTCGCGCACGAGCGCGAAACACGAGGTCTCCTGCGTGATGATCACGTTCCGCGCGCCGAGATCGGCGATCGTGTCGAGGGCCATGAGGAAGTCGGCGTCGTCCGAGAACTCCTGCCCGACGAGGCTCTCCGCCTCACGCTGGTTCGGAGAGACGAGGAACGGCTCGGCCTCGACTGCGACGCGCAGCGGCTCGCCCTCGCTATCGACGACGCACGGCACGCCACGCCGATTGAGCTCACGGATCGCCTCCGCGTAGAAGTCGTCGTCGACGTCGCGCGGCAGCGAGCCCGAGAAAACGACGAACAACGCCACGCGCGACAGGTAACGCAGTTTGTCCAGCAGCATCCCCAGCTCCTCCGGCCGCACTGCCGGGCCCCACTCGTAGATCTCGGTCATAGACCCGCCCGTCGGATCGACAACGGCGGTCGACGTGCGCGACTCGTCGGAGATGCGAACGAAGTCGTTGAGGATCGCCTCGAGTGCGAGCTCTTCCACGATCCGCTCACCCGTGCGGCCGCCCGCGAGCCCGGTGGCGATCACCGGCGTCTCGAGCGTCTTCAGCGCGCGCGCGACGTTGATGCCCTTGCCTCCGGCCGACGTGAAGCTCGCGCTCGCACGGTGACGGTGCCCGAGCTGCACGTTCGGCACGGTGAGCGTGCGGTCGACGGCTGCGTTGAGGGTGACGGTGACGATCACGGGATGAGGCCCCAGAGGTCTTGCACGGTTCGCGTCGCGTACCAGCGTAGACGCCCGCCCATCCCCGGCCGAGAGACGGAGCGCGAGGCGAGCAATCGCCTCGATCCCAGGAGGTTCCCGCCGGCCCAGAAGTCGATGTGGCCGAACTGCTGGCCGCGGTGGATGGGGAGGCTCGCGGCCGATGGCACGACGACGCGCTCGATCACCCGCCGGCCCGTTGGCACAACGCGCACGAGCGGGCGCGCCGCAACGAGGGAGACAGGCGCGCGCCCGTACGGGAGCGCGACGTGAGCCACGGGATCGCGTCCCACGAGCGTCAGCGTGCGATAGCGCGACACGCCCCACGCGAGCAGGCGGTCGAGATCGGAGTTGCGCTGCGCCCGCGACGGGCTGCCGAGGATGACTGCGTAGATCGTGTATCCGGGACGTTGCGCTGCCGCCACTTCGCACCAGCCCGCGTCGTCGGTGTGCCCGGTCTTCACGCCGATGAGACCGGGGAACACACCGAGGAGGTCGTTCCAAGTGTGCAACACGAGCGTGCCGTCCTCGATCGTGTCGGTGCGTTTGCGCACGATCGCGCGGACGATGGGCGAGTGCATCGCCACCTGGGCGAGCACGGCAACGTCGTGCGCGCTCGACACGTGCCCGGGCGCGTCGAGCCCGTCGGGCCGCACGAAGTGCGTGTCGGTCAGGCCGAGCTTTTGCGCTTCTTCGTTCATCCAGTCGATGAAGAGCGGGACGTCGTCTCCTGATGCGCCCGCCGCGAGCGCGTCGGCAGCGTCGTTCGCGCTCTGGATCAGCGCGCCCTCGAGCAGGTCGTGCACGCTCAGCGCCTGACCTGCACGCAGCGGGATCCGCTCCTCGCCGACGTGCGCTGCTTGCGCCGTCACGGTCACGTCGTCGTCCGGCCGCAGGTGCTGGAGCGCCACGATCACCGTCATCAGCTTCGTGATGCTCGCGATCGGCAACTCCTCGTGCGCATTCGAGGACGCGAGCACCGTGCCGTTCGACGCGTTGACGATCGTGTAGGCACGGGCGTCCACGGTCGGAGGAGTCGCGCGGGCCGATCCTGCAAAGGCCAGCGCGACAACGAGGACGAGCGACCCCCGGCGCATGCCGGCGGAAGGCTACTTCACGTTGAGCCGCTGGCCGACGCGCAGAGCGGTGGGACTCGCCCCAGGGTTGAGCCGCTCCAACCGGGCGACGCTCGTGTGCGTCTTCGCCGCGATGACGGAGAGGCTGTCGCCGCGCTGCACGACGTAGATGCGCGTGAAAGCGGCCGTGCGCTTCACTCGCGGACGGAGCGGGACCGTCTGCGTGACCGCGGGCGAGAGAAGGGGCGCATGCTGCTGGAGGCCGTAATGGACGGCGAGCACCGCCGCGGTCACGGCGAGCAGCGACGCCGCCGGTGCCGCGTACTGCCTCACCAGGCCGACGCCGCCCAGACGTCGTGCGCGAGCCGCGCGGCCGCGCCGCCGGCCGCTCCGCGCCAGTCGTCGGTCACGTTCCGGTAGGCGTAGATGATCGACCGGGAAGCCGAGACGAGCGCGCTGGCTGGGCCGCTCGTGAACGCCGGAGCGAGATCGGAGGGCTTGCCTCCCTGGGCCCCGACGCCGGGAAGCAGCAGGACGGCCTGCGGGAGCAGGCGCCGCGCTTCGGCGACCTCGCGCGGGAACGTCGCCCCGACGACGGCGCCGACGGCGGAGAGCCCGCCCTCGCCGAGGAGCTCCTCGCCCCACTCGCCCACGAGCCTGGCGACGTGCTGCCACAGCAGCGTCCCATCGGAGAGCCGTAGGTCCTGCACGTCGGCGCCGCCGGAATTTGACGTCTTCACCAGGCAGAAGAGCCCGGCGCCGTCGCGTCGGCAGGCGGCGAGGAACGGCTCGAGCGCGTCGCGGCCCAGATACGGATTGACGGTCACCGCGTCGGCGAGCGGCGGCGCGTCGCCGCGCGGCTCGACGTACGCCGCCGCGTACGCACGCGCGGTCGAGCCGATGTCGCCGCGCTTCGCATCCGCGATCACGAGCAGCTCCGCCGCACGCGCGTAGTCGCAGACGTCCTCGAGTGCGCGCATCCCGTCGGCGCCCAGCGCCTCGAAGAACGCCAGCTGGGGCTTCACCGCCACTGCGTAGGGGGCGACCGCGTCGACGATGCCGCAGCAAAAGCGCGTGCACGCGGCGGCCGCGCCCTCACGCCCGAGCACGGTCTCGGCCCGGACCTCCACCGGCAGCTGGTCGACCACCGGATCGAGGCCGACGACGACCTGGCTCCGCTTGCGCTCGACCGCCTCGGCGATGCGGTCGGCGAAGTGCGTCACGGCGGCGTCCCTTTCAGCAATGGTCTCGCGTTCCTGGCGCGCGAAAAGCAAGCGATGCAAGGACGCAGGGAGCGTGCGTAGCTCTAGCTACGAACGCGACTGAGGACGCAGCAGCGCGCCGCTTTGCAGCCGCCAGGGACGCACTGACTATTGCTGAGAGGGACGCGCAGCGAGACACGTCAGCGCAATGTACTGAGCGCCCCGGAATGCGCGAGGGGCCGCTTTCGCGGCCCCTCGCAGATCCTTAGAGGAGACGGCGTCGCGCTGACTAGCTGCCGCTGCCGCCCTTGACGGCGGCCTTGAGCGCGCTGCCGGCCGAGAACTTCGGAACCTGGGCAGCCGGGATGTGCACCTTCTCGGTCGGATTCCGGGGATTGACGCCTGTGCGAGCCGCACGATGCTGGCTCGAGAACTTGCCGAAACCGGTGAAGGCGACGTCGCCCCCGCTCTTCAGCGTGTCCGTGATCGTCTCGAGGAACGCGTCGACCGCCTTGCCCGCATCGCGCGCCGTGAGCTGGCTCCGCCTCGCGACCTCGTTCACAAACTCCTGCTTGGTCACGTGCCTCTCCTCCTGTCGTTGATCGGTCTTACGGGCTTGAATGACCCTACCAGGGGTACCGGTCCCGCTCAACCATGCGGTTTTGCGGGGCTTTTGGCCTCTGCCAGAAGCTCCGCTGCCCGAAAGATAGGTCGCAGCCGCACGGCGCGCCGCGCGAGAGCGTCCGCGCCGCCCTCTTCGCGGTCGACGACGCACACAGCCGTCTGCACGAGCAGGCCCGCGTCGCGCAACGCGTCGACCGAGTCGAGGAGCGCGCCGCCGGAGGTGACGACGTCCTCGACGAGGCACATGCACTCGCCCTCGTCGTACGGTCCTTCGATGCGGTTGCCGGTGCCGTATTCCTTCGCCGCCTTGCGCACGATGACGAACGGCAGCCCCGATTCGAGCGACGCGGCGGCCGCGAGCGCGACCGCGCCCAGTTCGGGCGCGGCGAGGCGCGTCGCGTCCGGTGCGTGCGCCTCCACCTCTGCGGCGATGCGCTTGCCGAGCGCCCGCAGGATGTCGGGCCGGGTCTCGAAGCGGTACTTGTCGAGGTAGTACTTCGACCGTCGGCCGGAGCGCAGGACGAAGTCGCCTTCGAGATACGCGTGCTCGACGAGCGCCGAGCGGAGCTCCGAGTCGTTCACGAGTGCTTAGCGGCCGAAAGAGCGTCGCGCGCGATCGGCAGGAGCGCGTCCGCCTCGGGCGAGCCGTCGTCGAACGTGATCATGGAGCCGTCGTCGAAGTAGACGTCGACTCGCTCACGGCGGCGCGCAAGGGTGCGCCGGTAGAGGACGCTGCCTGCGAAGAGCCCGGTGCCGAACCCGAAGAGGCCGAGCGCCTTACGCCGCATCGTCGTCCTTCTTCGGCGCGCGCTTGCGTGGCGGCTTGGCCTCCGGCGCGCTGTCGCGCAGGCAGCTCTTGAGGTCGTAGAAGACGAGGCCGGTCGTCGGATCCGCGGCAGTCGTGGCCGCAATCCGCCGCGACCCGTCGCGAACGACGAACACGCTGCCGTCCGGCATCGACGCCTCGACCTGCGTGACCTCCCCATCGCCGAGCGACGCCGCGCGCGCCAACAGCTCGCCGGCGGCGCGGGCCAGCGCCGCGGCGTCGTGCCTGCCGGGAAGCGTCGAGCCGGCCACTTCACCGGTCTCGTCGAACAGAACGGCGGCCTCCACCTGGGAGGAGATCTCGGTCAGATCGGCGAGTGCCTGGGCCGCGTCCATCGGTGGTCGAGGCTAGCACGGTGCAAACTGGGCCGATGCGACTCAGGAAGCGGGCGCTCTTCGCGAAGTTCTTCGCCGACCGCGGCACCCACCTCGCCGCGATGGTGGCCTACTTCGCGCTGCTCTCGTTCGTCCCGCTGATCTTCATCGCGCTCTCGCTGCTCGGCCTCGCCCATCGCGCCGACGCATCCGACTTCCTCGTCCGCGAGTTGAAGCGCGCATTCCCCGGCAGCTCGCTGCGGGACATCCTCACGCTCGTCCACCGCGTGCAGGAGAACGCGGCGACGCTCGGCATCATCGGCGGCATCGGCCTGCTCTGGTCGTCGCTCTCACTGTTCAGCGCGCTCGAGTCGGCGTTCAACATCGTGTACGGCCGGCCGAACCGTCCGTTCCTGCGCGGCAAGACCGTCGCTGCGGCGCTGATGGTGAGCGTGCTCGTGACGTTGTTCGCGAGCCTCGTGATCGGCGCGCTCGGCGTCGAGGTGCTCAAGCGGTACGCACCGGGATTCGTCGGCGACGCCGTCGTCGCGTACGGGCTCTCCGTCGTGGTGTCGCTGCTCGGCGTGTTCGTGTTCCTCCTTGCCGTCTACCGGCTGCTGCCGAACGCGTCGCTCACGGTGCGCGAGGTATTGCCCGGCGCGATCATGGGAGCGATCGTGCTCGAGGCGTCGTTTCAGATCCTGCCGGTGTTCGTGCGGCTCGCGGACGTCAACGTCACGCTGCGCGTGCTCGGCGGCCCGGCCATCCTGCTCATCTGGCTGTACGTGATGGCGAACGTCATCGTCCTCGGCGCCGAGCTCAACTGGTGGAGCGCGCAGCGGCGCGACGCTCACGGCTTGGGTGCCGGGCGGCCCTCTTGAATCACTGACTGAACCGTCCCGTCGCGGCGGATGAAGAAGAACCACGTGTGCGCCTTCGCGCCGTGGTTCCACGCTTCCGTCAGCGTCACGACCGCACGCGCAGGTTGAACGAGCGAGATGTCAGTGGCGCAGGTCGCCAGCAACTTCACGCCCTTGTCGTGGAGGACACACGGGAGCGTGCCGGGCTTGTGCGGAAAGCGGGCGCCGAGCGCGCGAGCGACCGGACCGCCGGTGAAGAAGGCATTCAGCACCTGCTTCGTGTCCCGGTCCATACCGCCGCAGCCGGCCGCGACGAGGACAAGGACTGCGCCCAGCGCGACGAGTAGCGCGCGCGCCGCACGGGCGCGATGCGAGTTTCGCACCTTCCACGCGTCGCCGAGCTCAGCCACGGTGCGTTCCTCGCCCTCGGGGACGAACACCGGGTCGTAGCCGAAGCCCTCGTTCCCACGTGGCTCGTTGGCGATGCGCCCGTCGAGCGTGCCGGTGCCGCGTACCTCGCCGCCCGGCATCAGGCAGACGAGCTCGGACACGTATCGGGCCGCGCGCCCGTCGACTCCATCGAGCTCTGCCAGCAGCTTCGCGATCGCGGGCGCACCCTCCGGCGCGTACCGCGCGGACTCGATGCCGGGACGGCCGTCGAGCGCCTCCACCTCGAGGCCCGAGTCCTCACCGATGTAGGTGCGGGCCGGCCCGAGCACCACGCGCCCGAAGACGGCTTTGGCGCGCGCGTTCTCGAGGTATGTCGTGCCGGTCTCCTCGGGCCATCCTTCCGCCTCGAGCGGTTCGATCGTCCAGCCGGGGAGCAACCGCTCCAGCTCGCGCGCCTTGTGCGCGTTGCGCGAGCACAGGACTGCGTGCCGATCAGGGGAGGGCAACAGCAGCGGCCTCGGCCTGACGCCCGGCGATCTCGGCGATGCCTGCCGTCGCGAGCTCGAGCAGCTCGTCGAGCCGTTCTCGCGTGAAGGGATCCTTCTCCGCCGTCGCCTGCACCTCGATCAGCCGTCCGTCGCCGGTCATGACGACATTCATGTCGGTGTCCGCGTTCGAGTCCTCCGAGTAGTCGAGGTCGAGCATCGGCACGCCTTCGACGACGCCGACCGAGACGGCGGCGACGGAGTCCGTGAACGCGCGCGAGAGCCCGAAGCGGTCGAGCGCGCGGCGGCCTGCGACGTACGCGCCGCAGATCGCCGCACAGCGCGTGCCGCCGTCGGCCTGCAAAACGTCGCAGTCGAGCCACATCGTGCGCTCGCCGAGCGCGCGGTAGTCGGCGACCGCGCGCACCGCGCGGCCGATGAGCCGCTGGATCTCCACCGTGCGGCCCTGCTGCTTCCCACGCGACGCCTCACGCTCGACGCGGTCGCCGGTCGACGCCGGCAGCAGCGAGTACTCGGCCGTGATCCAACCGCGTCCCTGGTTGCGGAGCCAGCGCGGCACCTCCTCCTGGATCATCGCCGTGCAGAGAACGATCGTCTTGCCTTGCGTGACGAGCACGGAGCCGTGCGGCTGCTCGAGATAGTCGGGCTCGAACGTGAGGAAGCGCAGCTCATCGGTCTTCCTTCCGTCGGCGCGGCTCATGCCGCCGCCCCTTCGAGCCTCGACACGGCGACGTGTTCGACGTCGGCGATCGGAAGCTGGAGGAAGCGGCGCCCCATCTCGCGGAACGCCGCGGGATCGCCGGTGGTGAGAAACCGATACACACCAGTGCGCGCGGCGTCGTTCTCGATCCGCTTGCGGGCGAGCGTGTCGGACACCTCGCGCGCGGTCTCCTTCGCCGAGAAGACGAGCGTGACGTCGCGACCGAAGACACGCTGGAACAGCGGACGGATGAGCGGATAGTGCGTGCACCCGAGGATGACCGTGTCGACACCGGCGTCCTTCAAGGGCGCCGCGTATTCGCGCACCGCCTCTTCGGTCTCGTCGCCGTAGGGATCGTCGCTCTCGATCAGCGGCACGAGCCGTGGGCATGCGACCGAATGGAGCTCGACGCCGGCGTCGAGCGCGCGCACGAGGTCGCCGTAGCGGCCGGCGTCGACCGTCGCCTGCGTCGCAAGCAAGCCGACGCGCCGATTGCGTGTCGCCTGCACCGCCGCGCGCGCTTCCGGCGCGATCACGCCGATGACAGGCACCGACAGCTCGGACTGAAGCTGCGGCATCGCCGCCGACGTCGCGCTGTTGCAGGCGACGACGATCAGCTTCACGTCCTGCGCCTCGAGGAATGAGCCGATCTCGCGCGCGAACCCGCGCACCTGCGCGAGCGGGCGAGGGCCGTACGGCAGCCGCGCGTGGTCGCCGAGATAGACGAAGTCCTCATGCGGGAGCGTGACGAGGCACTCGTGCAGGACGGTCAGGCCGCCCACTCCGGAATCGAACACGCCCACGGCTCTCGCATCCATAGAGCCGGATCGTAGGCTACGGGGATGCTCACTCTCATCCTTGCCGCGCTCATCGGCGTCGCGACGCCGCAACCGGTCACGATCACGGCCTCCGACGGGGTCCCGCTCGCCTGCTCGATCGTCGAGCCGGACGGCACGCCCCCGAGCGGCGGCTGGCCCGCCGTCATCCTCTTCCACGGCCTCGGTGGCTCCCACACCGACATGGAGCCGATCGCGACCGGCGCATTGGCGCCCGCCGGCTACCTGTCGCTCGAGTGCGACGCGCGCGGTACCGGCGCCTCGGGCGGCCAGTTCGGGCTCGACGGCCCGCGCGAGAACCAGGACGCGCAGGATCTCTACACCTGGCTCGCCGCGCGACCGGAGGTGTCCGACACCGAGATCGGGGCGCTCGGCATCTCGCTCGGCGGCGGAGCGGTGTGGAACGCAACCGCCGCGGGCGTTCCCTTCAAGGCGATCGTTCCGGTGATCACGTGGACGAACCTGCAGACGGCGCTTGCGCCGCAGGGCGTCGCGAAGACGGAGCTCGTGGCGCTCCTCGCAGCGCTCACGCCCGCGTCGCGCTGGGACCCGGACCTGCTCGCCGCCTCGGAGACGCTCGCGCAGGGAACCGTCACGACGGCAGCAGCCGCGGCGGCCGCGGCGCGGTCGCCGCTCGCGCAACTTCCGTCGATCTCCGTGCCGACGCTGCTCGTCCAGGGCCGCCACGACTTCCTCTTCGACATCGACCAGGCGGAGGCGGCGTACAAGCAGCTCGCCGGCCCGAAGGAGCTCTACCTCGGAGACGTCGGCCACGTTCCGGCACCGAACCCGCCCGCTGAGACGCCGACGTACCTCGGCCTCGCGGTCAAGTGGTTCGACAAGTACCTGAAGGGGAGCGGCAGCGCCGGCACGGGCGTGCAGCTCGCACACGATCCTTGGGACGGCAGGCTGACGTCGTTCGCGGGGTTGCCTCCGACGAAGCGCGTGACCGTCTCGCTGCCGGGCACGACGAGGATCGGCCCGTCCGGGAAGGTCGCGCGCGGCGTACGCGTCACGGGCGGGCCGCACGAGACGTTCGGCGACTCGACGCTCACCGTGCGCTATTCCGGCATGAAGAACTGGGACCATCTCGTCGCCGTCCTGTCGGCGAACGGGATCCCGACCGCGATCAGTACCGGCGCATGCGCGCTCACCGGGACGAGCGGCGTCGCGCAGATCCACTTCATGAACGAGAGTGTGCGCGTCCCCGCGGGCGCAAAGTTCGTCGTCACGCTCGCCGCCACGTCGGGGAACGCGCCCGTGTACGCGACGGGCGTCGCGGCCGGCGCATCGGTAACGGTCGGGCGCGAGACGCTCGCACTCTCCTTCCTGAAGAAGGCGGTATCCAAATAGCGGCACCGGTGCGGATCGGCACCTGCTCCTGGGCGGACGAGGCGCTGTCGAAGTACTTCTATCCGCCCAAGATGCCGGCGAAGGAACGGCTCGCGTGGTACTCGGAGCATTTCGACACGGTCGAGGTCGACTCCACGTACTACCGCCTACCGGGCGAGTCGATGGTGGAAGGTTGGGCCGAGCGAACACCGCCCGGCTTCGTCATGCACGTGAAGGCGTTCGGGCTCATGACCCGTCATCCCGTGAAGATCGAAGTCCTGCCGGAGGACCTGCGCGCCGAGATGCCCGTCGACGAGCGCGGACGGGTCGACCGGCCGCCGCGCGAGCTGCGCGGCGAGGTGTTCCGCCGCTTCCTCGCAGCGCTCGAGCCGCTGCGGCGCACGGGCAAGCTCGGCGGGATCCTCTTCCAGTTTCCGTCGTACGTCGTCTTCAAGGAGCGGTCGCTCGACTACCTCGAGTGGGCGCGCGAGCAGCTCGGCGACGACGAGATGCTCGTCGAGCTCCGGCATCGCTCCTGGCTCGACGACGAGAACCGGGCGGAGACGCTCGCGTTCCTCGAGCGCATCGGCGCGACGTACGTGACCGTCGACGCGCCGAAGTCGGACGACGCGAAGAACCTCGTCCCGACGGTTCCTGCGGTGACGTCGAAGACGGCGTATGTCCGCTTTCACGGGCGCAACCTGTCGACGTGGAACAAGCGCGGCGGCTCGGCGGCCGAGCGGTTCGACTATTTGTACTCCGAGGAGGAGCTCGCCGAGTGGGTCCCGACGCTGAAGGAGCTTGCAGGCGCGTCCGAGCAGGCGTTCGCGCTCTTCAACAACAACGCGACGGCACAGGATCCGCGGAACCCGCTCGCGACCGTGTCGCAGGCGGCAACGAACGCTTTCGAGTTGCGTAGTCTGCTCAGCACGTGAGGATCCTGTCCGTCGTCCACGGCCCCGAGGCGCGGGCCGAGTTGTTCGAGCCGGTCGTGGTCCGCGCCGGGCACGTGCTGGACGAGTGGAGCTTCTCCTGGGGGCGCCGGCCGCCGCGGCCGCTCGAGTCGTACGACGCCTACATGGTGTTCGGCGGCGCGATGCATCCCGACCAGGAGGCGCAGCACACGTGGCTGCCCGAGGAGGTCGCTTGGCTCGAGCAGGTCCTCGCCGACCGGCGTCCTGTGCTCGGCGTCTGCCTCGGAGTTCAGCTCCTCGCGCGCGCGGCGGGCGCGCAGGTGCGCCGCCTCGACGAGCCTGAGATCGGCTGGATCGACATCGAGCTGAACGACGCCGGCGCAGCGGATCCCGTCCTCTCGTCTCTCCCGCGCAGCTTCCCAGGCCTTGTGTGGCACCACTACACGTACGACCTCCCCGACGGCGCCGTCGAGCTCGCGCGCACCGACCGTACGACGCAGGCGTTCAGGCTCGGGGACGCGTGCTGGGGCGTGCAATTCCATCCCGAGGTGACGGCGCTCCAGCTCGACCGCTGGACCGCCGACTTCGAGGACCCGCCGCCGGATCCGGACGGGTTGCGCGCGGAAACGCAGACGCACATCGGTGCGTGGAACGATCTCGGGCGCACGCTCTGTAGCGCGTTTCTCGACGCGGCCGAGCGCGCGTCCGCCCAGGCGGCCTAACTAGCGCTCGAGCGGCAGCTCGGCGTGGCGCGACCACTCGTGCCACGAGCCGGCGTAGTTGCGAGCGTCGTAGCCTGCCCTGCGCAGCGCGAGCGTGGCGAGCGCGGAGCGCGAGCCGGAGTGGCAGTACGCGACCACCTCGGCGCCTGCGGGCGCGCCGACGAGCTCGCGGATCCGCTCCGGCGACTCCGGCAGCCCTGGGCCGGCGAAGAGTGTCGAGACCTCGACGTTCTTCGCGCCCGGAATATGCCCTTGGCGCGGATCGCACGCGCTGCCGCCGCGCCCGGTGTATTCGTCGTCGCGACGCACGTCGAGGATGGTCAGCGACGGGTCGTCCAGTCGTCCTGCCAGCTCGTCGCGCGTCGGCAATGCGTGCAGGTTCGGCGTGAGCTCTGCCTCACGGACCGGCACGAGCTCGAACGGCCCCGCCTCGAGCTCCCCCTCCCACGCCGCCATCCCGCCGAGCAGGATGGACACCCGCGGGTGGCCGGCAAGCTCCGCGAGCTGCGCGGACGGCATCGCACCGACGCCGTCGCCGCGATCGACGAGCACGAGCCGCTCACGTCCCGTGATGCCGTGCCGCCGGAGGCGGAGCACGATCTCCTGCGCCAGCTCCTGCAGCGATGCGGCGTCGGCGGACGGCGAGGGCGATCCGAGCACGAGCGGCCGCGAGCCGGGGATGTGCCCGCGCGTGTGCGCGTTCGGGCCGCGGACGTCGCCGACGACGAGGTCGTCCTCGCCGAGATGCGACGCGAGCCAGTGCACGTCGACGACAGACGGAAACTCAGAGACCTGCGACGACATGTGCCTCCTCGGCGACGGCTGGTCGGTCGAGCAGCCGAACGAGCCACTCGCTGAGCGCAGGATATGGATCGAGCTCGATTCCCATCGCCTCGCGCGCACGCAGGATCCATGGGACGTACGCGATGTCGGCGAGGCCGTACTCGGCTCCGCCGAGCCAGGGCCGCTCCTCGAGGGCGGCGTCGAGCCGGTCGAGCTGCTCCGCAAAGAGCGCGTCCGCGCCGTCGGCGCCACGCCGCAGCGCGTAGTACGGCCCGCTGAACGAGTCGTGCCGAAAGATCTGCAGGCGCGCGAGCGCGCGGTCGGCCGGGTCGGCCGGGAGCAGCGGCGGCTCCGGGTAGCGCTCTTCGAGGTACTCCATGATCACCGCCGACTCGGGCAGCGTCCACGCATCCTCCTCGACGACGGGAACGCGTCCAGTGGAGTTCTTTTCGTAGATCCACGCCGGCCGGTCGTTGAGGTCGATCTCGATCGTCTCGAACTCGATGCGCTTCTCGGCGATCACGATGCGCACGCGCGCGCAGTAGGGACAGCGGGCGGCGTCGTAGAGCGTGAGCATCAGGACGCGACTCCGAAGACGTCGGCGATCTGCTCGTACAGCTCTTGCGCGGGCGGAAGCCCGGCCGGTGTCGCGGCCGTGCGGGCGATCTCGCGCACGCGCCTCGGGTCGGCGCCGGTCAGCCGCGCGACCACGGTCGGATTGGAGCCGAGCGCGACGACGTCACCGGGCGGCAGCTCGCCGTAGAACTCCGGCACGGAGAGGTACTCGTCCATGTCCGCGCCGCGATCGAAGAGGTTGTAGCGGACGACCGCGCCGCGCTCGACGCCGAGCGCGACGACGACACTCTCGCTCGTGTACGACAGCTCCTTCGCGAGCGCCTTGAGCTTCTCCGGCTCGCGATCGGTCACGTCGCTGCGGACGGCTACCCATCCGTTCGCGACCTCGCCGACGTCCACGGTCTCGGAACGGCCGAGCCGCGGAAGCATCTTCTGCACCGCGCGCTCGACGGCGCCCGCGTCGTCTGTCTGCACGTGCGCGATACCGAACGTCTTGCCTTCGGGTTCGACCAAGAGCCGCTGTTGCAGGGCGTCGACCGGCACGGCGAGCGTGAGCTCGGACGTCTGGAATCCCCAGCGCTCGTACACGGCGCGCGCGTGGGCGTTCGAGGCGAGCACGTCGAGCTCGAGCACCTCGGCGCCCCGCTCTTTCAGCCGCGCCGCCGCCTCCCGCGTGAGCTCGCGGGCAAGACCGGTGCCGCGTGCCTGCGGACGCACGAAGAGCATCTCGAGGAACCCGAGCCGCGTGCCCTTCATGAGCGCGACGGCGAGGCCGACGTCGTCCGCGAGCAGCACGGTCTCGTCGTGTACGGCTTCGGCGAGCCACTCGAGATCCTTTTCGAGGTCGTCGTCGTACCACGACGGCTCCGGGATCTCGGCCTCGAACGCACGCCAGAGCTCACGGACGAGTGGCAGGTCGTCGGCGGTTGCTGGGCGGATCACGGGACGCGTTTCGACAGCAGGAGGTAGTGCGCGGAGAGATTCTCGAAGGGATGGAAGCGTACGCGCGCGTCGTGAACCTCCAGCGGGGCAACCGCCTTCCGTAGGGCCAGGTCACCGGCCGGCCAGGCGTTCGGCCGCGCGAGATGGCGCGCGAGGAACCATTCCGCGGTCCATTCGCCGATGCCGCGCTGCGCCACGAGCTGCGCGCGCACCTCGTCGTCAGGTAGGTCGGCGAGCGCTTCCAGGTCGAGCTCCGAGCGGGCGAGCGCGACGACGTACTCGGCTTTCCGCCCCGAGAAGCCGACGGCGACGAGCTCATCCTCCTGCGCCGCCGCAAGCCGCTCTCGCGTGGGGAACGCCCACGCTTCCTGCGCGGGGACGCCGAAGCGCTCGATCAGCCGGTTGCGGATCGCGAGCGCCGAGTAGAGCGATACCTGCTGCGAGGTGATCGCGCCGACGAGCATCTCGAACGGGTCCGGGGTGAGCGACGGCCGGAAGCCGGCGAGTCGCGGGACCAGGGGCGCGAGGATGTCGTCGTCCGCGGCCCAGGCGTAAAACAGCTCCAGGTCGAATGCGACACCGAGCACGGCGCGCACGATCGGCTCCGTCTCCGCGTCGAGCGGCTCGACCTCGATTCCGCCCGGTGCCGCTTCGATCCGAACCTCGCGCCCGCCGACGACGCGGTGCAGGCCGCCTTCGTGCCACAGCGTCGCGCGATCGACACCGAACGCGCGGAAGCGTTCGGTCGTCAGGTCGAAATCGAACGGTCCGGACACGGCGAGAAACGCCATGCCCGGACCGTACTGGCCGTTAGCCCGTAGACCCCAACCAGGCGTGTAGCCGGCCGATCACCGTCTGCAGGAAGGTGTCGAGCTTCTGCAGCTTCGGATGACTCGTCATCCTCTGCTCGACCTTTCCGTCCAGCGTTTGCAGACGGGTAAGGGCCTTGTTCGCGAAGGCGGCACAGCGCTGCGGAGCACCGGTCGAGCTCGTTCCGCAGTGCTTCACGAACCGCTCCGCGAGCTGGGCGATGCGGGCGTGCTTGCCCGTGGCTCCCGTGCCGCCGGCCGCGAGGGCGGTCGGGACGGCGGCAAGGGCGAGGGCGACGACTGCGATTGCGACGAGTCTCTTCACGACAGCAACCATCTCTCTGCAACGTAAGCCGACGAATCGGCGGACGTAAGACGGACGTAAATCAGCGGTGGACGACTCTCCACACGTGAAACGCAGGGCCACCGTTGGGCAGCACGCCGTCGCGCGCATCCTCGCCGTACACCGTCTCGAGCTCTGCGAAGGGAACCTCGATCGCTCGGTGCGGGGCCCGCGCGGCGAGACAGAGGAGCTGCTCTTTGCGCGACTCGCGCACGTACGCGATCGCGTCCTCGGCGACGTGCACGTAGCGCATGCCGCCGTGCGCGAGTGCATCGCTCGACCGCCGAAGCGCGATCAGCGCGCGATACTCGGCGAGGAGCTCGGTGTCCCACGACTCCGGACGGTCCCACGGCATCGTGCGGCGCGCGTCCTCGCCCCACTCACCTTCGAGCCCGATCTCGTCGCCCGCGAAGAGCATCGGCACGCCCGGCGTCGTCATCTGCATGCCGATGCCGACGACGTGCGTCGCGCGCGAGCCTGCGACCGTGCGGAAGCGTGCCGTGTCGTGACTGTCGAGCAGTGTCCATGAGTTGACGACGGCGTCCCAGGGAACGCCCGCCCGGAAGCTGCGCATGACGCTGACCGCCTCCGGTCCCGAATACGACGGCGCCGGCGTCTTCGAGAAGACCTCCTCCTCGAGCCTGCCGCCGTGCAGCCACCACCACGTCGGCCGCAGGAAGCCGGCGTAGTTCATGACCCCCTGCCATCCGCGCCCATCGAGGTCGGGCCGGTAATCGTGGCCGTGCTCGGCGATGAGCAACCGATCGGCGATGAGACGGCGGGACCAGCCGGCAACTTCATGATTCACGTCGAGCATCCGGTAGCGCCCGACCATGTTGGCGACGTCGATCCGCCACCCGTCGAGGCCTTCGTCCAGCCAGTGCTCGAACACGTGTCCCATGCGCCGCCGAAGCTCGGGAGAGCTCCAGTTCAGCGTCGGGAGCGACGCCACGTCGAACCAGCATGCGTAGCCGCGCGGCGGCGAACCGTCGAAGAAGAAGAGATTGCGCTCGGACGAGGACGGATCCGCTTCGGCTCGCACGAACCAGTCGTTCGCGGCACCGCAGTGATTCAGCGTGAGGTCGCCGACGATGCGCATCTCGCGGTGATGCGCAGCGGCGAGGAGCGAGCGAAGCGCAGCGTCCCCGCCGAGCAGGGGATCGACGCGGTCGAAGCTGGAGGCGTCGTAGCGATGCGTGCTCCGCGCGGGGAAGAACGGCGTCAGATAGAGCGCGTTCGCCCCGAGGTCGGCGATGTAGTCGAGACGCCCCTCGATCCCGGGGAGGTCTCCGCCGTAGAGCTCGTACGGCGTGTTCGGGCCGCGCCCTTCCGGAATGGCGTCCCACACGCGCGGCACGGCCCAGTCCGGGAGTTCGATGCCGACGGCCGCTCCTGACGTCGCGAACCGGTCCGGGAAGATCTCGTAGACGACCGAGCGGGCATGCCACTCCGGTGCGCCCAGCCCAAGCGCGATCGCATAATCATCGGCGCCGGCAACGTCGTGTGCGTGCGTCCCGACGCCGTTGATCCACCGGTAACCCGAGTTGCCGCCGTCGACGAGCCAGCGGTAGCGCACGGTGGGGTTGCGCACCTCGATCTCGGCGCGCCACCAGGTCTCGCCGCCTCCGTCCTCGTCGACGACGGCCTCAGCGGTCTGCGGCTCGCCGTCGACGACGTATCTCAACCACACGCGGCCGGCCGCGCCCTGCGGCGCCCGGAGACGGAGGACCGCGGAGTCGCCGGGCTCCTCCGGCTGCTCGAGCACGTACAGCTCGGAGCCGTCGTGGTGCGGCTCCGAGATCACGCTAGAGATGCGACGTCAAGCCCGCGCCGGAGGCGTCTTCGACGTCGCCGGGCGTCTCCGCGTTGTCGTACCAGGAACGCCAGTACTTCCCGTCGTCGAGCCCTTGCGCGAAGCGCGACAGCTTCAACGGGTTGAACGTGTCGCACATGACCGCGAGCTCATGCGTCTCGTGCAGGCCGATGCTCTTCTCGGCGAGGCCCGGCTGCGGCCCGTGCGGAAGCCCGGACGGATGCAGCGTGATCGACCCGACCTCGACGCCCTTGCGCGAGCCGAAGTTGCCGGAGACGTAATAGATCATCTCCTCCGACTGCAGGTTCGAATGGTGATACGGAATCGGGATCGCGTTCGGGTCGAAGTCGAGCTTGCGCGGACAAAACGAACAGATGACGAAGTTCTGGCCCTGGAAGGTCTGGTGCGACGGCGGCGGCTGGTGGATGCGGCCGGTGATGGGCTCGAAGTCGTGGATCGAGAACGTCCACGGATAGAGGTACCCGTCCCAGCCGACGACGTCGAACGGGTGGTAGTCGACGATGTACGTCTGGTAGCCGCCCCGCACTCGCACCTTCACCGGGAACTCGCCGGTGTCGCGCTCGGTGTGCAGCTCGGTCGGAGGATGGATGTCGCGGTGGTAGTACGGTGCGCCTTCCATGATCTGCCCGTAGTGGTTCCGGTAGCGGCGTGGGATCTCGACGAGCCCCGGCGTCTCGAACACGAGATAGCGCTGCGGACCTTTCGGGTCGAAGCGATAGGTCGTCCCGCGCGGAATGACGATGTAGTCGCCCTCCTTGTACGGAACATCACCGAAGATCGTCTCCAGGGTCCCTGACCCCTCGTGTACGAAGACGACCTCGTCGCCCTCGCCGTTCCGGAAGAAGTAGTGCATGCGCTGCATCGGCCGGCAGAGTGAGATCTCGACGTCGTTGTTCCACATCAGGAGGCGGCGTCCGGTGATCTCGTCGCCGTCGGGCTCGGTGTCGAACGTCTTGAAGTGGCGGTGCGCGTGCTGCTCGGGCACCCACTCCTCGCGCACGATGGGCTCGAACCCGCCGAGCTTCACCACCCGGCACGGCGACTGCAGGTGATACAGGATCGACTCGTTGCCGGTGAAGCCCTCGAGGCCCATCACCTCTTCGGTCAGAAGCGTCCCGTTGTCGCGAAACTGGATGTGCCGCTTGCGCGGAACGTCACCGAGGCGCTGGTAGAACGGCATGGAGAGAGGATATCCCCGACGCTAAGTTGCGAAGCGCCGGACCCACTCGGCGAGAAACGGCTCGAAGATCGCGTACGAGCCACGCCCATGGCGCATGACCAGCTCCGAGTCGACGAGCTCGCCGATTGCGCGCTGAACGCTCGATGGAGCTGGAAGTCCGTGGCGCGCTCGGTACTCGTCGCTGAGAGGCCGACCCGCGGGCTCGACCGCGAGCGCCTGCAGGACCATGCGCTGCGTCCGCGGAATGGTGTCCCAGACGTACGTGAAGTGCGCGTTCTCGGCGCGAAGGACGCGATCGAGAGCTCGCTCGACCGTTGCGTCGGTGACCTCGCGGTCCGTCTCCTCCCACAGTGCGTAACACAGCTCCTGCGTTCCGTAGGGGTGGCACCCCGTCATGGCCAGGATCGCATCGACGAGCCCGTCGGCGATGCGCTTGCCGGTCGATTCGAACCGGTGCGCGATGAACTCGCCGAACTCGATGGCCGGAATCGGCGCAAGCTCCATCTGGCGTGCGCTCCTCCAGAAGGGCTCGTTCACGTCGTTGAAGAGCGTCCGCATCATGCTCCGCTTGCTTCCGAGGTAGACGTGCGCCACCTCGGGTTGGGTCTGGAACACGGCGCGCATGAGCGCAGGCAACCGCGGGTCGAGCGCAATCACCTCCTGGAACTCGTCGAAGACGAGCGCGACGCGCCTGCCACGCTCGGCAGCGAGCTCCGCCGGCAGCTCGAACAGCCGCTCGAGGGTCGCATCCACGTCACCGGCATCGTGGCCGCCGGAGAAGCTGAAGCTGAAGTTGCCCGTCATCGGCTCGACGGTCACCATCGGGCGAACGCGAAGACTCTCGAAGATCCGTGCGGCGCGGTCGCGCGCCCGGAGTAGCGGCGTGGCGATGCCGTCGTAGATCGCCTGGGAGAGCTTGGAGGCGAGCTGCTCCTTCGTCGCCACGCGCATGAGATCCACCTGCGCGACGAGTGCCTCGTCGCTCGCGGTCAGGCTCTGCGCCGCGCGCCAGATGAGCGAGCTCTTGCCATACCGGCGAGGCGCGAAGACGACGACGTTCTGGCCGTTTCGGACGTCCGCCTCGAGTTCGGCGAGATCCCGCTCGCGATCCGTGAAGCCCTCGTCCACGGCGATGTCCCCGAAGTTGAACGGATTCGTCGGGTGCGGCACGATCGGATTGTATTACGCGGGCTTGCGTTACGCAAGATTGCGTTACGCAAGAATGCGTTATTCGGCCAGGGCCAAGGCGGCCAAGCGCCGCCCCACCGCAGGCGCGAACTTGAAGCCGTGCCCCGAGCAGGCGGAGCCGACGACGACGTCGCCGCGGCGGTCGAGCACGAACGTCTGGTCGGCGGTCGACGTGTACAGGCACGTGTCCGTCGCCACCGGCTCCGGGTCGACGTCGGGGAACCGCTCGCGCACCCACGAGGAGATGCGCTCGACGATCGCGCGATCCGGCGCGCCGTCGGAGCGCGGTTCTGCGGACGCGCCGGCGTGGTGCGCGCCCGCCTTCAACCCGTGCACCGGGTCGTACAGCGAGTACATCCCGTGCCCGCCGGTCGCGGGGTTCAGGTCGACGATCGACGGCGGCGGCGCGCCGTCGTGGTGGAAGTACGCGAGCGTCTCGCGCGTGACGCGCACCGGAACGTCTGGGAGCAGGCGTCCGATCCACGGGCCTGCGGTGACGACGACGACGTCCGCATCGAGATCGTCGAGCGAGTCGACCCGGCTTCCGGTCTCCACACGCGCGCCGGCAACGTCGAGGAAGGCGTGGCGCGCGCGGTCGGCCAGCACGATCCCCGCCTCCGGGGCGAAGAGCGCCGTCCAGCCGTCGGGAAGCACCGCGCCGAGCTCCCGGACCGCGGCCACGTCGAGGAAGCTGTACTCGACGCCGCATTCGTCGAGGGCGCGCGCCGATGTCAGCGCAGCGTCGGCGACGAGCTCGACGAGTCCATACAGACCGAGCAGCTTCTGGCCCGACTGCCGCTCGAGGTCGCGCCAGCCGGCGTAGGCCTCCTGCGCGTAGCGGATCCAGTACGGCTCCGGATACGCGATGCGGAAGATGCGCGAGCGTCCGTGACTCGAGCCATGCGAGTGATCGAGCTCGAACTGCTCGTGCACCGTGACCTCGGCGCCGCGCTCGCTCAACGCCCATGCAGCCGCACAGCCCATCACGCCTGCGCCGACGACCGAAACCTTCGTCATACGGCGAGGATGTCGCCGGGATAGAGCCGCGTGTTTGCGGCCGCGTGCGCGACGAGCCGCTCCCAATCGATTCCGGGCGGCACCTCCTCGTCGGGCGTCGTCACGATCGGGCCGAGCGAGAGCGCGAAGTCGCGCGCCTTCGCTCCCTCGAGCTCCGGGGCGATCCACTCGATCAACGGCGTGAAGCCGCCGATGGCGCCCTCCGCGTCCACGATCGCTGCAACGCGGCGCACCGGGACGACGTCAGCGGCTCCCATGGGCGCGTGGACGACGTCGTCGGCCGCGAGGATCGCCGCCGGATTGGCGAAGACGAAGTCGCCGTCCTCGTCGAAGAGCCGGATCGACGGCGGATGAAGCACGGGCGCGCGGAAGACGACGCCGTCGAGCGGATACTCCGCGTGCTCGCGCGCGAGCCCACCGCCGCTGAAGAAGGTCTGCAGCGTCTGCGCGGCCAGCTGAATGACGCGGTCGCCGTCGATCCGCCCCGGCCAACCGCGCTCGAGCGCAAGGTCTGTCGGCGAGAACATGCAGAGCTTCATCGCTCGGGCTCCGTGTGGACGACGACGTCTGCGATCTGCGGGAGCCTCAGCCGGATGCGCTCCTCGATCTCGCTCGCACACGCGTGCGCGTCGGCGAGCGCCTGGCCGGCACCGAGCCGCAACGTCATGTGCGCGACGAGCCCCTCGTCGGTATCGAGGAAGCGGAGGTCGCGCGGCTCGACGCCGGTCACCTCGCGGACGATCGAGCGCACGGTGGCGACGTCGCCGGCGACCTCGGCCGCGCCGGCGGTCTCCGAGAGCGGCTCCAGATGCGTCTGCACCGCCGCGACCTCGGGCACGGCCTCGACGATCGCCCGCTCGACCTCCTCCGCGATCCCGTGCGCCTCTTCGAGCGAGAGGTCGCCGGGCAGCTTGAGGTGCAGCGACACCTCCGTGCCACCACCGACGGAGAGCACGCTCACGTTGTGGACCTCGCGCACGCGCGGAACGGCGAGCGCAGCTGCATGCGCGCGCTCGCGCACGGCCGCTTCTTCGAGCGGCTCGACGTGGACGACGACGTCCGACCCCGGCAACGCACCCTCCACGGCGCGCTCGACCGCGTCCGCCGCAGCGTGCCCCTGGCCGACGGCGGCGTCGGGCGAGACACCGATGACGACGTCGGCGAAGTGGCGACCGGCGGCCTGGCGCATCCTGAGGCGGCGCAGGTCGACCTCCGGGAGTGCGACGATCGCCCGTCTTGCAGCCTCCTCGTCGGCGAGCGGCGCGATGTCCATGAGGACGTCGACGTTGCGCCGCATCAAGCGGACTGCGGCAATGAGCACGAGCCCCGCCACGAACAGCGCCGCGACCGAATCGGCGTTGCCGTACCCGGCACGGACGAGCAGCAGGCCGATCAGCACCGCGACCGAGCCGCCGAGATCGCTGCCGAAGTGGAGTGCGTTCGACGCGATCGCCGCGCTCGCGTAGCGACGCGCGACGCGCGCCGAGGTGAGCGTGCGGCCGACATCGATGACGATGACGACGCCGATGACCACGAGGGCGTACCACTTCGCCTCGACCGGAGCATGCGCGCCGCCGGTCAGCCGCACGATCGCGCGCCACACGATCGCAGCACTCGCGAGCACGAGGATGGTCCCCTCGCCGAGCGCGGCCAGGTGCTCCGCCTTGCCGTGGCCGTACTGGTGGCCGGGATCCGCCGGCCGGCCCGCGACGCCGACGGCGAAGAACGTCAGGAGGGCCGCGACGAGGTCCGTGCCCGAGTGCGCGGCCTCGGAGAGGAGACCGAGGCTGTGCGTCAACAGGCCGGTCGTCAGCTTCAGCGCGATGAGCGCCACAGCCGCGAAGACCGAGAGCAGCGCCGTACGTCGCTGCGCAGTCATTCCGCGGAAGAGTACGGAGCGCGCGGGCTAGAGGTTGCCGCGGAGCGCTTGTTCGCGCTCGATGGCCTCGAAGAGGGCCTTGAAGTTGCCTTCGCCGAAGCTCGTCGCCCCGTGGCGCTCGATCACCTCGAAGAAGAGCGTCGGCCGGTCCTGTGCCGTCTTCGTGAAGATCTGGAGCAGGTACCCGTCGTCGTCGCGGTCGGCGAGGATCTTGTGGCGGTGCAGGTCGTCGTAGTCCTCGTCGATCTCGCCGACGCGCCCGACCACTTCGTCGTAATAGGAGTCGGGCGTGTCGAGGAAGATCATCCCGTGCTCCTTCAGCGTCTCGACCGTGCGGACGATGTCGGTCGTCGCGAGCGCGATGTGCTGCGCGCCGGCGCCGCCGTAGAACTCGATGTACTCCTCGATCTGGCTCTTGCGCTTGCCCTCCGCCGGCTCATTGATCGGGAACTTGACCTTCCCCTCGCCGTCCGACATCACCTTCGACATGAGCGCCGAGTACTCCGTCTGGATCTGGTCGTCCCCGAAGTGGAGGATGTTCGTCATCCCGAACACGGTCTCGTAGAACTCGACCCAGTAGTCCATCTTCCCGAGCTCGACGTTGCCGACCACGTGGTCGATGTTCGTCAGGCCGAGGCCCGCGCCCCGGCTGCCGTTGCTCGAGACCGACACGAAGCCCGGCTTGAACGGCCCGGCGTAGTCGGCGCGATTCACGAACGTATGAATGGTGTCGCCGTAGGTCGCGATCGCAGCCGTCTCGACCGTGCCGAAGTCGTCCTCGACGCTCGCTGGCTCGGCGACGCTGCGCGCGCCGCGCTGCACCGCCTGGCGGTACGCCTCCGTCGCGTCCGGGACGGTCAGCGCGATGTCGCGCACGCCGTCGCCGTGCTTCGCCTGATGTCGGGTGATCTCGTGCTCCTCGCGCACTGCTGAGGTGAGTACGACGCGGATCTCACCCTGCTCGAGCACGTACGACGCGCGGTCGCGCACACCGGTCTCCGGGCCTGCATACGCCGTGCGCGTGAACCCGAGCGCATGCTCGTAGAAGTACGCGGACTGCTTCGCATTCCCGACCCACAGCTCGAGGTAGTCCCAGCCGAGCAGCGGCATGAAGTCTTCGGTCATGACCGGATTATGGCTCGCCCGGAGGCGCGACCGCGGGCCGGTGCCAGAACCGTTCCAGGGCGATCCCGGCGAAGATCAGCACACCGCCCGCGATCTCGAGTGGATGGAGGGTCTCGGACAGCAGGACGAGCGCGAAGAACACCGCGAAGAACGGCTGGAGGTTCCCGAACAGCGAGGCGCGCGATGGGCCGACGCGGTCGATGGCGGTGAACCAGAGGATGTTCGTGAGGAAGAGCGGCCCGATGACCGCATAGCCGAATCCGAGCCAGACCTTCCAGCCGAAGTGGAACTGCTGGTGCGCCACCTGCGGGATGCTGACGAGCGCAAGCGGGAGCCAGCCCGCCGCAAGCACGATCGCACTGATCCGAAACGGCGAGTAGCGCCGCATCATCGGCGCAATCGCGACCGTGTAACAACTCCACGTGAAGGCGAGCCCGATCGCGAGCAGGTCGCCGCCGAGACCGGCGGAGAGGTTCCCGCCGCTCGCGGCCGCGATGAGCACGATGCCGCCGAGCGTTGTGATGGCTCCGAGCCAGAACGCGTTCGACAGGATCTCGAGCCGCAGCGTCAGCGTGATCAGCCCGATGAAGACGGGCGTCGCGCCGAGCAGGAGCGCCACCGTCGAAGCCTGCGAGAGCTTCAAGGCGTAGACGAAGCACAGCTGGTTGAGGAAGAGCGCCAGCGCCGCGATGCCGACCAGCCGGAAGTCCTTTCGCTCGATCCGGAACGACCGCTCTCGCCGGTACGTGAAGATCCAGAACAGCGCGGTCGCGGCGCCGTACCGGATCGTCCCGTACGCGAGCGGCTGCCATCCGTGCGTCAGGACGTAGCGCGTGACGGTGACGTTCAGCGCCCACAGGAGCACCGTCCCGAGGAGCATGAGGTCCACGGGGGCGATTCGGCGCACGTTCTCGACCCTAACCTCCGTTAGGGTTCTGGCCATGGCCGATCCGACCATCGCCGACGTCGATGCCCTCGTCGGGCCTGCGACGCCGCACTTCGCCTACCAGCTTCGCGCGCGCGTGCGCGAGCTCGTCCGCGACCTGGACGAGGGGCACGCGGTGCGGCGGTACGCGGAGGAGAAGATGGAGCTGCTCGACCGGCTCGGATACGCGTCCTCGAAGGCCGAGGAGGGCGGGCGCGAGCCGCGCTCGCGCCCCGGCTGGGACGAGTTGCCGAGCTCGGCGCCGGCGGACTCACCGCTGCCGCGCGGGCAATGAGCCTCGACGGATCCTCGGTGCTCGTCACCGGGGGAACGCGGGGGATCGGGCTCGCGATCGCGCACCGCCTCGTGCGCGACGGCGCTGGCCGCGTCGTCCTCGGCTACATGCGCAACGACACCGCAGCGGAGGCGGCGGCGGCGGAGCTCGGCAAGGCGGGCGTCGAGATCGAGCTTGTACGCGGGAACGTCGCGTCGGCGTCGACGATCGCGAAGCTCGCGGCTGCGGGGCCGTATCGCGTTGTCGTGCACAACGCCGCAACCGGCGTCATCCGTCCCGCGCTCGAGACCGAGGACAAGCACTGGGACTGGACGATGAACGCGAACGCGCGCGCCATGCTTGCGCTCACGCGTGCGACCGTACCGGCGATGGAGGCCGGCTCGGCGATCGTCGCGATCTCGAGCCTCGGCGCGCAGCGCGTGCTCGACAACTACATCCTGATCGGGACGTCCAAGGCGGCGCTCGAGTCGGTGATGCGCTACCTCGCGGTCGAGCTCGCGCCTCGCGGGATCCGCGTCAACGCAGTCTCCGCGGGGGTCGTCGACACCGCGGCGCTCGAGTGGTTCCCGAACAGGGACGAGATGCTCGCCACCGTCGACCGTACGCCTGCCGGCCGGCTCGTTGAGCCCGACGACGTCGCCGCCGCCGTCTCCTTCCTCTGCTCCGGCGACGCGGCGATGGTGTGCGGCCAGACGCTCGTCGTCGACGGCGGTTTTTCCCTCCCTGCCTGAGATGGAGCCGACGGACGTCAACCGGCGGATGTTCGACGAGGTGCACCGGCGCCGCGGCGACGGGCGCACGTCGCTGCCGCCGATCGTGAAACAGACGCTCGGCGACCTGACGAAGAAGAGCGTGCTCCACCTGCACTGCGGCTCGGGCGAGGGAAGCGCCGAGCTGGCAGAGCAAGGAGCCGTCGTGACCGCGATCGATCTCGACGAGGCGCTCCTCGATGCGGCGCGTGAGCGCTGGCCTTCGATCCTCTGGATCGCGGCGGACTCGCAGGCGTTGCCGGCGAACCTCCGCCGCGCGCGCTTCGACCTCGTGTACTCGCCGGAGGGCGTGCTCGGGCGCCTCACCGACGTCGACGGCTGGGCGGCCGGGCTCGCGTCCGCGGTGCGTCGCCGCGGCGAGCTCCTCGTCTTCGACGACCATCCCGTTTCGCTGTGTGTGGACGGCCTTCTGCGCTGGCATGCGGACTACTTCGACGACGGGATCGTGCGGCTCGGCCGTCTCGTCAGCGCGCTCGTGCGTGCCGGCTTCCGCGTCGAGGCACTCGAGGAGTACCCGCTCGACGCAACCGGCCGGCGACACGATCGCCGCATTCCGGGCTCGTTTCTCCTGTACGCCGTCCGGGTCTAGAAACGGAGCGCGCGGCCGACGGCCGCGCGCGCGATCGTCGTCGCCATCGCCGGGTTCTCCTGCAGCCGGCGAAGCGAGTACGCGTACCACTGCTCGCCGAACGGCACGTAGATGCGCACGCGGCGGCCGTCTGCGACGAGCTCCTCCGCGCGTTCCTCGCGCACGCCGAGCAGCATCTGAAACTCGGGCACGCCTCTATGCAGCGCCTCGGCGATCAGCCGCTCGTCGTGCGTCGCGGCCGCCACGTACGCGCCCGCTTCGAGGAGCGCGTCCAGGCACTGCACGAAGCTCGTGCGCACCGAGTCCGCTCCGGTATACGCGAGCGAGGGCGGCTCGACGTAGATCCCTTTGCACAGCCGAATGTTCGGCTTCAGGTCGGCGAGCGCCCCGACGTCGTCGAGCGTTCGCCGAAGGTATGCCTGGAGGACGACGCCCACGTTGTCGTGCCCGGCGTCGCGCAGTTCGCGGTACAGGCGCAGTGTGGCGTCGGTCGTCGTCGAGTCCTCCATGTCGATGCGCACGAAACGGCCCTGGGCGAGGACTGCGAGGACATTCTCCTTGCACAGGTCGTACGAGAGCTTCAGCCCGAGCGCGGTGAGCTTGACGCTGACGTTCGAGTCCAGGCTTTCCCGCTCGATCGCGTCGAAGACGTCGAGGTAGGCGCGTGCGATCGCGCGGGCCTCGTCGGCATGCGTGATCTCTTCGCCGAGGACGTCGATCGTCGCGACCATCCCCTCGGCGTTGAGTCGGCGGACGACACCGACGGCCTCGGGGAGCGTGGAGCCCGCGATGTAACGCGAGGAGAAGCGCTGCACCACCGGCTTCGGGACAGCCGGGAGCAGACGGACGAGCGCGCGGTCGAGCAGCAACGAGGTCTAGCGCTCGCGCATGAAGCCCTGGCGGGCAGCGCTCACGAGCGCCACCGCCTCGGGAAAGAGCACGCGCATCGCGTCTCGGAGCGCCATCGCCTGTTCGTCGACGGTGCCCTGCGTCTGCACCTGCGCGAGCGCCGCCGAGGTCAACTCGACCGCGGTGTTGAGCGTGAGGGTCGCGAACTGCTCACGCTGCGCCTCCTGCACGTGCTCAGCCTGCTGCTCCGCGAACTCGCGCAGGCTGCGCATGAGGTCCTCTGGATCGCCGCCGAAGGGAAAGCCGCCTTCCATCTCCGTCACTTTAGGTGAGCGGTGTCACGTGCCGCGCGATCACCTGCTCGGCCAGCTCCTCCACCGCGGGAAGCGCCTGCTGGAGCGCGTTCGCGAACGGCGACCCGGCCTCGTCGCCGAGCGTCTGCTCGAGCCGGCGGGATGCCACCCCGAGCGCGTCGAGGTACTCCGTGGTGGCGCAGCGAGGCGGCGGCCGCAGAGTGTCGGCGAGCGCCGCCGCGGCCGCTTCGGCCGCCTCGATGCCTTCCGGCGCCTCGGTGACGCGCAGCTCCGCGAGCCGCGCGCGCAGCTCGTCGAGGTGGCCGCCGCCGGCCGTCTCCTCCGCCACTTCGCACAGCGCCACGAGTGAGACGACATCGCGGACGAGCTGCCGCGACGTGACGGGCATGCCATCGTCGTCGAGCGCGAGCCAGCTGCCCGACTCGTACGCGCACAGGTAGACGCGCGCGCCGCCGAGCAGCTCAGCCGCGAGGATCCCGGTGACCTGTTCGCCGGGGCGCGCCGCCGCGGAGGCGATCCGCTCCAGATCGTCGACCGATGCCATGATGCGCAGTGTGGCCGAAGCAACTGCGCGAACGCTCTTCGCACCGCTCGGCCCGACGTACGACCGCTACGCGCGGCTGCTCTCGTTCGGACAGGATCCGCGCTGGCGGCGGTTCCTCGTCTCGCGCGTCCCCCGGCCGGCGCTGAAGGTGCTCGACGTCGCAACGGGCACGGCCGCCGTTGCGATCGAGCTCGCCCGGACGGTTCCGGAACGGACGGTCGTCGGCGTCGACCAGAGCCCGGAGATGCTCGCCGCCGGTAAAGCGCGCGTGGAGCGGGCCGGGCTCGGCGGCCGGATCGAGCTGCGCGACGGGCGAGCCGAGTCGCTCCCGTTCGCCGACGGCGAGTTCGATGCGCTCACCTTCACGTACCTGCTGCGTTACGTCGACGATCCGCTCGCGACCATGCGCGAGCTCGCGCGCGTCGTCCGGCCAGGCGGCGTCATCGCCATGCTCGAGTTCGACGTTCCGCGCGGCGTGTGGCGTCCGCTGTGGGAGCTGTACGTGCGCGTCGGACTGCCGCTCGCCGGAGCCGTCGTCTCGCCCGGCTGGCGCGAGGTCGGCGGCTTTCTCGGCCCGAGCATTCGCGGCTTCCACGAGCGCGTGGCGCTCGAGGATCTCTGGCGCGAGGCCGGCATCGCCGACGTGCACGCGCGTCGCCTCAGTCTCGGCGGCGGCGTCGTGGTGTGGGGCATTCGCCCGTGAGTACCGACGTTCGCCCGGCCTTCTACGCGCTGCGCTCCGGCGGGTGGCGCGACTACCTCACGCTGTTACACCCGCCGTACACGCTGTGGCATCTCTCGTACGTCGCACTCGGTGCCGCGATCGCGCCGCACATGGACTGGGGAATACTCGGCTGGACCGTCTTGGCATTCCTGCTCGCGATGGGCTTCGGCGCGCATGCGCTCGATGAGATGAAGAGCCGGCCCTTGCGCACGCGCATCCCCGACCGCGTGCTCGTGCTCCTGGCCGCGTGGTCGATCGCGGGAGCGTGCGTGATCGGTGTCCACGTCGCGATCTACACGACCTGGTGGCTGCTCGCGTTCATCGCATTCGGCGCCGCGATCGTCGTCGTCTACAACGTCGAGTTGTTCGGCGGAGCGCTGCACACGCCGTTCTGGTTCGCTACCGCGTGGGGAGCGTTCCCCGCGCTCACCGGCTACTTCGCCTCGGCGCGCACGATCCGCGGAGAAGCGGTGGCCATGGCTGCGTTCGCTTTCGTCACCAGCATGGCCCAGCAGCGTCTGTCGGTCGACGTCCGCTTCGCTCGGCGGAACGTGGGCGATCCAGCGCAGGCGCGGACGGCGGAAGTCGGGCTGAAGCTGCTCGCGGCCTCGATGCCGCTGGTCGCGGGGGCTCTGCTGCTCAGTCGCTGGCATTACTAGTGATGTGCCCGGTGACGTTGGGCCGGGGACATGGCGGACGTTGCCGGGTACATCACTAAAATGCCGCGATGTCCCTGACGACCGGATTCGACATCGGGCTCGCGGTCGCGATCGGCGTCGCGGCTCTTGCGCTCGTCGGCGCCGCGCTCCAGCTCTTCGGCCGCGTCGCTCTCGTCCTCCTAAGCCTGCTCGTCCTCGGCGGCGCGGCCGGCGGCTGGGTGATGTTCGCGCTCCGGCACAGCCATCCCCGCGAGCTCGCAATCGCCGCCGGCGGCCTCACCGGTGCCGCGCTCGCGTGCGGCGCATCGCTCGTCGTCGCCTGGGCACTCGCGCGCGCGGCGGACACGGAGGCGCACGTCACTGCAGCACAGCAGCGTCTGCAAGAGGTCGTCGACAAGGAGGCCGCCGACCGCGCCGAAGAGCTCGAGCGGACGCTCGCGCGCGCCCGCGCCGACTCGATCTCGCTGCTCGCCGAGGAGGAGCGCCGAATCGCCGAGGACCGCCGGACCGCGTTCGGCGACCGTGAGCGCGAGCTCATCGCGGCCATGACGGGCGCGCTGACCGAGACCCAGGCGCAGGTGTCGCAGCGGCTCGCGGACTGGAAGCGCGACCTCGACCGGGCTGCGGACTCGACGAAGGAGCGGCTCGCCGAGTTGGCGGAGCGGCAGAAGCTCCTCCTCCAGGATGCCGGCGCGCGCCTCGAAGCCGACGGCGAACGTCTTTCGGCGGAGAGCGAAGCGCAGCGCGAGGCGCTCGCCCGCCTGCGCGTCGACCTGGACAAGTCGCTCGAGGAACTGCTCCTCGGTGCACGCAGCGAAGTGGAGGGAGAAGCGGCGGAACGCCGCCGTGCGCTGCACGAGCTCGAAGAGCGCATGCGCCGCCGCGAGAAGGAATTGATGGAACGGATCGAGCGCGAGGAGGTCGAGGCCGCGCAACGCATCCACTCCGGATTCGAGGACGTGCAGCGCCGGCAGATCGAGCAGGTCGCGCGGACGGTCGACCGCGCGACGGCCGCCTACGCAGACGAGGCGACGCAGCAGTTCGCCGCGCTGATCAAGTCGAGCCGCGAGGACGCGGCGCGCCGGCTCGCACGCGAGCTCGACCGCGCGGTCGAGACATTCGCGCGCGAGGCCGAGGTCGTCCTCGCCGAGCGCCTCGCGCACGTCGGCGACGCCGGAGCCCAGCGGCTGGAGCGCAGGCTCGCCGATGCGGCGAAGTCGCTCGAGCGCCAGCGCGACGAATGGATGTCGGCGCTCGACGGCCGCATCGGCGAGCTCGAGCAAGATGTCCGCCGCCGGCTCGAGGAGCTGGGCTCGGACGCCGACGCCGAGCGTGCCGTCCTCGACGCGCGCCTCCAGGAATTGTTACGGCGCATCGACGCGACCGCCGCCGTTCAGAGCCCGTAAAGACACCGTTAACACTTCGAGGGGCCGCCAACAAACCCGGGCAGGGTTCGTCGAAGCAAGCACGAACCCACGGTGTCATGAGCGAGACGACCGAAATACTGGAGCCTGAGACGAGCGAGCGCTCGAAGGTCGAGAGCTGGCGGCTCCATGTGCTGATCGAGGCCGGCTATCCGCTCTACGTCGCCGAGCGGCTCGCCGCCAGCGAGGCCGACCTCCACCTCGCGGTCGAGCTCGTCGGCCAGGGCTGCGAGCACGCCACCGCAGCCGAGATCTTGCTTTAGAGGCTCTCACACCCGCGGCGATACGCTGCGACGGTGGCGAAGGTCGACGCCCTTCCGTACGACGACAAGACGGTGTACTCCGTCGCCGCGTTCAACCGCGGCGTCGCGCAGTGGCTCAGCCGGCTGCCGACCGTCTGGGTGGAGGGCGAGATCACGGAGCTCCGGCGGCATGACCGCTGGGCGAGCGTCTTCTTCACGCTGAAGGACCCCGCCGATGGCTCGTGTCTCGGTGTGACGATGCCGCGCGGCCAGTTCGACGGGCTCCGCTTGGAGCTCGCCGACGGCGAGCGCGTGCACGTATACGGGCGGCCGGAGCTGTTCGAGAAGCGCGGCGACTTCCGCCTGCGCGCGCTCACAATCGAGCGCTTCGGCATCGGCGCGCATCTCGCGGCACTCGAGCGGCTGAAGACGAAGCTCGCGGCGGAAGGCTTGTTCGCCGCCGAGCGGAAGCGACCACTACCGTTCCTGCCGCGCCGCATCGGGCTCATCACCGGCAACGACGCGGCGGCGAAGCGCGATGTGCTCACCACGATCCAGATCCGGTTTCCGCCTGCGAACGTCCTCGTCGCGGAGACGTACGTGCAAGGCCCACGGGCCGCGCTCGGGATCGTCGACGCCCTCCGCGCGCTGTGCGATCACGACGACGTCGACGTGATCATCCTCACGCGCGGCGGCGGAAGCTTCGAGGACCTCCTCCCGTTCAGCGACGAGCGGCTCGTGCGCGCCGTTGCCGACTGCCGCGTTCCGATCGTCTCCGCCGTCGGGCACGAGCAGGACACGCCACTGTGCGATCTCGCTGCGGACGTTCGCGCGTCCACGCCCACCGCCGCGGGCCGACTCGTCGTCCCCGAGCTCTCGGTTGTCGTCGCAACGCTCGACCGCGCCCGCGCGAGCCTCTCGCGGACTGTCAAGCTCACGCTCGCGCGCGACGGGCAGTCGCTCGCGCACATGCTCGAACGGCTCAGGGCTGCGCCCCGCCTCGCACTCGAGCGGGAGTCCCGGCGCATCGAGCAGGCTCGGGGACGGCTGCACCGGGCGCCCGCGCTCGCGGTCGAGCGCAAGCGGGCGGCGCTCGAGTCGGTTGCCGGGAAGCTGCGCGTGTTGTCTCCCTTGCAAACACTCGAACGAGGCTACGCGATCGTCCGGACGGAGTCGAAGGTCGTCCGCTCGTCCGCCGACGTCGCACCTGGCGCCCGGGTCGAGGTGGCGCTCGCCGAGGGCGGGTTCGGCGCACGTGTCGAGGACACACATGGCTGAGCCGACCTTCGAGGAGGCGCAGGCCGAGCTGGAGCAGATCGTCGTGCGCCTCGAGCAGGGCCAGGCCTCGCTGGACGAAGCGATCAAGCTCTGGGAGCGCGGCGAGGAGTTGTACGCGTTCTGCCGCGCGAGGCTCGACGCCGCCGAGGGCAAGGTGGAGGAGCTAGCCCGCCGCGTCGAACAGGCGCGCCCCTAGCTCCTCGAGATCGGCGACGGCCCGCAAAGGGTCGCCCGACAACGCCATCGTCTCGACGCCCGTGACCTGTTGGGTGACGACGCCGCCGAAGACAACGCAGCGAACACCGGCGGCGCGGCACCGGCGCGCGACTTCGAAGGGAACCTTGCCCTCGGCGGTCGTCGCGTCCACGCGCCCCTCGCCGGTGACGACGAGCCTGTACGCCGTCGGGTCGAATCCGAGGAGGTCGAGCACGGTGGCCGCACCGGGGACGAGCTCGGCTCCGAGCGATGCGAGCGCTGCACCAAGCCCGCCGGCTGCGCCCGACCCGGGCATGTGCGCATACGGCTCGAGCCGCGCGTCTGCGCGAAAGCGCGCCTCGAGCTCGACGATCTGCTCCGGCGTCGCGCCCTTCTGCGGCCCGTACAGCCGCGGTGCGTCGTACAGCGTCGTCGCGACGTCGCACAGGACGGTCGTGGGCGGAAGCGCGTCGACCACCTCCAGCATGCCGGCGCCCGCGTCCATGTTCGCGGTACCGCCGAGACCGACGATCAGCCGGTCGACGTGCAGCGACGCGAGCAGCTCGCCGAACGGGCGGCTCGAGGTGAACGGATCGAGGCGCTCCGCATCGAACGGGATGACCGATGCAGCCTCGACGACGCCCGGCACGACGTCCGCCGTCCCTTCTCCCCCGTCGGCCAGCGGAAGCTGATCGCAATCGCCGAGCCCGCGGGCGAGCGCAGCAGCTGCGTCGCGCGCGGAGAGGACGCCCTTGAGGCTAGCCGGACACGCGAGCACGCTCGCGCGCGGCACGGTCGTCGCTCTCCTCTCCCGCGGTCGGCAGTTCGGTCTGCGCGGCGGACGGCATCACCTTCAGCATCGCGACCGAGAGCCCCTCGCGCGCGAGGAAGATGAGGCCGACGCCGATGCCGACCGAAGCCTCGATCGCCTGGAGGCCGAACCCGTACGCAACGCCGCGCGCGTACGCAACGCCGTAGCTCGCCGAGAGCGGCGCCGCGATCGCGAGCTGCACGGCGCCGATGTTTCCGGGCCAGAAGGGAAAGATCGTGACGACGTTCATCACGAGCAGCACGACGCCTGCCGCCGGCAGCGGCGCGTGGATGTGGAACGCGCGCATCGCGGTGTACACGGCCAAGAGCTGACAGACCCAGCCGGAGATCTGGAACGAGATCGCGAGCGCCATCCCGAGCGGCGAGCGCATCACACCCAGCCCCTGGCGCGCCATCGCCAAAACGCGCCGCGCCGCGCCGACGCCGTCGAGGCGGCTGCCGTGGTCGGTTCGCGCGCTGACGATCGCGAACGTGAACAGGCCGACGCCGATGCCGACGACGGCGGCGAGGATGGTGATCGCCCACGCAGGCACCTTCGCGGTGATGAGCACGTAGATGATCAGTAGGAGCACCGGCACGATGTCGAACACGCGGTGCGCGAGGACGGTGCCGACGAACGTCGCCCACAAGCCTTTCCGGCGCGGCAGCTTGCGCGTGATCACGGCCACGCGTGCGAGCTCGCCGATGCGGCCCGGGAGCACGGCGTTCGCGAAGAGCCCGACCGAGAACGCCGAGAAGACGGTCAGCGGCTTCGGGTGCGGCGGAGGCATGGCCGAGTTGATGACCGTCGTCCAGGCGAGGGCGCGCACGACGACCGAGAGCAGGTTGAACGCGATCGCGACGACGACCCACTCCCAGACGACGGAGGTGAACGCGTCGCCGATCGCTCGGAAGCTCGGCCCGCGCCACCAGAAGAGCGCGAACACGCCGCCCATGAAGACGAGGGCGAGGGCGATTCGCGCCCAGAGCGATTTCGGCGGGCGCAGCCGGCTCACGCCGCGGCGGACTCGTAGATGCCGACGAGCCGGGCGGCGATCGCGTCCCACGCGTAGCGCTGCTGCATGAGCTCGCGTCCGGCGGCGCCCATGGCGGCGCGGCGCGGCTCGTCGGCGAGGAGCGACACGACCGCGTCTGCGAGCGCGCGCTCGTCCCCGGGCGGGAACGGCACCGACGTCTCCGGCGTCATCACGTCACGGTACCCGGAGATGTCGGAGGCGACGACCGGCGTTGCGCAGGCGAGCGCCCGCGTCAGCACCATCCCGAAGCTTTCGCCGCCGAGCGAAGGCGCGACGAGCGCTTTCGCCTCTGACAGCTCGGCCGTGAAGCGATCCTGGTCGAGGAAGCCGAGCACCTCGATGCCGTCGTCGGAGACCCGCAGGCGCCGCAGCAGCAGCCGCACGCGGAGCGGGTCGGCGCCGATGACATACAGGTCGGCCCCCGTGCGCGCGCGGATGTCCGGCCAGGCGCTCAGAAGGACATGCAGGCCCTTGCGCTGCTCGTGGCGACCGGCGAAGACTATGCGGTGGTCGCGGTGGCCGGGGTTGGCGGCGGGCGGGATGAGGACGCCGTTCGGCACGATCTCGTAGTCGCCAGGCAGCCAGCGCTGCGCGGACGCGCGCGCCATCTCCGAGACGGCGATTCGGCGGTCGAGCCGGTCGGCGAGGAAGCCCCACGTGCGCTTCGCGATGTGCATCCAGCCCAGCTCGCCGCTCGCGTGGAAGGTTCCGACCATGGGGCCGCGGAAGCTCGCGAGCGCGGCGATGCACGGGATCGGCGTCATCGGCTCGTGCAGGTGAAGCACGTCGAAGTGCTCGCGCTCGAGCGCCTGGCGGATGCGGAGGATCGACCGCGGGCTGAGGATGATGTTCGGAAGCGATCCGTTCGCGGGCACGATCACCGAGCGGCCGATCGGGATCACGTCGGGTGGCGGCGAGCCGTCGCGGCCGTGGCGCGGATGCAGCGCGCGCGTGAACTGGCCGGGCGGGTCGTTGCCCATGATTGTCTTGACCTCGCAGCCCTGGCGGCGCAGCGCCTCCGACTGGAGCTCCGCGTGCTCGACGACGGCACCCCAAAAGGACCACGAGTACGGAACGACGATGCCCACCTTCACGTGAGCATTATCGTCGGCGAGCAGTGCGCCTCCGCTCGCCTCACGACCGGGAGATCCTGCGACTGGCGCTGCCGGCCCTCGGCGCGCTCGCCGCGGAGCCGCTGTACGTGCTCGCCGACACCGCCATCGTCGGCCATCTGGGCCGTCCGCAGATCGCCGCGCTCGGGCTCGCGGGCACCGTGCTCGCGGGACTGTTCACCATCTTCAACTTCCTCACCTACGGGACGACGGCGGTCGTCGCGCGGGCGACCGGAGCGGGGCAGCACGAGCGGGCCGCGCGCCTGGCGGCGCAGGCGCTCTGGGTGTCGCTCGCGATCGGCCTGACCCTGCTCGTGCTGTGCGAGGCGGCCGGCGCGCCGCTCTTGCGCGCGCTCGGCGGGCATGGGCAGTCGGGCCACGACGCGCTCGTGTATTTCCGCATTGCGGCGGTGGGACTGCCTGCCGCGCTCGTCGCCCTGGGGGGACAGGGCTATCTGCGCGGCGTGTCCAACCTCCGCCGCCCGCTCGAGATCGTCGTGGTGGCGAACGTGGTCAACATCGTGCTCGAGGTCGTGTTCGTGTACGGGTTGCACTGGGGGATCGCCGGGTCGGCGGCGGGGACGGCGATCGCGCAGGCGGGGATGGGCCTCGCGTTCGCACGCGAGCTCCTGCGGCCGCGCGCCGCCTCGCGCCGTCCGAGCCTGGAGGAGATGCGGCCCATGGTGCGCGTCGGACGCCAGATCTTCGTGCGGACGACGGCGTTGTACGCGTCATTCCTCGTCGCGGCGTCGGTGCTCGCCCGCATGGGCGACGCGGAGCTCGGCGCGCATCAGATCGCGTTCGAGCTCTTCATCTTCCTCGCACTGCTGCTCGACGCGGTCGCGATCGCGGGGCAGGTGATCGTCGGCCGGATGCTCGGAGCCGGGGACGCCGAAGGCGCGCATGCGGCAGCGCTGCGGATGATCGCCTGGTCGGTCGTCGTCGGCGGCGTCTTCGGGCTCGTGCTGCTGCCGCTCGGGCACGTCATCCCGCGCGCGTTCACGAGCGATCCGTCGGTGCTCGCGCAGGCGGCGAAACTCTGGCCGCTCTTCGCGCTCATGCAGCCGCTCGGCGGCGCAGTGTTCGCGCTCGACGGCATCCTCATCGGCGCGAGCGACACGGCGTACCTCATGTGGTCGATGCTCGCGGCGAGCGCTGTGTACATCGTGATCGCTGCGCTCGCGCTCGAGCTGCACTGGGGCATCGTCGGCGTGTGGGCCGGGCTTGACGTGCTCATAGCGGCGCGGCTCCTCCTGCTCGGCGTCCGTTTCGCCGGGCGGCGCTGGGCGGTCGTCGGGTATGCCTAGAATCGGTTGATGGACGGTCTCGCCGAGCTGCACACGCATCTGGGCGGCTCGGTCTCATCCGACATCCTCTGGACGCTCGCGCACGAACAGGGCATTGCGCTGCCGGTGAAGGACTACTGGGACTTCGACCGGCTCGTGACGGTGAGCGACCCGCGCGGCGTGCCCGACCTCGATGCGCTCGACCAGATCTACCACTGGACGGAGCTGATCCAGTCGAGCCCGATCGCGGTGGAGACGTCGGTCCACCAGGCGATCGGCGGCGCGTACCGGTCGCAGGGGATCACGACGCTCGAGCTGCGCTTCAACCCGATGAAACGAAACCGCGGCGGCGAGCGCGACCTCGACCACATCATCCTCGCCGCCATCCGCGGACTCGACCGCGCGAGCCTCGAGTACCCGCAGGTTCGCGCCGGGCTGATCCTGATGATGGACCGGACGTTCACGCAGCGGCAGAACGAGGTGATCGTCGAGAAGGCGATCGGCTGGTCGTCGCGCGGGATCGTCGGCATCGACATCGCCGGCCCGCGCCCCGGGCATGCGCGGTACGACTACCGCAGCGTGCAGCCGATGATCGAGGAGGCGCGCGGCGCCGGCCTTGGCGTCACGATCCATGTCGGCGAGGAGGGCGGCGACTTCGGGCGGCAGGAGATCGGCGAGGTGCTCGAGGTGCTGCGCCCCGACCGGATCGGCCATGGCATCCTCGCCGCCGGTGACGCTGAGCTGATGCGCGAGCTGCGCGAGTCGGAGGTCGTGCTCGAGATCTGCCCGACGTCCAACCTGCTGACGAAGGCGCTTCCGGATGAAGACGCGGTGCGCGCTGTCTTCCGCATGTTCGTGGAGAACGGCGTCCGGTTCACCATCGCGACGGACGGGCCCGAGATGATGCGGACGCACTTGCGTGACGAGTTCGACCTGCTCCTCCGCCTCGGGGCGCTCACGCAGGACGAGCTGGACGAGGCGAACGCGCGCGGCCACGAGGCGAGCTTCGTGCGCGGCGGGTTCCGCGCCGCCCGGGTCTAGCCCCCGCCAATACTCCCTTCGACCGATACCGGTGCCGCCGCGGCCGACGTAGCGTGCCGCGCCATGAGCACGACCCTCACAGGCACGCCTCCCGCCTTGACCCAGAGGCAGCTCCAGGTCGTCGGCTTGATTGCGCTCGGTTGCTCGAACGACGAGGTCGGGCGCAGGCTCGGCATCTCGCCGCGGACGGCGAAGGCGCATTGCGACGCACTCCGTCTGAAGCTCGGCGTGCCCCGGCGGCGGCAAATCCCCGCCGCGTTCAGGATGCTCACGGGCCAGGATCCCCTCGCCCGCGAGCTCGCGCCGGTTCCGGCCGGCGTCGGGGGCTAACGGCGACCGCGCCCGGCCCTTCGCGGCCGGGCGCGGGCCCCCTGTTCACGGGGCCCGAAGTCGTCCACAATCGGCAGGCAAGGAGGAGAAGCCAGGGAAAACCCCGGCGTGCGGCAGCCCGGCAGGCGCAATGCACGAGGGCACAGTCACAACCTCGCCGCGGACGCAGGTCATCATCAAGCGTCCGCGGTTGACCAGGCTCCTGGACGACGCTGGGGCTCGGATCATCCTGCTCCTCGCGCCCGCGGGGTACGGGAAGACGACGCTTGCGCGCGAGTGGACCGGCGAGCAAGAGCGGGTCGGTTGGTACACGGGCGGCCCGGCGATGATCGACGTCGCCGGGTTCTCGGTCGGGCTGGCCGAGACGCTGGCGTCGATGGGAGAACCGGCGCGCACCGACATGCTCGAGCGTGTGCGGATCCTCGCCGCGCGCGGCCATGACGCCCGCGGTCTGGCGAAGGCGGTGAGCGGCGGCGCGCCCGGCGCAGGCTCGGTACTCGTCGTCGACGACTACCACCATGCGCTCGGCTCGGCCGACGCGGAGGCGTTCTTCGAGGAGCTCGTGGGGCTGACGGAGTTCCGCCTGTTGATCACGAGCCGCGAGCGGCCGAGTTGGCTCGCGGCGCGGAGCGTCGTCTACGGCGAGGCGGCGGTCGTCGAGATGGACGCGCTTGCGTTTACGGACGACGAGGCGCGAGCGGTGCTCGGCGGTGGCGCCGGCGAAGAGATCGTCGTCGAAGCCCGAGGCTGGCCGGCCGTGATCGGGCTCGCAGCAATGCGCGGCGGTGCGACCGTGGCGGCGGGGCTTCCGCCGGACGATCTGTACCGCTTCTTCGCGGAAGATCTCTTCCGCAGCGCGTCGCCGCAGCTGCGCGAGGCGATGTTCCTGCTTGCACTCGCCGACGTTGAGGGCGCGCGGGCGTTGCTGGGGAGATCGCACGCCGAGCTGGTGGCCGAAGCGGCGGAGCGTGGTTTTCTAGCGGGCGAGAACCAGACTGTTCATCCGCTGCTGCGCGGCTTCCTGCTCGCGAAGCTTCGCGAGCTCGAGGACGCGAAGATCCGGGCGATCGTGGCGAGCGCGGTGGACTACCTCGCCGGGGAGCATCGGTGGGATGACTGCCTCTTTGCTCTGGAGCGGTTCCCCGACGACGAGCTCATCCTGGAAACGCTCGACCGCGGGCTGACAGAGATCCTCGACTCTGGTCGGATCTTGACAGTCAGCAGCTGGCTAGAGCTGGCCGACGAACGGTCACTGGGCGACCCAATCCTTCTTCTCGCCGAGGCGGAGATCGCGCTACGCCAACGCGAAAGCCGGAAGGCACAAGCACTAGGCGAACGTGCTGGGGCTCTGCTTTGCGGCGACCTCGCCGCTCGCGCATATCTTGCAGCCGCCCGGGCGGCACATCTGGGCGATGCCGCATCCGAGACTAGGAACCTCTGTGACCGCGCGCTCGAAACGGCTACTTCAGATGCGATCCGAATTGACGCAATGTGGCTCTCATTTACGAGCGCGATTGAAGAGGTCAACTCTGACGCGGAGTTGATCCTCGAGCGCCTCCGAGCATTCGACGACGCACGCGCAGAACATGGATCGAGACTCCGGATAGCCAAGGCCATCCTTCTGTGCGAGTCGGGACGCGTGCGCGATTCCGTCGTCCAACTAGAGCTCGCCAAGGAACTCATGTCGAAGATCGCTGACCCATTCGTCCGCACGAGCTTCCTGCATCGCCTCGCCTACGGCTATCTGCTTTCGGCGCAGTACGAACAGGCTGTCTCCACGACGAGCGATGCCATCACAGAAGGTCGCGAGACAGGGTTGCAGTTCGTGATCGACTACGACCTACTGCAACAAGCGGGGGCGTACGTTGGAATGCGTCGGCTTCGCCAAGCTCAGCGCTCGATAGACGAACTGCAGCGACGTGCGTCTGCGGCCTCGCACTTTGTTCTCACCAATCTGGTCCTCCAGCGCGTGAGACTGGCGATTGCTTCCGGGGACGTAGAACGAGCGACGATGCTGTTGGCTACCCAAGCGCTCGACGGCGAGCGTCCAGCATTTTGCGGAGAAGTCCGTGGTTATCGGGCCATCTTGGCGGCTGCTCTTGGCGATATCGACAGAGCCCTTGATGCCCTAAGAGGCGACGAAGGGGCTTTTGAGTTCGTCGAATCTCGCGCCCTCCGACAGGTGGCTCGAACAATCATTGCAGCGCGCCTTGGAAACATCGGACCCGAGGGTTTGGAGACTCTCAGATCCCTTCTTGACGGCGGCGATGCTGACGCCGTCGTCGCCGGATATCGGGCCTACCCGGAGCTTGCAAGCCAGGTCGTCGGGACGGATGTTCAGCTGCCACTGACACGCTTGCTTTCCAAGTCGCGCGACTTTGATATCGCAAGAGCCGCCGGTCTGACCGTTCCGCGGGAGCTTCGACCGAGACAGCGCCTCTCGGCACGCGAGCTGGAAGTCTATGAGCTACTCATTCAGGGTCGTGCAAATCACGAGATCGCAAAGACGTTGTTCATCAGTGCCTCGACCGCCAAGGTTCACGTTCGTCACATCTTTGAGAAGCTTGGCGTTCACTCTCGGGCCGAAGCCGCCCGTATGGCTGGCCTTGACGACAGCAGCTAACTGAAAGCGTGTGCGGCTGCGAGGCCGGTGAATCCGTTGTCGCGTTCGAGCTCCGCCGGCGCGTTTGCCGCGGTGTGGAGACCGAAGACTTCACCATGACCGAGGCGGTATGACTCAGGTGCCATGGCGAGTATCGCTTCGAACGCCGCGACAACACTCGTGTCGAACTGACTCTCCACGGCCTGCGCTAGACGCAGTCGAGCAACACGACTCGGCATCGCGTCGCGATAAGGGCGGTCCGACGTCATGGCGTTGTACGCGTCAGCAACGGCAATGATCCGCGCGAGGAGCGGTATGTCGTCCCCTGCAAGACGATCGGGATATCCGGTTCCGTCGACGCGCTCGTGATGGCTCCGAACAACCTCGGCGATCTCGCCGTAGTCATCCACGTTACGAAGGATCTCCTCGCCGATCGCGGGGTGCCGCTCCATCTCGCGGCGCTCTTCGAGAGAGAGCGCGCCGGGCTTCTCGAGCAGTCCAGCAGGCAAACCGATCTTTCCAACGTCATGGACAAGCCCGCAGACGTGGGCGAGCGCCTGCTCATCGTCGCTCAGGCCCATTCTCTTCGCGATGTCTCGGGCGTAGACAGCCACCGCAGTCGAGTGTCCAGCGGTGTAGCGGTCTCGAGCGTCCAGCGTGGCGACAAGTGCCGTAGCGAACGACAAGTTGGCGGACGCGAGGCGAGCGTTGGCAACACCTAGCGCCCCGGAGGTCTCCTGCTGCTGGCGGTAGAGAAGCAGTAGCCGCTGCGCGGCGACGGCCGGCATTGCGAAGAGCGCCACGCTCCAAGGCGAAATGCCGTACGCGTAGGCGAGAATCGCGACCGCTGGGATATGGAGCGGGACGCTCGCAACCACCGTCGGGGAGGCGGCGCGCAACGTTGACTTAACGCTGCTCGTGCCGCGTATCGCAGGGGCGATTCCAACCAGGGCTGCGTCAATAACTGTTTCGACCCCAAAAGCAGCCGCAACCGCAGCAAGCAAGAGCGGAAAGTCGCCCGAGCCTTCCACCATGGAACACGACCGCCGCTGTCAGTCCCGCGAGGACCGTTGCCAGGACGCGAATGGACGTCCATGTCGCCCAACGCAAGACGGGACGCGCGGTATCCCGCCGAGGCAGGTCGCGGAGAAGACCAACGGCAGCGACGACAGCGCCCGAGAGCGGCCCGAGAACGACCGCGGCAAAGATGCAAACCAGCGAGGCGATCGTCACTTCAACGTTCGGGCGTGAGCTTGATGCTCTCGTGCTCGGCCAGTAGCGCAAGGGCCGCGAGCACAGCGACCGCCAAGGGCTGATGAATGCGATAACCGGCCGCGAGAAGGCCAGCGCAAAGCCCGCCCGCACTCAGCGTAAGAGTCAAGACCCAGAGGTCGAGCAGACGCTCCCGGGTCAAGAAATGGCCCAGGGTTTGGCCCCGAAAGGCACTCAATTCTCTTGAAGTCTCACTCATTAGGGGTATAAACTTCCGAGTTGCCGTTAGTCCCTAGACGTAGGAGTCCCCGTGCATAAGCGCATCGTCGCTTTCCTCGCCCGCGCTGCAGTTGTGGGCGAGGTCAAAGCCTGGTAGTTCAGAAGCCGCATCGTCCGTTGTCCACAGGGTGCTGGCATCCCCCGCGAGAGGGATATCGGAGTCCTGCTGGACCGGGGTGAAACCTTTAGTTACGCGCGCTCCGGCACTTCGTTGCCGGGGCGCGCTTCCTTTTGAGAAGCGGTTTTGTCTACAGCTCCGCCGGAGCTGTCCACAACCCCGTCGAGCGAAAACGGGCTAACCGATGAGGCTGCGGCGGAAACCGACCGCCACTGCATGGGCGCGCGAGCGCGCCTGAAGCTTCGCGAGCAGGTGCCGCACGTGCGACTTGACCGTCTCCTCGGAGAGGTAGAGCCGCTGCCCGATCTCCCGGTTCACAAGGCCGTCGGAGATGAGCTGGAGCACCTCGATCTCACGCGCCGTCGGCTCCTGCTCGAGCTCGGTGCGCGGAACGCTCTGGAACGGGATCACCGCAGCCGTCGCCGGGCTCACAGAACGCCGGCGTGCGGCCACCTCCTCGAAGCGGCGCGAGTGGTCCAGGTACCGGTCGAGGATTTGCTGGCGTTCAGCGGCGTCCACGCACCGAGTATCGGCGGGGGCACAGCCCCCCTTTAGAGGTACTGGCCCTATTGAGGGATTCGGGATTGCCGCCGTTGAGCGGCTTCCGCCAGCGCCGCCTCGTCATAGAGGTGGCACTCGACCTCGACGCTCCCCGCCGACAGGAGCCGCGGCTCGACCGGGTCGTACCAGTCGATCTCCAGGGAGCCGTTCGCATCCCGCATGTCCTGCACCCCGGTCCAGAACGGCTCGGCAGGATCGGCCGCCCGGGCCCGGTCCAGAAGGCCCCGCAAATCCGAGCCGTGGGCGTCGCCGTGCGCCGCCAGCCGCACGTGCGTCTCCGCCACGTCGAGCTCCTCGATCGGCCCGACTGCCGCCTGCTCGGCCTCGAAACCCTCCTCGTCGAGGCCGGCCCAGCGGCGCTCGAGCAGGTCCTTCAGGTCGCGCGACTCCCAGCCGCACACCTCGAACGCCTTCGGGCAGCGCGGATGGAACGAGCAGCCGAGCGGCGGCCGCGCCGCATCCGGCACCTCGCCGCGCGGCAGGTCGCGCGGGATCGTCCGCCGCGGATCCGGCTCCGGGATCGCCCGCAGCAGCGCCTGCGTGTACGGATGCTTCGGATCCTCGTAGATCGCCTCCGACGGGCCGATCTCGACGATCCGCCCGAGGTACATGATCGCGATCCGGTCGCAGAAGAACTTCGCCGTCGCGAGGTCGTGCGTGATGTAGAGGTACGTGAGGTCGAAGTCGCGCTTGAGCGCGAGCATCAGCTCGAGGATCTTCGCCCGGACGCTCATGTCGAGCATCGAGACGGGCTCGTCCGCGACGAGCAGCACCGGGTTGAGGATGATCGCGCGCGCGATCACCGCCCGCTGCTTCTGGCCGCCGGAGAGATCGGACGGGTACTTGTCCATGAACTGCTCCGCCGGCGCGAGCCCGACCCGCTCGAGCGACGTCGGCCACGCGGGCGCGAACCTCGCTCCCGGTCCGTGCGCGAGCCCGTGGATCTCGAGCGGATGGCCCGACCGCCTGCGCGATCGTCATCGCCGGGTTGAGCGACGCGTGCGGGTCCTGGAAGACGATCTGCATCCGCCGCCGCAGCGCGCGCCGGTCGCGCTCGCTCAGCGTGCGTGATGTCCTGCCCCTCGAACTCGACCGTCCCCTCCGTCGCCGCGGACGAGGCCGAGGAGCGTCCGCCCGAGCGTCGTCTTGCCGCTGCCCGACTCGCCCACGAGGCCGAGCACCTCGCCCTTGCGCAGGTCGAGCGAGACGTCGTCGACCGCCCGCACCGCCGCGCCGGTCTCGCGCCGACGAGCCGGTCGAGGAAGCTGCCGCGGATCGAGTAGTACGTCTTCAGCCCGCGGACCGAGACGAGGACGTCGTCGTCCGGGCGCTCAGGCCTCCTCCGCGACGGCGATCTGCTCGCGCTCGAGCGGCGCCGTCCCGCCCTCGGGGATCTCTCGCTCCGGCCCGTGCAGCCAGCAGAGCACGCCGCCGGTCCGGGTCGGGCTGCGTCTCGATCGGGTCGTGCGCCGGGCACACCGCGCATCACGTCCGGGCAGCGCGGATGGAAGTGGCAGCCCGGTCGGCGGCGTCGATGAGGTTCGGCGGCGCGCCCGGGATCGAGTGCAGCACCTTCGTGTCGAGCGAGATCGTCGAGCGCAGCAGCTCGCGCGTGTACGGATGCTTCGGGTCGGCGAAGACGTCGCGGGCCGGGCCTTCCTCGACGATCTGGCCGGCGTACATCACCGCCACCCGGTCGCAGGCCTCGGCCACGATCCCGAGGTTGTGCGTGATCAGCAGCAGCGCCGTGTCGAAGTTCTCCTTCAGGTCGGCGAGGATGCGCAGGATCTGCGCCTCGACGATCACGTCGAGCGAGGTCGTCGGCTCGTCGGCGACGAGCAGCGACGGGCGGAGGACGAGCGCGAGCGCGATCATGATCCGCTGGCGCATGCCGCCCGAGAACTCGTGCGGGTACTGGCGGAACCGCGTCGGCGGGATCCCCATGCGGCCGAGCGTGTCGAGCGAGCGGCGGCGGACATCCTCGGGTCGGTGAGCTTCGACTCGTGCTGCTCGATCGTCTCGCTGAAGTGATCCTCGATCCGCATCAGCGGGTTCAGCCGCGTCATCGGCTCCTGGAAGATCAGCCCCAGGTCGGGCCCGCGCAGCCGGCGCAGCTCGCGCGGCGACATCGTCGACGAGGTTGCGGCCGCTGTAGAGCACCTCGCCGTCGGCGCGCGCGCCCTCCGGCAGCAGGCCGAGGATGCCGCGCCCGAGCGTCGACTTGCCGCAGCCCGACTCGCCGACGAGGCCGAGCACCGCGCCCGCGTCGATCTCGAGCGACACGCCGTCGACCGCGCGCACGGAGCCGCGCGGCCGTCCCGTACTAGAGGCGCAGGTCGCGGACCTGCGAGGACCGCGGTCACGGCTCGTAGATCTCCGTCGCAGGCTCGAGGCTCGGCGCGGCGAAGTCGACCTTGCGGATCGAGCGCCGGCGCAGCACCGGGTTGATCGTCTCGTTCAGGCCCTCACCGAGCAGCGTGAGACCGGTGACGAGGAGCACGATCGCGAGCCCCGGGAAGAGGCCCGTCCACCAGATGCCCGAGGCCGCGTCCGAGACGGCGCGCGAGACGTCGTAGCCCCACTCGGCGCCCTGCGTCGGCTGGATGCCGTAGCCGAGGAAGCCGAGCGCGGCCAGCGTCAGCATCGCGTCGGCGGCGTTGAGCGTCGCGATCACCGGCACGTTCTGCACGACGTTGAAGAAGACGTAGCGCCGCAGGATCGTGAACGGCTTCGCACCGAGCGCACGCGCCGCCTCGACGTACGGTTCCTCGCGCACGCTGATCACGTGGTTGCGCACGACGCGGAAGTACAGCGGGATGTACGTGACCGTGATCGCGATCGCCGCCACCAGCACGCCCGAGTTGACGCTCCCGCCGAGGAGGAACGCGATCACGATCGCGAGCAGCAGGGACGGGAACGCGAACATCGCGTCCATGAACAGCACGAGCGCCGCGGTCGAGCGGGCCGCCGAAGTAGCCGGAGATCAGGCCGAGCGGAACGCCGACGACGAGGCCGAAGGCGAGCGCGAGCCCGACGACCTCCAGCTCGGTCTGCGCGCCCCAGACGATGCGGGAGAGGACGTCGGTCGACTGCACCGTCGTGCCCAAGAGGTGCGCGTGCGACGGGTGCGCAAGCTGCGCGAAGCGGTGACCGCCCGACGCGTACTGGTCGAACCCGTACGGCGAGATGACCGGCGCGAAGATCGCGAGCAGGACGAAGACGAGCGTGATGCCGACGCCCGTCCAGAGCATCGCGCGCGCCATGCCGCGCGCCTCGGCGATCGGCCCGAGCGCCCGCCGGATCCCCACTGTGCGCCGCTGCAGGCGAACTGTCGCGGTCGCCGCCATCAGTACCGCATCCGCGGGTCGATGAACGCGTTGACGAAGTCGATCGACGATGCTGACGACGACGACGACGAGCGCGAAGACGATGATGATGCCCTGCACGGCCGCGTAGTCGCGGTTCTGCGAGGTACACGTACGAGCTCGTGGCCGAGTCCCGGCCAGTTGAACGTCGTCTCGGTGAGGACCGCGCCGCCGAGCAGCAGCGCCAGCTGGAGGCCGACGACGGTGATCACCGGCACGAGCGCGTTTCGGAACGCGTGGTGGTAGACGACCGAGCGCTCGTTGATCCCGCGCGCGCGGGCGGCCTCGATGTAGTCGTCCTTCATCGTGCGGATCACGTTCACGCGGATCAGGCGGATGAAGACGCCGCCGTACACGAGGCCGAGCGTCATCGCGGGCAGGATCAGGTGCTGCGATGATGTCCCAGAACGCGCTCCAGTTGCCGTCGATGATCGCGTCGAGCGATGAAGATGTTCGTGTGGGTCTTGAGCAAGGCCTGCGTGATCGGGCTCGCCTGGTCCGAGATCGGCAGCCAGCCGAGCCAGATGCCGAAGACGAGCTGCGCGAGCAGGCCGAGGAAGAACACGGGCGTCGCGTAGATGATGATCCCGAACAGGCGTCCGCCGACGTCGAGCGGCGTGTCGCGGAACCGGCCCGGCGAGGAGGCCGACGAGCACGCCGACGACGATCGCGACGATCATCGCGAAGAACGTCAGCTCGAGCGTCGCCGCGCCGTTCACGCAGGATGATGCTCGCTCACCGAGCGGCGGTCGGTGATCGTCGTGCCGAAGTTGCCCGCGGATGATCTGCCCGAGGTAGTGCCCGTACTGCACGTAGATCGGCTTGTCGTAACCGAGCTGGTGGCTGATCTGCCTTGATCACCGCGGGCGGCGCGTGCCCGCCGAGCGACGCCGAGATCGGGTTGCCCGGCGCGACCCGCATGAGCAGGAAGACGAGCGTCAGCAGGATGAACACCATCGGCACGACCAGAGCGAGGCGTGTGATGGCGTAACGCTTGAGCGACGACCCCTGATTCATTGAGCGAATCCTAGAGAAAGAGAGGGCGCCCGAAGGCGCCCCTCTCTTTGCAGGCCGCTAGGACTTCGACAGCAGCCAGAACCGCATGAGGTAGTCGAGATCGATCGTGCTTGCGGACGTTCTGCACGTTCGACCGTGCAGACCACGATCATCGAGTTCTGCCAGTACGGGATGATCGGCGCGTCCTTCGCGGCGATCGTCTGCGCCTGCTTGATGTACGTCAGGCGCTCAGCGAGCGTCTTCGCGGCCTGCTTCCTTCTTGATGACCGCGTCCATCTTCGGGTTCGATGTACCCGTTCGACGTGAAGTTCGACTTCGTCCCGTAGAACGGCACGATGTAGTCCTCGGCGTCCGGGTAGTCCGGGAACCAGCCGAGCTGGAACGCGCCGTACTGCGTGCCGAGCGTCTTCGCTGTACTGTCGCCCACTCGGCGGACTTCAGCGTCACCTTGAACAGGCCGCTCGCGTTGAGCGAACGCTGGATCTCGGTGTACTCGTCAGCAGACGCGTCGCCGTAGTGCGACGGCGTCCACCAGACCGTGAGCGGCACCGGCGTCTTGATGTGGCCGGCCGCGAGAACAGCCTTCGCCTTTGCCACGCTCGGCGCCATGCCGTACAGCCTCACCGAACGCATTGGTGTGGCCGGGGAGGCCGGCCGGCGGCATCGAGTACAGCGGCTACAACCTGGCCGTGGTACACGCGCGACGCGATGTCCTGCCTCGGGAAGAGGTAGGCGATCGCCTTGCGCACGGCGAGCTTGTTCGTCGGCGCGCGCTTCACGTTGCAGCACGAGATAGCGGATGCCGACGCCCTTGCCCTTGAACACCGTGATCCCGCTCGTCTTGCCGAGCGCCGTGTACTCCGTCGGGGTGAAGTCGCGGAACGCCATGTCGATCGTCGCCCTTCTGGAGATCGAGCTTCATGGTCGACGACTTCGAGTAGTACGTGATGATCAGACCGCCGTTCGCAAGCTTCCCGTTCTCGCCCGCGTAGTTCGGGTTCGGGGCGAAGACGGCCTGCTGTCCCGGCGTGAACTTGCTGAGCACATAGGGGCCCGTCCCGATGAGGTCTTTCACATCGGTGTTCGCGACGAGCTTGGTCGCCGGATACACCTTGTGGTCGACGATCTCACCCGCGCCGGTGGCGAGGATGTACGGCCACGTCGACTGTCCCGTCGTGAGGTGGAACGAGACGCTGTACGGGCCTGCCGTCGTGACGCTCTTCAGGTTCGAGATGAGACCCCAGATCCCGGAGGGATCGTGGATCTTGTTGACGCGGTCGAAAGACCACTTGACGTCAGTCGAGGTGAACGGGTCGCCGTTCGAGAACTTGACGCCCTTGCGGAGCGTGCAGGTCCACACCGTGACCGTCGCGTTCGCCTTGCATCCCGTGGCCAGCGACGGCGCCGGAATCGTGCTTCCTGCGTTGAGGTCGAGGAGATGCTGGTAGATCAGGATGTCGACGGTGCCCGAGCCGTAGTCGTAGTTACCGGCCGGGTCGACGTTCGTCACCGTGTCCGTCGTACCGTCGAGAATCGTGCTCGCGGTCGCATGGTTCGCCGCCAGCGGCTTGGACTGTGCGGCGGTCACCCCAACCGCAGCCAGCACTAGGCCGGCGAGGCCGAGCACCACCAGGTACCTCAGCCGTGGTCTCAAATGCATGTTCCCTCCCGGGGGTTGGTTCGTAGGCCTGACTATCTCATGCAGATGGTCGAGTAGTCGAACCCGTAGACCACCTGGTTGACATAACAGCCGAGGTCCACCTTCGCGTTGAAGTAGTCGGTGAACTCCCGGTTGAGAAACGGCGCCCAGGGCGCCTGGAGCATGATCTGGCGGTCGAGCGAGGCCCAGCGCGAGTTCACCGGGCTCGTCGGGATCGGCTGCTTGTTCAGGTCGTCGATCTCGGCGTTCACCGCCTTGTCGTTGAAGTTCGCGTAGTTGTTGTTGTAGGTCTTCGTGATCCGCTCGCCGTTCAAAAGGACGTCGAACCAGTCGAGCGGGTGCGGGTAATCCTGGAACCAGTCCGCGAAGCCGATCTGGGCGTTCGTCGCCTCGTTGCCGATCGTCGCCCAGTAGACCGCCGACGTGACGATGTGCTCGCTTCGCCTTCAGCCCGATCGAGTCGAGCACCTTCACGAGGTAGTCCGTCGCCTTGCGGTCGAGCCCGCGGTCGTGGTTCCAGACGGTCACGTGCGCCCCTGTCGCCCCCGCCTCCTTGATCAGCTTCCGCGCCTTGGCGAGGTCGTGCCGATAGAGCGAGTGCTTCGTGTAGGACGGATACGTCGGCGGCAGGATGTTCTCGGTCGGGCTCGCGAGGCCGCCGTAGATGGCGACGAGCGCGTTTCGGTCGATGGCGTAGTTGACCGCCTGCCGCACTTTCAGCTTGTCGAACGGCGCGACCCGCGTGTTCATGAAGAAGTAGTAGGTGTTCGGCGGTGTGTAGACCTTGAGCTGGTCGCCGTACTTCGCCTCCGTCTGCGCGAGGCTGTTCACGGGGATCGCCTGCGGGTCCCAGTCGTCCTGGCCGGACGTCGTGCGCTGGAGCGCAGAGGCCGCGTCGCCGACGATGTCCCAGATCACCTTGTCGGGATTGCCGGCCGGAACGTTCCCGCGGAATTGCGCGGCGTGGAAATGCGGGTTCCTCACCTCGACGATCTGCTTGTTCGGCGCGTAGCTCTGGATGACATACGGGCCAGTCGCGGGCAGCGGGTGCGTCGACGTGTCCGATGCCGGCGCGTTCGCCGGAACGGGCGCAGCGAACTCACTCGCGAGCACGTTGGCGAAGTCGCCCTGGGGTGTCTTCAGCGTGATCGTGATCTTCCCCGTCGCGTCGTCGGCGACGATGCCGGAGATGTGGCCGCCCTTCGTCTGGCGCGCCGCGTCGGCGCCGACGATGTTGTAGAAGTAGCCCGCGCCGGGCGAGTCGAGCTTGAAGTCGCGCTCGACTGTCGCCTTGAAGTCGCTGGCCTTGACCGGCTGCCCGTTCGAGTACTTGAGACCCGCGCGCAGCACGAGCGTGTACGTGCGGCCGTCCGCCGAGACCGTCGGCAGCGCACGTGCGAGATACGGGACGATCGTCGCGCCCCCGGCGCCGTTGACGTGGCGGTAGCCGAGCAGCGGTAGGTAGACGTTCCAGATGACGTTCAGGCCCTCAGGGCTGTACGTCAGCCCGGGGTCGAGATAGTCGATCGATGTGTCCTCCGCGACGCGGAAGACGGGAAACGTCGGTCCGGCCGAGGCCTTGGGTGTCGCAACGGGCGCGGCGGCCGCGGCCGCCGGGCCGCCGGCGTTCGACGCGCCGCCGCAGCCGGCCGCGAGCAGCGCGAGCGCAGCAAGCGGCACCAGGCCGAGCCATCGGGTGAGTCGAGTCAGTCGTTCCATACAGGCGGCGCGCACGACCGGCGGCATTGATATTGACGTAAATAGGCCGTCCCGAGTTAGGTAATCGAACATATGTTCGTCTAGACTTGGGGCATGCAGCTCAGGCTCGACGCGGCCGACCGGCTGGTGGAGCTCGTCGAGGAGCGTCGCGGACCGGTGCTCGCCGAAGAGGCCGCCCGCTGGCTGTTCGCGCTCCGCTCCGCCCCCGTCTCCCTCGCGCGCAGCCTGCTCGCCGACGTCGTCGAGGCCGACGCGCGGCTCGCCTGGAACGGCGACGCGGTCGGGCTCGCGCGTCCGCTCGGCGGCAACCTCCTGCTCGAGCACGCGACGTACGTCGTCGTCGACCTGGAGACCACCGGCCTGCGGCCGGGGACGGCGCAGATCTGTGAGATCGGCGCGGTACGGGTGCGCGGATTGGAGATCGAGGCCGAGTTCGAGACGCTCGCCGATCCCGGCATGCCACTCGGGCCCGGTGTCGAAGCGCTGACCGGCCTCAGCAACCGGCAGCTGCGCGGCTCACCGACGCCTGCCCTCGCCGTGCAAAGGTTCCTCGCATTCGCCGGCGACGCGGTGCTCGTCGCGCACAACGCGCGCTTCGACATGGCGTTCCTGGACCGCGAGACCGTGAAGCTCACCGGGTCGCGGCTGGCGTCGCCCGTCGTGGACACGGTCACGCTCGCGCGGCGCCTGCTCGCGGGGCGAGTACCACGTGCGTCGCTGTCGCAGCTCGCGTGGTTCCTCGACACCTCCGTGCAGCCGTGCCATCGTGCGCTCCCCGATGCGCAGGCGACAGCGGAGATCCTGCTCGCGCTGATCGGGCTGGCACAGGAGCGCGGGGCACGAACGGTCGCCGACCTCAGCGCGCTCTCGGCGACACGGACGCGGCGCGTGTGGGACAAGCGACGGCTCGCGTTCGGAGCGCCGCAGCGGCCCGGCGTGTACCTCTTCCACGACCGCAACGACGAGGTGCTGTACGTCGGCTGCGCGCGCGACCTGCGCGCACGGCTGCGCTCGTATTTCCGCTCGGAGCGGCTCCGGCCGGCGGTTGAGGCGGCGGTGGGCGCGACCGAGCGGATCGAGTGGCGCGTGCTCGGATCGGAACTCGAGGCGGCGCTCACCGAGCTGCGCTTGATCCGTGAGCTGCGGCCGCCCGCGAATGCGCGCGTCTCGCGACCGGAGCGGCACGTCTGGCTGAAGAAGCGCGGGGACGGCGTCGTCGCCTCCTCGCAATGCACGCCGCTGGGGCCGATTCGCTCCCGCCGGCGCGCACAGATGGCTGCGCGGGCGCTGCTCGCCGACGAGCTGGAGCGGCCGGCGGCCGCGCTGCCGCGTCTGCGAAAGAAGCTCGCGGCGCTGTCGGACGCGCGCCGCTTCGAGGAAGCCGCGCGGCTACGTGACCGCATCGACGCACTCGAGCACGTGTGCCGCGACCTCGACCGGCTCGAGCGCCTGCGCGCACTCGAGCGCTGCCTCCTCGTCCCGGCGGCCGAGCCCGGCTACACGCGCGCCTTCTTCCTCTCCGGCGGTCGCGTCGCCGCGGAGCGGACGCTGCCGCCCGGTGGCGGCGCGCACCTCGAGATCGAGGCCGGCCTCGCGGCGGCGCGGCGTGCAGGCGATCTCGACGTCGACGAACTGTTCCTCGTCGCGCGCTTCCTTCGGCGGCCGCCGGCGGAGATGACCATCGTCCCGCTCGAACGGGAGGCGATCCTCGCAGCCGCGCGGCACGCCGTCGTTGGACACCCCTACGTCGCGGTACCTGGTACCGGTCGTGCCTTGAGGGGACACGATGAACCTGGCGTTGCTAGGCGGCGACGCTGATCAGATCACGCAGCGCGCCGAGCCTTGCGAGTGCCTGGCCCTCGAGTTGACGCACGCGCTCGCGCGTCAGGTCGAGCTCGTGCCCGATCGCCTCGAGCGTCCACGGCTCGCCCTCGAAGCCGAACCGCAGCTCGAGGATGCGCCGCTCGCGCTCCGGGAGCGCGTCGAGTGCCCGCCGCACGCCCTGCCGGCGGAGCGACTCCTCGGCCTCGTCGAACGGGTCCGCGGCCTCGCGGTCGGCGAAGAGATCGCCGAGCTCACCCTCGTCGTCCGCCCCGACCGTCTGGTTCAGCGAGACCGACGCGTGCGCTGCGCCGAGCGCTTCGTCGACGTGCTGCATCGGCAGCCCGGTCGCCTCCGCGAGCTCCGCCTTCGTCGCCTCGCGGCCGAGCTCGACCTCGAGTCGTCGCGCCGCGCGCGAGAGCTTCTGCTGACGCTCGACGACGTGGACCGGAACGCGGATCGTGCGCGCGTGATTCGCAACCGCGCGCTGCACGGACTGGCGGATCCACCAGGTCGCGTACGTGGAAAACTTGTAGCCGCGGCGCCAGTCGAACTTCTCGACCGCGCGGTTCAGGCCGAGCGTCCCTTCCTGGATGAGATCGAGGAACGGAACGCCGAGGCCGCGGTACCCCTTCGCGATCGACACGACGAGACGCAGGTTCGACTCGATCATGCGCCGCTTCGCGGTCGGGTCGCCGCGCTCGATGCGCTTCGCCAGCATGACCTCGTCGGCTGCGGTGAGCAGCTTGTGCTTACCGACGTCGGCGAGGAACAGCTGCAGGCTGTCGGCCGCGCCCGACATCGCCGCGGTCGCCTCGAGCCGCGCTGCCTCCTCCTCTGCTGCCTTTTCGGCAGCGTCGGCGGCGGCAGCAGCCTCGGCCACCGCTTTCGGCGCTCCGATCTCGAGCCCGATGCGCTCGAGCTCGTGCGTCAGCTCCTCGACCTCCTGGTCGTTCAGGTCGAGTTCGAGGACGAATGCCTCCAGCTCAGCGGGCTCCAGGTAGCCGCGCTCCTGCGCAGCCTCGACGAGGGCGCGCGCCTGGTCGGTCTCAAGCAACTCCTGCAGTTGGTTCTGGCTCAGCTCTCGTCAGTCCTCTCTGGGCGCTGCTTCGACTGGGTCAACGAACCTTCTCACTCTACGAGGGAAACCCTCTCACTGCCAGGGGATCCTTCGACCATGGCCCTTCAAGGTTCCGAACGGGCCCGCCCACCCGCTTATTCCGCTGCTGCGGGCTCCGCTTCCTGCTCTTTCGCCGGCGTCGTCCGGACGGGGAAGTCGAACTCGACCTTCCCCTCCTCATTTAGGACGAGACGTGCCCGGAACGGTTTGTTGTTCCGTGAGCGGAAACCGGACAAGACGTCACGCGTTTTGCCCTCCTCGAGCAGCTGCCGTGCGAGCTCGGGGGTGAGCGTGCGACCTGCAACGCGCTTCCAGATGACGAAGCCGCAGCCGACCTCTTCGCGGTTCTTCCAGCTCGTGCAACCGTAGGCGCGAGAGTTCTCGCGGATGATCTCGCCGGTGACAGCGCCGCAGCGCGGGCACAGTCCGAGCTCGACGCGCTCGGGCCGGAGCTTCTCCTTGTCGAGCGCCTCGATCTGCCCGACGATCTCCTTCGTGAAGTTGGCGATCTCCTTGATGAACGCGTCGCGATCGCCGCCTCCGTGCTCGATGTCGGAAAGCTTGTGCTCCCACTCGCCCGTGAGCTCCGGCGAGGTGATCTTGTGCTCCTCGAGCATCGTGATCACCTGCAGGCCCTTCGGTGTCGGCTGCAGGTCGCGGCCGACGCGCTCGATGTACTCGCGGCGGATGAGCGTCTCGATGATCTCCGCGCGCGTCGCCGGCGTGCCGAGGCCAGAGTCCTTCATCGCCTCGCGCAGCTCCTCGTCGTCGACGAGCTTGCCCGCGGTCTCCATCGCAGACAGCAGCGTCGCCTCCGTGTAGCGCGGCGGCGCCTTCGTCATCTTGTCCTCGCGCTCGGCCGCGAGACAGCGCACCGTCTGGCCTTCCTGCAGCGTCGGCAGCTCGCCGCCGTCGGAGTCCTCGTCTTCCGACTGTTTCTCCGCGTCCGGCTCCAGGCCGTAGACGCCGCGCCAGCCGGCCTCGAGCGTGATCTTGCCGCGCGTGCGGAAGCTCTCGCCCTCGACCTCGGTGACAACCGTCGTGCGCGCATACCGCGCGGGCGGATGGAAGACGGCGAGGAAGCGGCGCGCGACAAGGTCGAAGATGCGGCGCTCGTCGGGCGAGAACGCCTCGATGTCGTGCGGAATGTCGGTCGGGATGACCGCGTGGTGGTCGGTGACCTTCGCGTCGTTGATCACGCGCTGGAGCGGAAGCTGGTCGAGCCGCATGACGTACGTCGCCGCCTCGCGGTAGTCGGAGATGTCCTGCAGCGTCGAGGCGACGATCTTCAGCTGCGGCACCATGTCGCCGGACAAGTAACGGGACGAGGTGCGCGGATACGTGATCGCCTTCTTGTCCTCGTACAGCTTCTGCGCCGCCTGCAGCGTGCGCCGCGCGCTGAACCCGAAGCGGCGGTTCGCGTCGCGCTGCAATGAGGTGAGGTCGTACAGGAGCGGCGCGCGCTCGGACTGCTCCTTGCGCTCGACCTTCGTGATCGTGCCGTCCTTGCCGGAGACCTTGGACACGATCTCGTCGGCACGCTCGACCGCCTTGATGCGCGTCTCGTCGTTCTCGAACCAGATGCCCTGGTAGGGCGGCTGGAAGGCGGCGTGCACGAGCCAGTACGGCTCGGCGACGAACGCCTGGATCTCGCGCTCCCGCTTGACGAGCATCGCGAGCGTCGGCGTCTGCACCCGGCCGAGCGAGACGACGCCACCGACCCACGCGCGACCGCGAATGGTCGCAGCGCGCGTTGCGTTCATGCCGACGATCCAATCCGCTTCCGAGCGCGACCGCGCGGCCCGCTCGAGCGACTGGAGCTGCTCACCGGGGCGCAGCTTGTCGAAGCCTTCGCGGATCGCCTGCTTCGTCATCGACGAGATCCACAGGCGCTGCACCTGCTTCGGGGGGCCGTCCTTCTTCTTCAGCGACTGCGCATACATCTCGTAGATGTAGGCGAAGATCAGCTCTCCTTCGCGCCCGGCGTCGCACGCGTTGATGAAGTCGGAGACGTCCTCGCGCTTCATCAGCTTCAAGATCAAATTGAGCTGCTTCTTCGACTTCGCGTCGCGCGGGACGAGATGAAAGTCCTCGGGGACGATCGGAAGGTCGGCCATCCTCCACTTCTTGAACTTCTCGTCGTACGCCTCGGGATCGGCGAGCTGCACGAGGTGCCCGACGGCCCACGTGATGACGTATTCGTCCGATTCCAGGAAGCCCTCGTCCTTCTCGAACTTGCCGGCCAGCGCGACCGAGAGGTCTCTTCCTACCGATGGTTTTTCTGCAACGACGAGCGTCTTGGCCATAGATTCACCATAGCGTGAGGCCTACTCGTACGTACTCGGCGGTTGCCGCCCTGAGCTGGCCGATTCTGGTCGTGGTCTACCGGTTACGCGTGCGCGGGCGCGAGAACATTCCCTCCGAGGGTGGTTTCGTCCTGGCCTGCAATCACATGTCCAGCTTCGACCCCTGGCCGCTCGGACTGCCGCTGTGGCCGCGGCGCTTTCTGCGCTTCATGGCGAAGTCGGAGCTGTATTGGTTCCCGCTCACACTCATCCTGAACGGGGCGGGCGCGTTCCCCGTCCGACGCGGACAGGCGGACGCCGAGGCGATCGAGACCGCGGTGCAGCTCGCCCGCGACGGGAACGTGGTGGCGATGTTCCCGGAGGGCACGCGCCGGCGGAAGGGCCTCGTGAAGCGCTTCGAGGCGCGGCCTCGTTCGGGCGCGGCGCGTATCGCGCTCGAGGCCGGCGTGCCGCTCGTGCCGGCTGCGGTCCGCGGCACCGACCATCTCCGCCGGCTCGCGTCCATCCGCGTCGCGTACGGGCCGCCCGTCGACATCGACGACCTGCGCGGAGCCGGCGACCTTCGCGAGGCGGCGCTCGAGGCGACCGACCGGCTCATGGCGCGCATCGACGAGCTCGAGGCATCGCTCTGAGCACGTTGCTCGTCGTCGACGGCGACTCGTTCGCGCACCGCGCCTACCACGGCCTTCCAAAGACGATCCGGCTGAACGCAGTCGTCGGATTCACGAACATGCTCGTCCGCCTGTGGGAGGCGGAGCGGCCGGACGCGGTGCTCGTCGGCTGGGACACGCTCACCACGCCGACGTACCGGCACGAGGCGTTCGCCGCCTATCAATCCGGCCGCGTGTTCGAAGAGTCGTTGCTCGAACAGCTCGACATGCTCCCGGACGTCGTCCGCGCCTGCGGCTTCGCCGCCGCAAAGGCCGAGGGCTACGAAGCAGACGACTTCCTCGCGGCGGCGGCGCACACGTGGCCCGGACACGTGCTCGTCGCGACGTCGGACCGCGACGCGTTCCAGCTCGTGTCCGACCGGGTGACCGTCCTCCAGCCGACGAAGGGCGTCAGCGAGGTCGCCCGCATCGGGCCTGCCGGCGTGCGGGAGCGGTACGGCGTCGAGCCCGAGCAGGTGCCGGATCTCATCGCGCTCCGCGGCGACCCCTCGGACAAGCTTCCCGGCGCACGGGGCATCGGGCCGAAGAAGGCGGCGGACGTGCTCCGCGAGTTCGGAACCCTCGAAGCGGCCCTCGCGGCGGGACGATTCGAGTCCGAGGCGGAGGACTTGCGCCTCTATCGGCGAATCGCTGCGATGGACGCCTCTGCTCCTCTTCCTCCCCTCGCAAATCAGTCACCTACATGGGCGGAGGCGTCCACCTACGTCAAGAACCTCGGGCTCAACGGGCTGGCCGACCGACTGGCCGGGATCGGGGACTCGTTCCCGTCCAGCCGAGCGAAAACCGAGCTGCCCAAGGACGCAGGGAGCGCCCATAGCTGAAGCTATGGGCGCGACCGAGGACGCCGGGATGCGAAGGTTTGCAGCCGGGTGGGCGGACAACGCGTTCCCGATCTCGGCCAGCTAGCGTCCCTCGCATGAACGAATGGCTCACGCGCCAGGCCGACGCACTCGGCGTCGGCGGGCTCACCGACGCGGAGCAGACGACGCTGCTCGACCTCGCGCGCATTGCGGCCCACGAGAGCGGAGACCGAACGAACGCGCCGCTCCTCTGCTACCTGCTGGGGCGCGCCGGCGGAGAGATCGACACGCTCGCCGAGATCGTCCGATCGACGTCCTGACGCATCCCGCGCTCGCGCATCTCCATCCCACCGGCCATCACCCGGAACGGCCGGAACGGATCGCCGTGCTGCTCCAGCATCAGCACGTGTGGAGCGAGGGGCGGGCCGCGACGGACGAGGAGCTTCTTCTTGTACACACGCGCGAGCACGTCGAGGTCGTGCGGGCAGTCGAGTCTCCCACCTGGCTGGACGGCGACACGATCGCCACCAAGACGACGTTCGAGGCGGCGTCGCTCGCGGCGGGCACGGCCGTCGAAGCGGCGCGGCGCGGCGCCTTCGCGCTCGTGCGGCCGCCCGGCCACCACGCGCTGCCGGACCGCGCGATGGGGTTCTGCATCTTCAACAACGTCGCGATCGCGGCACGCGCGTCCGAGTTCGGACGCGTCGCGATCGTCGATATCGACGTGCACCATGGCAACGGCACGCAGGCGGCGTTCTGGGACGACGACAGCGTGCTCTTCGTCTCGCTCCACCAGTGGCCGTTCTATCCGGGAAGCGGCGGCCCGGACGAGCAGCGCGGCACGACCGTGAACGTGCCGATGTCGGCCGGGTCGGGCGACGACGAGTACCTGCACGCGTTCCACCATGTCGTCGAGCCGGCGCTCGCACGGTTCGAGCCGGAGCTTCTCCTCGTGTCCGCCGGCTTCGATGCTCACGAGGACGATCCGCTCGCGGATATGAACGTCACTGCGGACGGCTTCCGGGAGATGGCGCGGCGGTGCCGCGCCGCGGCGCCGCTCGTCGCCGCCGTACTGGAGGGCGGATACAACCTCGACACGCTGCCGGCCCTCGTCGACGCGACGCTGGAAGGGCTCACCTCGTCGTGAGGATCGACAAGTGGCTGTGGGCGGCGCGGTTCTTCAAGACGCGTTCGCTCGCAACCGAGGCCGTCCTTGCCGGCCATGTCCACTTGGGTGACGCGCGCGTAAAGCCGGCACGCGACGTGCGTGTCGGCGACACGCTCGAGATCCGGCGCGGGCACGTCACCTCGACGGTCGTCGTGCGCGCGCTGGCGGAACGGCGCGGTCCGGCGAGCGAGGCGGCGACGCTCTACGAGGAGACGAAGGAGTCGCAGGAGGCGCGGGCGCAGCAGCGGCTCGAGCGGCGGGACGCTCGTCCCCTCGGGGCCGACCTCGGAGCGCGGCCGACCAAACAGGACCGCCGCCGGCTCGACGCGCTGCGGAAGGGCGAGCGCAGGCGTTAGGCCGCGCGGGCGAGCGACAAGCGCTCGAGCGCCTCGCGCCGTGAGGAGACGCCGAGCTTCCTCAGCAGGCTCTTCACGTGCGAGCGCACGGTGTGCTCGGAGATGTACAGCCGCTTCGCGATCTCGTCCGTGCCCAGGTGCTCGTCGAGCAGGAGCAGGACCTCGAGCTCCCGGGCGGACAGCTTCTTGGCGATCGCGTCCGGGACGCCGCCGGTGTGGTCAGAGCCGGCGCGCACGCGGTCGAGCAGCCGCCGTGCAACCGCGCCGGAGAGCGCGGCCTCGCCATGGACGACCCCTTCGAGGAATTCCGCGATCCGCTCCGGCGGCTCGGTCTTCAACAGGTAGCCGGCGGCTCCGGCGCGGACCGCGGCGAGGAGGTTGTCCTCTGTGCCGGACGCCGTCAGGACAACCACCTCGCTCCCGGGCGAGGCGTCGAGGATGCCGGGCAGGGCCGCAAGGCCGTCGATACCGGGCATCGAGAGGTCGAGGAGGACGAGGTCGGGCTGGAGGCGGCCGGCCTCCTGGACGGCCTCCTCCCCGTTCGATGCCGTGCCGCACACGTCGAAACCGTGCGCGCCGAGCAGCGAGGCGAGGGCCTCACGGGTCAGCGGGTGGTCGTCGACGATGATGACGCGGGCGCTCATCTTGACCGCTTATCGGCAGCAGCGGTTCTGCCGACAAGGGGAAAGTGAAAGATCAGAACGACTTCGAGGCCTGGCTCCTCAGCGAGACGCTGCTCGCGGGCCTACTCGGCGCGATTCTCGCGCTCTTCCTCACGCACCCGGGCATGCGGACGCGGTTCAACCTGCCGGAGCTCCGGCTCGTGCTGGAGACCACGATGGCGCTCGCCGGCCTGCTTGTCGCCCTGCTGGCGGCCGCCCGCTTCTCGGCCGAGGGCCGGCGGGTCGACCTCCTGCTGGCGAGCGGCTTCCTCGTCACCTCTCTCTCGGCGGCCGGATTCGGCATCGGCCCACAGCTCGGCGGCCAGACAACGCGCCCTTCGGAGGAGTGGGCGTACCTCCTCGGTGGGATGGTCGGCGCCGCGCTCATCGCCATCGCGCCGTTCGCGCGCGGCAGCACGCGCCGCCGAGACTGGGCGATCGCCAACGCGGTCGCGGCCGCGGGCCTCGTGCTCTTCGTGGCCTGGTCGCTTTTGCGCGATGCCGGCGACGCGCTACCGCCCTTAAGCGTCCCCGCCGGCCAGACGCAGCCCTTCTACCTCACGGGCACGCTCGCGTTGCAAGCGCTGATCATGCTCGTCGCCGTCGTCGGGTGGGGCGAGCGCTTCCGCACGCACCACGAGGACATGTCGCGCTGGCTCGCGCTCGGCTTCACGCTCATGCTCTTCGCCGCGCTGCAACTCGTGTTCCAGCCGCTCGTAGCCGGCAGATGGGTGTCGCAGGGCGATTTCCTGCGCATGCTCGCGTACACGGTCATCCTCGTCGGCGCGTGGCGCGCCATCCGCTCCGCCGAGTTCGGGCGGGCGGTCGCGGACGAACGCGCGCGCGTCGCGCGCGAGATCCACGACGGCCTCGCGCAGTACCTCTTTGCGGTCTCGACGCACGCGTCCATGCTCGAGTCGGGAGCGGCCGTCGCCGACACCCTGCCGCGGCTGAAGGAAGCAGCACTGCTGGCCCAGCAGGAGGCCCGGTTCGCGATCCTCGCGCTGTCCTCCGCGAGCGGCACCGCGCCATTCGACGCCGCCCTTCGCCGCTACGTCGAGGTCCTCACCGCCGATGGTGCACTGGACGTGGAGCTCGAGGTCGACTCTGCGATGCATCTCGCTCCGGACGAGCAGATCGAGATCTTCCGCATCGTGCAGGAAGGCCTTGCGAACGTGCGCAAGCATGCGCAGGCGACGTGTGCGGAGGTGGTGATCGGCTGGCGCGACGGCGAGCGGTTCGTCTCGATCCAGGACGACGGCGAGGGCTTCGACGGCGAGGACAGCGTGGCCGGGCAGGGGCTGAAGAACATGCGCGCTCGCGCGGCGTCGATCGACGGCGGCCTCTCACTGAGGTCGATCCCCGGGCGGGGAACTGCGCTGGAGGTCGTGCTGCGCACGTAGGCTCGCGCGGTGGGTATTCCCGCAGCCGAATTCGAGGAGCGGCGCCAACGGCTGCTCGAGCACGTCCGCCGTTTGGGGCTGACGGGATACGTCCTCTTCGGCGCCGACTCCATCCAGTACTTCACCGGCTTCTGGTTCCTCTCGAACGAGCGGCCGGTCATGTACGCGGAGAACGTCGGCGGCGAGTCGACCATCTTCGTGCCGGAGTTCGAGAGCGAGCGCACACGTGCCGAGACGGCGTTCGAGCGCATCGACGCGTACGCCGAGTATCCGGGCCTCGAGCACCCCATGCGCATCTTCGCGCGCGTGCTCGCCGACCTCGGCATCGAGCGTGCGGTCGGCGCGGACCAGGACGGGTACCCGGGAATCCTCGGCTACAAGGGCCCGCCGCTGAGCGAGGTCACGGGCGCGTCGGTCACGCCGCTCGGCGAGCACATCGAGTCGATGATGGCGCGCAAGAGCGAGAACGAGCTCGAGCTGATCCGCGAGAGCGGACGCTGGTGCGCGCACGCGCACCGGCTGCTGCAGGAATACACGCGGCCGGGCGTCACCGAGGCGGAGGCGAGCCTCCGCGCAGGGCAGGAGACCACGCTCGCGATGCTCGCAGCGCTCGGCGACGTCGGCGGCCTGTCGTCGTCCGCAGGCGTGTCTGCCGGCTACCGCGGGCAGATTGGTGTCCGCAGCTCGTGGGCCCACGCGGTCGCGCACGCGATCGAGTTCCGCGCGGGCGACATGCTTGTCAGCGAGACGAGCGCCCCGATCTGGGGCTACAACGCCGAGCTCGAGCGCGGCATGGTCATCGGCCCGCCGACGGACGAGCAGCGGCGGCTCTTCGGCCACGTGGTCGCGGCGCAGGAAGCGGCGTTCGCCGCCATCCGGCCGGGCGCGACGTGCGCCGACGTCGACGGCGCGGTCATGCGCTACTTCGAGGACAACGATCTCCTCGAGTACTGGCGCCAGCACACCGGCCACGGAATCGGCCTGCGCAACCACGAGGCGCCGTTCCTCGACCTCGGCGATCACACCGTGCTCCAGCCCGGCATGGTCTTCACCGTCGAGCCGGGCCTGTACGACTCGGAGCTCGGCGGCTTCCGGCACTCGGACACGGTCGTCGTGACCGAGCACGGAATGCAGACGCTGACGGACTACCCGCGCGACATCGACAGCCTCACGCTGCCGCTCTAGCTGCGATACGAGATCGTCTCGCGCGCGCCGGTCTCGCCGGAACGGACGATCGCGTCGCAGATCTCCGAAGCGCGGTAGCCGTCCTCGAAGTCGGCGCCGTACGGCGCGACGCCCGTGTCGTCCGCGATCGCCTCCAGCAGATGGTGCAGCTCGTGCACGAACGTGTCGCCCCAGCCGATGATGTGGCCCGGCGGCCACCAGTACGTCCAGAACGGATGGTCGGCCTCGGAGACGAGCACTCGCTTGAAGCCGCGCGCGCGGTCGCCGTCGGCGCGGAAGACCTCCAGCTCGTTCAGCCGCTCCATGTCGAACGCGAGCGAGCCCTTCGTGCCGTTGATCTCCCACTGGAAAGCGTTGCGCCGGCCGTGCGCGAAGCGCGTCGCCTCGAGCGTGCCGACCGAGCCGTTCCCGAACCCCACCGCGGCCTCGACGGCGTCGTCCACCTTGCGACCGGGCAGGAACGTGTGCGCGAACCCGGACACCGTCGCGATCTCGCCGTTGAGGAAACGCGCGAGGTCGACGACGTGGGTCATCAGGTCGCCGAGCGCGCCGGATCCGGCCTCGTCGGGATTGAAGCGCCACGTGTCGAGCGACGGATCGTCGCCCCAGTCCTGGAGGTAGCGCCCGCGGAAGTGCCGCACCTCGCCGAGCTCGCCGGCCTCGATCATCTCCCGCGCGAGCCGGACTGCCGGCACGAAGCGGTAGTTGAACGCGCACATGTGCTTGACGCCGGTCGCGGCCACCTGCTTCCAGATCTCGTAGCTCTCGTCCGCGTCGCGGCCGAGCGGCTTCTCGCAGACGACGTGCTTTCCCGCCCGCGCGGCGGCGATCGTCGGCGCGGCGTGCAGCGAGTTCGGGCCGCCGTTGTCGAACAGCCCGATGCGCTCGTCGGCGATCAGGTCGCGCCAGTCGGTGGTCGCGTAGTCCCACCCGTAGCGGAGCGCAGCCTCGCCGACCGCCTGCTCGTTCCGGCCCGCGATCCCGATCAGCAGCGGCTCGAGCGGCGGCGGCCACGTGATGTACGGGATCTTGCGGAACGCGTTCGAGTGCGCCTTCCCCATGAATGCGTACCCGAGCATCCCCACGCCGATCTGCGCCATTCCGCGATAGTACGCGTGTGGGTTCACTAGTGAAGTGGGGAATCGTCTCCACCGCGGACATCAACCGGAAGGTGATTCCGGGAGCGCACGCGTCGGAGAAGGTCGAGCTCCTCGCGGTCGCGAGCCGCGACCAGGCACGCGCCGATGCGTACGCGCGCGAGTGGGAGATCCCGCGGGCGTACGGCACGTACGAGGCCCTGCTCGCGGACCCGGAGATCGAGGCGGTCTACATCTCGCTCCCGAACACGATGCATGCCGAGTGGTCGATCAAGGCGCTCGAGGCCGGCAAGCATGTCCTGTGCGAGAAGCCGTTCACGCGGCACCCGGAGGAAGTCGACGACGCGTTCGACACCGCGGAGCGCACCGGCCTCTTGCTGAGCGAGGCGTTCATGTACCGGCACAACCCGCAGACGAAGCGGCTCACGCAGCTCGTCGCGGAGGGCGCAATCGGCGAGCTGCGCGTCATCCGCTCCGCGTTCTCGTACTCGCTCTACGACGTGGACAACATCCGCCTCCGCACCGACGTCGAGGGCGGCGCGCTCATGGACGTCGGCTGCTACTGCGTCAGCGGGTCGCGCCTCCTCGGCGGCGAGCCGGTCGCGGTGCACGGCGAAGCGTGGGTCGGGCCGTCCGGCACCGACTGGACCTTCGGAGGACTGCTGCGGTTCCCGAACGACGTCATCGCAACGTTCGACTGCGCCACCGCGCTCCCGAATCGAGACGAGATGGAGGCGATCGGCAGCGAGGGATCGCTCTTCCTCGACGACCCGTGGCACTGCGTCAACCCCGTGATCGAGCTGCGGCGCGAAGGCGGTATCGAGCTCATCGAGCTCGAGCGAGAGGACTCGTACCGCCTGGAGCTCGAGAACATGAGCGATGCGATTCGGGGCGAGGCGGAGCTCCTGCTCGGCCGCGACGATGCGCTGGGCCAGGCCCGGACGCTCGAGGCGCTGCACGATGACGCACTCCGAGGCTAGAGAGCGCGCGGCGGCGATGCTGGCCGACGCCGGCATCGTGCTCACGCCCGTGGAGCGGGACGCGATCGAGGTGACCGACCTCGGGCTCGGCAAGCTCGAGGAGACGGGCGTGCAGATCGTCGTCTACGTCAACACGGACCGCGTGTGCGCGAAGGAGCTCGTCCTGTTCCCGCGGCAGATGTGTCCCGAGCACCGTCATCCGCCCGTCGGCGACGACCCGGGCAAGGAGGAGACCTTCCGCTGCCGCACAGGCGCCGTGCACCTCCATGTCGAAGGACATGACGAGATCGTGTTACGGCCGGGCGACCAGTTCACGATCCCGCCCGACACGCTGCACTGGTTCCAGGCTGGGCCGGACGGCGCGATCGTGTCCGAGTTCTCGACCCGGAGCACGGACGAGCACGACGTGTTCGCGGATCCTCAGATCATTCGCTGAGCACGAGGGTCGCCTTCCCGCCGGAGAACGCAAGCGCGTCCTCGAAGCGGTCGAGCGGCACGCGCAGCCCGAGGAGCTGCTCGAGCGTTCCCGGCCAGCGGCGGCGCATCTCGTCGAGCGCGTCGATGCCGGCGAGCCAGTCCTCGCGCCGCGCGTTCACGCTGCCGAAGATGAGGCGATTCTCGAGCACCATGTCGACGCCGATCGTGCGCCCGTCGAGCGACACCGTCTGCTCGCGGCCGTCGATGCCGAGGATGCACGCGACGCCGCTACGCCGCAGCAGCCCGAGTGCGTCCGCCATCAGCTGCGCGTTGCCCGCGCACTCGACGACGAGGTCGAAGCCGCCGAGGTCGCCGCTTCCCGTGGGGACGTATTCCGCGCCGGCCTCCTCGATCAGCGGCTTCGCCGGCTCGAGCGCCGTGGTGACCACCTCGATTCCGTCGAGCCGAAGCAGGAAGGTGACGAGCGTCCCGATCGCGCCTGCGCCGATGACGAGCGCGCGCTGCAGCTCCCAGGGCTGGCGGCCGCCGATCATGCGCGCGTGCCGCAGCGCGCGCATGCAATCCGACGTGGGCTCTGCGAGGACACCGAGGCGACCGAGCTCGCGCGGGATCGGAACGAGCTGCGCGGGATCCTCGCCGACGAGCTCGCGTGCGAATCCGTGCAACCGTGTGATGCCGCGTTCGCTGTAGTCGCCGGTGAGACAGGAGTCGGGCGAGCTCTCCGCGCACGCGATGCAGTGGCCGCACGACCGGCGCACGGTGGCCGAGACGAGATCGCCGCGCGAGAAGCCGTGCCCGTCGCGTTCGACGACCCCGAGCGGCTCGTGGCCGAGTACGAGGAGCTCTTCGCCGTCAGGCGCGATCCCGAAGAGGCCGTGCACGATCTCGCGATCGGTCCCGCAGACGCCGACTTCGAGCACGCGCACAGGAACCTCGTCGACGCCGACCACGGTGTCGGGCACGTCCTCGACGCGCGCGCCGGCGCGTCCCGGCTCGACGACGAGCGCCTTCACGACAGGACGGCGCCCTCGGACGCAGGTCCGACGAGCGCGCGGTAGCGCGCGAAGACGCCGGTCGCGTTGGACGCAGGCGGCTCCCAATCGGCGAGGCGTCCCGCGAGCTCGGCGTCGTCGACCTCGAGTTCGAGCGTGCCCGCGTCCGCGTCGATCGCGACGACGTCTCCGTCGCGGACGGCGGCCAGCGGCCCGCCGCGGAACGCCTCCGGGGAGACGTAGCCGACCATCAGTCCGCGGGTCGCGCCCGAGAAGCGCCCGTCGGTGACGAGCGCGACCGAGTCGCCGAGCCCGGCGCCGACGATCGAGGAGGTGACGCTGAGCAGCTCGCGCATGCCCGGGCCGCCCGCCGGGCCTTCGTAGCGGACGACGAGCACGTCACCGGGCTGCACGCGTCCGGCGCGAACTGCGTCGGCGCACGCCTCCTCGCTGTCGAAGACGTGTGCGGGGCCGCGGTGCGCGCGCATGCCGCTGACCTTCACGAGACTCCCGTCGGGAGCGAGGTTCCCGCGCAGTGCGCGCAGCGCGCCGCCCGCCTTGAACGGCTGCTCGACGGTGGAGAGCACCGCGCCGTCCGGCGCCGGCGCGACGTTCGTTCGCTCGGCGAACGTCGAGCCGTCGATAGTCGGTGCGTCGCCGTCCACGTGTCCGGCGCGAATCAGCTCGCGCAGCAGCGCGGCGGTTCCGCCGGCGCGGTGGAAGTCCTCTGCGGCAAAGCGGCCGGTCGGAAGGAGGCTCGCGATCACCGGCGTCCGTTCGCTCACGGCAGCGAGATCGTCGAGCGTCAGCTCGACGCCGGCCTCACGCGCGATCGCGAGCAGATGGAGCACGCCGTTCGTCGAACCGCCGGTCGCGGCGATCCCGGTCATCGCATGGAGAAGCGCGCGCCGGTCAAGGAACTCGCACGCCGTCACCGTCAAACGGGCGGCGAGCTCACCCGCGCGCCTGGCTGCCTCGCTCTTCGCGTCGATCTCGTCGGCGGGGATCAGCCCGTCGCCGATCACGGAGATTCCGAGGCAGTCGAGGGCGACCGCCATCGTGTTGGCGGTGAAGTGACCGGCGCAGGTGCCGGGCCCCGGGCACGCGACGCGCTCGAGCTCGTCCAGGCGAGGACGGGGACCGGGAATGGCCTCCCAGACGTCCTGGATCGTCGTGCGGTTCGGGCCGGCGCGCATCGGCCCGCTGTAGAGGACGACCGCGGGCTTGTCGACGCGCGCGAGCGCCATCAGCGCGGCCGGCACCGTCTTGTCGCAGCCGACGAGACAGACGAGCGCGTCGAAGTCGTGCGCGGCCGTCATCAGCTCGATGGAGTCGGCGATCACCTCGCGCGAGATCAGCGACGCCCGCATCCCCGGCGTCGCCTGCGATTGGTTGTCGGAGACGGCGATCGTGTTGAACACGAGACCCACGCCACCGGCCGCGGTGACGCCTTCGACGACGCGATCTGCGAGCTCGCGCTGGTTCAGGTTGCACGGCATCGTCCCGGTCCACGTCGACGCGATCCCCACGATGGGGCCGTCGAGGCGTGCCGGGTCGATCCCCATCGCGCGGAAGTGCGCGCGTGCGGGCGCTCGCGCGGCCCCGGTGGCGAGCTCCTCCCGGGCCCGGCGGGTCGCGTCGTCGCGCATGTCAGGCGGTCGCGTCGATGGCGGCCATCGCAAGACGCTCGTCATCGGCGCCCGGAAGTCCGCTGACGCCGACCGCGCCGACGCGCGTCTCTCCCTCGAACACGGCGACGCCGCCGAGGAAGAACGTGAAGAACGGATCGAAGCTCGCCCGCTCGACCGCGTCGTCGCGCACCTTCTCCGCCAGCTCGCGGGTCGAACGGGCATCGCTGCGGGCGGCGGTATACGCCTTCCGCTGCGCGTTCAGCCGCGTGTCGGGAGCAGCGCCGTCCATCGTCGCGGCGGCGACGAGCTCGCCGTGCGTGTCGGCGACGTAGACAGAGAGGGGCGCCGGAGCCGCGGCGACGACGTGCTCGACGATGCTGCGGGCGCGATCGAGTCTCACTCGGACATTTTCACCTATTTCCTTAGGACACTAGGATGGGTCAGGCCTTGAGCGCGACCGCGGCACCCATCCTGGAGATCCGCGGCAGGGCGTATCCGGTTCTCCTCCCGAAGCTCAGCGATCCGCGCCTGCACCTCGCGGCGACGATCACATCGCTGCAGGTCATCGGGCAGATCGGCTTCCATTTCGAGGTCTCGATCGCCCAGATCTTGCTCGCGCTCGGGACGTGCGCCGTGCTCGAAATCGCGATCGCGTTCCGGAGTCAGCACGTCATCCTGTGGCCGGCGAGCGCGATGTTGACCGGGAACGGCGTCGCGTTCGTCCTCCGCGTCCCGGGGACCGCGCACGGTGACTGGTGGACCCTGCGCGGCTGGTGGATCTTCGTCGGCACCGCCGCCGTGTCGCTCCTCTCGAAGCACGTGATCAAGTGGCGCGGCGAGCACATCTTCAACCCGTCGAACATCGGGCTCGTCATCTGCTTCCTCGCGCTCGGCCGGAACCGTGCCGCGCCGCTCGATTTCTGGTGGGGGCCGACCTCGGCGTGGCTCGCGCTCGCGCTCGTCGTCATCGTCACCGGCGGGTTCGCCATTCTCCGCCGGCTCCATCTACTGCGCGTCGCGCTCGGCTTCTGGGTGTCGTTCGCCGCGGGCATCGGTGTGCTTGCACTCGCGGGTCACTCGATGACCGCGCGCTGGCACCTCGGGCCGATCAGCGGCTTCCATCTCTGGTGGGTGCTGATCACGTCGCCCGAGGTGCTCGTGTTCCTCTTCTTCATGATCACCGACCCGAAGACGGCGCCCCGCTCGCCGTCGGCGCGGCTCGTGTACGCCGTGTCGCTCGGGCTGCTCTCGTCCGTGCTCATCGCGCCGACGACGACGGAGTTCGCCGCCAAGGTCGCGCTGCTCGGCGCCCTCGCGATCGTGTGCCTGGCGATGCCGATCCTGCGGCTCGTCCCCTTCGCGCTCGACCGGCAGCGCGTCCTGACCCTCGCCCCGGTCGCGATCGGGCTCGCGGCAATCGTGATCGTCCTCGCGAGCCCGCCGACCGCGGCGACCGCGTTCCGCGCGCTGCCGCCAGGCGCCCTGCCTCCGATCACGATCCTTCCGGCGCACGGAGTGCAGACGAAGCTCGACCGCCACACCGCTGAGCTGATCGCGCACGACCTGCTCGCGGTGAAGCCGGCGAGCACGAGCGACCGGTTGCGGATCTTCCTCGTGCAAGGCCGGGAGCAAGGGCCGCCGACGGCAACCGTGCGGCTCGCGGACGTTACGTACCACCTCCACCAGACCTCGAACGGTCATTGGGCGCTCCCCTCTGCCGCAGCGACAAGGCAGATCGCGGCGCCGGTTGTCAGCGACGCGCTCGCCGGCACGCATCTCACGAACGTCGCAGCATCGGTCGGCCTCGACTTCCGCCAGGGCTCGTTCCGCTTCGGCCCATCCACCGAAACGCAGGCGATGATGGGCGGCGGCCTCTGCTGGCTCGACTACAACGGCGACGGGTGGCAGGACCTGTTCGTCGTCAACTCGTACTCGAGCGCGGACACCGCGCAGTGGAGCGCGCACGGCGGGTTGCCGCGCTCGGCCTTGTTCGAGAACGTGCACGGGAAGTTCCGCAACGTCACCGCAGCGACGCACACCGGACTTCAGGTGCAAGGCGACGGCTGCGCCGCCGCCGACCTCACAGGCAACGGGCGCCCGGACCTCGTCGTCTCGACGACGCGCGGCGTCGACGTCCTTTGGAACGACGGGAACGGCACGTTCACGACAGCGGCGCTGCAGGCGCACGGGTGGTACACCGGCGTCGCGGTCGCCGACGTCAACGGCGACGGCCGACCCGACATCTTCGTCGCCGGCTACTCCGACACGAACGAGCCCGTGCCGAACTCGCTCGCCGGCTTCCCGACGAACGTCGCGGGCGTGCGCGACCTGCTCTTCCTGAACGAGGGTCACAGGCGCTTCCGCGAGGTCGGCGTCCAGGCCGGCCTCGAGTCGGCGAACTTCCGGCACGGTCTCGGCGCGCAGTTCATCGACGTCAACGGCGACGGCCGCCCCGACTTGTACGTCGCGAACGACGAGGACCCGAACGACCTGTACGTGAACGTGCCGTGGCCGGGCGGCGCGAAGGCCGATCCTGCAGGACTCGGCTTCCGCTTCGAAGACCGAGCCGCCGTTGCGGGCGTCGCCGATCCGTTCGCGGGCATGGGCATCGCGTCCGCGAACGGCAACGCTCGTTGTGACGAACTCGCGCGGCGAGCCGACCGCCGCCTATCGGCAAGTCGGCCCGAGTTTCCTGAACGCGCGGCCCGACTTCGACGCCGCGCTCGGAACGGGCTTCGCCGGATGGGGCGCGTCGTGGATCGACCTCGCGAACTCCGGTAGCCCCGACCTCGTGCTCGCGGCCGGGGCGATCCCGGTGACGAAGCTCGCCGCGGACGCAGAGCCAGTGCGCGTGCTCGCCCCCAAGGGAGCGGGCTTCGGCACCGCATCCGGCGTGCTCCGGAACCTGCCGCTGAACGGCCGCGGCGTCGCCGCCGCCGATGTAGGGAACGACGGCCGTATGGACGTCGCCATCAACACGATCGGCGGCAAGCTCGTCCTCCTCCGCCCCGCCGGCCCAAGCGGCAACTGGATCGACATATCGCTGTCGCGGTTCGTGCCCGGCGCGGTCGTGAGCCTGACGCTGCCGAACGGCGTTTCGCTCGAGCGCACCGTGCAGGCCGGGAGCAGTTACCTCTCTTCCGAGGACCCGCGCGTCCACGTCGGGCTCGGCACTGCGACATCCGCCGTCGTCTACGTCCGCTACCCGTGGGGCGCGACGACCGAGACGAACGTCCGCCGCGTCGACCGCATCGTCCGAGTGGCAGTTCCGCCGCTGCGGACGCCGCTCGTCCAGCCGTCCCCGGCCGCCTGCACTCCGGCGCAGCACGCCGGCTCGATCGCGACGGTCTGGGACGAGACGGCGGTCGCGGTGCTCCGCGCCGGCGGCGCGTCCGAGCCGGTGCAGGCGCGTGACCTGTACGACCTCGCGAACGCGATGTCGTCGGCCGGTCCGTCACCGGTCTCGATCAGCTACGCCGCATATCAACTCCTGCTGTGGCGCGCGTCGTTCAACTCGAATCTCGCGACGACGCTTCGCGATCCTGACCAAGCAGCTGCGCTCACTGTGTCTCTCGCCGGACGCGCCCGCGAACCGAATCGCCGCAGCGGCCATCGCAGCGGGCAGTCGCGATGGCTCACACGAGTCGATGCGCTACGCCGACCCGAGCTTCGTGTCGCAGAACGCTCCGCTGATCGTGAAGCAGCCGGGCTCGACCGTGCATGACCCGACGTTCTGGCAACCGCTCTCGTTCTCGCGAACCGACGTTCAGCCCTTCGTCGGTGCGCAGTGGGGCGGCGTCCGCACGTTCGCGGGCCGCGTCCATGTCGGCAAGCCGCCGTTCGGCCTTCCGTCGAGCACCGCTTACAAGGACGCTGCGATCGCTGTCCTGCGCGCGACCTCCGGCACGAGCGCCTCGCGGGTCGACACATCGCCACTCGCCTGGAACCGCATCGCAGCCTCGGTCGCGCCCGGCAACCTCGCGCAGGATCTCCGCCTCTACCGCACGCTGAACGGCGCGCTCAACGACGCCGCCGTCTCCGCGTGGGCGGCGAAGCGCGAGTACCAGGCGCCGCGCCCGATCTCGATGATCCGCTATCTCGCCTTCAACGCGCAGCTGCCGATCGTCGCCGGCATCAGCAAGCTCGTCGGCGGCCAGATCTTCGTGCTCGAGCGCGGCCACTGGGTTTCCGGAGCCGCGTGGACGCCGCCGGCCGCGACGCCTGCCTCGCCGGGGTGGGTCTCGGAGGGCAGTGCGTTCGCGTACGCGGCCGACGAAGTTCTGACCTCACTCACCGGCCGATCATTCGCGGCGCAGGCCGAGCGATTGAGCGCCGCCGGTCCGGCCGAGGGCATCGAGACGCCGGCCGACGAGGCGGCCGGCCACGCGCTCGGCACGAAGATCGGAAAGCTCGCGCTCGCGCACAGGTAACGTCTCGGCTTCGTCAGGGTTCGGTCGCCGGTTGCAGGCCCGGGATCGCAGCTTCGTTCCGGGTGACTTGGAGATCGGGGACATGAACGCGCGCGCAGGGCTGATCAGAGTGCCGGAGGTCACGGCCTACTTCTGGATCGCGAAAATCCTCACGACGGCGCTGGGCGAGTCCACCTCCGACTACCTCGTCCACACCGTCAACCCCTACCTGGCTGTGATCGGGGGCTTCGTCGCGTTCGCGCTCGCGATGACCGTCCAGCTGCGGGCGCGTCGCTACATCACCTGGGTGTACTGGCTCGCAGTGACGATGGTGGCGGTGTTCGGAACGATGGCGGCCGACGTCGTGCACATCGAATTCGGCGTGCCCTACATCGCCTCGACGATCCTGTTCGCGGTCGCGCTCGTGACCGTCTTCGCGTGGTGGTACCGGAGCGAACGGACCCTCTCGATCCACAGCATCAACACTTCGGTGCGGGAGAGGTTCTACTGGGCAGCAGTGCTTGCAACGTTCGCCATGGGCACGGCTCTCGGCGACCTCGCCGCGTACACCGCTCACCTCGGCTTCTTGACCGCCGGCATCGTCTTCGCCGTCGTGTTCGCACTCCCGGGGCTCGCCTACCGGTTCCTCGCCCTCAACGGGATCCTCGCCTTTTGGCTCGCGTACGTCGTCACGCGCCCGCTCGGCGCCTCGTTCGCCGACTGGACCGGCAAGTCCCGCGCCGCACACGGACTGGGCTGGGGCGACGGCCCAGTCGCCTTCGTCCTCGCCGCACTCCTCATCGCGGTGGTCGCGTACATCGGCGCGACCGGCAAGGATCGCCAGGCCGCTCCTCGTGGAGCGCGCTAGCGCCCCGAGCGCTTCTGCAGGCGGACGGCGAACGTGTCGAGCGTCACTGCGAAGAGCAGGACGAGGCCGGTGATGATGTAGATCCAGCCGTTGGACACGTTCAACGTGTTCAGGCCGTTCTGGAGCGTCCCGATGAGGACTGCGCCGAGCAGTGCGCCGCGTACTTCGCCGCGGCCGCCGAAGAGGCTGACGCCGCCGATGACGGCGGACGCGATCGCGTTCAGCAGCAGGTTCCCCGGAGGGAACGTGAGCGCGACCGAGTTGACCTGCGCGGCGAAGATGATGCCGCCGATGCCGGCCGTCGCCCCGGAGATCATGAAGACGAGCACGCGGATGCGCGGGACGTTGATGCCCGCTCTGCGTGCGGCCTCGGCGTTGCCTCCGACCGCGTAGACGTGGCGGCCGAACGTCGTCCAGCGCGCGAGGAACGTCAGCAGGATCAGTAAGACGACGAGGATCACACCTGCCAGCGGCAGTCCGAGCGGCGTGGTGATCACCTTGGCGTGGTTGGAGATCCCGACGATGCCGAACGCCACGATCGCGAGACCCCCGGCGCGCACGGCGAACATGACCGGGTTCACCTGTGCGATGTGGGTGCCGCGTGCCGTGATCGCCTTGTAGAGGACGCTGATCGGATAGAGCGCCGTGACGATCGCGGCGATCACCCAACCGAGCCAGTGGGAGAAGAAATAGCTGTCGGTGTAGTTGATCCAGCGGTCCTGGATGATGATCGTCCCGCGTTGCTCCAGCTTGTTCAGGATCACGCCCTGCCAGATGAGGAAGCCGCCGAGGGTGACGACGAACGACGGCACGCCGACATAGGCGACGATCGAGCCCTGGAAGCCGCCGATGAGCGCGCAGGCGATGACCGCGATCAGCATCGCGAGGATGCCGTTCATCTGCCAGCTGCTCCCGGGGAGCTGCAGCTCGGCGACGATGAGTGCGCCGATGCCGGCCAGATAGCCGATCGAAAGGTCGATCTCACCGAGCAGGAGCACGAACACGACGCCGTACGCGAGCACCGCCGTGCCTGCGCTCTCGGTGATCAGGTTCGCGAAGTTGGTGGCCGTGAAGAAGTTCGTCGCCGTGAGCCCGAAGATCGCGACCGTGACGGCCAACCCGACGATGATCGGCGCCGGCCCGAGGTTGCCCGTCCGGAGGTTCAGCCAGGCGCGCGCCCGCATCCCTGCGAGACCACCCGGAAGCTCTTCCACCGGATCGACCGGCGGCTTCGCATCCTGGCCGATGACGTCTGCGCTCGTCATTCTTTGGCCCCCGCCTTCGGCGGTGCGCCGCCGAAGGTGATCGCCTCGACGATCGCCTGCTGCGTCGAGTTGCGGCGCTCGAACACGCCCACGCTCTTGCCGAGCCGCAAGACCGTGATCCGGTCGGCGGTCTCGAAGATGTCGTTGAGGTTGTGCGAGATGAGCACGACCGCGAGCCCCTGCTCGCCGAGCCGGCGCACGAGCGCGAGCACCTGCTCGGTCTGCGCGACGCCGAGGGCGGCGGTGGGCTCGTCGAGAATCACGAGCTTCGAGTTCCACTGCACCGCTTTCGCGACGGCGACGGACTGCCGCTGGCCGCCCGAGAGCGTCGCGACGGGTTGGCGCACCGACTTGATGGTCGTGACCGCGAGCGACTTGAGCGTCTTCGCGGTGTTCTGCTCCATGGCCGCCTCGTTGAGGATCTGGAAGCGGTTGAGCTCGCGTCCGAGATACATGTTCTGGACGACGTCGAGGTTGTCGCAGAGCGCGAGATCCTGGTACACGACCTCGATGCCGAGCCTCGCCGCGTCCTTCGGACCGTGGATGTGCACCTCTTGGCCTTCGAAGAAGATCTGGCCGCCGTCGGCCTCGTGCGTGCCGGCGACACACTTGACGAGCGTCGACTTGCCTGCGCCGTTGTCGCCGACGAGCGCCATGACCTCGCCCTTCCTGACCTCGAAGTCGACCCCAGCGAGGGCCTGCACCGAGCCGAACGACTTGGTGATGTTCCGGAGCTCGAGGATCGGCGTGTCTGTCACAGGCTGAGCGTTCTTACCACAGGTAGACGATGGAGGCGCCCGAGTGGGCGCCTCCATCGTCGGGACTTCCTACTTGCAGTACTGCGCGTACGCGCCGATGCAGACCTCGCTCTTCTTGAGCCAGCCCTGCGTGAACAGCTGCTTGTAGTTCGACTTCGTGATCCACTTGACGGGAAGAGCGAGCGTCGGCTCCTTCTTCTTGCCGTTCAGGCGGAACCCGTTCGTCTTCGGCGTCTGGCCCTTGATGAGCGCGACCGCTGCAGCAGCAGCGGCGTTCGCCTCGTCCGGCACGAACTTGTAGACCGTGCCCGACTGCCAGCCGGCGAGGATGTACTGGATGCCCTGGGCGGTCGTGTCCTGCCCGCTCAGCGCAATCGGCTTCAGATGCTTCGCCTTCAGGTCAGCAACCACGGCGCCGGCGATGTTGTCGTTCGCCGCGAGCACGCCCTGGATGTTGTTGTTCGTCTTGACGAGCATCTGGTTGAAGATGGTCGCCGCGTTGGTCGCATCCCAGTCGGGCACGAACTGCTGCGGGCCCTTCTTGAACGCGCCGCTCTTGAAGAGCGGGTTGAACACGGCGTCGTTGCCGCTCTTGAACCAGAACGCGTTCTGGTCGGTCTGGCCGCCCCACAGCTCGGCGACAACCGCGCTCTTGCTGTAGGTGCCATTCGCCTTCATGCCGGCGATGACGCCCTTGGCCTGCGCCTCGCCGACGGCCTTGCCGTCGAACGTGACGTAGACCGTACGCGCTACCACCGGTGACCTGGCGGTCGTAGTCGATCGCGTGTCCGCCCTTCGACGTGAAGAGCTTCTCGATCGACGCGGCAGAGCCGTTGTCGAGCGCCGTCTCGATGACCACCGTCGCGCCGGCCGCCAGGCACGCCTGTGCCTGCGCCTTCTGCTTCAGCGGGTCGTTGAGAGCGTTGTTGATCGAGTAGGTCACGCCGGCAGCCTTCAGCGCCTTCGCGATGTCGGGCGCGTCGAACTGCACCCACCGCACGGACGACTTCGTGTCCGGGAGGAGAACGCAGACCTGGTAACTCTTCGTCGGCTTCGCGGTTGCGGCCGACACGAGGACAGTGGCGATCCCTGCGCACAGCACAGCGACCAGTCCTGCCCTGAGAACAAGCTTCTTCACCCTTGATGCCTCCTCTTGCGATTGCACTTCCGAGAGCGCCTCCTGGGTGCGCGGCTCCGTCGCATTCCCAGGCAATTCCAGTCCCACCACCCGTCGTCGTCTTCGTCCCGCCGGAGCGCGCCAATACTACTCTGCTAGGGGAATAGTTCAAGCCAAGCGGTCGTCAGCCGACCGGGTACTGCTCGCGGCTCGAGCTGCCCTCGAAGCGGCTCTTCGTCGTCAGGTAGCGCGAGACGTTCGCGTGGGTGACGAAGTGGAGGCCGGTGTTGGTGTCGGCGGGCGCGACGAGGCCGCTGCTGTAGCGGTTGAGGAAGAGCTGCAGCACCGGCAAAAAGCCCTGCAAGTAGGGCTGCTGGTCGATCGCGAAGTCGAGCTCGCGGTCGTGGATGGCCTGCAGCGTCGCCGGCAGCAGGTCGTAGCCGCCCGCCTTCACGCCACGCTCGTGGAGGCGGTACTTGCGCATGACGTGGGCGACGCCGGCGGTCGAGCCGGCGTCCACGGCGAAGAGGCCGCGCAGGTGGGGATTCGCCTTGTAGGTGGCCTCGATTTTCGTCAGCTCCTTGTCGACGTCGACGCCGCTCGCGACGACGTGCGCCCGGACCGGACGGCCCGAGTCGCGGATGGCGTCGAGCGCGCCGTCGATCCGCGGCTGGATGTTCTGCTGCCGCGGCGTGGCAATGAACAGGTAGACATCGCCGCGCTCGACGAGGGTGACAAGCCGCGCGCCGAGCTCGAGCCCGGACTGGTAGTTGTCCTGGCCGTAGTACGCGAGCCGCGCGTTCGACTTGCCGCCGTCGGCGTTGTACGAGACGACCGGGATGCCCTTCGAGAGCGCCAGGGCAGTCGGGCCGTTGAACGCCAGCGGATCGATGATCGAGACCGCTATTCCGGCCGCCCCGTTGTGGATCGCCTGCCGCATGGCGGCGACCATCTCGCCGACGTCGCTACTCGCTGAGCCCTCCCACTCGGCGGTCGCGCCGACGAGCGAGGCGGCGTCGTAGCTCCCGTACATCGCCGGGACGAAGAACGGGTTCGTCAGCGCGTGGTTGATGAACACGAACCTCCACGTCGGGTGCGGCCTGCGGGAAGCCGACGGACCCGCCGAGAGCCGTGCCTGCCGCGAGCTTCAGCAGACGCCGCGCGGTCGAAGGGGACCGTCACGACGGCGTCCGGCGGACGAGCCAGAGCGCGACGAGGACGACCAGCGCAGCGAGGCCGACGAAGAGACCCGCCTCGAGCAGCTGGAACGTCCAGAAGCGGCCCGCGGGCTGGTACGCGATGAGCCGCTTCCAGCCGAGGGTGACGATGTACGTGTGCGGGTCGATCCCCGCGAGCTGGGCGTGTGTGACCGCGAGGTCCTCGCGCGCGGCGGTGATCTGGCGGCCGCCGCCGTCGACGAGGGTGTTGCTCAGGACCCAGTCGCCGGGCCCGAGTCCCGAGTCGGTGGCGAGCACGACGCGGTGCAACGGCGCGAGGAAGTGCGGGCGGACGAACTCGAGGACGAGGAACCGGGTCGCGGCGAACGCGACGAGGGTCGACGTCATCGCGGCGACGGTGCGGCGGAAGACGAGGCCGGCGAGCACGCCGAGCGCGAGCGCATAGAGCGCGTACGCCGGAACGACGAGCCCCTCGACGTCGAAGCTGCTCGGCCCGATCCGCCCCTCGAGCGTGTCGAAGGGGCCGCGCCACCACATGACGACCGCGCTTGCGGCTGCACCCGCGAGCAGCGTCGCAGCCGCGAGGAGCGCCGTCTTCGAGAGCAGCCAGCGGCGGCGCGTGACGCCCTGCGTCCACGCGAACCGGTACGTGCCTTGCTCGAGCTCGCGGGCGAGAAGTGGCGCGCCGACGAACAGTCCGGCGAGGACCGGGAGGACGGCGAGCACGCGCGCGGCCGTGACCCAGCCGGCGAACTCACCTTCGAAGTGCGGGACGATGAGGTCGCACCCGCTCCGCGCCGCCGGCGGCAGGCAGGCCGAGAGCGAGTCGCGGTGGAACGCCGCCTGGATCGGCAGGCGCGTGCCGAACGCGGCGACGGCGAGCGCGAGCAGCAGACCGGCGGCAGCAACGAGCTGCGCCCGGTGCTGCCGCCACGTCACCCATGCCATCGGAGCGGGACCTTCTCGGGCGTGCGTGCGGTGGGCAGGCGCTCGGGCGCCATGTAGGCGAGGAGGAGCTCCTCGAGGCTGACGGGCTCGACCGTCCACGACGGGTCGACGATCGGGCCGTCGACGACGGTGAGCAGCGTCAGCTGGCGGCCGCTGTGCCGCTCGCGGACGACCTCGCGCACGCCGCGGACGACGCCGAGCGGACGACGCGGACCGGTCAGCAGCCGGTGCGAGTCGAGCAGCTCCTCGACGTTGCCCTCGAGACGGACGCCGCCGCCGGCGAGCAGGACGATGTGGTCGCAGACGCGCTCGATGTCGGCGACCACGTGCGATGCGACGACGACGGTGGCCGACGTCTCCGCGACGCCGTCCATGAGCAACTGCAGGAGCTCGCGGCCGGCGAGCGGGTCGAGGCTCGCGAACGGCTCGTCGAGCAGGACGAGCTGCGGCCGCTTGCCGAGCACGAGCGCGAGTGCGAGCCGCGCGCGCTCGCCCTCCGACAGCGCGCCGACCTTCGTCTTCGAGTCGATGCGGGTGAGCAGCCCGGTCGCGACCTCGTCGTCCCAGATCGGGTTCGTGCGGCGCGCGTACTCGATCGCGTCGGCGACGCTGAACGAGCGGTAGAGCGGCGCGCCCTGCGGGACGTATCCGACCTCGGCGAGCACGCCGGGGTCGCGGAGCGGGTCGCGGCCGAGGACGGAGATCGCGCCTTCGGTCGGCGCCAGCAAGCCGGTGGCGAGCGCGAGCAGCGTCGACTTGCCGGCCCCGTTCGGGCCCGCGAGCCCGACGACCGCGCCGTGCGGAATCTCGAGCGTCAGCCCGCGCAGGCCCCATTCGCGACGGAAGCGCTTGCCCAGGCCGTGCGCGACGAGCGGCGACGGGCTCATGCCACGCGACGCGCCAGAGACTCCCGGAGCGTTGCGGAGATGAGCGCGCGAATGCTCTCCTCGTCGAGCCCGGCAGTGGCCGCCGACTCGAGCCAGAGCTCGAGCGCCGCCCTGAGCTCGTCGTGGTGCCGGAGCGACGCCGGCGCGAGCGTGCTCGAAACGAACGTGCCGCGTCCCTGGCGCGCGACGACGAGGCCATCGCGCTCGAGGTCGCGGTACGCCTTCGCGACGGTGTTCGGGTTGATGGCGAGATCGGCGACGACCTCGCGCACCGTCGGAAGCTGGTCGCCCACGTCGATCGTGCCGAGGCGGAGCGCCTCTTTCACCTGTTGCACGATCTGGAGATACGTCGCAACTCCGGAGCGCGGGTCGAGGTGGAACTCGATCACGGTGCGCATCGTAGTACGCTCGCGTCGTGAAGACGAGCCTCGGTATCTGGGCGTTCGGCGGTATGGCCACCCGCTTCAACCCGGGCGGGTACAAGCCCGAGCTGGCGGGGATCCCGACGGCGACCAAGGTGCGGACGGCGGTCGAGGGGCTGGGCGACCTGATGGACGACTACGAGTTCCACTATCCGCAGGAGCTCTCTCCGGCGAACCTGGACGAGGTGCGGGAGGCGCTCGACGGGCACGGGATCTACTGCGTCGCGTCCGGGCTGCACCTCGATCCGCGCTTCGGCAAGGGCGCGTTCTGCTCCCCCGACGACGCGCTGCGCGCGGATGCGCTGCGGCTGACGCGGGAGGCGATCGACCTCGCGGCCGAGGTCGGCGCGCACATGATCATCTGGCCGGGGATCGAGGGGTACAACTACCCGTTCCAGACGCCGTACAAGGAGTCGTGGGCGCGGTTCATCGACGGCGTCGGCGAGTCCGCCGCCTACGCCAAGGGCAAGGGCGTCACGGTGTTCCTCGAGCACAAGAACTCCGAGCCGGCGATGAAGATCCTCATGCGCAACATCGGCATGACGCTGCACGTGATCCACACGCTGCGCACGCGCGGGATCGACAACGTGCTCGTGAACATGGACTGGCAGCACCTGATCATGAACGGCGAGAACCTGGCCGAGTACGCCGCCCTGCTCGCCGCGGACGGCCTGCTCGGCCACCAGCACGCGAACTCCGGCTGGGGCACCTTCGACGACGACAACATGGTCGGCGCGACCGCGTTCATGGAGACGCTCGAGCTCGCGATCGAGCTGCGCCGCGCCGGCTACGGCGACAACGGCGAACGGCTCGGCTTCGACCTCTACCCCTACACCGAAGACGCCGTCGGCGCCGTCAAACGCTCCGTCCTGCAATGGAACTTCATCGACGGCATCGCGGCGAAGGTCGACGGCCCCGAGCTGCACGCGGCACAGCACGACAAGGACGCAGTCCGCGCGTACGAGCTCGTCTACGCCGCACTCGGTGCCTGACACACTCATCGGCCTCGATGTCGGTACCTCCGGCGTCAAGGGCGTCGCCATCGACGCGGACGGACGCGTGCTCGCCACCGCGACGGCGGACTATCCGCTCTCGCGCCCGCATCCCGGCTGGTCGGAGCAGGAGCCGGAGGACTGGTGGCGCGCCGCCGAGGACTGTCTCGCGCGTCTTCCTGAGGGGCCGATCGGCTTCTCCGGTCAGATGCACGGCCTCGTCGTCCTCGGCGCCGACGGAAGCGTGCTGCGCCCGGCGATCCTCTGGAACGACCAGCGCACCGCAGTCGAGGCGGCCGAGATCGAGGAGCGCGTCGGTCTTGCACGCCTCATCGAGCTGACCGGCAACCGCGCGCTGACGGGGTTCACCGCGCCGAAGCTGCTCTGGCTGCGGCGGCACGAGCCCGAGCTGTACGCGCGGATCCGGCACATCCTGCTGCCGAAGGACTACGTGCGCTACCGGCTCACCGGCGAGCTCGCGATCGACGCCGCCGACGCCTCCGGCACGGTGCTCTTCGACGTCCGCCGGCGCGCGTGGTCGGAAGAGGTCTGCGCCGCGCTCGACATCCCGCTCGAGTGGCTGCCCGAGTCGCACGAGTCGACGGAGATCGCCGGCGCAGGCGACCAGGCCGCGGCCGCGCTCGGCGTCGGGATCGCGCGGCCCGGACCGGTGTCGGTCGTGCTCGGGACGTCGGGCGTCGTCTTCGCCGCGCTGCCGGCGTACACGCACGACCCGCAGGCGCGGCTGCACGTCTTCTGCCACGCCGTCCCGAACACGTGGCATGCGATGGGCGTGATGCTCAGCGCGGCCGGATCGGCTGCCTGGCTGCGCGGCGTGCTCGGCGCCGGGCTCGCCGAGCTGGACGCGGAAGCGGAAGGCTGGGAGCCGGGCGCCGAAGGGTTGCTGTTCGCGCCGTATCTCGCCGGCGAGCGCACGCCGCATCCGGATCCGGACGCGCGCGGCGCGTTCACCGGGCTCTCGGCGCGACACGACCGCGGCGCGCTCTGGCGCGCGATGCTCGAAGGCGTCGCCTTCGGCCTGCGCGACTCGCTGGAGCTGCTCCGCGAGCTGGGCGCACGGCCAGAGTCGGGCCGCATCTCGGGCGGCGGCGCGCGCAGCGAGCTCTGGCTCCGCATCGTCGCGTCAGTGCTCGGCCTGCCGCTCGAGCTGACCGAGTCCGAGGAGGGCTCTGCCTTCGGCGCGGCGCTCCTCGCCGGAGTGCGCGCAGGTGTTTTCGCCGACGCCGACGACGCCGTCGCGCGCTGCGTGCGCACCCGGCGCCGCATCGAGCCGGAGTGGAACTACGACGCCGGCTACGCGCGCTTCCGGACGCTCTACCCCGCGCTCAGCGCTGTCGCATCGCCGTGATGGCGTAGCCGCCCTCGAGCATCGCGGGCGCGCGCGCCTGCAGGCGGTCCCACTCCGGGACGTCCCAGCCGAACGAGTCGGCGAGGCGGACGATCATGCTGAACAGCGAGCAGACGGTGCGCCGCGTCGAGGAGCGCCTGCCGGGAGACGCCCGCTGCGTACGCCGTCTCGGCGTCCGCTTCGGTCAGCTCGTCGGGGCGCAGCGTCAGCTTCTCGATGAACGCGAGCGCGGCGTGCAGCTCAGGCCGCGAGCGGCGCGGTGCGCCAGTCGGCGACGACCGCGTTCCAGACTTCCTCGCCGAGCGCATACGACGCGACCGCGCCGTGGGAGCCCGTTCAGAAGGGACATTGATTGAGCAGCGACGTGAAGCCCGCGAACAGCTCTCGCTCGCCGGCGCTCCACTCGGACGGCCCGCGCATGACGCGGTCGAGCGCGTCGGAGAACGGCCGTCCGAACCGCTCGGGACGGTAGAGCAGCGTCTTCACGACACCGAGCGGCTCGTTGCCGGTGCGCTCGCGGATCATCGCGAGCATCGCGGCCTCGTCCGGCGCGTGCCCGCCGTCGATGACTGCGAGCCTCACCGGATCACCGCCTCGGCGCGGTCGAGGCGTCGCAGGCCCTCGGTCAGCGCAGCGGCGACCGTGTGCTCGAAGATCTCGTCCTCGGAGACGCCGGCGTCCTTCATCTCCTCGACATCGCGGTCGACGATGGTGTACGCACGCTCGTGCACCTTGGCGAGGTAGGCGTCCATCGCGGGAGGCGGCGGAGTTGCAGCCGCGTCCAGCTGCCGCAGCTCGTCGATCGAGTCGCTCACGCGGAAGATCCTAGTTGGCGACGGTGAGCGCGAGCGTGTTCTCGCCGAACGCGCCGGCGAGGTTCGCGGCCTGGACGTCGATCCAGTACGTGCCGTTCGCGAGCGACGTCGTGTCGAGCGCCTGCGTGAGCCAGAAGCGGTAGTCGCCGGGACGATTCGCTTTGTTCTGGTACGTCCCCGGCGCGTAGATCGACGCATAGAGCGACGCGGGCCAGAGCCGGTAGCGGAAGTCGGCGACCGTGTGCCACGCCGATGGCGGATCGCCGTTATCCGGGATGAGCCGCCAGCGGACGACGCTCGGCACGAGTCGCGCGCGGTTCCACGGCGGTGCAGGCTCGATGGAGGGAAGCTCGTATGCGTCGGCGATGAGCGCGACCGTCCCGCTGACGTCTGTCCCTTCGGCCTGCAGTGCGTGGTCCTCGATGCGGACGACGGAGATCGCGTCCACGACGGGCGTGTTCAGCTCACGGAATGGCGTGAGCGCGCCGGGGCGCAGCGGGTTGCGATACCGCCCGGCGACGGTCTCGGCGAAGTGGACGTGCCCCCAGCCCGGAAGGATGTACCCGAGGAGCTGGTGCAGGCGCACGTGCGTCCCCGTCTTCACGACGGGACGAATGTGCCAGTAGGCGAACCCGCGCCGGTTCGGCCGGCGGAGGTCGACCGAGTCGGGGCCGCGCACCGCGATCCCGGGCTCGACGGCGTAGACGGGGGTGCCGTCGGGCGCGGCGATGTCCACGCCGAAGTGGAACGAGCCCTTCCACGTCAGGTTCGGGGCGACGTGGAAGCGCGGGTCGTCCAGCGTCCCGCGAATGGCGTGCATCCGGTCGAACGGCTTCACCGGCCAGCCGTAGGCTTGGGCGACGCCCGGCACGATGAGCGCCAGGACCGTCATCAGCAATGCTCCCCGCAGCATTCGTCCATTGTGCCGATGCCCCCGGTTACAGGTCCGCAAACGATGAGTTGCAACCTTCGGCGTCGTCATAGATCGACACCGAACTGGGAGGCACACGATGCGCAAGCTGAAACTCGCCATGTACGTCTCGCTCGACGGCGTCGTCGCGGAGCCGGCCTGGACCGGCCCGTACTGGAACGACCAGCTCGCCGACATGCAGGCGGAGTACCTGTACTCGAGCGACGCGCTCGTCCTCGGACGCGTGACCTACGAGGGCTTCGCCGCCGCGTGGCCCTCGATGGAGGAAGCCACGGGCGAATTCGGCGGGAAGATGAACACCATGCCCAAGTTCGTCGCCTCGCGGACGCTCGAGCAGGGCGAGTGGAACGCGACCATCCTGAAGGGCGACCTCGCGACCGCGGTGACCGCGCTGAAGGATGAGACCGGCGGCGATCTCCTGATCTACGGCAGCGGCGACGTCGTCGACGAGCTCACGCGGCATGGCCTCATCGACGAGTACCGGCTGATGGTGCACCCGGTCCTCGTCGGGTCAGGCAAGAAGCTCTTCCAGAGTCTCGCGTCCACGATCGGGCTGCGCCTCGTCGACACCGTCACGACCGACACGGGCGTCGCCGTGCTCACGTACGCGAAGGCGTAGCTACGCCTTGCCGGCGCTGAGCCCGCCGTCCACGACGAGTCCCGAGCCGAGCACGAAGCGGGACTCGTCGGACGCGAGGTAGAGCGCCGCCTGCGCGACGTCCTCCGGCGTACCGAGTTCTCCGCCGAGCTGGCGCGACCGGATCGAGCGCCGGCCTTCTTCCGGGTCGGCGTACGACTCGGCGAGATAGCGCTCGACGAACGGCGTCATGATCGTGCCCGGCATCAGCGCGTTGACGCGCACGCCGTGCGGCGCGAGGTCGACCTGCATCGACTTCGTCAGCGCGAGGACGGCGCCTTTCGACGCCGCGTAGGAGACGCGGCGAGCGAGACCCGGTCCGGCGATCGCGGACGACATGTTCACGATCGAGCCGGAGCGCTGCGCGATCATCGTCGGGACGACGGCGCGCGACATGAGGAAGACGCCGCGGACGTTCACGCGCATGACCTGCTCCCACAGCTCGAGGCTCGTCTCCTCGACGTCGCCGACGCCCGCGATGCCGGCGTTGTTGAAGAGGACGTCGATGCGGCCGTGCTCGGCGACGACCGCGGCCGCGAGGGCGAGCGTCTCCGTTTCGTCGGCGACGTCGACGCGGTAGGGCGTGCCGTCGAGGTCGGCCGCGACGACGGCCGCGCCCTCGGCGGCGAAGAGCGCGGCGCTCGCGGCGCCGATCCCGGACGCGGCGCCGGTGACGATGCAGACCTTGCCTGCGAGCCGCGCCGTCAGGTTCGCACCAGCTCGACGTACGACGGATGCTCGCTGTCGTGGTGGATGCGTTGGCGCGCAGCTCTGATACTGCGGTGCGCGCTGATCGCCGGTGTTGAGGTTGCGATCCCACCGTGGGAACGAGCTGCTGGTGACGTCGATACGGACACGGTGACCGGGCAGGAAGACGTTCGCCGTCGACCACAGGTCGATCTCGTGTCGCGCGAGCTCGCCCGCCTGCCCGGCAACTCGGACGATGCCGTCGCACAGGTTGAAGGAGCGGCCGTCCGGATGCACGTCACAGAGTCGAGCCACCCAGTCGGTCGACGGCGCCGAGCTTTCGGCGTGCAGGACGACGCGAACGCGACCGGTGACCTCGAGCTCCTCCGAGAGCGGCTCGGACGTGAACACGCACACGTCGTTCCGCGACTCGATGCGCGTCTGGTCCATCGGGCCCGATGCGAAGAATGGCCTCATCACGGTTTGGCCGCCAAGGGTAGGCACAGGGTCAGCAGGGTCGTAGACGAACTCTGTCTCCGACTCGGCGGCGCTCGGCGAATCGGCCGTCAGTGAGCCGTCGGCGCGGAGAAAGTGCCGTTGTGTCACGACGTCGGCGGGCGGCCAGGAAGGCTCGTCTCGCCACGTGTTGCGTCCCATGACGAACAGCCGCACCGGCATCTCGGAGAACTCGACGCTCGGATCGGGGCCGAGATGACGGCGGAACCACGCCAGCTGAAGGTCGCCGAGATCGCCGTGCTCGTGGACCGGGACGCCAAAGCGGATCGAACGTATGCCGAAGAACTGCTTCGCCGACTGGATCGGTGAAGCTCACGTGCGACCAGGCCCGACGAGAAGCCGGGCGTCGCGGCCCCGGGCAGCCATCGCCGCGTAGTTGTCCAACGTCCCCTGCACGAAGACGTCGTGCCATCCCGCGATATGGAGGGTGGGAACCATGACGCGGTCGTAGTCATCGGCGACGCGGGAACGCCTGGCGACCTCGGGATCGTCGAGCGCGCGGAGGCCGCCCAGCTCGGGGACGCCATGACGTTGCAGCACTCCGCCGTCATCGATCGGCAGATGCCAGTACCCCTCTGTTGCGAGCATCGTCGTAGTCGTCCAGGAGCGACTCTACCCGCCGCGCGCGCTCTTCGTCCGGAGATCTGCAAGCGGCCGAGGTAATCGGGGCCTTGCTGAAGCGTCCATGGCAAGCGCAACTCCGAGCTCGACCGCGCCGCCGCGCGCGAAGAGGCCGTCCATCGGATCCGACCAGGTCAGGCCCGGCGCAGATCGCCGCCAGCGAAGGCGGCTGCTCGACCGCGGCGGCCCACTGCGTGTAGCCGTAGTAGCTCTCGCCGCACATCCCGACGCGCCCGTTCGACCCGGCAACTGTGCGGCCCATTCGACGGAGTCGTACCCGTCTTCCCGCTCGTACGCGAGCGGCTCCCAGACGCCCTCCGATGCAAAGCGCCCCCGAGTGTCCTGGATGACGACCATGAATCCGCAGCGGACGGCGTGGATCGGATCGAACCTGCTGACGAGACCGGGATCGTCCTTCCCGTAGGGCAGTCGCATCAGCAAGGTGGGCCACGGTCCGTTCGCCGGCCGGCCGGTACACGTTCGCCCGAAGGACGACGCCATCGCGCATGCGAGCCGGAACGTCGAAATCGATCGTCGCCTGCGTCAACCGGCTGTGTGTGATCGTGAATCCGCCGGCCAACCGCTCGAGCTCCGCTCCGCCTCGCCATGTGCGTCAGGAGCTCGTCGAAGGTGAGCTTGTCCTTCTCGAACGCTTCCGAGCTTCGACCCCGCTGAAGGATCGTGAAGGTGTCGCCGACTGCGAACGCGTGATGCGCGTTGTGCGTGATGAGGATGACGCCGACGCCTCGGTCCGCGCCCGCCCGATGAAGCGCAGCACGATCTCCGCCTCCCGCACTCCGAGCGCCGACGTCGGCTCGTCGAGGATGAGCACCGGGCGCCGAAGTGCATCGCCCGCGCGATCGCGACGCACTGCCGTTCGCCGCCGGAAGGGTGTCGATCGGCCGGCGCGGGTCGACGCAGACTGGATGCCGATGTCGCGGAGCTCCTGGAGGGCCACCTCTCTGGCGCGCTCATGTCGATCCGCCGGAACGGCCCGCGTCCATCGTCGGCTCGCGGCCGAGGAAGAAGTTGCGGAAGACCGGCATGATCGGCACGACTGCGAGATCCTGGAAGACCGTCGCGATGCCGCGATCGAGCTGCGTCTCGCGGCGACTGAAGCTCGACGGCGTCGCCGTTCAGGCAGATCGTCCCGGCATCGGGACGTCTCGACGCCGGACAGGATCTTGATGAGCGTCGACTTGCCGGCGCCGTTGTCGCCGAGCAGGCAGTGCGACCTTGCCGGCCTCGACGGATCAGCGACGCGCCGACGAGCGCCGCCACGGCGCCGAAGCTCTTGCACGATCCCTGCCTCGAGCAGCGGAGGGGCAGCGCTCGTCAACCGCGCTTCCGCTCTCGCAAGCTCAGCCGTGCGAACGTGATCGTTGACGACGATGGCGATCAGCATCATCCCGCCGAGGAAGGATTCGAACCAGTTGCCGTCGATGCTCGGTGAAGAAGAAGCCCTGGCTGACCATGCCGAACAGGAGCGCGCCGAACGCCGTTCCGATGAGGGAGCCGAAGCCGCCGGTGATCAGCGCCCCGCCGATGACGGCGGCGACCGTCGCCTCGAACATCTTGTCCGCGCCGTTCGTCACGTCGGCACCGTCGACGGAGAACATCGAGAGGATCGCGACGATGCAACTGCACATTGGCGGTGCTCGCGAACAGAATCACCTTCACGCGCTCGACCGGCACACCCGTCTTTCGGCGGAGTCGCGTCGCCGCCGCACGCGTAGATCCAGTTGCCGAACGGCGTGAACACGAGGACATACGCGCCGATCAGCGTCAGCGCGATCCACCACCAGATCTCGGCGGCAAGCCCGAGGAAGGAGCCGTTGAATGCGCCGATCAGCGGGTCGTGCGCCGAGAGCTGCCTTCAGGCCGTAGATCTGCGTCGTCCCGACGATCTTCTTCGAGAGCGCGATGCCCGCTCCGGACAGGATGTACGTCGTTGCGAGCGTGACGAGGAAGGATGGGACTCGTCCTGCACCGTCAGGAAGCCGTTGACGCATCCGACGGCCGCTCCGAAGGCGAGACCGGCCGGGAGCGCCGCCCAAGCGGCCAGCCTTTGTCGATGGCGAGATAGGCCATCAACATCCCGGACGTGCCGACCATCGCGCCGACGGAGAGATCGAACTCGCCGGCGATCAGCAGCAGCGTCACCGGGCACGGCGATGATCCCGATCTCGGCCGAGACCTGCAGGTAGTTGAGCGTGCCGCCGCGGGTGAGGAAGCCGGCATTCCCGGCGGTCACCGCGAAGAAGATGAAGACGCCGATCGTGCCGACCACCGCCGTCAGCTCGGGACGGAGCAGGAGCTCCTTCAGCCGCCGCGCACCTCCGCCGATGCCGCCCTCCGGAGCTTGGAGAGCGGCATCAGCGGCGTGGGATTCGATCGGGAGGCTCAATCGCCTACCGAATGCCCTGCTTCACCAGCGCCGCGACCTTCGCGGCGTTCTGCGGCGTCACGACGGTCGGCCCGGTCGGCGTCAGCGGCACCGTCGGAGCGAGGTCGTAGCGGATGTATTGCGCGAGCATCTGGACCGGCAGGTATCCCTCTTGATACGCCTGCTGGTCGAGCGCGAACTCGTACTTGTGCGCGATGAGCGCGTTGATCACCGGCGTAGTGAGGTCGATGCCGCAGAGATGGATCGAAGCCGCCCGGGCACCGAGGCCCTCGACTGCCGAGATCATCGACGGGCTGATGGCGGAACCGATGGAGAACGCTCCGTCGATTGTCTTGTCCTTGCCCAACGCGATCGAGACGAGGTTACGCATCGCGGTCGCGTCAGACAAGTCGCCGAGTGGGATCGTGAGTCGCGTGATCTTGCCCTTGAACCCCTTGTCGAACCCGTCGTTGCGCTGCTTCACGAACGGGATCGCGTCGGTCGCCGTCACGAGCAGAGCGTGCTTCGAGAACTTCGTCATCATCTGTCCGCCCAGCACGCCTGTCCGCGTGTCGTCGTTACCGACGAAGGTGAGCGCACCCGTTGCCGCCACCTGGCCGAAACCGCTGTTCGAGAGCACGACCGGGATCCCGTCGGCCACGGCCTGCTTGATGGTCGCGTTGAGCGACGCCGGCGCGAAGTCGTCGACGATGATGCCGTCCGGCTTCGCAGCGATGGCCTGCTGCAACAGCGGGAGAGCCTGCGCCGCACTGAAGGAGACGGACGCCGACTGAGGCCCGCGGAAGACCGTCGTCACGCCGAGGTCTTTCCCGCCTTGAACGAGCCCCTTGTACACCGACACCCACGTGGCATTCGCCGTTGCCGCAATGGGCGAGATGAAGATGAACTTCAACGTCTTCCCGTTCGTCTCGTGCGAGCGAGCGCCGGCCGCACTGACAATCGCGCCGCCAGAAGAGCCACTACTGCGAAGGCGACGATCGGCCGGACGAAACGCGTGCGGGTCCTACCGTGCTTGGACGACATCGTGCTCACCCTCCTTTGGATGTGCCGCTGCATTTCGGGCGACAGCAGCTACGTGGAAAATGACTGGACTCGTGTGGAAGCCGATCCCGCTTCAGACCGGTACCTCCTCTGGCTCATCGGTGGCCTTCCACCAGCCCGGGCCGTCCGGGAATGCGAACTCGGACAGCGACTCCGGCCTGATCTCGATGCTGTAGCCCGGTGTCGTCGGCGCGAGGTACCGACCTCGCACGACACGGACCGGGTCGACGAAATGTTCGTGTAGGTGGTCGACGAACTCGCACACGCGGTCGTCGAACGTGGCGCTGACGGCGACGTAGTCGAACATCGACACGTGCTGGGCGTACTCGCAGAGGCCGACGCCGCCGGCGTGCGGACAGATCGGCACGCCGAACTTCGCTGCGAGCAGGACGACCGCGAGCACCTCGTTCACGCCGCCGAGCCGGCAGCAGTCGACCTGGCAGACGTCGATCGCGCCGAGCTGAAGCAACTGCTTGAAGACGACGCGGTTCTGTACGTGCTCGCCGGTCGCGATGTGAACCGGCGCGACCGCGTCGCGGATGCGCTTGTGGCCGAGGACGTCGTCAGGGCTCGTCGGCTCTTCGATCCACCACGGGTCGACCTCCGAGAGCGCAGCGATCGCTGCGATCGCCTGCTCGACTCCCCACGCCTGGTTCGCATCGAGCGACAGGCGGTACTCGGGACCGATGGCGTGCGAACGACGCGGGCGCGACGAACGTCGCTCTCGAGGTCGCCGCCGACCTTCAGCTTCAGGTGGGTGAACCCTTCGGCGATCGCATCCCGCGCGCGCTCGGGCAACGTCTCTTCCGCATAGCCGAGCCAGCCGGCTGATGTCGTATAGGCAGGAAAGCCCTCCGTCGAGCAGGATGCGCTCGCGCTCGGCCTTCGTCGCCTCGCTTCGGCGCAGGATCGCGAGCGCCTCGTCCGGTGTGAGCGCGTCGTCGATGTAGCGGAAGTCGACGCACGCGACGATCTGCTCCGGCGTCATGTCAGCGAGGAGCTTCCAGACGCGGCTTGCCCTCGAGCTTCGCGTACAGATCCCAGACCGCGTTCACGATCGCGGCCGTCGCCAGGTGGATCACGCCCTTCTCCGGGCCGAGCCAGCGGAGCTGCGAGTCGGTGACGAGCCGACGCCAGAATCCTCCGAGGTCTGCGACCAGCTCTTCGACGGTCACCCCGACCACGTGCGGCGCGAGCGCCTCGATCGCGGCGACGCAGACCTCCGTCCCGCGGCCGATCGTGAAGGTCAGCCCGTGCCCCGCCAGCCCGCTGGGATGGTCGGTTTCGAGCGCGACGTACGCAGCCGAGTAGTCCGGATCGGTGTTCAGCGCGTCCGATCCGGCCCCGCTCCGCGAGGTCGGAAAGCGGATGTCGTACGTGACGGCTCTGACGATCCGGACGGGCATGAGGGGATGTTTCTAACGGAAAGATCGGATGTTTGTCAAGCAGATCCGACATGACTTCGTCGTCCTGGCTCTGCGTATGCTCTGCTTTCACCCGACCTCTGAATGCAGACATAGGATGGATAACGAGACGATTTCACCAGGGCGGCGCAAAGGCGCAGGCGTCACCGACGACGCCATCGACAGCATCCGCGAGCTGATCGCCTCGGGCGAGTGGGGCCCCGGGACGAGGCTTCCGCGCGAGGCCGACCTCGCCAAGCAGCTCGGCCTGTCGCGCAACTCGCTGCGGGAGGCGGTGCGGGCGCTCTCGCTCGCGCGCGTACTCGAGGTCCGCCAGGGAGACGGCACCTACGTCAGCAGCCTCGAGCCCGGCGAGCTGCTCGAGCCGACGCTCTCCGCCACGCGGCTCCTCCAGGGCCGGACCGTGCTCGAGCTCTTCGAGGTGCGGCGGATGCTCGAGCCCGAGGCCGCGGCCATGGCCGCGCACCGGGCAGACGCGGAGATCCTCGGAGCACTGCGCCGCGAGCTCGACCGCATGATCGCCGCAGGCGACAGCGCCGACGACCTCGTCGGAGCCGACGCGGCGTTCCACGACGTCATCGCGCGAGCACCGGGCAACGGCGTCCTCCGGGCGCTGCTTCGCAGCCTCTCGACGAGCACCATCCGCGCCCGTCTCTGGCACGGGATCGCGGACCGTGGCGCGCTCGATCTCGCGCGCGACGAGCACGCGCGGATCTACGACGCGATCGCCGCCGGCGACGCCGATCTCGCGCGCGCGGCGACACTGCTCCACATCGTCACCAACGAGACGTGGCTGCGCGAGCACCTCGGTCCGGCCGACGACGTGCCGCTCGGCGGGTGATCGAGCTCGGACCGCTCGGCCTCGGCACGGCGCCGCTCGCCGGCTTGTACGAGCCCGTCGACGACGACACTGCATACGCCGTGGTCGACCGCGCGTGGGATCTCGGCATTCGCTACTTCGACACGGCGCCGTACTACGGCTCCGGGCTCGCGGAGCAACGGCTCGGCGCGTCTCTGAGCGGCAAGCCACGCAGACGAGTTCGTCGTGTCGACGAAAGTCGGCCGGCTGCTCGGGCCTCGGCGCGTCGGATTGGCACGGCGCGTACTTCGACTTCTCGTACGACGGCGCGTTGCGCTCGATCGAGCAGAGCCTCGGGCGCCTCGGGGCTCGACCGCGTCGACATCGCGCTCGTGCACGATCCCGACGACCACTACGACGAGGCGCTCGCCGGCGCCTACCGCGGCACTCGCCGAGCTGCGTGACGAGGGCGTCGTGCGCGCGATCGGCGTCGGAATGAACCAGACGGCGATGCTCGTTCGGTTCGCGCGCGAGGCCGATCCCGACTGCTTTCTCGTCGCCGGGCGTTACACCGTCCTCGATCGCAGCGCGGCGGACGAGCTCCTTCCTCTGTGCGAGGAGCGGCTGATCGGCGTGATCGCGGGCGGGGTTTTCAACAGCGGCATCCTCGCCGGCGGCACGACGTTCGACTACGAGACCGCTCCGTCCGGCGTCGTGGCACGCGTGGCCGAGTTGCGCGAGACCTGTGCGCGGAATGGGGTTCCGCTGGCGGCCGCCGCGGTCCAGTTCCCGCATCGCCATCCAGCCGTCGCAAACGTCCTCGTCGGCTGCCGGACGGCGGCCGAAGTCGAGGAGGACGTCAGGCTGTTCGAGCTCGACCTGCCACAGGATCTCTGGATGGAGCTCGGATGATCGTCGACGCGCACCAGCACTTCTGGGATCCGGCGACGGCGGACTATCCCTGGATGACCGACGACCTTCGGCACCGCTACGGCCCCGAGGACCTTGCGCCGCTCCTGGACGAGTACGGCGTTCGCGGCACGATCGTCGTCCAGGCGCGTCACTCTTTCGACGAAACGCGTGAGCTGATCGAGATCGCCGCCGCGACACCGTTCGTTCTTGGCGTCGTGGGCTGGGTCGACCTCACCGGGGCCGTCGACCGTGCGCTCGACGGGCTCGTGGGTGTCAGACACCAGGTGCACGACGAGCCCGATCCCAATTGGCTTCTCCGTCACGACGTCCAGCGCGGCATCGCTGCCGTCGGCGAAGCAGGACTCGTGTTCGACCTGCTCGTGCGCGAGCCGCAGCTTCCGGCCGCCGTCGAGACGGTGCGTCGGAACGCGGGCACGAAGTTCGTGCTCGACCATGTCGGGAAGCGTCCGCGTGACGATGGCGCGTGGGCTGAGGGCGTCGCCGCGCTCGCCCAGCTGCCGAACGTGACGTGCAAGCTCTCCGGTGTGCTGACGGAGTTCGACCCGCGTGGAACGGTCGCACGCGCGCTCGAATGGTTCGGCGCCGACCGCTGCATGTTCGGCTCGGACTGGCCGGTGTGCCTGCTCGCCGGTGGTTACGGGGACGCGCTCGCCATCGTCGGGGACGACGCGGACGTTCTCGCCGGCACGGCGATTCGCACCTATGGGCTCGAGGTGACCTGATGCGCGTCCAGCTTTTCGCGACGTGCCTCGGCGATCTCTTGTTCCCGGACGCGGTCGCGGATGCCGACACGCTCTTGCGCGCAGCCGGCTGCGAGGTCGAGTTCCCGCGCGGCCAGACGTGCTGCGGACAGCCGGCGTTCAACGCCGGTCATCACCGCGCGGCGGCGCGGCTTGCCCGGCAGTTCGCGCGCGTGTTTTCTCCGGACCTTCCGATCGTGGCGCCATCGGGCTCGTGCGCTGCGATGGTGACGCACCGCATGGGAGTGCACTACGACGTCTGGGAGCTCTCCTCATTCCTCGACCACCTCGGCGCAGAGCCGCCGGCGCGGAATGACGGGCTGCGGCTCGCCTACCACTCGTCGTGCCATCTCCTGCGCGAGCTCGGCGTCGACGAGGCGCCTCGGCGGCTGCTGGAACGAACCGGCGCGGAGCTCGTGCCTTTGAACCGTCCCGACCTGTGCTGCGGCTTCGGCGGGACGTTCTCCGTGCGGCACGCGGAGGTATCGGTGGCGATGGCAGACGACAAGCTCGCCGACGGTGGGCGTGCCGACGCGCTCGTCACCGCCGACCCCGGCTGCCTCATGCACCTGCAGGCACGCGCAGCGAAGACGGGTGCCGTCCGTGTCGTGCATCTCGCAACGGCGCTCGCACGAGGGGCGGCGTGAGCTTCCCCGTCCTCGACGAGCACCGCCTCACGGCGACCGACGCCGCGACATTGCGTCTCATGAACGGCCGCACGGCCGCGTGGGCGAAGCTCGACGACGTCGAGGAGTTGCGCGAGCGGGCGCACTCGATCCGCATGGAAGCGATCGACGATCTGGAAGGGCACCTCGCCCGGTTCGTCGCTGCGTTCGAGGCGACCGGCGGCATCGCGCACGTGTGCGCGACCGCCGAGGAGGCGCGCGAGACGGTGACGCGGATCTGCGTCGAAGCGGACGCCAGGCTCGCAGCGAAGTCGAAGTCGATGCTCAGCGAGGAGATCGAGCTCAACGGCGCGCTCGAGGCGGCAGGGATCAAGGTGGTGGAGACCGACCTCGGCGAGTACATCCTCCAGCTCGCCGGCGAGCACCCCGTCCACATCATCGCGCCCGCGATCGAAAAGACGGCCGGCGACGTCGCCGCGCTGCTCTCCGCGGTAGACGGCGCACCCGTCGAGCCGGAGCTGGAAGCGCTCGCGCAGGCCGCGCGGCGGCAGCTTCGCCGCGTGTTCCAGCGCGCCGACGTCGGCATCACTGGTGCGAACTTTGCCGTCTGCGACACCGGCTCGATCTGCCTGGTCACGAACGAGGGGAACGGCGGGCTCGTCACCGCGCTGCCTCGCGTGCACGTCGCGCTCCTCGGGTTGGAACGGCTCGTGCCGACGCTCGACGACCTCTCGGTCTTGCTCCAGCTGCTTGCACGCAGCGGCACGGGGCAGACGCTGACGACGTACACGCGCCTGCTCACCGGGCCGCGCCGTATGGGCGAGGAAGATGGCCCGAAGGAGATGCACGTCGTGATCGTCGACAACGGGCGCACCGGCCTGCGCCACGGCCGCTACAAGGAGATGCTCGCGTGCATCCGCTGCGGTGCGTGCCTCAACGTCTGTCCCATTTACCGGAAGTCCGGCGGCGGCGCGTACGGGCCTGTGTACTCGGGGCCGATGGGCGCCGTGCTTCTTCCTCTCCTGCACGGGCTCGAGCGCGAGCCCGGTCTCCCGCACGCGTCGTCATTGTGCGGCGCGTGCACCGCCGCGTGCCCGGTGAAGATCCCGCTACACGAACTGCTTCTCGATCTTCGGCGCGACCTAGTCGGTGAGGGACTCGTTTCTCGCAGGGAACGATTCGCCTTCACGACATGGTCGTTCCTGTGGTCGAGTCCACCGCTCTACCGGCTCTCAACGCGCCTCGCCCGGATGTTCCAACGCTTCGGCGGGCTCGCCGGGCCGGGCCGCACATGGGCGAAGGGACGCGCGCTGCCGCCGCTCGCCCGGCGCCGATACCGGGACGGCCGATGACCGAGCTCGTCGAGACGTTCGTCCGGAACGCTGCTGCTGCCGGGTTCGCCGTGCACCGCGGTACGGCGCCGGTCATCTACGGCGCCGAGGTCTCTCGCGCCGTGTACGGCATCGTCTCGACCGGAAGCGTCGTCCTCGCCTCGTCGCCGGAAGAGCCCCGTTCCCGTCATCTGCTCCCGGAGGTACACATGTCTCTCTTGCGCGAGGATGCACTCGTGCCCGATCTCGCCGCGCTCTTCGCCGCCCTCGGCGGCCGCCTACCGAGCGCGCTCGCCATCGTCACCGGTCCCAGCCGCAGCGCCGACATCGAACAGCGACTCGTCGTCGGCGTGCACGGGCCTGGCGAGGTGCACGTCGTGCTGGAGCACGCATGAAGATCGTCTGTGTCGGCCTCAACTACGTCGACCATGCGCGCGAGGTCGATCTCGCGCTGCCGGAGCGGCCGTTGCTCTTCGCGAAGTGGCAGAGCGCCGTGATCGCGTCGGGAGAGCCGATCGTGATCCCGGCCGGGGTCGAGCAGGTCGACTACGAGGCGGAGCTCGCGGCGGTCATCGGCTCACGCGTGAAGCACGTTTCGGTCGAGAACGCGCTCGAAGCAGTCGAGGGCTACACGTGCCTCAACGACGTCTCGGCGCGCGCGCTGCAGTTCGCGGACGGGCAATGGACGCGGGCGAAGTCGATCGACACGTTCTGCCCCATCGGTCCGCACGTCGTGCCGCGCGACGAGGTCGGCGATCCGCAGTCGCTGAGGATCCAGTGTCGCGTGAACGGCGAGAAGCTGCAGGACGCATCGACGGCGGACATGATTTTCGGCGTCGCCGAGCTCATCGCGTACATCACCGAGACGATCACGCTCGAGCGCGGCGACATGATCGCGACCGGCACACCGCCCGGCGTCGCGTTCGGCCGGCCGGACGGCCGCTACCTCCAAGACGGCGACACCGTCGAGGTGGAGATCGAGCGCATCGGTGTCCTCGTCAACGAGGTGGTGCTGGCTACTACACTCCGGTAATGGTCCCCAGCGATCGCAGAAGCCGCCGGCAGCGCACGCGCCGCGACCCGGTCGCCCGCGAGCTCGGCCAGGCGCAGGCGGACATCATGAACGTCTTCTGGCGTCTCCCCGACGGCGCGACGGTCCCGGAGCTGCACGAGGAGATCAACAAGGGTCGCGCCCGCAAGGGCGAGGACGAGCTCGCCTACACGACCGTCCTCACGTTCGTCCAGCGGCTCAAGGCCCGGAAGCTCCTGAAGCGCAAACCGGAAGGCCGCGGATTCCGGTACTGGCCGACGATGGATCGCGAGGAGCTCATGGCGTCCTGGTCCGACGAGCTGATCGACCGGCTCCTCGGCGATTACGGCGACGTCGCAGTCGCGCGGCTCGACGAGCGGCTGAGCGAGCTCGACCCGGCTCGCCGCGAGAAGCTCCGCAAGGCGCGCGGAAAGCAATGAGCGAGCGGCCGGACACGCTGCTCGCCGCCCTCCTCCTTGCGGCGGCCGCCGCCGCCGGGATTCTCGCCGCCGTCCTCGTCGAGATCGGCGCTCACGGCGTCCTCGGGCTCGCCGAGGTCGGGATCGGACTCCTTACGGCGTGCTTCCTCTTCGCCTCCGAGGTTCGGCACCTCCCGCCTGCGCTGGTTCTGACGAGCGTCCTTGCCCTCAGCTCCGTGATCGCAGTCGTGCGAGCCCTGGCGCGAATCTGGCGAGAGCAGCACCTGCTCGATCGGCTGCCGCGCGAGGCGCTCGTTTCGGTCCCGACGTCCACGGGTGCCATTCAGGTCGACGTCGTCCGGTCCCGCACAGCGAATGCGTTCTGCGTCGGGATCATTCGCCCACGAGTGATCGTGACCCGCGGCCTCCTCGCGCGCCTGGACGAGGAGGAGTTGCGAGCTGCGCTCATGCACGAGGTCGAGCACGCGCGCGCCCGCGGGCCTCTGAAGGTCGCTCTGGCGCACGTCGCGACGCAGGCGTTCTTCTGGCTGCCGGCGCTGGGAGACCTGCTCGACCGGTTCATCCTCCTGAGCGAGCTCGCCGCCGACCGGGCCGCGATCAAGATGACGAGCCGTTCGGCCCTCGCCGGAGCGCTCTCGGAAGTAATCGAGGCGCCGCATCCCCTCGCCGCTGTCGCACTCGCGGACTTCGCGGCGCCGCGCATCGACCGGCTGTTCGACGAGAGCACTGCTCTCCCTCCCGTTTTTCGGCGCTCGAGTCTCCTGGCCGGGGTCGCCGCGATCGGGACGGTCGCCTTCGTCCTCGTCTGCTCACCCCACCTCGGGCTCGGCGAGAGCACGCAGCTCCACACGATGACCGTGAACCTGCTCGCGCATCGCCTGCACGCCCGACTCATCGGTTTCGGCGAGACCGCCGCTGCCGTCGCTGCCTGCGTTGCTGTCCGGCGCAAGTTCGCCTCTCGGTAAAACCGAACCTCTCCCGCCGTTGTACTACATATTAGTAGTACACTACGGCAGTGAGCTCCCTTTCCGCCTCCCACACCGGCTCTCTCGTCCCCTCCGAGCACGGAGCCGGAAACGGGCAGTGCGGACCCGTCGGCGCCAAGCGCCGCTTCTCAGCTCCCCTCCTCGTCGGGAGCGGTGCGGCGCCGGCGGGAATCACCTGACGTGTTCGGCTGGCTCTTCAACGCGATGCGCGTTCCCGATCTCCGACGGAGACTGGCGATCACCGCGCTCATCCTCGGCGTATACCGGCTCGGCTCGTGGCTGCCGACGCCGGGGATCGACCCGAATGCGGCGCAGAGATTCCTCTCGACGAACGGGAGCTCGATCCTCGGACTCCTGAACCTCCTCTCGGGATCGGCGCTCTCACGGCTGTCGCTCTTCGCGCTCGGGATCGTCCCGTACGTCACGGCGTCGATCGTCATGCAGGTGCTGACGACGGCCGTCCCGGCGCTCGAGCAGCTGCAGAAGGAGGGCGAAGCCGGATACGCGCGCATCAATCAGTACACGCGCTACGCGGCGATCGGCTTCGCAGCCGTGCAGGCGACGGGGTACACGTTTCTCTTCGCACACGGAGGCGCAGTTCACCTGGACGCCGGCCAGTTCGTCCTCGTCGTCCTGACGCTGACCGCGGGAATGGCGTTACTGATGTGGCTCGGCGAACAGATCACGAAGCGCGGCGTCGGCAACGGCATCTCCATCCTCATCGTCGCGTCGATCCTCGTCAGCGCGCCGACCGGCATTCGTGGCTGGCTCAACACCGGGACGAGCGCGCGCCTCTTCTTCCCGATCGCCGCCCTCCTCATCCTCGTCGCCGTTGTCTTCGTCCAGGAAGGCCTGCGGAAGATCCCGGTGCAATACGCACGACACACGCCCGTCGCCGGCGGTTCGACGTACATGCCACTGCGCGTGAACATGGCCGGCGTCGTGCCCGTGATCTTCGCGGCGGCGTTGCTGGCGTTCCCGCCGACGATCGCCGGCTTCCTGCCCTCGACGTCGACCTTCGTCAACCAGTACATCCAACCCGGAACGTGGCCCTACCTCGTCGGCGAGGCTGCCCTCATCGCCGCGTTCACGTTCTACTACACGGCCGTTGTCTTCAACCCCGTTGACCAGTCCGACAATCTGCGCAAGTACGGCGGATACGTGCCGGGGATCCGACCCGGCCCTCCGACAGCCAGGTACCTCGACCGTGTCTTGTCGAGGCTGACGCTGGCGGGCGCGCTCTTCCTCGCGCTCGTCGCCGTTGCGCCGTGCGTCCTGATCCACTACTTCGGCTTCTCACAGGCGTCCTCGCGCGCGCTCGGCGGGACATCGGTCCTCATCGTCGTCGGCGTTGCGCTCGACACCATCCGCCAGATGGAGTCACAGCTCACCGTGCGTCGATACGAGGGTTTCCTCAAGTGAGAACGCATCCTCTCCCTCGTCGTCTTCGTCTATCACCGGCTCGTTCCGCCAGCGCCAGATCGTGAAGGTCACGTACGTCCCTCCGATCGAGACGCCGACGAAGGGGAGCCACCACGCAAGCAGATCGAAGCCCTTGTGCGTCGGAGCGAGCGTCGTATGGCAGGTCGGGCAGATGAGCTCGCCTTCCAGCTCAGTGAGGCTCGGACGCGTCCCCGCTCCGAGGGCCGGAATGGCGGCCGTCGGGACGAGGAAGTATCCGATCGCCACCATCGAAGCTATGCGAGTTCGTAGCATTACTACTAGTATATAGTAGGTCACGTGAGTCAGAAGACGAACAGGCGCGCACGACAGCTCGAACGGCAGCGGACTCCGCCGCCTGTTGGCTCGAAAGGAGCCGGAGCGAAGTTCAGTCGCCGACGGCTATGGCAGGTCGCCCTCACCGTCGCGGCCCTGGGCTCGACGCTCGCCTTCGCGCTTCCCCGTCACGGGTCGGCGGCACACCTGCCGCTCGGATCGCTCGCGGCGCTCGGCCCGCTCGCTTCGCACGGAAGCCCCGGGCCGCCCGGATCGGAAAACGTGCCTGTCCCGAACGCGCCGCTGCTGGCTCCCGCAGCGGGGCCGGCGCCGGGCCAGACCGTCGACGGGATCAGCTGTGCGCCGCTTGAGCAGCTCGCATTCCACATTCATGCCCATCTGACCGTCTTCGTCGACGGTGCGGCCCGTCAGATCCCGCGCGGAGTCGGAATCTCCGCCCCGCATTCGATTGACACGCCGCAGGGGCCGTTCGTCGCGTCGGGGGCGTGCTTCTCGTGGCTGCATACGCACGCGGCGGACGGCATCGTCCACATGGAGTCGCCGATCCAGAGAGGCTTCACGCTCGGGAACTTCTTCGACGTCTGGGGCGAGCCGCTGAGCGCCGACCGAGTCGCGACCGCCACCGGTCACGTGACCGCCTTCGTCGATGGTCGCCCCTACCTCGGCAACCCGCGCACGATTCCCCTCTTCGCCCACGTACAGGTGCAGCTCGACGTCGGCCGCCCGCTCGTGCAGCCGGACTGGATCACCTTTCCCAATGGTCTGTAAAAACCGTTACTACAGACATGCCGTAGTACAACACGAAGGACGCTCGGCGCGATTGCCGCGCCGGCTCTCACTCAAAGGGAGGCATCCATGACCAAATGGATCAAGTCGTTCGGCCTGCTCGCGATCGTTGCGGCTGTCGCCGCTCCGGCCGCGACGTCGTCCACCGGCGGCGCGACCCTGAAGATCGCGAAGTCGAAGCTCGGTTCCATCCTCGTCGACAGTCGCGGGATCACGCTCTACGACTTCCCGCCCGACAAGGCAGGAAAGAGCACGTGCTACGGCGCGTGCGCAGCTCTGTGGCCGCCGCTATTGACGAAGGGGAAGCCGCACGCGGGCCCCGGCGTCAAGGCGGCGCTCCTGGGGACGACGAAGCGGAAGGACGGCAAGATCGAGGTGACCTACGGCGGCCACCCCCTCTACTACTTCGTCAGCGACCGGAAGCCCGGTCAGACGACCGGCCAGGGCCTCAACCAGTTCGGCGCTCCCTGGTGGGTGCTGTCGGCCGCAGGAAAGGAGATCCACCATGGCTAGCGCACACGGGGCAGCCCCTCTTCTCCATCTGCTGAAGCCGCAGGCGCGCGCACGTGTCGCCCGGCCGGCGGAAACCGTGCTGCGATACGCAGGCGCAGCAGCAATCGTCGGGGTGGGCGCGGTACACGCTCAGCAGTACTACGACGCGTACTTCTCGTTCGTGCCGGTGATCGGCACGCTCTTCCTGCTCAGCTTCATCGGAGCGGGATTCGTGGCGGCCACGCTCGTCGCACCGGTTCGCAGGCTCGGCGCCGGCATCGGCGACATGGTCCTCGTGTTCGCCGCTCTCGGCGGCATCGGGATCGCATTCGGCTCGCTCGTGAGCCTGCTCGTGAGCGAGTACACGCCGCTGTTCGGATTCATGGAGTCCGGCTACCGGCTGGCGGTCGTCCTCGCGATCGTGTTCGACGTCCTGGCGACGGCGCTCCTCGGAGCATTCGTCGCCTTGGTTGTGCGTGCGTGGCTTCGGCCACGTACGCACTCGTGACGAGAAGCCGCCCACTCGAGCGCTGGTACCGCACGATGGTGCGGCACCGGCGCTTGGTCGTGCTCGCCTGGACGATCGCCGCCGTGGCCGGAGCCCTCGGCGGTGGACGAATCGCCGGGCTCGTCTCCAACACGTTCACCGTCCCCGGAACCGAGTCCGACCACGTCGCGCAGATACTCGCGACGCAGTTCCACGATCGCACAGACGGCAACTTCCTCGTCGTCGTGCGTACGCACGGACGCCGCGCGGCGATCCAGTTGCCCGCAGCGCTCCGACGAGCCGCCGCGTCGGTGCCGACGGGAGCCGCTGCGCCGCTCGAGCCCATCGGCCGCAACGTCGCGGTCGCATCGATCACCACGCGCCTGCCGCTCGCGGTTGCGAAGCGCTACACGGTCGCGGTTCGCCTCCGGCTCGAGGGGCTGCCCGGCGTGCGCGCGTACGTGACCGGCGCTCCGCCGCTTCAGCACGACCTCGATCCCATCCTTGCGACCGATCTTCATCACGGCGAGTACCAGCTCGCCCTTCCCGTCGCGCTCCTCGTTCTCCTCGTCGTATTGGGCGCGTCGTGGATCGTCTCACTCCCGCTCTTCTTCGCCGGCGCGACGATCGAAGTGTCGCTCGGGATCGCCTACCTGATCGCACAGCGCATCACGGTCGCGTCGTACGTGACCAACTTGATCGAGCTGATCGGGATCGGACTCGGCGTCGACTACTCGCTGCTGATCGTCTTCCGCTTCCGAGAGGAACTGCGCCGCACGAAGGACACGAGCGCTGCAGTCGTCGAAACGATGCTCACGGCCGGACGAACGGTGCTGTTCTCCGGAACGAGCGTCGCGCTCGGGCTCGCTCTCCTCCTCGTCATACCGATTCCGTTCGTCCGCTCGCTCGGCCTCGGCGGCCTCCTCATCCCGTTGAGCTCTATGGCGGCCACGCTCACGCTGCTGCCCGCGCTGCTCGCGACGTACGGCCGGCGCGGCGCGGCGCGACACCCGCTGCCGCTGCCGCGTCTCCCACGACCTTCGCTCGGAAGAATCGTCCTCGCGCGGCCGGCGGTCACCCTCGCGGTCGCGAGCGCGCTGCTTCTGGCGGCCGCCGCGCCCGCGTTCTGGCTGCGTCTCACGCCGGGGACGCTCGCGTCGATCCCGCGCTTCCCCGATTCTGTCCAGGGCTTCCGCGTGCTCGCGGCCGAGGGCGGCCCCGGAGCGCTGTACCCGACGCAGATCCTCGTCGACGGCGGCGCCGTCGCGGGCGCCTCCCGTCCCGCAGTGCTCGCAGCGACCGCGAGGCTCGGCGCGGAGCTCCGTCACGATCCCGAAGTCGCGGGCATCGAACCACACACACCCGTCGCCGGCCGGGGCCGGTACCGCGAGCTCCTCGTCGTCGGCCGTCATGCGTACGGGACGCCGCAGGCGCGGAGTTTCGTCCAACGACTTCGCTCAGCGCTCGTTCCGGGCGCGCGCTTTCCGACCGGAACGACCGCGCTCGTCGGCGGCGGCCCGGCACAGGGGAGCGACTTCCTCACGAGGGCGTACTCGATCTTCCCGTGGCTCGTCGCCGGCGTGCTCGTCCTCACCTACCTGCTCCTCGTGCGTGCGTTCCGCTCGCTGCTCCTCCCGCTGAAGGCGATCGTCCTCAACGTGCTCTCGGTCGGGGCGAGCTACGGCGTACTCGTTGCGGTCTTCCAGTGGGGACTCGGTCATGCAGTCCTCGGCCTCTATACCGGCCCGCAGATCGAAGGGTGGATCCCGATCTTCCTCTTCGCGATCCTCTTCGGCCTCTCGATGGACTACGAGGTCTTCCTCGTGAGCCGGATTCGCGAAGCGTGGGACAGCGGGCTCGGAACCGAGCGGGCGATCGGGTCCGGCCTCAGCCGCACCGGCCCGGTGGTGAGCGCGGCGGCCGTGATCATGATCGCGGCGTTCTCGGGCTTCGTCTCCGGTCGGATCGGCGACCTGCAGCAATTCGGGTTCGGCCTCGCAGCGGCCGTCTTCATCGACGCGACGGTGGTCCGCCTTCTGCTCGTGCCGTCACTCATGCAGGTTCTCGGCCGTGCCAACTGGTGGTTGCCGCACTGGGCTGCGCGCCCGCTGCTACTCGAACGTTAGGAGCCGTCGCGAAGCTCGCCGAGCGTGCGCGCCTCGAAGCGGATGTCGTCGAACGTCACGTCGCAGCCCTCGCCTGTGGGTGACTGCGCCTCGAAGCCGACCGCGTGCTCCACGTCGTCGCCCAGCGTGAAGTGGCGGACGAGCTTCCACTCGCGGCCGTCCGTCGACGCGTGGAACGCGAACGCCGGCCCCATGCGCGCGATGCGGAGCCACACCGCGTCCCCGTCGACGACGAAGCCGTTCGCGTCGTCCGAGGCGCCGCGCGTCACGACCGAGACGACCATCGGTTCCCCGTCGGGCGAGAACTCGAAGCAGAGCTTCGCCCAAAGCTGATCGGAGGCGTAGAGCATGAGTGCGCCGGCGTCGAACATCGATCCGAAGTGAACGCCGACCCGTGCGCTGAGGATGTAGTCGCCCGCCGCATCGCCGACGAAGGCCGGGCCATTGAGCGTCGGCTCGCGTTTTCCGGACGGATCGACGAACCAGTCCGTGCGCGCGCCGGCGGCCAGTTCGAGGCTCGACCCCTCCGCGTTCCACCGCTCCGGCTGCACGAGCCAGCGCAGTGGCATCGGCAGCGCAGTCAAGTGTTCGTCCTCCATGTAAACATCTAACGGCGGGCGCTCACGGCGTAAGCGCGCAGGTTGGTGTAGGCCGCGTCCAGTGCGATTGCGAGCTGGCCCGGGTCGCGTCTGACCTGGGTCAGCAGCAGGCCTCCCTGGATCGAGGCCATGGTGGCGGTTGCGAGCTCGTCCGGGTCGGCGCTTCGTGCGAGCCTCCTACGCGCCTGCATCGAGTGCAGTCCCTCGCGCAACGGCTCCTGCCAGCGCGCGAATGAGTCTGCGAGCGCGACGCGGGCCGCCTCGTCGGTTTCCGCTAGCTGGCCGACGAGCGACCCGACCGCGCAACCGCCGCGCGCCTGCACGGCTACCTGCATCTCAACGAGTGCATCGAGCCAGGCGCGGATCGCCCGCCAGCTGTCGAGCGCGACCAAGTGCGGCTCCTGCGCCGCGAGCACGAGCGAGAGGTTATACGGCACCACCTCTCGTAGCAGCGCCGAGCGGTCGTCGAAGTAGAGGTAGAGCTGGCTCTTGCTCACCCCGGCGCGTTCGATCACGTCGTCGAGGCTCGTCTGCGCGACACCGCGCTCGTGGACCAAGCCGGCCGCGGCGCTGACGATCCGCTCGCGCGTCGCGCGACCTCTCACCGTTCTCGGCGCAGCCATTCATCGAATGGTAATCACTTTGGACGAATCGGTCCATGTAACGTCTTGCCTTGTACATGGACTAAACAGTTCAACTTCAATGACGGACCGTGAAAGGACGAATTTGTGAACAGCACCCAGACCACCGCAGGCCGTGCCGGCGTCAAACCGGGTGAGCAGGCACCTGAGCTGGTCTTCGACCTCGTCGGCGGCGGCAGCTGGGATCTCGCCGCTCAGCAACCGACAAGTTTCACACTGGTCCTCTTCTACCGGGGGCACCACTGCCCCGTGTGTCGGGCCCAGCTCAGCGAGCTCAACCGGCGCATCGACGAGCTCGAGCAGCGCGGCATCCTCGTCATCGCCGTCAGCGGCGACACGGAGGAGCTCGCGAGCGACAGCAAGGGCGACTGGCACCTCGACCGGCTCGCGATCGGCTACGGCCTGCCCGAGCGAGCAATGCGGGCCTGGGGTCTCTTCGTCTCTCGCGGACACGCGGGCGAACCGAAGCTCTTCAACGAGCCCGGCCTCTTCCTGATCAAGCCCGACGGCAGCGTCTACTACGAGGCGCTCACCTCGATGCCGTGGGGGCGCCCGCACCTCGACGACATCCTCAACGGCGTCGACTACGTCCTGGCTTCCGACTACCCCGCCCGCGGCGAATCCTGAGCTCGGCTCGCGGCGATGCCCTCACTCAAAGGAGAACCCATGAAAACGCTTGCTCGGCGCCGCTCGGCGCTCGCCTTTGTCCTGCTCGCCGTCGCGGCAGCTCTGTCCGCGACCCAGGTCACGAACGCCGGGCGCACAGCCAAGCGGCGCCTTCCACGCGACGCTTACGAGCGCCATCTCCCTCAACCCGACGGCGGAGACGATCACCCTCCCACTCCACAAGGGTCTGACTGCAAGCGGCGGCACCACCTGGTACGTCGTCATCGACTCCTCCAACAAGGCCGACGCAGCGAAGCGCGGCGTCAATTACGCACCGAGGCTCGCCAACGCTCTCGGCACCAAAGCGGTGCAGAAGGCGACGCTCCAAGACGGCCTGCTCAAGTTCGCCGGCACGGTCAACTTCGCACCCAACCGCGTCGTCGTTCCTTCGAAGACCGGCTTTCCGCCGACCAAGGTCGCCGCGGGCGCGATCGGCGACAAGAACTACAGCCCGTTCGTGACCACCGACGGCAAGACCGTGCTCGACGCACCGCAGATCGCGAACGCCAGCGGCAGAAGCGATACCGCCACCAACCTCGACATCGCACACAACCGCGTCACCCTGAAGCTCCTGCGCGGCTGGTTCGACGGAACACCAGTGCTCTACGTCCGCACTGAAGGCTCCGCCGTTCTCGTCTCCGCGCTCGAGGACAGCACCTACGCACCCAACCTGAACAGCGCCCCCGGCCTCGGCTCCGACGCCGCGACCTCGGCGCGCTCCGCGATCATTCCCATCATCAATGGGTCGCTAACCGGCTCCGGACGCCAGGGCCTCCAGTCCGCCGTGCTCTCCGGCAAGGACCCGCTGAACGTCACCCAATCCTTTCCTGGCGCCGCGGACTACACACCGATCTGGGATCTCCACCCCGTCGTCTGGACACCGGCAGCGATCAAAGACGGCAAACAAGTCGAGCTCACATCCGCCGCACAAGTGGCGAAGGACGTCAAGGCCGGGCTCCTCACCAGCGCCGGAAAAGGGCCTGCCAACTCGAGCCTCGGCGGACTCCGCGCAATCGGCTTCATCTCCATCTGTTCAACCGTCGCGGTCGGGTAGCGACGAGAGGCGGAAAGCGATTCGCCTCGGCGTACGTTGGGAACAAGAGCAACCACCCCCAGAACAGAGAGGACGATCATGGCTGTGAAACTCGGACTGCTCGCGCTGCTCGAGGCCAAGCCCGGCAAGGGCGGTGACCTCGCGTCGTTCCTCGAGAGCGGTCGCGCCCTCGCCGTCGCCGAGCAAGGCACCGTCACCTGGTACGCCTTCAAGCTCAGCGACACGAGCTACGGGATCTTCGACACCTTCGAAACTGAAGACGCGCGACAGGCGCACATCAACGGCGAGATCCCGAAGGCACTCGCGGAGGTCGGCGCCGACCTCCTCGCGGCCGATCCCGATATCCGCCCGATCGACGTCCTCGCCGTCAAATAGCGAAAGGTCATATAGAAAACCCCCGCGTTCGCGGGGGTTTTCCGTAGCAGGCCTGTAAGCCGGATTTTGTCGAGGGTGACCATCCATCTATGCGGTTACCCGGCTCCTCGGCGGGCCGCCTCAGCGGAGCCTGTTCACCTTGCACCGGACGGGGTTTGGCGAGCCGGTCGTGTCGCCACGGCCGCTGGTGAGCTCTTACCCCACCGTTTCACCCTTACCGTCAGCGTCTCCGGAGAATCGCTGCCGGCGGTCTGTTTTCTGTGCCACTGTCCGTCGGCTTTCGCCGCCTCCCTCTAGGGAGCGTCCTGCCCTTCGGTGTCCGGACTTTCCTCGAGCCCCGAAGGGCCCGCGGTCACCCGGCCTGCGTCCCGAATTCTACCTGGGCAGCCGCGGAATCGAGGCGTCCGTGCAGGATCGTCTCGCATTCGGGGCAGCGGATCGACGCTCCCTCGTGGAGGACGAACTCCCCGCACACAGGACACTCGAGCGAGGCTCCGCGCAGCAGCGCGAAGAGCTCCTGCTCCAGCGTCCGGTGCAGCGGGGCAACGCTCATAGCTCGCGGAACACCCCCACGACCTTGCCCAGGATCTGCACGTAGTCGGCGTAGATCGGCTCGAGCGCGCTGTTCTCCGGTTGGAGCCGCACGCGGCCGCGCTCGCGGTAGAACGTCTTCACCGTCGCCTCGTCGGCCGACTCGTCGTCCCCGGCGAGCGCCACGACGATCTCGCCGTTCCGCGCATCCTGCGCACGCTGCACGACGACGATGTCGCCGTCGAGGATGCCGGCCTCGATCATCGACTCGCCCTTCACGCGCAGGAGGAAGTCTCCGCGCAGCGTCTCGGGCACGGCGATCGCGTCCTCGACGTTCTCCTCGGCCAAGAGGGGCGAGCCGGCCGCGATCTGACCCAGGAGCGGCAGCTTCGGCAGCGTCGCCGCGGCCTGGATCTCGCGGCCCATGAGCTCGAGCGCGCGCGGCTTCGTCGGGTCGCGGCGGAGGAGCCCGGCCCGCTCGAGGTTCGCCAGGTGGGCGTGCACGGTGGACGGCGAGGCGAGCCCGACGGCCTCGCCGATCTCGCGCACGGTCGGCGGATAGCCGTGCAAGTCGACGTAGTCGACGAGAAAGGTCCAGATCTCCTGCTGGCGTCCGGTGAGCTCCACTTCAAGGCCTCCTGGCGAGGGGTCGGGTCGAACGTGTGTTCGACAGAAGGGTAGGCACTCCTCCGGACGGCGTCAACCCTGCAAGAAGGGCCGCCCCGAAGGACGGCCCAAAACGCATGCGCTGGAGAGGACTTGAACCTCCACGGCCTATTCGGCCACTAGGCCCTCAACCTAGCGCGTCTACCAATTCCGCCACCAGCGCAAGGGCGGCCGTAGTGTAGCCCGGCCTACTTCAGGAAGTGGAACAGCGCCACGCTGTTGATGAAGAACAGCACGGCCACCACGATCGTCAGGCGGGTGAGGTTCCGCTCGACGATGTGCGTGCCGCCCTGTGAGGCCGGCGTGAAGCCGAGCCCGCCCATCCCCGCGTCGCGCCCGCTGTGCATGAGCACGAGCGAGACGAGCACGAAGACGAGCAGCACCTGAGTGACGGCGAGGAAGCTGGTCACCCGGACAGGGTAGCTAGCGGTCAGCCACTTCCAGAATCGCTTCCACGAGCTCAGCGGCAATCCGATCCTTCGTCACGTAGCCGGCCGCGCCCGCCTGGCGCGCGCGGTCGACGTCGGTGCGCGCGTTCGAGCCCGTGAGCATGAGGATGCTCACGTCGTCGTCGGCGGCCTTGATCGCCTTCGCCGCCTCGATCCCGTCCAACAGCGGCATGCTGATGTCCATGAGGATCACGTCGGGGCGCCGCTCCCCGGCGAGCCGCACCGCCTCCTCGCCGTCTCCGGCCAGGCCGACGAGCTCGATGCGGTCGTCCCCCGACAGGATCGCCTCGAGCGCCTCGGCGAAGAGGCGATGATCGTCGGCGATGAGCACGCGGACCCCCATGGCCCACACTCTGGATTGTTACGGTCCGTTTGTGAAGAGCGAGGACGCGCACGCCCGCATCCAGAAGCTGATCCTGACCGGCGACAACCGGCTCAAGCAGGGAGTCGAGCCGGAGAAGGCACGCGAGAGCTGGGAGCAGGCACTCGCGCTCGCCCGCGAGGCCGGCCTCGAGGAGACGATCCGTCCCCTCGTCGAGATCAGGCTCGCCGACCTGCCGCCGCCCGACTGAGAATTGCCTCGACGCGCTCCGCCTGGCGGCGGACGTCGTGCGAGGCTGCGGCTTCGCGCGCGGCCAGGTTCGGGCGGGGAAAGCCCGCCGCCCGGCGCATCGCGGCCGCGATCGCGTCCACGTCGAGCGGGTCGACGAGGATGCCCGCCTCCGGCGGCACGAACTCCGGCGGACCGCCGATCCGCGTGCCGACGACCGACCGTCCGCACGCCATCGCTTCGAGCAGCGCCTGACCGAGCGGCTCGAGCAGGCTCGGCTGGCAGAGCACGTGGCTGTCCGCAAGCACCCCCGGCATCTCGTCGTGGCCAATGCGGCCGAGGAGGTGCACGCGCTCGCGACCTTCGAGCTGCACGCGCAGGGGCCCGTCGCCGGCGAACGTCAGCGTGCCCTCGCCGACGAGTGCGAACGCGTCGGCGAGACGTACGACGTTCTTCCGTTCCGTCAGCGCGCCCGCGCAGAGGAAGCGCGGCGGGCCGCCCGGCTCCGGCTCGACGGCGAACCGATCGAGCTCGACGCCGCTCGAGACGACCTCGGTCTTGCCGTGCGCCTCGGGAATCTTGGCCTCCAGCTCGCGGCGCAAATACTCCGATACGCACACGACCGCGGACGCGCGACGGACGACGAAGCGCGTCGCTGCGGCAATGCCCGGGATGGCGTCCACGTTGCGCACGTCGCGGCCGTGCGCGGTGACGACGAGCGGCGCACGGCCGGCGACCGCAGCGATCAGCCCGCTCGGCACGAGGAAGTGCGCGTACACGACATCGGGACGACGCGCACGAAGCGCCCGCCGTGCAAGCGTCAGGTAGCGGAGCTTGCCGCCCGCGCGCGTGTCCAGCACCGCCCGGTCGACCTCGTTCCCGCGCGCGACGAGCTCACGCTCGAGCTGCGCGACGAATGGCCCGAGGTCCGGCGCGTCCGGACCGGGATACATCTGCGAGACGAGGAGGATGCGCACGGATCAGGCGCGAGCGCGGAGCGCGTCGTAGATCCCCCACTCTCCACGCAACGCCTCGCAGATCTCGCCGATCGTGCACCGCGCACGCAGCGCCTCACGCATGACCGGGAGCAGGTTCGCGTCGCCGCGTGCGGCGCTGCGCACGGCCTCGAGCGTGCGCGCAGCCTCGTCGGCGTTGCGCCCCGCTCGGACTCGGACGGTCCGCTCGATCTGGCGCCGCTCCGACTCCGGATCGAGGCGGTGCAGCTCGACGCGCTCGGGCTCGTCCTCCTGGTAGCGGTTGACGCCGACGATCACGCGCTCGCCGAGCTCGACCTGCTGCTGCCAATCGAATGCGGCCTGCTCGATCTCCGACTGGACGAAGCCCTGCTCGATCGCGTCCACCGCGCCGCCGAGCTCGTCGACGCGCTCGATCAGCTCCCAGGCGCGCGCCTCCAGCTCAGAGGTGAGCGCCTCGATGTAGTACGAGCCGCCGAGCGGATCGGCCGTGTCGAGCGTTCCGCCCTCGGAAGCGAGAATCTGCTGCGTGCGCAGCGCGATCCGCGCCGAGTGCTCGGTCGGCAGGGCGAGGGCCTCGTCGAACGCGTTCGTGTGCAGTGACTGCGCGCCGCCTGCGACCGCCGACAGCGCCTGGATGGCGACGCGCACGATGTTGTTCTCCGGCTGCTGCGCGGTGAGCGTCGAGCCGCCGGTCTGCGCGTGGAAGCGAAGCGCCTGCGCCTTCGGATTCGTCGCGCCGAAGCGCTCCTTCATGATCCGCGCCCAGAGGCGGCGCGCGGCGCGGAACTTCGCCACCTCCTGGAAGAAATCGTTGTGCGCGTTGAAGAAGAACGACAGCCGCTCGCCGAACTCGTCCGGCGAGAGCCCGGCGTCGACCGCTGCGCGGCAATACGCGATGCCGTTGGCGAGCGTGAACGCAAGCTCCTGCACTGCCGTCGATCCCGCTTCGCGGATGTGGTACCCGGAGATCGAGATGGTGTTCCAGCGCGGAATTCGCTCCGCGCAGTAGGCGAACAGATCCGTCGTCAGCCGCATCGACGGCTTCGGTGGGAAGATGTAGTTCCCACGCGCGACGTACTCCTTGAGGATGTCGTTCTGCACCGTCCCGCGCAGCGCGTCAGCAGCGACGCCCTGCTCCTCGGCGACGAGCTCGTACAGGAGCAGCAGGAGCGGCGCCGGCGCGTTGATCGTCATCGACGTCGACACCTCGCCGAGCGGGATGCCTCCGAGCAGGATCTCCATGTCCGCGATGGAGTCGATCGCAACGCCCGTCCGGCCGACCTCACCCAATGCGCGCCCGTCGTCGGAGTCGTACCCGAGCTGCGTCGGCAGGTCGAACGCGATCGACAGGCCGGTCTGCCCGTGCGCGAGCAGGTACCGGTAGCGCCCGTTCGACTCCTCCGCCGACGCGAAGCCCGCGTACTGTCGCATCGTCCACGGCCGGCCGCGGTACATGTCGGGATACGGCCCGCGCGTGAACGGATAGGTGCCCGGCGGCTCGAGCGAGGCGGGCGCGTCCGCGGCCGTGTACACCGGCTTCACCGGAATGCCCGATTCGGTTTCCCGATCGTCGGTCGCCGCCATCGGCAGAATCGTACGAGTTGTTCCACTGCACACCGCATCCGGGCCTCGGGACCGTCGTCGTCCGCCACGTTCAAGTGGACCTCGGGACCTGCAGGACATCACCCGCCTCGCCGGGACGACCGCCGACTGTGCCCCGTGACAACGGGAGGACCATCGTTTTCCACGGGAAGGTCGTCGTCCAGGCTCGCAAGGGCGATTCGGTCACATTCGACGGCCTGACGCCAGACGGGAAATGGGTCTTTTACGCGATCGACCGCTTCGGTTCTGCATCGCTCGCGGCGGACGGCTTGCCGCTGCGCGTGATCCCCGCCGCGGGAGGCCGCTCTCACCCGATCGCGACCGGACTCGTCTACGCGAGCTACCGCAGCTGGTGCGGGGGCCGCCTCGTCATGACGGCCGGATTCGATCGCGAGACGACGACGAACAAATGGCTGGTCACGTCGACGCCGCCGACATGGAGGACGCTCGTCCTCGTCAGGGATCCGCACCGTGCATTCGGCTCGCTCACGTGTGCCGGCGACGGCGTCGTCGTGCAATCCACAACCGCCTCGGCGGAAGGTTTCCGCTCCCCGCACTGGTCGCTGTGGCACGTCGACTGGAACGGGAAACTCGAGCGCCTGACGTCGCCGCCGACGGGCGTCTCGGACGAGAGCCCGCTGTACGCGCGCGGCGTCGTCTACTTCGTTCGCGGCGGCTGGCTCTACGCCCGCAACGTCGGTCGCCTGTTGAAGCTCCCGTCGACGACGGGCTTCTACGGTCACACCGACTGGCCGTACACCGTCAGGCGCTGAGCTCGAGCTCCGCGTCGCGGTTCACGAGCGTCGCGTAGCGCCCGCCCGCTCGCACGAGGTCGTCGTGCCGCCCGATCTCGACGACGCGGCCCTTGTCGAGGACGACGATCTGGTCGGCGTCGCGAATCGTCGACAGGCGATGCGCGATCGCGATCGTCGTCCGCCCCTCCGACAGCTTGTCGAGCGCCTCCTGCACGAGGCGCTCGGTCTCCGTGTCGAGTGAGCTCGTCGCCTCGTCGAGCACGAGGATCGGCGGGTTGCGCAGCACGGTGCGGGCGATGGCAATGCGCTGCTTCTCGCCGCCGGAGAAGCGGTAGCCGCGCTCGCCCACCATCGTGTCGTAGCCGTCCGGAAGTGCAGCGATGACGTGATGGATGCGCGCCGCCTCGGCAGCGGCCTCGACCTCCTCGTCGGTCGCGTCCGGTTTCGCGAAGCGGAGGTTCTCGCGCACGCTCGCATGGAAGAGATACGTCTCCTGCGACACGACGCCGACGAGATCCGACAGCGCCTGGAAGCTGAGGTCGCGGATGTCGACGCCGCCGATCGTCAGGCGGCCGCCGCTGACGTCGTACAGGCGCGCCGCGAGATAGCCGAGCGTCGTCTTCCCCGAGCCAGTTTCGCCGACGATCGCTGTCGTCGTCCCGGCGGGCACGACGAACGACACCTCCTCGAGCGCCCAGGCACTGCCGCCGTAACTGAAGGAGACGTTGTCGTACACGACGTCGCCGGCGATGCCCTCGACCACGGCATCCGGCTTCTCGTCGATGTCCACCGGCTGGTCGAGGTACTCGAAGATGCGGTCGAAGAGCGCGAGCGACGTTTGGATGTCGAGACTGACGCCAAGGAGCGACCCGACCGGGAAGAACAGCCGCGTCTGGAGCGTCGTGAACGCGATGATCGTCGTGATGCCGACGACGCTCGTGAGGCCCCCGAGCCAGTACACCGCCGCGGGCATGATCGAGAAGCTCGTCTGGATCGACGCCATCACCCAGCGTCCCGCCATCCGCTGACGCACCTCGAGGTCGGCGAGGTTCAGCGACTCCGACTCGAAGCGGTCGGCCAGCTCGCGCGAGCGGCCCATCGTCTTCCCGAGGAGGATCCCGCTGACCGAGAGCGACTCCTGCACGAGGCTGGAGATGTCGGCGAGCGACTCCTGCGTCGACTTCGCGATCCTCCGCCGCTCGTTCCCGACCCGCCGCGTGAGAATGGCGAAGATCGGAATGAGAGCGAACGCAAAGAGCGAGAGCTGCCAGCTCAGCAGCAGCATGCCGACCATCGTCGCGATGACGGTCGTCACGCTCTGCGTGATGCTCGTCGCGGTGTTCGTGACGACGTTCTGGACGCCGCCGATGTCGTTGTTGATCCGCGACTGAACCTCGCCGGTCCTCGTTCGCGTGAAGAACGCGAGCGACAATCGCTGGAGGTGGCGGAAGACGGCCGCGCGCAGGTCGTGCATGACGCGCTGGCCCACCTGGTTCGAGACCAGCGTCTGGATGACACCCAGGACGCCCGTGACGATCGCGATCACGATCATCCCGCCGGCGTTCCACGAGATCGCCGCGTTGTCGTGGTGGTAGATCGCGTTCAGGACGCGGCGCAGGAGGAACGCCGGGACGACCCCGAGCGCGGCGCTGACGACGATCAGCCCGAGCAGGCCGGACAGGCGCCGCCAGTACGGCTTGAAGAGCGGTCCGATGCGGCGCAGGTTCGCGCGACGGACGGCCGGGTCCGCGGGCCGGTCGGGCGGTGCCTGGGACGAGTGGAAGAACATCCCCATCGCAACTCAGGGTACGTCGTGATACATGATCGAGGACGTGCGCGTCACCGTCAGACTCTTCGCCGGCCTGCGTGAGCGCGCCGGCACCGGACGCCTCGAGCTCGACGGCGTCGAGCGCGTCGCCGATGTCTGGCCGCGCCTCGGTCTGGGCGATGAGCCCGGCGGCCTCCTGTACGCGGTGAACCGCACGTACGTCGCGCGCGACGCCGCGCTCGCCGACGGCGACGAGGTGGCGGTGATCCCGCCCGTCTCCGGCGGCGCGTTCCTGCTCAGCTCCGAGCCGCTCGACCTCGGCCGGGTCGTCGCCGAGGCGGCGAGCGACGACGCGGGCGCGGTCGCGACCTTCGTCGGCACCGTGCGGCGCCACTCGCGCGGTCGCGAGGTCGTGCGCCTCGAGTACGAGGCCTTCGAGGAGATGGCGGAACCGATGCTCCGCGGGCTCGCGCGACGAGCTGAAGGAGAAGCACGGGTTGTGCGAGGTGGCGATCCACCACCGCGTCGGCGCCGTAGACATCGGTGAGGCGAGCGTCGTCATCGCCGTCTCCGCCCCGCACCGCGCCGCCGCACTCGAGGCGTGCCGCGAGGCGATCGACACATTGAAGGAGACGATCCCGCTGTGGAAGAAGGAGTTCTACGCCGACGGCGAGGAATGGATCGGGAAGGGATCGTGAAACGAACGCTGGAACGGCTCGCGGGCGGGGTAGTCGTCATCGGCGGCACCGCGCTGAAGTGGGGCTTCGTCTTCGCGAAGTTCTTCGGCTTCTTCATCTCGGCCGCGGCCTACTCGTTCTGGTTCCACAGCTGGACGTTCGGCGTCGGCCTCGCGGTGTTGATCCTCGTGCACGAGCTTGGCCACGTGATCGAGGCGCGCCGGCAGGGGCTGCACGTGTCGTGGCCGATGTTCATCCCGTTCTTCGGCGCGTACGTGACCATCCAGCGCGCGGCGCTCACGCCGCTGCGCAGCGGGCTCATCTCGCTCGCCGGCCCGTTCGTGGGGTCGATCGGCGCAGCAGTCGTGTGGATCGCAAGCTCTGTCCACGGCTCGGCGCAGCTTCAGGTGCTCGCGAACATCGGCTTCCTCCTGAACGCCTTCAACCTGCTGCCGGTCGGCTTCCTCGACGGAGGCCACGTCGCCGGATCGATCCGCGAAGCGTGGCGCATGCCGGTCATCCGCTTCGAGGGCGGCGTGCCGATGCAGGCGTTCGCTCCGGATCGCGCCCGCGCCGTGCAGCTCTTCGCGCTGTACGCCGGACTGGCTGCGGCGACCGTGCTGTGCCTGCTTGCGACGCGGCCGAACGGCGCGTTCCTGTGAGTACCGATGACCGCCGGATGCTGCAGACGCACTGGTCGCCCGAGGAGGAGGTCGATCACGCGCGGCGGATCGGCGCAGAGTTCCTCGCGGGCTTCGAGGTCGTGGACAAGATCGACCGCCCGGCCGTGTCGATCTTCGGCTCGGCCCGCGTGCACGAAGGGTCGTTCGCGTACGACGAGGCGCGGGCGACCGCAAAGCTCTTCGGCGAAGCCGGCTGGGCGGTCGTGACCGGCGGCGGCCCCGGTGTGATGGAGGCTGCGAACCGCGGCTGCCGCGAAGGTAACGGCCTGTCGATCGGCTTCAACATCGAGCTGCCGCATGAGCAAGGATCGAATCCCTTCATCGACGTCGGCATGACGTTCAGCCACTTCTATGCGCGCAAGACGATGTTCGTGAAGGCGGCCGAGGGCTTCGTCGTCTTCCCCGGCGGGTTCGGGACCGCCGACGAGCTGTTCGAGTCGCTGACACTCATCCAGACCGGCAAGGTGCTCGACTTCCCGGTCATCCTGTTCGGGACGGAGTACTGGTCGCCGCTGCTCATGTGGATTCGCGACCGCGCGCTGCCGGAGGGAACCGTCTCGCCCGGCGATCTGGATCTGCTGACGCTGACCGACGAGCCCGCCGAGGCCGTCCGCATGGTGCTCGAGCGATACGAGCAGCGCAGCGCGCAGTAACGTTTGCCGCATGGAGCTGCGCGATCTGCCGTCGGTGGACGAGCTCGTCCGGGACGTCGACGACCCGCTCGCGGTCGACGCGGCGCGGACGCGTCCTCGCGCGCGCGCGGGAACAGATCAAGGCTGGAGGTGAGCCAGGGGATCTCCCCATGGAGTTGACGCGCGAGCTCGCAGCCGTCCGCACGCCGAGTCTGCGCCGCGTCCTGAACGCGACGGGGGTCATCGTGCACACGAACCTCGGCCGCGCGCCGCTCGCGCCCGAAGCGCTTGCGCGGGTCCAGGATGCGGCCCGCGGCTACTCCAACCTCGAGCTCGACCTGGAGGAAGGCGAACGCGGATCGCGCCAGGACCATGTTGCCGCGCTGCTTCGCCGCCTCACGGGCGCGGAGTCGGCGCTCGTGGTCAACAACAACGCCGCCGCCGTGCTGCTCGCGCTCGCCGCACTCGCGGAGGGCCGCGAGGTCGTGGTCTCGCGCGGCGAGCTGCTCGAGATCGGCGACGGCTTCCGCATCCCCGACGTGCTCGCGCGCTCCGGCGCTCGGCTCGTCGAGGTCGGGACGACGAACCGGACGCGCGCCGCCGACTACGAGCGCGCGATCGGCGCGGAGACGGCGCTCGTCCTGCGCGTGCACCAGTCGAACTTCCGTGTCGTCGGCTTCACCGAACTGCCGAAACTCGCCGAGGTGGCCGCGGTCGCGCACCGGCATGAGCTTCCGCTCGTCGATGATCTCGGCTCGGGCGCGCTCGGCGACGTGCCCGGGGAGCCGTCCGCCCGCGAGTCGCTGGCCGCCGGCGCCGATCTCGTCTGTTTCTCCGGCGACAAGCTGCTCGGCGGCCCGCAGGCGGGCATCGTCGTCGGCCGGCCCGATCTCGTCGAGCGGCTGCGACGTCACCCGCTGCAACGCGCAGTGCGCGTGGACAAGCTGAGCCTCGCAGCGCTCGAGGGCACGCTGCAGCTGCACCTGGAAGCTCCGGCGCGCATCCCGGTCCTGCGCATGCTCGGAGAGGACGCGAGCGCGGTCCGTGCGCGCGCCGAGCAGTTGGCGGAACTGACCGGCGGCACGGTCGAAGAAACGGTCGCCCGGGTCGGCGGCGGCGCGCTCCCGCTCGCGGAGCTGCCGAGCTTCGCGTGCGCGCTCGACGAGTCGCTGGCCGCGCCGCTGCGCGTGGGCGAGCCGCCGGTGATCGGCATCGTCCGCGACGGGAAGCTCTTGCTCGACTGCCGCACGCTCGCCGACGACGAGCTCGACGAGGTCGTCACTGCAGTCCGCCGATGCCTCTGACGGTCGCAACCGCCGGTCACATCGACCACGGCAAGACGACGCTCGTCGAGGCCCTCACGGGGAAGAACACCGACCGCCTCCCCGAAGAGCAGGCGCGCGGCATCTCCATCGACCTCGGCTACGCGCCGCTCGAGCTGCCGGACGGGACACAGCTCTCCGTTGTCGACGTTCCCGGCCACGAGCGGTTCGTCCGCACGATGGTCGCGGGCGCGACCGGCGTCGACCTCTTCCTGCTCGTGATCGACGCGAACGAGGGCGCGCGGCCGCAAACGCACGAGCACCTCGCCGTCCTGCGGTTGCTCGGCGTCGACCGGGGCGTCGTCGCGCTGACGAAGTCCGACGTCGCCGACGAGGACACCCTCGAGCTCGCGCGCGCGGAGGCAGAGGAGCTCGTTCCCGGCGCCGCGGTCGTCGCGGTCAGCGGACGCACAGGCGAAGGCCTTGACGAGTTGCGCGCGGCTCTCGCCGCCATCGCGACCGAGCGCGGCCGCGAAGACGCGCCGACGCGGCTGTACGTCGACCGGTCGTTCACGCTGCGCGGGATCGGCACCGTGGTGACGGGGACGCTGTGGTCGGGATCGATCGGCGAGGGCGACGAGCTGCGCGTCGAGCCGAGCGGCCGGGACGTCCGCGTGCGCAGCGTGCAGGTGCACGACCGACCGGTCGACCGGGCCGATGCGGGACAGCGCGTCGCGGTCGCGCTCCCCGGGGTCGAACGGAGCGACGTGCGTCGCGGCGATGCGCTCGTCGCGGCAGGCGCGTACCGGCCGAGCTACCGGCTCGACATCGCCCTCGAGCCTCTCGCAGAGATTCCCGCCCGAGTTCACGTGCATCACGGTACGGCGGATGTGCTCGCGCGCGTCGCTCCCGTGGGCGACCGCTTCGCGCAGTTGCGGCTCGCGACTCCGATCGTCGCCGCGCGCGGCGACCGCGTCGTCCTGCGCGCAGGGACGACGGTCGGCGGCGGAGTCGTCCTCGATCCGAACCCACCCCGGCATGCGAGCGTCGAGCGGATGGAAGCGGTCGAGCGCGGAGACTCGCTCGTGTACGCGCCTGTGCGCGTGGACAGCGAATGGGTCTGGTCGCCGGAGTGGCTCGACGAGTTCCGGGCGGACCTCGATCGCGCGATCGACGCCGCCGATCAACTCGACCCCGGCGTTGCGATTCCGGCCGACCCTTGGGTGAAGGCCGTCGAGCCGCACCTCGGCCTCGAACGGCGCGGCGCGAAGCTCTATCGCCCCGGTGCCGCGGCGGCGCTCGGCGCGCGTGCGGACGCGGCCGCCGCGCTCGAGGCGGAACTCGGTCTCGAGCCGGTGAAGGTCGACGATCCCGCGCTCGGACGCTTCCTCGAGGACGAGGGCCGCCTTTTCCGCGTCGGTGACGGCTTCGCGATCTCGCCCACCGCGTACGAGCAGGCGCGCGCCGTCCTCGTCGACGGGATCACGCTCGCGCAGTTCCGCGACACCCTCGGGGTCGGGCGCAAGACGGCGCAGATGCTCCTGGAGCGATTCGACGCCGACGGCGTGACACGGCGGGTCGGAAATGAGAGGGTTCTGCGGCGACGCCGGTGAACGTCCAAGAGCTGATCGAGCGCTACAACGACGCCTGGAACGCGCAGGACGTCGGCGCGATCTCGTCCATGCACCATCCCGACGTCGTGTTCCACAACCACACCGCCGACGAGCGCGCCGAAGGCGCCGACGCGGTGCGCGAGCACATTGCGGCGATCTTCCGAAACAACCCCGACCTCCGCTTCTCGACGGTGAGCCTGCGCGTCGGCGACGACTTCGCCGTGTGCGAATGGACGGCGAGCGCGCGAGGCGTCGAGTGGGACGGCGTCGACGTCTTCCCGATCGAGGACGGGCTGATCAGGCGGAAGGACGTGTACTCGGCGTCACATCGGCCGCGCGAGCGGTCGGGCTGACGCCGAGCCGGAGCACGTCCGGGCGGTGGTAGTGGCCGACCGGGTCGAAGCGCTGCCGTTCCGCGAGCAGCCGGCCTGGATCGAGCTCGGCGTACAGGATTCCTTCCTCGTCGTATAGCGGCCCGGCGAGGTACGACCCGTCGGGCGCGAGGATCGCGCTGCCGCCGCGGCCGAGCACGCCGGCGCCGTCCAGCTCCGCCCGGAGCGGGAAGTCGTCGGGATACGAGGATGCGCGCTGGAACGCGGACGGCGAGACGACGTACGCGCGGCTCTCGCGCGCAATGTGCACGAGCGTTGCCTGCCAGACGTCGCTGTCGTCGGCGGTGGACGCGACGTAGATCTCGACGCCTGACTCGTACAGCGCAAAGCGTGCGAGCGGCATGTAGTTCTCCCAGCAGATGAGGCCGCCGACGCGGCCGAAGCCGGTCTCGACCGCGTTCAGCCCGCGGCCGTCGCCCTGTCCCCAAATGAGCCGCTCGTGATTCGTCGGGACGAGCTTGCGGTGATGGAGCGCGAGCGAGCCGTCGGGTGCGTGGTAGAGGAGCGCGTTGTAGATCGTCCCGGGTCGCTCCGTCTCGACTTCGTTCACGCCGGTGACGAGCCAGATCCCGAGCTCGCGCGCGCATGCGGCGAGCCGCTGCTCGGACGGCGAGCCGACCGCGATCGAGTTCTGCGCGATGCGCGCGAACGTCTCCTTCGCACCGTCGTTCTCCCAGCCGGCGAACGCCTTCGCCCAGCGGGACGATGGGTACACGGGAACGAACGTCTCCGGGAAGACGACGAGCTCCGCGCCCTTACCGGCGGCCTCCGCGGCGAGCCCCTCGAGCTTGTCGAGTGTGCGCTCGCGATCGAGGATGACCGGCTCCGCCTGCACGCAGGCGACGGTGACGGCGCGCTCCATGGGCGGAGGCTACAGCCGCGAAACGAGCTCGGCGACGATCTCCGCCGCCGGCTGCACACGTCGTGCGAATGCGACGCTCTGCCCGGCCCACAGTGAGAGCGCGTCGATATCTCCGGTCATTCCGTCCGCAGGAGTCGCGGACGTGTAGCGAACGATCGGCTCACCGGAGGGGCGCGCCGCGATGGGCTCGCCCTGGCCCGGCCGCGAGCCCGAAGGAGGTCGTCCCGCGTCCTCCCAGCGCTCCGAGGTCGCGTTTCGGAGCGCGCGGTGGGGCGCGTCCGGCCAGCTGACGTCGTACAGGTCGGCATACCACTCGGCGTCGGTCTCGACGGCCTCCACGAGGCGCTGCCGATAGCGCTCGTGCGCGGGGCACTCCGCCGCGAGCAGGAACCGCGTGCCGAGCCACGCTGCCTGCGCACCGAGCGCGAGCACGGCCGCGACGCCGCGCGCGTCGCCGATCCCGCCGGCGGCGATGACGGGGACGGGTGCGACTGCGTCGACGACCGCGGGGACGAGCGGCAATGTTGCGACGCGGCCCCAGACGTGCCCGCCCGACTCCCAGCCCTGCGCAACCACGACATCGACGCCCGCGGCGACCGCTCCCTTTGCTTCCTCTGCACTCCCGACCGTGTGCAGCACGATGCCCCCGGCGTCGTGCACCGCGGCGACGTACGGCGCGGGATCTCCCCACGTCAGGGAGACGATCCGCAACCCGGCGTCGAGCGCAGCGTCGAGGCGCTCGTGCTGGTCCCACTCGAGCACGAGGTTCGCGCCAAAGGGACGCGGTGTGAGTGCAATCGTCTCGCGCACCAGCTTGGCGGGATCCGTTGCCCAGGCGAGCGCGAGCATGCCGAGTGCGCCCGCATTCGAGACCGCTGCCGCGAGCGCGGGCACCGCGACCGGGCCGATAGGCGCCTGCACGATCGGGCGGTCGATCCCGAGGAGAACGCAAAGCGGTGTACGCACACTGCGACGTTACAGCGGCGCACCGAACCCACCGCCGCCGGGCGTCTCGATCCGAACGAGATCGCCTGCCTGCAGCGGCAGCGTCACCTTCGCCGGCTGCTCCTCGCCGTTGACGAGCGTGCGCCCCGGCGCTCCGTCGGCGCCGCCGCCGACGCCGCGCGGCCCGTGCGCACGGCGCTCAGCGAGGACGGACAGCCGGCAGTCCTCGAGCACGCGAAGCTCGCGCACGACGCCGTCTCCGCCGCGGTGCGCGCCGGCGCCGCCGGAGCCTTCGCGCAGCTGCCAGCGCTCCACGCGCAGCGGATACGAGAGCTCGAGCGCCTCGACCGGCGTGATGAGCGTGTTCGACATGGCGACGTGCACGCCGCTCGGCCCGTCCGCGTCCGCGGAGGCGCCCTGGCCGCCGCCGATCGTCTCGTAGTAGGTAAAGCGGTCGTTCCCGAGCGCGACGTTGTTCATCGTCCCTTGTCCCTGCGCGTAGTCGCCGAACGCCGCGAACACGACGTCGACGATGCGCGACGACGTCTCGGTGTTGCCGGCGACGACGGCGGCTGGACGGCGCGCGTTGACGAGACATCCTTCAGGAGCGGTCACCGTCACAGGGGCGAACGCGCCGCCGGATGCCGCCAGGTCGGGCTCGGTGAGGCAGCGGACGACGAAGTAGCAGGCCGACTTCGTCACCGCGAGCGGACAGTTGAGGTTGTAGGCGTCCTGCGCACTCGTGCCGGTGAAGTCGATGCGGATCTCCTCGCCGTCGACCTCGACCGTCGCACGGATCGCGAGCTCGCCGTCGACCGCCTCGACGACGTCCTCCGCGGAGCGCGTCCCGTCCGGGAGGCGCGTGATCGCCGCGCGCACCATACGTTCCGAGTACGCGTACAGCTCGTCCATCGCGGCCGCCACGCGGTCGCGCCCCCGACGACGGCAGAGCTCGTCGATGCGCGCCTCCGCGAGCCGGTGCGCCGCGATCTGCGCGCGCAGGTCGCCGCGCCGCTCGTCGGGGTTGCGCGCGTTGGCGACGAAGAGGTCGATCACCTCGCCGGTGAGCGGCGTCGGAGGGATGATGAGGCCCTCCTGGTACAACTCGCGCGAGAAGGCGGGCAGGCTGGCCGGCTCCATCCCGCCGACGTCGGCGTGGTGTGCGCGCGAGACCGCATAGCCGAGCGCCGTGCGCGACACGAGCGTGAGGTCGGGCAGATGCGTGCCGCCCGTATACGGGTCGTTGAGGATCCAGAAGTCCCCGGGCAGCGCCATGACGGCGGCGACCGCGTCCGGCATCGCGCCGAGGTGGACGGGGATGTGCTCGGCCTGGACCACCATGCGCCCGCGTTCGTCGAAGAGCGCCGTCGAGCAGTCGCGCCGCTCCTTGATGTTCGCGGAAAACGCGGAGCGAATCAGGACCGCGCCCATCTCCTCCGCGACCGCGCGGAGCGAGCTCCCGATCACCTGCAGCTCGACGTTCACCGGCTCAGCACCAGCGTTCCGTCGAAGTTCGTCTCGCCGCTCCAGCCGTCGGGGACCCAGCACGTCGCGCCGGGCAACTCGACGACCTCCGGCCCCGAGACCGTTCGGCGCGTGGGCCCCTGCAGGTCGATCGCGGGGCCGGGGAGGACGTCTGCCGTGCGCACGGCGACGAGCTCGATCTCCCGCGACGCGTCGCTGTACCCGTACCGATCGACGTGCGCGCGGTGGAACGCGCCCGCGAGGTCGGGCTGCAACGGCACCGTCAACTCGAACGACTGGCCGCGGTAGCGCAGGTCCGCCTCGCCCTCCTGCGGAAGGTCGGACACCTCGGCGAGCGGCCGAACGTGCGAGGCGACGCGGTCACGGCGCTCGTCGCCGGCGACGAGACCAAGCGCGGACAGCACGCCGGCCGCCTCGGGCACGAGCACGGTCGCGATCCCGAGCTCCTCGGCGAGCGCGCACGCATGCAGCGGGCCGGCGCCGCCGAACGCGACGAGCGCAAAGTCGCGCGGGTCGTGGCCGCACTCGACGGAGACGACGCGAAGCGCGCGCAGCATCTCCGCGTTCACCACTTCGACGACCGCGGCCGGATCGATGCCGGCGAGCGCGGCAGCGGCGGCATCGCGATCGAGGACGAGACCGCCGGGCAACTCGGTCGGAAGGCGACCGAGGAGGAGGTTCGCGTCGGTGACTGTCGCACCGCCGCCCGCGCCGTAACACGCGGGCCCGGGACGTGCGCCCGCGCTCTCCGGCCCGACACGGACGGCGCCGCCGGCGTCGATGCGCACGAGCGAGCCTCCACCCGCGCCCACCGTGTGCAGGTCCACCGAAGGGAGCCGGATCGGCAGGCCGCCGACGTCCCGCTCCGCCACGCGCGCCGCGTAACCGCCAGGCAAGAGGCACACGTCGGTCGACGTTCCGCCCATGTCGAACGCGATCGCATCCGGAAAACCGGCGCGACGCGCGACGAGGCCGGCGCCGACGACACCGGCTGCGGGACCGGAGACGAGAATCGTCGCCGGATGCGCCGCCGCATCCGCGAGCTCGGCCACGCCGCCGGACGAGAGCATCACGAGCGGCTCGGGCAGGCCTTCCGCTGCAGCAGCGTCCGCGAGCGCCGAGAGATAGCGCGCCGCGACGGAGGCGAGATACGCATCCGCGGCCACGGTCGACGCGCGCTCGTACTCGCGGAACTCGGGCGCGAGCTCGTGCGAGGCGACGACGTGCACAGCGGGATGTCGCCGGCGCAGCTCGTCGGCAACAGCGCGCTCGTGGGACGCATCGCGAAACGAGAACAAGAGACAGACGGCAACCGCGTCCACGTCGCCGACGTCGGGGATCTCCCCGAGCGGCTCGAGCTCGCCCTCCGGACCGAGCCGGCCGGGCACGCCATGGCAGCGCTCGAGCGGGACAAGCGGCTCGGGATGCTGCGCACACAGCCGGTAGAGATGCGCGCGCGTCTGCCGGCGCAGGTGCAGGAGATGCTCGAAGCCCGCGTTGCCGACGAACGCCGTCCGTCCCCCGCGCCGTTCGAGGAGTGCGTTCGTCGCCGTCGTCGTCCCGTGGGCGAAGCGCTCGACGTCCTTTGCGCCGACCGCGCGCGCGGCGGCGAGCACGGATTCCTCCTGGCGTTCCGCGGTCGGCACCTTCGCCGTACGCACGCGGCCGCCGTCGAGAAGCACCGCATCCGTGAACGTCCCGCCCACGTCGACGCCCAGGATCGCCACGCGCGTACTCTGCATCGCCGTGCCGATCCGCGCCTTCCTCTTCGACTTCGACGGCCTCATCGTCGACACGGAGTCGGCGTCGCGCGAAGGCTGGGCGTGGCTGTACCGGAAGCACGGCTTCGAGCTGCCGGAGGATCAATGGGCGACGCTCATCGGCACGATCGGCGCTCCGTGGGAGCCGATGCGGCACCTGGAGGAGCTCGTCGGCGCGCCGCTCGAACGGGAGGAGCTGAACGAGTTGCGCCGCGCGCACGAGCTCACGCTGCTCGAGACGGAGGAGCTCCGGCCCGGCATCTCCGACTACCTCGCCGAGGCGGAGCGTCGCGGCCTGAAGCGGGCGATCGTCTCCAGCTCGAGCAACCGCTGGATCGACATGCACCTCGCGCGCCTCGAACGCGCCGTCGGATGGGACGCGATCGTCGCCGCGAACCACGACGCCGCGCGCGCTAAGCCGAGACCGGATCTCTACCTCGAAGCGTGTGACCTGATCGGTGTCCCGCCGGGGGAGGCGATCGCCTTCGAGGACTCCCCGAACGGCGTCCGGGCCGCGCGGGCGGCGGGCATCTTCTGCGTCGGCATCCCGAACGACGTGACGCGCAGCCTCGGCCTCGAGGAGGCCGACCTCGTGCTCGACTCGCTGGCGGATCTCCCCCCGGCGGACTTGCTTGCGCGCTTCCCGTGAGCGAAGATCGCCCCGTGACCGGCTGGCAGTCGACCCACATCGACGACATCGCGGCGGAGCAGTGGCCCTACTGGGCCCCGATCCGGCACCACTTCGGCATCAGCGCCTTCGGCATCAACGCGTGGCGCGGCGGCGCCGGCGACGAGGTGATCAAGCGACACAACGAGAGCGAGAACGGCCACGAGGAGCTCTATCTCGTGCTCAGCGGGCACGCGACATTCACCGTCGGCGGCGACGAGCTCGATGCGCCCGCGGGGACGTGCATCTGCATCAGCGACACCGGCGCCGAGCGCGTCGCTGTGGCGCAGGAACCGGACACGGTCGTGCTCTCGATCGGCAGCAAGCCCGGCGGCGCATACGAGGGCGGCTGGGACACGGGCTACCTGGAAAGCTAGGTTTCGCGCCGGAGCGGCCGGGCCCGGTGGCCCAGCTGGTCTTCAAAACCGGTACGGCGGTGTAACCCACCGCTAGGTCAGTTCGACTCTGGCGCCGCTCCGTTCCACTCTTAGCGCACTCTCAGCCATCGTGGGTATACCGGTGGAGAGATGAGACGCGCATCCGCCCTCCTGCTCGCGGCCGCCGGGCTCGTCGTCGGCGTGCACGCCGCGTTCGCGCACACGTCGCGCGCAGCCGTCCAGACCGGCGTCGTCGTCGTGAACACGAACCTCGCCTACGAGAACGGCGAGGCGGCCGGCACCGGGATCGTCCTGACGTCGAACGGCGAAGTGCTGACGAACAACCACGTCATCCGGGGAGCGACGACGATCCACGTCGTCCTCCCACAGACGAAGCGCAGCTACGCGGCGCGCGTGGTCGGGTATGACGTGACCGCGGACGTCGCGCTCCTGCAGCTCCAGCATGCGTCGGGGCTCCCGACCGCGTCGATCGGCAACTCGTCGACGCTGCGCCGCGGGCAAGCGGTCACCGCCGTCGGCAATGCAGGCGGGACGGGATCGCTCACTGTGACGACGGGACGGATCACCGGGCTCGGACGCACGATCACCGTGAACGACGACCAGGGCGGCGCAGTGCAGCTCGTCGACCTCCTCGAGACGGACGCATCCCTCCAGCCGGGCGACTCCGGCGGCCCCCTGCTCGACAGCGCACGCCGCGTGGTCGGGATGGACAGCGCTGCGTCCGCGAGCTTCTCGTTCCGGGGATCCAACGACGCGTACGCGATCCCGATCAACCGCGCCGTCTCCCTCGCGAGACAGATCGTCGCAGGACACGGCTCGTCGCAGGTGCATGTCGGCGGCACGGCGTTCCTCGGCGTGCGGGCCCAGCCTGCGGGCGCGCTCGACGCGAGCGGCGTCCTCGTCGGAGGCGTTATCTCGGGTGGCCCCGTCGCGAGGGCCGGCGTCGTCGCCGGCGACGTGCTCACCGCCGTCGACGGACGCTCGATCGCCTCGTCGGCCAAACTCGTGTCAGCGCTGCTCGTGCACCATCCGGGCGACAAGGTCACGCTCACGTGGAGCGATGCTTCCGGCGGAGTGCACACGGCGACGATCACGCTCGCCAGCGGCCCACCGCAGTAACAGGAAGAGGGGCACCGAGGCAGGCAAAGGCTGCGGCTCCCCTGCCACGTCCTCGGCACCCCGCGCGGGAGCCTACCCGCCTTTACGTTTCGTCGCGCATGGCGTCCAGCGCGGCGCGAGCCTGCTCGTGCACGTCCCGGCGGCGGGCGTCGGGGTCGTCCGGGCCCGCAGGATCGGCGACAACGGAGTCCGGCTCGGACCGCGCCTCGGCGAGCTTTGCGCGGAGCTCCTGCACCGGATCGACCTCGATGGGAGCCGCCTCGGGCGCCGACTTCCGGCGCGTTGCTGCGCGATACGCCGCAACTCCGCCGGCGGCACCGGCAACCCACGTGAACAGCCGTCGCACGGCCCGATGCTACATTGGGCGCTGCTTCCTGCCCCGTCAGCGTGTCGTTCGGTCCCGAGCGGCACAGGCAGTCGGGGCCGACTAAGACCGTGGGAAGGAGACATCGGGACAGTGACGACATACGAAATTTTGTTGCTGCTCGACCCCGAGCAGGCCGAGGCCCATCAGGAGGAGCTCGTCGCGCGCCTGCGCGCGCTCGTCGAGGGCTCCGGCGGCACGTGGCGCAGCCACGACGCGTGGGGCAGGCGCCGGCTGACCTACGAGATCGCCAAGAAGAGCGAGGGCGTATACCACCTCGTCGTCTTCGAGAGCGACGCGGCGACGCTGGACGAGATCGTCCGCGTGCTCAAGATCGACGACGCCGTCCTGCGCCACATGGCGACCCGGCACATCGAGGGCTCGAGCACGCGCGCGCCCCGCGAGGACACACCGCCGCCGTCGGCAACGCCCGCGGCAGCGCCCGCACCGGCGCCTGAGCCCGCGGCCGTCGTCCCGAGCGTCGATTACGCTGAGGCCCCGGAAGCGAACGTACGTTCGGACGAGGAGGAGTAGAGCATGGCGAACATCAATCGCGTCGTGCTGGTGGGGAACCTGACGAAGGATCCCGAGCTCAAGCACACGCCCAGCGGCACGGCGGTCTGCGCTCTGCGCATCGCCGTCAACAGCCGGCGCCGCGACGAGGCCGGCCAGTGGGTCGACAAGCCCAACTACTTCGACGTGTCGATCTTCGGCAACCAGGCCGAGTCGAGCGCGCAGTACCTGAGCAAGGGCCGCCCCGTCGGCATCGACGGCCGGCTCGACTGGCGCGAGTGGGATGCGCAGGACGGGTCGAAGCGCCAGGCAGTGCAGATCATCGCCGAGAGCGTCCAATTCCTCGGCAGCAAGGGCGATGATCCTGAGGCGCGTAGCGCAGGCGGCGGCAACCAGTTCGTCCCCGCCGGGGCGGCCGCGGAATCGGCCGACTTCCCGCAGACGGCCGACGACGACATCCCCTTCTAGGAGCAACGTGGCGAGAGAGAGAACACAACAGCAGCAGCGGAAGCGGCCCGGCGGGCCGGCAACCGCGATCAAGCGCAGGAACTGTTACTTCTGCAAGGACAAGGTCGCGGAGATCGACTACAAGAACGTCAACCAGCTCCGCCGCTACATCTCGGAGAAGGGCAAGATCCGCAGCCGGCGCATCACCGGCGCGTGCCGGCGCCATCAGGTGCAGGTCGCGCAGGCGGTGAAGCGAGCACGCGAGATGGCACTCCTGCCGTACGTCGCGGAGGGTGCCGACGACCGCGAGCGCGGCGGCGGACGCCGCGATAGAGGCGACAGGGATAGGGATCGCTGATGAACGTGATCCTCCTGAAGGACGTCGACAAGATCGGGCTGCGCGGCGACGTCGTCTCGGTCGCCCGCGGGTACGCGCGCAACTTCCTGCTTCCGCGCAAGCTCGCGGAGGAGGCGACCGACGCTCGCGTCGCGGAGCTGCGCAAGCGCGAAGGGCAGCGGGCGCGGCACGAGGCGTCGACCGCCGAGCAGGCGGAGGCGATCGCGAAGACGCTGCGCGAGACCGTGCTCACCTTCGAGGTGAAGGCCGGCCCCACCGGAGCGCTGTTCGGCTCGGTGACGCCGACGAACATCGCCGACGAGATCTGGCGCACGCGCAAGGTCCGCGTGGACCGGCGCAAGATCGACGTGGAGAACATCAAGCGCATCGGCCGTTACGACGTGCCGATCGACGTGTTCCAGGACGTCCGCGTCGAGGTGAAGACGCTCGTCGTCCCCGAGGGTGGGGAGCTGCCCTCCGACAAGGAGCTCGAGGCGATGGCCGCTGCGGAGCTCGCCGAGCAGCAGGCTGCGGCGCCGCCCGAGTCCGGCCCGGCAGAGGAGTACGAGCTCCTCGCCGAGGAGATCGACGCCGGCCCCGAGGACGTCGCGGCCGAGTCCGCCTCCGACGACTTCGACGAGACCGTCGAAGCCGCGGCCGAAGAAAACGAACTGTAAGAACACGCCTCTCGGAGGGGTCGGGCACCGGAAACGGTGTCTGACACCGTCCGCTTTTGCCAACAGCCCTGTGGAATAGCGGGTGAAGTTCCCGCTCCCTGCGGCGAATCCGTCCACAGCCGCACCGTCCGACCCTGGTGCAACCATGGTCGATTCCCCTGCAAATGGCAAGAAAAGACATGTTTACAACGGACCCTTCACCACCTGGCGACAGGCCCGTTTCCGTGCTGGAATCGGGACGTATGGCTTCGCTCGCCCTTGTGTCGTCATTGGCACCTCAACTATTCCGACCGCCGTTCACGCCCAATGCAGCGCGAACACGTTTTTGCCGTCGACTCTGCGAACGGCGTTGGCATTCAAGGAATCGAACGCAAAGCGCACAGGCACCATGACCGGCCTCGCACCAGCACCAGACCGCGCCGCCCCGACTGTTCCGCCCCAAAACTTGGAGGCGGAAGAGTCGGTCCTCGGCGCGATGATGATCTCCCCCGGCGCGATCGGGGCCGTCAGCGAGATACTCGATGCGGGCGACTTCTACCGCGAGTCCCATGCGAAGGTCTACCGGGCCTCGCTCGCGCTGTACGCGAAGGGCGAGCCGGTCGACGCGATCACCCTCACCGACGAGCTCGAGGAGCGCGGAGAGCTCGAGGCCGTCGGCGGGCGCGTACGCCTGCACGAGCTCGCAGCGCTCGTCCCCGCGAGCGCAAATGCGGCGCACTATGCCCGCATCGTCCACGAGACCGCGACGCTGCGCGGGCTCATCCGCGCCGGCGGCGAGATCGCACGGCTCGGCTGGGAGCGGCCGGGCGAGACCGGCGACCTCGTCGACCAGGCCGAGCAGATCCTCTACGACCTCTCGCAGCAGCGGGTCACGGGCGAGTGGTCGGAGATCGAGGAGCTGCTCAAGGAGAGCTTCGAACGCATCACCCAGCTGTACGAGTCGGGCGTCGACCTCACCGGCACGCCGTCGGGCTTCCGCGACCTCGACCGCCTCACGTCCGGCTTCCAGCCGGGCAACCTCATCATCGTCGCGGCGCGCCCGTCGATGGGAAAGTCGGCGCTCGCGCTCTGCATGGCCGCGAACATGGGCGTGCGCCACAACATCCCGGTCGGCCTGTTCACGCTCGAGATGTCGAAGGCCGAGGTGACGCAGCGGCTGATGTGCAGCGAGGCGAAGGTCGAGTCGCAGCGCCTGCGCAACGGCAAGCTCGCGCCGGACGACTGGCCGCGGCTCACCGCTGCGTGCGACAAGCTCGCGAAGGCGCCGATCTACGTCGACGACACCGGTCTGCTCAACATGATGGAGATCCGCTCGAAGGCGCGGCGGCTGAAGGCCCGCCATCCCAATCTCGGGCTGATCATCGTCGACTATCTCCAGCTCCTGACCCCGTCGCACCGGCGCGACAGCGACGGGCGCGTGCAGGAGGTGTCGGAGATGTCGCGAAGCCTGAAGATCTTGGCCCGCGATCTCGATGTTCCGATCGTCGCCCTCTCACAGCTCTCGCGCGCTGTGGAGCAGCGCACCGACAAGCGCCCGATCCTCTCCGACCTGCGCGAGAGCGGCTCGATCGAGCAGGACGCCGACCTCGTCGCCTTCGTCTACCGCGACGAGTACTACAACGAGGAGTCAGACCAGCAGGGGCTCGCGGAGGTGATTCTCGCGAAGCACCGCAACGGTCCGACCGACTCGGTCAAGCTTTCCTTCCTCAAGCGGTACGCGAAGTTCTCCGACCTGGCCGCCGCGGGATGAGCGACCCGATCCAGGTGCTGACCCTCGCGCGCACCGCGACCGCGTTCACCGCCGTCTGCGAGGTCTGCATCGGTATCGACACCGCCGTCGGGTTCTCGGCCTCGACGTTCGCAGGCCGGCTCGAGCTCGACCTGGACGAAGCCGTCTTCCTGTGCCGCCGGGGCCATCAGGTCAGCATCGTCCGCGCCGCCGATCTCCCGGCGGCCGCCGACAGCGCCGCGGCCTAGAAAACCGGTCCGCCGGGAACGGCGTAGGGATGCAGATGCGCTTGTCACTGAAGGTTTCCGGCGGCAGCACCGCCGGAAGCAGCTGGGGCTGACCCATCGCGGGGGCGCGCCCCACCGAGCCGGGAGGTGCTTCAACAGGCCTTCCGGCTCACCTCCTTCTCGGGTTCGCACTTGCCTCCATTGGAGGACCGCTCGCGCTCCTCAGCTTCCTGCCGGGAACGGCCGGTGACGGCATCCGCTCCGCCGGACTCGTCGTCGCGCTCGCCATCGCGGTCTTCGCGGTCCCGCTCGGCATCTGGGTCGTCTACTCGCGTCGCGTCGTCTCGCCCGGCGGGCTGAGCGCGTTCGTCGAAGCCGCTGCCGGCCGCCCCGCCGCGGTCGTCCATGCGTGGATCTGGGCACTCGCGTACTTCCTCTACCTCCCGTACACGATCACGTTCGTCGTCTACGACCTGCTCCCGCCCGTCTTTCCCGGCGTACACGCCTACCGCGCCGCGCTCGAGCTCGTGCTGCCCGCCGCGATCGTCGCGTTCGTCTTCCTGCCGATCCGCGCTGTGCTCGCCTCGCTCGGTGTGCTGGCGGTCGCACAGCTCGTCGTGCTCCTCGTCGTCGCCGGCGCAGAGTTCTCACACGCCGGCGCCCACTTCGCCTCGCATCCGGCCGTGAATACGACCGGGCGCGCGACCGGAGGCGCCGCGCTCCTCTTCGTCTGCGCGAGCCTGCCGCTCTACCTCGGGAGCGAGATCCGCGGCGGAAGCCGCACGATGCGGCGCACGCTCGTCGCCGCCGTGGCGATCGTCGGCGCTGCCTTCCTCGTTGCCTCCATCCCGCTGGGTGGAGTGCCCGACTCCTTGCTCGACACGGCAGTGCCGGGCGCGGCCATCGCCCAGGCCTACTCCGGCCGCGGCCTCGCGGTCACGGTCGGAATCCTCACTGCAGGCGGAACTCTGGCGCTCGTCGTCGCCGAGTACCTCGCGCTCGCGCGGCTCTTCCGCTGGCTGCACGACATCCCGCTGCGGACGTCGTATGCCTGGATCGCCGTCCCGTTCATCGGGATGGACGCGATCTCGATCGCCTTCCCCGACCGCTTTTACGACGACCTCCTGAAGCCGTCGCTCGCCGCGCTCTTCGTCTCCCAGCTGCTCGTGTTCCTCGTGTTCCCGCGCTTCCGCCGCAGCCTGCCGGCGATCGCAGCTGCGGTCATCGCCTCGGGCCTCGCCGTCTGGGGCCTCTACACACTCATCGCCGGGTCGGCCGCAACGTAGGGCACACTTCCGTTCGTGCCCGCGACCGTCGTCGTCGGAGCGCAGTGGGGCGACGAAGGCAAGGGCAAGATCGTCGACCTGCTCGCTCAGCAGTCCGATCTCGTCTGCCGCTATCAGGGCGGTCCGAACGCGGGGCACACGATCGTCGTCGGCGACGAGACGTTCAAGATCAGGCAGATTCCGACCGGCATCCTGAACCGCAAGCCGTGCGTCATCGGCAACGGGTGCGTCATCGACCCCGAGGTGCTGATCGAGGAGCTCGACCGCTTCGAGGCGCTGGGCTATCCCACCGACGAGGTGCACGTGTCCGGGAACGCGCACCTGATCATGCCGTGGCACGTCGCCATCGACCAGGCGAGCGAGCGGCGGCTCGGCAAGCTGCAGATCGGGACGACGAAGCGCGGCGTCGGCCCCGCGTACGCCGACAAGGCGTCACGGATCGGCATCCGCGTGCAGGACGTGCTCGACCCGAAGATTCTGCGCCAGAAGATCGAGGTAGCGCTTGCGGAGAAGAACGTCTGGCTCGAGCGGATCTACGAGGTCGAGCCGTTCGACCTCGAGGAGGTGGCGAGCCGGTACGAGGAGTACGCCCAGCGGCTGCGGCCGTACATCGGCGACACCTCGCTGATTGTCGACGAGGCGCTGCGCGCCGGGCGCGACGTGCTCTTCGAGGGCGCGCAGGCAACGCTGCTCGATCTCGACCACGGCACGTATCCGTTTGTCACGTCCTCCAACCCGACCGCAGCCGGCGCCGCGATCGGCACCGGCATCGGCCCGACGCGAATCGACACGGTGATCGGCGTCGCCAAGGCGTACGTGACGCGCGTCGGCGAAGGCCCGTTTCCGTCAGAGATCGAAGGGCCTGTGCACGACCGCGTGCGCGACCTCGGCGGCGAGTACGGCACCGTCACCGGGCGCAGCCGCCGCTGCGGCTGGCTCGACCTCGTCGCGCTGCGGTACGCGGTACGTGTCAACGGGATCGACCGGCTGGCGCTGACGAAGCTCGACGTGCTCTCACACTTCGCCGAGATTCCCGTGTGCGTGCGGTACCGGCTGCCGGACGGAACCGAGACCGAGCACTTCCCCGCGCACCAGAGCGACTTCCACGCCGCGCGGCCCGTGTACGAGACGCTCGCCGGCTGGGACGACGACCTCGACGGCTGCGCGTCGGTCGCGGAGCTGCCGGATACCGCCCGCGCCTACGTCGATTTCGTCGAGCGCGAGCTCGACGTCGCGGTCACGCTCGTCGGCACAGGCGCCGAGCGCGAGAGCGTTCTTACGCGCGCATAGCTTTCACGGCCCATGCACGTCCGGTGAGCGTGAACGGCCCGTCGGGCTCGCCAAGCTGGCGGAAGAGCTCCGCGCGCGCGGCCGCGCGCTGCTCGTCGTCGAGCGTCACAGCCCACGCGCCTGCCGGGCCGACACCACCGGTGAGCGCCGACCAGAAGTCCTCGAAGTCGACGTAATCGGCATCGACCGCGAGCAGTTCCGACTCTGCGCCGTCTCCGACGAGTTGCTCGATCTCCACGCGTGAGCGATAGGGCGAGTCCTCGCGCGAGACGCCGAGTGCGTCGCGCGTCCGGTTGATCGCGGCGAGCATCTCCATCCCTTCGCGGTCCCACATGCACACGGCGACAGTTCCTGCGACGCGCCGCATCTCGCGGACGCCGGCCGCTGCGTCGCTCATGAACGCGATGACGAGTTGCGCGAGCGCGACGTCGAACGAGTCGTCCGGCCAGGGCAGCTCCTCCGCGCCGGTCTGACGCACGTCCAGGCCGGGGAACCGCGAACGCAGCGCGACCGCGAATGCAGCCGAAGGCTCCGCCGCGGCCACCTCGCCGCCGCGACGGACGAGCTCTGCGGTCAGCGCGCCTGTTCCGGCGCCGACGTCGAGCGAGCGCATCCGGGGCTCGACTCCGGCGAAGTCCGCGAACACGGGCGCGAGCCGCGTCGAAAAGCGGCCCATGAACTTGTCGTATGCCTCGTCAGAGGTCCAGATCCTGCGGAGTATTCACGTTTCCGAGCTGCGACTCGTCCAGATCGACGACGACGACGTCGAGGCCGGCGATCGCGCGGTGGATGGAGAGCTCTCCCGAGGTGAGGGCCGCAAGCGCGGACTTGCGATACGCGCCGGGAAGTGGGCCGGTCTGCGGAACGGCGGCGTCGCGGCATGCGCCCGCGAGTGCGCGCAGCGCGTCGGCCGTGATGTGCGGCATGTCCACCGGGAGGACGACGCAGACGTCGGTGCGCGCGGCGCGCAGTCCTGCGACGAGCCCGTGAATCGCAGCGCGCTCTTCGACTCCGTCCGCGAGCACCGGGAACGGAAGCTCCTCGTCGCCCTTTCCGACCGCGATGCGCTCGTCGCACGCCTCCCCGAGCGTCCGCCACGCGCGCTCTGCGAGCGTCTCGCCATTGATGCGCGCGAGCGCCTTCGGAGAGCCGAATCGCGTGCTCCCCCCGCCGACGAGCAGGACTCCCGTTACGGGAGGATCCGCCACGGCTCGGTGTAGACGTTGACCGAGCCGCCGCGGACGAAGCCGCACAACGTCACGCCGCGATCGCCGGCGAGCTCGACCGCCAGGCTCGACGGCGCACCGACCGCGACGAGGATCGGGCAGCCGACTACCGCGGCCTTCTGCACGAGCTCGAACGAGAGCCGGCCGCTGACGCAGAGCACGTGCTGAGCGAGCGGCAGCAGCCCGTCGAGGAACGCCCGGCCGACGACTTTGTCGAAGGCGTTGTGCCGGCCGACGTCCTCACGCGAGCAGAGCAAGGTGCCGTCGGCAGCGAAGAGACCTGTCGCGTGCAGCCCGCCGGTGGCCGCGAACGTCGCCTGCTCCTCGCGCAGCCGGTCGGGAAGCGACGCGATGAGCGCAACCGGCACGCACAGCTGCGAGTCGACATACGCTGCCTCGACCGCGACCGCTTCGAGCGCGCCCTTGCCGCAGACGCCGCACGATGACGAGGTGTAGAAGCGGCGCTGCAGGCGCGCAGCGTCGAAGCCTCCAGCATCGACGTCGATCGTGTTGGCGGCGAGGTCGTCCGGCACGCGCGCGATCTCCGGCCGCAGACCCTCGGAGAGGCAGAAGCCGAGTGCAAGCTCCTCGTCGTGCCCCGGCGTGCGCATCGTGACGGCGACCGGCATCCCGCCGATGCGGATCTCCAGCGGCTCCTCGACGGCGACCCGGTCGCGCTCGGTCGCGCCGCCGGGCAGGCGCACGACCTTGACCTCGGCCGCCGCGTACGGCGGAACGTCCATGACGGAGATGCTATGAGCCCGGGTTACGATCGCGCGGTGAAGGTGCTCGTGGTCGGCTCGGGAGGTCGCGAGCATGCGCTTGCTTGGGCGCTTGCCCGCGACGGAGTCGAGCTGCACGCTGCGCCCGGGAATCCCGGCATCGCGGCGCTCGCGAGCTGCCATCCGGTCCGCGCGGAGGATCCGGCGTCGGTCGTCCCGCTCGCGGCCGAGCTGGAGGTCGACCTCGTCGTCGTCGGTCCTGAGGCGCCGCTCGTCATCGGCCTCGCCGACGCGTTGCGCCGCCGCGGCATCCCCGTCTTCGGCCCGAGCAAGGCGGCAGCGCAGATCGAGGGCTCGAAGACGTTCGCCAAGGACGTGATGGAGGCGGCCGGCGTCCCCACAGCGCGAACGCTCGCGGTCGCACGGCCGCCGTGCGTTGTCAAGGCCGACGGGCTCGCCGCCGGCAAAGGCGTCTGGGTGTGCCGGGACCAGGCGTCGCTCGGCACGGCGCTGCGCGCGGCGCAGGCGCTCGGCCAGCCGTTCCACGTCGAGGAGTTGCTCGAGGGCCCGGAGCTGTCGGTGTTCGCCATCGTCGCCGACGAGGACGCGATCGTGCTGCCTAGCGCACGCGACTACAAGCCGATCGGTGACGGGAACACCGGCCCGAACACCGGCGGAATGGGCGCGTTCACCCCGGTCGCCGACGCGCCGGACGTCGACGAGATCCTCGAGACGATCCACCGTCCCGTCCTGCGCGAGCTCGCGCGCCGCGGGACGCCGTTCACCGGCTGCCTCTACGCCGGGCTCATGCTCACCGAGCGCGGCCCGCAAGTCATCGAGTTCAACTGCCGCTTCGGCGATCCCGAGACGCAGGCGATTCTCGCGCGGATCGAGAGCGGGCTGCTCGATGCGCTCCTCGGCGCGGGCGGCGAGATCGAGGTGTCCGAGATCGCGGCGGTGAACGTCGTCATCGCCTCGCGCGACTATCCGGAGCGCGGCGAGTCGGGTTCGCCGATCCACGGGATCGAGGAGGCCGTGGCGACGGGCGTGCTCGTCTTCCACGCCGGAACGGCGCTGCAGGATGGCCGTGTCGTGACGAACGGCGGCCGCGTCCTCAACGTCGTCGGTACAGGCACCTCGGTCGCAGACGCACGTTCCGCCGCCTACGCGGGCGTCGCGCACATAGATTTCGCGGGCATGCAATTCCGAAAGGACATCGGTGCCTGAGATCGGGATCCTCGTGGGCTCCGATTCCGACCGCGAGCGCATGCAACCGGCGCTCGACGTGCTCGACGAAGCGGGCGTCGGTTACGAGTTCGAGGTGCGGTCCGCGCACCGCACACCGGACGCGGTCGCCGAGTACGCGCGCACCGCCCGCGCGCGCGGCCTCAAGGTTCTCATTTGCGGCGCCGGACTCTCCGCCGCGCTGCCCGGCGCCGTCGCTGCGCACAGCGATCTCCCCGTCATCGGCGTTCCGTTCCGCTCCAGCATGAGCGTGCTCGACGGACTCGACGCCCTCCTCGCGATCGCCCAAATGCCGCCCGGCGTTCCGGTGGCGGCGGTGGGCGTGGACAACGCGAAGAACGCCGCCGCGCTCGCGCTGCGCATCCTGAACCGCTAGCGGATGTTCGTGTACGCGGCCGGCACGCGCGCCGGCGCGTTGCCGCGCCCCTGCACCGCCAACTCGCGCACGAGCATGCGGTGGGCGTCACGCGGCTTGACCCCGTGGTTCGACGACGTACGCTCCGTCATGACACCCGCGAACTTGACCGAGCGGTGGTACCGGTGCTGCGCGACCTGTGCGAGCGCGGCCCACTCGCGCGCCATCGTCCGGTTGTAGATCTCCGGGATCGCGTGCGCGTAGCGCATCCCGCCGGTGACGTAGAACGCCTGGTGCGCGTTCCAGACGCCGCTGACGATGCCGCCGTCGAGCGAGCCGTAGTTGTAGAGCGCATGACCGACGCGCGAGTCCGCGTAGCCGCGGTAGAAGTCGCGCGTCCGCCAGAACGAGGGATCCCACGCGGGCTCGACGTCGTCCGCGGCAGCGGCCGTGACATGCGCGTCGAGGCTGCGGGCGCGGAGGGCGCGCTGGAGCGTCATCGTCTCGCGCGCCCACTTGCGGCCCGCTTTGTAGACGCTCGGGACGCTCGGGTGATAGTTGCTCGTGCCGCGGGCGAGGGCGATGTGGTCACTCGAGCCGCGCGGCAGGCAGGCGACGTAGCCGCGGGCGTAGTCGAACATCGCGCGGGTGATCTTCTTGTTCCCGGCGAACGCACCGGAGAAGAGAATCGTCCCGTACGTATGGCCGTTGTACGACGGCTTGCCGAAATCGAGGATGACGACGCCGGTCGCGCCGCGCTGCGCCGCTCCGCAGCCCTGCCGGCGGAAGAGGCGTGGCGAGGTCGTGCGTTCGTACAGCGAGATGGTCGCGCGCGTGGGTGTCGTCGGCTTCGGGTCGTGTGCTCGGCGCACGGCCAGGACGGCGTGCGGGAGCGAGACGAGACCGGGAAGAAACGGGAACGGCTGCACCGGCTCGACGGCCGCACCGGCCTTCGCGGGCGAGCCGATCAGGAGCAACGCGACGATCAGGCAGAGGAGGCCGGCGATGCAGGCACCGAGAACCGCCGGGCCGCGCTTGTAAACGAGATTTGTACAGTTTTCAACCGACATCTATGCAGCAACCTACCGAGGCCTTCGGCCGGCCGCCCTCCCCCGAGAGAGGGAGTCAGGTGCTCCCTCTAGACTGGTGCCAGTGATCGCCCGCTACTCCCGACCGGCCATGGCCAGGATCTGGTCGGAGGAGGGCAAGTTCTCGACACTTCTCGCGGTCGAGAAGGCCGCGACACTCGCCTGGGCCGAGCTCGGGACGGTGCCGCCGGAGGCGGCCGAGTTGATCTCTCGGGCCGAGACACCGGCTCCTGAACGGGTCGCCGAGCTCGAGCAGACCCTCCACCACGACCTCGCGGCCTTCGTGGATGCGGTCGCAGAGACCCTCGGCCCCGAGGGGCGCTGGTTCCACTACGGGCTGACCTCGTCCGACGTCGTGGACACGGCGCTCGCGCTCCAGATTCGCGAGGCCGGCCAGCTCCTGCTCGATGGCCTCGACGGCGCCTACGCGGTCGTCGTCGCGCGCGCCGAGGAGCACAAGTTCACGCTGCAGATGGGCCGGACGCACGGCGTGCACGCCGAACCGACGACGTTCGGCCTCAAGCTCGTGGGCTGGGCGTTCGAGCTCGACCGGGGACGCGCGCGGATCGGGCGCGCACTCGAGGGCATGCGCGTCGGCAAGCTGAGCGGCGCCGTCGGCACGTATGCGGCGACCGACCCGGAGCTCGAGCGCATCGCGTGCGAGCGGCTCGGGCTCGAACCGGCGCCGACGTCCACCCAGATCATCCAGCGCGACCGGCACGCGGAGCTCCTGTGCGCGCTCGCCGTCGTCGCGTCGTCGCTCGACACGTTCGCGCTCGAGATCCGCCACCTGGCGCGCACCGAGGTAGCCGAGGTACAGGAGCCGTTCGGCAAAGGGCAGAAGGGATCGTCCTCGATGCCGCACAAGCGCAACCCCGTCGTCGCGGAGCGCATCTGCGGTCTCGCACGCGTCGTCCGCGGCACGGCGCTCGTCGGGCTCGAGAACGTTGCGCTCTGGCACGAGCGCGACATCTCACACTCGTCCGCGGAGCGCGTCGTCATCCCGGACGCGTTTCTCGCCCTCGACTACATGCTCGACCGCTTCACGTGGCTCGTCGACGGCCTCATCGTCCGTGGGGAGCGCATGCGGCGCAACCTCGAGGCGAGCCACTATCTCTTCTTCAGCCAGCGCGTGCTGCTCGCCCTCGTCGAGTCGGGGCTGGAGCGCGACGAGGCGTATCGCCTCGTGCAGCGAAACGCCATGCGCGCGTGGGACGAGGAGCTCGACTTCCGGGAACTCGTCCGCGCCGACGACGAGATCGCATCGCACATCGATCTCGATGCCGTCTTCGACCTCGATGCGTACACGAAGCATGTCGACACCGTGTTCAACCGCCTGAAGGAGCCAGTCCATGCCTGAAGCCGTCCACGTCGGATCGGGAAAGATCCGCGAGCTCTACGCGCTCGACGACGAGCGTCTGCTCCTCGTCGCCAGCGACCGCATCTCGACCTTCGACGTCGTCCTCCCGACCGAGATCCCCGACAAGGGGCGCGTGCTGACCGGGCTCTCCGGCTTCTGGTTCAGCCTGCTGCGCGAGCTCGTCCCGAATCACATGCTCGCGATCCGCGAGGACGGGCGATCGATGGAGTGCCGCAAGCTCGAGATGCTGCCGATCGAGTGCGTCGTGCGCGGCTACCTCGCCGGCTCCGGCTGGAAGGACTACAAGGCGACCGGCTCGACGTCGGGCCACGCGCTGCCGGAAGGACTGCGCGAGTCGGACAAGCTGCCGACGCCGATCTTCACTCCGGCGACGAAGGCGACGACGGGGCACGACGAGAACATCACGCGCGACCAGGCTGCCGAGCTCGTCGGCGAGGGGCGGCTGCGCGACGTCGAGGCTGCGGCGATCGAGGTGTACAGAGTCGCCGCAGAGCACGCGCTCGGCGCCGGGATCATCATCGCCGACACGAAGTTCGAATTCGGGCTCGACGCAGCACGGCAATCTCGTGCTCGGCGACGAGGCTCTGACACCCGACTCGTCACGCTTCTGGCCCGGCGACGCGTACGAGCCCGGCCGCGCGCAGGACAGCTTCGACAAGCAGTTCGTGCGCGACTTCTGCGAGTCGACGGGCTGGGACAAGACGTATCCGGGCCCGGAGCTCCCGGCGGAGGTCGTGCAGGCCACGCGGGCGAAGTACGTCGAAGCGTTCGAGCGGCTGACGACGATCCCGTTCCAGGCGTATCTCGACAACCCGTCGGTCGTCCTCGGATGAAGGCGACTGTCCTGGTTCGGCCGAAGGAGGGCATCCTCGACCCGCAGGGCGATGCGGTGGAGCGCGCGCTCGAGCATCTCGGCTTCGCCGTGTCGGGTGCGCGCGTGGGCAAGGTCGTCGATCTCGAGGTGACCGCCGACGACGAGGCCGGCGCGCGCGAGCAGGTGGAGCGCATGTGCGAGCAGCTGCTCGCGAACCCGCTCATCGAGTCGTACGAGATCGAGCTGCATGTCTAGAAGCGCGGTTTCGAACCGTTCCGGCGTGGGAGTCAGGCATTGCAGACGCACGCGCGGGAAACCCGCGCGTGCTGGTGGAGACATCGCAAGCGATGGCTAGGCCGCAGCCGCGGATCGGGGTCGTCACGTATCCGGGGTCGCAGGACGACCGGGACGCCTTGTGGGCGCTCGGCGCGCTCGACGCGGAGGCGGTGCCGGTGTGGCACGAGGAGAGCGAGCTTCCGTCGCTCGACGCCGTCGTGTTGCCGGGCGGGTTCTCGTACGGCGACTACCTGCGCTGCGGCGCGATCGCGCGCTTCTCGCCGGCGACGGCGGCGGTGTGCGGGTTTGCGGAGCATGGCGGGCTCGTGCTCGGCATCTGCAACGGCTTCCAGGTGCTGTGTGAGGCCGGCCTGCTGCCGGGAGCGCTCCTACGGAATGAGTCGCTGCGCTTCGTGTGCCGCGACGCCCCCCTCAGGGTCGAGCGCACCGATACGCCGTTCACAACGCGCTGCGACGCCGGCCAGACGCTCGTCATCCCGGTCAAGCATGGCGACGGGCGCTACGTGCCGCCGCCCGATCTCGACCCGGCGCAAGTCGTCTTCCGCTACCGCGACAACCCGAATGGCTCGGTGGACGACATCGCCGGCGTCTGCAACGAGGCCGGCAACGTGCTCGGGCTCATGCCGCATCCCGAGCATGCCGTCGACCCCTTGCTGGGGTCGGCGGACGGAGCCTTGATTCTCGCCTCGCTCGTCGAGGCCGCGCGCGACCGCGCGCTCGCCGTTCTCTAGCCGCGCATGCCGCAGGGATCGACGAACACGTCGTCGACCTGCCAACTGCCACTCGTCGCCGTCGACGTGAGCTGCAGCTGCGCGGAGACGGTCAGGACCGGAAGGGAGAGAATCGACGGAACACTGGCGCTCGGCTCCCAGCTTCCGTAGCCGGACGGGCTGAAGCTCGTGACGTTGAGGATGCCGGTGATGTTCCCGAGGAGGCCGTAGAACACGACCCGCGCCTGCAGCGGGGCATTCGCGCCGTCGGAGCGCGCGAACATCCGCCAGCCCGGCGCGTTCAGCGCGGTGCAGACCTTCGGGCTCGCGGCGCTGCCGCCCGGCCCGATGGTGAGCGACGAGCTGCCGCCTCCGTTGACCGCCCACGGCTCGTTGCCGGTGCCGACGGCGGCGTTCGAGACTTTCCAGCCGGTCGTGCCGCTCTCGAAGCCGTTGTTCGAGAACGCGAAATAGTCGTTGTTGTCGCCGAACTGCGCGAAGGGCTGAAGTGAGCCGCCGCACAGGAGCGCTGCCTTGCCGCCCGGAGCCGCGACGATGGCCGCGAGTGCCGCCGCCGCACATACCAGTGAGATTCGCTTGATCATGGTCGCCACTCCGACCACCTCCACTTCGCCGCAGGAAAAGATGTAGACCGCACCCTTGTTCCGACCCCCGTTTGGTGCGATCCCCCTTCCTAGGGATCTTGCGCGATGTCCCTCGACCGAGGTACGTACGAAGACCTCGCGACATGGACAATTCAATCGTGGAAGCCGTAGCGGCCGGTGATCCGCTTGCTGCCGATCTCGTAGAGCGCGCCCGAGAGCGTGCCCGCCGCCGCATGGGCACTCTCGAAGAGAGAGTGGCCGTCGCGATGGCCGCGACATTCGTCGCCGCCGCCGCGGCCGCGGCTGTGTTCTTGCCGGCGGTTCGGCCGTTCTCGCCGGTCGCAGCCATTCTGGCCGTCGCCGCGTACGCCGTCGCGTCCCGCGTCCAGTTCGAAGTCCGGAACAACTTCGCCGCGCCGGTGCAGCTCGTCCTCGTGCCGATGCTCTTCGTGCTTCCTCCGCGCGACGTGCCGTTGCTCGTCGCGGCGGGCTACATCGCAGGCCAGCTTCACCGGCGGACCCATTCCTTCAGCCACACGCCGATCGACATCGCCAACGCGTGGTTCTCGATAGGGCCTGCGATCGTGCTGGCCGTCGGCGAGATCGCCCGGCCTGCCTGGAGCCATTCTGCGCTGTACGTCGCAGCGTTCGCGGCGCAGTTCGCCGTCGACTTCGGCACCACCTCGATCTGGTCGCGCATCGCGTACGGCGTCCGCGTGCAGGACCACCTTCGCTCGATGCGCGAGACGACGCTCGTCGACGCCGCCCTCAGCCCCGTCGGGATCGTGGTGGCCATGGCTACCGTCGGCCGCTCGTGGGGCCCGCTCGTCGCTCTTCCGCTCGTCGGCCTGCTGCAGGTGTTCGCGCGCGAACGCCAGGCACGGCTCGACCATGCCCTGGAGCTCTCGCACGCCTACCGCGGAACCGCGCTGCTGCTCGGAGAGATGATCGAGGCGGACGACGAGTACACGGGCAGTCATAGCCGCGACGTCGTCGAGCTCGTCCTGGCGGTGGCAGACCGCCTCGAACTCGAGCCGGCCGCCCGCAGGCAAGCGGAGTTCGCCGCGCTGCTGCACGACGTCGGCAAGGTGAAGATCCCGTCCGAGATCATCAACAAGCCCGGCCCGCTCGACGAGGACGAGCGCGCGCTGATCAATACGCACACGATCCTCGGCGAGGAGATGCTCGGCCAGGTCGGCGGGCTGCTCGGCAACGTCGGCCACGTCGTCCGCTCGTCGCACGAGCGCTGGGACGGAGCCGGCTATCCCGACGGTCTCCCGGGCGAGCAGATCCCGATCGCGGCCCGCATCGTCTCGGCCTGCGACGCGTGGAGCGCGATGACCACCGATCGCGCATACCGGTCCCGCCTCACGGACGAAGAGGCGACGCTCGAGTTGCGGATGTGCTCCGGCACGCAGTTCGACCCGCGCGTCGTCGACGCGTTGCTCGACGTGCTGACCTCCTAGAGGCCCAGCTCCTCCGCCAACGCCGGATGCTGCGCGAGCTGCGTGCGCAGACGCGCCAGATCGCGCGCCCGAAACGTCACCGGCCCCCGCCGCGCCGTGTCGCCGGTCGTGTAGGCGAAGCGGACGAGCCGCTCGCCGCGCTGCGTCTCGAGCAGCTGGACGACCGACGCGAAGCGCCGCTCGCCTGCCTGCTGGCGGACGACAACCTCCTCGACGAGGTCGGCCGAGCCCCACGGTGTTGCGGTCTTGGAAGCCACGGAGCCCACGCTAGGCCGCGCTTCGTCACGGCAGCGTGCCGGTTGTGTGCCTATTTCCCGGAGCGGTCGATCAGTTCGATCCGGTAATCGTCGGGATCCCGGACGAAGCAGAGGAGCGATCCGCCCTCGCGGACGCGGTACGGCTCCCGTTCCGGCTCGATCCCGAGCGCCGCGAGCTGCTCCAGCGTCGCACTCAGATCGTCGACCGCGAGCGCGATGTGGCCGTAGCCGGTGCCGGCGTCGTAGGTGCGACCGTCGTGGTTGTAGGTCAGCTCGAGCACGGCCTCCTGGTCGCCGATGCCGAAGAAGTAGTTCGTCGCCTCGAGCTCACCGTCGCGGACGATGTCCATGTCGCGTTCGAACTCGAAGCCGAGCGCCTCGTAGAACGCGCGACTGCCTGCCGGATCGGTGATCCGGACCATCGTGTGGAGAAACCGAGTCATGCCTCGATCCTATTAGGCCGGAACGGCGGTGAACGGATCGGTGTAGTCGGAGCGCCGGCGAGGATCGGTGATCCTGTCCTTCGTGAGCCCGACTCCGAGCACGTAGTTTCCGGATCCCCACGAGCCGGTGTATCCGGTTCCGGCGAACGACTGGAGGTCGTATGCCGACGACGACAGGGTCGTGCCGCGACCGTCCGCATCGTCGGCTTTCGGCGAGGAGGCGCAATGGCGTCCGTACAGCGTCCAGCAGACCCGGACCGAGTACTGGCCGGCCTTTGGATAATTGGCGTGGGAACCGCGGGCGACGTAGACGATCGGGTGCGCGCCGGTCTTCGAGAGCGCCGACCACGCAATCCACTTCCCGCCCTGATGCTGCGAGTAGATCGCTCCGAGCGGCGAGCCGTTCTCGAGTACGACGGTGACGCCCTCCCAGTCGGCTTCGTGCTGGTCGTAGAAGTCGTTGTAGAGGTACATCAGCCAGTACTCGATCGCGACGCGCCCCTTCGAAGGCTCGTAGGCGAGATGGAAGTAGACCGTCGGCCGGGGTCTCGCCCCCTCGATCTGCTGCTCGATGACCGGATAGCTCGACGGGTGCGAGTTGGGATTCGCGCCGCGAATGTCGAGATAGGTCGAGGCAGTCGTGACCGGAAGCGAGAAGAGGGTCGGCTGCCCCTGCGTCAGCGTCCCGTGCGGTGGCGAGCCGGCGCGGAGGTCGGTCTTCGTGAGGTAGTCCTCCAATCGCAGCGGCCGGTAGCGCTCGGCGGAGGCGAGGTGGAGCACCGGCGCGTACTTCGTCGCGAGGTTGACCGCGCCGGCCGCCGGACGGGGGCCGAGCGCACGGTGCGTGAATGTGCACGTGACCGTCTCGCCCGAGCTGAGCGCGACCGTAGCGGTTGCGGAGGCGACCGTGACGGAGCTACCACCGGAAGGATCCGCGCACGCCAGCGACGTCAACGTCTTGGGCTGGCCTGCTGCGGCCCCCGACTCGACCAGCCGGTAGGTCCCGTCGGCCAGCCCCGAGATCGTCTTGGTGCTTCCGGAAACGCCGACGCCAAGCCGGAACTTCTGCCCGACGCCGGTATAGGACCAGGCGACGCCCGCCGGAGTGGGATCCGTCACCAGACGAACCACGATCGAGCCGCCGCTGCGGTCAGCCGCACCGGCAGCCGATACGGCGACGCCGAGACCGACGGCAGCCAGAATCGGCAGAGAGAACCTCACACGACCTCATTGGCGCTACGGCGGAAACCGAAACCAGCATCAGGCCTTAGGGCCTGTCGGGCGGGAGCTCGTCCTGCAGCATCGAGAAGAGCACCGCGTCCTGCCACTCGCCGAGCTTCTCGTACGCCTTCCGCTTCACGCCCTCGCGCACGTAGCCGACCCGCTCGGCATGGGCGACGGCGCGCTCGTTGAAGCCGTAGATCTGGATCTCCAGGCGGTGGAAGCCGAGCTCGCCGAGCACGAGGCGCTGGAAGGCGCGCGCGATCTCGTCGCCGAGCTTGCGGCCGCGGAAGCGTGGATCGACAGCGAGCCGGCCGCCCTCGGCGATGCGGTGGCGCTCGTTCACGACGCGGTACGAGGCGCTGCCGACGCGCTCACCGTCCGCCTCGGCGACGAGCCACCCGAACGCCTCCGGCTCGCGATCCGAACGCTCGATGTCGGCGACGACCTCATCGAGCGTCGCCGGCGGCCGGCCCAGGAACTCGCGCGTCTCCTCGCCGGTGACGAGCTCGAGCAGGAACTCGGCGTCGGAGCGGTCAGCGCGCCGGAGCTCGACGGACACGCCGCGACGCTACCCGAACCGCTCCGGTGCCGAGCGCGACGCCGCCGCAGATGAGCACGAGCCCCGCGAGCTTCTGGTACGAGACTCCTTCGCCGAGGAAGACCGAGCCGTAGAAGAGCGCGAACGCGGGCAGCATGTACGCGACGAGGACCGAGCGCGACGAGCCGTAGATGCGGATCATCCGATAGGACAGGATCTGGGCGAGGGCCGTCCCGAGCAGGCCCAGCGCCGCCCCGGAGCCGATCGATTTCCATCCAGGCGCGTGCGTCGGCAGCGTCGCGAGCGCGAGTGGCAGCAGCAGGACGAATGCGCCCGTCATTGACACCGCGGCGAGAACGGGCCCGCCGAAGCCCATCCGCCTGCCTGCATAGAGATTCGCGGCCGCGTACGACACCGAGGCGACGACGATCGTGGCGATGCCGATCGTCCCGTGCCAGCCGCCCTGCGGATGAACGCCGGCGAGGATGCCGACGCCGACGAGCCCGAGCAGGACACCGACGAGCCGCCAGCCCGTCGAGCGCTCGGTCGGCACGTAGAACACCGCGAGCAAAGCCACGAAGATCGGCACCGACGAGTTCGCGACCGCGGCCGTTCCCGAGTCGACCCAGCGTTCGCCCCACGCGATCAGCGTGAACGGCACCGCTGCGTTCAGGACGGCGAGCACCAGGCCCGGGCGCCACGCCCGCACGAGCGCTGCGCCGCCGGACCGGCGCCAGGCGAACGCGACGAGGATCGGGGCGGCGCAAAGCAGGCGCACCTCAATCAGCACGGCCGGCGAGAGGTCGCGGATACCGACCTTGATGAACAAGTACGACGACCCCCAGATCGCTCCGAGAACGACCAAGAGGAAGACGTACCGCCGCCTCACGAGCCCATCTGAAAGGGAGGCTAGACTGAATTACCTGACGCAGGTCGCGGAACAGCCGCTCCACCGCGCACTCGGCCTCACGGACGGGGAGGCGGACCGAATCCGGGAGCTTCTCGGCCGCGATCCGAACCACTTCGAGCTCGCCGTCTTCTCCGTCCTCTGGTCGGAGCACTGCGGCTACAAGCACTCTGCGCCGCTTCTGCGCCGGCTTCCATCCTCCGGCGAGCGGGTGCTGCAGGGGCCGGGCGAGAACGCGGGCGTGCTCGACCTCGGCGAGGGCCTCGCGGTCGCCTTCAAGGTCGAGTCGCACAACCATCCCTCGGCGGTCGAGCCGTTCCAGGGCGCCGCCACCGGCGTGGGCGGGATCCTGCGCGACATCGTCGCCATGGGCGCGCGGCCGATCGCGCTCCTCGACGGGCTGTGGTTCGGCGCGCCCGGCCATGACTTCGACCGCGCCGTCGCCGGCATCGGCCACTACGGCAACTGCGTCGGCGTCCCCACAGTCGGCGGTCAGACGGTGTGGGACGAGGCCTATCGCGGCAACTGCCTCGTGAACGCGATGTGCGTCGGCCTGCTCGACGCGCACCGGCTGCAGACGGCGAAGGCGCACGGCCCCGGTAACGTCGTCGTCCTCTTCGGCGCGACGACGGGCCGCGACGGCATCGGCGGCGCATCCGTGCTCGCGAGCCAGGAACTCGGCGAGGACGATCCCGACAAGCGGCCGTCGGTCCAGGTCGGTGACCCGTTCACCGGCAAGAAGCTCATCGAGGTTTCCGTCGAGCTCGTCGAGTCGGGGCTCGTCGAGTCGCTGCAGGACTGCGGCGCGGCCGGCCTTGCCTCCGCGCTCAGCGAGATGGCGAGCGACGGCGCAGGCATCGACGTGCATCTCGACCGTGTGCCGCAACGCGAGTCGGGGATGGAGCCGTGGGAGATCATGATCTCGGAGTCGCAGGAGCGGATGGTTGCGATCGTGCGGCCGCAGATGCTCGACTCGGTCCACGCGCTGTGCGCGAAGTGGGAGCTCGAGAGCGCAGCGATCGGCGAAGTGAGGGACGGCGGTGTGGTACGCGCGCTCTATGACGGCAACGTGGTCGGCGACATTCCGGCCCGTTTCTTGACGGACGATTGCCCGCGCTACGAGGTCGAGCAGACGAAGCCGGACGCGTGGGTGACGCCTGCCGCGAAGGCACGCCGCAGGCCGGCGGATGTTGCCGGCGTGTACGAGCAGTACGACCAGCTCGTCGGCTCCCGCACGGTCCGGCGGCCCGGGCCTCGACGCGGCCGTGCTGCGGCTGCGGCCGTCGCTGCGCGGGCTCGCCGTCTCGCTGCAAGGGCCGCGCCCCGGAGAGAAGGATCCGTTCGCCGCCGGCGTGCAGGCCGTGCTCGGCGCCGCGCGCAACGTCGCGTGTACGGGCGCCGAGCCGATCGGCCTCACCGACTGTCTCAACTTCGGCAATCCCGAGAAGGCGGAGATCGGCTACGAGCTCGCGCGCGCGATCGAGGGCATCTCGCAGGCGGCCGAGGCGCTCGGCGTCCCGGTCGTCTCAGGCAACGTCTCGCTGTACAACGAGACCGACGGCAGGCCGATCCCGCCGACGCCGGTCGTCGGCTGCGTCGGGCTCGTGCAGGACGTGCGGCTCGTCCCTGCCGGATGGCAGCGCGGCGACGTCGTGCTGCTCGCGACCGTGCCGGAGGAGAGCATCGCCGCCGAGGTGTCGCTCATCCGCTTCCTACGCAAGGCGGCGCAGCTCCTGACGCTCTGCCACGACATCGGCAGCGGCGGGATCGAAGCAGCGCTCGCCGAGGCGACCCGCTGGAGCGGCCGCGAGGCGGACGTGCAGCTTCCGGCCGAGCCCGCGGCCGGAGCCGCGATCCTCGCGTGCGCGCCGGAAAACGTTGCCCGGCTCGGGACGAAGGGCTTCGTCCAGATCGGGGAGGTGCGCTGATGTGCGGCGTGTTCGGCGTGTACGCCCCGGAGCGCGACGTCGCACGACTCACGTACTTCGGGCTCTTCTCGCTTCAGCACCGCGGCCAGGAGTCGGCCGGAATCGCGGTATCGGAGAACGGACGCCTGACCGCGCTCCGCGACCTCGGCCTCGTCACGCAGGTCTTCGACGAGCAGAAGCTGCACGCGCTCCAGGGGCAAGTGGCGATCGGCCACACGCGCTACTCGACCACCGGCTCGTCGGGATGGGCGAACGCGCAGCCCCTCGTGCAGCACGGACGCAACCGCACGGTCGCGCTCGGGCACAACGGCAACCTCGTCAACGCGGACATGCTGCGCGACGAGCTCCGCGCCGAGGGCGCAACATTGCGTGGGACGTCCGACAGCGAGGTGATCGCGGCGCTGATCGCGAACGCCGACGCGCCGCTCGACGAGGCCGTCGCCGGCGCGATGCGCAAGCTGCAGGGTGCGTACTCGGTCGTCGCGCTGTCGGAAGGGACGCTGATCGCGTTCCGCGACCCGCTCGGCTTCCGCCCGCTCGTGCTCGGCCGCGTGAACGACGACTGGGTGGTCGCGTCCGAGACGTGCGCGTTCGACCTCGTCGGCGCTGAGCACGTGCGCGAGGTGGAGCGCGGCGAGATCGTGCTCGTCGACGCCGACGGCATTCGATCGGTAAGGGCAGTCGAGCCGCCGACGAACGGCGCGCTCTGCATCTTCGAGTTCTTCTATCTCGCGCGACCGGACACGCGGCTCGACGGCATCGAGGTGCACGGCGCGCGCGTCCGGATGGGCGAGCGGCTCGCGCAGGAGGCGCCTGCCGACGCCGATCTCGTCCTGCCCATCCCCGACTCCGGGACGCCGGCAGCGATCGGCTTCTCGCGTGCGCTCGGCATCCCCTTCAGCGAGGGCCTGATCAAGAACCGGTACATCGGGCGGACGTTCATCCAGCCCGACCAGGAGCTGCGGCGCCTCGGAGTTCGACTGAAGTTCAATCCGCTCGCGGAAGTGGCGGGCAAGCGCGTCGTCGTCGTCGACGACTCGATCGTGCGCGGCAACACGACGCGGGCGATCGTGCAGATGCTCTTCGACGCGGGCGCCACCGAGGTGCACGTGCGCATCTCGTCGCCGCCGGTGATCGGGCAGTGCTTCTACGGCATCGACCTCGCCGACCCGCAGGAGATGGTCGCGGCCGGGAAGACGGTCGACGAGGTGCGCGAGTACATCGGCGCGACCTCGCTCGCGTACCTGTCCCACGAAGGACTTGTCGAAGCGACGAGCAGGCCGGAGACCGATCTCTGCCGCGCCTGCCTCACGCGCCAGTACCCGACCGAGGTACCGGCCGAGTACGCGAAGCTCCGCTTCGAGCCCGCGCGCGCATAAGTCGTCACACGAACGCCGGGGTAACTGTTACCGGTCGTCGCGGTGCCCCGCGGAAACCCAAAGGCCGGTAACAGTTACGCGCACGAAAGTGTCGCGACTTCTACGCGGCGAGATCCGCGACGTGCAGGAGCTCGAGCTTGAGCCCGTCCGGGTCGTAGAAGAACACCGCGTAATAGCCCGGCATGTAGCCGTACTCTTGCGGCTCGCTCTCCAGCGTCCCGCCCGCGCCGACCACCCACTCCGCGCGCTCGTCCACCGCCGCACGCGACGCGACCTCGATGGCGAGATGGTGCAGCCCGACCGTATAGCGGTCGACCGGGACATCCTCGCTCTGCGCCTCGCGCAGGCCGATCGACGTTCCGCGCCCGCTCAGGTACCAGATCGTCTCGCCGCGCTCCCCCTCCACCTCGCTGATGACATGCCAGCCGAGGGGGCCGAGCAGATCGCGGTAGAAGGGCAGGCTGCGCTCGATCGAGGAGACGACCAGGTCGACGTGATGGACGCCCCCGGAGCGCATGCGATCCGACCCGACTTCGTCGCCGGATGCACGACTCCTCGTACCATCCAATGCCGGTGCACCTGTTCCACTACCACCTCGTCACGAGCCGCGTTCGGGAGGTCGAGGCGCGTTACATCGGCAAGCTCGGATTCGACCTCGTCGCGCGCCACGGGCGGATCGGCGAAGACCTCCAGTCGTACGAGGCGGGGATCTCCTGGGCGGAGTTGGACGCACTCGGATTCAAGCTCCGACTCTCCGAGCTCGAGCTCGGCGCCGTCAACGTCGTGGTGCAGCCGGGGCAGTGGCCGCTGCCTCGCGTCGACCACCTCGGCCTCGCCCTCGACGACGATGAGTTCGAGCGCGCGATCGCCCGCGCCGAGGACGCGCAGCTGCGCGTGCAGGAGCACGGCGGCCGGCGCACGTTCGTCTCGACGAACGCGGGCTACCGGCTCGAGCTCCATCCGCCGCGCGACTGGATCGACGACCTGCTCGGCCAGGCCGACCGGCTCCGGCTCTCGGAGCTGCACTTGAAGTCGGACGACCCCGAGGGGAAGGCGGAGGCGATCGCACAGATGCTCGACTGCGAGCGGATCGGCACCGACGTCGAGGTCGGCGAGACGCTCGTCCGCTTCACGCCAGGCGGCCCGCAGGGCCGGCCGGAGCTGGAAGCGGAGATGTTCGTCTAGGCCGTCCTCAGATGAGCCTAGACTCGACGTCTTGACGAAGGACACGCACACGTACGAGGCCGCCGGCGTCTCGCTCGGCACCGCCGACGCGGTCGTCGAGCGCCTGCGCGCGGCGGTGGAGTCGACGGGCGCCACGGGCTTCGGCCGCTTCGCCGGTCTCTTCCCGCTCGACGAGCACCGCTTCCTCGCCGCCTCCACCGACAGCGTCGGGTCGAAGCTCATGCTCCACCGCCGCGCGGGAACGTTGCGCTGGGGCGGGATGGATCTCGCCGCCCACTGCATCGACGACGTCTTGTGCTCGGGAGCCGAGCCGCTCTTCCTGCTCGACTACGTCGCGGCGGCACATGTCGACCTCGACCAGGTGGCCGAGCTCGTCGAGGGCGCCGCGGAGGTCTGCCGAGCCGCGGGCTGCGCACTCATCGGCGGCGAGACCGCTGAGCTGCCCGGTGTCTACCGGGATCAGGAGCTCGACTTCGCCGGCACCTGCGTCGGCATCGTCGAGCGCGACCGCATCGTCGACGGCTCACGTTGCGCACCGGGCGACGTCGTGGTCGGCTTCCCATCCAGCGGCTTGCACACGAACGGCTTCTCACTCGTCCGCACGCTCGGAGAGATCGATCCCGCATTCCTTGCGCCGCACCGCCTCTACCTCGACGACGTGCACGAGCTGCGCGCGCATGCGGACGTGAAGGCGCTCGCGCACGTCACCGGAGGCGGGATCCTCGGCAACCTCTCGCGCGTTCTTCCGGAGAGAGTGCACGCCCGTATCGACTGGGACGCGTGGGAGCGTCCGCAGGTGTTCGAATGGATCGCGGACCGCGGCGTCGCGGAGGAGGAGGCGCGACGCGTCTTCAACCTCGGCATCGGCATGTGCGCCGTTGTGCCGGACGCGCCCGCGGGCGCGATCGTGATCGGAGCGCTGGAGTGATCGGCGTCCTCGTCTCGGGCCAGGGCACGAACCTGCAGGCGCTGCTCGACGCCGGGCTGCCGATCGTCGCCGTCGCCTCCAACCGCCGCGATGCGCCCGCGCTGCGCCGTGTCCCCGCGGCGGCAACCGCGGTGTTCGAGCTCGCCGACTACGCCGACCGCGCAGCGCGCGACGTGACCATGGCGCACTGGCTCGAGCAAAAGGGCGTGAAGCTCGTGGTGCTCGCCGGCTACATGCATGTCCTCACATCTGCCTTCCTCGACCGCTTCCCCGAAGCGGTCGTGAACGTCCATCCCTCGCTCCTCCCCGACTTCCCGGGCGCGCATGCGGTCGAAGAGCAGCTCGCCGCGGGCGTCAGCGAGTCGGGCGCCACCGTGCACATCGTCGACGAAGGAGTCGACAGCGGTCCCGTGCTCGCGCAGGAGCGCGTCCCCGTGTTACCGGACGACACGCCGTCGACGTTGCACGAGCGCATCCAGGACGCCGAGCACCGACTTCTCCCCAAGGTGGTGGCCGAGCTGTGCGCGCGCTGATCTCCACGTACGACATGACGGGCCTTGACGTGTTCGCACGTGGGCTCGCCGAGCTCGGCGTCGAGCTCGTGACCACCGGCGGCCGGACCGACGCCTTCCTGCGCGAGCTCGGGCTCGAGCCGACGGTGATCGACGTCCCGCAAATGCTCGGCGGCCGCGTGAAGACGCTGCATCCGCGCATCCACGCCGGCATCCTGGCGCGCCGCGACAACTCCGAGGACATCGCGACGCTCGCAGAGCACGATATCGAGCCGTTCGACATCGTTTGCATCAACCTCTATCCGTTCGAGGAGGTGGCGGCGAGGCAGGGCGTCACCGAGGCGCAAGCGGTGGAGATGATCGACGTCGGCGGCCCGTCGATGCTGCGGGGCGCGGCGAAGAACTTCGCGCACGTCACGGCCGTCTGCCGCCCAGAGCGTTACGGCTTCGTCCTCGACGAGCTCCGCGAGCACGGCGAGATCTCGCTCGAGACCAGGAGGGAGCTCGCGGCCGAGGCGTTCGCGACGACGGCGGTCTACGAGGCGGCGATCGCGAACTGGTTCTCGGAGCGCGAGTCGTTCCCGGACACGCTCGTGCTCGCACTCGACAAGGTGCTCGACCTCTCCTACGGAGAGAACCCGCACCAGCGCGGCGCCTACTACGCCGACCGAGGCGCTCGCGCGCACCTGCTCTCGCGCGTGGAGCAGCTGCACGGCAAGGCGCTTTCGTTCAACAACCTCAATGACCTGTCTGCCGCGCGCGCGATCGGACGCGAGTTCACGCTACCGGCCTGCGTCGTCGTCAAGCACGCGAACCCGTGCGGCGTCGCGCTCGGCGCGACCATCGAGGAGGCCTACGACAAGGCGCTCGCCTCCGACCCGGTGTCGGCGTACGGCGGCATCGTCGTCCTCAACCGAGACGTCGACGCCGCCCTGGGGGAGAAGCTCGCCGAGCAGTTCGTCGAGGTCCTCTTCGCACCGGATTACGACGAGGGAGCGATCGAGGCACTGCGGCGAAGGCAGGGGACACGCATCCTCGTCGACCGGGAGCGCCGGCGGCCCACCGCACAGCAGCGCGGGCTCAAGCGCGTGCTCGGCGGCGTGCTCGTGCAGGACGCCGACGCCGAGATCGAGGACCGCGACGGCTGGACCGTCGTGGCCGGCACACCGGACGAGCAACAGTGGGGCGACCTCGTCTTCGCCTGGCGCGTGTGCAAGCACGTCCTCTCGAACGCGATCGTGATCGCGACCGATCTGGCAACCATCGGCGTCGGCGCCGGGCAGATGAGCCGCGTGGACGCCGTCCGCATCGCGCTCGACAAGGCGGCCGAGTTCGGCCACGACACCCGCGGCGCCGTCCTCGCCTCGGATGCGTTCTTCCCCTTCCCCGACGGGCCCGCGCTCGCGCTCGAGCGGGGCGTGCGCGCGATCGTCCAGCCGGGCGGCTCGAAGCGTGACGACCTCGTGATCGCCGCCGTCGCCGACGCAGGCGCGACAATGGTGTTCACGGATCGCCGCCATTTCCGCCACTAGCCCCGCACACTTCCGTCTCGTCGCGCGCGCCGACCAGCGCGCGTTCCTCGATCTTCCGTGGAACCTGCCGCTCGAGGATTGGCCGGCGGAGCTGCACGTCGACCTCGCGCGCGGCATCAGCCGCCACGTCGTCCGCTTCGTGGAGCTGAACGGCAGGTATTACGCGCTGAAGGAGCTGCCACAGCGTCCGGCAGAGCGCGAGTACCGGCTGCTGAGCGAGCTCCGCGAGCGGAGCATGCCGGTGGTCGAACCGATCGGCATCGTGGCCGAGCGCACGACGACCGAGGGCGAGGAGCTCGACGCGATCCTCATCACCCGCCAGCTCGAGTTCGCGCTGCCGTATCGCCTAATCCTTGGGCGGCGGATGCTGCCCGCACCGGAGGCGACGATCCGTTCGGCACTCGCCGAGCTGCTCGTCCGGCTCCATCTCGCGGGCTTCTTCTGGGGCGACTGCTCGCTGTCGAACGCGCTCTTTCGCCGGGATGCGGGCGCGCTCTCTGCGTATCTCGTCGATGCCGAGACGGGAGAGCTGCACGACCGACTGTCCGACGGGCAGCGCTTGCACGACATCGACATCGCAGAGGAGAATCTCAGCGGCGAGCTGTACGACCTCTCGGCGGAGCTCGAGCGCGACGTCGTCGAGGATCCGTGGGAGTTCGCCGAGGACGTGCGCAAGCGCTACGAGCAGCTGTGGGCGGAGCTCACCGAGGAGCAAGTCTTCGCGCCGGGCGAAGGGCAGAAGCTGGAGGAGCGTCTGCGCCGCCTCAACGAGCTCGGGTTCGACGTCGAGGAGGTCGAGCTCGTGCGTGAAGGGGACCAGGTGCGGCTGAAGCTGCAAACCAAGGTGGTGGAGCCCGGCCATCACCGCCGTCGCCTGCTCCGGCTGACCGGGCTCGACGCGCAGGAGAACCAAGCACGCGTGCTGCTGAACGATCTGACGCGCTACAAGACCTACCTCGAGCGCACCGGCGACGCGCCTGTATCCGACGCTGCGGCGGCCGGCCGCTGGCTGAGCGAGATCTTCGAGCCGACGATCGCGTCGATTCCCCGCGAGCTGCGCGGCAAGCGTGCGGCGGCCGAGATCTTCCACGAGATCCTCGAGCACCGCTGGTTCCTGTCCGAGCAGGCAGGCAAGGACGTCGGGCTCGAACAGGCGAAGAAGTCGTACATCGAGCAGGTCCTGCGGACTGCCGCAGACGAAAAGCTGCCCCTGCTATAACCGGCCGCGAACTGCGGCTGTCGAAGCAAGGGGGGATTCATGCCGCATCGCCTCAGTGTGATCACCGCGCTCGCGGTCGGGCTCGCGCTGTTCGTTGCCTCTACAACGACCGCAGCGATCCAAGCGCCCGACACGCCCGCGCAGACGAACGACACCACGCCGGCGGCGTGCACAACGCCCGCGCCGCTCTTCCACTACGACTGGTACCACTGCTACACGCCGACGGACATCACGTCGGCGTACGGCGTCAATACCGTGCAGTCCCAGGGCGTCGAGGGGCAGGGCCAGACGATCGTGCTCGTCGATTCCTACGGGAGCCCGACGGCCGCGAGCGACCTGCAGTTCTTCCACGACACGTTCTATCCCTCGCTGCCGAACCCGGACTTCCAGCAGCTGTATCCGAACGGGCAGCCCGACTACAAGAACGTCGGCAACGGTCAGTCCGGCTCCAGCGGAGCCGCGGGCTGGTCGGGAGAGGCGACGCTCGACATCGAGTGGTCGTATGCAATCGCACCGCTCGCCCACATCGTGCTGATCGCCGTTCCGCCCGCCGAGACGGAGGGCGTGCAGGGCCTTCCGAACCTGTTCAAGGCGATCTCCGACGAGATCGACGCGACGCCGGGCGGCACGGTCTTCTCGATGAGCTTCGGCATCACCGAGCAGACGTTCGGCGGCGCGGCGAAGTCGCAGACGGCGAAGTTCGACGCCGTCTTCCAGAAGGGGATCGCGAAGGGCGACACGTTCTTCGCGTCGTCCGGTGACAGTGGATCGCAGGGCGTGTCGAAGCAGCAGCGCGAGTCGGCGACGTACGCGTACCCGACGGACGGCTGGCCGGCGTCGAGCCCGTACGTGACCGCCGTCGGCGGCACGCAGCTCCAGTACGGCTGGACGTGGAGCCCGACCAGCGACATCCCGTTCTTCCCGGGCAGCCCACCGCCGCCGAACCCGGACTACTTCGCCTACACATCCGGCGGCAACCTGAACGCCGTCTGGAACGAGAGCTGGCTGCCGGCCGCATCCGGCGGCGGCCCGAGCGTGCTCTACTCCCGGCCGACGTGGCAGAACGGCGTGGCCGGCGTCATCGGCGGCAACGCCCGCGGAGTACCGGACGTTGCCTGGAACGCCGCGGTGAACGGCGGCGTTCTCGTGTACATCACGGCCTTCCCGCAGATCCAGCGGCAGGGGTGGCACGTGTACGGCGGGACGAGCGCGGCCTCGCCGCAGGTCGCAGCCCTGACAGCGCTCGCCGAACAGGAGCGTGCGGCGGCGCACAAGGTGCCGCTCGGGAACATCGACCCGCTCATCTACGCCAACCCACAGTGGTTCACCGACGTGCAGCCGGTGACGGAGGGGACGGCACAGAGCGGCAAGCTCGTGAACAACCGCGAGTGGGACTACAACGGCGACGGGTTGGCCGTGACGCCCGACTGCGGTTCCCGGCTGGCCGGTGCTGAGTGGCTACGACATGACCACCGGTCTCGGCACGCCGAACGCTCCCGCGTACGTCAGCGGGCTCGCCGGCTCGTAACGCAATCCCGCCGGGCGGCGGCTTCGCGGCCGCCGCCCTGCTTGGGATACTCCGGCGATGGAACCCGACCCACGTCGTTGGCAGGCGCTCGCACTCGTCTGCGTCGCGTTCTTCATGACCGTGCTCGACGTCTCGATCGTGAACGTCGCGCTGCCGTCGATCGGACGCAACCTGCACTTCTCGGAGACCGGCCTGCAGTGGGTCATCACGGCATACGCGATCACCTTCGGCGGCTTCCTTCTCCTCGGCGGACGTGCCGGCGACATCCTCGGGCGCAAGCGGATGTTCCTCCTCGGGCTCGTGATCTTCTCGGCCGCATCGCTCGTCTGCGGGCTCGCGAGCTCGACGAGCGTGTTGATCGCGGCCCGTGCGGTGCAGGGCTTCGGCGCCGCCGTCGTATCGCCGTCCACACTCTCGATCATCACCACGACGTTCGACGAGGGGGCGGAGCGGAACAAGGCACTCGGCATCTGGGGTGCGATGGGCGGAAGCGGCGCCGCGGCCGGCGTCCTCTTTGGCGGAATCCTGACCAAGTACCTCGGCTGGGAGTGGATCTTCTTCGTCAACGTCCCGGTGGGTGCGCTCGTGCTCGCACTCGCGCCGCGCGTCGTGCGCGAAAGTCGCGCGCCCGTGCGGCAGGGCTTCGACGTCATCGGCGCGACCTCGGTGACGGCCGGCCTCGCACTGCTCGTCTACGCGATCTCGAAGGCGCCCGTCGACGGCTGGGGCAACGCGAAGACGATCATCCTGATCATCGCAGCGACGGTGCTGATCGCGTTCTTCCTCGTGTGGGAGAGCCGCGTTCCGGGGCCGCTGATGCCGTTGTCGATCTTCCGGATCCGGACGCTCGCGGGAGCAAACATCGTCGGCGTTCTGCTCGGCTCGTCGATCTTCGCCGACTTCTTTCTCCTGACGCTCTACGTGCAGAACGTCCTCCACTACTCAGCGCTGAAAACCGGAGTCACCTTCCTCGCGACTGCGGGGACGACAGTCGTCGTCGCCGCGCTCGCGCAGTGGCTGACGACGAAGATCGGGCCGCGAATCGTCATGGCCATCGGGCTCGCGCTGAACACCGGCGCGCTCATCTGGTACTCGCAGATTCCGGTGCACGGGACGTACGTGCACGACCTGCTCGGCGGCTACATCCTCTTCGGCTTCGGGCTCGCGCTCGCGTTCATCCCCGTGTCGATCGCCGCGCTCGCCGGAGTCGGCCCGCAGGACGCCGGGCTTGCGTCCGGGCTGTTGAACACGTCGCAGCAGGTCGGCGGTGCGATCGGTGTCGCGGTCGCCTCGAGCATCGCCGTTTCGCGCGCGACGCACCTCCTGCACACCGGCAGTTCGCCGGCCGCGGCATTCACGCACGGGTATGCGCTCGCGTTCTGGGTCGTGGCCGGGATCTCGGCGGCCGGCGTCGTGGCCGCGCTTGCGCTCGTACGGGACACGGAGGTCGTCGAGACAGGCGCGCCGCAGCCGACGGGCTAGAGGCAATACCCTTCCGCCCGTGCCTGAGCGGTATCCGACCATCCTGGAGCTCGTCGGCGCCACGCCAATCGTGCGGCTGGACAAGCTCAGCCCGAACGGCGGCGCCCAGTTGCTCGCGAAGCTCGAGTACCTGAACCCGGGCGGCTCTGTGAAGGACCGCATCGGCTTGCCGATGATCGAGGCGGCCGAGCGCGAGGGGAAGCTGAAACCGGGCGGCACGATCGTCGAGCCCACGTCGGGCAACACCGGCGTCGGCCTCGCCATCGCCGCTGCGACCAAGGGCTATCGGTGCATCTTCGTCATGCCCGACAAGATGAGCCAGGAGAAGATCGCACTGCTCCGCGCCTACGGCGCCGAGGTCGTGATCACGCCGACCGCGGTCGACCACGACTCGCCGGAGAGCTACTACTCCGTCTCCGATCGGCTCGCGGAGGAGATCCCAGGCGGCTACAAGCCCGACCAGTACTCGAACATGAACAACCCGGAGGCGCACTACCGCGTCACCGGGCCGGAGATCTGGGAGCAGACCGGCGGCGACATCGACGCTCTCGTCATCTCCGTCGGGACCGGCGGAACGATCAGCGGCGTCGGCCGCTACTTCAAGGAGCGCAAGCCGGAGGTGCTGATCGTGGGCGCCGACCCGGAAGGATCGGTGTACACGGCGAAGGACGAGCGCGACGTCCACCCGTATCTCGTCGAAGGCATCGGCAAGGACACGTGGCCGGAGACGATGGACCCGAAGGTCGTCGACGAGTGGATCCGCGTGGGCGACCGCGACTCGTTCGTATGGGCGCGGCGGCTCGCGCGCGAGGAAGGCATTCTCGCCGGCGGGTCCGCCGGCACCACGCTGGTTGCCGCAGACGCGATCGCGCGCCGGCTCGGTCCCGGCAGGCGCGTGCTGATGCTGGTCCCGGACTCGGGCCGCAACTATCTGTCGAAGTTCTACGACGACAACTGGATGCTCGAGCACGGATTCCTCGAGCGGCAGGCGCCGCTGCCGACGGTCGAGGAGGTGCTGCTCGCGAAGCACGGCGGCGAGCTTCCCGCGCTGATCACGATCTCGGCGCACCAGAAGGTCGGCGAGGGCATCGACACGATGCAGCGCTACAGCATCTCCCAGCTGCCGGTCGTGCGCGACGGCGAGTGCGAGTCGCTCACCGACGTGATCGGCTCGCTCCAGGATCGCGCGCTGCTCGAGCGCGTCTTCGTCAACCCCGACGTCCTGCACGAGGACGTCGCATCCGCGATGCAGCCGCCGCTCGCCGCGATCGACGCGTCCGCGACGATGGAAGAGGTCTTCGGGACGATGCAGGGCGGGACGAACGCCGTCGTCGTCGCCCGAGACGGCAAGCCGGTCGGCGTGCTGACGCGCTCCGACTTGCTGGAATTCCTGGCACACCGCCGCTAGCTCAGCCGGCTCCCGTTCTTCTTCGCGCGGTCGCCCAGCTCTTTCGTCGCGATCAGCACCGCGCGCACGCCGTCGAGTAGCTCTGCCACCCGCTCCAGCCGCTGCTGCTCCGAGCGCAGCTCGAGCAGCTCCTGTTTGGACTCGGGCGCGAGCTCGACCTGCGCCGCGAGCAGGAACGACAGCTGCTCCGCATCCTCGTCCAGGTCGCCGGCTTCCGCCTCCGCGGCGGCTGCGAGCGCCCGGAACGATGCCGCCGCGCGAGCGACTGCGCCGGGCAGCGGCTCCTCGCCGTCGTCGTCGACCGCCACCACCTCGGCGGTCATGAACGAGCGGCCGTGCGTCAGCCTCTCGACCACGAAGCGCTCGCCGCCCTCGACGACGATATGCATACGCCCGTCGTCGAACTGCTCCAGGACCTCATCGACGCGCGCCAGCGTCCCCAGCTCGCGCACGCCGTCCTCGTCCGCGAAGACGAGCCCGAACTCGATGTCCTCAGCGATGCACTCGCCGATCAGCTCCCGGTAGCGGGGCTCGAAGATGTGGAGCGGCACGCGCTCCGTCGGCAGGAGGACGATGCCGAGCGGGAAGAGGCCGAGCTCCATGGCGCCACAGGGTACGCACGCGGACATACCATGGGTGCCGTGGCCACCGATCGTCTCGAGACACTGCTCCGCGACGCCTTCCCCGACGCCAACGAGCTGTCGGTCGAGGACCGCACCGGCGGCGGCGACCACTTCCAGGTGACCGTGGCGAGCACCCGCTTCGCCGGGCTGCCGCTGCTCGAGCAGCACCGCCTCGTCAACGAGGCGCTGGCCGAGCCGCTGCGCGACGGCACCATTCACGAGCTTCGGATCAAGACGAGGGAGGCTGCAGGATGAGCGAGTTGTCGGACCGGATCAAGGACGTGATCGCGCAGGAGCCGGTCACGTTGTTCATGAAGGGGACGCCGCAGATGATCATGTGCGGCAACTCCGATCGCGCGCTGCGCGCGCTCCGCGAGGCTGGCGCGCCCGTCACCACCGTCGATGTCCTCCCCGATCCGGCCATCCGCCAGGAGCTCTCAGCGCTCTCGGGCTGGCCGACGATCCCGCAGGTCTTCGTCGGCGGCGAGCTGATCGGCGGCGCCGACATCGCGCAGGAGCTGGCCGAGTCCGGCGAGTTGACCAAGATCCTCGAGGCGAAGCTCGGCGCGGCCTACCGCGACGACGCGGAGGTGCGCGTCGTGGATGTTCTGACTCCCGCCCAGCGATAACCGATCCGGTCCGGCGACTCGACGTCGCCGAGCCAGTGGTGGAAGTACGGCACCCACTCGAGCACGCGCTCGTCGTACCGCGCGCGCAGCGCCTCGAGCAGGACGTCGTGCGGATGCAGTCCCGGATGACGCCAACGCCATTCGTCGACCGTCGGCGGGCCACTCGCGTCGGGCCGCACGCAGTACTCCGCCTCGTACCACGCCTGCAGCTCGGGATCGATGAGATCCCAGGCGAACTCGTCGACGATCAAGACCGGCGCCAGGGAGGCAAGCCGGTCGACGGCCTCGCCGAGTGGATCGAGATGGTGGACGACGCGGCCTGCGACGACAGCGTCGAACTCGCCGTCCACCTCGCGGAAGTCGGCCTGCCGGAAGCGCTCGCCCGACGGCGCGCGCGGGTCGACGCCGATCGCGTCGTAGCCTGCCTCGACGAGCACCGGGACGACTCCGCCGCGGTCGCCGCAGCCGACCTCGAGCACCCGCGCCGGACCGGGCGGCAGGTGGTGTAGAACGAACGCCGTGAAGCCCATCGAAGTGAGCCTTGCAGAAGCGCGCCGTATCGCGGTGCGCTCCCAGCTGCTCGACGGCTCCGCCACGAGCGTGCTCGACACGGTGCGCAGTCTCGGCTTCCTGCAGCTCGACCCGATCTCGTCCGTGGCGCCGCCGCAGCACCTCGTGCTGTGGAGCAGGCTCGGAGCGTACGACCGCGCCGAGCTGGACCGACTGCTCTGGGAGGAGAAGAAGCTCGTCGAGTGGCGCGCATTCGTCTATCCGATCGAGGACATGCCGCTGCTGCGTGCACGGATGCGCCACGTACGCAAGCCGGCGGGGGACGAGTTCCTCCGCGAGAACGCGAGCTTCAAGCGCTACGTCCTCCGGGAGCTCGAACGGCGCGGGCCACTCCTCTCGCGCGACATCGAGACCCACTCGAGCCGCAAGGGCCAGGATCGGCACGAGTGGTGGGGCTCGCGCCAGATGGGCCTGATGCTGGAAGTGCTTGCCGGTCGAGGGCTCGTGGCGGTCGTCGGGCGCGAGCAGAGACAGCGCGTGTGGGACCTCGCGGAGCGCTGGTACCCGCCCGAGACGGAGAAACTCTCGTGGAAGGAAGCCGACGCGATCATCCAGGAGAAGCGCTTCCGCTCGCTCGGCGTGAAGCTGGAGCGCGGAAGGCTGCTCGTCCACGCCGACGCGAACGCCGACCCGGTGCCGGCGACGCGCACGACGTTCCTCTCCCCCTTCGACCGGCTGATCCACGACCGCGCGCGCACCGAGGCGCTGTGGGACTTCTACTACCGCCTCGAGATGTACGTCCCGAAGGCCAAGCGCGAGTACGGCTACTACGTCCTCCCCATCCTCCGCGGCGACCGTATCGTCGGCCGGATCGAGCCGGTCTACGACCGCAAGACCCGCAAGCTGACGGTCAACGGCGTCTGGTGGGAGGGCAAGCCGGTTTCAGTGGCCGGGCCGCTACGGGACCTCGAACGGTGGTTAGCATCGTCGTGATGGATTTCGAGACCCGTGCCATCCACGAAGGCCAGGAGCCTGATCCGGCCACGGGCGCGATCATCACCCCGATCTACCAGACCTCGACGTTCGTCCAGGACGCGGTCGGCGAGCACAAGGGCTTCGACTACGCGCGCGTGAACAATCCGACGCGAACGGCGCTCCAGCGCTGCCTCGCGTCCCTCGAGTCGGCCGAGCACGGGATCGCGTTCTCGTCCGGCCTCGGCGCGACGACGACGATCATGCACCTCGTCGATCCGGGCGAGCGCGTCGTCCTCATCGCCGACGTGTACGGCGGGGTCTACCGCATGACGTCGCAGGTCTACGAGCCGAAGGGCTACCGCTTCGACTACCTCCCCGCGGCCGAGTTCGCGAACCTCGGGGACCATCTCGACGACACCACGCGCATCGTCTGGGTCGAGTCCCCGTCCAACCCACTGCTGAACGTCATCGACATCCGCGCGGCTGCCGATGCCGCCCATGCGGCCGGCGCGCTCCTCGTCGTCGACAATACGTTCGCGACGCCCTATCTCCAGCGCCCTCTCGAGCTCGGCGCCGACATCGTCGTCCACTCGACGACGAAATATCTCGGCGGCCACTCCGACGTCATCGGCGGGTTCGCCGCGACGAACGACCCGACCATCGCGGAGCGTCTCTACTTCCTGCAGAAGTCGCTCGGCGCGGTTCCCGGGCCGTTCGACTGCTGGCTCGTACTGCGCGGCATCAAGACGCTCGCACTGCGGATGGAGAAGCACTGCGAGAACGCGATGGCGATCGCGGTCTGGCTCGAGCGCAACGCCGGCGTCGAGCACGTCTACTACCCCGGCCTTCCCACCCATCCAGGACATGCGATCGCAGCACGGCAGATGCGCGACTTCGGCGGCATGGTCTCATTCCTCGCCGAGTCGCCCGCGGAGGCGGCCGAGCTGGTGACGCGGACGAAGCTGTTCCAGCTGGCGGAGTCGCTCGGCGGCGTCGAGAGCCTGATCGAAGTGCCTGCGCGCATGACGCACGCCTCCACGGCGAGCGCGCCGTTCGCCGCGCCGCCGAATCTCGTGCGCCTCTCCGTCGGGATCGAGTCGACCGAGGATCTCATCCTCGACCTCGAGCACGCGCTGAAGCCCGTCGCCGTCCGCGCGTGACGACCGAAGCCGTCGTCTTCGTCGAGATCCCATCCGGGTCTCGCAACAAGTACGAGTGGGACGAGGAGCTCGGCGGCATCGTGCTCGACCGCCGGCTGTTCACCTCGATGACGTATCCCGCCGACTACGGGTACATCGAGGGAACGCTCGCCGAGGACGGCGACCCGCTCGACGCGCTCGTGCTCGTCGCCGAGCCGACGTTCCCCGGCTGCCGCATCCGCGTGCGGGTGATCGGCGTGTTCCACATGAGCGACGAGAAAGGCCCGGACGAGAAGGTGCTGTGCGTGCCGCTCGGCGATCCGTCGTTCGAGCGCGTGCGCGACGTCCACGACGTCAACGCCGAGCTGCGGGACGAGATCGAGCACTTCTTCCAGCGCTACAAGGACCTCGAGCCGGAAAAGAAGACCGAGACGCGCGGCTGGGGGAACCGGACCGAGGCCGAGACGATCGTCGCCGACGCGCGCGCCCGCGCCTGAATCAACTTGAGACGAGCAGTGCGGCGCCGAGCCCGCCGCCGTTGTCGCCGAGCTCGGTGAGCACGAACGCCGGCGGGCGGTCGTCGACGAACAAGTGCGGCTGAGCCGCATCGGCTATGCGCTCGACGTAGGGCGCGCCGAGGCGCGTGCCGAGCCCGCCGCCGACGACAACCGCGTCGACGTCGACCATGTTCTGGATGGAACCGACGCCGGCGCCGAGCGCCTCCACCGCCTCGTCGATGAGGTTCCGCGCGAGCTTGTCCTCCTCCTCGAGGGCGGACTGCCCAGACGCCGCTCGTCAGCCGCGTGCGCTGGCGCTTCTCCATGATCTTGAACAGCTTCGTCTTCGTGCCCGCGTCTTCGGCCTTGCGCGCGGTGCGCTCCATCGCCGCGCGCCCCGCGTAGGCCTCGAGACAGCCGCGCCGCCCGCACGGGCAGCGGCGCCCGCCGAGCTTCACCACGACGTGGCCGAGCTCGCCGGCGGAGCCGCGACCGAGCCAGAGCTTTCCGTCCAGCACGAGTGCGCCGCCGACCCCCGTTCCCCACCAGACGCCGAGGAAGGAGCGGTACGTGCGGCCCGCGCCGAGCACGCGCTCGGCCTCGACCGCGACGCGGACGTCGTTGCCGATGCGCACGGGAACGCCGAGGTCGCCGCCGAGCTCGGCCGCGAGCGGGTAGGCCGCCTCCCACTCGGGGAGGTTGCCGGCGTGCGCGAGCGTGCCCGCGGCCGCGTCCACCTCGCCGGGCGCGCCTACGCCCACGCCGGCGAGCGCCGACATCTCCGCCCCCGCCGACGACGCCGCTGCGCGCATGGCGACGGCGAGCTCGCGCACCACCGCCGCCGGGCCGCCCTCGGTCGGGGTCGGAACGCGCGACTGCCCGCGGATCTCGTTGGCGTCGTCGACCACGATCGCCTCGATCTTCGTCCCGCCCAGATCCAGGCCGCCGCGAAGGGTCATCGCCGGACCATAGTGCTGATCCGGCCCCGGCTCCGCGCCACTACCGGATACAGCAGCCGGCCGATCGGCAGACCGACCGGAAACAGCCGCACGACCGGCCGCAGCCTGCGCGCGGTGCGGAGCCACGCGGCGATCGCGTCGGCACCGGACGCACGCTCGCCTCCCTCCGCCCATTGCACCGCCTCCTTCACCTCGTCCACGGTGACGCCGAGCGGTTCGAGATTCGCCTCCTGCCAGGCCACGCTCTCCGCCACCGGGTCGAATCGCCGCGCCATCCAGGCGATCGCGGCGGTGCAAAAGCGGCAGTCTCCGTCGTACAGCAGAGGCATCCGCGAGGATATTCCCGTGGCCGAGCCGATCGAACTTCACCATCAGGGCGTCGAGCGCTCGATCGGCTGTTACCTGCTCGACACGGATGACGGCCCGGCGCTCTTCGACTGCGGCCCGAGCACGACGATCGCCGCGCTGAAGGTCGGGCTCGCGGCAGAAGGCCTCAAGCTCGAGGACATCCGGCACCTACTGCTCAGCCACATCCACCTCGACCACGCGGGTGCGGCCGGGGCTCTCGTTCAGGAGCATCCGGCGCTGCAGGTCCACGTCTCCGCGATCGGCGCGCCTCACCTCGTCGACCCGACCCGGCTCGAGCGCAGCGCGCGGCGCCTGTACGGCGAGTCGTTCGACACGCTCTGGGGCGAGCTCACTCCTGTCCCCGCGACGAACGTTCACGTTGTCGGCGACGAGGTGGTCGGCCTTGCGTGCTTCCCGACGCCGGGTCACGCGACGCACCATGTGTCGTACCTCGACGACGACGGCACGCTCTACGCCGGCGATGCCGCCGGGGTGCGCATCCAGCCCGGCCGGTACGTGATGCCGCCGACGCCGCCGCCCGACTTCGACCTCGACGCCTGGCAGGGCACGATCGACGAGATGGACCGGCGCGCGCCCGAGCGTCTCGCGCTCATCCACTTCGGGGTCGCGGACGATCCGCAGCGCCACCTCGCCGACCTGCGGCTCGAGTTGTTCGACTGGGCTGAGTTCGTCCAGGGCGGCGCGTCCGAGGAGGAGTTCATCGCATACGGCCGCGCCGAGCTCGCGAATGCGGGCGAGGACGTCAGCGTGTACGACGTCGCGATGCCGTTGTGGCAGTCCTACCGCGGGCTCGCACGCTGGGCGGAGACGCGGTGAACCTCGGCAGGAACTTCAAGCTGCTCTTCGCCGGCCGCGCTGCCTCGTACATCGGCACGTATCTCGCGCCGATCGCGGTCGCGTTCGCGATCCTCGACCTGCACGGCAGCGCGACGGCAGTCGGCCTCTCCTTTGCCGCATGGACGCTCGCGCAGGTGTCGATGCTCTCGCTCGGCGGCGTTCTCGGCGACCGGTTCCCACGGCGCACGGTCATGATCGGTTCCGACGTCTGCAGCACGGCCGTGCGCGCGACGATGGGCGTGCTGCTGATCACCGGCCACGCGCACGTGTGGGAGTTGATCGCGCTGCAGGGCGCCGGCGGCGCGTCGGTGGCCTTCTACAACCCCGCCTTCTACGGTCTCGTCCGCGAGATCGTCCCCACCGAGTCGTTGCAGCGCGCGAACGGCTACCTCGCGATCGCGCGCTACGCCGCGTTCCCGCTCGGAGCGGCGACCGGAGGCACGATCGTCGCGACCGTCGGCCCGGGCACGGCGCTGCTGTTCGACGGCGCAACGTACGCGACCAGCGCGCTGCTGCTCTCGCTCGTGCGCGTCGAGTCGATCGCGCGGGCCACGTCGAGCGTGCTGCGCGAGCTACGCGAAGGCTGGAGCGCGTTCGTCGAGATGCGCTGGGTCTGGGTCACGTGCCTGTGGATCTCGCTCTACTTCCTGATCACGTACGCGCCGTTCTTCGTGCTCGGGCCGTACATCGCCAAGCACTCGATGGGCGGAGCGAGCACGTGGGCGGCGGTCGTCACGGGCGAGGGCATCGGCGCGCTGCTCGGCAGCCTCGCCGGACTTCGCATACGCGTGAACAGACCGCTGCTCGTCGTGGGCTACATCTTCGTGCCCACGGCGGTGCAGAGCGTGCTGCTTGCGTTCCACGCTCCCGTGTTCGCCCTCGCGCCCGCGGCGGCGCTCGCGGGCTTCGGCTTCGCGTGCGGGTCGGTCGTCTGGGACACGGCGATGCAACGGACGATCCCGCCGGACAAGCTCGCGCGCGTCGGCGCATACGGATGGATGTCGGCGATGGTCTTCCTTCCGGCCGGCTACGCGCTCGCCGGCCCGATCGGGTCGGCCGTAGGGATGCGCGGCTACCTGCTCTTCGGCGCGGGCTGGCTGGTGGCGAGCACGATCGTCCTCACTCGGACGCCGGCGATCCGCGACTTCGCCTACGACGACGAGGCTACGGAGCCCGCCGTCTCGCCGGCCTGAGCCGGCTCGATCTCGACGAGCCATAGCGGCGCGTCCGCGCAGTCGAGCCGCCGCGCGCCCTCGACCTCCGTCAGCGACGACGCGAGCACGCGCACGGTGTCGCCGTCCAGATCGAGGAGCGCCCCGCGCTCGCTCACGGGGATCGTGAACCGCCAGGCCCACACCCGCCTGTGCATCTCCACCGCCGGCCGCGTGGGATCGAGCCACGCCTCGTCGTCCGGCAGGAAGCTCTCGTACTCGCCGCCCTCCGTCTGCGCGGTCCCTTCCTCGCCGGCGGCGAGCCGCTCGAGCGCTTCTCCCATCGCGCCCATCAGCACGGGACCCATGCGTGGGTAGAAGTCGTCCGGGGCGGTGTAGTCGCCGATCGGCATGGAGACCTGCGCGAAGATCGGGCCGGCGTCGAGCTCGGCGTCCATGCGGTGGACGGTGACGCCGACCTCCTCGTCGCCGTTCCGGATCGCCCACGCGATCGGCACCGGCCCGCGATGCCGCGGGAGGAGCGAGGGATGGCCGTTGAGCCAACCGAGCGGAGGCACGGCGAGCGCGTCAGCGGGGATCTTCCACGGAAAGCCCGTGCAGAGGACGAGGTCGGGACGCAGCGACGCGAGCAGCGGCGCGATCGCGGACCGGCGCGCAGGCATGACGATGTCGAGGTCCGGCGGCACGCCGCTCAGAAGCGTGTCGAGCGTGAACTCCGGGCCGTAGCGGTTCGCCGTGTCACGGACGGTGAGCAGCCCAACCGGCTCGTGACCCGCGTCGCGCAACACGGCGTGGAAGCCAAGCGCTACCGGCAAGATCCGCGTCACGATGACGACGCGCCAGCTCACGTCTCGCGGATGATGCGTCCCCCGGAGGACTGCGCCTGCGCCTTCACGACGATCTCGTCGATGTTCACGTGGAAGGGCCGCGTGAGCGCGAACATGATGCAGTCGGCGACGTCGTCGGGCGTGAGCGGGTCGACGCCTTTGTAGACCGCGTCCGCCTTCGCCTGGTCGCCCTTGAAGCGGACGACTGAGAACTCCGTCTCCGCGAGCCCGGGGTCGACGGTGGTGATGCGGATCGGGCGGCCGAGCAGGTCCTCGCGCAGCGCATACGTGAACCCGCGCACCGCAAATTTCGCAGCGACGTATGTCGCAGCACCTTCGTATGCCTGTCGCCCGGCGATCGAGCCGAGGTTGACGATGTGACCCTCGTCGCGGATGTGCGGCAGGCAGAGGCGCGTCATGCGCACGAGCCCTTGCACGTCGGTCTCGAAGACCCTGCGCTCGTCCTCCTCGCTCGACGCGTCGAACGGCGCGCGACCGAGCGCAAGCCCGGCGTTGTTGATCAGGATGTCGATGCCGCCAAGCTGCTCGACAGCGGCGGCGACGAAGCGCTCGCTGCTCTCGGGATCGGTCACGTCGAGCTCGAGCGCAATATCCGTCTCGAGCCGTTCCGTGCGGCGCGCGCCGCCGGCGACGCGCACGCCGGCGTCCTTCAGCATCCGCGCCGTCGACCGGCCGAAGCCGGACGAGGCGCCGGTGACGATCGCGGTCTTACCGGTCAGGTCCACGGCGCTCGATGCTAACGACCTGGGAGCGTCGAGCGACGTGGTCGACCTGCAACGTCGTGTGCCGGAGCCCGAAGCGCTCGGTCAGGAGTTGCTCGAGACGCCTCCGCGCGGCGTGGCAGTCGGCGTCGGGCGAGACGAGCACGTGCGCCGCGAGCGCGGGGAAGCCGCTCGTCACCGTCCAGACGTGGAGGTCGTGCACCTCGACGACGTCGGGGTCGGCGGCGAGCGTGGCCGCCACGGCATCCGGGTCGATTCCGGTCGGTGCGGCTTCGAGGAAGATCCGTCCGGAGTCGCGCAGGAGCGACCAGCTCGAGTGCAGCATGAGTGCCGCGACGAGGAGGCCGGCGATCGGATCGAACCGGCTCCAGCCGGTGACGAGCACGAGCGCTCCGGCGATCGCGGTGCCGACGAAGGCGGCGAGGTCGGTGGCGACGTGCAGAAATGCACCGCGGACGTTCAGGCTCGTCCGGTCGGCGCCGGAGAGCACGAGCGTCGCCGCGAGATTGACGGCGACCCCGGTGAGCGCGACCCCGACGACGATGCCGCCGTGCACATGCGGCGGCGCCACGAGGCGGCGCACCGACGAGTACACGATGCCGAGCGTGACGAGAAGCAGAACGAGGCCGTTCCCCTGCGCGGCAAGGATCTCGGCGCGGCCGAGACCGAACGTCCACGGTCCGCGGGCGGGACGCGCCGCCAGCGCAGCGGCGGCGAGCGCGGCGGCGAGCGCGGCCGCGTCCGTGAGCATGTGGCCGGCGTCGGCAAGGAGCGCGACCGAGTGCGCGAGGATGCCGCCGGCGACCTCGACGCCCATGAGCGCGACGATCAGCGCGAGCGCGAGCGCCAGGCGGCGCCGGTCTGCGGAGCGGTCATGTGCGTGCAAGGGCCAGCCGTTCCGGTGGAGTCGGGTGCGTGAAGAGCATCAGGTAGGCGAGGCGTGGCGGATCCAGGTCACTGAGATTCTTCCGGGCGAGGGCGACGTGCGCACCCACGAACGCGTCGAGGTCGCTCGTCAGCTCGAGCGAGCGCCGGTCTGCCGCTCGCTCCCAGCGGCGAGAGATCCAGGCAAGTCCCGGCAGGCTCACGAGCTCGACACCGGTGAAGAGCAGCGCGGCGAGCGGGAAGTCGCTCGGCTCCGGCGTGCCGAGCGCGAGCCGGAGCAAGAGCACGAGCGCGACCGACCCGCCCATTCCGAGCAGCGTGCCCTTGAGCACGTGCCGGTCGCGGCGGTGTCCGAGCTCGTGCGCGACGATGAGCTTCAGCTCCTGCTCCGAGGCATCCGCGAGCAGCGTGTCCCACACGACGACGCGCCGAGTCGGGCCGAGCCCGGACACGTACGCATTCGTTCTCGTCGTGCGCTTGCTCGCGTCGGCGACGAGGACGTCGTGGACCGGCACGCCCGCGCGCTCGGCGAGGGCGCGCAGCTCGCCCGCGAGCCGCTCGTCCTCGAGCGGGCTGAAGCGGTTGAAGAGCGGCTCGAGCACCACAGGAGCGACGAACGACATCAGCAAAACGAACAACGCGAGCCCCGCGGCTGCCGGCAGCGGCCACCAGCGCGGGAACGCCCGCGCCAACCCGACCGCGGCGACCCAGACGACGGCCGCGAGCACGAGCTCGATCGCCTCGCCCTTCGTCCGGTCGGCGATCCAGCCGCGGAGGGTCTGTGTCGAGAGGTCGAAGCGCCGTTCGCGCACGAGGCCGCGCCACACGTCGAGCGGCAGACACGCGGCGCCCACTGCCCCAAGCACGAGGACGGGCCAGACGGCTGCCGCGCCGAACCACCCGAGCCCGCCGAGCGAAAGACGGGTGAATGCCCCAAAGACGGCGACGACGATCAGCAACCGAATCGCGGCTGCGGCGTACAACGGCCGGTGGTACCGGGCCGCCCGGTCGTGGTCTTCCTGAGAGAAATCTAAAAGGCTCAATTCGGCGTAACTACGCGATGATCTTGACGTCTACACTGGCAGATCCATGGCGACTGCGGACGTAGCAGGGACGACCCTTAGGTCAAGCGAGGAGTCCGTGGCCCTTGCCGGGCAGCTGCGAAAGCTCGCCCGCATCGCGACCTTCATCGCGGTGCTCACGAGCCCCGCCGCGTTCTTCTGGTTCCGGCACGCGGCGCACCACAGCGTCCTCGCGTCGGTCATCCTCACGGTGCTCGTCGTCATCGGCTTCCGGGGCCTCGTCGACCTCATCATCCGGCGGGTGATCCCGTGGCCGAGCCTCTTCGGCACCGAGGAAGCGCGGCTGCGCGAGGAGGACGTGGTCAACCGGCGCCGCGCCTGGACGTGGCGCTTCTACTACCGCGTCGGGATCTGGATCGCCGGCATCGTCACGATCGTCTTCCTCTGGCAGATCTTCTTCGACACGACCCACCGAACGTGGTGGGGAACGGCGACGCACACGCTCGTCGGCATCGGCCACCTGCTGCGCAACAGAACGCTGCTGCTGCAGCTCGTCTTCGTCTTCTTCCTGTTCTTCGCCAACTTCTTCATCTTCATGGGCCCGATGATGCTCATGGGCATCTCGCAGATCCGCGGCTACGAGCCCGGCGACGCCGAGTGGGGCGTGAAGCTCGAGGACGTACGCGGCCAGGTCGAGGCCAAGGAAGAAGTGCGACGGATCGTCACCCTGTGGCAGTCGGGCGAGGCGTTCGAAGCGGCCGGCGGTAAGCGCGAGCGAGGGCTTCTCTTCCTCGGCGCGCCGGGCACCGGCAAGACAATGCTCGCGAAGGCGATCGCGACCGGCTTCAACTCGCCGTTCGTCTCGATCCCCGGTTCCGGCTTCGCGCAGACGTTCATCGGCATCGATGCGCTCATCGTCCGCTTCCTCGCACGCAAGGCGAAGCGTCTCGCGCGCAAGTGGGGCGGCCAGTGCATCGTCTTCATCGACGAGATCGACGCGGTCGGACTGCGGCGCCAGGCCCTGCAGGGCAACAACATGAATCCGATCGACGTCGCGGAGCCGACCTTCTACGGCAGATATGGCGCGATCAATTCGAGCGGCGATCTCATCCACGAGACACCTGCGTGGCGCGAGCACATGTTCAACCTGCGCGCGCCGGAGCGCCAGTCGCCGTATCCGTCGTGGATGCACAAGATGGTGAACATCGTCAACCAGGGGATCATGCCCGGGATGATGGGCGGCCAGGGGCAGCTCGCCCTCAACCAGCTGCTCGTGACGATGGACGGCATCGACAACCCGCCGTTCTTCAAGCGGTTCTTCACGAACCGCATCAACACGTTCCTCGACTCGATCTACGTGGTCCCGCGGCGGGTCGGCCGCGTCAGCCTGAGGCTGCCGAAGCCGAGGCCGCTCGGCGCGCAGATCTACTTCATCGGCGCGACGAACGTCCCGTTCGAGCGCCTCGACCCGGCGCTGACGCGCCCGGGCCGTATGGGCCGCCACGTCTGGTTCCGCACGCCGACGAAGGACGACCGCAAGGACATCTTCAACCTGTACCTCGACAAGGTCGCGCACGATCCCGACCTCGACTCGCCCGAACGACGCGATGAGATCGCAAGGATCACGAACGGCTACTCGCCGGCGATGATCGAGCAGATCTGCTCGATGGCACTGACGAACGCGCACCACGAAGGACAGACCGCGTTCACGTGGCAGCACCTCGTCGATGCGATGACGGTGGTCGAGTCGGGGACCGCGATCGGCGTGAAGTACACGCCGAACGAGACCCGCGCAGTCGCGATCCACGAGGCCGGGCACGCGACCACCGCGCACGCGTACCGCCCCGAGATCGAGTCGAGCCGCCTCTCCATTCGCATGCGCGGAGGGTCGCTCGGCCACCACCAGTTCTTCGACCGCGAGGAGCGCTTCAGCAGCTGGCAGAGCGAGGAGGCGGGCGACCTCATCCACACCGTCGGCTCGATGGCCGCCGAGCACGTCTTCTACGGAGAGAACTCGGTCGGCGTCAGCGGCGACCTCGGCCAGGCGACGGCGCGCGCGGCGACGATGGTCGGCGTCTGGGGCATGGCGCCGAAGCCGCTCGAGCTGAACGGGGTGAGCGACGAGGAGCGCGAGAAGATCGAGAAGCGACTACAGGAAATCGGAATGCGCCTCATGAACCGCACGCGCGGGTCGGCCGACTTCCATTCCGACCCGGTCGCGTCCGTTCTCCAGGATCGCTTCAAGCTGCACGTCGCGGCGCAGTTCCTCGGCCAGGCATTCGTCATCGCCTACGTCTTCGTCCTCGAGAACAAGGACAAGGTCGCCCAGGTTGCCACTGCGGTCGAGGAGAAGAAGGAGATCTTCGGGGACGACCTCAACCGCCTGCTCGACTCGGTCGGGCTCGTGAAGCCGACCATCGACTGGACGAAGGAGGAAACGTGGCCGCAGATGTGACCGGCACCGAGCTCGCGCCGGCGGCGCCGCAGCCCGAGCCGCCGCCCGTTGCGCAGTATCCGCACCGGCCGCGGTTCCTCTTCGTGTACGGCGTGCTCGGCGGCGTGCTCGCGGCCGCACTCGTGATCGTCGTCATCTACGCGGGCCGGTCGATCACGCCCGCGCCGAAATGGTCGCACTGGCATCCGAGCGGCGGCGGCCTCGGCGCGGCGAAGCAGATCGCCGACGACGTCGGCAAGTCGTACCGGCTGCCGAACGGCGACCAGCTCGTCGACGTGATCGCGAAGACGCCGTCGGTGTCTGCGACGAGCACGACGACGATCCCGATCCACTACGTCGCCGTGCGCGGGACGGGCGGCAAGGCAGACCAGGTCGTCCTCGTCTCGTCCTCCAACAGCATGATGTACTCGCTGTGCGGGCTCGGCACGGCGTGCTCGATCTCGACCGGCAAGGCCAGCGTTGCGCGCGGGACGCTCGTCCGCCGCGAAATCCTCGAGCTGGCGCTGTACACGTTCAAGTACGTCGGCGGGATCAACAACATCATCGCGTTCATGCCGCCGCCGGCGGGGTCGCAGGCGCAGTACGTCATCTATCTGCAGAAGAGCGACGTGTCGGCCGAGTTGAAGCAGCCTCTCGGCATGACATTGGGGTCGAAGGTGCCGCTCCCGGCCGCGATTCCGGCGCGGGAAGTCCACGTGATCGACTCGGTCACCGAGCCGCGCGTGTACAAGTTCGGCCTCTCGCAGGCCCAGTTGGGCGACGCCGTCCTGGTGCTGACGCCGCTTCCGGCGTAACCGCCGCGGCGCCGCGGCCGTTGTACTTGCATGGTGCTCCTACTCGTTCTCGCAATTCTCGCGATCGCCGCCTTCGGTGCCGGCTTCGTCATCCACTGGCTGTTCATCGTGGCCGCGGTCATCGCCCTCGTGTGGCTCATCAGCCTCTTCACGGGCGGCATCGGGCGTCCCGCGCGCCGCTGGTAGACACGTCAGGCTGACTGGGACCCTCGGGCGGCTCATTTGGGCCGCCCGGCCCATTGCCGCAGGCCCGGGCCGCCCCTACCGTGGGCGGCGTGTCGCGTACCGAGATCCTCCTGTGGATCGTTGCCCTCTTCGTGCTCGAGGTAAATCACCTCAAGTGGATCTGGTGGGAGTACTGGGACTGCCGCCACTGCTCCGCGAAGCACAAGGAGTGCGGCTGCGGAGCGACCGCCCGCTGGATGATGTTCCTCTAACCTGGATCGCAGCCCCCATCGACTAGCGGTCCAGGTCGCGGCCCTTTCAAGGCCGTAGCGCGGGTTCGAATCCCGCTGGGGGCATCAGTCGCTCAGGAGCTCGACGAGCCGCTTCGGCGCGACGGTGCAGAACGCGTCCTCGACGATCCCCCGCAGCTCGTCCCAGTCGAGATCGCGGCCGAGGACGGCGGCGCGATCGACCATGTGTACCGTGTATCCCGCCAGGGCGGTTAGCTCAGCTGGGAGAGCACCTGCCTTACAAGCAGGGGGTCGGCGGTTCGATCCCGTCACCGCCCACTAGCGCAAGGCCCCGTTCGATACGGCCTCGCGCTACTGCTCGTTCTCTCTGCTGACGACACACAGCGCGCCGTGGTTCGCCAAGTGGTCGCCCGTCGCGGCTTCGGGTGGCGTTAGCGCCGCGTCCTGGAGACATCCCGGCGTCTGCTACGCGTCTCGACAATCTCGGTTTGACCGTCCCCGCTCTACTATCGCGGAAAGCGTAAGATGTTCTGCACTGGCCCTGTAAGCCAGGACCCAGCTAAGGCCCCACTGAGACACCGACGCGCTCCAGGCCGCGCGAGGCGAAAAGGGCTTAGGCAAACAGAGTTCGACTCGCAGGGCTAGCACTCTCCGTCCGCATGCCAACATGAGAGGACGCCCGTCTTGGAAACCTTGACCGACACCCTGATGAAGCGGGTGAACAAACTGCTCCCAGCCAGGCCAGCGCGCAAATGGGGAAACCCGCTTCTGTCGACGACACCAAGCTCCATCGCGATCCAGGAACTCGCCAAACGGACAGAGGAGCTCGAGAACGCCGTGCGGGAAATTGCACTTGAAGTGCAGAGGCTCTCCGACGACAAGAACTCAGCCACGGAGGCTCCGCTGACCCGGTCACTCTGACCTCGGCTACAGACTGCTCGCGCCGCCCACCGGAGGGAATTTGTTTAGACGCGCGTATCGGCGCTGCGCCGCCAACGCGGGGTGGGCTCGATCTCATCCGATGAAGCCTCGAGCCGTTCGCCCGTGTCCATGTCCTCAAGCTGGACGCGGCAGCTCGCCGCAGTCTTCGAAGAGACGCCGCGCACGTAGAACCAACGGTCGCGAAGCGTCACGTATTCGCCGATGTGGAGATTCGTCAATGAAGCCGCAGAGAGACTCGAAGTAACTAGCCGCAGCTCGATCATAAGTTCCCGCTCGACATCGGCGGTATCCCCCACGAGGGTGAACCCCTGTTGTGAGCCACACGTGTTCGTGAGAGGATCAAGGCGGAGCAGCCGCCCCCGCGAGAGGGAAACGATGGTCATTCTGGTTGTCTCGGCGTTGCGCGCAATCGGCCGCCTGCTTCTTCGGGTTGGACGGCTGCTCACCGGCCGGAAGTAAGAACAAGCCTCTTAGATTTCGTCCGCTTCGAGCTCGTCGTCGTCCGCTTCGAGGAGCTCGCCAGTCCGCTCGTCCTCGAGGTAGAGCCGGTACCGGTAGAGCATCCTGGCCTCCGTTCCGGGGCCGAACGGCAGCAAGAACCTATCGCCCTTCTGGGTGATGTACCAAGACCTGGCCCGTTGAAAGCTGTGTCGTGCAAGCGTGAGTAGGGGGACATGAAGCCGCAACCTGTCTTCTGAGCCTCGCGCAGGGGCGCATCGACGGGTGCGCCCCTCTTCTTACGCCCGACGACGCTGTAGCCAGTTGCGGGCGGGACGCGCAGGGGCCGTTTCGCTCGCGGCTTAGGCCGTCGTGGGCCGCAGCCGCTGAATCAGCGCGGCGATTCCAAGCACGATTAGCAGCACGACGCCTGCGAGGAAGGCGAACCAGAAGATGTTGCTCACGGTACCCGGATGTTTGTGGCTCCCGCCCGTGACGTTGGCGAGAAGAAACAGCACCGCGTCCACGACAAAAAGATAGATCAAGTTCCGACGTTTGAGCACCATTTTGCCAGTCTCTCCTAGTTGGGCTATGAGGGGCTAAGTGGCGGGGCCGTTGGAACGGGCGCCGCGGGTGTGCGTTCGCGCCACGCTTCGCCCATCATGTAGCCCGTGAGGCCGAAGATCACCAGCGCGTTGATCCCGTGGAGAATGCCGATTCCATGGACGCTCTCACTCGCCCAGGCGAGGATGATCTGAACAGCGACCGCGACAGGGACTGCGAGCGCGAACAGATTGCGTCTCTTGCCAAGCCGGGCGCCGAGAGCCACCAGCAGCAGGACGATCGCTCCGACGAAGATGAGGTAGCCGAAGGCGGTGTGGAAGCCGAACCCGTGGTTGTAGACCTTCTCGCTGATCAACCTGTTCGCGTTTGATCCCTTCTGATCTCCGAGCTTCTGCGCGGCATAGAAGGCCCCATAGGCAGCAGCCGCGATCTGGGCGACCACTGCCAGGAAGAGCAGCGTAATCCAGTAGCGATAGATGTTCCGCAGCGACTTCAGGAGTTGCCACCCTTCCACTAAAAGAGGACCGCAGACCTAGGCGACGCAGTGACGCTAGGCCAACACTCACGGCTGGCTACAGAGGCCGCAATGGGCCAACCGGCTCATCTTCAAGCGTGTGCTTTGAACGGAACCGCGTTGCGGCCGAAACGTCCAATGCCCTCAGCTTGGTCTGTACTCATCGACAGGTTGGCACTCGACCGCGCACTGGAGCAAACGTGAATCTTCCTGCCGCCCCGAAGGTCGCCGCTTTGCTCCGGCACGCCGACCCCAGGGTGACGCTGATGGTCTACGCCGGGCCCCTCGAGTCGCAGCGGTCGGAGCTACGTGACGATCTCGACGCAGCGCTTCGCCTCGGATGACGTGGCTTCCTGCTAGTCGACCGCTGAGAGAATGACGTCCGTCGCCCGCTCAGGTGTGAGCACGTCCGTGTTAATGACGAGGTCGAAGTGGGTGGGGAGCTCTCGGTCGACCTGGTAGAAGCGCTTGATGTAATCACCGCGCTCATCGTCGTCTCGCTTGACAGTCTTCGCGGCCTCGCGCGAGTCGATCGCCCTGGCCTTCGCCACCCGTTCTATGCGCGTCTCGGTTGACGCGGTGACGAGAACTCGCAAGACGTCGCGTTCCGCGAGAGCAAAAGACGCAGCGTGCGCCACGATCACGACGGATCCGGCGTCGGCGAGCGACCGAAGCACATCGACGATCAGCATGCGCAGGTCATCTTCTCTCGGCAAGCTCTCCGTCCCTGTTGCCGGCAAGAGCGCAAGCGTTTCCGGCGACTGCTCGCCGATGTGGGCCAGTATGCGAACGACGAGCGGCTTCCGGTGTTCAGCGTCTGCGACGAGCTCACGGTCGACTCCGGCCCATTTGGCAGCCTCTTCGACAACCTCATGGTCGACGTAGCGGAAACCGAGCCGTTGCGCCACGGCTCGACCAACAGCCTCGCCCTCGGCGCCGGTGGAACGTGAGATGCAGATCGCCTGATGAGCCATTGGAGGATCCTACGCTCCCGGACCCGGTGGCGAGTCGTGGTCGCTCCGTGGTCGCCGCTCGCGGCACCGTCGGTGTACGCAGGTACGTCCGCTGGCAGCAAAGCCCGTTCGCGACGCGGTTACGATGCACGTCAGTGCACCCATGTGCACGGGCGGCCCGGCCTTACAAGCAGGGGGTCGGCGGTTCGATCCCGTCACCGCCCATGTGGATGCCGCTCAGGTCAGCCTGCTGCGCTGGCTCCGCCGCCAGCTCCAGCAGCCAACGCCGCTCCGCGAGCACCTCGAGGCCGCGGTCGAGAACGACGACCCCGCCGAGGCCCGGCGCCTCGTCCGGCGCTTCGAGTTCAGCGACGCTCAGCGGCGAAACGTCGATCAGCTCCTCGACGCGTGGGAACGTACACTCGGCCCCACGGGCCGGTAGCTCAGTTGGTAGAGCAGGGGACTTTTAATCCCAAGGTCGCAGGTTCGATCCCTGCCCGGCCCATCAGCGAAAGGCCTGCAAAGCAGCCTCTTGCGTCTCTTGAACTGGCGACGACCGGCCAGGGTGTCAGCGAAAGTGATACCACGAGCATCACGGCGTGGGGCGCAGACGCAGCGCACATTGACTTGCCGAACCACATGTTTTGAAAGTCGAGCGAAGCGCAAGATTTGCCTGGCGGGAGCGTCTACCCTCTTGTAGAGGCAACTTTTTGGAGGTTACCCAGCGATGAAGCGGAATCATTTAGGCGTGAGGGCGAGACTCTTCGCCGGGCTGGCCGTTTCGGCCGCGTTGCTTGTCCCGCTCGCCGTTTTCGGCGCGCCGGCCCTCGCCCGGTCGACAGCGTCAGCATCGGAGTACGAGTACTCCGGCTCCGGGCAGTACCAGTACCGAGTGCAGATCTGCCACCTAACCGGATCGAAGAAGCATCCGGCCCACACCATCACGGTTTCCTCGGCGTCGGTGCCGGCGCACCTGCGTCACGGCGATCACCTCGGGCCCTGCACGGGCAACGAGACCGCAAAAGGCCACGGGCACGGGGACGCCGACAAGCACGGGAACGGCAAGGGGCACAACCACTAACCTGCCGGTTCCGTCAGATGAGATCCAACGAGGCCCCGCACGGCGGGGCCTCGTTGCGATGCGAGGCAGACGGCTCCGCGCTGCCGGCCGTGCCCGCGATCGCGCAGAGCCCGAGGGCGACCGCGAAGGCGAGGACTGCCACACGGGCGGACCGTACGAGCTCCACTTTGTCCTCGCGCTGCTCGCCGAGCAGCACCGCGGCGAGGCAGGCGATACCCGCGACGACGACGGCCGGCAGCTCCCAGTCCCAGTCGACGCCCGCGTGTACGAGGAAGGCGACGGCGGCTCCTGCCGCTGCGGCCACGCCGGGCGAGCGCCGCGATGCGATCGCCCGGCGAAGCGGATAGAGCAGAAACGCGGCAAGAAGGAGCAGCCCGACCGGACCGAGCTCGGCGAGTGTCTCCAGGTAGAGGGAGTGCGCATCGAGCGCTCCACCAAGGCTTGCCGACACGCCGGAGGTCACCCAGTAGCGACCGAACGTTCCCGCGCCGGATCCCAGCACCGGATGCGCGAGATACTCGTGCCAGGCGACGTGGTAATAGGTGCGCCGCGGCTGCGTCTCGCGTCCGGACACCAACACCGCGGCGCCCGCCACCGAGACGAGCAGCACGCCGAGGGCTGCCACCGCGCGCCGGCGGCCGTCGTCTGCGGCCGGCGACGCAGCTGCGGGCCGAACGAGGATCACGACCACCGCCGCGGCCGCAGCTGCGAGCGCCGCTGAAGCCGCGAGAGCGTGGCCGCCGATGCGCGCTGACGCGACGTCCGCGTACTGGCTGTGGTGCGCGAGCCACACAGGCGGTGCCGAGGCGGCGGCCACGAGGGCCACCATCTCGACGAGCCGGCGCAGCCGCTGCGTGAGAATCGCGGTCGCCGCAAGGCCGAGGCCGAGCGCGAGCCACGAGGCATTGCTACCGGTAAGCGTCAACGCGAGCGCGAGCGGCGGCACCGTCGCGGCCGCACCGCCGCGAAGCAACGGACGGCGTCCGTCAACCATCGGCCCGAGGGCGAGCAGCATCCCCATGACGGCGAGAATCCCCACCGCATTGGCGTATCCGAGCGGCTGCGAGAGCAGATACCCCTCGAACGTGTCCTTCGTCCGCGGTCCGAACAAGTACCGAAGGAGCGCGTATGCGAGCACGCCGGTGATAGCGACGTGCGTCACGGTGACAAGCGTCCACGACGCACGCCTGCGGGCGAGCACCACCAGCGCCAGCACGACAGCGACATAGACGAGCGTTCGCCGTGCCTCCAGCAGGGACTGCTGCGGCTCCGCCGACCACAACGTCGACGCGAGCGTCCACACAAGCAGCGCAGCACCCGCCGCCGGCCAGCGCCACACCACGCGGAGAGCCCCAGTCCCGTCAGTCACCGCAACACCGACCGCCGCGGCCCAGGCCGCCAGCGTCCCGCCCCAGATCCAGGCGTCCGGGTGGAAACCTCCCTGCGCGAGCGCCAGGGCTGGAACGAGAACGAGCGGGACACCAGCGACGGCGAAGCGGCCCACGGCCGCATTCTCACCGCCCGCGCTCGACGGCGCTTGCTCAGCACGTGCTTTTGTTGTCGGTTGAGGAGACTCGGACGGCCGAGACGCAGCTGCCTCGCCGTGAGCCCGCGTATGACAAATCCATGAATTACGGGGTCCCGGCATAGCCCACTCTCGAGTCGCACCGTACGCTGGAGATCGTGCTCGTCCTGCTCGGGATCGGCTTCCTCGCCGGTGTGATCACGGCCGTTTCCCCTTGCGTTCTTCCGGTCCTCCCCATCATCCTGGCCGGCGGCGCGACCGGCAGTAGACGGCGGCCTTTCGCGATCATCGCGGGGCTCGTAGGGAGCTTCACGCTCTTCACCCTCGCGGCCTCATCGATTCTCTCGGCGCTCGGACTGCCGCAGGACTTTCTCCGGAACCTCGCGATCGCGCTGCTCTTCGTCCTCGCAGCGACGCTCCTCGTCCCGCAGATCGGCTACCTGCTCGAGCGTCCGCTCGCGTTCATGACGCGGCGGCGGGCGAACGACGTCGGCGGCGGCTTCGTGTTGGGCGTGAGCCTCGGACTCGTCTTCGTCCCCTGTGCAGGCCCGGTGCTGGCGGCGATCACCGCGCTCACCGCACAGCACCGGATCGGCGTCGACGCTGTGCTCTTGACGCTCTCGTACGCGATCGGCGCGGCCGTGCCGATGCTCCTGATCGCACTCGGCGGCGAGCGCATCTCGCGGCGCATGCGCGCGCAGAGCGTGAACTTCCGGCGCGCGATGGGAGTCCTGCTCGCAGGCGCCGCCTTCGCGATCATCTTCAACGTCTCGCAGAGCCTCCAGACCGCGCTCGGCGGTTATACGACGTCGATCCAGAGGCACGTCGAGGAGACGTCGCTTGCGACGAAGCACCTCGACTCGCTCACGGGCAGCGGCAGCAAGATCGCTGCGGCGGCCAAAGCTGCGAAGGCCAAAGGCCCGACCTCCACGCTGCCCGTCCTGGCGACCGCGCCGAACTTCATCGGCATCGCGGACTGGCTGAACACGCCCGGCGACCGGCCACTCTCGCTCGCATCCCTTCGCGGGAAGGTCGTGCTCGTCGACTTCTGGACGTACTCGTGCATCAACTGCCTCCGCACGCTGCCCCATCTGCGCGCCTGGTACGCCGCCTACAAGAAGGACGGCCTCGTGATCGTTGGCGTGCACACGCCGGAGTTTGCGTTCGAGCACGTGCTCGGCAACGTGCGCAACGCCGTGCACGACTTGGACGTCACGTGGCCGGTTGCGCTGGACAATTCCTACGAGACGTGGACGGCGTACGGGAACCAGTACTGGCCGGCCGACTATCTCATCGACAGGTCCGGCCGGGTACGGGATTATCACTTCGGCGAAGGCGCCTACGGCCAGACCGAGCAGGCGATCCGTTCGCTGCTCGGCGCATCAGTTCCCGATGCCGCATCGGTGCCGGACGCGACGCCGACGGAGATTCAGACGCCGGAGTCCTACCTCGGTACGGCGCGCCTCGCGCGTTACGTCGGCTCGCCGATCCGCCCGAACGTTTCTGCGAACTACACGTTCGCCTCGACTCTCCCCCAGAACGATCTGACCTACGCCGGCACCTGGACGGTCGGACCGCAACAGATCGTCGCCGGCCTGGCGGCGCGCATCCGGCTCCACTTCGTCGCGCGCTACGTCTATCTCGTGCTCGGCGGCAAGGGAACGGTGCAGACGTTGCTGAACGGCAAGCCCGGGCGAACGATCAGGGTGACTGCCGATCGCCTGTACACGCTCGTCTCGGGCTCCGCCGCTCGCGAGGCTCAGCTCGAACTTCACTTCTCGCCCGGCGTCGATGCGTATGCGTTCACGTTCGGCTAGACCGGCGAGGCGCCACTCCGCCACTCGATGTGGTCCGCCTTCGCGAAGCGCAGGTACGCGCCGAGCGCATCGCGCATCGCCTCGACGAACCCTTCGGCACGCCGGGGCTCGAAGCCGTCCTCCCACCATACGTCGACCACCTCCACGCGGGCTCTGCCCCGGTCGATCCGCGGCTCGATCCTGCCGACGATGCGATTGCGGAAGACGATCGGGAGCACGTAGTAGCCCCAGCGTCGCTTGTCCGGCTTGAAGAAGCCCTCCCAGACGTAGTCGAAATCGAACAGGGTCGCGAGGAGGGCGGTATCCCAGAGCAGCGAGTCGAACGGGGCGATGAACGCAACGGAAGGCGCCGGCTCCGGCGGCGCCTGCAGCAGCGCGAGCTCATCGGGGAGGACAAAACGCTTGCCGCGCACGCCCTCGACGTCGACTGGCACGAGCTCGCCGTGTTCGACCAGCTCCTTGTGCAGCGCCCTGCGTCCTTCTGGCGGAGCGATGCGGTCGAACGTACCGCCGGCGCCACCGGCGCCGAGCAGTCCATGCGCGCGGTACCGGGACAGGAGCTTGTGCAGGAGCTGCTCTCGCTCCGGCACCTCGTGCGCGAGCACGTCGGCCGGGAGCAGCCGTTCGAGGAGGTCGTAGTACCGGCGGTTGCCGTCGCGCCGTACAAGTCCGACCACGCCTGTGACCGTGTATGCCTCGAGCACGGCGCGCACGGCATTCTCCGGCATCCCGAACCAGTTCTTCGTCGGCCCCGTCTCGCGCTCGAAGTCCACCGACGACAGCGGCCCGTCGGCACGGATCCGGTCGAGGACGTTCTTCGCAACCGCAGCGTTGTCGGCGAGGACGGCGTTGTGGAAGCGAGGCCCCTTGCGGCCCACCGCATGACGGAACCAGGGGAACTCGCTCGCGGGTACGAACGACAGCGCTTTGTTCGTCGCCTCGAAGATCTCGCGGCGGTCGTAGAGCTCATCGCACCAGGCGGGTTCGTAGCCGGCGACGCGCGCGTGCAGCACGAGGTCGTGGTTCCTGCCGGCGACCGCGATCGGGTCGTACTGAATCGATCCAAGTTTCCGGAACACCTCGAGGACTGCAGCCGGTCCGCCCTCGAGCGAGCGCGCAGGCGCGAGGAAATGCCTGGCGACGAGAAAGCGGCGCGCGGCCTCTTTGGTGACCTTCACACGAGCTGCTGCAGTTGCTCGGCCGTCGGGCACTAGGCTGACCCGAACGCGGCGATGTCCCAGCCGGCAAGCCCCGCAGCAGTTTCGTAGAGATGCACCGTGTCTTTCGTCGGGCGCCAGTCGGCGATACGAATCTCGGGGAGATCCACGCGACGGAAGACTGCCTGTTCAGCGTGTGATCGTGACGGGCATTCCTGGCGACCCTGCCGGAGAGGACGGGTCTACGTCGCGACGAGATCGCCGTTCGTGGAGGCGGCGGCGGGCTGTCCCTGCACGATGAGCGGCCCTGCTGTGATCTTCGGCGTGTTCGGAAGCGCCCCGACGAGATCGTTCTCGCGCACCCACGTCGCGGCGAGGCGCGTCGACTCGTGCGCCTGGGCGGACGTCTCGAACAGGCTGACCGAGGTGAGCACGCCTTCACCGGCGTCGATCATGAAGTAACCGGCAAAGCCGGGAAGCTTGCTGATGCTCGGGAGCAAGCTGTCCTTCGCCTTGCGGGTGATCTCTTCCGAACGCACCTTGTCGATGCCCTCGTAGCGGCGAACTGTCGCGTACATGTGGACTCCTACTCGTCGACGTGCGATGGCGACACCCGTGATCCGGGTTCGCCTGATGCGATTCAGATCGCCGGCCGCTCCTGCTGCTCGACGACGAAGAACCTGTCCGCGGCCGCCACGACCGTCTCTCCGACGAGATGGTGGCCGGGCGCGATGATGAACCGCTCCGGGTAGCGCCGATGCACTTCAGCTCCGGCGGGAAAGGTGGCCTCGCAGTCGGGCCGGGCGCATTCGCACCGAAGGTCGTCCAGGAACGCGCCGTCCCCGACGTTTCCCGCCCGCCGCGCGTTCCGCACGGCGAACGCCGAGCGTGGGCCGATCGCGGCGGCACGGGGGCGCAAACGACCTCGTTCGCGCGGTGATGCAGATGACGTAGGCATGTTCCCTCCGATGGTCGGGGCGTGATCGTCCGCCCGCGTCACCTGTGGGAGGGCCGTACTGCCGGGCCACACATCCTTGAGGCCCGGCGAGTACTGCGTTGCGCCGACCTTTACGGCGCTACGGCGAGGACGCTAGCATTTTGGTCCCCCTTATGCCCGATTCCGAGCTCCAGCACCTGCGCGTCCTGATCGCGAACGAAAAGCGCGACCGGCTCGAGCTGCTCGCCAACGTCGTGATCGGGCTCGGTCACGACGTGATCGCCCGCGAGATCTACGTCAAGGAAGTCGGCAGCGCGACCGCGAGAGAGCGGCCGGACGTCGCCCTCGTCGGTCTCGGTTCGAGCTCGGAGCACGCGCTCGAGCTGATCTCCGAGATCGTGCGCGAGGCCTCCTGCCCGGTGATCGCGATCCTCCACGCCGACGATCCCGCCTACATCCACGAGGCCGCGAAGCGCGGCGTCTTCGCGTACATCATCGACGGCACCCCCGACGAGCTGCAGAGCGCGATCGACATCACGCTTCAGCGCTTCGCCGAGTACCAGAGCCTCCAGGGAGCATTCGGACGCCGCGCGCTGATCGAGCAGGCGAAGGGCATCCTCATGGCCCGCCACTCGATCACCGCCGACCGGGCGTTCGAGATGCTGCGCGACCACTCCCAGCACAACGGCCGCAAGCTCAGCGACGTCGCCGCCGCCGTCGTCGAGAGCCACCTCCTCCTGCTTCCGCCGCTCGCTGTTCCACCGCCACTTGCGCCGGCCACGGCCGGCGAGGTCGCGATCCTCTAGGTGGGAGCACCGCGCGACGCGCACGCGTCGCAGATGGAGTGCGACAGCGTGTTTCGCGCGTCGATCGCGGCCAGCGCGGCCGGCGGCGGCACGACCCACGTGTCGTCGATGCGCACATGTCCACACCAGGCGCAGGCGGGCACGATGCCTCCGTCTTCGGCGATCGCGACGATGTGCGAGAAGACGTCGGTCTCGTCCATCATGTGAGGATGTTCACCGCGCGCGCAGCGACGAGCAGCACCGTCAGTGCGGAGAGCATTGACTGCGCCGCCATCAACGCCTTCGCCGGACGCGTGAGCGGCATCGCGTCGGTCGGGCTGAACGCGGTCGCGTTCGTCAGCGCCACGTAGAAGTAGTCCCATAGCCGCGGCGACCAGCCTGAGCGCGCCAGCTGCGGATTCTCGTCCTGAGGAAACTGGAAGTCGGGCTTGCGCTGCGTGGCATCGAGCGCGCGCGCAACGGGACCGCCGCAGTCCAACTCCCAGAACGCGAGCCCGAACGCGATCGCATTCGTGAACCATACGACGCCGCCGCTGAACAACAACTGCTGCCCGGTGATCTGACCTCCGGAGTGGGCGACCAGGGCGACGACGAGTACGACGACGCCGAGGACGTTGCCGATCCAAACGAACGCGAGGAGGCCGATGACGATCTCCCGTCGACGGTCATGGCGAACAAGTCGGGCCATCCCGAAGAGAAGAGTCGCGGAGAGCAGAACGTAGGGAACCGCGAGGGCGAACCACATCCACCAGGAGTCGTGGCCGAGCAAGCGCCAGTGCGCATGTATGCCGACGCCGCCGAGAGCGATGAGGAGCGCAGCGGCTCCAAGGGCGAAAGGCGCCGCGTCGTCACGCGCCTCGAGCACCGCCGCGTGCAGGCGCTTCGGATCCGCCGCGTCGGCCATCGACCCCTAGTGTGTCATGCCGCTGCAGGCCGGTCCGGGGCCGCGGGGCACGCCGGGCCACGCATCGTGTACAAGCGATCGCCGACGGAGAGTGTTACCGACTCCGGGCCGTCCGTCGCGAGCCACGACTCGACCAGATCGATCACCTGGACGACCGAGCGCGACTCCCACTCCGAGCGGACGTGCACTTCGCCGCGCGCCGGATCGAAAGAGACCGACGGCCCGTCGAAGAGCCCTGTCAGGCGCTGCACGAGCCCGTGCACCGTCGTCGGGTCGACGACTGCGACACTGATTTCCACCATCGGGTCCTCCCGAAGTCGAAGCTTCACCTACGAGGTGTTGCTCCAACCCGCTCTGCTGGGGGCGGACCTTCTTGCCACTGCCGCTTGTCTGCAGCGCAGCAAACGCGAGCATAGCACCGCGTTGCTGGCCCCCTGATACGACAGCCTGGAACCCAGCGCGGGATGCGGACATCCGCCGCATCCTCGACGACGCCGCCGAGGGCCGCAACGAGGCAGTCGAGCTCGCGAAGACGCACCCGGACGCGCGCGCGCATGTCTTCGGGCGGCGGGAGCAGCTCGAGCCTGGGGTCCAATAGTGCTCTTTTGCACACTTCGTGCTACGATCGGTCCCGCTGCGCCCCATTGAAGGCGGCGCGACAGTCATTTGGATCCGCCCTCAGCACAGTAGGTCGGAGCAAGCCGGCAGACGGTTTGTCTCGTCGGCATTGAACTCGAGCTGAGGGAGTCCCATGGGTATCAGCCTAAGTCTCATGTTGGCCGCCGCAGGCGCGGTGTTGACGTGGGCCGTGAGCGCAACGGTGTCCGGTCTGAACGTCCAGGCAGTCGGCGTGATCCTCTTGATCGTCGGCGTGATCGGCTTCATCACATCGTGTTTCTTCTGGTCGAGCTGGGGCGGATTCGGTGGACGCGAGACGACGGTCCGCGAACGCGTCGTCGAGCGGTAGGAGACGACGATGCCTCCATCGTGGAAGGCAAAACACGTACTGCCTATGCTCGTCGTGTTCGCGGCGCTGATCGCGGCTTCGGGAGCTCAGGCCATGCGGAACGCCGTTCCGGTCAATACGGCGCCGCCGGCGATCTCCGGAACGCCGAAGGTCGGCCAAACGCTGGCGGCGAGCAACGGGACGTGGAGCAACACTCCGACGTCGTTTGCGTATCAGTGGCTTCGCTGTAACAGCAGCGGCAACAGCTGCGTCACCGTCGCGAACGGAACGCTGAAGACGTACACGCTCGTCGGAGCAGACGCCGGCCACACCATGCGGGTCCGCGTAACCGCGACGAACGCGGACGGATCCACCTCTTCGGAGTCCGCCCAGACGGCCGTCGTGGCGGCCGCAACAACCACCCCGGCGCCGAAGAACACCGCGGTACCGACGATCTCAGGGACGGCGAAAGTCGGCGAGACGTTGTCAGCCGCTCCGGGATCGTGGAGTGGGAGCCCGACCTCGTACGCGTATCAGTGGCAGCGCTGTGATGCCGACGTCGCTGCCTGCACGGACGTCGCTGGTGCCAGCGGGAGCACCTACGCTGTGCCGGCCGCAAGCCTCGGCTACCGCCTCCGCGTGGTTGTTGTCGCGAAGAACGTGGGCGGGTCCACCAGCGCCACCTCTGAGATCACGACGGTCGTGGCACCGGTGACGCCGATCACCAACAACCGTCCCACCGTGGCGATCGTCGGCGTCCAGTTCCGCGGGTCGACGATCTATGTGCACTTCCGTATCTGCGACGATTCGGCGGCGAACCTCGCGATCCGCGAGACCGACTCGCGGCCCGGCAAGCTCCCGTACACCCGTCACTTCGCCACGTTCTCCCCACCGCGGCCGTGCGGCGTCTATACGCGGCACTGGCTTCCGGTCGCCCGCTTCCGCGGGACCGGCCGTTACACCGTGACGCTGCGCGCGACGGATACGTCAGGCTCGACGAGCCTGCCCGTGCGACGCACCCTCACGCACGGATAGAGAGCCCTCGAGCAGGAGGCGGGGTTCGTCCCGCCTCCTGCTCGCGCTAGGCTCATGGCCGTGCTGCGCACCTTCGCTTTCGCCGTCGCGATCGCGCTCGTCGCCGCTGTTCCAGCATCCGCGAAGCACGCCCCCTCGGCAGTGCAGAAGGCCGGCGTCGAGTCCGCCTTCCACGCGTACGTGCACATGCCGAACTCGCCGGCGGCGGCCGACAATCGCATCGTTTCTCTTGCGGTCTCGTCCGTCGACCCCCGCTACGCGGCCGCCCGCCTCGAGTCTCCGAGCGCCGGCCCGTCCGACATGGTCTTCCACCGCAGCGGGCCCGGCTGGTGGGTGGTCGGCTTCGGCTCGTCCCTCGACTGCAACACCGCGCCGACGTCGGTGCTCGCCGATCTCACCGTCGGTTGCACGCCGCCGGACGCCAGCGCTGCGTGGATCAACGACTGCGGCCCGCTCGAGCACGCGCCCAAGACCCTCGTCATTGCTTGCGCAGACGCGAACTACTCGCTCGGTGCGTTGCGGTGGCGCGGCTGGGGAACGGCGGCGGCTTCCGCAACGGGCGTCGCTCATGCGAACGACTGCAAGCCGTATTGCGCCGCCGGCCACTTCCACTCCTATCGCGTCACCGTCACCGCGGACCGATTGACGAAATGCGGCAGCGCTCACTTCTACGCGCGCCTCACCATCGTCTATCCGGGCGTGCGCCCGGCAGGCATCGGCAAGCGCGACGTCCACACCGTCGGCTGCTAGATGGTCGCGTCGCTCGCCGCACTCCTCGCGGTGGTCACGCTCGGGCCGCACGGCGTTGGGAAGGTGCACTTCGGCCGCACCAAAGCCGCGACGGTGGCCCAGCTGAGCGCGATGTTCGGCCCGGCCAACGCTCATGGGGTGAACACCGGCTGCAGCGCCCGCTACAGCGAGGTCGTCTGGGGCGACCTCGCTGTCGAGTTTCGGTCGGACCTCTTCTCCGGCTATCGGTACATAAGGGGCGGCTATCCGATAACGACGCCGGGATCTCCTCACGAAGCGCATCCGCCGAAGAGCCGGATGGCGAAGCTCGCGACCGCGACAGGGATCTCTCTCGGGAACACGCTCGCCCAGGTGCGCGCGGCGTACGGGAAGCTCGGCTTCGTCGGAACCGATCGCTGGCGAGCGCCGAACGGCCTCGTGTTCTACGACGATGCGATGCACGACCCGGAGCCGCCATCGAGCCGCATCGTCGAGATCAAGACCGGCACATGTGGCGACTTCTGAGTGGAGGGGGACCCCCGCGGATCCCCCTCCGCCTGCACATGATCAGCGGTTGACGGCGCAGCCGTTCCCGGTAGCGTCGAACGCCTCGTTGCTCCACAGCGGCTGCACGGCAAACGCGTGCCCGCCGAGCGAGATGTTCTGCGTGTTCATCCACGCGCACTTGTCGCCGTTCTCGCTTCCCTGGATGTCGTTCCAGCCGTCCTGATCCGACGCGAAGTTGTCCGGATCGGTGACTGCCTCGGCGTACTCGTGGCCGGTGACGATCGTCCAGCCGTCGAAGATGCCGTTGCCGAACGCGTCGCTCGTCGCGTTCACGTTGTGCATCCCACATCCGGTTGTGCCGACGCCCGGCCAGTTCGTGTTCAGCCACGGGATGAACGCGTACTGGATGCGGTACGGGTTGCCGACTCCGTCCACGCTCGTCGTCTGCGTGTGGTAGCCGCAGTAGACGGGCTGGCCGGTCGCGATCGTCGACGGCGGCGTGAGGATGATGTACGTCGCCTGCGCGTCGTACTTGAAGTGCGCGGACGCCCGGATCGCCTCCTGCGCGATCGGGTCGTCGACGAGATTCTGTGCCAGGCCGGCGGCGATGATGTCGTCGGGCACGGCCGTCGGGTCGGTCCACACGCCCTTGAGCTGGTGCAACGGGTTCGTGATGAACCCGGTGCCGCCGACGCACGACGTCGATCCGGCAAGCACGCCGTTGCAGTACTGCGTCTGGACATTCGCCCAGCCGCTGCCGCCGACGTTCGTGAAGAACGAGTTGAGATACGTCTGCAGCGTCTTGCTCGAGTAGAGCTTCCCGTTCGTGTCCGCGGTCATGAAGCCCTGGGCCCACTGCGGGCCCCAGTAGACGAGGTAGACCGCCGGCTTCTGCTCGACGCCGATCGCGCCGGAGCCGGCGTTGCCGCCGTGGTAGATGAGGTCGTTGGAAGCCGAGTCGGCCACGGTCCCGGCCGGGTTCTGGCCGGGAGCCCAGAAGAAGTGCTTCGCATTCGTGAGGCCGGAGGTGCGAGACGACGCCGTGGACGCGCCGAGCGTCACGGCGACGACGAGAAGCACGGCGAGCACAGCTGCGCGTCGTGCGAACGACCGGACTGCGTTCATGTTCCCCCCATGGGCGAGTTCGATATCGAGCTAGCTCGCCTTGGATGGCCAAAACACGCCTAGAACAAACTTGGATCCCAAAACGAGCTGGAATGACGGATCACTCCCGGCAGAGGCGAACCTTGGATCCATCTCTGTGTGGAATCTTGTGGCGAATCCCCCATACGGGGGAGTGACGCTCCGGAGATACCGGGATTCAATAGGGCCGCCCAACGACAGGCGGCCGCCAGGTAGGCGGCCGTACCCGTGCCGGAGGGACTCTCATCTTGCGGACATCACGCCTCATCCTCCTGTTGCTTCTCGTCACACTCGCGCTGGCGGTGTCGCTCGTCTGGCCAATCTCGGGCCGGGCCGACAACGGCGACCAGCAGGGCACGGCACTCGACCCCACCCCTGTGCCGACGCCGGCGGCGAATCCGATTCCGCTCCTGCGGACACCCGCAGCGGTTCGGAAGCACCTGCGGAGCAAGCGTGAGGCACCGCCCGCGCTCGGCGAGCGCATCGTCGGCTTCGCCAAGCACCTGATCGGCGTGCGCTACTCGTGGGGCGGCTCGTCCCCGCGCACCGGCTTCGACTGCTCCGGCTTCGTCCGGTACGTCTACGGGCACTTCGGGATCTCGCTCGCCCATTCGAGCTTCGCCGACTACTGGCGCGGCCGGCAGGTCGGCCGCTGGGCGATGAGGCCGGGCGACCTCGTCTTCTTCGATGGAGAGGGCCACGTCGGCATCTACGTCGGCCACGGCCGCTTCATCCATGCCCCGCACACCGGCACGGTCGTCCGCATCTCGACCATGTCGGGCTGGTACTCCAGCCGCTTCGACGGCGCTCGCCGTCTCCTGGCCAACTCCTGATTCGGGCTACCATCGGGCCGTGGGTCTGAGCGGTAGCGTGCGGGCGTTCGCGCTCGCGCTGGGGGCGGCGCTCGCGCTGACGGCATCCTCGGGAGCCGGCGACGCGACGGCCGCCGGCACGCCGTGCGGGACGACCCAGGGCCTCGTGTGCTCGACGGTCGTCGTTCCCCTCGACCGAACCGGGACGGTGCCGGGCACCATCAGCCTCGCTGTGCAGGAGCTGCCGCCCACAGGCACGCCGCGCGGCGCGGTCTTCCTCATCGCCGGCGGCCCGGGCCAGGGCTCCGCGCACACCTTCGGCCTCGGCACGCCGGAGGATGCGCTCGTCTTCCGCTTCCTCTTCCCGGGCTACACGCTCGTCGCCTACGACGACCGCGGGACGGGCGACTCAGGTCTCCTGAACTGCCCGGCCCTGCAGGTCTCGACGGCGCCGACCGGCCAGGACTTGCTGGCCGCGGCGTGCGCATCCTCGATCGGGCCTGGGGCCGCCTTCTACGGCACCGCCGACCATGTCGAGGACCTTGACGCCGTCCGCGCCTCGCTCGGCCTCGACAAGATCGCCCTCTTCGGCGTGTCGTACGGGACGAAGCTCGCACTCGCGTACGCCTATGCGCATCCCGACCACATCGACCGCCTCGTGCTCGACTCGGTGCTCCCGACCGATCTCCCCGACCCGTACGGCGCCAACGTCGCACGCGCGATGCCGGCGACGCTGGCCGCATTCTGCGCCAACAACGTCTGCCGGGCGGCAACGCCGGACTTCGCGGGCGACGTGGTCGCGGTCGCGAACCGGCTGGCGGCGAAGCCCGCAAGCGGGCTCGTCCTCGAACCGAACGGGAAGATGAAGAAGGACACCCTCGGTGGCGTCGAGCTGCTCTCGCTCGTCGTCGACGCCGACCTCAACCCCGGCCTCGCCGCCGAGCTGCCGGCGGCGGCGCACGCAGCCCGGCTCGGAAACATGGCCCCGCTCCTGCGGCTGCACGTCATGGACACGACGGCGTCCGAGCTCTCGGCGCCGGACCTGAGCGCGGGCCTGTATGCGGCCACGGACTGCCGCGATGGTCCATTCCCATGGCCCGCGAACTCCGATCCGTCGACCCGCCCGGCGCTGCTGCGCAGCGCGATCGCCGCGCTTCCGGCCGGAACGTTCGGGCCGTTCGGGAGCTGGGCCTCCGACCTCGGCAACGCGACCCTGTGCGATACGCTGGCCGGCGCCTGCCGGTGGCGCGAACCTCGCAGCCGGCACGCCGCCGAACGTCCCGGTGCTCGCGCTCAGCGGCGGCTTCGACATGCGGACGCCGACCGCCGGTGCGCAGTCGGTCATCGCGCAGTTCCCGCAGGGCAAGCTGCTGATCGTCCCCGGGATCGGACACAGCGTCACCTCGACCGATCCGTCCGGCTGCGCCGCGCTTGCGGTGCATGACTGGATGCTCGATCCGACGAGCAACGACTCGTGTCCGCGGCCGCCGTTCCTCGTTGCGCCGATCGGCGCCTTCCCGCACCTGGTGAAGTCGGCCCGGCGAGCGACGCCGGCGGCGACCTTCGCGATCGTCTCAAAGACGATCGCCGAGGCCGAGGCAGCGTGGCTCTTCGGCAACGGATCCACCGACCCCGTCCCCGGCCTCACGAGCGGCAAGCTGCTTCCGATCGGCTCGGACACATTCCGACTCACCGGATACGGGCTCGTTCCCGGCGTGACCGTGAGCGGGACGGTGAAGCTTGCCGAGCGCGGAGGCGTGACGCTGAAGTTCCAGGGGCAGCTCAAAGTCGCCGGACGCTCGGCCGCCGCGGGAACGCTGCAACTCCTCGCGACTGGCCTGCACGGCACCCTGGGCGGAAAGTCCGTCTAGCGGAGCTTCTGCGCCATCGCCGTGAGGAGCTTCCAGGCGATGGCCGAGTTCGACTCGACCAGCGGCTTGAACTCCCACGGCGTCATGCCGTAACAGACCATGTCCGTGCGGGCGGTGACGGTAGCGGTGCGATCCGAGCCGGTGAGGAGGGCGATCTCCCCGAAGTAATCGCCCGGGCCGACGGAACTGACCTTGTCGCCGTCCACGGTGACGTCCCCCTCGCCCTTCCCGATGACGAAGAACCCGGCGGCGCCGGCTCCCTGCTCGAGAACGACCTCGCCGGCAGCGACGCTGCGCTCGCGCATGGAGGCGGCGATCTGCTCCAGCTCGCGGTTGTCGAGCTCGGAGAAGAGCGGGACCTTCTTCAGCATGTCAGGAGAGGCACCGGCCACGGCGGAGTTATACATCAGCGGGTCGGCGCCGCAAGTCGGCGCGCCTTAGAGCTCCTAAAGAAATGAAGGGACCCGTTCGGCGGTAGCGAAGTCGTCGGCACCTGTTGTCACGATCTGGGAGGCGGTGGTGATGTCTTCGCAGCCGTGGGAGGTGCCGGACGAGTTGTGGGTGCGGCTTGAGCCGCTGATCCCGAAGAAGCCGCGCCGGTTTCGCTATCCGGGTCGGCGGCCGCTCGATGACCGGCGCGTGTTATCGGGGATCTTGTTTGTGCTCTGCACCGGTGTCGGCTGGGAGCGGTTGCCGAAGGAGCTCGGTTGCGGGTCGGGGATGACCTGTTGGCGGCGGCTGCGCGACTGGCAAGAAGCCGGCGTGTGGAAGCGACTGCACGCGCTGCTGCTCGCGGAGCTGCAGGCGGCCGGGCAGATCGACTGGTCGCGGGCGGTCGTCGACGCGAGCTACATCCAAGCGAAAAAGGGGGCTCCGCGACCGGCCCGAGCCCGGTCGACCGCGGCCGCAGCGGCTCGAAGTACCACCTCCTAACCCTTAGCCGCCCCGAGGAGTCGCGGCGATCCGCGAGGATGTGCAGGTGAAGGTGATCGTCGTCGGCTGCTCGCCCGCCTGGCCCAACGCCGGCGGAGCCCAGTCGGGATATCTCGTCGAGAGCGCGGGCGGACGGTTGCTATTGGACTGCGGGCCCGGTGTCCTCGCCCGGCTGCGCAACGGCAACGGCGCCTGGCCCGAGGTGGACGCGATCGCGATCACGCACTTCCATCTCGATCACTGGGGCGACCTCGTCCCGTGGACGTTCGGCGCCGCCTTCGGGCCGGGGCGCCGGTCTCCGAAGCCCGAGCTGTGGCTGCCGCCCGGCGGCACCGGTCGTCTGCGCGCGCTCGGCGGGCAGCTCTCGTTCATGGATCAGATCGAGCAGGCGTTCCAGCTGCGCGAGTACCGCGCCGACGACCCGTTCACGGCCGCCGGGTTCGAGGTGACGCCGGTGCAGCTCGCGCACTACGAGGAGCTGACGTTCGGGCTGCGCGTCAGCGACGGCACGCGAACGGTGGCGTACTCCGGCGACACCGCGCCGACGCCGAAGCTCGCCGACCTCGCCCGCGACGCGGACGTGTTCCTGTGCGAGGCGACACTCGCCGACGTCGAGCCCGCCGAGCGAGGCCACCTCACCGCCGGCGAAGCATCCGACGCTTTCGAAGCGTCAGGTGCACGGCGGCTTGTCGTCATCCACCGGCCCGACGAGCTTCCGCTCGACGAGAAGCTCGAGCGCGCGTACGACGGTCTCGAGCTAGAGCTGTAAGACAAGCGGCGGCGCGCTCGCCGAGGAGCCGGTGGCCCTCGACGGACGGATGATCACCGTCGTCGCTCCACCCGTCCAACGGTGCGAGCGTGTCGTGGAACGGAAGCAGCGTCACGCCCTCGAGCGCGTGAATCAGTTCGTTGAGGCGCGCGATCTCGCGCGCGGCGCGCTCGTCGCCGTTCGGCCACGGCAGCACGTCGGCCAGCGCGACATGCAGCCCGAGCCCGCGACCGTGCTCGACCATGGCGGCGAGATTCCACGCCGCGTCCTCGACCGGCCGCTGCTGCGCGACGTCGTTGATGCCGCCCTGCACGACGAGAACGTCTGCGCCGGTGACCATGTCGTCGGCGAATGCCGCGATCTCGTCCGTGCGCTTTCCGTACGCGGCGCGCGTACGGAATTCGAGCCGCGGGTCGCAGGCCGCCGCCCACCACTGCCACTGGCTGCGCTCGTCGGGATGCTCGATCGCTGCACGTGCAACGGGGTCGGGATCCCAGAGCGGCGAACCGGCGCTGATCGAGTCGCCGACGACGGCAACCACGATGGCCATCTACGCGTGCGGATGCAGCTCGACGACGAGGTCGCAGTCGAGCGCCTCGGCGATCCGCAGCAGCGTGTCGATCCGCGGCGGCCGGCCGCCGCGCTCGAGCCGAGCGATCGCGGACTGCGTCGTGCCGCACAACTCCGCGAGCTCGCGCTGCGACATGCTCATCTGGACACGCCGCTCGGCTACCTTCTCCGCGATCGCGGCGAAGAAGTATCCGCGGTCGCCGGTGGCGATTCGCTCGCGGAGGCGGTCGAGCGGCCGCTTCAGCTCGGTACGGCTGCGGGCTGCTGCCATTCAGCCGAGTATAGCGGTTGTGCTATGTCTCCCACGCGGACGCGGCCTGAGACGAGCACAGCTCCGTAGACGCCGAAGGGGAGCGGCTCCGACACGCCCTCCCGCCGGTAGGACGCGAGCGTCACGAGCGTGGGCAGGTCGACGACGCCGGTGTCGGGATCGCGCGACGTGATGACGCAGCGTCCGATGTCGCCGTTGAAGACCACTGTCGCCTCGCCGACTCGGACCTCGCCGCCGATCCACGAGTCCTCCTCGTGCGCGTCCACGCCGTCGACCTCGAACAGCATGCGGAAACGGCGCCCGTCGATTGCGTGGTCGCCGCCCGCCTCCGCGCGGAGGCGGTCGAGCGACGCACGCGAGACGAGCGACACCGTCCCGCCCCTCGGCGTCCGGTCGACCGCGCCCTCGTTCGCCCAGAGGAACTGCAGCGGCCGTCCGACGTACTCCGAGATCGCCGCCTCCCATGGCCCGCGAACCTTGCGCGACCGTACGCGATGCCATGAATACATATTCGAGCTCGACCTCGTCGCCGAGCTCGACGATGTCCTCGACGCGCCGGCCGTCGGGGAACGTGAGCGCGAGGCGCCGTGTCTCCTCGTCCCACTCCGGACGAATCTGCAGCAACGAGCCGTCGCGCTTGCCCGCGTACAGAGCGCCCTGCTCGTCGCGGAGCCAGAAACGCCGGTTGCCGATGACACCGCCGGCCTCGAGGGTCACCTCTTCGGGATGCACGAGCCCGAGCGACTTGACGGGTGCAAGCGAGATGCGGACGACGCGCGCTGCCATCCTCCGAGTCTAGAAGTAGAACGACGACCAGGCTTGCCACCAGTCGTCTCCGCGGGAGACGAGCGAGGCAGGCCCCGTCACTTCGACGCCGCGCCGGTGGCGGTACTCCTCCAGGCGGTCCGGCGTCGTGAAGACGACCTCGATCTCGCACGGGCGGCCCGGGTCGTACGGAAGCACGGCCTTCAGGTCCTTCAACGCTTGCTTCGCGCCGTCCTCGATCAGCTCGCGTGCCTTCAGCGGCGTCTTCGAGCGTGCGCTGAAGCGGCCGAGCCCCTCCTTCACTTCCACCGTCGCCACGCCGGGAATGAGCGCGACCGCCTCGCGGCAGACGGCGCGGTCGCCGGTGACGAGCACGACCGGGCAGCCCCAGTGGCCGCACAGCGCGGCGTTGATGCCTGTCTCGCCGACGAGCGTGCCGTTGAACTTCAGGCTCTGCCACGCCTGACCCGACACGGTGTGCGAGAGGACACCGTCGGGCGTTCCCGCCATCGCGTGCATGCCGACGAAGAGCGCAGCGTCGCAGCCCTCCTCGAGGAAGGCCGTGTACTCGGTCCACTCGCTCTGGACGACGAACTCGCAGTCCGGATCGAGCATGCCGGCGACGAGCGAGTTGAACGTGTAGTCGCCGCCCGCACCGTGACAGTCCATGACGACGATCTCGGTCGCGCCCGCAGCTTTCGCGCCCCGGACGGCCGCGTTGATCTCCTCGGTGTAGAGCTTGCGCGCCTCCTGGTACAGCGGCGAGTCGCCCCCGGCCTGGCCCCACTTGACGATGCCGGCGACGCCTTCGATGTCGCTGATGACGTGGACGCGCACGGCGGGAGACTACTCTGCGCCGGTGGACACGGGTCTTGCGGGAAAGGTCGTGCTCGTCACCGGCGGCGCAGGCGGCATCGGCTCCGAGTGCGTGCGCGCCTTCGCGGCCGAGGGCGCGCGCGTCGTCGTCCACTACAACACGAGCCGCGAGCGGGCTGAGGAGCTCGCGACCGAGATCGGCAGCATCGCGATCGGCGCCGACCTCACAGACGAGGCGGCGGTGGAGTCACTGTTCACGCGCGCGCGCGAGGAGCTCGGCGGCGTCGACGTCTGCGCCGCGGTCGCCGGCGTCTGGCCGCGCGACGACGAGCCCGTCTGGAAGCTCCCGCTCGACCGCTGGGAGACGGTGCTGCGCGCGAACCTGACCGCGACGTTCCTGACGGCGAAGTGGCTTCCTGCGCGAGGTGGAGCGCACGGGCCACGGCAACCTCGTCCTCGTCGGCTCGACCGCGGGCCGCTTCGGCGAGGCGGGGCACGCCGACTACGCCGCCGCGAAGTCGGCCATCCAGGTCGGGCTGCTCCTGAGCCTGAAGAACGAGATCGTCCGCGTCGCGCCCCTCGGCGCGCGTGAACGCCGTGGCGCCGGGCTGGACGTACTCGCCGATGACGCGGGGCGCACTCGACCCGGACATGGTCGAGCGGCTGACGCGCACGATGCCGCTGCGCAAGGTCGCGATGGCCGAGGACATCGCCCGCGCCGTGGTCGTCCTCGCCTCCGACGAGCTCTCCGGCCACGTCACCGGCGAGCTGGTCACCGTCGCCGGCGGCATGGAAGGCCGGACGCTTCACTCCTGAAAAAACGAAGCGGCGCTCGAAGCGCCGCCGCGTCCCCCTGCCGCAGAGATGATTGCCGTCAGTCCCCGGGAGGAGTTCACGCCCCTATCGGCAGGAAGGAGCGATCACCTTGAGTGCCTAGACTTGGCTTGGATGAGCCGATTTCTCGAGCGGCTGGCCGAGTGGGCCGCCGATCGTCGCCGACGGCGGCATGGGCGCGCTCCTCGCGAGCGCGGTGCCGCGGCTGCGCTGCCCCGAGGAGGCGAACCTGCGCGCACCGGAGAGCGTTCGTCGACGTGCACCTCGGCTACATCCGCGCCGGCGCGGAGCTGATCGAGACGAACACGTTCGGCGCCAACCGGTCGAAGCTCGCGCAGCACTTCCTCGAGGACGAGTTCGACGCGCATCAACACCGCCGGCGTGCGGCTCGCGCGCGAGGCGCGCGAGGTCTCCGGCCGCGACGTCTTCATCGCCGGCTCGATCGGCCCCGGACTCGTCGCGACCGCAGAGCTCTACGCCGAGCAGGCGCGTCTGCTCGAGGGCCGCGGCGCCGACCTGTTCATGGTCGAGACGTTCTTCGACCTCGACGATCTCGAGGCGGCGGTCGCGGCCATCCGCGGCGTGTCGAGCCTGCCGATCGTCGCGCTGATGACCTTCGACGCGGAAGGCGAGACGCTCACCGGCGTCTCCGCGCAGCGTCGCCGGCGAGCGGCTGCGCGCGCTCGGCCTGGCGGCGTTCGGCGCGAACCACGGCGCCGGGCCTTCGGCCGCGCTGCGCGCGCTCGGCGACATGGCCGGCGACGGCGGCGTGCTCGCTGCGCTGCCGAACGTCGGGCTCGCGAGCATGTCCGGGCAGCGGATCGTGTTCCCGCACGCGACGCCCGCGTACTTCGGCGAGTTCGCAGCGCAGGCGCGCGCGCTCGGCGCCGGCATCATCGGCGGCTGCTGCGGGACGACGCCCGCGCAGATCGCCGCGATCCGCGCCGCGGTCGACGAGAACCGTCGCGCCGACCGCGCCCGCTGCTCGTGCGCGAGCGAGCGCAGGCGACGCCGCCCGTCGACGACGAGCGGGCAGCACCGAGCTCGGGCGGCTCCTCGGCGAGGGCACGTTCGTCGTCTCCGTCCAGCTCGACCCGCCGCTCGGCGCGACATACCGAGGCGCTGATCGAGACGGCGCGCGCCGTGCGCGACTCGAACAAGGCGCAGTTCGTCGACGTCAACGACAACCCGCGTGCGCGTGCGCGGATGAGCGGGATCATGGCGTCGGTCGCGATCGAGCGCTTCACCGGCGTCGAGACGATCCCGCACCTGACGCCGCGCGACATGACGGTCACCGGGCTCGAGTCGCTGCTGCTCGGCGCGCACGCGGAAGGCGTGCGCAACATCCTCGCCGTCACCGGCGACCCGCCGGAGGCGGGCGACTACCCGGGCTCGCGGCGGCGTGTACGAGGTCGACTCGATCGGCCTCGTCGAGCTGCTCGCGGGCCTGAACCGCGGCGAGGATTACCACGGCCGCGCGATCGACGCGCCGACGTCGTTCTTCCCGGGCGTCGCGGTCAACCCGACCGCCGACGACCTCGGCCTCGAGGTCGGAGCGCTTCCACCGCAAGGTCGACGGCGGGCGCGCGCTTCGCGATGACGCAGGTCCTCTTCGACCTCGAGCCGCTCTCGAGCGTTTCGCGATCGGCTCGGCGGCTGGCCGATCCCGGTGCTCGTCGGCGTCTGGCCGATCCGAACGATGGAGCTGCTCGTCCGCGTGCACAACGAGGTGCCCGGGCATCGATCGTGCCCGAGCACGTGCAGGAGCGGTATCGCCGCGCCGGCGCGAACGCGCGCGAGGTCGGCGGGGAGCTCGGCGCGCGAGCTGATCGACGCGGCGCGCGAGCTCGCGCACGGCGTCTACGTCATCGCGCCGTTCCGCTCGCCGATGAACGTGCGTCGAGTTCTTGCCCGAGCTTCAGCCGGACGCGCAGGCGCCGGTCGAGACGGACGCCGTCCCGGCCGAGTCGAGCACGCGCCGCACGACGGAGGCCGGCACGCCGTAGCCGCCGGGCGCGCCGAGGCGCGCGGCGAAGATCGTCGACTCGCACCGCGCCGTTCGCGTCGATCGCCGGGCCGCCCGAGTCGCCGTGCTGGATCGTCGCCGGCGAGGGCGGTGATCGTCCGCGCGACGGGCCCGTTCCCGTACGCGTCCTGCGTCAGCACGACGCCGGTGCTGCCGATCCGTCCGGGCGTTCCCTGCAGCGGGCCGTTCTCCGGGTAGCCGACGATCTCGACCGCGGCGCCGGGCTGCGGATCGGCGAGCGGCAGCGGCGACTGCGATCCGAGTCCGCGCACGCGAAGGACGGCGATGTCGTTGTGCGAGTCGAAGGCGACGACGTCGACCGCGTGCGAGAGCTGCGGAGCCCGGGATCTGGATGCCGCGTGTCGTGCTCGCCCGCGACGACGTGCGCCGCCGTGACGACGAGGTCGCGGGTGGCGAACCAGCCGCTGCCCTCGATGCCGACGCCGCACGCGGTGCCGAGCACGCGCACGACGTCGCGCGACGCGCGCTGAACGTTGGCGTTGCCGGCGATCTGCGCCGGTCGGCGGCGCGCTCGGCGGCGGCGGCCCGGCGATCGACGGGAACGGGTCGATGCGCGCGAGCAGGTTCAGCAGCCGCCGCGGCGGAACCGTCTGGTCGAGCCGGCGCACGACCGCCGACCGCTGCACGTCGCGGCGCAGGCTCGACTGGCCCGGGAACGAGCAGCGCCGTCGCGCCGACCACCCAGACGAAGACGAGCGCCGCTCACCGCGCCGAGCAGGAGGCCGCCGAACGAGTCGAGGAACGCGGAGCGGCGTGAGCCGCAGGCCGCCGCGCACGAACGAGCCAGCGATGCCGGCGAGCGTCTGGAGAAGCACCGCACCGAGCGACCGCGCCGACGAGCCCCGCGACCGGCGTCTAGGCCGAGCCGGAGCCGCCGTGGAGCAGGTGCGGCGCGACGCGCGAGCCGCCGTATCGCGCCGGCGACGAGCCCGGCGAGCGAGAGCGCAGTCACGACGAGACCGCGGCGCATCCCGCCGAGCGCGCGTCAGCGGCGACGAGGCGAGCGCAATCCAGTCGACGACGTTGGCTCACCGCGCCAGTCTCGCCGACGGGCTGGACGGGCCCGGCTACAATGCGCCGTCCCGGGGGCGTAGTTCAGTTGGTTAGAACGCCGGCCTGTCACGCCGGAGGTCGCGGGTTCGAGTCCCGTCGCTCCCGCTTATTCGCTAGGAACGTGCTGGAAGCGAGCGACGGTGAAGCCGACGAGCAGCGGCGGCGCGAGCATGAACACGACGAGCATCAGTGTCATCACGACGAGCACCGCCCCGCGCGTGTGGTCGTAGATGAACGCGTACTCGATCAGCCCCGCGATGACGATGTACGCGAGGAAGGTCCATCCGGCCACCTGCCGGAACCGCTGCCAGGCGAACTCAGGCTGGCGCGCCAAGAGGACGACACCGACCGCAAGCACGATTCCGGCCGCCGTCAGTAGACCGACGGCGGGACCGAGCGGCGCGCGCTTCGGAAGGTAGGCGGCGAGGTAGCTCACTCCACCGGCGATCAGCGCGAGCGAGAGCATCCAGAGCCCGGTCACCGGCGGCACCTTCCGATCTGCCCAGGCCTTTTGTTCCGGCGCGATCATCAGCTTGCGAGCCTCGTCATGATGATCAACGTCCCGATCTGCATCGCTCCGGTGATTCCCGCCGTGAAGATGAACCGGCGCATGAGCTTCTCGATCACCGCGGGGTTGGGTTGCGGCTTTCGCAGCTCGAAGAGGACGGCGATGTTCGCCGGCTCGAGCAGGCCGATCGCGATCACGGCCATCACGCCCACGACCGCGAACGAGGCGACGACCCACGCGTGCTGCGGGTACGACGTGTCGAGCATCCCGTTGTAGCGCGCGAGCTGGAACCCGGCCGCGAGCGTCATCGTGACGAGCGCGGGAATGATCAATACGAGCTTCGGCATCAACCTCTTGGTCAACTCGATGCGCGCCGGGATGGACAGCCGGCCGAGGATCGGGCCGAGCACGAATCCGAGGAACAGGTCGAGCGCCGTCCAGATCCCGCCGCCGGCGACATGGAAGAAGTCGAGTGCCCAGTGCGAGTTCGTCGCGATCGAAGCGATCACGCCGGCGACGATCGCCGCAACGACAGGCAGCGCCTTGACCGGCAAGATCTCGACCGGCGCCTCCCTGTCCAGGGTCTCAGGCGCAGGTCCAGCAATGGAATGCCCGGCGGCCGCCACCGGCACGGACACTAACCGGGGCTCAGCAAGAGTTCAACCGACCGCAAACGGCCGGCGGCCGTCGGCGACTGGTGCGCCGTGATGAGCTCATCCGCGTCGGCATGCCTGGCGAAGTCCTCGAGGTACTCGCCGACTTCGGCCGGCGTACCCACCGCCGCGTACGTCACCATCTGCCGAACATGCTGACCCGCCGGCGACGCGAGGATCTCGTCCGCCTCGGCATCGGAGAACGTCTGCCCGCGGCCGAGCAGGAACGTCACGCGGCTGCGCATGGCCGCGCGGAACTGCTCTTGCGCATCGTCGGCGGTATCCGCGACGACGACGTTGACGCCGGCGATGACGTAGGGACGATCCAGCTGCGCGGACGGACGGAAATCGCGTCGGTAGATCTCGACAGCCTGCCGCAAGAGGTCCGGCGCGAAATGCGAGGCGAATGCATAGGGAAGCCCGAGGGCAGCAGCAAGGCCGGCGCCGAACATCGACGAGCCGAGGATGTAGAGCGGAACGTTCGTGCCCTTGCCCGGCGTCGCGTCCACTCCCGGAATCCGCGTCTTCCCCGTGAGATACCCCTGAAGCTCGAGGACGTCCTCGGGGAAGCTGTCGGCCGACTCCGCGCCGCGACGCAGCGCCCGCATCGTGTTCTGATCCGAGCCGGGCGCGCGTCCGAGGCCGAGGTCGATGCGCCCCGGATGCAAGGACTCGAGCGTGCCGAACTGCTCGGCGATCACGAGCGGCGAGTGGTTCGGGAGCATGATCCCGCCGGCTCCGAGCCGGATCTCGCGCGTGTGCGCTGCGATGTGGGCGATGAGCACGCTGGTCGCCGACGAGGCGATCGTGGACATGTTGTGATGCTCGGCGTACCAGACGCGCCGATAGCCCAACTCCTCTGCCCGTTGAGCCAGGGCGACGCTGGCCGAGAAGCTGTCGCCGGCCGTCTCTCCCTTGCGGATCGGCGCCAGGTCGAGGATCGACAGCGGGATGTTCGAGCTAGGAGTCGTGTGCGTGATACCGGAGCCCGTCGAGGGCGAGCTCGAGCAGACGTTCCTTCTGCTCGGGATCCTCCGTCGGCACCAGCGCGATCGCACCGACCATCCGCACGACGTCCGTGAAATTCGTGTCGGCGCGCACGACGCCGGCGCGCTGCGCACGTTCGACGAGTCCGTTACCGGCAAACAAAAGGGCGGTCCGACACGTGAGTAGAGCGGTGGAGTTCGGATCCGTCTCCATCAATGCCTCGTTGAGCGCACGCTTGGTCGCCGCAAAGCCGACGTACTGGTGCAGCCACTGGGAGAGCGCATCCCACGGCGGGAGATCCGCAAGGTCCTCTGCCGCGCGCGCCATCGCCTCGACCTCGCCCACGTAGACGGCCTCGAGGAGCGCCTGGCGCGTCGGGAAGTGCCGGTAGAGCGTGCCGATCCCGAGCCCGGCCCGCTCGGCCACCTCCTCGAGCGGTGCCGAGGTGCTCTTGTCCGTGAAGAGCGCGCGAGCGGCCGCCACGAGCTTGTCGTGGTTGACGCGCGCGTCGGCACGCATCGGGCGCTGCGGGATCTCGGTGTGGCTCAGTCCGTTTGACAAGCGGAGGTCTCCTCCGTATTATATCCGGAGGTTGCTTCCGGATGTTCTGGAGGTCGCCTCCACTTTACCGCAAGCGTTCGCTCCAAGGAAGGGGTCGGCATGCAAGTAGCTCAGAGCCTGACATTGCGCCGAGGCGCAGACCTGCGCCAAGGCCCACTCGCCGGCCGGTATCCGGCCGTCGCCGCCATGGTCATGCTCGCGCTGATCCCGTACCTGGCGCTGTCTGCGGCGCTCGGGCCGTTGACGCCGATCATCGCCGGCCAGCTCCACATGAGCATGCAGACGATGAGCCTCGGCTCCGGCCTCGGCAACGCCGCCTACGCGGTGGGCACGGTGCTCGCCGTGCAGTTCGCCCAGCACCTGCCGCAGCGCAGAATGCTGGTCATCTACGCGGTGTTCCTCCTCGTCGGCTCGGTGCTGACGGCAGCCGCGCAGAACGCCGAGATGTTCATCGCCGGCCACGTGATCCAGGGCCTCTGCACCAGCCTGTTGCTGATCGCTGCCGTTCCGCCGCTCGCGATCGGTTTCCCGGCGCACAAGCTCCGTGACACCGCCGTGATCATGAACGTCTGCATCTTCGGCGCGGTCGCGCTCGGCCCGTTCATCGGCGGCCTGCAGGCGGAGTCGCACGCGTGGCGACCGCTGTTCTGGATCGTCGCCGCGATCTCGGCCGCAGCGCTCGTCTTGGCCGTCCTGACCTTCGACGACGCACCGCCCGCGAATCCCGACTCGCCTCGCGACCTGCGGGCGATCGGCCTGGCTGCGGTCGGCTGCGTGGCCGCCTTCTTCGGCGCCTCGGAGCTCACGAGCCACGCGTTTCTCAGCGCCGTGACGATTCTCCCGCTCCTCGGCGGCCTGGCGACGATCGTCGCCCTGGTGGTCTACCAGTACCGCGCCAAGCAACCGCTCCTGACGATCCGCACGATGCTCACGAGCTCGATTCCGGTCGCAGGAGTCGCCTTGGCGCTGTTCGCGGCGGCGGCATCCGTCTCCGCGACCGTCCTCACGGCCGGCGTGCTGGCCGGTCGGTACAGCCCGGTGCACATCGGGCTGCTCTACCTGCCGGAAGTCGGCGGCGCGGTCGTCACCGCGATCGCGCTCGGGGCGGTCATCCGGAGGCGTGCGATGCACTACCTCCCATTGGTCGGCATGGTCTTCCTTGCCGCCGGAATCGCCGTGTTCCTCATCGCGGTGCCCTCCAGCCAGGCGCTGACGCTTGTCGGCTCGGGACTGACAGGGATCGGGCTCGGCGCCACCGTCGCGCCCGCGCTCTTTGTCGCCGGCTTCTCACTCCCGTCCGCCAACCTCCAGCGCGTGTTCGCGATCGTCGAGCTCTTGCGAGCGGTGGCGGCGTTCATGATCGCGCCGATCTTCGTCTACCTCGCAGCGAACACCGGCGGCAATCTCGATGCCGGCACCCGCGTCGCGCTGTGGATCGGGCTCGGGCTCGCCGTCGGCGGGGCCGCCGTCGCCGTCGCGATCTACGCCCTCAGCGGCGCCCGCCCGCAGACACCCGACCTCGAGCGCTTCCTCGCCGGCACAGCCCCGGCATGGGACTCGCCGCCGTTGCTGGCAAACGTTCGATCGACCGAAGGGGTCTGACATGGCATCCGGTCCTGTGCTCTTCGCCTACGACGGTTCCGAGCTCGCAACGCTCGCGATCGAGCAAGCCGCGCAGCAGCTTGCACCGGGACGAGACGCGCTCGTCCTCACCGTTTGGCAGACCGCGGACGTGGGATTCGTCCCCGTCAAAGAGCGTCACTTCGACGCCACCCAGGCGCAGGAAGTGAAGAAGGCCGCAGAGGAAACCGCCGCGCACGGCGCGTCGCTCGCGGAGAAAGCAGGGTTCCCGTCACAGAGCGTGGCGGTCGAGGCAGCGCCGACCTGGCAAGGGATCGTCGAGACCGCCGAGGAGCGCGGAGCGAGCCTGATCGTGCTCGGCTCCCATCGTCGCAGCGGGCTCACCGGACACTTGCTCGGGAGCGTCGCCGCGGCCGTCGTCAAGCACTCGGCGCGCTCCGTGCTCGTCGTGCACTAGGGCATTCACGCAGCCACGGTGGCGGCGTCTTCGACGGAGACGACGCGTTTGAGCTCGTCGAGCGTGGTGAGGCCGGCCAGCGCCTTTGCGACACCGTCGTCGAGCAGCGTGCGCATCCCTTGCGAGAGCGCGAGGTCGCGGAGTGTCGCGTGCCCAGCCCGCTCCAGCGCAAGCTGGCGGAGCTCATCGGTCATCGTCATGAGTTGGTGGACGGCGATCTGGCCGCGGTAACCGCGGTCGCAGTGCGGGCAGCCGGTCGCGGAGAACAGATGGTGGTCGCCGTCGTCGAGGCCGAGCTCCGCACGCTCGAGCGTGGTCGCCGGCCGGCGGACGCGACAGTAGACGCACAGCCTGCGGACCAGGCGCTGAGCGAGCACGGCTGTCAGTGTGGCAGCCGTGACGTATGGCTCCACGCCGATGTCGAGTAGGCGAGTGATCGCGCCGGGCGCGTCGTAGGTGTGCAGCGTCGAGAGGACGAACGTGCCGGCCAGAGCCGCCTTGAGCGTCATCGCCGCAGTGTCGAGATCGCGCATCTCTCCGACGGCGATGACGTCCGGATCGGTGCGCAGAAACGTGCGCAGGGTCGACTCGAACGTAACGCCGATCGCCGGATTGACCTCAACCTGGTAGACCCCGTCGAAACGGTATTCGACCGGATCTTCGACCGTCACGATGTCGAGCGAAGGGTCCGCGATGTCGTTGAGCGCCGCGTAGATCGTGGTCGACTTCCCCGCGCCGGTCGGCCCAGTGACGAGCAACGCGCCGCGGCGACGGTTGACGATCCTCTCGAGCTGCAACTGCAGGTCCGCGGAGAGTCCGACCTCCGTCAACGACGGCGGGCGGGCCGTGTGCTCGAGCAGGCGTAGTGCGGCACCCTCACCTGCAATCGTCGGAATGACCGTGAGCCGGATGTCGAACTCGCGGCCAGAGCTCGTGTTGATGCGCATCCGCCCCTCTTGCGCGCGCCTGTGCTCGGTGATGTCGAGTTGCGACTTCACCTTCAGCCGCGCCACCGCGCCCGGCGCGTCGGCAGCCGGAATGAGTCCGATCTCGCGCAGGAGGCCGTCGATGCGGGCGCGGACGGAAAGCCCGAGCTCCGTCGGGACGTAATGCAGATCCGTCGTCCCCGCCTCGGCGGCGCCTGCGAGAAGCGCCATCTCGGGCTCGGAGCCGAGCTCGCCGGCCGGCAGGCCGACAAGCGTGCGTGTCCTCCGCGTCTGGCGGAGGGAATCAAGGAGATGCATGAGTGAATCGCGCGGCGCGACGACGAACTCCAGAGCCTCAGCGATCTCGCCGGCGACGAGGTCGCAGGCGGCGGGGTCGGCGATCGCGACACGCACCGCGTCACCGGAGAATCCGATCGGCACCGCGAGGTAGCGCGCCATCACCTCGAACGGAAGCCGCGCGACCGCACTCGGATCGATCGTCTCGGCGTCGAGGTCGACCCAGGGGAGCTGGCTCCGCTGCGCGAGACCACGCGCACGGGCCAGCTCCGCTGTCGCCGGTGCTGTTGCGGTCATTGCCACGCCACCGCCCGCAACCCCTGCGCCGGCTGGACCTTCTGCGCTGCGATCTGCAAGAGCGTTGCCACCCGCTGCGCGAGAAGCTCGGGACTGAATGGTTTGGTCACGTAATCGTCCGCTCCCGCGGCAAGTCCAAGCTCGACATCGACGTCGCGCGTACGCGCCGTCAGCAGCAGGATCGGTATCGATGCAGACTCTTCTCTCGCACGGAGTATGCGAGTGATCTCGAGGCCGTCCAAGCGAGGCATCGCGACGTCGATGACGACAAGGTCGGGACAGCGGGCAATGGCGAGCTCGACCGCGGCCTCGCCATCCGTCGCCGACACGACGTCGTAGCCGCTTCGGCCAAGCCGAAGGACGACGAGTTGGAGAATGTCCTCGTCATCGTCTGCGACGAGCACGAGTGGGCGAGCGGGGGACATCACGGATTCCTCTCTTCGGAAGGGTGCTCACCAGAGGATCGACCCGAGTCCGCGCGTCCGATATACGACGTTCCGGAGAGGTGTTCACCCGATCGGGTGACGCGTCCGCCTCGGAGCGCATAGTTCACGGCGTGCAGACCGAGCCGCAGCAGGGCGGCGGGGCGCGATCGGATCGCGACATCACTGCGCTCGCCGCGAAAGCGACCGCAGCAGGCGTCGCCGTCATCGCGTTTGCCTTCGGCCTCTGGCAGGTGCGGAGCATCGTGATCCTGCTGGTGCTCGCACTGACTTTCGCGGCCGCGATCAGGCCCGGAGTCGAATGGCTCCAGCGGCACCGCGTTCCGCAGTCGTTGGCGATCCTCTTCTTCTTCGTCACGGGGATCGGCACGGTCGCGCTCTTCTTCTGGGCCGCCGTCCCGCCGGCGCTGCATCAGATCGGCCACGCCCTCAACCAGGGCAGCTCGGGCCAGACGACCGTCCCCTCCACGGGTTTCAAGCACGACGTGCTCACGTGGATCAGCCGTCATCTGCACGAGCTGCCCACCGGCACGCAGCTGCTGCATCCGGTGACGACCTACGGAAAGAAGGCCACCGAGGCAGTCGTCGCCGTGTTCTTCACGCTCGCCGCGACGTGGTACTGGGTCTCAGAGCGCGACCGGATGATCGACCTGCTGTCGATGCTCACGTCGGAGCCGAAACGGGAAAAGGCACGGCGGACCTACCTCGCGATCGACCACCGGCTGGGCGCGTACACGCGACTGCGATTCGTCATGGTGATTGCGGTCGGAGGAGTGCTCGCCGCCGGGTTCTACCTCGTCGGGCTGCACTACTGGCTGCTCGTCGGCGGCTTCGTCGGCCTCGTCGAGATCGTGCCCGTGATCGGGCCGTTGATCGGCGTGATCCTCGTGCTGGCCATCGGCATCCCGCAGTCCGTCCATGTCGCCGTGCTGTCCCTCGTCGTGCTCGTCGTTGTGCGCGAGTTCCAGAGCTATGTGATCAATCCGCACGTCATGGGACACACGGTCGGCCTCTCCCCGCTCGTCACGCTCGTATCCGTGTCCGTGGTCGGGCTCCTGTTCGGAGGCCTCGCGGTCGTTCTTGCGATCCCGGTCACGTCCGCGGTGGCGACACTGATCGACGTCCTCGTGCTCGAACACGAGCCGCCACCGGAACGGGTCTTCAGGCGGCGGCGCGTGCTGCCGAGCCGCGCATCGAGCTAGGGGCTCGCCCGCTCAGCGGGTGTCGCAGAGCAAGCGCAGCCGCGTCAGCCCAGAAGCGGGCCGCGGCCTGTGATCGGCGGCGAGGAGCGCGCCGCGTAGAGCGACGAACTCGCGCTCGCTCGGAAGCAGCTGCATGCGCACGCCGGCGAGCCGGAGCGCGGAGATCTCTTCGGCGATCGAGGTTGCCGCGGACGAGCCGATGCCTTCCAGCGCCCGGAGGAGCCGACTGATCTCGTCCTGCGTGAGCGGAACAGTGTTGCGGGCGATCGTGACTTCGACACGCGGCGCGGCCGACGCGGACGCCGACGTCATCATGCGCCGACCTGCGGATCGTTCAAGTTCGGGCGCGTATCCGTCTCGATCGTCGTCCCGTCGGTCGGATTATCGCGCTGTGCATCCTTGCGCGCCTTCTTCCGCTCGCGCTTTTCCTTCACCGCAAGCTCACGTGCTCGCTTCGCCATTGTTTCGGGTCTCCTGGAAGCCATGCGCCTCCTCAGTCGCAGAATGGAAAGAGCTGCGGGGCCGCGCGGCCCCGCAGCTCGAATCGGTGCTAGCCGGCGACGAGCTCGACGCTCTTCGCCTCGGGGCCCTTCGCGCCCTCGGCGGCCTCGAACTGCACCTTCGCGTTCTCAGCGAGGGACTTGTAGCCCTCGCCGACGATCGCGCTGTGGTGAACGAACAAGTCCTTACCGCCTTCATCGGGGGTGATGAATCCGTACCCCTTGTCGGCGTTGAACCACTTGACGGTTCCGGTTGCCATAGAAAAAACACCTCCTCCACTGCTCAGGAACGGGCAGGGAGGGCGCGTCGTGCGCATCCGGTACTCGCTCAGGTAGTACCCAACAGGGTACCAGGCGTGAAGCCTGGTTCAGTATCGGCGCCGGCGGTCGGTCGACTCGTAGATCTGCCGTCCGCAGCGCGGGCATGACGTCGAAGCGGGATAGAGGCGCAGCCACTTACTGCAGTGCGGGCAACTCCAGCGACGCGTATAGCGCTGTCTGAAGGCAGACAACACGCTAGTGGCCGAGGATCAGGGGGCGCCGGCGTGCAAGTGAGATGCCGGCTCCGCACAGACCTGCGGCGGTCGCGCTCGTGATCAGCAACAGCGCGGAGGCGAGCGAGAAGTTGATCGCGATGTCCTTGCCGACTCCGAGCGCGAAGAGAATTCCTGCCGTGGCACCCGCGTTGACGACGGCGCCCCCGGCCGTGATCGGGATCACGCCCGCGGCAGCACTGAGGCAGAGGACGCAGAGGGCGATCGTCGGAGAGAACGCGAAGCCGAGCCCGCTCAGGAGCAGCGCACTCCCGACGGCGCGGGTCGTCCAGCAGAGAAACAAGTAGACCCCTGCGATGCCTGCGCTTCGCCGTCCCTGGCGCGTCCGGTGCGCCGAAACATGCTCAGAGATGGTGTGCAGCCGGCGGCTACGCCGCAGCAGCGGCAGGCGCACGAGCCATGCGCTGCCGATGAGCAAGCCTGTGCACCCGAGACCGAAGAAGACCACGATGAGCAGCGGCCCCCGGAAGCTCGCCGAGCTCGTCACGGTTGCGGAGACCGAGAGCGGCAGCATCGCGACTGCGTCGACCATCCCGAGCGAGATGATCGAGAGCGCGATTGCCTCGAGCCCGATCCGGACTCCGCGAAGTCTGCGCAGCGTCCCGATCTTGATCAGGTAGTCGAGGCGGAAGGGAAGCACGGCGCCGCTCGCGGCCGCCGCCCCGACCGATGCGAGGCAGCGAGCCTGATCGGGTTGCTGCTCGCGCGGGAACAGGCGATGCCAGCCGCGCGCCCGGAGGATGAAGCTCGCGAAATAGCAGACCGCGGCAAAGACGACATACACGGCGCTCGCGTGCGCGAGCGGCCAGCTCGAACCCGTCAGGCGTTGTCCAACGAGGACGCAGGCCGTCACCGTCACGGCTGCAAACACCGTTCCGGTCAGCCATCGCCGTCTGGACACCCTGCTCCTTTCGACCGCTGTACCTGCGGGAGTCGCAAAGGAGAAGCCAGAGCCTCGGCGGCTTGAACCCTCATGGTAGCGCCGATCGGCTCAGGCCGTTCGTATGCGACAATGTGGAGGCGCGCGAAGGTTTTTGCGCGGTCGCCGTCGAGGCAGCCCATCCTCTTCGACTGCCAGAGCTGCAGAGAGGAGCAGGGCCTATGGAGATCACCGCTGATGCGCCCCGTGTTCGGCCAAAGCTGCGCGGTGTCCTGCACGCAGCGGGCTTCGTCATCGCTGTGGTCGTCGGCGCGGTCTTCGTCAGTGCGACGGACGGCAAGCGACTCGTAGCTGCGGCTGTGTTCGCAGGCTCGGCCGCAGCGATGCTCGGGGCGAGTGCGCTCTACCACCGCATCATGTGGAGCCCGCGCGCGCGGCCGCTCATGCGGCGCGTCGATCACGCAGGCATCTACATCCTCATCGCGGGGACATATACGCCGGTCGGCCTGCTGAGCCTGCACGGGAATCTCCAGCGTACGGTGCTCGGCATTGTCTGGGCGGGCGCCGCAGCGGCGATCGTCACGAAGATCTGCTGGGTGAGCGCACCGAAGTGGTTATCGGCGGTCTTCGGAATCACGCTCGGGTGGGTCGGCGTCGCCGCGATGCCGCAGCTGGCGCACAGCGCCGGGCTCGCCGCTGTCGCACTGATCGCAGCCGGCGGTGTCGCATACACGCTCGGCGCGATCGTCTACGCGCGCCGCAAGCCCGATCCCATTCCGGCGGTCTTCGGATACCACGAGGTCTTTCATGCATTGACGCTCGTCGCGCTCGGATGCCAGTACGTCGCCATTGCAATCTTCGTCGTGAAGGTGGGCTGAACATGGAAGGCTCGATGATCTGGTTCAACGTCGACAAGGGCTACGGGTACATCCAGTCCGACGCCGACGAGCGGTTGTACGTCGACAGCAGCGGCTTCCTCCCGGGGCACGAGCCCCCGCCTCGCTGCAAGGGCGCAGCCGTCACCTTCGAGCGGCAAGCGGTGGAGGGCGAAGGCGAAGCCCACGCGATCGACGTCGCTTTCGTCGTGCAGGGCGACTCCCGCCGGGCCCGCCTCCGTCACTCGCGCGGGGGTAGCTCTCTCTAACCGGCCGCGGTATCATCGGCCGATGTTCGTCCGGGTCGGGGGACTCATCTTGGCGCTCTTTTTCGTCGGCGCTGCGAACGCGGCAACGCCGTCGTCGCCGTGCAAGCTCGCGACCACGGCTCAGGTGAAGGCTGCCTTCGGCGGAACGGTCGCCGCCGGCAAAGTCGACAACAGCATCGGCATCCCTTCGTGCCACTTCGCGGTGAAGCACTCGAACCTCGGCGTCAGCGGCGAAGCCATCGTCTTCATCACTCCGGGCCAGACCGCGGCGACATTCAAGCTCGCGAAGAAGGAAGTCCCCGGCGCGGTCACTGTCTCCGGGATCGGCAACGGCGCGTTCTACGCTGCGAGCACCGGGTCGATCGAGATGCTGAAGGGAACCACGGTCGCAAGTGCGCAAGGCGTCTTCCTCGACGCGAACGCGCACCCGATTACGTCCGCCAAGATGAAGGCCGACGTCATCGTGCTGGCCAAGGCCGTCGCCAAGCACCTCTAGCGCCGAAGGAAGTCAGGCCGCCGCGGCGAACCCTCCGCGAGGCCATGTTCAACGGCGCGAACACCGGGTTCATGCTGCTCGCCGCCAGCCTGGTGATGTTGATGACTCCCGGGCTCGCGTTCTTCTACGGCGGGCTCGTCGGCCGCTCGAACACGCTGACGATCATGATCCAGAGCTTCGCCTCGATGGGGATCACCACGATTCTCTGGTGGGCTATCGGCTATTCGCTGTGCTTCAACGGCGGGTCGAACGGCATCTACGGCAACTTCCATCTCGCGTTCCTGCGCCACGTCGGCGTGAACACGATCTACAAGCCGTCCGGCATCCCGCTCACCGTGCTGATCGCGTACCAGATGATGTTCGCGATCATCACGCCGGCGCTCATCACCGGCGCGTTCACGAACCGCGTGACGTTCAAGGCGTACCTGCTCTTCCTCGTCGTCTGGCAGGTCGCCGTCTACTACCCGTTCGTGCACATGTTCTGGGGCAACGGCTTGCTCGCGCACTGGGGCGCGCGCGACTTCGCCGGCGGCATCGTGGTGCACGCGAGCGCCGGCTGGGCCGCACTTGCGTCGGTGATCTACGTCGGCAAGCGCAAGTTCGCCGACGCGCCGCACAACATCCCCTTCATCGCGCTCGGCACCGGGCTGCTCTGGTTCGGGTGGTACGGCTTCAACGCCGGCAGTGAGCTCAAGGTCGACGACATCACCGCGACCGCGTTCCTCAACACCGACATCGCCGCCTCGTTCGCCGCGATCACGTGGCTATTCGTCGAATGGTGGTACGCGAAGAAGCCGCACTTCGTCGGCCTGCTCACCGGAGCGGTCGCAGGCCTTGCGACGATCACGCCGGCGGCCGGCTACGTGCCGATCTACGCCTCGGTCGTGATCGGAATCGCAGCCGGGAGCATTTGTTACTACATGATCCAGCTCAAGAACCGGATGCACTGGGACGACGCGCTCGACGTGTGGGGCGTGCACGGGATGGGCGGACTGCTCGGCATCGTTCTGCTCGGCGTCTTCGCGGGGACGGCGATCAATCCCGCCGGCGCGCAAGGACTCGTGCACGGATCGGCCACCTTCTTCCTCAAGCAGGTCGCCGCCGGCGCCGGGTGCTCTGCGTACGCGTTCCTGTTCACGTACGCGATGCTGCGCGTAATCGACTTCATCACGCCGGTCCGTGTGGGCGCCGCAGCCGAGGAAGGGCTCGACGCATCGATGCACGGCGAGTCCGCCTACGCGCTCGGCGTCTAAGGCGAGCCGCAGACGACGTGCGTCTCGCCGCCCATGAAGCCGGCGCGGATCACCGTCTTGCATCCCGCGGGCGGCGCGTGATGACCACCGCTCAAGAGAACGGCGACGGGAGTGAGCGCCACCGCCAGCAACGCCACGGCACCGATGAACCACACGTCACGGCGCCGGATGCGCCGCCGGAGGCGCTCACTCTCGGCAGGCACGTCTAGAAGCGGACCACCACACCGCGGGGAAGGACAACGACGGGACAGCCGGCGAGCTCGATGAGGTACTCGGCGGCCGCGCTCACGGTGACGCGGCCGTTCACCGTTCCCGGCTTCGAGCCGACGACGACGAGGTCGGGACTGTGCCCCGGACCGTCGACGACCTCCGCTCCGAGCTTCTGCGCGAGCGCCTCCGCGGTCTCGCGCGTCGTCGGATCTCCGTCCTCGCTGACCGCTCGGATCGTCGCGATCGGCTTGTGGTTCGCGTCCGCGTAGCCCGAGGGCGCGAGTGCGAGCGCGACCGGGCCGCCGTCGAGCAGACGCTTGGCCGTCGCCTGCGGATCGACATGGCCGGGCGCGGTGCGGTATTCGGAGCCGAAGACGATCATCTCCGCCCCACGCGCGAGCACGAGCTCGCGCAGTCCCTCCGCCGTCGACGGGTTGTCGACGACGTGGAACGGGACGTCGGTCGGCGAATCCGGCTCCGGCTCGCGCCGGTGGCTGACGTAGGCGAGCTCGAGCGACGCGCCCGCCCCGGCCAGAACCCGGCCGAGGGCGAGCGCGTCGCGGTCGTTGTCGGTCCCGTCGTACGAGACGATGACGGTCGTCACGTCGCGGGCGCAGCTTCGCTCGTGATCGTGGCCACCGCGCCCGCGGGTATCCCTGACGGGAAGGCGAGCGACGGGATGTCCGAGGGATAGACCTCGTGGCCGTGCACGGCGAGGTCGCCCGTCTCCATGTCCTCGTCGCTCATGCGCAAGGGCACGAAGAGGCCGACGAGCCTGAGGAGGATGTACGTCGCCACGCCCGAGAAGATGATCACCCAGATCGCAGCCAACGCCTGCCATTTCAACAGGTGCAGGCCGCCGGTGACGGACACGCCCGGGACGATCTGCATCGCCGAGTCGGCGAGCAGGCCGGTGAGCAGACCGCCGAAGAGCCCTGCGAACCCGTGCGTGTACACGACGCCGAGCGTGTCGTCCACGCTGCGGAACGGCCGAAGCAGCGCGAGATAGTTGTACGCGACGTAGACGAGAACGGCGGCCGACGCGCCGATGATCATCGCGCCCCACCCGTTCACGAAGCCGGCGGCCGGCGTGATCGCGACGAGGCCGACGATCATGCCGTTCACGCTGCCGATGAGCGACGGCTTGCGCTTCGTCGCGTAGTCGCACCCGATCCAGACGAGGAACGCGACCGCCGTGGCGAGGTTCGTGTTCAGCACGGCCGATGCTGCGTCTGCGCCGGCGTTGTACGGGTCGCCGCCGTTGAAGCCGTTCCAACCGAGCCACAGGAGGCCGGCGCCGATGGCGACCATGGCGAGGTTGTTCGGCGCGTCGATCTCGCGGTCGCGCGCCAGGCGCGGGCCGATCACCCAGGCGGCGACGAAACCGGAGACGCCCGCCGACAGGTGGATGACGTAGCCGCCGCTGAAGTCGACCGCGCCCTTGTGCGCGAAGTAGCCGCCGCCCCAGAGCAGGAACGCGTTGATCGTGTACACGCACGATCCCCACAGGACGACGAACGGGATCCACGCCTTGAAGTTCACGCGGCCGAGCACGGAGCCGAGCATCAGGATCGGCGTGATCCCGGCAAACACGAACTGGAAGTAGACGAGGGAGGACTGCGGGAAGTCGGTCTTCCCGACGAGGGGGATGTCTCCCTGGCCCTGCAGGGACTTGTGCCCGAGCACGTTCCCCGGCTGGCCGATGAAGTTCCCGAAGAAGCCCGAGTGCGACAGGCCGTGCCACGGGTTGCCGAAGCCCATCTTGTACCCGTAGAGCACCCACTCCACGAGCACGAGTGCGAACGCGATGAAGGCGAGCATCATCGAGTTCACCGACCAGCGCTTCTGCATCACGCCGCCATACAGGACGACGAGACCTGGGACGCTCATCAGTCCGACGAACGTCGCTGCCGTGAGCTGCCAGGCGTTGTCGCCCGGATTCAGCCATTGCGGGTACAGCATCGACCTCTCCCCTCGTTTCCGCCAACAAAAAAGCCCCAGGTCTCCAAGAGAGAGACCTGAGGCGACACTGCCTCCGCGGGGCTTCTTTGCCGACCGCGTGCGCGGGACGATACACACCCCTCCGGCCGGAATCGCGCTGAAAACCGGTCAACCTCGCCGACGGACGGACGTACAGTTGGGCGATGGAGATCGTCGAGCGCGAGGCGCGCGCGGCCCGCGAGGCGCTCGCGCAACTGACGGACGCACGGGTCGACGCGGGGCTCGACCGCGTCGTCGAGCTCCTGGCCGAACACGCCGAAACGATCCTCGCCGCGAACGCAGCGGACGTCGACGCCGCGGACGTCGACGAGGGCGCGCGCGACCGGCTGCGGCTCGATGAGGGGCGGCTCGGCGCGATCGCGGACGGCGTGCGCGCGACGCGCGCGCTCCCGCCGCTCGAGCGCGACGTGCGCACGTGGACGCTCGAGAACGGCCTCCTCGTGTCGGAGCGGCTCATCCCCGTCGGGGTCGTCGGTGCGAACTTCGAAGCGCGCCCGAACGTCGCCGTCGACATCGCGACGCAGGTGCTGAAGAGCGGAAACGCCGTCGTCCTGCGCACCGGTGCGGCAGCGCTCCGCACCGTGACGGCGCTCGTCGACACCGTGTTGCGTCCCGCACTCGGCGAAGCCGTCGGGCTGGTGCGCACGCCCGGCCACGACGGCGCGGAGGCGCTCGTCTCGCTGCCGGCGCTCATCCCGCTCGTCATCCTGCGCGGCAGCGGCGCATCAACGGCTTCGCTCGCGCGACGCGCTGCCGAGCACGGAGTGCGCGCGCTCGCGCACGCGGAGGGAGGCGGCGTCGTGTACGCGCACGCTGCGGCCGACCCGTCGAAGCTCGAGCAGCTCGTGCGTGCGAGCCTCGACCGGCTCGGCGTGTGCAATCGCCTCAACCTCGCGCTCGCGGATTCGGCGGAGCTCGCACAGGTCGTCTCCGCAGTCTGCGCCGAGCTCGACATCGAGGTCGCGGACGAGCTGCCGCCAGGCCGCGAGTGGGCGTCCGAGCCCGGCCGCGTCGCCACGATCACGCTGCGCCGCGTGGGCGGCGTCGACGAGGCGGTGCGCGTTGCGAACGAAGAGACGTCCGGCCTCGCCGCCGCGATCGTGACCGAAGACGGCGTCGCGGCAGAGCGATTCCTGGACGGCTACCGCGGGACGGCCGCGTTCTGGAACGCGCCGACGCGCTTCGCGGACGGCTTCGAGCTGCTCGGCACGCCGGAGACGGGCATCAGCGTCGACCGGTTCCCAGGCCCACGCGGCCCGGTGACGTACCGCGACCTGTGCCTGCGCCAGTACCGCGTCGTCGGCGACGGCTCGCAGCGCCGGTGACCGTCGTCGTCAAGCTTGGGTCGTCGCTCGTGACCGACGGCGCGGGCCGCATCCGCCGCTCCGTGCTCGCGGCGCGCGCGGCCGACGTGGCCGAGATCTCAGAGCCCGTGTGCATCGTCTCGTCCGGCGCAATCGCCCTCGGGCTGCCGCTGCTCGGAATGGCGCAGCGTCCACGCTCGACGCCGCAACTCCAGGCGGCGTCGGCGGCCGGCCAGGTGCGGTTGCAGCTCGCGTGGGAGGCAGCGTTCCGCAAGCACGGACTGCGGGTCGCGCAGATCTTGCTCTCGGCCGGCGACCTCGCCGAGCGTACGACGTACCTGAACGTGCGCAACGCTCTCAACGCACTGCTCAAGCTCGGCGCAGTCCCGGTCGTGAACGAGAACGACGCGACTGCGACCGACGAAATCACGTTCGGCGACAACGACTCGCTCGCCGCGCAGGTAGCCGTGCTGCTCGGCGCGCGGCTGCTCGTGCTGCTTACGGAGGTCGACGGCGTCTACAGCGCCAGCGCGGAGCTGCTCACGAGCGGCGACGCCGTCGACGACGCGTCATTCGGTCCGGGCGGTGCACTTGGGCGCGGCGGCATGGCGAGCAAGGTGACTGCGGCCCGCCTCGCGGCTGCTGCGGGCATCCCAACGGTGATCGCATCGGGGCGCGGCCCGGGCGTCGTCCGTGCGATCGCAGCGGGCGAGGCGCGCGGCACGGCGTTCGCCGCCGCCTCGAGGCAGGCGAGCGCATTCAAGTTGTGGCTACAGCACGCGAAACCGGCGACCGGGCAGCTCGTGCTGGACGACGGCGCCCGCGACGCCATCCTCACCGGCGGCCGCAGCCTCCTCGCCGTCGGCGTGGTCGCATGCGAAGGTGAGTTCGACGAGGGCGATGCGGTTGAGCTCGTCTCGGCCGACGGCACCGTGCTCGGCAAAGGCATTGCCGGCGCGGGCGCCGCTGAGCTGCGCGGCCGGCCGCGCGGCGTCGAGGCCGTGCATCGCGACCGGCTCGTTCTCTACTAGACGGACGCCCTCCAGCGGAGCACGGACACGCCGAGCTTGCCGGTGAGCGTCGCGGTGAAGACGTAACGCCCAGGCCGGGCAACGGTAAGGACGATCTTCCGCGCGCCGGCGCGAACGTCGAGACGGTGCACGGCGAACCGCTTCGCCGACCGCTCCTCGACGACCTTCACCGCACCGCTTTCGTGCGCCGTGAACGAGAGCGTGATGCGATACCCGGCGGCAGTCTTGATGATGATCGGCGGCTTCCGTCCCTGGAGCAGCGGATAGAAGGTCGCCTTGACGGTCTGCGCTGCGGTCATCGTCACGAGGCATGTCTCCTTCCGGCCCGAGCAGACGCCGCTCCAGCCTGCGAAGACCGAGCCCTTGGCGGCAGCCGCAGAGAGCGTCACGGACGACCCTCGCGGATAGTCATGAGGACACGCCTTCGCCTTGCCGGTGCTCGTGCAGCCGAGACCGGCTGCTGTCACCGTGCCGGCACCTGAGACGGTGAGCGAAAGCTGTTCGTTCGTCGCCGACGCGACGGCGAAGGTGGCGGTGACGCTCTTCGTGGTGGTCATCGAGATCGCGCAGGTAGGCAGCGTCCCCGAGCACGCGCCGCTCCAGCCGGAGAACGTCGCGCCGAAAGACGGGCTCGCCGTGATCGTCACGCTCGCGCTCGCCGGCTGCGGACCGGTGCAGGTCGATCCGCCGCTCGCGGTGCAGCTCAGGCCGGCGCCCGAAATCGATCCACTCCCGACCACCTGCGTGGTGAGCTGATACGTCGTGCTGTCACCCGCGAAGGTCGCCCCTACGGTCTTCGAGCTGTTCATCGTCAGGGTGCACGTCGTCGACGTGAAGGCTGAACAGTCGCCGGTCCAGCCTAAGAAGTCGCCCGCCGTGCCGGACGCAGGCACGGCCGTGAGCGTGAGCGACGTGCCCGCGGTGACGTTCGCGTTGCATTCGCTTCCGCCGGCAGCGGTGCAGTAGATGGATGCGGTTCCCGCCGTACTCGCAACAGCGCCGTCTCCATCGACCGTGACACTCAGCGAGTCCGTCGCGACAGGCGCCGGCGTCCCGCCCGTGAAGGTGGCGGTCACCGACACCGCAGACGAGCCGATCGTCGACGGTGCAGTTCGGGCCTGACGAGGTCGCACAGCCCGACCAGAACACGCTGGCGCCGGTGCTAGGTGTGGCAGTGAGCGAGACGCTCGTGTTCGGGAGCTCCGACCCGGAGCACGTCTGCGGGCCCGGACCGCAGGTGATGCCACCGCCCGAAACCGTGCCGCTCCCGCTGACGGTGACAGAGAGCTGTACGAAAGGGGCGAACGTCGCCGTCACTGAACGGTCGGTGTCCATTTGGACCGTGCACGTCGGCTGCGTGCCCGTGCAGTCGCCGCTCCAGCCGGTGAGGCCATAGCCGTTCGCCGGCGTCGCCGTCAGCGTCACGCTCGAGCTCGGGGGCTCTTGTGCGTCGCAGGACGAGCCCTGCCCGCACGAGATGCCGCCGCCGCTGACGCTCCCGTTGCCACTCACCTCCACCGTCAGTTGATTCGTCGCGCTCGATATGAATTGCGCGCTCACGAACGTGTTGTCGGTGAGGTATGCGCTGCAGCTGACGCCCGTCCCCGTGCACGCACCTCCCCAGCGCGAGAAGAAATAGGCCGAGTCCGGCTGTTCGACCACGGTGAGCGTCGATCCCTGTAGCACGGACAAGCTGCACTCAGTCATCGTCGCGGCACCCTGCTCACAGTCGATCGGATTGGCCGTCGAACCGTTCGTGACCGTGCCGTTCCCAGCGAGCGACACGCCGTACGTCGCCGTTTGCACAGTTGGTGCGGTGCTCGCGAAGACCGCCGTGACCGTGACCGGGCCGCTGACGGCCGGAGCGCAGGGCGAAGCGACGCACCCGTCATCCCAGTGGTCGAACGTCCAACCTGAGGCAGGGGTCGGCGTCAACGTGGGAGTTTGCGTCGAGCCATACGTCGCGTAGCACGCGAGGCTCCCGAGCCCGCAGTCGATCCCGAGTCCGGTGACCTTTCCCTCGCCGAGCACCTCGACCGTGAGCGTCGGCGGCGCGGCAGCGCGTGCCACGCTTCCGCCGGCGACGAGCGCGATCGCCACAGCCAGGAGGAGTGCGCGCACGATCCGACCCACCTGTGGACATCATCACCGATCCGGAGGGCCAAAAAACGCCGCGGCTACGCGCCGAGCGTCTGGATGATCGCTTCGGCGATGACCCGCATCGGCCGCCCAGACGTCTGGCTGGCGCGGCGGAGCCGCGCAAATGCGTCCTGCTCGGTCAGCCCCTGGTTCTGCATGAGGAGGCCCTTCGCGCGTTCGATCGCCTTGCGGGCGGCGAGCGCCTCGGCCAGCGAGTCGACCTGCTCGCGCACGGCCGAGAGCTGGTCGAACCGCGCCCGTGCGGTCGCGATCGCCGGCAGGAGATCCTCCTCGCGGAAGGGCTTTGCCAGATAGCCGTAGACCCCCGCGTCGGCCGCCCGCCGCACGAGGCTCTTCTCCGTGAAGGCGCTCACGATCACGATCGGCATCGGCCGGCCGTCGAGAATGCGGCGTGCCGCCTCGATCCCGTCGAGACGCGGCATCTTCACGTCGAGGACCGCGAGATCCGGCTCCGCCGAGTCGGCCAGCTCGACCGCCTCGATGCCGTCGCGCGCTTCGGCGCACACGTCGAGGCCGGCGCTCTCGAGCATGCCCTTCAGGTCGAGGCGGATGAGCGTCTCGTCCTCGGCGATGAGCACCCTCACGGCTGCACCACGCGGACGTCGAGCGAACCGTCCTCCGCGCGCTCGATGCGCACGGGCCAGGCGTGGCCGCTCGACGATGGCAGCTCCATGTCGATGCGCTTCGGCTGCTCGGTACCGAGCCGCCGGCGCGCCGCGAGCAGTTCCGCGTGCCGGGCAGCGGCGGCGTACAAGGCGGGCGCGACGTCTCCCTCGCGGAACGGCTTGAGGAGGTAGCCGAAGACGCCCGCCGCGACCGCCTTGTCGACGGTGGCGCGATCGCGGAACGCGGTCAGCATGACGATCGGGAGCGGCCGCTCCGCGTAGATGCGTCTCGCCGCCTCGATTCCGTCGAGATTCGGCATGCGGACGTCGAGTAGCGCGGCGTCCGGCTGAGTCGACCGCGCCAGCTCCACCGCCTCGAGACCGTCGCGCGCCTCGGCGCACACGGTGAAGCCGTGCCGCTCGAGGATCGTGCGCAGGTCGAGACGGATGATGGTCTCGTCTTCGGCAATGAGGATCTTCATGCACGCCTCCTTCGGTCGAAAGACTCACGAAGGCAGCGTCGCCTCGAACATCCGAGACGCTAGCAAATCGCGCGGCGGATGCCACGCACTGCTTGCGCGATGCGCTGTTCGTTCTCGACGAGCGCGAATCTGACGAAACCTTCGCCGTCGTCGCCGAAGCCGCTGCCGGGACTGACGGCGACGTGCGCCTCGCGGAGCAGCCGTAGCGCGAACGCGTGCGACGGCTCGCCTGTCGGGATCGGCGCCCACACGAACATCGTCGCGCGCGGCCGCTCGACCGCCCAGCCCACACGAGTGAGACCGTCGCACAGCGCATTGCGCCGGCCCTCGTAGACGGCGGCCGCCTCGGCGGGCTGGTCCCGCGCCTCGCGGAGCGCAACCGTCGCGGCGATCTGCAACGGCTGGAAGCTCCCGTAGTCGAGATACGACTTCAACCGTGCGAGCGCTCCGACGACGTCGGCGCGGCCGAGGACGAACGCGACACGCCAGCCCGCGAGCGAGAAGCCCTTCGTCAGCGAGTACAGCTCGACGGCGACCTCGCGCGCGCCCTCCGCCTCGAAAATCGATGGCGGCCGGTACCCGTCGAACGCGAGGTCCGCGTACGCGAAGTCGTGCACGAGCACGAGCTCGTGCTCGCGCACGAAGTCGACGAGCCGCTGCATCTCGGCCAGCTCGACGCACGCAGTCGTCGGGTTGTGCGGGAACGACGCGAGCAGCACGCGCGGCTTCGGCTCCGCGGCCTCCCACGCCTCCTGGACGCCGGCGACGTAGTCGAGTGCAGGAACGCGGTGGACGGTCGCTCCCGCGAATCCCGGCGCGAACAGGTGGATCGGATAACTCGGACTCGGCACGAGCGCGGCGTCCCCCGGCCCGAGCAGCACCCACAGCAGATGGACGAGCCCTTCCTTCGACCCCAGCGCCATCGTCGCCTCGGTCTCGGGGTCGAGGTCGATCCCGTAGCGGTCGCGGTACAGCTCGCAGATCGCGGCGCGCAGGTTCGGCAGCCCGCGGCTCGACGAGTACCGGTGGTTGCGCGGGATGAGCGCGGCCTCGCGCAGCTTCTCGACCGCGATCTCGGGCGGCGGAACGTCGGGATTGCCGAAGCCGAGGTCGATGACGTCCTCGCCTGCGCGGCGCAGCTCGAGCTTGAGACGCTCCACCTCGGCGAAGGCGTAGGGCGGGAGCGCGTCCACGCGTCTGAAATCGATCACGCCGCAGATCGTCGCACCGCGCGCAGCGACGCGCGGAGCGCAACCACTTCGCCGATCACGACGAGGGCCGGTGTCGGCAGTCCCTCCGCCGCGCGGGCGATGGCGCCGAGCGGCGCCGTGACAACGCGCTCGTCGGCGGTTGTCCCGGCTGAGATGACCGCGACTGGCGTGCCCGGCGGGCGGCCGTGCTCGACGAGCCGTTGGGCGAGCCTCTCCAGACCGGCGAGACCCATGAAGGCGACGAGCGTGCCCGGCGTGTGCGCGAGCGCTTCCGCGTCGAGGGCCTCGACGTCGTGCGCGGCGAACGCCGTCACGGCCGAGGCGACGCCGCGGTGCGTGACGGGAATGCCGGCAGAGCCGGGAACCGACGCGAGCGATGAGACGCCGGGGACGACCTCGAAGGGCACGCCGGCATCGGCAAGTGCGAGTGCTTCCTCGCCGCCCCGTCCGAAGAGGAACGGATCGCCGCCCTTCAGCCGCACGACGTCGTCGCCGCGACGGCCGAGCGCTACGAGCAGCTCGTTCACCTCGTCCTGCTCGAGGCGGTCGCGCTCGATACGCAATGCGTCGGCAGGAGCCTCGTCGACGAGCTCGGGCGCGACGAGGCGGTCGTAGACGATCACGTCGCAGGCGCGCACGCGCTCCAGCCCCCTCACGGTGATGAGCCCGGGGTCGCCCGGGCCTGCGCCGACGAGCCAGACGGTCATCCGAGTGCTTTCGCGACGGCGTTCCGGAAGAAGTCGCGCCGTTCCTCGTACGAATCGAACGTCTTCTTCGCCCACGGCCGCACGCGGCGGAGCTCGCGCGCGAGCTGCTCGTGCTCGAAACCGATCTGCGCGGCGAAGCGGTCGCGCAACCACTGCGCGAGTGCGGGCGACGCGCCGCCCGTCGAGACCGCGACAGTGATGTCGCCGCGCCGGTGCAGCGCGGGCAGGATGAACGTGCAGAGCTCGGGGACGTCCTCGACATTGCAGAAGACGCGCCGTGCATTCGCGTCCGCGAAGACGCGCTCGCCCTGCTCGATGTCGACGACCACGACGAGCCAGGCGTCGTCCAGCAGCTCCGGCTCGTAGCGATCGACGGAGACGACCTCCGCGCCGGCCGCTTCCAGCGCACGAACCTTGCCCGGCGAGCGGCCGACGACGAGGCAGCGGCGCCCGGTCAGGTCGAGGCACGCGACGTAGTGCTGCATCAGTGCCCCTTCCAGTGACGGTCTCGCGTCTCTGGCGCGCGCAAAGCAAGCGATGCAAGGACGCAGGGAGCGGCCGTAGCTGTAGCTACAGACGCGACCGAGGACGCAGCAGCGCGCCGCTTTGCAGTCGCCAGAGATGCACTGACTGTTGCTGGAAGGAGCACTAAACGCCGACGGAGTGGATGCGCGCGCCGGTGCGGTCGAGCTTCACCGACAGCTCGAGCCCGTCGACGGCGATGGAGACGAGGAACGTGCCCGGGCCGGAGGACTGCACCGACACGCGCTCGACCGTCTTCCCTTCGAGCGCCTCGAGCGCCGAGCTCACGTCGCGCGCGCTGTCGTGCCAGCTCGCGGCCGCCAGGCAGTCTGCGATACGTCTTCAATGCGGCCTGCTCGCCTTCGGGGCCGTACACGCTGCGGATGCGCCCCGTCGTGAGGCCGAGCTCGATCAGCTCCTCGAGTGCCTGCGCCTCGTCGTCCCCCAGCTCGCCTTCCTGCACGGCGGCGACGAGGTCCGCAAGACGGCCGCGCCGCTCGTCATCCTGCACGAACGCGAGCACTGCCTGCGCCTCGCCGAGCGCGACCTCGGCCGCCTCTCCGCGCAGCGCGATCATGCCTGCTTCCCGACGATCGCGTGCAGCTCGTGCTCGAAGCCGCCGTGCTCGATCGAGCAGTGCATGCCGCACTCCTTGGGCGCGTTCTTCTCCCACCACCAGCGGCCGGCGCGCTCGTCCTCACCCTCCTCGGTCGCCCGCGTGCACGGCGCGCAGCCGATCGAGGTGAACCCGCGCGCGTACAGCGGGTGGATCGGGACCTCGTTCTCGCGCAGGTACGTCCAGACGTCGCGACCGCTCCACTCCGCGAGCGGATTGAGCTTCACGATCGCGCCGTGGTCGTGGTCGATCTCGACCTTGCGGATGTTCGTGCGCGTCGCCCATTGGTCGCGACGCAGCCCGGTGATCCAGGCGTCGAGACCGTCGAGGTGCTTCGTCAACGGGATGACCTTGCGCACGTTGCAGCAGAGCAGCCGGTTCTCGACGGAGTCGCGGAAAAGATCGGGGCCTTTCAGCTGGACGAGCCGCTCGACGTGCTCCGGGTCCGGCTCGAGGATCTCGAGCTGCAGGCCGGGATAACGCAGGCGCAGCGTGTCGGCGAAGTCGAGTGTCTCCACCGGCAGCCGTCCGGTGTCGACGGAGAACACGCGCACGTTGGGGTCGATCGCGTACGCCATGTCGATGAGCACGGAGCCGTCGATCTGGAACGCGGTCGAGATGGCGATCTGCGAGCCGAACTCGCCGAACGCCCACTCGAGCAGCGCCTGCGGCTCTTCGCCCTCGAAGCGGATCGCGAGCTCGCCGGCGTCCAGCTCGTCGAGAAGGATGGTCACGCCGCCACCCGCTTCTTCGCCGGTTCGAGGCCGGCGAGCGCGCCGAGCTCGTCGTCGGAGAGGCGCCGCTGGAACTCGGTGAACGTCTCGCCGTCGCCGCGCCCGTCGATCCAGCCGCGCACAAGGCCTTCGACCGCGGGCTCGAGCCGCTCGCTCGGAATGCGGCGGAAGAGCGAGCCGCCGATCGCGGGCTGCGGGCCGAGCGAGCCGCGCACGAAGATGTCGTAGGCCGACACGCGGTTCCCCTCCTCGTCCTTGCCTGTCGTCGCCTGGAAGCCGAGGTCGCCGACCCAGTGCTGTGCGCACGCATGCGGGCAGCCGTCGAGGTGCAGGCGCAGGTCGCCGACCTGTGGGCCGAACGTGGACTCGAGGTGCTCGACGAGCGTCTCGAGGCGCGTCTTCGTCTCGCCGACCGAGAAGTTGCAGTGCGGCTCGCCGGTGCAGGCGATCGAGTTCGCCCAGATCTCGTTCGTCTCGAGCGGCAGTCCGAGCTCGGCGAGGCGCACGAGGGCCTCGTCGACGCGCTCATTCGGGGCGCCGGTGACGATGAGGTTCTGCTGCCGCGTGAGCCGGATGTCGCCGCCGAGATCCTCGGCGAGGTCAGCGACCGCGATGAGCTGGTCGCCCGAGGTGAGACCCAGGCGGACGGGCACTCCGATGGTGGAGAGCCCGTCCTGGCGCTGGGCATGCACGCCAATGTGCGCGGAGGGCTGCGCTGTGATCGGCGGCAAGGTGAAACGTTCGAGCGTGCGGCCGAGCTTCGCCTCGACGCGCTCGAGGACGCCGTCGGGGCCGAGGTCGTCGACCATGAACTTCAGGCGCGCCTTCACACGAGACATGCGGTACTTCAGATCCTCACTCCACACGGAGGTAACGGCGCCGAGGATCTCGATCGCGTCCTCCTTCGGGACGAACACGCCGAGATCGCGCGCGATGCGCGGAACCGACGCGAGCCCGCCGCCGACGAGAACGCCGTAGCCCTCGCGTCCTTCGTGCACGACGCCGACGAGCGAGACGCAGTTGATCTCGGGCGCATTGCAGCGGTCGGGGCAGCTCGCGATCGAGTACTTGTGCTTGCGCGGCAGGTTCGCCCAGGTCGGGTTGCCGTAGAACTCGTCCGTCGCCGCGTCGATCACCGGCGTCGAGTCGAACAGCTCGTCGGTGAGGAGGCCGGAGACGGGGCAGCCGGTGATGTTCCGCACCGTGTCGCCGCAGCCGCCGGCGCTCGTGATGCCTGCGTCCTCGAGATCGGCGAAGACGTCGGCGAGCGCGCTCAGCTCGAGCCAGTGGATCTGGACGCACTGCCGCGTCGTCAGCTCGGCGTCGCCGCGTCCGTACCGGTTCGCCACCTCGCCGATGCGGCGCAACTTCGCCGGCGAGAGGATCCCGGCCGGGATCTTGACGCGCAGCATGAACGTCCCGATCTTCGGCTTGTCGTGGTAGAGGCCCCACCACTGCAGGCGCACGACGTCCTCTTCGGCCATAGCCTCGTAGCCCTGAGCGACGAGCGCGGGCAGCTCCTCGCGGATGCCGAGGGGCGGCTTGTCGCGCTTGATCCGCTCGACCGAGTTGCGCTCATAGACGGTCGGCCAGTCCATCCCCGGACGTTACTATCGAAAGTAAAGCGATGGTCGAGCGATTGTTCGGTTACCCGGTGTTGCGCAACCCGGCCGCGATCCCGGCGATCGAGCGCAGGAGCGGAGGCACCGCGGCCTCATCGCCGGCGCGGTAGCGGCGCAGGAGCGAGACCTGGATGGCGTTGATCGGGTCGACGTACGGATTGCGCAGCCCGATCGAGCGCTGGACGACCGGATGCCGGGCCAGCAGCTCGTCGGCTTCCACGATCTCGAGCACGGCGGCGACGGTGCGCGCGTGCTCGGCGGCGATCGGCTCCCACAGGCTCGGCTCCTCGACAAGCTCGAGGTACTCGGCGGCGATCTCCATGCTCGACTTCGCGAGCGTCATCTCGAGGTTCTGGACGAGCGTGCGGAAGAACGGCCACGCGCCGTAGAGCGCGCGCAACTCCCCGACCTCTGCGGACGCGAACGCCGTACCGCACCCGTACCAGGCCGGGACCAGACAGCGGTTCTGCGTCCATGCGAACACCCATGGGATCGCGCGCAGCGACGCGAGGTACTCGGCACCCTCCGGGCGACGCGATGGTCGCGAGCCGATGTTGAGTAGCGCGAGCTCGTCCACCGGCGTGAACGAGCGGAAGAAGCCGACGAGGCGCGGATCCTCGACGAGCTCGCGATACGCGGCGCGCGACCGGTCTGCGAGGGCCGCGATGAGCGTCGTGTCCACCTCCTCCTCCGGGCGACTCGCTGCGATCACGGTGGCGGCGAGCGCAGCCTCGAGGTTGCGGTGCGCGAGCTCGGGCAGCCCGTACTTGAACGCGATCGTCTCGCCCTGCTCGGTGATCTTCAGCCGTGCATGAGGCTGGGCAAGGATGGCATCGAAGGTGGGTCCTCCGCCGCGGCCCGCGCTCCCGCCTCGCCCGTGGAACACGGTGAGCGCGATGTTGTGTCGGCGCGCGATCTTCGTGAGTGCGACGATCGCGGAGCGAATCTCCCACTGCGCGGCGAGATAGCCCGCATCCTTCGCCGAGTCGGAGTACCCGACCATCACCTCGCCGCACAGCAGCTCCTCGTAGATCTCCGGCGCTGCGCGTAGCGCCTCGACCGACTCGAAGAGCGGGACGACATTCGGCGCAGGCGTCAACGCCCGAACACGAAGAACGTCCTCCGCCGACGCGACCCCGGAGACGATCAAGGTCTCACCCGCAGCAGCGAGCAGTGCGCGGATGCGATCGTCCGGGTCGACCGCGTCGCGCGCATGCACGCGCACCTCGACGCCGGCGAGGTCGAAACCAAACAGTTCGACACGGCGGCGCAGCGCTGCGAGCGCGCCGTCGGCGATGCGTTCGCCGCGGTTCGCGCGCAGGCTGCGATCGACGATGTCCAGGTCGGCGGCGAAGTCGTCGAACGGGCCATCCTGGAGACGACGCCAGGTGAAGCTCAGTTTGCGGCGGTACGGCTCGTCGAGGTTCTGGTCGCCGATCTCGGCGGTGTACTCCGGCATGGCGCGCTCGTCCCGCGCGATCGACTCGAGCAGCTCGTCGGACACGCTCGTCAGCCGCGACGACACGCCGATCTCGGCCGCCAGCGCGCGAACGTCGGTGCGGTAGCGCCGCAGGAGCAACTCGCGCGCGCGGTCGCGCGCCTCCGCGAGCGTCGCGACCGTCGTCTGGGGATTGCCATCGGCATCGCCGCCGATCCAGCTTCCGAATCGCAGCGGCGCCGGCGCGTCCGGCGCGTGCAGTCGGTACTCCGCGAGCAGCCGCTCGGCGGCGTCGATGAGGCTCTGCTCGAAGAACCAGTGGCCGTTGCGGATCTCGTCGACGATCTGCGGCCGGCGCGTACGCACCTCGTCCGACTGCCAGAGCATCGTGATCTCGCCCGCCAGCGCGTCCTCGACGTCTTCGCCCTCGTCCAGCTGCGCAAGCATGGCCGCGATGCGGAGATGCGCTGCGAGCACCGTTCTTCGCGCCGCCTCCGTCGGATGCGCGGTGAGGACGAGCTTCAGCGAAACGTCGCCCGGATCGCCGACCTCGGCGAACGCCGCAGCCAATGACTCGCGGGAGACATGCTCCTCGCGCGCGTACGCGCGACGCCGCCGGATGCGGTTGTGCTGCTCGGCGACGTTGGCGAGCTGGAAGTAGAGGGCGAACGCGCGGAGCACGCTCGCCTGCCGCGCGATCGGGAGCGCCTCGACCGCGTCGCGGAGCTCGTCGCGCCGGGTTCCCTGCCGCGCCGAGCGCGCGAGCGCACGGACATGCTCGACGTCGGCGAGCAGCGTCTCGTCCTCCTGCTCCACGAGCACGCGGCCCAGCAGGTCGCCGAGCAGGCGGACATCGCGGCGGACGGCTTCCACCGGCCCAGCCTACGGCGAACCTTCCTGCAAAACCGAACAATCGCTCGGAGCCTGGACGGCGATGGGCTAGCCTCGAACCATGGGTCGCACGCTGTTCGAGAAGGTCTGGGACAGCCACGTCGTCACGCACGACGAGGGCCGGCCCGATCTCCTCTACGTCGACCTTCATCTGGTGCACGAGGTGACATCGCCGCAGGCCTTCGAAGGCCTACGTCTGGCCGGGCGGAAGGTGCGCCGGCCGGATCTCACGGTCGCGACGATGGACCACAACGTCGCCACCGGCGACGACACACCGGCCGACCCCCTCTCGCAGCTTCAGCTCGATGCGCTGGCGCGCAACTGCGCCGAGTTCGACGTTCCGCTGCACGCGACGGGCAGCGGCCGCGAGGGCATCGTCCACGTCATCGGCCCGGAGCTCGGGCTGACGCAGCCGGGCAAGACGATCGTCTGCGGCGACTCGCACACGTCGACGCATGGCGCCTTCGGCGCCCTCGCGTTCGGCATCGGCACGTCCGAGGTCGAGCACGTGCTTGCGACGCAGACGCTGTCGCAGCGGAAGCCTCGCACGCTGCGTATCCGCTTCGAGGGCGAGCGCGCACCAGGCGTGACCGCGAAGGATCTCGTGCTCGCCGCCATCGGCGAGATCGGCGTCGACGGCGGCGTCGGCCACGTGATCGAGTACGCCGGCCCCGCGATCGAGGCGCTGTCGATGGAAGGCCGGATGACGGTCTGCAACATGTCGATCGAGGCCGGCGCGCGCGCCGGGATGATCGCGCCCGACGAGACGACGTTCGCGTATCTCCGTGAGCGCGGCGTCGAGATCGACGAACGCTGGCGCGACCTGCCGAGCGACCCGGACGCGGCGTTCGACCGCGAGGTCGTGATCGACGTCGCGACGGTCACACCGCAGGTGACCTGGGGGACGAATCCCGGAATGGTCGCGTCGATCGACGACGTCGTGCCCGAGCCCGCCGACGAGGCGGCCGAGCGCGCGCTCGTCTACATGGGCCTCGAGGCGGGGACGCCGATCCGCGAGATCACGGTCGATCGCGTCTTCATCGGCTCGTGCACGAACTCGCGCATCGAGGATTTGCGCGCGGCCGCCGCCGTCGTCGAGGGGCGCCACGTGCATCCCTCCGTGCGTGCGATGGTCGTTCCGGGCTCCGCGCGGGTGAAGGTGCAGGCCGAGGCCGAGGGCCTCGACCGGGTGTTCACCGCCGCCGGCTTCGAGTGGCGGCGCGCGGGCTGCTCAATGTGCCTGGGGATGAACCCCGACGTGCTCGCGCCCGGCGAGCGGTGCGCGTCCACGTCGAACCGGAACTTCGAAGGCCGCCAGGGAGCAGGCGGGCGCACGCACCTCGTCAGCCCGGAGGTCGCCGCCGCCACCGCCCTCGAAGGCCACTTCGCGGTGCCGGCATGAAGGCGTTCCGCTCCGTCACGTCGACCGCGGTCGTGCTCGACCGGGCCGACGTCGACACCGACCAGATCATCCCGAAGCAGTTCCTGAAGCGGATCGAGCGCAGCGGCTACGGCGAGTTCCTCTTCTTCGATTGGCGCAAGGACCCCGACTTCGAGCTGAACCACCAGCGAGGCAAGATCCTCATCGCCGGGCGAAACTTCGGCTGCGGCTCGTCGCGCGAGCATGCGCCGTGGGCGTTGGAGGACTACGGGTTCGAGGCGATCGTCGCGCCGTCGTACGGCGACATCTTCCGGCAGAACTCGCTCAAGATCGGCCTGCTGCCGGTCGAGCTGCCCGCCGAGCAGGTGCGCGACCTGATGGATCGTGCGCGTGGAGGCGAGGAGCTGACCGTCGACCTCGAGGCGCGCACCGCAGGCGGCTACCCGTTCGAGCTGGACGACTTCTCGCGCGAGTGCCTGCTGGGCGGACTCGACGAGATCGGGCTCACGCTGCGCGACGAGCCCGCGATCGCGGCGTACGAAGCCGCGCGCTCCGCAGCTTGACCTAGAGTCGGCGTGTGAGGCCTATCGCGCTCGTCTTCGTCGTCGTATGGGCGGCATTCTGGCTGTACTGGCTGACCGCCGCCTTCTCGATGAAGCGCGGCCGCACCTCCTGGGGCCGCGAGGGGCGCATCAGGCTCGTGCTGCTCGTCATCGTGATCGTTCTTGTGCGCCTGGGAGCGTTTCGGGGGCACGGCGTCCACACCGATCCGGTGCGCGAAGGGATCGGATTGGTCCTGTTCTTCGCCGGAATCGCATTCGCGGTCTGGGCTCGTCTGAACATCGGGCGCAACTGGGGCACGCCGATGATGCAGAAGGACGAGCCGGAGCTGGTTACGAGCGGGCCGTACCGCCTCGTGCGCCACCCGATCTACTCGGGCGTCGTGGCGGCCGGCATCGGTACCGCCGTTGCGTTGAGCTGGTGGTGGCTGGTCCCCGTCGCCCTAGCCGGGGCCTACTTCATCTACAGCGCGACCGTGGAAGAGCGCTATCTGATCGAGCGGTTCCCGGACAGCTACCCGGCGTACAAGCGCTCGAGCAAGATGCTCGTCCCCTTCATTCTCTAGCGGCCCGCCTTAAGCCGTTGTCCCCTTTTCAGTCCCATTCCGGCGCCCGGGGGCATAGCGTTCCACGTGTGCTCGAGTCGACGGCCCTTCTGACCGGCCTCCTCCTTCCCCGCTAGGGGAAGCCTGCCTGCGCACATACCCGTCTACCGTTCTGCAGGACACCTGCGTCTTCAGGAGACCACCGTGCCGATGCCATTTCACAAATACGCGCCATATGCGACCGTCGACCTTCCCGACCGGACCTGGCCGAACGTCGTCCTGACGTCCGCGCCGATCTGGTGCTCGACCGACTTGCGCGACGGCAACCAGGCGCTCGTCAACCCCATGGACACGCACCGCAAGCGCCGGCTCTTCGCGCTGCTGCTCGAGCTCGGCTTCAAGGAGATCGAGGTCGGCTTCCCCGCCGCGTCGAAGGCGGACTTCGACTTCGTGCGCATGCTCGTCGAGGAGGAGCTCATCCCCGACGGCGTCACGATCGCCGTGCTCACGCAAGCGCGGCCGGAGCTGATCGAGCGGACGTTCGAGTCGATCGCGGGCGCTCGCCAGGCGATCGTGCACCTGTACAACTCGACCTCGGTTGCGCAGCGCCGCGTCGTCTTCCGGCTCGACAAGGCGGGAATCACCGAGCTCGCAGTGCGCGGCACGGAGATGTGCCGCAGGCTCGCAGAGGACGCCGTCCGCTTCGAGTACTCACCGGAGAGCTTCCACCACACCGAGCTCGACTTCGCGCTCGAGATCTGCGAGGCCGTCGCGGACGCGTGGGGGCCGACCCAGGAGGCGCCGATGATCGTCAACTTGCCGACGACCGTCGAGCACTTCCCGCCGAACGTGTACGCCGACCGCATCGAGTGGTTCGCCCGCAACTTCACGCGTCGCGACGCCGCCATCATCTCCGTCCACCCGCACAACGACCGCGGCACGGCGGTCGCGACCGCGGAGCTCGGGCTGATGGCGGGCGCGCAGCGTGTCGAGGGCACGCTGTTCGGCAACGGCGAGCGCACCGGAAACGTCGACCTCGTCACGCTCGCGCTCAACCTGCTGACGCAGGGAGTCGACCCGGGCCTCGACCTCTCCCACCTCGACGACGCGAGGCGCATTGTCGAGGAGTGCAACGAGCTTCCCGTTCATCCGCGCCACCCCTGGTCGGGAGAGCTCGTCTACACGGCGTTCTCCGGCTCGCATCAGGACGCGATCAAGAAGGGCATGCACGCGCAGCAGCAGCAGGCCGACGGCGCCGCCTGGGATGTCCCGTACCTGCCGATCGACCCGCGCGACGTCGGCCGCACGTACGAGGCGATCATCCGTGTCAACTCGCAGTCGGGAAAGGGAGGAGTCGCGTACTTGCTCGAAGACCGGTACGGGCTCGATCTCCCGCGTGGGCTGCAGGTCGAGCTCGCGCAGAAGGTGCAGGCCGTCACAGACGCGGAGGGAGGTGAGCTCTCGGCGGACGAGATCTACCACCTCTTCCGGTCGGCGTATCTCGAAGTGAACGCGCCGTACGAGCTCGCCGGCTACGTGCACGAGGCGAGCGAGCTCGGCGACCACCTCACCGCGCGACTCCTCGACGGCGGGGAACCGCTGGAGCTCGCCGGCGAGGGGAACGGGCCGATCGCGTCGCTCGTGCACGCGCTCGCGAAGGGGACGGGGCACGCGGTGCACGTCCTCGACTACCACGAGCACGCCACAAGCGTCGGCGAGGATGCAATGGCGGCCGCCTACGTCGAAGCGGACGTCGACGGCGACCCCGTCTGGGGTGTCGCCGTCCACGCAAGCATCGTCACCGCGTCGTTGCGCGCCATCGTGAACGCGCTCAACCGCGCGCTGCTCGTCCGGGCCGAGCAGGCGACCGCGGCCCGGGCGTTCGACACGGCCTGAACTTAGCCGCCACTCTTCTGCACCTCGCGCTTCATGAGGTCGAGCAGCTCGTGGTACAGCTCGGCGAGCCCCGCCGCCGACAGCGGACCGCGATTGCCGCGCTGGAGGTACTGCAGCATCCACTCCTCGCGCGCGAGATCCACGAAGCCGATGCCGTGCTCGTCCTTGTACCGCTTCAACTTCGCCACGAGGCGCAGGCGCTTGTTCACGAGCTCGACGAGCGCGCCGTCGACGTCGGAGATCTCGCGCCGCAGGTCGCGCACGAACGGATCGTTCGAGGCCGAGACGTCGGCGCTCATGACGTCACCTGCGCCGCGTCGTACACGCCGACGATGCGGTGCGACCGCGTGAGGCTTGCGAGCTCGTCCAGCGCGCCGCGCACATTCGCGTCGAGCGGATGGCCCGCGACGACCGCGTCGAAGCGGTAGCTCCACGGGCTCGCCGGCAGGGGCCGCGACACGAGCCGAACGAGATCCAGTCCCGCGACCGCGAACGGCGTGATGGCTGCATGCAGCGCACCGGGCCGATGGTCGGTGACGAACGTGAACGCCGTCCGCGCCTCGTCCCGCTGCGCACCGAGCCACGTGAACGGCGCGACCGACACGAAGCGCGTGAATGCAGGGCCGTCGCCGACGTCGTCGCGCAGCGTCACGAGCCCGTAGAGCCCGGCGGCCTCAGGGCCGGCGATCGCCGCGGTGGCGCGATCGCCCGACTCCGCCGTCTCGCGGGCCGCGTCGGCCGTCGTCGACGCCGAGATGACCGCGGCGTTCGGCAGCAGCTCCAGCAGGTTCCGGCACTGGTCGAGCGCGGATGGATGCGAGCGGACGATGCGAATCTCGTCCAGCGCGACGTCCTCCGGCGCGACGAGGCAATGGCGGATCGGCAACACGGCCTCGGCGACGATCGAGAGTGCGCGCTCGTGCAAGAGGTCGTGCGTCTCGGGCACGCTCCCCGCGAGCGAGCTCTCGATCGGGAGCACGCCCTGCTCGACGTCCGCCCGCACGACCGCGTCGGCGACCGCGCGGAACCCGCTCAGCGGATGCAGCTCCGCCGCCGGGTGCAGCGCAAGCGCGGCCGCGCCGGAGTGCGATCCCTCCGGGCCGGGGTACGCGACGACGCCGCTCACCGGAGCCGTAGCGGAACGCGCAATCCGCATCGCTGGCAGATGGTGACCGCAGCGCCCTTCCGCGCCGCGCGCTGCACGGGGATCGGGTCGGCGCACCCGCACGTCTCGCTCGTGGCGGCTGCGGTTTCGAGAATCTTGGCTGTCATCTGGGTCATCGAAGTGTCTCCTCGCGAACGAGTAGAAGAGTCCCGCGGAGGTAATGGACTAGCCGGCGGCGGCGGGGAAGCGAAAGCGCCGGCTAGCGAATAAAGGCGTAGACCGAAAAGCCGTTGAAGAACGGAATGCGCGAAACGGCTCCGGACACGTACGCCATCTCTTTCACCGTACGCACCCCTCAGGCCGCCGTCAACGCCAATTGTTCCCTTACCGCGGCGCCGAACTCGGCCGTGCCGGCCGTCCCGCCCAGATCCTGGGTCGGCGTGCTCGCCAGCGCATGCTCGACCGCGCGGACGAGCGCCTGCGCCTCGGCCGTCCGGCTGAGGCCGTGCTCGAGCAGGAGCGCCGTCGACCGCAGCATCGCCGTGGGATTGGCAATCCCACGCCCGGCGATGTCGGGCGCCGACCCGTGGACGGGCTCGAAGATCCCGGGGCCGGAGTCGGAGAGGCTCGCCGACGGCGCGAGGCCGAGCCCACCGGTGACCGCGGCGGCGAGGTCGCTGAGGATGTCGCCGAACATGTTCTCGGTCACGATCACGTCGAACTGCTGCGGCGTGGTCGCGAGCTGCATCGCCGCGTTGTCGACGAGCATGTGCTCGACGCTCACGTCGGGAAACTCGGGTGCGATCTCGTTGACGACGCGCCGCCACATCCGGGACGTCTCCAGGACGTTCGCCTTGTCGATGGACGTCAGCGCGCCACGGCGCGTCTGCGCAAGGGCGAATGCTCGCCGCGCGACGCGCTCAACCTGGCTCGGGTGGTATTCGCACGTGTCGAAAACGGTTCCATCGTCGCGCACGCCGCTCGCGCCGAAGTAGAGCCCGCCGACGAGCTCGCGCACGACGAGCAGATCGACGTCACCCCACACGGACGGCCGCAAGTTCGCGTACGCATCGAGCGCGGCGCGCAGGTGCAGCAGCCCTTGCTCGGGCCGCACGTCCGCGGCGTCGAACTCGGGATCGCCGACCGGGCCCTTCAGGACCGCGGTCGCAATACGGCACGCAGCGAGCGTGTCCTCGGGCAGGGGATCTCCCACCGCGCGGATCGCGGCCGCCCCGATGAGCCGTTCCTCTACGGCGACATCAGGCGCGACAAGCTCGAGAACGAGGCGCGCTTCATGCGCGACCTCCGGCCCGACTCCGTCGCCGGGCAGGAGCACAACGGTAGGGCTAGGCATCCTGGAAGGCGCTCTCCCCAATGGCTCTCGGTTGACGGCCGCGCGGCCGCGGTGTGAAGCCGGCGGCGTGGATGGCGGCGTTCCAGCTCCCGAACACGCGGCTCACGGTCTGCCGAGACGGGTGGTTCTCTCCTGCCTGATCCCATTCGTGCGTGAACGGCGGCCGGCTGTGCTTCCGGTACCAGAGCGTGATCGCGTACACGATCGTGTCTGGCGTCCAGCGGAAGCCGGTCCGCGGACCGGTTCTCATAGCGCACCTCCTTTAGACAGTGACACCGAGTCGCTCCAGGATGAGGTCGGCGTCCGGTTCGACGAGCACGGGCTCGAAGGTGTCGGCGACGAGCGCCGGCGTCTTCAGACCGTCGCCCGTCACGAGCAGCACGACGCGATCGTTCTCGCCGAGCTCGCCGCGACGGACGGCTTCTCGAAGTGCACCCAGCGCGGTGGCGGGCGCGGTCTCGCCGAAGACTCCTGTGGTCTCGGCGAGAAGCTTGATGTTCTCCGGGATCTCCTCCTCGGGGACGGCGTGGATCGAGCCGCCCGAGGCGATCGCGGTTGCAACGGCGAGGTCGCCGTCGGCCGGGGATCCGATGGCGATCGAGCGCGCGATCGTGTTTGGCCGCACCGGCTTCACCTTGGCGCCGTCGGCGAACGCACGCGCGACCGGCGCGCAGCCTTCCGCCTGGCCGCCGAAGATGCGTGGCCGCGCCCCGTCGACGAGCCCGAGCTGGAGCAGCTCGCCGAAGCCCTGGTGTACCTTCGAGTACATCGCGCCGGACGCGATCGGAGCGACGACGGCGTCGGGAAGCTCCCATCCCAGCTGTTCCGCGATCTCGAACGCGAGCGTCTTCGAGCCCTCCGCGTAGTACGCGCGCAGCTCGACGTTGACGAACGCCCAGTCGAGCTCGAAGGACAGCTCGACGCTCAGCCGGCTGCAGTCGTCGTACGTGCCGTTGACGGCGAAGATCGTCCCGCCGTAGACGGCGGTGGCGATGAGCTTCTCCGGCTCGAGGTCGGCCGGGACGAGAACCGCGGACTCGATTCCCTCCGCCGCCGCGCGTGCGGCGACGGCGTTGGCGAGGTTGCCCGTCGAGGAGCACGCAAGCGTCGTGTAGCCGAGCTCGAGCGCCTTGGCGCACGCGACCGCGACGACGCGGTCCTTGAACGAGTGCGTCGGGTTGGCCGTGTCGAGCTTCAGCAGCAGCTCGCCGACGCCGACTGCCGACGCGAGCCGCGGCGCGGAAACGAGCGGCGTGTTGCCGGGAGCAAGATGCTGCACGGCGGGCGGTGCGACCGGCAGCAGCGGCGCGTACCGCCAGATGTTCGACGGGCCGGCCTCGATCTCGGCGCGGGTCACGGTCCGATCCTTGGCGTAGATCGGCTCGAGCGGGCCGAAGCAGCGCGAGCAGACCCCGACCGGGTCGAGGGGGAACTCGGTCTCGCAGATGCGACAACGAAGTGCGGTGGCGGGCATTACAGGGACTCCTTCCATCCGGGGCTCGGCATCCGACCGGGTTTGGCACCACGCTCCGTTGGAGCAGGTTGCCGAGGCGTCACAGGGCCGGTGCCCTCAGCCTCTCTCGATGCGGAGCCGGACACCGTCGTCCGCCTCCTCGTTGGTAGCACTATACAAAAGAAAGTCATGTGAGTACAGCCCCTTCGGAAGCCGAGGAGACGTACTTGGCATACCGCGCGAGCACGCCCTTCGTGTAGCGCGGCGCCGGGGGCGTGACGTCCGCCAGCCGGGCCGCGATCTCGTCCTCGGAGAGGTCGACCGACAGCCGCCTCGACGCGACGTCGAGCTCGACCATGTCGCCGTCATGAAGCGCGGCGATCGGGCCGCCGCGCGCGGCCTCGGGTGCGATGTGCCCGACCATCAGGCCGTGCGTCGCACCGGAGAAGCGACCGTCGGTGACGAGCGCGATGTCCTCACCGAGCCCCTCGCCGACGAGCGCGGCGGTCACGTGCAGCATCTCGCGCATGCCGGGCCCGCCCGCCGGGCCTTCGTAGCGGATGACGACGACGTCGCCGGCGACGATCGACTTCGCCTTGACCGCAGCGAAGCAATCCTCCTCCGAGTCGAACACCCGCGCCGGGCCGCGATGGTGCAGCCGTTCGTGGCCGGCGAGCTTCACGACGCAGCCTTCGGGAGCGAGGTTGCCGCGCAGGATGGCGAGGCCGCCGGTCGCCTTCAGCGGCCGCTCGATCGGGACGACGACCTCCTGCCCCGGCGTCTCGACGACTGCGGTCGCGACACCCGCGAGCGTGCGGCCGTCGACGTTCGGCGCGTCGCCGTGGACGAGCCCGGCCTTCAGCAGCTCGCGCGCGACGAGCGCAACGCCGCCGGCGGCGTGCAGGTCGGTGGCGACGAAGCGGCCGCCGGGCTTGATGTCGGCGACGACGGGTGTGCGCTCGGCGATGCGGTCGAAGTCCCCGAGCTCGAGCGGGATGTCGAGCTCGCGCGCGATCGCGAGCAGGTGCAGGACGCCGTTCGTCGATCCGCCCGTTGCCGCGATCGCCGCGACAGCGTTCTCGATCGCATCGCGCGTGATGAATTGCGACGGGCGCGCGTCGTCGCGCACGAGTTGCATGACGATGCGGCCGGACTCGTACGCGGCGTCGGTTTTCGCGGGATCGGTGGCCGGCACGTCGTTCAGTCCGGCCGGGCTGATGCCGAGGAACTCGAGGACGGTCGCCATCGTGTTGGCGGTGAACTGCCCGCCGCACGCGCCGGCGCCCGGGCACGCGACGCCCTCGAGCTCGTGCACGTCGGCGTTCGACATCGTTCCGGCAGCGGCGGCGCCGACCGCTTCGAACACGTCCTGGATGGTCACGTCGCGGCCGCGGAACCGACCCGGCGCGATGGAGCCGTTGTAGAGCACGAGCCCAGGCACATCGAGTCGCGCGAGCGCCATCACCGCAGCGGGAATCGTCTTGTCGCAGCCGACGAGGCACACGAGTCCGTCGAGCAGGTGGCCGCGGACGACGAGCTCGATCGAGTCGGCGATCACTTCGCGCGACACAAGTGACGCCTTCATGCCTTCGGTGCCCATGGACACGCCGTCGCTGACCGCGATCGTGTTGAACTCCATCGGCGTCCCGCCGGCTTCGATGATGCCGCGCCGCACGTGCCGCGCGAGCTCGCGCTGGTTCCAGTTGCACGGCATCGTCTCGATCCACGTCGTCGCGATGCCGACGAGCGGGCGCGCGAGCGCCTCGTCGTCGAAGCCGATGCTCTTGAGCATCGCGCGCGCGGGTGCGCGATCGACGCCGTCCGTGATCGCGGCGCTGCGCCGCTTCGCGGGATCGCTCGGACGTGCGTACGGGTCGTGCTCGCTCACAGAGGCCCCGCTCCGGTCGAACGTGACGGACAACGCCCGAACTTCGTGGTCGGGAAAACGCGCGGCGAGCTCGCGCTCGACGTCGGCCGCCCGGTCGCGCTCGGCCCAGACGAGCACGGTCGGCCCGGAGCCGGAGAGTGCGGCGCCGAGCGCGCCGTCCGGGAGGTCGGCGCGGATCGCGGCCAGGTGCGGCGCGTCGTCGGCGCGGTAGGGCTCGTGCAAGCGATCGGCGGCGCTCGCGGCGAACAGCGCAGGGCTGCCCGCCGCGAGCGCGGCGCCGAGGAGCGCGGCGCGGCCCGCGCTGAATACCGCGTCCTCATGCGGGACCGCCTGCGGCAGCAGCCCACGCGCATTCGCCGTGAGGACGCGGGTCTCGGGAATCACTGCGACCACGGCCGCCGGGAGATCGTCGGCGACGCGGGCGATGTGCCCTTCCCACGTGAGGCATACGCCGCCGGCAAGCGCGGCGGCAAGGTTGTCGGGATGGCCCTCGAGGTCGAGGCCGGCCTCGAGCAGCTCGTCGGCGGTCGGGTCGACCCCGGCCGCGAGCGCGCCGGCGACGAGGCCAAGTGCGACGGCGGAGGCGCTCGAGCCGAGCCCGCGCTCGCGCGGGATCCGCTCGACGAACGTGAAGGAGCGGCCCTGCGGCGACGCGAAGCGCGCGAACGCCTGCACGACGAGGTTGCCCTCGTCCACGTGGCCGTTGCCCTCGCCGACCTCGACCTCGTTCCAGAGGTCGAAGGCGACGCCCGCGACGTCGAAGCCGGGGCCGAGGTTTGCCGTCGTCGCCGGAGCTCTGACTCTCACGCCGCCAGCCTCTCGGTCGCGTCCGGATCCTTGAGCCCGTGCCCGGTGATGACGCAGACGATGGACTGGCCGGCCGCAGTGACGCTTGCGGCGACGGCGGCGATGCCCGCTGCCGAGGCCGGCTCGCAGAACACGCCCTCTTCGCGCGCAACGAGCCGCCACGCTTCTTCGATCTGGTCCTCCGACAGCGTCACGAGCGTTCCGCCGGAGCGCTTCAGCACGCCACCGACCTCGAGCCGGTGCACGGGCTCGACGATGCGGATCGCGGACGCAAACGTGTCCGCGCGGCGCTCGGCCTCGCCGAGCACGAAGCGCGGGAGACGCTCGCCGAAGCCGACCGCGTACGCGACGGTGTTGCCGCCGCCGCCGTACGGGAGCGCGAGGATGTCGGGAACACGGCCGAGCTGCTGCACTACCTCGCGCGCGGCTGAGGCCTGCCCCTCGATGCGGTCGGGATTGATCGAGTTGACGTTGACGAAGCCTTCCTCGTCCGCGAGCCGGCGAGCCTCGCGATGCGCGTCCTCGAACGTTCCGTCGATCTCGCGCACGTCAGCGCCGACTGCGCGCGCCTGCGCGACCTTGCCGCGCGCGACGGCGCCACGCGACGTGAAGACGACCGCATGCAAGCCTGCGCGCGCCGCATACGCGGCGGCGGACGCAGCCGTGTTCCCGGTGGAAGCGCACACGACGCCGACCGCACCCTGTTCGACCGCGCGCGTGACCGCGACGGCCATCCCCCGGTCCTTGAACGAGCCGGTCGGGTTCGCGCCCTCCCACTTGAGCCACAGCTCGACGCCGAAGCGCTCCGACAGCCGAGGCGCCCGCAGGAGCGGCGTGTTCCCCTCGCCGAGGGTGATCACAGCCCGCGCTCCGCGATCACCGGGAGGACAAAAGGGGGTCGGAGCACCTCCGGGAACGCCGCGATCTCGCGCAGCGCCGCCGACACCTCGCCGAAGGACGCGTGGTGGAGGACGAGCTCGATCGCCGCGGCGCCGTCCTCGAGCCGTTGTACGAGCTGCGCGATCGAGACGTCGTGTGCGGCGAGCCGGCTGGCCGCGTGCGCGAGCACGCCCGGACGGTCGGATACCTCGAGATGGACGTAGAACGGCGAGCGCCACTCGCTCGACGGCAGGCGCGCGAGCTCGCGCCAGCAGGCGTCGTTCTGGAGGAAGCCCGTGCCAGCGGTGCCGACGACGCTGACGAGGTCGGCGACGACGGCGGACGCGGTCTCGACGCCGCCCGCGCCGGGCCCTTCGAGCGTGATCTCCCGGATGGCGTCGCCCTGGAGCATGACCGCGTTGAACGCGCCGTCGACGGCGGCGAGCGGATGCGAACGCTCGACGAGTGCCGGCTGGACGCGGACGTCGACGGCGCCGTCGAGGAGCGTCGCGATTCCGACGAGCTTGATCACCATGCCGAGCTGCGCGGCGGCGTTCACGTGCACAGGCTCGAGCTCCTCGATGCCCCGGCAGTCGACGTCCTCGAAGCGCACGCGCGAGCCGAACGCGACGGTGGCGAGGATCGCCATCTTCGCGGCCGCGTCTGCGCCGCTGACGTCGTCGGTCGGATCGGCCTCGGCGTAGCCGAGCGCCTGCGCCTCGGCGAGCGCGTCGGCGTACGAGCCGCCGCGCTCCATGCTCGAGAGCATGAAGTTCGTTGTCCCGTTCACGATGCCGAGGACGCGGTGCACGTTCGAGACGACGAGCGACTCGCGCAGCACCTTCACGACGGGGATTGCCGCGCATACGGAGGCCTCGAACCGCAGCTGCACGCCGGCCGCCGATGCCGCCGCGAACAGTTCCGCGCCGTCGCGCGCGATCAGTTGCTTGTTCGCCGAGACGACCGGCTTGCCGGCGCCGAGGAGCGCGCGGACGTAGTCGCCGGCGGGCGAGAGGCCGCCCATGACCTCGGCGACGACCTGCACCTCCGGGTCGTCGCGCAGGGCGGCGAAGTCGCTCGTGAGCACGCCGTCGCCTGCCGGAAACGGGCGCTCCTTCCCGGGATCACGGACGAGCGCACGCACGACCCGCAGCCTGTGGCCCGTCGCGCGCTCGATCTCGTCGGCGCTCTCGACGAGCATCCGATTGACCGAAGAGCCGACCGTCCCGTACCCGAGGAGGCCGATGCCGACGTCAACGGACGCCAAGAAGTCCTTCCACTCCGGCAAGCGCACGAAGCTCCTTGCCGACCCGCTCGATCTCCGCAGCGCGCTCCTCGCCCGCCTTGCGCAGTTCTGCGAACTTCGGCCGCCCCGCCTCGTCGTCGGCGAACAGCTCCTCTGCGAACGCGCCGGTCTGGATCTCGCCGAGGATGTCGCGCAACCGCTGCTTGACCGCGTCGTCGACGACCCGTGGGCCGCGCGAGAGGTCGCCGTACTCGGCGACGTCGGAGACGGAGTAGCGCATGTACTCGTAGCCGCCCTGGTAGAGCAGGTCGACGATGAGCTTCAGCTCGTTCAGGCACTCGTAGTACGCGATCTCGGGCTGGTAGCCCGCCTCGACGAGGACGTCGAACCCGGCCTGGACGAGCGCGGGGACGCCGCCGCACAGCACGGCCTGCTCGCCGAAGAGGTCGCTCTCCGTCTCCTCGGCGAACGTCGTCGCCAGCAGGCCGACGCGCGCGCAGCCGATGCCGACGCCGTAGGCCAATGCAAGCGCGAGCGCGTTGCCGCTCGCGTCGCGATGGACGGCCACGAGGCCGGGCGTGCCGGCGCCGGAGACGTACAGCTCGCGGACGCGATGGCCCGGCGCCTTCGGCGCGACCATGATCACGTCGTGCCCCTCGGGCGGCGCGATGCGCTCGAAGTGGATGTTCAGCCCGTGGGCGAAGAGCACCGCCGCGCCCGACTCGAGGTTCGGCGCGATGTGCTCGTCCCACACCTGTTTCTGCACGTGGTCGGGACACAGAAGCGCGACGACCTGCGCGCCGCGAACGGCCTCGGCGATCGAGCGGACCTCGAGGCCTGCATCCTCGGCCTTCTCTGCGGACGCGCTCCCCTCGCGCAGGCCGACCTGCACGTCGACGCCGGAGTCGCGCAGGTTCAGCGCGTGCGCGTGCCCCTGGCTGCCGTAGCCGATGACGGCCACCTTGCCGGACAGCAGGTCGAGGTCGCCTTCGCGATAGATGGTGGCCATTGGCGGTGCTCCTTTCAGGCCAGCACGTGCTGGCGAGGACGATTGCGATGAGGACGGTGAGCGCGGCCCAGGCCGATGCGCCCGGTGCGGACGAGCTCCTGGAGGCCATGCGGGCGGACGAGCTCCTCGAAGGAGTCCACGTCCTCCGGCGGCCCGATGAGCTCGAAGATGATCGAGTCAGGGCCGAGGTCGACGACGCGTGCGCCGAAGACCTCGCCGAGCGCCATCAGCTCCGCGCGCTTCGCGGGCGGAGCGGAGACCTTCATGAGGACGAGCTCGCGCTCGATCGATTCGCCCGGGACGAGCTCCGCGACGCGCAGCACGTTCACGAGCTTGTGCATTTGCTTCTCGATCTGCTCGAGCGGGCTCGACGCGCAGTCGACGCGGATGGTGACGCACGACACGTCGTGCCGCTCGGTCGGCCCGACCGCGAGGCTGTCGATGTTGAAGCCCCGGCGGGCGAACATGCTCGTGATGCGCATGAGCACGCCCGGCTTGTTCTCGACGAGGACTGACAACGTGTGCTTCATACCTTGATCGTCTCCTCGAACTCGACGAGATCCAACGCGGCCGCACCGGCCGGAATCATCGGGAAGCAGTGCTCGCGCGGGTCGACGCGCGCGTCGACGACCGCAGTGCGCCCGCAGGCGAGCGCCTCGACGAGGGCGGCCTCGAGATCGTCCTCGCTCTCCACGGTGAAGCCCTCGCCGCCGTACGCACGCGCGAGCGCGGCGTAGTCGGGGACCGTGTGCGTGAGCCGGATCTGCGAGAAGCGCTCCTCGAAGAACATGTCCTGCCACTGTCGCACCATGCCGAGGTAGCCGTTGTTCACGATGACGACGACGATCGGGAGATCCTCGAGCACGGACGTCGCGAGCTCCTGCTGCGTCATCTGGAAGCAGCCGTCGCCGTCCACGCAGACGACGGTCGCGTCCGGGCGCGCAGCCTTCGCTCCGACCGCTGCCGGGATCCCGTAGCCCATCGTCCCGAGGCCGCCCGACGTGATGAACGAGCGCGGCACGTCGCAGCGCAGGTACTGCATCGCCCACATCTGATGCTGGCCGACGCCGGTCGTGAAGACCACGTCGTCGCGGCCGGCGGTGAGCGCCTGGAGCGTCTCGAGCACGAACTGCGGCTTGAGCATGTCGCCGTCGCGCCGGTACCGGAGCGGGTACGTGTCGCGCCACTCGGCGATCTGCCGGAGCCAGGGCTCGGTCGCGCCTGGGCGGCGCGCGTCGGTGAGGATCCGCCCCATCTCCGCGAGCACGGGCTTCAACGGGCCGACGACGGGGATGTCCGCGTGGCGGATCTTCGAGATCTCCGCGGCGTCGATGTCGAGGTGCACGACCGTCGCCCCTGGGGCAAATGCAGAGACCTTGCCCGTCACTCGATCGTCGAACCGCGCGCCGACGGCGACGATCAGGTCGGCCTTGTTCAGCGCGTAGTTCGACCACTTCGGGCCGTGCATGCCGGGCCAGCCGGCGTGCAGTGCGTGCGTCTCCGGGAAGCCCCCCTTCGCCATGAGTGTCGTGACGACCGGCAGCAGCGCGGTCTCGGCGAGGACGAGCAGCTCCTCCGTCGCGCCGGCGTTCAGCACTCCGCCGCCGACGTAGAGGATGGGCCGCTCCGCCGCGGCGATCGCATGAGCGGCAGCCAGTATCTGCCGCTCGTGACCACGGCGGGGCGGCTTCCATCCCGGGAGGGAAACCGTGTCGGGGTACGAGAAGTCGAATTCCGCTTCCTGGATGTCGCGCGGCACGTCGACGAGCACAGGGCCGCAGCGCCCGGTGCGCGCCACATGGAAGGCGGCCTTGAGCACGTGCGGGAGCTCCTCCACGTCCTGCACGAGCCACGAGTGCTTGACGATCGGGATCGTGATCCCGGTGATGTCGCACTCCTGGAAGGCGTCGCTGCCGATGAGGTTGGTGCGCACCTGCCCGGTGATGCAGACGAGCGGCGTCGAGTCCATCCATGCATCCGCGATCGGCGTGACGAGATTCGTGGCGCCCGGCCCGGAGGTGGCGATCGCGACGCCGACGCGTCCGGACGCCCGCGCGTATCCCTGCGCCATGTGGCCGGCGCCCTGCTCGTGGCGCGCGAGCACGTGGCGCACGGTCGTGCCGCGCGCGAACGCGTCGTACAGCGGAAGGATGGCGCCTCCGGGCAAGCCGAAGGCGACGTCCACCCCCTCCGCTTCGAGGCTGCGAAGGATCGCGTCTGCGCCGTTCATCCTCATGCGGGGAAGAACTCCGCGTTTCGCATCGTCAGCTGGAAGCCGCCGAGGACGCGGCTCGTGAACTCGCGGGTCGAGGCGCGGACGCCGAAGCGCACCGGCTCGTTCACGAGTGCAGCCGACACGGCGCCGGCGAGCGTCTCCGCCGCCGCAGGCTGACCGAGGCCGTGCTCGATGGCGAGCGCCGTGGCGAAGAGCATGCTGCTCGGGTTCACGACACCGTGGCCTGCGAGCGCGAAGCCGCCGTCCGGCGACGGGACGAACAGGCTCGGCCCGTGCTCGGCGAGGAGCGCATGCGCTGCGACGCGGTGCGACGCCGCTGCTGCTGCGATCTCCACCATGCCCTCGGCCCACGCCGGCGCGACGACGACGACGTCGAAGCGCGCCGGGTTGAAGGCCGCGAACGGCATCGCGTCCTTCGGCGAGACGTGCTCGACGCCAACGTGCTCGTGGTCGGGCGCCGCGAGCTGGACGAGCTCGCACCACTCGCTGTCGCCCACGCAGGCGAGCCGCATGCGGCGACCCGCAGCGATCTCGAATGCGCGGCGCACGGTCCACTCGGCCGCGTCGTCGCCCACCGACGTGATGAAGGCGACGTCGTCGTGCTGGCCGAACCGCACGCGGGTCAACCTGGCGCGCAGGTCGAGCTCCGCCATCACGTCGTCGAGTGTCGGCTCCTCTGCACCCGCGACGAGGACGGCATCCGCGCCGAGGACCGCGTCCCGGGTGCTGGCCGGAACCGTCTGGCCGAAGCGCGCGAGCGCGACGCCGCCGAACGGGGCGTGCACCTGGTCGAACGCGAAGCCGTGCACGCGCGCGACCGCGTCGAGCGCGTACATCGCCTCCGCCATGAGCTCGGGCGCGGTGCCGGAGCCGGTGAGACAAGCAACGGTTTTCATGCTGGGACTCCTTCGAAGACGGCGTCGAGCGGAACGGCGCCACGGCTGTCGGCGAGCGCCTTGAACCTGCGAAACGCGGCGTTCAGATCGTCGCCGCTGAGCTGGATTCCACGGTCGGCGCAAGCGCGCGCGAACGCGTGCCGGCCCGAGTGCTTGCCGAGCGGGAGCGTCATGACGACGCCGACGTCGGCGGGATCGATGATCTGGTACGTCCGCGCGTCCTTCAGCATCCCGTCCTGGTGGATGCCGGCCTCGTGCGCGAACGCGTTCGCGCCGACGACCGCCTTATTGCGTTGGACGACGTAGCCGGTGAGCTCGGACACGAGCTTCGAGGAGGCCGTGATCTGCTCCGTGTCGATTCCCGTCTCGACCTGGAAGTGGTCGCCGCGCACCCTGAGTGCGACGACGATCTCCTCGAGCGAGGCGTTGCCGGCGCGCTCGCCGATACCGTTCACCGTGCACTCGACCTGCTGGGCGCCCGCCTCGACCGCTGCGAGCGAGTTCGCGACCGCGAGCCCGAGATCGTTGTGGCAGTGCGCGGACAGCGTCACGCGCCGGAGCTCCGGGCAGCGGCGCCGGACGTCGCTCAGGAACGAGGCGTACTGGTGCGGCAGCGCATAGCCGACGGTGTCGGGAAGGTTGACGACCGTCGCGCCCGCCTCGATGACGACGCGGCAGACACGGGCGACGAACGCGACGTCGGAGCGGGTGGCGTCCTCGCACGAGAACTCGACCTCGTCGGCTCGCTCGGCGGCATGGGCGACGGCGAAGCGGGCGCGGGCGAGCACCTCGGCGGGCTCGAGCCCGAGCTTCCGCTCCATGTGGAGCGCGCTCGTGGCGAGGACGATGTGGATGCGGGAGCGGGCCGCGTCGGCGAGCGCCTCCGCGGCGGCGTCGAGATCCTCGCGCACCGCGCGGGCGAACGCGGCGACGGTCGGCCGGGCGACGGCGCGGGCGACAGCGCGGACACCTTCGAAATCCCCCGGCGACGCGCCCGGGAAGCCCGCCTCGACGACGTCGACGCCGAGCCGCTCCAGCTGCGCCGCGATCGCCGCTTTTTCATGCGGCTGCAGCGCGATGCCGGGCGATTGCTCGCCGTCGCGCAACGTCGTATCGAGTATCTGGATCCTGCGGGCCACGAACACGTCCTCTCTGAACTGGAGTCGCACCTCTGGTGCGGTGAGGTCGGCGTCTGCGCCTCTTGCGAGACGCGTGTTCGTGTATCTCCCCGTTAGGGGAGAATGAGGATGACGACGAAGAAAATGAGCCCGGAGAGGGCGGGAATACGTGTCCGAGCGGTCGTCATCGCTCACCTAGGGTGCATGGCGCGGCGGCACTTGTCAAATCTGGCGCGCGTGAAACCGGAGAACGCGAATGGTCGGCAGGCGGGAAGCGAGCTAGGGTCAGTGGCCTGATGCCCCGCGCGACGGTCTTCACGAAGCCGATTTCGACCGTCTTTGCCGCGCGCATCAAGCCTCCGCGCTAGTCGGCCTTTCGCTCCCGCCGCCGCCGACTAGCCCACAAGGCGGAATCCCCTCTCCCCGACCCGGAGATGCCCTTGCCGCACCGTCAACCCGGTTTGTATGACCCCTCCTTCGAGCACGACGCCTGCGGCGTCGCGTTCGTCGCGCGGCTGGACGGGGTGCCGAGCCACGAGACGGTGGAGCGGGCGCTCGTCGCCCTTGCGAACCTCGAGCACCGGGGCGCCGCCGGCGCGGACGCAGACACCGGCGACGGCGCCGGGATCCTCGTCCAGATTCCGGATGCGTTCTTCCGGGGCGAGATCGGCGAGCGGCTGCCGCCGGCGGGGCACTACGGCGTGGGCACCTGCTTCGGCGAGCGCTGCGAGGCGATCGAGGCGGCGATCGCCGCCGAGGGCCAGGACCTGATCTGCTGGCGCGACGTCCCGTTCGACGACGCCCACGTCGGGCGGACGGCGCGCGCCGCGATGCCGCGGATCCGCCAGTTCGTCGTCGGGGCGAACGGGCTGGAAGGCGACGCCTTCGAGCGGAAGCTGTACGTCATCCGCCGCGTGGCCGAGCTCGCCGCCGGGCCCGAGCTCGTCATCCCGAGCCTGTCTTCGCGGACGCTCGTTTACAAGGGGATGCTGACCGCGCCGCAGCTCGCGCGTTTCTACCCCGACCTGCGCGACGAGCGCTTCGAGAGCGCGCTCGCGCTCGTGCACTCGCGCTTCTCCACGAACACGTTCCCGAGCTGGGAGCTCGCCCACCCGTATCGGATGATCGCGCACAACGGCGAGATCAACACGCTGCGCGGCAACGTCAACTGGATGCGGGCGCGCGAGTCGCAGCTCGCGTCGGAGCTCTTCGGCGACGACCTGCGCAAGGTGCTTCCGGTGATTCGCCCCGCGGGCTCCGACACGGCGATGTTCGACAACGTGCTCGAGCTGCTCGTCCTCGCCGGCCGATCCGTCCCGCACGCGCTGATGATGATGATTCCGGAGTCGCAACCTCCCGAGGAATTGCGCGGCTTCTATGCGTACCACCAGTGCCTCATGGAGGCCTGGGACGGCCCGGCGGCGATCGCCTTCACCGACGGACGCGTGATCGGCGCAACACTCGACCGCAACGGACTGCGTCCCGGACGCTGGTACGAGACCGACGACGGCTGGGTCGTGCTCGCGTCGGAGACCGGCGTGCTCGACGACGCGCCGGAGCGCATCCTGCGCAAGGGCCGGTTGCAGCCCGGCAAGCTCTTCCTCGTCGACCTCGAGCAGCACCGCATCGTCCCGGACGCCGAGGCCAAGTTGCAAGTTGTTACAAGGAAGCCGTACGCCGAGTGGTACGCGGAGAATGTCCGGCATCTCGCCGACCTCCCCGCGCCCCGCGTGCAGCCGTCGCGGCCGGCGGAGCCCTTGCGGCAGCGCCAGCTGCTCTTCGGCTACGCGCAGGAGGACATGAAGGCGATGCTCGCCCCGCTCGCGCGCAACGCCGAGGAGGCGGTCGGCTCGATGGGGAACGACACGCCGCTGGCGGTGCTCTCGCAGCGCAAGCCGCTCTTGTACTCGTATTTCAAACAGCTGTTCGCGCAGGTGACGAACCCACCGATCGACTCGATCCGCGAAGCGGTCGTGATGAGTGTGCAGGCGAGCGTCGGCTCGGAGCACAACCTCCTCGCCGAGACGCCGGAGCACGCGCGCCAGCTCGTGATCGAGAACCCGATCCTCCACGACGACCAGCTCGAGCGGCTGCGGCAGGTGGAGTCGGACGTCTTCCGCTCGCACACGGTCGACACGACGTGGCAGGTCGCCGACGGCGCGGACGGGCTCGAGCGCGCGCTCGACCGCGTCTGCGCGGACGCCGACGCCGCGCTCGCGGACGGGGCGAACATCCTCGTCCTGTCGGATCGCGCGGCAGGTCCCGAGCGCGTGCCGATCCCGTCGCTGCTCGCGACCGCCGCTGTCCATCACCATCTCGTTCGCGAAGGAACGCGGCTGCAGGCCGGGATCGTCGTCGAGTCGGGCGAGCCGCGCAGCGTGCACTCCATCGCCGTGCTCGTCGGCTACGGCGCCGCTGCTGTCAATCCGTATCTCATGCTCGAAACACTCGGCGAGCTCGTCGAGCTGGGCTGGCTCCCGGACGAGATGACCGCCGAGCAGGCGCGGGCGCGCGCCGTCAAGGGCATCGCCAAAGGCCTGCTGAAGGTGATGTCGAAGATGGGGATCTCCACCATCCCGTCCTACTGCGGCGCGCAGATCTTCGAGGCGGTGGGCCTCGCGCCCGATCTCGTCGAGCGCTACTTCACCTCGACGCCGTCGCGCATCGGCGGCATCGGGCTGCGCGAGCTGGCGGACGGATCGCTCGCCCGCCACGCGCGCGCCTATCCGGGGACCGGCGACGACCTGCTGCCGGTCGTCGGGCTCTTCGCGTGGCGCCGCGACGGCGAGCACCACCAGTGGAACCCGGAGACGATCTCGCTCCTGCAGCACGCGGTGCGCACCGGGCGCGCGGACACGTACGAGCAGTACTCGGAAATGGCGAACGCCGAGTCCGCGCGACGCTCGACGCTGCGCGGCCTCATGCGCTTCTGCTTCCCCGAGGCGGGCATCCCGCTCGAGGATGTGGAACCGGCGGCGGAGATCGTGAAACGCTTCTCCACCGGGGCGATGTCGCTCGGCTCGATCTCGCGGGAGGCGCACGAGACGCTCGCGGTGGCGATGAACCGTATCGGCGGCCGCTCGAATACCGGCGAGGGCGGCGAGGACCCGGCGCGGTACAACGACGAGCGCCGGTCGAAGATCAAGCAGGTCGCGTCCGGCCGCTTCGGCGTCAACGCCGCCTACCTCGGGAACGCGGATGAGCTTCAGATCAAGATGGCCCAAGGCGCGAAGCCCGGCGAGGGCGGGCAGCTCCCCGGCCACAAGGTCGACCGCTACATCGCGTCGGTACGGATGACGACTCCCGGTGTCGGCCTCATCTCGCCGCCACCGCACCACGACATCTATTCGATCGAGGATCTGAAGCAGCTCATCTACGACCTCCGCTGCGCGAATCCGCAGGCACGCGTATCGGTGAAGCTCGTCGCCGAGGTCGGAGTCGGCACCGTTGCCGCCGGCGTCGCGAAGGCGGGCGCCGACCACGTTCTCATCTCCGGCCACGACGGCGGGACGGGAGCGTCGCCGGTCTCGTCCATCCTCCACGCCGGAGTGCCGTGGGAGATCGGGCTCGCCGAGACGCAGCAGACGCTCGTCCGCAACGACCTGCGTTCGCGTATCTGGGTACAGACCGACGGACAGATCAAGACGGGACGCGATGTCGTGATCGCCGCGCTCCTCGGCGCCGACGAGATGGGGTTCGCGACTGCACCGCTAATCGCGTCGGGCTGCGTGATGATGCGCGCCTGCCACCTGAACACGTGCCCGGTCGGGATCGCAACGCAGGATCCCGTGTTGCGCGAGCGCTTTGCCGGCAAGCCGGAGCACATCGTCAACTTCTTCTTCTTCGTCGCCGACGAGGTGCGCGGCCTCATGGCGCAGCTCGGGATCGCCCGCTTCGAGGACCTCGTCGGCCGCGTCGACCTGCTCGATGCCGACGAAGCGGTGTCGGCGTGGCGCGAGCGCGGCGTCGATCTCGCGAACATCCTGCACGCGCCCGAAGGCGCGCCGGTCAGGCGCACGCACGGGCAGGCACCCGCGCTCGGCGGCGCGCTCGACTGGTCGCTGCTCGATCTCGACGAAGGCGAGTTCCCGATCCGGAACGTGAACAGGACGGTCGGCGGACTGCTCTCGTACCACGCCGTGAAGACGGGCGATGGACGGCCCCAGCATTTCCTCTTCCGCGGCTCTGCCGGCCAGTCGTTCGGCGCGTGGCTCGCGCCCGGCATCGAGCTCACGCTCGTCGGCGACGCGAACGACTATGTCGGGAAAGGCCTCTCCGGCGGGGTGCTCGCGCTGCGCCCGCCCGAGGCTGCGCGCTTCCGCGCGGAGGAGAACGTCATCGCCGGCAACACGATCCTGTACGGCGCAACGAGCGGGCGTGCGTTCTTCCGCGGGCTCGTCGGCGAGCGTTTCGCGGTGCGCAACTCCGGAGCGACCGCCGTCGTCGAGGGCGTCGGCGACCACGGCTGCGAGTACATGACGGGCGGCATCGTCGTCGTCCTGGGGTCGACCGGTCGCAACTTCGCCGCCGGCATGAGCGGCGGCATCGCCTACGTCCTCGATACGGAGGGCACGTTCGCGGAGCGCTGCAACAGGGAGATGGTCGCGCTCGAAGAGCTCGAGCCGGAAGACCTGCGTGTCGTGCGCGCGCTCGTCGAGGAGCACCGCGAACGCACGGGCTCGACGCTGGAGGTCGACTTCCACGCGTTCGTGAAGGTGATGCCGCACGAGTACAGACGGGCGCTTGCCGACGGCGCCATGTCGACCGGCGGGGACGGCTTCTTCACGCGCGAGACGGAAGAGGCAGCAGCCTGATGGGCGAGTTGGGCGCCTTCCTCAAGATCGCGCGCGCGGAGACGCCGGAGCGCGCGCCGGGCGAGCGCGTCAGCGACCACCGAGAGTTCGTCCGCACGCTTCCGCTCGTCGAGCTGCGCGAGCAGGGCGCGCGCTGCATGGAGTGCGGCGTGCCGTTCTGCCACAGCGGCTGCCCGCTCGGGAATCTCATTCCGGACTGGAACGATCTCGTGTATCGCGATCGCTTCCGCGAGGCGCTCGAGCAACTGCACCGCACGAACAACTTCCCCGAGTTCACCGGCCGCCTCTGTCCGGCGCCGTGCGAGGCGGCCTGCGTGCTCGAGATCGACGAGGGCAACGCCGTCACGATCAAGCAGATCGAGCTCGCCATCGTCGACCGCGGCTGGGACGAAGGCTGGATCGTGCCGCACCCGGCTCAACGCCGCACCGGTCGAAGCGTCGCCGTCGTCGGCTCGGGGCCGTCCGGGCTCGCCGCGGCGCAGCAGCTCGCGCGCGCCGGCCACGACGTCACCGTCTTCGAGCGCGACGAGGCGGGCGGCGGGCTGCTCCGTTTCGGCGTCCCCGACTTCAAGATCGAGAAGCGCGTCGTCGAACGCCGCATCGCGCAGCTCGCAGACGAGGGCGTCACGTTCCGCTTCGGAGTGAACGTGGATGGACCGCTCGAGGGTTTCGACGCGACGGTGCTCGCCACCGGTTCGCGTGTCCCGCGTGACCTGCCCGTGCCCGGACGTGAGCTCGGCGGCGTCCACTACGCGATGGAGTACCTGTACGGGCGCAACCGCGCCGTCGCCGGGACAGCCGAGCCCGCGATCAGCGCCGCCGGACGCCACGTGATCGTCATCGGCGGCGGCGACACGGGCGCCGACTGCGTCGCGAGCGCGCACCGCGAAGCCGCTGCGTCGGTGACGCAGATCGAGCTGCTCGGCGAGCCGCCGGCGAAGCGTCCCGACGACCTGACGCCGTGGCCGCAATGGCCGATGAAGCTGCGCACGTCGTACGCCCTCAAGGAGGGCGGCGAGCGCAGCTTCTCCATTTCGACCACAGGGCTGTCCGGAAACGGGCGCGTGCAGGAGATCCACTGGATGCAGAACACCGGCGCCCCGCCGTTCGAGGCGGTGCCGGACACGGGCGAGTCGCATCCCGCGCAGCTCGTGCTGCTCGCGATGGGCTTCGTCGGGCCCGAGACAGGGCTGCTCGACGCGCTCGGCGTCGCCCGCGACGTGCGTGGCAACGTCGACACAAGCGAGTTCGCAACTTCGGTGGCGGGCGTCTTCGCGGCCGGCGACGCGCGCCGCGGACAGTCGCTGATCGTGTGGGCGATCGACGAGGGGCGCCGTTGCGCCGCCGCCGTCGATGCCTACTTGAGCTAGGTGTCGCGGCGGACGAGCAGCACTGCGGCGACGGCGACCGTGAACGCGACGTAGCCGACCGAGACTGCTAGGCCGCCGGCCGGCGACAGGCTGTGCGACCCGTGCGTCAGCTGGAAGATCGAGCGAAAAGCGCTGTTCGGGATCCACGGGTTGATCGCGTTCTGCCAGCTCGTCGGGAAGACGTTGAGAAGCGGCGGGATGACGAAGAAGAGCGCGACGAACGACGCGATACCGCCGGCGGTGTTGCGCACGATCGCGCCCATCGCCATGCAGAAAACGCCGAAGAGCGTGAGGTAGACCGCGCCGCCGACCACCGCGCGCAGCACACCGTGGGCGGAGAGCGAGGTCTGGAGGATGTCGTGCTTCGAGAGGATCGCCTGGCTGGCCCAGAACGCGACCAGCACGGACGGCAGCATCAGCACGAACGACACGACGGCGAACACGCTGATCTTCGCCCAGAGCACCGGCAGCCGCTTCGGCACGGCGGTGAGGCTGGCGCGAATCATCCCGGTCGCATACTCGCCCGTGATGACGAGGACGCCGAGGACGCCGATCGCGAGTTGCGAAAGGTTGACGCCGGCGAGCGCGATGTCGAGTGGATGCCGGTCGGCGCGCTCGTGCGGCGACATGCTGCCCCAATGCGACGACGTGACGGCGGCGAAGATCGCCGGCAAGCCGATGGTGAGCACGACGGCCACGACGAGCGACCAGCGGGTCGAACGCAGCGAATGGAGCTTCGTCCACTCGGACACGATCACGTGCCACTGCGTGACGCGGCCCTTGACGGTGAGCGGCGGGATGACCGGTGCCGGTGCCGTGACGGCGCTCACGCTGCAGCCGCCTTGAACTCGACGTCGTCGCGGGTCATCTCCATGAACGCCTCCTCGAGCGATGCCTGGACGAGCGTCAACTCGTGCAGCGTGATGCCGTGCGAGGCAGCAAGGTCGCCCACCTTCTCCGGCGTCAATCCGGCGATCTCGAGCACGGTCGGCTCGTCGCTCGTCACGGTGATGTCGGGGCCGAGCACCAGCTCGCGCAGCTTCGTCGCCTGCGGCGAGCGCACGCGCACAATCGCGCCGGACGCACGGCGAACAAACTCTTCGACGCTCATGTCGGCGATGAGCTTGCCGCGCCCGATGACGATGAGATGATCGGCGGTGACCGCCATCTCGCTCATCAAATGCGAGGAGACGAACACCGCGCGGCCTTCGGCGGCGAGCGCCTTGAGCAGGTTGCGAATCCAGTGGATGCCCTCGGGGTCGAGCCCGTTGACGGGCTCGTCGAGCAGGAGCGTGTGCGGATCGCCGAGGAGCGCCGTGGCGATGCCGAGGCGCTGGCCCATGCCGAGGGAGAACTTGCCCGCGCGCTTGCGTGCGACCTCGTGCAGGCCGACGAGGTCGATGAGCTCGTCGACACGCTTGCGGCCGATGCCGTGCGTCTGCGCGAGCGAAAGCAGGTGGTAGTACGCCGAGCGGCCGGTGTGCACGGAGCGCGCCTCGAGCAGCGCGCCGACTTCGTGTAGCGGCGCCTTGTGGTCGCGGTAGTGCTTGCCGTTCACCGTGACGTCGCCACTCGTGACGGCGTCGAGGCCGAGGATGAGCCGCATCGTCGTCGACTTGCCCGATCCGTTCGGGCCGAGGAAGCCGGTGACGATGCCGGGCTGGACGGTGAAGCTGAGGCCGTCGACTGCGCGCTTGTCGCCGTAGTCCTTCGTGAGAGCGTTGGCTTCGATCACGCACCCACCGTAGTCAGGCTCGCGCGCGGCCGCCTCCGGCGCAGGGACGACTTCGGCCTCATCCAAAAGGATGAGCTGCGCCTAGGGCAACCGCGGAGCCCAGAGCGCGCCGAGGATGCCGGCGACGAGTAGGAGCGCGGCCGCGCCGATGGCGAAGTCCGCCGTCACCTCGCTGCGACCGGAAACACGGCCGAGGCTGGAACCGAGCTTCGCGTACGCGTCCTCCACTGCCCCAGCCGACTTCGCCGGATAGAACTTGCCGCCCGTCGTCGTCGCGATGGCGTGCAGCGTCGCCGGGTCGGGAGCCAGCGCCTGGCGGAGGCCAGGCCCGCCGCCGAAGAACGTGCCGGAGTTCCCGCCGGCGAAGTTGAAGTTCGTGATCTTCGCTCCGAGCGTCCCGAGCGCGACTGTGAAGACGGGGATGCCTGCTCTCTTCGCGACCGCCGCACCCTGCAACGGCTGGAGGACTCCGCGGTTCTGGTGTCCGTCGGAGAGGAAGAGGATGGTGACGAGCGAGCTCGACTGGGTTGGCGCGGCGACCAGGTGGTAGGAGGCGAGCCCGCGCGTTCCCTGGATGCCGGCGGATGCGATCCCGACCTTGACCGCGGCGGCGAGCGCGTCGCCGATCGCCGTCCCGCCGAATCCGCCCTGGAAAACGTCGGCATCGTCGACCGCCTGTGCGACGAGCGCGTGATCGGTCGTCGGCGGCGTCGCTTCCTCGGGCACACCGGCGAAGAGGATGAGCCCGACCCGAACCCGCTTCGGCACGCGGTCGAGGAAGACGTGGATCGCCTGTTGCGCAGCCGCGAGCCGGGTCGGCTTCACGTCGTTCGCCTGCATGGACCCGGAGACGTCGAGGACGAGCACGATGGTGGCGCGATCGCTCGCGACGAGCGTGTGCACGCGCGGCCGCGCAGCGGCGACGCACAGCGTCGTCACCGCGAGCAGGAAGACGATCGCCGGCAGCAATCTCCGCCACGGCCGGCCGCCGGCGACGGAAGCGAGCACGTCGACGTTCGTGTACCGCACCGCGTAGCGCATGCGCTGCCGTCCCGCGAGCACGTACAGGCCGATCGCGAGCGGGACGACGAGAAGCGTCACCAGCATGAAGGGGCTGCCGAAGCTCATGCGCACTCCAGGTCGACCTGCACGATTGCGCGAGCGCCCGGGAGCGGGCCCGCGCGCACGACGAGATGGACGATTCCCGCCCGCACCGTCTGCGCAACGACGACGCTTCCGACGAGCGCAGCGGAGGGCGGTGACGCGCCGTAGAAGCCGACGGCGTGCGTCACGCCGAGGAGTCGCTTCCCGGCTGAGCAACGCTCCACGAAGCGGTGAACGCCCGGCCTCAGGGCGAGTTGCACAACGGTGGGGACGAGGGCCTGCGCGGGCCGAACCACGGTCGGGAAGCGCCGGCCGCCGCCGTTCGCCGGCACGCAGCCGATGTGCGGCCGGAACGTTGCCGGCGTCGATCCCGCGAGCACGCGCGCGAGGAACTCGGCCGACCTCGACGTCGTGATCCCCGGGTTGACGGGGCTGCCGAGCGACCCGCGGAACGTGACGTCAACGCCCGCCCGGCTGAGCTCGGCATCGAGGCCGGCGACGACGAACTTCGCCGGGCACGAGAGCTGGAACGAAACCTGGGCCGCGCCGTCCGCGACCACCCACGGGCCGACGACTGGCACGCAGACCTTGAGGCCGTGGCACTCGTTCGTCGCGCCCGCCGGCGCGGCGACGACGACGGCGGCCGCGAGCGCGGCCGCGACGACCAGGGCGCGCCTCACGGAACCCTCCGGAAGCGGAGCACCGAGAAGACACCGCCCGCGAGCAGCAGGACGAGTGCGCCGATCGCGAAGACGTCCGTCACCTCGCGGCTCTCAGTCCGGTGACCAACGCGCGTGGCCAGGTGCCGGTAGACCGTGTCGAGCGCCGTCGCCGAGGTTGCGCGGAAGAACTCGCCGCCCGTCCGCTGCGCGATCAACTGCAGCGTGCCCGGACTCGGCGGAACGTGGACCTGCTCCGTGTATCCGCCGACGAGTTGCCGCGACACAACGCCGTTCGCGGTCCCGAGGAGAACGGTGGAAACGGAGACGTGCAACTTCTTCGCCTGCTGCGCGGCTGCGAGGGTTGCGGTACGGCCGCCGTCCGGAGCGCCGTCGGAGAGGAGCAGCACGGATTCGGGCGGCACGACGCCGTCGACCGTCCGCTGCCGTTGGCCGAGCTTCGCCGAGAGCACGACCGCATCGCCGATCGCGGTGCCCTCGCCGGGCGTCAGATCTGCCAGCGCCTGCCGGACGAGCGCTCTATCCCTCGTCGGCGGGACGGCGACGTACGCGCGGCTCCCGAACCCGACGACTGCGATCGAATAGGTGTCCGGGACCCGATCGACGAACGCGCTCGCCGCTCGCTGTGCGGCGGCCATCCGTGTCGGCCTGACGTCGCGTGCCTGCATCGAGCGCGAGACGTCGATGGCGAGAACCACGGTCGCCTCATGCCTGGGCACGCGGATGTTCGCGTGCGGGCGCGCGAAGCCGACGACGAGCGCGCCCAGCGCGGCGAGGAAGAGGACGGGCGGGACGAGCCGCAGCCGGCCCGGCGCGCGGTCGACGAGGTTCGGCAGCAGCGCGAGATTCGTGAACGCGCCCGCGGCTCTCCGTCGGCGACGGTCTTGCAGGAACCAAAGCCACGCAACCACGGGAACGATCGCGAGAGCTGCAAGCGCCAGGGGATCGCTGAAGCTCATCGGCGCCCACCGAGGAACGCGGCGAACGGACGCAGCCAGTCGCCGCTCGTGGAGAGGACAACGTGCGCAACTCCGAGCGCTGAGAGCACACGGGCAACGCCGCTGCGCTCCGCCGCCGCTGCGACGGCGAAGCGCTCGCGCAGCGACGAGCTCCGCGTGTCCACGCGCACCTGGCGCCCCGTCTCCGGGTCGACGAGCCAGAGCTCTCCGACGTTCGGCAGCTCCTGCTCGCGCGGGTCACGGATCTCGATCGCGAGAACGTCGTGCCGGTCGAGCACACGCAATAGCGACGTGCGCCAGTCGAGCGGTCCGCGAAAGTCGGAGACGACGGCGACGATTCCGCGCTGCCGCGCGACCGCACCGACGCGCCCGAGGGCCGCGCCGAGCGACGTCGCGCCGACGCCGGCGCCGGCGCCGTCCGGCTCACTGCCCAGGGTGCCGAGCAGCCCGAGCAGGCCGTGCCGTCCCTGCGTCGGCGGGATCGTGGACGGGCTCGCGTCCCCGAAGGTGACGATTCCGAGGCGGTTTCCGCGCCGCGTCGCGATGTGCCCGAGGCCGAGCGCGACTCCGGCGGCGACGTCGGCCTTCCGCCGCTCTCCGGTTCCGAACTGCATCGACGGCGACGTGTCGAGCACGAGCCACGTGACGAGCACGCGCTCCGCGAGCTGCACGCGCACGTGCGGCTCGCCGGTGCGGGCGGTGACGTTCCACTCCATCAAGCGGACGTCGTCGCCGGGAGCGTACGGACGAACTTGCGCCAGCTCCGTCCCCGGGCCGTGACGCGCCGACCGGAAGTCGCCGGCGAGCATGCCCGAAAGACGCCGGGCGACATCGAGCTGCAGCGCGCGGAGGAGCTCGGGCGGCAGCGGGCCCGGGCCCGGCCGCTCGGGCGTCCCCTCCCCGAGCAGCGCCGTGGGCGTCATCTCGCCGGCGGGCGCGCGAGCTCGGCCTCGGGCGCAGGCACCTCGGCGAGAACGCGATCGAGGATCGCATCCGCCGTGACGCCCTCGGCGAGGGCCTGATAGCTGAGCACGAGCCGGTGCCGGAACGCGTCCTTCGCCAGTGCGCGCACGTCGTCAACCGTGGCGTAGTCGCGTCCGCGCATGAGCGCAAGCGCACGCGCGGCCTGCGTCACGCTTATCGGCCCACGCGGGCTCGCACCGTACGAGACGTATTCGCTCGGCTCTCGTGTCGCCGCGGCGAGCGTCACCGCGTAGCTGACGAGCGCAGGATCGACGTAGACGTCGAACACGGCCGCCTGCAGGGTGCGCAGCTCGTCGAGGCTGAGCATCTCGCGCAGCTCGGGCGCGGTGGCGAGCTGCCGCTGCACGACGGTCAGCTCCTCGTCGTGCTCCGGGTAGTCGATGAGGATCTTCAGCATGAAGCGGTCGATCTGCGCCTCCGGCAGCGGATACGTCCCCTCCGACTCGATCGGATTCTGGGTCGCGAGCACGAGGAACGGACTCGGAACCGGGTACGAGGTATGCGCGATCGTCACCTGCCGCTCCTGCATCACCTCGAGGAGAGCACTCTGCACCTTCGCCGGTGCGCGGTTGATCTCGTCCGCGAGCAGGAAGTTGCAGAACACCGGCCCGAGCTCCGTGTCGAAGCTGCCCTGGTCGGGGCGATAGACGCGCGTGCCGACGAGGTCGGCAGGCACGAGGTCGGGCGTGAACTGAATACGCGCGAACGAACCGCCGAGGACGGCGGCCGTCGTCTTGATGGTCAGGGTCTTCGCCAGTCCGGGCACGCCCTCGATCAGCAGGTGCCCCTGCGCGAGCAGGCAAACGAGCACCCGCTCGAGCATCTCGTCCTGCCCGGCGATTACCTTGCGGATCTCGAAGAGCGCCTGCTCCAACCGGTCCTCTGGCACGGTTGCCTCCTCTTGCTGGTGGGCTAGGGATTCTCCCAGGTCCAGCTAAGCGCAAGATGAGCGCCTAGCCAGGCGGCCGGATCGCGATCGGGGCGTTGAAGGGGCCGTAGCGCTCGTGCATGAAGTGGGAGGTCGTGGTCATCCGCAGGTCGGAAGTGCGCAGCGTCCGCTTGTCGACGGAGATCGCGAACCAGGCAGGCGTACGCGGGTCGTAAAAGGTGATCCGCACCGTCGTCGGCGTGTCGGAGATGACGCGTGCGTCGGTTTCGGACTGCCAGAAGGGTGCCGGCTGCCTGACCGGGGTCTGCGGAGACTCGATCCAGCGGCCGTGCGGCGCCCGGTCCCAGCGTCGACCGCCGATGATGATCGATTGGTAGCCGTCGCCGAGACGGTACGAGAGCCGGTCAGGCGCGACCATGTGCCACTCGCTGACGACGACATGTGTTTCGTCGGAGCCGAGCCGGTCGGAGAAGGCGAGCGTGTGGAGCGACCGCCAAACGTGCGCAGCGCGCGCGACGATGCGAGACGCGTCGAGCGGAGGCCATGGCGACGGAAGCGGAACGAGCCACCGCGTCTTGCCGACGCGAAGGTCGACCGAAGGCGGGCGATGGATCGTCGCGTGGTAGCAGCCGGCGCCGCACGCCGTCGCAGGGACGGATCCGAACGACACCGAGAGCCCGTCGACGCCGGTCCCTTGCGGGCCGACGACGGAGGCCTGGACGAGCACGCTCTCGCCGCGCGGAACGACGGCGAGCGCGAGCGCGTCGGCACCGTCCTCGCGGCTGAACACGACGGCGTGCGCCGGCGGTGCGGGGAAGCTCGGCGCCGCAGGCGCAGCAGGCGCCGGGCTCGCGACCGGGAGCGCGGCGGGCGCCGCCGACACCGGCCCCGGCGTCGCGTGCAGGAGCAGCACCGCGAGCGCGACCGCGGTTGCCCCGGCAGCGAGCGCCAGCACCGCGACGGTCAGCCGTACGACCACCCCTTGACGGTAGCTCCGAGTTCACGTCCTCCGGAGGTGCCGCGTTCGACGTCTGATCGGAACCTCCAGAAAGGCCGAGACGCGCAGCGTTTCGTACGGAGCGTTAGCTGGGTTCCGGGATTTGCTCGAGGCGCTCGCCGGGGCGTACGCGCAGCACGCGCGCGAACGACGGCGGCAGCCACCAGTTCCACGAGCCGAGCAGTCGCATCAGCGCGGGCACGAGCAGCGCGCGGATGACGGTCGCGTCGAAGATGATCCCGGCTGCGAGCCCGATCCCGAACTGCTTGATGTCGGTGCCGGGGCTCATCGAGAGCACGAAGAACGCGAACATGAGGATCGCGGCCGCACTGGTGACGAGCTTGCCCGTGCGCGCGAGCCCGAGTGCGATCGCGCTCGGCGTGTCGTGGGTCTCGTCGTAGGCCTCGCGCATGCGCGTGAGCATGAAGACCTCGTAGTCCATCGAGAGGCCGAAGAGGAACGCAAAGATCATCAGCGGGATCCACGGGATGATCGACTGCGTCGCCGGCACGCCCCAGATCGCGTTCGACCCGTGACCCATCTGGAAGATGAAGACGATGATCCCGAACGCCGCGCCGAGCGAGATGAGGTTGAGCAGCGCCGCCTTGATCGGCAGCACGATCGAGCGGAACGCGCGCATGAGCAGCAGGATCGTCAGCAGCACGACAAGCGCGAGCACGTAGGGGAAGTTCCCGTACACCGCGTGCACGAAGTCGCGATCGGCGGGCGCGATCCCGCCGAGCGTCGCATTGGTCCCGTTCAGCTCCTTGTGCACGCGGGTGACGAGGGTCTGGATGTGCGGGGCCGACCCGTCGATGGCGGGGAAGGCCTCCACGATCGCGTCGCCGCCCTTGCGCCAGGTCGGGCCGGTCGGCGCGACCGCGCCGACGATCCCGGGGGTCGTGCGCAGCTTCGCCGCGATCGGCCCAGGGGCCGCGCCGCGCTCGACGAGAACGTTGAACGGCTCGATGACGCCCGGCGATATCCCCGCGGTCGAGAGCGCGTCGCGGCCGACGATCGCGTCGCCGCTCCCCGGCTGATCCTTCGCCTGGGCCTCGCTCGGGTTGAGCTGCACGCCGAAGAAGACGAGGACGCCGACGATCGCGAGGCCCGTGATGGCCACGCGCCACGGCCGGCGCATGACGAACCGCGCCCAGCGGCCCCACGGGCCGTCCTCTGGATGGCCGCTGTCCACGAGGCGCTTCGGCAGCAGCCGCAGGCTGTTGATGCGCTCTCCGAGCACCGCGAGCAGCGCCGGCAGCAGCGTGATCGCGGCGAGCACCGACACCAATGGGATGAGCAGTCCGCCGAGGCCGATCGAACGGATGAACGGCAGCGGCAGCACGATCATCGACACGAGCCCGACGGCAACCGTGGAGCCGGACACGATCACCGAGCGGCCGGCGTGCGTCATCGTCTCCACGAGCGCGGTCTCGACGTCCTCGCCCTCGCGCAGCTCGTCGCGGAAGCGGAAGATCATGAGCAGCGCATAGTCGATCGCGACGCCGAGGCCGACGAGCGCGATGAGGAACTGGACGATGATGGACACGTTCGTGACGTAGGTCAGCGCCCACACGAGCGAATACGTGTTGAGGATCGCGGCGATCGCGATCGCGATCGGGATCAGCACGGCGGGCAGCGTCCCGAAGACGAAGAAGAGGATGATGAGCGCGCCGGCGCCGCCGATGAGGCCCTCGGTCAGGACGCTCGGCCCTTTGCCACCGCCCGACGACGCGGCCACGAGCGCGTCGCGCCCGGTGAGGTACGCGGTGACGCCGGTCGGCGTCGCGCTCTTCAGCGCAGCACGCGTCTGCTTGATGTGCGTGTCCGAGCTGAAGCTCGGCGTGCCGGGCGGATAGATCTCGGCGAACGCGGTGTGCCCGTCCTTGGACAGGTACGCACGGCTGCCGGTCGACCAGTACGACGACGTGCGCGAGCCGGGGTTCACGGCGGCCGCGCGATCGATCGCCTTTTGGATGCCGGTGACCTTCGTCACGTCGCCGCTTGTGTGGAACACGGCGACGAGGGGTGCCTGCTGGCCGGTGCCGAAACGCTCGAGCGTGCGCTGGTTCGCCTCGTAGGCGGAGTACCCGGGAATGGAGAAGCTCTGGAACCAGCGCTTCGACACCTGCGAGGCCGAGAACGCGCCGAAGAGCGAGAGCACGACCCAGGCGCCGATCACCCAGCGGCGGCGGCGGACGATCACGTGCGCGAGACGGGCCAGCACGACTCGACCCTAGCCACCGCGATGGTAGGATGTCAAATCATTTCAAATCAAAGTAATTCTGGCGACAAGGTGGAGCCGTTCGGCCGCGATCTCGTCTTCACCGCCAAGGCCGTCCGCGAGGCGTTCGAGGACGTCATGGCGCGCGCCGGCAGCTCGCTCGGCATCTGGATCGTCCTGAACGCGATCAGCGACGAGGGCTTCGTCTCCCATCGCATCCTCGCGAGCCACGCGCACGTGGACGGCGCCACGATCACATATCACGTCGACCGCGCCGAGAAGTCGGGCCTCGTGCAGCGCGAGGTCGACCCGGACGATCGCCGCGTCAAGCGGCTGCGGCTCACGCCTGAAGGGATACGCCTGTACGAGCTCCTCTCAGCGGAGGCGCGGACCTTCGAGGCGCAGATATTCGCCGGGATCAGCGAGGCGGAGCAGGCTCGGCTGCGGCGGACGCTGGCGAAGCTCCGCGCGAACCTCGCCGCTCCTTCCGACGAAGCACAAGCACCCCGAAGAGGAACAGCAACACCTCCACGAGCGTGATCGCCACGCGGTTGAGGAGCGTCGCCGAGAGCGCCGCTCCTGACGACGTGATGGCGAGCATCAGGCCGTACATCGCTCCCTCGCGCGCACCGAGCCCCGAAGGTGCGAAGAACGCGAGCACGGCGACGATCGCGCCGACCGCCGATACGCCACCGAGGAAGACGATGGTGGACACCGCCGGGTGCGCGCCGACCGAGCGCAGCAGGAGCCACACACCCGTACCGCCGATCACCCAGGTTCCCGCATAGAAGACGAGGAGCCCTGCGAGCGTCGACGCGCGCAGCGGCGGCAACTCGTGATAGCCGAACCGGCGGAGGAACCGCGTTGCGAGCGCGTGGAAGACACGGGGATGCAGGAGCAGCGCGATCACCACCCCGAAGATGCCAATGGGGATGACCGGCCCGTTCACCCCGCGAACCCAGACGAGCGAGATCGCGAACACGAGCACGCCGGCCACTGCAGAGAGCCCGGCTTCGACGAGCATCGCCGCCGTCACGAGCGCAGTGTCGTTCACGCCCGCGCGCCGCATCGCGACGACGCGCGCTGCCGGCGTCCACACGCCGCCGGGCACGTACTTCGCAAGCATCGAGACGATCTCCGAGTTGAGCGCGGTCGGATACGAGATCCGGACACCCCAGTCGGCGAGGATCTTCATCCAGCCGAGGACGAATACGAGGTAATACGCGGCCACCGCAACGCACGCGAGTACCAGGAGCACCGGATCGGCGTTACTCAGATCCTTTCCCGCAGCGTTGAAGGAGCCGCGGATCGCCCAGATCAGGAGCCCGAGAAAGATCGTGAGAAGCGCAAGCTCGACCGCGACGCGAAGCCGCGTGTGCTCTCTCAGGCGTTCCCTTACGCGAGATGTGATTCGAGCCACTCGCACGTGAGTCTGTACGCGTGCACGTCGTTCGAGTAGCGCGTGAACCCGTGCCCTTCGTCCTCGAACACGAAGTACTCGACTTCCCGGCCGAGCTCGCGCAGCCGCTCGACCATCTGATCCGACTCGGACTTGACGACACGCGGGTCCTTCGCGCCCTGGATCACGAGCAGCGCCGCCTGCACCTGGTCGACGTACGTGATCGGCGAGCGCGCGCGCAGGTACTCCTCTTCCGTGTCGGGGTCGCCGACCCACTGCGCCATGAACCGCTGCCACTGCGGCGGGACGGCGCGCACGAAGGTGAGGAGATTCGACGGCCCGACGATGTCGACGGCCGCGCGCCAGTACTCGGGCAGGCGCGTCACGCACGTGAGCGTTGCGAAGCCGCCGTACGAGCCGCCGAAGACCGCGAGGCGGTCGCCGTCCACGAACGGCTGCGACTTCAGCCACTCGGCGGCGTGCCGCCAGTCCTCGAGATCGCCGCCGCCCCAGTCGTGGTGGATGAGCTTCTGGTACGTCTTGCCGTAGCCGGTCGAGCCGCGGATGTTCGTCGCGAGCACGCCGATGCCGCGGGAGAGCAGGTACTGGACGTACGGCCGGTAGACGGGTCGCTCCTGCGCCTCGGGACCGCCGTGGATGAGCACGCCGAACGGAAACGGGCCGTCGCCGTCGGGCCGGTACAGCCACGCCGGGATCTGCCTGCCGTCGAAGCTCTCGTACCGGATCAGCTCCGGCTCGCGCAGATCGAGGGAGGAGAGGCCGGCGGCGCGGCTCTCCGTCACCGGCAGCGCGTCGCCGGTCGCCGTGTCCACGACGAAGACCTCGGCGGGGCGCAGCGGGGTGTCCCAGACGACCGCGAGGCGCGATCCGTCACCCGAGAGCGACAGGCCCGATCCGATGACCGAGACCGCCCCGCGCGGCAGCCTTGGCGCGGGGAGATCGACGCCGCGCTCGAGGTCGCGGACGTGGACGGTCGCCCAGCCGTCGTCGTTTTCCATCCAGGCGAGCACTCGGCCATCGTCGGAGCCTGCGATGTCGTCGATGTCCCGTTCGGGCGTCTCGACCCACTCGCGCGCGCCTGTCTCGAGGCTCTGGAACGCTAGGCCGGTGAATTCGCGGCCTTCGTCGGTGACGACGTAGAACCCAGATCCATCGCGCTTCCACGGCCCGGGGAAGTACTTCGCCGCCTCCTCGTGCGGAGTCGCCTCCGCCGCGTCACCGGACTCGAGGTCGATCACCCAGATCGAGGCGTCGCTGTTGGAGCGGAACTCGACCGCGAGGAGCTTCGTACCGTCCGGCGAGAAGCCGGCTGCGAAGGCGTACTTGCCCTCGCCGAAGAGGTAGCGCGGCTCCGTGTCTCCTTCGCGCCAGACGAAGACCTCGCCGTCGGTCGGCGTGCGCATGTTGGAGGAGAACGCGAAGCTCTTTCCATCGGGCGCCCACGCTCCGGGCGAGAGCTCGTGTTGCACCTGCTTGCGGTCCGTGAGCTGCTCCGGCCATCCACCCTCGGCCGGGATGCGGTAGAGCTGATGAAACTCGTCGCCGTCGTGGTCGGCGTGGAAGAGGATCGTCCCGTCCTCGCGGATCGCAACACCGCGGACGGCGTTGTCGACGAAGGTCGTCAGCTGTTCCGGCCACCCGCCGTCGAGCTCGACCGACCAGAGGTTGAACTGGCCGGAGAGGTTCGAGACGAAGAGGATCCGCTCGCCGTCCGGCGTGAGCTGCGCGACCGGAAAGAGTCGCCGGAAGGCGAAGAACTGCTCGAACGGCGCCTGCACACGGTGAGCCTACAGCCGGAGCACAGCCGCGCCGCGTATGTCGCCGCTGCGCATGCGGGCGAGCGCATCGTTCGCGTCCTCGAGCGCGAAGACCTCGATCTCCGTGCGCACCGGCACGCGGGGCGCGAGCGCAAGGAACTCCTCGCCGTCGAGCCGGGTGAGGTTCGCGACCGACCGGACGCAACGCTCCTCCCACAGCAGCTCGTACGGAAACGACGGGATGTCGCTCATGTGAATGCCCGCGCAGACGACGGTGCCGCCGCGGCCGAGAGCAGCGAGCGCGGCTGGCACGAGCGCGCCGACCGGGGCGAACAGGATGGCCGCATCGAGCTCCTCCGGCGGGCGGTCGTCCGACCAGCCCGCCCACTCGCAGCCGAGCTCGAGTGCGAACGCGCGCGCCTTCTCGTCCCCGTGGCGGACGAAGCCGAAGAGGCGGCGGCCTTCATGGCGCGCGACCTGCGCGACGATATGCGCCGATGCACCGAACCCGTACAGGCCGAGCCGTTCGGCGTCGCCCGCGAGGCGCAGTGAGCGGTAACCGATGAGGCCGGCGCAGAGAAGCGGCGCCGTCTGGAGGTCATCGTATTCATCGGGCAGCAGGAAGCAGTAGCGCTCGTCGGCGACGACGTACTCTGCGTAGCCGCCGTCCAGGTCGTACCCGGTGAAACGCGCCTCGCCGCAGAGGTTCTCGCGGGCGCTCGTGCAGTACCGGCACGTCCCGTCGGTCCAGCCGAGCCACGGGACGCCGAGGCGGTGGCCGTCGTCGGTCTCGCCCACGATCTGGTGGCCCAGGACGAGCGGCAGCTTGGGATGCGTGAGGTCGCCGTCGACGACGTGCAGGTCGGTGCGGCAAACGCCGCACGCCCGGACGCGCAGGCGAACCTGTCCGGGTCCCGGCTCCGGAACGGGGAGGTCACGCAGCTCGAGCGGCCGGCGCTGCGCGGAGAGGACCATCGCACGCATGAGTACATTCTCGCCGTGCAGAGCACGCTCCCGTACAGCTGGTACACGGACCCGGAGATCCTGCGCCGCGAGCGGGAGCTGATCTTCCGCTCGGCATGGCAGTACGTCGGCCATCTCGGGCAACTACCCGAGCCGGGGACGTTCTTCGCCGGACGCGCGGGCATGACGCCGATAGTGGTCACGCGCGCGCGAGACGGCGAGCTCCGCGCGTTCGTCAACGTGTGCCGGCACCGCGGGACGACGATCGCCGAAGGCCAGGGCAAGCGCGAGACGCTGCAGTGCCCCTACCACGCGTGGACGTACGGCCTCGACGGCGCGCTGCGCACGGCGCCGCGCTCGGACGAGGAGCCTGACTTTCCGCGCGAGGAGCTCGGGCTCGTGCCCGTCGCCGTCGGCGCCTGGGGGCCGTTCGTGTTCGTCAACGCGGGCACCGATCCGGAGACGCTCACGGACGCGCTCGGCTCCATGCCTGCGCAGATCGCTGAGCTCGGACTGGATGTCGACGAGCTCGTCTTCCACACACGCTGGGAGGCCGAGCTGGAGGCCAACTGGAAGGTCGTCTGCGAGAACTTTCTCGAGTGCTACCACTGCCAGGTCGCGCATCCGGCGTTCGCCGAGGTGATCGACGTGTCGACGGAGGCGTACGCCCTCTCCACCGACGGGCGACTGTCGAGCCAGCGCGGGCCGGTGCGCGAGAACGTCCGGCTCGAGGGCGAGCTCCAGCGCTCACAGTTCCACTTCCTTTGGCCGAACCTCGGCGTGAACATCTTCGCGGGCCATGCAAACGTCTCCATCGGCCCGATGGTGCCGCTGACGCCCGACCGCACCTACCGCTTCCTCGACTACTTCTTCGGACGGGACGTCGAGCCGGCCTGGATCGACGACCTGATGGCGTTCGACACCCAGGTCGGAATCGAGGACCGCGGGCTCGTGGAAGGCGTGCACCGCGGGATGGCGAGCGGCGCGCTCGAGCACGGCGTCCTCATGGGCCACGCTGAGCAGCTCATCGGCCACTTCCAGCAGTTGACCGCTGCCGCCCTGGAGGCTGAGCCCGGACCGCGATAGATTCGGCCTTCCTGCAACTCAGAGGAGGGCAATCTTGAAGCGTCTTCTTTTGGCCGCTGTGCTCGCGGCCCTCGTCGCCGTTCCGGCGGCGAGCGCGAGGCCGGCCTCTCCGCCGACCATGCATTCGGGCCAGCTCGTCGTCGCCTTCGGCGATCCCGCCGTCGGCTTCGCCTCGGGCACGGTTCGCGGCAGCACGATCACGAACCCGCGCGGCTACGAGGTCGACCTCGCGTCGGCCATCGCCAAGGGCCTCGGCCTGAAGCCGGTCTGGGTCTACACGTCGTGGAACGGGCTCTTCCTGCCGGGCACGAAGAAGTTCGACGTCTCGTTCCAGGAGGCCACGATCACGGCTCAGCGCAAGCGGACGGTCACGTTCTCGAACTCGTACCTCAATGCGAACCAGGGCGTGCTCATCTCGAAGCAGACGACGCCGCCGAAGAGCATCGCCGACGTCAAGAAGCTCCAGACCTGCGCACAGACGAACACGACCGGTCTCGACTGGATCAACAGCAAGCTGCATCCGACCAAGCGGCCGCTGACCTATCCGACGACGACGGCGGCGTTCCAGGCCGTGCAGCTGAACCAGTGCCAGGCGCTGATCCTCGACGTGCCGATCGTCGCGCTCCAGGCGAAGGCGGACCCGGGCAAGTACGGGCCTGTCGCCGGTCAGATCGACACGCACGAGCAGTACGGCGCCGTCATGCAGAAGGGCTCCCCTCTCGCGCCGCTCCTCGACGCTCAGATCAAGAAGCTGACGGCGAACGGCACGATCGGGAAGCTCCAGAAGAAGTGGTTCAACCTCAACTTCGCGTCCATTCCCGTCCTGAAGTAACGACGTGCACGCGCTCCACCAGGTCTACCGCACCTTCTTCTACCCACATAGCTTCCGGCTCTCGCTGCCGGACGTGTGGGCGGGATTCCAGCTGAACATCAAGATGATGGTCATCGCGGAGGCACTCGTCCTGGTGCTCGCGCTCGCACTTGCAATCGTCCGCGGTCTGCCGGGGCCTGCAGCAAGACCGCTGCGGGCCCTGGCGATCGTGTACACGGACTTCTTCCGCGGCACGCCGCTCATCCTCGTCGCGTTCATCGTCGGCTTCGGCGTGCCCGGACTCCAGCTCGGCTACATCTCCAGCCGCCCGGTGATCGTGTACGGAATCGTCGCGCTGACGCTCGTGTACACGGCGTACGTCACCGAGGTCTATCGCGCCGGGATCGAATCGGTGCATCCGAGCCAGCGGGCAGCCGCGCGATCGCTCGGACTGACGTACGCGCAGACGATGCGCTACGTCATCGTCCCGCAGGCGGTGCGTCGTGTCATCCCGCCACTCTTGAACGACTTCGTCGGGCTCCAGAAGGACACGGCGATCATCTCGGTCATCGGCGTGGGCGAAGCGACGCAGCTTGCGCAGCAGTTCTCGACGCAGAACAACGACTTTCCGTCACTCGTCGCGGCTGCAGTGTTCTTCATCCTGCTCACGATCCCGCTCGCCCGCTTCACCGACCACCTCGTCGCGGAGCGGGAAAGCCGCGAGCGTGCACAAGCATTTTGAGCACGAGTCTCGAGGCCATATGGCACGTCCTGTGACTCGGGCGCGGAGCGCCTAGATGAGCTCCAATGGGAGCGTCCCGTTCGTGCACATGCGCGGCGTCAGCAAGTGGTTCGGGCAGCTGTGCGTCCTCGACAAGATCGATCTCGACGTCGCCGAGCACAACGTTGTCTGCCTCATTGGTGCATCAGGCTCCGGCAAGTCGACGCTCCTGCGCTGCCTCAATCGCCTCGAGCGGATCGAGGAGGGTGCGATCGTCGTCGACGGCCAACAGATCACCGATCCGAAGCTGGACGTCAACGTTCTCCGGCGGAAGGTCGGGATCGTCTTCCAGGCGTACAACCTCTTCCCGCACATGACGGTGCTTCAGAACGTCACGCTCGCGCCGCGGAAGGCGGGCGGGTTCACCCGCAGCGGCTCGGAGAGTCAGGCGCGCGCACTGCTGAAGCGCATCGGCCTCGAGGCAAAGGCGGACGAGTATCCCGACCGGCTGAGCGGCGGCCAGCAGCAGCGCGTGGCGATCGTCAGGGCGCTCGCGATGGGGCCGAAGGTGCTGCTCCTCGACGAGATCACGAGCGCGCTCGACCCGCAGCTCGTGTCGGAGGTGCTCGGGCTCGTGCGCGAGCTGGCCGAGAGCGGCATGACGATGATCATCGCGACGCACGAGATGGGCTTCGCGCGCGAGGTGGCAGACAAGGTCTGCTTCCTCGACGCGGGACGGATCCTGGAAGAAGGCCCGCCGGCGCGGATCTTCACGGAGCCGAGCGAGCCGCGCACGCGCGAGTTCCTGTCCCGCGTGCTCGAGGCGGAGAAGCTGTCGTGAGGACGGTGCGCAGCAAGGCGCCGCTCGGGATCGCAGCATTCATCGCCATCCCGCTCTTCTTCTCGTCCCTCATGTCGGCGTCCCTCGCAGTCGAGAAGCCGCGCGTCGTGCAGTGGCGCGACGGCGCGGTGCTGCACTCGCGTTTCCACGACCCCTCCGCCTCGAACGAGCTGCGGATCTGGCTGTGGGCGTTCCTGCCGCCGCTGTTGCTCGTCGCCGCCGGCTGGCTGGCGAGGCGTCTCCCCTACGGCTTCTACGTCGCGTGCGTCGCCGCGATCGTGGACGCGATGGCGGTCGTGCACAAGACCGGGACGTGGGCCGCGCATCACACGATGCGCTTTCCGCAGGGCGTCGATCTCATCCCGACGGTGAGCATCTCGAACCGCTACGACCCGGGAGAGTGGGAAGGTCAGGCGCGGCAGACAGCGCTCAGCCTCGAGCACTGGACGATCGGGCTCGCGCTCGCCTCGATGCTCGTGATCGGCCTGCTGGCGATCCGCCGGACGTACTTCTCACGGCGGTTCGTCGACACATCCGCGCCCATCGAGGGTGTGCACGCCCCCGACGCCACGCCCCCGGGCCTGGGCTAGCGCCGGTCGAGCAAGGCACGCGCGGTGTCGTGCGCGGCTTCGTCGCGCTCGGACCACAGCCGCTCGGCGAGGAAGCCGAGCACGTCCCGGATGGAGACGATGCCGACGAGGTTCCCGCCCTCGACGACCGGCAGGTGGCGGAGGTTCCGCTCGCCCATCAGCTGCGCGGCGGCGAGGATGCCGTCCTCGGCGGAGACGGTGAGCGGGTTCGGCGTCATGACGTCGCGCAGGAGCGTCGTTCCGAACGTCGCGCCGCTGCCCGCCAGGCGCAGTACGTCGCGCTCGGTGAAGATCCCGACCGGCGCCGATTCCTCGACCACGACGACGGAGCCGACGCCCGCGTCGAGCATGGTCCGGATGGCCTCGGCCGCGGTCTGGTCCGGCCTCGCGGTCACGAGCTGCACGCGCATCACGCCGCCGATTTGCATACTCCACCTCCACACAGTCGGTTGGTGACAAACGGCACGTTACTGCACCTGGACGTCGCCGTGTGTTTAGGATCGCGGCAACGCGAACAGGGAGGGTTTTCTCCGATGGCTGGAGTGACGTTCGATCAGGTCACGAAGACCTATGCAGATGGCACCACAGCCGTCAACGCCCTCGACCTGGAGATCAACGACGGGGAGTTCATGGTCCTCGTCGGCCCCTCCGGCTGCGGGAAGACGACGGCTCTCCGGATGGTCGCCGGTCTCGAAGAGATCTCGCGCGGCGTCCTCAAGATCGGGGACCGGGTGGTCAACCACGTGCCGTCGCGCGACCGCGACATCGCGATGGTCTTCCAGAGCTACGCGCTCTACCCGCATCTCTCGGTCTACGACAACATCGCCTTCGGGCTGAAGATCAAGAAGCTGCCGAAGGACGAGATCGCAAAACGTGTCGCGAATGCGGCACGCATTCTCGGCCTGGAGCCGTTCCTCAAGCGCAAGCCGCGCGCGCTGTCCGGCGGCCAGCGCCAGCGCGTCGCGATGGGTCGCGCGATCGTGCGTGAGCCCGCCGCGTTTCTCATGGACGAGCCGCTCTCGAACCTCGACGCGAAACTCCGCGTCCAGATGCGCGCCGAGATCGCCGGAATCCAGCACGACCTCGGCGTGACGACGATCTACGTCACGCACGACCAGATCGAGGCCATGACGATGGGCGACCGCGTCGCCGTCATGCGCAAGGGCGAGCTCCAGCAGGTCGCCGACCCGCAGACGCTCTACGACCGCCCGGTCAACCTCTTCGTCGGCGGCTTCATCGGCAGCCCGGCGATGAACATGATCGAGGCGACGCTCGAACGGCAGAACGGCGGCTTCTCGGCGAAGGTCGGGGAACAGTCGATCAAGATCGAGGCCGACGAGGTCAAGGCGCGGCCGGGTCTCGCTGCATACGCCGGCAAGGACGTCGTGCTCGGCATCCGGCCCGAGGACCTCGAGGACGCGGCGCTCGTTCCGAGCTCGCCGAACGAGCAGCGTCTGCGCGGCACCGCCTCTCTGACGGAGGCGCTCGGCTCGGAGATCATGGCCCACTTCACGATCAAGGCGAAGCACGCAACGACGGAGGACGTTCGCGAGCTCGCACAGGACGTCGGTGACGAACGCGCGGTCGACGAGGCCGCCGACAGCGACACCGCCACTCTCGTCGGCCGCTTCGGCGCACGTTCTCGCGTCAAGCCGGGCGACACCATCGAGGTGGCCGTGGACACGCGGTCGCTGCACTTCTTCGATCCGAAGACAGGACTCGGGATCTATGAAGGACAGAGCACGAAAGGAGACGCATGACGCGTACACGAATTGCGGTCGTCGCTATCGCCGCAGCAGCGACCGCGCTGCTCGTCACCGGGCTCGCAGGCGCCCGCACGAGCGCTTCGACGAAGGCGCATCAGAACCAGGCAGTCTCGGGAACGATCACGTTTGACGGAATCTGGACCTCGTCGTCGGGCCAGGTGCAGTTCCAGGACGTCATCAACGGCTTCGAGAAGCTCTATCCCGAAGGTCCACGTCCAGTACAAGCCGGTCGGCAACAACCTTCCCACCGTGCTCGCGACTGCGGTCGCCGGCGGTCATCCGCCCGATATGGCCGACATCGCGCAGCCCGGCACGATCGCGCAGTTCGCGAAGGAGGGCAAGCTCAAGCCGATCACCTACGCGAAGTCGACGATGGCGAAGTACTTCGCGCCTGCGTGGGCATCGCTCGGGACGTTCAGCGGCAAGCTGTACGCGCTCCCATTCAAGGCGGCCAACAAGTCGGTCGTCTGGTACAACGTCCCCGCTTTCAAGGCGGCGGGCGTGACACCTCCGAAGACGTTCGCGCAGCTCCTGAAGGACGCGCAGACGATCAAGGCGTCGGGCACACCGGCCTACTCGATCGGCGGCTCGGACGGCTGGACGCTCACCGACATGTTCGAGAACATCTACTTGCGGACGTTCGGCGCAGCGAAGTACGACCAGCTGAGCCAGCACAAGATCAAGTGGACCGACCCGTCGGTGGCCACGGCGCTCAAGACCATGGCAAAGATCGTCGGCGACACGTCCAACATCTACGGCGGGACGTCCGGAGCCCTGCAGTACGGGTTCAATGACTCGGTCACGAATGCGTTCTCGTCTCCCGCGAAGGCGGCGATGGTGTTCGAGGCCGACTTCGTCGGCGGCGTGATCACTTCGTCGACGAAGGCGAAGCCGAAGACGGGCTTCAACACGTTCACGTGGCCGTCGATCACGCCCGGCCCCGACGCGAGCGCGGTCGAGATCGCGGGCGACCTGTTCGTCACGTTCCGCGACAACCCGGCGATCGAGGCGTTCGTGAAGTACCTCGCCTCGCCGCAGGCGGCGGAGATCTGGGCGAAGCAGGGCGGGTTCGGGACCGGCAACCACAACGTGCCGGCGAGCATCTATCCCGATGCGATCACGAAGGCGACCGAGGCGCCGATCCTCTCGGCGAAGTCGGTCGTGTTCGACATGTCCGACAACCAGCCGCCGGCGTTCGGCGCCACGACTGGCTCGGGCGAGTGGGGCCTCTTCCAGACATTCCTGAAGAACCCCAAGAACGTCAGCGGGATCCAGAAACAACTCGAGGCCGCAGCAGCGGCGGCATACAAGAAGTAACGACGTGAGCGCTGGGGGAATCACAGCGGAGCCGCCCGTCGTGGCGGCTCCGCCCCCCACCGGCGAGCCGGGCAGGCTCGGCCGGTACCTCGTGGGCGCGTTCTTCCTCGCGCCCGCGCTCTTCATGCTGGGCGTGTGGATGGTCTATCCGGCCGTCTACACCATCATCAGAAGCTTCTTCGGCCCGACGGGCTTCATCGGCCACTGGGTCGGCATCTCCAACTACAAGACGCTGTTCACGACGTCGACGCTGACGACGGCGATCAAGAACAACGCCATCTGGGTCGCGGTCGTGCCGGCGATGGTCACGGCGGTCGGTCTCGTCTTCGCGGTGCTCACGGAGCGGATCCGCTGGGCGGTCGCGTTCAAGACCGCGGTCTTCCTGCCCATGGCGATCTCTGCGTTCGCCACCGGCGTGACGTGGCGGATCATGTACCAGCAGGACCCGGGCCTCGGCGCGATCAACGCGCTCGGGAAGACGATCTCCGGCGCCTTCAGCCCTGCCGGAGTCCTCTCCACGGCGCTCCCGTCGACACCCAGCCTGCAGTCGAGCGCCGGCGCGCTCGTGCTCAAGACGCCGACGCGTCCGGGCGGCGTCGCGCTGCTCGGGCTGACCGGCATCGCGCCCGACCAGGTGCCGAAGAGCTCTGCGCAGGCCGTGAAGCCCGCGCCGAAGCCCGGCGACATCGTCGGCACCGTCTGGCGCGACTTCAAGCCCGGCGGCGGCAAGGCCGGCGTCGTCGAGACGGGCGAGCTCGGCCTTCCCGGCGTCACCCTGGAGCTCCGCAATGCGGCCGGGAAGACGATCCAGTCGACAAAATCGAACGCGAACGGCACCTTCGACTTCGCCAAGGTCCCGGCAGGCACGTACACCACCGCGATCGGCGCGCAGACGTTCGCGAAGCCGTTCGGCGGTTTCGCGTGGCTCGGCCCGAACCTCATCGTGCCGTCGCTCCTCATCGCCTACATCTGGATCTGGGCGGGCTTCGCAATGGTCGTCATCGGAGCCGGCCTCGCCGCGATGCCGCGCGACGTCCTCGAGGCAGCGCGGACGGACGGCGCCTCGGAGTGGCAGACGTTCCGCCGCGTCACGGTACCGCTGTTGATGCCGGTCCTGAGCGTCGTCTTCGTCACGATGATCATCAACGTCCTCAAGGTGTTCGACATCGTGTACGCACTCGCGCCTGAGTCGGAGTACGCGAAGGCAAACGTCATCGCCCTCGCGATGTACTTCACAGCCTTCCAGGGATCAGGAAACTTCGGCGTCGGCTCTGCGATCGCCGTGTTCCTGTTCCTGCTCGTCATCCCGGTGCTCGCGCTCAACGTCCGACGGTTCAAGAGGGAGGCGTAGTGGCCGCCGCCGCACCTGCGATCGAGGTCCCCAACCCCAGTGACGCCGTCTCGGCGAAGCTCCTGCGCGCGCTCACACGGACGCCGATCAACATCGTGCTCGTGCTCCTCGGCGCGGCGTGGCTCGTGCCGACGATCGGCCTCTTCATCACCTCGATCCTGCCGGCGTCCGCAGATGCATCCGCGGGCTGGTGGCAGATCTTCTCGCATCCGAGCCTCGCCACCTGGTCGAACTACAACGCGCTGTTCCACAACTCCGGTCTCATCACCGCCTTGAAGACGACGGCGTACATCGCGGTCGGCAACACGCTCCTCGTCGTCATCCTCGGGGCCCTCGCGGGGTACGCGTTCGCCTGGCTCGACTTCCCGGGAAGGGACTGGCTCTTCATCGGTGTGATCGGCCTGCTCGTCGTGCCGCTACAGATGGCGCTGATCCCGATGTTCAAGCTCTACGACACGTTCGGGCTCTTCGACACCTGGTACGGGATCGCCCTCTTCCACACCGCATTCGGCCTTCCGTTCGCCGTGTTCCTCTTGCGCAACTTCTTCGTCGGCTTGCCGAAGGACATCCTCGAGTCGGCGCGCATCGACGGCGCGAACGAGATCGTCATCTTCCTGCGGCTCATCCTGCCGCTCGGGCTGCCCGCGATCGCGTCGCTCGCCATCTTCCAGTTTCTCTGGACGTGGAACGACCTCCTCGTCGCACTGACGTTCGGGCAGAACACGACGCCGATCACCGTGTGGATCGCGGGTCAGCTGCGCGAGTTCGGGACGAGCATCGACATCATCGCCCCGGCGTCGTTCATCTCGCTCGTCATCCCGCTCTGCGTGTTCCTCGCGTTCCAGCGCTACTTCGTCCAGGGACTGCTCGCCGGCTCGGTGAAGTAGTGCGCGTCGCGGTCGTCGGGTCCGGCCTGGCCGGATTCACGGCGTACCAGACGCTGCGCCGCGAGCTCGGGCCGGGTGAGATCGCGGTCTTCGGCACCGACGACGACCCGGCTGCGACGTTCCGGCGCCGCGCGGCAGCGATCCGGCAGCGCGAGATGCGCTCGGAGAGCAACGGCCACTGTGGGCCGACGTCGTTTCCGGGGCTGGCGTTTCGCGCGTCGGTGGGACGACGCTCGCCGGCGCCGCTCCTTGACTCGCTCTGCGACCGCTTCCACCCCACGGTGCGGGAGTTTCTCGCGCACGTCGAGCGGCTGCGCGCGCGCAGCGGCTGGGACACGAGCCTGCAAAGCGCACGGATCGAGCGCGTGCGCGCCGTCGACGGCGGTTTCGAGCTCGACGGCCACGGCGTCTTTCGGCACGTGCTCGTCGCGCCCGGCCACCCGGGCCTGAACGTGCCGGACGAGCTGCGCGCCGATCCCCGGACAGTGCACGCGTACGAGCCGCACGACTATGCGCCGAGCGTCACCGTCGTCGGCGCCGGGCTCGCCGCCGCGACCGAATGGCTCAACGCGCTCGAGGCCGGCGCCGAGGTCGTCTCGGTCCGCCGCCGCGAGCCGGTTCGGCGGCCGCTGAACGTCCCGCGCGAATACTTCACCCGTCGAGGGCTGGCCGGCTTCCATCGCCTGTCCGCGGGCGAGCGCGTGGAGCGACTGAGGGTGCTGCTCGCGCCGAGCTACCCGCCCGGACGGCGTTGGGACGAGGCCCTGGCGCGCGCGACGATGGAAGACCGCTTTCGCGTCGAAGACGCCGTCAACGGCACGCGCCAGGTGATCTGCGCGACCGGCTTCCAGCACGGCTTCCGGCATGACCCCCTGCTCGCACGCCTCGTCGACGAGCACGAGCTCGAGACCGCCGACGACTGGATCGTGCTGAACACCGACGGCAGCGTGCCGGCGCTCACCGACGGGACTCGGACGCTCGCCCTCTGCGGCGTTCCCGCGCAGTGGGCGTTCCCGGCGGCGGACACGGTCCCCGGCGCGAAGTACGCCGCGCACGGCTTCCTCGCGAGGATCAGGTCGTGTCCTACACGCTGAGAGGTCGCATCGAGTCGCGCCTCGTCGCCCTCGCCCCCGTCGTCGCGGCGGCGTGCGTGCTCGCGGCCGCCGAGCACCGCTGGTGGCCGGTGGAGGCGGTCGGCCTCATGCTCGGCGCAGGAATCACGCTCGACGTGTTGGCCTACGACCGGCTGCTCCGCTACCAGCCGGGTTGGGCCGCGGCGCCACTCGGCCTGCTCGAGCTCGGCGTCGTCCTCCTCCTCATGCGCATGGCCGGCGTCGTCGCGCCCGTGTGGCAGGCGGTCGCGCTGTTCGCCGGCGGCTGGCTCACGGCGCAGGCTCTCGGCCATGCCGGCTTCCCGCTGCTGCGCCTCACGTATGCGGAGGACGGCGGCGAGCTCGGCCGCCTCGGCGCCGCGACGGCAGTCGCAATCGGGGTTGTGCTCGCCGGCGCGGGAGCGACCGCGTATGCGCTGCGCCCGCCGGTCGTCCATCTCGCTGCCGGGGTCCACCAAGGGCCGCTCGTCATCACGCGCCGGGAGGTGCTCGTCGGCGAGCCGGGAGCGGTCGTCCGCGGCGGCATCGTCATCCGCGCGAGCGGGGTGACCGTGAAGAACGTCACCGTCGTCGGCGGCGAGAACGGCATCACGGTGAACGGAGCGCGCGGGACAGTGCTTGACGGCGTCTCCGTCTCGGGGACGAAGCTCGACGGCATCCACGTGCGCCTCTCGGGCATCGTCATCAAGAACTGCACCATCGACATGCTCGGCAATGCGCTCGGCCAGGGGATCGACATCTCCTACAACATGGACAAGGGGATGAGCATGGTCGAGGGCTGCACGATCACGGGCGGCATGGAGGGGATCACCACCCATTCGTCGATGAGCGACATCATGGGCAACTCCGTCAGCCGAACGACCATGCGGGGCATCTCCGTGACGGAGATGTCGATGGGCATGGTGATGGACAACGAGGTACGCGACGCGCGCGGCATCGGCATCTGGTGCAACGACCGTTCGATGTGCACGATCGAGCGGAACACCGTCCTCGACACACGCCCCGACGCGATGGGTCATGCCTACGGTGTCCTGGCGAGCTTCCAGTCCGAGGCGAACCTGTGGGAGAACGAGCTCGGCGCGAACCCGGTCGCGTCGGCGGCCATCAGCCAGTCGGAGGTACAGAGCAGCCGCTCCTTCAGCTATCGTTAACTCGGTTAACGATATGCCGAAGACCACCGTCGACACCCTTGCTCTTGCCGATGCGCTGAGACCGGCGCTCCTCCAGGTCGGGCGCGAGCTTCGCCGCGAGGCGCGGGCGCTCGGCGCCTCCCCCGAGCAGGTGGCACTGCTCGTCAGCATCAAGTACGCGCCCGGCATCGGGCTCCGCGAGCTCGCGGCCCGCGAACGAGTCAGCCCTCCCGCGATGACGAAGCACGTCGATCGCCTGGAGCGCGACGGCCTCGTGGAGCGCAAGGCGAGCGAGGAGGATCGACGGCGCGTCGGAGTCACGCTGACCGACGAAGGCCAGCGGCTGCTCCGCCGGGTCCGCTCCCGCCGCACTGCCTGGCTCGCGCAGCGCCTGGCCGAGCTCGACGAGAGCGAACAAGCCGCGCTCGAGGCAGCGATCGCGCCGCTCACGCACCTTCTGCGCGAGGACGAGCGCCGGTGAAACGCACCTTCTCGAGCTTCCGCTATCGCAACTACCGGCTCTTCTTCACGGGCCAGCTCATCTCGCAGACGGGCTCGTGGATGCAGCGGATCGCGCTGGGCTGGTTCGTCCTCGAGCTCACGCACAACGACGCGTTCGCCGTCGGGATCATGGCCTTCGCCCAGTTCCTCCCGTACACGATCTTCGGGCTCTTCGCCGGCGTCATCACCGACCGCCTCGACGCCCGCCGCCTGGTCATCACGACGCAGCTCGCCCAGACGATCGTCGCCGCCGTGCTCACGTGGGTCGCATTCGGCGGGTTCGCCCGGCCCTGGATGCTCTACGTGATCGCGTTCGTCAACGGGACCGTGCTCGTCCTCGACGTTCCGTCGCGCCAGCAGCTCACGTACCGGATGGTCGGCCGCGACACGCTCCCGAACGCGATCGCGCTCAACTCGAGCCTCTTCAACGCGTCGCGCGTCTTCGGGCCTTCGGTGGCCGGCATCCTGCTCGGCTTTGCCGGCGTCGGCGTGTGCTTCCTCGTCAACGCGATCAGCTTCCTCGCGGTGCTGCTCAGCCTCTTCGCGATGCGGACGCGGGACTTCTTCCCCTTCGAGGAGTTCGAACGGCCGCGGATCTTCGCAGGAACGCGCGAAGGCCTCGCATACGTGCGCCGGCAGCCGCGCATGCTCGCCGTCCTCGCGCTCACGGTCGTCCTCAGCACGTTCGCCTTCAACTTCAACGTCACGCTGCCGGTGCTCGCGAAGATCACGCTGCACGGCCACGGGGCGGTGTACGGCTTCCTGTCCGCCGTGTTCGGCGCGGGGGCGCTCGCCGGCGCGCTGATCGCCGCGTCGCGGGCGCGCGCGTCGACGCGCGTGATGATCATCGGAGCCCTCGTGTTCACGGGCGCCGAGGTGCTGCTCGCGCCGGCGCGGAACGCGTACGCGGCCGGCCTCCTGCTCTTCCTCGTCGGCGCCGGCTTCACCGCGTGGTCGGCGAACTCGAATGCGTCGGTGCAGCTCGCCGCGCCGGACCGGCTGCGCGGCCGGATCATCGGGATCTACTTCTACGCCTTCAACGGCACCGGACCGGTCGCCGGGCTCTTCGCCGGGTGGCTGTGCGCGCGCGGCGGCACGGAGCTTGCGTTCGCGCTTGCCGGCGCCATTGGCATAGCGGGCACGATCGCCGCGGCCGCTGCTCTCCGTCGCCGGCCTCCGATCCAGATTCCTCGGCAGGCCGAGCAAGCGCAAGCGGCATAGTCTTCGGCCTCTCTTGACGCGCAAGTTTTTCGCCTTCGAGGCATCAGATGAGCGAGGCGGGGCGGTGGGCCGCAGCCCGTCCCGCCTCAACATGCACTACGTGGACGAAGGCAGCGGCCTGCCGGTGCTGCTCCTGCACGGAGAGCCGACGTCGTCCTACCTCTGGCGCAACCTCATTCCGCCGCTCGTCGCCGCGGGTTACCGCGCCGTCGCGCCCGACCTGATCGGCTTCGGGCGCTCCGACAAACCGGAGGACATCGGCTGGTACAGCTACGACCGCCACGTCGCGTCGGTCGAGCAGCTCGTCGACGAGCTCGGGCTCGACGGCCTCACGCTCGTCGTGCACGACTGGGGCGGGCCGATCGGCCTTCGCTTCGCTGTCGAGCACGCGGACCTCGTCGACCGGCTGGTCATCCTCGATACCGGCATCGGCGGCGGCCGGCCGCCGAGCGAGCTGTGGCTCCGCTTTCGCGCTGCCGTTCGCAAGGCCGGCGCGGACGTCGACCCGGTGCGCCTGATCGAGTCCGGCACCGTCCACGGGCTGAGCCACGAGGCACGCGCTGCGTATGCGGAGCCGTTCCCGACACCGGAGTCGAAAGCGGGCGTGCGTGCGTTCCCGGAGCTCGTCCCGGCCGAGCCCGATCACCCGAACACGGCGCCGATGAACCGCGTGCGCGACGCGCTTCGCTCGTGGACGAAGCCGACGCTCGTCGTCTGGGGCGCGTCCGACACGGCGCTGCCACCCACACTCGCTGACGCATTTGCGGAGCTCATTCCCGGCGCCGGAGAGCCGGTCGTCCTCGAGGGAGCCGGGCACTTCCTGCAGGAGGACCGCCCGGAGGAATTGGCGGCGGCGATTCTCCGCTTTCTGGCCTGAGGTCTACAGTTGACTCCAGGCGATGCGTGTGTCTCGTGATTTCAGGCTGGGCGCAGGCGTCTTGGGCGTCGAGCTCGTGCTGAGCGGGATCTACTTCCTCTTCTCGTCGAGCGTCGTCGCCCAGGACACGATCTACGAGGTCTTCGGGGGCGGGTGCGTCGTCGCAATTCTCTGGGCGGTTCGCCATTACCGGCCGAAGCCGGCCCTGCCGTGGCTCGTCTTCGCCGCCGCGAACGCGCTCTTCGTCGCCGGCGACATCGCGTTCGACATCTCTCCGAACGCGGCGAAACCGGCGGTCGCCGACTACCTCTATCTCATCGCCTATCCGCTGTTCGCGGCGCTGCCGGTGATGCTGATCGTGCGCTCAGGTATCCACCGACGGATCGGCGCGCTGACCGACGCTGCAATCGTCACACTCGCCTTCGTCGTCTTCGAGTGGATCTTCGTGATGGAGCCGAACTTGCATGCGGGCGGCCCGCTCGGACCGCGGCTCGTCGCGGGCGTCCTCTACCCGGTCATGGACATCGTCTTGATCGGCGCCTTCGCGGGCTTCTTCGTCTCCCCCGCGTGGCGAACGCCAGCCTTTGCCTTCCTCGTGCTTGGAGCGTTGAGCCAACTCCTCGGAGATACCGCGTTCCGGATCAACGCCGGCGTGTACTCGGGCAGCGCGTGGATCAACTGGCCGTGGATGGCGTCGTACATCTTCTGGACGGCGGCTGTCCTCCACCCGTCGATGCGCAGGCTCGGTCAGCCGAGCGAGGAGCCGGAGACGCGCGTCGCTCGCTGGCGGCTCCTCGCCCTCGCCGGCGCACTGCTCACCGTCCCCATCGCCCGAGTCATCGCCGACTACGAGCACAAGATGGTCGGCATCTGGGTGCTCGCGGTCCTCCAGGCAGCGATAGCGCTTCTCGTCGTCGCGCGCATGGGCGTCATCGTCGACACCGTCGACCGCATCCGCGAGCGGCTGGCGCAGAAGAACGTGCAGCTCGTGGAGGCCGACCGCTTGAAGGACGAGTTCATCGCCCTCGTCTCGCACGACCTGCGGACGCCGCTCACATCGATCATCGGGTACGTCGAGCTCGCCCTCGACGACGAGGGCGACACGCCGCTCGACGCGGAACGAAAGCGGTACATCGAGGTGGTCGCGCGCAGCTCCGACCGGCTCCTCCGGCTCGTCGACGACCTGCTCCTCGCCGCCCGGCTCCAGTCGGGCCGCTTCATCCTCAGTCTCGACGAGGCCGATCTCGAAACGGTCGCCGCCGAGGCCCTCGACGAGATGCACGCCCGCGCCGACAGGAAGGGCGTGTCGCTCTTCCTCGGCGGCGAAGGGGCCGTCCGGGTCGAGTGCGACCGCCGCCGCGTCGTCCAACTGGTCGACAACCTCATCTCGAACGCGGTGAAGTTCACGTCGGAGGGCGGGCGCGTCGAGATTCGCGTCGAGCGCACACTCGGCGGTGCTGCGCTCGAGGTCCAGGACACCGGCGTGGGTATCGATGTCGGCGAGGAGGAGCGCATCTTCGAACGCTTCTACCGCTCGCCGAGCGCTGTCAGCGATCAGGTTCCCGGAACAGGACTTGGGCTCTTCATCGCGCGAGCGATCGCGGAGCGCCACGGCGGGACCCTCGTCGCGCGGCGCCGCGACAGCGGCGGAAGCGTCTTTCGGCTCGAGCTGCCGACCCACGCTGTCCGCCAAAGCGCCGAAGAGACGTCGCCCGAGCAGGAGCTCGTCGCATGACGAACCCGACCGTTCTCGTCGCGGAGGACGACGAAGACATCCTCCTCCTTGTCGCAACGCGGTTGAGGCGGGACGGCTTCGACGTCGTCACGGCACGGACCGGCGTCGAAGCGCTCCAGCTCGTGCAGGAGCGGCGGCCCCAGGTGGCAGTACTCGACGTCGGCATGCCGCCTCCCGACGGCCTCGAGGTCGTGCGGCGCATCCGCGCCGACCCGCAGCTCGCTGGAACGAAGCTGCTTCTCCTCACCGCGAAGGCGCAGGAGTCGGACGTGCGGCGCGGCATCGACGCGGGCGCGGACGCATACGTCGTCAAGCCGTTCTCGCCCGCGGAGCTCTCCGCCCGCGTGCGCGCGCTTCTCGCCTAGGCGGGGGGCGCCGTGTAGCGGTAGCCGAAGCCGCGCACGGTCTCGATCGGCACGCCGTCGGGCGTGTCGGGATCGAGCTTGCGCCGCAGGTACCCGATGTAGAGCTTCACCTGGTCGCCGCCGACGCCGTATGAGTCGCCCCAGACGAGCTCGAGCAGCTGCTCACGGCTTAGCACCTGGCGGGGGTTGCGCACGAACGTGGAGAGGAGCCGGTACTCGAGCGGTGTGAGCTGCACCTCGCGCTCGCCGACGGTCACACGATGCTGGCCCCAGTCGATCGTGAGGTAGCCGTCACCGTACGAGTCGGCTTCCTGCGTGCGCCCGCCGCGCGCCGCGCGGCGCAGCAGAGCCTGCACGCGTGCGATCAGCTCCTGCTTGCCGAACGGCTTGACGACGTAGTCGTCGGCGCCGGCGTGCAGCCCGCGCACGCGTTCCAGCTCGTCGGCGCGCGCGGTGAGCATGAGCACCGGTACGTCCGACATGTCGCGAATGCGGTCGAGCATCTGCCAGCCGTCGATCTCCGGCATGGAGACATCGAGGATGACGAGATCGGGCCGCTGCGCGTGGAACTCGCGCAGGCCTTCGCGGCCGTCGGGAGCCTCGAAGACGATCGCGCCGGCCCGCTCGAGCAGCGTCCGGAGGAGGGACCGGATGTCCTCGTCGTCGTCGACGACCAGTACGCGGGCGGCGCTCATACCGAATCCATACCACGCTCAGGCGGTCTTCCCTCACCCGAGGCGCACTCTTGACTCGTGGCGACCATCCTGATCGTGGATCCTGATCCGGCCAACCGGTCGCTTCTTGAGCTCCTCGTCCTGCGGCTCGGTCACAAACCGATCGGCCAGCGCGAGCTGGCCGAGGGCGAGGAGCCCGATTTGATGTTGCTCGAGCCGGCGTCCGGGCCGGGTCTGCAGCTAGCTCACCGACTGCGGCAGCAGCTCCTGCGGCTGCCGATCCTCTGCGTCAGCATCGAACCGCCCAGCGAGGAAACGTCCAGCCTCGCGGCGGTCGACTATGTGATGAAGCCTTTCCGCCGGTCGACCCTCGAGCATGCGCTCGAGCGGGCTTTGATCCAGGCGCGAAACGGCCATGAGGGTCGGCCAACGATGTCGCTTGCGACGTCGAGTGAAGAGGAGATGCCGATTCCGGCGTCTCCGCTCACGGCGTAGACCGGGCGCGTTCCCCCGCGCGCCCGGTAAACGCCTTGAAAGTGCCGCGCACTTTCAAGGCGATGAGGGTCCCGCTTCGCGGGAGCGCTCGACGGCCAAGCCGTCGAGCTCTTGAGGGCCTGAGCGACGGTTTCGTTCTGCGCGTCCTTCGCCAACGCTTCGCGTTGGCTCCGGCTCGGGATCGTTGAGATTGGCGCGACGCTTACAGCAGTAGACCCTCCGGCGAAGCAACGAAGAAAGCCGGAGCGTAAGCCAGGCGCAGCCGGCTTACGCGCAGGCGAACCAGCGCGCGGGGACGGCGCGAGCCGCCATCGCGCGCGCGAAACAACCCTCCACCGACAGACCTAAGAGCTCGCGGGACCCTTTACCGCCTGAAAGTGCTGCAGCACTTTCAGGCGATCTCCCAGGTCTCGCCGCCATGCAACAGCTGCGAGAGATCGCCTTCGCCGAACTTCTCCGTGGCGGCGGCGAGCTGGCCGGCCATCAGATCGTCGTAGACCGGGCGCTCGACGTCGCGGAAGACGCCGACCGGCGTGCCGCCGTGCGAGTCCTGCGTCACGCGTGAGAGCGCGAAGGCAAGGGCTGCCCCCTCGTGGTGTGCGTCGTGGACGAGCACTCCCTCGTCGTCCGCGCGGCAGATCTCGATGGAGCCGTCCGAGCGCTGCCTGAGAGCCTTCTCGGCGCCGGCGCCCCACGTGATCGGCTCCCCGTCGCGCAGCGGGATCCTGTTGACGCCGTCCTTGTCGTCGCGGACGAACGCGAACGCGTCGTCGTTGAAGATCGGGCAATTCTGGAAGATCTCGACGAACGCGCTGCCGCGATGCTCGGCCGCGGCGCGCAGCACGGCAGTCATTCCCGCCTTGTCCGTGTCGATCGCGCGCGCGACGAACGTCGCCTCGGCGCCGATGGCGAGCGAGAGCGGGTTGAACGGCCAATCGAGCGAGCCCATCGGCGTCGACTTCGTCACCTTGCCGAGCTCGCTCGTCGGCGAGTACTGCCCCTTTGTCAACCCGTAAATGCGGTTGTTGAAGAGGAGGATCTTGAAGTTGACGTTGCGGCGCAGCGTGTGGATCAGGTGGTTGCCGCCGATCGAGAGCGCGTCGCCGTCGCCTGTCGCGACCCAGACGGAGAGATCCGGCCGCGTCGTTGCAAGGCCGGTCGCGATCGCCGGCGCACGCCCGTGGATCGAGTGCATCCCGTACGTGTTCATGTAGTACGGGAAGCGCGCGGCGCAGCCGATCCCGGAGACGAATACGGTGTTCTCGCGTGCGATCCCGAGCTCGGGCATGAACGCCTGCATCGCGGCGAGGATGGCGTAGTCGCCGCAGCCCGGGCACCAGCGCACCTCCTGGTCGGTGCGGTAGTCCTTCGCCGTCAGATGCCCGTTGGAGCTCACTGGTCGACCATCGCTTCGATTGCGTCTGCGACCTCGGCCGACCGCAGCGGAATCCCGCTGACGCGGTTGTAGCCGACCGCGTCCACGAGGAACTCGGCGCGCACGAGCTTCAGCAGCTGGCCGAGGTTCATCTCCGGCACGAGTACCTTGTCGTAGCGGCGCAGCACCTCGCCCGTGTTGCGCGGGAATGGATTGAGATGGCGGAGGTGGGCGTGCGCGACCGAACGGCCACCGGTGCGCACGCGACGGCACGCGGCGGCGATCGGCCCGTACGTCCCGCCCCAGCCGAGCACGAGCACGCGCGCGTCGCCGTCCGGGTCGTCCACCTCGAGCTCGGGGATGTCGGTCGCGATCCCCGCCACCTTCTGCGCGCGCAGGCGCGTCATCAGGTCGTGGTTGTCGGGGTCGTAGGAGATGTTGCCGGTGCGGTCCGCCTTCTCGAGGCCGCCGATGCGGTGCTCGAGCCCGGGCGTTCCGGGCACAGCCCACGGCCGCGCGAGCGTCTTCTCGTCGCGCAGGTACGGCAGGAACTCGTCACCGTCGTTCGGCTCGGTGGCGAACGTCGTCGAGATGTCGGGCAGCGACTCCACGTCAGGAAGCAACCACGGCTCGGAGCCATTCGCGAGGTACGCGTCCGACAGGAGATAGACGGGCGTGCGGTACTTGAGCGCGATGCGGCACGCCTCGATGGCCGCGTCAAAGCAGTCCGACGGCGACCGCGGCGCAATGACCGGCACCGGCGACTCCGAGTTCCGCCCGAACAGCACCATGAGCAGGTCGCCCTGCTCCGGCTTCGTCGGCATCCCCGTCGACGGCCCCGCGCGCTGGATGTCACAGATGACGAGCGGCAGCTCGAGCATGATCGCGAGCCCGATGGTCTCCGCCTTCAGAACGACGCCCGGCCCCGCCGACGTCGTGATGCCGAGCGAGCCGCCGAACGCGGCGCCGACGGCGGCGCCCGCAGCGGCGATCTCGTCCTCCGCCTGGAACGTGCGCACGCCGAAGTTCTTGTAGCCGGCGAGCTCCTCGAGGATCGCGCTCGCGGGCGTGATCGGATACGCGCCGAGGAAGAGCGGCAGCTTCGAAAGGCGCGACGCCGCGACGAGGCCGAGCGACAGCGCCTGGTTACCGGTGATGTTCCGATACGTGCCCGGCGTCAGCTTCGCGGGCTTGATCTCGTAGGTGACCGCGAACGACTCGGTCGTCTCGCCGAACGCATAGCCGGCCTGCAGGGCTTTCACGTTCGCGGCGGCGATCTCCGGCCGCTTCGCGAACTTCTCCTCGAGAAACTCGATCGTCGGCTCGATCGGCCGCCCGTACAGCCACGACATCAGCCCGAGCGCGAACATGTTCTTCGAGCGCTCGGCCTCGCGCGGCGTGACGCCTTCGATCCCCTTCAGGGCGCCGACAGTGAGCGAGGTGAGCGGCACCGCGTGCACCTGGAACTCGCCCAGCGATTCGTCCTCGAGCGGGTTCGTCGCGTACCCGGCCTTCTGCAGGTTGCGCTCGTTGAACGCGTCCGAGTTGACGATCAGCGTGCCGCCCTTCGGCAGGTCCTTGATGTTCGTCTTCAGCGCCGCCGGGTTCATGGCCACGAGCACGTTCGGCGCATCGCCGGGCGTGAGGATGTCGAAATCGGCGAAGTGAACCTGGAACCCGGACACGCCCGGGAGCGACCCCGCCGGCGCGCGAATCTCGGCCGGGAAGTCGGGCAGCGTCGAGATGTCGTTGCCGAGGAGCGCGGTCTCGGAGGTGAACTGCGAGCCCGTCAACTGCATGCCGTCGCCGGAATCGCCCGCGAAGCGGACGATCACCTGGGACAGCTGCTCAACCGGCTTGGCCAAACCCTCGGCTAGAGGTATAGCACCGTGTCAGGCCTCCGCCAGGAGGGCATCGAGGTCGACCGGCTTCGTGAACATCGTCGGCTTCCCGTCGGCGTCGCGCGGCCACTCGTCCTGGGGCCGGTCGTAGTAGAGCTCGACGCCGTTCTCGTCCGGATCGCGCAGGTAGAGCGCGATGGAGACGCCGTGGTCGCTCGCGCCATCCAGGGGGACGCCCGCGGCGAGGACGCGGCGCAGCGCGTCGGCGAGCGCCTTCCGGTCGGGGTAGCGGATGGCGGTGTGGTAGAGGCCGGTCGCGTTGCGCGGAGGCGGCCCTGCGCCGCGCGACTCCCAGGTGTTCAGACCGATGTGGTGGTGATAGCCGCCGGCGGAGATGAACGCGGCCTCGTCGCCGTGCCGGGCGAACACGTCGAAGCCGAGGACGCCGACATAGAAGCCGAGCGCCCGGTCGAGGTCGGACACCTTCAGATGCACGTGCCCGATGTCCACGCGCGAGTCGATCGCCATGTGTCCAAGGTTACCCCTGGGTGTGCTTCAGCTCCGACTCCTGCTCCTGCCCTTCCCGCAGCGAGAGCTTGCCGCCGCAGACCTTCGCGTTCAGCTCGTTCTCGATTCGGTCGACGTCGGCCGCCCGCGGATACGGCTCCGGCCACAGGTTGCGCGGATCGGTCGGGTCGCCGCCGAGCTCGAGGCTGATGAGGTGGTCCTCCTGGTAGTCCGACGGGCTGCCGGTCTCGCCGTACTCGCGCATCTGCGTCGCCTTCAGGTCGTTCGTGTATTCGACGGGCGGACGGACGGTCGCCGTCCAGCCGTGCACGCAGATGGTCGATCCGATCGTCGCCTGTGTGACGTCGGCGTTGAGGACGCCCGGGACGCGCGGCAGAACGGCGCCGGACGATGCGGTTCGGTGGTGGAGGCGAACGACGAGCGCGAACACGAGCAGCGCGAGCGCCGCGAGGACGAGCATCTGCCGTGCCGACATCGGCGCGAGGCTAGGCGGGCGCGGCGGTGTCCGCAAGACGCTCTTGCGGACGCGTCTTCAAGAGCAATGCACCGGCGAGTGCCCACACGACGTAGGCCACCCACGGATCGCCGATGACGTCGGTCTGGATCGCGAGCGCGAGAATCGCAGCGAACGCGGCCGTCATGTGCACGGCGCGCGCGCGCCATAGGCCGACAAGGATCGCGAGCCCCCACGCGATCCAGAGGAGCGAGCCGAGGATGCCGAGCTCGGCGCCCATCTCCGTGTAGTTCGACTCGCCCGCCTTGATCGGCGTCCCCGTGCGCGACGCCGTCTGCCCGACGTTGCCGAGGCCGAACCCCTGCGGGTGATGGATGACGGTGTGGATTCCGTCCTTCAACTCCGTCAAGTGCTCGTGCAGGGACGGCTCGTTCTCGGAGAGCGCGCTTCCGCTCGTCGGCCCCGTCGCAGCGTGTGCCTGTCGCTGCTGATAGATGAGGTCGGCCTTCGTCCACTTCCCGGTCGGCCCGATCTTCGGGAACACGTGCACCCAGCCCACGGCGGCGACGACGACGGCGACGGCGAACGCGATCAGGCGCCAGTCTCGCGACGCGAGCGAGAGGACGACGAGCCCGCCTGCAAGCGCGAGGAGCGATGAGCGCGAAAAGGTGAAGAGCAGGCCGGCGAACGCGAGCGCGCCGAGCGGAATCGCGAACCGGCGGCGCGGCAGCAGCAGCAGTGCGACGACCATGAGATAGCCGGCGGCGAGCGGGCTGAGGAACGTCGAGACGAGGCGTCGCAGGAAGTGCTGCTCGGAGCCGGTGTTGTAGATGAAGTTCTCCGGCAGACCGGCGACCGCAGGATGCTCCCCGGTGCCGTGGTAGTCGTAGCCGAGCTGCTTGTGGAAGTAGTCGACGACGCCGTTCGTTCGCCACCAGCCGATCGGCACCGCGTAGACGTCGACGATCCCGAGCAGTGCGACGAAGCCGGCCGTCCCGAGCAGCGTCCACGCGAGCCGGCGCAGCTGGTCGCGGCCGATCAGAAGCGAGCGGCCGAGGAAGAACGCCCCCACCGGCACGAGGTCGTGCTTGGCCGCGAGCGCAACGGCGTGCCGGTCGGCTCCACCGCCGAGCGCCGACTGGGGGATGAGCGCGTAGACGACGACGAGCGCTCCGTAGGCGAGCGCGAGCGCGTCAGCAACGCCGGGCCGGAACGGGAGGGCGCGATCGCGCAGCGCATCTCGTATGACGCGCGCGAGGGCGACGGCGAGGAGGATCTCCTTCCAGGCGGCGATCGCCGTGAGCGTCGACCCGCGGAGGCCTGCCGCGTAGAGCGCGGCCATGACGGCGTTGTGGAGCGCGAGGCCGACGACGAAGAAATAGAGCGCCGTGATCGGCCGCCGCCAGACGGCTACCGCCGCGACGGCCAGGAGCAGCGCGTAGACCACGAGCTCGAAGGCCGTCACGGCGGCAACGGTACAACCGGTCGGCCTAGGCCGGGCCCCAGGGCAGCTCGCCGGCGAAGATCGCCAGCAGGGCAAGCGCAGCCAGGATCAGGGCGAGCCTGAGCGTGAGCGCGTTCCGCAGCATGTTCCCTCCTCTCGTCTGACAGGGGACAACGGGGAGGATGGTCCCCAGACAAGACGGAGCGGCCCATTGACGATCGCGGTCCGAACAGTGAGAATCCGGACCGTGCCGTCCAGAATCCTTTCGCCCGCGGGCGAGACGATCGGGCAACGGCTCAAGCGACTGCGGTTGGAACGAGGGCTGTCCCAGCGCGAGCTTGCCGCTCCCGGAGTCTCGTACGCCTATATCTCCCGCATCGAGGCCGGGACGCGCCAGCCGTCGGTGAAGGCGCTCCGGAAGCTGGCCGCGAAGCTCGGCGTCTCGGCCGACTACCTCGAAACCGGGTCGGAGCTCGATCCCGCCGCCGCCCGCGAGCTGCGACTCTCCGACCTCGAGCTGGCCATCCGGCTCGGCGACGCGGACGGCGCCGAGAGCGCGCTGGAAGAACTCCTCGCCGACGCGCTGGGCGCGGCCGACGGGAACTCCACGTTCCGGGCGCGCGTCGCGCTCGCCACCGTCCGCGAGGGCCGGGACGACCATGCCGGCGCGATCGAGCTCCTCGAGGCCGCGCTCGAGGACGAGCCCTTCCAGCCTGCCGAGCGCGTGGACGTGTACGGGGACCTCGCGCGCGTCTACGCCTCCGCCGGCCGGTCGGCCGACGCGGTCCAGCTGCTCGAGCGGTGCCTCCAAGGCGCCGCGGGCTTCGCCGCCGCCGAGGCCAGGTACGCCGTGCTGCTGAGCTACGCGCTGACGGACGTCGGCGAGATCGCGCGCGCGGAAGAAGTCGCGCGTTCCGCCATGCAGCGCATGCGTGACACGGACGACCCCTACATGCGCGTTCGCCTGTACTGGTCGATCGCGCGCCTCGCTGCGCAAGAAGGACGCGGCGCAACAGCTCTCTCGAACGTCCGCAAGGCGATCGCGCTGCTGGAGACGACCGAGGACGCGCTGAATCTCGCGCGCGCACACATTCTCGCGTCGGCGATCTACCTCGAGCGCCGCGATTCTGCGCACGCGACCGAGCACCTCGACCGCGCCCACCGGCTCCTCGGCGTCAGCCCGTCCAAGGACGACCTCGTCGAGATGCTGATCCAGCGGTCGAAGATCGCCGCACTCGCCGGCGATCACGAGTCGGCCGTCGCGCTCGCACGCGATGCGCTCGCAATCGACGGGCAGCCGGCCGACCGCGGCCACGCGCTTGCGGCCCTCGCGGACGGGCTTGCACTCAACGGCGAGACGGAGCCCGCGAACGAGGCATATCGCGAAGCCGTGGGCATCCTCGAGCGCGAAGGCCGCTGGCACCCCGCCGCGAACGCGTGCCGCGCCTGGGGTCACATGCTCCGGACCACCGGTAAGGAGGCGGACGCGCTCGACGTGCTCGATCGCGCCGCCGAGCTCGGAGTGCGCGCAACGCCGCAGCGCACGCGCGCCGAGCGGTGAGCTTCGAGCTCGCGGTCGCGCCCCGAGGCCCGTACTCGCTCGCGCTTTCGGCGCGGACCGCGAGCGACGCGACGCGCACGTTCCGCGAAGGCTTGTTCACGCAAGTGCTCGCGGTCGACGGTCGCGTCGAAACCGCACGTGCATGGCAGTCGCCCGGCGGCTCCGTCACGATCCGCGCCGACTCGGCGGCGTCGGCGTTGCGGCTGCGCTGGCTCCTCGCGCTCGACGACGACCACTCCGGCTTCCTCGCCGCGGTGCGCGACGATCCGCTGCTCGGGCGCGCGTCGCGCGAGCTGCGCGGCCTGCGTCCCGTGCGCGTGCCGACAGTCGCGCATGCGCTGCTGCGCGCGTTCTGCGGTCAGCTGATCGAGGCGAAGCGGGCGCGGCAGATGGAGCGGACCATCGTGCGCACGCTGTGCGCCGAAGGCCCGGAGCGGCTGCACGTGGCGCCGACCGCGAGCGACCTGGGCGCGCTCGCGCCGTCGCAGCTACGCAGACTGGGGCTGCATGCGCGCCGCGGCGCCGCGCTCGTCCGGATCTGCCGCTCGCTCCACCTCGAACGGCTCCATGACCAGCCAACCGAGGCGATCGTTCGGCGGCTCGGCCGCGAGCGCGGCCTCGGGCCCTGGTCGGTCGGCGTCGTTTGTCTCGAGGGGCTCGGCCGCTACGACCACGGGCTCGTCGGCGACCTCGGGCTCGTCAAGCTCCTGCGCGCGATGCGCGGCCACGAGGTCGAGGGGTGGGAGACGGCGGAGCTGCTCGAGCCGTACGGGCAGTGGGCCGGAATCGCGAGCGTGTATCTGCTGGCCGGCTTCGGCCGCGGCCTGCTGTCGTTCGACGCCGCCGAAGCGGCCTAGGCAGACTGAGCGCCATGATCGCCATCCTCGGATGCGGACGCATCGGCGAAGCGCTGCTCGGCGGCCTGCTCGGCGCCGGCTGGACCGACATCGTGGTCACGAGCCGCACCGAAGCGCGCGCAACGGAGCTGCGCGACCGCCACGGCATCGAGGCGACGACCGACAACGTCGGTGCCGTCGCGAAAGCAGAGCTCGTCGTCGTCGCCGTGAAGCCGCAGGACATCGACGTCCTGCTCGCCGAGGTCGGACAGCTGCTCACGGCCCAACAGACCGTGCTGTCCATCGCCGCCGCCATCCCGACCGCGCAGATCGAGGCGCGCATCGCACCCGGCGTTCCGGTCGTACGCGCGATGCCGAATGCGCCGTCGATCGTGCACGAGGGCATGGCTGGCATCTGCGCCGGCGCGCACGCGGACGAAGCAAGTCTCGCGCTCGCAGAGGACGCGCTCACCCATCTAGGGCGCGTCGTGCGGGTGCCCGAGTCGCAGATGGATGCCGTGACGGCGCTCTCCGGGTCGGGCCCTGCGTACTTCGCCTTGCTCGCCGAGGCGATGATCGAGGCGGGGATCCTGCTCGGCGTCTCGCGCGAGATCTCGACGACGCTCGTCGTGCAGACGATGCTCGGCACCGCGAAACAGCTGCGCGATCTCGGCATGCACCCGGTCGAGCTGCGCGAGTCGGTGACTTCGCCCGGAGGCACGACCATCGCCGCCATCCGCGAGCTCGAGCAGGCAGGCGTTCGCGCGGCACTCCTCAACGCGGTGCAGGCGGCGATGACCCGCGCCGGCGAGCTGGCGCGCGCACACGAATGAGCAGCCTGGTGGAGATCGTCGTCGCCGACGATCCGACGGCCGCCGTCGCCGATCTGCTGGCGGCTGCAGCACGGGAAGGAGGTCACGTCGTCCTCACCGGCGGCTCGACGCCCGCGCTCGCGTACGAGCTCGCAGCTGAGCGGCAACCCGACTGGAGCCGCACCGAGCTGTGGTGGGGCGACGAGCGCTGCGTGCCTCCTGAGGATGAGCGCTCGAACTACGGAATGGCGAAGCGCACGCTGCTCGACCAGCTCGCGGTGCAGCCCTCAGCGGTGCACCGCATGCGCGGCGAGCTCGGCCGTGACGCCGGCGCCGAGGACTATGACCGCGAGCTCGGCGACCTCGCACGCTTCGACCTCGTGCTGCTCGGCCTCGGGCCGGACGGGCACGTGGCGTCGCTCTATCCCGACCAGCCGACGCTTGACGAGAGCGAGCGGCGTGTGCTCGGAGCGGAGGCGAAGCTCGAGCCGTACGTCGACCGCATCACGCTGACGCTGCCGATGCTGCGCGCCGCTCGGGCGATCGTCTTCCTCGTCGCGGGCGCCGACAAGGCGGAGGCGGCAGCGCGAGCGTTCGCGGGCGAGTCCTCACGCGCGACGCCCGGAAGCCTCGTGCGCGCGGTCAGCGGGACGACGACGGCTGTGCTGGACCCCGCCGCTGCTGCAAAGCTCTAGGGGAGCATCTTCGACGGCGGCAGATCGACCGCCATGTCGCGCGCCGCGGCGAGGACCTGCAGCACGAGCACCGTGTCGGCGACAGGCACGTCCTCGAGGAAGTCCTTGCGCTGCTCGAAGTCTCCGAGGATGTTCTCGAGCGCGACCGCGTATTCCATGCGGTCGAGACCCGCGATCATCCACACGGCGTCGGCGATGTCGCGGGGGAAGTCGTTGCGGCCGACGAGTGTCTCGGCGACCACACGCGCCTCGACGTCGCGATGCAGGACGAGCAATGCGAGCGTCGCCGCGTACCTGCCGATCGGCGATTCGGCCTGCGCGGCGCCGGCGTCGAGCGCCCACCGGGCGGCATCGGAGGCGTCGTCGCCGGCGAGGAGCAGCGCCTTCATGGCCGCGATCGGCCGCCCCCACGAGTCCGGCGGCGCACCGTTCCAGCTCTCGCGGTAGCGCTCGGCCGCTCGCCGCAGCCACGCCGCCGACTCCTCTCGGCGCCCCTCCATCAGCAGGCAGAGGCCGGCGGCCCACGCGGCGTTGGCGAGCTGCGTCAGCTGTCGCTGATCGAGGCCTCGCGCTTCACCGCCCTCGTAGCGCCCAACCGCTGCCGCCGCCTGCTCGTTCCATGTCATGGCCCGGAGTCTACGACCGTTTGATTGACTATTCAGTCATGCGGGAGCTGCGCGAGGTCTTCTTCGTCGACGGAGTACGCACGCCGTTCGGCAAGGCCGGCCCGAAGGGCCAGTTCTGGCGCACCCGGGCAGACGACATGGCCGTCAAGGCGGTCCGCGAACTACTACGCCGGAATCCCGCGATCCCGCCGGAACGGATCGGCGACGTCGTCCTCGCCGCCACCGCGCAGGTCGGAGACCAGGGGCTCACCCTCGGCCGCGACGTCGCGCTCCTCGCGGGCATTCCACACACCGTTCCCGGCTTCGCGATCGACCGGATGTGTGCCGGCGCGCTCACGGCGGTGACCGCCGCCGCCGGCGAGATCGCGCTTGGCGCGGCCGACGTCGCGCTCGCGGGCGGCGTCGAGCACATGGGCCACCACCCCATGGGTGACGACGTCGACTTCAACCCGCGCTTCGCCTCCGAGCGGCTGATCGACGAGTCGGCCGCGGTGATGGGACGAACGGCGGAGAACCTGCACGATCTCTTTCCCGCGATCACGCGCGAGCGCGCGGATGCATTTGCGCTCAGGTCGCAGCAGCGGGCAGCCGCAGCCTGGACGAACGGCGTCATGCGCGAGACGGTGGTGCCGCTGGCGGTCTTCACCGACGACGGGTGGAAGGTCGCGGAGCGCGACGAGTTCCTGCGCGCCGACACGAGCCTCGACGGGCTGGCCGCGCTGAAGCCCGCGTTTCGCGCAGGCGGCCGTGTCACCGCCGGCAACTCCGCCGGATTGACGGACGGTGCAACGGCTGCCTTCCTGGCCGCCGAGGGGACCATCGGCGAGCTCGGTCTCGTACCGAAGCTGCGCCTCGTCGGGTACGCGTACGCGGGCGTCGAGCCGCACCTGATGGGGCTCGGCCCCGTGCCCGCGACGAAGCGAGTGCTCGAGCAAGCAGGCGTCTCGCTCGACGACGTCGATCTCTTCGAGTTGAACGAGCCGTTCGCCGTCCAGGTGCTGACGTGGTGCGACGAGCTCGGCATCTCCGCCGAGGATCCGCGCCTCAACCCGTATGGCGGCGCCATCGCGTGCGGCCATCCGCTCGCCGCCACGGGTGTGCGCCTCATCGCGCAGCTCGCCTACGGCCTGCGCGAACGCGGCGGCCGCTACGGGCTGACGGCGCTCTGCATCGGCATGGGCATGGGCGCGGCGATCATCTGGGAGAACGTCCAGTAGTGGCGGACACCGTTTTCAAGCTGAACCGTGCAGGGTCGATCGCGCTTGTCACGATCGACAACGGCGAGGACTACCGCGTCCCGACGACGCTCGGACGCTCCGCGTTCGAGTCGGCCGCCTCAGTCATCGACGAGCTCGAGCACGGCGATTGGAGCGCAGCGGTGTTCACCGGCAAGCCGTTCGTCTTCTGCGTCGGCGCCGACATCGACGAGTTCAGCCATCTCCAGGATCCGCGCGAAGGCATCCGCGCCGGACATGACCTCTTCGCCCGTATCCGGGCGCTGCCGTTCCCGACGGTGGCGGCGATCAACGGCGCCTGCCTCGGCGGCGGGCTCGAGCTCGCGCTCCACTGCGATGCACGAACGATCGCGTCGAACGTCCGCCACATCGGGTTCCCAGAAGTCGCCCTCTCGATCATCCCGGGCTGGGGCGGAACGCAGCTGCTTCCTCGGCTCGTCGGCCCGGAAACGGCGGCGCGGGTGATCGTCCTCAATCCTCTACGCCAGAACCGGCTGCTGCAGGCGCCGGAGGCGGTCGAGCTCGGCATCGCCGACCGCCTGCTCGAGCCGGTGGAGTTCGTCGACGAGTCGCTCGCGTTCGCCGCGTCGCTGTCGATCGAGCGCAGCGCGCCGGACTGGTCGGAGCTGGAGACAGTGCTGCGCAAGACGCGCGCGCGCGTCGACGACGCCGTCCATGGCGCCACGCGCGCGCCGTATGCAGCGCTCGACCTCATCGCCGGCGCCCGCGACTGGACGGTCGAGGAGGGCTACGCGGCAGAGGAACAGGCGATGGCGGAGCTCCTCGTCAGCCCGCAGGCGCAGGCATCGGCCTATGCGTTCACCGTCGTCGAGCGCCGCTCGAAGCGCCCGCCGAACCTGCCGGACGCGAAGCCGCGCGCCGTGCAGAAGGTCGGCATCGTCGGCGCGGGGCTGATGGCGACGCAGCTGGCGACGCTCTTCCTGCGCCGGCTCGAAGTGCCGATCGTGCTGCGCGACCTCGAGCAATCCCGCGTGGACGACGCGCTCGCGTCGATTCGCAGCGACGTGAAGCCCTTCCTCGCCACGATCGTGGACGGCGGCACCGGGTGGGAGCAGTTCGAAGGCTGCGACCTCGTCCTCGAGGCGGTGTTCGAGGAACTGGATGTGAAGCGCGAGGTGTTCGATCAAGTGCGCAAGGTTGCGCCGGATGCGATCCTCACCACCAACACCTCGTCGCTGTCGGTCGAGGCGATGGGAGCGGACGTCGGCCTGCACTTCTTCAATCCGGTGGCGGTGATGCCGCTCGTGGAGATCGCCCGCACGCCGAACACGACGGACGAGCAACTCGCGACGGCGTGGGACGTCGTCAAGAAGCTGCGCAAGCGCGGCGTGCTCGTGGGCGACGCTCCGGGCTTCGTCGTCAACCGCCTCCTCACGCGCATGACGACCGTCATGATGGACGCGCTCGCGAACGGCAACACGGCCGAGGAGGTGGACGAGGCCATCCTGTCGCTCGGCATGCCGATGGCGCCGTCGGTGTTGCGGGAGATGGTCGGTCCGGCGGTCGCCCAGCACGTGCTCGAGACGATGAACGCCGCGTGGCCGGATCGCTTTCCGCTCACGGCGCCCACCGGCGGCGCGCCGCGAACGCTCGAAGAGATTCGCGATCAGGCGCTGGCGGCGGTCGGGGACGAGGTCCAGCATCTGCTGGCCGAGAGAGTGGTCGGCGACCCGGCGGATGTGGATGCCTGCCTGATCCTCGGCGCCGGCTGGCCGCTCTTCCTCGGCGGGGCCGTCACCAGCGGTCGCGCGACAGCCGCTCTATCGTAGGAGCGTGCGAATCCCGCAGCCGTGGCGCCGGCTCGTCGACTGGGTCGTGAGCATCGCGCTCGCGATCGGCTTCGTGCTCGTGTTCGAGACCGAGGTCGCGAAGCCGTATCGGATTCCGTCCTCCTCGATGGAGCCGACACTGCACTGCGCGCGGCCGGGCGCTTGGTGCCTCGCCGGCTCGAACGACCGCGTGCTCGTCAACCGGCTCGCGTACGATTTCGAGAGTCCGGCGCGCGGGCAGATCGTCGTCTTCACCGCACCGGCGACGACGGCGAAGTGCGGTCCCGGCGACAGCGGGTCGACCTTCGTCAAGCGGCTGATCGGGCTCCCGGGCGACACCGTCTCGGAACGGAACGGCTTCATCTCCATCGATGGAAAGCCGCTGGCCGAGCCGTACCTCGACCCCGCCCTCCGCGACCGCGAATCGGGCACCTGGCACGTCCCCGCCGGCCACTACTTCTTCCTGGGCGACGACCGCGTCCACTCGTGCGACTCGCGCGTCTGGGGCTCGGTGCCGCGGGGGAGCCTCATCGGCCCGGTGCTCCTCACCTACTGGCCACCCGGCCGGATCTCGCTCCACTAACGATAAGCTCGCCGCCCGTGGCCGACGACTGGCGCATTCGCATCGAGGTCGAGGAGACGCACGCCGGCGGTCTGCTCGACCGGCTCGGCGCGGACCTCGACGAGGAGGCGCGCGACCTCGCGGAGGCGCTCGAGCAGAAGCGGCTCGCCGTCTCACGCGACGGCGACGAGATCTTCGTCTACGCCTCGTCGCGCGCCGAGGCGGAGCGCGCACACGGCGTGATCGACGCCCAGCTGCGCAGTCTTGGCGGCCAGGCAAAGGCGACGAAGGTCGAACACTGGCTCGAGGGCGACGAGCGCTGGGACGACGAGCCGGCAGGCGAGACCTGGGAAGAAGAGGAGGTCGACCGCGGCTATGCGCCGTGGGAGGTGCGCGTGCAGAGCGCCTCGCGGGACGAGGCGAAGTCCCTGGCGGAGACCCTCGAGGGCGAGGGATACCACCCGGTGCGCCGCTTCCACTTCCTCATCGTGGGCACGGCGTCGAAGGAGGACGCCGACGCGCTGGCGGCCCGCCTGCACGGCCAGGTCGAGCTGGGCGGCGAGGTGGTCTGGGAGGCCACTCCACAGAATCCGTTCGCCGTTTTCGGCGGCCTGGGGAGCTAGGCCGGACAGGTTGACGCTCCCGCAACGCCGGGTATGCTTGGTAGAGCGCGGTTCGGTCCAGGGGACTCATCGAGCGGCGCCACCTTTGGAAAGCCTGCAGCACCGCTGGTGCTGCGCATATGCAAGAAGCCATTCAGCACACGACCTTTGCGGAGGCGAACGATCCGCTCGCCGCCGCGGCATACCGCGCGGAGACGTGGGCCGGTGAGCCGTTCCTGCGCGACGGTGAGGATCCGGCGCAGGCTCTCGCCCCGGGCACCGCGCGGCGCAGAGCGCTGGACGAGGCAATCGCGGAGATCGACGCCGGCAACGCCGCGCCGAGCCCGCAGTGGAAAGTCCGCTTCGGCCTCATGCTCGGCCTCGAGCGCATCCTCGCCGAGCCCGAGCCGCGCACGAAAGGCGGCACGGCGCTCCGCCGCCATCAGGTGGACGCGCTCGCCGGAATGCTCACAGAGCTGATCTCCGCCGCCCAGCGCACGGAGGAGAAAGAGAACGGGAACGGCCACGCGGTCGCCGAGCTGGAAGAGGAGGACGACGAAGACGACGCGATCGTCGTCGACGACGACGAGGACGAGGAGCCCGAGGAGCTGACGCCCGAGCAGGACCCGGGCGCGATCCGGCGCTATCGCTTCCGGCATCCCACCGCTTCCGGCAAGACGATTGCCGCAGCGGGCTTCGTCGAAGCAGCGCGCACGCTCGGCGTCCTCATTCTCACCCATCGCCGCCTGCTCGTCTCACAGTTCACGCGCGACCTGACTGACGAGGGCTACGCCGACCGCTTCACGGAGGCGATCGAGAGCGGCACGAAGCCCGCGCACACGAATCCGCTCACCATCCAGACGTACGCCTGGTTCGCGCGCCACGTCGACACGATCGACCGCAGCGCGTATCAGCTCGTCATCTGCGACGAGGCGCACACGGCGCTCGGCGAGAAGACGTCAGCCGCGATTCGCTCCTTCCCGGAGCCCATCTACATCGGGATGACGGCGACCGAGCAGCTGATCGCGAAGCAGGTCTCCGACGTCTTCCCCGCATCGGTCGACGACCTTCCGCTGCAGGACGCCGCACGGCGCGGCCTGATCGCGCCGCTCCGCTGCCTGCGCGTGCCGCCGGTGGCCGCGATCAACTCCGTGCCGATCGTCGGTGGCGACTTCGACCAGGAGATCCTCGCCAAGACGCTCGACCACCAGGCCCTGAACCAGGCGGCGGCGAGCTTGTACCGCGACCGCTTCGACAACACACCGGGCATCGTCTATGCCGCCGGCGTCGACCACGCGTACAACCTCGCGCAGGAATTCCGCGCCGCCGGGATCAAGGCGGAAGCGGTGTCCGGCCGGACGCCGCCTGTGAAGCTCGCGGAGACGCTCGCCGCATACGAGCGGGGCGAGATCAACGTCCTGATCAACGCACAGCTGCTCGCCGAAGGCTGGAACTCTCCGCGCGCCACGGTGTGCATGCACCTCGCGCCGACGGCGTCGAAGCGCGTCTATCAGCAGCGCATCGGGCGCATCATGCGCATGCATCCGCGCAAAGAAGCAGGCATCGTCGTCGACTTCGTCCCGAAGGGTGCGACGCACAACGAACGCGTTGTCTCGCTGCACTCGCTGCTCGACGCCGACTTCTACCGCGAAGGCGCACGCGTCACGCCGGCGCCGCGCCGCCGCGCACAGCGCAGGGCGCGCCGCCGCCTGACGCCGGCGCCGTGGCTCGTGCCGGTGACACCGGACGTCCGGCGCCGCATCGCAGTCATCCTCCGGGAGTGGCAGCGCGTCGATCCGCGCTACCTCGACGAGGACGAGCAGCGCTACTGGGCGACGATCGCCGGCCGGCAAATTCGGTTCGACGAGCGCTCGTCGTTCGTGCAGAAGCTCACCGAGGGCCGCGCGAGCAAGGGCGCGATGGAACAGTTCTTGTCCACCGCCGCCGCCGAGAACCCGAATCGACGCCTGCGGCTGATGGCGTTGCAAGACCGCGTTTCGATGCGTGTCGAGCGCGCAGACTTCGACGATCTGGTCACGCTCGTGACGCAGGCGCCGACGTGGGAGAAGGAGCGGCTCGCGGGAATTCGCGTGCTCCTGCGCGCGATCGCCGACGGCAAGCCCGACGCGCCAGATCAGATCCTCGAGCGCTGGACGTGGCGGCTTGCACGCGCGACGCGCAAGGTGCAGGACCGCCGCGCCTCGACCGAGTATCCCGAAGCGAAGCGACTTCTCGGCGCACTCGCGAACTCTCGCGGCCATCGGCACGAGGAGAACGCCGCGAAGCTCGTCCAGACCGCGCTCGAGCAGCCGGTCCAGGTGGGCGCTGCGCTCCTTGCCTCTGCGGAGGGCTACACCCCGCGCGCGACGAAGCTGCTCGACGACGCGCGCGAGAAGCTCGGCGCGGTCGCCGAGGTCGCGCTCGCGCTCTCCGAGAACCTGCCGGCACCGAAGCAACCGTCGAGCTCGCGCCGCCGCAGGCGGCGTCGCAAGAAGCCCGGCACCGGCGCTGAAGCGACGGCGGCGACTGCAACCGCGACGACGGAGCAGGGAGACCAGCAGCGAGCCCCGTCCGGTGCGCCGAAGCGGCGGCGGCGGCGGCGCAAGCCGTCAGCGGCCGCTGCGGAAGCGGGCGGCGGCCAGCAAGCCGGCCCCGGCCACAACGAGAACGGCTCCGATGACAGCCCACTTCGTACTGCCGCTCATGAAGGACCCGCCGATCACGCCGATGCCTTGAAAGAAGAACACCACTCCGGCGAGAACGAGCACGAGGCCGGCAGCGCCCGCGACGGCGCGAAGGACGATCACCCCTAGACGGCAGGCTCTTCCGGGCCTTCGTCCTGCTCTTCGCGCTCACGGAGGAAGCGCGACAGCTCGGCGGCGAGCGACTCGCCCGACGGCAGATCTCCCTCCGGCGCCAACGCGTCGACGCGCTGCTCGAGCTCTTCGACGTACGCCTGCGTCTCCGCGTCGGTCGAGACGGCCTCGCTGACCTGCTCGGCGTACTCCTCCGCCGCCTGCTCCAGCTCATCCAGGTCGACATCGACGCGCATCAACTCGCCGAACCGGCGCACGAGCGCGAGCGCCGCGCGCGGGCTCGGCGCGAGCGACACGTAGTGCGGCACGGCCGCCCAGAGGCTCACCGATGCGATTCCAGCGTCGCGGCACTGGTCGTGCAGGATCCCCACGATGCCGGTCGGGCCTTCATAGCGGGACGCTTCGAGGCCGAGCTCTGCGACGAGCTCGGAATCGGTCGCCGCCGCCGTCACGGGCGCCGGCCGCGTATGCGGCACGTCGGCAAGGAGCGACCCGAACGTGACCACCATCTCCACGCCGAGGTCCTGCGCGAGCTCGAGCACGAGGCCGGAGAACGTGCGCCAGCGCAGGTTCGGCTCGATGCCGAGCAGGAGCACCGCGTCACGACCCGCTCCCGGGATGGACGCGTGGAAGAAACCGTTGTCCGGCCAGTCGACGCGCCGCGTCTCGCCGTCGACGAGCGACACGTGCGGCCGCACCGATTGGAAGTCGAAGAACGACTCCGGCTCGATCTCCGCGAAGCGTGCTGCGTTCCACTGTTTCGCGAGATACGCAGCGCCGAGCGATGCGCCCTGGCCTCCGTCGTTCCAGCCCCGAAACGCTGCGATCAGCACGGGGCGCTTCAGGCTGGGCGTGAACGAGACGTTCAGCTCGGGCATCGTCGAAGTCTAGTGACGCACTGGACGCCACAGCCTCGCCACCAGGCCGACCGTGCAGGCGAAGAGGACAGCCGCCGCCGCGACGTGCGCAACCACCACCCACCACGGCACCGTGCCGTACGTGCGGTACTGCCACTCGCCGATTCCCATCTGCACGAGCAGGATGACGAGCAGTGCTGCGCAGCCTCGGAGGAACCATGGCCATTGCGCCCGGCGGGCCCACGCCCACGCGGCGAGCACGAGGAAGACGATGCCGAACGCGGCAACCGCACGCACATGCAGCCACACGGCGTCGTGGAAGTTTCCGATCCGCTCCACAACCTGCGCCCCGTTGCTCCCTGGGAAACGGCCCGCAGCTGTCGAGAGCGTCCCGGTGACGACGAGCACGCTGATTGCGACGAGAAGGGCCGCGCCGCCGGCACGTGCGATCGCCGGGAGCGGCGGGCCGCCGGGATACGCCGAGAGCAGCGTCAGGACGCCGAGTCCAAGCACCGTCAGCGACAACAGCAGATGCGAAATGACGAGGTACGGATTGAGGTCGTAGTAGACGGTGATCGCGCCGAGGGGCGCCTGCGCGAGCGTTCCTGCGAACACCGCGGTCGCGAGCCAGCGCCCGCGGCGACCAAGCGCAGGAGTGCGCCACGCTGCAACGGCGAGCCCGAGCGTCGAGAAGACCGTCAGCGCCGAGACGACGCGGTTCGAGAACTCGATGTCGGAGTGGTAGCCCTTCGGCAGCGCGTGCGTGCTGTTGCACGTCGGCCAGTGCGGGCACCCGAGGCCGGAGCCGGTCAGGCGCACGGTCGCGCCGGTGCCGACGATGACGATGAGGCAGCCGACGGCCCACCAGGCGACCCGGCGGAAGCCGACCGGGCTCAACTCCCGTCGAGCTGCTAAACTGACGTTGACGTAAGAATGAAGTTTCTTCGGAATCGCAGACATAGCCGTCAGTTCAAATGGTGGGTGCTTTCCTGCACCAGCCTGGGGATGCTGTTGGCGACCGTCAACTCGGGCACCCTCATCATCGCGCTCCCGGACCTCGAGCGCAGCCTGCACACGACGTTGCTCCAGCTCGTCTGGGTCATCCTCGTCTACATGATCGTCTCCACGGTGCTCGTCCTGACGGCGGGACGGTTGTCCGACCTGTTCGGGCGCAAGAACGCATACGTGCTCGGCTTCCTCGTCTTCTCGGCGGCGTCGCTCGGCGCCGGCTTCTCCGGCAGCGGGACGCAGCTCATCCTCTGGCGCGTCCTCCAGGGCGTCGGCGGCGCGTTCCTCTTCGCGAACGCGGCCGCGCTCGTCACGGACGCATTCCCGAAGGAGGAGCTCGGGCTCGCGATGGGCACGAACACGATGGTGGCCGCGGTCGGGCTCGTCATCGGCCCGGTGCTCGGCGGCGCGCTCGTCGCGATCAACTGGCCGTGGGTCTTCTGGTTCAACGTCCCGCTCGGCCTGCTCGGCTCGGCGTGGGCGTACCTCGTGCTGCACGAGATCGCCGGCCGAGACCAGGAACGCGGGCTCGACCTTGTCGGCACGTCCACGTTCGTCGTCGGGTTGACGGGACTCGTGCTCGCTCTGTCGAAGGGCGGACTGACGGGCTGGAACAACTGGCTCGTGATTGCCGGCTTCGCCGCTGCGATGATGTTCCTGCCCGTCTTCGTGCTCATCGAGCGTCACGGGCGCGCGCCGATGCTCGACCTCTCGCTCTTCCAGAACAAGCTCTTCGCTGCCGCGTCCGGCGCAGCGTTCATCAACGGTCTCTCCCGCTTCGCGTTGATGTTCCTGTTCGTCTTCTACTTCCAGGGCCCGCAGGGGAAGTCGCCGATCGTCGCCGGCCTCGAGCTTGCGCCGCTGGCCGTCGGCATGCTCGTCGCCTCGCCGCTCGCCGGCATCGCGGCCGACCGCCACGGGTCGCGCGGCCTCGCCGCGCTCGGGATGCTCGTCTCGGCAGTGGGCCTCGCCGGCATGACGATGCTGCAGGCGCACACGGCATACGTGTGGAGCGCGCTCTGGCTGCTGCTCGTCGGCATCGGGTCCGGCATGTTCAACAGCCCGAACACGGCGGCGATGATGGGCGTCGTTCCGGTGCACAGGCGCGGCATCGCCGCGGGCGCGCGCGTAATGCTGCAGAACACAGGCGCGGTGATCTCGATCGCATTCGTGATGGCGGTCGTCACCTCGGCGGTCCCGACGACCGTGTTGTTCAAGATCTTCTCCGGTATCGCGTCCGGTCTCAGCGCGAAGCAGCTCGACCCGTTCATCGCCAACATGCACATGGCGCTGTGGGTGCTCGCCGGCGTCTCGCTGCTCGGCGCCGCCGTGTCACTCATGCGGCCGGCGCACGTCGCCGGCGACGTCACGCTCGACGAGATCTTCGAAGCGGAGGCCGCATGATTCGCATCGGGGAGGTTGCCGAGCGGACGGGGCTGACGCCCCGCACGATCCGCTACTACGAGGAGATCGGCCTACTCCCCGGCCCGCCGGAACGACGCAAGGGTGAGCACCGCGCCTACGACGACACCGACGTCGAGCGGCTGAGCGAGCTCACACGCCTCCGCGACCTGCTCAACCTGTCGCTCGAGGAGCTGAAGCAGCTCGTCGAGGCCGAGGAGGCGCGCGCCGCGATCCGCCGGCAGTTCCGCGAGAGCGACTCCGACGCCGAGCGGCTGCAGCTGCTCGACCTCGCGCTCCCCCACGTCGAGACGCAGATCGGGCTCGTGCGCCGCCGGATGGAGGAACTGAGGGGGCTCGAGGCCGAGCTCGTCGAGAAGCGGAAGTCGATCCTCGCGCGCAAGCGCGAGCTTGCTAGCTGACGGAGACTCCTGTTCCTTCTTCGACCGTGCCGATCCGGCGCAGGAAGAGGTCGCGCGCGCGGAACTCGCTCTCGAGCGAGAGCGCCTTGTCGGCGGGAAGCGAGATGAGCAGGCCGCCCGCGGTCTGCGCGTCGTAGCCCACGGCGAGCAGCACTTCGTCGACGGCGTCCGCGTCGACCGGCGCGTATTCGCGGTTGCGCGGGTCCCCGCCGGTACGAATCCCGTTCCGCGCCGCCTCGAGCGCTCCGTCGAGTGCCGGCAGCGCAGCCGCGTCGAGTCGGATGCGCACGCCGCTGCGCGTCGCCATCTCGTGCGCGTGACCGAAGAGGCCGAAGCCGGTGACGTCGGTGACGGCATTCGGAGAGAACGGCCGCAGCGCATCGGCGGCGGCGGCGTTGAGCGTCGTCATCCAGCGCACCGCCTCGGTCGCGTCCACCTTTGCCGCGAGCACGAGGCCGGTGCCGAGCGGCTTCGTCAAGAAGAGTGCGTCGCCGGGTCGCGCGCCCGACTTCGTCCAGATGCCGTCGGGATGCACCGTCCCGACGACGGCCAGCCCGTACTTCGGCTCGCGCGTCGCGAATGGTGTGCCCGCCGGCGAGCACCGCGCCCGCGGCGCGCACCGTGTCGTCCGCGCCGGCGAAGACCGCGGCGGGAACCTCGTTCGGAAGCTCCTCCGGGAAAGCGGCGATGGAGAGCGCCAGCAGCGGCGTCCCCCCCATGGCGAAGACGTCGTTGAGCGCGTTCGTCGCGGCGATGCGCCCGAAGGTGGCCGGGTCGTCGACGAGCGGCGGGAAGAAGTCGACGGTGAAGACGAGCGCGCGATCGTCGTCGAGCTTGTAGACGGCCGCGTCGTCGGCGGGATCGAGGCCGACGAGGAGGTTCTCCGCCTCCGCCGGCACGAATCCGCGAAGGAGCTCTTCGAGCCTCGACGCCGAGTACTTTGCGGCGCAGCCACCGCCCACGGTGAGACCGGTGAGCGCGGGTGCTTCCACGCGGTTTACTGTACGCGCGGTGGAGAGGGCAGCGCTCATCACGGGTGGGTCGTCCGGCATCGGGCTCGCGATCGCGCGCATGCTGCGCGACGAGGGCTATGACCTGACGCTCGCGTCGCGGCGCAAGGAGAAGGTCGAGGCCGCAGCCGCGGAGCTCGATGCAGTCGCCGTCGCTGCCGACGTCGGTGACGCAGACGATTGCACACGGCTTGTCGCGGAGCACCGCGAGCGCTTCGGGCGCCTGGACGTGCTCGTCAACTCGGCCGGGATCGGCATCGGCGGGCGGGTCGAGGACTTGCCCGTGAAGCATCTCGATCTGCAACTCGGCGTCAACCTGCGCGGGCTCTTCCTCGTCACGCAGGCGGCGATCCCGTTGCTGCGGGAGTCGCGCGGCTGGATCGTCAACCTCGCGTCGATCGCGGGCACGATCCCGACGCCGGGTCTTTCCGTCTACGGCGCGACGAAGGCCGCGGTGATCTCGCTTACGCGCTCGCTCAACGCGGAGCTCGACGCCGACGGCGTGCGCGCGATCGCGCTCTGCCCCGGGTTCGTCGACACGCCGATGGCGCAGTGGTCGGGGATCGAGCCGGGCGAGATGATCCGGCCCGAGGATTGCGCCGAGATCGTGCGGATGGCCTTACGGCTCAGTCCGCACGCTCGGATTCCTCAGGTTGTCATCGAGCGCATGGGCTCGATAAACGGCGACACGTAAGACGGAGGCCTAGGCCGGAGTCTTCACTCCCGGCTGCGGGACGATCCGGATGTACGGCTTCGGCTCTTCCCACTCGCCGAAGATCTCCTTCGCGTCCTCGTTCGAGACCGAGCCGGCGATGATGACGTCGTCGCCCTGCTGCCACTGCGCCGGCGTCGCCACCTTGTGCTTCGCGGTCAGCTGGAGCGAGTCGATCACGCGCAGCACCTCGTCGAAGTTGCGCCCGGTCGTCATCGGGTAGACGAGGATCAGCTTCACCTTCTTGTCCGGGCCGATGACGAACACGTTGCGCACCGTCTGGTTGTCGGCGGGCGTGCGCTCGAGCGGATCGCCCGACGTGCTCGCCGGCAGCATCCCGTACAGCTTCGAGACGTTGAAGTCGGCGTCGCTGATGATCGGGTAGTTCGGGCGCGTATCCCTGCGTCTCCTCGATGTCCTTCGCCCAGTCGCCGTGACGGTCGACCGGGTCGACGGATAGCCCGATGACCTTCACGCCCCGGCGGTCGAACTCCGGCTTGATCTTCGCCATGTACCCGAGCTCGGTCGTGCAGACCGGGGTGAAGTCCTTCGGGTGCGAGAAGAGCACGGCCCACGAGTCGCCGATCCAGTCGTGGAAGCTGATCCGACCCTCGGTCGTCTCGGCCTCGAAGTCGGGCGCGGTGTCACCGATGTGCAGTCCCATGTGCGGCTCCTTCCCTCACTATCTCTTTTGAAGTAATGCGGGATAGCTTACAGCTCGCCACGGGTCCAAGCGTAAGCGGCGCCAGTGCAGGGCGCCTGCGTCCGCTAGGAAGGACGACTTTGGTTCGGCTGCCGTCAGGCCGAAGGAAGGGTGAGCTGAGAAGCCGCAGAGCTCCCGGGATCCGCGCCCATCGAACGGCGCGGTCCCGAACCTACGACCTACCAGTAACCCCCGTCGCTCATGCCCGTGCCGTGCTTCGCCCCCGCGAGGAGTGCAGCCAGCATCACAGCAGCGATGAGAAGCGTGAAGAGCCGTGCTTTGGTCACCGTGTCACCCCCTTCCCGTTAGAACCGGACGTCCTGCAATGCCTCTGCCGCGGTGCGGTAGAGGTGAGCTGCAAGCCTGTCGTCGCCGCGCCGCGCCGCGAGGTCGCCCCGGGCGACCCAGGCAGCTGCGCGATGGCTGGCGGAGCCGAGCCGGCCGAGGCTTTCCTCGGCGGCTGCGAACGCCGCCTCCGCCTCGTCGAGGCGGTCCTGCGACAGCAGCGCGCGTCCGAGCACGAGCTGCGCACTGCCGATCTCGTCGAGATAGTCCTCGCGGCCTTCAAGCAGCTTCAGCGCGTGACGCGCCTGCTCCTCGGCCTGCTCGATGTCGCCGCTGCGCAGGTGAACCTGCGCGAGGGACGAAATGGCGCGGCCGGCATCCCCTTCGTGGCCGATGTCGAGCGCGATCCCGAAGGCCTCCTTCAGCAGCGAGACCGCTTCGTCGGTCTTGCCGAGCAGGAAGTTGAGGCCGCCGAGGTTGTTCGTGAGCTGACCGACGTGCACCCGGTCGGCGAGTGCCTCGTACGCGCCGCGTGCGCGCTCGGCGTACGTGCGTGCAAGGATCCAGTGGCCCTCGCGGTCGGCGACGAGCGATGCCTGGAAGAACGCGTCGCCGATCGTGCGCGGGTCGCCCGCGTCCTCGGCGAGCTGCAGCGCGCGCTCGATGTCCTCGCGCGCGGCTTCGTAGTCGCGCATCCGGCGCCAGCAGCGCGAGCGCCAGGAGAGGATGTTCGAGCGAAGCGAGTCGGACGGCATGCCGGAGCGCTCGGCGAGGCCGAGAGCCTCGTTCAGCAGCCCGAGCGACGTCTGCACGCTGTTCAGCTGGTAGCGGCAGATGCCGAGCGCGTAGAAGACCTCCGCGCGCTCGAGATCGGAGAAGTTCCCGGATTCGACGATGCCCCTCGCGCTGTTCAGCAGCTCGAGCGCAGGGCGGAGTGCGCCGAGGCGCATCTGCGTCCTGCCTGCCCCGATGAGCGCCCGCACCTCGAGCTCGGGAACGCCGGTCGCGCGTGCGGCGGGAATGAGCGTCTCGTACTCGGAGGCGGCGTCGTCGTTGCGGTGCGCCTCGATCATCGTCTCGGCACGCGCGAGAGCCGCTTCGAGCCGGCCGCGCTCGTCGGTCGTGACGCCGTTCGCGAGGAACCCTGCGTCGCAGCCGAGGCGGACGGCGAGCCATCCGATCGTCTCCGTCGTGGGGCGCGTCTTGCCGCGCTCGATCTGGGAGACGTACTCCTTCGAGAAGCGCTCGCCCGCGAGCTCGCTCTGCGTCAGCCCTGAGGCGACGCGAAGCTGACGAAGCCGCTCTCCGAGGCGGAGGGCGGACGTCGTGGCTTGGCTGCGGACTGCGGTCTCTCGTGCCATGCGACTAGGGGTAGTGAACCCTACGCTTCACAAAAACGCAAGATGGCCGCCTCGGCCATCCCCCAAAAAGGGCATAAGCAAGCGGAAAGGACGGTGAACCAGCGGGTTTTCAAAATCACTTGACAAGGGTACTTGACTCGCCCCGGAACCGGACGTATAGTGCGGCTCACCTTGCAACCGAGCCGGACGCCAGGCGGGTTTGCAGGGGGCGCGTCGCCGCAGCCCAGCGACACCGGAAATCCCGCCTGAGCCGCAGAGCCGGGGCTCCGATACGCAGGGAGTACGCGCCTCTAAACAAGAAAAGGCCCCGGAGCCGCAGCCGGGGCCTTCTTCTTTTGGGCGCCTGAAAGTGCTGCGCACTTTCAGGCGGTGAACGGTTCCCGCTTCGCGGGAGCGCTCGCGGGCGGAGCCCGCGAGCTCTGTGGTCTTTGGTCGGATGGTTGTTCTGCGCGGCCCGTGGTGGGCTTCGCCCATCCCGGGGGCCGCTGGTTCGCCTCCGCGTAAGCCGGCTTCGCCTGGCTTACGCTCCGGCTTAGGTCGTTGTCTCGGCGGAAGGCCTAGAGCAACTGGCCTACGCCCGCATCCAATCGAGCCTTGCCTTGCGGATGCGGTCGACCTCGTCGTCTCCGAGCAGGCCGACTCGGCGGCCGACCATGCCGAAGACGCCGCCGGCGAGGAAGACCCACGCTTCGGCCTCCGCATCGCGGTCCGCATGGAGCGAGCCCTCGGCCTGGCCGCGCCGGATCGCATCCGCGACGAAGTCGTGCACCTCCCGCATGTGCTTGCGCAGGTGCTTCCGCAGCTCGGCGTCCTCCGCCGCCTCCCCCAGCGCCTGCACCCACAGTTCGGCGAGCTGGAACTTGCAGTCGCGGACGGAGAAATGCCCGCGGCCCATCTCGGCCAGGCCCGACGCCACGTCGGGGGCGCCGTCGAGCACCTCGGTCCATCTCGCCTCCGCCTTGCTCCACACCTGGTCGAGCGCCGCGAGATACAGCTCGCGCTTCGAGGCGAAGTGCCGGTACAGGATCGGCTCCGAGATGCCCGCCGCTCGAGCGATCTCCGCCGTCGTCGTGCCGCGGTAGCTCCCATCCGAGAAGACGCGGATGGCCGTGTCGATCAGGAGCCGGCGGCGCTCCGCCGCCGGCAGCCGGACCGGGGCGACGCTCACGCCGCCTCGGTGACCGACGTCGTGGACGACTCCGCTACGGGCTCGCGATGCCGCGCGTGCTGCAGCGTCGTCGCGGCGATGACCGCGCCCGCGAGGGCGATGATCGCGGCAACCGTCGTCGCGTGCTGGAAGCCGGAGACGAACGCGTCCGACTTCGAGTGGCCGGACGCGAGCGAGCTCGATATTCCGGACGCGATGATCGCGCCCATGATCGCGATGCCGAGCGAGCCGCCGACCTGGCGCATGCTGTTCAGCACCGCGGAGCCGACGCCTGCCTTCTCCGGCCGCACGGACGCCATCGCTGCAGCGGTCGTCGGCGCCATCGCAGCGGCCATGCCGGCGCCGCCGAGGATCATCGCCGGGAGGAGGCCCCACCACGTCGTGTGCGCGTTCATGCGCGAGAACAGGAAGAGCGACACCGCGACGATCGCCATTCCGGACGCGACAAACGGCCTCGGCCCGAAGCGGTCCGACAGCCGGCCGGCCTGAGGCGCGAGCAGGATGATCAGGAGCGTCCAGGGCAGGAACGACGCGCCCGCCTGGATCGGCGAATAGCCCAGGATCTGCTGGAGATAGAGCGAGACGTAGAAGAACACGCCGAACATCGCGAGGCCGACGAGCAGCATGACGCCGTTCGCGCCGGAGAAGCCGCGGTTCTTGAACAGGCTCAGGTCGAGCATCGGCAGCCGTTGATGCCGCTCGAGCAGGATGAACGAGGTGAGCGACACGACCGCGACGGCGAAAGCGCCGAGGATGCGGCCCGACGTCCAGCCGTAGCTGTTCGCCTCGATCAGCGCATAGCTGAGCGCGAACAAGCCGAGCGCCGAGCTGAAGAGCCCCGGTACGTCCGGTCGCTGCACGAGCGAGGTGTCGCGCGACTCCTCGATGAAGGCGAACGCCGCGACGATCGCGATCGCGCCGATCGGGACGTTGATGAAGAAGATCCAGTTCCAGTTGATGTGCTCCGTGATCACGCCGCCCGCGAGCGGCCCGATCGCGAGCGCGAGGGCGGAGACGCCCGCCCAGATCCCGATCGCCGTCCCGCGCTGGCGCGGCGGGAACGTGACCGTGATGATCGAGAGCGTCGACGGGTTCATCAACGCCGCACCCACGCCCTGCACCACGCGCGCGCCGATGAGGACGCTCGCGCTACCGGCGAGACCGCAGCCGAGCGACGACAGCGTGAAGATGACGAGCCCCACGACGAAGATCAGACGCCGGCCGTACAGATCGGCGAGCTTGCCGCCCGTGAGCATGAGCGCCCCGAACGTGAGGGCGTAGCCCGTGACCACCCACTCGAGCTCGGAAACCTTGAGGTGCAGCGATCTCTGTAGCGTCGGCAGCGCCACGTTCACGATCGTGTTGTCGAGCATGATCATGAACAGGCCGAACGAAACGGCCGCCAGCGTCCACCACTTCTTGTTCTCCTCCGCGAATATGCGAGCCTTCAAGCCCTCACCTTCCCCTGTTAGCGTCCACTAAGTTAGTGCAGACTAGCATGAGAGACTTTGTCTGGGAGCCCACTCCCGAGTCCATCGAGCGCGCCAACCTGACGCGCCTCGCGCGCAGCCTGGGCGCGGACGACTACGCGGAACTGCACCGCATCTCCATCGAGGAGCCGGACCGCTTCTGGCCCGCGCTGATCGACGATCTCGGCATCGAGTTCTCGCAGCCGTGGGACGCTGTCCTCGACGATTCGCGCGGCTCCGAGTGGGCGCGGTGGTTCGTCGGCGGGCAGGTGAACGTCGCGCGCCTCTGCGTCCACCGCCGCGCCGCGTCCGACGCGGAGGCGCTCGTCGGACTGTACGAGGACGGCGAGCGGGACTCGCTCACGTGGTCGGAGGTGTCCCGCCAGGTGACGCAGCTCGCGGAAGCGCTCGTCGAGCTCGGCGTCGAGCAGGGCGACCGCGTTGCGATCTTCATGCCGATGTGTCCCGCGGTCGCGATCGCGTCGCACGCGTGCGCGCACGTCGGCGCCGTTCAGGTGCCGGTCTTCTCCGGCTTCGCCGGGCCGGCGATCGCGACGCGGCTCGAGGACTCGCAGGCGAAGGTCGTCATCTGCGCCGACTGGTCGCTGCGCCGCGGGAAGCGGATGGACATGCGCGCGACGCTCGACGATGCCGGACGCTTCGCGGTCGAGCATGTGATCGAGTGGAATCGGGAGTCCCGCTCGTGGCCGGATCTCGTCACGAAGCAGGCGGGGACGCTCCCGCCGCTCGAGGTCGACAGTGAGGCGCCCTATCTCCTCGCCTACACGTCGGGCACGACCGGCAAGCCGAAGGGCGCGCTGCACGTGCAGGGCGGCTTCCTCGTCTCCATCGCGCGCGAGGTCGCCTATCAGACCAACGTCAGCGCGGGCGACCGCATCCATTTCGCGACGGACATGGGCTGGATCATGGGGCCGTGGACCGTTGTCGGCGGCGGCGCGACCGGCGCGACGATCGTGTTCGCCGAGGGCGCGCCGGACTGGCCGGACGACCGGCTGTGGCGGCTGGTCGAGTCGGAGCGCATCTCCATGCTCGGCGTGTCCCCCACCCTTGTCCGTGCGTTGATCCCGAAGGGCGAGCCACAGACGGATCTCTCCTCGCTGCGCGCGATCTGCACCACCGGCGAGCCGTGGAACCCCGACCCGTACCGCTGGCTCGCCGACAAGGTCGGCAGCTCGCGCGTCCCGATCGTCAACTGCTCGGGCGGCACGGAGGTGGGCGCGTGCTTCCTCACGACGATCGTCACCGAGCCGATCAAGGCTGTGTCGGTCGGCTTCCCCGCAGTCGGCGAGGACATGGACGTCGTCGACGCGGAGGGGAACTCCGTCCGCGGCGAGGTCGGCGAGCTCGTCTGCCGCCGGCCGTGGCCGGGGATGACGCGCGGCATCTGGGGCGACGACGAGCGCTACCTCGACACGTACTGGCGCCGCTTCCCCGGCATCTGGACGCACGGCGACTGGGCATCGGTGGACGACGACGGCTACTGGTTCCTGCACGGGCGCAGCGACGACACGCTGAACATCGCCGGCAAGCGCATCGGCCCGGCCGAGCTCGAGTCGGCCGCGATCGCGAGCGGCATCGTCGCCGAGGCGGCCGCAGTCGGGGTCCCGCACGAGGTGAAGGGCGAGGTGGCGTGGGTCTTCTGCGTGCCGAACGGCGACACGCGTGACGACGCACAGGTCGCCGGTGCGGTGACGGACGCGCTCGGCAAGGCGTTCAAGCCCGACCGGATCCTGTGGGTGAGCGCGCTCCCGAAGACGCGTTCCGCAAAGATCGTCCGCCGAGCGGTGCGTGCACGCGCGCTCGGCGAGGATCCGGGCGACTTGTCGACGCTCGAGAACCCCGAGTCGCTGGAGGAAATTGCAGATGCCGTCCGCTGAGCGCGTCGTCCTCTGTTACGGCGACTCGAACACGTACGGCTCGGTGCCGGGCGGCGGCGATCGCTTCCCGCGGGACGTGCGGTGGCCGGGCGTCCTCGCGGCACAGCTCGGCGATGGCTGGCACGTGATCGAGGAAGGCCTCGGCGGCCGCACGACGGTCTTCGACGATCCGATCCTGCCCGACCGCAACGGCAAGAGGTACCTGCCGCCATGCCTGCTTTCGCACCAGCCGCTCGACCTCGTCGTGATCTTCCTTGGGACGAACGATCTGAAGGTTCGCTTCAGTGCGTCAGCGGCGGACATCGCGCGCGGGGTTGCAGCGCTCGTCGAGACCGCGCTTTCAGTGACACCGAGGGTGCTCGTGCTCGGCCTGCCACGGCTCGGCCCGCTCGACGAAGACGAGGACGAGCTCGCCGGAGCACACGAGAAGGCGGAGCGCATGCGCCCGTATCTCCGCGAGTGGACGGCAGAGCTCGGCGCCGAGTTGCTGGAGCTGCACGAGCTGGTCTCATACACCGAGGAGGACGGCTTCCACCTCGACGCTGCTGGACACCGCACGATCGGCGAGGCCGTGGCGCGACGCATCACCGCGCTGTTCTAGACTCTGAGGCGAAAACTATGCGTCTCGCGCTCGCCCAGATCAATCCGACCGTCGGCGACCTCGCCGGCAACCGTGCACTCATCCTCGACCGGCTCGAACGGGCGAAGGCCGCAGGCGCCGATCTCGCGGTCTTTCCCGAGCTCGCCGTCACCGGCTATCCGCCCGAGGACCTGCTCCTCCGGCCGGGCTTCGTCCGCGCCGCCGAGGAGTCGCTCGAGCAGATCGCCGGCGCCGTCCATGGCATCGTCGCGATCGTCGGAGCCCCGCACGCCGACGGCGGCCAGCTCTACAACGTCGCCGCCGTCTGCGCCGACGGCGAGGTGAAGGAGCGGGTGCGCAAGCAGCTCCTCCCGAACTACGGCGTGTTCGACGAGGTGCGGTACTTCAAGCCGGGCAGCGACGCCGCTCCGATCGAGGTCGGAGAGACGAAGGTCGGCGTCACCGTCTGCGAAGACATGTGGCAGCCCGGACCGCCGGCATCGGAGCTCTCGCGGCTGGGCGCGCGGCTGCTCATCAACATCTCGGCGTCGCCGTTCCACATCGGCAAGGACCGTTCGCGCGAGGAGATGTTCCAAGCACGCGCGCGCGACAACAAGGCTTCTGTGGTTTTTTGCAACGTCGTCGGCGGCCAGGACGAGCTGCTCTTCGACGGACACTCGTGCGTGATCGACGACCGCGGCGAGGTGATCGCGCGCGCACCCGGGTTCGAGGAAGCGCTGCTCATCGTCGATCTCGACGCCCCGGGGCCGATCGTCCCGTTCGCGGACGAGCTCGAGCAGATGCGCCTGGCGCTCGTACTCGGTCTGCAGGACTACGTGCGCAAGAACGGATTCACCGAAGTGCTCGTCGGCGTCTCGGGTGGAATCGACTCCGCGCTGACCGCTGCGATCGCGGTCGAGGCGCTCGGCGGCAACCGCGTGCATTGCGTGTCGATGCCGTCGCGCTACTCCTCCGACGCGACGCGCGGCGACGCGCGGCGGCTCGGCGAGGCGCTCGGCTGCGACTTCCGCGAGATCGAGATCGAGTCGGTATTCGAGGGCTACCTCGAGGTGCTTGCGCCGGTGTTCGCCGATCGCAAACCCGACCTGACGGAGGAGAACCTCCAGGCGCGCATCCGCGGCACGCTGCTCATGGCGCTGTCGAACAAGTTCGGCTGGCTGCTCGTCGCCACCGGAAACAAGTCGGAGCTCTCCGTCGGCTACGCGACGCTGTACGGCGACATGGCCGGCGGCTTCGCGCTCTTGAAGGACGTCTACAAGACGGACGTGTTCCGTCTGGCGAAGCACCTGCAGGTGATCCCGCAGTCGATCATCGACCGTGCGCCGAGCGCCGAGCTGCGTGACGATCAACTGGACGAGGACTCGCTTCCGCCGTATCCCGCGCTCGATCAGGTGCTCGAGGCCTATGTCGAGGAGGACCGCTCGCTCGAGGAGCTGTTGGCGGACGGTTTCGACCCCGACGTCGTGAAGCGGGCCGTGGCCATGATCGACCGCGCGGAGTACAAGCGCCGCCAAGCGCCCCCGGGCGTCCGACTACGGCCGAAGGCGTTCGGTCGCGACCGCAGAACGCCGATCACGAATCACTGGCGGAGCTGAGCCTCAAGCGCGGGCCGTCTCGCGCCGATATGCCAAGAGTCATGCAGAGGGCAGGCATCCTTGCGTGGGCGCTTGTGAGCGCTGCGGCGATGGCGGTCGGCGCATTCGCGCCCTGGGTGACCGCGCTGCACATCATCTCGCTGAACGGATGGGACATCGAGCGCCATCGGGCCGAGATGCTGCTGGCGATCGCTGTGCTCGGAGCGGTCACGACCTTTGCGTTACGGGCGACCTCCGGCGGATCGTGGGCGACGTTGATGGGGGGCCTCGGCGTCCTGCTGACGCTCTACGAGCATCACTCAATCACGTCGACGATCGCGGGCCTGACGCCGCAGTATCCGACGATCTCGACCTCGCTCGTCCACGTCGGTTGGGGCCTCGACGCCGCCGTTGTCGCGTCGATCAGCCTGACGTTGTCCGGGATCACGTCGTTCTTCGTTGCACCGGCGCTGCAGCAGGCCACCGTCTCGAGCGTGCGCTACGAGCCGAACGTCCCGACCGTGCCAGCCGGCTGGTACAACGACCCGAACGACAACGCGATGCTCCGGTACTGGAACGGCTTCGGCTGGACGACTCAGACGGCCAAGCCGGCCAGCTGACGGAACCAGCGCAGACGCTCGTCCCACGGAACGGCCGCGTTCGCCGGCGACGTCGACGGGAGCACGAAGAGCTTCGTCCCCACGAGCGTGCGCGCCTGCACGCCGAGCTCGGGCCGCTCGTTGAACGCACCGCGATACGCCTCCTTTCCGACGAATCCGATCCAGCGCGCATCGATGCGCTCGAGGCGCTCGGCCGCGCCCGCGAAGTCGGCGCGTCGCAGGTCGCCCGAGCCGGGCGTCGTGCGGGGCGCCGCGTTCGTGATCCCGATCCCCTCCTTCAGCAGCTCGAACTGCTCGGCCGGCTCGTACAGCCGCGAGGTGAATCCGGCCGCATGAAGCAACCGCCAGAAGTCGTTGCGCGGGTTGGCGAAGTGCGCGTGCGCGGAGGCGGACACGCGCCCGGGATTGATGCCGCAGAAGACGACCCTCAGATCCAGGCCCAAGACGTCCGGTACGGCGCTAGGCAGCGTCGAGCTCTTCGTCCGCCATCCGCGCGTCGATCCGCTCCTCGAAGACCTGGCGGAGCATCTCCCCGGAGACGGGCATCGGGTAGCGCGGGCGGCGCGGCTCGAGCTTGACGAGGGTCACCGTCGGCTCCCAGCCGCGATAGCAGCGGGCGTAGCACTCGTCCTCCGACAGCGACCGCAGGCGTCGCACGAACCTAGCCTAGGACCAGGTTCGGACGGCATCAGGCCTCCAGCGGCGCCATCGTGAGCCCGTAGGCGCCGAGCTGCTCCCAGTACAGCTCCGCCTGCTCGCGCTCGCCCGACCATACGATCGCCTGCCCCGAGCGGTCGATGCGGGTGGCGAGACGCATGCCGGCGTCGAAGTCGACACCGGGCAGGACGGACGAGAGCGCGAACGCGACGCCGTCGAACGTGTTGTGGTCGTCGTTGAGCACGATCACCCGCCAGGCGCGGCCGAGCCCGCTGCGGTCGCCGCGGTCGAGACGCTCCTTTGGAGGTGCGAGAGTGCTCACGGGCGACAGGGTAGTGTCCTTCCGTGGCGGTCACCGAACTCGACGTCGACGCCGTTCGCGCCCGCTTTTCGGCGCTGCAATCGCATCTCGCCTTCTTCGACGGGCCCGGCGGCACGCAGTGCCCGGACTCGGTCATCGACGCCGTCGCCGCCTACCTACGCGAGTCGAACGCGAACCTCGGCGGCCCGTTCGGCACGAGCCGACGGACGGACGCGCTCGTCGCGCAGGCGCGCCAGACCGCGGCCTCGTTCCTCTGGTGCGAGCCGGACGAGACGATCTTCGGCGCGAACATGACGACGCTCAACTTCGCGCTCTCGCGCACGGTCGGCCGGACCCTCGAGGCCGGGGACGAGATCGTCGTCACGCGCCTCGACCACGACGGCAACGTCTCGCCGTGGCTCGAGCTCGCGCACGACCTCGATCTCACGGTCCGCTTTGCGGACATCCACGACGACACGACACTCGACCTCGCCGATCTCGAGCGGCAGCTGACCGATCGCACGCGCGTCGTCGCGTTCCCGCTTGCGTCCAACGCCGTGGGGACAACCGTCGACGCCCGCCGCGTCGCCGAGCTCGCCCACCGCGCCGGTGCGCTTGCCTGGGCCGACGCCGTGCACTACGCACCGCACGGGCCGATCGACGTGACCGCGCTCGGCGTCGACGTACTCCTCTGTTCGCCGTACAAGTACTTCGGCCCGCACATGGGGCTCGCCTACGTCCGAGCCGAGCTCGCCGAGTCCTGGCGGACGTACAAGGTGCGGCCGGCGCATCACCGCTTCGAGACGGGGACGCTCGCTCACGAGCTGCTCGCGGGCTTCGTCGCCGCCGTCGAGTACATGGACTCGATCGGCTGGGACGCGATGCAGGCGCACGAGCGCGCGCTCGGCACCCGCTTCCTCGCCTGCCTCCCCGACAACTGCACGCTATACGGGCTGCGGACGATGGACGGCCGCGTGCCGACGTTCGCCTTCAACGTCGACGGGCTCTCACCGCGGACGGTCGCCGAGCGGCTCGGTCAGCTCGACATGGCGGTGTGGGACGGGAACTACTACGCCGTCGAGGTGATGGACCGGCTCGGCCTCGGCGCAGAGGGCGCGGTTCGAGCCGGCTTCGTCCACTACAACACGATCGCCGAGGTCGACCGCCTCGTCTGGGCGCTGGAGGAGATGTAGTGCCCCTTCCGGCGATAGTCAGTGCGTCCCTGGCGGCTGCAAAGCGGCGCCATGCTGCGTCCTCAGTCGCGCCGATAGCAACGGCTATCGGCGCTCCCTGCGTCCTTGCCCGGCTTGCTTTTCGCGCGCCAGGAACGCGAGACCATCACCGGAAGAGGCACTAGTGGACGTCGTCGAGCTGCTGCGCGACCTCATCCGCTTCGACACCACCAACCCGCCGGGCAACGAGACCGAGTGCATCGCGTACGTGCAGCGACTCGTCGAGGAATCCGGTGTCGAGACGCGCATCGTCGCGAAGGACGAGGCGCGGCCGAATCTCATCGCGCGCGTGCGCGGCGCGGGCGAAGCGCCGCCGCTCTTGCTGTATGGCCACGTCGACGTCGTCACGACGGTGAACCAGGACTGGGCGCAGCCGCCGTTCGGCGGCGATCTCGTCGACGGCTGGGTCTGGGGCCGCGGCGCGCTCGACATGAAGGGCGGAGTAGCGATGATCGTGGACGCGTTCCTGCGCGCAGCGCGCGGCGAGTTGAAGCCGCGAGGCGACATCATCCTCGCCGTCCTCAGCGACGAGGAGAACGGCGGCGAGTTCGGCGCGAAATACCTCGCGGACGAGCACGTAGAGCTGTTCGAAGGCGTGCGCCACGCGCTCGGAGAGTTCGGCGGCGCGAAGCAGACGATCTCGGGCAAGCGCTTCTATCCCATCCAGGTGGCGGAGAAGCAGATCTGCTGGCTGCGCGGGCGCGTGCGCGGGCCGGGCGGCCACGCCGCGATGGGCGTGAAGGGCGCAGCCATGGGCAAGACGGGGCGCATCCTCGCGCGGCTCGACTCCGGCCGCCTGCCGGCGCACGTGACGCCGGTCGCGCGCGCGTGGATCGAGGCGATGGCGGGCGCGCTGCCGCAGCCGCAGTCGATCGTGCTCCGGTCGCTGCTCGACCCGCGGCTCGCCGAGCTGACACTGCGCGTGCCTGTTCCGGAACTGCGCATCCTCGACCGCGCGCTGCGTAACACGGTGACCGCGACCATCGTGCACGGCGGTCTGAAGATCAACGTCGTGCCGTCGGAGATCGAGCTCGAGCTCGACGCGCGCTCGCTCCCCGGCTATGGCCCCGAGGACGTCATTCGCGAGATCCAGACGCTCGTCGGCACCGACCTCGAGCTCGAGGTGCTGCGGCACGACCCGTATCCCGCGGAGCCCGACATGTCTCAGCTGCCGCTTCTCTCGTCCGTTCTGCAGGAGCTCGACCCGGGCTGCGTCCCGACGCCGATGCTGCAGGTCGGAGTCACGGACGGGCGGTTCTTCGCGAAGATCGGCATCCAGACGTACGGCTTCCTGCCGCTCGACCTGCCCGACGGCTTCGAGTTCACGAAGCTCATCCACGCGGCGGACGAGCGCGTGCCGGCGGACTCGATCCGCTTCGGCGCCGAGGCTGTCGGCCGCGTGCTCGAGCGCTACGCCGGGTGAAGATCCTCGTCTTCGGCGGCACGAAGTTCCTCGGCCGCGGTGCCGTCGATGCCGCGCTCGCGGACGGCCACGAGGTCACGCTCGTCAACCGCGGCACGACGAACCCCGACCTCTATCCCGAAGTCGAGACGATCCACGCCGACCTGAAAGGCGAGCTCCACGCCCTCGACGGCCGCGCCTGGGACGCCGCAATCGACCTCGATCCGACGCAGCTGCCGCGGTACACGCACCGCCGCGCTGAGAAGGTCGCGGACGCGGTCGACCACTACGTCTTCGTCTCCACCATTTCGGTCTACTCCGACATGTCGCAGCCGATCACCGAGGAGTCTCCGTTGTACGACCCGCCGGACATCGAGCCCGAGGAGTTCGACCCCGAGCTGTACGGCAATCTCAAGGTCGGATCGGAGCGCGCGCTGCACGACGTGCTCGGCGACAGAGTCGCGATTGCACGGGCCGGCCTCATCGTCGGCCCGCACGATCCCACCGACCGCTTCACGTACTGGCCGCGGCGGTTCGCCGACGGCGGCGATGTGCTCGCGCCCGGATCGCCCTCGCAGCCCGTCCAGTTCGTCGACGCGCGCGACCTCGGCGCGTTCCTCGTACGGCTTGCAACCGATCGCACGGGCGGTGTCTTCAACGCCACCGGGCCGGCCGAGCCGCTCACGCTCGGCGAGGCGCTCGAGCGCATGGCAGGCGGTGCGCGCCTCGTATGGATGGACGACCAGCCGATCCTCGACGCCGGCGTGCAGCCGTGGACGGAGCTGCCGCTCTGGCTGCCCGGCACCGAGTACGCGGGGCTCTGCCTGGCCGACATCTCGCGCGCGCTCGCGGCAGGGATCGCGTTCCGGCCGCTCGAGGAGACGGCGCGCGACACGCTCGCGTGGAGCCTCGAGGCCGGGGAGCAGCGGCCGACGCTCTCGCGCGACAAGGAGCGCGAGATCCTCGCCGGTGCCTGAGCTCTCGCAGAAGCTGGGCGCGAAGCCCGGCGCGGAGGTGGTCGTCTTCTTCACCACGCGCCGGTCGGAGCTCGAACGGCGCTTCGCCGATCTGAAAGCGACGCTCGCGCCGGCGGACGGGCTGTGGATCGCGTGGCCGAAGAAGGCGTCGAAGCTCGACACCGATCTCGACTTCGACGCCGTCCAGCGGATCGGGCTCGACAATGGCCTCGTCGACAACAAGAGCGCGTCGATCGACGAGCGCTGGCAAGCGCTCCGGTTCGTCTACAGGCTGCGCGACCGCTGAGCCGCGTCTGCCCAGCGCGGATCGTCGCGGCGGATGCGATCCGGATTCCGTCCGCGTGCATCGGCGATGCTCACCGTGAGGCGCTGGAAGAGGACGATGTCCACGACAGGGTGGCGCACCGGCACGAGCGTCACGTCGCACAGGGCCTGAAGGCCCGCGAATGCGTCCTGCGCGCGCGTGCCATCGAGCACGAACGCGCGGACGCCTTCGTCGATCGCGGCGAAGTACCCGTGCATGAGCTGCTCCGTCTCGTATGCCTCAGCGGCGACCCACGCACCCTCGCGGAGCTTGAGCACGGCCTCGTGAGCAGTGGCCAGGTTGTGGCCCGCGCCGGCAACGAGGAACCGCTCCTGCTCGCCGAAGGCCGGCAGGTCCCACTCGAGCGCGTCGGCGACCGCGGCCGGAAGCCACGAGATGTCCTCTCCGCGCAGCGCCGCGATCGCCGCGACGGCGCACGTGTAGCTCGCGGTGTGGCACCAGCTCTCCTCGATCGCCGGGGTACACACGATCACCTCGTCGCACAGCTCGGCGATCGGACTTTCCGGCTTGCCGGTGACGAGCCACTTCGGCCCCGGCCAGACGCGCGCCGCCTCGAGCGTCAGCTCCGTAGCGCCCTCGTGCGAGACGAGCACGAGCAAATCGGCGTCCCGATCGGGCGCGAGCACGAGCTCGAGCGCCTGCACCGCATTGCCGCCGGTCATGGCCGCATGGAACGACGTGCCGCAGCCCGTGAAGAGCGCACGGGCACCGTCGGGGAGCACCTTGTCGGTCGGCACCTGGGCCAGCCATTCTGGTTGCGAGGCGATCGCCGCCTTGGTCATCTCTCCGGCCATAGGGCGTCTATACCATCGAATCGGTGGAGGGGTATCCGTTCGTGCACCGCGAGGCGGTGCGTTTTCGCGATCTCGACAGCATGGGCCACGTGAACAACGCGGTCTTCTCGACGTACCTCGAGCAGGCCCGTCTGGCCTGGTTCGGCGAGGGCGAGGAGATGCCGCTGAGCGATGTCATCCTCGCCCGGACGGAGATCGACTTCCGTGCCCAGGTCGGCGTCGGCGAGGTGGTCGAGATCGGCGTGCGACCCGTGCGGGTCGGGACGAAGAGTTTCGAGCTGGAGTACGAACTGCAGTCCGACGGGCGCGTCATCGCGGAAGCGAAGAGCGTCCTCGTCGGCTACGACTATGCGCGGGGCGAGAGCATTCCCGTGCCCGACCGCTGGAAGAGGAGACTGAGCGTATGAGCACGTTCGAGCGGCACGTCCTGGACAACGGCCTGCGGATCCTGACCGCAAATCTCCCGTACGCACAGTCGGTGACGTGCATGATCATGATCGCCGCCGGCTCCCGCTACGAGACGCCGGACACGAACGGCATCGCGCACTTCTCCGAGCACATGTTCTTCAAGGGGACGGAGCGGCGGCCGGACGCGCGCGCGATCGCGGGCGAGATCGACTCGATCGGCGGCGAGTTCAACGCGTTCACGAGCAAGGAGTCGACCGCGTACTTCGTCCGGTGCGCCGCGGATCACCGCGACGTCGCGCTCGACGTGCTCGTCGACATGCTGCGCAATTCGCGCTTCGACAGCGGGGAGATCGACCGCGAGAAGGGCGTCATCGTCGAAGAGATGAACATGTACTTCGACACGCCGCGCGACTACATCGGCGGCGTGTACGACGAGCTGCTGTACGGCGACCAGCCGCTCGGCTGGGACATCATCGGCAAGAAGGAGACCGTGCGCGCGGCGACGCGCGAGACGTTCATGGGCTACCTCGACCGGTGGTACCACCCGGAGCGCATGGTCGTCGGCATCGCCGGCCGCATCGGCGACGACGCGGTCGAGCGCGTCAGCGCGCTGCTCGGCGACCTGCCCGCCGCGCAGACGGGGGCGCCGTCGCCGGTGCAGGGCTACATGAACGGACGCGTGAAGGTCTTCACGAAAGCGTCCGACCAGGCGCACGTCGTCGTCGGAGTTCCGAGCTATCCGCTCGAGCATCCCGACCGGTACGCGCTGCAGATGCTGGCCACCGTCCTCGGCGGCGGGATGTCCTCACGACTCTTCACCGAGGTGCGCGAGCGCCGCGGGCTCGCCTATTACGTGTACGGCGTGAACCACAGCTACACGGACGCGGGATCGCTGTACTCGCAGGCGGGCGTCGACATCACCCGCATCGACGAGGCGCTGACGACGATCGCGACCGAGCTGCGCGGAATGACCGTAACCGTCCCCGCCGACGAGCTCGAGAAGGCACGCAGCTTCTCCAAGGGTCGCTTTGTCCTCCAGCTCGAGAACCCGCAGGGCCTGATCAGCTTCGGGCTGCGCAAGGAAGTGCTCGAGGGACGCGCGCCCGACCCCGAGGAGGTGCTGGCCGGCATCTCCGCGGTTACCGCCGAAGACGTGCAGCGCGTCGCGAAGGATCTGCTCGCGGACGACAAGCTGCGGCTGGCCGTGATCGGCCCGTTCGACGACGCAGACAGGTTCGAGAAGCTGCTCTAGGCTCCCGCGGGTGCGACGCCCGAGGGGACCGCTTTGGCAGAACGGCGACTTCCTGTTCCTGTGGTCGGCGCAGAGCGTCAGCGAGGTCGGCAGCCAGGTCACGAACCTCGCGCTGCCGCTGGCGGCGATCCTCGTCCTGCACGCGTCGACGTTCGACGTGGCGGCCCTCAACGTCGTCGATCTCGTGCCGTGGATCCTGTTCAGCCTGCCGGCGGGCGTCTGGGTCGACCGCCTGCGGCGAAAGCCGCTGCTCGTCGTCGCGGACTGGGGCCGCGGCGCGACCCTCGCGTCGATTCCGGTCGCGTACGCGATGCACGAGTTGACGCTGGCGCAGCTCTTCGTCGTCGGCTTCCTCGCCGGAACGTTGACCGTGATGTTCGACGTCTCGTATCAGTCGTACCTGCCGTCGATCGTCGAACGGAGCGAGCTCGGCGACGCCAACTCGAGGCTTCAGGCGAGCGCATCCGGCGCGCAGGTCGCCGGTCCCGGGATCGCGGGCGTGCTTGTCGGCGCCATCTCGGCGCCGTACGCGATCGCGGTGGACGCCGCGAGCTTCGTCTGCTCGGCGCTGCTGCTCGGCGCGATTCGCCGTGTCGAGGAGTTGCCCGAGGCGCTTGCCGCCTCTCGAGGCCGCATGCGTGACGAGATCGCAGAAGGTCTCCGTTACGTCACGAGGCAACCGATTCTCGGGCCGATGATGGCCTGGGTGGCAACGAGCAACTTCTTCGGCATCCTGATGAACGCGGTCCTCCTCGTGTTCGAGGTACGGACGCTGCACCTGCACTCGGCGACCATCGGACTGATGTTCTCGATCGCCAGCGTCGGCCCCCTCGCAGGCGCGCTCACCGGGACTCGACTCTCGCGCCGGTTCGGGCTCGGGCCGCTGATGATCGGTCTCGCGGCCGCCGGTGGCGCGGTGTTCGTCCTCATCCCACTCGCGCGTGACGGCTACGCGATCCCGTTCATCGTCGCGGCCCAGCTCGTCTACGGCTACTGCGCCCTTGCGGCCAACGTGAACGGCATCAGCCTCGTGCAGACGATCACGCCGGACCGGATGCTCGGTCGCGCGAACGCGTCGCGGCGGTTCGCCGTCTGGGGCGTCATGCCGTTCGGCGGCCTCATCGGCGGCGCGCTCGCGTCCGCGTTCGGGATCCGCGTTGCGCTCTGGGTCGGCGCGGTCGGATGCTCGGTCGCGTTCCTTCCACTGTCTGACGTCGCCTCTCCGCCACGTGCGCGTGGCGGAGGACGCGAGGGAAGAATCGGCCTCGGTCGGCGGTCCAGTCAGCACCTGAGCCCGGATCCGCCCGTCAGAGTGCTTTCAACCTGGCCGGGAAACCGTTGAGACTTCTTCTACAACAGTTCTCGGACGGGAAACGATTCCCTACAGGGTGATTTGTGCGAGATCGGACTCGAGCAGGACGCGGTCGTCCTCGTCGACGATCTTCTCGCCGGCCGCGCGGGCTCGGTCGAGCCATTCGCGCGCTTGCGTTTCGTCACCGGCGACGGCGTGCGCGCGTGCGAGCGCCTCGTACGCGAACGGCAGGTCGAACTCCTCGATCTCGTCCGGCGTCGACTCGCACAGCTCCAGGCAGCGGCGTGCATGGTGGAGCGCCGGCTCCGCGCGACCGAGTACCGCGTAGACGCGTGAGCACTGCCACTCGCTCCGCGCACGGTTCGGCGCCGTTGCGCCCTCAGCCTGCATCCAGTGGTACGCGGACGCGTGCGCGCAGTGCAGCAGCTCGTCCGCGTCCCGCTCGGGGCTCTCGAGCAGCGCCCACGCCTTGTTGAAGAGCTCGGTGCCGAGCTCTCTATCCGTCGCCACTCTTCTCCGCCTCGGCCCGGGTCTGGATCTCTGCAACCACCGTCGGATCGGCGAGCGTCGTCGTGTCGCCGAGCTGACGGTTGTTCGCAACGTCGCGCAGGAGGCGGCGCATGATCTTGCCGCTGCGCGTCTTCGGCAGCTCGGGGGTGAACACGATGTTCGCCGGCTTCGCGATCGGTCCGATCTTGAGCGCGACGTGGTTGCGCAGCTCCTCGAGCTTCTCGACCGAGCTCTCGATCCCGGACTTGAGCGTGACGTACGCGACGATCGCTTCGCCGGTGGTCGCGTCCGCGCGCGACGTCACCGCCGCCTCGGCGACGTCCTTGTGGTCGACGAGCGCCGACTCGACCTCGATCGTCGAGATGCGGTGCCCGGAGACGTTCATGACGTCGTCGACGCGGCCCAGGAGCCAGAAGTCGCCGTCCTCGTCGATGCGGGCGCCGTCGCCGGCGAAGTAGACGTTCTCGTACTTCGACCAGTACGTCTCCCGGTAGCGCTCGTCGTCGCCGAAGATGCCGCGCAACATCGCGGGCCACGGCCTCTTGAGGACGAGGTAGCCGCCGCCGCCCGGGCCGACCTCCTTGCCCTGCTCGTCGAAGATCGCCGCGTCGACACCGGGGAACGGCTTCGTCGCGGAGCCAGGCTTCGTCGTCGTCACGCCCGGCAGCGGGGTGATGAGCACCATCCCGGTCTCCGTCTGCCACCACGTGTCCACGATCGGCGTGCGGTTTGCACCGATGTGCTCGCGGTACCACGACCACGCTTCCGGGTTGATCGGCTCGCCGACCGACCCGAGCAGCCGCAGCGACGACAGATCGTGGCTGCTGCGCGTACTCCGGGCCCCACTTCATGTGCGAACGGATCGCCGTCGGCGCCGTGTACAGGATCGTCGCCTTGTACCGCTCGACGATCGACCACCACCTGTCCTTGTCGGGGAAGTCCGGCGTGCCCTCGTACATCACCGACGTCGCGCCGTTGCACAGCGGGCCGTACACGATGTAGCTGTGCCCGGTGATCCAGCCGATGTCGGCCGCGCACCAGTACACGTCCTCGTCGCGCTTCAGGTCGAAGATGTAGTGGTGCGTCGTCGCCGAGCCGACGAGGTAGCCGGCGGTCGTGTGGATGATCCCCTTCGGCTTCGCGGTCGTGCCGCTCGTGTACATGAGGAACAGCAGATCCTCGCTGTCCATCGGCTCGCACGGGCAGTCGTCGCTCACGTCCGCGACGAGCTCCTCCCAGCGGTGGTCGCGACCGTCCCGCATCGGCACGTCGCCGCCGGTGCGGCCGAGGACGACCGTGCTGCGAATCGTCTCCGTCGACTCCAGCGCCTCGTCGGCGATGCGCTTCAGCGGAACCGTCGAGCCGCGGCGCCATGCCTCGTCTTGCGTGATGAGGACTTCGCAGCGCATGTCGTTGATACGGGCCGCGAGCGAATCGGCGGAGAAGCCGCCGAAGACGACCATGTGCGGCGCGCCGAGACGCGCGCAGGCGAGCATCGCCACCGGCAGCTCCGGGACCATGCCCATGTAGATCGCGACCGGCGTCCCCTTCGTCACGCCGATCGACTTCAGGCCGTTCGCGAAGCGGCTGACGTCACGCAGGAGGTCGGCGTACGTGATCGCCCGCGTATCGCCCGGCTCCCCTTCCCAGTGATACGCGACCTTCGATCCCTTGCCGGCCTCGACGTGCCGGTCGACGCAGTTGAAGCAGACGTTGAGCTTCCCACCGAGGAAGAACTTCGCGTACGGCGGCTCCCACTCGTACAGCTTCGAGAACGGCTCGAACCAGGAGACGCGCTCGCGTCCTTCGCGCTCCCAGAACTCGTCGAAGCTCAGGTCGTAGATGTCCGGCTGCGCGTTCGCCTGCCGGGCGAACTCCGGAGGGGGCGGATAGCGCCGCTCCTCCAGCTGCATCGTTTCGATCGTGGTCACGGCTCGAGATCGTACGGGTACTGAGTCACCACTTCCGCGCCGCTGTCCGTGACGAGGAGGATGTCCTCGAGACGCACGCCGCCGTAGCCGGCGCGGTACAGACCGGGCTCGAGCGTGATCACGTCGCCGGGGACGAGATCGTCGCCGACGACCGACAGCCGCGGGCGCTCGTGCACCTCGAGGCCGACGCCGTGGCCGAGCCCGTGGAAGAAACCGCTGTCGAGCACCTCGCCCGGCTTCTTCGTCAGCTGCGTCGGGTAGCCGTGCTCGGCGAAGAGGTCGCACGCGATCTGCATGAGGGCGCGTCCGTTCACGCCCGGCTTGGCCGCCGCGGTCGTGCGGTCGAGCGCCTCCTTGCACAGGCGGTGGTACTCGCGGATCTCGTCCGGGACGTCGCCGACGACGTACGTGCGCGTCATGTCGGTGTACACGGCGGTCTCCGTGTCGCGCGGCCACAGGTCGAAGACCACCGCCTCGCCGGCCGAGATCGGGCCGGAGCCCATGTCGTGGCCGACTGCCCCCTGCGCGCCGTGCGCGACGATGAACTCGTCGGCGACTGTGCCGCACTCGACGAAGACCTGCTGCATCTCCGCCTTGATGCGTTCGCTTGTGAGTGGTTCGCCCCCGTGCTGCAGCACGCCGCCGGAGCCGGGCCGAGAGTCGCGCAACATCGCGCGTGCGACGTCGAGCGCCTCCTCACATGCGCGCTGCGCGCGCCGGAGCCCGGCGACCTCCGTCGCGTTCTTCCGGCGCCGTCGGTCCTCGAACATCTCGCGCTCGACGCGGAGGGTCACGCCGTTCGCCCGCAGGTGGTCGGCGAGCTCGACGGGGAACTGCGGCGGCACGGCGGCTTCCGTGACGCCGATCTCGCGCAGCGCCCGCGTGTAGACCTCGAGCGTCGCCTCGACCGGCGGGGTGCCGCCGCGGAGGAGCTCGTCGATCCCGAACTGCTCGGGCGGCAGGAGGTCGATGTCGGGAGCAACTGCGGAAACGCGTTCCCGCTCGAACGCCGTGATCACGACCGAGCGGCGCCCGTCGTGCTCGACGTACAGAAATGGGTCCGGGATGTTGAGCGGCACCTCGTGCCGCATCGCCGGAGACCGGGAGGTGTCGGCGTGGATCAGAACGTCTGCCACGGACGCGCATCCTACGCGGGTAGAGTCCGGTCGTGGAGCCGCTGGATCGCGCACGCGAGCTCTTCGCCGCGTTCGAGGCGCAGTTGGGCTCGGAGATGCCCGCCGGGGCGGACGTCTTCGACGCGCATACCCATCTGGGCAACGACATCGACGGCATGGTCGGCCGCTACGAGGAGCTCGAGGCGATGCTCGACCGGTACGGGATCTCGCGCTGCTTCGTGTTCTGTCTCGACGAGCCCGACCGGCACCCTGGGTTCCGCGCCGGGAACGACCGCACGCTGGCGTTCGCCGAGCGGTCGCAGGGCCGCATGATCCCGTTCGTCCGGCTCGATCTGAGCGCGGACCCGATCGCGGAGGCGGAGCGCTGCCTCGATCTCGGCGCCCGTGGGATCAAGCTGCACCCGCGCGCGCAGAAGTTCCTCCTCGACGACGAGCGCCTCGCGCCCGTCTTCGCCGTCGCAGCGGAGCGGCGCGTGCCGATCCTCATCCACGGCGGCCGCGGCCTGCCGCCGATCGCAGACAACCTGCTCCGTCTCGTGGACGCCTATCCCGAGGCGCAGCTGATCATCGCGCACGCCGGCATCGCCGACCTTTCCGGCCTCGCCGGGCACTTCGCCGGCAAGGCGGGCGTCTTCTTCGACACCTCGGTGTGGAGCGCGATCGACCTGCTCGGCTTCTTCCACCTCGTGCCGCCGGAGCAAGTCGTCTACGCGTCCGACTACCCGTACGGCTCGCAGCCGAACTCGCTCCTCATCGCGCTGCGCACCGCGCGCGCCTCGGGACTGACCGAGCCGCAGGTCCTCGACATGCTCTCGGGGAACGCGACGCGCATCGCCGACGGCGCGCCGCCGCTCGAGCCGTCGCGACCGCAAGGCTCCGCGACCCTGTCCCAGCCGATGCCGCTCGCGCGCATCCACCAGTACCTGTCGATGGCGCTGCCGCTGCTCTTCATCCGCCAGCAGGACTCGTTCGGCGCGCTCGGCCTCGCATTGAACGCGACGCAGGAGGGCAACGGACAGGCAGGAGACCTGGTCCAGATCCGCGAGCTGCTCCTCGCCGCGCGCGAGCTCTGGCGCACGCTGCCCGAGGCGGACGACGAGGTGGAGGCGCGGTACGTCGCGCGCACGACCTCGCGCCTCATCCATCTTGCGGACATCCTCGCCCTGACCTCGAATGCCTGAGTTGCATCTCACCGTCAACGGCGACGAGCACCGGCTCGACGCTCCGATCGGCACGAGCCTCGCAGAGGTCCTGCGCGAGCGGCTCGGTTTGATCGGAACGAAGATCGCGTGCAACGAGGGCCACTGCGGCGCATGCACCGTGCAGGTCGACGGCGTGCCGGTGCTCTCGTGCATCACGCTCGCCCACGCGGTCGACGGCGACGTGACGACGATCGAGGGTCTGCGCGACCATCCGCTCGTCGAGGCGTTCGTCCGCGCAGACGCGGTGCAGTGCGGCTTCTGTACGCCCGGCCAGGTCGTCTCCGCCGCCGCGCTCGTCGCGGCGACGCCGGAGCCGACAGCGGAAGAGATACGCCACGCCATGGCGGGGAACATCTGTCGCTGCGGCACGTATCCGAAGATCGAGGAGGCGATCCTGCATTGGCGCGACTGATCCGTACCGAGAAAGAGGTCGAAGGCAACTTCGAGGAGGTGTGGCTCGTCGTCGAGGAGGACCCGCTGCAGCAGTGGCCGGCGGGACCGCTCGACGTCGTCGGCCGGCCGGCCGTGCGGAAGGACGCGCGCGAGCGCGTCCGTGGAGAAGCGCGCTACACGGCCGACATTCAGCTTCCGGGGATGTTGCACGCCGCGGTCCTGCGATCGCCCCACGCGCACGCGCGCGTGAAGTCGATCGATCTCGCGCCTGCTCTCGGGCTTCCTGGCGTTCGCGGCGCAGTCGGGCCCGGCGAGGCACCCGGGCTCGAGCACGAGGCCGGCTATTCGGGCGCGCCGGTCGCCGCGGTGGCGGCCGAGAGCTTCGGCCAGGCGCGCGCCGCGCTGGACGCGATCGCGATCGAGTGGGAACTGCTGGAGGCCGTCCTCGACCCGGAGGAGGCGGTCGAGCGCGGCGCCGTGCACGGTGAGGCGGAGCGGTACGAGCGCGGCGAGTTCGAGCGTGCGCTGGCGGAGGCCGACGTCGTTGTCGAGGGGACGTACCGCACGCAGGTGGTCCTGCACAACTCGATGGAGACGCACCAGTCCGTCTGCGAGTGGGTCGGCGACCGGCTCGACGTCTACACGTCGACGCAGTACGTCTGGGGCGTACGCAACGAGGTGGCGCGGGAGCTCGGGCTCGCACCCGACCGGGTGCGCGTCGTCTGCGAGTACATGGGCGGCGGCTTCGGCTCCAAGAACTCCGCGGGCGAGTACACATTCGTCGCGGCCGAGCTCGCACGCCGGACGGGACGGCCCGTCCGCTGCGCACTCACGCGCCGGGAGGAGAACGTCGCCGCCGGTAACCGCAATGCGACGATCCAGCGGCTCACGGCCGCCGCACGAAGTGACGGGACGATCACGGCGCTGGGCGGCGAATTCGTGAACGCGCTCGGCTGGGGCGGCTGGTCTGCGGGGACGGAGGGGCCGATGAAGATGTTGTACGCGTGCGACAACGTGCGCACCCTGCGGCACACGGCGAAGATCAACACGCCGCCGATGAAGGCCTTCCGTGCGCCTGGGTTCGTCGAAGGCACGTTCGGGCTCGAATGCCTCATCGACCAGTTGGCCCGCGCTCTCGACGTCGATCCGCTCAAGCTGCGCCGGAAGAACTACGCGTCGTCGAACGACGGCACGCCGTTCTCCTCGAAGAACCTCGAGCAGTGCTACGAGCGCGCACAGAAGCACTGGGACCGCCGTCACGACGTGCACGCGCGCTCGGACGCGACGTGGAAGCGCGGCGTCGGCATGGCGAGCCAGATCTGGTACGGCGGCGGCGGTCCACCGTCGTACGCGTGGACACGTGTCGGCTCCGACGGCAGCATCGCCGTCGTCACTGCGATGCAGGACATCGGCACGGGCACGCGCACGGCGATGGCGCAGATCGCTGCCGAGGAATTCGGGGTACCGCTCGAGCGCGTCGAAGTGATGGTCGGCGATACCTCGCGCGGGCCGTACGCGACGCTGTCCGCCGGCTCGTCCACGACGCCGTCGATGGGGCCTGCCGTTCGCGCAGCCGCTGCAGACGCGAAGCGGCAGGTGCTCGAGATCGCGGCGCAGCGGTACGAGCTCGAGGAGCGGATTCTCGACATCCGCGACGGCCGCATCGTGTCGGCGGACGGCAACCTGTCGGTGACGCTGGACGAGTTCCTCGAGATGCTCGGGAATGCGCAGATCCTCGGCAAGGGCGCGCGCGGCCCGAATCCGACCGGAATGAGCGTGCTCACGTTCGGCGTCCACGTCGTCGAGGCGGCGGTGGACGTGGAGACGGGCGAGGTGCGCGTCGAGCGTGTCGCTGCGATCCACGACGTCGGGCGCATCATCAACCCGCTCGGGGCGGAGAGCCAGGTGGAGGGCGGGGTCATCCAGGGCATCGGCCACACGCTCTCCGAGGCGCGGCTGATGGATCACGAAACGGGACGGATCTTGACGACGACGCTCGACGCGTACCGCATGCCGACGATCGCCGACGTGCCCGAGATCGTCTGCGAGTTCATCGACGAGCCCGACGAGCATCTGACGAACCTCGGATCGAAGGGGCTCGGCGAGCCGCCGATCGTGCCGATCGCCGCCGCCATCGCGAACGCGATCCGCGACGCGACCGGCGCGGACGTCCACGAGCTGCCCATCTCGCGCGAAGAGATACTGCGAGCCCTGCGTGAAGCGAAAGAGCGGCGTGGAGCTCCTGCAGCCGTCTAGCCTCGCCGAGGTCGACGGCGGGCTCTTCGTCCACGGCGGCACCGAAGTGGTGCCGCTGCTGCGGGACGGGATCCTGCACGCGGAGACGCTCGTCGACGTTCGCGAAATCGTGCCGGCGGGGATCGACGGCGGCCGCATCGGTGCGGGGACGACGCTCGCCGAGCTGGAGGCGAGCCCGCACATCCCGGGAGCGCTCCGCGAGGCCTGCAGGCTGGCGGCTTCGCCGCAGCTCCGGAACATGGGCTCGCTGGGCGGGAACCTCCTCCAGTCCACGCGCTGCTGGTACTGGCGGCTGAAGTACCCGTGCCGGCTGCACGGCGGCGACCGCTGCCACGCGGCCGAGGGCGAGCATCGCGAGCACGCGATCTTCGCGAACGACTTCTGTGCCTCGGCGCATCCGTCCGACGTCGCTGCAGCGCTGCTCGCCCTCGACGCGCGCCTGCGGACGAGCCGCCGGGAACTCGGGCTCGCGGAGCTGTACCGGCTGCCCGACGAGGCCGACCGGCGAACGACGACGCTCGAGCCGGGCGAGGTGATCCTCGACGTCGAGCTCCCTCCGGCGGAGGCGAGCGTCTACCTGAAGGCGATGGACCGGAAGCGTTGGGCCTTCCCGCAGGTGGGCGTCGCCGCCGCCCGCACCGGGGGCGGGACGCGCATCGCGCTCGCAGGCGTCGCGCCCATTCCCTGGCTCCTGGCCGGGCCAGAGGACGTGGACGGGGCGACGCCGCTTCCGCGGACGGCGTGGAAGGTCGAAGTAGCCCAGGCGCTCGTTCGGCGGGCGCTTGCAGAGATCGCCTGAAGGCGCTCGCTTGCGACGCCGATACGAGGAGGCGCCATTCATTGGCGCCTCCGTTCCCTTCGCGATAAGGTCCGCGGCCCACAATGCGGACGAGACTGTTGATCCTGCTCGGCGTGGCTGCAGCGGCGTGCTCCGTGGCGGTGGCTGCAGGCGCGCGTAGTGACCGGGCCGCGACGTTGCTCGTCCCGCATCTGCCGGCGCTCCCGGCGACAGGGCGGCTCGCGTCAAACCGCTGCCCGATCCCGTCGCAGTTCCGGCCCGCCTTCACGAGCGCGGCCAACGACACCGGCTTCCAGCTCTCCATGCTCGTCGCCGTTGCGCAGGTCGAGTCACGCTTCGTCTCCACCGCGGTGTCGACACAGGACGCGCGCGGGTTGCTCCAAGTGATGCCGGCCACCGGCGCGTCGCTGAAACTCAACGTGAACGATCCGACCACGAACGTCCTTGCCGGTGCGCGCTACCTGCGGCTCCTGCTCGACCGCTACAACCGGACGGATCTCGCCCTGGCCGCCTACAACGCCGGGCCGACGAGGATCGATGCGAACCACGACATCCTCGGCCCCATCAGCATGCGCTACGTCGCCAACGTCGAGGCCCGCTGGTCGGCCCTCGCCGGCTGCAACTGATCGACGCGGTCGTCCTCGCCGCCGGCGCGTCGGCGCGCTATGGCACGGCGCCGCCGAAGCAGAAAGTGCTTCTTCCGCGCGTGCTCGCCGCGCTGCGCGCGAGCGCCGCGGTCGACGACGTCGTCGTCGTGACCGGCGCCCACGAGCTGGAGGCGGACGCGCGCACGATTCGCTGTCCCGAGTGGGAGCTGGGACAAGGAGCGTCGCTCCGCTGCGGGCTCGCCGCACTTCCCGCGGACGTCGAGGCCGCCGTCGTCGTCCTCGCCGACGGGCCCGAGCTCGATCCGCGTGCGATCGAGCGTGTCGTCGAGTCCTGGCGAACGGAGGGTGGGGACGTCGTCGCCGCGTCGTACGGCGGTGTGCGACTTCATCCCGTCGTGCTCGCACGCGCGGCGTGGCCGCTCGTGCCCGACGAAGGCGCACGCTCGCTTCCGGCACGACTCGTCGTCTGCGACGACCTGACAGCGCCCGGCGACGTCGATGAGCAGCTTTAGGCCGAAGGCGCGGACCGCAGGCCCGGACGGGCGCGAGTGGGAAATCTACGCGTACCGGAAGCGCGCCCCTGCCTCGCCGGGCCGATTTCGTCGCGTCAGGCGACTGTTCGCCCCGCGCTCGAGCGATTGGACGATCGAGGCCTCGAGCTGGGCGCCATACCCGATCACGCATCGGTGGTCGACGACGCCGGAGTTGCGCGGACAGGTGCTCGCCTCCGTCGAAGGACAACTCGCGCGCGGGGAAACGCCGCAGCCGCGCAACGCGAAGCAGCTTCTGAACTAGTTCAGCGGAATGCGCAGCGCCGCGAGCTTCTGCTTGAGCTCCGCCGGCATCGGCTCACTCACGGCCGTGCGGACGTAGACGCGGAGGCTCTGCTCGAAGCGGTAGCGCTTGCGACACCATTCGCACTCGTCGAGATGATGTTCCGCCTCGTGCATCTCCTCGTCACTGAGCGTGTGATCGAGGTACGGCTGCATCATTTCTTCGCAGTGCGCACACGGGTCGTCGTGGCCCATCATGAATCCTCCTCCTGCACATATTCGGCGAGCTCGCGCTTCAGGATGCGGCGTCCTCGGTGCAGCCGCGACATCACCGTCCCGATCGGGATGTCGAGGATCTGCGCCGCGTCCTGGTAGCTGAAGTCGCCGATGTCGACCAGCACGATCACGTCGCGGAAGTCATGGGGCACTGACGCGAGCGCTTCGACGATGTCGTCCTGCGAGAGCCGTTCGACCACGCGCTCTTCATCGCTCGGCCCGCCGTCGGACTCGGTCAGCCGGTCGTAGAGGTAGTAGTCGTTCGCCTCCAAGCCCTGCGTCGGGGGTGTGCGCTGCGCGCGGCGTCCCCGATCGATGTTCAAGTTCGTGAGGATGCGCAGCAGCCACGCGCGCAGGTTCGTGCCGGGCTGGTACGAACGCCAGCTTCGGAACGCGCGTGCGTACGTCTCCTGGACGAGATCGTCCGCTTCCTCGCGCGACCGGGCGAGGTTCCGCGCAACGCGATAGACCTGATCCGAGAGCGCGAGCGCCTCTTCTTCGAAGCGGACCCGGTCGCGTGCCTCCGCGGCGAGCCGAGTCGCGTCGGGAGGTGCCTCAGCCATCGCGGCCACCCTACCAGTGCTCATTCACGTGCTAACGAGCAGCGGCGGCGGCCGATTCCCGGAAACCGGCTTTGCCGAGCGCCGAGAGGAGATCCTCGCGGCTCGTCTGCTCGTCGTCCCACGAGAGCGTGACCTGGCCCATGAGGTTCGCGTTCGCCGCCTCGAGCCCGGTGTGCCCCGTGAGAGCAGTCGCGAGGCGAGCGACACAACGCTCGCAGCGAATGCCGGTCACCTGGAGTGTCTCGGTCTGCGTTGCCATGCGATCAGCCTATCGTCCGGGCCACGATGTCCAGCGTGACGTGCTCGGTGCTGATCCCGAGCTGGCGGAGCGCCTCGGGCTCGGGCGGCTCGGCGCCGAGCAGTTCCGCTGCGAGCGCGCGGGCGCCGATCATCCGGTCTCCGTCGGGATGGATGAGCTCTGCATCGAGGCCGAAGCGAGCCGCGGCCCAACGGTTCTGCAGATAGTCACCGCGCGGAACAGGGTCGCGTGCCGGTGCGGACGCGACGAGCGAAGCGATGAGCTCGGCAACGAGCTTGGTCCGCTCGAGCGTGGTCGGCTGGTCGGCGATCCGCACTTCGAGCGTGCCGAAGCGGGGGTGCGGCCGCACGTCCCACCAGATGCGCGTGTAGTCCTCCATCACGCCGAGTGCGACGAGTCGCTCCGCCCACGCCTCCCATGCCGCGTACGAGCCGAACTCTGGCGGTGCACCGCCGCGCGGGAGCTCTGCGAGCACGAGTGCACGGTTCGACAGCATCCCGGTCGCCACGCCTTCGAGGAACGGCGAGTTCGCCGACAGCGCGAGCACGGCAGGGAGCCACGGCAGGACCGCCTCGAGCCGCTCGTAGCAGGCGTCCGCGCTCCCGACACCGACGTGCACGTGCAGGCCGTTCACGCCCTGCCGGCGGGCCGCGTAGCCGACCTCGCGCAACATCGTGAGATACCGCTCCTCCTGGATGACGGGAAGCGACTCGAAGGTCGCCGTCGGATGCGCACCGGCGGCTGCGATCGCGAGGTCGTTTTCGGCCGCGATACGAGCGGCCGCCCTGCGCAGCGAGTCCAAGGCATCGATCGCCTCTGCGACATCGGCGCAGACGCCGGTGTTGAGCTCGACGACGGAAGCATGAAGCTCGGTCTTCAGCCGTCCGCCGGGCGCGTCCCCGACGAACAGAGAGACGGCATCGGCCGGCTCCAGCGTCTCGGCGTCGAGGATCATGAGCTCCTCCTCGATGCCGACGCTCTGCGGCGCCGACTCGCCGAAGTGTGACTCGATCACGCGCAGCTACTTGCGGATGCCGTGCACCGGGCGACCTGCAGCTTCCCACGCGTAGTACGACGCGCTCGGCCCGAACGCGGACTCGTAGTTGACGACGCGCGGGTTGCGCCCGACCTCCTTCGCGCGGCCTGCATGGCGCAACAGATTCGGGTCATCGCGCTCCTGCCAGACGAGCACGAGGTGCGCGGCGGTCATGAACTCCGCGATGTAGGAGCAGCCGGGCGCAGGACACGGGAACGGATTCGTGCGCACGCAGTACCAACCCGCATGGTCGCCGTCCTCTTCGCCGGTCCAGAGCTCCTCGTCCTGAAGCGGCTCGATCTCGTCGGCAATGTGAATGCGGCCATGCCGCACCTCCTCCCGCTCCACAGCAACGAAGGGTAGCGCCGGTCTGCAAGCGCCCGTCAAGCGCGACCATCCGGGGACGGAGCTAACGCAAAGCGTTAGCGGAGTCCGAACGAAGCGTGCGGTCCCGCCGCGGGCGCGACCGTGCGCGCAGACCTAAAGCGTCGCTCAGACCGGTAAGAGGACGCGGGCTCGGCCCGCGTCCGCTCCCGCGAAGCGGGAACCTCGATCAGTCGCGGAACGCAAGTTCCGCGACTGGTTTTGAGTCGGGGGCCCCGGGCAGGCGGTCGGGGCCCCCGTCTCATGCTCCCGTCGGTCGCGCTGGCCTGCGACCGTTGCGGGAGCCGGCCCCCAGGGGTGCGGGGCCGGACTGAAGGGCGGTCAGCATCGCGGGGTGAGCGGCTGCCGCCCGAGCTTCACGTTCAAGGTCATGTGCTTGTCGCCGCGGACGACCTCGAGCTGCACCGACTCGCCGGGCTTCTTCTGCGAGACGATCTGCCGCAGCATGTCGACGGATCCGACGGCGGAGCCGTCGGCCTGGACGATGATGTCGCCGCCGAGCGGCCACGTGTCGCCGGCGACGGTCACTTGCTGCGTCGCGCCGTGCAGGCCGGCCTTCGCCGCGCCGGTGTCCTTGCACACGCTGCTGACGAGCAGCCCGTGGCTGACCGGGAGGCGGAAGAGCTTCGCGACCGCCGGCGTGATCGCACGCGCCTGCACGCCGACGAACGGGTGCACGACGTGGCCGCTCGCGATCAGCTGCGCCACGACGGACTGGACGGTGTTCACCGGGATGGCGAAGCCGATGCCGATGTTGCCGTCGCTCGTGCCGGAGGTCTGGATCTGCGACGTGACGCCGATCACCTGACCGTTCGCGTCCAGCAGCGGCCCGCCGGAGTTGCCGTGATTGAGCGCTGCATCGGTCTGGATGGCGTGGTCGATCGGAGCGCCGTTCGGCGCGTAGATGCGCCGCTCGAGCGCGCTGACGATGCCCGACGTGATCGACCGGTCTTCGCCGAGCGGGTTGCCGATGGCGACCACCGAGTCGCCCACACGGACGAGGTCGGAGTCGCCGAGCGTCAGCGGCGTCAGCGCGCGCGAGCTCACGTGCACCTGCAAGACGGCGAGATCGGTGGAGGGGTCGCGGCCGATCACGCGCGCCGGCAGCCGCTCCTGGTTGGAGAAGCTGACCTCGACGCGGCTCGCTCCTTGCACGACGTGGTAGTTGGTGACGATGTGACCGGCCTTGTCGAGGACGAAGCCGGAGCCGAGCACCTCTTGCGTCTGCGTCGTTGCGCCGCCGAAGCCGAATGGATCGAGGAACGGATCCGGCTGCGTGGTGACTCGACTCGTCGCCGTCACCTGCACGACGCCCGGCGCGTCGCGGACGTAGATGTCGTGGATCGTCAGCGGCGACGTCGTGTGCGCGAACGAGGCGGCCTCCGGCTCGGATGCGACCGCCGGTGCGGCGATCTCGCGGACGGTCGTGGTCGAGCGGCCGAGCGCTCCCGACGCGGCTGCGGCGCCGAGCGTGACGGCAGCGCCGACGGCTCCTGCCGCGGCCAGCATCCCGAGCGTGCGCACGCGATTCCGCACGCATCCTGTCTACCAAGGCGCGCGTTGCGTGCCGGTTGTGCCGCGTTAAGCCTGCGTTAAGCGGGGAGGCCGCTGCGACGGGCTCAGCACCTTCGCGCTCGCCTCCGCGGCGTGGAGTGCGAATTTCTCCTGCGCCGCACCGGAGACACCGCCAAGCGCATAGCTGTAGACGCCTGAGAGCACGTTGCCGTGGCGCTGGTAGATGGCGAACCGAATGGCGTGCACAGGCTTTCCTTTGACCCTTCCGGACACGTCTATCCGGAAAGCGAGCGAGCCACTGAGCAGGTTCGAATCGGCGATTCGCGTGATCTTGTAGCGGAGCGGCGGCTGGCCCTCGAACGCGATCGGCTTGGCGGGGCAATTCGCCGCATGCCGTGCGACCTCGCGCATCGCCTGCGCGGCGCCGGCATCCTTGTAGACGACCACCTCGTTGGAGAGCGCGAGCTTTGCGTTCGGCTTCCCGTAGTTGACCTGGATCCTGGCGGTGCGCAGTGCTTCGCTCGGATAGTTCGTCGTGCCACAGAGGTCGAGCGTGCGCTGTTTCGCCCCGAGTCCACCCGGAGCAATCGCTACCGCGTAGCCGGAGCCGACCGCACTCGGCTTGATGATGAGCTTGGCCGGATTCGGCTGCGAGGCGAGAGCGGCGGCGGCAAGTGCGAGCGCGACAACCGGCATGCCTACAGGGTACGCGGTCTGGGGTCGTTTTCGGAAGATCGATCCGCGGGTACCGCTCCTCCATGAGACACCTACGTAAGATCCGAATCAGTCCCGGGACGGTGCTCGCTGGGGCCGCGCTGTTCCTGGCTCTCGGCGGCGTGAGCTACGCCGCCGCGACGGCCCTCCCCCGCAACAGCGTCACCACAGTCCAGGTGAAGGACCATTCGCTCCTCGCGAAGGACTTCAAGGCGGGGCAGCTCCCGCGCGGCCCTGTTGGCCCCGCAGGCCCCGCCGGCCCCGCTGGCCCCGCGGGTCCCGCCGGCCCGGCCGGCGCCGGCGGATCGGCGGCGGCGTCCCAGTGGATCCTCGTCAACCCGAACGGGTCGATCGCCGCGCAGTCGGGCGGGCTCTCCATCACGACGCACACGACCGGCACGTACATCGTCAACTTCGGGGCCGCGGTGGACACGAAGCTCATCGTGGCGAGCCCCGGGGTCGCGAACGACAACGCCCCCCGTGGTGACGTCATCGCAGGGCCGTGCGGCGGAACCGCCACCGGCGAGACGTGCACGACCGGCAACGACACGAGCCACGTGATCGTCCAGACGTACAACGGCGCCAATACGGCGTTGGCTGACCATTCGTTCTATCTGGCCGTCCTCGGCTAGCAGTGCTCGGAGGGCGGCCGCCGAGCGGCGGCCGCCCTCTGCTTGAATCGGGGTGTGGCAACACTCAGCGTCGGCGATCGCACCTATGAGATCCACCGCCTCGACGCGAAGGCCGCCCGCCTTCCGTACACCCTCCGGATCCTGCTCGAGAACGTGCTGCGAAACGGCAGCGATCCCGGGCCGATCCTCGACTGGGTCGCAGGCGCCGAGCCCGCGCACGAGATCTCGTTCATGCCCGCGCGCGTCCTCCTGCAGGACTTCACCGGCGTTCCTGCGATCGTCGACCTTGCCGCGATGCGCGACGCGATGCGCGACCAGGGCGGCGACCCGGCGAAAATCAATCCGCTCATCCCGGCCGAGCTCGTCATCGACCACTCCGTGCAGGTGGACGCGTTTGCCTCGCGCCTGGCGATGGGACGCAACGTCGAGCTCGAGTTCGAGCGCAACCGCGAGCGGTACGCATTCCTGCGCTGGGGCCAGCAGGCGTTCGACACACTGAAGGTCGTCCCGCCGAACACGGGAATCTGTCACCAGGTCAACCTCGAGTACCTCGCCCGCGTCGTGGAGACGCGCGACGGCGTTGCATTTCCCGACACACTCGTCGGAACGGACTCGCACACGACGATGGTCAACGGGCTCGGCGTGCTCGGGTGGGGCGTCGGCGGGATCGAGGCGGAGGCGGCGATGCTCGGTGAGGCGCTGTCGATGCTCGTCCCGCAGGTGGTCGGCTTCCGCCTCAACGGCGCGCTCCGTGACGGCGCGACGGCAACGGACCTCGTCCTGACCGTGACGCAGATGCTGCGCAGTACCGGCGTCGTCGGGAAGCTCGTCGAGTACTTCGGCCCAGGCGTACCGTCGCTCGCGCTCGCGGACCGCGCGACGCTCGGGAACATGAGCCCCGAGTACGGCGCAACGTGCGGCTTCTTCCCCGTCGACGACGTGACGCTCGAGTACATGCGCCTCACAGGCCGCCCGGAATGGCGCGTCGCGCTCGTCGAGGCGTACTGCAAGGAGAACATGCTCTGGCACGAACCGCACGAGCATCCCGAGTACTCGCAGGTGGTCGAGCTCGACCTCGACGACGTCGAGCCCTCGCTCGCAGGCCCGCGGCGTCCGCAGGACCGCGTGCCGCTCGCGAACGCGAAGGACGCCTTCATCGAATCGCTCGGTACCTTCGGGGTCGACTACAGCAACGGCTCGTACGACAAGGAGATGGCGGACTCGTTCCCGGCGAGCGATCCGCCGACCTACGACGGCGCCGACGCGAGCGATCCCGTCCCAACGGCGACTGCGACGGTGGAGAAGAAGCGCGTTCCGGTCGCCGGCGAGGACTATGCGCTCGAGCACGGGTCGGTCGTGATCGCCGCCATCACGTCGTGCACGAACACGTCCAATCCCTCCGTCATGCTCGCCGCCGGCCTGCTCGCGAAGAAGGCGGTCGAGCGTGGGTTGACGCGCAAGCCGTGGGTGAAGTCGTCGCTCGCCCCGGGGTCGAAGGTCGTCACCGAGTACTACGAGCGCGCCGGCCTCGACAAGTACCTGGACGAGCTCGGCTTCAACACCGTCGGCTACGGCTGCACGACGTGCATCGGCAACTCCGGGCCGCTGCCGGACGAGATCTCTGCGGCGGTGAGCGAAGGCGACCTCGTCGTCTGCGCTGTGTTGTCCGGGAACCGCAACTTCGAGGCGCGGATCCACGGCGAGGTGAAGGCGAACTATCTCGCGTCGCCGCCGCTCGTCGTCGCGTACGCGCTCGCGGGACGCATGGACATCGACCTCGTCAACGAGCCGATCGAGGGCGACGTGTATCTGCGCGACCTCTGGCCGAGCCGGGCGGAGATCGACGCTGCCATCGCCGGATCGGTCGACGGCGAGATGTTCACGCGCACGTACGCGGACGTCTACACCGGCGACGACCGGTGGCGCGCGCTGGAGATTCCCGACGGCGCTCTCTACGACTGGGACCCCGACTCGACGTACGTGCGCCTGCCGCCGTACTTCGACGGGATGCCCGCGGCGCCGATGCCTGTCGAGGACGTGCACGGCGCACGCTGCCTCGTCATGCTCGGCGACTCGGTCACGACCGACCACATCTCCCCCGCCGGCGCGATCCGTCCCGACTCGCCCGCCGGGGCGTACCTGACCGAGCACGGCGTCGAGCGGCGCGACTTCAACTCCTACGGCTCACGGCGCGGGAACCACGAGGTGATGGTGCGCGGGACGTTCGCGAACGTCCGGCTCCGGAATCAGCTCGTCGAGGGCAGCGAAGGAACGTGGACGGCGCACCTGCCCGACGGCGAGGAGATGACGATCTACGACGCGGCGATGCGCTACCGCGAGGAGGGAGTCCCGACGATCGTGCTCGCAGGCAAGGAGTACGGATCCGGCTCGTCGCGTGACTGGGCCGCGAAGGGGCCGAACCTGCTCGGCGTGCGGGCCGCGATCGCGGAGTCGTACGAACGCATCCATCGCTCGAACCTCCTCATGATGGGAGTCCTCCCGCTGCAGTTCAGGGACGGAGAGAACGGCGAGTCGCTCGGCCTCACCGGGCGCGAGGAGTTCTCCATCGTCGGGATCGAGAACGGCGAGGCGGACGAGGTGACGGTGCGCGCGGACGACAAGGAGTTCCGTGCGCGCGTCCGGCTGGACACGCCGCGCGAGCGTGAATACTTGCGCCATGGCGGCATCCTCCAGTTCGTCCTCCGCCGGCTCCTCGCGGACTGACGAGCTGTGGCGCCGCGTCGGCGAGGCCGTCGGGCCTGCCGGCGAGCTGACGCCGTTGCTCGAGAAGGTGCGCGAGCAGGCATGGCGGATCACGGACGCGGACGTCGCCGGGCTCGACGCGGACGCGCTCTACGAGACAGTGCTCCCGGTCGCGTTCGCGGTGGCGGACGAGAAGCGGCGACGGGCATACGAGGCGATCGATGCGCATTGAGCTGAAGCACGCGCCGGAGATGGCGGCGCGCATCGAGGAGCTGCAGGCGCGCGACGGCTACGTCTCCGACATTTCCCTCGCGCTGCGCTATCGGCCCGAGCTGTTCGGCGAGCCGATCTCCGCGTACTTCCAGGAGACGATGAAAGGCCCATCGGACTGGAGCGAAGCGGAGCGGGAACTCTTCGCCGCGTTCGTCTCCAAGCTGAACCAGTGTCCCTTCTGACTCGAGGCCCACGGCGCGGTCGCGTCGTACGCCTTCGGAAGCACGGAGCTCGTCGACGCGATCCTCGACGAATACGAGACCGCGCCGATCGACGAGCGGCTCCGCGGAACGCTCCATTTCCTCGCGACGCTCGATCCCGTGCGCGCGATCGCGGCCGGCGTCTCACGCCAGGCGCTGCGCGACGCCGCGGACGTGCAGGCCGGGTTCGAGCTGATCACGCGCTTCGCGGATGCGATCGGCGCGACGCCGCACTCGGGCGCCGGCCTGACGCGCGAGCAGGCGATAGCGCACGAGGGCCGCTTCTTCGAAGAGGGGTATGCCTAAGCGGGCCGAGTCGGGGGATCTGGGACGTTCCGCGGGCCGTGTGGAGTGGCGGAGTCCTCAGCGTCATCTACCTAAGCCACAAGCCAAATTACCCATTTCCTCGCTCGGCTTGGGTAGTTACCACCACTGCACCGAATCTACCCAACCAAAAAGCTAAACTACCTAAAATGTGTTTTGTCTTGGGTAGTTATTTGCTACGCTTGGGTAGATGAAGAGCTTCGTCGACACTGAGCGGACGTTTGCGACTCAGCCTCCACGGCTGGGAGCCGTTCTCGCACGGGTTGACATCGGCCGCGGTCGCGAGGAGCTCTACCTCGACCAGGTCCCCGAGCTGTTGCGGTCGCTCGCCAGCCAGACCCGCATCGAGTCCATCAGCGCGTCCAGCGCGATCGAGGGCATCACGGTCGACCCTGCACGCGCGGGCAAACTCATCGACGCCGAGCAGCCAGTTCGCTTCCGCGACCGCAACGAGCAGGAATTCGCCGGGTACCGCGACGCCGTCGAGTCGATCGTGCGCACTGATCCGCCCGAGCCGATGAGCGTCCCGCTGATCCTGGGTGTTCACCGCGATCTCTTCCGCCACACGGACGCGCGCGGGGGTTACCTGAAGCAAGACGACAACAAGATCGTCAGCCGCGACGAACGGGGGATCGCAAGCGTCCTGTTCGAGCCACCGCCCTGGCAGCAAACGGAGTTCCTCCTGACCGAGCTCGTCGCACGGTACAACGACGCCCTCGCCCGGGAGCTCGCCCACCCCGTCGTCCTGATCGGGGCTCTCATTCTCGACTTCCTCTCTATCCACCCGGTCGCTGACGGCAACGGGCGAGTCGCCCGCATCCTCACGACTCAGACGCTCCTGGAGCGCGGCTATGGCATCCCCCGCTACGTCAGCATCGAGCAGCACTTCTTCGAGACGAAGAACACGTACTACAACGTCCTCTACCAGTCGCAGCGCGGATGGCACGAGGGGAACCACACCGTCTGGCCCTGGGTGACCTACCTGATCGAAACGCTCGCTGACGCCTACGCCGCCTTCGAGCGCCGAGTAGCGAGCGAGCGGCACGGCCAGAAGAAGCTGACCAAACAGGAGCGCGTACGCATCCACGTCCTCGACTACGCACCGCGGACGTTCAGCGTCGACGTGCTTCGCCATGCCCTCCCCGGCATCAGTGACAAGACGATCAGGCTCGTCCTCGCCGCGATGCGACACGAAGGGCTGATCGTCTCAGACGAAAAGGGGCGCGGCGCGACCTGGACACGTCTCACAGCGCGCGTCCGCGCGTAGACCCACCGAACCGCACCTCATCGCACCGGAAAGCCGCCGCTTCAACGAGTGCGTAGCCTTCCGCCGATGCGCGACACGACACCGAGCTGGGGCGTCGACCCGGTGCCTGAGCGGCTGCACGTCCTCAGCGGTTTCGACTCCACACTCCTGTGGGGCAACCTCTCCGTCTCGCTGCTCGTCATCGTCATCGGCGCGCTGCTCGTGCCGGCGCTCTCGCTGCGCGACGCGCTCCTCGCCATCCTTGTCGGCGCCGCCGTCGGGAACCTGCTTCTCGGCATCGCAGCGTTCATCGGCGCCGACGCGCGCGTCCCGGGGATGGTGCTGCTGCGCGCGCCGCTCGGCCGCAGCGGCTCCTACCTGCCGACGGGCCTCAACGTGGCGCAGAACGTCGGCTGGTCGACGTTCGAGCTGATCATCATCGCGACCGCCGCGGGGGCGCTCTCGCAGCACCTCGTGCACTGGCAGGGACGCTGGTTCTGGACGCTCGTGTTCGGCGTGCTCAGCTGGGGGCTCGGCATGCTCGGGCCGATCGGCTTCGTCCGCCGCTACCTCCGGAAGTTCGCCTCATGGGCGCTGCTCTTCTCGATGGCGTACCTCACGTACTGGGCGATCTCGAAGTCGCACCTGCATGCGTTCTGGGCGGCTCCGGGCAAGGGCGGATTCCCCTCGTTCGGGCAGGCGGTCGACCTCGTCATCGGCAGCGTCGTGTCCTGGACGCCGCTCGCAGCCGACTACACGCGGTTCGCGCGCACGCGCCGGGGCGCGGCCTTCGGCGCAGGGTTCGGCTACTTGGTCCCGACCATCTGGTGCATCGGGCTCGGAGTCCTCATCGTGCTCGCGCGCGGCGTCTCCGATGCGCAGGCGCTTCCGGCGGCAGTGGCTGCGTCAGGCGGCATCGCATTCGTCGCGCTCGCTGCGATCACCATCGACGAGAGCGAGAAGGCGTTCGCCGACATCTACTCCACCGCCGTCTCGCTGCAGAACTTCCTGCCACGCGTGTCCCAGCGGCTGCTCATTACTCTCGTGTCCGCGCTCGCGACGGGGCTCGCGCTCGCGCTCAATCTCGGCAACTACCAGAACTTCCTCTACCTCCTCGGTTCCTTCTTCGTGCCGCTGTTCGGCGTGCTCGTCGCCGACTGGCTCACCGAGCGTGCGCACTACACGCCGGAGCACGTCTTCAACGACACCGAGTGGCGGCCCGCGGCGCTCGTGTCGTGGCTCGTCGGCTTCGGCCTCTACCAGTGGCTCTCGCCCGTCGGGCCGGCGTGGTGGACGCACCTCGTCGCGCATACACATCCGCAGAGCGTCAGCTTCACCGCGTCGCTCCCGAGCTTCGCCGCAGCATTCGTCCTGACACTTCTCCTCAAGTCGGTCTCCGGTGTCGCTCGCCGTCGTTGGACAGCTCTCGCGTGACGTGATCGCCGGGGCGCCGCCGCGCATCGGCGGCCCGCCCTGGCACGCGGCGCGCGCGTTGCGTGCGCTCGGCGTCGATGCACGCCTCGTCGCCAAGTGCGGCGAGCGGGAAGCGGTCGACTACAGGCGCAGCCTGGAGACGCTCGACCTGCCGTTCGATCTCGTCGTGGGCAAGGAGACGACCGCGTTCTCGTTCTCCTACACCGAGGACGGGGCGCGCACGATGGCGATCGACGCGGTCGGCGATCCCTGGCACGAGGACGAGCTCCGCCTGGACGGGATCGACTGGGTGTACGTCGCACCGCTCCTTCGCGGCGAGATCGACGTCGGCTGGGTGGCCGAGGGCCGGCACGTGCTGCTCGACGCGCACGGTCTCGTGCGTGTGCCGGAGGCCGGTCCGCTGCGGCTCGACGGCGACTTCAAGCACGCACAGTTGCGACATGTCGAGATGCTGAAGCTCGCAGACGAGGAAGCCGTGGCTGCCGGCGAGGTCGACGTGCCCGAAGTGATCGTCACGCATGGCTCCCGCGGCGCGACCGTGAACGGCGTGCTCGTCGAGGTGGAGCCGGTCGACCGCGACCCGACGGGCGCGGGCGACATGTTCGGCGCTGCGTACCTCGTCGCGCGATCCGAGGGCGCGGAGCCGGTGGACGCCGCGCGCCGCGCGACGGCGCTCGTCTCGGAGTTGCTGCGGTGATCGCCGCGGTCGAGACGGTCGACGGCGTGCTGCTCGTCGACGTCGAGGAGGAGGCGGTGCTCGGTCCTGGGACGGAGCTTCCCGCCGTCGAGGCGCCGCGCGTCGACCTGCCGCGTGTCGTCGCCACCGCTGGCGCCGGAGCGACGGTCGTCGCGGTCGTCGACCGGAGGCCGCCGCTCGCCATCTCGAACGACGCCGGCGCGACGTGGCGCGAGGCCGGGGGCGGGCTGCCCTCGGGCTTCGCGATCGCAGTCGCGGAGGACGACCCTGACCGGATGCTCTTCGCAGGTCGGAACCGCCTCTACATCTCGATGAACGGAGGCGTGTTCTGGCGGTCGCTCGAGCTCGAGCTGCCCGATGTGGTCGGCGTCGCCTGGATTGACTAGCTCAGACCTGGAATTCGCCGCGCGCGACGATGACGGCGGAGCCGCCGACCTCTAGGCGCTCGGGCGAGTGCGCAACGGCGTACAGCGTCGACGGCCGCCGGATCTCGGCGCCCTGAGAGATCTCGATCTCCTCGCCGAAAGCGATGCGGCCGTGACGAGCCAGATGGAGAGCCAGCGGCCCCGCCGCCGAGCCGGTCGCGGGATCCTCGTCGACGCCGGCGCCGGGGACGAACACCCGCGACTTCCACCGGTTTCCGTCTCTCGCGAAGCAGTCAGTCCCTTCGCTCAGCAGCCCCGCGAGCGCGCCCATGTTCGGACGCAGCGCAGCCACGTCCTCCGGCGAGTTCAGCTCGACCATGACGTGACCCGGTCCCTGCCGGTAGAGCTCGATTGGGAGATCCGTCGCCTCGGCGCCGAGGACGGCGAGCAGTGCGTTCCGATCCGGGAACGGCTCGAACGATGGCGTCGGCTGCGTCATCCAACCGAAGACGATGCGCGCGCCCTCGCGGTTGAGTCGCACGGGCACGACGCCTGCGCCGGTCTCGAGACGGATCTCGACGAGCTGCAGCGGCCCGGCGAGCACGAACGCCGTCCCGAGAATCGGGTGGCCGGCAAAGGGCAGCTCGGTGGCCGGCGTGAAGATGCGCAACTTCACGTGTCCATCGGCTTCCGGCGGGTAGACGAAGACGGTTTCGGAGAAGTTCATCTCCTTCGCAAGCTTCTGCAGCTGCGCCTCGGGGATCTCGCGCGCGTCCGTGAAGACGGCGAGCTGGTTCCCCGCCAGCGGCACGTCGGTGAAGACGTCGCACACGACGTACCGGTAGCGGCCCACGGAGCCAGACTATCGTTGCGCTGCGATGCGACTCCTCATCGTCCGCCACGCGGAGGCCGCTCCCGGAGACCCGGACGAGTTGCGTCAACTGACCGCCGAGGGACGCGCGCACGCGCGCGCACTCGGAGAGCGGCTCCGCGCTGAGGGCTTCGCTCCCGACGCCGTCGTCACGAGCCCGCTGCTGCGTGCGCGGGAGACCGCTGCGGCGCTCGGCCTGGGCGAGCCGGAGGTCGACGAGCGGCTCGCACCGGGCGCCTCGCCCGACGACGTGCGCGACGCCGCGGCCGGCCGCGGTGACAGCGTGGTCGTCGTCGGCCATCAGCCCGACTGCGGCCAGGCGGTGCTCGAGCTGGCAGGCGTCGAGGTCCGGTTCCCGCCGGCCGGCTCGTACGAGCTCGAGCTGTGACGGCCATCTCGGTGCGCGGGCTCCGCAAGGCGTACGGCCCGCTCGAGGCCGTGCGCGGCGTCGACTTCGACATCGAGGAGGGCGAGGTCTTCGGCCTGCTCGGGCCGAACGGCGCAGGCAAGACGACGACGGTAGAGATCCTCGAGGGCTACCGCCACCGCGACGCCGGCGAGGTGTCGGTACTCGGGAGCGACCCCCAACGGCCCGGGCGCGATTTCCGCCAACGGATCGGCGTCGTGCTCCAGCAGGCGCAGCTGTGGCCGAATCTGACCGTCCGGGAGACGCACGCCGCGTTCGCCGGCTACTACGCGCGGCCGCGTGACGTGGACGAGGTCATCGAGCTCGTCGGTCTCACGGAGAAGCGCGCCGCGCGCGTGAAGACGCTGTCCGGCGGCCAGAAGCGGCGGCTCGACCTCGGTGTCGCGCTCGTCGGCGATCCCGATCTCGTCTTTCTCGACGAGCCCACAACCGGTTTCGATCCGGCAGCGCGGCGCGCGGCGTGGGAGATGATCCGCTCGTTGCGCTCGCTCGGAAAGACGGTGCTGCTGACGACGCACTACCTCGACGAGGCGGAGCAGCTCGCTGACCGTGTCGCAGTCATGCGCGAGGGCCGCATCGTGCGCATCGGGACGCCACGCGAGCTGACGACCGGAGGGTCGGAGGTCGAGATTCGCTATCGCCGTGCCGGCGAGGAAGTGCTCCTCCGGACGAGCGAACCGACGCGCGAACTGCACCGGCTGACATCCGAGGCGCTCGCGCGCGGCGAGGAGCTCGACCGGCTCGAGGTGCGGAGGCCGACGCTGGAAGAGGTGTACCTCGCGCTCATGGACGAGCAGTCCGAATGAAGGTGTACCTGCATCAACTGCGCGTCGAGCAGCTTGTTTACTGGCGCTCGCGCGAGGCGGCGGTCTTCACGTTCATCTTCCCGCTGCTCCTCTTCGTCCTCCTTGGATCGGTGTACTCCGGTCGCATCTACGGCGTGCCTGCGTCGCAGGCGTTGCTTGCTGCGCTGCTCGCCTACGGCTGCGCGATGGTCGCGTTCGCCGGCCTCGCGATCACGCTCACCCTCCGCCGCGAGCAGGCGATCCTCAAGCGGCTGCGCGCGACGCCGCTCTCGCCTGTCGTCTACATCAGCTCCGTGCTGACCTCGACGCTGCTCGTCTTCGCGGCCGAGACGGCGGCGCTGTTCCTGCTCGGCCGCGTCGTGTTCGGGACGCCGTTCCCGACGCGAGTCGGCTCGGTCATCCTGCTCGTCGTGCTCGGCGCCGTCTGCTTCGCTGCGATGGGCGTCGGGCTCAGCGGCCTCATCCGGTCCGGCGAAGGATCCTCCGCGGTCGTGAACCTCATCGTGCTGCCGATGTCGTTCCTGACGGGGGCCTTCGGTCCGACCCATCACTATCCGCACTTCCTCCGCGCGATCGGCGATGTGCTTCCGCTCAAGTACCTTGTCGATCTGTCGAACGCCGTCTATCTGCACAAGCACTCGTTCTGGTCGCAGGGGACGTCGATCGGCGTGCTCGCAGCCTGGGGCGTAGCCGGAGTCGCCGTTGCGGCGTTGAAGTTCAGATGGGAGCCAAGGGAAACCTGATGGAGCCGGCAGTCGCCTTCCGCGTGCGCGAGCACGACCAGGCCCCCGCACTCGTCGTGCGGGTCAACTTCGGGATGCTCACCAGCCGCGAGGCGACGCGCGCGGAGATCGACGATCTCGCGCACGCGCTGCGCGAGTTCGCGCCGTCATTCCAGATCGTGTCCGAGCAGCGGCACGAGTTCGGAAACGACGTCGAGGCGTCGCTGCACCAGGTCGTGATCGAGATGGCCTCCGTCGACGACAGCATCGCGATGGACGTCGTCGGCGCGGCGCAGCGGTGGGCGCGCGCCTGCTTCGAGGCGCGCCACCTCGACCTCTAGCGAATCCCGGCCGCGGTCAGCGCGAACTTCGTCAGTGAGCTCGGCATGCGCCGGGCGCGCTTCACGGTCTCGTACAGGGCGTCGGCGAACTCGTCGACGTCGTCGTCCGTGAGCACAAACGGCGGCAGGATGCGCACGACTGCCATGTCGTGGCCGGCGACCTGCGTGAGGATGCGATGGTCGGTGAAGAGCGGCACGACGACGAGCTGCGCGAACAGACCGCGTTGCGCGCGCTCGAGCATCCGGTAGGCGAAGCCGTCGCCCTCGAACTCGATCGCCCACATGAGACCGATGCCGCGCACGTCGCGGACGACGTCGAACTCGTCCACGAGCGGGCGCGTGCGCTCGAGCAAGCGCTCTCCGAGCTGCGCGGAGCGCTCGACGAGATGGTGCTCTTCGAGCTCGTGCAACATGGCGAGGCCCGCCACCATCGCGAGCTCGTTGGGCGCGAACGTCGACCCGTGCGACATCGCGTGCGGCATCGAGTCGAAGACGGACTCGTGCACGGCGCGAGACATGAGCAACGCGCCGACGGGCACGTAGCCGCCGGAGAGGGACTTGGCGACGGTGACGAGATCGGGCTCGAGGCCCCAGTGCTCGAACGCGAACATCGTCCCGGTGCGGCCGAAGCCGGTCATGACCTCGTCGACGCAGAAGAGCGTGCCGTAGCGACGGCAGAGCGCCTGCGCTCCTTCGAGGTAGCCGGTCGGCGGGAGGTTGATTCCCTTCCCTTGGACGGCCTCGACGATGAAGACGGCGACGTCCTCCTGCTTCAGCTGCGCCTCGAGCGCGTCGAGGTCACCGAAGGGCACGCGGTCGAAGCCCGGCAGCAACGGCTGGAAGCGCGCGGTGAACTCAGGATTGCCGTTCGCGCTGAGCGCGCCGAGCGTCAGCCCGTGGAAGCCATGGTCGGCTGAGAGGACGCGCGGCCGCTTTGTCGCGGCGCGTCCGAGCTTGAACGCGGCCTCGTTCGCCTCCGTGCCGGAGTTGGTGAAGAGGCAGCGTTCGATACGTGGCGGCGTCCGCTGGAGCAGTGCATCGGCGAGCAGTCCCGGAAGCGCCGTGACGCCCATCGCGAGCATGCCGGGCGTATCCAGCTCGAGCGCTTCGATCAGCGCGGCGCGCACGCCGCGGTTGTTGCGGCCGACGTTGTACATGCCGAAGCCGCCGAGCAGGTCGAGGTAGCGCGCGCCGTCCGTGTCGTACAGGTACGCGCCCTCGGCACGCGACCAGTGGCGATCGAAGCCGATCGTGCGCAGCACGCGCACGAACTGCGGGTTGATCGTGCGCGCCCAGAGGTCGAGGTCGCTCTCCCCGGCACCGTCGAGCATCGCCCGGACGTCCATGCGGTGAATGTATCGAGCGTCAGGCGATAGCCGCGCGGATCGCCTGCTCGGGCCCCTCGAGGCGAACCTCCAGGATGCAGGCCGTACGACGGATCAGCGCGAGCGCAGCCGGGTTGTCGCCGGATGCGAGCGCGCTGATCTCGGTGATGCCGGCCGCGCGCGCATCGTCGAGCAGCATGCTCGTCAGCGCGGAGCCGATGCCGCGGTGCTGATGCTCGTCTGCAACCGCGAACGCGACCTCGGCCGTGTCGCGCCCGGTACGGACGAGCTGTGCGATCGCGACGGGAAGTGGATCCCCGGCGACGTGCGCGACGAGTGCGTGATGGCGGCTGTCGATGCGGGCCAGCTGCTCGAGATCGGCCACCGTGAGGCACGGCTTGCCGGCGTTGAACCGCCGGCGGCGCGACTCGGCGCCGAGCCGCTCGAAGACCGCCGCCACGGTCGGAACGTCGCCGTTCGCGAGCGGGCGGACGACGATCGTGAGGCCGTGAGGGAGGTCGAGAGCGCGGGTTTCCATGGTCAGTTGGAAAAACCTACCCTAGAGGGTTGGAAAAGTCAACCCTCTGTGGCAGAATGGTGAACATGAGTGAGACCCAAGCCGGCCCCCGGGCCTGCACGATCGCCGCCTCCCTGGCGGTGGTCGGCGAGAAGTGGTCGCTGCTCGTCATCCGCGAGCTGTCCCTCGGCGTCCACCGCTTCGACGCGATCCAGCGCAACACCGGCGCGCCGCGCGACATCCTCACCAGTCGTCTTCGGCGTCTCGAGTCCGAAGGCGTCGTCGAGAAGCAGCTGTACCAACTCCACCCGCCGCGGTACGAGTACCGGCTGACGGACGCCGGCGACGAGCTGCGCCCGATCCTGCTCGGCCTCGCCGAGTGGGGCGACAAATGGACGAGTGAGCACACGCACGCGACGTGGCTGCACGAGTGCGGCGCCGAGCTCGACCTGAAGCACACGTGCGCGGCGTGCGGCGGCGACGTGACCGGCCGTGACCTGCACCGCAGGCACAGGTCCGAATCCGCCGCGTAAGGCGCTCTAGACTCCCCGCGCGCCCCCGTAGCTCAGTGGATAGAGCAACGGTTTCCTAAACCGTGTGCGGCCGTTCGATCCGGCCCGGGGGCACTAGCCGCGCCAGTTCAGCCGGGAAGCAGGTTGAGGACGGACCATGCACCGACCAGTGGCAGCTCGCTCGCGTCAGCTTCGAGCGCAAGCTCAGCACCCATCAACGAGGTGCCGTTCGGCCCGACTCACAAGACCAGCCAGTTGACCTGGTGAGTTGCGCATCCGCTCCACGGCTGCGAACGCGGATGCGCTCGCAGTCGGCGCGATCGGGATAGATCTGCATGCAGAGCGCTTGTCGCTCGTTTGCGAAAACTTCCAGGACGTCGTGGTCCACGAAGACGCGCAAGCTCAGTTCTTCGCCGGGGCGGGTCGGGAACGGCGCGACTTGGACGAGAGTCGCGGAGTTGTCGAAGGACTCAAAGTCTTCCGTGATCGTGTAGTCGACGTCGAAGCGAGCGGCGGTCCGGTCGGTGCAAACCGCCCGGTATGGGTCGTCAGGTACGTCCGCCGACGATTGCCTAACATCAATCGAGATCGTGCGGTCGGCGAGATCGACCCGAATCGCGGTGAACTGGCCGCCATCCGACGAACAGAGAACGTGAAGCTCGATCGCGGAAGCGCTCTGAGGAGAGACGGTGACTTCGAGCTCGTAGCTCGAGCTGGTCATGTTCGGGAGCACAACGAACTCGTCCACCGGTAAAGGTGACGCACCTCTGATCCGTTCCATCCCGCGAATACGCCTGAGCTCGGCGATCGGAGCCAGCTGGAGAGTGCCTTCTCTCGACAGGGTCATAACCCGAGGGATGGCCATGTATCCAGCCTCATACGACACGTGGTCGATAGCGAACCCCGCCCACGCCCAGAGGATCCTCCTCCCATCCGGCAAGAGGTAAGTCCTTGGCGCTCCGTAGTGGCCTCCTGGCCAGTTCAGACGACCGTGCTGCTCGGGATGAAAACGCTCGTCCTCCCACCGTCCGATGTAGTAGTGGCAGCCACGGAGATGGCTCAAGCCGATGAGGACGTGCCTGCCGCCGAGCTCAAAGAAGCTTGGGCATGCAAGGTCCTCGTACGTCTCCGTCCACCGCCTCTCCGAGCGATAGAGCGGATGAAGGTATTCCCACTCGACCCCCTCGGTCGACTTGAAGAGAAAGGCGGTGTCACCCTCTCGTGTGACATGCCCGCCTCGGATGCAGTAGTAGACGTCAGTTTCGCGCCAGATGAACGGCGCATGATCGCCCTCCTGACGTGCGCCATCAACAGGTTGCGCAGGTATCACTGGGTTCGCCGCGAGCTTTCGCCAACGGAGTAGATCTTCGTCTTCGGGGATGGCCAGGCAGGTCTGTCCATGATCACCCACGTACACGATCGTCGGAACCCCGTTCAACTCGAAGATGTCGCCTGTCCAGCACGTACCGAGTCCATCCGCGCCACCGACGTCGGGCTCTAGAACGGCCGCGTGGAACGTCCACTCGATCAGATCCTCGCTCGAGGCGTGGCCCCAGTGCGCCGCGAATCCTTTCCGGAAACGACTATCCGGGACCGTAAAGATGTAGAAGAGATGATGACGGCCGTTCCAATAAATCGCGGCACTCGGATCGAATGGCCCAATCTTGCTCTCGGGCATCGAGACGTGGAACCTACGTCGCGAGCTCCCCACGCTCATGTGGTCTCATCGACGGTGGGGAACGCGATGGCGTTCACGCGTTGGAAGATCGGCCGCTGCGCGTACTGAAGGAACGGTTCGTAGATCAGCTGCAGGAGCCGAAGCTGTGGCCACGTGAGCGGGAGAGAGGTCGCAGAAGCGCCCATCGGAATAGCATGGCTGAGCGTCCGACTGTTGCATAGCTGCGGTTTGCGCGCGCCCTTTGCCTCTAGTTCGGACGGATGCGTTGGCGCCAATGGAGTGCCTAGCTGTTCGGATCGTGCGTAATCGCCTCTACGTCCACCTCGAGCTGAGCGGCGCGTCAACGGTGCCTAATAGGGTGAGCGCCTGGTCGAGGTGGAAGTCGAGCCAACCGGTGATCGCGTTCCCGTAATACACCTGCGTCGGCCTTTGCCGGTTTGAGGGGAGAAGATCGCTGATCCGTCAGGGTGTGCTGGAAGCCGATGAGCCTGTCGACGCAGACACTCCCTAGTCTGCTTGGCAGCCTGAAACACGGCCCGCTGGTTGGTGATGTAGAGCGTCCTGACATCAACCGCCGTCTCGTTCGACCCTCGCACGCTTCCGACCGGGAACGAGAAGCCGCTCGATCGTCCCTGCCACTGTCCGGCGCCGCGACCATCTTCGATCAGCACTGCGCTAGAGACGGACGCGAAGAGCGCCTCGCCCTTCTTCAGAACGATCTGGCGAGAACCCTGTCCAGCAGATCATCGAGGAAGCCGCCGAGATCCAGCCAGCCGGTAGCGACAACCACACCATAACCGTCGACACTCTGCCGGACGATTGAATCGGCGGTCATTTCCAGGAGCAACGTCTCAGTTTCGATGAATGGACATCCGTAGGCCATGGCGACCGCGACCGTATCCCAGAGCCAGGAACTTCGATCGGCTGGCGTGTAGTCGAAAAGCGAGATGTCCGCGCCCCACCCGCCGTTGTTGTCGAACCATTCCTGGTAGTCGCGCAAGATCATCTGCGCAACGGGATTCCTGGACATCCGGACTCGTTCCCAGCGGGTCCCGCGTAGGACGGCGTCGTAGCAGATTTCCGTTGGGGCGACACTGAGTTTCCATGGCGCTTCGAGGACGCGTCGGTAGGCGTGTGCGTCGGCCGCCGCATTCGCGTCCAGCGCCGGCTCGAGACACGCCGACATGCTTACGATGCTTGAGTTCTCGGTGATTGCGGGGGCCCTGTCTAACGCTGCAGCAAGGGTCGTCATCTGGCAGATCGAGATGATCGTTACTGGGTCGGGGCTGCTCGTTACAACGCGAACGATCTCCCCCACGCCATCGAGGAAGGTTGGGCCGGGGTACCGTTTCCAGCTATAGCGTGCTCCGCTGCTCGGCATGATGTAGGGCGGCAGTCCGAGCGGCTGCGGGCTTCTGAGGCCGAGCGCGATCGGGATGTCCGGCCGGCCGGCCTCGACAAGCAGCTGGGTCAAAAGATCCGCACGGTGTTCGACATCGCCGGACGTGACGGTGATCAGTTTGACATCGAGCTCTGGGCTGCCCAGCAACAGTGCTACCGCCCAATGGTCGTCGATATCTACTCCGATATCGGTGTCGAGAATGACCGGAATCATCAGCCGACGGCTCCTCTCGTGCGGGCGGACGGCGATGATGTCATCGACGGCCATCTAGCCCTTCTTACGTCATTCGCCGGTCCGAACAACTGCTACCGCTCTGACCCGACCTCTGCCAGCTCGAGGCCGAGTAGGTCTGCGACCTTGCGAACGCGCGAGAGCTGGTGCCCGATGCCGAGTGCAACGTGGTGAGTGGGGCCTTCGGCACACCAGGCGTCGAAGAACGTTCTCGGCGAAGCCTTGAATCGGATCCGCGAGTTTGTATTGCCGATCTTGAATGTTGAACCTGGGATCGACTCTCCTTCAGCGCCGACAAGCTTCAGCCGGCCGTCAGCCGTCTGGGTCAGGCCGACGATCGTCACGGGCCCGTGTTGAACCTTCATCTCGATCGAAAGACCAGCGCCTGCCTTCCCGTGGTAGACCTTGAGAGCGCGCGCCACAGGTCGGCCGTCGGCAATCGCGAGGTGTCCAGGGCCGTCATGGCCCATCAGGATGAACTGACCCTCGAAGTCGATCGCGTAGAACTCGGTGAAGGATCCGCCTGACCCTAGGCGGTCGAGCAGCAGCATCGCGAGGTTCGTCTTCAGGTCTCCCTCGCCGGACGCGGGAATGCCACGCTTCGTGAGAAGCGAGTTGCCGACGATCAGCCCTGCCGAGATTCGCGCGGCCTCAGTCTCAGGCCCGCCGCGGTAGTAGTAGGTGAGGGCGTCGAGCTGGAAGTCCTCTACGAGGCGGTCGAGGCCGACCGCGACGCGGGCCGACCAGTCGAGGATCTCGGGAGTGATCTCCGCCGCTATCGGGTCATTGCCGGCTTCAGCGAAGTCGAAGGTCGTCGTGATCTCATCTCTCTTGCGGGAGACCGAGACCGCGTCAACTGACTTGACCTTGTCGACGAGATCGTCGATCTCGAGCACTTCGACATGCGCGCCCATCTCCGCGTGGACCTGGGTGAAGTCGGAATACATGTCCAGCATGCCTGGGTAGGGGTGGCCGAGGAACCCGACTCGAGCGGTTCGGAGGCTTCGCACTACGCGAGCTGCGTCAACCCATTCCTGCAGGATCTCCCAGGCTGGATCGCCGTCGAGCAGAGTTCCTGTCACGGTCCGGTAGGGGATGCGCGCGCGGTTCAAGGCACCTGCCAGCTCGGGGACGCAGCAGGCCGAGCAGTTCGCGAGCCATTCGCCCGTCGTCATTCCCTCATAGTCGAGCGTTGGCACGGGCTGCAGATTGAGAATCAGGACCGGGGCGCCAACCGATTGGACGATCGGGAGCACTTGCGAGGATGTGCCGTAGGTCGCTGTGTAGACCGCAACGACGTCGACCCCCGCGAGAGCGAGTCCTTCGCCCGCTTCCCGGGCCATCTGGGGGGTGTCGACCAGGCCTAAAGAAGCGACGTCGGCACCAAGAGTGTCAAGACGCCGTTCGACCTCAAGTTGGTAGCCCTCGAGCCGCTCCCGCAAGCCCGGGAACTGCACCCAATAGGCGGCGAGGCCGATACCGAAGAGACCCACTCGCGCTTTCGCAACGCGCGGGCGGGCGGAAGCGCCAGAGCTGTGCATGTTCAGATCACTCATATGTTTCGTCGGGATATCCGAGCAGTCGAACCGGGCCGAACAGCCCAGTTCGTGTTTGACCCGCAGCGATTTCGATCGTGGGCGACGCATCGTCGAGGTAACCTGCCAAGGTTCCCCGGACGATGACCTCGAGCAGGTTCTCGCCCGCCTGCATCGCCACTGTCACATCGGCTCGCCAAGGCCCCCAGACGAGTTTGTCGGTCAGCGTCCCGTTCACGAAAACGTCTGCCGTGCCTCGTACGTCGCCTAGGTCGATGACCGCGCCCCCCTCGCGTCCAACAAATGTCGCGCGGTAACGCACCTCGCCGCCTAAGTTGCGCAGGCCTAGTTCTTCCCACGACAAGAGCTCCGTCTCGAATTCGGTGACCTCGGCTTCGATGCCGCGGTCGAGTAGCGCACCACCGCGCCGGCCGTCGGTCGCGCTCACCCGCAGCACCACTGGCGTACCGGCTGGTACAGGCGCGTCGAGTCGTACCCATTGCCCGGTCGGTCGGTATTGCTTGTCCGCGATCTCAGCGACGATCTCGAGGGTGGTCGGGACCTTAAAGGCGACCAAGCCGAGGGGTGCCGGGAACCGCAGCCATTCCGTTCGCTCGCCGTGAGGCGCGAGATCCGGGATGATGGGAATGACGGTCTGTTCTTGGTGAGCACGCTCCTCTAGCCAGCATGCGTCCGGAAGTGGATGCGGTCGGGGATAGACGCATGTGAAGCGTTGGTCATAGCCATAGTTATCGCGCACGAGCCTCGCACCGTGCCACTGGGCCCCGCTGACCACGGGGAGCTCGCGCGAGTCAACCGCGGCAGCACCGTGCTCTCCAAGGCTCAGCACGATCGTGTTCTGTCCGACGCGGAGCCTTTCTCGGACGTCGTATAAAAGTGCTCGCGGTGGTCGGTTCTCCGCGTAGGGCTCAAAGTCGCCCTGGCGCCCAACCTCCTCCTCGTTGACGAAGACGGTGCATGCCGCGCCATGAGTCGCAATTTGCACCACCGCGCGCGGAGGGATCTCCTCAAGTCGAAACTCGTAACTTAGTTCTTCACCGGACATCCACTCAGGCCGTCGGTAGCGGTCGGGATCTGCCACGACGGCGAATGACGCGCGCAAGGGTCCGTCTCGATCCGCGATGAACTCAAGTTCGACAAGCACCGTACGCCCCGCGGCAGAGTTCGGTAGCTCGCTGAAAGACTGGTATCCAGCGCCATGGACAGGAACCTCCAGTCCGTCGACTATGACTCGTCGGGACGCGTTCGCGCCTACGGCGAGATGCAAGCCGTGACGGTCAGGGAGAGAAAGGTAGGTGCGGGCGGAAACCAGGCCGCCCTTGGCGACGTGTCGCCATTCGAGGAAATCCTCTGGGATGTACCCCTTCGGGCCGAGGGAAAGGGCGTGGATGGGATCCTTGTGGATCCCCCGCGACAACGACCATTCGGCGTCTCGCCAGGAGCCGTCCTCTGTTGTTACTTGACCGAATGGGCCGAAGCTCGCCACGACGTCGCGCCACCCATCGTCACTCTGGTGCTCGAGACGCCACACCTCGATCGGCAGCACCCCGCGGCGATCTGCTGCTGCGAGATCCCCGTCCGAATTCTCTAGGGTGGACTTGGCGGCTGCATGCCACGGCCCACTTATCGGCGTGATAGCCCACGGCTCTAAGCGGGCCTCGCTATTCGCGTCCGGGAGGTTTTCTCCGAAAACTACGAGGGCAATCGGACCATCCGCGAAGGACACGTCGATCACCGACGTGCCGGCGTCATTCTCGACGTGGATTTCGGTGCGTCGACCTGTCCGTGGGTCCCACCGCTGCGCGTGCGTACAGTCGAGGCCATTGATTCGAACGTGGGCGACCCGTTCGGAGGACGGTACGAAGTCGTAGCCCGATTGACGTAATTGGTGGCGATACTCAAACCAGAACTTGTCCCATTGCACTTTGTTCTCCCAGCCCCAGCGTGCGCGCTCCGCCAGACTCGCGCCGACGTCGACGATCGGCGCCGCGGTGCCGCTCTGCTCGTCATGCGCGGTGAGTAGAAGGACGAACGCGTCTCCGACGCGCCGAAGGAGGTATGGAGCGTCGGCATCGATGTGTGCCGGGGGCCGGTTGAGCACGCTGGGGACCTCGTCGGCGACCTTCACCACTCGCGCGTAGTCGGCGAGTCCTGTCGGGACCTCGCCGACGCAAACGACTGTTCCACCGGCGCGTGCGAGATCGACCAAGGTTTGAGTTGCGGCAGGCTCAAGGAGCTTGGCGTCGGGAAGGATGACGTTCCGGTAGCTCTCCTCGCCGATCCTGAGCTCGCAGCCCACGACGGACCCACCGGCTATCACGCTCTCGTTGAAGATATCGTAATCGATTCCCGCACTCTCGAGCACACCTCGCTCCTCGGCGAACCAGCAAGGGGCTCCGTTGAGGCGGTGGTAACACGAAGCCGCCTGAACCGCAGCCGGCAGCGGGCCGTCGAGAGTGAGGTAAGCCTGCGCTGTAGTGGTTGGGGAAACAAGCACAACGTCGCACACGTGCGTGCCGGTCGTGAGCACCGCGCAGAGACGCCTAATCGTCCACGCGAACTGTTCGTACGAGGGCCAGTAGGGTTGTCGCCAACAAGTTGAAGGCGCGGCCCACTCCCACCAGCCACCACGAGTCGAGTAGTAGACCGCGTGTGGGTTGTACAGGGTCGCGCCCCGTCGCAGCGCGGGGGCCAACCAGTCGTACGTCTCCTCGAGCGTTCCGCCCCACCCGGACGAGTGGAACGCCTCGAACCACGTGCGGTGGTGCCCGTGAGCGTGCGCGAGCGAACTGTGGACCTTGGGGTCGCCCCAATGATCTGTTCCAGGCATCTGATAGCGAGAGTGCGTCATTAAGTAGTCGCCGTAGAGCTGCGCGCCTGCGATTGGATCGCCTTCGCGCGCGAACGACTGCTGGTCAAAACCGCACGAGAGCTCGCGCTTTTGAAACCAGTCTGCGAGCTGATCGAAGAACGCTTGTCGAGCTAACCTTGCACGGTGCTCATGGAAGTCATGGCGCACACGGCACGATTCGGTATCGAGACCTTCAAATAGCGCACCGCGCACCGGCTGCAAGTCGTAGCTGTACTCCGCCGCGAACGACTCACGGAAATCGCGTCCCCAGGTCGGCATGGCGGGAAGCTCGTCTTGGAAGAAACCAGGGATCACGCTCCCAAACCAGCGGCCCACGTGACGTTCAAGTGTTCCGTGCACACGATCGATGAGCGCGCGACATGCCTCCGCGCCGAAGTAGTCGTATCCGCTCACGGCCTCTTCTATCTCACCGCTCTCCCGCCGAACGAGTGTCATGCCGGCGAACTCGGGTCTCTCTGAGACGAGCGCTCCCTGGAGGTTGGCGCCGGAGAATCCCAGTTGGTCGTACATCCACAAGCGGAATCCCAGCTCGTGTGCGTCCTCACAGGCTGTGTCGAGTAGTTCGAGCCAGCGGGACGTCATGAACAGAGGATCGTCTGCCAGGCAACCGTACATAGGACCACTCGGAGCAAGGCAAATCACGACAGCTTGCGTCACTCCCTTCTCGACCATCTGCTCCATCTGCCACCGCAGCCGATCGCGCGTGAGGACGGCTCCGCTCCACCACCAGAAGGGCAGCGGTCCGTACTCGGCTGCAGGGTGGCTGAACCGGGAGAGCAAAGACGCGGCAGAAGAAGACGACGGCGTCACGTCCGACAGGTTGCGGGGACTCGACTCACGTATGCCCGCCCTCTCGCCTTAACCTCGTGGGGCATTGGGGAACGCGTCGCGGATCCAACACCTTCCATTGACAGCGGAACGTCGCCTGTTCTTGGCGTCGTCTGGAACTGTCTTTCAAAGGAAGAGACGTCAGATGACCTGAGATGCCATAGGACTCACTCTCGCTTCGCCATCGAGCTCACGCCACCGATGGCAAGCGATGTGGCCACCCGCGGGCGTCTCCTCGAGCGCCGGGGTGTCGGTCCGACAAGCGTCGATTGCATGCGGACATCGCCATACGAATGGACAGCCGGCGCCGAACTCGTTCAGCTTGGGCGTGGAGCGCAAGCGTCTCCGATTTGCGCGCCGCCATCGTTGTACCCTGGGATCGGGCACGGGCGCCGCCTCGAGCAGCGCCTGCGTGTACGGATGGAGAGGTCGCTCGCTCACGGTCGCCGCATCGCCAGCCTCCATAATTCGTCCCTGGTAGAGCACAATCACTCGATGTGATAGGTGCCGCACGACAGCGAGGTCGTGCGAGATGAAGAGGTAGCTCAGCGAGTGCGCGTCCTGGAGCTCGCGGAGGAGATTGAGGACCTGCGCTTGAACGGAGAGGTCGAGCGCGCTTGTTGGCTCGTCGCAAATGACGAGGCGCGGACGAACGATGAGAGCGCGGGCGATGGCGATGCGCTGCCGCTGACCTCCGGAGAAATGCGCGGGGTAGCGACGTGTCGCATCGCGCGGAAGTCCCACCTGCTCGAGCATCTCCGCGACTTTTGACGCAATCGTCGCACGCGATTCACCCCGTGCTTGCACCATCAGCGTCTCGCTCAGGGTCTGGCCGATCGTACGCGTTGGGTTCAAAGAGCTGTAGGGGTCTTGAAAGATCACCTGGAGCTCCCCGCTGAGCGCCTGCCGCACTCGATGGCTTGCGTTCGTAATCTCGTTGCCTTCGAAGAAGATGCGTCCGCTCGTCGTCGGAACTAAGCCGAGCACCGCCCGTCCGATCGTCGTCTTCCCCGACCCAGACTCGCCAACCAGCGCAACGGTCTGTCGTTGACCGATCTCGAAGGACACTTTGTCGACGGCCCGCAGCGGCGGTCGGCGACGACCTCGGGAGAACTCCACGGTGAGATCGGACAGCTCAAGCAAAGCCCGCGGCACCATTGAAACGATACAGGACGGTCGGAAGGGCGCGTTCGAGTCAGTCGGGACAGTGAACGGCTGGTCGAGGACACGGGAGATGATCGGCTGACCTCGGCGACGCTCGTCGCCCGCTTCGAGCCGCGAACGCGCGTCCGCAGGGCGACCAGGTCGAGTTGGTCGTCGACACAAGGGCCAACTTCTTCGACGCTGAGACCAGGCTCGCCTTCAACCGGCCCGGCTGAGCGCGCGAAGCCGCTTCACGACGCTCCCCCCGTCGCGGCCGAACAGGTCGTGGAGCCGCATGTACTCGCGGTAGAGATCGGAGTAGATCCGATGGTGCGTCGCGTCGGGCTCGAACCGGCGGATCGCCGGCGGCGCCATCGCATGCGAGGCATCGACGATCGAGGGGTGGGCGCCGCCGGCCACAGCGGCGAACATCGCCGCGCCGAGTGCCGGCGCCTGCGTCGAGCCGGCAACCGAGAACGAGCGTCCGGTGACGTCGGCGTAGATCTGCATCAGGAGATCGTTGCGCTGCGGGAGGCCGCCGCACGCGACGATGTCCCGTACCGGCACGCCTGCCGACTCGAACGACTCGATGATCGCGCGCGTCCCGAAGGCGGTCGACTCGAGCAGGGCGCGGTAGATCTCGTGCGGCTCGGTCGCCAGCGTCAGCCCGACGATGACACCGCTCAGGTCGGCGTCGACGAGGATCGAGCGGTTGCCGTTCCACCAGTCGAGCGCGAGCAACCCGCTCGCGCCCGGGGTGAGTCGCGCAGCTGCCTCTTGCAAGGCGTCGTGTCCGGCGGGCGCCAGCCGGTCGACGAACCATCCGAAGATGTCGCCGACAGCGGACTGTCCTGCCTCGTATGCATAGAAACCGGGGAGGACGCCGTCCTCGACGACGCCGCACATTCCCTCGACGAAGGCGAGCGAGTCGCCGAGGAGGATGTGGCAATTGCTCGTGCCCATGGTGCTTACCATCGTCCCTGCATCGGTAACACCGACGGCTGGGACCGCCGCGTGCGCGTCGACGTTGCCGGCGGCGACGGGCGTGCCAACCGACAAGCCGGTGCGCATCGCGATCGACTCGGTCAGCCGACCGGCTCGTTCCCCGAGCGTCGTGATCGACCGGAGCATCTTCTCGTCGACCACGTCGGCGAAGCGCGGGTCGAGTGCCGCGAAGAAGTCGCGTGCTGGAAAGCCGTCTCGCGGCGACCACATCGCCTTGTATCCCGCGCTCGTGTTGTTGCGCGTCTCGATGCCCGTCAGCTGCCAGACGATCCAGTCGGCCGCCTCGAGCATGCGATCCGCTCTCGAGTACACTTCCGGCGCCTCGTCGAGGATCTGCAGTGCCTTCGCGAAGAACCACTCTGACGAGTACCTGCCACCGTACCGCGTTAGCCACGGTTCCCCGCGCTCCGCGGCGACGGCATTTATGCGGTCCGCCTCGGGCTGCGCGGAGTGGTGCTTCCAGAGTTTCACCCACGCATGCGGCTCGTCGTGCAGGCCGTCGAGGAAGCAAAGCGGCGTGCCATCGGCCGTGGCCGGCAGCATCGTGCAGCTCGTGAAGTCGACGCCGACGCCGACGACCTCCTCGGCACCGACGCCCGCCTCCTGCAGGGCGGCGGGGACGGTCTCGACGACGACGCGCAGGTAGTCCGCCGGATCCTGGAGCGCCCATCCCGCCTCGGGCACGATGACGCCGCTCGCGTATTCGCTCACCGCGGTTCCGAGCACGCTGCCGTCGGTGACGTCGACGACGACGGCCCGGCCTGACTCCGTGCCGAAGTCGATGCCGACGGAGCAGCTCATAGCGGCTGGCCGTAGTACGCGCCGGGACCGTGCTTGCGCGTGAAGTGCCGCTCGAGCAGGTCGGGTTGCAACGGACGCGCCGACGGGTCGATGGCGAGCGTGGTCGACGCGAGGGCGGCGACGAGCTCGACCGCGATCGCGTTCTCCACCGCGGACTCGACATCCGCGCCCCACGCGAACGGCCCGTGCGCGGCGACGAGCACAGCCGGAGTCTCGAGCGGGTCGAGCCGGTGGAGCGCGAAGCTCTCGACGATCACACGACCCGTCCACTCCTCGTACCCGGCGGCGATCTCGACGGGAAGGAGCGGCCGAGTCGCCGGGACCGGGCCGTGGAAATGATCGGCGTGGGTCGTGCCCAGGCAGGGCAGGTCACGGGCCGCCTGCGCCCACGCAGTCGCGGCGGGGGAATGGGTGTGGACGATCGCGCCGACCGTCTCGAACTCGCGGTAGAGCAGGAGATGTGTGGGCGTATCGGAGGACGGCCGCTGCCCTCCTTCGACCACCGCGCCCGACTCGAGATCCACAATGACGAGCGCGTCCGGCGTCAGCAAGTCGTACGGGACGCCGCTCGGCTTGATGACGGCGAGACCGCGATCGCGATCGAGCGCACTGACGTTGCCGAACGTGAGCGAGACGAGCCCGGCTCGGACGATCGCCGCGTGTGCGGCGACCACGCGCTCACGCAGGTCGTTCATCGGCAGCGACACTCTTCAATGCGCACTGGGTCAGGTCTGCGCAAGGTCGAAGCCTCTGGCTGAAAGCATCTCCGCTGGTGACCGGCATGGGCCGAGTCATTGCTACTCCGGCAGCCGCTCAAAGAGTCGCTAGCCGGATGTTCGAGAATTGTGCCTCGCCATCCGTCACGAATACACCCCAATCGCCTTCAGCGTGCTCGTACATTCGAGCACTCATCGCGACACGGTCATCGACGTAGACCTCACAGATCGACTCGTTGACGATGATCACGAGCGAGAGCCTCCGACCCGCTTCGATCGTGACGGGACGCTCGAGCTCCGCCATATGGGGGACATCGCCGGGCCGAGGCCAGCGATCGAAGACGAGCCGTGAGCGAGTTGGTTCGAAACGTATGTAGTAGCCGTTCTCGAAATCGGCGCTCGTTCGCAACATCACACCGAACGCGCGTGTTCCTTCTGCGTAATCGACGTCCGCCTCGATCTTGCACGTCTTTGGCAGTGCGCCGCCTGATACGCAGGTGAACGTGCCTTGTGACCGCAGGCTCGGCCAACCGCCTTCGAGTGCGAAGTCGCCCTGCGCCCTCACGAAGGTGAGCTTCGTCTCAGCGGCAAACCGATCCCGGATCGTCTGGGGGATCGTCACCGCTAGCGCGCCGTCCGTCTCTTGACGGAGTTGATGAACAACAAGGTTGCCGGCCCATTGCCAAGGTTGATCGTCCTTCGAGTGTTCGCGCGTCGGGTTCCAACCGAAGAGAAAGCGGTCTGTTCCATCGGAAGCGGTCTTGGCGGCGTAGAACGCGCGATTGTCGAACGTGTCGACGGCCGGAGTCAGCCATGGCCCGTCGAGGGTGCGCGCCATCCTGTATCGCGTGACCCATGCTTCTGAGTACTCGGAGAAGAGGAGATACCACCAATCACCTATGCGGAAGAGGTCAGGACACTCGTGAGTCAGGAAGAGACCGGGGGCGTAGAGCGGCTCCTCAACGCGCCAGTTCTCGAGGTCATCTGAGACGCAAAGTGCGGTGCACCCGTTCCGCCGTCGCAAAGCGCTTCTTAGACGGCCAGCGAGAAGCATCCAGTACTGTTTCGCTTCGTCGTTCCAGAAGACGAACGGGTCCCGCCAGTCGTCGACCTCGTATCGCTCGGGCGGTGCGAAGAGTGGATCGCGCGTCACCTTCGTCCACGAGATGAGATCGTCGGACACCGCGTGCATTACGCCCTGTTGAGGCCGGCCGAGTGCGGAGAAATGCGGATTATGGCCGCAGTAGAAGATGTGGAACTTCTCCTGAGCGCGCAGCACCGATCCGGTGAACACGTAGAGATCTTGAGATTCGGCGCTCCCTCGCGCAAGACTCTCGCCATGCTCGACAAACGTGACGAAGTCCGTCGTCGAAAGGTGGAACCACGGCGTTCCCTCTCCGTGTCCCTCGATGTCGCGGAAGTCCTTCAAGTAGAAGAGGTGGAAGCGGCCGTTCCAGAAGAACGGCATGATGTCCCCTGTCCAGCCGTCGATTGGTTTGTAGTTCACGAATGTCCCTTCTTCTGGTCTGATTGCTGGAGTGACCGTCTACGACGGCTATAGCCGGACGCTGCGATCGCGTCCCGGTGACCGCGTGCTCTGACTCGCCCGTCACGTGGAGCTAGGCAAGCGCGGCGTAGTGGATGCACCGCGTCTCGCGGCCGGACTCGGGTCGCGTGAGTTGGATCTTCTGATCGCGGCAGGCCTGGGTGGCGTAGGCGCAGCGTGGATGGAAGTGGCAACCAGTCGGCCATGAGCCCGGAATCGGGACGCTGCCTGCGATCGTCGGCAGATCGGAACCCAACGCAGCGTCGTACGGGTTCGAAGCGAGCAGCGCCTCCGTGTAAGGGTGGAGCGGCTTCGCGAAAATCGGCCCGAGCTCCGCACGCTCGACCACTTCACCCGCGTACATAACCACCGCTCGATCACAGAGGTCCGCGATCACACCACAGTCGTGAGTGACGAGAAGAATCGACATCTCACGATCGCGCTGAAGCTCGCGTAGAAGGTCTAAGATCTCCGCCTGCACCGTCACATCGAGTGCAGTCGTCGGCTCGTCCGCGATCAGAAGCTTCGGCTCGCCGGCGAGCGCGCGTGCAATCGCGACTCTCTGAGCCATTCCGCCAGAAAGCTCGTGGGGATAGCGTCGCGCTACGAGCTCCGGGTCAGGCAATTGCACCTGGCGAAACAGCTCCACCGCGCGGGCGTACGCTGCGCCCTTGGAGAGGCCGTGATGTCGGCGCACAGCGAGCGCCACCTGCGCGCCCGCGCGGAATACGGGGTTCAAGCTCGCCATCGGCTCCTGCGAAATGAGGCCGATCTCCTTGCCACGAACCTCGCGTAGTTCGGACTCCTTCATCGCGGTTAGTTCCCGGCCATCGAAATAGATCCGGCCGTCCGCGATCTCGCCGTTGCCGGGAACCAAGCCGAGCAACGACAGTGCTGTGACGGTCTTTCCGCAACCTGACTCGCCGATTAACCCGACGACCTCGCCGACACCAATGTCGAAGCTCACATCCTCGACCACGGTCAGGTAGCCGGCAGGGTTAGGGATCTGGACGCGAAGGCCCTGGACGCTGAGGAGCGCCGAGGGAATGGGAGCATCAGTCGACGCGATCTGCGGCGCAAAGCGCTGGTGTCGCGTTCGTCGGACGGGCACTGACCATGTTTCTGTCGCAGCATCGCGAACGGTGTCTCCCAGCACACCAAGCGCGACGATGGTAAGTGCCATCGCAACTCCGGGCGGCCAGATTGCCCATGGCTGCAGGACGATGTTGTGTACGCCCTCGCCAATCATGCCACCCCAACTCGGCGCAGGGATGGGGACGATCAAACCCAGAAAGGCTAGCCCCCCCTGAGCGAGGAGCGCAGCGGCCGTGTACAGCGACGCAAGCACTATCACCGGACCGGCGATCCGCGGCAGGACGTGTCGCGCAACAATGTACCGCCTCGAAAGTCCGCACACTCGGGCGGCGGCGATATACAACTCCTCTCGGACTGGGAGCACCGCGGATCGGATCACACGGGCCAGGCCGAGTGCCCCGAGGAAACCGAGCGTCACCATCGCCGCAACCATGCTCTGTGGAAACACAGATAGAACGAGGAGGACAATCGCGAGGCCAGGCAGCGCGAGCTGCATATCAGTGAACCAACCAACCGTTCGGTCGAACCAACCACCGAAGTAGCCTGCGGCGAGGCCAATCGGCACCGCCAGCCCGAACGCCACAAGGAGTGCCTCGGCCGCCCCAAGCAGAGTCGGCCGCGTCCCAACGAGGAGCCGGTCCAGTATGTCCCGGCCATCCGCATCCGTGCCCAACAAATGACGCCAACTCGGCCCTTGGCGGGCTCGCAGGAGATCGCCCGCTTGCTCGTGTAAGACCCCCGGTAACGCGAGCGGCGCGACGATTGCGATCCCAATCACCACCACCAGATAGAGCACGCAGATCATTCCGGCGGGATGGCGAACAACACGCCGGAATAGCCCCGGCGACGCGACTGCCCGAGTGATCGACTCACTTCCGAGCAAGTCGGCAACGGGGACGGCGCTCACGACGTCCTAACTCGGGGATCGAGCGCCGTGTACAGCAAGTCGATAACCAGGTTCACACCGATGATCAGGATCGTGAAGAAGAACGTGATGCCCTCGACGACAACTACATCGCGTTGTTGTGTCGCACTAACGAGCAGCGAGCCCAACCCCGGAAGGGCGAAAACCTGCTCAATGAACACGGCGCCGAGCAGCAGGCCGATCATCTGTAAGCCGACGATCGTCAAGACTCGGATTGCGGTGTTCTTCAAAGCGAGCCGGAAGTAAATGTCTCGAGCGGGTATGCCGTTCGCCCACGACATGCGGATATGTTCGCTGGCAAGCGTATCCATCATCGCTTCTCGTGTTTGCCTCGCAAGCACGGCGAACTGATTAATTCCAAGGGCGACTGCCGGCAGAATGAGTGAGCGTGCCCACATCGTTGGCGATTGGGTGAGCGGCACGTAGCCAATCGCCGGCAGCCATCTCACCGTCACCGCGAAGATCCCGATCAGAACCGCCCCGAGCCAAAAACCCGGCACCGCAAAACCGACCAGCGAAAGGCCATCGACAAACCGGCCGAGACGACCCCCGCGAACAGCGCTATACACACCCAATGCGATGCCCAAGATGCTGATCACCAAGAGTGACGTGAGCGTTAGCGACATGGTCACGCCGACGCGCTCACCGATGATCTGCGTAACGGGCTGGCCACTATAGAACGATGCGCCCAGATCACCGCGAGCGGCGTGCGCCAACCATCGCCCAAACTGGACATACCACGGGCGGTCGAGTCCGAACTGATGGCGAAAATGCGCGAGAGCACCGGCGGGCGCGAAAGGAGGCAGGACTACTCGAGCCGGATCCGCGCCGCCGGCAGACACCAACGCGAAAGTCAACATCGGCACGAGGACCAGAAGCGGGACTGCAAGAACCAGCCGCCGAAGCACCACCGCCAGAATCGGATGGCTGGACGGCCTCATCAGCCGCCGAACATGGCGCGGCTGGGAAGAAGACGTATGGCAGCTTTGTCGATCGGCGACATCGTCCGTGGATTCAATGGCCATGCCAGTCGGACGCGGAGGGTCCTATCAGGCGGCCTCCGCCGTCAAGGACCCCGCGCCCTTCCTCAGCCTCGAAAGGCAATTCCGGAATGCTCGGCCTCCCAGCCAGCCGACTTTTCTCGGCACGTGCGCTGATACACGCTGCTTCGTGTGAGCCGGTGGAAACGCCTGCTCGCGCCCGGGTGGGCTCCGTGACTCACGGCAGCGTCCACTCGGTTGGATCCACCACACTGGAGTTGCCGGTTCTTATGTTGACCTTCTTCGAGTTAGCAAAGAACAAATAAGGACGGATTAGAACTGGGACGAAATATGCCTGCTCCACGCCGCGAAGCGAGATCTGCTGGTAATACGCAGCCGGGTTACTCTTGCGACTCCCGCTGTAGTAGAGCTTATTCATCACCGGGTCGACGAACGGACCTGCATACACGCCAGAGTTCAACGGCGCGTTAGGTTGGTAGAAGAGACCCCAATAGGTTGAAAAGTAGTTTACCCCCAACGGGACCTCGGCCATCGCGACCTTCGTGGCATAGTTTCCGTATGTGGTCCCGTCACCGGGGGTGATATTCATAGTGACGCCTACGGCGCTGAAGTATTTCGCAACCGCTTGCATGAGCGGTGTGCCGGTACTACCCCACGGATCCCAAGAGAACGCGCTGAAGGAAAAACCGTTTGGGTAGCCCGCTGCGGCCAGAAGCTGCTTAGCCTTCACTGGGTTATACGAATAGTAGTTCCTGGCTTTCTCTGACCCTCCATCTTTCGTCCAGAGCAGCGATGTGGGGATCGTTAGCCCGTTTCCGAACGCTTTACTGAGCGCATTACGATCAATCGCATAGTTGAGCGCTTGACGGACCTGGAGTTTTTGGAAGGCCGGCTGGATGTTGTAATTCATGAGCAGCGTCAAGTTGTCCTCACGAGCACGCGACTCACTGACGTAGAAGCCCGAAGCCTTGGCTGCCGCCGCGGTGGAGTAATCGCCCATAACGACGTCGATCTGCCCGGCTTGCAGTGCCTGCAGCGCCGTGGATGGAACAGTGATCAGTTTTTCGTCGATCTGGCCCCAGTGCTGCTCTGATTTGGCGTAGAAGTACGGGTTGGGCGCTAGGGTGAGATCACTCCCCACGGTGGACCGGGATGGGTCGTACTTGTAGGGCCCCGCTGAGCAGTTGCCCGTGTTGAACAGTTGGCGGTTCGCGACACATGCGGGTGACTCGATCCGTCCGATCGGAGCGTATGCGTTGATCCGGTCCCAGACTCCCGCGTTTGGACTCTCGAAATGAACGACAAGAGTGTATTTCCCGGTGACCTGGACGGACGAGACCGGCACGCCCCAGGCTAGGTTCGCGCCGCTGGCACCGGAGAGCCTGAGGTTCTCAGAGTTGACGAAGTCGAACCACGTCTTCACCCCCTTCGCGGTCAGCGGCGAACCGTCCGCGAAACGTGCGCCCTTACGGAGAGTCAACGCGAAATCCTTGTTCTGCCGGAGAGAATTCGGCGGGCTCTTCAGGAAGTGGAACGAGGTCGCGAGCCCTGGCGCATTCGTGCCGTTTGGCTGGGGAATGACCAGACCTTCCCAGACGAGACTGTTGGACGGGGGATACGCGTTCCCCAAGGTGAATGCGTCGAGCGACGTGATTTCGGTGTTCGTTGCGATGCTGAGCGTCGGTTTAGCCTGAATGCTCGCGTCCGCAATGCTCGCGCCCACGGCCGCCATAGTTGCAAGGCAGACCAGGGCGGCGAGGCCGGCGCCGAACCAAAGCCGCCGCCGCCAAGACTCGGTACGACTAGACATTTTCGACCTCGCTTTCTTCGTGCCGTGAGGCACTCGGGTGGGCTCCAGTTCGCTAGCGGACGCAAGAGGAGCAAGAAAGTCCTCTACCGATTAGAGCGTTTCAATTTCGCGGAAAGTACAGGGTGGCGAGGGGAAAGTCAACCGTGACCAACGGAGCCGACGCGTGATCGCAACACAGGCCCGCCCGGGCGTCGCACTCGCACACGGGACATCGATCTCGCATGGCTAAGGCGTTGGGACGGCCCAAGCGAATCCTCCCCGCCTCCTTTGATGTTCCGGCCGTCGCGACGCTGCAAACCTGCCCCGGATCAACCTCTGTCGTCGCTCCAAAGGGGTCGCGGCGACGCGGACGATGTGTTCGCTTTACGCAACAGCATGGCACGACCGTGCTGGCGCTCCCGTGTCTCGCTCCGACGCAAGCGGACTATTTCGAGGGCCCCAAGTTAGGCTGAACGCCGACCGTCCAACACCAAACTTCTTCGCCATCGCGCCATCACGTGCGTACTGGCCGCTCTGCCGTGAGTACGTCCTACATCACCGCTTCGGCCCTCGAGCCCGCGAGCTATGCATCGCCTCAGAGATCCAATCTCTCCTAAGCTCGCTCGCCGACTTCTCGACGAACGCGGCTGCCCGCCCTGGCTTGCGCCTCGCGAAGCTGACGCTTTGCCTCTTCGACGAGCCTGTCCCGAAAACCGAACGTCTGCTGCTCGAGAGCGCCACCTTGACGTCTAGGGCCGTTGACAAACGCTCAGGTTTGATTCAATTAGGGAAGTTGTTGAAACGTTATCAATCAGTTGAGCAGTCTCCAGCCAGCGATCGAGGACTTTGCGACCTCCTCGTACTACGTCGGACGGCGGGCGCGTTCGAGACGCACGCCGACATGTGCCGCCGACTCGCCCCATTAACGGCGCTGCCCGAGTGCGGACTACCCCGCGACTGTGACGCCTACGCCCGCTTCCTCCACGTGACCCGGATCCTTCAGGGTGTCTGAGGCGATCGATCGGTACGACGATCTCTCGCTTGAGTTGCGCGGACTCGGCCACGACGTCGACGCCGTTGAAGCGGCGCTCTCAGCGTTTCAAGTGGAGACTCCTTCGTGGGGATACGGCGACTCCGGAACGCGGTTTGCGACGTTCCGGCAACCGGGGAGACCGCGCGATGTCTTCGAGCGGATCGACGACGCCGCCGAAGTGAACGGACTTACGGGTGCAGCAGGGGCGGTCGCGCTGCATTTTCCTTGGGATGCCGTGCAAGACCTCGACGCACTCCGCGCCCATCTCGAATTGCGTGGGTTGGCCGTCGGAGCGGTTAACCCAAACATCTTTCAAGACGCTGATTTCAGACTGGGTTCGGTGACCAATCCCTCGGCTCGGATACGGACCAAAGCGATCGCGCACCTTCTTGATTGCATTGCGATCGGCGAACAACTCGGTGCGACAGCGCAGTCGCTGTGGCTTGCCGACGGGACGAACTATGCCGGCCAGGACGACCTCAGCGCGAGGCGCCAGCGGTTGCTGGGGTCTCTCGCTGAGGTCTACGCGGCTCTACCGAAAGAGCAAACCCTGCTTCTCGAATACAAGCCTTTCGAGCCCGCCTTCTACGGAACGGACGTCGCAGACTGGGGCTCAGCGCTGCTGCTTTGCCAACACCTGGGTAACCGCGCACACGTGCTGGTCGACCTCGGCCATCATCTACCTGGCGCGAACGTCGAGCAGATAGTCTCGATCCTTGCGACGGAGGATCGCCTCGGCGGCTTCCACTTCAATGCGCGGAAGTACGCCGACGACGACCTCGTCGTCGGATCCGTCAACCCGCTCGAGTTGTTCCTCATCTTTTGCGAGTTGGTCGCAAGTCAGAAACCGCTTCCGCGCCTGACGATCGACCAGGCTCACAACGTCGAGCCGAAAGTGGAGGCGATGATCATGAGCGTGCTGAACATCCAGCACGCGTACGCAAAAGCACTGCTCGTTGACCGTGCTTCGCTTGGCTCGGCACAAGCAGAGGGGGACGTTCTCGGGGGTCACGCGATCTTGATGCAGGCGTTCGAGACAGACGTACGCCCGCTCTGTGCGAAAATCCGCGTCGAGAAAGGGGCGGCGGCAAATCCGATGGCCGCGCTCCGCGAGTCCAGCTATGTCACCAAACGCGCAAAGGCGCGCACCGACGACGTATCTTTGCGATTGGGTGGGACGCTGTGACCCCCCACCGCGCCGTTCCTTGCGCGTGCCGAGAACAGATGGTCGGACCACGCCACCTGCCACGCCTTTCCTCGCATTGTTTGTCAGGAAAGCGCACTGAGAACGTGCCGACCATCCAGGGCAGGGTCGCCGCCGCGTGGGATTGCTAGTGGAGCGCGTGTGCTTCACGCTGCGCGTGCGGGCCGACCTTGCCGATGTATACGTTGCCCGGCACGCTGATGTCTGGCCGAAGATGCAAGATGCGTTGGCCGCCGCCGGGTGGAAGAATTACTCTCTCTTTCTTCGTGACGACGGGCAACTGATCGGCTATCTCGAGTGTGAAGACTTCGACCGAGCGCTCGCCGACATGGAACGGACATCCGTAAACGCGCGCTGGCAACATGGAATGGCGCCGTTTTTCGAAGACCTCGAGGGGCGCCCCGACGAAAACATGACGAGGCTCCGGGAGATTTTTCACCTCGACTGAAGCGAAGAGTAGGCGCAGCTGGGTTCGCGCCTTCCTGCTCATCGCGACCACAAGCTAGCCACGTTGCTCTTGCATGAGACCGCCCAGCCGTCAGTTGTGCTTGCGGGTCATCAATTGGCTGCGCCGGAACGGGTCCAAGATGCGCCCGGAGCGCACCTCGGTCGTCTCCTGTCCGTCCCGAACTTGAGCAGACAACTGGCTCCCGTGTTAGGGAACACGACGATGGTTAGTTCGAAGACTCCGCGCTACAGCCCCATGTGAACCCGGACCGCTAGATAAGGCGTACGTGGGCGGACGTGAGCCAACATCGTCGACTCTCTCGCACATAGACGAGTCCGCCGGAAGTGGTCGCCCAAATTGCGACGTGGACTGACTAAAGGAGGCGGCATCCGCCTGTTGATTGTCTAGGCTCCGTTCATGAGGCGCGTCACGATGCTTGATGTGGCGAGGACAGCCGGCGTCTCCGTCGGGACGGTTTCCAACGTCCTTAACTCGCCCCAGGTCGTCCGCCAGCAGACCCGCGAGCGGGTCCAAGCGGCGATTGCGCAGATCGGGTTCGTCCCGAATCGAGCTGCCCGCCAGCTCCGAAGCGGCCACTCGGGCGTGCTTGGGCTCGTCGTTCTCGACTCTGGCAACCCGTTCTTCGCGGAAATGGCCCACGGTGTAGAGGACGCTGCGACCGAAGCCGAGCACCTTCTAGTCACCTGCAACTCCGCGGGAGACGAGGCGCGCCAGACGCTGCACTTGCAGCTGCTCGAGCAGCAGCGGGTGGCGGGAATCCTGATCACACCAGCGGGAAACTCAGTGCTCAAGTTGCTGCGCGAACTTCGCGAGCGCGGAACCCCTGCCGTGCTCCTCGATGCCGATAGCCGCCGCCGCGGCCAGTGCAGTGTCTCGGTCGACAGCGTCAGCGGCGCGCGCCAGGCGGCCGAGCACCTGCTCGCCCTTGGACATCGACGGATTGCCTTCATCAACGGCCCGAACACGCTTCGCCAATGCGTCGATCGCCGCCGCGGCTTCCTCGCAGCGTTGGATGCAGCAGGCCTGAAGCTCGCCCCGGCGAGTGACATCGAAACGGTCGCGATGACCATCACCGCAGGCTCCAAGGCCGCGGAGGAGATCCTGGCGTCCGGGACTAACATCACCGCCGTCGTCTGCGCCAACGACCTACTCGCGGTCGGCGCCGAACGAGCACTGCTCCTACGAGGGCTCAAGGTTCCCGACGATGTCGCGATCGTCGGCTACGACGACGTCCAGTTCGCGGAGATGTCGCATGTGCCCCTAACCTCGGTGCGGCAGCCCGCATACAAACTCGGCTACGAAGGTGCCCGCCTTCTCCTCGAGGAGACCACCGGAGATCCAGGACACCGACACCGACACGTCCGCTTCGAGCCCACACTGGTTGTTCGTGGGTCCACTGTCGCCACCAGCCTCCAGGACGCCGCGACACCGCCAAGGCGAAACGGCCAGCGGCCAAAGTCACGGCGACGGGGCGCGGCTACATAACGCTCAGCGCACTACACGCCGACGCGATCGCGACGATGAGCAGCGCGCTGTCGCCTTGAAGCGGTCGCGTTAACCGATAAATGGCGGAGGCGCGCCTGCATGCAACAGCAGGTGCGCGCCCGTCAGTCTTCGGCCCAGGCGGAGCGGCTTGACAGGGCCGCAACAATCCGACTACGCTTGAAGTCTGTTGAAACGATTCAAGACTGCCATCTCCATGAACTTCCATGACTAACTCCAGTCACGTCGCGTTCGATCTCGGCGCCGCGACAGGCCGCGCAATCCTGGGGCGCTACGACGGCCAGGCACTCAAGCTCGAGGAAATTGTCCGCTTCCCGAACCGCCCGGTGCGGCTTCCCCACGGCCTTTACTGGGATGTGCTCGCCCTGTATCGAGAGATCGGCGACGTCCTCGGCCGCCTTAGCGGGGATCCGCCGCGAAGCGTGGGCATCGATGCCTGGGGCGTGGACTTCGGGCTGCTGGACCGCACCGGCGCGCTCATCGCGAACCCGCGGCACTACCGCGACGGCCCGTCGCGCGAAGCGATGGAGCGAGCATTCGAACGTGTTCCCCGCGAATGCATCTACGCGCGCACAGGAATCCAGTTCATGCCGATCAACACGCTCTACCAACTCATCGCGCTCGAGGCCACCCCATTGCTGGCCGCGGCAGAGCGCCTGCTGTTGATGCCTGATTTGCTCGGCTTCTGGCTCGCCGGGGAAGCATTTAGCGAGGTAACGAACGCGAGCACCACACAGCTGCTTGACGTTCACTCAGGCGATTGGGCGCTCGCAATGATCGAGGAGCTCGGGATCCGCCCACAACTCTTTGCGCCAATCGTCGAGTCCGGCACAGTGCTGGCGCCGCTGCGCCAGACAGTGATCGACGACGCCGGCATGAGTTCCGCCCCGTCGCTCGTCGCAGTGGCGAGCCACGACACGGCTTCGGCAGTCGTCGCCCTTCCAACACATCAGGCGGCATACATCTCAAGCGGAACATGGTCACTCGTTGGTGTCGAGGTCGATGAGCCTGTGCTCAATCAAGATGCGTTCGACGCCAATCTCACCAACGAACGTGGCTTCGGCGGGCGAGTCCGCTTGCTCAAGAACGTGATGGGGCTCTGGCTCCTGCAAGAGTGCGGTCACGCGTGGTCGGGTGGAAAACCGACCAACTACGAGGCACTCACTCGCCTCGCCGCTGCGGCGCCCGCGGGCGGCGCGGTATTCGACCCGGATGCGCCGGAGCTCCTCGCCCCAGGTGACATGCCGGCGCAGATCCGAACGCTCTGTCAACGGTTAGGGCAGAGGCCGCCGGACGACATCGGGGCCTTGCTCAGGTCGATCTTCGAATCTCTTGCCTGTAAGTACCGGGTCGTCATCGAGCAGGTCGAGGCCGCCTCGGGTCGACGAGTGGACGTCGTGCATGTGATCGGCGGCGGCGCGCAGAACACCCTCCTCTGCTCGCTCACCGCCTCGGTCACGGGGCGTACGGTGCTCGCAGGCCCGGTCGAGGCAGCGGCGACCGGGAACCTGCTCGTTCAGCTCTATGCGTTCGCCGAGCTCGCGTCGTTGTCCGAGATGCGCGAGCTTGTCCGAGCGTCCACGCATCTTGTCACCTACGAGCCGGACATAGCTCTCGGCACGAGCATCTACGAACGGTTTCAGAACCTTGTTCTTTCCCAGGCGGAGACGACGAATGCATGATCTCGGGCACTCCGACAGGTACTGGATGTTCTTGCCTTCCACGAGGAGCAGCAAAGATGGTGACGATGTCCCGGTCTAGCGATGCACAGGATTCGACTCTCTTATACGAGCGCCCAGCCGACGAGCTGGACCAGCTTGTTGACCGCTCGAACCGGCTTGCGTCCGACCGCGCGCTCGTCAACTTCGGTGGAGGAAACACGTCAGTAAAGGTCGTCGAGCGCGATCATGTCGGCCGCAACGTCGAGGTCTTGTGGGTGAAAGGGTCCGGGAGCGACCTAGCGACGATCAACCGCTCCGGCTTCACCGGCTTACGTCTCGAGGAGATACGCCCGCTCAGCGCTCGCGATGAGATGAGCGACGAGGAGATGGTCGCCTACCTCGCACGATGCCAGCTTGCGCCGACGATGCCACGGCCATCGATCGAGACGCTTCTGCACGCGTTCGTTCCGCACTCTCACGTCGATCACACGCACCCGGATGCGATTGGCGCGATCGTCGGCGCGGTGGATGGCGAGCAGCGCGCGCTCGAATGCTTCGGCGACCACGCCATTTGGATTCCCTACTTGCGTCCTGGGTTCGCACTCTCGAAATGCGTAGCCGCCGCGGTCGCATCGCGACCTGCCGCAAGGCTCGTCCTGCTCGCCAAGCACGGCCTGGTCACCTGGGGCTCGACTTCGGACGAGTCGTACGCGGCGACGATCGAGGCTGTAAGTCGGGCGTCAGCGTTCGTCCGCGGGTGGCATCCGCGAACGGTAGCGTTCGGCGGGGTCGACGGAGAACATGCATCCGACAAAGAGCGCGCCGAGCTCTTGTCAAAGGTGCTACCGACGCTCCGCGGCGCGCTTTCTGTCGACGGGCCGCGGATTCTCCAAGTCGATGCCTCGCCGGCCGTGCTCGAGTTCGTCTGCTCCGCCCAGGCCGCGGCTATTTCGCAGGTAGGAGCAGCCTGCCCCGATCACCTCGTTCACACGAAGAGGCGGCCGGTGTGGGTCGAGTTCGATGATGGTGGAGAGGACGCCGAGACCCTACGCCGGCGTCTCATCGAGGCGGTCGCGGATTTCCAGGAGCACGAGCGGGCGTACTTCAAAACCTTCGCGTCCGAAGGTGACATGCTGCTCGATCCCAGCCCACGGATCGTCTTGATCCAGGGTGTAGGTCTTGTAGCAGTCGGACGAACGCTCAAGGCGGCACGGCTCGCCCGCGACCTCTACCTCCGGGCGATCGAGGTGATGCGAGGAGCTTCTGCGCTCGGCGGTTTCATCTCACTCACTGACGAAGAGTCGTTCGCTGTCGAGTATTGGCCGCTCGAGCTTTACAAGCTGTCCCTCGCCCCTCCTCCGAGGGAATTGCGCGGAATGATCGCGATCGTCACCGGTGGAGCGGGCGGAATAGGCAGCGCGATCGCGCGGTCGATCGCATCCGAGGACGGTTGTGTCGTCATCGCAGATCTTGCTGCCGAACGAGCGAACGAGGTCGTGGCCGGGCTCGGCGAGTTTGCCCATGCAGTTGTCACCGACGTCACTTCGGAAGACTCGGTCGTGGCCGCATTCCGCGAAGCGGTTCTCGCCTACGGCGGCGTCGACATCGTGGTGTCGAACGCAGGCATCGCGTCGAGTGCGCCGATCGAGAAAACGACACTCGCGGACTGGGAGCGCACTCATGCGATCCTGACTCGCGGGTACTTCCTCGTCTCGCGGGAAGCCGCACGAGTGCTTCGCGAGCAAGGGCGAGGCGGCAGCATCGTCTTCATCGGCTCGAAGAACGCCGTCGCGGCGAGCAAAAGCGCGAGCGCGTACTCATCCGCGAAAGCCGCAGAGCTGCAACTCGCTCGCTGCCTCGCGGAAGAGCTCGGCGCGGACGGGATTCGCGTCAATAGCGTAAATCCGGACGCCGTGCTCGAGGGCTCGCAAATTTGGAACTCGTCCTGGCGCGAAGAGCGGGCGCGAACCTATGGCATCGACCCCGACGAGCTCGAGCAGTTCTATCGCGGCCGAACGACGCTGCGACAGAACGTCGTCCCCGCTGACATCGCAGCCGCGGTTCTGTTCCTTGTCTCGTCACGGGCGGCAAAGAGCACGGGGAACATCATCAACGTCGACGGGGGCGTGGCGATCGCCTATCCTCGCTGAGACGCGTGCGCGCCGCGCGCTTCATCACCTGCGTCGGCGACGTGGTCTTCCCCGAGACTGGCGAGCCGACCGTCGAGGTGCTCGAGCGGCCTGGGCACGAAGTGATTTCCCATTGGTGCGAACCTGCTGCGGACAGATGCATATGAACAGTGGCTATCGAGCCGAGCCAGAACGCCTGGGTAGCCAGCGTCGAGCGAGATTCACACGCGAAGGGGTCGCACGCACGACGGCCACAGCCGAATGAACTTTGGTAGCTAGCTGTCGTGAACAATGATCCGGGGCGCCGATCTCTTCGCCGTAGCGGGAGCCAGGTACGCCGACGACCTGGACGTCAGCAATCGCTGGATGTGTATAGAGGAGCTCCTCGATCGCTCGCGGGTAGACGTTCTTCCGCCACGGATCAGCATCTCTTTGATTCGTCGACGTACGCTTACGATCCACAGTCGCTAGAGCGCCGGTGTGTATCTAACCAGCCGCATCTACGACTTCAGCCGTACGAGTTTGGTCGCCCCGTAGCCCAGCATGACGGGGTAATCGCCGGTCACGAGCTGCCCAAGTGACCCATCGAGACACGACTGCACCCGTTGTCGGATCGACGAGCTTGATCTCAACGAATCGATGAACAAGTCCAACGCTCGCAACGCGCTGCTCAAGCGGACGTCATCCTCGACTGATCGACAGGCGTCGGCACAGCAACGCGGTCCGGGAGAGAAATCAGATCTCGATCGAGCTCGGCGGTGGTGGTGACACCCAAGAGCTTGAGCGTCCGGCGGTAGTCTTCGCGCAGCAGGTCGGTGAGGTGGTCGACTGCTGACTCACCGCCGGCCATGAGCGCGTACAGGTATGGGCGGGCTACGAAGGCCGCTCGGGCTCCGAGCGCTACCGCGGCCACCACGTCGGCTCCAGAACGTATGCCGCCGTCGAGGTAGACCTCTGCGGTCCCGCCGACGGCGTCGACTACTGAGGGGAGCAGCTCGAGAGGGGTGACCGCTCGGTCGAGTTGGCGTCCGCCATGGTTGGACACCGCGACCGCGTCGACGCCCGCGGCAACTACCTCGAGTGCATCGTCGACACGCTGCACACCCTTGACCACGATCGCTCCTGACCATCGCGTGCGGAGCCATTCGATGTCCGCCACCGTCACCGAAGGGTCGAAGACGGTATTGATCAGTGTCATCACGTCATCCGCGGCACCCAACGACTCGAAGCCGAGCGGCTCGGTCGTGAGCACATCAAATAACCACCGAGGCTTGCGGACCATTCCCAGAATCGTCCGTCCCGTCAACGACGGGGGGAACGTAAGTCCGTTGTAGACGTCTCGGTGGCGTGCTCCCGCGACCGGCACGTCCACGGTGAGCACGAGGGTCGTGTAGCCGCTCGCCGCGGCGCGCTCGATGAGCTCACTGCTCCGGCCGCGGTCCTTCGACACGTAGAGCTGGAACCACCGTTCGGTCGTCGGCGCCTCGACTGCGAGCTGCTCGAGCGAGGTGGTGCCCAGAGTCGACAGCGTGTATGGAATGCCCGCGCGACCAGCCGCGCGCGCGACAGCGGATTCGCCCGCCGCGTGCATCATCCGCGTGAATCCTGTCGGCCCGAAGACCACCGGCATCGCCGCCTTACGGCCGAGAATGATGGTCGCCGCGTCGACCGTCACAACGTCGCGCAGCACGTGCGGGCTGAAGACGACGCGATCAAAGGCGCCGACGGCACGATCCTTGCTCAGCTCAAGCTCCGCCGCCCCTTCGACGTAATCGAAGACCGCACGGGGCGTCCGTCGTCGCGCTAGGACCCGAAAATCCGCTGTCGTGCGCACGCGACTCCATCGACCTGTCCTTCGCCGCGTGAACGTCGGCCCGACGAAGCGCGCAACGTCGGATACGCGCGGGAACCGCCGTTGCATGCGGGTCATGGGGCAAGCCTAGAGCAACGGAGTACGGTTTCTCGAGCTTGGTCGGTTTCTCGGGCTTGGTCGGCGCACCGAGAGACAGCACCGCGGCGAGTAGTCAGCGATCTGGTTTCTCGACTTCCGGCGTGCCGCGTCCCTTCCCCTAACGCGCTCCGCTTCCGACAGGTCGGCAGCAGCCGCTGCGAGCAGCCGCTCGAGCTCCACCGGTGCGAACCCGGCCAGGTCGAGATCGACACCCTCGCCGGCGAGCTCGGAAAAAAACGACGCGAGGGTGTCGTCCCACTCGCCATAGCCGTTGTTGTCGCGCAGGGCCCACACCGCCGCCCGCTCCTCATCCAGGTTGACAACGATCGCCGGGATCGTCTCCCACCCGAGCTCCCGCGCTGCCAGCAGCCGCTGGTTCCCACACACCACGCTCCCATCCGGAAGCGCGATCAGCGTGCGCGCAGCGAGCATCTCCCGATCCGCGAGCAGCGAGCGCTTCAACGCCACCAACCGCTCCCCACTGATACGGCGCGGATTACGCTCTCACGCGCGCAACCCCGACAACGCCCGCTCGCGCACCCTGGCCGTCACGACTCTCCCTCGGGACTCTCGGAGCCTTCGTGGCTCGGGTACAGGCCCTTAGCAATCCTGCCTTCGTCCTCAGGCCAGCGCACGGTCACCTCAATCTGCCCTGGAGGAATCTCAGGCAGACGGTCAGCCCACCGCTCGCGCCTCGCCAGCCTGAGCCACTGCACCGCCGCCCGCCAGTCCCGTTTCCCAGCCTCCGACAGCTGAACTACCTTGCCGACCTCCGCGGTCGCCTGCGCCTGTTCCACGTCCTCGACAAAAGCAGCGAAGGGCGGCTCACCCGCCCGGCCGCGACGCATCCACTCATAAAACGTCGACGCGCTGATCCCGGCATACACCGCCGCAACCTCGACGAAATTGCCCGCCTGCACCGCCCGCAGGAGCTTCTCCACAACCTCTTCACTGAACTTGCTCGGCCGCGCCATACCTCTCCCCTTTCCAACAGGAGCTCATGGCGGCCTAACAGCTCTTGTAGTTCGGTAACTCGCGTACGAACTCGCGGCCCGTCACACAACCCGAACCGCAGCCCATCCTCGCCTCGCTATGTCTGCAATCACGTTATCGGCGCAACCGCACCCTCTGTCAACCCCCAAGCCAAATTAGGACGACTGTTATCCAGATAGACAACAGCACCCGCTTGGGCCCAAGACCCCCCGAACATGATCGGAAACTCCGGAAACCCACGCCGTTTCCTAAACCGTGTGCGGCCGTTCGATCCGGCCCGGGGGCACTAGCCGCCCAGTTCAGCCGGGGAGCAACCTGAGGACCGACCAGCCGCCGATCAACGGGAGCGTCACCTCGAGCGCGCGACCCTGGCGGTGTGCGACTTCTCTGCTCTGGATCGGAGCGAAGCGGTCGCCGGCGAGGCCGAGCACAGCCGCTTCTGCTCGCCATTCGCGCGGGTGGCCGAGAAGCACTCGCACGGTCACGGAGGAGATCGTTCCCTGCGCTGTCGGCTCCGACCAGCTTCCGTTCGCGCTTCCCGTGAGATCGACCACGCTCACTGCGGTGCGTCCGTCGCGTTGTGCCACCCGAGCGAAGACCACGCCCCCGACCGGCTCGGGAGAGACCGGTGCCGTCGACTCAACCGCGACTGCACCGTTCTCGTCCCCGATCTCGTACCAGCTCGTGTCCTCGCCCTCGAGGAACAAGTCGCGGCAGCGCAGGGCGAAGCGGCGCCAGGCGAGCACCGTGCCGGCTTCCTCAGCGGTCAGGCGTGCATGTTTCGGGTAGTACGGATCGCAGAGCGCCGCAGTCTTGTCCCCGTAGATCAACGCGCTGGCGCCGAGACAGGTGGCGATCGCCTCCGTCAGCACAACCGTTCGGAGCGAGCGCCTGGCGCGCGTCCGCAGCGACAGGCCCGCCGGGATCGTCGATGCCCCAAACCGGCGGGTAGCAGGCGATCGAGCCACGCACAGTGGCGTCGATCGGCGTGGCGGCGGTTGCCGGCGCTGCGGTCGAGGAGCCCCTCGAAGTGGCGCCAGCGGTTGTTCGGGGGCCAGATTTCGCAGTAGCGGAAGCTCGGCTCGGCCGCAACGACTGCGGCGTTCGGAACTCCGTTGACCTGGTTGAAGCTGATCAGGTCGGTTGCTCTGGCCGTGCGTACGAAGCGGAGGAACGATGCGTAGGCGAGACGCAGGTCGATGGGGTCGCCGGCTGCCGTGTACGCGACCCGCGGGTAGCCGTACGTGTCGACATGGAAGCCCTCGAAGCCGATCCTGTCCGCGGCTGCGCCATAGGCGGATACGAAGTGGAGCTGCCAATCGGCATTGCCGGGATCGGCGAGCACGATCTGGTCGAGAAAGCGGATGGCGTCTCCGCCGCCCTCGTACATCAGCAGCTCGGGGTGCGCGTCGGCGAACGCGTTTCCGACGGCGTAGACGGGCGCATACGCGTGCGCGATCGCGCCGAGCTCCCCGAGGCCCGCACTGAGCGACCGGAGCGCCCCGAATGAGACGGGCCGATGCGACGGGTCTTCCCAGCCGCTCTCTGGCCCGAGGGGTTCCGTGTAGCTCGCCATCCAGTCGTAGATCTGGACGACCGTCGACCGCAAAGCGCGGTGCCAATCGAGCACCGGGGCGACGTCATCTTCGCCGAACGAGGTTGCAAAGCCGTGTACCGGCCGCTCGCCCTGATGTGGGCCGACCGTCGTGAACTCCTCGCCCAGCAGCGCTCCGGAGCCGTCGCTTGCCTGGATCGCATACGTTCCAGCGCCGAGGTCGGAGAAGTCCGCTTTGGCGTCGAATTGTGCCTCGGTGATTGTGCCGCCTGCGAGTGACGCGACGACGCGGGCGGTGCCGGGCGGGAGCGCTCCAATGGAGATCGGTTCACCGGTGCGATAGAAGGCGCGGAGATCCTCGAATGGACGGACGTCTCTCTGATCGGTCATCGGGCTGCTCCTCTTCTGTCAGGTCGCGGTCGCGGGATTAGCGGATGCCGCCGAGCGAGACTCCGCTTCGGAACCAGCGCAACGCAATGACCAGGACGATGATCGTCGGCACGGTTGCGATAACGGATGCTGCGAAGAACGGACCCCACGCGGTCGTGTGCGCCCCGATGAAGTACTGCAGCCCGATCGGAAGCGTGTATTTCGACGGGGAGTCGAGCATGGTCAACGCGGTCGGGAAGTCGTCCCATGCTGCGTTGAACGTGAACATCGAGACGACGGCGAGCGCCGGGAGCGACAGCGGCATGATCAGCCTCGTGAGCACCGTCAGCGTTCCCGCGCCCTCCAACCGGAAGGACTCCTCGTATTCCTTCGGGATGCTCTCGAAGAACCCGCGAAGGAAGAAGATCGTGAAAGGCAGGTTGGTGCTGACATAGAGCAGCGTGAGCCCGACGAGCGAGTCGAGTAGGTGCAGCCGCTCCAGCAGCAGGTACTGCGGGATGAGAAGAATCAAGGCAGGCACCGCGAGGCTTGCCAGGAAGACGTAGAAGAACGTCTCCTTGAACGGGAAGCGGTAGCGCGCGAACGCGAAGGCAGCGAGCGACGCGAGCGCAACCGTGATCACGACTGTGGCGAGGGAGACAGCCGTGCTGTTCAGGAAGTAGTGGGCGAAGCTGTTCTCGGTCCAGGCCTGGACGTAGTTCTGGACAGTCGGGTGCGAGGGCACGAGCACCGGTTTCGTCGACAGGACGTCGCCGACCGGTTGGAACGAGAGCGAGATCATGTAGAGCAGTGGGCCGAGGGCGACGAGAGCGAGCAAGAGCGAAATGACGAGGCGCGTTCGTCGTCGCCGATTGATCCCAAACAGGCCGAGGCTTGACGTCGTCGCGGGTGGCCTGGTTTCTTCGAACACGGCTGCCATCGCTCGCCTCAGAGCTCCCGTTGCTTGAGGAGGCGGATCTCGACCCAGCTGAAGCCGAACAACACGACTGCTAGCAGTGACGCGATCGCGGCGCCGTACCCGAAGGCGAAGTCACCGAAGGCCTGCTGATAGGCCCAGCTGAAGAGGACCTGCGTCGAGTTGTACGGCCCGCCGAGGGTCATGATGTACACCTGCGCAAAGACCGTCGCGGCGCCGATCACCAAGAGAACGGTGAGGAACGTGATCGCCGGCCGAAGCGACGGGATGATCACGTAGCGCCAGACGCGCCGTTCGGACGCGCCGTCCACGCGGGCGGATTCGACGATCTCGCGCGGGATCCCGTCGAGAGCGGCAAGGAAAATGATGAACGACCAGCCGAAGCCCTTCCAGATGCTGAGGAGCCAGATCACGCCGTTTGCCGTCCAGGTCTGCGCCAGCCAGTCGATGCGAACGGGGTGACCTTCGAAAACGGCGAGGAAGGAGTTCATGAGCCCACCCTGGCCGGCGTTGAACACGTACGCGAAGACGTAGCTGACAACGACCCACGAGGTGACAACGGGCACATAGACGACCGCCCTCCAGAACCCCGCGGCGGGAAGATGGTCGGTGAGGACGGCGGCCGAGAAGAGGCCGAGCCCCATCTGGATCGGGACCGTGACCACGAGGAAGAGCAGCGAGTTGAGCGCGGCGGTGCGCACGACCGGGTCATGAAAGATCTCGCGGTAGTTCGCGAAGCCGACGTACGGGTTCGAGGCACCGGGAAAGATGTGCCAGTCGTAGAAGCTGATGTCGAACTGGCGATAGATCGGGTACACGGTGAAAATCGCGTACACGAGCACCGCCGGCGCGAGCAGCAGGTACGGCGTAAGCAGCCGCGGCGCCCGGAAGGAACGCTTTGGACGCCGGGAAGCGACGCCCGGCGTGACGATCGCCGGGCGCCGCTCGAGCGTGCCGCTATCCGTCAATGGGTTGCGAGGGCGGCGTCCCCGGACTGCGCCGCGGCGTTCAGCGCGTCCTGAAGTGACTCTTTGCCGGCCAGCACCTCTTGCAACTGTGCCGAGAACGCGGAGTCGAGTGCGCCGTACCCCTGCGTCACGGGCCGCGCCTTCGCCGTCAGCAGTTGCTGCGCGAAGACCTTGAGGAACGGCTTGGCCTTCACCTCGGCGGCCGCGTCCGTCTTGTATCCAGACATGTCTCCTGCCTTCGCCATCTGGACCTGGGCGAACGGGGAGGTGAGGAATTTCACGAGCTTGATCGTGTCGGCGAGGTTCTTGCCGCCGGCCGCGATCGCGAGGTCCTCGCCTCCGACGATCGATGCCGATCCTCCTGGCCCCTTCGGCAGGGGTGCGAGCCCGTAGCTGGGCTTCGGGTTCGATGTGAGGTACGTGCCGACACCCCACGGCCCGTCGTACAGCATCGCGTACTGACCGCTCGCGAAGCCCGTCTCGCCGCCGACCGCGCCTGCGCCGCCGAGGAAGTCGGAGCCGATGTCGCCCGCCTTCTCCAGGTTGATCAGTTGCTGCACGGCGCTATAGGTTGCCGAACCGTTCATGTATCCCGTGGCCTTCGTCAGCGTCGAGTTCGTGAACGAACCGCCGGTGCTCCACACGTACGGCCCGACGTTCCAGATGTCGGTGCTGTCCACGCCCAGGCCGAATTGGCCCTTGGCCTTATTGGTGAGCGTCGCCGCATCCTGATAGAGCTGAGAGAGCGTGGTCGGCGGGCCGGAGAGACCGGCCGCAGCGAAGTCCGTCTTATTCCAGAAGAGCACCTGGGTGTTCGTGTCGTCCGGCAGGCCGTAATAGTCCCTCTTGTACTTGTTCGTTGAGAGCGGCCCGGGCAGAGCTGCCTTGATGATTCCCGCTGCCCACGGCTGCTTCGAGACGTCGAGCAGCGTGCCCTCGGACGCGAGCTGTGGCATCCAGGCGATGTCGGAGCGCATGATGTCGGGAGGATTGCCGGCTGCCGACGCAGCAATGAACTTCTTGAGCAGACCGGCATACGGGAGATTGACGTCTTCGACCTTGATCCCTGGGTTCTGCTTCTCGAACGCGGGGATGACGATCTTGTTCAGCACGGGTGTCTCGGTGACGTTGTTGTACGCGTTCCAGAACTTGAGCGTCACCGTCTTCGATGTTGCCGCATGCGCCCTGGTCGCCGAGAACGCTGCGACCGACGCGACGACTCCGACGGTCACGCACAACACCGCGATGGCCGCGGGACGGCGGTACCGACCTCTCGAATATCTGCCTTTCCGCACGACTCCAGCTCCTTTGCTCGATGGTTGACGTTCTCGCGTGCGCACGCTCATGAGTACTCAGCGACCTCGGCGCAGAGCACTAGGTACATCGCGTGTGACCACAACAGGTCGCGAGCGGGAGGCCCCCATCTCTCCACCCACTCGTGGTAGTGCGTCGGATCGCGCTCCTCGCCGCCGAATTGCTCGGCGAGGCGGCCCTGACGGTCGACGCGATCCCGGGCCCACTCCAGACAGCGTTCTGCATCTTCGAGCCGGCCGGCGCGGGCGTAGTACCAGCCCAACGAACATGTGAGCACCGGCCATGCTCCACCCCCGAAATACGTGTCGCCCACATACCGCCGCACACCTCCGTCGGGATTGATGAGGGTCGCCTCGATAGCGGTCACGGTGGCGGCGAGGCGCGGGTCATCCGGGTTGGTCACGTGGAACGCTGGACCGAGCCACAGCAGGCTTGCATCGACATCACTTCGGCTGTCCGACTTGCGAAAGTGCCCACCCTCCGTCGTCCGGCTCCGGATCGCGTCTCCGACGAGGACAGCGCGATCGGCGAAGGCGGAATCGTCAAGGATCGCGCTAGCAGCGAGCAGCCCCGCGTAGACGCTTCCAAGGGTGGAGCTGTGCACCTCGCCGCCGTTCTCCTCCCAGACGTCGAAGCACGGCTCGAGCGCGAACGCCGACAAATAGCGGGCGATGCGTTCGACCGTGCCGCGTAGTTCTCCTTCAAGCCCGTCGCTGCCCGACAGGATCTCGTGCTCGCGGAGGGCCCAGAGCCATGTGCCGTACCCGTCGATCTGGAAGTTCGGCCAATTATCGGCGACGACCCCACCGCTCAGTGAGAAGCGCGCCGGCGGCATCTCACTTACGTCGAGGGGCTCGCCCTTGGCGTGGCGACGGATCGCCGTGTCGACGCGCGCGCTGGTGCCGGGGACGCTGAGCGTTCGACCGACCCAGGCGTGATAGCGCGAGGCGGCAACGTGTTCGCCGACACGGTCGAGTGCGTATGCGACGAACGAGGCGTCCCGGAGCCAGCAGTACTGGTATACGGCGAAGTCCGGCGACGCAACGAACGCCCCGTTGTCACTCTGGTTGTTGAGCAACGAGGCGATGCTGGACCGGAAGCTCGCGTCTCCCGTCCTCCGCAGACCCGGCGCGGCGATGCCGTCATGCATTACGCACTCCGATCACTATCTTCGTTCATTGAGTAAAGATACTAGGATGCCGGGAACGGGGAGTCAAGGGCGATGGGGCTCCGACCCTCGCAAAGGAGGAACATGGCGCCGATTGCGCTCGAGAGGATGACCAAGGTCTACGAGAACGGCTTCGAGGCGCTGCACGAACTCGATCTCGAGATCGCCGACCGGGAGTTCATGGTGCTCGTCGGCCCATCTGGCTGTGGCAAGACGACCGCGCTGCGCATGATCGCGGGTCTCGAGGAGATCAGCAGCGGGACGCTGCGCATCGGCGAGCGCGTCATGAACGACGTGCCTTCCAAGGACCGTGACATCGCCATGGTGTTTCAGAACTACGCGCTCTACCCCCACATGACGGTCGGTGAAAACATCGGCTTCGGCCTCAAGCTCCGCGACCTGCCGAAGGCGGAGATCAAGCGTAAGGTCGGCGACGCCGCTTCGATCCTCGGCCTGACCCAGTGGCTCGACCGTAAGCCCAACCAACTCTCGGGCGGCCAGCGGCAAAGGGTTGCAATGGGGCGCGCAATCGTCCGAGAGCCGAGCGTCTTCCTCATGGACGAGCCTCTTTCCAACCTCGACGCGAAGCTGCGCGTCCAGATGCGTGCCGAAGTCACGCAGATCCAGCGCCGCCTCGGCGTGGCAACGCTCTACGTCACCCACGATCAGGTCGAGGCGATGACGATGGGCGACCGCGTCGCCGTTCTCCGTGACGGCGTCCTGCAGCAATGCGATCAGCCGCAACTGCTCTATGACAATCCGGGAAACGTCTTCGTCGCGGCGTTCATGGGTTCCCCACCGATGAACCTCTTCGAAGCTCGGCTCGGCGAGGGAGCTGACGAAGCATTTCTCGGGAGCCAGCGGCTGCCTCTCGCTGAGTCGGTGTTGCAGACTCGTCCGGCTCTTCGTGCCTACACAAACCGCTCCGTCATCCTCGGTGTTCGAGCAGAAGATCTCTCGATCCAACGGGACGACCAGGCCGCGACCGGGATCGACGGCTCAGTCGAGCTCGTCGAGGCCCTCGGCTCCGAGCAGCTCGTCCATTTCACGACTGACGCGCCACCGTTCGAAGCGGACGGCGTCGAACGTGTCGAAGGCGGAATGCTTGCCGCCGGCACTCTCGGAGGCGGTGCCGGCATGGCTCGCATCGAGCCTCGGATCCGCCTGGCGGAGGGGGAGCGAATCCGCTTCCGACTCGATCCGATCAGGTTGCACTTCTTCGACACCACCACGGGACGGGCGATCACGAGCTAGAGCGCATCGCGGGCCACTCCGGCTAACTTTGATCAGAATGCAAACGAAGTCCCTCGAGATCGGGGAGGCCGATGGACGATCGCGGCATCGCTAGCGGCGACCTCACCCGCATGGCGATCCTCGCTCTCGTCGGCCGGCGAGGACCGACGTCGCGTGCGGTGATGGCGCGAGACCTGGATTTGAGCTCGGCGACCGTCAGCAACGTGACGAAGCGCCTCATCGACGGCGGCGTTCTCGAGCCGCTCGAGTTCGAGGCATCCGAGGGGGGCAGACCCGGCCAACTCCTTGGACTCGTCGCAAGTGCCGGACACGCAGTCGGCGTCAAGGTCGCCGCCGACCATCTCGCGATCGTCGACGTCCGACTCGACGGCGAGATCGTCGCGGCGAGAACGGATCCGTTCGACGTTATGTCACCGGAAGCGATTTCTCGGCTCGCGGACAGCCTTCGCTCGTTTGTCTCCGCCAGCAGCACACCCCTGCTCGGTATCGGGGTCGGCGTTCCGGGCGTCGTGCATCGAGCCGACCTCGGCATCGTCGATGCCGCAGTGCTTGGCTGGCACGGTCTGCAGCTCGGCCGCACCCTGCGGGCCGAGTTGGGCACGCCGATCCTTGTGGAGAACGACGTCAAAGCGCTGGCGATAGCCGAGAGCCTCTATGGCCGCGGTCGCGACCGGCGCAACTTCGTGGTCATCACGATCGGCCGCGGCGTCGGCTTCGCCAGCGTCTCGGAGGGCGTCGTCCGTCGCGGAGCACGCGGAGGCGCCGGCGAGATCGCGCACGTGGCTCTCAGCTCCACAGGGCCTACGTGTGCTTGCGGCAACCGCGGCTGCCTCGAGGCGTTCATCGGCGAAGACGGACTCCTTCAAGCAGGGCGAACGGCCGGTGTGCTTCGGGCCAAGGACGGAGTCGAGCGGCTGGCCGCCCTCGCCGACCGCGGCGACAGGCAGGCCAAGGACATCTTCGCGCGGGCAGCGCGCAAGCTCGCGAGCGCGGTTGCGACGACGATCGCAGCTCTCGATCCGGAGGTCATCATCGTCGCCGGCGAGGGAACTGCGAACTGGCGCCACTGGGACGCTGCGTTCTCGGCAACGCTGAGGAGGCAGCTTCCAGAGCCGATGCGCGATATCGCGGTCGAGGCGGACTCGTGGGATGACATGAGCTGGGCGCGGGGAGCCGCTGCGACGGTGCTTGCCACGGCTTTCGACCGGAACGCTTTGGCGGGGCGCCAGCGGCGCCACGTGCTCGCGAGGCTCCACGAAAGCGACCAGTCGATCGACGAGGATGCCGTCGGTCGCTAGAGATGCGGTTCGAAGTAATCCGGGTAGACCACGAGATCGCTCGGAGTGAACGTGAACCCTCTCACGAGCCGCCCATCAGAGCGTGCGAGCACCGTGGGCAGCGGCGGTGATGTCGGCAGAGGCAGTGATCGCGGTACACGCGGTGTACGCGTTGCGGATTGCGTCCTCGAGGGCGCGAACCTATGAGGGGTACAAGGGATTGCTGCGCCTGTACGCGCTGCCGGTGTTAGGCGACGTGCTCATCCGGGAGTTGACACCGCTCCATCTGCAGCGGCTGTACAACCGGCTGCTCTCCCCGCCGCAGGAGGTGTGCGCCCTTCGCTCTCTCCTCCCCGGACGAGGTGTCCGACCAAGCAGACTTTGCGATTGCCGAGGCCACTCCTATTTGAAGGGCACGGTGACAGGCCCGGGCAGGCGACGGTAGACGGCGAAGAAGTCGCGGTCGTCCGGGACGAGGTAGCGCGTTGCGGGCTGCATGACGTTCGGAACGACCTTCGTCGGAAGGAGCCCGTTCGCGTGGCGATAGGTGATCAGGCTCGGCCACTCGGGGTTGATGTCGAACTGCATCGCCTGTACTGCGCCGGCGCGCTGGAGGATCTGGGCGAGCGTCACCACTGTCTGGTCGTTTGCCGCTGCGTAGATCACGTTGCCACGCCGGTCGATGCCAACGCCGGTGCGCCACACGCGCACTGCGTTGCCCAGCGTCGCGCCCCACTGAGAGCTGTCGTTCAAGGCGGGGCTGAGCTTTCCGTTCACGATGATCGGAGGCAGGCTCTGCCGCGCGAAGGCGACGCCGGCACCCACGTCAGGGCCGCCGGTCCAGGTCTTTATCTGAAGCCGGCCGTCGCGGTACCCGATGAGCGTTGCGAGGCCGTCCTTGAGCGGCTCGTACGTGCGTCCGTTGATTGCCGAGCCGTTCTGTCCGTCGATGTAGGTGAAGCCGCCGTTGAACGTCGCAAAGAGTCGCCAGCGCTGGCCGTACGGCACCGACATAGGCCCGCGGATGGGCGCGTTGGGCGGCTCGTAGCGCCCGGGATAGAAGGCAAGTGCGGTGCGCGTGTGGTCGAACCAGGCCACGTAGGCGACGATTTGCGGGTAGTCGAGCTCCGTGCGAAAGGTCGTGACAAGCACAGGCGGCCGACCGCCGACGAACGCGCCGATGCCTTGCCACACGCCTTCGCCGGGCAACGAGCGAGCGAAGACGGGCTTGATCCTCCGCGGCCACACCCCTGCGCGGACTCGAGGTCGCGAGAACGCTTCGACGGGCGCGACTCCGACCCGGGGCAGCGCAGTCAGCTGCGGTCCGCCCTTCTTTGGCTGGTTCCAGGTGTAGTAGATCCGCTCGACCTCGTCGACGAGCCAGTTGGCGTGGTGGTTTCTGAGCCACTCGACACTGCGCACTCCGAGGGGAAGGCTCGACGGCAGGAGCATCGTCGACGTGTAGGAGTAGAAGGCCGGCGAGAGGAGCACGAGTACGGCGACGAGAGTTCCGAGCCACCTACGTCGCCGACGACGCCTGGATGCCGCAGCGTTGCGTCGAGCATGTCGCGTGTCGACGGGGCCTGGCGCTCCGGATACGGGAGTCGACTCGACCGCGTCGGACGGGACGCTCACTGCCCGAACGTAAGCCACCCAGCTGGGAAAGTGCTGAGCGTTACTTACGCTATGGATCGGCGACGAGCCGTGTCAGACCCGGGACGCGCGCCGTTCGCTCGAAGACGGCGAGCGGGCGGCCTTTCTCGTAGTGATCCAGGAATGCGATCGTCGTCCGCTCGACGATTCCGAGCTGCGGCTGCTCGTCTGTGTACGGCGGAAGGTGACTCGCGCCGACCAACCAGAGCAGAAACTTCGGCCGCGAGGCGAGTCCGAAGTACGTCGCCGTCGTCGCCGGCGCGTTGAGCGTGTCGGCCGTTCCCTGCACCGCCAGGAGCGGCGGGCCTCGCCGCGGGAACGAACCCATCCCGCCGAGCCTCGCTCCCGAGAGGACGACCGCGGCGTCCACACGCCGGTCCCGAAAGCGGCTGTCGTACGCAACGGCGAGAGCCGTCACGCCGCCGTCGGATTGGCCGGCGACCGCGATGCGCGCCGCATCGATCCTCCCGGCCAGGACGCCCCCCGAGCGCCCGCTCATCGCGAGCAGCCTCGTGATGACGAGGCTGACGTCCCGCGGCTGATTGACGATGTCGGCTTCGTTCGGCCCGCCGGGCGCGCGCGCGTTTGTGAGTGGGAACACCGGCGCCGCGACGACATAACCGGCGGCGGCCCACGCGTTCAACAGCCCTGCGTAGGACGCCGGCGTGAGCGCAAACCCGTGCCCGAACACGATCATCGGGTGAAGGCCTGTGGCCGACGGATACCGGACGACGGTCCGGAGCACACGCGGCACGTGCTTCCCGTCCGGCAGCACGATCGTGCGCGAACGGTCGATGAACTCGAAGACACGAATCCGCGCAGCCGACCCGTGCGCCTGCGCGTTCGCCACCGCGACGACACCGGCACCGAGGGCACAGAGCCAGGCGCATCTCCCCCGCGTCAGCAGTGTGCTGATGGAACTACTCGCCGCCCTCGGCGCGGGCCGACGACCTGGGCGCGTCTGCAGGAATCAGTGCGAGGGCGAGCGTTGGACACGCGTCGACAGCGCGACGCGCGAGACGTTCTTCCTTGGAGGCGATAGGTCTGTGGTCGATGATCGGGTAGCCCCAGTCGTCGAGAGCGATCCGCTCAGGAAAGAGCTCTGCGCAGAGCCCGTGCCCGTCGCAGATGATCGGGTTCACGCGAAGCCGGACGCTCATTCGGCGCGCCTCCGCTTGCGCGCGACGGGAAGGATCGGTCGGTCACTGCCGGTGCAAGATCCGGCGTTGTGTAATGCGACCTCATCGGCGAAGACGTGGAGTGCGCTCGCAATGAACCGTGAGACACCGTCGGGATGCCGACATGCGCCGCGGCCCGAGACATGCTCGAGCCACCGCTCCAGCTGTGGCTGGGACTGCTTTCCGGCCACCAGTTGTGCGAGTGCGGTCGCGACGGCGTCGAGGCCGCGCACGCACGGGCCGCACTGTCCCGCGCTCTCGTCGGCGAGATATCGGGCCACGCGCGCGGTCTCGACGACGCCACATGAGCTCTCGGGGAGCGCGACAATGGCGCGCGCGCCAAGGGATGCTCCGACGCTGCGCAGGCTGGAGTCGCGCAGTGCAAGCGCGTCGGCCTCGCCGGCGGCAACCCAAGTGCCGAAGTAGCCCCCGATCAGGTAGGCACGAATCGGCGCAGAGGGGCCTCCTGCCCAGTCGATCAGCTCGCGCACGGCGAGCCCGAACGGAGTCTCGTAGATGCCGGGCCGTCGAACGGCGCCGCTGAGCGTGACGAGTGTTGTGCCCGGTTCCTTGGACGTACCGAGGGCGCGGAACCAGTGGGGCCCGCACCGTGCGAGCAAGGCCAAGTTTGCGACGGTTTCGACATTCTGGACCAGTGTCGCCACACCGCGGACTCCGCGCTCATAGGGTCGCGGCGGCGTGAAAGTCGGCTTCGCCGGACCGCCGTTGACGAAGTTCACGAGCGCAGTCTCCTCGCCCGCGACGAACCGGTCGGGCGCACGGACGAGTCGGAACGAGACACGGTCGACGCGACGGTGCTCGCGCTCGGCGATCGCCGCTTGGATCGCCGCGAAGCCGCGGCTCGAGCTGGCGCCGATTGCGACGATCGCCTCGCGCGCGCCGACGGCCGACGCCGCTACAGCCGCACCGTCGAGAACGAGATGCGGAACATGCGCGAGCAACACGTGATCCTTGCTGCTGATGAGTTCGCCCTCGACGCCGTTGACCAGCACAATCGGGTTGCGTCCTCGCTCTGCCACGGCTCGGAGCTTCTGGCCTGTTGGGAATGCACCTCCGCCCCGGCCCAACAACCCAGAGGCGGTGACAAGCTCGATCAGCTCGGCGTGAGCGCCGCCGCCGCGACCCAAGGGGAGACTGCCTTCACGGTCGAGATGCTCGGCGAGCGAGACCGGTCGCCCATCATCGCGGACGCCGGCGAGCAGCCGCGGCAGCGCCTCGGGCGAGGGCGCAGCTGCTCGCCGAGCAGCGTCCTCGCGGATCGTCACTCCGACGGCCCGGCCGCATGACCACCGTGGATCGATCCGCTGACGCTGCCCGAGGCTGGATCGATCTGCAACGTGAGCAGAACTCGGACCCGTCTGTTTCCGGCCCCGACCACCTCCGTCGTCACGCGCTGTCCCTGGAGGCCGGTGACGTGCCCTGCATCCCACGCTGCGGCGCCGGTAGGGAGCAATCCCACACTGCTCTCGAGCATCTCGACCCCGCCACCGGAGAGTGGCACGCCGCGCAGCGCAAGGTGTACCCGCCCATTGAAGCCGCCGCTCGCCACTCCGTCGATCGTGACGGTGACGAGGCCGTTGGGAGCTGGACTCTCTTTCACGCGACCGCGAAACGTTGCAGTGAACGACCCGTCTGGCAACGCCGGTCTAGACGGCGGTACCACCGCGGAGCTCGGTTGGGAATTCGGGGCGCTCGCACCACCACGGAACGCGGCCAAAAGCGAAGCAGGAGTGCCCGCGCGCGCCGCCCAACCCTTCCGCAAAGGCCCTGAGTTCGCCCAGACCAACATTCCCAGCGGAACGGCAAACGCCGCGAACGCCGCGGCGGCTCGAATTCGTCCCGGCGCATGAGCGGCAGCCGCGACTCTCCAAAGCACTGCGATCCCAACGGCGCCGGTGCAAGCCACTGCGAGTGCAGCCAACCAGCCGGACCGAGCATCGCTGCCGGTTCCAAACGAGTGCATGAGTGCGACAGGCCACGCTGCATAGGCAAGCCAGTGGACTGCCCTCCACATTTGCAGACCGATCCGCGCGCGCAGCAAGCTCGTCGCGATCAGCGCGAGAAGAAGGTCGAAGGCAACGGCGCCCAATCCGAGCCATACCGGTCGATACGGCGAGAGAAACGGTACTACCGCATCCTGATAGCCGATGGGCGCGAAGTGATCGACCACCGTAGTTATGACGTGGACGACGACGAAGGCGAGGCCGAGCAGCGTGACGTTTCGGTGGAGGCCCAGGACGAGGAAGCGAGGCGTTCGAGGGGCATGCCAGCGCGTCGAGCTCATCACGCCGAGAAGGACACCGGCGCTCAGAAGCACGAGCGCCACGACACCCGTTCCGCGCGTGACGTACCACAGCAGCTTTCCATTGCTGCTCGCCGCAGCGAGCGGCAACAAAGCAGCCGTCATGATCCTCCGGACACCGCCACGGGCTGCGCCGGCGCCGGTGTAGGCGGTTGCGCGGGCGTCGGGGAAGACGTCGAGCCGGGACTGATCGCCCCGAGTGGCGGAGGGGCCGGAACGGCGTGCCGCGATCGGTGATGCAAGGCCGTCGTTGTCCCGTGGCGAGGCAGGAGACGAACGAGCTTCCGCCCGGACGCCGTCGCAGCCGCGAGCGCGGCGACAGCCCCGGCTAGAACGACCATTGCCACCCCGAGCACGGCAGTTATCGCCTTCAGTCGTCGCAGGCCACGATCGCGATCGTGCCGCCGCGCAGTCACTTCCGACTCTTCCGGCACCCAACCAGTGGATCAGGGCGACATAAAAGAATGCTGAGAGCTAGAAGCGGCGTCGTGGTGGTGCCGGGACGGCAAATGGAGCCAATGGCGTTGCACGGGCAGCGTCGCTGCCCCGAGGACGAGCCCGCCGGCGATGACAACGGCTAGGACATACGCGCGCGCCTTCGCGCCCGCTGCGACATGCCGGGTCGCAGGAGCGATGTCCGCGGCCGTCGAACGAACCGCCCGGCGAAGGTAGACGAGTACGTGAACAGCAACGAGGACCGTCCACAGGAACGCAGCTGGGCCATGGAGCCGCCGGGCGATCTCCAACGCCCGGCCGTGCGTGAGGCCCATGGCGACACCGCTGCCGAACAGCACGATGGTCATGAGCACGAGAAGCGGCGCCAGCATCCGCATCACGAGCTCGGGCGCGCCTTTCATCCGGTACGCCTGGTTCCACGAGTAGTAACGCGCGAAGCGCCAGCCTGTCCCTGCGATCTTCAACGCGATCGGCGGCAGAAGGACGAGCCCGATGAACACGTGTAGCGAGAGAAAGTGCTGCAGCCCCAACACAAGCGTCGCGAGCTCTACGACGGAAAGTGCAAGCAGCACCAAGCCCGCCGCGGAGACGAGGCGCTCATTCCCGTCCGGATTGAACCGTCGGCGTCGGGTGCTCGGGCGATCGAGTCGAGTCATGGCCTGTGCGGTCGGTTGCCGGAAGTGAACAGCTCGACTGAGAATCTGCTGAGGCTCGGTCGAGCGTCTAGCACCGCCGCGAATCCCGGTCCAACAGATCGGAGAGCACGCCGACGGGTGTCTCGGCCGCCTGGATCGTGAACGAGCCCGCGCGCATCGCCTGCAGCTCCGTCATCGCCGACCGCCCGGGCGTCAGACAGAAGGAGCCGCGGGTCACCGACCAGTACGGGCTGTAGCGAACGCGCAGAAAGTACGTTCCCGGCCGCGCGACGTAGCCCTCGATACGACTCGACTGCAGTGTCGTAACCGCAGCTGGAGCCGGACCCGTGAGCAGCGGCGTCGCTGCGGGTAGCTCATAAATGGTCGCATCCGTTGCACGCAGGACCCTTTTCATGCCGGAGCGAGGGGAGCGCAGCAGCCTCGCTTCTCTCTGCGCGTCGATGGCCTCGAGTGGAATGTTCGGGAGCACGACGAAGCGAACGCCGTGCTGCCTCAACCAATTCCGGTACCCGGCCAGTGTCAGCCTCGTCGCGTAGAGGGCGGCGTCGTCGGCGATGTCGAGCTGCCGATACCAGCCGCGCGCGAGCGCAATGCCGGCAGCCGGGAGGTAGTACGCCTCCCAATGGTTCGCTGTCGGCACCACCTCGACTCGGTACGACGCGGCTGAACGCGAGCGGAGGAACCGGATCACCGGAGACCAGAACGCACGGGTGGCGCCGACGTCTGACGACCGGTCGGGAATCATCGACAGGTACGGTCCAATGTTTGCGACGAGCGCAGCCAGGATCGCAATCGTCGCGAGCGAGCGCGGGCGAAAGTCCGCCAGCGCGGCGGCAACAAGCATGAGCGGAACGACGAAGACACCGGCCCGAACAAGGTTGTGGCCCACTGGCGACGGGACGAGGTCGGTGACGACGCTCGCCGCCGCCCAGACGAGGAAGATGCTCGCGATGTGCCAGCCTCCGCGCCCCCGCAGAGAGAGCATGACGCCGAGCCCGGTAACGCCGAGGCCGGCGAGGAGTCTCCAGATTCCGTATGGGTAGACGATTCCGGGGGACGGCAGCAAGGCGAGGACCGCGAGTTGCGCGCCTGCCGCGAGCGCGACCGTGGCCGCGACGATGACCGCCTGACGGCTGAGCCTTCGGCGGCGCAGGAAGAGCGCCAACAGCGCCAGTGCGAGGAAGAGAAACGCGAGTGGGCTGAAGCCGAGCGTCAAGAGTGTGCAGCCGACAGCCGTCCACACTCGGCGCCGCTGCAACGCCCAGATGGTCCCGAGCAAGGCCGCGAGGCCGAGATCGTACGGATATGCGGCGGTAAAGGCCTGACCCGCGAGCAGCACTGCGAACGCACGCGCCGGCCAACGCCCGACCGCCTTCCACTCGCGATGCGCGATCGACGCGAAGATCGCAGCCGCGATGACGACGCCGGCGATACCGAGCACGGTGTTGCCGAGCACGGCGGCGAAGAGGTAGTACAGGAGGCTGTAGGACGACAGCGGGTATTGACCTGCGAACCACAGGTTGTCCCACACGAGAATCCCGTGTTGGACGAGCGCCGTTCGATAAAGGTGGGCGGCAAGGTCACCGCCGCGTGGTAGCGCGAGCACCATGAACGCCGACATCGCCGCCGCGACGACGCCGCATAGGGCGACCTCGTGAAGCTGTTCGTCGGCGACCCGGGCCCGCATCACCGGATTCTTCCTGCCCCGCACTACGGCGTGCGCCGTAGCGCGGGTTGTCGACGGCGGTCAGGCCGGCGTGGCAGACACCGGCAGGCGGTCGGCGATCGAGAGCCAGTCGACGTAGCGACGAACGCCGTCCGCGAAGCTGGTGCTTGCCGTCCACCCGAGCTCGGTCGCGGCGCGAGCGCCCGAGATGTGTCCAAGCCTGACGTCGGCGGGCCGCTCCGGTCCGTGTACGAGCGGGACGTTGCCTACGATCGCCCGCACGGTGTCGGCGATCTGCCGGACGCTGGTCTCTTCGTCGCCGACGAGGTTGTACACACGGCGGTCAGCCGACCGCTCCAACGCGACGACGACGCCTTTTGCGAGGTCCTCGACATATACGAACTGCCGGGTCTGATTTCCATCGCCGGCGATCGTGAGCGCGTCTCCCTGCTGCGCCCTCGCAACGAACGATGGGATGACCGCAGCCGGGCGAGCACGCGGCCCATACGGGATCCCGAAGCGCAGGACGGTGGACTCGACCCCGTAGAGCTCGCCGTAGGCGTTGCAATACATCTCGCCAGCGAGCTTCGTCGCCGTGTAGACGTGAGATGGATGAACGAGGGGCGAGTCCTCGTCGAGGTCGCCGTCGACGGGCGCGTTGCCGTAGACCCAAACCGTGCTGGCATAGACGACGCGTCCGATGTTCTCGTGCCGTGCCGCTTCGAGAACCATTTGCGTCCCGTGCACGTTGACGGAGCCTGCGCGCACAGGGTCGGCAAAGACGTCATTGACGTCCGCAACTGCAGCGAGGTGAACGATCGCGTCCACGTCGCGCGCTGCGCCCAGCACGGTCTCCGGATGAGTCAGGTCACCCACGACGGCCGTGACCGATGAATGGTGCGGTGACGGCGTCGTGTCGAGGATCACCGGCTCATGGTCGCGGACGAGGAGTTGATCGACGACGTGCGACCCGATGAATCCGCTCCCACCGGTGACGAGGACTCTCATTCCGAAACCGCCTCGAGTACCGGCCGCACCGCCGGGTTGTAATAGAGCGGCGCGCACCAGTGGTGTTCCGCAATCCAGTCGCTGTTCGGTAGATCGACCTGGTGGCCGAGGATGCGATGGCAAAGCTCGTCATAAACCTTCCCGGTCGAACGTTCGATCGGGTCGAACACGACGTACTTGTAGAAACCCGACACCATGCCCGCCGGGAACTCGATGCGGGCCGCATGCTTCGGGTCGAGCTCGCGCCGTGCGACGTCGTTCTTCCAGGCAACGATCTCCTCCAGTCGTTCGACGCCGACGACCCCGAGCGCAGCGGTGAACTCGCTCATGCGGTAGTTCAAGCCTGGTTGGGCATAGCCGGGCTTCGCGTAATTGCGAAAAGCGCGCGCGTACTCGATCAACTCGGCGTGCTTCGACACGAGCATGCCACCCTCGCCGGTGGAGATCGTCTTCGTCGGCGCAAACGACCAGATGCCCGCGTCACCCCACGTTCCGGCACGACGACCGTTCCACGACGCACCGTGCGCGTGGGCGCAGTCCTCGATGAGCAGGATGTCGTGGTCGCGGCAATATCCGGCGATCTGGTCCGAGTCGAACGCGAGATGACCCCCGATGTGCACCAACACGACCGCTGCCGGCGAGTGCCGGTCGGCCTTCGCCTCGAAATCGTCGAACGACATGCACAGGTCGTGACGGTTGCTGTCGACGAACTCGACGGTCGCCCCCGCCGCGAGCAGGGCGAGAGGGGTCGCCATGAACGTATTCGACGGGCAGAGGACGGTGCGGCCGCGAAGCTCGAAGAACTCGAACGCGGCGAGCGCGGCCCCCGTCCAGCTCGAGGTCGCGACCGCAGCGAGCCCGTTCAGCGAAGACCACGCCTGCTCGAAGGCCTGCGTGAGAGGCCCGTCCGACCAGACTTCGGCGTCCAGAGCCTGCTCCCAGAGCGCAAAGAGGCGCTCGCGGTCGCGATGGTCGAATCCGATGGCGAATTTGTCGATGTTCATGGGCCCGAGGCTGCCCTCGAGTTCCGGGCCTGGTCGGCGACGGTCACCCGTGACCATCTCAGCAGATTCGCCGGATGATCGGAAGAGTGGTGTCGATCCGCGAAGCGCGCTACCCTCGACCCATGGAGTCCGATACGCCTCACGCGGAGGCGCTGTCCCGAGCCGAATTGCTGTGCGCCTCTCCGCCGATGTTCGAGTCGCGGCTGCTCGACCGATTCACGCGCGTGCATCCCGCCGTCCCTCCGCTGCTGTTCCTGCCTGCCATCGCCGTCTGCGCGACCCTCGCGTTTCTTCAGGACAACCCGCTCGAAGCCGGCCCAGGCATCGTCGCCGGCTACGGCCTCTGGACATTCAGCGAATACTGGATCCACCGCGTCGTGTTCCACTTCGAGCCCGAGCAAGGCGCCGCGGCCCGATTCCACTGGATGATCCACGGCGCACATCACGATCATCCGAACGACCCGCGGCGGCTCGTGATGCCGCCGGTCGTCTCGCTGCCCCTGGCCTCAGCCTTCTTCGGACTGTTCGTTGTCGCCTTTTCGCTTCCGCTCGCCTGGTCGATCGCGGCCGGCTTCTTTGCCGGTTACCTCGCGTACGACATGCTCCACTACGCGCTTCACCACGCGCGGGCGCGCGGCCCGATCACCCGAAGGCTGCGCGAGCTGCACATGCGCCACCATTTCGAGGACGATCGCCGCGGCTTCGCCGTCAGCGCGCCGTGGTGGGACATCGTGTTCGGCACCTTTTCGCCGCGCATCCGCCGGGAGGCGCGCGGAGCATCAGCTACTCCGTAAGGAGGCCGACGGCTCCGACGAGCAGCAGCGCGGCGGCCAGCACGGCCGTCACAGCGGCGATGAGCGTGCCGGTGTGTCGATCGAGCCGAGCTCGCACGGAAGCGAGCGGCCGTTCCACCCTTGGGCCGGCGAGACGCCGCAGAGTGGTAATCGCCGCGAGCGGCGCGATGAAAGCGGCGTTGAAAATGACGATCAGGACAAGCTGCCGGGTGAGGCTCTGATCGGAGCCGACAACCGCGGCGACAACGGCGAAGTACGGGAACGCCGTCGGAAGCTCGACGGACGTGATCGCAGCGCCGAGGGCAAAGCTCGATCGCGCGGTGCGATGTTCATGGGCGAGCACGCGGCGGGCGACGCCGTCGCGGCGAAGCCAGAGCACCGCCGCGACGGCGAGAGCGATCCCGCCGAGGACGATCTCGATCAGGTGGGTCTCCCGATGCCCCGGTCGCGCAACCGCCGAGAGGAGTGCGTGCCCGGGACCGAGTACGAGCACGATCCCACCGGCGAGGTAGACGGTGAAGACCCCAAGCGTGAAGTGCATCAGACGTCGCGGTGCATCGATCCCGGTGGCGAGATAGAGCGCCGGCGCGATGGTCGACGGATTGACCGAGTCGGCGATGCCGACGGAGACGGCGAGAGCGACGAGAGCGAGCACGCAACGAGCTTGGCAGACCGTGGCCGTCGGAGCACGCAGGCGCCGCTAGAGTCGCCGCCGTGACTGGACCGCTGTCGTGCGCGTTCTGATTCTGACCGCGAGCGTGGGCGAGGGGCACGATCTCCCGGCTCGCACGCTCGCTGCGCAGCTCCTCGACGAGAGCCCGACCGTCGAGGTGGTGGTGGCGAACGGCCTGGAGCCGATGGGCAAACTCGTGAAGGCGATCAGCGCCGATGCGGGACGGGTTGTGTTCTTCCGCTTCCAGTGGGTGTGGGATGTCGGCTTCTGGTTCTTCGCGCAGGCGCCGCCGACACGTTGGCTCTCCCAGACGCTCCTGACGCGAATCGGCGGCAACGGGCTCGTCAAGTTGATCGACGAGGTCCGGCCGGACGTGATCGCGAGCACGTACCCGAACACGACCGAGGTGCTCGGCCGGCTGCGGCGCCGAGGCCGGCTCGAAATACCGGTCTGCTCGGCCATCACGGACCTGGCCGCGCTCGACTACTGGGCTAGTCCCGGGGTCGACGTCCATCTCATCACGCACCCGGAGTCGGAGGACGAGGTGCGTCGGGTTGCTGGGCCGAATGCCCGCGTCACCTGCGTCCACGGCTTCACCGCGCAAGACTTTCGCGTGCCGCTCGACGCGGCGCTGGCGCGCGCCCAGCTCGATCTGCCCGCCGAGGGAAAGGTCGTCCTCGTGTCGGGCGGCGGCTGGGGTGTCGGCGATGTAAGCGGCGCGGTCGGCGAGGCGCTACGGCTGCAAGAGGTCTCGCAAGTCGTCTGCCTCTGCGGTCGGAACGATTCGCTCCGAGCGACGCTCGAGAAGCGTTTCGGAACGACCCGACGCGTCAGGATCGAGGGCTTCACCGATCGAATGCCGGAGTGGATGGCGGCCGCGGACGTTCTCGTCCACTCCACGGGAGGCTTGACCGTCCTCGAGGCCCTCATGCGCGGCCTTCCCGCCATCTCGTACGGCTGGGGCCGCGGCCACGTACGCGTCAACAACGCGGCGTACCGCCGGTTCGGCCTCGCCGACGTCGTTCCCACGAAAGATCAGCTGCTGCCGGCCATCCGCCGCGCCTTCGACCGCGGTCGCACGTCCGTCGACGGATTCCAGTCATTGCCGTCCGCCGCGTCCATGGTCCTGGATGCTGCGGAAGGGCCTATCTCGGACCGCTGAGCGGTACCCACCGGAGGCCGATCCCGTCCGCGGCGTCGAGCACCCGCGGCAGAGCCGCTACCGTTTTTTGCCATGAGCCCGGCGCGCTGTAGTGGTCGGCGTCGTGCAACAGAACGATGTCGCCCGCAGCGAGCCCGCGGACAGCGTTTCGCGCGATCGTCGCCGGCGTTGCGCGTCGCGTCCAGTCCCGGCCCCACTTCGACCAGAGAACCGGCTGCCAGCCGCGCTGCCGCACAAGCTCTAGTGCACCGGCGCTGAACACGCCGTAGGGCGGCCGATAGCAGCGCGGCGTCTGCCCCGTCGCACCCACGATCACGTCCAGTCCCCGATCCAGGTCGCGCCCAAGGCTGCCCACAGTCCGGCGGAGCAACAGACGGTGCCTATAGCCGTGCAAGCCGACCTCGTGTCCCGCGGCAACAATCTCGGCTGCCAGCTCCGGGTAGCGGTCGACCTGTTCTCCGACGAGGAAGAACGTGGCATGCGCACCAGAAGCGCGGAGCAGCTCGAGGACCGCAGGAGTCCCCTCCCGGTGCGGCCCGTCGTCGAACGTGAGCGCGACGCCCTGGGTGGGCTCCGGCAGTTTCCGCTGAAGACGTAAAGCGTCGGCGAGCGGAGCGAACACAGCTGCCGGAGCGGGCGCGAACCACGTGACGGCGGTCGCGAGATTCCCTGTCACTCCGCGCACGCGACCATCGTCCCAGGTCATCGCCCAACACCGCCAGAGGCGAGCTCGCTGACGGCCCGTGTCCGTGCGAGGAGCGTCGTTCCGACCCCGGCAACGAGAAGCCCGGCGACGATCGGGGCGCCGGCGAGCGGAGCCGAGGTCCAATGCTCGCGTAGGAAGAGCGGCTCCATCAGAATCGGGAGGAACGTCTGCACTGCGGTCGTCAACGGCACGACGACCGTCGCCGGCCGCCGTTGGAAGGCGGTCATGCCGGTCAGGGTCGCGGCGATGCCCAAGCCCACTCCGACAGCCGCCCAGATGACCGCGCCGAGGAAGTGGCGCGAGCCGATGTCATCGCTCATCAGCTTCGTCGCGACGTTCGTCGCCGCGAATCCGGTGCCCGACGCGACCATGACGAGGAGAGCCGAGTCGAAACGGGTGCCCCTGACGGCGAATGGCACGAGCCCCGGGATCGAGAGGGCCGCCACCACGACGCCGACGGCCAGGATCCCGCGGTGGGTCTCGGTATGCGCGGGCGCGCCGGCCGCAACGAGCGCGACGCCGGCGACGATCGAGACGACGCCGATCCATTCGTAGATGCCAACCCGCTCGCTGAGCTTCCGCGATCCGATCCAGAGCAAGAGGAGCAGCCCGACCGCAAGCGCAGGCTGAACGACGACGAACGGCGCCGTTGCGAGTGCGAGGACCTGCGGACCGATGCCGACGATCCCGAGGATCCAGCCGATCAACCAACGCGGCCGGCGAAGCAGACTGACCAGAAGGGAGAAGTGGAGGCTCAGCGACTTCGGGGTCGCCCGCGCCTCCAGCGCCTGAAGGGCCAGCCCGACGTTGAACAATGCCGAGGCGACGAGCGCACTCGCCAGACCGAGCAGTAACACGGCGGCACCGTAGCCCCGGTACGTGCGAGATGCCGCCGCCATGCGCTCCGGGACGCCTTCTGAGGCCTCGCACGTCCGCAACGTGCACGCGCTGGTCTATCGACAGCTCCATTCCGAGTACGCCGAATCAGCTCATGAAAGACCGCCCCAGACTGCTACACGGGCGCGGACCTGAGTCCGGTCGCGGCGAGGGCGGTGCCGGCGAGCATGAAGGTGGCGGCGACTGCGAGTTGGGCGGCGCCGACGAACGAAGGGGCGTGCGCGGTCACCGAGCCGAACCACACTGCGGCAGCCACCGTCATCACGAGCATCGTTGCGCAGACGAAGCGCGCGAGGTAGGAGTGCGCGCGCATCGGCGGAATGCGCCGCGCGGCGACGACGGCAGCGTGCGTCCACGCGAAGAGTGAGAAGAGAGCGAAGGCGATGAACACCGAGACGGCGATGAAGTTGTGGCCGAGCGCGACTGCAGCGAGTGCGGCGGCGGCGGCAATGGTTGCTGCCGCCGCAACGAGGACCGGCCGGCGGACGGCTGCCCGACCGCCGCTGCGTACATCACCTATGAAGGCGGGCAGTGCAAGCGCCACGCCGGCGAGAATGGCGGCGCTGCCGACCGCAGCCGCGACCTGGACGGCGTCAAACGCGGCTGTGGGGATGCCACGGTCATCCCCGGGTACGACGACCTGCCAATGCTCGGAGGTCTTCTGAAACGCCATCCCGCCAATGACGAACAGCGACCAGGCCGAGAGCACGCGCAGCGGTGGTGGCCCGGAACCGCGGAGTCGTTCGCCGAAACCGGCACGCAGGACGTTCACGCGAACGCGCAAGGTGAGCGGCTCCTCCTCGAGTAGCGCGAGGAACTCCTCGCCGTATCGCTCGCGCCACCGCCGGGGGTATGCACGCAGCAGGATCTTCATGTCGACGCTGCAAGCCGCGTGGTGCCGACCTTGACGACCCGGCGAAGGCCGGAGAGCGAGTCAGCGAGCTCAGACGTTCCCGCCGCGGTCAGGCGGTAGGGCCGTCGGCGCTCGTCGGCGTCGAGCGGCTCGATCAGGCCACGTCGTTCGAGCCGCGTGATCGCCCCGTAGAGGGTGCCGGGGCCGAGGCGGACACCGGCGAACTGGTCAATGTCGAGGAGCAGCGCGTGGCCGTGCTTCGGCCCGGAGGAGAGGCTTGTGAGGATGAGCAGTCCGGGATCGTTCATCGCGCGCGAAGCAATACTACGTGAAACGTAGTATTGCAACGTCGATGATCCGGGCACTGGAGCGAGGCCTGCGCAGCAAGTACGAAGCCCCCGCTGAGTCAGGCCGAGTGATGCCGCGATGCGCCGGTGGTCAGTGGCGGGCAGTACGCCTGCCTACGAAGCTGGCTCGCGTGCGCTATCCGCGGTATACAGCGGCCTCGTCGCGCACGAGTCGCACGAGGTTGCCGAGCGCGATGTTGACGTCGAGGATGTGCAGGCCGAGTGACGGGTCGCTCAGCTCTGCAAGGAGCGGCCGCTGGTCGGGGCTTCCCGGCGTGTGCCTGACCTGCAGCCATGTCGCTGTGCCTGACGTTTCGCAGACGGCTGTGTATTCGCCTGGGAACGACACCCATGGTGTGCTCACCTGCGGCGCGACGCCTGCACCGACGAACTGCAGGAAGAGCGACGGAACGTACGGGTCGAGTTGGGCTCGTCCGCCGGCTGGGGCGGCTGGGTTCACGCAGGCGATCGCGATGTTCGGCGCCGACTTGTGCGGTGCGAGCAGGCTGACGCCTGCGTCCGACGTTGTACGACCGAATTGGCTGTTCTTCGGTGGTTTGCTCGCGAACGTCGAATAGGCGATGACGCATCCAGTCTGCGTGCTCGAGCTGCAAAGCCGAAGGTGCTTGAAGTCGCCACCGACGGTGCGCCCCTTCGCGACGGTGACATTGCCGCCGAGCAAGAGCGCGGAGACGACGTGACGGCGAAGCGCGGGGTTGTTGTCGACCTGATCCCTGAGCAGCTTGATCAGGATCGATGCTCCCTGCGAGTGGCCGATGAACACGATCCCCCGGCCGTGGTTGTAATGGGCGAGGTAGGTACGGAACGCCGAGAGCACGCTGTTGTATGCGGTCAATGCATCCGCGAGCGTTATGCGGCCGGGATGATTCAGCGCGCTCAGGGTGATCTGGCGATAGACCGGTGCATAGACCTGGCAGACCTGGGAGAACCGCGACGCCTGCGCGATCGCAACCTCCGCCTGCCGGATTCCAAGTGTGAGGTCGGAGTTGATTGTCGACTCGTCACTGACGGTCGGGTACACATAGAAACAGTCGACCTTCGGGTCGCGCGTGACGGCGGCAGGTTCCGCCTGGGTCAGGCCGTTGCGCGCGATCGCGGTGGATGCCAGGCCCGCAGTACAGGGATCGTCCGCCATGCCGGGCCGGCACAACCAGGTGATCCCGTATCGGTCGAGCGGCAGGCCGGAGGGCCTGGCATTCGTCGTCGTGTTGCGTGTCGCCCCGCCGCACCCGCTAAGGACGGTGGCGGCGGCGAGTCCGGCGAATATGAGCAGCGCGTCTCTAGACGTCACGCCTCCAGAACAGAACCGCGGCCGCGGCGATCGTCGCGGCGGTGTACCCGGTGAAGAGCGCGAGGCCAGTCCACGGCCCGAGCGTGTGGTCGGGAGCGCCGAACTGCATGATCGCCTGCCCTGCATTACTGGGGAGATACGGCGAGATCGCGTCGTCCCAACTCGACGGGAGCAACGTCAGCACCGGCGGGATTACGAACAGGATCGCCGCGAACGCGGCGATACCGCCGGCCGTATTTCGAACGATCGCGCCGACCCCGAACCCGAAGAGTCCCGCAAGAGTGAGGTACAGGGCGCCGCCGACGACCACGCGCGCGACGCCGGGGTCGGAGAACGACAGCGAAATGTCGCGACCGAACAGGGTGTGCCCCGCGAGGATCGACTGTGCGGAGAAGAACGCGATCAGCGTGGCGGGAACGCTGCCGATGAGGGTGATCGTCCCGTAGACGCCGGCCTTGGCCCACAGGACAGGCAGCCGTTTCGGTACAGCCGTGAACGTCGCGCGAATCATCCCGGTCGAGTACTCGCCGGTGATCATGAGAACGCCGAGCACCCCGATCGCCAACTGCGCCACGCCGACACCGATCAGGGTCGGCTCCAAGGGGTTGAAGGCCAGCTTGTCCTGGAGGCTCATCGTCGACCAGCGAACGGCGTTGACCACCGCAGGGATGATCGCGAAGACGATGGTCGCTCCGATACCGACGACGAACGTGTAAACCGTCGAGCGAAGCGAGCGGAATTTCGTCCACTCGGACAGCACCACACGTGCCTGTGTGACGTGACCCACGTAGGCCGGCGGACACGCTGGGATTGCGGCAACGTTCATGCGCAGTGACAATTGAAGGTAGCGACAACGGATCATCGGCCGCCTCAAGAGCAAGCGCGAGCTCTTGCGGGGTGCGCGCCACACGAAGGCTCGACCCTGCGGTGCGGAGAATCCCATAGACCTGATCGAGGCGTGGAGTGGGTGGTGAAAAGGGGGAGCCGGTGCAGCACAACTCCGATACGTGACGCTCACCAGCCGGGAACCCATGTGAGAAGCGGCCTCGCGGAGAGTGGCGTGGTCGTCAGTTCCCGAACATGGAGGTCCTCATGCGTCGCCTGCGCTTGGTGGGTTGCATGGCCGTGCTCGCCGCTGTGGTCGCACCGACAGCGTTGCTCACCGCGTCCGCCAGTGGCGGCAGCGATTACTTCGCGCCCGGCAATCTCGTCGTCAGCCGCAGCGTGTACGACAACAACCCGGCGAACGTCGCCGTCGGCGAGCAGCTGCCGCCGGGCTGCACCGGCGCCAACTGCGTGTCGGCGACCTCGGACGGAACGTATCCATACGTGTTCAACAACGACCTTGTCGATGCCAGCTTCGGAGTGACCTCGAAGGTCTACCTCGACCAGCTCACTCCGTCGGGTGCGCACGTCAATTCGCTCGAGGTTCCGAACAGCTCCGACAACGGTATTCCGCCGACGAAGGATCAGATGGTGACCAGCTTCTCCTCGAAGTCGGAGCTCGCACTCAATCTCTCCACCGACGACCAGCAGCTCAGCTTCATGGGGTACCTGGCCCCGATCGATTCGATCGACGTGTCGAACTCGAACACGCCCGGCGTCCTCGACCCCACCAATCCGGTACCGGGAACCAACTACCGAGTCGTCGGGTCCGTGGACGCTCACGGCAAGTTCCAGTTCACCGAGACGAACGCGTACAGCGGGAACAACGGACGCGCCGCGATCCTGAACGCCGCGGCCAACGTCTTCTACCTCGCCGGCAACGCCGGTAACGGAGGGAACCCGCAGCCCGACGGCGTCATCACGGGAGCGGGAGCGCAGATCGTCCCCGCGCAGACGAAGGCGCTGGTCGCGCAGAGCCCGGGCGATCCGACGCCGGTGGGCAGCTTCAGCATCTCCCAGCTCGGCGATCCCGCGGACAAGGTCGGGAAGGACACGAACTTCCGTGGGCTCACCGTGTTCGACAACGTCGTCTACCTGACGAAGGGCAGTGGTAGCAACGGGGTCAACACCGTCTACTTCATCGATACGACGGGCTCGGCCTGCCCAACCGGCGTGGGTGTCCCGACGGCCGACGCGCCGCTTCCGGCCTCGCCCATCGCCTACGACCCGGCCCAGCTGCAGAGCGAAGGCGTCGCGCCGTACAACATGTGCATCCTGTCCGGCTTTCCGACGAAGCTGAAGTCGAAGACGTCCTTCCCGTTCGGCATCTGGTTCGCCGACGCAAACACGCTGTACGTCGCCGACGAAGGCGACGGCTCAACGGCGGACGCTTCGACCTCGAAGACGGCCGGCCTGCAGAAGTGGGTCTTCAACGGCACGAAGTGGAGCCTCGCCTACACGCTGCAGAACGGCCTCGCGCTCGGCCAGCAGTACACGGTGCCCGGCTATCCGACCGGCGACAACGCCGCGACGGGTCAGCCGTGGGCGCCCGCCACCGACGGCCTGCGCAACATCACCGGCCGCAACAACGGCGACGGCACCGCCACTCTCTACGGCATCACCTCCACCATCAGCGGCAGCGGCGACCAGGGAGCCGACCCGAACAAGCTCGTCGCCATCACCGACCAAATCGCCGCGAGCACCACTCCCGCGAGCGAGAGCTTCTCCACCCTCGACGCCGCAGGCTCGGGAGAGGTGCTGCGGGGCGTCTCCTTCACCCCCGGCAGCTGAGCCACGCCATACGAGTGGCGGGACGCCGACGCGTCTCGCCACTCGCCCGTGGAAACGTCACGTGCTACACCCCTTCGATTGCGGTGACCCGTCCCTCCTTCACCGCCGCCGCGAGCGCCGCATAGTGGCGGTCGTTCACGTCCGCATACGCGGCGGAGAACTCGGCGATGGCACGCTCGAAGACTTCGCCTTTGCCAAGGTATGACGCAATCGCGATCCGATCGCCCGACCGCGCATGAGCGCGTGCGAGGGACCACGCACACCAACTTGCGTACGCGACGAGACCGCGCGACGAGATGCGCTCGACATCGATCGACATCTTCCAGTCGCGGAGCTGGCGGACGTAGAAATCGCGCGCATCGCCGTGCTCGTCCTCGACCCGCGCCCAGCCGAGAAAGATGTCGCTGGCCGCCTGCGCGATTCGCTGTCCGACCACGACGCGCTGTGCCTGGTTCGACTGATCGGAGCGGCCGACGTATGCCTCGAGGACCGAAGGGCCTGCCTCCTTCAGCTGCAGGAAGAGCGCGTCCTTGGCATCCCGGCCGAGGAGCAGCACGACCCACGACCGCATGCCGACACTCCCGACGCCGACGACCTTGCGCGCCAGATGCGCGTATCGGAAGCTCTCGAGCAACCGGCGCCGCTCGGGCGGGAGTGAGCGGCGGTAGGTGCGGAAGATGTCGCGCAGATGCTCCACACGGCTCGGGTGTCCCTCGAGTAGCTCCTCGACCGGGACGATGAGCGGGGGCTGCGACAGGAAGCGCGGCTCGCCATCGACGAGATGCGTGAGCGCTGCCAGATCGTGCGCCGTGCTGTTCAGGCGTGCATGCTGCGCGTCCCGCTCAACGTCTCGACGCTCGCTCGCGCTCCGCAACCCGGCAGCGATCGAGGCAACATCGGCGCGCGCGTACCAGACGTCGACATTCCGCATCCGTGCAAACGAGCGCATGGCCTCGCGATAGGACCTCGCCGTCGCAAGCACGGCCGCCCGCCGCATCCCCTTGCCGGCGCCGATCGCGCGCGCGGCGATCTCCACGCTCGCGGCCAGACGCTTGACGTCCCACTCGAACGGGCCTCGACTCGTCTCGTCGAAGTCGTTGATGTCGAACACGAGCGTGCGCTCCGGCGAGGCATAGCCGCCGAAGTTCGCCAAGTGCGCATCGCCCACCAGCCCCACCCGTAGGCCGGTGTGGGGAGACGGGGCAAGCTCATTCGCCATCACCGCGGCCGCACCGCGATAGAACGCAAACGGCGAAACGAGCATGCGTCCGTACCGGATCGGCAACAGCTCCTGCACGCGCGACTCTCCCTGCGCCACCAGGATCGCCACCGGATCCGCAGCCGCATGAAGCTCCAGCTCGCCGTGATGCGACCGCGGCACGACGACCCGCGCAGCCCGGCCGCGATCAGCGCGCTCGGCCGCCGTCAGATGAACAACTGGCTCGGCGTCGATACCCATGTCTAGCACGGTCAGACCCTGATGTAGCCGTAGACTCGCGCGGTGCTCGACGCCGCCGCCACTGCAGCGCGGGAGCTCGGCCCGCACGACGTCGCGATCGTGCTCGGCTCGGGCTGGACCGACGCGGTCTCGAGCTTCGAGCAGGCCGGCGGCGACGTTCCGGTCGCAAGGTTGCCCGGGTTCGCACAGCCGACCGTCGCCGGCCACGGCGCCGTCGTGCGTTCGCTCCGCGCCGGCGACGTGCGCGTGCTCGCGTTCACCGGCCGCTCGCACTACTACGAGTCCCGCGACGTCGGCCTCGTCGCGCACGCCGTGCGCACCGCGGCTGCCGCGAGATGTCGCACGGTCGTGCTCACGAGCGCGAGCGGCGGCATGCGCGACGACCTAGCACCCGGCGATCTCGTGATCGTCGCCGATCACATCAACCTCACCGGAGCGTCGCCGCTCGTCGGCGCGGCGTTCCTCGATCTCACCGATCTCTATTCGGCCCGCCTGCGTGCGCTCTGCCGCGAAGTCGACCCGAGCCTCGCCGAAGGCATCTACGCGGGCTACTGGGGACCGAACTACGAGACGCCGGCCGAGATCCGTGCCTACCGAGCGATGGGTGCCGACATCGTCGGCATGTCGACGGTGCTCGAAGCGATCGCCGCCCGCGAGGCGGGCCTCGAAGTCCTTGCCGTCTCCCTCGTCACGAATCGCGCCGCAGGCCTCGGCGGCCGGCTCGACCATGCGGACGTGCTCTCGACGGCGTCCGCGTCGGTCGACCGGATGCGCGCGCTGCTCACGAAGCTTCTTCCGAGGCTCTAGGGCCTGAGCGGCGGCGCGGCGAGCAGGCCCAGGCGCTGCGCAGTCGCGATCGCCTCGACGCGCGTATGCGCGCCCAGCTCTCGCAACAGCCCGCGCAGGTGGTTCCGGACCGTTTCGGTCGACAGCGTGAGCTCCTGCGCGATCTCTGCGGTCGACCGGCCCGACGCGATGAGCTCGAGGATCTCGCGCTGCCGCGGCGTCAGCTGCGGCGGCGGATCGAGCGTGGGATGCGTCGTCGGCCGACGGACGTCGAACGCAAGGATGAGCACGCCGACGACTTCGTCTCCCTCGATCAAGGGCAGATGCTGGGCGCGAACGCCTCTGACCTCGCCGTTCGAGTCCGTGAAGAGGGTCTCGAAGTCCGTCGGCTGGCGCTGCTCGACCGCGCGGCGAAAATGCGCCTCGACGGACTCTCGCGCCTCGGGCGGCACTGGATCGGTGTAGCGCCGCCCACGCATCTGCGCGATCGACTTGGCCAACACGCTCTCCGCGCTCGCGTTCATGTGCAGAAACCGGCCGTCGACGTCGTGCAGGCTGGCGGGTACCGAGAGCCGGTCGATGAGCGAAAAATCGAGCTTCGTCATGGACCTGCCCGCTGGATCAACGCGTTGAGTGTCTTCGGCCCGAACACGCCATCCTCGGCGAGCCCGGCCGCGTGCTGGAACGACGCGACCGCGGTCTTCGTGGCCGGGCCGTACTGGCCGTCGATCGTTCCTACCGAATAGCCGAGCGCCTTCAGGGCGCGCTGCAGCGCACGCACCTGCGCGCCGGTGTCGCCGGGCTTGAGCGTCGTCCTCGGCAGCACACGCGACACAGCGGGCGTCGCAGCAGTCGTCGTCGGCGTCGTGATGCTCACACCCGTGATCGGGGGCGTCGCCTTCGGGCTGCTGCCGTTGAAGACGCCGCCGGCCGCAAGCCCCGCGATGAGGACGACGGCCGCGCCACCTGCAACGACGGCAATGCGCCTCCATGGCAGCTCGGGGCGCGGGCGGCGGGCCGGGACCGGCTGCAGCAGCCAGTCGTCCTCGGCACTCGGCGGATCGGTCTCGAGGAGGCCCGATTCACGCGGCGGCTCGACGTCGGCGAACCAGTCGTCGTTCTCGCCACCGCCTCCCGGGCGTTCCGCCATGACGCCCGCAACGCTAGCGCTTCAGACAGGCGAGGAGCGACCGCGCCGGAGCATGGACGCAGACTCCCCGCCGGACGTAGATCTCCGACGCCTCCCCCGCGACCGCGATCGCGGCCGCCGGGCTTACGCCGGCGAGGGACCGGACGCCCTGGTTCTCCGGCTTCGAACCGCAGCCGCGCGTGATGCCTACGCCGATTGCGAGCGCCTGCACCGCATCCTCGGCGCCGGCGGAACGAACGGTGTACGCATGGCCGAGGTAGTAGAGCGTCGTGGAGCACGATCCCCCGGAGCCCCCGCTGAGCACCACGGGCGCGACGAGCACCCCGGCGATGACGAGCGCCGCCACCCCGCCGATCGCCAGTCGCAGCCGCCTGTTCACAGGACCATCATCGCCGTCGTACTCTTCCCCTATGGCCACATGCGCCGTCTGCGGCCAGGACAACCCGGATGTCGCCCGGTTTTGCTTCGCCTGCGGAACGGCGCTCGCCGAGGCCGGCGACGAGGAGCGGCGGGTCGTCAGCGTCGTCTTCGTCGACCTCGTCGGCTTCACGGGCCAGGCGGAGCAGCTCGATCCCGAGGACGTCCGCGCGCTGCTCACCCCGTACCACCACGCCGTCCGCGAGGAGCTGGAGTCGTTCGGGGGCGTCGTGGAGAAGTTCATCGGCGACGCCGTCATGGCGGTGTTCGGCGCGCCGACGGCATTCGGGGACGACGCGGAGCGCGCGGTGCGCGCGGCGCTGGCCGTCCGGGAACGGGTCTCTGGCGTCCGCATCGCGGTGAACACCGGCGAGGCGCTCGTGACGCTCGGCGCGCGCCCGTCCCACGGAGAGGCGATGGTCGCGGGCGACGTCGTGAACACCGCCGCCCGGCTCCAGCAGGCGGCGCCGGTCGACGGCGTCCTCGTCGGGGAAGTCACCTACCACGCGACTCGGGCCGCCATCGAGTACGAGCCGGCCGATGCGGTCTCGGCGAAAGGCAAGGCAGAGCCGCTGCGCGCGTGGCTCGCCGTCCGCGCCCCCTCGGACGAACGTGACCTCTCGAGCACCTTCGTCGGCCGCGGGCGCGAACTCGCGCAGTTGCGGGATGTGTGGGGCCGCGTCACCGAGCAGCGGACGCCGCACCTCGTCACCGTCCTCGGGGACGCGGGGCTCGGCAAGACGCGACTCGCTGCCGAATTCGCGGACACCGTGCAAGAGCTCGGCGGCTTCTCCGTGCGCGGCCGGACGCTTCCCTACCGTGAGAGCAGCGCGTACGGCGCGTTCGCGAGTCAGCTGAAACAGCTCTGCGGCATCTTCGAGAGCGACGCGCCGGCGACGGCGCTCGAAAAGCTCCGCGCGACGGTCGGGACGATGCTCGACCCAGGCGCTGCAGACGATGTCACCGCGCACCTCGCCATCCTCATCGGACTCGCCCCGGAGGCCTCGGTCGCCGACCGCGAGACGCTCTTCTTCTCCATTCGCGTCTTCATCGAAGCGGTCGCGCGCGACCGGCCGACGCTGCTCGTCTTCGAGGATCTCCACTGGGCAGATACCAGCCTGCTCGACCTCGTCGAGCTCCTGGCCGCACGGCTGCGCGACCTTCCGATCCTGCTCCTCGTGCTCGCCCGGCCCGAGTTGCTCGACGCGCGGCCGAGCTGGGGCGGAGGACTTCCCGCGTACAGCACGGTCTCGCTTCAGCCGCTCCCCGAGGCAGACGCGCACCGGCTCGCTCGCGAACGTCTCAGCGCGCACGAGGCCGGCTCCCGCGCCGACGAGCTCGTGCTGGCGGCCGCCGGCAATCCGTTGTTCATCGAACAGCTCGCAGCCACGGTCTCGGAATCGACCGTCGGAGCAGAGCGGGCGCTGCCGACCACGATCAGAGCGCTCGTCGCGGCCCGGCTCGACGCACTTCCGGCGGGCGAGCGTGCACTCGTGCTCGACGCGGCCGTCGGCGGAAAGGTCTTCTGGCGCGGCGCACTCGAACGAATGTGTGCCGAGCAGGAGGAGCTCACCGACCTCCTCGCCGCGCTCGAACGCCGCGACCTGATCCGCCGCGAGACAGTGTCGGCGATCGAAGGCGAGCAGCAGTTCATGTTCACCCACGTCCTCATCCGTGACGTGGCGTACGACCTGCTCCCGCGCGCGGGCCGGCGCGAGCGCCACGAGCATTTCGCGCGCTTCCTCGAGGAGTCGACCGCAGAGGTCGGCGAGGCCGGCGCCGCGCTCGCCCGGCATTGGCGCGATGCAGGCGACCACGAGCGCGCGCTCGACTACTTCGTCAAGGCGGCGGAGCAAGCCGAGCGGGGATGGGCGAAAGACCGCGCCGTCACGTTCTATCGCGAGGCGCTCGTGCTCGCCGCCGACGCGGATGCAAAGCGAGCGGTCAAACAGCGCCTCGCGGTGGCGATGCAAGCCTGGCTGCACGTCGACGACGCGCAGATGCTCGGGCTCGGCCCGGGCTAGGAGGGAAAGTCCGCCGGCGAGACGTCGCCGGCGATCTCGTGCAGCTCGTCGAGAGTGTGATTGCCGAGCTTCTTCGAGTGCTCGCGCACGATTTCCGGGCTCGGAGCCCCGTAGATGCAGAAGGTTCGCACGATGCCCTCGTCGTCGACGACGACGTGGCTGTGCTCCCACGTGATCTCCGGGAAATCCTTCTCCACGAGGAGGCGCGAGCGGCGCCCGATGACCGGCATCTGGTCCTCGGCGACGTCGAAGCTGCGGACGACCAGGTACCTCGGCATGGCGAGGATGATAGCCCGTTCTTACCGCCGTCTCACGTCCAAAGGCACACTGTTCCTGAGAAATGCTGGTCCTGGTGACAGACGACGACCGCGCGGTGCGCGAGTCCCTCGAGCGGGCGCTCCAGCTCGCCGGCTACGAGGTCGAGCTCGCCTCCGACGGCGACGCGGCGATCGCGGCGATCGAGCGCCGGACCCCGGACGCCGTCGTCCTCGACGTGATGATGCCGGGCCTCGACGGGCTCGACGTGACCCGGCGGCTCCGCCGCGAGGGCAACCGCATCCCGATCCTCCTCCTCACCGCCCGGGACGCGGTCGGCGAACGCGTGGACGGCCTGGACGCAGGCGCAGACGATTACCTGCCGAAGCCGTTCGAGCTCGAGGAGTTGCTCGCCCGGTTGCGCGCGCTGCTGCGCCGCGCACTGGACAAAGAACCGGTCGACATCCTCCGCTTCGCCGACCTCACGTTCGACCTGGGCTCAATGGACGCCCGCCGCGGCGGGCGCAGGTTCGAGCTGACCACGACCGAGGCGCACCTCCTCGAGCTGTTCATGCGCAACCCGCGGCAAGTGCTGCCGCGCTCACTCATCTACGAGCGCGTCTGGGGCTACGACTTCAGTCACTCGTCGAACGCGCTCGATGTGTACGTCGGCTACCTCCGCCGCAAGCTCGAGGCCGACGGCGAGCCGCGCCTGATCCACACGGTGCGCGGCACGGGCTACGTCCTCCGCGAGCAATGAGCCTCCGAGTCCGCCTCACGCTCGTCGCGGCGAGCGTCGTCGCGATCGTCGTCGCAGCCGCGTCGATGACGACGTACTTCGTCATGCGGCACGAGCTGTACTCGCAGGTGGACAGCGAGCTCGCGCAGCACGCTGCTGATCCGCACGCCGTATTCCACGGGCCGAGCCCGTTCGGCGGCGACTACGTCAGTCTCATCAACCCGACCGGCGGGGTCGCCGCCGGGCTATCGATCCCGATCGACGCGAACGTCCGTAACGTCGCGCGCGGCGCCGACGGGACGTTCTATCGCGACGCCAAGGTGCAGGGATACCACGTCCGCGAGATCGTCGTCCCGCTCCAGGGCGGTGGAGCCGTTGTCGTCTCGCGCGTCGTCAGCTACATCGATCACGACCTCGGCCGGCTGCGGCTCATCCTTCTCCTCGTCTCGCTCGGCGGTGTGCTCGTGGCAGCGCTCGCCGGCGCGCTCGTCTCGCGCGCGACGCTGGCTCCCGTGCGCCGTCTCACCGGCGCGGCGGAACGCATCGCGGAGACCGGCGACCCGAGCGAGCGCGTGCCCGAGTCGGGGCGCGGCGAGCTCGCACGGCTCGGAACCTCGTTCAACACGATGCTCGCGGCCCTCGAGGACGCGATCGAGACACAGCGGCGCTTCGTCGCCGATGCGTCGCACGAGCTCCGCACACCGCTGACGAGCCTGCAGACGAACATCGAAGTCTTGAAGCAGCAAGAACGGCTCGATCCCCCGGCGAGGCAGCGGCTCTTCGACGACCTCCAGCGCGAAGCGCACGAGATGCGCGACCTCATCGGCGGGCTGCTCGAGCTCGCGCGCGGCGACGACTCGCGACTGGAGAAGACGACGTTCCGCTTCGACGAGCTCGTCGAGAGCGTCGTCGAGCGCGCGCACAGCCGCTTCCCCGACCTCACCTTCGAGGCTACCGTCGAGCCGACGACGCTGACTGGATCGAGCGACCGCCTCGAGCGAGCCGTGTGGAACCTGCTGGAGAACGCCGGCAAGTGGAGCGCGCCCGGGTCGAGCGTCGACGTGACGCTGAGCGGCGGCGAGCTACGCGTCCGTGACCACGGGCCGGGTATCGCGGCGGAGGATCGCGAGCACGTGTTCGACCGCTTCTACCGCGCCGCCGCCGCCCGCTCGCTTCCCGGCTCGGGGCTAGGCCTCGCAATAGTGCGCGAGGTGGCCGAGGCGCACGGCGGCACCGTCGTGGCCGAGGACGCGCCCGGCGGTGGCGCGATTCTCACGCTTCGCTTGCAGAACTCTTAGGCCCCTTTCATCTCGCGCTGGTGAGATGGGATCACCCTCCTCGATCGGTTCCTCCATGTGTCCGGCGCCTCCTCCTTCCCTTCCCCTGCTGAGGAGGCGCCGGACGCAGCCAGCTATCCGCGCTCCTCGGGAGTTGGCTCTACGCGCGCCGTAGCAGTGTCAGCGAGCTGTCTTGCACGACGACTGCGGCCCGGGCGCCCACCAAACCGTCCGGCGCGGCGTCGCCGGTCGCCAGCGCGACCTCCCAGTGAGCGCCGAACCGCCGCGTCGGCAGCGTGAACGTCACGGGGTCGAAGTGCGCGTTGAAGAGCAACAGGAAGGAGTCGTCCACGATCTCCTCTCCGTGCGCGGTGCGCGAGGGGATCTCGTCGCCGTTCAGGAAGACGCCGAGGGTGCGCCCCGGCTCCTGCTGCCAGTCGCGCTGAGTCATCCGGCGGCCGTCCGGGCGGAACCACCACACGTCCGGCAGGCCCGAGCCGCGCGTCTCCATCCCCGACAGAAACGTCTCGCGGCGAAACACCGGATGGTCTCGGCGCAATTGGATCAGATCGCGGACGAATGCGAGCAGCTCCGCGTCCGCGTGCTCCCAGTCGAACCATGAGATCTCGTTGTCCTGGCACCACGCGTTGTTGTTGCCGTGCTGCGTGCGTCCGATCTCGTCACCGCCGAGGAGCATCGGAATGCCCTGCGAGAGCAGCAGCGTGGCGACGAAGTTGCGCTGCTGCCGCGCGCGCACCGCACTGACCTTCGTGTCGTCCGTCTCACCCTCGATACCGTGGTTCCACGAGCGGTTGTCGTCGGTGCCGTCGCGACCCCCCTCGCCATTTGCGTCGTTGTGCTTCTGGTTGTACGAGACGAGATCGCGCAGCGTGAAGCCGTCGTGCGCGGTGACGAAGTTGATCGATGCGAACGGGTCGCGCCCGTCGGCCTGATAGAGGTCGCTCGAGCCGGTGAAGCGCGAGGCGAACCCGCCGAGGTTGCCGTTGCCGCGCCAGAAGTCGCGCATCGTGTCGCGGTACGGGCCGTTCCACTCCGCCCACAGCACCGGAAAGTTGCCGACCTGATAGCCGCCGGGCCCGACGTCCCACGGTTCCGCGATCAACTTCACTTGCGAGATCACCGGATCCTGGTGGATGGTGTCGAAGAACGTCGACAGACGGTCGACCTCGTAGAACTCGCGCGCGAGCGCGGAAGCGAGATCGAAACGGAACCCGTCGACGTGGCACTCGATCACGAAGTACCGGAGCGAATCCATGATCAATCGCAGCACCGATGGGTGCACCGGGTTGAGCGAGTTGCCCGTGCCGGTGAAGTCCTGATAGAAGCGCGGCGCATCCGGCATGAGCCGGTAGTACGACTCGTTGTCGACGCCCTTGAACGCGAGCATCGGGCCGAGGTGGTTGCCCTCCGCCGTGTGGTTGTAGACGACGTCGAGGATCACTTCGATGCCGGCCCGATGCAGCGCCTTGACCATCCCTTTGAACTCGAGCAGCTGCTCCCCGCGCGTCCCGGTCGCCGCGTAGAGCGCGTGCGGCGCGAGATAGCCGATGGACGAGTAGCCCCAGTAGTTCGTCAAGCCCTCGTCGTGTAGGAACTGCTCGTCGGCGATGTGGTGGATCGGCAGCAGCTCGATGGCGGTGACGCCGAGCTCTCGGAGGTGGGCGATTGCGCCCTCCGACGCGAGCCCGGCATACGTGCCGCGCAGATCGTCGCGGACGTTCGGCAGCAGGCGCGTGAATCCCTTCACGTGCGCCTCGTAGATGACCGTGTCGTGCCACGGCGTTGCGGGCGGCGCGTCGTCCTCCCAGTTGAACGATGTGTCGACGACGACGCACTTCGGGATTGCCTCCGCGTCGTCCTCGTCGTCGCGCTGGAGATCCGCGTCCGGACCGGAACCGGGGACGTACGGAAGCACGTTGGCGCGCTCCCAGCGGATCGGGCCTTCGATCGACTTCGCGTACGGATCGATCAGGAGCTTGTACGGGTTGAAGCGGCGGCCCGAGGCCGGGTCGTACGCGCCATGTACGCGATACCCGTACAGCTGACCAGGGCCGACGTCCGGCAGGTAGCAGTGCCAGTTGAAGGCGGTGCGCTCGACGAGCGCGATGCGCGTCTCGTGGCCGGCGGCGTCGAACAGGCACAGCTCGACGCTCTCCGCGTTCTCGGAGAAGAGCGAGAAGTTCGTTCCCGCCCCGTCCCAAGTCGCCCCGAGCGGGAACGGCGTACCGGGCCAGACGAGCACTATCTCCCGACCGCGTAGCCCTGCATCCCGCGCGGGTTGGCGCCGGCGTACACCTGGCCGTCGGGGTCGCGCCCGACCATGCTCACCCGGCCGAGCGACCACGCATCCGACTCCTCGACGTCGTGGCCGCGGGCTCTGAGGCCGTCGATCGTCTCCTGGCCGGCCCGGGACTCGACCGCGACGTGCCGGGGCCGAGCTTCGCGCGGGTAGAACGAGCTCGGGAAGGCCTCCGTGTGGTGGTTGGGAGCGTCGATCGCGGCCTGCAGGTCCATGCCGAAGTGCACGTGCGCCAGGAAGGAATGCAGCGTCCACTGGTCCTGCTGGTCGCCGCCCGGGCGTACCGAGCGCGAGGACGGGCTCGCCGGCGCGAAGCGCCAGCGTCGGCGACAGCGTCGTGCGCGGCCGCTTCCCCGGCGCGAGCGAGTTGGGCAGGCCCTCCTCGAGCCAGAACATCTGCGCACGCGTGCCGAGACAGAAGCCGAGCTCGGGGATGACCGGCGCGCCCCACAGCCAGCCGCCGCTCGGCGTGGCCGAGACCATGTTGCCCCACCGGTCGACGACGTCGATGTGCACGGTGTCGCCGCGCGTCGGCTCACCGACGCCGGGAGCGAGCGCTCCGACGACCGGCGCGGGCAGACGCGGATGGTCGCCGCCGGGGCGCAGCTCGGCGGAGGATTCGTCGCCCACGAGCTGCCGCCGCTCCGTCGGCGTACTCGCGCGACAGCAGCATCTCCATCGGCACGTCGACGAAGTCGGGGTCGCCGTACCACGCCTCGCGGTCCGCGAACGCGAGCTTCGCGCACTCGGTGACGACGTGGATGTACTCGGCGCTCGCGTGGCCCATGCCGACCAGGTCGAAGCCCTCGAGCAGGCGGAGCTGCTGGAGGAACACCGGCGCCTGGCTCCACGGCCCCGCCTTGAGCACGGTGAGGCCGTGGTAGTCGACCGCGAGGGGCTGTTCGATCGTCGCCCGCCATTCACTCAGGTCGTCCGCGGCCAGCAGTCCGCGGTGCCTGACACCGGAGCTGTCCATCCACTCGCGCTCCTGGAACGCGACGATCGCCTCGGCGACGAAGCCGCGGTACCAATCGTCGAGCGGGTCGCGCGACGCGGCGAGCCGTCGATACGTCTCCGCGAGCCGCTGGTTACGATGCAGCGTGCCGGGCTCGAGCGCAGACAGATAGACGTTCGCGGACGTCGTCCACTCGTCGCGGAAGAGCGTCTCGACGTTACGAATGGCGTTCGCGATCTGTGGCAGCACCGGATAGCCGTTCTCGGCATAGTCGATCGCGAATCGCAAGACCTCCGCGAGCGGCATCGTCCCGAAATCGCGCAACATGGTGAGCCAACCGCCGAACGCACCCGGCACGACTGCCGACAGCGGGCCTGTGCCGGGGACGAGGTCGAGGCCGAGCTCGTCGCGATAGTGCGCGATCGTCGCCGCCCGCGGCGCCGTTCCCTGTGCGCACAGAACGACCGGCTCACCGCTCGAGACCGGCCACAGGATCGCGGGGAGATCGCCGCCCGGGCCGTTCAGGTGCGGCTCGACGACCTGCAGCGTGAATCCGGCGGCGACTGCGGCGTCGAAGGCGTTGCCGCCCCGCTCGAGCACAGCCATGCCGGCGGCCGACGCAAGCCAGTGCGTCGACGCGACCATGCCGAAAGTGCCGCGGAGCTCGGGACGCGTCGTGAACACGCCCGCGGACGATATCGGCCGCGGTTACTCGGCGAGGCCGAGGAGCTTCTGATCGATGAACGTCCCCTCGCGCGGCGGCGCGATACGCACGGGACGCTCGTATGCGTACAGATGAGCCGTCACGATGAGCGACCTGCTCCGGTCGGCGGTCGAACCCGTGACACGGATGGTGTGGACATAGCCGTCGTCCCCGATCGTCGCCGAGAAGAAGACGCGCCGGAATTCCACACCGCCGGCCATGCCGCCGAGCGCCGTGAGGACAATCGGATCGTCGTACTCGACGGTGCCGTGAAACGTGCCGTTCGGCGACTGCGTCCGTGCGCGCGACCACTCGTCGAGGATCCGGAGCAGCGGCGCCGGGCTCAGGTTGTAGACCGCGGCCACCGCGGACGCAGACGGTCCCACGCGCGCGAGAGGGATCCGCAGCCAGCGGATCTTCCCGGAGACGACGACGCCGTTCGGCGCGCCCTCGTACAGGAACGGACCGTCGAGGAAGGCCGACTGCTGCGGCCCTGGGACGGCCGCAGGCCCGCCGGCGGCGGCGCTGGAGTACTCGCGCACGTGGACGAAGAGCGCTCCCGTTCCACGGGTGCCATGCACGTGCAGTTGCGCGGTCGGGCTGCCCCTGCGCCTGATCGCGATCTCCATGACGTACCGCAGCGACGACGCCTGGTTCGTGTGGCTCACGGCCTGCACGAGCGTGGCCTTCGGCTCCTTTCCGCCCGTTGCCGCGAGCGCGGCCGATGGGACCAAGAAGGTCAAGACGAACGCCAACAGCAATGACCTGTGCATCGCTGACACAACGCTCCGGGTAGCTGGACGGGTGCGCCATCCTCAGTGTTCGACGAGTGTCGGCTGTTACTGGGCGGCCGCGCCGGCAAAGCCGGCACGGCCTGTAATGGTCGGCATCGCAAGCGACGCCTAAGCGGGAACGAGCCAGACAGCGCCCAGCGGCGGAAGCGTCAGGAGCGCCGAGAACGGCTGGTCGTGCCAGCCCACTGGCTCGGCCTCGACGCCGCCGAGGTTGCCGACGCCGGATCCGCCGTAGTACGGCGAGTCGGAGTTGAGCAGCTCCCGCCAGCGGCAGCAGAGCGGCATGCCGACGCGATAGTCGTAACGCGGCACGGGCGACAGGTTGAGCACGCAGACGAGCGGCCGTTCTCCGGAGTCGTCCAGTCGCGCGAACGCGATCACGTTGTTCGCGGCGTCGTTGGCCTCGAGCCAGCGGAAGCCGTTCGGATCGAAGTCGCGCTCGTACAGCGCGGGGGTGTCGCGGTACGCACGGTTCAGGTCGCGAACGAGCGACTGGATGCCGGCGTGCTCCGCGGACTCGAGCAGGTTCCAGTGCAACGACCCTTCGGCGTTCCACTCCTCCCACTCGCCCAGCTCGCCACCCATGAACAACAGCTTCTTGCCTGGGTGCGACCACATGTACGCATACAACAAGCGCAGGTTGGCGAACTTCTGCCACCGGTCGCCGGGCATCTTGTCGAGGAGCGAGCGCTTGCCGTGCACGACCTCGTCGTGCGACAGCGGGAGGATGAAGTTCTCGCTGAACGCGTACAGGAGCGAGAACGTCAGCGTGTGGTGATGGAAGTTGCGGTGGACGGGATCCTTCTGGAAATACACGAGCGTGTCGTGCATCCAGCCCATGTTCCACTTGAAGCCGAAGCCGAGGCCGCCGAGGTACGTCGGCTGAGAGACCCCTGGCCATGCGGTCGACTCCTCGGCGGCCGAGATCACGCCGGGCACGCGTCCGAAGAGCGTCTCGTTCATCTCCTTCAGGAACGCAACCGCGTCCAGATCCTCGCGGCCGCCGTACTCGTTCGGGATCCACTCTCCCGCCTTGCGCGAGTAGTCGAGATAGAGCATCGACGCGACGGCGTCGACGCGGATCCCATCGGCGTGATGTTCGCGCAACCAGTAGAGCGCGTTCGACAGCAGGAAGTTCTTCACCTCGCTGCGACCGAGGTTGAAGACGAGCGTCCCCCAGTCCGGATGCGCACCGCGGCGCGGGTCGGCGTGCTCGTACAGATGCGTGCCGTCGAACGTCGCGAGCGCCCAGTCGTCCCGCGGGAAGTGCGCGGGAACCCAGTCGAGAACGACGCCGATGCCGCGCTCGTGCATGCGCTCGACGAAGGAGCGAAAGTCGTCCGGGTCGCCGAAACGCGACGTCGGCGCGAAGTACCCGGTGACCTGGTATCCCCACGATCCCGAGAACGGGTGCTCCATCACCGGCAGCAGCTCAACGTGCGTGAAGCCGAGATCGGACACGTAGTCGGCGAGCTCGTCCGCGAGCTCGCGGTACGAAAGCGGACGGTTGTCCTCGAGCGGGTTGCGCCGCCAGGAGCCGAGATGCACCTCGTAGATCGACATCGGCTCGCGCAACGGCTCCGACCCGCCGCGCCGGTCGAGCCACGCATCGTCCGACCAGACATGCTCCGAACGGAACACGCGCGACGCGTTACCGGGCGGAACCTCGGCGTGGAACGCGACGGGGTCGGCCTTCAGCCGGAGGCGGCCATCCTGCGAGCGGATCTCGAACTTGTAGTACGTGCCGGGCGCGACGTCGGGGACGAAGAGCTCCCAGACCCCTGACGAGCCGAGCGACCGCATCGGGTGTAGACGGCCGTCCCACGAGTTGAAATCGCCGACGACGGCGACCGAGCGCGCGTTCGGCGCCCAGACGGCGAACCCGGTGCCCACGACGCCGTCGATCTCGCGCACGTGCGCGCCGAGCTTCTCGTACAGCTCCTCGTGTCGCCCCTCCATGACGAGATGGAGATCGAGGTCGCCGAGTGTCGGCAGGAACGAGTACGGGTCGCGCACCGTGAATGTGCTGCCGTTCGGATAGTCGACTTCGAGCTGATAGGTGAGAGGCAATCGCGCCTTCGGCAGCATCGCCTCCCACAGGCCGGCCGGATCCTTCAGCTCTGCATCGACGCCGGCGGGTTGGACGCGCACAGCCTGCGCTTCCGGCCGGAACACACGCACGACGACGCCGCCGTTCGCCTCATGCGCGCCGAGGATCGCATGCGGGTCGGCACCGAGTTCGATCACGCGCGGGTGGAGGTCTCCTCGATGAGCCGCTGGATGCCGCGCACCGGGATGCCCACCCAGTCCGGCCGGTTGTCGAGTTCGTACTGGAGCTCGTACACCGCCTTCTCGAGCTCGAATACCGAGAGCAGGCGGTCGATCGCCGCCGATCCGGCCGGCAGCAGCGCCGGGTCGACCGTCTCGAAATACCCCTCGAGGAACCGTGCACGCGCCTGCTCCTCCCACCCGTCCGGCGGCTCGACATCGCGGAGCAGCGAGACGGCGCTCGCGGCATACGCGAACGAGCGCAGCATCCCGGCGACGTCGCGCAACGCGGAGCGCTTGCGGCGCCGCTCGGCGAGCGAGCGCGCAGGCTCGCCTTCGAAATCGAGGATCACCCAGTCGTCTCCCGCCCACATGGTCTGGCCGAGGTGGTAGTCGCCGTGCGTGCGGATGAACTGTCCCGCAGCCCCGGCGTGCGTGAGCTGGCGCAGCTGCTCGCGGACTTCCTCGCCGCGGCCGGCGATCGGCGACACCGCGTCGCCGTCGTCCGACAGCGCGAGGAAGACACGCGCGATCTCCTCGTCGACGGTCGCCGTCAAGAGGCCGAGCGCTTCGACGCTCGGAGACTCGGGACAGAACGCGGAATCGTTCGCCTCAGAGGCGAGCACCGTGTGCATCTCGCCGGTGACCTCGCCAAGCCGGCCGAGACGGGACAGGAAGCGCTCCGGCTCCTCGGCGAGCTCGTCGAGCGCGAGCTCCCAGCCGTCGAGCCCGCCGCGGACGTACTCCTGCAGGATCCCGAGCGTCGCCGACAAGGGACCGCCCGCGTATGCGTACCAGCCGCCGAGCGCCGCGATGTTCGGGAAGCCGTGCTCGGTGAGGAATCGCAGCATCTCCAGCTCGGGGTTGAGCCCGGGCTCCAGCCGTCGGAAGACCTTGAGGACGAGCTCGTCGTCGAAGACGACGGACGTGTTCGATTGTTCGGCGCCGACGTCGCGCGCCTCGTTCAGCTCGCGGCCGAGACCGGCGAACCCGAGCACCGGGCGAAACTCGACGATGCCTTCGGATCCCTGCAGCGTGAGACCGGAGCGCATCGCACTGACGAGCTCGCGCGCGAGGCCGAACGTCTCCTCCTCCGGAACCAGCAACTGGTAGATGTCGTGCGCGCCGGTGTCGTAGCGCAGCTCGGCGAGTGCAAGCGCGAACTGCGGATCGGCGGCGCGGAGCACGACGGAGTCCAGCACCTGCGCGTGCGACACATCGCGCGACTTCCCGCCGTACCAGCGTTGCTGCACGATGCCGTCGATGAGCGATTGCTCGTCGAAGCTCATCCCTGCTGCCTCAAGCGGAACCAGAAAAACCCCCTTGGCGCGAGCGTCAGCAGGTACGGCAGCTCCCCGATCGCCGGGAAGCTCGTCCGGCCGAACATCTCCTCCGGGACCATACCGGCATGCCGCGAGAGGTCGAGCTGGACGGGCTGGGCCGAGCGGGCGAGGTTGTGGACGCAGAGGATCACGTCCTCCTCCCACCGCCGGATATGGGCGAAAATCCGCTGATTGTCCGAGCCGAGCGGCTCGTAGGTGCCGAGGCCGAAGACCGGATGCTCCTTCCGCAGGGCGATGAACCGGTGCAGCCAGCGGAGGAACGAGGTCGGGGAGCGGAGCTGGGCCTCGACATTGACCGACTGGTACCCGTAGACAGGATCCATCAAGCGGCTGGAGATAGAGCTGGGCCCAATCGGCCCGCGAAAAGCCGGCATTCCGGTCGCCCGTCCACTGCATCGGCGTCCGGACACCGTCCCGGTCGCCGAGATAGACGTTGTCCCCCATGCCGATCTCGTCCCCGTAATAGAGCACGGGTGAACCTGGCAACGAGAAGAGGATGGCGTGCATCAGCTCGATGTCGTCCCGGCCGCCCTCGAGGAGCGGCGCCAGGCGCCGCCGGATGCCGAGGTTGAGCTTCATCCGGGGATCCTTCGCGTACTCGGCGTACATGTAGTCGCGTTCGTCGTCGGTGACCATCTCGAGCGTCAGCTCGTCGTGGTTGCGCAGGAAGAGCCCCCACTGGCAGTTGTCGGGAATCGGCGGCGTCTGTTGGAGGATCTCGTACATCGGCGTCGCGTCCTCGCGCCGCACCGACATGAACATGCGCGGCATCACCGGGAAATGGAACGCCATCTGGCACTCGTCGCCGTCGCCGAAGTACTGCACGACGTCGGCCGGCCACTGGTTCGCCTCGGCGAGGAGAACGCGATCGGGGTAGCGCGCCTCGACCTCGGCGCGGACGCGCTTCAGATACGCGTGCGTCTCCGGAAGGTTCTCGCCGTTCGTTCCCTCGCGCTCGAACAGATACGGCACGGCGTCGAGCCGGAACCCGTCGATGCCGAGGTCGAGCCAGAAGCGCAGGACGTTGAGCATCGCCTCCTGCACCTCGACGTTGTCGAAGTTGAGGTCGGGCTGGTGGCTGAAGAAGCGATGCCAGTAATACTGGCCGCGCACCGGGTCGAACGTCCAGTTCGACGGCTCCGTGTCGACGAAGATGATCCGCGCCTCCCGGTATGCCTCGTCGCTGTCCGCCCACACGTACCAGTCGCCGCGCGGGCCGGTAGGGTCGCTGCGGGACTCCTGGAACCACGGATGGTCGGCGGAGGTGTGGTTCATGACCAGGTCGGCGATGACGCGAATGCCGCGCTGGTGCGACTGCTCGACGAACTCCTTGAAGTCGTCGACCGTGCCGTAGTCGGGGTGGATGCCGAAGAAGTCGGCGATGTCGTACCCGCCGTCACGCAGGGGGGACGGATACATCGGCAGCAGCCAGATGCAGTCGACGCCGAGCCACTGGAGGTAGTCGAGCTTCTCGATGAGCCCGCGGAAGTCGCCGGCACCGTCGTCGTTGCCGTCGAAGAAGCCGCGGATGTGCACCTCGTAGAAGACTGCGCGCTTGAACCACAGCGGGTCGCGCTCGAACCACTGCTCGCTCATCGGACCACCTTAAGCACGTGGCTCTTTCCAGGCGGCAGCTCGACGTAGTTGCGGCCGATGTGCCACGTCCACTCGGCGCCGGCGAGGAGATCACGAACCTTGTAGGCCGGCGGGAGGCCCGTGGAGACCGGGAGGATGCACACGCCACGCTGCGCCGCCGCCGGGTCGAGGTTGACGACGACGATCACGTCGTTGTCACCCTGGCGCTTCAGGAAGCTGAACAGCTGCTCGTTCTCGGTCTCGAGGAACGTGACGTTGTCGAGGCGCTGCAGCGCGGCGTTCTCCCGTCGCGCTTTGTTGAGCGTCGCGATGAGCGGTAGCAACGGCCCGTCGAGGCTCCGCTTCTTGATCTCGTACTTCTCCGAGTCGAGGTACTCCTCGCTGCCTTCGCGCAGCGGCACGTTCTCGAAGTTCTCGAAGCCGGAGTAGATCCCGTACGCCGGCGACAGTGTGGCTGCGAGCACGAGCCGCGCCTCGAACGCGGGCGGGCCGCCGCGCTGCAGGTACTCGTGCAGGATGTCCGGCGTGTTCGCGAACACGTTCGGCCGGTAGATCTCCGACCAGTCGAGCAGCTGGCCCATGAACTCGAGCAGCTCCCAGCGCGTGTTCTTCCACGTGAAGTATGTGTAGCTCTGCGCGAAGCCCGACTTCGCGAGCGTCGTCATCATCGCCGGACGCGTGAACGCCTCGGCGAGGAAGATCACTTCCGGGTGCTCGCGGCGTACCTCGTCGATCAGCCACTCCCAGAAGGGCACCGGCTTCGTGTGCGGGTTGTCGACACGGAAGACGGTGACGCCGCGGTCGACCCAGGTGAGGACGACGTCGCGGAGCGCGGCCCAGAGCCCCTTCCAGTCCTCGCTCTCGAAGTTGACGTTGTAGATGTCCTGGTATTTCTTCGGCGGGTTCTCCGCGTACTTCAGCGTCCCGTCCGGGCGACGGTAGAACCACTCGGGGTGCTCCTTCAGCCACGGGTGGTCCGGCGAGCACTGGATGGCGAAGTCGATCGCGATCTCGATGCCGTGCTCCTTGGCCTCGGCGGCGAGACGCTCGAACTCCTTCAACGAGCCGAGGTCGGGATGGACCGCGTCGTGCCCGCCCTCACTGCTGCCGATCGCCCACGGGCTGCCGGGATCCTTCGGGCCTGCGGTGAGCGTGTTGTTGCGGCCCTTGCGATTCGTGCGCCCGATCGGATGGATGGGCGGCAGATAGAGCACGTCGAAACCGAGCTCGGCGAATTCCGGCAGCAACTTGCGCACGCCCTCGAAGCCGCCCCACGACCGCGGGAAGAGCTCGTACCACGAGCCGAAGCGCGCGAGCACACGGTCGACGTCCACCTCGTACACCTCTGACGAGGCTGTCCCGCCGCGGTCGCCCGCAGGCGCAGCGATCGCCTCCTCGACTGCCAGCGCCGCCCGGCCGAGCAGCGCGGCGCCTTCGGCGAGCTCGCTGCTCACATCCCCCTGTCCGCCCTCGATCTTGCGCCGCAGCTCGTCCTGGAAGGAGGCGATCCGATCCGTCCACGCCTCGACGCGAAACGACCACGTGCCGGGACGATCGACCGGGAAGGAGCCCGACCACTCGTCGTTGCCGAGCGGAACGAGCTGCGCCTCCTGCCACCGTGAGGTCCCCGCGGGCCGGTAGCGGACGGCCGCACCGAGGACATCGTGCCCGTCGCGAAAGATGCGCGCGGAGACATCGACGCGCTCGCCCGCGACGCGCTTCACCGGAAAGCGGCCGCAATCGACCTGCGGCATGACCTCGAGGATCTGGATGCGCGGCGGCGGTGCGGATGTCTTCGGCAATGGCACGGCGCAGGAAGTCTCCCGGATGGGAGAGGATCAAGACGTGGAGCTCGGTCGCTCGTCCGGAATCCTGCTGCATCCGACCTCGCTCCCGGGCGGTCGACTGGGCGACGAGGCGTACCGCTTCGTCGACTGGCTGGCGGAGGCGGGGCAGTCGTGGTGGCAGATGCTCCCGCTCGGGCCGCCGGACGAGTTCGGGTCGCCGTACCGCACGACGTCGGCATTCGCAGGCTCCCCGGTACTGCTCGCCGATCCCTCGGCGCCGGTGAGCGCGGCGGAGATCGAGGACTTCGTCGGATCGCGGCCGTACTGGAGCGCGGAGTGGGCCCACTTCGAAGGCGCGGGCGCGCTCGCCAACCAGGTCCGGTTCGAGCGCGAGTGGACGGCGCTGCGCGGTTACGCACGCGAGCGCGGCGTGCGGCTGATCGGAGACGTCCCGATCTACGTCTCCGACGTCGGCGCCGACATCCAGGCGTGGCCGGAGCTCTTCGCGCACGGCGAGGTCGCCGGCGCGCCGCCCGACCCGCTGAATGCGAACGGCCAGCACTGGGGCAACCCGTTGTACGACTGGCCCGCCCACCGTGTCACGGGCTTCCGCTGGTGGATCGAGCGCTTCCGCCGCACGTTCGAGCACGTGGACATGGCGCGCGTCGATCACTTCCGCGGCTTCGTCGCGTACTGGGCCATCCCCGCCGGCCTCAAGACGGCGCGCAGCGGTCACTGGCGTCGCGCGCCCGGCGCCGAGCTTTTCGCCGCGATCGAAGGCGCACTCGGCGACCTGCCGCTGATTGCGGAGGACCTCGGCGTCATCACGCCGCCCGTCTACCGCCTGCGCGACGAGCTCGGGCTCCCCGGCATCGTCGTTCTCCACTGGGCGTTCGGCCGGCCGCCGACGAGCCTGCACGCGCCTGCGAATCATCCCGAGAACGCGGTCGTGTACACGAGCACGCACGACACGGACACGGCGGTAGGTTGGTTCGCCGCTCTGACCCGCAAACAGCAAGCGGCGACCGGGCTCGACCCGGCCGAGCCGAACTGGAGCCTGATCCACCTCGCGATGACCTCCCGTGCGCGCCTGGCGATCGTTCCCATCCAGGACGTGCTCGGGCTCGGAACCGAGGGCCGCATGAACTATCCCGGCCGCACCTACGGGAACTGGGGGTGGCGTTACCACCACGGCGATCTGACCCCACAGCTCGCCGCGCGCCTCCATGAGGCGACGGCCGCCGGTCGCCGCCTGGTTACGAAGCGGTAGCGGTTCGACCCAGGCACGTGGAAGCGGGCCGACGACGAGGAATCCTGCTGTTGATGGCACTTCTCCTCGCGGGCGGTTGCTTCGCCGCCGCGCTCGCGTTCAGCGCGGGCGGCTGGAGAGCGCTCCTCCCGAGGGGGGTCTCGCACGTGCAGGCCTGTGCGCGCTTCGGTTGCGGCTCGCTCGCGAACACGTTCCTGCCACTGCACGGCGGCGACGTGTTGCGGATGAATCTCTTCGGCCGTGTCGTGCCCGGCGGAATGCTCGCAGTGGCCGGCGCAGTCGCAGTCTTCAGCACAGCTCGATGGCTGACCCTCTTGCCGCTCGCCGGGACCGCACTCCCACCGGAGGCGCTCCTCATCCCGGCGGCCGGGCTCGCCGTCGCGGTCGTTCTCGCCCGGAGACAGCGTGCATCCGTGTGGATGTACGCGCAGTCACTCGTGTTCGCAGTGGCATCGCTCGGAGCGCGAATCGTCGGAGTCATGCTCGTCACCGGCTCGCTGTCTGCTGCGCTGCTCGTCGTCCCGGCGCTCGAGATCGCGGGGACAATCTCGGTGACCCCGGCGAACCTCGGTGTCGCCGAGGGAGCTGCGGCGGTCGCACTCCACACCCGGGGCATTCCGATGGGGCACGCGATGACGACAGCGCTCGTACTCCATGGGGTCGAGACAGCGGGCAGCGTCGTGTTCGGCGCCGCCGGCGCGGCGCTCCTTCTCCGCCGTACACCCGTCCTGCACCACATCGTCACCGTTCGTCCGACCACGGTGTGGAAAACCTCGGCCACACTGATTACGACGATGCGCCGCAAGATCGAGCCGCTGCTCTGCGAGCTCCACGCACATACACGGTGGAGCGACGGTGCGCTCACCGTTCCGGAGCTCGTCGACCTGTACGGACGCAACGGCTTCGACGTCCTCTGCGTCACCGATCACGTCAATCGCACCGACGATCCGTGGCTGCCTACCGACGCGCCCGCGCGCGGCGTGACGCGTGGGAATCATTCCGAGTACCTCGCCGAGCTCGCCGCGCAGGCGGAGCGCGCGAGGCGTGACTACGACCTGCTGCTACTGCCGGGGCTCGAGCTCACTTACAACGACCTGGATCCCTATCTCGCCGCGCACGCCGTAGCCGTCGGCTGTAGCGCATTCGTCGATGTCGACGACGGAATCGACGTCGCGCTCGCGAATGCGCGTGGCGAGGGGGCGGCGCTCGTCGCCGCCCATCCGTATCGCGCCCGCCGGGGGGCGTTCCCGTCGCGGCTCACGCTCCGCTGGTCCCGCGACTGGCGGCAGCTGCGCGGGCTCGTCGACCGGTGGGAGCTCTTCAACCGCAACGACCTGTACGGCTGGACGGCCGAGCGCGGGCTGCCGGCGGTCGCCAACGGCGATTTCCACCGGCTCGAGCACCTGTACGGGTGGAAGACGCTTCTCCCCTGCGCGAAGGAGGAGGCCGCGGTCGTCGGCTACCTCCGCTCGCCGCGGCCGACCTTCCTCACGCGCATCGATCCGCCGGTCGAACTCTCCCGAGCCGCCTGAAACGAACAGCGCCCCTCGGGCGGGGGCGCTGTCGTTCGTTGCCGTACGGAGGGTTCTGCACAACGCTATGCCCAGCCTCCGGGTCCAGTGGGCTGCGATCGTGTAACGGTCCGGTGAAAGCCCGCCGGATGGCTAAGGTCAGGCCTGTGGAGGCGGTCGCCGAGTACGAGCGCAAGCTGGACGCCCCGGAGGGCTTCGAGCTCCCCGACCTGGGCGGGGAGCCGATCGAGCCGCGGGTCTTCACATCGATCTACCACGACACGGCCGACCGCTCGCTGGCGCATGCCGGGATCACGCTGCGCCGACGCACGGAGCGGGGACTGAGCCTCTGGCAGCTCAAGCTTCCGGCCGGCGACGCCAGGCTCGAGCTCGAGGAGGTGGGTGGGCCGGCAGGAGCCCCGAAGTCGATCGCGCAGCTGCTCGTCGCACACCTCCGGCACGGACCGGTCGCACCCGTCGCCGAGCTACGGACGCGCCGGCACGGAGCGCTCGTGGCGCGCAACGGCACCACGGCCGAGGTGACGATCGACGACGTCTCGGTCATGGACGCGCTTCGCGTCGTCGAGGAGTTCGTCGAGATCGAGGTCGAGCTGAAGCAAGGCAAACCGAAGCAGCTCGGTGCGATCGCGGACGAGCTGGAGCGGGCCGGCGCCCGGCAGACGAATGGCACGCCGAAGCTGTTCCGGGTGCTGCGCCTTCCGGTCGACGACCATGCGCCCACAGGTCCACTCGATGCCCTGCGCATGCGGCTACACGCGCAGCTGCGCACCGTGCTCGCCAACGATCCCGGCACGCGGCTCGGCCGCGATCCGGAGAGCCTGCACGACATGCGCGTCGCCGTCCGTCGTTCGCGCGCGCTCTTGCGCGCCGGACAGCCGCTGTACGAAAACGACGTGAGCGGTCTCGCCAACGAGCTGCGCTGGGTGGGCGAGAAGCTCGGCGCCGTCCGCGACCTCGACGTCCTCCTCGAACGCCTGCGCGCGGAAACGGAGGATCTCGATCCCGCCGACCGCACTGCGTCTCGTGCGTTGCTGCGAACGCTCGAGCGCAGACGCACGAGCGCGCGCACGTCGCTACTGAAAGCGCTGACCAGCGATCGGTACTTCGCGCTCCTCGATCGCTTCGCCGCGGAAGTCGACGCGCTCACGCCAAGCGGCGTCGACGTGACGCTCGACGATCTCGCGAAGCGTGAGCTGAAGAAGCTGCGCAAGGATGTCCGCGCGACGAGTCCGGAGCCGGCGGACGACGAGCTGCATGCGTTGCGCAAGCGCGGCAAGCGCGTCCGCTATGCGTACGAGCTCGCCGGCAGGAGTGCAGTGGTCAAGCACGCGAAAGCACTCCAGGACGTGCTCGGTGAGCACCAGGACTCCGTCGTCGCGGAAGCGACATTGCGCGATCTCTCCTCCGCACCGGAGCAGGCGATCGTCGCCGGCCGCCTGATCGAGCGCGAGCGCGCTCGCCGCGCGAGCGCGCGCACGAGTTGGCGCAAGGCCTGGGACCGCCTCGCCCTCGCGGCGAAGTGAGCGACGTCGTGCGCGCAGCCGGCGGCGTGATCCAACGGGGCGGCGACGTGCTCCTCGTGCACCGGCCGAGATACGACGATTGGACGTTCCCGAAGGGGAAAGCCGAGGACGGAGAGTCGGACGAGGACTGCGCGCTCCGCGAGGTGCATGAGGAGACCGGCCTGCACTGCGTGCTCGAGGACGAGCTCCCCTCCACGCACTATGTCGATGCGAAGGGCAGGCCGAAGCGCGTGCGCTGGTGGCGCATGCGCGTGCAGGCAGACGACGGCTTCACCGCGAACGACGAGGTCGACGAGCTGCGCTGGGTCGATCTTCCGACGGCCGCTGACCTGCTCAGCTACGGGCGCGACGTGACGCTGCTCTAGGCGGCAAGCTCGGCGACGGTCGCAAGCACCGCGCCCTCGCGGATGCCGCCGTCGCACACGTGCAGGGGAACGCCGAGCCGTTGCTGGACCTCGGCGAGGATCACGATGCCCCCAAGAAGAATGCGGGCTCGCGTGCGATGCACGCCGTAGCGCCGGGCGATCGTCTGCTCGCTCTTCGTCTCGGCAATGCGCAAGGCCTCCGCCAGCTCCGCCTCGCCAAGCCAGGGGCCGACCAGACGGCGCGCGGCCCGCGCGCTCCCACCGACGGCGAGCGCGGCGGCAACCGCAGGTGGTGCAACGTCTGCGAACGCACGGGCCGCCTCTGCGCGGGCAGCGTCGGAGCCTTCGACGCGCTCGGTCAGCCGAACGGAGCCGAGGTCGACGGACTGCACCCAGCGGGGATCCGCATGGGGATCGCCGACGGCGATCTCCGTCGACGCGCCACCGACATCGCAGACGGCGATCACGCTCGGCAGGGCAACGTCGACCGTCGCGATCGCTCCTGCATACGCCAGCCGCCCCTCCTCTTCAGTGGAGAGAATGCGCGCGTTGTGCGCGGCGGCACGCGTGATCGCTTCGACCAGCTCGGCGGCGTTCGCGCTTTGACGGCCCGGCGCCGTCAGGAAGACGTCGAGCGTCTCCGCCCCGCCGCGACGGGCGAGCGCGCAGAGCTTTTCGACCGCCTTCGCCGCCGCCGCGATGCTGACGTCGGAGACGACCCCGGTGCGCTCGATCTCGGCGCCAAGGGCAAGCCGCACCCGCTCCTTCTCGAGTGGGACGAGCTCGCGGCCCTCGACCCGCGCGAGAAGCAGGCGAGTGGTGTTCGAGCCGACGTCGACGACCCCGATGCGCACGTCGATACATGGTAGGTCCCCCACCGGAGGACGGCCGAGTATCGAGGCTGACAGGCGGTTACGGAGTCGTGAGAACGTGGTGACTAGCGTCCCGCGGCGCGCGCAAGCGAAACGCGTCTGCGGGCGCGGCGCATCATCGTCGCCTGGGCCGACCGGATGCGCTCGTCCTTCTTCGTCCGGACACGCTCCCACTGTCCGTCGGAGCGAAGCTCCCACGAGGACGTGTTGTCGGTGAGCAACGTCTCGAAGGTCGCGGCCAATTCGGCCTGGATCGCGGCGTCCTCCACGGGCGCTACCACCTCGACGCGATGGTCGAGGTTGCGCGGCATCATGTCCGCGCTGCCGAGGTAGTAGGCCGTGCGGTCGCCGGCCTCGAAGAAGAAGAGCCGGCTGTGCTCGAGAAAGCGGCCGAGCACGCTGCGCACGCGAATGTTCTCGCTCAGTCCCGGCACTCCCGGGCGTAGCGAGCACACGCCGCGCACGACCAGCTCGATGCGCACGCCCGCTTCCGAGGCCGCGTAGAGCTCGTCGATTACTTCGGTGTGCGTGAGCCCGTTCACCTTGATGCGAATGCGGGCCTTGCGGCCGTCACGTGCGGCCGCGGCGACGCCGCGGATCTCGTCGATGAGGCGCTGCTTGAGCGTGAACGGCGCAACCAGCAGCTTTCGAAAATGCGCGGGACGGCCGAAACCGGTCACGTAGTTGAAGAGATCGGCGACGTCAGCGGCAATGTCCTCGTCGGCGGTGAAGAGACCGAAGTCCTCGTACCCCCGCGCCGTGACGCTGTTGTAGTTGCCGGTCCCGATGTGGACGTACCGGCGGAGGCCGCCCCCTTCGCGGCGGACGACGAGCGTCATCTTCGCGTGGATCTTCATCGACGGGAATCCGTATGCGACATGCACACCCGCCTGCTCCATCGCGCGCGACCACTCGATGTTGCGCCGCTCGTCTCCGCGAGCCTTGATCTCGACGAGGCAGACGGTCTGCTTGCCGTTCTCCGAGGCTTCGATCAACGCAGGCACGAGCGGCGACTCGTCGCTCGTGCGGTACACCGTCGACTTGAGCGCAATGACGTCCGGATCTTGCGCGCATTCGTCTGCGAACGACTGGAAGCTCGCGCCGAACGAGTCGTACGGATGGTGGACGATCACGTCGCCGGCGCGGATGACGGCGAACTGCTCGTCGGCCTCGACATTTGCAAGCGGCGGCCGCGCGACGGGCAGCCACGGATCGAGCTTGAGATCCGGCCGGTCGAGTTTCGTCAGCTCACTCGCATCCTCGAGGTCGAGCATCCCCGTCACCGGATAGACGAGGTCGTCCGCGACGCGAAGCCCCTGCTGCAGGCGCTCGCGCACGGCGCGCGACATCGAGCTCGACACTTCGAGGCGCGTCACCTCGCCGAAGCGGCGGCGGCGAAGCTCGACCTCGACGGCCTCGAGCAGGTCGTCGGCCTCGTCCGAGACTTCCAGGTCGGCGTCTCGCGTGACCCGGAAGGTCGCCCGTTCGACGATGTCCATGCCGGGGAAGAGCGACGGCAGGAAGTGTGAAAGCACCTGCTCGAGCGGGATGAAGCGGCCGGACTCGCCGACGGAAACGAAGCGAGGGAGCCCCTCGGGAACCTTCACGCGCGCGAACCGCTCCTCGCCGGACTCGGGATCACGCGCGAACACGGCGAGGCTGACGGAAAGCGCCGAGATGTACGGGAAGGGCTGGCCCGGGCCGACGGCCAGCGGCGTCAGCACCGGGTAGATCTCCTCCTCGTACAGGTGCACGAGCTCCTTCAGCTCGTGGCCGCCGAGATCGTCGATCCCGGAGATGACGATCCCCTCGTCGGCGAGAGCCGGACACAGCTCGTCCGACCAGATCCGCGACTGCTCCGCGTACAGCTCGAGGACCCGCGCGCGCGACTCGGCGATCGTCTGCTGCGCAGAGCGCCCGTCCGGTGAGCGTACGGCGACGCCTGCAGCCGCCTGGCCTGTGAGGCCGGCGATGCGCGTCATGAAGAACTCGTCCAGCATCGAGGAGAAGATCGCGCAGAAGCGGACGCGCTCCAGAAGAGGCAGGCTCGCGTCCGAGGCGACATCGAGCACGCGGGCGTCGTAGTCGAGGAACGACAACTCACGATTGATGAGCCGGTCGCCGCCCGTGAGGGCCCGCTTCTTTGCGCGTACGGCTGCCATTGGGGGGACCACACTATGCCTGCGCCCCGCGCCGCGGGCTGCGATTTGGTTACGAAACGGCGAAGTAGATCGCCGCGGCGGTGCCCGCCGCCGCGCAGTAGATCGCGAACGGCAGGAGCGTGTTCGTCTCGAAGTAGCGCATGAGGAAGCGCACGGCGAGGAACGCAGTGAACGCCGAGCAGAGCGCGCCGACGAGGGCCGGGCCGCGCACGCCGTTGCCCTGCGACCCGGCGAGGTCCGGCAGCTTGAGGACCGCTGCGGCCATGATGATCGGCGTCGCGAGCAGGAACGCGAAGCGCGCCGCGTCCTTGTGCGAGAGCCCGACGAGCAGGCCGCCGCCCATCGACGCGCCCGAGCGCGAGAAGCCGGGGATGAGTGCGAGCGCCTGGGCCGCACCGACGAGTGTCGTGTCGCGCCACCCGACCGTGCGCGCGATGCGATCGTCGTCGTCGTCCGCCGTCACCGGCGCCCGGCGTCGGAGAAGCTCGGCCCCGAAGAGCACGAGCGCGTTGAGCGCGAGGAAGATCGACGCGTACTCGGGCGAGGCGAAGAGCGACCGCAGCTTGTCCTGGAGGGTAAGCCCGAGGATGCCCGCCGGGATGGTGCCGACGACGAGCAGCCAGCCGAGCTTCGCGTCGGTGTCGTCGGGAGCAATCTCACGATCGCGCAGAGAGCGCCCGAGACCCTTGACGATCCGCACCCAGTCGCGCCAGAAGAACGCCAGCAGAACGAGCGCCGTCGCAAGATGCAGCGCGACGAGGAACGTCAGGAAGTACGGCGCGTTCTGATGGATGTTCCACCCGAACAGCTTCGGAAGAATGACCGTATGGCCGAGGCTGGAGACGGGAAAGAGCTCGGACACGCCCTGCAGCAGGCCGAGGATCGCCGCGTGGAAGTAGCTGATCGGCACTACGCAGAAGCCGGGCGCTTCTTCTTCGGACCGGTGTTGAACCAGGCGAAGGCGAAGGCCGCGAGCCCGACGAGGAACGACGCGATGCCGTGCTTCGTGTGGTGATGCGTCGAGCCTGCCTGGTGACCGGGGAAGAAGGACGGCAGCGACTTCGCCGGCTCGACCCAGTAGACGATCGCGATCGCGATGAGCGCGATGCCGATGACGACGGCCAGAGCGGCGAGGGTCCGGCGGTTCACGCCGTTAATGTAACTCAGGAGCGGAGCTCGTCTACGGGGTGAGACGCGTCGGTGAACTCGCGGAACTGGGCCGTGAGGAGGTAGGCGGTCTGCTCGCCGATGTCGACGGCGCGATCTCCGATGCGCTCGATCGTGCGGGCGACGACCACCATGCGCAGACCCCATTCGCGCAGCGCGGGCTCGGCCATGACGTCGACGAGGCGCTCGACGAAGCGGCGGTTCGCCCGGTCGATCAACTCGTCCAGCTCGACGAGGCTCTCCGCCCCGGCGAGATCACGCTGCGAGAACGAGTCGAGGGCGACGCGCAGCATCTCCTCGGCACGGTCGCCCATCTCGACGAGCACGCCCACGAGCGCGGGATCCGGGTCCGCGTCCACCACGAGCTTGGACAGCTTCGCGATCGTCACACACCCGTCACCGGACCGCTCGAGCAGCAGGTTGATGTGCAGGATCGCGAGGAGGAGCCGCAGGTCGCGCGCGACCGGCGTCTGCAGCGCGAGCAGCGCCTGGATGGAGCCTTCGATGCCGAGGAAGAGCTGGTCGATCTCGTCGTCGAAGGCGATGACCTCGTCGGCGAGCTCGACGTCGGCCTCCTGGAGGGCTCGAATCGCGCCGCGGACGGCCGAGAGCACTCTCTGGCCCTCCTCCTGGAGCTGCGCTTCGATCCGGTCGAGGGCTTCGTCGATGGCCATCGCAACACCGTACACCCGATGGGTGCTGGGGTTGCAGGGTACGTCACCACTCCGTAACCAGGCCGCAACAGGCCGTTTTCCCATTCGGTTCCGGCCGAGCCGTACGTTGGCCGCGAACCCACGGAGGAGGAAATTCAATGCCGAAACTCGGCACTTCGATTCGCATCACCAGCGCCGTCGCGGCGGCCGCGCTTCTCGCGGTCGTTGTCGCCGGTGCGGCAAATGCCAAGACCACCCGCCACGCCGCGACCATCTCGGGCGCGGGCAGCACGTTCGTCGCGCCTCTCGTCGCCCAGTGGGTGGCGGGTGTCGGCTCGGCCTACGGCATCGAGCTGCAGTACAGCGCGGTCGGCTCCGGCGCCGGCGTCACCGCCATCACGTCCCGCACGGTCGACTTCGGTGCGAGCGATGCGCCGCTCACGCCCGACCAGTTCACGGCCTGCAACGGCTGCGAGCAGATTCCTTGGGTGCTCGGCGGCACGGCGATCATGTACAACCTGCCCGGCGTCAAGAACCTCCTGCACATGGACGGTCCGACGCTCGCCAAGATCTTCATGGGCCAGATCACCAAGTGGAACGACCCTGCGATCGCAACGCTCAACAAAGGCGTTTCGCTCCCGAGCACGGCCATCACGATCGCCCATCGCTCCGACAACTCCGGCACGACGTACAACCTGACCGACTACCTCTCGAGCGTGAGCCCGGCATGGTCGTCGCAGCTCGGTAGGGGCGTCGCCGTCAACTGGCCGGTCGGTGTCGGCGGGAAGGGCAGCTCCGGCGTCGCCGGCATCGTGTCCTCCACGCCCGGCGCAATCGGCTACGCAGACGTCGCGTACTCGCTCTCGGCACATCTGAAGTACTTCGCGATCAAGAACCGCTCCGGCAAGTTCACGACGCCGGGCGCACGTGGGATCCTCTCGGCCGCAACGAGCGACCAGAAGCCCGCAGCGGACAACTCGCTCTCGATCGTGAATCCGCCGAAGAAGTACGCCAACGCCTACCCGATCGCGACGTTCTCGTACGCGATCGTGCCGCTTCAGTCGAGCAAGGCCTCTGACCTGAAGCACTTCCTGTTCTGGGCGGTGACGAAGGGGCAGACCGGCCCGTACACCGCCAAGCTCCGCTTCGTCCCGCTGCCGAAGTCGGTGCTGGTCGTCGCCGAGAAGGCGATCGCCAAGATTCACAGCTAACGCCGCATGTCCGCGGCCGACGTCAGCGCAGGATCGACCCGCCGCCCCTTTACGGGGCGGCGGGTCCGCTTTGGCGACCTGGCGCTCCAGCTCCTCGCGGGCGCGGCGGCACTCGGTGCGACCGTGCTCGTCGGCCTCATCGTCTGGAAGCTCATCGATGGGTCACGCCTCTCGCTCTCGAAGTACGGCTTCGGCTTCGTCACGCGAGTGGCGTGGAACCCGGTCATCGGACATGAGATCTACGGCGCCGGCAGCTTCCTCTTCGGCACTGTCATCACGTCGTTCTTCGCACTTCTGCTCGCGACGCCGCTCGCAATGGGAGTCGCGCTCTTCCTCACCGAGCTTGCACCTCGCGTCCTCCAGGCCCCTGTGACCGCGCTCGTCGAGACCCTCGCCGCGGTGCCGAGCGTCCTGATCGGCCTGTGGGGCATCCTCGTGCTCGGGCCGCAGTTGCGGACGCACATCGAGCCGTGGCTTCACTCCTCGCTCGGCTTCATCCCCCTCTTCGGGCCGCCCTCGGCGGCCGGCGCGAGCATCTTCACCGCAATCATCGTCCTCGCGATCATGATCCTGCCGATCGTGTCGAGCATCAGCCGGGAGCTCTTCCTCGGCGTGCCCCCGGAGCTGAAGGAAGGCGCGCTCGCGCTCGGGACGACTCGGTGGGAGATGGTGCGCGGTGTCGTGTTCCCGTACGCGCGCGGCGGTGTCGCGGCCGCCCTCATCCTCGGTCTCGGTCGTGCGATGGGAGAGGCGATCGCCGTCACGCAGGTGATCGGCGGCGGCGTCTTCATCCATTGGAGCCTGTTCAGCGGCGGCGACACGCTCGGGAGCAAGATCGCAGCCTCCTACCAGGGAGCGAGCACGAATCTGCAGGCCTCGTCGCTCATCTACCTGGGGCTCATCCTGCTCGTGCTCTCGCTCGCCGCGAACGTCGCGGCGCAGGTGATCGTGCGACGGGTCGCCCGGAAACACGGCGTCACACGAGGTGGGCACGCGTGAGCGCGCAGGGGCTGAGCGGGCCGGGCCTCAGGCTCGACCATCTTCCTCGCCGCCAGCGGATCAACCACGTGATGGAAGGCCTCGCGTGGCTCGCGGCAGCGATCGCGATCGCGATCCTCGGCATCGTCGTGTGGTCGGTCGCCCGGAAGGGCTCGAGCGAGCTGAACCTCGACCTGCTCACGAAGTCGCCGATTCCGTTCAGCCTCACGAACGCGCCGCAAGGTCTCTCGAACGCCTTCGCCGGGACCATCATCATCGTCGGCCTCGCGACGGCGATGGCTCTGCCCGTCGGGATCCTCGTCGCCGTGTACCTGAACGAGTTCGCGCCCCCGTCGATTCGCACCGGGGTCGGCCTGGTTCTCGACGTCCTCGCCGGCGTCCCGGCGATCGTCGTCGGGATCTTCGTCTTCGTGCTGCTCGTCACCGGCAGTGGGCAGAGCGGAATCAAAGGTGCGTTCGCGCTCGCGATCCTCATGCTCCCGTTCGTGGCGCGGACGACGATCGAGGTGCTAGCGCTCGTACCGAACGCATTGCGCGAAGCGAGCCTCGGTCTGGGGATCCCGCAATGGCGGACGACGCTGAGCATCGTCCTTCCGCGCGCGATCGGTGGCATCCTCACGGGCACCGTGCTCGCGGTCGCACGCGTCGCCGGAGAGACCGCGCCTCTGCTCTTCACCTCGTCGCTCGTCGGCACGCAGACGAGCTGGAATCCGACACACGCGCTGCAAACGATTCCGGTGGCCATCTTCGAGTTGTCCGAATCTCCGGACCCGAAGGACCACGCGCGCGCCTGGGCAGCGGGATTCGTCCTGCTGCTCTTCATCCTCTTCGCCAGCCTGACCGCACGCTGGCTCGCCACCCGTCATGCCCGTAAGATCGCCGGCCGTTGATGGAAGGAGAAGCTGAAGACATGTCAACTACCATCGAACCGACCATGAGGGTCGAGACCCGCCGTCAGCCGCTCCCGCCCCGCGAGCAGCTCGAGTCGATCTTCGAGGTCGAAGGCCTCGACGCGATCTACGGCACGAAGCCGGCGATCAAGGACGTCTCGATGGTGGTCTACAAGAATCTCGTCACGGCCATCATCGGTCCCTCGGGTTGCGGCAAGAGCACGTACATCCGCTGCTTCAACCGGATGAACGACCTCATTCCGAGCTTCAGGCAGACGGGCACGATTCGCTACCACGGGCAGGACATCTGCACGTCGAACATCGACCCGGTGGCCGTGCGCCGGAACATCGGCATGGTCTTCCAGCGGCCGAATCCGTTCCCGAAGTCGATCTACGACAACGTCGCGTGGGGCTGTCGCGTGCTCGACATGAAGGACGGCCTCGACGAGCGCGTCGAGCGTGCACTAACGCAGGCTGCTCTGTGGGACGAGGTGAAGGACCGGTTGAAGGCGAGCGGGCTTTCACTTTCGGGCGGGCAGCAGCAGCGCCTCTGCATTGCGCGCGCGATCGCCGTCGAGCCGGACGTCGTACTCATGGACGAGCCCGCGTCGGCGCTCGACCCGATCGCGACGCAGGCGATCGAGCAGCTCATGCACCAGCTCAAGAGCCAGTACACGTTCGTCATCGTCACGCACAACATGCAGCAGGCGGCGCGCGTCGCCGACATGACGGCGTTCTTCTCCATCTCGCGCGGCGAGGAAGGCCAGCGCTACGGTGAGCTCATCGAGTACGACGCGACCGAGAAGATCTTCACCGCGCCCTCCGACAAGCGCACGGAGGACTACGTCACGGGACGGTTCGGTTAGGCCCGCAGGTACCGGTATGTAAGCGCCGCCAGCGCTGCACCGAGTGGCGGCGCGACGAGGTAGAGCCAGAGCGCATGCAGGTCGCCGGAGACGAGCGCCGGCGCGAGCGAGCGCGCGGGATTCATCGACGCGCCGGTAACAGGTCCGCCGAAGAGCGCGTCCAGCCCGACTGCGCCGCCGATCGCGATCGCGGCCGCTTCGCCAACGGCTCGCGCGTCGGTGGCGACGGCCATGATCACGAACATGAGGAAGAACGTGAGGACGAGCTCCCACAAGAACGCCTGTCCCTGCGAGCCGCTCGGAAGCGTCGCGCCGTCATGCGCATGGTTTCCAAGTGAGCCGCGGACGAGAGCGGCGGCCACGAGCGCGCCTGCAATCTGCGCGCCCCAGTAGCCGAGCGCGCGCGACCAGGGGAAGTGGCGCGAGAGCGAGAAGGCGAACGTCACCGCCGGGTTGAAGTGCGCGCCGGAGATGTGTCCGACGGCGTAGATCATCACCATGATCACGAGGCCGAACGTGAGCGCGACCCCGAGGTGTCCGAGCTCGCCGGTCTTCGTGTCGACGACGATCGCGCCGCAGCCGGCGAAGACGAGCGCGAACGTCCCGATCGCCTCCGCGAGGAGCGCCCTCACTCGGGCAGAAGCTCGGCGATCAGGCGCTGCACTCTTGCGTCGACGTCGTCGCGGATCTTCCGCACGGCGTCGATCCCCTGGCCGGCGGGATCGTCGAGCTCCCAGTCCTCGTACTTCTTCCCCGGGTAGATCGGGCACGCGTCGCCGCAGCCCATCGTGATGACGACGTCGGCCGCACGCACGACCTCGTCTGTGAGCGGCTTCGGGAACTCTTGTGTCATGTCGACGCCAATCTCGTTCATGGCCTCGACGACCGCGGGGTTGATGTTCTCGGCTGGGTCGGAGCCCGCGGAGCGAACATGGATGCGCCCGTGCGAGCGTAGGTTGACGAGCCCCGCCGCCATCTGGCTGCGGCCGGCGTTGTGCACGCACACGAAGAGCACCTCGGGCTGGCCCTTCACGATGGCGCCCTGCGCCTGCGCGAGAGCCTGAAGCCGCTCGCGTGCGAAGCGATGCACGAGCAGCGGCACGTACGTCGAGATCCGCGCCCCGCTGAGCAGGTCGCTCGACTCCTCGATGTACCGCGCGATGGTCTCGCTCGAGAAGATGCCGGCGAACTCCTCGTGGAGCTCCTCCGCTGCGTGCCGGATCTGGTTGCGCGTGATCGGATCGAGCGTCTCGGACATCGGCTGGATCTTGCCGAACACATCGATGGCTGTCAATATCTATCCGTGAAGACGATCGCGACGCTGTCATGCCCGCCGCTGCTCGAAGGTGCAATCAGCCGGAAGGAGGCCGACGGCGTCGCGGCGGCCCTCAAAGTGCTCGCCGAGCCCGCGCGCTTACGGCTGTTGAGCCTCATCCAGGCGCAGCCCGACGGCGAGGCATGCGTCTGCCATCTCACGGAGCCACTCGGCCTCAGCCAGCCGACCATCAGCCACCACCTGAAGGTGCTGCTCGAGGCCGGCCTCGTCGAGCGCGAGCAGCGCGGCAGCTGGGCGTTCTTCCGCGTGAAGCCGGAGCCGCTCGCGGCGCTCCGCGCGATCCTTGCCTAGACCGGGAAACGGCAGACGATCTCGAGGCCGCGGCCCGGGGGGCTGAATGCCTCGACAGTCCCGCCGGCGGACGTCACCACGTGCTTCACGATCGCGAGCCCGAGCCCGGTGCCGCGCGACGTGCGGGCCTGATCGGCGCGATAGAAGCGCTCGAACAGCCGCGGGAGCTCGCTCTCGCGGACGCCTGCTCCGTCGTCTGCGACGGCGAGGACGGCCGTCGTCTCATCCTCCTCGACCAAGACGCGGCACGTGCTGTTCGGCCCCGCATAGCGAATCGCGTTCTGGACGAGGTTCTCGGCGACGACGCGGATCATCCGTGGCCGAAGCGGAAGCTCGACGGCGGCGCCTCCGGTGACGACGATCTCGACGCCGGCGTGCTCCGCGCGGTCGACGTAGGTGCGCGCGACCTCCTCGAGGATCGGAAGCGCGACCGTGCGGCCGAGCGAGACGACCTCCCGGCCGGTCTCGAGCTCACCGAGGAAGAGCACGTCGTCGATCAACTCGCGCGCCTGCAAGATCTCCTGCCGCGCCTGCTCGACGAGGTCGTCGACGCGCGCGCCCGGCAGCGTCGCGCTCTCGAGCAAGACGAGGAGACGCGCGAGCGGCGTGCGCAGCTCGTGCGAAACGGCTGCCGTAAACCCGGCCCGCAGCTCCTGGTAGGCCGAGAGCTCCGGGAGCGCGGCCAGGAAGAGAACAAGCGGGGCGGGATCGACGAAGAGCGTCTCCTCGGCCACGCGCCGACCGGGCGTCCCGTCACCGAGCGCGGCCGCGCCCGACGGACTGGCGGCGACGAGCCGCCGCTCGCTGTCGAGCACGATCACCGGCTCGTCGAGCGCGCCGACGAGAGCCCGGATGCGCTGTATGTTGCCGTTCACCACCCCTTCACCAGTCTTTCACCCGCCGGTGACCCGTCGATTACGGGCTTGTCTCGATAATGATGCCGATGCCCAAGGTGCTCATCGTCGAGGACGACGAGGTCATCGCCCAGGGGATGGCGCGCCACCTGAGCGCTGCCGGCTTCGACGCCGTCTGGGTCGCGAACGGTGAACAGGGCCTCGCGCGCCTCCGCTACGAGCAGCCGGACGTGTGCGTGCTCGACCTCATGCTCCCCGGCATGGACGGCTGGAAGCTGATCGAGACGGTTCGCGCCGAGGGGATCTCGACGCCCGTCGTCGTCGTCTCCGCGCGCGGCACCGAGCACGACCGCGTGCATGCGCTCGAGATCGGTGCCGACGACTACCTCGTGAAACCCTTCTCGATGAAGGAGCTCGTCGCCCGGGTGCGCGCGGCGGCACGCCGAGGGATCCGCCGCGACGAGATCCCGCGCGGAGAACCGATCGAGATCGAGGAGCTCCGCGTGGACCCGCGCGAGGTGCAGGCCTACATCGACGGCGCGAGCGCCGAGCTAACGCCGACCGAGTTTCGGCTCCTGTACCAGCTTGCGCTCGACCAGGGCCGCGTTGCCACGCGGGACGAGCTGCTGCAGAAGCTGTGGGGACGGCGCGAGTCGCATCGCGACCGCACGGTGGACGTCTTCGTCCGCCGGCTGCGGGAGAAGATCGACCAGCGCGCGTCGCGCCACACGTTCATCCAGACGCGCTACGGCGTCGGGTACAAGCTCGAAGCCGTACCCAAGTAGACACAGGAGCGTCACCAGAGGGACCCCCACGGTCGACGCACTCCGCCGCACCATCCTCAGCATGCGGTTCGTCGTCATCGCGCACCGATGCACGGAAACGAACGAGGCGCTCGCTGCCGCCGCCGAGGCAGTGGGTGTGGCCGCAGCCGTGCTGCCCCCGCGCGACGCGCTTCGAATCCTCGAGCCTGGAGACGTCGCGCTGGGGCGGCTCGACGTCCGCGAGGGACTGGACGGGATCGAGAGCGGCTCCGTGGAGCTCGAGCGGCTGACCGCCGCCGGTGTCACGGTGCTCAACCGGCCTTGCGCGCTCGTCGCCGCACACGACAAGCTGCTCACAGCGCGCGCCCTCCGGCTCGCCGGCTTGCCGCATCCGCACACGTGGCTGATCGCGGAAGGAATGCCGTCACCGGCACCCGAGCTGCCACTCGTCCTCAAGCCGCGATTCGGAAGCTGGGGCCGCGACGTCGTCCTCTGCCGGACGGCGGCCGACCTCGACGCCGCCCTCGAGCGCGCCGCGTTCCGCGGCTGGTTCCGCGAGCACGGCGCACTCGCGCAGGAGCTCGTCCCGCCGGTCGGCTGGGACATCCGCATCGTCGTCTCCGGCGGTCGCATCGTCGGGTCCGCGCGACGCGTCGCGGCTCCAGGCGAGTGGCGCACGAACGTCTCGCTCGGCGGGCACAGCGAGCCCTTCTCGCCGCCTCCGCTGGCCCGCTCCCTGGCGCTCTCGGCCGCCGCTGCCGTTCGAGGCGACCTCGTCGGCGTCGACCTGATGCCGACGAACAACGGCTACGTCGTCTCCGAGCTGAACGGCGCGGTCGACTTCCACTCGTACTACGCGCTCGACGTCGAGGACGTCTTCACGGAGGCCGTGCTGGAGCTCCTCCGAACCGCCCACGACCGGCGCGCGCTCGAGCTCGTCGGGGCCTAGACCTCCTCGAACGGCTCCGGCCTCAGACCGGTGACGACGCCGCGCTTGCCGCCCGATTCGAAGACCACGTCCACGTTCTCGTGAGGCCGGTACGACCCCGCGATGCCGAGCCACATCGACAGCCAGCGGACGAAACCGAGCTTGCCTTCCTGGGCGACGGGCCTCGGAAAGACGAGCGAGCGACCGAGCACTTCGTAATCGACGCCACGATCCTGCCGGACGCCGTTCACGAACACCTCGAACCGATCGGGGACATGAGACGGCAGATCGACCCGCGTGCGCTCGGCCACCTCCATAGAATGCCCGCGGGTTGCGCCGGAAGCTGATGTTCTTCGCGCTCGTCGCGGTCGCCGCACTGGTAGTGGTGGCCGGCGCCGCAGCCGCCAACGGCGGCTTCACGCCCGTACAGCCGCACTCGCCCAACGCGAAGCACATCAATACCGCGTACTACGTGATCCTCGGCTTCACCTCTGCGATCTTCGTGCTCGTCGGAGGGGCGCTCGCCACCTTCATCGTCAAGTACCGCGGACACGGGCGCCCACGCACCGAGGATGGGGCGCAGGTGCACGGCCACACGCGCCTCGAGCTCATCTGGACGGTGATTCCGGTGCTCATCCTCGGCGTCATCGCCCTTGTCGTCTTCCTCGAGCTGCCGAAGATCGCCGACGCGCCCGCCGCCGCCGATCCGCTGAACATCACGGTCGAGGGCCACCAGTTCTACTGGCAGTTCGACTATCCGAACGGCGCCCGCACGATCAACACGCTGTACGTCCCGGTCGGACGCGTCGTCGACCTGAAGGTCGTGTCGCAGGACGTCATCCACAGCTGGTGGATCCCCGCCCTCGGCGGGAAGATCCAGGCGATCCCCGGCATCACGAACCACACGTGGTTCAAGGCCGACGACCCCGGCACGTACACCGGCCAGTGCGCCGAGCTGTGCGGCCTCTACCACGCCTCGATGACCGCGAGCGTGGTCGCGACCACCGATCGCGCATACCAGGTGGCCGTCACGACGACCGCGCGGGCGAATCTCGGCAAGACCGAGTTCACCGGCGCCTGCGCGACGTGCCACGGCATGACGGGGCAGGGCGGCTACGGGCCGAACCTTTCGAACAATCCGTTGCTGACGCAGAAGGCCGGACTGCTGTCGATCGTGCAGAACGGACGCGGGAAGATGCCCGCCGTCGGAGACACGTGGACGACGACGCAGCTGCAGGCGCTGGCGTCGTACGTCAAGTCGCACGTCTACAAGGGAGCCGCAAGTGGCGGTTAACGCCGAAGCGGTCTACCCGGTGACGTGGAAGGACGGGCGCGTGGCGAGCTGGCTCGTCACAGTCGACCACAAGCGCATCGGGATCTTGTACATCGGCACATCGCTCTTCTTCTTCGTGCTGGGCGGCATCCTCGCCGTGCTCATGCGCGCGCAGCTCGCGACGCCGGGCGAGAAGCTGCTGACGAAAGGCTCGTACGACGAGGTGCTGACGATGCACGGCACGACGATGATCTTCCTCGTCGTCGTCCCGATCCTCGCGGGCTTCGGCAACTACCTCGTACCCCTCATGATCGGCGCGCGTGACGTTGCGTTCCCGCGACTCAACGCCCTCTCCTACTGGCTCTACCTCCTGGGCGGAATCGTGCTCTGGTCGAGCTGGTTCGCGACCGGCGGCACGGCGAAGGCGGGCTGGTGGTCGTACCCGACGCTCTCCGAGGCGAAGTTCAGCCCCGGACACGGCCAGGACTACTGGATCCTGAGCATCCACATCCTGTCGCTCGCATCGCTCCTCGGAGCCATCAACTTCATCGTCACGATCGTGAACATGCGCGCGCGCGGCATGACGTGGATGCGCATGCCGCTGTTCGTGTGGTCGATCTTCACGTACGCGATCCTGCTCGTCGTCGCTCTCCCCGCGCTCTCGGCCGCGGTGACGATGCTTCTGCTGGACCGCCACGCCGGCACGCATTTCTTCATCCCCTCGGAGGGCGGAAGCATCGTGCTGTACCAGCACATGTTCTGGTTCTTCGGGCACCCCGAGGTCTACATCATGGTGTTGCCCGTGTTCGGGATGATCTCCGAAATCATTCCGGTCTTCTCGCGCAAACCGATCTTTGGATACAAGGCGGTGGCGTTCGCGACCATCGGCATCGCGTTCCTGTCGCTGCTCGTGTGGGCGCACCACATGTTCACGACCGGCCTCGGAACCGGGCTCGACAGTTTCTTCATGATCTCGTCGCTGGTGATCGCTGTGCCGACCGGGATCAAGATCTTCAACTGGGTCGCGACGACATGGCGCGGCAACCTCATCTTCGACACGCCGATGCTGTTCGCCCTGGGGTTCATCGTGCTGTTCACGATGGGCGGGCTGTCGGGGATCTTCCTCGCCGCGTTCCCGGTCGACTGGCAGCTGAACGATTCGTACTACGTCGTCGCGCATTTCCACTATGTGCTCTTCGGCGGATCGGCATTCGGCTTCTTCGCCGGCCTCTTCTACTGGTGGCCGAAGATGTTCGGACGGATGCTCGACGAGCGGCTCGGCAAGTGGTTCTTCTGGCTGCTGTTCGTCGGCTTCAACCTCACGTTCCTGCCCCAGCACATGCTCGGCCTGCTGGGGATGCCGCGCCGGGTCTACACGTACCACCACGGCGGACTATGGGAGGCGTACAACCTCATCTCGACGACCGGTTCGGGCGTGATGACGATCGCGGTCGCGGTGTTCCTCGTGAACGTCTATCGCACGCACGTGCTGCGCATGGGCGTGCGCGCCGGCAACGATCCGTGGCTCGCCGACACGCTCGAGTGGTACACGACCTCGCCGCCGCCGCTGCACAACTTCGACTCGGTCCCGTACGTCACGAGCGCGCGTCCGCTTCGCGACCTGCGGCTGCGGCTCGCGGAGGAGACGTCGTGACCGGCTTCGCACCCGGTCCCTGGCTGCGCGCGTGCGCACTCGTCGCCGCCGGCGGAGCCGTGCTCGCCGTCGTTTCCGGTGAGGCGCATCTCGGCGCCGCGCATCGCGTCATCGCGGCCCTCGTCGCGCCGCCCCTCGCCGCGCTGCTCGTCAGCGCGTGGCTCGCGCACCGGCGGCTCGTGCCGGCCGTCCTCGCGTCGTCCGCGCTCTTGGCGGCCGCGGCGGCACTGCCGGGTCGCGCGACGCACATCGCGTTCGCGGGTCTTGCGCTTGCCGCGCTCCTCGTCGTCGTCGTGCAGAGCCTGCAGCAGGACCGGGCCCCGTGGGGCGCCTGGCGCGACTACGTCACGCTGACGAAGCCCAGGATCATGAGCCTGCTGCTCGTCACCGGCTTCTGCGGCATGATCGCCGGCGCGCGCGGCTGGCCCGGAACCGAACGGGTCGTCTTTGCGACGGTTGGGCTCGCACTCGCGTGCGGCGGGGCCAGCGCGCTCAACCACGTCCTCGACCGCGACATCGACCCGCTCATGGGCGAGCGCACGCGGCGGCGTCCAGTCGCGTCCGGCCGCGTGGCCCCGAGCCGGGCGCTCGAGTTCGGGCTCGCGCTCTCCGCGCTCTCGTTCGTCCTGCTTGCCGGCACGGTGAACCTGCTCACCGCGGTGCTCGCGCTCGTCGGCAACCTCTTCTACGTCCTCGTGTACACGCGTTGGCTCAAGCGCACGACGTCGCAGAACATCGTCATCGGCGGCGCCGCCGGCGCCGTTCCGCCTCTCGTCGGCTGGGCCGCCGCCACCGGCCACCTCGGGATCGCGGCGTGGATCCTGTTCGCCATCGTCTTCGTGTGGACGCCGCCGCACTTCTGGGCGCTCGCGCTCCTGATCAAGGACAACTACGCGAACGCCAAGGTGCCGATGCTTCCCGTCGTCCGCGGGGAGCGCGAGACGGCGCGGCAGATCGTCCTGTACTCGATCGTGCTGCTCGGCGTCACGCTCCTGCCCTGGGCCGCCGGCGGGGCTGGGCCGATCTACGTGGTCGCGGCGCTCGCGCTCGGGGCCGTCTTCGTCGGCCTCGCCGAGCGGCTGCGTCGCGACACGACTCCGCGGCGAGCCGCGTTCCTCTTCCACTACTCCCTCCTGTATCTCGCGCTGCTGTTCGCGGCGCTGGCCCTCGACCTCGCCTTCTGATGGACGACGACCTCAAGCGCAGGAACCTCCGCCTCGGGTGGCTGCTCTTCGGCGTTTTCTGGCTTCTCTTCGCCGGATGCTTCGGGGTCGCGTTCCTGTATCTGCACTTCTCCTAAAGTCAAAGCGGCCGGGAGCCGATCTGCTGAGGGATGACCTTTACCCGTGCCCTCGGGGTGACGCTCGCCGTTGCCTTTGCCACAGGCCTCCTCGCCGGTGGCCGCGAGCTGCCGCGCGTCCTGTCACAGATCACCAGCTCGTGACGCCGCACTTCGTCGTCAGCTACGACACGGATCCGCTCCAGCCCGATACTTACACGACCGAGACGCAGGCGGGCGACATCGCCGCCTACGCGGAGCGGATGTATTCGGTGTTGACCTCATGGGGTTACGCAGCACCTCCGCCCGACACTGACGGCAAGATCGACATCTACATCACGAACCTCCTCGTCCCGGCGCCCGCCCAGGAGTCGGAGGCCATCTTCGAGGGGCTCACGGCACCGAGTACCGGCTACATCGAGCTTGCGCCGCCGGTACAGCTTCAGGGGTACGCGGACGCCGAAGGCCTCGATTACACCACCGAAGTTGAGCGCAGCATCGCCAGCAACCTCTTCTACCTCATGTCGTTCAGCACGTGGCTTCCGGATCCGGCGCGACAGGCGGACGAATGGCTGCTCAAGGGCGCCTCCGAGTGGGCCGGGCTCGCGGCGATCGGGTTCCCGTCCAGCGGACCAGTGCTCGGGCTCAGCAATCCGGATATCGCGCTCAACTGTCGCGACAACCTGCCCGCTCACCAGATGTGCGACCCCGACCCCTACCTCGAGGAAGGCTTCGCCCGCTGGGCGTTCTTCCAGCAGCTCGCGAATCAGTACGGCGAGACCTTCATCATGAACGCGTTCGCGAATGCCAATCTCGGGCAGGACGCGACGACCGCGCTCTCGAACGCGATCGCGGCGAAGGGAAGCTCGCTCGCGACCCAGTTCAACGACTACGCAAGAAATCTCATGACCGGCAACTTCGGGGTGGCCGCACTGTCGGCCGTACGCCCGCCTGTGCAAGCGGCTGTCCTCGGCGGCACGATCAGCGCGACGCTCGGGACGGTCACTGTCCCCGTCAACCATCTGTCGGCGCGCTACGTGACCTTCCAGCGCGGGGACGGCGACGCGGCGCATATGTGCTTCGCGGCGACACTGTCCATCAACGTCGCGATGCCAGCTGGGACATCGGCGCAGCCGTACTACTTCTGGGATGCCCCGGGCAGTACACCGCAGGCGCTCAACGTCAACGGCAGCACAGCGTCGATAACGGTTCCCTGGGACACCTGCGACTGGGGCTCCGCCCGCGGCTGGCTCTCGATCCCGAACGGCGGAACGAGCGTGGACGCCGCCGATTTCACCGTCACGAGCTCCGTCACCGTCGACACGAACACGCCCGCGACGGCCGGCCAGGCGCCTGCCCCGACAACCGTCTGGGGCACGACCGTCCCCGTCCCGACCGCCGACTCTCCCCCGAGCATCGATGTCTTCGGCCCCGAGCTCCTGCAGCTCTCGGCGAAGACGCCGATGATCCGGCTGATCGTCGACTCGAGCGGCCCCGGCACGGTGACCGCGACGCTCGGCGCGACGGTGCTCGGCAATTACTCGCTCCGTGCCGGGAACAACGACGTCCGCTTTGCAGTCCCGAAGAGCATGCTCACCTCCCTCCGACGCTCGGCGAGCGCCTCGAACGTCCTGACACTCACGCCGATGTCGACGAGCGGAAACGTCGCCGGACAGGCGGTGACGCGGCACGTGATGATCACGGCCGCGCCGAAGCCCGCCAAGCACAAAAAGAAGAAGAAGTAGAGTCGCGCCCGTGGAGGGCATCTGGCTCGCGCAACCTGACGAGCCGCCCCTCGGTACGCACGTAGCGATCAAGGATCTCCTCGACACCGCCGGCCTCGTCACGACGTACGGCTCGGCGCTCTTCGCCGAGCACGTGCCGGAGCGAAGCGCGACCGCGGTCGCGCGCCTCGAGCAGGCCGGGTACGGGGTCGCCGGCAAGACCAACCTGCACGAGTTCGCGTACGGGATCTCGTCGCAGAACCCGCACTTCGGCACCGTTCCGAACCCCGATTACCCGGGACGGCTCGCGGGCGGATCAAGCGGTGGCTCGGCCGCCGCCGTCGCAGCAGGCGACGTCGAGCTCGCATTGGGAACGGACTCCGGGGGATCGATCCGCATCCCTGCCGCGTGGTGCGGCGTCGTCGGCTTCAAGCCGACCTACGACCTGGTCCCGGCGGACGGCTGCTTCCCGCTCGCGCCGAGCTACGACCACGTCGGCCCGATCGCTTCCACCGTGGAGGGCTGCGCCGAGCTCATGCGCGCGCTCGTTCCGGAGTGGGAGCCCGTGGACGTCGAGACGCTGGGCGAGCTGCGCGTCGGGTTCGCCTGGCTCGAGCACGCCGACCCGCTCGTCCGCGAGCGGGTCGCCGAGGCTCTCGACCTCTTCCCCCACCGCGAGGCGATCGACCTGCCGCTGAACGAGCCCGGCGAGTACCGGCTCTTCATGCGCGAGGTCGCGGACGTCCATCGAGGGCTCTTCCCCGAACGGGCGGACGAGTACGGGGAGAACGTCCGCGGCAAGATCGAACGCTGCATGCAGGTGACGGATGAGCAGGTCGAGATGGCTCGCCGTCTCCGATCGGAGTACCGCGACCGCTGCGACGAGGCGACGCAGGCAATCGACCTGCTCGTGACCCCGACCATCCCCTTCGTCGCCCCTCCGGGAGACGCCGACGAGCTGGCGATCCGTGAGCGCGGCATCTCGCTGACGTTCCCGTTCGACTCACTGGGCTGGCCCGCTCTCGCGCTCCCGTGTGGGCCGGCGGAGGGCGATCTGCCGGCCTCTGTGCAGCTGGTCGGGCCTCCCGGGTCGGATACGCTCGTGTTGGCCGCCGGAGCCTTGCTCGCATCCCTCATCTGAGGGAGTCGCGCGGCTCCACGACTGCCGACACACACAGGAGACGATGCGCGCCGCCCGCCTCCTCATGCTGCTCCTCGCCCTGCTGACGATCTCCGTCGCGGCAGGCAGCGCCCGCTCGGCCGACACCGGCCCGACGGGGCTGCACGGCTTCCTCCTGCGCGCGGACGAGCCGCAGCACACGAGCTTCCCGCGCACGCCCTCCTTCGCCTGGAACCCGGTACCGGGGGCACTCCACTACGAGTTCCAGCTCTCGCTCAGCGACACCTTCCGCGACAACTCGGTCATCTACGACGACCAGCAGGCACTGACTCCGGTCGAGGCGCCGCCCGTCACGCTTCCGTGGATCACCGGCTCTCCGTACGCGCTCTATGCGCGCGTGCGCGCCGTGATGCCGGACGGCTCGACGCCGTGGAGCACGAACTTCGGGTTCGACATGGTGCCGCCGCCGCCGCCGACGCCGCTCTCGACCTACCCCGGCCTGCTGCGCTGGACGCCGGTCGAAGGCGCGGCCGGCTATCAGGTGTGGCTCATCGATGCGCACAAGACGGAGTTCTCCGCGACGAACACGCTCGACGAGCGCGAGTTCTACACCTTCCACCAAACCGCGAATTGGACCGGCACCGTGCGCTGGCGCATCCGCGCGCTGCGCGATCTCGTCACGCTGGACGGCAGCTCGGCGCTGAACAGCATCCCTGCGGTGACCTACGGCGCGTGGAGCCCGATCTACACGTCCACGAATCCCGCTGTGACGGGCGGTCCGATCAAGCTCGTCGGCACGGTCTCCGACATCTTCTCGAACGGCAGTCCCGGCTCGCCTGCGCATCGGCTCATGCCGGGCTTCCTCTGGACAGGAAACCAGACGAACGACGGAAAAAGCGTCGAGCTGTACCGGATGTACATCTTCACGGACAAGCAGTGCCTGAACACCGTCTACACGAGCGCCATCATCGGCTCGCCGGCATACGCGCCGCGGCCCATGGGCCCGCTCGCCCTTCCGGCCAGCGCAGCCGGTGTCGCGGCGGCGCGGTCGGCTTACCTCCATGACGGGAGCGAGCCCGCGTCGTACACGTACGACGGCGACACGGTGTCGACGAGCGAATCCGTTCCCGACGCAGGCCCGACGACTTCCGTCCCCAGCGCACCGGGCGACACGACTGCGTCGCCAGGCACCGACTCTTCGTCGTCCTCCGCGGCGCCTGCGCCCTCGGGTGGCGGCGGCGGCGGCCTGACGGTGAACGGGCGCACCGGCGCGCCCACCGACCTCTGGGACACGAATTGGCCGGAGAGCGGGTACTACTGGACCGTCGTCGGCGTCGTCGCCGGATCGCAGGGCGCGATATCGACGAGCGTCGGCGCCGCCGGTGCCAAGTCGGGCGATTTGGCGATTGGGCTGCAGGACACGAGCGGGCTCAATCCGGGCGACGTGATCACGATCGGCACCGGGCCGACGCAGGAGAACGCGACCATCACGGCCATCAGCGGCACGTCGGTCACGCTCGCGCTCGGACTCAAGTTCGGGCACGGCTTCGGCGAGCCCGTCGTCCGCAACAGCGGAGGCTTCGAGTACCAGGACGCCGAACTGCCGCAGGACGTCTGCGCAGCCGGCCGCGTCATGCGTTTCGGCAAGGAGAGCGAGCCGTCGCTCGTCGCCGGGGGCCAGCTCTTCGCAACCGGCCTCTCCTCCGACGGTCGCCTCACGTCGGCCCTGCATACGACCTCCTTCTACGGGCAGCCGCTCGTCTCTTGGACGCCGGCGCTCGGTGCAGACGTCTACGAGGTGCAGTGGAGCAAGACCTCGTACCCGTTCAGTCCACAGCCGACAGCCGCGGGAACGCCCGGAATGCTCACCTCGTCGACCTCTGTCGTGCTTCCGGTCACTCCGGGAACGTGGTACTACCGCGTGCGCGGCTTCGACTACTCGCTGCCCACTGGCGCACAACAGATGTCGTGGTCCGATCCTGCGAAGCTCGTAGTCGCCGCGCCGAAGTTCTCGATCGTCGGCGGGAAGACCGCGACGCCAAAGAAGGCGAAACCGAGCGTGAAAACAGCCTCGGCCTCGATGAGCGGCCTGCACTCCTTCAGCGGCACAGGGTTCAGCCTGGGCGTTCCGACGGGCTGGGTGCATCAGACGCTCAAGGACAGCATCGCGACGTTCATCTACATCAAGAAGGCCACAGGCACGAACGTCGTCGAGGTGACGGCCTCGGGCCGCGGCAGCCGGACGATGGCGCAGTGGGAGACCGACCTCAAACTGGAGCTCGCGGCGTCCGCGGGCGTCGCTCCGACCGCGAGCCTCGTCATGCTGCCGGCCGGGAAGGCCGTGAAGCTCATCGTCATGCATGCGGCCAACGGCGTGAAGCTCGTGCAAGTCCAGTACGTCGTCGATGGCGGCGCAACCGCCTACACGTTCACCTTCACGACGACGGCTGCACGCTACGCGGCCGATGCACCGACGTTCGCGAAGATGATCGCGACGCTCAAGCTAGCGGCGTAGCAGTCGCCGCCGCGGCGGCTCCGGCCGGTCGGGCAGCGCGCCGCCGGCGAGGAGCGCAGCTGGAACGTCTTCGGTGAGCCAATGCGCAAGCGCGCTGTCACCGGTCGCGTTCGCGGCCCCGGACAATCCGACGGAACGCACATCCGGCGCGTGCGCATCGCTTGCCAGCAGGTGAGCGAGCCGCGCGTCGAGCAGTCGCTTCGCGGCAGTTCGCGGCTCTCCGCCGAGCCGGCCGTCGAGCGACGCGGCCGTCAGCTGCACCACAACACCGCCGTCCACGAGCGGGCGGAGCCGTTCGGGGTCGTGCTGGACATCTGCATTGCGCTCGGGATGCGCAAGCACGATGCGAAAGCCCCGGAGCTGGAGATCGAAGACGAGCTCGGGCAGCTGGAACGGCCAGCCGAAGTACGGGAACTCGAGGAGGAGCAGCGAAGCGTTGCCGCCGAGCCCGAAGCGGCGGAGATCGGCGTCGTCGAGCGTCGCCGCGAACTCGAGGTCGAGCTCTCCGCCCGGCAACACCTCGACCGCGATGGCGGCCTCACGAGCAGCGCCGCAGACCTCCGCGACCCGGAGCTCCATCTCCCTCGGGGACGTCGGGTAGTCCTCCCGCACGTGCGGCGTGGCCGCGATCTGCCTGATGCCGTCGTCGCGCGCCGCGCGCAGGAGACCGAGGCTCTCGGCAATCGTCTTGACGCCGTCGTCGATGCCCGGAAGGACGTGAGAATGCAGGTCGATCACGACTCTTCATCCTAGGTTGCGCTTCCTCGTCCTCGCCCTTGTGCTCGCTCTGCCTACGTCGGCCTCGGCAGGCATCCGCGTGAGCGGAAACCATCTGGTGAACGACGGCGGCAAGACCGTGCGACTCCTCGGCGTGAACCGGTCGGGCCTCGAGTACGCCTGCGTACAGGGCTGGGGATTCTCGGACGGGCCTGTCGACGCCGACCTCGATCTCTGCGATGAAGACGTGGGGGATCGATGCCGTCCGCGTTCCGCTGAACGAGGATTGCTGGCTCGGCATCAACGGCGTGAAGGCGCAGTACGGCGGCGCCGCGTACCGCTCGTTCGTGAGGGCATTCGTCTCCAGGCTCAACGCCGCCGGGCTCACCGCAATCCTCGACCTGCACTGGAATGCGGCGGGGTCGCAACAGGCGACCGGCCAGCAACAGATGCCGGACGCGGACCACTCGCCCGCGTTCTGGAGATCGGTGGCGCGCACGTTTCGCGGCAACCACAACGTGATCTTCGATCTGTACAACGAGCCGCACGACGTCACCTGGCGCTGCTGGCGCGACGGATGCGGACAGTGGGCAGGCATGCAGGAACTCGTGAACGCGGTGCGGTCGGCCGGGGGCAGGCAGCCGCTCATGCTCGGCGGTCTCGCGTGGTCGAACGAGCTTTCCGGCTGGCTGCGCTGGCGTCCCCGCGACCCGCTGCATCAGCTGATCGCGTCGTTCCACCTCTACAACTTCGCTCCGTGCAACACCGTGTCGTGCTGGAACGCGACCGTAAAGCCTGTCGCCCGCATCGTTCCCGTCGTCACGGGCGAGCTGGGCGAGAACGACTGCGCGCACGGCTTCATCGACACGTACATGCCGTGGGCCGACGCGATGGGGATCTCCTACCTCGGCTGGACCTGGGATACGTGGAACTGCGACAGCGGCCCCGCGCTGATCAGCGGGTACGACGGCACGCCGACGGCGTTCGGCGCGGGCTTTCGCGCGCACCTTGCTTCACTGCAGGGACGCTAGAACCGCAGCTTCGTAGACGCGATCGCGCGTGTAGCGCTCGAGCTCGTCCGACAGCACGTCGCTCGGCATCGGCGGGTCGCCGGGCGGGAACGGCGCCGGCTTCCCGTCCAGCTCGATGCCCTCGAGTCGACCAGACTCGACGTGCTCGAGCTCGATGTCGTCACGATCGAGCCGCGAGCGCAGCCAGCCGGCGATGAGCAGCGCCTGTGCGCGCGTCCCGGTGACGCGGATCACTCCCACGCTCGCAATGTCGGGCCAGAGCGATGCGAGCAGGGTTCGCCAGCGCGACGTCCGCGACCACGCGATGTCGGACACCGCGGTCCGGTCGAATAGCTCCGCCAGGTTGCGATACGGGAACGGGAGGTCGTCCCACTCGGTCGAGTCGACGATGAGACGGTCGGTGACGCCGACGAGCTGGTCGAGCTCCTGCGCGCCCCACGGCGGCTCGCCGCGCCAGCGCAGGAAGACGGGGAGGTCGGAAATCAGCAGCGGCTCGACGATGCTTGCCGGAGCCTTCGCGCGCAGCCCGCGCAGGCGCAGCTCGATCACCTCCGAGCAGATCTCGCGATCGACGCCGGGGACGGCGTAACACTCGAGCGACACCGTCGCATCGATGCCGTCCGCACCTGCGTTCGGTTCGGGCAGCAGGAGGATCGCGCGCGAAGGGTGCCTCTCAGCCATGCCGCTCAGCGCCGCACGCGCCGGATCGACCCATCCTTCCGGCACCCAGGCGATGTGGGTCATGACGCTCGTGCGCAGACTCGGCTGCCCGTTCTCGGTCACAGTCGCCGCGCGCAGCTGCCCGATCGCGCGATCGACGTCGGCGAGGCGGACGTCCTCGCCGGTCCAGTCGCTCAGTTGCGACGCCACGACCGGCCGTCCCGCCGCAGCAGCTCTTCGGAGCTCGGCGGCCCCCACGTTCCGGCGGCGTAGTTCGGAAATGACGGCCGGTCGCGCTGCCATGCGGCGACGATCGAATCCACGAGGAGCCACTGCTCCTCCACCTCGTCGGAACGCGTGAACAGCGTCCCGTCGCCGAGCATCGTGTCGAGGATCAGTCGTTCGTACGCCTCCGGCATGCCCGTCCGGAACGCGCCGCCGTAAAGGAAGTCCATGTGCACGGTGCGGATCGTCATGCCCTGACCGGGGACCTTCGCGCCGATGGCAAGCGACACGCCTTCATCCGGCTGCACGTGCACGAGCAGGACGTTTGGGCGCAGCCCTTCCGCCGCGGTCTCCTCGAACGGCGGATGCGGAGCACGCTTGAACTGAATGGCGATCGTCGTCTCGCGCCGCGCAAGCCGCTTGCCCATGCGCACGTAGAAGGGCGTGTCCGCCCAGCGCCAGTTGTCGACGAAGAGCTTGGCGGCGACGAACGTCTCCGTCATCGAGTCGGATGCGACGCCCTGTTCCTCGCGATACGCGGGGACCTCCTCGCCCTCGACGAAGCCGCGGCCGTACTGGCCTCGCACGACCGACTTCGGGCCGGGCGTATGCAGCGCCTTCAGCACCTTCACCTTCTCGCTGTGCACCGAGTCGGACTTGAAGTCGATCGGCGGCTCCATCGCCGTCAGCGCGAGCAGCTGCAGCAGATGGTTCTGGAAGATGTCGCGGATCGCGCCGGCGTTCTCGTAGTACCCGGCGCGGCCCTCGATGCCGATCGACTCGGCGACCGTGATCTGCACGTGGTCGATGAACTGCCGGTTCCAGATCGGCTCGAAGACGCCGTTGGCGAACCGCAGCGCCAGCATGTTCTGGACCGTTTCCTTGCCCAGGTAGTGGTCGATGCGGAAGATCTCGCTCTCGTCGAAGTGCGCCCAGAGCATCGTGTTCAGCTCGCGCGCCGACGCGAGATCGTGGCCGAACGGCTTCTCGACGATCAGCCGCGTCCAGCCGGTGGCACTCCGCCGCTTGCCGAGCGCCTCGACGATCGTCGGGAACGCGGGCGGCGGCACGGCGAGGTAGTAAACGCGGTTGCCGCCGAGGTTGTCCTGCTCGTTGCAGCTCTCGACGAGCTTCTCGAGCGCCTCTTCGCCGCCGTCGTCGGCGAAGTCCGTCGCGGTGTAGTGCATGTTCGCCGCCAGCCCGTCCCACACGTCCTGCTTGAACTCGTCGCGGGAGTACTGCTGGACGGCCTGTTTCATGTCTTCGCGCCAGGACTCGTCGTTGCCGTCGGTTCGCGCGACGCCGATGACGGCGAACCGCGGCGGCAGCAAACCCCGGAAGGCGAGCGAGTAGAGCGCCGGCATCAGCTTCTTGTGGGTGAGGTCGCCCGACGCGCCGAAGATGACGAGCGCGCACGGATCCGGGGTTCGCCGGAACGAGAGCCCCTCGAGGAGCGGGTTCTCGCGCTGCGGCTCGGCGGTCTCGGTCACTGTTCCGGGCTCTTCTCGAGGTGTCCACCGAAGGCGTGCCGCATCGCGGAGAGCACGCGGTTGCCCCAGTCCGCTTCGCCACGCGACGCGAAACGGTTGAACAGCGACGCGGCCAGGACGGGCGCCGGCACGCCCTCCTCGACTGCAGCTTGCACCGTCCACCGGCCCTCGCCCGAGTCACTCACGTGGCCTGCATACTCGTCGAGGCTCGGCGAGCCGTTCAGCGCCTGCGCGGTGAGGTCGAGCAACCAGGACGAGATCACGGAACCGCGGCGCCAGACCTCGGTGACCGCGGCGAGGTCGAGCTCGTACTTGTAATGGTCGGGGTCGCGGAGCGGCGTCGTTTCGGCGTCCGTCTCCTGTTCGTGCAGGCCGATGTTCGCGTGCTTGAGGACGTTGAGACCCTCGGCGTATGCCTGCATCAGGCCGTACTCGATCCCGTTGTGGACCATCTTCACGAAGTGCCCCGCGCCCGACGGGCCGCAGTGAAGCCAGCCCTGCTCCTCCGGCGCCAGCTCGCCCGTGCGGCCGGACGTGCGCTCGGCGGTGGCGACTCCCGGCGCCAGCGTCTCGAACACCGGGACGAGGCGAGCAACCGCCTCGTCATCGCCGCCGATCATCAGGCAGTAGCCGCGCTTCAGACCGAAGACGCCGCCGCTGACGCCGACGTCGACGTAGTGGACGTTCCCCTCGCGCAGCTTCCCCGAGCGACGAAGATCGTCGACGTAGTACGAGTTCCCGCCGTCGATGACGGTGTCGTCAGGCGCGAGGTGCGGTGCAAGCTCAGTCACGATCGACTCGACGAGACCCGCCGGAACCATCAACCAGACCGACCGAGGCGCGTCGAGTTGCTGCACGAGCTCTTCGAGCGACGAAGCCGTCGAGTCGACGTTGGGGTCGAACGTCTTGACGTCGTGACCGGCAGCGCGGAGGCGCTCGGTCATGTTCGCCCCCATGCGGCCGAGGCCGACCATCCCTAATTGCATCAGGTTTCCTCCAGATGGATGCGAGCGACCCGGCGGCCGCGCTCCTTCAACGACTCGTAATCGCCCGCCGCCTGCGCACGAATGAAGCGTCGGAACCCGAACGGCTTGTCGGGGATGGCGAGCTCCTCGCCGCCATCGTCGACCACCTGCAGGAAGAGGCCAGTGTTCGGCCCGCCCTTGTGCAGCTGGCCGGTTGAGTGGAGATAGCGGGGGCCGTAGCCGTGCGTGACGACGCAGCCCGTGCGCGAGCGCAACTCGCCCGCGATCTGCGCGATACGACGGTCGTTCGCGTCGGACGGTGCGATGAACGCCTGCACGCAGGCGTAGTCGCCTTCGCGCGCCTCCGCCACCAGCGCGTCGATCGACCCTTCATCGTCGAGCGACGGGTCCTGGCCGGTCGCGAGGACCTCGTTCGTCTTGTCCTTCGCCGCCTGGACGTCGGGCTGGTCGAACGGGTTGATCTCGAGCCACGTCGCAGCAACGGCGACCGCGAACTCCCAGCGGAAGAACTCGCCGCCGAGCGTGGCCGCACCGTCGAGGTCGGGCACCACCCACTGACGGTCCGGACCCTCGGGCGACTCGCCGGGCGCCGGCACAAGGCCCTTGCCGAGCTTGCCGGTCGACTCGGCGATGAGTTGCTCCGCCCACAGGCCGAAGCCGCCGTCGGTATCGGCGATGCAGATCTTGTCGCGCCCCTCGCTCCAGCCCGAACCGAAGGCGCTGCCGAGCGCGTAGCCGGGATTGCCCTCGTCGCTGCGGCAGCGCTCGGCCATGCGCTCTGCGCTCTCGAGCAGCGCGTCGACGTCGATGCCGACGAGCGCGGCAGGCACCATCCCGAAAGGCGAAAGCGCGGAGTAGCGGCCGCCGATCGTCGGCTCGCCGTGGAACACGCCGCGGAAACCGCGCTCCTTCGCGAGCGCCTCCAGCTGCGAGCCGGGGTCGGTGATCGCAACCCACTGCGCGCCCTTGCCGGTCTTCTTCCAGAAGTAGTCCGAGTGCGACCGCGTCTCGAGTGTCGAGCCAGACTTCGACGCGGACACGAAGAGCGTGCGCTCGAGATCCAGCTGCTCCTCGAGCGCACGGATCGCAGTCGGATGCGTCGTGTCGAGAACGCGGAGCGCGCGAGCCCCATAGGTGCGCCGCAGCACCTCGGGCGCGAGGCTCGACCCGCCCATACCGAGGAGAACGACGGTGTCGAGGCCGTCCGCCACGGCGGCAGCGGCGAAGGAGCGCAGCTCCTCCACGCGTTCCCGCATGCGCCGCGGCTCGTCGAGCCAACCGAGCCACTTCGCCTCGTCGGCTCCCGTCCAGACGGTCGGGTCGCGCTCCCAGATGCGGTCGATGAGGTCCGTGCGCTCTGTCATCTAGGCCGCAGTGAGCGCCTCGCGCTTCCCCGCCACACCTTCGAGCAACTCCGCGAACGAGTCGGCGAACTTCTGCACGCCCTCGAGCTCGAGCGTCTCAGTCACGTCGCCGTAGTCGACGCCGGCCTTCGCGAGGTCGTCGAGCAGCGCGTGCGCCTTCTTGACCCCCTTTATGACCGTGTCGCCGCGCACCTCGCCGTGATCCTGGAACGCGCTGATCGTCTCCTCCGGCATCGTGTTCACGGTCTCGGGACCGATCAGCTCCTCGACGTAGAGGACGTCGCGGTACGCAGGGTTCTTCGTCGACGTCGATGCCCACAGACAGCGCTGCGGGTTCGCGCCCTTGCCGGCGAGAAACTCCCAGCGCGGCCCGGAGAACGCCTCCCGATAGTGCTCGTACGCGAGCTTCGCGTTCGCGACCGCAAGCTTGCCGCGGAGGGCGAGCGCGTCCTTCGAGCCGATCGCGTCGAGACGCTTGTCCGCCTCGGTGTCCACGCGCGAGACGAAGAAGCTCGCCACGGAGTAGACGCCCTTCGGGCTGCCTCCACCGGCGACGAGGCGCTCGAGCCCGCGGAGGTACGCCTCGACTACCTCGGCGTACCGCTGCAGGGAGAAGATGAGCGTCACGTTGATGTTCTTCCCGTGCGCGACGCAGTCCTCGATCGCGCCCAGACCGGCCTTCGTGGCGGGGATCTTCACGTACAGGTTGGGACGGTCGAGCCAGGCGTGCAGGCGCATCGCCTCGGCGAACGTCCCCTCACGGTCGTACGCGAGGGTCGGATCGACCTCCCAGGATACGAAGCCGTCATAGCCGGTCTTCTCGTGCACCGGCGCGAGTAGATCGAGCGCGGCTTCGACGTCGCGCGCCGAGAGCTGGAGGAAGATCTCCTTCGGATCGGCCTCCTGCGCGAGCAGCTGCTTGATCTGCTCGTCGTAGCGGTCGCCGTGCGAGATCGCCTTCTGGAAGATCGTCGGATTGGACGTGACACCGACGACTGCGTCCTCGCGCATCATGCGCGCCAGCTCGCCCTCCTCGAGCATGTCGCGCGAGAGATAGTCGATCCACACGGACTGGCCGCGCTTGGAGAGCTCATCCAGTTTCGAGTCAACCATTCGCCATCGCCCTTTCCATTGCTTCGACTTTCTTCAGTCGCTCCAGATACCGACCGGTGCCGATGAAGGTCGCCCCGAGGAAGATGCGCACGAGATCGGCCGCGAGACTCGGGCCGATCACCTCGGAGCCGAGGCAGAGCACGTTCATGTCGTCGTGCTCGACGCCCTGGTGCGCGGAATAGCCGTCGTGGCAGATCGCCGCGCGGATCCCGGCCATCTTGCAGGCCGCCACCGCGGCGCCGACACCGGAGCCGCACACGAGTACTGCCCGCTCGGCCCGGCCGTCGAGGATCGCCTCGCCGGTCTCGCGCGCTTTGTCGGGATAGTCGATGCGCACGGCGTCCGTGTCGGTGCCGAGGTCGACGATCTGGTGGCCGTCCGCGCGCAGCGTTTCCAGGATGACGTCGCGCAGATGGACGCCCCGATGGTCGAATGCGACGGCGACGTTCACGAGACGCGTTCGCGCAGCGCAAGCGCACGCGCGACGACGTTGTCGGCGGTGAAGCCGAACTTCTCCAGGACGACGTTGCCGGGGGCTGACGCGCCGAAGTGCTCGATCGAGATGGAGTCGCCGTCGTCGCCGACCCACTCCCTCCAGCCGAGCTTCACGCCCGCCTCGATCGAGACGCGCGCCTTGACGTCGGCGGGGAGGATCTCCTCGCGATAGTCCGCCGGCTGCGCCTCGAACAGCTCCCAGCACGGCATGGAGACGACGCGCGTCGGGACGTCGAGCTGCTTCGCGGCCTCCACCGCCACCGAGACCTCGGAACCGGTCGCGAGGAGGATCAGCTCGGGTGCGTCGTCGCTGTCGTGGACGATGTACGCGCCGCGCGCGACGCCTTCGACCGTCGTCCCATCGAGCGTCGGCACCTTCTGCCGCGTCAATGCCATCCCCACGGGGCCGTCCTCGCGCTCGAGTGCGACCTTCCACGCGCCGACCGTCTCCGTCGCGTCGGCGGGGCGGATGAACCAAAAGTTGGGAATCGCGCGCAGCGACGCGTACTGCTCGACCGGCTGGTGCGTCGGACCGTCCTCGCCGAGGCCGACGGAATCGTGCGTCCACAGGAAGAGCGACTGCAACTTCGACAGCGCCGCGAGACGCACGGCGTTGCGCTGGTAGTCGCTGAAGATGAGGAAGGTCGAGCTGTACGGCTTCAGCATCCCGTCGTGCAGGGAGATGCCGTTGACGATCGCGCCGCTCGCGAACTCGCGGATGCCGAAGGCGATGTTGCGGCCGGCGTGCGTCGCGCTGAACAGGCCGCCCCCCTTGAACTCCGTCTTGGTCGACTCGACGAGATCGGCCGCGCCGCCGACCATCGTCGGCGTGTACTGCTTGATCGCCTCCATCACCTTCGCGCCGACGTCGCGCGTCGCGAAGCCCTCACCGGGCTCGAAGTGCGGCAGCGCCTCCACCCAGCCGGGCAGCGGCCTGCGGGTCAGCGCTTGGTCCCAGCGCTCGCGCATGCCGGGGTACGTCGCCGACCACGCGCTCAGCTTCTGCCGCCACGCGTCCTCCAGCGCGATCCCGCGCTCGACGCCGTTCATGTGTGCAGCGACCTCTTCAGGGACGAAGAACTTCTTGTCCGGGTCCCACCCGAGCGCGACCTTCGTCGCCCGGACCTCCTCCTCGCCGAGCGGGGAGCCGTGCGCCTTCGCTGTGTCCATCGCGTGCGGCGCGGGATACGCGATGTGCGAGTGGACGATGACGAGCGACGGCTTCGATGTCTCCGCCTGCGCATTCGCGATCGTCTTGCGCAGCTCGCCCAGATCGTTGACGTCCTGCACATGCTGCACATGCCAGCCCTGCGCCTCGAAGCGGGCGCCGCGATCCTCGGTGAACGAGATCCACGTCGTGCCGTCGATGGTGATGTGGTTGTCGTCGTAGAAATAGATGAGCTTGCCGAGGCCAAGCGTTCCGGCGATCGACGCCGCCTCGTTCGAGACGCCCTCCATGAGATCGCCGTCGGAGCAGATGACGTACGTCCGGTGGTCGACGATGTCGTTGTACGGCCGGTTGAAGAGCTCGGCGAGGAAGCGCTCGGCGATGCCGAAGCCGACGCCGTTCGCGAATCCCTGTCCAAGCGGCCCTGTCGTCGCCTCGATGCCGGGCGTGTGGTGAACCTCGGGATGTCCCGGCGTGAGCGACTCCCACTGGCGGAAGCGCTTCAGCTCCTCGAGCGAGAGGTTGTAACCCGCGAGATGGAGCGCGGAGTACTGGAGGATGCACGCGTGGCCGGCTGAGAGGACGAACCGGTCGCGGTCGGGCCACTGCGGGTTCGCCGGGTTGTGATCCATGACCTCCGTGTAGAGGAGGTAGGCGAGCGGAGCCAGCGCCATGGCGGTTCCCGGGTGCCCGGCGTTCGCCTGCTGGACGGAGTCCATGGCGAGCGTCCTGATGGTGTCGATCGAAAGCTGCTCGATGTCTGGCTTGGCCACCGGGGGGAACGATATGCGCCGCACTACCCTTGGTGCGTCATGGCAGTCGTGATCGCCTCCAATCTCCGAAAGGAGCTCGCCGGATCGTTACTTTTCGACGGCGTCTCCTTCAGCGTCGAGCGGCGCGACCGCGTCGCGCTCTCCGGCCCGAACGGCGCCGGGAAGACGACGCTGCTCCGCATCCTGGCCGGCGAGACCGAGAAGCATGGCGGCGAGCTCGCCTTCGAGAAGGGGACCCGAGTGGCGCTGCACGACCAGCGGCCGCCGCTCGACCAGAACCTGACCGTGCGCGAATACGTCCTCTCCGGGGCTCGCGACCTCGTCGCGCTCGAAAACGAGCTCGGGGAGCTCGAACAGGCGATGGCCGGCGGGACGCACGACCAGCTGACGTTGAACCGGTACGCCGAGGCACAGGGGCGCCTCGAGCATGCGGGTGGGTACGGCTGGCGCGACCGGGCGACCTCGGTGCTGAGAGGCCTCGGCTTCGCCGATGCCGACCTCGACCGGCAGCTGCGCACGTTCTCGGGCGGCGAGCTGACTCGTGCCTCGCTGGCCCGTGCGCTCGGCGGCGACCCCGATCTCCTCCTTCTCGACGAGCCGACCAACCACCTCGACGTCGCGAGCCTCGAATGGCTGGAGCGTGAGCTGCAGTCGCTCGACGCGGCCGTGATCCTCGTCGCGCACGACCGCTGGTTCCTCGAGGCGGTGACGACGGCAACGCTCGAGCTGACGGCCGGCCGCGCGACCTTCTTCCCCGGCCCATGGCACGTGTGGCGGCGCGAGAAAGCAGCGCGGGCACTGCATGCGCAGAAGGAAGTCGCACGCGCAACGGCCGACATCGCGCGGCTCGAGCGCTTCGTCGAGCGCTTCCGGTACAAGAAGGACAAGGCGAAGCAGGCGCAAGCGAAGCTCACGCACATCGGCCGCCTCCAGCAGGAACGCTCGGCCGCGGCGGACGAAGTCGCGCTACTGAGCCGCCGGCAACGCACGCTCGGCTTCGAGTTCCTCAAGCCCGCACGCAGTGGACGGACGGTCGTCGAGGTGAACGGACTGGAGCTCCGCATCGGCGACCGCGTTCTCCTGCGCGACGCGACGTTCGCACTCGAACGAGGGGAGCACGTTGCGCTCGTGGGGCCGAACGGCTCCGGCAAGACGACGCTGCTCGAAGCGATCGTGAATGAGCGAGGCATCCGGATCGGTCACGGCGTGAAGGTCGGGTACTTCTCGCAGCAGGAGATGGAGCTCGACACGCGGGGATCCGTCCTGCAGTGCGTGCAGACGATGACGGGCCTATCGCGCCCCGACGCGCAAACGCTGCTCGGGCGCTTCCTCTTTTCCGGGTGGACGGAGCACGAGAAGCCGGTCACCGTTCTCTCGGGCGGCGAGCGCCGCCGCCTTGCGCTCGCAGTCACGGTTGCGTCCGGTGCGAACTTCCTCGTGCTCGACGAGCCGACGAACCATCTCGACCTGGACAGCCGCGAGGCGCTCGAGGCTGCACTCGATGCGTTCCCCGGAACCGTGCTGCTCGTCTCGCACGACCGCGCGCTCCTCGACGCGATCGCCGAGCGGACGCTCGCGATCGAGGACGGCGAGCTGCACGGCTACGACGGCGGCTGGGCGGAGATGCTCCGCCGGCGCGAGGAGCGGGCGGCCCGTCCCGTAGAGCCCGCACCGAAGGCGCCGAGGCCGGCGAAGCCGAAGCCGGCGCGAAAGCCGCGACCGAGTGAGCTCGAGCGGCTCGAGGCGGAGATCGCCGCGCGCGAGTTGGATGTGGCCGAACTCGAACGAAAGCTGGCCACAGATTGGTCGGACGTCGACCTCCTCGCCGCGCACAAGCTTGCGCGCGATGCGCTCACTGCGCTACTCGGGCGGTGGGAGGCGCTTTTCGAGGCACAGACTGAGCGCGCGTGAGTCGTACGGCGGGTAGCACGGGATGCGCTCATACCCGGACGACTCGTACAGACCGAGCGCTTCCGGCTGGCGGTCGCCGGTCTCGAGGACAACTGCTGTGTAGCCGAGTCGCAGCGCGGCGTTCTCGAGCTCGACGAGAATGCGCCGGCCGAGACCGCGCCCGCGCTCGGCAGGCCTGACGTACATGCGCTTCAGCTCCGCGCGCTCGTCGTCGAAGCGCGCGATGCCGCCGCACGCAACCGCCGCACCGTCGTCGTCCCGCACCACGAGAAAGACGCCGTCGGGCTCGACGAACATCGCCGCCTCGCGCGTTGGACCAATGTCCGCCTCGCCTCCGTAGAGCCCGCGCATCTCCGCCTGCTGCGCGTCCGCGAGCGCCTGCGCCTCGGCGGAGTCGAACGGCTCAGGCCCAGAACGCATCGAATGCCGCGTCGAGCGGTACTGCCGTGACCTCCGCCAAACGCCCGTCGGCGAAGCGAATGACGAGCGCCTGATCGACGTCGAGGTCGATTCCGTTGCGGGTGCCCGACGCGCGATAGACGGCGAGACCCCACTCGTCGTCGGCCACGACGGTGTGCAAGTGACTGCTGTACGTCCCGTCCGTCTCGAGGCCCGTCCGGCGGAGGAACTCGACCACCTCGCGCGGGCCGCGGTACTCGCCGCTCATGACCGTGTTGCCGGGGACGCGCCAGACGACGTCGCGCGTGAAGGCGGCGGCGATGACCTTGGGATCGCGGCCGAACGCATCGAACAACCTCCGCGTGAGCGCAGCGTTCGGGTGCTCGCTCAACTCTCGATCCCGAGCGTCGCCACGACGGCTTCCGCGATCACCTTCAACGGCCGGCCCGACACCTGGCTCGCCTTGCGTAGCCGGGCGAACGCGTCCTGCTCGGAGAGATGCTCCTTCTCCATGAGAAGGCCTTTCGCCCGCTCGATCACCTTGCGCGAGGCGAGCGCCTCGGCGAGCGACTCCGCTTCCTCGCGCACCGCTTGCAGCTCGTCGTGGCGGGCGCGCGCGGCCGCGATCGCCGGCAGGAGGTCCTGCTCCCGGAACGGCTTCACGAGATAGCCGAACACTCCCGCCTCGACAGCGCGGGAGACGAGCTCCTCCTGGCCGTACGCGGTGAGCATCACGATGGGGATGGGGCGCTCCTCCAGAATCCGGCGCGCAGCCTCGATCCCGTCCACCTTCGGCATCTTCACGTCCATGATCGCGAGATCGGGCTCCTCGGATCGCGCGAGCGCGACCGCCTCCTCACCGTCGCGCGCCTCGGCGCACACGTCGAAGCCGGCGCGAACGAGCATCTCCTTGAGGTCGAGACGGATGATCGTCTCGTCTTCGGCGACCAAGATTCTCATACAGCCATCGTCGCATTGCGAAGCCGGATGCCGCTGAAGTCGAGGGTCGACGCGATCACGCGTTGCCACAGTGCCGCGAGGTCGTCGTCGACCGCGAGCTCGATGTTCGCTTTCCCGTGCCGATCGACGAGATCGCCGAGCTCGACGAGCTCGAGCGGCTCGACGGCGGAGCGCGAGATCCAGAACCGGTCCCAGCGCTCGAACGTCGGCTCGGGCAGCCGGTACGCGACGACGCGGCTCGTTTGCATCGACTCGAGCCACCCAGGCTCGACGACGTGCACGCGTCGAGTGCGATCGCCGCCGAGGAACGTCTCGATGCCCTCGTCGGTGGTGCCCGATTTGGCCCAGAAGGTCGCGCGGGGGCACTCCCGCGGGAACCAATAGAGGGGCAGGTGGCGCGTGTCGACCGCCCACACGAGCGGCTCGTCCAGGGAGTGGCCCGGGCGGTAGTGCGGCTCGAAGCGCGCGATCGCGGCGTCCTCGCTCACGTGCCACAGCGCGTGCGGCCCTTCTCCACGGTAGGGCGGGGCAGGCTCGATCACGCGAGGGATTCGCCGGCAAGCTGAGACGGACAGGTGGCGGTTCCGCTCGTAGCCTGACGGCTGGTGGGGTGGGAGAGGGAGCACCCAGTTCGCGCGCGCGTACCTAGAAGGGTCGTCACCGGGCAAAGCCTCGCAGCACGGCGGCCGGCTCCGGCCAGTACATGAGATCGGCTGCATCGGCCGCGCTGCACCACCGGTACTCGTCGTGCTCCCAGTCGAGCTCGGGCTCCCACTGCTCCGGTGCGTCGACGAGGAAGCACTCGACCGTGATGCCGCCGTAGTCGAACCTGCTCCCGAGCGGCTGCGGTTCAGCGACCAAGCCCGTCTCCTCGCGGAGCTCGCGGACGGCCGCGGCCGCGTACGTCTCGCCCTCTTCGACGCCGCCCGCGACGCTGTGCCAGTACGCGTCGTTCTCCGGCGAGCGGTGCAGTGCGAGGAACTCGTCGCCGCGGCGGACGAAGATGAGCACCTCCTGCGTCCTCGTCACCCCGGGAACACGACCTCCGCGCGCGTCCCGCCTTCGCTCCGGAGGTCGAACGTGCCCCGGAGCTCGTCGCTGACGAGCGCGCGCACGATGGACAAGCCCGTGCCGGCGCCGTGCTCGCCCGGGCCGGGGCCTTCGTCGGAGATGGCGAGCACGACCTCGCCGTCGCGGTGGGCCAACTCGATGCGAACGTCGCCGGCGCCGTGCTCGAGCGCGTTCTGGAGCAGCTCGCTGAAGACGAGCGCAAGCGCGGTCGCGCGCTGGCCGGCGAGGGACACGGCTTCGAGGCTCGCGCTCACGTCTCGGCCGGCGGCGAGACCCTGCACGAGCATGGCGCGCAGCCGGTCGATGAGGTCGGCGAGCTCCACGTCCTCGTCGCGCTGCTCGGTGAGCACCTCGTGCACCGCCGCGATGGCGAGGATGCGATTGACGGAATGCTCGAGCACCTCCCGCGGGTCGACGCCTTCGGCCCGTGACTGCAGGCGTAAGAGCGAGGCGACCGTCTGCAGGTTGTTCTTCACGCGGTGATGGATCTCTTGCGCCAGTACTCCGCGCATGACGGCGCGGCCGTGCTCGAGCGCCACGGCCGCGTGGTGCGCGATCGCTTCGAGCAGAGCGCGGTCGTCGTAGGAGAACGGTGTGTCGCGGTCGGCGACGAGCTCGCCGATCTGCCGACTACGCCAGCGCAGCGGCGTTCGCACCGCATGGGTGCCGGCGCGGCCTTCCGGCCACGCGATACGTCCGTCCTCGAGAACGAGTGCGGCGCCGGTCGCGGATACGGCGTCCATCGTCGTCTTGACGATCGCCTCGAGCGACTCCTCGAGATAGAGCGACTCCGACACGGCCTCTGAGATCCGTGCAAGCGCCTCCAGTTCCGCGACGCGGCGTTGCGCCTGCGCGTACAGCTGTGCATGCACGATCGTCTGCGCGACCTGATCGGCGATCGCCTCGACCAACCCGATCTCGGAGGCGTCGTACTCCCGTGCGGCGCGTGTCCGGACGTTGAGGGCGCCGGCGAGCTTCTCGCCGTGCACGAGGATCGGGACGGCGAGGATCGACTCGTACTGCGACTCGGGCAGGTTCGGAAACAGCTTGAAACGCGGATCGAGGTGCGCTTGCGTGGGGATCATCACCGGCGACCGCTCGGCCGCTGCACTGCCTGTGATCCCTTCGCCGGGCCGCAGTCTCGGACGACGGGTCATCTCCTCGACACTCGTCCCGTACGTCGCCCTGAGGATGAGCTCGTCGCTGCGATCGTCGTACAGGTAGACGAAGCAGGCGTCCGCGTGAAGTGCCTCCGCGACGCTCGTGGCGATGAGGTGGAGGACCTCCTCGAGATCGAGCGTCGAGTTGACGGCCGCCGTCGTCTCGGTCAGCAGGCGCAGGTGCCGCTCAGTCGCCTCCACGCGGCCAATCGTATGGGGCAGCTACGGTGTGCTCAGTGGCCGCTGTTCAGCTCAAATGCGAGATCGACGGATGCACGGAGACGTGGAGCGTTGCGTCGCCGGCGAAGATGAAGGCTTCCATGGCCGAGCACCGCAAGCAGTTCCATCCCGGCTGGGTGCAGCCCGCGCCGAAGCCGATGTCGCCGTACCGGCTCGATTACTCGCGCCGCGCCCGCAGTTTCTAGCGCCTGAGGGCCGCCCAGTTGCAGGACATGAGCCCGGAACCGCGAACTCGGCGTCCGTGCTGAATCGTCCCGATCCGGCCCTAACAAACCTTTTACTCGGACCCTGCAAAAAACCTTGCAGAGCGGGCATAGCGTCTAGTACATGAGCGCCCTCGCCATCGACCTCCGCCGCACCGCCGGCTACATCGTGTCCGACCGGCACGGACGCCTGGTGGGCAAGGTCGAATGCCCGATGTACGGCACCGCTCCGGACGTTCCGGATGCGCTCTCGGTCAAGGCCGGCCTGTTCTCCCGCCGCCGCCGTCTCGTTCCGGCCGACACGATCGGCCAGATCGACGGCTCGAGCGGCGTGATCGAGCTCCGCGTCGACCGCGACGCGATCCGCAGTTTCCTCTAGACCCCCGCGGAATCCCCTCTTAACGACCACGAGGTGCCATGAGCACCTCGCAGTCGGCCGTCAGTTGGGCTCGTCTCCGCAGAGGGCGAGCCGAGGATGATTGTCGCAGATCTGGCAAACGATTAGAGAACTGCCAGATACTTCTTCATCTCCCACTCGGTGAGCTGGACGCGGTACTCGTCCCACTCCTTCCGCTTCAGCTCGATGTAGCGGTCGAAGATGTGCGGGCCGAGCGCCTTCCGCGCGAGCTCTGAGCGTGAGAGCTCGTCGATCGCCTCTCCCAGCGTCTCCGGCAGGGAGACGATCCCGCGCTCGCGGCGCTGCTCGGGCGTGAGGTGGTACAGGTTCGTCTCCATCGGGTCGGGCAGCTCGTAGCCCTTCTCGATCCCATCCAGGCCTGCGTGCAGCAGGCACGCAAAAGTGAGGTACGGGTTGCACGCCGGATCCGGGCACCGCAGCTCTGCGCGCGTCGCCTGCTCCGAGCCCGGCTTGTACAACGGGATGCGGATGAGCGCCGAGCGGTTCCGCTGCGACCAGGCAACGTAGACCGGGGCCTCGAAGCCGGGAACGAGCCGTTTATACGAGTTGACCCACTGGGCGAAGACCGCTGCTATCTCGCGCGCATGACGGAGCTGGCCCGCGATGAACTGCTTGCCGACGTCCGACAGGTGCCACTTGTCTTCGCCGTCGAAGAACTGGTTGCGGCCGTCGGTGAAGAGCGACTGATGCGTGTGCATGCCCGAGCCGTTCTCGCCGAACAGCGGCTTCGGCATGAAGGTCGCGTGGTAGCCGTGCTGCTTCGCGACCTCCTTGACCACGAGCCGGTAGGTGAGCATGTAGTCCGCCATGTCGAGCGCGTTCGCGAAGCGGATGTCGATCTCGTGCTGCGACGGGCCGACCTCGTGGTGGTGGTACTCGACCGGGATCCCCATCTTCTCGAGCGCGCGGATCGTGTCGCGCCGAACCGACGTCGCTGCGTCCATCGTCGTCTGAGCGAAGTACCCACCCTCATCGAGTGTCTCCGTGCCCTTCTCGTCCTTGAAGAGGAAGTACTCCGCCTCGGGGCCGACGTTGAAGGTGTCGAAGCCCATCGAGCGCATCCGGTCGAGCGCAAGGCGCAGCACGTGGCGCGGGTCGCCGTCGTAGCGCTTTCCGTCCGGCGTGACGATGTCGCAGATCATCCGTCCCGCGCGTCCGTCAGGCAGGACGCGGAACGTCTCGGGGTCGGGGATCGCGACCATGTCCGACTCCTCGATGGCGTTGAAGCCGGTGATCGACGAGCCGTCGAAGCCCATGCCGTCGTCGAGCGCGCCTTCGACTTCGCCGACGGTGATCGAGAAGCTCTTCAGGTGCCCCTCGAGATCGGTGAACCAGAGGAGCATGTCCTCGACTCCGGTCTTCTTGATCTCTGCCAGGACACGCTTCCGCGCCTCAGGATCGGACGTCGCCCGGTTCTCGCTCTCGATCTGCGCCATCGGTACTCCTCCTCGCTCGCTCGACGACGAGGAGACTATCGCCTTACTGCCAGGCGGTTTCCTGCACGAGCGCGCGCTCTTTCAGCGGCTCCCACCAGGCACGCTGCGCGGCGTACCACTCCACCGTTTCGCGCATTCCGTCCTCGAACGCGATGTCCGGTTTCCAGCCCAGTTCACTCCGGAGCTTCGACGAGTCGAGCAGATAGCGCCGGTCGTGACCCGGGCGGTCGGGGACGATCGTCTTCAACGACTCGGGCTTCCCGGTCAGCTGGAGCACCGCGTCCGCGATCTCCTCGATCGACTTCTCGACGCCGCTGCCGACGTTGTACGTCTCGCCGATGCGGCCGCGATCGAGTACGAGCTCGATCGCAGTGCAGTGATCGCGCACGTGCAGCCACTCGCGCTTGTTCGTCGTCGACGAGTACAGCGGCAGTTCGACGTCGTCGAGCGCGTTCGTCACGAAGACCGGGATCACTTTCTCAGGAAACTGGAACGGCCCGTAGTTGTTCGAGCAGTTCGTGATCGTCACGGGCAGCCCATACGTCTCGTGGTAGGCGCGCACAGCGTGGTCGGCGCCTGCCTTCGACGCGTTGTACGGCGTGCGCGGACGGTACGGCGACTCCTCGGTGAACACCTCGTCGCTGTCGAGCGGCAGGTCGCCGTACACCTCGCACGTCGAGACGTGATGGAAGCGCTCGACGCCCGTGCGGCGCGCGGCTTCGAGCAGCGACTGGGTGCCGAGGACGTTGGTCCGGAAGAAACGGCCCGGGTCGACGACCGCGAGGCTGTTGTGCGACTCGGCGGCGAAGTTGACGATCACGTCGACGTCCTGGAGCAGCCGCTCGCAGAGGTCGAGGTCGCCGATGTCGCCCTCGACGAAGACCATGCGGTCCTCGACGTCGGCGAGGGAGCCGCGGTCGCCCGCGTACGTCAGGAGATCGAGGACGACGATGTGGTCGTCCGGGTGCCGATCGAGCCAGTAATGGACGAAATTCGAGCCGATGAAGCCGGCCCCGCCGGTGACGAGAAGGCGCATGGCGGCATGACTTTAGCCAGCGGCGGCGAAATCCGATTTACAAAACATGACTTTGCTAGCTTCGCCGTCCACCCGGATGCCGTTTCGCGCGCTCCTGATCGCCGTTGGCTGTGCCCTGCTCGTCGCCGGGCCGGCGGCCGCGTCCCCGACGGGCTTGCCGCCCGTGTGCGCGACCGGCTGCGTCGCCGCAAAGGCCGGCACCGGCGCGCTGTTCGTCTTCAGCGGCCACGGATTCGGGCACGGGATCGGCATGAGCCAGTACGGCGCCTGGGGCTACGCACTGCACGGGTACGGCTACCAGCAGATCCTCTCGCACTACTACCCCGGCACGACACTCGGCACGACGCCGGCGACGCTCATCCGCGTCCTTCTGGCCGACGGGAAGAAGACGCTGAAACTGTCGTGCAAAGCGCCGTTCACCGTCACGGACGCGAACGGCGTCACCGTCGCGCTGCCGGCGGGCTCGATCTCCCTGGGCACCAAACTCGTCGTGAACGGCCGGCCGCTGATGGCGCCGCTGACGTTCGACGCCGGCGCAGGCGGATGGATGACCCTCGCGCGCTCGTACAGAGGCCAAATCCAGGTGGACGTCGTGAACGGCCGGCTCCGCGCGATCAACATCGTCGGGCTGGAGGACTACCTGTACGGCGTCGTCCCGGCAGAGATGCCGTCGACCTGGTCTCCGCCGGCCCTCCAGGCGCAGGCCGTCGCATCGCGCTCGTATGCGCTCGCAACGCGCAAAATCGCTGCTCCGTTCGACGTGTACGGGGACACGCGCAGCCAGATGTATCTCGGCGTCTCACATGAGACCGCGGCGACGAACGCCGCCGTCGACGCGACCAGGGGACAGATCGTGATGTTCAACGGCAAGGTGGCGTCGACGTTCTTCTTCTCCAGCTCGGGCGGCGAGACCGAGTCGATCTCCGACGGCTGGGGAGTGGCACCCGTGCCGTACCTCGTCGCAGTTCCCGACCCGTACGACGTGCTGTCGCCGTACCACAACTGGTCGGTACCGATCAGCGCGCACACCTTCGCGCAGGCGCTCAAGGTGAAGGGGTCGATCCTCGACCTCCAGACGACGACCGACCCCGCCGGGCGCGTCAGTCGCCTCTCGGTGCTGACGCTGCCTTCGCTTGGCCTCGGTTCCGCAGCCGGTCCGTCCTTCAGCGGAGGCACCGTCACCAGTTCGCTCGGGCTACGCTCGACATGGTTCAGCGTGTCGATGATGTCCCTCCAGCAGCCGACACCGGCGGCCCCGATCCCGTTCGGAACGTCGATCACCCTCACGGGTCTCGTCCGCGGCATCGCCGGGGTATCGCTCGAGGAGCGCGTTTACGGCGGCACGTGGGGGCTCGTCGGACCGGTGACGCCGGCAGCCGACGGGTCGCTTCTTCTCCCCGAGGCGCCGACGGTCACGACCGACTACCGCCTGGCGATCCCGAGTACGGCGGTCGGATACGTCCGCGTGCGCGTTGCGCCGCTCGTGCAGCCGGCCGATCCGGCACCCGGCCAGGTGAGCGGAACCGTGCAGCCCGTCCTCCCCGGGGCGCCGGTCGAGGTGGACATTCAGAACCCCGACTTGACCTGGACGGCGCTCGTCACCGGCAACGTCGATGCCGACGGCAGCTTCGTGCTCCCCGTCGACATTCCGGCAGGAACGACGTACCGCATCGTGGTCACCCCCGGGCAGGGATTCGCGCCCGGCCTGTCGGTGCCCCAGGTCTCAGCCGGGTAATGCCGAGGGTCTTGCTGCTGATCGTCGCCGCGGCGCTCGCGGTGGCGGCGCCTGCCGCTGCGTTTACGCCGACGAACCCGCTCGCGCCGCGCCAGTGGTATCTCCAGGACGACCACGCGTTCGACGCGTGGCCGGCGCCCCCGACGAACCTCACGCCCGTGCGGGTGGCGATCGTCGACTCGGGCATCGACTGCAGCCTCCCCGACTTCGCCGGCCGGCTGCTGGCGGAGAAGAGCTTCGTCGGCGGCAGCCCGTGCGTCGACACCGAAGGCCACGGCACGTTCGTCGCGGGCGAGATCGCGGCGAACCTCGGCACGCAGGGAATCGTCGGGATCGCGTACACGGCCCAGCTCCTCATCGCCAAGGTCGTGACGCCTGACGGAACCATCCCGCTCACCGCGGAGGCGGAAGCGATCCGCTGGTCGGTCGACAACGGCGCGCGGGTAATCAACCTCAGCCTCGGCGGACTGCGTGACCTGGCGGACCCCGCCCAAGACACGTATTCGGCGTTGGAGCAGCAGGCGGTCGAGTACGCGTATTCGAAAGGCGCCGTACTCGTCGCTGCAGTTGGCAACGGCGACGAGGCTCCCTCGCAGCCGTGGCCGTACGCGAGCTACCCGGCAGCGCTCCCGCACGTCGTAGGCGTGAGCGCGCTCACGCGGTCTGGGAACGTCCCCGACTTCTCGAACCGCGACCCGGTGTTCAACGATCTCTCCGCACCCGGCGCGTCGATCTTCTCGACGTTCCCCGCGGCGCTCACGGCGCTCCGCACCGGCTGCCCCGACCAGGGGTACTCCGACTGCGGGACCGACGACTACCGGAACGCCGAAGGCACGTCGTTCGCGGCTCCGCAGGTATCGGCGGCAGCGGCTGTGCTGTTCGCGGTCGATCCCCTGCTGACGAACAGCCAGGTGAGCTTCTTGCTCGAGCGGTCGGCGGACGACGTCAACGCCACGAACGGCTGCCCGCGCTGCGGGCTGCTGCGCGACTCGCTCAGCGGCTGGGGACGCCTGGACGTCGCCAAGGCGGTGGAGGCGCTGGCCGGCCCGCTCCCTCCCTCGGACCACGACGAAAGCAACGACGACGCGGGCTCTCAGGCGTGGACGGTGTGGGGGAAGAACAACCGGGTACAGGCGACGGTCGACTACTGGGACGACCCCGTCGACGTTTACCGCGTCGCGCTCCAGCCGCACGAGCTCCTACGGGCGAAGCTCGCATCGGCCGCGGGGCTCATGCTCGAGCTGTGGCAGCCGCGGACGGTCCACGTCGATCGCCCCGCATCCCAGAAGCTGCTCATCGAGGAGTCGACGACGAACCACCTGGGATTTCGCGCGCCGAAGCGCGGGATGTACTACCTCGAGGTGAGGGAAGCGTCGCCGGCGTTCACGCCGTACACGCTGACCTTGGCGAAGACGACTACTGGTTCTCCAGGAGCTCGTCGGCGCTGACCCCGCGCAGGACGCGCGCCGGACTGCCCACAACGAGCATGCGCGGCGCCACGTCCTTCGTGACCACCGCTCCGGCGCCGACGAAGGCGTCTTCGCCGATGACGATCCCGGGGCAGAGGATGGCGCCGCCACCGACGCGCGCGCCGCGGCGAACCGTCGGGCCCTTGATGAGCTCGTGCCGGCGCTCGGTCCGGCCCATGAAGTTGTCGTTCGTCGTGACGACGCACGGAGCGATGAAGACGTTGTCCTCGAGCGTCGAGTACGCGGTGATGTAGGCATTCGCCTGGATCTTCGTCAGCGCGCCGATGGTCGTGTCGTTCTCGACGAGCACGCCGCGGCCGACGACGACGTCGTCGTCGATGTCGACCCGCTCGCGGACGCATGCCTGGTCGCCGACGATCACGCGCGCACCGATACGCGTCCCGGCGAACACGATCGCGCCCGTGGACACGATCGTCCCGTCGCCGATCACCGTCGGAGGAAGCGGCTCGCGCTTCGCCGTCGAGCGCGGCGAGAGAGAGGGTTGCTTGCCGACGACGGCGTTCTCGAGCACCTTCACACCGTTACCGAGGACGGTCCCCGGATAGACGATCGCGGTGGGATGAACCTCAGCCACGAAGTGATTCCGTGAGCCGGTCGAGCGCGCGGACGACGCGCGCTCCATCCTCGGCCACCTTGCGCCGGTCGCCCTCTCCGCGGATGAGCCGGATGAACTCCTGGCACTCGAGCTTGAGCGGCTCGTCCGTCGGGATCTTCGGGATGGAGATGTCGCCGGAACGCGTCTGCCATTCGCCGTAGCTGTCCGTTCGCTTCCACGGCGCCTTCTCGTAGATCGTCACCTTGCGCTCGAGCTCCATGTCGTCGAAGACGACCATCTTCTCGCGGCCGACGACCGTGATGCGCCGCATCTTGTGCGGGTCGAGCCACGACAGGTGCATGTGCGCGATCTTCCCGCTCGGGAAGCGCAGGTAGCAGAAGACGACGTCCTCGACGCCCTCGGTCAGGAAGTCACGGCCGTGCGCGACGCAGATCTCCGGCTCCTCGTCGAGGAGGTAAAGCATCACGGAGAGGTCGTGCACCCCGAGCGACCAGAGGGCGTTCTCGTTCGTTCGCACGATTCCGAGGTTCTGGCGGTTGCCGTACACGCAGAGCACGTCGCCGAGCTCGCCGTCGTCGATCAGCTGCTTCAGCTTGCGGACGCCCGGGTGATAGAGGAGCAGATGGCCGGGCATGAGCACGAGATTCCGGTCGGCCGCAAGCTCGACGAGCTCGTCGATCTCCGCCGCGCGCATTGCCGGCGGCTTCTCGACGAGCACGTGCTTACCCGCGGCTAGAGCGGCGCGGGCGAGCGCGTAGTGCGTCGGCACAGGCGTCGCGATGACGATCGCCTCGACACCCTCGTCGGCGAGCAAGTCGTCGAAGCTCGCGTGCATCCGCGCGTTCGGGTAGCGCGCCGCGAACCGCTCGCGCAGCTCGGGATCGAGGTCGCAGAGCGCGGAGAGTACGCCGAGATCGTCGAAGTTCCGGGCGAGGTTCGGCCCCCAGTAGCCGAGGCCCGTGACTGCGATCACAGCTTGAAGACCTTGTCCGACGCCGTGCCCGTCGCGCCGGTCGCGTTGCGCAGGTCGACGACGAGCGAGGCAGCGTTGACGAGCTTGTCGTAGTCGACGCTCGAGTGCGCCGTCACGATCGCGACGCAGTCGTAGCTCTTCGGCTCGAGCGGCACCGACTTCAATCCGTCGAACTCGGGCACGTGCGGATCGTGGTAGGCGACGTCCGCCCCGGCGTTGCGCAGCAGCATCAGGAGCTTTTCGGCAGGAGACTCGCGCACGTCGCCGATGTCGGCCTTGTACGCGACGCCGACGAGCAGGATCTTCGAGCCCTTGAGCGACTTCTGCGCACCGTGGTTCAACGCCTGGGAGATCACCGACCGGCAGAAGTACGGCATGTTGTTGTTGATCTCACCCGCGAGCTCGATGAACCGCGTGTTGAAGTCGAACTCGCGCGCCTTCCAGGCGAGGTAGTACGGGTCGAGCGGGATGCAGTGCCCGCCGAGCCCCGGACCGGGCTGGAACGGCATGAAGCCGAACGGCTTCGTCGCGGCGGCGTCGATCACTTCCCACACGTCGATGTCCATCCGGTCGCACAGCTGCGCGAGCTCGTTGACGAGCGCGATGTTCACCGACCGGAAGATGTTCTCGAGCAGCTTCGTCAGCTCGGCGGCTTCCGCCGTCGAGACCTCGTGCACGTTGTCGAGCGCACTCCTGTACAGGTCGGCCGCAGCCTTCGTCGACGCCGCGTCGAGGCCTCCGACGACCTTCGGCGTCGACTTCGTCGTCCAGTCGGTGCGGCCGGGATCGACTCGCTCCGGCGCAAATGCGAGATGGAAGTCCGCACCCGCCTTCAAGCCGCTGCCCGCCTCGAGCAGCGGCTTCAGCTTCTCGCGCGTCGTGCCGGGGTACGTCGTCGACTCGAGTACGACCACGTGGCCCTTCTTCAGGTGCGGCGCGACGGCGCGTGCCGCGCTCTCGATGTAGTCCAGGTCGGGAACGCGTTGCGGCGACAACGGGGTCGGCACGGCGATGATGACGGCGTCGCAGTCGGCAACCACTGCGAAGTCGGTCGTCGCGGCGATCAGCCCGGCGTGGACGAGTTGCTTCAGGGCCGCGGAGCTGACGTCCTCGATGTGGCTCTCGCCGCGGTTGATGCCGTCGACCACGGACTGCTGAATATCCACGAGCACGACGTGCTTGCCGGCTTCGGCGAACGTCTGTGCGTGAGGCATGCCGACGTAGCCGGCGCCGATGATGGCGATGTCGGGATTCACGCCGCGGCAAGGCTAGCTGCGACCCGCTGCGCCGCCGCCCCGTCGCCGTACAGCTGCGGGCGATCGGCGGGCATGCGCGCTGCTGCAACGGCCTCGGCAAGCCGAACCGGATCGTCATCGACGAGGACGTTCGCCCCGACCTCGACCGTGTCGATCCACTCGGTCGACGGCCGCGTGGTCACACAGGGGACGCCGTACCAGTAAGCCTCCTTCTGGAGCCCACCCGAGTCGGTGACGATCACGCGCGCCTGCGAGCACAGCGCCGCCATGTCCAGGTACCCGAGCGGGTCGACGACGCGGACGTTTGCCGGCACTTCCTCGAGGTGGGAGCCGGTGCGCGGATGCGCGGGGAAGATGACCGGCTCGCCCGTTCGGCCGAGGCCTTCGACGATGCGCCGGAGACGCTCCGGGCGGACATTCGCCTCCCGATGGATCGTCGCCACGAGATACACGCCGGGGGTCAGCCCGAGTCGGTCGAGGATCGTCGAGAGCTCCCGCGCGACCGGAGCGAGGCGAAAGCACGCGTCCGCCATCACGTCGCCGACGACCTCGATCGCACCACGGACGCCCTCGCCGACGAGTGTCGCCCGGGACCGCTCGTCCGGGCAGAGGAGCAGCGCACCGATCCGGTCGACCGCAATCCGGTTGCGCTCCTCCGGCATGGACAGGTCGCCGCTGCGCAGCCCCGCCTCGACGTGCGCAACCGGGACCCCGCCCGCTGCCTCTGCGCCGGCGAGCGTCGAGTTCGTGTCGCCGTAGACGAGCACCCAGTCCGGCCGCTCGCGTACCACCGCGGAGGCGATCCCGGGCCGCATCGCCTCCGGGTCGGCCGTGTGCGCTTCGAGCCGGTACGCCGGCTCGGGGAGACCGAGCTCCTCGTAGAACACATCGGAGAGCTCCCGGTCGTAGTGCTGGCCGGTATGGAGGACGACCTCGTCGATCTCCGCGTCGCGCAGTGCGACCGACACCGGGCCGGACTTGATGAACTGCGGACGGTTTCCCACGACCGACAAAACCTTCACGAGCACGAGGCTACAATGGCCGCCGCTTCGGGCCGTTAGCTCAGCTGGTAGAGCAGGGGACTCTTAATCCCAAGGTCGCAGGTTCGATCCCTGCACGGCCCATGAACGAGACAGCCGCCTAACCTCGCGGCGCGTACTGGACCGCGGTGAATGGCCAGTTCGACTCGAGCCACTCACTCACGGCGTGCCAAAGCGGGATGTCCAGCTGCGCGTGGCTCTTCCGCACCCAGGATTGCACGATGGCGGTGTCGTCGCTGTCGCGGAGCGGGTAGATGTAGACGCACCCGATCACGTCACGATCGACCGGATCGAGAACCGTGTACGTGAAGCCCTTCCGGCTGAGAAAGTCGCCGGCGTGGCGCTCGAGGTCTTCGCGATTCTCGTCCGACGTCATCTCTCGAGGCCATGAGCCCCAGGGGAATCCGGGCGTCTCCGCGATGTGACCCATCGACGACGTCCAAGCATCGTAATCCTGCTCGTTGTGCTCAGGCCCAAGCGGTTCGAGGACGAAGTCAGAAGTCGCAAGCCCGAGCGGGATTTCGAAGTCGGGCGGGACGAACTCGACCATGAACCGATCCTACGTTTCCCGAACCGCATAACAGCGGCGACGCCGCCTTGACCGTCGCGATCGCAGCCCGGAGCATGGAGGCGTGCCGATTCCAACGGAGCCGATCGGGAGCATTCCCCGGCCGCCGCAGCTGATCGAAGCGATGCGCGCCGCCGCCGAGGGGCGGGTCTCCGAGCGGGATGTCGAGGCGCTACGCGAGGAGGCGCTCGCGGAGACGATCGCCGAGATCGAAGCGACCGGCTCGCCGGTGATCACGGACGGAGAGCAGCTCAAGCCCAGCTTCGTGACCTACCCGATCAGCGGGCTCACGTCGCTGAGCCCGGACGGCGTCGTCATCCCGTTTGCGGACGGCCACACGCGGCAACTCCCCGCATTGACGGCGGGACCGTTCCGCTACCAGGTGCACGCGGACGCATATCTCGAGCGCGCGCAGCGCTACGCAGCACGGCCGATCAAGCAGGCGGTGATCTCAGCGTCGGCGCTCAGCCTTCTCTACCCGGCCGCCGGCATCGATGGCTACTCCCGCGACGAGTTCATCGCCGACCTGCTCGACGAGGCCGAGGCCGACATCAGGCGGTCGCTGGAGAAGGGCGCGGACAGCGTGCAGATCGACTTCACCGAAGGCCGCCTCTCGCTCAAGCTCGATCCGTCCGGCGGGCTCCTGCGCCAGTTCCTCGACCTGAACAACGCCGTCCTGGACCGGTTCACGCCAGAGGAGCAACAGCGGATCGGGGTGCACAGCTGCCCGGGCGGCGACCACGACTCGACCCACAGCGCCGACGTCGACTACGCCGGCCTCCTGCCCGGTCTCTTGGGGCTCTCGGCTGGACGCTTCTACCTCGAGCTCGCGGGCGAGGCCGACCGACCGGCCGTGCTCGAGACGATCCGCACCAACCTGAAGCCGGGCCAACGGATCTTCGTCGGGGTGACCGATCCGATCGACCCCGCGATCGAGACTGCGGAACAGGTCCGCGACCGCGTCCTCCAAGCAGCGGAGTACATCCCGCTCGACCAGCTCGGAACGACCGACGACTGCGGGTTCGCTCCCTTTGCCGACGACACGTCCACGGCACGCGCGACCGCCTTCGCGAAAATCAGGGCACGCGTCGAGGGCACCCAGCTCGCCGCAGCACAGCTCGGCTAGCTGTAGTTCCTAAGCACGTTGGTTCATCCGGGCCTCCTTGGAGGCTGAGTGCTGTCGAAGGCAACTCAGTCCCAAGGAGGAGACCGGATGAGGCTTCACGCTAACGCGGCGCTCAGTTGGAGTGGCCGCCGGTTGCTGTGTGATCGGGTGCTTGGTCAGGGGTGGACGGTGACGGCGGCGGCCGAGGCCGCCGGGGTCAGCGTGCGCTGCGCCCGCAAGTGGGTCGGCCGGTACAGGATCGACGGCGAGCAGGGCCTTTCCGATCGCTCCTCGGCGCCACGCTGTGTCGCTAACCGCACCCCGCCCGATCGTGTCGCTGTCATCGTTTCGCTGCGGCAGCTGCGTATGACGGCGGCCGAGATCGCGGAAACGCTCGCGATGCCACTCTCAACGGTTTCGGTGGTGCTCAAGCGCAACGGCATGGGCAAGCTCGGCCGGATCGGACTCGAGCAGCCGGTGCGCTATGAGCGCTCCCGCCCGGGCGAGCTCGTCCACATCGACATCAAAAAGCTCGGCCGGATCGAGGGCGGTGCCGGCAAACGCGTCGGCGGCCGCCCTCCCGGCCGCTACCGGCCGCGGCGCGCCGACGGCAGCGGCAGTCTGCGCGGCACCATCGGCTGGGAGTTCGTCCACGTCGCCGTCGACGACTACAGCCGCCTCGCCTACGCCGAAGTACTCACCGACGAGAAGGCCGCGACCGCGATCGCCTTCCTGCACCGAGCGGTCGCCTTCTTCGCCCGCCACGGCATCCACGTCGAAAGCGTCCTCACCGACAACGGCAGCGCCTACGTGGCGACCATGCACGCACTCGCATGCCGCGCGCTCGGCATCCGACACCTACGCACCCGGCCACGCCGCCCACAAACAAACGGGAAAGCCGAACGCTTCATCCGCACCATGCTCAACGGCTGGGCCTACGGCGCCATCTACCGCTCAAGCCACGAACGCACCACAGCCCTTGACGGCTGGCTCTGGCACTACAACCATCGCAGACGACACTCAGCCCTCGGCCGCCAACCCCCGGTCAGCAGAACCAACCTGCTTGGGTCCTACAGCTAGCCGTCGGCCGGCAGAGAACGCCGGCCGACGGCCAGACACACCGCAGCCTCTACAAGGACGGAGGCCCCTCGTCGATGTAGGTGCGACGCCGCGACGAGGTGAAGTAGCCAGGCCCTGCCCACGACGACCAAAAGATCATCGAGAGCACGACGCCGAAGATCCCGACGATCAGCAGGATCCAACCAACTGCGTGAATGTTGACGCCCGAGACCGTGGCGCTCACCGCGAATGCGAGCACGGCGCCCACGGCCGCGAGCAGGATTCCAATTCCAAGACCCATACGTCCTCCTTTCGATCAAGAACGGAGAACGCCCGATTCGGGGTTCGGGTTCCACCGGAGGCGCGTGGAGCTTTCGTTTAGGCTCCGAACCGGATGCGCAGGGGCTCGATTGCGTCGCTACTGGGGATCGGCATCGTCTCCGGCGGAATCGCCGCAGCGGTGGCACTCGCCATTCCCTGGCTCCCGGTCTCGGCCTCGAAGGAGGCCGGGCGGATCGACTTCGTGTTCTGGTTCGTCGTCACGATCTGCATCGTCATCTTTGCCGTCGTCGCCGCGGCCATCCTGTACTCGGTCGTGGTCTTTCGGGCAGCGCCGGACGACGACTCGGACGGACCGCCGATCCACGGCCACACCGGCCTCGAGATCGCCTGGACGATCGTCCCGACCGTGCTCGTCACCGCTATCGGGATCGTGAGCGCGATCGTCCTCTCCCGCGACGACGCCATCGCGAAGAACGCAATGAACGTGAACGTCATCGCTCAGCAGTTCGAATGGACGTTCAGCTACCCCGATGCGCACGGCCTGACGAGCGCGACCCTGATGCTGCCGCGAGGCCGCGAAACGGTGCTCCACATGCAGTCGAAGGACGTCATCCACGCCTTCTTCGTGCCCGAGTTCCGGGAAAACGAGGACATCGTCCCCGGTCTGACGACCACGCTCAACATCACGCCCACGCGTGACGGCACCTATCCCGTCATCTGCAACGAGCTCTGCGGCCTGGGCCACTCGACGATGCGGTCGACCGTCACGGTGATGGAGCCGGCGGCGTTCGACAAGTGGCTGAAGAGGCAATCGAAGGCGGTCACCTCGCCGAGCGCGGCCACAGCGGGAGCAGCGGTGTTCAAGAACAACGGCTGCGCCGCCTGCCACACACTCACGGCCGCAAAAGCGACCGGAAAGATCGGCCCTGACCTCGACAAGCTGCCCGCCGAGGCGCAGCAGGCGAAGCAGCCGCTCGAGTCGTTCGTGCGAACGTCGATCATCGATCCGAACGCCTACATCCAGCCCGGCTTCCCGAAGAACGTCATGCCGCAGACGTTCGGCAAGGCGATCCCGACGCAACAGCTCGACGCCCTCGTCACCTATCTGATCAACTCGAGCAAATGACGGCAGTCGCCTTCGACCCGCACGAGCACCAGCTGACGCCGACCGGCGGCAAGGGCGCCGTCAGGCGGCTGCTTCTCGGCCCGGGCTTCATCCGCGCGGGCTGGATGTTCTGCCTCTTCGGCGCGATCGGGTTCGGCCTCGTCGTCGTCTTCCGCTGGTGGGGCGGCTGGCAGCCGCTCTTCAAGATGGAGGACATCACGCTCGTGTCGCTGCTCGTCGCGGGCCCGATCGGCTTCCTCGCCGGGATCGGTGTGTTCGACTACTGGACGCGCTACGCGATCGGCTCGCCGACCCGGCCAGACGATCACTCAAGTCACGGCGCGCGCACGTGGCGGGACTACTTCAAGGTCAACACCGACCACAAGGTGATCGGGGTCCAGTACCTCGTCACGACGATCTTCTTCTTCATCGCCGGCGGCTTCCTCGCGATGCTCGTCCGCGTCCAGCTCGCCCGTCCCGGAAATCACTTCTTCGACCCGCAGACCTACAACGGGCTCTTCTCGGTCCACGCGTCGCTGATGATCTTCCTGTTCGTGATCCCGGCCTTCGCCGGCCTCGCGAACTTCGTCGTGCCGCTGATGCTGGGCGCGCCGGACATGGCGTTCCCGCGCCTGAACGCGCTCTCGTTCTGGCTGCTGCCGATCGCGGGAATCATGATGCTGTCGTCGTTCCTCGTCCCCGGCGGCGCCTTCGCCTGCGGCTGGACGGGCTACGCGCCGCTGTGCTCGTCGCACCAGCCGCTCGGCGCGATCTTCTTCAACCAGGGCGTGCAGTGGGCAGGTGCGTCGTCGATCATGACGGCGCTCAACTTCCTGGTCACCATCATCACGATGCGCGCGCCCGGGCTCACGTTCTGGCGCATGCCGCTGCTCGTGTGGGCGAACTTCACCACCTCGCTGCTCGTCGTGATCGCAACGCCGTTCATCGCCGGCTCGCAGTTCTTCTCGATGTTCGACCACGTGATGCACACCGCGTTCTTCGACCCGAACAACGGCGGCTACCCACTGGGGTACCAGCACATCTTCTGGTTCTACTCGCACCCGGCGGTGTACATCATGATGTTGCCTGGCTTCGGGATCATGAGCGAGGTCATATCCGTGTTCAGCCGGAAGCCGATCTTCGGCTATCGGCTCATGGCGCTCTCGCTGATGGCGATCGTCGTCCTCGGCTTCTCGGTCTGGGCACACCACATGTTCACGAGCGGCATGTCGTCGTGGCTGCGCGTCCCGATGATGGTGACGACGCTGCTCATCGCGGTACCGACCGGGATCAAGATCTTCAGCTGGATCGCGACGATGTGGGAAGGGAAGCTGCACTTCAACACGCCGATGCTGTTCGCGCTCGGCTTCCTCACCATGTTCGTGATCGGCGGCCTGTCCGGCGTCATGCTCGGCGCCGTCCCGATCGACATCCACGTCACCGACACGTACTTCATCGTCGCGCACCTGCACTACGTGCTCTTCGGCGGCTCCGTCTTCACGATCTTCGCCGGCATCTACTACTGGTTCCCGAAGATGACCGGCCGGATGTACGACGAGCGCCTCGGCAAGCTCCACTTCTGGCTGACCTTCGTCGGCTTCAACCTGACCTTCTTCCCGATGCATCTCCTCGGGACGGAAGGGATGCCGCGCCGCGTCGCCGACTACGCGCCGAAGTTCGCAGACCTGAACATGTTCATCTCGCTCGCGTCGTTCGGGCTCGGCGCGTCGGTGCTCGTCTTCCTCTACAACATGATCACGAGCTGGAAGAACGGCCCCATCGCGCCGTCGAACCCGTGGCGCGCGCTCACGCTCGAGTGGCAGGTGAGCTCGCCGCCGCCGATCTTCAACTTCGACGAGATCCCGCAGGTCGTCGGCTCGCCGTACGAGTACGGCGTCCCCGGCGCCCAGCACGCCATCCTCGCGCCCTCTCCCGCCCACGCGGTGGAGGAGGTGGCGGCGCCGTGAGCGCAGAGGCGCGCAACATCCTCGTCGTCGCCAACGAGACCGTCGTGTCGCGGCAGCTCGTCGAGCTGATCGAGGCGCGCGCCGCTGATGGGCAGGTGCAGGTCACCGTCGTCGCGCCCGTGAACCAGCCGCGACAGGGCTACGTCGTCTACTACGACACGCGCAAGGCAGCCGCGCGCCGCCGCCTCGACAAGACGCTCGACCTGCTGCGCACGGAGGGCATCCCGGCCTCGGGCGTCGTCGTCGAGACGGATCCTGTGTCGGCCCTCCGCGACGCCATCGCCCAGCTCGAGCCGGACGAGGTGATCGTGTCCACGCACCCGCAGCAGAAGTCCGGCTGGCTCCGCCGCAACGCGGTCGAGCAGATGCGGCGGGTCGCGGGCGACATCCCGTTCGAGCACGTCGTCGTCGACCTCGCCGGCGAGCACGGCCCCGCGAACGTCCTCGTCGTCGCGAACCAGACGGTGCTCGGCGACGAGCTGCTGGAGCGCATCCGCGCCCGCGCACAGCAGAGCCCGGCGAGCTTTCTCATCATCTCTCCGCAAGGAGACGGCGGCGGCTCCTACGAGGAGGCCGAGAAGCGCCTCCTGCGCGCGGTGACGCGTCTTCGGTCCGAGGGCCTCGACGTGCACGGGCAGATCTCGCATCCCGACCCGTACACGGCCGTGATCCAGGCGACGGAGGACGAGCGCGTCGACGAACTGATCGTCTCCACCTTCCCGCGCTCGCGCTCGGGCTGGCTCCGACGCGATCTCGTCGAACGGCTGCGTACCGACACGAAGCTCCCGGTCGACCACGTCGAGGTCGACACGCCCGCGGCGGTGACTGCCTGATGGCCGCCGCGCACGCAGAGCACATCGAGCACCACGGCCCGCCGACGCCGCACTACAGCTCCCGAGTCACGCCGGGCGTGCTCGGCATGTTCCTCTTCATCGCGTCGGAGATCATGCTGTTCGGCTCGTTCTTCACCGCGTACTTCTTCGTGCGCGTGGTCAACGGGACGCCGTGGCCGACGCCGCCGTACCACCTGCCGGTGTACGTCGCCTTCATCAACACGTGCATCCTCGTCACGTCGAGCTTCTCCATGCACTGGGGACTGCAGTCGATCAAGCGCGGCAACGTGTGGGGCCTGCGCGCCGGGCTGCTGTTGACGTTCCTCATGGGTCTGAGCTTCCTCATCACCCAGGCGATCGAGTACTCGCGCATCGGGTTCAACACCTCGAACGGCGCCTTCGCCACCATCTTCTTCTGCCTCACGGGCCTGCACGGCGTCCACGTCTTCGTCGGGCTCTCGATCCTGGGGTTCATGACGATTCGCGCCTTCCGCGGCCACTTCTCCGCGGAGGAGCACCACGGCGTCGAGATCGGCGGGATCTACTGGCACTTCGTCGACGTCATGTGGATCGTCGTCTATCTGACGGTCTACATCCTCTGAGGTAAGTCAGGGAGCGATGCGTAATCCGCTTCGCAGCGAGGACGAGGCGTTCCGGTTCCTGATTGCGTCCGTCGTCGCCGCGCTCGTGATTGCGGGTGCGGCGTACGTGAACACGTGGCTCGGCGTCGCCGCCGCTGTCCTGGCCGTCGCCGGGATCCTCTGGTGGCTGAAGCAGGAGCCGGTCCCCGGGACCGCCGACCCGCAGCCGAAGATCGCATCGGCGACGCCGCCGGGCGTCCACCGAATCCTCGTGGTCGCGAACGAGACCGTGGGCGGAGCAGCGCTGATGTCGACACTCGCTCAGCTGGCCCAGCCGACGACGGAGCTCTTCGTCGTCGCGCCCGCTCTTGCATCGCGGGTGCGGCACTGGGCTTCGGATACCGACGGCGCGCGAGCCGACGCCGAGCGCCGGCTCCAAGCATCGGTCGCACGTCTCGAAGCGACCGGCCTCGAGGTCCGCGGGGAGATCGGGGACGAGGATCCGCTCGTCGCGATCGAGGATGCGCTGCGCACGTTCGGCGCCGATGCGATCGTCATCTCCACCCATCCCGAGGGCCGGTCGAACTGGCTCAAGCAGAACGTGGTCGAACGGGCACGCGCGCGCTTTGCGCTGCCGGTCACGCACGTGGTTGTCGACCTCTCGGCCGAGCCGAATCAGCCGGTCTAAGAGGCTCTCACATAATGATGTTCGTCGATCCGGGCGCAATCGGCGAGTGCGACGCAAGGACGCAGGGAGGCCCGATAGTTGCACTATCGGGCCGACTGAGGGCGCGGCAGCGCGCCGCCGAGTGTGGCCGGGCGACACAACGTTCATTGTGTGAGAGCCTCTAAAGCACGATCCGGTACCGCACCTCGGCGACGCGGACGCCGAAGAAGTCGTCCTCCTTGCTGCCGCCGTCGAGCTTCCAGCCCTCGCGCTCGTAGAAGCGGCGCGCCCGGGGATTGTCCTCGAGCACCCAGAGGACGGCCTCGCCGCAGCCGTCCTCACGGAGCTGCCCGACCGCGGCGCGCATGAGGCCGGGGCCGGCACCGCTCCCCCACGCCTCCGGCAGCACGTAGATGGCGTACAGCTCGCAGGCGCCGACGGACACGAAGCCGACGACGCGGCCCTCCTCGCCGGCCACGAAGATCGGTTCGCCCGCGGTCAGCTCGCGCGTCCAGCCGGCGACGCGCCGCTCGACGTCGAGCTGCGCCAGGCGCTCCTCCCCGAACACGTGCGCGTAGGCCGCCTGCCAGGTACGCACGTGCACAGACGCGATCTCGGCGGCGTCGGAGACCGACGCCCTGCGGATCTCCATTACTTGCCGGCGGACGACGAGACGAACGTCGCGACGGCCTGGATCTGTGCGGGAGTGAGCTTGCCCTTGAACGCCGGCATGACGGCGCCGCCGTTCGTCACCTGGTGGACGACCGTGGCCTGCGCGGGCTTGAGCTGGTCGAGGTTCGGGCCGACGGTTCCCGTCGAGCCGGCGGCCTTGAGCGTGTGACAGCTCGAACAGTTGGCCTTGAAGATCGCCACGCCGCTCGTCAGCTGCGACGGAGGGGTCGTCGTCGCGCTGCCGGTGCCGGCGACCGAGGCCACGTATGCGGCGACGTCGAGCGCGTCCTGCCCGTGGACGAGGTTCGCCGGCATCGGCGTCCCGCCGGTGACGGCGCCCGACCCGAGCCGGATCTGGTCGAGCACGACGTTCTCGATCGTCGACTGGCTGAAGCCCTCCTGCCGCGACGCACGGAACGCGTCGTCGAGGTTCGGGCCGATGGTCCCGATCGAGCCGGCAGCGGCGAGCGTGTGGCAGGCGGAGCACGTCGCCGCGCCCGTGAAGAGCTTCTGACCGTTCGCGAGGTCAGCCGTGCCCTTGGCCGCACCGCCCGTGCCGCAGCCCGCCGCGAGCAGCGCAGCGCCGAGCCCGACCGCGACTCCGAGAGCCCAGCGCCGCACTATGCGGGTGGCACCCCGCCGGCCGCTCCGACCTTCGAGACGGCCTCGTTCCGGGTCGGATAGATGGTGAATACGCGGTCCAGGCCGGTGATCTCGAAGATCTTCGTGATGTTCCGGTCGCTGCACACGAGCGAGAGCTGCCCGTCGTTGGAGCGCAGCCGCTTCACGCCGCCGACGAGGACGCCCAGGGTGGTCGAGTCGATGAAGGTCGTCCCGCTGAAGTCGACGATGACCTCCTTGCCTCCCTGCCCGATCACCTCCAGCAACTGCTGCTTGAACTCCGGTGCGGTGTACAGGTCGACCTCGCCTGCCAGCGAGATGACGTACGTGTCGTCGCTCAGTTGCTCGGTCTTGATATCGAAGTTCACGCGCACTCCCCCCGGGGTCGCTGGGCCTCGTGTCGGGGCGAGTCTAACCCGCTACGGGTTGGGAGGGCTCGGCGGAACAGTGGCTGTGTCGCAGCTGGTGCGCATCCCTGCGACGAGCACCGTCCCGCCGAGCCCTCCCGCGAGGAGGGCGCTACTTCTTCGTCAGCGACTTGATCAGAGCGCGGATCTGGCCGGCGGTCGAGCTGTTCGGGTTCAGCTTCAGATAGTGCGTGTACGCACTGACAGCGGTGGTGGTGTCGCCGGAGGTCTGGGCCGCCTGGCCGAGCTGGAACCACGCGTTGGCGCTGCCCGGCTCGAGGTTCGCCACCTTCTGGTACGAGGAGACCGCGTTCGAGTACGCGAGCTGAATCCTCTGTCCGAGGCCGGAGACCGTCGAGTTCTGCAGCGTCGCCGAAGCCTGCTCGATCGGGTTCGAGCCGAGCGCCTTCCCGATGCCGCTCGTCGAGCTCGGGAAGATCGCTTGATCAGGCGCGGCGAGCTGCTCGGCGGCGTAGGCGTTCTGATATTGCCCAATCAGATCCTGCGCGCTCGTCATCTGCAGGCCGCCGAGCTCGGTCAACACCTTGACGTCTTTGGGGCGGAGGTTGGTGTAGTCCTGGAGCGCGCCTATCGCAAGATCGGTGTCGCCCTTCGCCTCGTATGCGGTGGCCAGATTACGAAAGCCCGTCGGGTCCTTCGGGGCATGCTGGATCTCCTTGAGCGCCTTCGAGACGGACGTGCCGCTGTGGTGGAAGATGTTGAGGTTCGTGAAGAGCTGCTCCAGGCCGCCCGAGCCGGAGCCGATGCCCAGAAACGCGAACGTCACCGCGAAGAGGAACGCGAGGATGAAGTACGCCGGCTTCGCGCGCCGGCGCATGCGCACGAAGAAGAGCTGCTGGTTCGGGTTCCCGCCCGAGGCGTGCTTCCGCCTGCCGCGTGCGCGCGCCTTCGGGGCCGGCTGCGCCTTCGCCTTCTGCGCCTGCTTTGCCTTTACCGCTGCGCGCGCCATCGGCCGATCAGAGTAGCGCCTCGGATGGCGCCGGCTGGCGCCGGTGCTCGAAGAGCACCGCGAGCCAGATCGAGCTCTCGAACAGGACCCACATCGGTAGCAGCTCGAGAAACGTGGTCACGAGGTCTGGGCCTGGAAGGGCGAGCGCGATCGCCGCCGTGATCAGGTAGCCGAGACGGCGGTTCTTCCGCAGCGATCGCGAGCTGAGAACACCGAGGGCGACGAGCCCGAGTACGACGAGCGGCAGCTGAAAGATGACCACGACGCCAAGGAGGATCGTGACGACGAACGAGTAGTACGTGCTCGCCTTGATCAGGTGGAGGAAGTGTCGGCTGTCGTAGTTTGTGAGGAAGTGGATCGCACGCGGGAGCAGGATCCAGTAGCCGAAAGCGAGTCCGGCGGCGGCGAGAGCCGTCGCGAACGTGACCAGCACCAACATCTTTCGCTCCGACGACGATTGGAACGCCGGCGCGAAGAAGGCCCAAACCTGCCAGAGGATCACCGGAGAGGCGATCACTAGGCCCGCGTACAGGCTAACCGTGATCGAGACGGTGAACGGCTCGGCCACACCGGTCGCAAGAAGGTGCCTGTGACCCGCTGGCAGCGGCCGGTTCAGCACGTCGAGGATCCGGGAGTGGAACACGAAGGCGGCGATCGATCCGACCGCGACGCTGCCGATGATCACGAAGATGCGCTGACGCAGCTCTTCGAGATGCTCTCCGAGCGTCGCCTCCTCGCCGTTGCCAAGGCGACGCGGCAGCCGGCTCATACGGTGGCTAGACGGTCTCGCGCTCGGTCGGCTGTGAGACGGGTGCGGTCGTCTCGGGCGGAGCGAGCTGCTGCGGTGCTTCAGGCGGAGTGTTGCCCGAGATCGAGTCCTTGAACTCGCGCATACCTGTCCCGAGTGAGCGTCCGATCTCCGGCAGCCGCTTGCCGCCGAAGAGCAGCAGCGCGATCAAGAGGAGAATGCCGATGTGCAGGGGATTGCTGACGTAACCCACGTTCAGAGCGTAGCGCGTTTCCCTGCACCCGGTGACGAGGTCGCAGGATCCGCTGAGCTGCTGGCTTCGCGGGTCGCCGCCCGATATGCGTCGGCTAGACTGGGCGCGGTGGTTTGTGCGGGGCAGAAGTCCCGCTTTTCCTGGAGAAGAGGACGCACTTCGTGGCACTGCTGAAGCTGGAAAACCTGCACGTCTCATTGGAGGACGGCACCGAGATCGTCAAGGGCGTCGATCTCGAGGTCGACCTCAACGAGGTGCACGCCATCATGGGGCCGAACGGCTCCGGGAAGTCGACGCTCTCGTACGCGATCATGGGCCATCCGGCCTACGAGATCACCGAGGGCCGGATCCTGTTCGACGGCGAAGACATCAGCGAGCTCGGCGCCGACGAGCGCGCGCAGCGCGGCCTGTTCCTCGCCTTCCAGTACCCGCACGCCATCCCGGGCGTCACCGTCACCAATTTTCTGCGCACCGCGATCAACGCGGTCCGCAAGGCGCGCAAGGGGGAGAGCGACCCAATGCCGATCCCGGAGTTCCGCAAGGAGCTGCTCGCGCAGATGGATCGGCTGAAGGTGAGCCGCGAGCTCGCGTCGCGCTACATCAACGACGGCTTCTCCGGCGGCGAGAAGAAGCGCGTCGAGATTCTCCAGATGGCGATGCTGAAGCCGCGCATCGCGGTGCTGGACGAGACGGACTCCGGCCTCGACATCGACGCGCTGCGCGTCGTGGCGGGCGGCGTCAAGGAGCTCGTCGGCCCGGAGATGGGCGCACTCGTCATCACGCACTACCAGCGCATCCTCGACTACATCACCCCGGACCACGTGCACGTCTTCGTCGGCGGGAGGATCGTCGAGAGCGGCGGTCCCGAGCTGGCCAAGAAGCTCGAGGCCGGCGGCTACGCACCGTACGAGGGAGTGACCGTTTGATGGCACAGACCGAGACCGAGATCGTCCAGGGGATCGGCTCCGACTACGCGATCAAGTACGGCTTCTCCGTCACCGAGGACTACTTCTTCAAGTCCGGGCGCGGGTTGTCGCACGAGCTCGTCGATGCGATCTCCTCGCACAAGAACGAGCCTGACTGGATGCGCAAGTTCAGGCACCGCAGCCTCGACTACTTCTACGCCCGCCCGATCCCGCAGTGGGGCGGCAACCTGAACGACATCGACTTCGAGAACATCTTCTACTACATCAAGCCGACCGAAAAGCAGGCGAACTCCTGGGAGGACCTGCCGGCCGACATCAAGGACACGTGGGACAAGCTCGGCATCCCGGAGGCGGAGAAGAAGTACCTCGCCGGGGTCGGTGCCCAGTACGAGTCCGAGGTCGTCTACCACAAGCTCCAGGAGAACCTCGAGAAGCAGGGCGTCCTCTTCCTCGACATGGACTCGGGGCTGCGCGAGCACGAGGACGTCGTCAAGCAGTACTTCGGGACGATCATCCCGCAGAACGACAACAAGTTCGCGGCGCTCAACTCGGCCGTGTGGTCGGGCGGCTCGTTCATCTACGTGCCGCCGGGCGTGCACATCGAGATGCCGCTGCAGGCGTACTTCCGCATCAACGCCGAGAACATGGGCCAGTTCGAGCGGACGCTGATCATCGTCGACGAGGGCGCATACGTGCACTACGTCGAGGGCTGCACGGCGCCGATCTACTCGACCGACTCGCTGCACAGCGCGGTCGTCGAGATCATCGTCAAGGACGGCGGCCGCTGCCGCTACACGACGATCCAGAACTGGTCGAACAACGTCTACAACCTCGTCACGAAGCGCGCGGTCGCCTACAAGGACGCGACCATGGAGTGGGTCGACGGGAACCTCGGCTCGAAGCTGACGATGAAGTACCCGGCGATCTGGCTCATGGGCGAAAGGGCGCACGGCGAGGTGCTGTCGATCGCGTTCGCCGGCAAGGGCCAGCACCAGGACGCGGGCGGCAAGGCTGTCCACGTCGCACCGAACACGACATCGGTGATCACGTCCAAGTCCATCTCGAAGAACGGCGGGCGCGCCGGCTACCGCGGCCTCCTCGAGGTGGCGAAGGGCGCGACCGGCTCGAAGTCGAAGGTCGTCTGCGACGCGCTGATCCTCGACGAGGAGTCGCGCTCCGACACCTATCCGTACATCAAGATCGAGGAGAACGAGGTCGACATCGGCCACGAGGCGACGGTGTCGAAGATCGGCGACGAGCAGCTCTTCTACCTCATGTCGCGCGGCATGTCCGAAGTGGAGGCGAGTGCGATGATCGTGTCGGGCTTCGTCGAGCCGATCACGAAGGAGCTCCCGCTCGAGTACGCCGTCGAGATGAACCGGCTGATCCAGCTCCAGATGGAAGGCTCGGTCGGTTGATCGTCGAACGGACCGACTTCATCTCCGTCCCGGTGACCGACATGGAGCGGGCGAAGCAGTTCTACGGGGAGACGCTCGGCCTGCCCGAGATCGAGCACCCGGAACAGGGCTTCCCCGAGTACCAGCTGGGCGAGAACGTCAGCCTCTACCTCCTGCAGATGGAGAACATCGGCAGCTCGTTCACCGGGCCGCACACGGCGTCGATCGCGCTCCGCGTGCCCGACGTCGCAGCGACGCAGAAGGAGCTCGAGGCGAAGGGCGTCGAGTTCGGCGGCGAGCCGTTCGACAGCGGCGTCTGCCACATGGCCTTCTTCCGTGACCCGGACGGGAACGCGCTCATGCTGCACCGGAACTACACGCCGATGAGCCGTAGCGCCGCCGTCGAGGCCTACGGCGCGCTGCCGCTCCCGGACACGACCGAGGAGCACTGGCGCTTCACCGACCTCGCCGGCTTCGACCCGGACGCGTTCGCAGGCGCGGCGTCGGCCGAGATCGAGACGCTGCTCGACCTCGACGTCTCCGGCTACGCCACCGTGACCGCGGACGGCATCGACATCGCGAAGGCGCCGGAGGGCGTGACGTTCGCGCCGCTGCCGGAGGACTACGAGCGGCTGTACTCGCTCGTCGGGTGGGACGAGAAGTTCGCCGCGCACAACGCGGCCATGTGGAAGAACGGCCTGCTCGTCGTCGTACCCAAGGGCGTCGTCCTCGAGAAGCCGCTGTACGTGCGCATCGCCGCCACCGGGCAGACGTTCTGGCGCCTCGTCGTCGTCGCCGAGGAGGGCGCGCGCGCCTCGCTCATCGAGGAGTACGCGTCGCCGGCCGCCGACACCGAGGCCTACTCGAACGCGGTCACCGAGCTCTTCGTCGAGCCGAACGCGAAGCTCGAGTACGTCTCGCTCCAGAACCTCTCCACCGAGACGTGGCACTTCGCGTCGCATCACGCGCGCGTCGAGCGCGACGCCGAGCTCGACTGGGTCGCCGGCGGCTTCGGCTCGAAGAAGGGCAAGACGCGGATCCAGAACGACCTCAACGGGCGCGGCGCCACCTCCCGCGTCACCGGCGCCTACTTCGCCGACGGCACACAGCATCTCGACTACGACACTTTCCAGGAGCACATCGCGCCGGACTGCACGTCCGACTTCGCGTTCAAGGGCGCGCTGCGCGACCACGCGACGGCGGTCTGGCGCGGGATGATCCGCGTCGAGAAGGACGCGCAGAAGACGAACGCGTACCAGGAGTGCCGGAACCTCATGCTCAGCCCCACCACGCACGCTGTGCCGATCCCCGGGCTCGAGATCCTCGCCAACGACGTCCGCTGCACCCACGGCGCCACCGTCGGCCGGGTCGACCGCGAGCAGCTCTTCTACCTCATGGCGCGCGGCCTGCCGCGCAGCGAGGCCGAGCGCCTCATCGTCCGCGGCTTCTTCCAGGACGTGCTCGACCGCATCGAACTCGAGCCCGTCCGCGAAGCCGTGACCGCCGCGCTCGAAGCCCGCATCCCGCAGGGCTAGCAACACCCATCACATGCGCCGTATGCGGCGCTGGTAGCGTCTTCGTCGCATCGTGATGCGTCGCCCAGAACGGCTCATGCTGATGCTGTCGCTCGCGGCACTCGCCGTGTGTTTCAGCGCGCTCGCGGCCCAGGCCGCGCCGAGGCATGTCTCGCCGGGGTCGTGGTGCGGCGGGCCGGCGTGGCGGCTGATGAACCTGAGCGACCCGCAGCGCGCCAACGTCCACCTCGGCCGGACCGAGACGACGATCCCGGACATCGCGAAGTTACGGTCGCCCCAGTTGATCGGAATCCGCCGGACGACGAGCTTCCAGCTCAACACGTGGCGGCTCCACGTCGTCGTCGACCGCTACCGCATCGCCTCGAACGGCGAGATCGTCCTCGTCCTCTACGACATCCCGAGCGGCATGTACATGGACGCGTACCTGCCGAACCCGCACTGCCTCGGGCCGCGGTCGCGCGACCGCACGGGCATGATCGCCGCGCGGCGCGAGTTCACCGACCATTGCCCGCCCGCGACCGCGCAGTGGCAGCTGCTCGGTGCAAGCGTCGACATCTCGGGCGCCGGCTTCTGGAACAGCGTCCGCACGACACGCGGCGCGCTGCCGAACGGTGCCGAGCTCCGGCCGCTCACGAACCTGTCCATCGTCGACGGGCTGCGGGATCGGGAGCTGAGCGCGTGCGCTGGCGGATCGGAAAGGAGCTCGAGCGCGCGGTCGCCGCGAAGCGCCGCGTCCAGATCGCGCTCGCCGTTCTGATCCTGCTCCTCGGCGCGCTCCTCGCAACCGGCGTGTACAGCACGTTCGCGCTCTACCACTCCGCGGAGGACCGGTACATCCACACGTTGTTCCCGTTGAGGACGCATTCGCAGGATCTCGTCCTCCAGATGGTCAACGAAGAAACCGGCGTGCGCGGCTACATGCTCACCTCGGACCGGCGCACGCTGCAGCCGTACTTCCTCGGACGGAAGAACGTCCTCACCGACCAGGCGCAAGCTCTCGCAGCTCACGGCCTCGCGACCCGACCTGCAGGCGGAGCTCAAGCCGATTCGCTATGAGATCCGGGCGCTCGACGGCTACTTCGACCGGCAGATCACCTTCGTGGCGGACGGGCAACTCGGACAGCAACGAGCACGGACGGACGTGCTCGGCGGCCAGCGCCTCTTCAATCGATTCCGCGTCAACTCGCAGTCGCTGGCGGCGTCGATCACGGCGTTCGTCGACCAGACGCGCAGCGACGAGCGGCGGACGCTCACGCGCGCAATCGGCCTCCTGGCGGCGAGCGGCCTGTTCGCTCTCGGGATTGCGATCTTCCTCATGCGGCGCGTGCCGGAACGGCTCCGCAAGCTCTACTCGGACGAGGAGCAGGCGCGCATCCGTGCGGAGCACGGTGCGAACGCGTCGCGCGCGCTCGCGCATGTCTCGGACGCGGTGGTGATGCTCGACGACGGTTCGCGCGTGCTCTCGTGGAACAACGCCGCCGAAGAGCTGTTCGGCGTCTCCGCAGACGCGGCCCTCGGACGCCCGGCCGGCAGCATCTTCCCGGAGTTCGGGACCCTCATCGAGCGGTCCGGCGGCGAGCTGACGCCGGTGCGCATCGGCGGCGAGGAGCGCTGGCTTGCGATCTCGCTCAGCCGCTTCGATGGCGGCCGCGTGGTCACGCTGCGCGACGCCACCGCGGAGCACGTGCTCGAGCGCGCCCGCGCCGACTTCGTCACCACCGCCTCGCACGAGCTGCGCACGCCACTGACCGCGGTGTACGGCAGCATCCGCACGCTGATCGATCGCGAGGACGAACTGGCCGAGCCGGTTCGCCGGCGTCTGCTCAAGATGATCGAACAGGAGTCCGAGCATCTCGCGCAGATCGTCGACCAGCTCCTCGTCACCGCGCAGATCGACCGTGGAAGGCTGCGGCTGGAAGAGCGCGACTGCAACGTCTCGGAGCTCTGTGCCTCCGTGCTCGAAGCCGCCGACTCCCGCAAGCCGGAGTCGATCCGGCTCGAGCTCGTCGCCCCGCCGACGACGGTCCCGCTGCGCTGCGATCCGCCCCGCCTGAAGCAGGTGCTCGTCAACCTCGTCGAGAACGCGATCAAGTACTCGCCCGAAGGCGGGCGCATCGAGGTCCGAATCGCAGACACGCCCGACCGGCTTCGCATCGACGTACAGGACGAGGGCCTTGGGATACCGCCCTCCGAGCAGGCCCGCATCTTCGAGAAGTTCTATCGCCTCGACGCCGAGATGACCCGCGGCGTCGGAGGCTCAGGCCTCGGGCTCTACATCTCGCGCGAGATCGTCGAACAGATGGGCGGGCTGCTCTCGGTCCGCTCTCGCCGCGGCGCCGGCTCGACGTTCACGGTGACGCTGCCGCGGGTGCCGGCCGGCGTGGCGCCGGCGCTCGTCAGGACCTGACGAGCGGCTTGTACTTGATGCGGTGCGGCTCGAGCGCCTCGGCGCCCCGCGTCTCGCGCACCCACGCGGCGTACTCGCCCCAGGTGCCTTCGAACCACGTCGTCTGGCTGTCGCCCTCGAACGCGAGGATGTGCGTCGCCACCCGGTCGAGGAACCACCGATCGTGCGTGATCACCACCGCGCAGCCGGCGAAGTCGAGGAGTGCCTCCTCGAGTGCGCGCAGCGTGTCCACATCGAGGTCGTTCGTCGGCTCGTCGAGGAGGAGCACGTTGCCGCCGCTGCGGAGCAGCTTCGCCAGATGGACCCGGTTGCGCTCCCCGCCCGAGAGGTCGCCGACCCGCTTCTGCTGATCGGATCCTCTGAAGTTGAACCACGACACGTACTGGCGCGAGTTCACCTCGCGCTTGCCCAGCTCGATCGTGTCGAGACCGCCGCTGATCTCCTTCCATACCGTGGTTCCGGGCTCGAGGTCGGCGCGCGCCTGGTCGACGTACGCGAGTTGGACGGTGTCGCCGACGCGCAGTGCGCCCGAGTCCGGCGACTCCTCGCCGGCGATCATGCGGAAGAGCGTCGTCTTGCCGGCGCCGTTCGGGCCGACGACGCCGACGATCCCGGCGGGCGGAAGCGAGAAGGTGAGGTCCTCGACGAGGAGCCGGTCGCCAAAGCCTTTCTGTACGCCCTCGGCCTCGATGACGACGTCGCCGAGGCGCGGACCGGGCGGGATGTGGATCTCGACCTTGTCGAGCTTGACGTTCTGCTCCTCGGCGTACATGCGCTCGTACGCGGCAAGGCGCGCCTTCGACTTGTCGTGCCGCGCGCGGGGAGACATGCGCACCCACTCCAGCTCACGCGCGAGCGTCCGGCGCCGGGCAGACTCGGTCTTCTCCTCGACGGCGAGCCGCTCCTGCTTCTGCTCGAGCCACGACGAGTAGTTCCCCTGAAACGGGATGCCGCGGCCGCGGTCGAGCTCGAGGATCCAGCCGGCGACGTTGTCGAGGAAGTAGCGATCGTGCGTGACCGCGACGACCGTCCCCTTGTACTCGGCAAGGAAGCGCTCGAGCCATGCGACCGACTCGGCGTCGAGATGGTTCGTCGGCTCGTCCAGCAGCAGGAGGTCGGGAGCGGAGAGCAGTAGCCGGCAGAGCGCGACGCGGCGACGCTCGCCGCCAGAGAGGGTCCCGACGTCGCGGTCGCCGTCCGGCACGCGCAGCGCGTCCATCGCGTGGTCGAGATGCTGGTCGAGCTGCCACGCGTCGGCGCGGTCGATCGCGTCCTGCACCTTGCTCTGCTCGACGAGGAGCGCGTCGAAGTCGGCGTCCGGCTCGGCGAACTTCGCGGAGACCTCGTTGAAGCGGTCGAGGAGGTCGCGCAGCGCGCGCACGCCGTCCTCGACGTTCTCGCGCACCGTCCTGGCGGAATCGAGCTCGGGCTCCTGCTCGAGGATCCCGACCGTCGCGTTCGGCGCGAGCTCGGCGACGCCGGAGGAAGGCTCCTCCTTCAGCGCCATGATCCGGAGCAGCGTCGACTTGCCGGCGCCGTTCGGGCCGAGCACGCCGATCTTCGCTCCGGGCAGGAACGACAGCGAGATGTTCGCCAGCACCTGCCGGTCGGGGCCGTAGAACTTGTCGGCCTTGTACATCGTGAAGATGTAGTCGCTCACGCAGTCAAAGGTAACAGTGCGCTGATGGATCGCTAACGGATGACTCGTACTCTGGCCCGCATGAAACGCCTGCTCGTGCTCAGCCTCTTCCTCGCGCTCGCGGTCCCGGCTGCGTCGGCGGCGCATCTGCCGATCGTCGCGACGCAGGATTGGTGGCCGGTCTGGGCGCCGAACGGCCGGGAGGTCGCGTTCACGCGCGTCGAGCAGCGGACGATGACGCTCGAGGTCCTCGACGTCGCGCGGACGCGCACCTACCGGATCGCCGAGAACCAGGGGCAGCTGAATCCGAGCTGGTCGTCGGATGACCGGCTCGTGTTCTCGCTCGGCGGCCGCATCTATACCTCGGACGCGAACGGGACGAACCGCGCGGCCGTGACGTCGGCGGGGCATGCCTACGCCCCGGCGTGGCGGCCGCACTCGAACGACGTCGCCTACCTCACGACGCTCGGCGCGACGAACACCGATCTGTGGGTGAGCGGCACGCTGTGGGCGCGCGACGTCATCGGAAAACCCGCCTGGTCGCCGGACGGATCCGAGCTCGCGTTCCAGCGCGACGACGGGATCTACATCGCCTCCGGCCCCGCCGCCGAGCGGAAGGTCGCCACTGCAGCGAACCCGCAGGCGCCGCTGTGGTCGCCGAACGGAGAGCAGATCGCCTACGTCGCTGCACGCCGCATCTGGATCGCGGCGGCCGACAGCGCCGCGCCCCCGCGCGCGCTCGTCTCCGTCGGGACCGTCACGAGCGACCCAGCATGGTCACCGGACGGCGTCGCCGTCGTCTACACGAGCGGCGGCGAGCTCTCGGAGACGACGCTCCACGGGTACACGTCCCGCCTCTACGCGGCGCTGACCGCGGGCGCGTCCGTCTCGTCGCAGAACGGCGCGATCGCCTTCTCCGGCCCGCATCCCGGCTGCCCCGGCCACGCCACGATTCTCCTCGACGCGGCCGCGCACGTGACCGCACCGACGGGTTCCTGCACGATCGCCGGCACGCCCGGCAACGACATCATCGAGGGCACCGATTCCGGCGGGGACGTCATCCTCGCCGGAGCCGGAAACGATTCGGTGCACGCGCGCAACGGCCACCGCGACACGGTGAACTGCGGCCCCGGGCGCGACACGGTCTACGCCGACAAGAGCGACGTTCTGCGCGGGTGTGAGATCGTTCACCGTCCGTGACGAGCTGCTGCGCGCGCGACTACGAGAAGGTCTTCGGCTGCAAAACCGCCGAGCGCGACGCGCGCCGCTTTCGGAAGCACGGGCTGCGCGGATCGGCGAAGGCGCTGGCCGAGCTCGCCGAGGACGTCCACGGCGAGAGCGTGCTCGAGATCGGCGGTGGCGTGGGTGCAATCGAGATCGAGCTGCTGGAGGCGGGCGCGGCGCGCGCGACGAGCGTCGAGCTGGCCTCGACGTACGAAGACGCCGCCGCCGATCTGCTCGACGAGCGCGGGCTGAGCGGCCGCGTCGATCGCCGCGTCGGCGACTTCGTCGCGGAGGAGAGCGCGATCCCGGTCCACGACGTCGTCGTCATGCACCGCGTCGTGTGCTGTTATCCCGACGTGGACACGCTCGTGGGCGCCGCCGCCGAGCATGCGCGCCGACGGCTGGTGCTGACATATCCGCAGGAACGGGCGGTCATCCGCGCACTCATCTCGGTCGTGAACGCCGTCATGCGCACCGGCGGTTCGACCTTCCGGGTGTACGTCCACCCGTTCGACCGCATCGCGTCGGCCGCGTTCGGCATGCAGCTCGTGGAAAGGCGCCGCAGCGGGCTCGTCTGGGAGAGCGCCGCGTTTACTTCAACGCGCTGAGCGCCTGATCGAGCTTCGCCTTCGGCGCGCCGACGAAACCCGACGCGACCACGATGACGTTGCCGAACTGCTCGCGCACGATGTTCTGCGGTCCCGTGCCCCACTTCACCAGAGGCACGGCAGCCAACGCCTGCTGTGCGTGGGCGTTCGTGTCGAACACCCATACCACCTCGCCTGTGTGGAAGGTCGTATTCGACCCGCTCAGCTGCGCCTGGACGTTGAAGCGCATGTCGCTCTGGTTGAGGGCGAGCGGTAGGAACGGCACCTGGCCCGTCACGTACTGGTTGCCGGTGACAACGCCTGTGAACGGAAGGCCGGCGTCGTAGAACGCCTTCGATACCTCGAGCACGGAGTGGGACTGCGTCTTGCCGCCTCCGCTGCCGCAGCCTGCCGCGAGCAGGGCGAGCAAAGCGAGGAGGACGACGAGCCTGCGCACCGCGTCAGCCTAGCGGGGCGTGAAGGCGAAGATGCCGGTGGTACCGCCGCCGATGATGACGATGCGCCCACCGAGCGCCACGACGGCCGGATCGGTCAGCGAGACAGGCAGGCGCGCGGCGACCGAGACCGAGCCGTGGACGATGCGGAGCACCTCACTGCCGCCGACGAGATAGAGCGCGCCGCCGAGTGCCGCCATTCCCGCATGCGCCTCGGGCGCGGGCAGGCTCGCGACGCGCCGCACGCGGTGCGTCCGCGGGTCGACCGAGTAGACGGCTGAGGTCGGGCCGGCGGGCGTCAGGCCGCCCGCGACGACGATCGTCCCGCCGAGCGCGGCGACGCCGGCGTAGCGCGTCCCCGCAGGCAGGCGCGCGACCGTCGACGTCCGGCCGGCGCCGTCGTAGCGCAGGATCGCGCTTGCGTACGCCGCGCCCGTATAGCCGCCGACGAGATACGCCTTGCCGTTCACGACCGCCGCACCGAGGTCCGAGAGCGGCTCGTCGAGCGTTCCCACAGCCTGCGCGTGGCCGCTCGCCGCATCGACGCGCACGATCGCGTTCGTCGACACCGCCTGGCCGCCGCCGAAGAGAAAGACGCGACCACCGAGCAGTGCCGCCGCCGCGTCGTGCGTCGGCACCGGCAGACGGCCGGCGGCGCGGAGTCGCTGCGGCGACCCGAGCAGTACCTGGTCGGTCGAGGAGCCGCCGGTCTCGCCGCCGAGCACGAGCAGCTTCCCGCCCGGAAGCGCGACGGCCGACGCCTTCGACAGCGCCTGCGGCAGCGAGCCGATCCTCGGAACCTCCACGAGCGTCTTCCGCGCCGCTTTCACAGCGCCCGCGACGGCCGGAAGCAGGTCGAGGCCGTCGGGCTTGTTCAGGTAGCCGGGTGCGATTCCGGGCGTGCCGAGGTGGCCGTACGACCACACGACCTTCTTGGTGTGCGGATTCACGACGAGGACGCGGTGGTTCCAGTCGTCGGTGAGCGCGATCATTCCGTTCGGCCAGCGGACGGCCAGCGACGGCCGGTTGAGCGTCCACTCGCCCGTCGGCTGCCACGTCCAGACGATCTTGCCGCTCGGGGTGATCTCGTCCACGCGGCCCGGCTGATTGAACCCCGCGACGAGGATGTTCCCGTCCGGAAGCAGCTGCGCGTCCGACGGATACGACGTCGGCGTACGCACCGTGTATACGAGCTTGCCGCTCGCACTGATGCGGTCGACCCAGCCGCCGATCTCGGTGACGAGCACGCCACCGTCGGGCAGCGGGGTGTCGCCGTTCGGCGAGCTGAGCGACTGCGGAGGATCGTGCGTGCAGTCGCCGGCATGACCGATGCTGCGCACGATGCGATGCGCGCGGTTCACCCAGATGACGCGGCAGTTCTCGATGTCGGCCACCTGCATGAGCCCATTCGGCAGCAGGTACGCGTCATCCGGATTCGACATGTAGCCGGGCGATGACCCGCGCACGTCGGCGTGCCCGTACGACCACTCGATGCGGCGCGAACGGACGCCGATCAGCGCCATCGTCTGGTTGTACTCCTCGTTCGTCGAGATCGACGTGTATCCGGGCGTGAAGAACGCGTCGTCCGGGTCGTGGAGCCCGGTCTTCTCCCACACGATCTTCTTCGAGGGCGAGACCATGATGATCCGGTTGTTGTCGCGGTCGGCGATCATCACGTAGCCGGGAACAGGGCCTGCCTTGACCGGCGGCAGACCCACTTTCTGGGCGGGCGTCGGCGCGAGCGCGGCGGCGAGCACGAGCAGAAGGGCCTGGAGCATCCCGGCACTCTGCCACGCGATGCTGTGATTTCGGTTGCGGTCGCGTTGGCGCCGCTTTCGGGTTTCCCTAGGCCGTTACCATGGATCCGTGGCTGTGACCACCGGCCAGAAGAAGCTCGACGCCCGCGCTCTGCGTGCGGACTTCCCCATCTTCGAGCAGCTGATCCACGGCCAGCCGCTCGCGTACCTCGACTCGGCCAACAGCTCGCAGAAGCCGCGGCAGGTGCTCGATGCGATGACGACGTTCTACGAAACCTCGTACGCGAACGTCCATCGCGCGGTCCACGTGCTCGGCGAGCGCGCAACCGCCGGCCTCGAGGGCGCGCGCGAGAAGGTGCGCGCGTTCGTGAACGCGCCGGACGTGCGCGAGATCATCTTCGTCCGCAACGCGACCGAGGCTTTGAACCTCGTTGCCTACTCGTGGGGCGGAAACAACCTTGGGCCGGGCGACGCGGTCGTGGTCACCGAGCTCGAGCACCACTCGAACTTCGTCCCGTGGCAGTACATCGCGCGCCGGCAGGGCGCGGAGTTCGTGATGCTGCCGCTCGACGACAACCACGAGATCGACCTCTCGGGACTGGATCAGGTCGCGCGCGACTACAACGTCAAGGTGGTGGCGACGAACCTCGTCTCCAACGCGCTCGGAACGATCCACGACGTCGGCCCGCTCACGCGCTGGGCGCACGAGCAGGGCGCGATCTTCGTCTGCGACGCCGCGCAGGCCGCGCCGCACATGCGCGTCGACGTGCAGGCGCTCGACTGCGACTTCCTCGCGATCTCGGGCCACAAGATGTGCGGGCCGAGCGGCATCGGCGCGCTGTGGGGACGTGGCGCGCTGCTCCAGGCCATGGAGCCGTTCCTACTCGGCGGCCACATGATCAACTCGGTCCGGTACGAGAAGACGACGTGGGGCGAGCTGCCGCACAAGTTCGAGGCCGGCACCGCGCCGATCACGGAGGCCTTCGGGCTGGGCGCCGCCATCGACTACCTCGAGGCCGCCGGTCTCGACGCGATCGAGGCGCACGAGCACGAGCTGGTCGCGTACGCGCTCGCGCGGATGAGCGAAGTGCCCGGCATCACGCTGTACGGCCCGCCGGCCGAACGCCGCGCCGGGGTCGTGTCGTTCAACCTCGACGACATCCATCCGCACGACGTAGCGCAGATCCTCGACCGCCAAGGCGTCGCCATCCGTGCAGGGCACCACTGCTGCCAGCCGCTCATGCACAAGCTCGGCGTTGCGGCGACGAACCGGGCGAGCTTCTACCTGTACACGCTGCCCGAGGAGATCGACCAGCTCACCGAAGGCCTGTACACCGTGCGTAAGGTGTTTGCGTGAACGAATTCGAGCAGATGTATCGCGAGGTCATCCTCGACCACTACAAGAACCCGCGCGGGCACGGCGTCATGGAAGGCGCCGACGCCGAGGCCGAGGGGCAGAACCCGCTGTGCGGCGACGAGGTCTCGATCTACGTCGCGTTCGCCGACGACGGCGAGACGATCGACGAGGTGAAGTTCTCCGGCCGCGGCTGCGCCATCTCGCAGGCGGCGACGTCGATGCTCACGGAGATGGTGCAGGGACGGACTGCGTCGGAGGTGGCCGTCCTCGACAAGGACGAGCTGCTCGAGGAGATCGGCATCCCGCTCACCCCGGTGCGCCTCAAGTGCGCGATGCTCGGGCTGACGACGCTGAAGGTCGCGCTGCACAAGGCGAAGGGCACGCCGCTTCCGCAGGGTCTCGCCGGCTTCGACGAGCTCGAGCTCAGCTAGCAGTGCCGGAGATCGAGGTCGCCTCGGCGGACGAGTTCCCGCCCGGCTCCACGAAGCTGATCGTCGCCGGCCCCGGGATGTACATCGGGGTCTACAACTGCGGCGGCTCGCTGTACGCGATCGAGGACCGTTGCTCGCACGACGACGGCCCGCTGTGCGAGGGGACCTGGGAAGAGGACACGTGCCGCGTGATCTGCCCACGCCACGGCTCGGCATTCGACCTCGCCACCGGGCGGCCGATGTCGCTGCCCGCCTTCGAGCCGGTGGCGACGTACCCGGTGCGCATCGTCGACGGGCTCGTCAAGGTCGAGGTTGCCTGACCAAAAGATCAGATGCTGGCCGACCACGGATCCGGCCTACATCGCCTACCACGACGAGGAGTGGGGCCGGCCGGTGCGGGATGAGCGCGGCCTGTACGAGCGGCTCTGCCTGGAAGGATTCCAGTCCGGGCTCTCGTGGCTGACGATCCTCCGCAAGCGCGAGAACTTCCGCGCCGCCTTCGCCGGCTTCGATCCCGACGCGGTCGCGCGCTTCGGCGCGCGTGACGTCGAGCGCCTGCTCGGCGACGCGGGCATCGTCCGCCACCGCGGCAAGATCGAGGCGTCGATCGCGAACGCGCACGGCGTGCTCGCTCTCCGCGAGACGGACACGCCGCTGCAAGAACTCATGTGGGAGTACCGCGATCGCGACGAGGCCGGCGCGAAGGAGCTGTCGAAGCGGCTCAAGGCCGCCGGCTTCCGCTTCGTCGGCCCGACGACCGTCTACGCCGCGATGCAGGCCTGCGGAATCGTGAACGACCACATTCCGGAGTGCTGGGTGCGGGAGGCCGTCGAGCAAGCCCGGCGACCTCCCGCGTAACGCACGCTAGGGCGTGAGCTGCGACTGGACCTCGCGCTCCCAGCTGAACGGCCCCCAGGAAGTCGACGTCGAGGCGTCCTCCCACGCCGACCCCGGATCGATGCTCAGTTTCAGCCACTCGAGCGGGAACGTCGAGCCGTGCACGACGATCCGATGGAAGTTCGGAACGTTGTAGTACGGGTGCTGCAGCCATGCGTCCTTCGAGCAGATGGTTCCGTCGCCGTAACACGGCGAGCCCTGCTCGAGCGGATCGTCGGAGCGGTAGACGTGCGAGTCGCCGTTGAGATAGAGCACCGGCTTCCCGTACGCGAGGGAGTTCGACGCCATTGCGGAGACGATCGGCTCGTAGTTCGTCTGATGCGACGCGGCGTCCGCGACATCCCACATGTCCGCCTGGCCGATGATGACGACGCTGTGCGCGTTGTCGAGCTCGGCCTGCGCGAACGCGGCGTTCATCCAGCTCACGTCGGCCGCAGTTCGTGCGTTCATCTCGGCCCGCTGGTCGGAATTCCACTCCGTCGTGTGCGTCTTCGCGTACCAGGGGTCGATGTCGTTGTTCGAGCCGCCCGGGAGGTTGAGCGTGACGAAGACGGTCTTCGACTGCTCCCACATGACGTTCTCGACGTAGGGCGCGCCCTGCGAGACGACCTGCATCGGGTGCTGGCCGAGCGTCCAGCCTGGATTCGCGAAGAAGATCTGCCGGATGAGCGCGAGGTTCTCGAGCGGCAGGTCGGGATGCGTCACGAAGTTGTCGTTGTCGCTCCCCGGCTCTTCCTTCACCTTCGTGCAGTCGCTCCACTCGTTGTCGCCCGGCGTGTAGATGAGCGGCTTCTGGAACGCGGTCCAGAGGTTGAAGATCGACTGGTCGTACACCTTCGTGCACGGCTCGCTGCCGGAGTGGATGTCGCCGACGTGGACGACCTCCTGGATGGTGGGTCGGCGTTGATCGTGTCGATGAACGCCGGTGTCGCGGTGAACTCGGCGTGCGGCAACGACGGGAACGCGGGATCGAGGTACGGCGCGTCGCCGTACACCGCGAGCGTCAGCGTGTTCGGGTTGCCGGCCGCCGCCGTGCCTGCGGAGACTGAGAGCGCGGCTGCGAGAACGCAGACGGCGCCTGCGAGGAGCTTCCTCATGCGAATTTCCCCTTCCTGATCGATTGACGGCGGCGCCGACGCTACGAGCCGCGCGCGGCTCGCTGGGTTACCGCCGGGTGACGAATCGGTGCCAGTTAGGGTCCCGCCGTGCTTGACGAGCGTGTGCGGGCAGTCCTGGAGCGCCTCGAACGGGAGGACGCAGACGAGCGCGAGCGCCGCGCGCCGGCCTCCGAGCGCTCCCGCCAGGTGGCGCGCACGACCGGCCAGTTCCTCTTCGCCCTCGTCGCCCCGCAGGCCGACTGCGAGGTGCTCGAGATCGGCGGCTCGCGCGGCTACTCGACCGCCTGGCTCGCCGCCGGCGTCGCACACCTCGGGGGCAGCGTCCTCTCACTCGAGAACGATCCGGCGAAGGCCGAGGCCTGGCGCCGCACCATCGCCGACGCGGGGCTCGAGGAATGGGCCGAGCTCGTCGAAGGGGACGCCTTCGAGACGCTGGAAGGGCTCGACGACGTCTTTGACATCGTCTTCCTCGACGCGGAGAAGGACGACTACGAGCGGCTCTTCGAGCTGGCACGTGGGAAGCTCGAACCGGGCGGCCTCGTCGTCGCCGACAACGTCCTCTCGCACCCCGATCCGCTCGCCCGGTACTCCGCCGCGCGGCAGGCGGATCCGTCGCTTTCGAGCGTCACGCTTCCGCTGGACCGAGGTCTGGAGCTCAGCGTCATCCTCCGTTGATATCGTGAGCTCACCACGGAAAGGAGGTGGTCCGGAGTTGACATCAAGTATTTCGGCCAGTGGAGGTACCAGCGGGTAGAGGCGCAGTCCCCGGGACCACCGGGAATCGCCTAGCCAGCGTAGGGGCCGAAGCGACTCTGCCGAATCCATCGTTGGTTACCAACGAGGGGCCGCCGAAAGGCGGCCCCTCGTGTTTTTCAGGCGACGGATTCGAGCGGATCGGCAGCCTGAACGAGCGCCTCGAGCGCATCCCGGACGCCGTCCATCGCGGACTCGTCGAAGCCCTCGTGGGCACGCGAGACCGGGACGGGCTCGCCGACGACGCGCGCGCCCGCGATCCCGAGGATGCGGCGCAGGTCCTGTTGCGCCCAGAGGGCGCCGAACTGGCCCTGGCTGGCGCCGATGACGCCGACCGTCTTGTTGAGGAGAGGGGCCTCGCCCTTGGGGCGCGAGGCCCAGTCGACCGCGTTCTTCAGGCCGCCGGGGACAGAACCGTTGTACTCCGGCGTGGCGAAGAGGATCGCGTCCGCCGAGCCCCAGTCCTCCCGGAGCCGGCGGACGCTCTCGGGAACGTCGGCCTCGAGATCCTGGTCGTAGATCGGCAGGTCGCCGATGCCCTCCCACAGCTCGACCTCGGCGCCGGCGGGGGCGAGCCTCGCCGCCTCACGCAGGAGCGCCGTGTTGTACGACTCCGCCCGAGGGCTGCCGGAGACGCCCAGGATCTTCATGCTTACGCCTCCTGCTTCACGAACGCGAGCTCTGCAATGAGCTTCACGTCGTCGCCGAGGTAATTGCCGCCGCCCTGGTTCGGTGCGTTCCAGACGATGCCGAACGCGTTGCGGTCGATGGTCGTCTCGAGCTTGACGCCGACGCGCTCGCGGCCGAACGGGTCGACGTTCGGCTCCGAGATGGAGCCGGTGAGCTTGACGGGGTGGGTGACGCCCTTGATCGTCAGCTCGCCGCCGTCGAGGCCGTCCGCCTTGAAGCTGATCTCCGGGAAACGCTCGGCGTCGAAGAAGTCGGGCGTCTGGAGGTGGCCGTTCAGCTGCTCGTCCTTGACGTCGATGCTGGCGACCTTCGCGGAGCCCTCGAGCTTGCCGTCGACGAGCGTCGCGGTGAAGTCGCGGAAGCTGCCGCGGAACGTGTTCGTGCCTGCATAGGCGATCTCGAACGAGACGTTCGAGTGCACCGGGTCGGCACTCCAGGTGCCGGCAGGCGCGGACTTCGTGCTGCTGGTGATGGTGGACATGATCGAATCTCCTTGGTATAGTTGACTTCGCAAGCAATCATAGCGAGAGAAACGTGATGAGTCAAGTATTGAGTCCACAAGCAGAAATCGCCCAGGAGCACCGAGCCTGGATCCGGCTCCTGCGGGCGCACTCCGCCCTCACCCGGGAGCTGTCCGGCCGCCTGGAAGCCGCCCACGGACTGTCCCTGCGGGACTACGACGTCCTCGTCCAGCTGTACGCGGCGCCCGACCGGCGCATGCGGCGGATCGACCTGGCCCGGACGGTCATCCTCAGCCCGTCCGGCATCACCCGCCTCCTCGAGGGCCTCGAGCGCGCCGGCTGGGTCGCCAAGCACCATTGCAACTCTGATGCCCGGGTGACCTGGGCCGTACTCACGGACGCCGGGGCGGCGAAGTTCGAAGAGGCGCACGTCACCCATCTGTCCGACGTCGATCAGCTGTTCGGTTCGCGTTTCAGCGGGGACGAGCACGACCAACTCGCCGAGCTCCTCGGCCGGCTTCCGCTGGCCGACGCGGGCACGTGCAACGCATGAGCCACTCGTTCTCGTCCCTCGACGAGCTCGGCGACGGGCCTGGGTTCCGGAAGGTCCGCTCGGCGCTCGGCGTGACCGCATTCGGCGTCAACGCCGTTGTCTATCCGCCGGATTTCGAGGGCTTCCAGCATTACCACGACACACAGGACGAGCTGTACTTCGTCCACCGTGGTCAGGTGCGGGTCGAGGTGGACGGGGAGACGCGCGACCTCGGCCCGGGCGGCCTGTTCCACGCCGAGTCGACGACGCCGCGCAAGGTGTCGAACCCGTTCGACGAGGAAGCCGTTGTCTTCATCGTCGGCGGCTGCAACGGCTACGTCGAGCGCGACGGCCACATGGTCGATCCCGACGACGTCGAGCGGCGCGCCGCGTTCGGCAAAAGCTAGAGCAGGACCACCGCGCGGATCTCGCCGTTCTGCCCCAGGCGGCCGAGCGCTTCCGGCGCCTCCTCGAGCGGCAGCGTCCGCGACACGAAGCGTGCAAGGTCGAGCCTTCCGTCGAGCGCCGCCTGCGCGAGGAATGGGAAGTCCTGCTGCGGAATCGTGTCGCCGCCATGGGTGACCGCGATCGAGACCTTCGGCCCGAAGATGTTCCGATACAGGTCGACACCAAGTGTCGCGCCGGTGGACGGAACGCCGACGAGCGTCGCGACGCCGCCGTACGCGCACATGCGCACCGCCTGGTCGAGGCCCGACGCCGCACCGATGGCGGAGAACGCGTAGTCGACGCCCTTCGTCAGCTCCTTGACCTGAGCGATCGCATCGCCCGCGGACCCGTCGACGACGTCGGTCGCGCCGAGCGCGCGCGCTGCGTCGAGCTTCTCGGCGGCCACGTCGACGGCGACGATCCGCTCCGCGCCGGCGAGCTTCGCCCCCTGGACGACGGCGAGACCGACGCCGCCACAGCCGATGACCGCGACCGATGCGCCTTCGTGGACCGGTGTCGCCCACAGCGCCGCGCCGGCGCCGGTCGAGAAGCCGCATGCAAGCAGCGCGGCCTGCTCCACCGGGAGCTCCTCGGGGACCTTCACGGCGCAGGCCTCGTGCACGATCGCCCGGTCGGCGAGCGTCCCGCAGCGGAGCACCGCCGAAAGAAGGTGTCCGTCGGCACGGTGCGCGCGCGGCTCGGCGTGCAACGCGGACGAGCAGCGCCGCGGATCCCCGCGCTTGCACGAGCGGCACGTTCCGCACGGCGCACGCCACGCGAGGACGACGCGGTCGCCCGGCTTCACCGATGTGACCTCGGGGCCGACTTCCTCCACGATCCCCGCGCCCTCGTGGCCGAGCAGGATCGGGAACGGCATGCCCCAGCCGCCGGTCTCGAGGACGTGGACGTCGGTGTGGCACAGGCCGCAGGCCTCGACGCGCACCTGCACCTCGTGCGGCCCGGGCGGATCGAGGACGATCTCCTCGACGACAGGCTCCGCGCCGGCCTCGGCGTAGACGAGGCCGCGCGTCACGAGACCGCGCGTCGCAGCTGTTCGTCGAGCGGGACGAGCGGCAGCTGGAACGTCTCGACCGCGCTCGCGTCGTGGACCACGTTGTCGCCGAGCTCGAGCATGGTCAGCTGGTCGCGCGTGACCGGTGCGCCGGGGAGGCGCTCGGTGAGCGCGGCCTGCGCGCGCAGCAGGCCGACCGGCACGTGCACGGACGGGCGACGCACGCCGACGACGCGCTTGAGGCGGTCCCAGAAGTCGTTCCACGTGACTGCGTCGGGCCCGCCGATCTCGAAGACGCGGCCGGCGGCGGCCGGATGGTCGATCGCGCGCGCGTAGTACTCAGCGACGTCCTCGACCCAGATCGGCTGCAGCCGCGCCTGGCCGTCGCCGATGATCGGCGTCACCGGCGCGAAGCGCGCCAGGCGCACGAACGTCGGCAGCACGCCGCCGTCCTGGCCGAAGACGAAGCTCGGCCGGAAGATGACGTAGCCAAGGCTCGACGAGCGCACCGCGCGCTCCATCTCCCACTTCGCGGTGAAGTACGGCACAGCGTCCTTCGAGCGCTCGTCGAGCCCGAGCGCGCTCGCGAGCACGAAACGGCCGACCCCTGCACCTTCGGCAGCAGCGACGAGGTTGCGCGTGCCGTGCTCCATCACGCGCTCGAAATCCGCCCGCGATCCCTTGATGACCGCGACGAGGTGGATGACCGCGTCGACGCCGACGCAGGCCGCTCGCAGGACGGTGAGGTCATCGATGTCGCCGACGACGAGCTCTGCGCCCCACGCCGACAACCGGCGCGCCCGGCGAGGATCGCGCACGAGCGCGCGCACCGTGACGTTGCGCGTCCGCAGCGCGTGCACGACGTGGCCTCCGACGAACCCTGTTCCCCCTGTGACGAGGACGGTCACTCGCGGCATCCTACGGCGCCCCGGTCTAGCGGCAGCCGTCCTTTGTACACTCGCGGAAGGTGGGAATCGAGGCCGTCGAGCGGTCGTCCAAGGTTGCCAGGGCAGCGGATGCTGTGTTGGACCCGGCAACGCTAGGACCCGGCATCTTCCCGGCCCAGCATTTGCGCCAGGCCATCGATCAAGGCTGGATCCTGGGCTCCGACAGTCTGCGCAATGGCATCCAACCCGCAAGCGTCGATCTCACCCTCGGAACCAAGGCATATCGACTCCTGTGCAGTTTCCTTCCCGATAGAGGTTCCACGGTCCTCGAGAAAGTCCAGCGGTACACACTCGAAGAGTTCTCGATTGCCGACGGCGCCATCCTCGAGAGAGGCCGCGCGTACCTGATCCCTCTACAGGAAACGCTCTCATTACCTGAGAGCGTGCGCGGGCGCGCCAATCCGAAGAGCTCCACAGGAAGACTCGACATCTTCACCCGCGTGATTACCGATTCGAACTCGCGGTTCGACGACATATCCCCCGGATATGCAGGCCCTCTTTATCTCGAGGTGGTCCCCCGCTCGTTCATCATCAAGGTTCGCACGGGCCTCTCCCTCACGCAAGTTCGCCTTCTCACAGGCGACCCCGGTGAAGCCCGGTTAGGCGATGCAACGCTTGCCGGTCGGCATCTCGACGCAGCTTTGGCTTGGAGGGAGAACAAACCGGTTCCGCCCGAGGATCTCGACCTAGCCGAGGGGCTATTTCTCAGCCTCGACCTGACACCAGACGAACATGGACACGTCGGCTATCGCGCACGCAAGAACAGTCGCGTGTTGGATCTCAGCGTCATCGGCCGGTATTCATGGGACGAGTTCTGGGAGCCTGTCCAGCCAGAAGATGGACCGCGCCTGATGCTCGAACCGGAGGAGTTCTATTTGCTCCTCTCCCGCGAAGCCGTGACTGTCCCGCCTGATCTTGCAGCCGAGATGAGCGCCTACGACCCGGCCGCCGGTGAGCTGCGCACCCATTACGCCGGCTTCTTCGATCCGGGCTTCGGCTTTCGTGGCAATGAGTGGCCCGGCGGAAGCCGCGCCACGCTAGAAGTGCGCGCGAGAGACGTAGCCTTCATGGTGGAAGAGGGGCAACGGATCTGCAAGCTTGCCTTCGAGCCGCTCCATGAACCGACGACGATGCTGTACGGGCAGCAGATCGGCTCGACTTACCAAGATCAGAAACTGACCCTCAGCAAACACTTCGTGTCTCAGGGGCCGCGAGGGCAACTTACCCTTCCCGACACTCCCGCAGCGCGCTCTCACGGCCACCCGAGAAGCTAGTCAGAACGTCACACCTGGTCGGGCGGCCGGGCCGGGACGCCCGATATCGTGAGATCGTGGCCGCCGTCCGCTCGATCCAGCTGAAGACGGAGATTCCGGGGCCCCGCTCCCGCGAGATCCTCGCCCGGCTCGACGCCGTGGTCTCCTCAGCGCTGTCCGTCTATCTCCCCGTGGTCGCCGCAGAGGGCCGCGGTTCGACGCTCACCGACGTCGACGGCAACACGTTCCTCGACTTCGCCGGCGGCGTCGGCTGCCTCAACGTCGGCCACGCGCATCCGCACGTCGTCGAGGCCGTGCAGGAGCAGGCGGCGCGCTTCCTCCACACCGACTTCACGATCGTCCCATACGAGGTGTACGTCGACGTGGCCGAGCGGCTCATCACGGCGGCGCCGTTCACCGGCCCTGCGAAGGCTGCGTTCTTCAACGCCGGCACCGAGGCGGTCGAGAACGCGGTCAAGTTCGCGCGCGCGTACACGCGCCGGCCGGCGGTGATCGCGTTCGAGGGCGCGTTCCACGGCCGCACGCTGCTCTCGCTCACGCTCACGTCGAAGACGCACCCGTACAAGGCCGGGCTCGGTCCGTTCGCGCCCGAGGTGTATCGCGTGCCGTTCCCGTACGAGTATCGCGGCGTGACGTCGGCTGACGCTCTCGCCGCATTGCGGCGCGCACTCGTCACCCAGGTGGCGGCCGAAAACGTCGCTGCGATCGTGATCGAGCCGGTGCTGGGCGAGGGCGGCTTCGTCGTCGCGCCGCCGGAATTCCTCCAGGGCGTCCGCGCTTTGTGCGACGAGCACGGCATCGTCCTCGTCATCGACGAGGTCCAGACCGGGTTCGGCCGCACGGGCCGGATGTTCGCCATCGAGCACTCCGGCGTCGAGCCGGACCTGCTCGTCGTCGCGAAGTCGATCGCGGCGGGCCTGCCGCTCTCCGCCGTGCTCGGGAAGGCGGAGATCATGGACGCGCCCGACGAAGGCGGCGTCGGCGGTACCTACGTCGGCAACCCGGTCGCGCTGGCTGCGGCCGCTGCCGTGCTTGACGTGATCGAGGAAGAGAGCCTCGTGGACCGTGCCCGGCGCATCGGCGAGACCATCCGCGGCAGGATGCAGGAGTGGCAGCGCCGGTATCCCCAGATCGGCGACGTCCGGGGGCTCGGCGCGATGGTCGCGATCGAGCTGGTCGAGGATCCGGCGTCGAAACGCCCTGCTCCAGCGGTGGCTTCCGCCGTGACGGAAGCGGCGGCGGAGCGCGGCCTGTTGCTCCTGAAGGCGGGAACCCACTCGAACTGCATCCGCGTGCTCTGCCCCCTCGTGATCGGCGACGACGAGCTGGAGGAGGCCCTCGGGGTCTGGGGCGACGCGCTGGAAGCGGTGCTCGCGTAGCCTCGACGGGCTTTCGCGCGTTCTATCGTCGTGCCGCAGCGCTCGCCGTCTATCCCTGCCCGCAAGCACCGGAAGGGCCCCATGGTCGGTGAGGTGATCGCCGAGCGGTACGACCTCGAGGAGCTCATCGACCACGGCGGAATGTCGAGCGTGTACCGCGGCCATGACCGGCTGCTCGAGCGCACAGTCGCGCTGAAGGTGCTGCACGCGCATTTTGGCGACGACGCCGAGTACGTCGAGCGGTTCCGGCGCGAGGCGCGCGCGGTCGCGCAGCTGTCGCACCCCAACATCGTCACCGTCATCGACCGTGGGTCGAGCGACGGGCACCAGTTCATCGTCTTCGAGTTCGTCGACGGAGAGAACCTCAAGCAACTCGTCGAGCGCATCGGGCCGATGCCGGTCGACCGAGTGCTCGAGCTCGGCATCCAGATCGCGGACGCGCTGGCCTTCGCGCACGCGCGCGATCTCGTCCACCGCGACGTCAAGCCGCAGAACGTCCTGCTCGACCGCGCCGGCGACGCCAAGGTGACCGACTTCGGCATCGCGCGCTCGCTCGACGTCGAGCGGGGCGTGACGCAGACCGGGACGGTGCTGGGCACGAGCAACTACCTCTCGCCCGAGCAGGCTGCAGGCCGGCCGGTCACGCCGGCGACGGATGTCTACTCGCTCGGCGTCGTCCTCTACGAGCTCCTGACCGGCGAGGTGCCGTTCCACGGCGACAACCTCGTCGCCGTCGCGATGAAGCACGTGACCGAGCATCCTCCGAACCTGCTCGACCAGCGCGCCGACGTCCCGCCGCGGCTTGCGCAGGCGGTCGAGCGCGCGCTGGAGAAGGATCCGGTGCAGCGGTTCGCCTCGATGGACGCGTTCGCGAACGAGCTGCGGCGCTGCCGCGACGAGCTCGGTGGACCCGAGACCGAACGAACGCTCATCCGGGGCACGCCCGTCGTCGCCGCGCCGCGCCCGGTCCGGAAGGCCCGAGCTCGCCGCCGGCGCGGCCATCTGCCGATGCTGCTTGCGCTTGCCGGTCTCGTCCTCATCGCGGTCGTCGTCGCTGTGATCGTGCTCGGAGGCTCCGGGCAAGGCAAACGCCATTCCGCCGGCGGCGGAGCGGTGAACGGGGTGACGCTCCGAGGCGTCGGGAACTACGAGCCGAGCGGACCGCCCGACAAGCACGCGAACACAGCGGCCAAGGCGACGGACGGAAACGCGTCCACGGATTGGATGACGCAGCACTACTTCAGTCAAGCGTTCGGCGGGCTGATGCCCGGCCTCGGCCTCGTCGTCGACGCCGGCCGGAGCGTCAAGCTCGGCTCCCTCACCGTCCACACGCCGACGCCCGGCTTCACGGCGCAGATCCAGGCGGGGAGCTCGCCGCAGGGGCCGTTCGCCGCCGACTCGGCGTCGCAACCGGTTGGCCCGACGACGACGTTCCACCTGAACGGCGCGACGGCGCAGTACTACGTCGTCTGGATCACGCAGCTCCCGCCCGGCGGCAAGGCGGAGATCAGCGAGGTCACGTCCGGCTAGGAGGGTCTGGCGGGATGGTGCTCGTCGCAGGGGTGCGCTGGGCGGATGCGATGCGAGGACGCAGGACGCAGCAGCGCGCCGATCCAGCGCGCCATCTGCGACACAGCCACTATTCCGCCAGACCCTCCTAATACTCGAGATGCGAGCGGCGCTCGTGTCGCTCGAGCGCGAGCGCGATGAGCCGGTCGAGCAGTTCCGCGTAGTCGATGCCGGACGCCTGGAAGAGCTTCGCATAGACGCTCGTCGCCGTGAACCCCGGAATGGTGTTCAGCTCGTTGACGACGACCTCTCCGTCGTCGCGAACGAAGAAGTCGACCCGCGCCATGCCCTCGCACTCGCTCGCGACGAACGCGTCGACCGCGCGCTGCTGCACGAGCTCGATCGTGCGCTGGGGCAACTCGGGCGGGATCACGAGCTCCATGCCGCCTTCCTCGTACTTCGACGCGTAGTCGTACCAATCGTGCTCACGCGTGTCGATGCGCCCGGGCAGCGATGCGATCGGCGGCGGCAGTCGATTGCCGAGCACGCCGCACTCGACCTCCATCCCGGACACGAGCTCCTCGACGAGCACCTTCTCGTCGTGCCGGCGGGCAAGGGCGACCGCAGCCTCGAGCTCGGCGTCGTCGTGCACCTTGGAGATGCCGACCGAAGAGCCGAGCCGGGCCGGTTTCACGAACGCCGGGTAGCCGATCGGGTTGTCGACTGCATCGCCGAGCCGGATCGTGTGATGGCGCGCGACGGGGATCCCGCTGTCGCGCATCACCTTCTTGAAGAGATCCTTGTCCATCGCGAGGGCGGAGGCAGCGACGCCCGCGCCGACGTACGGGACGTCGGCGAGCTCGAGCAGGCCTTGCACGGTGCCGTCTTCGCCGAACGGGCCGTGCAGGATCGGCAGGACGACGTCGACGGCGCCGAGCGCCGCAAGCGTTCCATCCTCGGCCGGCACCGGCAGGGTCGCCGCCGGCGACACTTCCGTCTCGGTAACAGCTACCAGCACGGATGTGTCACCGCTCTGCAACGCCCACCGTCCGTCGCGGCCGATGGCGACACCGACGACGTCGTACCGCGCGGGATCGAGCGCCTCCAGCACCGAGCGCGCGGACGCGAGCGAAACGTCGTGCTCGCTCGACCTGCCGCCGGCGAGCAGCGCGACGCGCAGTCGGCGCGTCGTCAAGGCGTCGTGGTAGTCGTCGCCGTCGTCGTCGTCGTCGCCGGGCAGCCGCCCTGCGGACAGCGGCCGACCACGAGCGTCACGACCGACCCGGGCTTCGCCTGCTGGCCGCCCTCAGGATTCTGGTCGAGGACGATTTGATCCTGATTCGGGTCGGTGACCGTCGTGTAGGTGAACTTCACCCTGAAGCTCTGGCCCTGCAGCGTTGACGCTGCCGTGCCTTCGTCCAGCGTGCGCACGTCGGGCACCGCGACCGTCTTCGGCCCGTTCGAGACGGTCAGCGCGATCGTCGAGCCCTTGGCCGCCTGTGCGTTCTGGCCCGGCGACTGGTTGACGACCGTGTTCTGGGGCTGATCGGAGTCGACGTAGGTCGGATTGACCTTGAAGCCGGCCTGGTTGAGCGTCGCGGTCGCGTCGCTGATCGTCTTCCCGACCACGCCCGGCACGGTGACCGGCGTCGGGCCCTTGGAGACGTTGATCCGCACCTTCGAGCCGGAGACGACCTGCGTCCCCACCTTCGGATCGGACGCGGTCACTACGTCCGCGGGCGTCGTCGACTGGACCTCGTGCACGTCCGGCACGAGGTGCACGGCCTTCAGCGCCTTGATCGCGTCCTCCGACTTCAGGCCCTTCAGCGTCGGCACGGCCACCTTCGGCTTCCCGGTCGACACCAGGATGATGACGTCGTTCCCCTTCGGCTGCCTGTGACCGGCCGGCGGATCCTGCTGATACACCAAGTTGTTCGGCGTTGTCAGGCTCGCGTGGTGTTTCACCACCGGGTTGAAGCCGTCGGCCTGGATGTTCTGCGTCGCGAGCTGCTCCGTCTCGTTCACATAGTTGCTCACCGCGACCGGCGTCGAGGACGAGAGCTTGTTCGAGATCTGGTGGTAGAGGAACCAGCCGCCCACGCCGGCGCCGATGACGAACAGGAGTGCGGCGACCCACGGCCAGACGGGCCGGCGGTGGATCGGCTCGTCCAGGTCGTAGTAGGCGGACGGCGGCAGAGGCGGCGAAACCGCGCCTCCCGCTCGCCGGGGCGGCGTGATCATCGTCGCCGCCGTCGCCGCGAGCGGCCCCGCCATGGGCGAGCGCATGATCTGCGTCGCCGTCTCTTCCGTCTCGGGGGCGACGCCGACGCCGCGCGCGACACGGTCGAGGTCGGCCGCCATCTCCTCGGCGTTCTGGTAGCGATCGTCGGGATCCTTCGCGAGCGACCGCATGACGACCATGTCGAGCTCACGCGGAATGTCGCGCCGTATCGTCGACGGCGGGGCCGGCGTCCGAGAGAGGTGCTTCATCGCGATCTCGACGGGCGTGTCACCGGAGAACGGCACCTCGCCGGTGAGCAGCTCGTACATGAGCACACCGAGCGAGTACAGATCGGAGCGCTGGTCGACGTCGCCGCCGCGCGCCTGTTCCGGCGAGAGGTACTGCGCCGTCCCGACGATCGAACCGGCCTCCGTCATCTGACTCGCGCCGGCGCGCGCGATACCGAAGTCCGTGACCTTGACGCGGCCCTCGCCGTCCACGAGCACGTTGTGCGGCTTGATGTCCCGATGCACGATCCCGTGCCGGTGCGCGAAGCGCAGCGCATCGAGGATCTGCCGCGTGTATTCGACCACCACTGCGATCGGCGCGTCGCCGCGGGAGAGGATCAGCTCCTTCAGCGACCGGCCGTCGAGGTACTCCATCGCGATGTAGTAGGTGCCCTCGGCCTCGCCACGGTCGTAGATCGAGACGATGTTCGGATGCGAGAGCGCGGCCGCGTTCTTGGCCTCGCGGCGAAAGCGCTCGACGAACTGCTCGTCGTTCGCGTGCCGGTCGTTGAGGATCTTGATCGCCACCCGGCGGCCGAGCTCCTGGTCCTCGGCGAGGTAGACGTTCGCCATCCCGCCCGCGCCCAGCTTCCGCAGGATCTGATAGCGCCCGTCGAAGAGCGTGCCGATGAGCGAGTCGGAGACGGCCACGGGGCTGTTACAGGGTAGATGCCACTTCAGCGGTGCAGGAGCTTTTCCATGATCGCCTTCGCGATCGGGGCGGAGACCGCGCCGCCGAACCCGTTCAGCTGCTTCTCGAGCACGACGGCGACGGCGACCTGTGGGTTGTCCGCCGGGGCGAAGCTGACGAACCACGCGGTGTAGACGTTATTCACCCCGGTCTCGGCGGTGCCCGTCTTGCCGGCCACCTGGATGCCCGGAATCTGCGCGGCGGTGCCGGTCCCGCCCTGGACGACGGACACCATCATCTGGTTCAGCTCGGCGGCCGTCTCCGGCTTGATCGCACGCCCGAGGGTCGACGCCCTCGTACGGCTGACGACCGACCCGTCGTGGCCGAGGATCTTGTCCACGATGTACGGCCTGGGGACGACGCCGCCGTTCGCGATCGTCGCGCCGACCATGAGCATCTGCAGCGGCGTCGCCACCATGTTGAACTGGCCGAAAGCGAGGCGTCCCGGATCGATGTCGGACTCGCTCTTCGGGTCCCAGAGCTTGAAGTTCTTGTACAGCCCGCTCGGTACGCGTTGGTTCGCGGGCGTCTCGAGAGGTGGCGTCGAGTAGAAGCCGAAGCGCTTTGCGTACTTCAGGATCTCCTCTCCCCCGATCTGCTTGCCGACGTTGCAGAACACGGAGTTGATCGAGTGCTCGAAGCCTTGCGCGAGCGTCACGTGGCCGTATGCCTCCGCCCCCCGCTGGTCCGGGTTGTCCGCGTTCGAGACGTGCTTGCCGTACTCGACGCAATACCCAGGGTCGTTGAAGCCCGATGTCGGCGTGAACGCGCCGCTGTCAAGGGCAGCCGCGGCGGTGACCATCTTGAACGTCGAGCCCGGCGTGAACAGGCCGTCGGTGGCGCGGTTCAGCAGCGCCGACGAGTCGCCGCAGGTGCCCTTCGTCTTCAGCACCTTCGCGTAGCCGCCCGGCTCATTGATGAGGTTGGAGTCGTACGTGGGCGACGACGCCATGACGTAGATCGCGCCGGTGGTCGGATTCATCGCCACGACGGCGCCGCAGCGGTCGCCGAGCAGCTGCTGCGCAAGCCGCTGCGCGCCGGCGTTGATCGTGAGTACGACGTTGTCGCCGTAGACGGTGCCGCCACCGAGCCGGTCGAGCGTGCGTTGGATCGCGTTGCTGAGGTTCGTCGTCGCTCCGGTGAGGTAGTCGTCGAGCGAGAGCTCGAGACCGGTCTGCGAGAGCGCCGAGGTGGAGTAGCCGATCGTCTGAGCGGCGAGCCCGTGCGACGGGTAGCGGCGGAAGTAGAACGACTGGCCGTTCCGCTTCAGCTTGCGGTTCGCCGCGAGCACGGTGGTGCCGTTCGCGGCGAGGATGAGACCGCGCGAGACCTCGAACTGCGACACGAGCTCGATGGCGTTGTCCTGCTTCGCGGCCAGCGATCCAGCGGCCCAGGACTGCCAGTACGTCGTCGCGACGATAAGCGACGCGAGCATGATCACGGCGACGAGCGCGAGGCGATTGAGCTGGTTGTTCACGCGTTCGCCCGATCGGAGACGAGCATCAACCCTGCGACGACGATGAAGTTCGAGATCACACTCGATCCTCCGTACGAGACGAACGGAAGCGTGATTCCCGTCAGCGGGATGACGCGGAGGATCCCGCCGACGATGACGAACGTCTGCAGCGCGAAGCCGAACGTGAGCCCAGCAGCGAGCAGCTTCGAGAACCCGTCGTTGGCCGCGAGCGAGACACGGAAGCCGCGCAGCACAAAGACCATGTAGATGAGGAGGAGTGCCGCCGCCCCGACGAGCCCGAGTTCCTGCGCCACCGCGGAGTAGATGAAGTCCGTGCTCAGGTACGGGATCAGCGGCGCGCCCTGTGCGTTCTGAAAGACGCCGGAGCCGAGCCCCGTCCCGCCGTATCCGCCGTGCGCGATCGAGTACAGCGACTGCACCATCTGGTAGCTCGCGCAGTCCTGGCGGAGCGTGTAGTGCCCGTTGAGGGCGCAGTACACCTTCTGCGTCGTCCACGGGTGCAGCCAGTTGGTCACGCGTTCGCGGACATGCGGTGTGCCCTCGTACACCGCTGCGGAGCCGACGAGGAAGAGCCCGATGAATGCCGCGACGAACTTCAGCCGGGCGGTCGCGGCGTAGAGGATGGCGAGGAAGATGCCGTAGTAGAGAAGCGCGCTGCCGAGGTCACCGGTGGCGAAGAGAACGAGCATCGCGCTGCCCCAGATGACGAGCAGCGGCCCCCAGTCCTTGACGCGGCCCTGCGCGAGAACCTCACGCTTCTCGCGCAGATACGCGGCGAGGAAGACGATGAGGGCCAGCTTCCCGAGCTCACCCGGCTGGAACTGGAAGCCACCGGCATGGATCCAGAGGCGGGAGCCGTTCACCGTCTGCCCGATGCCCGGCAGCAGCGGCATGAACAGGAGGCCGATCGCGCTCAGGCCGAAGAGGTACTTGTAGTTCTCGAGCAGCCGGTAGTCCCGACGCAGCGCGATGATCACGAGCGCGAAGACGACGACGCCGATGACGACCCAGAGGCCCTGCTTGAACGCGTTCGACGGTCCGAGCCGGTAGATCTCCGTCAGCCCGATCGCCGTCAGCAGCCCTGCGAGCGGGAGCAGGTACGGATCCGCGTTCGGGACGGTGAAGCGCGCAACGACATGCGCGGCGAGATAGAGCGCGAAGAAGAAGAGCGCGTAGGTGAGCGACGCGGGCGAGATGTGCGACTTGCGCGAGATGTAGACACTCGCGAAGCCGATGGCGGTCAGCACGCCGACGACGATGAGATAGAACAGCTCGCGATTCCGGGCGCTCAGCGTCAGTGCATCAGCCCCCAGAGCAGGAGCGAGACGACGATCGCGAGCAGCACGAGCGTGGCGAGGACGACGCGCACGCGTACAGCCGAGGGCCCCGTAGGTGCTGCGGCCTCGTGCGTAGGCACGACGACGTTCTCCGTCGTCTTTTCGTCGACGGGAGGAGAGACCGCTTCCATCGTCGCGGTGTCGCCGAGATCGGCGCCGCTGTCGAGCTTGCCGATGGAGAACGCGACGACGGTGATGTTGTCCTCTCCGCCCCCTCGGTTCGCGGCGGTGACGAGCTGCTTCGTCAGGCTCTCGAGATTGCCGCGATACCGCTCGACGGTAGCGAGGATGTGCTCGTCGTCGACCATGTCGGTGAGACCGTCGGAGCAGATGAGGAACACGTCGCCGTCCTGCGTGTCGACGATGAACGAGTCGACGTCGACGTCCGGATCGGTGCCGACCGCCCGCGTGATCACCGACCGCTGCGGGTGCGTCTCCGCCTCCTCCAGCGAGAGCTTGCCGGTCTTCAGCAACTCGTTCACGAGGGAGTGGTCCTCGGTGATCTGCTCGATCTCCTTGCCACGCACGAGGTAGGCGCGGGAGTCGCCGACGTGGCCGATCACCACGCCGTCGTTCTCGACGAGCGCAACGGTCATGGTCGTTCCCATCCCCGAGGTGGCGGGATCGACGCTCGACCGCTCGTGCACGCGCCGGTTCGCCTCCTGGATGAGTGACGCGACGCGCTCCGGCCCGGTGAGGCGCCCGGGGTCGGTGTCCTCGAGCGCGGCAGCCGCGAGCTTCGAGGCCACTTCGCCGGCCTGCGCGCCACCCATGCCGTCGGCGACGGCGAAGAGCGGCGGCGCGAGGACGAACGCATCCTCGTTGCGGCGGCGCTTCCGGCCGGTGTCCGTCTTGGCTGCGTAGGCGCCGACGACGGTCACGGATCGAACCTCAGATCGGTCTCGCCGACGCGGATCACGTCGCCCGGCGCCAGCCGCTGTGCGCCCTGCATCCGGACGCCGTTCACGTACGTGCCGTTCGTCGAGCCCAGGTCCACCACCCAGACGCCGTCGCGGCGCGGCTCGAAGCGAACGTGGCGCGCCGATGCGAACTCGTCGCCGTCGATGGCGACGTCGTTCTTCCCACCGCGCCCGATCGTGAGCGGCGCAGAGTCGACGGAGTATTCGTCGCCTTTCTCGAGCACGGGGCTCTCTTGCACCACGAGCCTTCCGCCTGCGGCAGGCGGAGCAGGCCCGGCAGAGACGGGCGCCATGATGAAGCTCTCCTGCGCAGGCGCGACGCGCATGTCGCGCGAGACGGTGCGGATGATGCGCCAGATGAGCGCGTAGAGCAGGACCAAGAACGCGATCTTGAGTGCAAGCAGGACTTCTTCGAGCCGCGTGCTCGCCAGCGTCATTCGCGCTCCGTCGAGAACGTCACCTCGGTCGATCCGACCGTGAACGTGTCGCCTGGATCGAGCTTTGCGCGCTGTACGCGCCGGCCGTTCACCTCGACGCCGTTGGTCGAGTCCAGGTCGACGATCCAGAAGCTCGTGCCCTCCTGCCGCAGCTCCGCGTGGCGGCGGGACACATTCGCGTCCTCGATCTGGATGTCGCACTCGCGCGAGCGCCCGAGCACGACGCGGCGCTTGTCGACGCGGAGGCGCTGCCCGTCCCACGACAGCACGCCGACCTCCCGCTCCAGACCGGGATCGTCCGGCGAGGCGGCCTCCGCCGCATCCGGGACCGGGTGCTTGTAGATCATCGTCGCGCCCGACTCGACCTGCTCCTCCGGCTCGTCGCTACGCGTGCCGTGCCGCGGCTGCACCATCCGCGTGGCGATGCCGAACTCGCCCAACGCGAGGTCTTCGTCGGTCTCGAGCCCGACACGCGGCGGCGTCAAGAGCGCATAGCTCTCACGCCGCGCATGCTCACCGAGATACTCCTCGAGCTCCGACTGCAACGAGTTCTCGTAGCCCTCGAACTGTTCGCGGTCGCCGGACGACAGATAGACCGTGTACTCGTTCGGAACGTAGACGCGCGACACCGAGACGACGCGATGCTCGTCCATCTCCTTCGCGAGCTTGCGTGCGAGCTCGACGGGCTGGACGTTCGTCCGGAAGGCGCGGCCGAAGACACCCTCGAAGAGAGCCTCGATCTTCTGCTCGATCGACCGCAGCACCATTGCGCGGCTGAGGGTACCCCTACGCCCCCGGGATTACGCGCGCCTGGCCCGCAACGCCACTGCGGCAGCGGTCAGCCAGGCGGCGGCGGCGAGGGAGGCGGCCGGGGCCGACGGCACCGCGACGACGGTGGCAATGAGCATGGCGCCCGCGAGCACGACGGCGCCCCAGCGGCCGCGAGCGTGGGCGAAGGGGAGCGCGAGGGCGACCGCGGCGAAGACGACCGCCTCGACGAGCAGGCCCGGATGGGCGGCCGCGGCGCGGGCGAGCGACCCGGCGACGTCGAGCGGATCGCGCGCGCCCGCGATCCCGAGGCCGAGCGGCGGCGCGGAACCGACGAGCGGAAGCGTCGCGTGCCGCATCCCGGCGACAAGCGCAGCGATGAGAACGGCCAGCCCGGCCTGGGCGGCGCGGCGTGGTCCGGCGCGAAGCGTCGCCGCTGCGAGCGGAACGAGGCCGAGCGCGCTCAACGGCACGAGCAGCGGGCCGAGCGCGAACAGGAGACCGCCACGAGGCTCGCGCCAGCATAGGACGAGCCACCCGAGGGCGAGCGCCCCGTACAGGAGCGCGAGGCCGAACGAGATGTTCCCCAGCGGGAGCACGGGCACGGCCAGCGCGACGGCGAGCCCGGCGCGAGGGCGAAACGCGGTGACGGCAGCGGCGAGAAGAGCGAGGCCTACCGCCCAGCCGTGCGGGTAGAAGGGGAAAGCGACAGCGGTCCAGGCGGCGAACGCGGCAGCGAGCGCGGCGGCCCCGGCGCGACCCGCCTCCTCCGGCACCGAGAGACCGAGAGCCCGCGCCCGCTTGGGCCGGCGGTGGACGGAGGCTCCCCGAAGCGCGTCGGCGAGTGCTGCGGCGGAGGGGCGCCGCGACGGCGACGGCGACAGCGCCCGGTCGACGAGCTGGATGAGCGGCTTCGGCAGATCAGGGCGGAGCGTCCCCAGCGACGGCGCCCCCGCCTCGATCGCGCGGGCCGTGTCGAGCATCGACGTCTGCCAGAACGGGTGCCGGCCGGAGAGTGACTCCCACAACATCACGCCCACCGCCCAAACGTCGGCCGCCTCCGTGGCATCGTCGCCCGCGAGCCGCTCCGGCGAGATGTACGCAAGCGTGCCGGGCACGTCTCCCTGCGCCGTCAGCGTCTCGGCCTCCGCCATCCGCGCCAGGCCGAAGTCGAGCAGCCGCGCCGAGATGCGATCGCCTTCGGCGAGCAGAACGTTCGACGGCTTCACGTCGCGATGGAGGATCCCCGCGCGGTGCGCGTGCGCGAGCCCCTCCGACACCTGAGCGCACGCCTCGATGGCGCCGGCGTCATCGAGCTCACCCGCCCGAAGCGCCTCGCGGAAGGTACAGCCCGGGATGTACTCGTAGGCGATGTAGACGTGGCGCGCGTCGCGGGCGAAGGCGTACGCGCGGAGGCAGCTGGGATGGCGCAGCCTCGCCGCCGCGGAGGCCTCGCGCTCGGCTCTGGCCGCTGCCTTGCCCTCGCGGGCGACGATCTTCAGGGCGACGTCGAGGCCCGTCCGCTCGTCGCGGGCAAGCCACACGGAGCCCGACCCGCCGCTCCCGAGCGGCCGAATCGGCCGGTAGCGACCGAGGACGGGCTCGCTTTGCTGGAGAGCGAGCGCACCGTTGGACATCGGTTCAGTCAGGTTGGCGGCAGGAGGCGGATTTCCTCTCCAACAGAGGGCCGCGTTACAGTCTGGCCCGACCGCATGACGACATTCGACGACGAGAACATCGAGTTCGACTTCTTCGACGAGCCGGAGACGGAGGAGGCCCCCCGGCCGCGCCGCCGTCCACGGCGCGAACGGTCCGGCCCTCCGCGTCCCCCGGCGCCGCCCACGGGCCTCGTCCCGCTCGCGCGCCTCGTCGGCCTGATCGCGATCGCGATCGCGATCGTCGTCGCGTTCGTCTTCTGGGTCGGCGCCTGCCAGGGCAAGAGCACGCACGACCAGTACGCCTCGTACGCGACGAGGGTGCGAACGGTGGCCGCAAGCTCGAACGCGCTCGGACGGGAGTTCGCCGCCAAGCTCGGCTCGTCCGTTCTGAAGCAGGCCGACCTCGAATCGAGCCTGCAGCAGTACGCGCAACAGGAACAGCAGGAGTACGACCAGGCGCAGCAGATCCATCCGCCCGGTCCGCTGCGGCAGATCCACGAGCGGCTCGTGGACGCGATCGAGTTGCGCGCGAAGGGACTTGCAGCGCTCGGTGACGTCGTCGCCGGCTGGAACTCGAAGAGTGCGGCGTCGACGAACGCCGCCATCGACGGGCTCGCGGCGCAGGCGGAGCTGCTGACCGCGAGCGACGTCGTGTGGGAGCAGCTGTACCGGCTGCCCGCTACGCAGCAGCTGAAGACGGAGGGGATCACCGGCGTCGTCATCCCGAAGTCGGCGTTCGTCCCGAACACGGAGCTCGTGAGCGCGCGGTCGTTCGGCGTGCTCCTCGACCATTTGAAGGGCGCCTCGACCGGCGGGACGCCGAGCGGCCTGCACGGGTCACAGCTCGTCTCCGTCGTCGCCAACCCCGGCGCGACCGCGCTGTCGACCTCGACCGCCACGACGGTGAAGGTCTCGGCCGGCCTCGCGTTCGCGGCCACCGTCGAGGACTCCGGCAACTTCCAGGAGAACGGCGTCGTCGTGCATCTGACGATCACCGCGGGGAGCGCGACGATCAAGCGAACGCAGACGATTCAAACCATCGCGTCGAAGACGCAACGGACCGTGTCGTTCGGAAACTTCAACCTCCCGACGGCTGCATTCGGGAACAGGGCGACCGTGAAGGTCGACGTCGCACCGGTGCCGGGAGAGACGAACGTCTCGAACAACACCGCCACCTACACGGTCTTCTTCACGCTCGGCTGATGCACGTCAGCAGCTCCGTCGCAGCGTGGATCGCGATCGGTGCAGCCGCGGCTGCGGCCGTCGCCGTCCTGCTCGGCGTCTTGTACTTCGCCTCGCTGCGACGCGTCCGCCGTGCACAGCACGTCCTGCTGGGCGGCGGGAAAGCCGACCTGGTCGACTTCGCCGTCTCGCTCCAGAGCCGCATCGACGATCTGCACCGCGCGATCGACGAGATCGCGGCCGGCCTGGCCCGCGTCGACCGGCGCGTCGACGACAGCGTCTCGCGGACCGCGATCGTCCGCTACGACGCATACGAGGGCAGCGGCGGGCACCAGTCGTCGTCATTCGCGCTCCTGGATTCGGCGCGCAGCGGCATCGTCGTAACCGCCATCCAGGGCCGCGACTATGCGCGGATCTACGTCAAGGAAGTCGAACACGGCCGCTCGTCCGTGGCCCTCTCCCCGGAGGAGTTGGAGGCGGTCGAGCGGGCAATGGCTTCGTAGTCGGGCCTCGCTGGTACCTTTCTGCCCAGGAAAATGGGGCATGTCCTCGTCCTGAACGCGAGTTACGAGCCGTTGAACGTCTGCACGGTTCGGCGGGCGCACGTTCTCGTCTACAAGGGGAAGGCCGAGGTGATCGAGCATCTCGACCAGCCGCTCCGGTCGGCGACGGGCAGCTTCATCCGTCCGCACGTGATCCGGCTCGTCACCTACGTCCGCGTCCCGCGGGCAATCCAGCGGAAGATCTCGCGGCGGGCGCTGTTCGCCCGTGACGGCTGGCGCTGCGTCTACTGCGGCACCCCGGGGGGCCGGCTGACGCTCGACCACGTCGTCCCCCGCTCGAAGGGCGGGGAGTCCGTGTGGGAGAACGTCGTCACCGCCTGCGCACCGTGCAACTTACGGAAGGGCGACCGAACGCTGGAGCAGGCCGGGATGGAGCTGCGGACGCCTCCGCGCCCGCCGCAGCCGGTGCTCTTCATCAAGTTGGCGGCGCCGCGCATCCCCCACGGCTGGACGCAGTACCTCGGCGAGCTCGGCACGGCCACAGCCGCGGCGTAGCGGATGTGACATCCGAGGTGCCCGGCACCGTATGCCTGGTATGAGACTTCTCGTCACCCTCGCAATAGCCCTCGCGCTCCTCGCCGGAGGCGCCGACGCAGCCACCACGTCGGCCGCCGCCACCGGCGACACGGTCACGGTCGACGGGATGGGCACTGTCACTGCCGTGCCCGACCAGGCGGAGTTCGACTTCACCGTGCAGACGAAGGGCACGACCGCGGACGGAGCGCTCTCGCGCAACGGCACCGCCACGAAGGCGGTCATCACCGCCGTCGAAGGGGCCGGCGTGCCGCAGGCCGACATCCAGACGGAGCAGGTGTCCCTCGACCCGGTCATGTCGAACGACGGGACGAGCGTCGTCGGGTACACGGCCTCCGACACGATCGACGTCACGAAGCTCGCCATCGCAAAGGCGGGCGCGATCGTCGACGCAGCTGTCGGCGCCGGCGCGAACGGCGTCTCGGGGCCGTCGCTCACGGTGTCGTCGCAGGACTCGCTCTACAACGATGCGCTGAAGGCCGCCGTCGCGCAGGCGAAGACGAAAGCGCAGGCGCTCGCCGACGCCGCAGGGCGGAACCTCGGCGCGGTCACGGCCATCGTCGAGGGCGGCGGCTCGTCACCGTTGCCGTTCGCTGTCGGCGCGGCGGCCAAGAGCTCGACGCCGATCGAGGCGGGCACGCAGCAGATACAGGCGACCGTCACGGTCACCTACGGGCTGAACTAGCTCCGTTCGCTGGGCAACGGGCGCGTCGACCAGTCGCTCCACGACCCGGGGTAGAGCACGCCTTCGCGACCGCGCAGGAACGCGCGATGCAGCACGACGCACGCGGTGATGCCCGAACCGCAATAGACGACGAGCTCGCCCGGCGGGAGCTCCAGCCGCGGCTCGTTCCACGGAGCGTTGCTCGCGCCGGGAATGCGGCCCGGCTTCGCGTCCACCGGGTTCGGCTCCCCGCGCCAGCGCGCGGGGGCGCGCGCGTCGACGAGCGCTAGCTCGGGGTCGGCGAGCCGTCGCGCCAGCTCCTCGGCCGCGATCGTGTCGCCTGAACGTTCACGCGGGACGAACTCGGCCGGCTCAGTCGGCTCCTCACCGGTCGCAAGCGGGCCGGCCCAGGCGTCGACACCGCCGATCAGCACGGCGCAGTCGTCGTGCCCGAAGTGGCGCAGCAGCCACCAGAGCCGCTCGGCGCCGCCCATGTTCCCGTAGGCGACGACGAACACGCGGGGGCCGATCCCCGCTCGCGACGCGGACTCGGCGAACCGCTCGGCGGAGGGAAGCGGATGCCGTCCCTGGCCCGCAACGGAGAGATCGGCCAGGTCCTCGTCGAGGTCGAGGAATGACGCGCCGGGGATGTGGCCGGCGGCGTAGAGCTCCCGCCCGCGCTCGGGCGCACCCAGCTCCCAGCGACAGTCGACGAACTGGTACCGCATCCCGGGATTGTTTCTGCTCAGGCGAGCGGGTACAACGGGCATACATGCGCAGGCGGCTTCTCGTCCTGACGGGGATCGTGCTCGCGGTCGCAGCGGTGGCACTGACGGCCGGAGGCGCGTACGCCTACTTCTGGGAGAGCGGCCGCGCCGACGTGCTCGCCGCAGGCGTCACGGTCGCCGGCGTCGACGTCGGCGGGCTGCACGCGGACGCGGCGCGCGCCCTGCTCCGGCGGCGCATCGTCGACCGGCTCGCCCGCCCCCTGCGGCTCACAGCCGGAAGCCACTCGTTCGTCGTCGACCCCGCCCGCGCAGGACTACACGTCGATGTCGGCGGCATGGTGTCTCTCGCTCTCGATGCAAGCCGAGGCGGCGGACTCGCGCACCGATTCCTGCGCGACCTCGAGGGTCGCCGAACCGACACATCGATCGCTCTGCGGGCGACGCTCTCGCGTGCGGTGCTCGCACGCACGGTCGCGAACGTCGCCCTCGTCGTCGATCATCCGGCACTGGCCGCCCATGTCGTCGCCTCGGCGGCGAGCCTGCATGTCGTCCCGGAGAAGACCGGAATCGCAGTCGACCAGCCCGCGCTCCGCGCCGAGCTCGCGGCCGCGCTCCTCCGCTCGACCGGTCCGCGCACGCTCGCCGTCCCCACACGAACCGTCGAGCCACGCTGGACGGCGGCGACACTTCCTCGGCGGTATCCGGCCTTCATCCTCGTCGACCGCGAGACCTTCACCCTGCGGCTGTTCCGCGACCTGCGCCTGGCGAAGACGTATCCGATCGCGGTGGGACAGGCGGGTCTCGAGACCCCGGCCGGCCTGTATCGCATCAACGACAAGCAGGTGAACCCGGCGTGGCACGTGCCGAACAGCGCGTGGGCCGGATCGCTGGCCGGGCATGTCATCCCGCCCGGCCCGGCCGATCCGATCAAGGCGCGCTGGATGGGCTTCTGGGACGGCGCCGGCATCCACGGCACCGACGAGACGTGGTCGATCGGTCACGCGGCATCGCATGGATGCGTCCGGATGCGCATCGCGGATGTCGAAGCGCTGTATCCGCTCGTTCCGCTTGGGACTCCGGTATACGTCGGCTGATGGGATACACACTCCGCAACGTGAAGGAAGTCGACGACTCGGCGCCGGCCTTCGGGATGTCGCCCGACGTCGAAGCGCGGTTCGCGCGCAAAGCACTCGAGTCCAGGCAGGTCGCGCTCAGCTACCAGCGCCTGCAGCCGAACGTGCGCATGCCGTTCGGACACACGCATGCCGCACAGGAGGAGATCTACATCGTGCTCTCCGGCAGCGGCCGCGCGAAGCTCGACGAGGAGATCGTCGAGCTGGGCCAGTGGGACGCCCTGCGTGTCGACCCGGAGACGATGCGCGCGATCGAGGCCGGCGCGGACGGCATCGCGTTCCTGGCGGTCGGCGGGCCGATCGGCGAAGGCAACGACGCCGAGATGGTCAGCGACTGGTGGTAGAGCGGTACTCGAGGAGAAGGACGTCCCGCCACTCGCCATCGCGTTCCCCGAGGCCTTCGTGCCGACCGACGATCCGGAAACCGAGCGATGCGTGCAGTGAAAGACTCGCCTCGTTCTCGGGGAAGACGCCGGCGAGCAGCGTCCAGTAGCCGTGCGCCTCCGCGCGCGCGATCAGCTCGCCGAGCAGCGCGCGGCCGACGCCTTTGCCGCGCGCCGACTCCGACACGTACACGCTCTCCTCGCCGACGCCGCGATAGCAGCGCCGGTCCGAGTACGGCGAGAGCGCGGCCCAGCCCAAGACGGCACCGTCGTCGACCGCGACGAGCCGCAGCGACGGATGCGCGGCATCCCATTGCTCCCACGCCGGCGGCTCGACCTCGAAGGTCGCCTTCCCGGTGGCAATGCCTTCGGCGTAGACGCGTGAGACGTGCGGCCAGTCCGACTCGTCGAGCGCCCGGATCTGCATGGCCGCTACGCCGCCACAGCCTCCTCGTCCACCGCAGCCTCCTCGGCAAAGGTCGGCACCGTCTCGATCGTCTGGAGGATCCTCCCCGCGATGCGGTACGGGTCGCCGAGCGAGTTCGGCCGACGGTCCTCGAGATAGCCGCGATAGCCGTCTCCGACGAAGCTGTGCGGAACGCGAATCGACGCTCCACGGTCGGCCACGCCGTAGTTGAACTTGTCCATCGACTGCGTCTCATGCAGGCCGGTGAGGCGCAAATGGTTGTCGGGGCCGTAGACGGCGATGTGGTCGTCCTTGTAGGCGTCGAACGCCGCCATCAGCGACTCGAAATACTCCTCGCCACCGACGTCGCGCATGTGCGTCGTCGAGAAGTTCGTATGGAGCCCGGAGCCATTCCAGTCGAGCTCAGCGCCGAGCGGCTTGCAGTGCCAATTGATGTCGACGCCGTACTGCTCGCAGAGCCGCATGAGCAGGTACCGCGCGACCCAGAGCTCGTCGGCAGCGCGCTTCGAGCCCTTGCCGAAGATCTGGAACTCCCACTGGCCCTTGGCGACTTCGGCGTTGATCCCCTCGAGGTTGATTCCCGCCTGGAGGCAGAGGTCGATGTGCTCCTCGACGATCTGGCGTGCGATGTCGCCGACGTTCTTGTAGCCGACGCCGGTGTAGTACTCGCCCTGCGGGGCGGGGAAGCCCTCTTTCGGGAACCCGAGCGGGGCGCCGTCGCGGTAGAGGAAGTACTCCTGCTCGAAGCCGAACCACGCGCCGGGGTCGTCCGGGATCGTGCCGCGCGCGTTGGACGGGTGCAGCGTCCCGTCCGGGAGCAGCACCTCGCACATGACGAGCAGCGCGGTCTCGCGTGCCGGGTCGGGGAAGACGGCGACCGGCTGCAGGAAGCAGTCCGAGCTCGAGCCCTCAGCCTGCCGCGTCGAGCTCCCGTCGAAGTTCCAGAGCGGCAGCTCCGCGAGCGTCGGCGTCTCCGCGAACGCAGCGATCTTCGTCTTGCTGCGAAGGTTGGGCGTTGGCTCGTATCCGTCGAGCCACATGTACTCGAGCTTGAACTTGGTCATCGTCGCTCCTCCTCTCGGACCATGAAAAAAGCCCCACGACTCCGAGAGTCGTGAGGCTCCATTGCCTCGGCGTCCGCCTTCCTCGGCGAGCACCCGTCGTGACCTTAGCGGACCGGACGGCTAGGGTCACGCCATGGTCGTTGCCGAGATGTCCGTTTCACTCGACGGCTTCGGGGCCGGGCCGGCTCCCTCGCTCGAGGATCCGCTCGGACAGGGCGGGATGGACTTGCACGAATGGGTGTTCCGCCTGGCCGCCTGGCGGAAGCCGCACGGGCTCGAGGGCGGGGAGATCGACGTCGACTCGGAGCTCGTCGAGGAGGCGCAGGCTGCAGGCGCCGTGGTCATGGGCCGGAAGATGTTCAGCAGCGGCGACGGGCCGTGGGAAAGCGATCCGAATGCGAACGGCTGGTGGGGCGACGAGCCGCCGTTCCGCAAGCCCGTCTTCGTCGTGACGCATCACGCACGCCAGCAGCTCGTGCTCGGCGAGACGACCTTCACGTTCGTGACCGAGGGCGTCGAGGCGGCGGTCGAGCAAGCGAGAGCGGCGGCCGGCGCCAAGGGCGTCCACGTCTCGGGCGGCGCCGACGTCATTCAGCAATGCATCCGCGCCGGCCTCGTCGACGTGCTCGACCTCCATGTCGTGCCGATCTTCCTCGGCGACGGCCGCCGCCTGCTCGAGGGCCTCGACCCGGCGCGTCTCGAAGTCGAGCGTGTGATCGCAGCGCCGCGCGCTACGCACATCCGGTACCGCCTCTAGCGCGAGCGGCTGGGCGTCCAGGCGGCCGCGGCGATCCCGAGGCCGATCAGGATCGAGCCGCCGAACCAGCGCTCGAAGCGCGCAATCTTGCGCGAGCCGCGCAGCCGGTCGGCCACTGCGCCGGCGGTGAGCGCGTAGGCGCTGTCGCTGAGGAAGCCGAGGCAGGCGAAGCTGGCGCCGAGGACGAGAACCTGGAGCCAGACGTGTCGCGCATTCGGGTCGACGAACTGCGGGATGAAGGCGAAGATGAAGACGATCGTCTTCGGGTTGGTCAGGTTCACGACGATGCCCTGCATGTAGGCGCGCCGGCGGGTGCGCGGGGGGCCGTCCTCCTCCACCCGGTCCTCGGCCTTCGTGAGCAGCCGGCGGACGCCGAGGAAAATGAGATACGCGGCGCCGACGTACTTGACCCCGTCGAAGGCGGCCTTCGACGCGAGGATCAGCGACGACAGCCCCGCGGTCGCGAGCCCGACGTGGACGAAGGTCCCGGTGGTGATGCCGGCGACGGAGGCGATGCCGCCACTCCGGCCCATCTCGATGCTGCGCGTGACGACGTACAGGACGGCAGGGCCGGGGAGAAGCAGCAGCGCGACGGCCGTGCCGAGGAACACAGCGTAGGTCGAGAGCGACGGCATTGATCTCCACCCGTACCTTAAAGAACGTACAACGCGGCGACTTCGCGAGCAGTCGCAGCGATGCGCGTCCGCAGCTCCGGCGGCTCGAGCACCTCGATGTCGGGCCCGAAGCGGAGCAGCTCGCGATGCGCTTCGCCTGCGTTCTCGAACGTCATTGTTCGGATCCCCTTCGCGCCGCGCACCGTCACCTCGATCCGCAGACGGCTGTCCTCGAACGCGCGCGACCACTCCGCCCAGTACGCCGAGAGCTCGAATCCCGCCGGCCGCTCGCATGGGTCGTCGAGCGCCCGCACCGCCGCGACACGCGAGACCCGATAGACGCGCATGCCGGCGACGCGGTGCGCGACGAGATACCAGGCTCCAGCCTTGAGCACGAGGCCGAGCGGGTCGACGGTGCGCTGCACGACCCGGTTGCCCTCGCGGTAGCGGATCTTCACCCGGCAGCCGCGCCAGACGGCCGCCGCGAGCGCCGGCAGGTGCGGAACGCTGTCCTCGGCCCGGAACCAGCCGCGTGCATCCAGGTGGAAGAGGCGCTGCGCCCTCGTTGCGCGCTCCTGCAGCTCGGACGGGAGCGCGGCGAGCAGCTTCAGCCGGGCGGCGGCGAGCTCTCCCCCGAGACCGAGCTCGGCCGCCGGGCCTGGCATCCCGGCCGCGAACAGGGCCTCTGCCTCGTCGCCCGTCAGGCCGGTCAGCCGCGTTCGGTAGCCGCCGGCGAGCCGGTAGCCGCCCGCCGGCCCGCGCAACGCCTCGACCGGAACGCCGGCGGCGGCAAGCGACTCGACGTCTCGATGCACCGTGCGCACGGACACCTCGAGGCGCTCGGCGATGTCAGCCGCAGTGAGCTGCCCGCGGGTCTGCAACAAGAGGAGCAGGGAGACGAGACGCGTTGCACGCATTTTGCGGACCCTACGAGAGATACATGACAGAAGGTGTCCTCTTTGTCTGCGAGGCTCCCGCCATGAACATCTGGGACGAGGAGTGGGGCGAGCAGGGCGAGGACTGGTCGGGCGGCGGCGGGCTGGCGAAGCGCCTCGTCCCGAGCGGGCCGGCGCTCGGCGCATCCCTATACGAGCTCGAACACGGCAACTTCGCGATCTTCCATTTCCATCACGGGTCCGAAGAGCTCTTGATCGTCCTGCGCGGACGGCCGACGTTGCGCACCATCGAAGGAGAGCGGCAGCTGGCCGAGGGCGACGTCGTCCACTTCCCCACCGGCCGGGACGGAGCGCACGAGATCCGCAACGACACGGACGAAACGGTGCGCTACGTGATGGCGGGGATCCGCGAGTCGCCGGAGATAGTCGAGTACCCGGACCTGAAGAAGCTCACCGGCCAGTCACAACACGGGATCTTCTTCATCCACGACGTCGAGGAGGACGCATGAGCGACGAGCGCGAGTCGAACGTCGTCGAGCTTCTGCTGCGCGAGCCCGAGATCGTCGCGTGGCTCGACGACTACCGTCCGCCGCCGGACGAGGCGCACGACGATCACGACGACGACGAACCGCTGCACGCAGCGTGAATTTGACGTTGTGCGGTTAACCGCCTATCGTTCCAACGCGATGTTGTTCCTGAACGTGATGAACACGGTCCCTGCGGGTTGCCTCGGCAGCCCGACGCGACCGCGCGGCCTTTAGGTCCGCGCACCGCCGTCCCGGCGGTCTTCCGTTCTCCGTTCCGCTCTCGTTTTCACAAAGGAGCAACATGTCTGTCCTTGCAGCATCCAAGTCATTGAGCACGTCCGTCCGCCGGGACGTTCCTGCCGTCGAGGTCGAGCACCTGACGAAGATCTTCCGTCGACGGACGAAGGATGCCGGCCTCTTCTCGCGCCGCCGGCGCCGCATGCCGGCGTTGAAGGACGTGAGCTTCACGATCGCGCGCGGCGAGTGCGTCGCAATCCTCGGCCAGAACGGGTCGGGCAAGTCGACGCTGGTCCGCTTGCTGTCGACATTGCTGATCGACGACGGCGGCTCGGCCCGCGTGTTCGGGAACGACGTCGTCCGCGACGCCCGCACGATCCGGCGGCTCGTCAACCGTGTGTCGGTCGAGGCGAGCTTCTTCAAGAAGATGTCCGCGGACGAGAATCTTTCGTATGCGGCGCGCTTCTACGGCATGCCGCCCTCGGTCACCCGGACCGCCGTTCCCGCGATTCTCGCAAAGGTCGGCTTCCCGCCGGACCGGCGGGGCGAGTCGATGCAGAACCTCTCGCGCGGCATGCAGCAGAAGGTCGCGCTCGCGCGGGCCTTGCTGACGTCGCCGGTCCTGCTGCTGCTCGACGAGCCGACGACGGGGCTCGATCCGCGCTCGAAGCTCGAGGTGCAGGACTTCGTGCGCGAGGTCAGGCAAACGCATGACGCGACGATCCTCCTCTGCACGCACGACATGGTGGAGGCGGAGGCGCTCGCCGATCGCGTCGGCCTGCTCGATCGCGGTGAGCTCCTGTTCCTGGAGCCCGTCGCGGACGTGAAACGGCGGTACGGCGTGGAGACGCTCGAAGAGGCGTTCTTCGCCGCGACCGGCCGCGCATTCGAGGAAGAGCACGACGGCGAAGACGACGAGTACAGGGAGGTGTTCGGATGAGTGCCATCGGAGCCACGATGCGCAGCGAACTGATCGGGCTCGGCGGCATCGTCGAACGAAACGTCTATCTGACGAAGCGCTACTTCCTGTGGGACGTCGCCTTCATGTTCTGGACGATCGCTAACACGCTCACGATCGTGTTCATCGCGCGGTCCGTGCACCTCAGCCGTGCCGCCGAGAACACGCTCGCCGCGCGGCTGCTCGTCGGTGCCGTGATCTGGGCGTTCCTCGGGATCATCTTCGAGTTCATGACGGAGACGGTCGCGTGGGAGCGCTGGGAGGGGACGATCGAGTACACGTTCATGGCGCCGATCTCGCGAGTCATGCACCTGGGCGGCCAGGGGGCGTACGCCGTGCTGTACGGATTGATCCGCGCAACGATCCTGTTCTTCGCCGTCGCGCTCTTCCTCGGCATCCACCTTCCGCATGCAAACTACGGCGCCGCCTTCGCACTCCTCGCGATCGCGTCGCTCTCGTTCATCGGCATCGGGATGATGACGTCGGTGCTGCCGCTCATCTCGCCGGAGAAGGGCGCGCAGCTCGGCTTCGTCGCGCAAGGTCTGATGCTCGTCGTCTCCGGCGTCTACTACCCGGTGTCGGTGATGCCACATTGGATGCAGCTGATCGCGAAGATCTCGCCGGCGACGTACGCGATCCGCGGCGACCGCGCGTCGATCGTCAGCGGGACCGGGCTCGTGTGGGCGGACGTATGGCCGTTGCTGATCATCGCGGTCGCGGCGGCGCCGCTCGGCCTCGCGATCTTCCACCGTGGCGAGGTGCATGCGAAGAAGCACGGGAAGCTGAAGCGGTCCGGATGACGGACTGGTTCGCCGGCGCCGTCGCCGAGCACTACGACGAGAACACCGCCGACATGCCGGTCGGGCCGATGGTGGAGTTCCTCGTGCCGCTCGGCAGCGGCGGCGCGCTCGAACTGGCGATCGGCACCGGCCGCATCGCGCTGCCGTTGGCGGCGCGTGGCGTCCGTGTCGCCGGCATCGACCTCTCGCCGGACATGGTCGCGCAGCTGAGACACAAGTCGACCGACATCCCCGTGGAGATCGGAGACATGACGACGACACGGATCGGCGCGACCTTCTCGCTCGTCTACATCGTCTTCAACTCGATCAACAACCTCACCACGCAGGATGCGCAGGTCGCCTGCTTCGAAAACGCCGCTCGGCACCTCGTGCCGGGCGGCTGCTTCGTGGTCGAGGTGGGCGTCCCGAACACCCGACGGCTCGAGGTCTTCGATCTGAGCAGCACGCACGTCGGCGTCGACGAGTACGACCTCGACACGCAGCGCCTCGTCTCCCACCACTTCTCGCTCCGCGACGGAGACTGGCGGCGCATGTCCGTCCCCTTCCGAGCCGTGTCGCCCGGCGAGCTCGACCTGATGGCGCGGATGGCCGGCATGCGGCTCCGCGAGCGGTGGAGCGACTGGGGCCGCGAGCCGTTCACCGCCGAAAGCACGAAGCACGTCTCAGTCTGGGAGAAGACGAGCTAGACATTCGCGAAGGCCCTCGCGCCAGTACGGGAGCTGCGGCACGCCGGGCCGCTCGCTCCTGAGCACCGAGTACGCGGGCCGCGGCGCCGGCCGGCCGAGCTCGGCCGTCGTGATCCGCCGGACGCGACAGTCGATCCCGGCCTCCTCGAAGATCGCCTCCGCGAATTCCGCCCACGTGCAATCGCCGTCCGCCGCGACGTGCCAGACCCCGAACGGCAGCGCGAGCAGCTCGCGCGCTGCTGCTGCGAGATGGCCGACGTACGTGGGAGAGCCACGCTGGTCGTCGACGACGGCGACCTCGTCCCGCTCGCGGCCGAGAGCGAGCATCGTGCGCACGAAGTTGTGGCCGGTCCAGCCGAAGAGCCACGACGAGCGCGCGATCCAGGCCTCCTCGCCGGCCGCCGCCTCGCCGTGCAGCTTCGTGCGCCCGTACACGGACAGCGGGTTGGGGCCGTCCGACTCGACGTACGGCTCGTTCTTCCGGCCGTCGAAGACGTAGTCGGTCGAGAAGTAGACGAAGGGGGCGCCGAGCTCGGCGACGTGCTGCGTTCCGCCCACGTTGACGGCCGCCGCCTCCTGCGGGTCCGATTCGGCTCCGTCGACGTCGGTCCACGCCGCGGCGTGAAGCACGAGGTCGGCTTCGAAGAACGGCGGGAGCGTCACGTCCCACTGCTCGCGCGTCAGGCCGCGCGCGTCCGGGAACTCCTCGAGCAGCGCGGCGCCGAGCTGACCGCCGGCGCCGGTTACGAGGATGCGTCGCGCGTGGAGAGAATCGGCGATGACGTACTCCATAGATGACGGACGCGGTCGTCGTCCCAGGGGATCCCGTGCTCGTCCGGCGCAGCCGGGTCGTACTCCTCGGTGACGAGATACGCGAACAGCGCGTCGGTGAGAGCCTCGTAGCCGTGCGCGTGCAGGCCCGGCACGTAGACGGCGACCGGGTTGTCGTCGCCGATGTCCTCCGTGAACGTTTCGCCGGAGGTGCGATCGAGAACGACGACGCGCACGGTCCCGGCGAGGCAGACGAACACGTCGTCCTGCCCGCGCTCGTGGTAGTGCAGCCCGCGGATCACGCCCTTGCGCGAGAACGATAGGTTCGCCTGGCAGAACGGCTTCGGCAGCGCGCTCGCGCGCGCGAGCTCCGTAAACCAGCCGCGCTCGTCCTCGTGACGGACGAGCGCGATGCGGCGCAATCCCTCGATCACTTGTTGACGCCGCCGCTGCGCACGAAGTCGTTCACCTGGTAGTACGCGTCGATCGACTCGCCGGCGTCGCCCCAGAAGCCGTCGACGACGTCGGCTTCCATCAGCCCGCGCGTCACGTACCAGTTGTTCACGTCGGTGATCTCGAGCTCGCCGCGCCCCGACGGCTCGAGCGTCGGCAAGACCTCCCACACCTGCGCGTCGTAGAAATACGCGCCGGTGACCGCATACCGGCTCGGCGGAGCTTCGGGCTTCTCGACGATCTCCTCGACGCGGTCGCCGTCCATGCGCGCGACCCCGAGATGCCGAAGGTGCTCTTCGTCGTCCATGTGCGAGAGCACGATGCGCGCGCCTTTGCTCTGGTTGGAGAAGTTCTCCACGATCGGAAGGAGCGAATACTCGAAGACGTTGTCGGCGAGGAGGACGCACACCTTGTCCCCCGCGACGAAGCGCTCGGCGAGGCGAAACGCCTCCGCAATGCCGCCGGCCTGCTCCTGGTACGCGTAGAAGAGGCGGTCGATTCCGTGCTCGTGGCCGTTGCCGAGCAGCCGGAAGAACTCGCCGGCGTGCGTCCCGCCGGTGACGAGCATCACCTCGTCGATCCCGGCCCCGACGAGCGCCTCGACCGCGTACGTCACCATCGGCCGGTCGTACAGCGGCAGCAAGTGCTTGTTCGTGATCCGCGTCAGCGGATGCAGCCGTGTGCCCGAGCCGCCGGCAAGAATGACTCCCTTCATGCTCCGGCGATGGTATTTGTTCTCCCGTACCAGGTACCGGTCGTTCGCGTTACGCGAAGCAAGGGCTGAAAGTCTGGTACCTGGTACGGGCGTAACGTGAATCCGTTCGCTGCCGCCGAGAGGTACGGGAGGAAGGGAGGGACCCCTCGGCGGCGCACAATGCGAACGGAATTACGGGTGGGCCGGAAGCACGAGGAAGAGAACGGTCAGAGCCGCCGTCAGGGTGACGATCAGGCGCATCGCGAAAACCTCGTCTCCATGGCATCGACGATAGGGCCGTCCCGTCAAGGGTCCGTTTCGGGTGTGCAAGGAAACGGTTAGGTTTGCGGCGATGACAACGCGGCCGAGGCGGTCATGCCTGACGGTGCCGGCGTCGAGCGCGAAGATGCTTGCCAAGGCGGCCGGGCTGGCGGCGGACGAGGTGGTCGTCGATCTCGAGGACGGCGTGGCGCCCGCCGACAAGGACGCAGCGCGCGGCCGGCTCGGAGAAGCGGCGGCGCAGGGGACGCTCGCGGTGCGGATCAACGCCGTCGGGACAGCCTGGTGGCGGGACGACCTCGACGCGGTGGCGGCGCGGCGTCCCGACGTCGTCGTGCTTCCGAAAGCGGCGTCGGCCGAGGACGTCAGGCAGGTGATCGGGCTCCTCCCGGACGGAGTCGCGCTCGAGGCGCAGATCGAGTCCGCACGCGGGCTCGTGGAGGTCGAGCGAATCGCCGCCGTCGGCGCGCCGCTCGAGGCGCTCGTGTTCGGGCCGGGCGACTTCTCCGCCTCGATGGGCATCCCGGTGCTCACCATCGGCTCGGGGACGTTCGACTACGCGCTCGCCCGCATTTCGGTCGCCGCCCACGCATACGGCTTGCAAGCCCTAGACGGGCCGTACGCCGACCTGGGCGACCTGAACGGGCTGCGGCTGGCTGCCGGGATCGCGCTCAGCCACGGCTACGACGGCAAATGGGTCGTCCACCCGGACCAGATCGCGCCCGTGAACGAGGCCTTCACGCCGTCGGCCGCGGATCTCGACCGGGCACGCCGGATCCTCGCCGCAGAGGACGGCGCGTCGCTCGTCGACGGGGAGATGGTGGACGTCGCAACGAAGCGGATGGCGGCGGCAGTGCTTGCTCGCGCCGGCGAACGGGTACCGGACCGACCGGGGGTAGAATCCCCGCTGCCCATAGACGAAAGGAACGTTTGACCATGCCGAAAACGACGGACAAGGTCTCGGACGCGGCAGCCGCCGCGAAGCCCTACTTCGAGCGCGCGCTCCAGGACGGCGAGCTGCGCGACAACGTGCGGAACGCCTACGAGTCCGCGCGAGCGATCTACGACGAGCTGATCGGCAACCGCGGCGTCGCCGGCGTTGCGAAGCGCGTCGCCACCGACAAGGATCTCCAGGATGAGCTGCGCTCGGCGGTCGCCGACCTGCGCACCGCGGCCGACCGCGTGCGCGGGAAGCAGGAGCAGAAAAGCGGCCATTCCGGGCTGGTGTTCATCGGTCTCGTGCTGGCGCTCGTGTTCAATCCGTTCACCGGACCGCAGATCCGCAAGTGGATCTCGGAGCACATCTTCGGCGAGACCGACGGGTTCACGTACCAGGGCGGGAACGGCTCGTCGAACTGAAGACGCGTGCGAGCGAGGCCGGATCGAGGCCGCTCGCGCTCGAGATGTCCGACTTTCGTAGGAGGACGGCGCCTGCCTTCGGCGCGCCGGCGGCGGCGACCGTGGGCCGCCAATCGGCTCCGGCCGCGAGGCGCAGGTGCCTGACGCGCCGCCAGGTGCGCAGGTACGTGGTCGGGTCGACCGCGCCGTCGTAGCCGCGGTCGAGCAGGCCGACCGGGTGGATCTCGAAGTCGATGTGGTACGGCGTCCCCAGCGCGTCGCCGGTGTCGCCGACGAAGCCGAGGACGTCACCTGCGTTCACGATCGCGCCGTTCACGGCGAGCCGCGAGTACGCGGATAGGTGCGCGTAGTAGAAGTCGTTACCGCGGTCGTCGCGTAGCCACAGCCGCCACCCTCCGATCCTGTTCCAGCCGACGGAGAAGACGACACCGTGCGCCACGGCCAAGACAGGCGTGCCGAGCGGCGCGAAGATGTCGTCGCCGTGGTGCCAGCCGCCGGAGACGTCCGGACGGGAGCGCCGAAGGTGTCGGCGACCCACTTGACGCGTAGACAGGAAACGCGTAGCCCCGTTCGCCGAGCGCAGGCAGCATCGTTGGCGGCAAACTCGGCGCCACGCCAACGGGGGCTACGACGATCGTGGCGATAAGCCTCACCTCAGGAGCCGAGATGCTCGCGCGCGAACGCGCGGAAACGTGCCCGTGTCTCCTCGTCCGGCCCGAGCGGGCCTTCGTCGTCGTACTTCGGGTCGGCGGCCACCTCTTCGGCGACCGCGCGCACCTCGGCCGTGAGCGCGGCGCGATGCTCGGGATCGCGCATCAGCGTCTCGATCCAGCTCTCCGATCCGTCGTACCCGGGTAGATCGTTCTCGAAGAGCAGCCGGCCCAGGAGGATGCCGCAGCGGATGTAGGCGAACGTCCGGAACGCGAGCAGCCGGTGCGGCGACTCGATGAGCGCTGCGATGTCGTCGTTCTCCCGCTCGATCCGCTCGACGATGCCGCCGATCGGCTCGTCGACGAGCGGAATCCACAGATCGTCCGCTGCCATGCGCTGGATTATTGCCGTTTCCTGCTCGTACGCCACGCAATCTGGGCGGCGGTGGCGAGAAGGAGGACGGCGAACAGCTTGCGCAACGTGGCCTCCGGCACGCTCTCGGCGACTCGGGCGCCGCCAAAGGCCGCCCCGACCGACGCGAGGCCGATCACGAGCGCTCCCCGCCAGCGGACGTTGCCGTACTGCTGCTGCCGCCACACCCCGACCAGCACGGTCGGGATGATCGCGAGCAAGGAGGTCGCCTCCGCGTGCAGCTGCGTGAGACCGAGCCAGGTCAGGGTAGGCACGAACAGGATGCCGCCGCCGACTCCGAACAGCCCGGAGAGGACGCCTGCGAAGAGCCCGAGCGCGACGGCGAGGAGGTACGTCGTCACTTGACGAGGAGATCGACGGCGATGGCGACGAGCAGGACGGCGAACGCGTAGGAGAGCGTGCGCACCGGCAGGCGCTGTTGCAGCGACGCGCCGCCCAGCGCGCCGAAGGCCGCCGGCACGCCGACCAGCGCGGCGTAGTGCACTTGCACGTCGCCGTGAACGACGTAGGCGATCACCCCGGCCGTCGCCGTAAGCCCGATCGCCGCGAGCGAGGTCGCACTCGCGGAGCGCAGCTCCCACCGGCCGACGAGCAGGAGCAGCGGGACGATGATGATGCCGCCGCCGACCCCGAAGAGCGCGCTGAAGAACCCGGCCGCCAGACCGATCAGGATCAGGCGCACCGGCCTATGCTAGAGCGGTGGCTGTGTTGCTGGAGCGGCTCGCGGCGGAGCCGCAGCTGGCCGGGCTCTTCCTCGACTTCGACGGCGTGCTGGCGCCGATCGTACAGCGGCCGGACGACGCCTATCCGCCGGCGAATGTGCGCGAGGAGCTCGAACGCCTCGTCGCGCGGTATGCGCTCGTCGCGGTCGTGTCGGGCCGCACCGGGGACGACGTGCGACGACGAGTCGGCGTCGACGGCGTCGTGATCGCGGGCTCACACGGGCTCGAGCTCGACCCGGAGGCCGACCGCTGGCGCGACGAGATCGAAGCCTTCGCCGCCGCGGCCGGCTGGCCGGACACGGAGCGGAAGGGTCTCACGGTGTCGTTCCACTACCGCACGCCGCAGATCAGCCGGCCGCAGTGGCCCGGCTCGAAGAGTTGGCTGCCCGCGCGCGAGCGGACGGCCTGGTCGCGCGCTTCGGACGAAAGCTGCTCGAAGTGCTGCCGCCGCTCGCGGCGAACAAGGGCACGGCCGTGCACCAGCTGCTTGCCGATGCCGGCTTACGCCGCGCGCTCGTCGCCGGCGACGACACCACCGATCTCGACGCGTTCCATGCGCTCGACGGCCTGGAGCTCGCCGTTCGGGTCGCGGTCGCGGCAGACGAGTCGCCGCCCGAGCTGCGCGACGCCGCCGACGTCGTCGTCGGAAGCACGGACGAGCTTCTCGGGTTGCTGCGGACGCTGTGACGGCTTAGGCCTTGCGAACCCTGACCGCGGTGCCATAGGCGCAGATCTCGGTCCAGTTCGGACCCATCTCCGACGTGTCGAAGCGCATGGCGATGATCGCGTTCGCGCCCTTCGCCTCCGCCTCCTGCGACATGCGGTCCATGACCTCGTGGCGGCTGTCGACCAGCGCCTTCGTCATTCCCTTGAGCTCACCGCCGAGGATCGACTTCAGCTGTGCACCGATCTGCGACCCGACGTTGCGCGAGCGCACCGTCAGCCCCATCACCTCGCCGAACACCTCGTCCACCGTGTAGCCCGGAATGTCGTTCATCGTCGTGACGATCATCGGTTCAACACCTCCCATGCGCGGCGCACGTCGTCTTCGGTCGTGCGCGCATTGCCGATAGCCAACCTGAGCACGTAGCGGCCGTCGAGCCGCGTGTGCGAGAGAAAGATCTCACCGCTCCGATTCGCGCGCTCGACGATCGCCTCATTCTCCTCGTCCGAGCCGTGCCGGCGGAAGACGACGAGCGAGAAGCGCAACGGCGCCACGAGCTCCCAGTCCGGGTCGGCCTCGACCCAGTCGGCGAACAGCCGCGCCAGACGGATGTGCTCGCGATGCATCGCGCGCAGCCCCTCGGCGCCGTAGCAGCGAAGCACGGCCCAGAGTTTGAGCGAGCGGAAGCGCCGACCGAGGGCGGGGCCGTATTCGGAGAGGGCGTATGCGTCCTCAGGCGTGCGCAAGTACTCCGGCACGAGCGAGAACGCCTCGCGGAACTCGTCCGGCCGCGACGTCCACAGCAACGAGCAGTCGACGGGGACGAGCAACCACTTGTGCGGGTTGACGACGAGCGAGTCGGCGAGCTCGACGCCGTCCTGCGACCAGCGCTCCTCGTCGAGGATCCACGACGATCCTGCGTACGCCGCGTCCACGTGCACCCATGCGCCCGCCGCGTGCGCACGATCGGCAAGCTCGCGCACGGGGTCGACAGAAGCAAATGATGTCGTGCCCACCGTGGGGACGACGACGGCGACGTCGGAGAGCTCCAGCCCGTCGGCGCGCATGCACAGCTCGTCGTCGACCGGCACCTTGCGCAGCTCCATGCCGAGCATGCGCGCCGCCTTCTCGACCGACGAGTGCGCGTGCTCGGAGCAGACGACGACGTCGCGGCCGGTGACATGCCGCGCCGCGATGAGCGCCGCGAGCGTGCCCGTCGACGCGGTGTCCTCGATGTGGCCGTGCCAGCCCTCGGGCAGGCCGAGCAGCTGCCGCACCCAGTCGACCGTGCGCAGCTCGAGCTCGGTCGACGCCGGCGACGAGCGCCAGTTGAGCGCAACCTGCTGCATCGCGGCCGCGAGCAGCTCGGCGAGTATGCCCGGCTCCGACGCCGTCACCGCGAAATACGCAAAGAAGCGCGGGTGCTGCCAGTTCGTCAGCGCGGGGACGATGAGGTCGTCGAGATCGCGCAGGACGTTCCCGAACGGCTCTCCGTGCTCCGGCGCCGCGAGCGGCAGCTTCGCCGACAGTTCGCCCGGCTGCACCTGCGCGAGCACAGGAAGATCGCCGACGCGGTCGAGATAGTCCGCCGCCCAGTCAACGGCGGCGCGTCCGTCCTCGCGGAAGCTCATGGCCGCGGGCGCCGCAGCTTGCGGAACTGCGCCCACGATCGCGTGTTGAGCAGATCGTACTTCGTCAGCCAGCCGCGCCGCGCCTGGCCGATCGCGAGCTCGACGTAGTCCTGCGCACGGATTCGGTGCGCGTCGGAGCTGACGACGAGCTTCAGGCCGGCCTCCTTCGCCGCTCGCGCGTGCACGTCGCGCAGATCGAGCCGGTCTGGCTGACCGTTCAGCTCGAGGACGACGCCGGTCTCGAGGGCCTTCTCGATCACGCGCTCCACGTCGACATCGCGCGGTCCGCGTTTCCCGATCCGGCGGCCGGTGAGATGGCCGATGCAGTCGACGTACGGATTCTCCATGGCTTCCAGCACCCGCTCTGTGGGCCGCGTGTGTGGCGCCTGGTGCACCGAGGCGACCACCCAGTCGAGCCGTGCGAGCTCCTCTTCGGGAACGTCGACCTCGCCGTTCGAGCGGATGTTCGCCTCGACCCCGGCGAGGATGTGCAGCTTCGGAAAGCGCTCGCGCACGGCTTCGATCTCCTCGAGCTGCGCGGCGAGGCGGCCTTCGCGCAGGTAGTGCGAGTGATCAGTAATGGCGTAGTACTCGTATCCCCGCGCGGCCGCAGCCGCGACCATCTCCTCGAGCGTGTTCTTTCCGTCCGACGACCAGGTTGTGTGCGTGTGCAGGTCGCCGCGGACGTCGGACAGCTCGACGAGCTGTGGGAGCTCGCCGCGTCGGGCCGCTTCGAGCTCGCCGTCGTTCTCGCGCAGCTCCGGCGGGATGAACTGGTACCCGAGGAACGCATACAGCGCCTCCTCGTCCTCGGTCGCGAAGACGTCGCCCCCCTCGACCGTCGTGACGCCGTACTCCGAGATCGAGAGCCCGCGACGCACCGCATCCTCGCGCATCGCGACGTTGTGGTGCTTCGAGCCGGTGAAGTGCTGCAAGAGGTTTCCGAACGACTCGGGCGGCACAACGCGCAGGTCGAAGCGCATGCCGTCTCGCGAGACGACCGTCGCCTTCGTGTCGCCGTGCGCCACCACCTCGACCACCCAGTCGAGCTGCGTGAAATACGCCGTCAGCTCCGCCGGCTCCGTCGCGGTCGCGATGATGTCCAGATCGCGGAACGTCTCCTTGCGACGGCGCACCGAGCCCGCCTCGGACACGGCGGCCGCCGCCGGATGGTCGCGCAGCTCGGCGACCGCCGCCAGCACCGCGGGCAGTCCGTCCCCGAGCAGCTTGCGCCCCTCGTCGGGGTTCTCCGCCTGAAAGGCGAGCGCCTTGAGGATCTTCTCTTCGCTCTTCGGCCCGAGCCCGGTGAGCGTTCGCAGCCGCTCGGTCTCCGCCGCCTCCTTCAGCCCGGCGAGGGTCGTGATGTCGAGCTCGCGCCAGATGCGGGCCGCGGTCTTCGGGCCGAGCCCGGGCAGGTGCATGAACGCGATGACATCGGGCGGGACGAGTGCGCGGCGCTTCGCGAGCGCCACGATGTCACCGGTCTCGACGATCTGGACGATCTTTTCCTCGATCGTCTTGCCGATCCCCTGCAGCTCCTTGGCGCGGCCGGCGAGCGCGAGCTGGGCGACCGACGCCGACGTCTCGCGCATGCGCGTCGCCGCGCGGCGATAGGCAAGAACGCGGAACGACTCGGCGCCCTCGAGCTCCAACAGGTCGGCCAGCAGGTCGAAGTGGTCGGCGACCTCGGCGTTCCCAGGTAGAGGGGAGGCCATACGGCGATCATATGTAGCCTCCGACGGCGTGCCGAAGGCGACGATTTGCCTCCCGACCTACAACGAACGCGCCAACGTCGAGGCCATGCTGCGCGCGCTCGAACCGCTCGGCGTCCACGTTCTCGTTGTCGACGACAACTCGCCCGACGGGACCGGCGAGATCGCCGACCGGCTCGCCGGCGAGCTCGACTTCGTCTCCGTCCTCCACCGCCCGCAGAAGGAGGGCCTCGGCCCCGCGTACGTCGCCGGCTTCCGACGGGCGCTTGCCGACGGTGCCGAGCTCATCCTCGAGATGGACTGCGACTTCTCCCACGATCCCGCCGACGTGCCGCGGCTGATCGCAGCCTGCGAAGCGGGCGCCGACCTCGCGCTCGGCTCGCGCTATGTGTCAGGCGGCGGCACCGAGAACTGGGGCCGCGTCCGGCGGCTCGTCTCCACCGGCGGGTCGTGGTACGCGCGCAAGCTGCTCGGCGTCAGCGTTCGCGACCTGACGGGCGGCTTCAAGTGCTACGGCCGCCGCGTGCTCGAACGCATCGACCTCAGCGACATCCGCTCGAAGGGATACGCCTTCCAGATCGAGACGACGTACCGGGCGCTTCGCGCCGGATTCGACGTGGTCGAGGTGCCGATCCTGTTCGCCGACCGCGCGGCCGGCAAGTCGAAGATGAGCCAGGCGATCGTCCTCGAGGCCGTGACGCGCGTGCCGGCGCTACGGTGGGCAGCGTTGCGAGGACAGATCTGATGCGCGAGCTCGACACCCTCACTTTCGACGAGGCGGTCGCGGGCAGCCCCCTCCTCGTCGACTTCTGGGCGCCGTGGTGCAGGCCGTGCAAGGCGCTGGAGCCGATCCTCGCCGAGCTCGAGACGACGGTCCCGGTCGCTCGGGTGAACGTCGACGAGCATCCGGCGATCGGCGCGCGCTACGACGTGCTCTCGATCCCGACCGTGATCCTGTTCGCCGGCGGTGCGCCCGTCGGGTCGATGATCGGCATCCGCCCCAAGGCGCACTTCGAAACCTGGTTATCCGAAGTGCTCCCAGCCGCCCAGCTCGACGTTGACGCCTGAGCCCTCCTCGCAGCGGCCGATGACCGTGAAGTCGAGCGGGTCGGGCGTCGCCGCCAGCAACTCGTAGTCCTCCCCGAACTCAAGATCGGCGAACGTCGCACCAGCCGCCAACGGGACGCCCTCCAGGTCGATGACGAGACGACAGTCCGAGCGCTCCGCGATGTGACCTGCGTCCGGACCGAGGCCGTCGGAGATGTCGAGCATCGCGTGCGCGACCGCGGCGAGGCGCCGGCCTTCGACGAGGCGCAGAGGTGGACGGGCGAGGCGCCCCGCGCGGAACGCGGCGCCTGCCCCGCCGAGCGGCCCCGTGACGACGAGGAGGTCCCCCGGCTGTGCACCGGCGCGGCCCGGAACGCGGTCGGCCCGGCCGAGCGCGGTCACGCTCAGGACGACGGCGTCTGCCCGCGTCGTGTCGCCGCCGCGCACGGGAACCCCGGCCTCGGCGATCCCTTCGTACAGCTCGATCGCGTCCTCGAGGTCCGGAGCCGCAAGGCTGACGATCAGCGCGATCGGCTCCGCCCCGGAGGCGGCGAGATCGCTGAGATTGACGGCCGCGGCGCGAAAGCCGAGCTCGCGCCACCCGATGAGGTCGAAGCGGAAGTGCACACCCTCGACGAGCGCGTCCTGCGTCACGACGAGGCCTTCGATCTGCGCGGCGTCATGCTCGACGCCGACGATGAGCCCGCGCCGCTCGAGCTCGTCGAGGAGCTCGAACTCCTTCACAGCGCTCCGATGCGCGTCCGCCCGTCCAACGTCGCGGGGTCGAGTGCGTACAGCGCGTCGTACAGGCGCGCGTGGAACGTGCCCGGACCGTCCGCGCCGGCCGCGGCCGCTTCCGCGGCGACGCCGAACGCTCCGAGCGCTTCCGCAGCGGCCTCGAGCGGCTCGTCCGGCTTGCCGGCGAGGAAGCAGCCGGTCAGAGCCGACGACATGCACCCCGTCCCGGTGACCGTTGCGAGCAGCGCATCCCCGTTCGCGACGGCGAGCACGTGCTCGCCGTCGGATACGTGGTCGACCGGACCGGTGACGGACGCGATCACGCCGAGCTGTCGCGCGGCCGCGCGACTGAGATCGGCCGGCTCCATCCCCGTGCTCATCGACTCGACGCCGCGCACCTCCGCGGCCGCGCCGACGAGGGTCGCGATCTCACCCGCGTTGCCGCGCAGCACAGTGACGTCGACCACATCGAGGAGACGCCGCGCGGTCTCGGTGCGATACGTCGTCGCGCCGACCCCGACCGGGTCGAGCACGATCGGGATGCCGCGCGCGCTCGCGGTGCGTCCGGCGAGCTCCATCGCCTCGACCCAATGCGGCGAGAGCGTCCCGATGTTGATGACGAGCGATGATGCAATGCCTGCCATCTCCTCGACTTCCTGAAGCGCATGTGCCATCACCGGCAGCGCGCCGATCGCGAGCGTTGCGTTCGCCGTCTCGTTCATGACGACGTAGTTCGTGATCTGGTGGACGAGCGGCTTGCGCTCGCGCATCGCGCGCAGCGTGGACCCTGCAGAGATCATCGGTTTACCCCCAATACATCGACGGGACCCTCTCCAGAACCGATCTCGAACAACCCTTGCGCGACCGCCTGCGAGGCCGCCGCGGCAGCGCCGCGCGCTGCGTCGGCGAGCGTCTCTCCACGCGCAAGCAGTGCGACGAGCGTGGCGGAGTGCGTGCAGCCTGCGCCGTGCGTCGCAGCGACGGCATATCGCGCCACGGGAATGTCGATGTGCTCGCGGCCGTCGAAGAAGTGATCGATGCCGCTGTCGCCGTGTCCCCCGGTGACGATCACCGCCGCTGCGCCAAGCGCGTGCAGCCGCTCCGCGAGCTCCGCCTGCGATCCGTCGACCCCGGCCAGCGCGCGCGCCTCCATCAGGTTCGGCGTGATCACGGTCGCGAGCGGAAAGAGCAGGCCGACGAGTGCATCGACAGCATCGTCCTCGAGCAGCTGCGCACCCGAGCTCGCGACCATGACCGGGTCGACCACGAGCGGCACGGGATGCACGCGGAGATACGACGCCACGGTCTCGATGAGCGTGCGGGAGAACAGCATCCCGGTCTTCGCCGCGTCCACCCCGATGTCGTCGAAGACCGCGTCGAGCTGGGCGACCACGAATGCCGGAGGGAGCTCGTGAATCGCCGTTACGGCGCGCGTGTTCTGCGCCGTGAGCGCGACCAGCACGGACGAACCGTAGGCACCGGCCGCGGCGAACGCCTTCAGGTCCGCCTGGATGCCCGCGCCCCCGCCGGAATCGGACGTCGCAATCGTCAGTGCTCGAGGAACCAATCCACTCCCTTCGCCGGCATGACCCGGATCAGGTTCGACGGGTGTGATCTCAGCCGCTCCCAGCGGCACCCCGGTGGTCGAACGTTAGCGTCTGAGCATGGATCGACTTCCGCCCGCACTGGTCGCGAGCATGACGAGCCGGTTGATCGAGCTGCTCGGCCCGCCGCCCGGGCGCGTGCTCGAGCTCGGGTTCGCCGGGATCCACGCGGAGCCGCTACGCCTCGCCGGCTTCGACGTAGTCGTCGTCGAGCCCGACCAGGCCTTCCGCGAGAGCGCACGAGAGCGGGCGGGCGATGTCCTCGAGACGCCGCCCGGCGGTTTCTTCGACGCCGTCATCGCCCCGGCAGGCAGTGACCTGGCGGGCGTCGACGCACACCGGATGCTCCTCGTCCAGCGGGACGGCTCGATTGTGGGATGACCTGCTCGAGGGCGAGGAGCTCGCCTACATGACCACCGAGCCCGCGCGAGCCGCGCGCACGGTCCCTTTGCCGGAGGAGCTACACCCGGCAGTGCAGGCGGCGCTCGCGCGGCGGGGAATCGGCGAGCTGTACGCACACCAGGCGGAAGCGTGGGCCGCGTCGCGCGCGGGCGAGCACGTCATCGTCACGACCGGAACCGCCTCCGGGAAAACGCTCGCGTTCAACCTGCCGGTGCTGGACGCACTCGCCGCGCAGCCGAAGGACCGCGCCCTCTACCTCTACCCGACGAAGGCACTCGCGCAGGACCAGGCGCGCACGCTCGCGGCGCTCGCCGTGCCCAAGGTTCGCGCGGCGATCTACGACGGCGACACGCCACGAGAGCAGCGTTGGCAGGTGCGCAAGTGGGCGAACCTCATCCTCACCAACCCGGACATGCTCCACGTCGGCGTGCTGCCGCGGCACGACTTGTGGGCGGACGTGCTCCACAACCTGCGCTACGTCGTCGTGGACGAGGCGCACGTCTACCGTGGCGTGTTCGGGTCACACGTCGGCAACGTCCTTCGCCGGCTGCGACGGATGGCCCACGTCTACGGCGCGGATCCGCAGTTCGTGCTCGCGTCGGCGACGATCGCGAACCCGGGCGAGCTCGCGCAACGGTTGCTCGGGCTGGAGACGACGGTGATCGCGGATGACGCGGCACCGCGCGCGGAGCGGACGGTCGCACTTTGGAACCCCGAGCTGATCGACGCAGAGCTCGGGCTCCGCGCGTCGCCGCTCGGAGAGGCTGCGCGACTTGCCGCCGCGCTCGTCCAGCGCGGCCTGCGCACTATCTGCTTCGCAAAGAGCCGGAAGGCCGCCGAGCTCGTCCATCGAATGACCGTCGACCGCGTCGACGCGGAGACGGCGGGACGGCTCGCTCCATACCGCGCCGGTTACACGGCGCAGCAGCGGCGCGAGATCGAGCGGCGCCTCGTCGAGGGCGAACTGCTCGGCGTCTCCGCCACCGACGCGCTCGAGCTCGGGATCGACATCGGGCTGCTCGACTGCGCCATCTCGGTCGGCTTTCCCGGCACCGTTGCGAGCCTCCGCCAGCAGTGGGGACGCGCCGGGCGGCGCGGCCATGGGCTGGCGGTGCTCGTCGCCTCCGAGGACGCGCTCGACCAGTACTTCATGCGCGAGCCGGAAACGCTGCTCGGCCGACGCGTCGAGGCGGCCATCCTCGACCACGCGAACCCGCGCGTACTCGACGGGCACGTCGCCGCGGCTGCTTTCGAGGCGCCGCTGGACGACGACGACCGCGCCACGCTCGGCGACGCCGCGCTCGAGCGCGCGCCGCACGTGCCGGACCTGCGCAAGACCCCGCGCGGCTGGGTGTACGCAGGCACCGACTATCCCGCCGGACGCACACCACTGCGCTCGGCGAGCGCGGATGCGTTCTCCGTCGTGGATGCGAGCACGGGAACGGTGCTCGGCATCGTCGAGCACGAACGCGCGTACTCGACCATCCACGAAGGCGCCATCTACCTCCACCTCGGCGAGCAGTGGCTCGTCGCGGAGCTCGACATCGGCGGACGCAAGGCGCTCGTCGAGCCCTTCGCCGGCGACTGGTACACGCAGGTGAAGAAGGAGACCTCCACCGACGTGGAGGAGCCGCTCCGCGTCGAGCAACGGCTTGGCCTCGAGCTGAGCTTCGGGCGCGTGTCGGTGACGGAGCGAGTGGTCGCCTACCAGCGGAAGGGCATCCGCGACCAGGCGACGATCTCGACCGTGCAGCTCGACCTTCCGGCGACGACGTTCGACACGGAGGCCGTCTGGTACGTCCCGACCGAAGAGCAGCTCGAAGGCCTCGAGCACATGCCGACACTGCTGTCGTCGCTGCATGCCGCCGAGCACGCGATGATCGCCATCCTGCCGCTCTGGGCGATGTGCGACCGCTGGGACATCGGCGGCCTGTCCACGAACTACCACGACGACACGGGCGCCGCGACCGTGTTCGTCTACGACGGGCACTCGGGCGGCGTCGGGCTCACAGAATGCGGCTTCGACCAGTTCGAAGGCTGGGTGGCCGACACCGCGCGCCTCCTGGAGGGCTGCCCGTGCGGCCACGGCTGCCCCTCCTGCGTCCAGAGCCCGAAATGCGGCAACCTGAACGAGTACCTGGACAAGCAGGGCGCGTTGACGCTACTCAGGAGGATGTCGATTTCGGCCCGGCCCGTTCGTCGTCCCTCGTAAACCACTTTCAAGGAGGCCAAGCCATGCAGTACCTGCTCCTGATCCACGACGACGAGACCCAGGACAACGGCGACCTCATGCCGGAGTACACGGCGTACACCGAGGAGCTGGGCAAGTCCGGTTCGCTCGTCGGCGCGAACCAGCTCCAGCCGAGCGACACTGCAACGACCGTGCGCGTGCGCGGCGGTGAGACGCTCGTCACCGACGGCCCCTTCATCGAGACGAAGGAGTCGCTCGGCGGCTATTACCTCGTCGAGGCCGGTTCGCTCGACGAGGCGATCGAGTGGGCGGCGAAGATCCCGTCCGCCAGGTTCGGCCACATCGAGGTACGCCCGGTCGTCATGCGCCAGGCGCCGGTGAGCGCATAACGACGCTCGAGCAGCTCTTCCGCGAGGAGCACGGCCGCGTCCTCGCCACCCTGATCGGCGTCCTCGGCGATTTCGACCTCGCCGAGGACGCTCTCCAGGACGCGGTCGCGACCGCGGCCGAGCGCTGGCCGCGCGACGGCGTGCCGGCGAACCCGGCGGGCTGGCTCGTGACGGTGGCGAAGAACCGCGCCGTCGACCGCATCCGGCGCGACCAGACGCTCCGGCGGAAGACCGAGCTGCTCGTCCCGATCGACGAGACGGACCCGATGGACGACACCGCCATTCCCGACGAGCGCCTGAGCCTCGTGTTCGCATGCTGTCACCCGGCACTCGGGATCGAAGCGCAGATCGCGCTCACGCTGCGGTCGCTCGGCGGTCTCGAGACGGACGAGATCGCGCGCGCGTTCCTCGTCCCGGAAGCGACGATGGCGCAGCGGCTCGTCCGGGCGAAGCGAAAGATCCGTGATGCCGGCATCCCGTTCCGCGTGCCGCCCGACGACGTCCTGCCCGATCGGTTGGCCGCGGTGCTCCGTGTCGTCTACCTCATCTTCAACGCCGGTTACGGCCCACCGGTGCGCCGCGAGCTTTGCAACGAGGCAATCCGCCTCGCGGCCATGCTCGCACTCCTCATGCCCGACGAGTCGGAAGCGCACGGCCTGCACGCACTCCTGCTCTTCCAGGACGCGCGGCGCGACGCGCGCGTCCGCGACGGGTCGCTCGTGCTGTTGGAGGACCAGGACCGCTCCCTCTGGGACGGCGGCGAGATCGCGGCCGGCCGACGGTCGCTCGAGCGAGCGCTGTCGCTGCCCGCGCGGGGGCCGTACGCGATTCAGGCCGGCATCGCGGCCGCGCACAGCGAGGGTGCCTCGGACTGGGCGATCGTCGCAGAGTTGTACGCGCGGCTTGCAGACCTGGAGCCGTCACCCGTCGTCGAGCTGAACCGCGCGGTCGCCGTCGCGATGGCCGACGGGCCGGAAGCCGGGCTCGCGCTCGTCGACGCGATCGACGGGCTGGACGAGTACTACCTCTTCCACTCGGCGCGGGCGGATCTTCTCCGACGACTCGAGCGCGTCGAGGAATCACGTGCCGCGTACGAGCGCGCCTCGGAGCTTGCGCCCAGCGACGTCGAGCGGGAGTTCCTAGCCAGGCGGCGCCGTGCGCTCTAGCGCCTCCCAGCCGACGTCTCGGGCGCGCGCCTGCTCCTCGCCCTCGGCCCCGCCGCGAAGGCCGAAGAGGCGCTTGGCGAACAAGAGATAGACCACAATCGCAACATTGACGGCGATCGCGCCGACCTTGAAGACGGTGATCGACCGTGCCAGCTCGTAGCTCTCGTACGGCAGGAAGACGAGGTTCGCCACGAAGGTGAGGTACTCGCCCCAGCGCTTCTGGAACCAGAGGCCGACGGCCTCGGCGCCCTCGAGCGCGGCATAGCCGGCTGCTCCGAACGCGAGCAGATAGAGCGTCTGCGTGCGAAGCGTGAAGATCTCCTCGAACGAATGGAGGAGGCCGTGCGAGCTCGCTGTGTGCGCGCCGGAACCTCCCTCGACGGCGTTGACGACGCGGAAGTAGAACGCGCGCAGCGCGAGCTTGTGCGACGCGAACAGAAAGATCGCGGCGGCGAGCAGGCCGAGGACGACGAAGTGGATCGCGCGGTCGACCGCGATGATCCGGAGCACGATCTTGTCGCGGAGCGCGCGGCCGCGCAGCGGAAGCTCGATCTCGTCCCGTTCGGGGGCCAGCTCGTACTTCGGATCCTCCGGTGGAGGGAGCGGCAGCCACGAATCGCAGCGGACGCAGCGGTACCAGCGAATGCCGTCGCTCTCGAGGGCGAACAGCCGGTCCTCGCGGCGGAGCCGCGCCGCGTCCATCCCGATCAGCTCGTGACCGGTGAAACCGCAGACGAGCAGCTCCCAGTGGAAGCGCGGGCGATAGAACCGTGGTCGCTGCGTTCCCGGCGGCTTATGCAACCGCGGCCATCGCCAACTCGACGGCCTCCTGCGGCGAATCCGCGCGCAGCGCGCCGTCCACCTCCCAGCCGGGCTCGAGGATGACGACCGGGCGGCCGAGCGTGAGCGCGAAGCCGATCTCGGCGAGCGTTCCGTACCGACCCCCGACGACGATCACCGCGTCGCCCGAGGCGACGACGGCGAGGTTGCGCGCGTGGCCGATGCCGGTGACGACCACATGGTCGACCCAGGGGTTCGCCCGGTCGCGGCGCTCGTCGGGGACGATGCCGATCGTCGTCCCACCGGCGTTCTTCGCGCCGCGCGATGCTGCCGCCATCACTTCGCCGAGGCCACCGGTGACAACGGTAGCCCCTCGCTCGGCGAGCAGCCTGCCCACCTCCTCGGCCTGAGACTCGTACTCGCTGCCGCTGCCGATGACGGAGATCTGGACGCTCACGGCGTCTTGAGCCGCTGCTTCGTCGTGAGGACGCCCTCGAACACGTCGCCGAGCGCTTGCACGCGCTCGAGCACCACGTCCATCGTAAATGCCGACGGATCGAGCTTGTCGTGCACCTCGTCCCAGCGCAGCGGGGTCGATACCGGCGCACCCGCGCGCGGCCGCACCGAGTAGGCGGACGCGATCGTCTTGCCCTCCCCGTTCTGGTTCGAGTCGATCAGCACGCCGCGCCGCTTCGACTTCGCCCACTCGGTGGTGGCGAGCCCGCGGTGCGTGCGGGCGATCGCGCCGGCGACGATCTCCGAGAACTCTCGGGTCTGATCGAACGTGTAGCGACGCTCGACCGGGACGAGCACGTGCATGCCGTCCGCGCTCGACGTCTTCGGAAAGGAGACGAGGCCGAGTGCGTCAAGCGCCGCCTTCACGAGCAGCGCGACCTGCACGGTCTCGGCGAAGCCGACGTCGGGCGACGGGTCGAGATCGAAGAGCACGAAATCCGGTCGATCGGGCCGGTCGACGCGCGAATACCACGTGTTCATGTCGATGCAGCCCATGTTGGCCATCCAGAGGAGCGCGTCCTCATCGTTCACGATCGGCGCCGAGATCACCTTGCGCTTGCGCGGCGCCTCGCGGGCCGATACCTCGGCCTCGAAGCGGGGAATCCACTCCGGCATGTGCGACGGCGCGTCCTTCTGGAAGAACGCTTTTCCGAACGCGCCGTCGGGATAGCGGCGCATCGTGAACGGCCTGTCGCGGAGGTGCGGGACGATGAACGGCGCGACCGCGCGGTAGTAGTCGATCAGATCGCCCTTCGTGATCCCTTCGTCGGGCCAGAAGACCTTGTCGAGGTTGGAGAGCTTCACGCGTGACGCCCTTTCGGCGCGAACCTCGGGCGCCGTCTTGTCGTCGCGGAGGCCGAGGTAGACGGGCGCCCGCAGGTGGCCGTCGTGCGTCCACTCGGCGAACTTCACCTCCGCGACGAGCTTCGGCTGCACCCATACGACATCCGACGCGCGAACCTTCGCCATCTTCGGCACGAACGCGAGCGGAGACTTGGCGCGCTTCAGCGCCTCGAGCTCGTCGAGCAGCTCCCCGATCGTCCTCTCGGTGAAGCCGGTGCCGACGTTGCCCACCCAGCGCAACGTGCCGGCCTCGTTGACGGCGAGGACGAGCGAGCCGAAGCTCCGCGCCCGGCGGCCTTCACCCTTCGTGTAGCCGACGATCACGAACTCCTGCTCGCCGTGCGTCTTGATCTTCAGCCAGTCGCGCGTGCGCCTGCCCTCCGCGTAGCGCGACCCCGCCTTCTTCGCCATTACGCCTTCGAGGTGCTGCTCCTGCGCAGCCGTGAAGAGCGCCTCGCCGTCGCCGAACGCGCCGGAGATCTGCACGTTCTTCACGCGCTTGTCGAGCAGCCCGGCGAGAAGCGCGCGCCGCTCGGTCAGCGGCCGGTCGAGCACCGGCTCGCCGTCGAGCTCGAGGACGTCGAAGACCTCGTACACGAGCGGAGTGCCGGGCGCGCCCTGCTGCATCGCCGAGAAGCTCGGGCGGCCGTTTTCGTCGAGCGCGCACACCTCGCCGTCGACGACACAGTCGGGCGACTTCGTCGCGCGAGCGAGCGCCTTGGCGATGTCGGAGAACCGCCCTGTCAGGTCGTTGCCGTTCCGGCTGACGAGCTTCGCCTCTCCGCCGCGCACGTACCCGACCGCCCGATAGCCGTCCCACTTGACCTCGAAGGTCCAGTCGCTGCCGGTCGGAAGGGCGTCCGTCAGCGTCGCGAGCATCGGCTTGTAGTCGTTGCGCAGCACGCGAACGGATTCGTCCTTCTTGCGGACGAGGAGCCAGTTCTGCTCCTTGCCGTCGAGATGCGCCGGGATGAGCGTCCAGGTCCCGTCCAGCCGCTTTCCGTGCAGGTGGACTGTCAGCCCGCCGTCGGGCTTTTCCTCGACGAGGTCGTAGGTGCCGCGATCCCAGATTTCCACCGTGCCGGCGCCGTACTCCCCCTTCGGGATCTCGCCCTCGAAGCTGCCGTAGTCGAGCGGATGATCCTCGACGTGCACGGCCAGCGCGCGCACGCCTGGCTCCAACGGAACGCCCTTCGGCACCGCCCACGACGCGAGCGCGCCGTTGCGCTCGAGGCGGAAGTCGTAGTGGAGCCGACGGGCGTCATGCCGCTGCACGACGAACACGAGCGCGCCCTTCCGCGAGCGGCCGGTGAACGGCTCGCTCGTCTTCTTCGGATCGCGCTTGCGCTTGTACTCGTCGAGGCTCACGGGGCCTGTTCTAGCGAGGTTTGGGACGCGGCGGGGGCGTAAAGAGGGCCTTCACGCTTCTCCACCCAGCGGGGGGTCAAGCGCTCGGGGCCGGTCCTTACCGGCCCCGAGCCGTCTCTATGCCCTTTGCAAGTGGCGTCAGTCGCCGGGGATAAGCCTGTGGACGCTGTGGACAGAACGGTGGCGAACCTACCGAAACCTGCTACGCGAACACGCCAAGCGACCGAAACTTGGCCCTCCGTCGGCGGCGGAGCTCGTCGCCGGGGACGTCCACGAGATCGTCGAGCGTCTCCCGCAAGGACTCGCCCAGAAGCTGCGCTGCCGCGCGATGGTCCGTCTGGGCGCCGCCCTTCGGCTCGGGGACGATGGCGTCGATCACCCCGAGCTCGAGACAGTGGACGGCGTCCGGCTTGAACGCGGCGGCGGCCTTCTTCGCCTGGGAGGCGTCGCGCCACAGGATCATGGCGCAGCCCTCCGGGGAGATGACCGAGTAGATGGCGTTCTCCTGCATGAGCACCCGGTCGGCGAGCGCGATCGCGATCGCCCCGCCGGAGCCGCCCTCCCCGATCACGCATGCGACCGTCGGGACGGTGAGGCGGGCCATCACCGCCTGCGACTCGGCGATCGCGCCGCCTTGACCGTGCTGCTCGGCGTCGACGCCGGGGTAGGCGCCGGGCGTGTCGACGAGCGAGATCACTGGGAAGCCGTGCGTCTCGGCGATCTTCATCGCGCGCATTGCCTTCGCGTAGCCCTCCGGGTTCGACATCCCGAAGCGTCGCTCCGACCGCTGGTGGATGTCGCGCCCCTTCTGCTGGCCGACGAGCACGACCGTGCGGCCGTTGAGCTTGCCAAGCCCGGCGATCATCGCGGCGTCGTCGCCTCGCCGATGGTCGCCGTGCAGCTCGAACCAGTCGTCGAGAAGCGACTCGACATAGTCGAGCGTATATGGGCGATCGGGATGGCGCGCAAGCTCGACGGAGCGCCAGATGTCGTCACCGGTCGGCTCCTCTCCGATCCGGTCGAGCTGACGTTGCAGTCGCTGCAGCTCGCCCGAGAGCTTCGCGCCCCCGAGGAGGGACACGCTGCGCAGCCGGCTGAGCCGGTCGCGCAGGCGCAGCTCGTGCTCAGACGGGGGCATTGAAGATCCTCAGGAGGCGGCCGAGCGTTGCGCGCAGCTCCGGTCGCGGGACGATGGCGTCGATCTGGCCGAAGCGGAGGTTCTGCTCCGCGCGCCCGAAGTCGTCGGAGAGCTTCTCGCGGGTCAGCTCCTGCACCACCCGCGGGCCGGCGAACGACATGAGCGCACCAGGTTCGGCGAGGAGTACGTCGCCGAGCGTCGCGAAGCTCGCGAGCACGCCGCCCGTCGTCGGATGGGCCATGACGCTGAGCATCGCCTGGCCGGCGTCGTGCAGGTCCTCGACGGCGCACACCGTCTTCGGCAGTTGCATGAGTGCGAGGATCCCCTCCTGCATGCGTGCGCCGCCGGAGCTCGTCACGGCCACGAGCGGGACGCCGCGCTCGACCGCCGAGTCGCAGGCGCGGGAGAACTTCTCGCCGACGGCGCTGCCCATCGAGCCGCCCATGAATGCGAAGTCCATGACGGCGACCTCGCACCCGCGCCCTTCTATCGCGCCCTGGCCGATCACGATCGCATCTGCGAGGCCGGTCGACATCTCCGCCTCGGCGAGCCGCTCCGTGTACGGACGGAGGTCGAAGAAGCCGAGCGGATCCTCGGAGTGCAGGTCGGCGGCCTCCTCGTAGAAGGTCCCGTCGTCGAGGAGCGAGGCGATGCGCGCCCGCGCGCGCATGGGGAAGTGGTGCCCGCACTGCGCACAGACCCATTGGGCCTGCTCGAGCTCGTCGTCCCGGTAGTGGGAGTGACAGCCCGGGCAGGTGTTCGGGTGCTTGGGCGGCGGTGCCGGCTTGTCCTCGGTCTCGATCGAAACGTCGATCTTGGCCACGTCGCTAGCTTAGACCGGCCTTGGCGCCGGTGAGTTGCGGCAGCTCCTAAAGACCGAGGGCGGCGCAGAGCCGCTCGAGCGGCTCGACATTGGCGGGATCGGGCGCGAGGCCCGTCAGGCCTGCTCCGGCCACCGTGACCCCGCTCTCGCGGATCCGTCCCAGCTGCAGCTCGAGGTCGGCGAGCGACGGGCCGCCGGGCTCCGGCATGAAGACGGTGACCGCGTCGGGGTCGAGAACGTCGCAGTCGAGCGCCACGTACACGGCCGACACCTGTCCCAGCACACGGTCGAGGTCGTCGTCGATCCCGGCGCCGGCGATGAACTCGATCTCAGGCGGGTCGAGGTTCCGGACGCCGACGAGCGCGACGTCGGCCGCTCCGACCGCGCCGCCGTCGACGAGCATGCGCAACGGCATCCCCCACTGGTTCCCGGACGGCGAGCTCTGCGGCGTGTTGAGGTCGCCGTGCGCGTCGAACCAGATCACGCCGAGCCGTTCGTGCCGCGCGGCGAGGCCCTCCACCGCGCCGATGTGCGAGCAGCAACAGCCGCCCAGGATGAGCGGTCGCTCGGGCAGGTCGGACGCGACGGCGAGCGTCTGCGCGACGAGCGAGTCCTCCTCGACCACCGACGCCTCCGGATAGTCGAGCGAAAGACGCGCAGCTTCCACCATCTCCTCGCCGCCGTCGCCCCAAGCGCGCGGGACGCGCACGAGGCCGGCGGCGAACGTCCGACCGCACGAATGGCACTCGTACCCGAGACCGACGGCGACCGCGGTGTGCGCCCGGCAGGTCGGGCACTTCGCGCGCAGAATGCTCATGCGTCGATCTTCTCGAAGACGACGGTGGCGCTCTCCACCGTCATGCCCACGCGCTCGTACAGCTTCGTCGCCCCGGTCGGGCTGTCCGCGTCGACGCCGAGGGACACACGCGTGAGGCCGCGCCGCCAGAACTCCGCGAACGTCCGATAGAGGAGCGCCTTCCCGAGGCCCTGGCCACGCCATGGGCGGCGCACCCCGAGCAGCCCAACGTATCCAGCGGTTTCGCGCGCCTCGTTCCGTGCGACGGCGGCGATCTCGTCGCCGGCGCGGACGACGAACCAGAGATGCCCGTGCTCGTCCTTGTCCTGGCCCTTTCGCATCGCCCACCACTCGTCGAAGGGGAGCCCGCTCCACTCCCAGTGATCCTGGAACGCCTCGTTCGTCGCGTGATGGAACGCACACGCGTCCTCCTCGCGGAACGGCTCGAGCACGAGCGGCGCAGGGAGCTCAGGGACGACCGGCTCGGCGTCGAGCTCGATCGCCATCTCGTAGAAGCGACGGACCTCGCGATACCCGCGAGAGACGAAGAGTGTCGCGGCGTCGCGATCATCGGCGAGCACGAATGCGTGGATCTTCGCGATGCCGTGGCGCGCGGCGGCTTCCTCGCCGCGCTCGACGAGCATCACGCCGAGCCCACGCCGCTTCGCGCCCTGCGCGACGAGCCCGATGCTCGTCCCGATCCCGCCCCAAACCTGGAACCAGCCGAGCGCGACGCCCGCTCCGTTCTCCTCGTACAGCCAGGAGTCGCGCGCGAGGTCTGCGCGCGACCACCACGATGCGACCTCTTCCGCAGAGATGTGCGACGGCCGTCCGCGCAGTGCTTCCTCGTCCGCCCGCGCCAACGCCGCGACGAGCGGCGCGTCCGCCGGCACGATCGCGCGCGCGTTCACGGCACGAGCGAATCGAGCGCGCCGGCGAGGCCCGAGAGCGAGAGCAGCTCGATGTCGGGCCGCGGCCGCGCCTCCTCGCCGAGCCGGTTGACCCAGATCGTGTGCAGACCGAGCTCCCGTGCCGGCGCGATGTCGTGGAAGAGGCTCGCGCCCACGTGCACGTGGCCCGCGCGGTCGGCGCCGGTGCGGGCGAAGAACTCGTCCCAGTGGCCGTGCGCCGGCTTGTAGGAGCCGATCTCGGAGGCGACGATCGCGAGCTCGAACGGAACCCCGATGCGCTCCATCGACGCGTCGATGAAGTCCCGGTCGGTGTTGGAGAGGATCGCGAGCTTCCAGCCCGCGGCGCGCGCCTCCTCGAGCGACGTGCGAACCTCGGGGAACACGGGCCAGTCCGGCAAGGAGCGGCCGAGGGCACCCTGCTCGTCCGCGGGGACGTCCCCGAGCCGAGAGAGCGTGATCGCGAGCACGTCGCGGTAGCTGCGCGTCGGCTCCTCCCGCTGCACCTGCGGCTCGACCTCGTGGTAGCGGTGCAGCATCGTCGAGGCCCGATCGGCGCCGAAGAGGCGCTCGAGCTCGCGGCCGATGCCGCCGTTCCAGTCGATCAGCGTGCCGTAGCAATCAAAGGTCGCCCACCGGTCCATACTGCGCATCATGGCTGATCAGGCGAAGCACTACCGCTGGGACGACCTCCCGCGCGAGGAGCTGAACCCGCTCCTCGGCCGCCGCCTCATTACGGGCGGCGACATGATGATCGCGCACGTCTATCTGAAGAAGGGCGGCATCGTCCCGAAGCACGAGCACCACAACGAGCAGCTCACGTACGTGCTCGAGGGCTCATTGCGCTTCCGGCTCGGCGAGGACGGCAACCAGGTCGTCGACGTGAATGCCGGCGAGGTGCTGTGCATCCCGCGCAACCTCCCGCACGAGGCGGAGGCGCTGGAGGACACGCTGGATGTCGACGTCTTCAATCCGCCGCGCCAGGACTGGCTCGACGGGTCGGACGCCTATCTTCGTTGATCACGCGGCAGGTCTAAAAGCGAGCAGCTCCGGCCCGTGCTGGTCGAGCCAGACCTTCTGGTCGCGCCAGTCGGGGCGACGAGCCTCGACGAGGCGCCAGAAGCGGCGCGAGTGGTTCGCCTCCCGCAGGTGGCAGAGCTCGTGCACGACGACGTAGTCGAGCACCTCGAAGGGCGCAAGCACAAGGCGCCAGTTGAACGACAGGTTGCCGTTGGCCGAGCACGATCCCCAGCGCGTGCGCTGGTCGCGGATCTGGATGCGCCCCACCTCGACGTCGAGCGCCGCGGCTTCGTCCTCGACCAGCATGGAGACGAGCTCACGTGCGGCGCGTCTGCCCTCGAGCTCGGAAACGTGACGCGGATCGAGCTTGAGCTTGGGGCGCTGACGCGCACGTTCGGTCGCGAGCCAATCGCGATGCGCGTGCAGCACGCGAGCGATCTCCCGGTCGGACATCCCCGTGGGCACAGTGAGACGCGCGGGGCCGCCCCACGGCACATCGATCGTCCAGCGTCGCGCGCGTCGCGAACGGCGCACCACTACGAGCTCGTCCAATCGAATCGAGGCTACTGAAGCTTGCGGATGACCACGCACGCATTGTGGCCGCCGCTAAGGCGCCGCTCGTCGGCGCCGTCCTCAGGACGCGCGGGTCCCCCGCGCGTCCGTCTGCGCGCGTCGGGCTCCCCCGTTGGACACTTCACAGCCGGTGCGGTCAACGACGCACCGCCTACTGAAACCGCCGGATGACGACGCAAGCGTTGTGGCCCCCGAATCCGAACGAGTTGTTGATCGCGACGCTGATATCGGCCTTGCGCGCCACGTTCGGCACGTAGTCGAGATCGCACTCCGGATCCTCGAACTCGTAGTTGATCGTCGGCGGCAGCAGGCCCTCGTACACCGCGAGCGTCGTGAACAGTGCCTCGACCGCGCCGGCGCCGCCGAGACAGTGCCCGGTCGCGCCCTTCGTTCCCGAGATCGCGATGCGCCGCGCGTCCTCCTCGCCGAGCGCGAGCTTGATGACTCGCGTCTCGCTCGAGTCGCCGATCGGCGTCGACGTCGCGTGCGCGTTCACGTAGTCGACCTCATGTGGGCCGATGCCTGCGTCGGCCATCGCCATCTTCAACGCGCGTGCGGGATTGACGCCCGTCGGATCGGGCTCGGTGATGTGGCTCGCGTCCGCCGACACGCCGTAGCCCGCGATCTCGCCGTAGATCTTGGCGCCTCGCGCACGCGCATGCTCGAGCTCCTCGAGCACAAGCACCGCGGAGGCCTCGCCCATCACGAAGCCGTCCCGCTTCGCGTCGAACGGCCGCGAAGCATGTATGGGATCGTCGTTACGCCGCGAGAGCGCACGCATCGCACCGAAGCCGGCGATACCGACCTTGTTGATCGCCGCTTCCGTGCCGCCGCAGAACATCACATCGGCGCGACCCAGCCGGATCGCGTCGGTGCCGTCGCCGATCGCCATGTTCGACGCAGCGCACGCCGTGCACTGCGATGCGAGCGGGCCCTTCGTGCCGAGCTCCATCGACACCCAGCCTGCACCCATGTTGGGAATGATCGACGGGATCGCGAACGGGTTGACACGATCCGGACCGCGGTCGCGCAGCGTGTCGTGGCAGTCCTGGAACGACGTCAGGCCGCCGATACCGGTGGCGATCGCGGCGCCGACGCGATCCGCCTCCTTGGAAATGTCGAGGCCGGAGTCGGCCTCGGCCTGGCGCGCCGCGGCGACGACGAGCTGGGCGAACCGGTCCATGCGCCGCGCCTGCTTATGGTCGATCCACTCAGAAGGCTTGAAGTCCTTCACCTCACACGCAAACGTGACCGGGTAGTCGGTCGTGTCGAAATGGGTGATCGGGCCCGCGCCGGACTCGCCGCGGACGAGCGCGTCCCAGCTCGAGCGCACGCCGTTCCCGAGCGGGGTGACCGCACCCATGCCGGTAATGACGACGCGCCTGCGCCCGTTGAGTGAACCGTTATCGCCCGTCACATTCCCAATCCACCGTCGACGAGGAGCACCTCTCCCGTGATGAACGAAGCCTCGTCGGAGCAGAGGAAGCGTACCGCCCGTGCGATGTCCATCGGATCTCCGAGGCGGCCGAGGGGCGTGTTCCGGAGCATCGCGGCGGTCGCCTCCTCGGGCAGGACCTCCGTGAGCTGTGTCGTCACGTAGCCGGGAGCGACGACGTTTGCGCGGACGTTGCGGCTCCCGAGCTCGCGCGCGAGCGACTTCGTGAAGCCGATGATCCCGGCTTTCGAGGCGGCGTAGTTCGTCTGGCCCCAGTTGCCATGCACACCGACGATCGACGAGACGTTGACGATCGAGCCGGCCCGCTTCTTCATCATCGGCCTGGTCACGGCTCGGCACGTATAGAAGACGGAGGAGAGATTCGTCTCGATCACGACGCGCCAGTCGTCGTCGGACATGCGCGCGAGCAGTCCGTCGCGCGTGAGCCCGGCGTTGTTGACGAGCACGTCGATGTCGCCGGCCTCCTCGACGAGACGGCGGGCGTCGTCGGCGTCGGAGACGTCGGCCTGCACCGCGCGGCCGCCGATCTCGACGGCCAGCGTCTCGGCTTCGTCCTTGCCGGTGCGGTAGCCGATCACGACCGCTGCGCCGGCCTGCGCAAGCTCGACGGCGATCGCCCGGCCGATGCCCCTCGACGCGCCCGTGACGAGGGCGTTCTTCCCTTCCAGTGAGGCGAACGTCACGATTCCGCAGCGAGCACGTCGTGCAGCTCTTCGAGCGCAGCGAGGCTGTTCACCGACACGGCCTTCACGCTGCGGTCGATGCGCTTGACGAGCCCGGAGAGAACGTTGCCCGGCCCGATCTCGACGAACGTGCGCACGCCCTCACGCATGAGCTCGCTCGCGGCCTGCGTGAACCGCACCGGAGCGGTGAGCTGGTCGACGAGCAACGGGGCCATCCGCTGCGCCGACTCGAGCCGCGCCGTGACGGTGGACATGAACGGCGCGACCGGCTCCTGAAACTTCACCTTGTCGATCGCCGGACGCAACCGGTCTGCAGCACGCGCGACGAGCGGGGAATGGAACGCGCCGGAGACCTTCAGCTTGACCGCTCGGCGCGCGCCCGCCTCCTGCGCGAGCTCGCAACACTCGTCGACCGCTGCGTTCTCGCCGGAGACGACGATCTGCCCGGGGCAGTTGTAGTTCGCGGGCCACACGCCGAGGATCTTCCGGCAGAGCGTTTCGACCACCTCGTCCTCGAGCCCGAGGATTGCAGCCATCGAGCCTGGGTGGCGGGCCGCAGCTTCGGCCATCGCGATGCCGCGCTCGCGAACGAGCTCGATCGCCTCCTCGTCGGTCATCGCGCCGCACGCGGCCAGCGCGGAGAACTCGCCGACCGAGTGACCGATGACGTAGTCCGGCTCGATGCCGATCGCGCGAATCGCGGCGAGGACGGCGAGCGACGTGGCGACGAGCGCCGGCTGCTGCACCGCAGTGTCGAGCAGCTCGTCCGCGTCGGCTCGGAAGCACAAGCGCTCCAGGTCGAGGTTGGCGGCGGCACTGCCGCGCGTGTACACGGCGCGAGCCGCCGAGATGGACTCAGCGAACTCGCGGCCCATCCCCGGCTCGACGGAGCCCTGGCCCGGAAAGCAGAACGCAACAGTCATGCCGCAGCCTCCATCGTCCAGCGCATGAGTGCGCTCCCCCAGGTTAGACCGGCTCCCATGCCGGTCATGAGCACGAGTTGCCCCGCCCGCAGGCGTCCGTCCGCAAGAGCATCCGCCAGCGCGAGCGGGATCGAGCCCGAGGAGGTGTTGCCGTACCGGTCCACATTGATCACAACCTTGTCAGACGGAACGCCGAGCTTGCGGGTTGCGTGCTCGATGATCCGGACATTGGCCTGGTGGGGAATGTAGAGATCCACGTCGTCGATGGTGAGGTCGCACTGGGCAAGCAGGTCTTCGGCCGACTGGACGAGGATCCTCGTCGCGAATTTGAACACTTCCCGGCCGTTCATCTTCACGAACCGCTCCGGATCCTCGAAAAACCGCGAGCCGCTGCCCGGGAGCCACAGGTTCTTCCCACCCGCGCCGTCGGCACCGAGCTCGAACCCGAGGAAGCCCTGTTGGGGAACCGCCTGGAGCACGACCGCGCCCGCACCGTCGCCGAAGAGCACGAGCGTCGAGCGATCGGTCCAGTCGAGGATCTTCGACAGGACGTCTCCGCCGACAACGAGCGCCCGCTGGGCCAACCCGCCGGCGAGCATGCCGTAGGCCTGGGCGAGCGCGTACATGAAGCCGGTGCAGCCGGCGGAGAGGTCGTACGCGGCGGCGTCCTTCGCCCCGAGCGCGTCCGCGAGGATTGCCCCCGTCGATGGGAACGCCATGTCCGGGGTCACCGTCGCGACGATGATCAGGTCGATGTCGGCGCCCGTGAGACCGGCCTGCGCGAGCGCGTCACGCGCGGCAGGCAGCGCGAGATCGGAGAGCGCCTCTTCCCGGGCAGCGATCCGCCGCTCCCGGATGCCGGTGCGCTCCATGATCCACTCGTTCGAGGTGTCGACGTATTGCGACAGCTCGTCGTTCGTCACCACCCGATCCGGCACCTTGCATCCGAGACCTGTGATGGAGACGTCAAGCCCGGCTTTGGCGCTTCCGATCATTCGCCGACGAACACGGTCAGGACCGCCTCGACCGCGAGCTCGCCGTCGACTGTCGCCCGCCCCTCGCCTTTCGCGATCGGCCCACGCACGCGGACGAACTCGCACTCGAGCGTGAGCACGTCACCCGGCTCGACGATCCGCTTGAAACGACAGGCGTCGATGCCGGCGAAGAAGGGAATCTTGCCGCGGTTGGCCTCGTCGGCGAGCACGGCCACCGCGCCGGCCTGTGCAATCGCCTCGACTGTGAGGACGCCGGGCATGACCGGCCGGCCCGGAAAATGTCCGGCGAACCACCAGTCGTCGGCGCGCACCTCGCGCCGCGCCACAACGCGCTTGCCCGGCTCGAGCTCCACGACCTCGTCCACGAGCAGGAACGGCGGCCGGTGGGGAATCAGCTCCATGATCACGTCCCGGCCGAACGGCGCGACGGGTGTCGTCACGCGACGTCTTCCAGCTTTTCCCGGAGACGCGCGCGCCCGCGATGCGCATGGCACTTGGCGGTCCCGACCGGCATCCCTGCAGCTTCGGCGATCTCCTCGAACGAATAGCCCATGGCGTCCTTGAGCACGATCACCTGCGCCTCGCGAGCAGAGATCCCGGCGAGCGAGTCGCACAGCTCGCGACGCAACTCGGACATGCCCGCCGCGCGCACTGGGTCACCGGCAGGCCCGGCACTGAGGTCGTCGCCGAGCGGCTCGTGGACGCGACCGCTGCGACGATCAGCGGCGTCGCGGCACGTATTCACCACGAGGCGGTGCAGCCACGTCGAGAACTGCGAGTCGCCGCGGAACTGCGGCAGCCGGACGCACATCTTGGCGAGCGCTTCCTGCGCGGCGTCGCGCGCATCTTCCGGATCGCGCAGCACGTGGCGCGCGAGACGCTCCACCCGCGGCCCGTGGCGCGCGCACAGAGCCTCGAGCGCGGCGCGGTCACCCGCCTTCGCCCGCGTGACGAGGACCGGGTCGCTCAGCTTCTCGTAGACGGGGGCTGCCTGCCGGCGCAGCGGCTGCGTGATGGCCTTCACGGCGAAAGTAGTCTAGTTGTGCGTGTCGGACCTTTCGCCCGAGCTCGTCATCCCGTTGTTACGTGGACGGCTCGGACGTCCGTACCGCTTCGTCTCCGAATGCCCGTCGACACAGCGCGAGATCGGCGACGACGAGCCCGAGGGCGCGACGGTCTCGACCGACCATCAGACCGCAGGCAGAGGCCGGCTCGGTCGAGTCTGGGAGGACACGCCGGGACGAGCGCTTCTCTTCTCCGTGCTGCTGCGGCCGACCGCGGAGATGGTCCGCTGGCCCGAGCTGTCGGTCGTCGCCGGCGAGGCCGTCGCCTCCGCAGTCGGCGGCGACGCGAAGATCTCGCACCCGAACGACGTCATGATCGACGGCCGCAAGGTCGCCGGCGTGCTGCCCGAGGCGACCTCGGGCCGCATCGTGCTCGGCATCGGCGTGAACGTGAACCAGCGCGCAGAGGAGCTGCCCCCCGGTGCGGCGAAACCGCCCACCTCGCTGTACGTCGAGCTCGGACGTGAGGTCGAGCGGGCACCGCTTCTGGCCGCGATCCTCGCCGAGCTCGAGCACGTGTACGACGCCTGGCTCGGCGTATCCTGAGAGCCATGCGCGCACTGCTCGTGGTGCTGGGGGCGCTCATCCTCGCCGGAGCTGCTGGCGCTGCGACACAGCCACGCGTTCTTGCGATCCAGTTCGGGCCCGACCTGGACATCAATCCGGTCACGCAGGACTACCTCACGCACGAGCTCTCGCGGGCGGCATCGGATCACTACGACGCGGCCGTCATCCTGCTCGACACGCCGGGCGGGCTGTCGACGTCGATGAAGACCATCTACAACGCGGAGTTGAACGCGAAGCTGCCGGTGATCGTGTACGTGTCGCCCAATGGCTCGCGCGCTGCCTCTGCAGGAGTGTGGGTGTCGGAGGCGGCGGACGTGCTCGCCATGGCGCCGACGACAAACATCGGCTCGTCGACACCGATCGACTCGAGTGGCGCCAACCTCGGCTCCGACCTGCGCCGAAAGGTGATCAACGACTCGGTCGCGTCACTGACCGCGCTCGCTGCGACACATCACCGCAACACGCAATGGCCTGCGAAAGCGGTGCGCGTCGCGTCCAATCTCACAGCACAGCAAGCGCTGAAGATGCACGTCATCGACCTGATCGAGCCGACGCTGCCCGCGCTGCTGAACCGGCTCGAGGGCTACAAGACGAAGGACGCGCAGCGGCCCTTCACGCTGAACCTCGCGGGGGCGCACATCGACACGGTGAAACCCGGCTTCGTCACGCGGCTGCTGAACACGGTCATCGACCCGAACCTCCTGTCAATCCTGTTCCTGGCCGGAATCGTCGGCCTGATCTTCGAGGTGCTGCATCCGGGCATCGTCCTCCCGGGCGCGCTCGGCGCCGTGTGCCTCGTCGTCGCGCTGTACGGCTTCTCGGTGTTGAACCCGAGCTGGGGAGGTGTCGCGCTCATCGTGCTCGGCGTCGCGTTGCTCGTCATCGACCTCCACGCGCTGACACACGGGGCGCTGACGATCGCCGGGGTGATCGCGCTCGGCTTCGGCATGGCATTGCTGTTCCAGAACCAGCCCGCGCCGTACCACGTCAACACCTATCTCATCGTCGGCGTCGGCACCGCCATCGCGCTCTTCTGGAGCTTCGCGCTCGGCAAGGGCCTCGCTGCGAGACGTCTGCCGGTGACGGTCGGCCCGCAGACGATCGTCGGCAAGACCGGCGAGGTCCGCGCGCCCGGGCTCGTCTTCGTCAACGGCGAGCTCTGGCAGGCGCACGCCGAGGACGATTCCGAGCTCGTTCCCGGCGAGCACGTCGAGGTGGAGGCCGTCCAGGGGCTCGAACTGACGGTGAAGAGATAGGGTTGACCTAGTGCTGGGCTTTGTCCGGATCATGCGGGAGTACGAGCGGGGCGTGATGTTCCGCCTCGGCCGGCTCGTCGCGACGCGGGGCCCGGGCGTCGTCTGGAAGATCCCCTTCGTCGATCAGATCGTGAAGGTCGACCTGCGGACGATCACGTTGAATATCCCGCCGCAGGAAGTCATCACGAAAGACAACGTGCCGGTACGCGTGAACGCGGTCGCGTACTTCCGTATCGTCGACCCGCGGGACGCGATCGTCCAGGTCGAGAACTTCATGGTCGCGACGTCGCAGATCGCGCAGACGACGCTCCGGTCGGTGCTCGGTCAGCACGTGCTCGACGAGCTGCTGTCGGAGCGCGAGAAGATCAACGCGATCCTGCAGGCAATCATCGACGAGGCGACCGGCCCGTGGGGAATCAAGGTCTCGATCGTTGAGGTCAAGGACGTCGAGATCCCGAGCGACATGCAGCGCGCGATGGCGCGCCAGGCCGAGGCCGAGCGCGAGCGGCGCGCGAAGATCATCAACGCCGAGGGCGAGTTCCAGGCCGCGGAGCGGCTGAAGGACGCGGCGATCGTGATCGAGGAGCACCCGATCGCGCTCCAGCTCCGCTACCTGCAGACGCTGCTCGAGATCGGCGGCTCCAACTCCTCCACGATCATCTTCCCGGCGCCGATCGACCTGATCAAGCCGTTCCTCGAGAAGCGATCACCCGAGTAGTCTGGCGCCAGGCTCCAGTCGTTCACCCCTTGCCTGCGTCTCACCTGACGCAGGTGCCTGGCTCCGGCGAACCTTTTAGACGACGCAGGACTGCTCGCGGAACCGGCGGGCGGCCTCGATGGCGGCGCCGAGGTTCAGGCCCTTGTCCTTCGCCTGCTTGATGAGCATGACCGTCTCGAGGGCGCCGATGTCGTAGATGCGCTGCTTCTTCCCCTTCGTGGGGATCTGGGCCTTGTTCGTCCAGTAGTCGAGCTGCATCTTCGAGATGCCGGCGATCTGACACACCTGGCCGAGATACAGCTCGACCTTGTCGAGGTGCTCCGCCAGGTTGATGGGTTCCAGAAAGTCGACTTGCCTGCTGATCGCCATGCATTCCCGCTCTCGCGCCGTGAATCGACCCCGCGTTGAGAGTTATAGAAGGGATTGTTGCGTTTTGGAAGGGGAGCCTTCCAAAACCTCCCCCTTTCGAGGGAGCTACTCGCCGTCCAGCTCGGCTTCGGGCGCTTCCTCGCCATTCGTGCTCTGGTCGTCCGACTCGACGACGGGCGCGAGAGCGGAGACGCGCTCGTCGCCGCGGAGACGCATGACGATGACGCCCTGGGTGGCGCGGCCGAGCCGCTTCACGTCCTCGACGGCCATCCGGATGACGGTCCCGCCCGTCGAGATGAGCATCACCTGGTAGCCGTCGCGCACGACGCGGGCGCCTGCGAGCGTGCCCTTCGCCTCGGTCAGCTGAATCGTCTTCACGCCCATGCCGCCGCGGCCCTTGCGCGGATAGTCGCCGACCCGAGTTCGCTTGCCGTAGCCGTTCTCGGTGACCACGAGCAGGTCGGAGTCGTCCTGCGCGATGTTGATCGAAATCACCTCGTCGCCGGCACGCAGCCGCATGCCCTGAACGCCTGAGGCGTCGCGGCCCATCGCGCGCACTTCCTTCTCGTGGAACCGGATCGCCTGGCCGAGCTTCGAGATCACGAGGATGTCGTCGCCGCCGGATGAATGGCGGACACCGACGAGCTCGTCTCCCTCGCGCATCTTGATCGCGATGATGCCGTCGGCCTTGAGCGGCGTGTTGTACGACGCGAGCTCGGTCTTCTTGACGACGCCGTTCTTCGTCCCGAAGACGAGGTACTTGGCCTCGCCGAAGTCGCGTGTCTGCACGACGGCACGGACGGTCTCGTCCTGCCGGAACGGCAGCAGGTTCACGATCGCGCGGCCCTTCGACTGTCGGGAGCCGAGCGGAAGCTCATGCACCTTGAGTCGGTACACCTTGCCGACGTTGGTGAAGAAGAGGATGTAGTCGTGCGTCGACGCGACGAACAGGTGCTCGATGTAGTCCTCGTCCTTCAACTCCATGCCCATGACGCCGATCCCGCCGCGCCGCTGCTCGCGGTAGGCCGTCACCGGTAGCCGCTTGATGTAGCCGGACTGCGTGATCGCGATCACCATGTCCTCTTCCGCGATCATGTCCTCGAGCTCGAGCTCCTCCTCGGCGTGCACGATCTCCGTGCGGCGGTCGTCGTTCTTGCCGTAGATCTGCTTGATCTCGAGCAGCTCGTCCTTGATCAGGCCGTCGATCTTTGCCGGGTCGCCGAGGAGCTCGCGCAGCTCCGCGATGCGCTCCTTCTTGTCGCGGTATTCCTCCTCGACCTCGGTGCGCGCCAGCCCGGTCAGTCGCGCGAGCCGCATGTCGAGGATTGCCTGCGCCTGGATCTCGCTGAGGGTGAAGCGCTCCTGCAGCTGCGTCCGTGCCTCGTCGGTGTCGGCGGCAGCGCGAATGAGCGCGACAATGGCGTCGATGTTGTCGAGGGCGATGAGATAGCCCTCGAGGACGTGCGCGCGCGCTTCGTTCTTCTGCAGCTCGTCCTTCGAGCGGCGGATGACGATTTCGCGCTGGAAGTCGAGGTAATGACGGACGAGCTCGAGGAGCGAGAGCGTCTTCGGCACGCCGTCGACGAGCGCGACGGCGTTGTAGCCGAACGTCGACTGCAGCGGCGTGTGCTTGAACAGCTTGTTGAGCGCGACCTGCGGAATCGCATCCCGCTTCAGCTCGACCTGGATGCGCATCCCTGTGCGGTCGGAGTGGTCGGCGAGATCCGAGATCTCGGTGAGCACCTTGTCCTGGACGAGGTCGGCGATCTTGCGAATGACGCCGGTGTCGCCGCCCTTCTTGACGCCGTACGGAAGCTCGCTGATGACGATCGCCGACTTGCCGCCGCGTAGCTCCTCGATGTGCGCACGGGCGCGCATGACGATGCGGCCGCGCCCGGTGCGGTACGCGTCGCGAATGCCGGTGCGGCCGACGATGTACGCGCCTGTCGGAAAGTCGGGCCCGGTGACGTGCTTCATCAGCCCTTCGACGTCGACGTCGGGGTTGTCGATCATCGTGACGACCGCGTCGACGATCTCGCCGAGCCGGTGCGGCGGCATGTTCGTCGCCATCCCGACGGCGATGCCGGTCGAACCGTTGACGAGCAGGTTCGGGAAGCGTGACGGAAGCACCGTCGGCTGCCGGCGTGACTCGTCGTAGTTGGGCTCGAAGTCGACGGTGTTCGCGTCGATGTCGCGCAGCATCTCCGTGGCCATGCGCGAAAGGCGCGCCTCGGTGTAGCGCATCGCCGCTGCCGGATCGTCGTCGATCGACCCGAAGTTGCCCTGCCCGTCGACGAGCGGGTAGCGCAGCGAGAACGGCTGCGCCATGCGCACGAGGGTGTCGTAGATCGCCTGGTCGCCGTGCGGGTGGTACTTGCCCATCACGTCGCCGACAGTGGCGGCGGACTTCTTGTACGGCCGGTTCGGCTGCAGGCCCGCCTCGTGCATGCCGTAGAGCACGCGCCGGTGTACGGGCTTCAGGCCGTCGCGCACGTCCGGCAGCGCGCGCGAGACGATGACCGACATCGCGTAGTCGAGGAAGCTCGAGCGCATCTCCTGCTCGAGCTCGCGCGGTTCGACGCGGCCGCGGTCGATCGCGCCGGTGTCGAGCTCAGACATCGAGGAACTTCACGTCTTTGGCGTTCTCCTCGATGAAGACGCGGCGCGGTTCCACCTGGTCTCCCATCAGCATCGAGAAGAGCTGATCGGCGGCGTGCGCGTCCTCGACGTCGACGCGGATCATGAGCCGCCGGGCCGGATCCATCGTCGTTTCCCAGAGCTGCGACTCGTTCATCTCGCCGAGGCCCTTGAAGCGCGACAGCTGAATGCCGACCTCCTTCGCAAGATCGAGCGCAGTCGTGCGCAGCTCGGAGAACGTCTGCGCGGCGCCGGCCTTCTTGCCGAGCATGAGCGTGAACGGCGGCGAGCCGGCAACCTCGGCGAGCCGCGCGTGCGCCTTGCGCAGGTGCGCGTAGATCGGCGACGAGAGCAGCTCGGCCGACAGACGCACCATCTCGGCCGACGAGGTGGACTCCTCGACGATCTTCACGCGCAGCCCGTCGGCGTCCCGTTCGAGCACCGAGAGCGTGAAGCCGTTCGCCGGCAGCGTCGCGATCGCCTGCTCGACGTCCGCAGGCGTCAGCGCCTCCAGCTCGACGAGCCGGTGTGAGATGACGAGATCCGCAGCGTGGTGGCCGAAGTCGGCGCGCAAGCGCGCTGACCAGCCCTCGAACTCGGCGAGCGCGGACGTGAACCGCTTCCAGCGCGCCTCGGTCAGCTTGACCTCGTTGCCGTCGCGGTCGTGCACCTCGAGGTCGCCAAAGCGCTCGCGCACGAGCAGGTCCTCGAGCTGCGAGTCCTTCTCGAAGTAGTACTCCTGGCTGCCGAGCTTCACCTTGTACAGCGGCGGCACGGCGATGTAGATGTGGCCGCGCTCGAACAGCTCCTTCATGTGCCGGTACAGGAACGTGAGGACGAGCGTGCGGATGTGCGAGCCGTCGACGTCGGCGTCCGTCATCAGGACGATGCGGTGGTAGCGGAGCCCTTCGATGTTGAACTCGTCGCCGATCCCCGTGCCGATCGCGGTGATCATCGCCTGGATCTCGTTGTTCGAGAGAACCTTGTTGATGCGGTTCTTCTCGCTGTTGATGATCTTCCCGCGCAGCGGGAGGATCGCCTGGTAAGTGCGGTCGCGGCCCATCTTCGCGCTGCCGCCTGCGGAGTCGCCCTCGACGATGTAGAGCTCGGCCGCTTCGGGATCGCGAATGGAGCAGTCGGCGAGCTTGCCCGGCAGCGACGAGCTGTCGAGCGCAGACTTGCGCCGCGTCAGCTCGCGCGCCTTGCGAGCCGCCATGCGCGCGCGCATCGCAGCGATCGTCTTGTTGATGATCGCACGCGCATCCTGCGGGTTCTCCTCGAGGAACTGTGCGAGCTGCGCGTTCACCGTCGTCTGGACGAGGCCCTCGACACCGGGGTTGCCGAGCTTCGTCTTCGTCTGCCCCTCGAACTGCGGGTTGCGCAGCTTCACGGAGACGACGGCTGCGAGCCCTTCGCGCACGTCCTCGCCCTCGAGCGACTCGTCCTTCTTCAGCAGCTTGAGCTCCTGCGCCTTCGCGTTGAGCGTCCGCGTGAGCGCGCTGCGGAAGCCGGAGAGATGCGAGCCACCCTCAACCGTGTTGATGTTGTTGGCAAACGTAAAGACGGACTCCTGGTACGAGTTGTTCCACTGCATCGCCACCTCGACCGAGCCCTGATCGGTCTCGCCCTCGAAGTAGACGATGTGCTTGTGGATCGCGTCCTTCTGCTCGTTGATGTACGAGACGAAGTCCCGAATGCCGCCCTCGTAGTGGAACTCGACCGTCTTGCCGTCGGCGCGCTCGTCGGTGAGCTTGATGCGCAGCGCCTTCGTAAGGAACGCGGTCTCGCGCAGCCGCTGGGTGACGGTCGCCGCGTCGATGTCGATCTCCTCGAAGATCTCCGCGTCGGGCATGAACGAGATGGTCGTGCCGGTGTCCTCCGGCGCGGCCTCGCCGACGATCTCCATGTCGCCCTGCGGGACACCGCGGGCGAATTCCTGGCGATACGTCTTGCCGTCGCGGCGAACCTCGGCGATGAGCCACTCGGAGAGCGCGTTCACGACGGAGAGGCCGACACCGTGGAGGCCGCCCGAGACCTTGTAGCCGTCGCCGCCGAACTTGCCGCCCGCGTGGAGCTTCGTCAGGACGACCGTCAGCGCCGGCAGGTTCTGCTCGGCCATGAAGTCCACGGGGATGCCGTGGCCCCAGTCGCGGACGGTCACGGAATGGTCGGGATGGAGCGTGACCTCGATGCGGTCGTTGCGGCCCGCGAGGGCCTCGTCGACCGAGTTGTCGACCACCTCGTAGACGAGATGGTGGAGACCGCGCTGGCCCGTCGAGCCGATGTACATGCCCGGACGAAGCCGGACCGGCTCGAGGCCCTCGAGCACGGTGATGTCCTTTGCGGTGTAGACGTCTTCAGCCATGAAAAAAGCCCTGCAAATCCCACATTTGCGGGCACCCCAAAGTGTATCAGAACGAGCGGTCGTTCGGCGGCTTTGCGAGGGCCTTTTCGATGGTTCTTGTAACGATTTTGCGGAGGTCTTCGTTCCCGATTCCCGAGGCGAGTCGAGCAGCCTCTTCCTTCTGCTCGGAAGAGGCGGGCGGCGACCCCCGAGGGGTCGCCTGTGTGGTTTCCACCGTCGCCTCCGGCAGCGGTCCAGGGACGAACTTCACCGCCTTCACACCGTCCAGGCGCTCTTGAATTTCCGCTGCACGTTGCGTCAATTCGAAGGCCCACACGGAGTCGCGCGTGTGGACGATCAGCGTCCCGTCGCGGGTGAAGCGCGCCGGCCAGGCGCTACGCGCGATCTCCGCGCCGACGGCTGCCGGCCAGGCCTCGACGGTCTCGCCGATCGCGCCCTGGGCGCCGAAGCGGCCGAGCTCGCGTTTGAGGTCGTCACCGAGCGGTTCCATCGCGCACCTCCACGAGCTGGTCGGGATCCGCCGGCAGCATCGCCGGATCGGTTGCCGTGATGAGCGTCTGGCCGCGGCCGGCGACCCGCTCGGCCAGAATGCGGCGCCGGTTGGGGTCGAGCTCGGACAGGACGTCGTCGAGCAGCAGGAGTGGCGGAAAGCCGCGGCGCTCGACGATGAGATCGGCCTCGGCGAGCAGGAGCGACAGCACGGCCAGCCGCTGCTCGCCCTGCGACCCGAAGCTGCGGAGATCGCGGCCGTCGGCCGCAACGAGGACGTCGTCGAGGTGAGGGCCGGCCCCGGTCACACCACGCTCTAGGTCGCGGTCGAGCCGCGACTCGAGCAGCTCGACGGTCGGAGGCTCGCCGTCGTAGCGCAGCTCCGCGCCGGCGAGCCCGAACGCGGCAGCATGCTCGGCGAACGCCGGCCCGAGCAACTCCAGCAGCTCACGCCGCGCGGCCACGAGCTGCGCACCGAGTTCCGCGACCTGTTGCGTCCAAGGGGCGATGGCGTCCCGCGACGACGCGCCTGCGAGCAGCCGCCGCAGCGACGCGTTGCGCTGCGCGACGGCGCCGCCGTAGTCCGCCGGCAGCTGCACCCGGGCGGGAGTCAGGCGGCCGAGCGCACGGTCGAAGTACGCGCGACGCGATGCGGGGGCTCCCTTGACGACGCCGAGACGGTCGGGGGTGAACACGAGCGTCGTCAGCTCGGCACGCAGCTGTTCCACGCTGCGCAGCGGAGCCCCGTTGAGGGTCGCGTGCTTCGCCGCACCGGCCTCGAGCTTCACCTCGACGCCGACGGGCGCATCTGCGCGGCGGCCCTGTACCGCGACCCGCGCCGACTCGTCCCCGAACCGGATCAGCTGCCGATCGTTTCGCGTGCGCGGCGAAAAGCCTTGCGTTGCAACGTGCAGCGCCTCGAGCAGATTCGTCTTGCCGGCTCCGTTTGGCCCGGTCGCGAGGACCAACCCTGGCCCGAGCGCGAGCTCGAGCCGCTCGTACGACCGGAAGCTGCGGAGCGAGACCGCCTCGACGATCAGCCTGGAAGTCGGATCGGCATGACGAGGTACGTGAAGTCGTCACCCTCGCCCTGGATCACGGCCGGTCGGAGCGGGCTGATGAGCTTCACGCGCACGTCGTCGCTGTCGAGCAGCTCGAGGCCGTCTCGGAGGAAGTCGGCGTTGAACCCGATCTCGAGCACCTCGCCCGTGTACGCGACCGGCATCGACTCCTGCGATTCACCCACCTCGTGCGTCCGGGCGATGACGGTCAGCTCGCCCTCGGCGAAGCGCAGCTGCAGCGGCGTCGACCGTTGGATCATCACCGACGCGCGGCGGATGACGTCGAGCAGCTCCACCCGCGGCAGCGTGAGCTCGTGCTCGAACGCCTCTGGCAGCAGCTGCCGGTAGTTCGGGAACTGGCCGTCGATGCGGCGCGTCGTGAGCCAGACGCCGTCGGTGGAGAAGAGCACCTGGTTCTCCTGGACGCCGATCTCGACCTCGTCGCCGGAGGTGGCGATGCGGGCCAACTCCTGCAGCGCGCGCCCCGGCACGATCGCCTCCAGGTCGGGCACCGCGCCGCTGAACGAGGTCTCCTTGACCGCCAAGCGGTACGAGTCCGTCGCGGCCATGATGAGCTTGCCGCCGCCGAACTGCACGAGGATGCCGGTAAGCACCGGGCGCGACTCGTCGCGTGACGCAGCCCTGGCGACGCGTCCGATCGTTTCCATGAGCGACTCGCGCTCGACGCTGAACGTCGAGACGGCATCCAACTCCGGGAGACGCGGAAAGTCCTCAGGGTTGTACGTGTTGAGCGTGTAGCTCGCAGTCCCGGCGGTGACGTGCACGACCGACTCCGCGGGCCGGTGCTCGATCGTCACCTCGTCGCCCGGCAGCAGGCGCGAGATGTCGACGAGCGTCTTGCCTGGGAGGACGATCGCCCCGTCGCCCTCGATCTGCGCCGGAATGCTTGCGCGCAACGACAGCTCCATGTCCGTCGCCGCCAGACGCAATTCGCCGGCGCGAGCTTCCAACAGGATCCCGGACAGGATCTGCACAGACGTCCGGGTCGACAACGCACGCGCAACGACGCCGAGCGCCTGCGCGAGCTCGTCCTTGGTGCACGTAATCCTCAGTCCCGCGCTCACCACGATGTCAGTCTCAATCATCTAGATATTCCTTGTAGGAGTAGTAAGGGGTGTGAATGTCGGGGACAGTGCCTCGATTCCGCATGATTGAGAGCAATGTGCCATGTGTGGAGTGTGGGGAGAAGTCTCGCGCTTCCACAGGACATCTTGCTACCGGACCTGTTTGACCCGGGCCGTCAACTCCTGCACGAGGTTGTACACAGACCTGTCCTCACGGATGAGACGCGCGATCTTGGAGGTTGCGTGGATGACGGTGGTGTGGTCACGACCCCCGAATTCCTTGCCGATCTTCGGGAGCGACGAATCGGTCAGCTCACGCGAGAGGTACATCGCAACCTGCCGTGGATAGACGATGTTCTGGGAGCGCTTGTCGCCGCAGAGCTCCTCGAGCGACATGTTGAAGCGCTCCGCGACGAGATCCTGGATGCGCTTGATCGAGACCTCCGCCGCCTCCCCCATCGGGAACACGTCCTTCAACACGTCCTGGGAGAGCTCCACCGACATCGCGCGCCCGGTGAGGGACGAGAACGCGACGACGCGGGTCAGCGCGCCCTCGAGCTCGCGGATGTTCGTCGAGACGCGGCCGGCGATGAAGGTGAGCACCTCCGGCTCCGGGACGTGGATCCCGTCCGTCTTGACCTTCTTGCGCAGGATGGCGATGCGCGTCTCGAGGTCGGGCGGCTGGATGTCGGTGATGAGGCCCCATTCGAACCGGCTCCGCAGGCGCTCTTCCAAGGTGGCGATGTCGCGCGGCGGCCGGTCACTCGACATGACGATCTGCGAGCCGGCCTCATACAGGGAGTTGAACGTGTGGAAGAACTCCTCCTGGATGCGCTCCTTGTGCTCGAAGAACTGCACGTCGTCGATGAGGAGCAGGTCGTACGTGCGGTAGCGCTGCTTGAAGCCCTCGATGCGCTTGTCGCGGAGCGAGTTGATGAAGTCGTTCATGAAGGTCTCGCTCGTGACGTAGCGGACGCTCATGTCTCGCGAGTGCTCGCTCACGTACTGCGCGATCGCCTGCAGGAGGTGCGTCTTACCGAGCCCCGTGCTGCCGTAGATGAAGAGCGGGTTGTAGGCCTGCGCCGGCGCTTCGGCGACCGCGAGCGCGGCAGCATGCGCGAACCGGTTCGACGACCCGATGACGAACGAGTCGAAGGTGTACTTGGCGTTGAACCCGCCGCTCTCCGGCCGGTGCGGGACGAGCCGCTCGACGGGCGCAACGCGGGGCGCAGCCGGCGAGGACTGCTCGGCCGGGGCTGCCGGGGCGGCGGAGATGTCCATCACCCGGAGCTCGATCGTGCGGGCGACACCCGTGATATCCCGAATGGCGGCACCGATCAGCTCGAGGAAATGGCCCTCGATCCAGTCGCGCGTGAAATCGTTGGGGACGCCGAGGACGAACCGCTCGTCGTCGAGCTCCGCCCCGGCGGTGTGCGCGAACCAGGTTCCGTAGGTCGTGTCGTTGAGGGCGCTCCTGAGCCGACCGGAAACATCGCTCCACAGGCTCTCCGCAGTCAGCTCGATTTGGTCCTCCACCCCGACGCCAGCTCCCCTCTCGTGAACCGGAGGCGAGCCTAGCAGGGTGCAAAAACGCGGCAAAAACGCGCCCCTGTGCAGGCATTTTCACACCCCCCGAAATCCCTCCACACCTGTGGAAAGTCGTGGGGGAAACTCATCGTCTCCGCATCGCTGTGCGCTCCGCGCCTGTGGATAAGTCGGTGGACGAACGGCGGCTATACTGGCCGCTCGCGCCAAGCGACATGGCGCCCGAATCTGCGTCTTTCGATCTTTTTTCCACGTGAAGCGGACCTATCAGCCAAACGTTCGACGCCGCAAGCGCAAGCACGGCTTCCGCACGCGGATGTCGACGCGTGCCGGCCGGCTGATCCTGAAGCGGCGCCGGCTCAAGGGCCGCGCGAAGCTCTCGGCGTAATCTTCGGCGTTGTGAAGCGCGCAAACCGTCTGTCCCGCTCGCGGGATTTCGACGCCGTCTACCGCCAGGGCCGGTCGGTCTCGTCGCGGTTCCTCGTCCTGTACTGGTTCGGGCAGGAGGAGCCGGCCGAGCCGCGCTTCGGCATGTCCGTCCCGCGCTCGGTCGGCAACGCGGTGGCGCGCAACAAGCTCAAGCGGCAGCTGCGGGAGTTGTGGCGCGCGCGGCTCGAGCGTGTACCAACGGGCCGCGACTACGTGCTGATCGTGCGTCCGGGCGTCGCCGAGGCGGTTGCGGCCAACGGCTTCGACTGGCTGGGCGAGCGCATCGACGAGGTCTTGACGATGACGAAGGCGGCCGCCTGATGTACCGCGTCGGCGTGGCTGCGGTCTGGGCGTACCGCGTGACCTGGGGCGCGCTCTTCCCGACGACGTGCAAGTACCACCCGTCGTGCTCCCAGTATGCGATCGAGGCTGTGCGGCAGAAGGGGCTCCTGCGCGGCAGCGCGCTCGCCGGTTGGCGGCTCCTGCGCTGCAACCCGTGGAGTCGTGGAGGATTCGACCCGGTTCGATGATGCTCTTCTCCCCCATAACGCCGCTCGAGCACACCGCGCGGCACGTCCTCAACTGGCTGCACTTCTCGGTCGGCCTGCCGTGGGCCTGGTGCATCGTCGCGCTCACCCTGATCGTGCGGATGATCCTCGTCCCACTGACGGTGAAGCAGATCCATTCGATGCAGAGCCTGCAGCGCCACGCGCCTCAGATGAAGGAGATTCAGAAGAAGTACAAGGGCGACAAGGCGAAGCAGAACGAAGAGTTGATGAAGTTCTACCGCGAGAACAACATCAACCCTGCAGCCTCGTGCCTGCCGATGCTGTTCCAGCTGCCGGTCTTCATCGCGCTGTACTACTCGCTGAAGACCTTCGCCAAGCATCCGCCGGGCGGCAACCTCTCCTTCCTCCACTTCATCCCGTCCATTGCGGCGCACACGACGACCCATTGGGGCGGCTACGTGCTGCTCGTCGTGTACGTCGCGAGCCAGATGATGTCGACGCTGTACATGTCCGCCACCGCGGACAAGACGCAGCGGATCCTTTTCATGTTCATGCCGCTCGTGTTCGTGTTCGTGATCGCACGCTTCCCGGCCGGCCTCGTTCTGTACTGGGTGACGACCAACCTTTGGACGGTCGGTCAGGGGCTGATCACGCGCCGGCTGATGCCGAAGACGCCTCCACCGGATCTCTTCAAGCGGACCTCGCGCACGCCGCCGAAGGACGACGGAAGCGACGGCAACGGCGCGAAGCCGTCGACGACGCAGGAAGCGCCGAAGGCCGAGGTGCCCCGTCCCGCAGGCCAGCCACGCAAGGTTCGGCGGAAGAAAGGCGCGGCGCGCAGGCGATGAGCAACGTGACCGTCGAGGCGACAGGGGAGACGGTCGGCGAGGCGAAGTGGGCGGCGCTCCGCGAGCTCGAGCTGCGCCATCCCGGGCTGGACAAGGCGGCAGTGCAGTTCGAGGTCGTCTCCGAAGGAGAGCGCGGCCTCCTCGGTGTCGGGTACGCGCCTGCGCGTGTCGTCGCGATGGTTCCTGCGGATGCAGTCGAGGCCACGGCGATCGACGAGAGCGATGCCGCGGCCGACCTGCGCGCACTGCTCACGCGCCTGACGCACGTTCTCGGTGTGGACGGCAGGCTGGACGTGCGTGAGGACGACGAGTCGCTCGTCGCGACCGTCACCGCCGCCGACGCGGGGCTCCTCATCGGCCGGCACGGCCAGACGATCGACGCCATCCAGTACCTCATGAACGCCATCTCGTATCGCCGCGGCGTCGAGCCGCGGAAGGAAGTCGTCGTGGACGCCGCCGGTTACCGCGAGCGCCGGCGCGCGACGCTCGAGTCGCTCGCGTTGCGCACGGCGGAGCAGGTTCGCGCGAGCGGCGACCCCGTCGACCTCGAGCCCATGACTGCGGTCGAGCGCAAGGTCGTGCACCTCGCGCTGAAGGAGCACGAGGGCGTCGAGACCCGCTCCGACGGCACGGAGCCCAACCGCTACGTCGTCGTCGTCCCCGCTGACTGACGACTGGCTCCGGGCCGTTCTCGCGACGCCGGGCCTGACCGGGCTGCGCGACGAGGCTGAGGCGCACGCGATGCTCGTCGCCGACGCGCTCCGCGCGACCGACCTCGTCCGCTCCTTGGAGGGCCCTGTCGTCGACGTCGGCTCGGGCGGCGGCTCGCCGGGGATACCGCTCGCGCTCGCGCTGCCCGACCGTGAGGTGACGCTGCTCGAGGCATCCCGGCGCAAGTGCGACTTTCTCGAGCGGTGGGCGCCGCCGAACGCGCGCGTCCTGTGGGGCCGCGCCGAGGAGCAGGAGCCGGACACCTATGGCGTCGCGCTCGCGAAGGCGCTGGCCCAGCCGCCGGTTGCCGCCGAGCTCTGTCTGTCGCTCGTGCGTTCGGGCGGCGCCGCGATCCTGTGGGTCGGCGCGTCCGCGGACCTCTCGGTGGTCGCGCGCGTGTCCTCGCTGCTCGGCGGTGACGTCCCGGAGGAGCGCGACGGCCTCGTCGTCATCCGAAAGCTCGCGCCGACGCCGCCCGGGTTCCCCCGGCGGGCCGGGATGCCGAAGAAGCGCCCTCTGGCCTAACGCACCTTCTGCAGGTGCGCGATGGCCGCGTGGAGCAGGATGACCGCGGTCGGCAGCCGCACCTTCGACGACGCCACCACGCCTTGCACGAGCACGTTGCCGACCACCGCAGCGGCGTCCGTGACCTTCTTGCCGTTCAGCGTCCCCGTGAGGATGAGGCTCTCCTTGATCCCCGGAACCGTGTTCACGACTTGGACGCCGTTTCCGACCACGGGATTGTCGAGGTCGCCGATCGCATCCGCGTGGTTCGGGAAGACGATCCACGCGAAGGCGTCCTCGGCGTCCGGCCCCTTCAGCGCGGCGTCGACGATGCCGACGCCGTGGTACTTGCGGGCATTTGCGCTCAGCGCCTGCTTCTCGGTCTGCGCGTGCGAGAAGCCGCCGGGGAGCTCGGAGGCCGGGATGGGGGTCTTCAGGAGCGTCTTCAGGAGCGCCTGCGGGGTCATCCCGGCAAGCGCCGCCGAGCTCAGCAGAAGGGCCAGCCTGAGCATGTCGGTCGCATCTTCCCCTGTCCGGCCTTGAAGCAACAATGGACCTCGTGGCCCGGATCTACGCACTCGCGAACCAGAAGGGCGGCGTCGGCAAGACGACGACCGCGATCAACCTCGCCGCGTGCCTCGCGGAGGCCGGTGAGCGAGCTCTCGTCGTCGACCTCGACCCGCAGGCGAACGCCACCTCGGGGCTCGGCATGCGGGCGAACGGGACGTCGAGCTACGACCTGCTCGACGGCGCCCCGCTCGCCGAGCTGGCGAAGCACACCGCGTTCGCGAACCTCGACCTCGTTCCCTCGAAGCCCGATCTCGCCGGCGCCGTCGTCGAGCTCGCGGCACGCGACGACGGGGAGCGCTACCTCGCGCAGGCGCTCGCGGCCGGGACGTCGCAGTACGATTTCGTGTTCATCGACTGCCCGCCGGCGCTCGGCCCGCTGACCGTGAACGCCCTCGCCGCCGCCGACCGCGTGCTCGTTCCGGTGCAGGCCGAGTACTACGCGCTCGAGGGCCTGACGCAGCTGATGCAGTCGATCGAGCTCATCCGCCGCCGGCTCAACCCGCGTCTCGGCATCGGCGGTGTGCTGATGACGATGGTGGACGCCCGCACGCGGCTCGCGCAGGACGTGGAGGCGGAGGTGCGGCGGCACTTCGGCCCGCTCGTGTTCAAGACGTCGGTCCCCCGCTCGGTGCGCCTTGCGGAGGCGCCCAGCCACGGGCTACCGGCGATCGCCTACGACCGTCGCTCCGCCGGAGCCGACGCCTATTGGAAGGTGGCGATGGAGCTTGTCGAGCGCAGCTAATAGACGCGGCCTCGGCCGCGGCCTCGAAGTTCTCGTCGGCGGTCTCGAGCCGGGCTCGCCTGAGCTGATCGAGCTGTCGGTCGACGCGATCCACCCGAACCCGCGTCAGCCTCGGAAGCGCTTCGACGGCGAAGCGGGCTCGGGGCTCGCGGAGTCGATCCGGTCGCAGGGCGTCATCTCGCCCCTGCTCGTGCGGCCGCGGACCGCGGGCGGCTACGAGATCGTCGCCGGCGAGCGGCGCTGGCGTGCGGCGCGCGAGGCCGGGCGGCAGACGGTGCCGGCGGTCGTCCGCGAAACCGACGACCGCGACACGCTTCTGCTCGGCCTCGTCGAGAACGTCGCACGCGAGCAGCTGACCGCGGTCGAGGAGGCACGCGCGTACGCGGTGCTCATCGACGAGTTCTCCCTCTCGCTCGGCGAGGTGGCCGACCGCGTCGGCCGGTCGAAGCCGTCCGTGTCGAACCGGATCCGCCTGCTCGATCTCCCCGACGACGTGCTCGGCATGGTGGAGCGGGGCCAACTCACCGAAGGTCACGCACGCGCGGTGCTCGCCGTGCCCGATCACGAGGGACGCCGTCGCCTCGCGCGCGAGATCGTGCAGAAGGGGCTGTCGGTGCGCGTCGCCGAGCAGCGTGCGAAGTGGGCGGGTGCGAAGCAGAAGCCGCGTGTACGCACGACGCCCGTTGATCCCGCGCTCGCCGGCCGTGTGCGTGACGCGCTGCAGCGGCTGACCGGTTTCCACGCGAAGGTGTCGAGCGGCCGCGTCGAGCTCGTGTTCGCCGACGAGCACGAGCTGGAAGAGATCGCGGAAGCGCTGGAGCGTGCTTCAAGCCGCATGTAACGTCGGAGCGTGTCCGACAACGGCGCGCTCATTTACGCACGCGGTCTGACGAAGCGCTTCGGCGCTCTCACCGCGGTCGATGGGATCGACTTCGACGTCCGCAAGGGCGAGGCGTTCGGCTTCCTCGGTCCGAACGGCGCGGGGAAGAGCTCGACGATGCGCATGATCGGGTGCGTGTCGCCGGTGACCGACGGGACGCTGCGCGTGCTCGGCCTCGATCCTGGACGTGACGGCCCGGCGATCCGCGGACGGCTCGGCGTGGTCCCGCAGCTGGACAACCTGGACAACGAGCTCACCGTCCGCGAGAACGTCATCATCTACGGCCGCTACTTCGGCCTCTCCCGCCGGGAGCTACGCGTCCGCGCGGAGGAGCTCCTCGAGTTCGTCCAGCTCACCGAGCGCGCGGACGACCCGGTCGAACCTCTCTCCGGCGGGATGAAGCGGCGACTGACGATCGCCCGGTCGCTCGTGAACAACCCGGATGTGCTCCTCCTGGACGAGCCGACGACCGGTCTCGACCCTCAGGCACGGCACGTCGTCTGGGACAGGCTCTTCCGTCTCAAGCAGCAGGGCGTCACGCTCGTGCTGACGACGCACTACATGGACGAGGCGGAGCAATTGTGCGACCGGCTCGTGATCATGGACCAGGCGAAGATCGCGGAAGAAGGCTCGCCGATCGAGCTCATTCAGCGGCTGTCGACGCGAGAGGTGGTCGAGCTGCGCTTCCCCGGCGAGGCCCCGGTTGTCGGGCCCGAGGTGTTCGACGGCAAGCGTCGCGCGGGTCGAGGTGCTCCCGGACCGCATCCTGCTCTACACCGACGACGGCGACGCGCTCGTCCCGGTCGCGCACGAGCGGCTGCACCCGCAGAGCGTCCTCGTGCGACGCTCGACGCTGGAAGACGTCTTTCTGCGCCTCACCGGTCGCACGTTGGTGGACTGATGACGGGCGCACTGCTGGCGTACGAGCACTGGGTCGTGTCGTACAAGCGGCTCTGGCGCGCGAGCGTGTTCTCGAGCATCCTGAACCCGATCCTCTATCTGACCGCGCTCGGCATCGGGCTCGGCAAGCTCGTGAACCACGGCGCGCACCCGCTCGGGGTTTCGTACGTCTCGTTCGTCGCGCCCGGCATGCTCGTCGCCGCCGGCATGAACATCGCGGCGTTCGAAAGCACATGGCCGGTGATGGCAGCGATTCGGTGGACGCGTGTGTACCACGCGATGCTTGCCGCCCCCCTGCGTGTCCGTGACGTGCTGCTCGGCCACCAGCTCTACGTCGCATCGCGCGTCGCCGCGTCGACCGGCATTTATCTCGCGTAGCTCTCGCAGCGTTCGGCACCTTGCACTCGACGTACGCGATTCTCGCGTGGCCCGTCGCCGTTCTCGTGGGCTTCGCGTTCAGCGCGCCGCTCGCCGCGTACGCCGCTTGGGCGCCGAAGGACAGCTACATGGCCGCGATCTTCCGGTTCGGCATCGTTCCGCTGTTCCTCTTCTCGGGGACGTTCTTCCCGGTGACGCGTCTGCCCGGAGGGGCTTCGCCAGCTCGCGTACGCGACACCGTTGTGGCACGGAGTCGATCTTGCGCGGCATCTGACCCTTGGCACCGTCACTTGGGGAATGGCGCTCGTGCACGTCGCATATCTCGTTGACGTTCGCCGGCGTCGGCATCTGGCTCGCCGAGCGCTCATATGCGAAGAAGCTCGTGCGATGACGACGTTCGCCGGCACGCGCGCGCATCTGCTTTTCGAACGCAACCTCATGGTGTACCGCCGTTCCTGGCTGATCATCTTCAGCGGCCTGTTCGAGCCGCTCTTCTACCTCGCGTCCATCGGCTTCGGGCTCGGGCACTTCGTCGGACGCGTGAACGGCGTGTCATACGCGAGCTACATCGCGCCGGCGCTGCTCGCGTCGTCGGCGATGAACGGCGCCATCTACGACGCGACGACGAACGTCTTCTGGAAGCTGCGCTACGCGAAGGTGTACGACGCGGTGCTCGCGACGCCGCTCGGCCCGACCGACGTCGCGCTCGGCGAGACGTCGTGGGCGCAGTTCCGGGGGCTGTTGTACGCGGCGGGCTTCGTCGTCACCGCGGCGTCGCTCGGCCTCATCCATTCGTGGTGGGGGCTGCTCGCGCTGCCGTCCGCGGTCATCGTCGGCTTCGCCTTCGCCGGCATGGGCATCGCCGCGTCGACGTTCATTCGCAGCTGGCAGGACTTCGACCTGGTGCAGCTCGTGCAGTTGCCGATGTTCCTGTTCAGCGCGACGTTCTATCCGTTGAGCGTCTATCCCGATCGCGATCCAGTGGATCGTGCGCTTTTCGCCGCTCTACAACGCGATCGTCCTCGTGCGCTCGTTCACGCTCGGCACCGTCGGACCGACGAACCTCGTCAACGCCGCATACCTCATCGCACTCGGTGCATTCGGGATCTGGCTTGCACGCCGCCGCATGGCGGGCCTGCTGCTGACCTGAAGGATGCGGGATGGGCGATCGTGGATTCGAACCACGGACCTCCGCCTTATCAGAGCGGCGCTCTAACCAACTGAGCTAATCGCCCGCGAGCGGCCCGCAGTGTAGCGCGGTCGGGTCAGTGGATCCGCTGGGTGCGCCGGAGGTACTCCTCCACCGCCAGCAGGAAGGTCCGGTCGCAGGCGATCTCGACGACCTGGCCCTTCGTCTCGTCGTCGATGCCCTGCTCCCGCGCGAGCTCGTCCAGGAACGTCGGGAGCGACCCTCCTCGGGCGAGCGCGGACAACCGGAGGAGTATCCGCCGCATGTCGGCGTCCCGCGAGATCGCCTCGAACGCCTCGATGTCCTCGTGCCGGTGCGTGAGCATCCTGGGGCTGAACGACGTTCTTCGGCGACTGGATACGGCTATATTCGGCTCCGAGGTCGGGGATGCAGGAGATGCACATCTACGGCGTCAGCTTCGACTTGGTCGGCAAGCAGCCGATCGTCCTGTTGAAGACCGCCGACGGGAACAAGTTCCTCCCGATCTGGATCGGGCATCCCGAGGCGGCGGCGATTCTCATGAAGCTGCAGAGCCAGGCGCCGCCGCGGCCGATGACGCACGACCTGCTGAGCGACATGCTCGAGCAGCTCGGTGCCCAGATCATTCGCATCACCGTCACGGAGTTGCGCGAGAACACGTTCTACGCGCAGATCACGCTGCAGCAGGACGGTGGCGAGATCGAGGTCGACTCGCGGCCCTCGGACGCGATCGCGCTCGCGATTCGCGCAGAGGCGCCGATCTTCGCCGCCGACCGCGTCATCGAGGAATCGGCGATCGAGTTCGAGGGCGAGGAGATCGACCAGGACCGCCTGGACGAGGAGGTGGCGAAGTTCCGCAACTTCCTCGACGAGGTCACGCCCGATCAGTTCGCCGCGCTCGAGGACGGCGACGAAGACGAAGTCGAAGAAAGCGAAGAGGAAGAGGACGACTAGGTGAGCACGGCGGCGGCGAGCGCGATGCCGTTGAAGAGCCCGTGCACGACCATCCCCGGGTAGACGCTCTTCGTGCGGTCGCGCAGCCACGCGAGCGCGATGCCGAAGGGGACGAGCACGAGCAGCGCCTCCACGAGCCCGTGTGCGAGGCCGAAGCTGATGCCGACGACGATGATCGACGGCCAGCGTCCGAGGAAGGCGAGTAGCGACTGTCCCAGCCCGCGGAACGTCAGCTCCTCGACGACCGGTGCGACGAGGGCGTACAGCACGACGTTCGCGGCGAACGCGCCGGCGTGGGAAGGCTCCCAGTGCGTCGGCGTCAGCCCCTGCTCCTTGCCCGGGCTCTCCGGCAGCGGAATGACCGAGACGGCCGCCTCGATGAGGTAGATCGCGGCGACGGCCGCCACCGCCAGGCCTGCGGCGCGTGACAGCGAGCGGGGGAGTCGCAGCGCAAGCAGATCCCGCCGGCCGGCTGCGATCCAGAGCACCGCCCCCAACCAGATGAGATAGACGATGAGCCCGCCCGCGAACGTCGAGTAGCTGTAGACGTCGTTGTTCGCGTTGCTCGACGTGCTGCTCGAGCCGGAGAACCGCGCGGCGTAGTTGAGCACCGCGAGGAGGCCGACGAGGCACGTCCACGCGGCGAGGCGTGCGCGATTCACGCGCTGATCCTAGGCTGTAGCGCGTGAAGCACTTCAGTCCAGAGGAGGCGAACGCCGAGCTCGAGCACGTTCGACCGCTCGTCGAGCGGATGGTCGAGCACCGCCGCGCGCACATTGTGGCGCTCGCGCAGCAGGAGGAGCTCGAGGGCCGCATACGCGGAAATGGCGGCGGCATCCCGCCGGCCGTGCTCGCCGACGCGAGCGCTGCGGTCGAGCGCGAGGCGCGTTCGCTGGCCCACGCCGTCGACGCCATCGCCGAGCACGGGGCCGAGGTGAAGGACGTGGACGAGGGGCTGATCGACTTCCCGGCGCTCCACGGGCGAGAGACAGTCCTTCTGTGCTGGAAGCTCGGCGAGGATGAGATCCGCTACTGGCACCGGATCGAGGACGGCTTCGCCGGCCGGCGGCTGGTGGAAGAGTTGGACGAGCCGACGTCGAAGTAGGAAGGCCGCATGCCGTTCTGGCACCGCATCGTCATCGCCGCTGCAGTCTTCGCCGCCGTGTGGCTGATCGAGCGCGCCGTCGGCTGGTGGCTCAGCCGTCGCACGCTTCCCCCCGAGGCGATGACGCGCTACCGCGTCTTGCGGCGCGCCATCAGCACGGCGATCCTCGTCATCGGCTTCTTCTCGGCGTTGCTCGTGATTCCGGAGGTGCGTGCGGTCGCCGGCGGGCTCCTCGCCTCCTCCGCCGTGCTCGCCCTCATCGTCGGGTTCGCCTCGCAGCGCACGCTGGCGAACTTCGTCGCCGGCATCCTCATCGCGCTCACGCAGCCTATCCGGCTGGGTGACCGCGTGAGCTACGGCGGCATCGACGGCGTGATCGAGGACATCGGTCTCACGTACACGTTCATCCGCACGACGGACGGCTCGCGGCTCGTCGTGCCGAACGACAAGCTCGCCTCGGACACCATCCTCAACTCCTCCATCCGCAACCGGGAGACGCTCGCGGAGATCACCGTCCAGCTGCCGCTCACCTGCGACCTCGACGCCGCCGTCGGCGCGCTGCGGGACGAGGTGGCCGAGGAACGCGATGCAGCCGTCGCTGTCACCGGCCTCGACGCCAGCGCGACCGTGACGGTCCGCGCCGCCGCGCCCGACGCGGCTGCTGCGTTGCGACTCGAGAGCGAGCTCCGCCTGCGTGTGCACGCGCGGCTGCGAGCCCTCGGCGCTTTCGGATGAGCGCCTCCCGTCGCCGTAAGCGTCGCGGCCAGGTCCGGAAGCTCCGGACGCGCAAACGCGTCATCGTCGCTGCGCTCATCGTCTCCCCCGTCGTGCTCGTCGCCGCGACGCTAGGCGGAGAGGCGGCCTTCGGCTCGAGCTGCAACCTCAGTGCGCTTCGCCCTGTCGCGGTGGGGCAGAACTCCGTCGTGTACGCGGCCGACGGCTCCGAGCTGGGGGTCATCCCCGCAGAGCACAATCGCACGCCGGTCTCGTGGGGCCAGATGAGCTCCTGGATACCGAAGGCGACGGTAGCGATCGAGGACCGTCGCTTCTACCAGCACGGAGGCGTCGACCCGATCGGCATCGCGCGCGCAGTTGTCGCCGATGTGCGCGCCGGCAAGATCGTGCAGGGCGGCTCGACGATCACGCAGGAGCTCGTGCGCAACCTCTACCTGTCGCGCGCGCAGACGCTGCAGCGCAAGCTCACGGAAGCGTGTCTTGCGATCAAGCTCGGGCGGCACTGGTCGAAGCAGCACATCCTGACCGCGTATCTCAACCAGGTGTACTACGGCAACCACGCGTACGGGATCGAGGCGGCGGCGGAGACGTACTTCTCCGAGCCGGCCCGTGCGTTGACGCTCGACCAGGCGGCGCTCCTCGCCGGGCTGCCGCAGGCGCCGTCCATCTATGACCCCTTCGTTCGTCCCGAAGATGCGATCGCGCGCCGCGACGAGGTGCTGCATGCACTGCTCGCCAGTCATGACATCAGCTCCGAGCAGTACGTCGCGGCGAAGGCGGACAGGCGCCTCGCTCTTCATCCGGGTACCCGCTACACGTCGATCCACGAGCCGTACTTCTTCGGCTACGTCGAAGATCTGCTGCAGCAGGAGTACGGGTCGAACACCGTGCGCGAGGGCGGGCTGAAGGTGTACACGACCATCCGCCCTGGCCTCCAGCGAGCGGCGACGGCGGCCGTGACGCACGTGCTCGACCGGCCGACCGATCCCGCGTCGGCGATCGTCTCGATCGACCCGAGCAACGGTGCAATTCGCGCAATGACCGCGGTGACGCCCGGCAAGACCGGGAACCAGTTCAACTTCGTCACGAGCGGTGCGCGCCAGCCTGGATCGACCTTCAAGACGATTGCTCTCACGACAGCGGTGTCGGAAGGGCTGAACCCGTTTACGACGACGTACTTGTCGGCGCCGTTCTACTACGCGCCGCTGAAGTGGAACGTGCAGACGTATGAGCACACCTACGCCGGCGACGAGCTCTTGTCGAGTGCGACGATCCAGTCCGACAACACGGTGTACGCGCGCCTCGCGCTCGACGTCGGCGCACAGAACATCGTCGACATGGCGCGCAAGCTCGGGATCCGTACATCGGTGCTGACACCGAATCCGTCCATTGCGCTCGGCGCGGAGAGCGTGACGCCGCTCGAGGAGGCGAGCGCCTACGCGACGCTTGCTGCGGGCGGCGTCTATTCGAAGCCGATGGCGATCACAAAGGTCGTGCTTCCCGATGGGAAGGTGGACACGAGCGCCGGCTGGGGAAAGCCGCAGCAGCAGCGAGTGATTCCTGACTGGGTCGCGAGCACTGTCACCCAGGTGCTGGAGCAGAACATGCTGTACGGCACCGGTCGAGGAGCGCACGTCGCGGGGCGCACGGACGCCGGCAAGACAGGTACGACGGACAACTACGCGGACGCATGGTTCTCGGGCTACACGCCGAGGCTCGAGGCGACCGTGTGGATCGGATATCCGCAGGGGGAGATACCGATGCTCGACGTGCACGGGATCGCGGTCTCCGGGCCGACGTTCCCGGCGGATATCTGGCACCTGTTCATGGAGACGGCCGACGGGACCCGCGGCGACGTTCCGTTCCCCGCGCCGACGACGAAGCCCGTCTGGCTGCCTTGGAGGGGCCAGTTCGAATACGGCCTCGCGTATGGGACGGCAACGACAACGACAACGACGACCGCGAAGCCGAAGCCGGCACCGCAGACCGTCGTGACGGTGACGACGCCTACGGTCGCGGTGACGACCGCGGCGACGACGACCGTGCCGCCGCCGGACACGACGACGGTCGCGCCGGTCACCACCGACACGACGCAGACGACGACGCCCTAGCCGGTCGTCGCCGGCGCGGTCGTCGTGTCGTCCGTCGTTGTCTGGGCCGTCGTGGCGGTGAACGTCGACGTGGTCGTGGCGGCGAACGTCGTCGGGGGCGCAGGGCGTGGAGTGGTCGCCGGCCGCGTCGTCGTGACGTGATGCGTCGTCGGCACAGTTGTGGTCGTTGTCGGGGCGGTCGTGCTCGTGGACGCAGTCGTCGTTGCGCGGTGCGTCGTCGTTGACTTGGTGGACGCAGAGCGTGTCGACGGAAGCGTTCCCGCCGGGACGCGCGGGCCGTCGGCAGGCCGCGTCACCTCGTACGCAAGGACGCCGCCGGCGAGCGCGAGGACGAGGAGGACCGCGACACCGAGGACGCGGCCGCGCCCCGAGCGGCGTGGCGGCGGTGCGACGTCCGGCATCACGCGGGTGACCTCGGTGTCGGCCGCGACCGCGACTCCGCCGCCGGCGAGCGCATCCACGAGCGCGGCGCCGTCGGGCGGCCGGGCGGCCGGATCCTTCGCGAGGGCGGTAGTCGCCAGATCGGCGAGCTCCGGCGGCGTATCGGGGCGTATGTCCGTGACGAACGGCGGCGGTTCGTCACGATGCTGGACGACGAGCGTCATCGGGTCGTCGGACTCGAACGGCAGCCTGCCGGTCAGCATCCGGAAGAGAAGAACGCCGAACGAGTACACGTCGCTCGCAGCGGTGGCCGGGAGCCCGGACGCTTGCTCGGGCGAGATGTAGGCGGCGGTGCCGAGCACGGTTCCTGCATCGGTGAGCGTCCCGGCGCCGGCGGCCATGCGCGCGATTCCGAAGTCCGCGAGCTTCGCCCGGCCTTCTTCGTCGAAGAGCACGTTCGACGGCTTCAGGTCTCGGTGGACGACTCCACGAGCGTGGGCGTGCGCGAGCCCGGCGGCGATCTCCGCCGCGACACGACGCGTGTCCTCGTCGGGGAGCGCCCCGCTCGCCCGCAGCAGATCCTCGAGCGATCCACCGCTGAGGTACTCGAGCACCATGAACGGCCTGCCGTCCGACTCGCCGTAGTCGTACAGCTGGGTCACGTTCGGGTCCGCGAGCGCGGCGACCGCGCGGGCCTCGCGCTCGAAGCGCGCGTTGTCCTCGTTCGGCGCAAGCAGCTTCAGCGCGACCCGTCGCCCGAGGTCGAGATCGGTTGCGGCCCAGACTTCGGACATCCCGCCGCGCCCGATGAGATCGTCGAGGCGGTAGCGGCCCGCGATGAGCGTTTCCGGCATCGCTAGGTTATGGGCCGATCGTGCGGGCTTTACTCACCGTCGAGGACGCGCAGGCGCAGATCCTGGCCCGCTGCGCGCCGCTCGAATCCGAAACGGTGTCGCTGGACACAGCCGCCGGCCGGGTGACCGCCGAGCCCGCGCTCGCCGTGGTCGACTTGCCCCCATTCCCGAGCTCTGCGATGGACGGGTTCGCGCTGCGTTCGGCGGACGTCCCCGGGACGCTTTCCATCGCCGGTCGTATCGCCGCCGGAAGTCCGGCTGTGGGCCGGCTCGAGGCCGGACAGGCGATGGAGATCTCCACCGGCGGTGTCGTGCCCGACGGCGCCGACGCAGTCGCGCCGATCGAGGTGGTTGTCGAGAGTGACAACAGCGTCGAGGTGCCGGAGTCGATCGAGGCCGGCACGCATGTCCGTCCGCGCGGAGGTGACGTTCGCGCCGGCGATGTCGTCGTTCCGACGGGTGTTCGTCTGGCCGCGGCGCAGCTGGGTGCACTCGCAGCCGCCGGCGTTGCACAGGTCGTCTGTGCGCGGCGGCCGCGCGTCGCGGTGCTCGCGACGGGAAGCGAGCTTGTTGCGCCCGGGACGCCGCTCGCCCCCGGACAGGTGTACGAGGCGAACGCGCTCATGCTCGCGACTGCGCTTGCCGCCGCCGGCGCCGAGGTCGAGCGTTTGCCGGCGGCAGTCGACGACGAGGCCGCGCATCGCGGCGCGCTCGAGCGCGGACTGGCAGCCGATGTGCTCGTCACCTCCGGCGGTGTGTCCGTCGGCCCGCACGACCTCGTTCGCAGCATCGAGGTCGAGCTCGGCGTCGAGGAGGTCTTCTGGCAGGTTGCGGTCAAGCCGGGCAAGCCCGTTGCGTTCGGCGTCCGTGGACGCACGCTGGTGTTCGGGCTACCGGGGAACCCGGTGTCGTCCCTCGTCGGCTGCGAGCTGTTCGTCAAGCCTGCAATCCGCGCCCTGCAGGGGCTCGCCGACCCACTCCCCCGGTTCGAGCACGGCCGACTCGCATCGCCGCTGCGGCGCAACGCGAACCGCGATGAGCTCGTCCGCGCGCGGGCACGCCGTGACGCAGGCGACGTCGTCCTCGAGCCGCTCGCCGGACAGGAGTCGCACATGATCGTGCGCGCCGCCGTGGCGAACGCGCTCGTTCACGTCGCGCGCGGCGACGGCATGCTCGACGTGGGCGAAGCAGTTCCGTACCTGCCGATCTAGCGCGGGCGGCGATCCGGGTCGCGCGACTTCGACGCACTCAGCCGTTTAACGCGCGGCGGGCAGGCTCGGATCCGTGGCGCCGCCGCGCGAGCACGAGCTGTCTGACCGTCTCCCGGATCGGGCCTCGCGGCGGCCGCTCCGCCGCCGTCGGATATGGCGCGTAGCGGCCGGCCGAGAGCGCGACGAGCTGGGCCGCCGCCGCCGCCCACGCGAGGCCGATGAGGAACCCGGGAGCGGCCGCATACCGGAGCGAGTAGAGCCAGGCCACGTACCACGGGGCCTCGAGCCCGAGCCCGTAGCGCGCGGCGAACGACCAGATGAGGAGCGCAGGCCCGGCAAAGCCGAACAGGAGCACGGCCGCACGGAGCGCGAACGCGCGGCCGCGGACTTGCGGTAGCCACAGCCACAGGTGGAGCGACGGCAACAGGAAAATGAGCGCGAACGGGTTCGTGGCGACGACGAGCAAGGCGACGACGCCGAGGGCGAGCAGCGCGCCCGCATGCCCGGCCAGGATCTCCTCCGGCGCGACCGGCCGCCGCGGGAACAGGCGGTCGCGGGCGACGAGCCAGCCGACCGCGGCCAGGATTGCCAGGCCTGCAAGGGCAGTGGCCGGCCAGTGGACTTCTGTCAGCAGCGGCGGCCGGCCCGAGCCCGCAGACCACGCGCCGGCGAGGGCGAAGAGGGCGAAGAGCCCGCCACACCAGGCCCAGAAGGCGAGGCGGCTCCGGTAGCTGCGCAGCGCCGGTGAGATCCGGATCCGCCGCCGCCGGCAGCGGGCGAAGAGGTCGATCGAGGCGACGAGGAACGGCAGGAGCGCAGCGACGAGCACGATCTCGATCGCCCAGCCGCGGACGATGCGGCTGCCGAGGTAGACGTAGCTGGACGGCCCCGCCGACAGCGCGATCCCCTGCTCGAGGGCGTCGACGACGTTCTGGGTCGCCCGTCCGATCTGCGCGAGGCGTGCGCTGTCCAGGCTGCCGGGGCCGTCTCCGATGCCGCTCGGCGGCCGGTCGGGAGAGGTCGTGATCGTGACCGCCGGGATGCCGCGCGCGACGAACGGCGCCTGCTCGTACGCGCTGAACGGGAACCCGAAGTCGATGAGCTGTTGGAGCGCACTCGCACGCTCGGGGTCGCTGCCGGTCTGCGCGGCGATCTGGGCGCGGACCGTCTCGACGAGGCCGGAGGCGGGCGAGCGCGGAGTGTCGCCGGCCAGCTCCAGCCGGGGGTGTCCCGTCCCGGCGACGGCGTCGAGGTTGATCACGGCGATGACGTCCTGGCGCTGGGGCGAGTGGGCGGCGAACGCGGCCGCGCCGAGCCCGCCATACGCGCCACCGTCGGTGGAGAGGAAGAGCAGCGAGTAGGGCAGGCGGAGCTGGGCCGCGCCGCCGGTCGGCGCATAGGAGCGCGCGAGCTCGATGAGGGCGGCGGTGCCCGAGGCGTTGTCGTTCGCGCCCGGGCCGACGCCGGCGTCGTCGCGGTGGGCGAGCACGACGATCGTCTTGTGCGAGAGGCCCCGCTTCTCGACGACGAGGTTGAGGAGGCGCACACGGCCCCGGCCGGGGATGGTGGCAGAGAACGGCTCCGACTGGATGGCGTAGCCGTACGGCGTCAGCTGCTGGGCGAACCAGCGGGCCGCGGCGCCGGCCGCCGGCGTTCCGGGAACCCGGCCCGGGTAGCGGAGCGCGAGCTCGGCGGCGAGGGCGTGGGCGTCCGTGCGGTCGAAGGCGGGCGGCAGGTTCGGCGGCTGCAGCGCCGCCGGCCGCGCGACGCTGAAGGCGAGGACGAGCAGCGGGAGGCCGACGAGGAGCCAGGTGCCGCGGTACAGGCGCCCGTTGACGGGGCGGTCGAGGGAGCCGGGTCGCGGCCGGCGCAATGACTGCGGCGCAGGCGGAACGGCTGCCACGGCGCTCTATAGTAGGACGCGGATCCGGCAGGCTCCGAGTTCCACGTGAAAACGCCGACGCCAGACGCCGCGACCATCCTCCTCGTCGACGACGAGGACGCCGTGCAGAAGCTCTTGACGTATCCCCTCGAGCGGGACGGCTTCCGGGTCATGCAGGCGCGGGACGGCGAGGAGGCGCTGCAGCGGTTCGGAACGGAGCGGGTCGACCTCGTGGTCCTCGACCTCATGCTCCCGAAGCTGGACGGGCTCGAGGTGTGCCGGCGGCTGCGCGCCCAGAGCACCGTGCCGATCATCATGCTCACGGCGCGCGACGACGAGCTGGACAAGGTGGTCGGCCTCGAGCTGGGGGCGGACGACTACATCACGAAGCCGTTCTCCATCCGCGAGTTCCGAAGCCGCGTCCGGGCGCTCCTCCGCCGCGCCGCGCTCGGCGGCCAGGCTGACGGCCGGGACATGATCCGCGCAGACGGCGTCGTCCTCGACCTGGCCCGCCGGGCGGTGGAGGTGCGCGGCGCTCCGGTGGAGCTGACCTACGTCGAGTTCGAGCTCCTGCGCACGCTCGCCGGGCGCCCCGGCCGTGTCTTCAGCAGGCAGGCCTTGCTGGAGGCCCTGTGGGGCGATTACGCCTACCGGGAGCCGCGGACGATCGACGTCCACGTACGGCACCTGCGCGAGAAACTCGAGGTCGACCCGCACGAGCCGGATCTCATCCAGACCGTACGCGGCGTCGGCTACCGCCTGCGGGGCTGAGCGTGCACCCGTTCCGTCGCGTCGGAGCCCGGCTGAGCCTCGCGCTCGCGCTGGTGGTCGCCGGCGCGCTCGCGGTCGTCTGGGTGGCGCTCGTCCCGACGCTCCAGCACCGGCTCGTGAACGGCCGCCTCGCCCTGCTCGAGCAGTCCGCGCGCGAGATCGAGCGCTCCGAGGCCGCCGCTCCCGACCAGGATTTCATCGACGACGCCGCCCGGACCGCGGATGCGAACCGCGCCGTGCTCTTCACGCCGGACAGCTCGGGAGGCGCGACGACACTCCTTGTGGCGGCCGACTCCCGGCGGACGGGCTTCTCCCAGGACGTGACCAAGGATCCCGTCGCTCTCCGCGCGGCCGAGACCCTCACGCTCCAGCACGCGACCGTGACCCGGAGTGGCGAGCCCTTCGCAGAGGTGGCCATCCCCGACCGCTACGGGGACGTCATCCTCTACGCGGCCTCCCTGCGCGCGACGCTCGAGAACGTCGACCTCGTGCGGTCGCGGCTGATCTGGGCGGGGCTCATCGCGCTCGGCCTGGCCGTGCTCGTCGGCTGGGGCGCGGCATCGGCGTTCGCCCGGCGCATCCGCCGGCTCGAGCGCGCGGCCGACCGGATCGCCGCCGGCAACTTCGAGGAGCCGGTCGTCGACCTCGGGCGGGACGAGCTGGGCGAGCTCGCCCTCGCGTTCGACCGTATGCGCAGCCAGCTCGCCCAGCTCGACGACGCCCGCCGCGCGTTCATCGCGAACGCCTCGCACGAGCTGCGGACGCCGATCTTCTCGGTCGGCGGCTTCCTCGAGCTCCTCCAGGAAGACGACCTGGACGCCGACACCCGGGCCGAGTTCGTCGACGCGATGGCGGAGCAGATGGCCCGCCTGTCGAAGCTCGCCATCGACCTGCTCGACCTCTCCCGGCTGGACGCCGGCGGCATGCGGATGGATCTCGAGCCGGTCTCGCTCGCCGACGTGGCCAACGACCTCGGGGAGGAGCTGGACGCGCTCGCCGCCCGGCGCGACCACGGGCTCGACGTAGTCGTCGAGCCGGGAGATGACACGGTGCTCGGCGACCGGGAGCGCGTCCTCCAGGTCGGGCGGGCCCTCGTGGACAACGCTCTCCTCCATACGCCGCCCAGCACTCATGTCCGCGTGATCGCCGCCGGCTCGACCCTCCGCATCGAGGACGACGGTCCCGGGATTCCCGTCGAGCATCGCGACCAGGTCTTCGCGCGTTTCACCCGCCTCGATGGCTCGCGGGCGTCCGGAAGCGGTCTCGGCCTAGCCATCGCGCGCGAGCTGGCCGAACGCATGGGCGGCGAGCTCCGGCTCGAGGTCGATGGCGACCGGACGGCCTTCATTCTCGAGCTGCCGTCCGTTTCCACGGGGAATCGTCCTGAAGTTCGTGACAATCGCCACCAAGACCCTGTGGGTTAGGTCGTTCCCGCCGCGGGAAGGAGCTTTTCCAGACAGGCACGCGGCGCCATGGTGTAGAAATCGGCGGGTTTGGACCACCGAATCTAGGGAAAACGATCAGAGGCAGCGGAATGGAGCTCCTCCAAGACATGACCGGAGTCGACGGCGCCGAGGGTGTGCGGACGGTGCGCTTGCGCATTCCCGCCAAGCCGGAGTACATCGCGCTCGGCCGGCTCGCCCTGACCGGCCTCGCGCAGGCGCGTGCCATCGACTCCGACACGATCGCCGACCTCAAGCTCGCGCTCACCGAGGCGGTGTCGAACTCCGTGCGCCACGCGTACGGGACGCCGGGCGAAGGGCAGGTCGACATTCGCTACGAGCTCGGCCCGGACCGCATCTGCATCGACGTCGTCGACGACGGTGCGGGTTTCGATCCCGACGAGGCGCCGTCCTTCAACGGCGAGGAGCTGTCGGAGGGCGGGCTCGGCATCGCGATCATCCGCACGATCGCGGACGATGTCGAGATCGAGTCTCGGCCGGGTGTCCGCGGCTCGCGACTGCGCTTCGTCAAGAAGCTCACCTGAGTCGACGCAAGCTCATCGTCGTCTCGAACCGCGGTCCTGTGTCGTACGGGCGGGACGAGAACGGCGAGCGGACCGTCAATCGCGGCGGCGGAGGGCTGGCGACCGCTCTGCGCGGGCTCGTCGAGCAACACGACGTGACGTGGATCGCGAACGCGATGACGGACGAGGACCGCGTGGTGGCAGGCGAGGAGCAGCGCGGCACGATCCTGCTCGCACAGGACCCGCATGCGTACGACCGCTTCTACAACGTCGCGGCGAATCCGATGCTGTGGTTCGTCCAGCACATGCTCTGGAACCTCGCGTTCACGCCGGACTTCGACCACGACGCATGGACGGGCTACGTCCTCGTCAACGCGAAGATGGCACGTGCGGTGATCGACGAGCTCGACCGCGACCCCGACGCGGCCGTCTTCTTCCAGGACTACCACCTGTATCTCGCGCCGGAGCTTGTTCGCCGCGAGCGACCCGGCGCGCTCATGTCGCACTTCGTGCACATCCCGTGGCCGGAGGCGGGCGCGTGGTCGGTGCTACCGCCTGAGGTTCGTCGCGGCGTCTTCGCAGGGTTGCTCGCGAACGACGTCGTCGGATTCCACACGGATCGCTGGCGGCGCAACTTCCTGCGCGGCTGTGCTGACGTGCTCGGCGCGAACGTCGACGGCGACGTCGTCGAGCATGACGGCCGTCGCACGCTTGTCACGGCACATCCGATCGGTATCGACACCAGCGAGTTCGATGCGCTCGCGGAGAACGAAGACGTCCTGGAGCGGGAACGCGAGTTGGTCGCATCCCGTCCGGAGATGCTCGTGCTCCGCGTCGACCGCACCGATCCGTCCAAGAACATCGTGCGGGGATTCCGCGCCTTCGGCCTTATGCTCGAGCGTCACCCGGAGCTGCGCGGACGTGTGCGGATGCTCGCGCTCCTCGATCCGTCGCGACAGGACATTCCGGAGTACGTCGAGTACCTCGCCGCAATTGAGCGTGAGGCGCGCGTACTCGGCGACGCCGTCGATCTCCGCGTCGGCGACGACTTCGAGCGTTCCGTTGCCGCCTACAAGCAGTTCGACGTGCTCTTCGTGAACGCGGTGTTCGACGGGCTCAACCTCGTGGCGAAGGAGGCGCCGTACGTGAACGCGCGTGACGGCATCGTTGTCTTATCGGAGAACGCTGGCTCGCACGAAGAGCTGGGCCGGTGGGTACTCACCGTGAACCCGTTCGACGCTGCCGGGCAGGCAGACGCGCTCTACACGGCTCTGACGATGGACGTCGACGAGCGCAGCCGCCGGCTCGACGCGATCCGTGCGCACTTGCGTGAGCACGACGTCCGCGAATGGGGCGAGCTGCAGCTCGCCGACCTCGACAGCGTACGATCACGGTCGTGAACGAGCTGTCGCACGTGGACGAGAGCAGGGGCGACGTCCGCATGGTGGACGTGGGCGGCAAGCCGCTTTCGCGTCGCCGTGCGGTTGCACGCGCGGAGGTGCGGATGGCACCTGCAACGGCTCGGCGCCTGCATGACCTGCCGAAGGGCGACGCACTGACGACCGCGCAGCTGGCCGGGATCATGGCCGCGAAGCGGACGAGCGAGCTCATTCCGCTCTGCCATCCGCTCCCGCTCTCGCACGTCGAGGTGACGCTCGAGGTCGGCGAGGCTTCCGTCGAGATCGTCGCGTCGGCCGAGACGACCGCGCAGACGGGGGTGGAGATGGAGGCGCTCACCGCGGTGACGGTGGCCGCGCTCACCGTCTACGACATGGCGAAGGCGATCGACAAGGAGATGGTCGTCAGTGAGGTTCGCCTCGTCGAGAAGACGAAGGAGGACGTCTGAAGGCTGCGGTGCTCACCGTCTCCGACCGCGTCTCACGCGGGGAGGCGGAGGACGTGAGCGGCGCCGCACTCGAGGACCTGCTGCGCGGCGACGGCTACGACGTCGAGCGTCGCGTCGTCCCCGACGAGCGCGAGGAGATCGCCGCCGCGCTGCGCTCGCTCGCCGGCTCCGTCGTAGTCGTGTTGACGACCGGCGGCACCGGTCTCGCGCCGCGCGACGTGACACCGGAGGCGACCCGCGACGTGCTCGACCGCGAGGCGCCGGGAATCGCGGAGGCGCTGCGCGCGGACTCGCGGGCGAAGACGCCACACGGCCTGCTCTCGCGCGGCGTCGCCGGCGTCGTCGGTCGCACGCTCGTCGTCAATCTCCCGGGCTCGCCCGGCGGTTGCCGCGACGGCTTCGCCGTGCTCCGCCCCGCGCTCGACCATGCACTGCGCTTGCTCGCGGACGAGACCACGGAGCACCGCCAGACGTGACGATCGCGACGCCTCTGCCTGCGCGCTTCGCGCGCCTCGTGAAGATCGAGCACACGATCTTCGCGCTTCCGTTCGCATACGTCGGCGCGTTCCTCGCCGTCGGTGGCACCCCGTCGACACACGACCTCGTCTGGATCACGCTCGCGATGGTCGGCGCCCGGTCGCTCGCGATGGCGCTCAACCGCCTGATCGACGCAGGCATCGACGCACGCAATCCGCGCACCGCCCGGCGCGAGATTCCGAGCGGCGCGCTCTCCGTCTTGCAGGTCGTCCTCTTCTGCGCCGCGTCGCTCGCGCTCTTCCTCGTCGCGGTGTGGCAACTCGCGCCGAAGACGCACTACCTCTGGCCGATCCCGGTCGCCGGCTTCGTGATCTATCCGTATCTGAAGCGCGTGACGTGGCTGTGCCACTTCTGGCTCGGCGCCGTCGACGGGCTCGCACCTGTGGGGGCATGGGTCGCGATCACGAACCATCTCCCGTGGCAAGCGTGGATGCTCGGAGCGGCGGTCGCGCTGTGGGTGGCCGGCTTCGACTGCTTCTACGCGCTCTTCGACGTCGACATCGATCGCGAGCAGGGTCTGCACTCGATCGCGACGCGGTTCGGCGTGCGCGGCGCATTCGCCGGCGCGCGCATCTCGCACGCGGCGACGATCGCGTGCCTCGTCGCAGCCGGTCTCGGGCTGCCGGTCGGCGCGCTCTACTGGATCGGCGTCGCCGTGGTGGCGGCGCTGCTCCTGTACGAGCACACGCTCGTTCGGCCCGGCGACCTGCGCCGGCTCGATGCGGCGTTCTTCACCATGAACGGCGTCATCAGCGTCGCCTTCGCGGCGTTCGTGATCCTCGACGCGACTACGTGACGATGTCGATGTGCGGCGGCTGCTCGAGCGTCTTCAGCACGACGCAGTAGCGCAGCGTCTTCTCGATCAGCTCGTCGCGCCGGTCGCCTGCCCCCTCGATGTCGAAGCTGAGCGCGATGCGGTCGAACCCGACCGGGACTTCGCGGTCGATTCCGAGCGTGCCCCGAAGATCGAGCTCGCCCGTCGCGGTCACCTCGATCTTCGTCGTCTCGATGCCGGACGAGGCCGCGACCATCTGGCAGGTCACCTGTGCGCAAGCGGCGAGAGCGCCGAGCAGGAGGTCGCCCGAGCAGGGCGCTGTGCCTTCGCCCCCGACGCCTGCATGCGCCTGTGCGGCGTACGCGGCGCGGCCGATGTCGACGGAGCAGGCGGCGGCGCCTGCCGTCTCGCTCCCGCGCGCGCTGAGCGCGATGCGGGCCTCGCCGGGCTCGGCGCGGTAGCGCTCCTTCAGTGGCCGCTGGGCTTCGCGGAGATCCACGCGCCTACACTAGCCCGAGTGATCAGGGCACGGAAAGTCGGCAAGCGCTTCGGCGACAAGCGTGTCCTGCGCGGCGTCGACCTGGACGTCTCCCGCGGCGCGTTCGCGGTGGTCACCGGCCCGAACGGCTCCGGCAAGACCACGCTGCTGCGCCTGTGTGCGGGCCTCGCCCTCCCGAGCGAGGGCGAGCTCGAGGTCGACGCTCCCCGGGCGGCCGTCGGCTACCTCGCACACGAGCCGCTCGTCTACCGCGAGCTGACCGCACTCGAGAATCTCGATCTCTACGGCCGTCTCTACCGTGTGCCGGAACGGCGGGAGCGGATCGGGATGCTGCTCGAGCGCTTCGGCCTCTGGGACGTGCGCCACGATCGCGTCGTTTCCTACTCCCGCGGGATGACGCAGCGCCTCGCGCTCTGCCGGGTGCTGTTGCACGAACCGGAGTTGCTCGTGCTCGACGAGCCGTACACCGCGCTCGACACGGCCGGCGCAGAGCTCCTGGATGCGCAGCTGACGGAATTGCACGGCGAGCGAACGGTGCTCGTCTCAACCCACGATCCCGACCGTGTCGCGCCGCTTGCGACGCAGCGGCTCGCACTCGCATGACGTACTTCGCCGACGTGGGCGCGCTGGCGCGCAAGGACTTGCTGCTCGAACTGCGCGCGCGCGACACCCTGCCGGCGATGCTGCTCTTCGTCGTTGCGACGTTCGTCGTCTTCCATTTCTCCCTACCGGCCCACTCGTCGCAGCTGGCGGCGAGCGGTCTGCTGTGGGTGGCGATCCTCTTCACCGCTCTGCTCGGTCTCGGCCGCGCCTTCGTTCCCGAGCGCGAGCAGCGCGTCCTCGACGGGCTCGTGCTGGCGCCGTGCGACCGGAGTGCCATCTGGCTCGCGAAGAGCATCGCCACGCTGGCGTTCCTCGGTGCGGCGGAGCTCGTCGCGCTTCCGGTGTTCGCGCTCTTCTTCCATGGACTCAGCGGTGCGACGGTGGCCGGCGTCGTCCTCGCCGACATCGGCATCTGCGCGGTGGGGACGTTCCTCGGCGCGATGGCGGTCGCCACCCGGGCTCGCGACCTCTTGCTCCCGCTTCTGTTTCTCCCGCTCGCCATCCCGATCGTCGTCGGCGGCGTCGGCGCGAGCGTCGTCAACTCTCCGGGGCGCTATCTCGCGTTCCTCGCGCTGTACGACGTGCTCTTCGGCCTGCTCTGTTGGGCCACCTTCGAATACGTGGTGACGGAATAATGCGGGTGGTGTACCGGCTGTCCCGCGTTCCGCTCCCCGCCCTGGCGGTCGTGTCCCTCGTGCTCATGACGGTCGCGCTCACGCTGGTGTTCTACGTTGCGCCGAACGACGCGAACCAGGGCTTCTCGCAGCGCATCTTCTATTTCCACGTGTCCATAGCCTTCACCGCGTACGCGTGCTTCGCAGCAGGGGCATGGAAGGCGCTGCTGCATCTCTGGAAGCGCGACCCGCGCGCAGACCTCGAGAGCTACGTCGCCGTGCACCAGGGCGTGATCTTCGGGACGCTCGTGCTGCTGACAGGCTCCATCTGGGCGAAGATCTCCTGGGGTCACTGGTGGCTCTGGGGGGAAGACGAGCTCGTGCTCTTCCTCGTCCTGTTCCTCTTCTACTGCGCCTACTTCATGCTGCGCTTCTCGGTCGACCCGGGACCGCAACGCGCGAACTTCTCCGCCGTCTACGCGCTCTTCGGCGTCGTGCTCATCCCGGTCAGCTTCCTCGCCATCCGCATTGCGAAGAGCTTCGTCCATCCGGAGGTGTTCACGTTGCACGGGCCGAACTTCGGGGGCTGGATTCTCGTCACCTACTGCGTCGCGCAGGCGGCGCTGCTCCTGCTCGCACACACGCTGTACCGCGTCGAGCTCACGGGCAAGCGGCTCGACGCGCGTATTCGCGAGTTGAGGTTCGCATGACGACTGCGGAGAAGTACGTCACCGCCGCGTATTGCGTCGTCTTCGCAGGAGTGCTCGTGTACGTGGTGATCATCGCGCTGAAGCTCAACCGGCTCGAGCGCGAGGTGGACGCGCTCGAGCGCCGGGAGCCGAAGCCGGCCGAGGACGAGCGCGAGACGGTCTCCGTTGGCTGAGCTGCTCTTCTGGCCCGCGCTGCTGCTGTACGGCGAGGCCGCGGTCGGCTACTTCGGCGACGCGCGCCGTCCCGGTCTTGCCGGCCGTGCCGCGACTTGGGGCGTGCGGCTCGGCTGGCTCGTGCAGACGGCGCTGCTCGGCCTGCAGGCCTCGCGCGACGACGGCTTTCCCTGGGGCACCTGGGCCGCGTCGCTCAACCTCTTCGTCTGGTTCGTCGTCGGCGCGTACCTCATCTGGGGCTGCCGCCGGCCGTACCGGCTGCTCGGCCTCGTGGTCATGCCGCTCGCGGCCGTGCTGCTCCTTGTCGCCCGGGCCGGCGGCGGAACCGGTGTCGGCGGCCGGAGCCAGTACTCGAACCTCTTCCTCGTGCTCCACGTCGGCCTCGTGCTGGCCGCGTTCGCCGGCTTCACGCTCGCAGCGGCGCTGTCGGGCCTCTATCTCTGGCAGGAGCGGCGGCTGAAGCGGCGCGAGACGACCATCCTGCGCCGCCCGGCGCCGTCGCTCGCCGTGCTCGACCGGCTCGCGGGCCGCACCGTCCTCGTGTCCGTCCCGGCCCTGACGCTCGGGATCGGCGTCGGCATCGTCCGGCTCGTCAACCGTGGCGACCGGATCGACGCGCTCGTCGTCGCGACGCTCGTCACGTGGGTCGTCTGGACCGGGTATCTCGGTGCGCGCGCCGCCGGCTGGTCGGGCCGGCGCGCCGCGTACATCGCGCTTGCCGGCTTCGCGCTCGTGATCGTCGTCCGGCTCGCCCTTCCCAGCGACCCACTTCGGCTGATGCGCCTCGTTCTCGTCGGCACCTCGCACCATCACGCTCCCGTCGAGCTGCGCGAGCGCGTCGCGTTCGATGCCGAGCAGGCGCACGCGCTGGCTGAGCGTCTCGGCCACGCAGTGTGCCTCTCGACGTGCAACCGCACCGAGCTGTACGTGGAGACCGAGGACGCCGACGAGGCCGAACGCGTGGCGGTCGAGATCCTGTCCGAGCTCGAGCCCGCGCTGTACCGCCTGCGCGACCACGCGGCAGCGCTCCATCTGTTCCGCGTCGCTGCCGGCCTCGACTCGCTCGTGCCGGGCGAGGGCGAGATTCTCGGACAGGTACGCACGGCGCACGACGCCGGCACGGCCGGCCCGCTGCTCGACCGTGTGTTCCGGCATGCGCTGCACGCGGGACGCAAGGTACGAGCGCAGACCGCCATTGGGGAAAGCCCAGCGTCGGTCTCGTCTGCGGCAGCCGCCCTCGCGGAGCAGGTGTTCGGCAAGCTCGACGGCTGTGACGTCCTGCTCATCGGCGCGGGCAAGGTCAGTGAGCAGGCGGCGCGCAACCTGCGCAGCCGCGGAGCACAGATCGCGTTCGTCGCCAACAGCAAGACCGACCGCGCGCAGCTCGAGGTCGAGCTTGCCCGCGCCGACGTGGTCGTCTCGTCGACGACGGCGTCCGGCTTCGTCCTCGACGCCGAGACGGTCGAGCGTGCGCGGCGCGGGCGGCAACTGCTGCTCATCGACCTCGCCGTCCCGCGGGATCTCGACCCGGCCATCCACGATCTGAACGGGTGCTACCTGTACGACATCGACGACCTGCAGGCGATCGTGGCCGAGACGCTCGCCGGCCGCCGTAGCGAGGCGGAGCGGGCGGAATCGATCGTGGCCACGGAGGCGGAGAAGTTCCACGAGTGGCAGGCGTCGCTCGACGTCGTCCCGGCGATCGCCTCCCTGCGCGCCCGCGCCGAGCAGATCCGCGAGCAGGAGCTCGCGAAAGCGGAGGGCGCGCTCGGCCGGCTGGACGAGAGCCAGCGTCGTGCGGTCGAAACGGTGACGTCTCGAATCGTCGACAAGCTCCTGCATCTTCCGACGGTGCGTCTGAAACAGGCAGCCGCGGCAGCCGATGGGGTGATCTATGCTGACGCCGTGCGGCATCTATTCGGTCTCGGCGAGGACGAACGCTGAAGCCGCTTCCGTTGCAACTGACCGGGCGGCCTCTGCCCCTGCAGGTGCCGACAGCGTTCGTGCGCGTGCGTCCGCGAGGCGCGTCGCTCTGCGGACAGGCCGTTCGGCGTCGAGCGCGCTGTGCTGATCCGCGTCGGCAGCCGCGGCAGTAGGCTCGCGCTGACCCAGGCCGAGCTCGCGTCCGCGCGGCTCCGAGCGCCCGGGATCGAGATCGCGCTCGTTCCGATCACGACCGCCGGCGACCGCGACCGCACGAAGCCGTTCGGCGAGATCGGCACGCGCGGCGTGTTCGTGAAGGAGCTCGAGGAAGCGCTGCTCGATCACCGCATCGACATCGCCGTGCACTCGGCGAAGGACATGACCTCGACGGACACCGAAGGGCTCCGCGTCGGCGCGTACCTCGCCCGCGAGGATCCGCGTGACGCGCTGTGCGGCGCCGACGCGATCCGGCCGGGCATGCGCGTCGGCACGGCGTCGGCCCGGCGGACAGCGCAGCTGCTTGCGCTCGAGCCGTCGTTGTCGATCGAGCCGTTGCGCGGAAACGTCGAAACGCGGTTGCGCAAGCGAGGCGAGCGCGGTCTCGACGCGGTCGTGCTCGCCGCCTGCGGTCTCGACCGGCTCGGCCTCGCGCGCGAGATCGGCCATCGGTTCGACCCGGAGGAGTTGCTGCCGGAGGCGGGGCAGGGTGCGCTCGCGCTCCAGGTGCGCGAGGGCGACACGCATCTCGTCGCCGCGGCGGATCACGAGGAGACGCGGATGCGCGTCGAGGCGGAGCGCGCGGTCGTCGCGGCGGTCGGCAGCGGCTGCCTGGCGCCGGTGGGCGCGTACCACGACGGCGTCACGCTGACCGGCCTCATCGCGGCCGAGGACGGCTCGTGGATCGAGCGGCTGACGGGCGAGGATCCGACCGCGCTCGGCCTGGAGCTGGCGGATGCGAGTCGTCGTCACACGTGAGGATGTGGCCGCGCGGGTCGAGGCTCTCGGCCACGACGCCGTGCTCTGTCCGTTGATCCGCGTCGAGCCTCTCGGAGACGAAGCGATCGACGCGTCGGCGTACGACTGGCTCGTCGTCACGAGCGCGAACGGCGCGAACGAGGTTGCGCGGCGCGGCGCGACCGCGAATCGGATCGCGGCGATCGGCCCGGCGACGGCCGACGCGCTGCGCGCCGGCGGGCTGTGCGTCGACCTCGTGGCGCGTACACACACACAAGAGGGGCTGCGGGAGGAGCTGCCGGAAGGACGGCTCCTGCTCGCCGCCGCCGAAGGCGCCCGCCGCGACGTGCTGGACGCAGACTTCCTGCCGCTCTACCGGACGGTCGAGCTGCAACCCGAGGCGCCGGAAGGCGACGTCGCGCTACTCATGTCGGGGTCGGCTGCGCGCGCTCTGGTAGCCACCGGCGCGCGCATGCCCGTTGTCGCGATCGGGCCGCATACCGCAGCGGAGGCACGACGTGCCGGCCTCGAAGTCGTGGCCGTCGCCACGCAACACGACATCGACGGCCTCGTCGAAGCATTACGTTCCGTCTGATGTTCATAACGTTCTTGACCGACTTCGGTCTGCAGGACGACTTCGTCGGCACGTGCCACGGCGTCATGAAGCGCATCGCGCCCGACGCGCAGATCATCGACATCACGCACGGCATCCGGCCGGGGCGGGTCCTGCAGGGCGCGCTCGTGCTCTCGAACACGCTCGCGTACATGCCTGCCGGGGTGCACCTCGCAGTGGTCGATCCCGGGGTCGGCGGCTCCCGCCGGCCGCTCGTGCTCAAGGATGGCGAGGGCCGACTGTACGTCGGTCCCGACAACGGCCTGCTGCTGCCCGCGGCCGACCGCTTCGGCGGCGTCGCCGCCGCGCACGAGCTCGCGAATCCGGCCTACGCGCTCGAGCGGGTCTCACGAACGTTCCACGGCCGCGATCTCTTCTCGCCCGCCGCGGCGCACCTTGCAGCCGGTGCGCCGATCGCCGAACTCGGCCCGCCGATCGACCCCGCCGAGCTCGTCCGCCTCGACGTGCCTGAGCCCGAGATCGACGCGTCGGGGATCCGCGCCACCGTGCTCGCCGTCGACCGTTTCGGGAACGTCTCCCTCAACCTCACGCGCGAGCAGCTCGAGGACGCGGCCGTCGTTCCCGGCACGCGCGTCGAGCTGGGACGCGACGCCGACCGCTGGTTCGCCGTCGCCGCGCGCACGTTCGGTGACGCGCGCGCGGGGGAGCTGATCCTGTACGAGGACAGCTATCGCAACATCGCGGTGGCCGTCGCGCGCGGGAGCGCCTCCGAGCTGCTCGGCGTCGACGAGGGCAGCGCTCTCACCATCACGCCCCAGTGATCGACGAGAGGCGGATCGCGCGATGGATCACCGACGCGGTCGTTCGCCGTCCCGTGCTGTGGCGCCTCCTGCGCGGCCGGATGCGCGACATGTTCGAGCGCATTGCGCCGACGTGGGAGACGCGCATCGGGCCGCACCATCTCGGCGCGCTTCGGCTCGCGGTCGACGGCCTGTCACCGACGCGTGTGCTCGACGTCGGCACCGGCACGGGTGTCGCCGCGCTGGCCCTCGCGGACTGGTTCCCGTCCGCCGAGGTGACGGGCGTCGACCTTTCCCCTGCGATGCTCGCGGAGGCGCAGCGCAAGGGCGGCCGCGTCCGCTTCGAGGTCGCCGACGCCTCCAAGCTTCGCGTTCGACGACGCGTCGTTCGATCTCGTCGTGCTCATGAACGCCGTGCCGTTCTTCGACGAGCTCGCCCGCGTCACCGCGCCGGGCGGGACGGTCGCCTTCTCGTTCTCGCGCGGCCCGGAGACGCCGATCTACGTCGAGGACGAGCGCCTGCAGGCGCGAGCTCGGCCGCCGCGGCTTCTCGGATTTCGCGGCTTTCGCCGCCGATCCGGCGACGGCATTTCGCGCCCGGAAGCGTTAGTCTCCGGCCAACGGACGTTCGCGACACGGTTACACCGGTCCGGACGCCCTGCAGCCCCCGAGAACGCTCACGCGCACTCGGGGGCTCGTTTCATGTAGAGAACGTTCGTGCGCCTGCTGGAACGGATCGAGGAGGTCTACGCGATCGGCGATCGCGTCGGCTACTCGCCGGAGGAAGACCGCGCGCACGAGCTCGCCGCCGGCTGGATGCGCGAGGCGGGGCTCGACGTCGAGGTCGACGCCGCCGGGAACCTCATCGGCACGCGCGGCGACGCGCGTGTGTGGACCGGCTCGCATCTCGACTCCGTTCCGAACGGCGGCCGCTACGACGGCGTGCTCGGAGTGCTCGCCGGGATCGAGGCGGCGGAACGGATCGACGCGCCCATCGGCGTCGTCGCGTTCCGCGACGAGGAGCGCGGCTTCGGCGGCAGCCTCGGGCTCGTGCGCAAGCCGGAGATCTACGTCGAGGTGCACATCGAGCAGGGGCCGGTGCTGCTGCGCCGCGAGGAGCCGCTCGGCGTCGTCAGCGCGATCGTCGGTCTCGCGCGCGGCGAGGTCGTGCTGGAAGGCGCAGCCGGGCACGCCGGGACGACGCCGATGGAGGGCCGGCGCGACGCGCTCGTCGATGCCGCCGAGCTCGTCCTGCGCGCCCGCGATGCGGCGCTCTCCATTCCCGGCGCCGTTGCGACCGTCGGGGAGATCGCGGTTGCGCCCGGCGCGGTCAACGTCATTCCGGAGCGCGCCACTGTCAGCGTCGACGTGCGCGCGCCCGACCGCGAGCGGCTCGACGCGCTCGTCGCCGCGATCGGCTTCGAGCCGCAGATGGTGACCGAGCCGGTCGCCATGGACGACGAGGTGCGCGCGCTGTTACGCGACGAGTTCGAGCGGCGCGGGCTGCCTGCCCTGGAGCTCGTGTCGGGAGCCGGTCATGACGCGGGCGTGCTCGCGTCGGCCGGCGTGCGGTGCGGAATGCTCTTCGTGCGCAGCGGGGCCGGCGGCGTCAGCCACTCGCCCGACGAGCACAGCGATCCGAAGGACATCGAGCTGGCGGTCGAGGTGCTCGCCGCGGCGCTCTCACGCCTCGCGGAATGAGATCTCCTGCGCGCCTTCCCAGAGGCACTTGACCCCGAGCGGGCGGAGGTTCTCGTTGCCCTCGACGATGGTCGCGAAGTGGTTGCCCGCGAGCGCGCCCGCCTTGCTCGCGAACGCGACGTAGCCGTACGCGATCAATAGCTCCGTCTCGCTGATTCCGCCCGGGAAGAAGATGATCTCGCCCGGGCTCGGATAGCGCGTCGCGTTCTCAGGCCCGACGCCGAGGTCGAGATCGCCCATCGGGATCCAGCAGCCTTCGCCGCTCCAGCGGACGTGGATGATGTTCGAGTCGTACGGGAGCGTCTTGCGGAAGGCGGCGACCGTGTCGGGCGCGTCGTCCTCGAGTCGCGCGACGAACTCGAACCCACCTGCGGAGATGTGCAGCATCACTTGATCTTCGCACCTTGCGCGATCCATGCGCCGAGCAACCGTCGCTCGGCGGCGGTCATGTTCGTCTTGTTGTTCAGCGGCATGAGCGTCGACTGCACCGCGACCGTCTCGATCAGGGACGCCTGGCTCGCGATTTCCTGCGGCGTGTCGAAGCGGATCCCCTGCGGCGCCGTCGTGTACGTCGTGCTCTGCGGATGCATCGAGTGGCAGTACGCGCACCGCTGCTGGACGATCGACTTGACCTGCGCGAAGGGCACCGGCGCGCCAGAGGCCGGCACGGAAGCCGGCCGGATCCAGATCGCGATCCCGGCGATGCCGAGCGCCGCGGCGACCGGGATCCACCAGAGCGTGCGGCCCGCATGGCGGTTGTTGAAGTAGACGCGGATGAGCGCGCCGATCGCCATCAGGCAGACGAGGATCGCCCAGCTGTGGGCATGCCCGTACGTGAACGGGAAGTGGCCGGCGAGCATCGTGAAGAGGACGGGCAGCGTGAAGTAGTTGTTGTGCACCGAGCGCTGCTTGCCGCGCACGTTCGCCGCCGGATCGGGCGCGCGCCCCGCCTTCTTCGCGCGGATCAGCTCCCGGTGCGCGGGGATGATCACGAAGAAGACGTTCGCCACCATGATCGTCCCGAGCATCGCGCCGACCTGGAGATAGGCCGCGCGTGCCGCGAAGAGATGCGTGACCCCGTACGCCGTCCCGACGACGAGCGCGACGATGCACGCGGCCAGCGCCTTCTCGCTGCGGCGGCCGATGGTTCGGCAGAGCGCGTCGTAGACGAGCCAGCCTGCGATCGAGCAGCCCGATGCTCGCGCCGACTGCCTCCAGCGTCGAGAGGTTCGCGACGACCGGATCGATGAGCGTCTCGTGCGCCTGGAAGTAGTAGAGGACGACGAAGAGCGTGAAGCCCGAGATCCACGTCCAGTACGCCTCCCACTTGAACCAGTGCAGCGGCTCCGGCAGGCGCTGCGGCGCGACGCGGTACTTCTCGATGCGGTAGAAGCCGCCGCCGTGGATCTCCCACGTGTCGCCGGCGAGATCGTCCCGGCCTTCGACCGGCTCGAGATGGTTGTCGAGGGCGACGAAGTAGAACGACGTCCCGATCCACACGATCCCGGCGATCACGTGGAACCAGCGGAACACGAGATCGAGCCAGTCGGTTGCGTACGGGCTCAGGACTGACGCCATCGGTCCTCCGCGATCGAGACGAGCGCATCGAGCCCGTTGTCGAGCTCCTGGTCGCGCGTGTTCTGCAGCCGTTCGCGCAGCTCCGGGACGATCTCGGCGCGCGAGCGGCCGTGCACGAAGACGACGAAGCGGAAGCCGAAGCGCTCCTCGTACTCGCTGTTCAGCTCCGCGAGCTCGGCGAGCACGGCGGGGTCGTCGCCGTGCTGCTCCGGGGAACGCTCGCCGATGCGCGGATGCGCCGCGAGCGCCTCGGCTTTCTCGTCGTCGGTCAGCCCGTGTGCGACGTCGCGCGCGCGTCCGAGCGGATCGTCCTCGTGCACGAGCTTCTCGACGAAGCGCGTGCGCCCGCTGAACAACTCCGCGAGCTCGTCGATCGTCAACTGCCGCGATACGTCGCGCACGAATACGGGGAGACGAGCAGCGGCACGTGATGGTCGCCGTCGCCCAGCTCGAGCTGCAGCTCGACGCGGGTGAAGAACGGCGACGGCGGATGGAAGACGAGGCGGTACGTGCCCGCCGCGACGTCGGCGAGCTCGCGGATGCGTCCGTCCGCGTCGGTCTCGGCGGATGCGACGAGGTCGTCGCCGCGGAAGAGCTCGACGCGCACGCCCGCCGCGGGCCCGCCGTTCGCCGTGTCGAGGACGTGGGTGGACAGCATCAGGCGAATCTTCTCGCTTGCGTCCGCTGTTGGCGCGCGATCTCGTCCTCGTCCGCCCGGAGGAGGTGCCCGTCGCGGACGACCTCCTCGCCGCCCACGTACAGCCGGTCGACCCGGTGCGGCGCCGAGAGGACGAGGCCGGAAACGGGATCGGCGGCTCCGGCGAGCTCCAGGCCGTCCGATCCGCCAGACCGCGAGATCGGCCCGCTTGCCCGGCTCGAGGGAGCCGATGTCGGCCTGGCCGAGCACGGCCGCGCCGCCGCGCGTCCCGATCCGGAGAGCGTCGCGGACGGTCATCGCCCTCGGGCCGCCCCGGCCACGGGCGACGAGGAGCGCCTGCTTCACCTCGAAGAGGAGGTCGCCGCGCTCGTTCGACGCCGATCCGTCGACTCCGAGGCCGACGCGCACGCCGGCGTCGAGCATGTCGCGCACGGGCGCGACGCCCGCACCAAGGCGCAGATTGGACGTCGGACAATGCGCGACGCCCGTTCCTGTCCGCGCGAACTGCGTGACCTCGCCGGCGGTGAGATGGACGCAGTGCGCGCACCACACGTCCCCGGCGAGCCAGCCGAGCGACTCGAGGTACTCGACCGGCGTGCACCCGTACAGCTCGTGGCAGTACGCGCCTTCCTCGGTCGTCTCCGCGAGATGGGTGTGCAGCTGCAGGTCGAGGCGGCGCGCAAGCGCGGCCGACTCCTGCATCAGCTCCTTCGTCACCGAGAACGGCGAGCACGGCGCTGCGACGATCTTCCCCGGGATACGCGGATGCAAGTCGTTCGGTCTCGGCGAGGATCGTGTCGATGTCCTCGACGAGCGCGTCGGGCGGCAGGCCGCCCTGCGACTCGCCCAGATCCATCGAGCCGCGCGACGCGATCAGCGTGACGCCGAGCTCCTCCGCGGCGCGCAACTCCGCCTCGATCAGCCCGCTCGTTCCGCGCGGAAAGACGTAGTGGTGGTCGAACACTGTCGTGCAGCCGGAGAGCGCGAGCTCCGCGAGCCCCGTGCGCGCGGCCGAGTACACCGACTCCTCGTCGATCCCGGCCCAGACGGGATAGAGCGCACGCAGCCATTCGAAGAGGTTCGCCTCCTGCGCACGCGCGCGCGTGAGCGTCTGGTACAGGTGGTGATGCGTGTTGACGAGGCCCGGCGTGACGACGGCGCCGCCGAGGTCGATGTGCTCGCCCGCGGGCGGAGCGCCGCCGCCGACGGCAGCGATCGCTCCTTCTTCGACGTGGACCCAGCCGTCGGCGTACTCGGTGCCCGCGTCGTCCATCGTGACGACGTGCGCGCCGGTCAGTAGCACAGCGGCACGAGCTCGAAGTGCTCCACGTCGACGAGCCCCCGGTCGGTGATCTTCAACGCGGGGATGACGGAGAGCGCGAGGAACGACAGGGTGAGGAACGGTGTGGCGCCGCTCCAGCCCATCGCCGTGGCGGCCTCGTTGCACGCGCGGCTCTGTGCGATCACGTCTGCGAGGGGCGCGACCGAGAAGAGGCCGGCGACCGGCAACGGGCACTCGGCGACCGCGCGTCCGTCCTCGACGGCGACGATGCCGCCCGCGAGCTCGACCACCCGCTGCACCGCGGCGAGCATGTCCTCGTCCGTTGCGCCGACGACGACGATGTTGTGCGCGTCGTGCGCCACCGTCGACGCGAGCGCGCCGCGCTGCAGGCCTGAGCCGTGCACGAAGCCGACGCCGACGCGCCCGGTGGCGAGGTGCCGCTCGACGACGGCGATCTTCACCAGGTCGTCGGCAGCGGCGTCGACGACGAGGGACTCGGTCACGACCTGGTCGGGAATGAGGCCGATCGCGCGGACGCGGTCGCATTCCGGCACGTCGAACGCGTCGCGGCCGAGCGGCGCGATCCGCACGGATTGCTGCACCCAGTCCGGCACCTCAGGCCGCGCGAAGTCTTCGAGGCGTCGGCCACTCTTGAGCACGAGCTCGGGACGAAAGCTCGTCAGGTCCGGGAGGACGACCACGTCCGCGCGGTAGCCGGGCGCAATCGCGCCGAGATCGCGCAGTCCGTGCCAGCGCGCCGGATTGAGGGTCGCGCAGACGACCGCGTCCTCCGGCGCGACACCGGCGGCGACCGCCTTCCGCACCATCCCGTTGATGTGGCCGTCGTCGACGATGTCGTCGGGATCGCGGTCGTCCGTGCAGAACGCGATCTGGGACGGGCCGAGCTCGGAGATGAGCGGGACGAGCGCCTCGAGGTTGCGCGCCATCGAGGCCTCGCGGATCAGGAGCCAGATCCCCGCGCGCAGGCGTTCGCGTCCCTCCTCGGGCGTGAGCGCCTCGTGGTCGGAGCGGATGCCTGCCGCCGCGTACGCGTTCAGCTCCTTGCCCATGAGCCCGGGCGCGTGCCCGTCTGCGTGCTCGGCGCCGTTCAGCCCGAGCTTCGACAGCTCGCGCGGGTCGCCCGCGACGACGCCGGGGAAGTTCATCATCTCCGCGAGCCCGAGCACGCGGCGGCGGCGCAACAGCGATTCGAGCTCCTCGTCTCCGAGCGCGCGCCGAGGAGACTCGAACGGCGACGCGGGCACGCACGACGACGCCATGAAGTACACGTCGACCGGCAGCTCCGAGCAGAACTCGATCAGCCAGTGGACGCCGTCGGTGCCGAGGACGTTCGCGATCTCGTGCGGATCGGCGACGACGGCCGTCGTGCCGAGCGGCAGGACGAGGCGCGCGAACTCGTCCGGCAGGAGCTTCGTCGACTCGAGATGCATGTGTGCGTCGATGAAGCCGGGAACGACGTAGCGGCCGCTGACGTCGATCGTCTCCCGGCCCTCGTAGTCGCCGAGACCGGCGATCCATCCGTCGACGATGGCGACGTCGGCTTCGAGCCACTCGCGCGTGAAAACCGAGAGCACCCGGCCTCCGGCGAGGACGAGATCGGCGGGCTCGGCGCCGCGGGCGACGGCGATGCGGCGGGCGAGGTCTGCCATCCCTGTTCAGCCTATTAGGCTCTGCGCCGTGGAGGTATTGACCCCGCGCTCGCTCGACGAGGCGTTGCGCCTGCGGGCCGAGCGTCCCGGAGCCGTGCCGATCGAAGGCGGGACCGACCTCATGGTCGAGCTGAACTTCGACCGCCGCCGGCCGGAGGCGATGCTCAACCTGAACGAGGTGCCCGAGCTGCGTGGCTGGTCGCGCGAGAACGGCTCGCTCCGGCTCGGCGCCGGCCTGACGTTCACGGAGATCGAGCACTCCGAGCTTGCGGCGCTGCTGCCAGCGCTCGCCGAGGCGTCGCGCACCGTCGGCTCGCCGCAGATTCGCAACCGCGGGACGATCGGCGGCAACCTCGGCACCGCCTCGCCCGCAGGGGACGCGCTCCCGCCGCTCCTGATCGAGCGCGCCGAGGTCGAGCTCGCGAGCCTGCGCGGCACGCGCCGTCTTCCGCTGACGGAGTTCCTCGTCGGGCCGAAGCGCAACGCGCTCGCTGAGGACGAGCTCATCGTCGCGGTTCACATCGCGCCGAGCGGCGCGGCGCAGACGTTCATGAAGATCGGCCCGCGGAACGCCATGGTGATCGCCGTCTGTTCGCTCGCGCTGAGCGTCGACCGCGAGCGGAACGAGGCTCGCGCCGCATTCGGGTCGGCAGGCCCGGTCGCGACGCTCGTCACCGGCGAGTTGGACGGATTCGCCGATCGCGTCGTCGCAGCCTCGAGCCCGATCGACGACGTGCGCGGGACGGCTGCGTACCGGCGGCACGCGCTGCGCGTGCTCGCAGGGCGCGCACTCGAGAGGTGCATGGTCGCGTGAAGATCTCGCTGACGATCAACGGGGCGCGCCACGAGGCCGACGTCTGGGAAGGGGAGAGTCTCCTCTTCGCGCTGCGCGAACGCCTCGGGTTGCCCGGCTCGAAGAACGCATGCGAGCAGGGCGAGTGCGGGTCGTGCTCGGTCATCCTCGACGGCGAGCTCGTGTGCGCATGCCTCGTGCTCGCCGCGCAGGCGGACGGCCACGAGGTCGTCACGGTGGAAGGGCCGGGCTTCGAGCACGTGCAGCAGGCGTTCGTCGAGGCCGGAGCCGTGCAGTGCGGTTTCTGCACCCCGGGACTCATCGTGGCCACGGCTGCGCTGCTCGAGCGGATCCCGGAGCCGAACGACGACGAGATTCGCGAGGCTCTTTCCGGCAACCTCTGCCGCTGCACCGGCTACGCGAAGATCTTCGACGCGGTGCGGCTCGCCGCGGAGCGCGCGTGAGCGCCTCCCCCAAGACGGTTCTGGGCTGGATCGGCGAAAGCGTCCGCCGGGCCGACGGGACGCCGAAGACGACCGGCGAGTTCGCGTACGCGAGCGACCTGCAGGCGGCCGGAATGCTCTGGGGCCACACGTTGCGTGCGCCGCACGCGCACGCGCGCATCCGCGCGATCGATCTCTCCGCCGCCTTGACGATGCCCGGCGTGCACGCAGTGCTGACGCACGAAGACGTACCCGGCAAGAAGACGTACGGCCTCGAGTTCTCCGACCAGCCCGTGCTTGCCATCGACCGCGTCCGCTACTTCGGCGAGCCGGTCGCCGTCGTTGCCGCCGAGCATCCGGAGCAGGCGCGCCGCGCTGCGGAGCGCATCGTCGTCGACTACGAGCCGCTGCCGCCGATCGCGGACCCGGAGCGCGCGACCGAGTCCGAGCCTCTGCATCCCACTCGTGAGACGCACGAGAGCGACCACTACCTCCACGACCCGCGCCCGAACGTCGTCCGCTCGATGCGCGTCGTGCATGGCGATCCGGACGCGCGGGGGGACGTCATCGTCGAGGGGACGTACGAGATCGGCACGCAGGACCAGGCGTTTCTCGGGCCTGAGTCGGGCCTCGCGGTCCCCGACGGCGAGGGCGGCGTGGACGTCTACGTCGCGACGCAGTGGCTGCACGTCGACCGCGAGCAGGTCGCGCCGTGCCTGGCGCTCCCGGAGGAGCAGGTGCGGATCCACCTTGCCGGCGTCGGCGGCGCGTTCGGAGGACGGGAGGATCTCTCCATCCAGATCCACGCCGCGCTGCTCGCACTGCACACGAGCCGGCCGGTGAAGATGGTCTACAACCGGCAAGAGTCGTTCACCGGCCACGTGCACCGCCATCCGGCGCGCATCCACGCGCAGCATCACGCGACGCGCGACGGGCGACTCGTTTGCGTGAGGATGCAGATCCTGCTCGACGGCGGCGCGTACGCGTCGAGCTCGACCGCTGTCACCGCCAACGCGACCTCGTTCGCGTGCGGCCCGTACGCCGTTCCGAACGCGCGCATCGAGACGACGTGCGTCTACACGAACAACCCGCCCTGCGGAGCGATGCGCGGCTTCGGAGCCGTGCAGACGTGCTTCGCCGCCGAGGCGCAGATGGACAAGCTCGCGCACGCGCTCGATCTCGACCCGATCGAGCTGCGCCTATTGAACGCGCTCGCGCCCGGCGACACGCTGCCGACGGGGCAGCGCATCGACGGCTCGCTCCCCGTCGCCGAGGTCATCCGGCGCTGCGCGGCGCTCCCTGAGCCGGCACCGGAGGATCTGCCGCGCCCCGCGATCCGCCTGCCCGGCGGCGCCGGCAACACGACGCGCGGCGAGGGTGTGCGACGCGGCACGGGCTTCGCGGTCGGATTCAAGAACATCGCGTACTCGGAAGGCTTCGACGACTCGTGCGCGGCCCGGGTGCGTCTGTTCGCGGACGGCTCGGCCGAGGTGCACTGCGCCGCCGCCGAGGTCGGGCAGGGCGTGACGAACGTCATCCTCCAGGTCGCGCGCACCGAGCTCGGGACGGAGGACGTCCGGCTGGCGCCGGGGACGACCGCGACCGTCGGCTCGGCCGGCTCGTCCTCCGCGTCTCGCATGACCTGGATGGCCGCGGGCGCGGTTCGCGACGCCTGCCGTGCGGCTCTCGAAGAGCGGAACGCGCGCGGCGGCGCAGAGGTGGACGTCGAGCGCGTCTACCGGCACCGGCCGACGGCGCCGCTCCATCCCGAGACGGGCCAGGTCGGCGACCTGCCCGCGCACGTCGCGTTCGCGTGCGCGGCGATGAAGGTCGTCGCCGAGGTCGACGTCGATCTCGGCCTGACGCGAATCGTCTGGATCGGCACCGCGCAGGACGTCGGCAAGGCCATCAACCCGCAGGCGGTCGAAGGCCAGATCGAGGGCGGCACGGCGCAGGGGATCGGCCTCGCGCTCATGGAGGAGATCCAGACGCGCGACGGCGTGATCACGAACGCGAGCTTCACCGACTACCTCATCCCGACCGCGCTCGACGTGCCGCCGATCGTCTCCGACCTCGTCGAGGATCCCGAGCCGGACGCCCCCTACGGTGTCAAGGGCGTGGGCGAGCCGCCGACGGTCGTGTCCACGGCCGCCGTTCTCGCCGCCCTCCGTGACGCGACCGGTCGGGAGCTTGCGCGCGTCCCCGTCCGGCCGGACGACATCGTCGGTCTCACCTAGGAATCGGCGGAGGCGCTCCTTATGATCGAGGCTCGGGTGAGGTTGCGATCGAGAGGGGAATCATGAGGAAGAGGAAGCACGCGCTCGCCGCCCTGGTGGTGGCGATCGCAGCGGTTACCGTCGTGCTCGCGGCCGGCGTCGGGGCCGGCTCGGCGAAGTCGAACAGCGCCTTCAAGGTGGCGTGGATCTATGTCGGCCCGCACAACGACGGTGGCTGGTCCCAGGCGCACGATGCCGGCAGGCTGTACGTGCAGAAGATGCTCGGCAGCAAGGTGCAGACGACGTACAAGGAGAACATCGCGGTCGGAGCGCAGCTCGAGTCGACCGTCGCGAGCCTCGTCAACCAGGGCTACAAGATGATCTTTGGCACGTCGTATGGCTACTTCTCCAAGGCGTTTGCCGCGAAGTACCCCAACGTCCTGTTCGAACAGGCAACGGGCACCGACGTCTCGAAGAACCTGTCGGAGTACTTCGGGTCCGCCGAGGACACGGTCTTCCTCTCCGGAATGGCCGCGGGCGCAGCGTCGAAGACCGGTGACATCGGTTACGTCGTCGCGTTCCCCATCCCTGAGGTCATCCGGCACGCGAACGCGTTCGCCCTCGGCGCACAGACGACGCACCCGGGCGCGAAGATCCATCTGGTCTGGACGAACAACTGGTTCGATCCGGCGAAGGAGAAGAAGGCGGCTCAGAGCCTCCACGCCGCCGGCGCGGACGTGCTCGGTCAGAACGTCGACTCGCCTGCGACCGGTCAGTTCGCGGAGTCGGTCAACGTCCCGTGGGTCGGGTACGACTCGAACGCGCAGAAGTTCGCGCCGAAGTCGTGGTTGACCGCGTCGGTCTACAACTGGGGCCCGTACTACCTGAGCCGCGTCAAGGCGGCGATGGCCGGAACGTGGAAGTCCGGCTTCTACTACGGGGACATCAAGGACGGCTTCACCGGGCTCGCGCCGTTTGGTCCCGGCGTGAGCGCCGCGACGAAGGCGAAGATCGCCGCGAAGATGAAGGCGATCGAGAACGGCTCGTTCTACGAGTTCACAGGCCCGCTGTACGACCAGAGCGGCAAGCTGCGCGTGAAGGCAGGCGTGCGCATGCAGGTGCTCAAGGGCGGCACGAACAGCCTGTACGGCATGAACTGGCTCGTGAAGGGCGTGGTCGGTAGCCCGAAGGGCTAGTGGGAGCGCAGTCGGAGAAGGACCGGAGGGGCGCCGATGGCGCCCCTCCGCCTCCCGCGGTCGAAATGCGCGGGATCGTCAAGCGCTTCCCCGGAGTGCTCGCGAACGACCGCGTCGACTTCGAGGCCGCCGCGGGGGAGGTGCACGCCCTGCTCGGCGAGAACGGCGCAGGCAAGAGCACCCTCTCCAACATCCTCACCGGTCTCTATCGACCCGACGCCGGCGAGGTCTTCATCGACGGCAAGCCGGTGCAGTTCCAGTCGCCGCGTGACGCGCTCGACGCGCGGATCTTCATGGTGCATCAGCACTTCCGGCTCGTCGAGACGTTCACCGTCGCCGAGAACGTCGTGCTCGGCGACCATCGCGGCGAGGGCCGCACGTTCCGGCTCAGGCCCCGCGCGATCGAGCAGCACGTCGCCGAGCTCTCGAAGCGCTATGGCCTCGCCGTCGACCCGCGCGCCCGCGTGTGGCAGCTATCGCTCGGAGAGCAGCAGCGCGTCGAGATCCTGAAAGCGCTCTATCGCGAGGCGCGCATCCTCATCCTCGACGAGCCGACAGCGGTGCTGACGCCGCAGGAGGCCGATGTCCTGTTCGAGACGCTGCGCGGGATGGCGGCCGAGGGAAGGACGGTCATCTTCATCTCGCACAAGCTGCACGAGGTGAAGGCCGTCGCCGACCGGGTCACGGTCCTGCGCGGCGGCCGCTCGATCGCGACCGTGTCGGCGGCCGACGCGACGCCGCGCTCGCTGGCCTCCTTGATGGTCGGCCGTGAGCTGGACGGCGGCCAGCCTGCGCCGGCGAGAACGCCGGGCGAGCCCGTGCTCGAGCTCACCGACGTGTGGTCCGACGCCGACCGGGGCGAGGCCGCGGTGCGAGGCGCGTCGCTCGTCGTGCGCGGCGGGGAGATCGTCGCCGTCGCCGGCGTCGCCGGCAACGGGCAGCGGGAGCTGGCGGAGACGGTGGCCGGCATGCGCCGCGCGACCCGCGGGGAGATCCTCGTCTCCGGCAAGGCGATCCGCGCCGGCGATCCGCGGTCGGCGATCGGGGCCGGGGTCGCGTACGTGCCCGAGGACCGCCTCGGCACCGGGGTCGCGCCGAGCCTGAGCATCGCCTCCAACCTCGCGCTCAAGGGATACCGCGAACGGAGCTCGTCGCACGGGCCGCTGCTCCGGCTCGGGCGAATTCGCGAGCGGGCGGTCGAGCTGATCGCGCGTTACAGCATCTCTGCGTCCGGGCCGAAGGCGCCGGCGCGCCACCTGTCGGGAGGCAACCTGCAGAAGGTCGTTCTCGCGCGCGAGTTCTCCGGCAAGCCGCGGCTGCTCATCGCCGCGTCACCGACCCGTGGGCTCGATGTCGGTGCGATCGAGACGGTACACACCTATCTGCGCGAAGCCGCCGCGGACGGTGTCGCCGTGCTCCTCATCAGCGAGGACCTCGACGAGATCCTCCTGCTCGCCGATCGCGTCGCGGTGATGTACGAAGGCGCGATCGTCGGCGAGACGCCGCGCGAAGACGCGGACATCGAGGAGATCGGGCTGCTCATGGCCGGCGGACAGGATCCCCGTGCGGATTGAGCGCAGACTGCGGCAGCCCCGGTGGCTGATCGTCGCCGTTCCGGCCGGCTCGCTCGTCTTCGCGTTCGTCGCGGCGGGGCTCGTCCTCTACGCGACCGGTCACGATGCGATCTCGAGCTACAGGCAGATCGTCGATGCCGCGTTCCTGAACAGCGGCGCGCTCGGCCAGACGTTGACGCAGGCGACGCCGCTCGCGTTCACGGGGCTCGCGGCTGCGGCGGCGTTCCGCATGCGCCTGTTCAACATCGGGGCCGAGGGCCAGCTGTTCATGGGTGCGATCACCGCCGACGCGGCCGGTCTCTATCTCGGCGGTGCCGGCTGGCCGACGCCGCTCGTCATCTTCGGAATGGTCGTCGCCGGTTGCGCGGGCGGTGCGGCATGGGCGCTCATCCCCGGCGTGCTGCGTGCGTTCTTCAAGACGAACGAGATCATCACGTCGCTGATGCTCAACTACGTCGCCGCATACGTCCTGACGTATCTCGTGTTCAACACCGAGTCGTACTGGCGGCAGACAAAGGGATTCAACGCGAGCGTTTTCCCGACCTCGAAGACGATTCCCAATGCAGCGATCTGGCCGGGATGGCACATCTTCCCGCTCGGCAGCGGGATCGCCGTACTCGTGGCGCTTCTGCTCTGGTTCCTGTTCACGCGCACGCGGTTCGGCTTCGAGGCGCAGGTGCTCGGCGACTCGCCACGTGCGGCGCGCTACGCGGGAATGCGCACGCGGCGCAAGATCCTCGCGGTCATGGGCATCTCGGGCGCCGTCGCCGGGCTCGGCGGCGCGAGCCAGGTCGGCGACTTCGCTCACATGCTCGACGCCGACCCGAACGGCCTGCAGAAGCAGTACTACGGCTACACGGGGATCGTCGTCGCCGCGCTTGCGCGCTACAACCCGCTCGCGGTCGTCATCGTCGCGTTCCTCATCGGCGCGTTGCAGAACGCCGGCAACACGCTGCAGGGCGCGGACTTCCCGTCCGGCCTCGTCGGCGTGATGCAGGGAATCATCCTGTTCTCCGCGCTCGGCGGAGAGCTGCTCGTGCGCTACCGCGTCCGCGTCGGTCGCGCGCTGCCTGCGACGGAGGCGGCGTGAACAACTCGCTGCTCATCGTCGTGCTCGCGTCGGGTGTCGCCTACGGGACGCCGCTCCTCTTCGGGGCGCTCGGCGAGCTGCTCGCGGAGCGCTCAGGCGTGCTCAACCTCGGCGTCGAGGGAATGATGCTCGTCGGCGCGGTGATGGGCTTCTGGACGGTGCAGCGCCTGCACGCGGACACGGCGCTCTCGCTCGCTGCTGCGGTCGGCGTCGCCGCGCTCGCCGGCATGGCGATGGCGGCGATCCACGCCTTCCTCGTCATCACGCTGCGCGCGAGCCAGATCGTCTCGGGCCTCGCATTGACGATCTTCGCCGGCGCCGCAGGGCTCTCCTCGTACCTCGGCAACGACCTCAATCTCGCCGACAACCCCGCGCGCCACGCGTTCAGCGCAGCCGTCTTCCCGGCGTCGATGCAGCGCTGGTCGATCGTCGGGCCGATCATCTTCGGACAGAACGTTCTCGTGTACGCGTCCTGGGTCTGCGTCGTCGGGGTCTCGCTCTATCTCTCCCGGACGAGGCTGGGGCTCAACGTGCGCGCGGTCGGCGAGGCACCGGCTTCCGCCGATGCGATGGGGATCAACGTCACGAGGTATCGCTATGCGCACACGCTCGCAGGCGGTGCGTTCGCGGGCATCGCGGGCGCGACGTTCACGCTCGCGATCACGCCGCAGTGGGTGAGCGGGATCACGGGCGGCGCCGGCTGGATTGCGATCGCGCTCGTGATCTTCGCCTTCTGGCGGCCGGCGCTCTGCCTTGTCGGCGCGTACTTCTTCGGTGCGCTGCAGGCGCTGTCGCCGCAGCTCCAGGCTCGCGGGATCAACCTCGGGCCGACCGAGTTGTGGGCGAACTCGCTCCCGTACGTGATGACGGTCGTCGTGCTCGTCTTCGTGTCAGCCAGCGGGGCCCGCCGCAGGCTGGGCGCACCCGCGAGCCTCGGCCTGCCGTACGTGCGCGAAGAACGCTGACGCGCGCGCAGGCGAATGGCGAGGGCCGGACTCGAACCGGCGACACCCCGGTTTTCAGCCGAGTGCTCTACCAGCTGAGCTACCTCGCCGCGGGCGTGAGTCTAGCGGGCTTCTTGAGCCGCTCGTACGGCCCGCAGCCGCTGGACGAGGCTGTCGACGAGGTCGCCCTTCATGAGGACCGCGTCGGCGCCCGCCTCGGTCACCGCGTCGTGCAGCTCCGGGGCCGGATCACCGGTGAGCGCGATCAGGCAGAGGTTGGGATGGTCCTTCCGCAGTCGCGCGACGGCCGTGACGCCGTCGACGATCGGCATGTGCAGGTCGATCACGACCGCGTCCGGCTCGAGCTCGTCCGCGAGCTCGATCGCATCGAGGCCGTTGCCCGCCGTCCCGGCCACCGTCAGCACGGGCTGGTGCTCGATCAGGGGCAGGAGCGACTCCAGGAACTCGCGGTCGTCGTCCACGAGGAGGACGCGCACCGGTACCGCGACCGTCCCGTCGGGCTGGTCCACGGGCGGACGTTAGCCTTGCCGGCGTGAGCGTGCAACCGACTGGTCGCGAGATCGCGCTGATCGGCGCTCCGCTCGACCTTGGAGCGGGACGTCGCGGCGTCGACATGGGCCCGTCGGCCATCCGGTACGCCGGGCTCGAGCAGCATCTGCGCGAGGCGCTCGGCATCCGCACTGTCGACCTCGGCAACGTGATCGCGCCCGTCGCGGAGTCGACCGAGGCGGGAGATGAACGCGCGCGCTTCCTCCGGCAGATCCTCGCGCTCTGCGACGAGGTGGCAAAGCTCGTCGCCGGCGCGCGCCGCGACGGACAGACGCCGCTCGTGCTCGGCGGCGATCACTCGATTGCGCTCGGCACCCTCGTCGGCATGGCGGCGGCGCACGGCCCGGGCGGCGTGCTCTGGATCGACGCGCACGGCGACCTCAACACGCCGGAGTCGTCTCCGAGCGGGAACGTGCACGGCATGGTGCTCGCGGCGGCACTCGGCCTCGGCGGCCGCGCCTTCGACTTCGACGGCTGGACGCTGCCCGCGGTCGAGGCCGGTCGCCTGTCGCTCTTCGGCGTGCGCTCGCTTGATCAGGGCGAGCGCGAGCTCCTGAAGAAGCTGGACGCGAAGGTCTACACGATGGCCGACATCGACCGGATCGGCGTCGAGCATTGCATGCGCGATGCGATCGCGCACGCCTCGGGCGCGGCATTCCTTCACGTCAGCCTCGATCTCGACGTCGTCGATCCTGAGACCGCCCCCGGCGTCGGAACACCGGTGCGCGGGGGCCTCTCCTACCGAGAGGCGCATCTGGCGATGGAGGTCGTCGCCGAGTCGGCGAAGGCCGACTCCTTCGACGTCGTCGAGGTCAATCCGGTGCTCGATCGCGAGAACGCGACCGGCAAGCTCGCGGTCGAATTGATCGCGTCCGCTCTAGGCGCGCGGATCCTGTAGGAACCGCTCGACCGCGCTCGCGCTCTCGTCGAACGCCGACCACATGACCATGTGCAGGCCCGGCACGGTGACGACCTCGACGCGGCCCTCGTACGCCTGCAGATGGTCTGCGCGCACGAGGCCGTACTCGGGCGCGTACAGCAAGAGGGTCGGCACGGTCAGCGTCTCGGGTGCAGGCGACGGCGTCGCGAGCTCGCGGTAGATCGAGATCACCGCATCCTGTGACGTGCGCCGCTTGATGCGTCCATCCGGAAGGACGTCGTGGTAGAGCGGAATGTCCGCGAGCGCGCGGGCGATGTCGATCTGGCCCGCGTCGTGACGGCTCTCGATGTACGCGGCCGCGGAGTCGAACACCTGCTCCTGTTGCTCGACGTAGGCCATGAACTCGGCCACGTCGGGGAGGATGTCGATCGCCGGATCGAGCAGCACGGCCCGCCGGATCCGCTCGGGATGGCGCGCCGCGAGCTCGAGGACGAGACGCCCGCCGAACGAGTGCCCGACCCAGTGCGGCTGCTCCAGGCCGAGGTCGTCGATCGTCTCGATCAGGTCGGCGACGTGGGTGGCGAAATCCCACGGCGGCTCCCACCCGGAGCGCCCGTGGCCGCGCAGGTCCGGCGCGATGACGTGGAAGTGCTTGGCCCACCGCTCCTCCGCGAGCTGCATGAACCGCTCACCGTGCGCGGTGACGCCGTGCAGGCACACGACCGGCGGTGCATCGTGGTCGCCCCACTCGAAGACGTGTAGTCGCATCAGTTCGGCCTGTAGTACTTCTTGCCCTTGAGCTCGTCCGGGAGGTAGTCGACCTCGAATCCCTTCGGGTCGTCGTGCGGATAGACGTAGCCCTTGCCGTGACCGAGCTGTCGGCCGTACCAGCTCGCGTCGCGCAGCGACTTCGGCGGCTGTGCGGTTCCGTGCTCGCGCACGTCGGCCGTCGCCTCGTTGATCGCGACATAGCTCGCGTTCGACTTCGGCGCGAGCGCCAGATAGATCGCCGCCTGTGCAAGGTTCAGCCGAGCCTCCGGCAGGCCGACGTGCTCCACCGCTTGCGCTGCAGCGACGGCGACCACGAGCGCCTGCGGATCGGCGTTTCCGATGTCCTCGGAGGCGAGCACGATCATGCGTCGCGCGACGAAGCGCGCATCCTCTCCACCCTCGAGCATGGCGGCGAGGTAGTACACGGCGGCATCCGGGTCGGACCCGCGCATCGACTTGATGAACGCCGACGTGAAGTTGTAATGCGCATCGGACGTCTTGTCGTAGACGACGGGCCGCTTGCGCGCCGCGTCCTCGATGTTCTCCACGGTGATCGCGCCGCGCGCGGTCTCCGATGCGAGCTCGACGATGTTGAGCGCGTTGCGGGCGTCGCCACCCGCGCGGCGCACGATCAGGTCGACCACCTCGTCATCGGCATCACCGCCGATCTCCGCGAGTCCGCGGCGGACGACGACGGCCATCTCCTCCTCTGAGAGCGTCTCGAGCTCGTAGACCTGCACGCGGGACAGCAGCGCCGAGTTGACCTCGTAGTACGGGTTCTCGGTCGTCGCGCCGATCAGCGTCAGGAGGCCGTCTTCCACGGCAGGCAGCAGCGCATCCTGCTGCGCCTTGTTGAAGCGGTGGATCTCGTCGAGGAAGAGGATCGTACGCCGGCCGCTCGTTCCCAATCGTTCACGCGCGCGCGCGAGCACCTCCCGCACGTCCTTCACCGTCGCGGACACGGCCGAGAGCTCCTCGAACGCCGCCCCCGTCGACGCGGCCACGATTCGCGCGAGCGTCGTCTTGCCGGATCCCGGCGGCCCGTAGAAGATCGACGACCGGACGCGGTCCTCGGCGATCGCCAGCCGCAGCGCCGAGGTCTCGCCCAGCACGTGCGCCTGTCCGACGAACTCGTCCAGCGAGCGGGGCCGCAGCCGCTGCGCGAGCGGTGCGATCTCGCCCGCCCGTTGCGATGCTGCGTCGGCGAAGAGGTCGCTCACTCGCAGAAGTATGCTCCGAGCGTGGTGGCCGACAGCCTGCGCGCCGAGGTGACCGACTTGCTGGCGCGCCTCATCCGCGTCGACACGACCAATCCGCCCGGCAACGAGACGGCCGCCGCCGAGCTGCTGCGCGACTACCTCGAGGCAAACGGGGTCGAGTGCGAGCTGTACGCGCGGGTGCCGGAACGCGCGAACCTCGTCGCGCGCGTCCGAGGCACGGGCGTCGGCCCGTCGCTGCTGCTCCTCGGCCACACAGACGTCGTTCTTGCCGATCCGGCCGAATGGTCGGTGCCGCCCTTCTCCGGCGAAGTGAAGGATGGCGAGATCTGGGGCCGCGGTGCGCTCGACATGAAGAGCCAGGTCGCCGCCGAGGCGGTCGCGCTCGCGTCGCTCGTCCGCGAGGGCTTCCGGCCGGCCGGCGACCTCATCCTCGCCTCGACCGCCGACGAGGAGGTCGGCGACGGCTTCGGCCTCCAGTGGTTGTGCGAGGCGCACCCGGACGCCGTTCGCTGCGACTTCGCGATCAACGAGGGCGGCGGCGACCGCATCGAGCTCGGCGGTACGACCTTCTACCAGTGCACGACAGCGGAGAAGCTCACTGCGCCGTTCAGGATCCTCGTCAAGGGTCGCTCGGGGCACGGGTCGATGCCATCGATCGCCGACAACGCGCTCGTGAAGGCGGCGACGCTGATCGAACGCATCGCCGCGTATCAGCCGGAGCAGCAGGTCCAACAGGAGGTCGAAGTCTTCACCCGCACCGTTCTCGGCGAGCTTCCGCCGACCGCAGACATCGTCGACCGTCTGCGCGCGCTGGACGAAATCACGGGCGAGGTCGTGCGCGCATTGCTCGCGCCGACGTTCTCTCCCACGATGATCACCGCGTCGCACAAGCGCAACGTCATTCCCGCGCTCGTCGACCTCGAGGTCGACTGCCGCCTGTTGCCCGGCCAGACGCCCGCGCAAATCGAGCCGGTCGTGCGGGCGATGCTCGGCGACGACATCGACTACGAGCTCGCCTTCGGCGATCCGCAAGGAGGCACGCGCTCGTCGCTCAACACGCCACTCTGGCGCGCGATCGAGTCGTTTGTGGCCGAGACCGAGCACGGCGCGCGTGCGGTGCCGCTCGCGTGCCCCGGCTTCACCGACAGCCACTGGCTGCGGGAGGCGTTCGGCTCCGTCGCGTACGGCTTCTTCCCCATGCGGACGATGCCCGCGGACGTCTCGGCGACGCTCATTCACTCTGCCGACGAGCGCATTCCCGTCGACGATCTCGAGCTCAACGTGAACTGGTTCCGGTACGCGGCGCACGCGATGCTCGCGTGACGGTCGAGCTGGCGTCGCTCGCGGAGCTGGAACCGGCACTCGCCGCAGAGGAGTTCGACGTCGCGCGCGTGTTCGTCGCATACGGTGCCTCCGCTCCCTCGGCGCCGGAGCCGTGTGAGCTGCCGAAGGTCGCGTACTCGCTCGAGCCTCCACCGATGCCACGCGGATCGTTCTCGGTCGGCGAGTGGGAGACGACGTGGAGCCCCGAGGAGTACGCCTCGGCGGTCGAGACGGTGCGGGCGGCCATCTACGAGGGCGACGTCTACCAGGTGAGCCTCGTCCAGCACCTGCGAGCGGATTTCGAGGGCGACCCCGTTGCGGTTGCAGCCGCGCTCGCGCCGCTCCGGCCGCTCGAGCCGACGCCGCTCGTCGGCGACGGATGGGCGATCGTCTCCGCTTCGCCCGAGCTGCTGTTGCAGAAACGCGGGAACGTCGTGCGCACGTCGCCGATCAAAGGCACGCGTCCGGCAGGCGTTCCGGTCGAGTCCGCGAAGGATGCTGCCGAGCACGTAATGATCGTCGACCTCGAGCGCAACGACCTCTCGCGGGTGTGCATCCCCGGCAGCGTGCGCTGGCCCGAGCTGCTTGCAGAGCGGCAGCTGGCCGGTGTCTCGCATCTCGTCGCCACCGTCGAGGGCGAGCTGCGCCCCGGCGTCACGCTGACCGAGCTGCTCGAGGCCGTGCTCCCGGGAGGCTCTGTCACCGGCTGTCCGAAGTCGAGCGCGCTCGAGCTGATCCACGCGCTCGAGCCGGTCGGCCGCGGCGCGTCGATGGGCGCCCTCGGCCGCGTGTACGCGAACGGCGACCTCGACCTCGCGCTCACCATTCGCACGTTCGCGATCGCCGACGGCTCGATCCACCTCTGGGTGGGCGGCGGCATCGTGTGGGACTCCGAGCCCGCCGCCGAGATCGAGGAGTCGTGGGTCAAGGCCCGCCCGCTCCTGGCGGCGGTGTGAACCTCCTCGCCGTCGCGGTCGCCGGCCGCGGGCTCGTCGACCCGCACGCGCCGGTGTTCACGGCGGACGACGAGGCTCTGCTCCGCGGACGCGCCGTCTTCGAGACCGCGCGCGTGTACGACGGGACGCCGTTCGGCCTCGACGCGCACATCGAGCGGCTCGGCCGGTCGGCCGCGCGCGTGCGGCTGCCCGATCCCGATGCGGACGAGTGCGTGCGGCTCGCCGACGGCGTCGTCAAGGCGGCAGGTGTCTCCGATCTCGCACTGCGCTTCTACTGGACGGGGACGACGCTCGTCGCAACCGCCGCCGCGATCGATCCGGCGCTGGAGGAGCAGCGTGTGCGCGGCCTGCGCCTCGCCGTCGTCCGCTGGTCGACGGGCGCGCTCGCCGCGGCCAAGTCGACGAGCTACGCGGAGAACATGGCTGCGCAGGACACGGCGGCAGAGCTCGGAGCGGACGATGCGCTGCTCGTCGCCCATGACGGCACCGTGCTGGAGGCGCCGACCGCGAACGTGTGGTGGCGTGAAGGAGAGCGCCTTCTGACCCCCTCGCTCGAGCTGCCCATCCTCGCGGGCGTCACGCGCGCGGTCGTCCTCGAGCTCGCGCCGGCGGTGGGGCTCGAGGTTGAGGAAGGATCCTTTCCGCTTCCGCGCGTCGCTTCCGCCGACGAGGTGTTCCTGACCTCGTCGATCCGCGAGGTGATGCCTGTCTCCGCCGTCGACGGCGCTCCGATTCCGCTCGGCGAGGGCGCGATCGGCCTGCAGCACGCGTTGCGAGCTGCCGCGGGAGTACCCTCAACGGCATGAGCGAGGAGAAGATCCGCCTCGGCGGGATGGCGTTGGCGAACGGGGTGCTCGTGCACGGGCCGAGCTCGTGGGCCTGCGCGATCCGCCATGCCGACGGCCGCATCGAGGTCGCCTCCGCACGCAAGCGCTTCGTCGCGTCCGGTCTACGGATCCCGCTGCTGCGTGGGCCTGCGAGACTCGTCGAGTCGCTCGCGGTGCTCCCGGAGATCAAACGGAAGTTGCCGGCGGCGCAGCTGCCGATGCAGGACCGGCGCACGCTGGCCTCCATTCTCGGGACCGCCGTGGTGGTCAAGGGCCTGCGCGAGTCGGGCAAGCTGCGGCCCGCGGCGCAGGAGCTCCTCTCCGGCTTGCTCTCGCTTGCGCCGGCGGCGCTATCGCTGCGCAGCGGGGAGCTCGCCTCGTATCACGGCGCCGAGCACATCTCCATCGGCACGTACGAGCACGGCCCCGGCGCGCAGAAGGAGCACGAGCGCTGCGGCGGCCATCTCATCGGGCCGCTGCTTCTCACCACCGCCGCCGGCAACGTGCTCGCCTCGCTCGCCCCCGAGCGGATGCGCAAGCACGCGCGCACGGTTGCGCAGCTCGGTGCGGTCGGCGCATCGACGGAGATCTTCAGCTGGATGACGCGCCACCCGAAGAACGTCGTCGCGCAGGCGCTGTCGAAGCCGGGTCACGAGCTTCAGCACCGGCTCACGACGGCCGATCCGACGCCCGCACAGCTCGAGGTTGCCGAGGCGGCGCTCAGCGCCTGCCTGGAGCTCGAACGTGGCGACGACGCGAACAACACGTAGTCGCCTCGACCCCGAGGTTTTCGACCTACCCGTCGAGAAGATGCGGGCGGGGTACTACACCGACGCGTACTTCAACCATTCGCGCGCAACGCTCCTTGCGGACGGACGCCGCCCGCGCGTGGTCATGCAGGTGTTCCAGAAGCATCATGCGTACCTCGGCGGGATGGACGAGGCGCTCGCGATCCTCAAGCTCTGCAGCGACGACTGGGACGCGCTCACCGTGCACGCGCTGTACGACGGCGACCCGATCGCGCCGTACGAGCCCGTGCTGACGATCGAGGGCGACTACACGCTCTTCGCGCATCTCGAGACGCTCTATCTCGGCGTCCTTGCGCGACGGACGCTGATCACGTCGAACGTCGTTCGCGTCGTCGAGGCTGCGAACCGCAAGCCGATCATCTTCATGCCCGCGCGCCACGATCATCACCGTGTGCAGACCGGCGACGGCTACGCCGCGTACGTCGCGGGGCTGATCACCGGCGCCGAGATCGGCGTCACCACCGACGAGCAGGCGTCGTGGTGGGGAGGACGCGGCATCGGGACCGTGCCGCACGCGCTCATCGCTGCGTACGGCGGGAACACCGTGCTTGCCGCGTCGAAGTTCGCGGAGTTTGCGCCGGCGGAGACGCGCGTCACGGTCCTCGTCGACTTCGAGAACAACTCGGTCGCGACCGCGCTCGAGGTCGCGCGCGCCCTCGGCGACCGGCTATGGGGCGTGCGGCTCGACACCTCGGAGAGCCTCGTCGACTTCTCGCTCGTGGACGAGATGGGCGACTTCAAGCCAACCGGCGTGAATGCCCGGCTCGTGCAGCGTGTCCGCCAGGCGCTCGACCGCGACGGCTTCGAGCGCGTGAAGATCGTCGCGTCGGGCGGCTTCACGGTCGAGAAGATCCGCGAGTTCGAGCAGCTCGGGGTTCCCGTGGACGCCTACGGCGTCGGCTCGTGGCTCATCCGTGGGGCGAACGACTTCACCGGCGACGTCGTCCTCGCGGACGGGCGGCCGTCAGCCAAGTTCGGGCGTCGCTACCGCGAGAACCCGCTGCTGGCGCGCGTGTTCTAGACGGCGACGATCTCGATCGCGACCGAGGCGTCTTCGCCGCGGCTCGTCAGCTCGAGCAGGCGCATCTGCCAGCCGTACTTCTTGCGGATGAGCGCTTTCACGTCGAGGCCCTCGACGACGCGTGCGCGTCCTTCGATTCGTTCGCCGCGCTCGCGTCCGCGCATGGTCGACCGCGCCACGAGCACCCGTGGGTCGCGCCGGATGCGCTTCGCCTTCCACGTCTGGCCGCCCGTCCACACGAGCAGCCGTGCCCCGTCGTCGCTGACGACCCATACCGGCGTCGAGGCCTCGCTTCCGTCCTTCCGGAATGTCGTCAAATTGATGTAACGCTCGCCCGCGAGATTGCCGATCACCTACGGAAGGGTAGTCAGCGTCCCCCATTTGAGGGACGGGTTTCGTCGTACGATGGAGGAACGAATGGTGGGGCACTGGTTCCATTGGCTCTCTAACTTCGCCACCACCTGGCTCCCGTTGGCGTTCTTCGGGATCCTGATGCTCACCGCGTGGCTGCTGTTCAAGACGGTCGGGATGATGCCGCGGGTCCGCCCGTCGGCGATCGCCAGCCGCTCTCGGTCGCAGGTGACGTGGAGCGACGTCGCCGGCGTCGAAGAGGTGCGCGCGGAGCTGATGGAGGTCGTCGACTTCCTGCGCGAGCCGAAGCGCTTCCAGCGCCTCGGCGCGAAGGTGCCGAAAGGCCTTCTGCTGTACGGCCCGCCGGGGACCGGGAAGACGCTGCTCGCGAAAGCGGTCGCGCACGAGTCCGGCGCGAACTTCTACTCCGCGAGCGCATCGTCGTTCGTCGAGATGTTCGCCGGCCTCGGCGCGGCGCGTATCCGCAAGCTCTTCGCCGAGGCGCGCAAGCACGCGCCCGCGATCGTGTTCATCGACGAGCTCGACGCCGTCGGCGCGCAGCGCAGCGGCCACGGCTTCAACCGTGAGCAGGACCAGACGCTCAACCAGCTCCTTGTCGAGTTGGACGGCTTCGAAGGCGCGGAGCAGGTCGTCGTGATGGGCGCGTCCAACCGCATCCAGGATCTCGACCCGGCGCTGCTCCGCCCGGGCCGCTTCGACCGGCAGATGCTCGTCCCGCCGCCGGATCTCTCCGGCCGCGAGGCGATCCTCGGCGTCCACACCCGCAGCAAGCCGCTTGGGCCGGACGTCGATCTCAACCAGGTGGCGCGCCAGACGAGCGGCCTCACCGGCGCGGAGCTCGCCAACATCTGCAACGAGGCCGCGATCTTCGCCGGCCGCCGCAGCGACGCCTACGTGACGCAGCGCGACTTCGACAACGCCATCGAGCGCGTCGTCGCCGGTCTGCAGCAGAAGAAGGTCCTCACGGAGAAGGAGCGGCGTATCCTCGCTTTCCACGAAGGCGGGCACGCACTCATGGCGCACCTGATGGGCTCGGCGATGGAGCTGCAGAAGGTGACGATCGTCTCCCGCGGCGAGGCGCTCGGGTACGCGTTCTACCTTCCCGAGGAGGATCGCTACCTGCACACGAAGGAGGAGCTCATCGACCGGATGGTCGTTGCGCTCGCCGGGCGCGCCGCTGAGGAGGTCGTGTTCGGCCGCGTCACGAACGGCGCCGCCAACGATCTCGAAAAGGTCACGGACATCGCGCGCTCGATGGTGTTCGAGTGGGGCATGTCGGAGTCGGTCTCGTCGCGCACGCTGCGCGCCGATAACTACGCGCTGTCGGAGGAGACGAAGCGGCTGCGCGACAGCGAGCAGGCGCTCCTCACCGACACGGCGTACACCGAGGCGTTGCGTCTGCTCAAGAAGCATCGCGTCCCCCTCGACCGCCTCGCGGCGGCGTTGCTCGAGCGGGAGACGCTCATGCGCGACGAGGTCGTCGCCATGCTCGCCGGCGTCGAGGCCGAGTCGCGCGCCTCCGAGTCGGTCGGCGTCCCGCGCGCGGTCGCGGCCGGTCAGCCCGGCGCCTGATACGGCGTCGCTTGCGATGCCGACCATACGAGGAGGCGCCGATTCATTCGGCGGCTCCGCTACCGATACGATCGCCGCGTGGAGGCGCGCGGGATTCACCATGTTGGCCTCGCCGTCGCCGATCTGGACGAGGCGGTGTCAACGTACGAGCGCCTCTTCGGCGGTCGGCTGGAGCATCGCGTGCGGGTCGACGACCAGGGCGTCGAGGCGGCATCCGTTCGCGTCGGATCGGGCCGCGTCGAGCTGCTGGCCCCGCTCGGCGAGGACACTCCTGTGGGCAAGTTCCTGGCGAAGCGCGGCCCCGGCATGCACCACGTCGCCTACGAGGTCGACGATGTCCGGATCTTTGTCCGCCAGCTCGCGGGCCACGGCGTCGAGCTGATCGACGCGGAGCCGCGGCGCGGCATGTTCGGCCTGGAGGTCGCGTTCGTGCATCCTGATTCCGTCCACGGTGTTCTCACGGAGGTGGTGTCGAGTGGCTAGCGGCGTTCGGGTAAAGATCGAGATCGGCTTCCAGGGTGGACAGGTGATCGGGACGTTCGTCACGCAGGACTCGGCCGATCAGCTCGAGCGGGCGCTGCACGAGGACGGCCCCAGGGTCGTCGTTCTCGACACGGATGAGGGGCCGTACCACGTCGTCGTTCCCGAGGTCGCGTACCTTCGCCGCTTCAACCGGTCGAGCCACGTCGGCTTCACCGCGGCGTAGGGGAGGGTTAGTCCGCTCCCGCGCCGGGGGAAGCACACTCCGATGAGCCGCACCGCGGACGATTCAACCGACAACGTTCGTCGACTGGTCGACCGAGCCCAGCAGGGCGACCGCGACGCGCTCGAAGAGCTGTACCTCATCCACTTCGACCGCATCTACGGCTACCTGCACATGAGCGTCGGGAACCGGCACGACGCCGAGGACCTGACGACGCAGACCTTCCTGAAGATGCTCGAGTCGATCGGGAGGTTCCGCTGGCGGTCGGCGCCGTTCTCGGCGTGGCTCTTCCGGATCGCGCACAACCTCGCGATGGATCACTTCCGCGCGCGCAAGCGCTGGCAGCCGGAGGAGGAAGTGCCGGAGCCGCCGGGCTCGGAGGAGCCGTCGGCGGAAACGCTCGCCATGCACTCCATCGGCCGACAGTCGATGCTGGAGCTGATCGACACGCTCTCGCCGGAGCAGCAGCAGGTGCTGACGCTGAAGTTCGTCTTCAACTTCGCGAACGCCGACGTCGCCACCATCCTCGGCAAGACCGAGGGCGCGATCAAGTCGCTCCAGCACCGGGCGCTCGCGTCGCTCCAGAAGCAAGTCACGCAGAAGACGTAGCTAGCCTGCCCGCGTGGCTTTGGAAGTGGGGATCGTCGGGCTGCAGAGCTCGGGCAAGTCGATGCTGTTCGCGGCGCTCACGGGCGCGCCGGGCGAAGTCGGCATGGCCGCGATCCCGGATCCGCGCCTCGACCAGCTGGCCGAGGTCGTGCACGCGCGCAAGATCACGCCGGCGGCGATCCGTGTTGTCGAGGTGCGCGGCACCGGGCCGGAGCTGCTCGGAAAGCTGCGCCAGGTCGACGCCCTGCTCGTCGTCCTCGACGGCTTCTCCGGCACGCGCGTGCCGGACGACGATCTCGAGACGCTGAAGCTCGAGCTGCTCGTCGCCGACCGCGACCACGTCGAACGCCGCCTGGAGCGCGTTGCCAAGCAGGCGAAGTCCGGAGACGCGAAGGTGAAGCGCGAGGCCGAGGATCTCGAGCGCCTGCTCGCGCATCTCGATGCCGGTCACGCGCTCGCCGACTGGGAGGGCGACCTCCCGCCGGAGCTCGAGCCGCTGACGACGAAACCGCTCCTCTCGATCGTGAACGGCCCCGACGGGATCGACCTCCAGCTCGAGGCCGAGCTCGCGGAGATGCCCGAGGAGGAAGCGGCCGAGTTCCGAAGCGGCGAGTCGGCGCTCGGCGCGGTCGTGCGACAGCTCGTCGAGACGCTCGACCTGATCACGTTCTTCACCGCCGGGGAGAAGGACACACGCGCGTGGACGCTGCGCCGCGGGAGCACGGCGATCGACGCGGCCGGGACGATCCATTCCGACATCGCGCGGGGCTTCATCCGCTGCGAGGTCGTGCGCTGGGACGACCTCGTCGCCGCCGGCGGCCACGCCGAAGCGGCACGGGCGGGCCACCAGCGACTCGAGGGCAAGACGTACGTCGTCGAGGACGGAGACGTCCTCAACGTGCGGTTCAACGTCTAGCAGCAGTCGTCTCCGCAACAGCCGCCGGTGTCGCAGCAGTCATCCACGAGCTCCTCCTTCCACTATATTGACGCATATCGATGAATACGTTACCGGTCCTTTGCTGCGGCCCGCAAACGCCCTCGCTCGATCCGGCCGAGGCCGGACTTCTGGCCGCCCAGTTCAAGGCTCTTGCCGATCCGGCGCGTGTGACGATCCTCAACCGGTTGGCTGCAGCCGACGAGGTCTGCGTCTGCGACTTCGTCGCTGCGCTCGACCTCGCGCAGCCGACGGTGTCGCATCACCTCAAGGTGCTGCGCGAGGCCGGCCTCGTCGAGTCGTCGCGCCGCGGTACATGGGCGTATTACCGGCTCGTTCCCGAGGCGGTCGACGCGCTGCGCGGTGCGATCACCCCGCGCTGATCAGCACGACGCCTGCGAGCGTGACGAGGATGCCGATGTTCTGCGAGCGCTCGACGCGCTCGCCGAGCGCGAACCGCGCGAGCAGCACCGTGACCGCGGGGTAGAGCGACGCGAGCACGGACACGACGCTGAGCAATCCATGCGATGCAGACGCGGCCGCGAAGAGCGTGTTCCCGCCCGTATCGAGCAGCCCAATCGCTGCGAGCACGAGCAGGTGCGGACGGACACCGCGCACGTGCTTCCGCTGCCGCATCAGCAAGAACGCCGACCACACGAGTGTGACCGACATTGCACGGAAGATGAGCGACGGCCACAGGAAGTCATGGGCGGCGCTCGCGTGCAGAGGAATGAAGTAGCCGCCGAAGCCGAGCAGCGCGAGCAATGCCCATCCGGTGCCGGCCGCGAACTGCCGCCGCGACGCGCCCCGCTCGAGCGACGCCATCAGCCCGCCGCCGAGGGCCGCGACGAACCCGACCTCCTGCAGGAACGAGACGTGATCGCCCTGCGTCAGGCCCCAGATGACCGGGATGCCGGCCGCGACGGCCGCCAGCGGGACGACGACGCTGATCGCGCCCGCCGCCATGCCCCGGTAAAACGCGACGAGGCCGAGCGTCCCGAAGACGGCTGCGAGCGCAGCCCACGCGACTTCCGGCCCCGGCGGCCCGGTGCCGCGCACGGCCACCGCAATGACGAGCGCCACGAGCCCGAACGGCTGCGACACCGCCATCACCACGAGCGCGGGCATCAACCGGCTCTTGAGCCCGCCCATGAAGTCCCCGACGCCCCAGCAGAGGCTGGCGAGCAGCGCGTAGGCGGGAGCCATTCAGTGGTCCCTCCGGCAGCAGTTCGTGCTTCCCTGGCGGCTGCAAAGCTTCGCGCTGCGGCGTCCTCGGTCGCGTCTGTAGCTACAGCTACGGTCGCACCCTGCGTCCTTGCATCGCTCGCTTTTCGCTCGCCATGAAGGCGAAACTGCTACCGGAGGAACCACTACGGAGCTTCGACAGGCCTCGTCGCGGCGACCGCGTCGAGCTGGTTCGCGTGGTAGAGGACGGCCGCCTCGGCGGTGCGCGCCGCGCGCACGTCGTGATGGCACGCGACGGCGTGCAGCAGCTCCGCGGGTGCGTGCGCATCTTCGAGCATGCGCAGGCCGAGGTGCACGTGGCCGAGCAGCTTGCCTTCCTCGGTCGGCTGGAAGATCGGCGGCAGGCCGAGCTCCCGTGTGCGACCGACGTCGTGCAGGAGCGCGGCTGACAGCAGAAGATCGGGACGCAGCCGTGGGTGGAGCTGGCAGAGCTCGCGACAGATGGTGGCGACGCCGACCGTGTGCTCGAGGAGACCGCCGGCGTACGAGTGATGCCCTTCCGGCGTTGCCGGATAGGTGCGCAACGGCGCGACAGCGAGCACCTTCGTCACCAGTCCGCGCAGCGCGTCGTTGTGCACCTCGGCGGTGAGAAACTCGAGGAAGCCCTCGACCTCGTCCACGTCGCGCCGCATCGCGGGCGCCATGGCGGCGGGGTCGACCTCGGCCGTGGGCTCGATCGTGCGCACGTCGAGCTGGAGCGAGTCGCGGAAGCGCTCCACCCGTCCGAGCACGCGCACGGCATCGCCTTCGCCGAAGCGGCCGTCGAGCAGCTCGACGTCGTTCCACACGCGGGCCGCGATCCGGCCGCTCGGGTCGACGAGCTCGAGAGCGAGGTACGACGCGCCGTTCTTCGTCCGCAGGCGCTGCTTCTTCGCGACCGCGTACACGCCCTCGACGGTCCGGTTCTCCTCCAGTTGTGCGATCACGGTCACTCCGAGTGAGTCTAGGCTTCACGCTCGATGGCGCGCATTCGTCCCTTCCGCGCTCTCCGCTACGACGTGCCGGACCTCGCAGCGGTCGTCGCACCGCCCTATGACGTCATCTCCGAGGAGGAGCGGGCGGACTATCTCGCCCGGAGCCCCTACAACGTCGTCCACCTGACGCTCCCCGACTCGGAGGAGCAGGCCGCCCGCGACCTTGCCTCGTGGGAGGAGAAGGGCGTCCTCGTCCGCGACGCCGAGCCTTCGTACTGGTGGCTGTCGCAGGACTACGTCGGCCCCGACGGGGTTGGGCGGCAGCGCGAGGGCTTCGTCGCCTCGCTCCACGCCGAGCTGTACGAGAACCGCGTGATCCTGCCGCACGAGCGCACGCACGCGGGGCCGAAGGAGGGCCGCCTGCGCCTCCTGCGCGCGACGCGCACGCAACTCGAGCCGCTCTTCTTCCTCTGGGACGGGACGATCGAGGTCGACGGGCTCGCCGAGCCCGATCTGGAGGTGGACGGCGACAAGCTCTGGCGCCTCGATCCGGAGTTCGGCGAAGCGCTCACGGAGGAGCTCGCCGACGCGCAGCTGCTCATCGCCGACGGCCACCATCGGTACGAGACCGCGCTCGCGTTCGGCGAGTCGCCGTGGCTGCTCGCCGTGATCGTCCCGACCGCGCAGGAGGGGCTGACGATCTTCCCGACGCACCGCATCGCGCGGTCGGTGAACGGTGTCACCGGAACGCCGATCGATCCGCCCGGGGACGAGCTGCCGGGCGTCGTGCTCTACCGCGACGGCCGGTACGAGCTCGTCGAGGGCGAGGGGCTCGACCCCGAGATCGTCGAGGCGCTGAAACCGGAGGGCGTGACGTACACGCCGCAACGTCGCGAGGCGGTGGCGGCGGTCGACCGCGGAGACGCGGAGGCCGCATTCCTGCTCCGCCCCACGCGCATCGAGGATGTCTGGGAAGTTGCAGAACGCGGCGACGTCATGCCGCAGAAGAGCACCTTCTTCTATCCGAAGCTCACCTCCGGCCTGCTCTTTCTTCCGCTTGACTGACTGGCTCGAGGTCTGCCGGGCGGCCGCCGCCGACGTGCGCGGTGCGCTCGTGGAGCTGCCGACGCGTATCGAGCGCGAGCCCGTCCTGCGCCGCGGCGAAGGTGGAGACGACACCACGGCGATCGACGCGGCCGCCGAGCACCTCGTGCTCGAGCGCTTCCGGCCGCTCGGCGTCTCCATCGTCTCCGAAGAGGTCGGCTTCATCGACGGAGACTCGACCGTCGTCGTCGTCGATCCCATCGACGGCTCGCTCAACGCCAAGCGCGGGATCCCGTTCTTCAGTGTGTCGATCGCCGTCGCCGACGGCCGTCGCATGAAGGACGTGCACTTCGCCTATGTCTACGACTTCGGCTCGGGAGAGGAGTGGACGGCGCGTCGCGGCGAGGGCGCGTGGCTGAACGGCGAGCCGCTCGGCGCCGTTCGTCCGAAGGAGCAGATCGAGATCCTCAGCTTCGAGGCGACGCTCACCTCGCTCGTCGCCGAGCATGCCGCGGCCTTCTCGGGCATCGCGCACCGCCTGCGCGTCATGGGCTCGCTCGCGCTCTCGCTGTGCCATCTCGCCGCGGGCAGGGTTGACGGGGTCTGCTCGCTGAAGGCGGCGCGGTCGGTCGACATCGCCGCTGCGCAGCTCCTCTGCCGCGAGGTCGGGCTCGCGCTCGACCTCTTCGACGACCCGCGCTCGTTCGGCGAGGCCGAGCTCGATCTGGAAGGGCGCTCGCGCATCGCCGCGGCGGGCACGCCCGGGGCGTGCCGCCGGGTCGCGGCCGCGCTCTCCGGCTAGCTGTAGCCGAGCTCGGCGAGCAGCGGGCCGGCCTCGGCCTCGACGTCCTCGAGCTGTTCCGAGGTGAGGTCGCGCCGCCAGCGTCCGACCGAGTTCACATGCGCCTCGGAGAACGACTCGGACAGTTGCTCCGTGCCGACCCCGAGCGTGTGTGCCAACGACTCGGTCGCCGCCGCGGGATCGGAGACGAGGTCTTCGTAGCGAAGCTCGACAGTGCGCTCCGGGGCCGCGCGCGCCGCCGTGACGTATTGCCGCCAGGCCCAGGCGGCCCGCCGCGCGTCGCTCACGTGCACGAACTCCTCCCGGCGCTCGGGCTCCACCCAGAAGCGCGGGTATACGCCGTACGACAGCTTGGCGTCGTCGCTCTCGTCGCTTCGGCTCGCACTCAGCCATCCGCGTTCAAGGAGCGAGCACACGACGTCGCGCCCGTCACGCACGACGTGCACGGCGGTGGCGGACGGAAACGCATTCAGCGCCGCGGGAAGCACGAAGCCAGTCTCCGGCGTCTGCTCGACGCCGCGCAGGCTGCGCACGAACGCGAGCCCGCGGACGCGCTGCAGCACGTGGCGGATCTCCTCCGCCTGCTCGGGCTCGGGCAGCTCGACGAGGTCGGGGATCGCAGCCTTCAGCAGCGGCACCTCGCCGAGGTCGACGAACGCGGGGAGATCGCCGATGGCGCCCGCCGTGAAGCTCGTGCCGGAGCGCGGGGAGCCCACGACGAAGACGAGCCGTTCCTCGCGCGGGCGGTGCAGCCGCGACTTCGTTCCGCGCACGGCTACGCGTACGGCGGTCGAGCCGTACGCTGACGCCGACCAGGCTGCCTGCCTGACGACGTGCACGAGGCCAACTTCGTGCACGCTCGGATTGTTACAAGTTCCTGCGTATGTCGCGTGTAAATCTGACAAGCCCGGACCGCGTCCTCTATCCCGAGGACGGGGTCACCAAGGGCGACCTCTTCCGCTACTACGAGCGCGTCGCTCCTGTGCTCGTGCCACACCTCCGGGACCGGCCGTTCACCCTGAAGCGCTACCCGCACGGCATCACGGGCGAGGTCTACTTCCAGAAACAGATTCCGCGCGGAGCGCCCGACTGGATCCCGACTCGCCGGTTCACGACGCATCCGCGCGAGGGCGGCTCGCGCGAGGTGGACTTCGCCTTGATCAACTCGCCCGAGGTGCTGCTCTGGATGGTGCAGATGAACTGCGTCGACATGAACGCCTGGTACTCGCGGGTGGACAAGCCCGGCCGGCCGGACTACGTCGTCTTCGACCTCGACCCGCCGGACGAGCTCGACGGCTTCGAGCTCGCGATCGAGGTCGCGCATCTCATCCACGGCCTCCTCGACGAGGTCGGCCTCCCCGGGTACGTGAAGACGAGCGGCGCGGACGGCATCCACGTGCTCGCGCCGATTCAGCGCCGCGCCGGGTTCGACGACACGTACGCGTTCGCCGAGGCGGCGTCACGACTCCTCGAGGCGCGGCATCCAGGGCTCGTCACGACGGAGTGGTTGAAGAAGAAGCGCGCCGGCGTGCTCGTCGACCACCGCCAGAACGGCTGGGGCAAGACCATCGCGTCCGTGTACTCGGTGCGGCCCAAGCCCGGCGCGCCCGTGTCGACGCCGTTGCGCTGGGACGAGCTGACGAAGGATGTGCGGCCGCGCGACTTCGGCATGGAGGCCGTCCTCGAGCGTATCGACCGCCATGGCGACCTGTTCGCGCCCGTGTTGGAACGACGCGCGCCCGCTCGGCGCCGCCGCGCGTGAGCTCGCGCACCTCGTGCCATAGTCTTCGCACCGTGCGGCGCGCGTTCATCCTCGTCTGCATCCTGGCGCTCGTCGGCGCTGCACCGGCTGCAGCGGCGAAGCCGAAGTTGAAGGTGGTCGTCACCGCGCAGAGCCACCATCCCGTCCTCCACCACACATGGTGGTACGAGGTTCGCGTGACCGCGAACGGCACGCCGGTCGCGTGCAAGATCCACATCCAGGTGTTCTTCAACGGCTTCTCCGTCGGTGAAGTCGGGACGCACGTCGTGAAGCGCGGCATCTGGAAGGAGACGATCCCGGCCACGGGCAAGAATGCGTTCCCGCCCGCGGCGGTCGGGCAGCCCGTTGCCTGGCACGCAATCGCGACGGCCGCGGGCTATCGCGCCGGCGCCGGCACCTGGGCCGTCTCCGTCGTCAAGTGAGCGGCGCCCAGGTCGACGTCCGGAACGTCCGCAAGAGCTTCGAGCACGGACGGATCCGCGCGCTCGTGGACGTCTCGCTCCACCTGGACGAAGGCGAGCTCGTTGCGCTCACGGGGCCTTCCGGAGGCGGCAAGAGCACCCTGCTCAACCTCATCGGTGCGCTCGACCGGCCGGATGCGGGCGAGATCGTGGTCGGCGGTCTGGACGTCGCCGCGCTCGACGACCAGGCGCGCTACCGCGCCGAGATGGTCGCGTTCGTCTTCCAGTTCCACAACCTGATCACCACGCTGGACGCGGTCGAGAACGTCCAGATCCCCATGCTCGGCATGCGCCCTCGCGCGGAACGGGAGCGGCGCGCCAACGAGCTGCTCGGCGAGGTTGGTCTGGGCGACCGAACCCGCAACTATCCGCCGACGCTCTCGGGCGGCGAGCGTCAGCGCGTCGCGATCGCGCGTGCGCTCGCCAACGAGCCACGGCTGCTCCTAGCCGACGAGCCCACCGGCGCACTCGACTCGGAGACGGGGGCGCAGATCCTCGACCTGCTCCGGCGCGTCCGCGACGAGCGCGGGACGACGATCCTGCTGGTCACGAACGACGACGGTGTCGCTGCTCAGGCGGATCGCATCGTGCAGATTCGGGACGGCCTGCTCAGTTCTTCGGAGCGGCCAGCGCTGCAAGCGCCGAGCTGAGCCCCGCCGCCGTCTTCGACACGTACGCGACCTGCGCCTGCAGGTAGCCGGCGTCGAGCTGGCTCGACGGCGTCGACGTGACGTACGACGTGAGTGCGTGCAGCTCGTTCGTCAGCCGGGCGAGGGCGCCGCTCAGCGGCGCGGCTTGCGACGACGTCGCGGCGAGCGCGTGCTGCGCCGCGGCGAGTTGCGTGCGGAGCCGCCCGAGAGACGTGCGCAGCGTTGTGCGGGACCGAACGATCGCAAGAGCGTGCGCGTTCGCGCCTGCGAGATCCGCTCGCTCCGTTGCGAGCTGCGCGCGCAGGGAATGGACGCTCGCGGTAGCCGCGACGAGCGCCGACTCTGCCAAGGTCCCTCTCTGCGCCTGGTGCTTCCAGCCGATCGAGAACGCAGCCGCGCTTATAGCCGCGCCGCACACGAATGCGGCGAGCACCACGGCCCAGATGATGCGCGGCGTTCGCCGCCTCGACTCCGGGACGGCGACGTGACGGCGGGACTGCTCTGCAAGTGGCCAGGACATCCGGGTCGCCGTTCTTCGCCGGTGGGCTATTCCCTCCTGAGCGCCTCGATCGGGCTGAGCCGCAGTGCGCGCCAGGCTGGATAAGCCGCCCCGAGGACGCCGACGCCGAGGGCGAACGCGAGGCCCCATCCGAACACTCCCACGGTGAAGGTCGGCGTCACGAGCGTGGACAGTCCGGTCTGCGCCGTGAACAGATGCGCCGCGAGCACTCCGACGCCTAGCCCGAGCGCGAGCGCGACGAGCGAGATGCCGAGCGCCTCGCTGACGATGAGTGCGGCGATCCGTCGTCCGGGCCAGCCCACCGCGCGCAGGATGCCGATCTCGCGGATGCGCTCGAACACCGACATCGCCATCGTGTTCGTCACGCCGATTCCGCCGACGATGAGCGCGAGCACCGAGATGACCCAGCCGACGTCGATGATCAGCCGTGACGACGTGTCGACGTTGACGGCCTGCCCCGGTTCCACGACGGCGGTGATGCCGTACTTCCTCTCCAGTCGGGTCGCGACCTGCTGCGGGCGCTGCCCTGGCATAGCGATGACGCCGATGCTCGTCACCTCGCCGGCGCGGTTGGCGAGCGACTGCACGGTTGCGAGCGGAAGGACGACGCCGTTGTCCTCGAAGCGGTCGCCGCTGTGGAAGATCCCCGTGACCGGGAACGTGTGCTTGCCGATGCGCAGCTGCTCTCCGATGCGCGCGCCGAAGTGATCGCCGGCGAGTGCGCCGGTGCGTGTGCCGTCGACGAGCGTCAGGCGCTGCGCCGCGAACTCGTGCGGCGCGAGGCCGAGGACGAGCGAGGACGCCCTGCCGTCGACCGTCGTCACGTAGAGGAAGACGAGGGCGGTGTGCGCGACGCCGCGATCGTGCGCGATGCGCTTCTCGAGCGACACCGGCAGGAGTGACTTCGTCGCATCGGAGACGCCGCTCTGGAAGAGCCCGAAGTCGGCGCGGCCAACGTGGATGAGGTCGCCCGCCGTGCGCTCGGTGCCGGCGGCGATGGAGAGGAGCGCGACGATCAGCCCCACCCCGAGCGCCACACCGGCGGCGGTGAGGAGCGTCCGCATGGGCCGCCGCAGCAGGTTCTTCCGGACGAGCCCGAACCAGGTCACGAGGCCTATCTTCGCTACGGTGCAGGGCTGATGCAGCCGGACCGCGACGCAGTCCTCAAGGCCCTCGAACAGGTCATCGACCCGGAGCTCCAGCGCCCGGTAACCGAGCTCGACATGGTGCGCGACGTCGAGATCGCCGACGGCGTCGTCTCCTTGACGATCGTCCTGACCATCGCCGGCTGTCCGCTCCGGCAGTCCTTCGAGCAGCAGGTGGAGCAGGCGCTCGCCGACGTGCCCGGCGTTCGCGGGGCGGCCCTCTCGTTCGGCGTCATGACCCCGGAGGAGCGGCAGGCGCTGACGACGAAGCTGCGCGGGGGCGCACCGGCGGACGACAAGAAGATTCGGCTCCACCGAGATACGCGAGTCATCGCAGTCGCGAGCGGCAAGGGCGGTGTCGGCAAGTCGTCGCTCTCGGCCAACCTCGCGGTCGCGTTCTCCCAGCTCGGGCGGCGTACGGGGATTCTCGACGCGGACATCTACGGCCACTCGATCCCGCACATCCTCGGCATCCACCAGAAGCCCGTTGCCGTCGACGAGATGATCGTCCCACCGGTCAAGGACGGACTGAAGCTGATGTCGATCGGCTTCTTCCTCGACGGCAACGAGCCGGTCATGTGGCGAGGGCCGATGCTGCACCGTGCGCTCGAGCAGTTCCTCACCGACGTGCACTGGGGCGAGCTCGACGTCCTCGTCGTCGACATGCCTCCGGGAACTGGCGACGTATCGATCTCGCTGGGGCAGCTGTTGCCGCGTGCGGAGGTCGTCATCGTCACGACGCCGCAGAAGCTCGCGCAGGACGTCGCGTCGCGCGCAGCGTCGATGGCGCAGAAGACGAACATGCGCTTGCTCGGCGTGATCGAGAACATGAGCGGCGACGTCTTCGGCGAGGGTGGCGGGGAGGATCTTGCGTCCGATCTCGGCATTCCGTTTCTCGGATCGGTCCCGCTCGACCCCGTACTGCGCGAGCAGGGAGATCTCGGCGCTCCGGTGGTGGCGGCCGAGCCGGATGCGGAGTCGGCTCGCGCGATCATCGCCATCGCGGAGGCGCTCGATGCGCGACGCGAAGCCGGCGGGATCGTCAAGTCGCTTCCGCTCGTCTCGTAGTGCCGGAGTCCGCCAACGTGGCTCGCGTGCGCGAGGTCTACGACCTGGCGCGACACGCGAAGCACCGGGAGTTGCGCGGCCTGCTCGTCGAGGACGTCACCTGGGACCCCGCGCGCGAGGGCGCGTGGAAGCCGTGCACGAACGTGGACGAGGTTGTGAAGACGCTGTTGTGGCGGGCGGGCATGAACAAGATGCGGCCGTCGGACTTCATCGATCTCGGCGATCGAGTCGTGTTCCAAGTGCGCGGTCGCGGCATGGGACGCCTCGGTGCGAAAGGCTTTTTGCAGAAGCTGTTCCAGATCGTCGTGCTGCGGGGCGGCAAGGTCGTGAGCATCAAGGATTATGCGAGCCGTGACGAGGCGCTGGCCGCCGCGGGAGTGAAGCGGTGACATGGCGGCTGCGGCGTTCTTCGATCTCGACCGGACGCTCTTGCGCAGGGCCTCTGCCCTCGCGCTCGCGGGATCGTTCCGCGACCGCGGCCTGATCTCGCGCTGCCAGCTGGCGAAGGCGGCGGCGTGGCAGCTCCTCTTCGTTCTTCGTGGTGCAAGCCACGAGGCCGTCCGGTACGCGGCCGAGGATGGGCTCGTCCTCCTGCGCGGCTTCACACCGGAGGAGATGCGTCAAGTCGTCGCCGAAGCGATGGAGCCGGTACTCAAGCCGCTCGTGTATGCGGAGCCGCTCCATCTCCTCGAGCAGCACCGTGAACGCGGTGACCAGGTGTACATCGTGTCGGCATCGCTCCAGGAGATCGTCGAGGGGATCGCGGACGAGCTCGGTTTCGACGGCGCGCTCGGCACGGTGTGCGAGGTGCGCGACGGCATGTACACCGGGCGCGCGCTGCGGGCGCTCCATGCCGAGAACAAGGCGGAGTGCGTGCGCGAGCTGGCCGAGTCGCGCGGCTACGACCTCGCCGAGTGCACCGCCTACTCGGACAGCCACACGGATCTCCCGTTCCTGGAAGCGGTGGGCCACCCGGTGGCGGTGAATCCGGATCGCGAGCTTCGTCGCACGGCGGTGGAGCGCGGCTGGCCGGTGCTCGAGTTCAATTCGGCCGCGTATCCGTACGCGCGGCGGCGCGTGCCACCCGTGCTGTGGGGCGTGACCGCGCTCTTCGGCGCCGGCGTCGCGGCCGGAAGGAGGCGGCGGCGTGAAGGCTGACGAGGGGCTCGAGCGCCTGCGGGCGCGTGGCTTCTCGGAGGAGGACGCGCAGCGGCTGTTCGCGCACTTCTCCGAGGCGGAGGCGCGCGGCAAGCTCGGCCATGGGTTCTCGCGCGTCGAGTGGCTCGAGACGCTCGAGGTGGATCCGGCCGCGAAGCCGGAGACGGTAGAGGCGGAGGGAGCGTTCGAGCGCTGGCACGGACGCGGCGCGCTCGGCTACCTCGTGCTCGACGCGGTCGTCCGCACGCAGCTCGCGGATCCGCCGGAGCGTGCACGGCTCGTCGTGTGTGAGCAGACGTTCCCGACCGGGATGCTCGGCGGCTGGGTGCGACGGCTGGCCGAGGGCGGGCTGGTCGCGGTGCTGACGGCGACGTCGCCTCCGCGGCTCGGGCCGCCCGGCGGGCCGAAGGTGGCAGGGACGAATCCGTTGGCGATCGGTATCCCGAACTCGCACGGCGAGCCGGTCGTCGTCGACGTGTCGATGGGCGCGGTGACGTGGGGCGACGTCATCGCCGGGCTGGCCGACGAGGAGCAACTCGTACCGTTCGGCGGCGAGCAGTGGCACAAGGCTCTGGCGCTCGCAGTCGGGCTCCAGCTCGTCGTCGATGCGCTGCACCAAGAGGACGGGTACGGGGCGGTGCTGCTGGTCGCGAGACCGGAGAGTGATCCGGTGCCGGCGCTGCGGGCCGTGGCAGGGTTACGCCTGCCTGGCGATTCCTAGCGAGAGGACGCTCGCGCAGCCGACGCTGATCGTCCTCCGGACGCCGCGAGGACGCGGCACACACTCGAAAATCGTGCCCAGTCTCCCGGCCTTCTGCGAATTAGACTGACGGTCTTGGTGTTGATCGTGAAGCGCCGTAGCCAGTTCAAGAGTCTAGGTGGGTGCACTCGCACGAGGAGCAAGCGTCGCGGTAGCCGCGGCCGCTAGGCGTGCTCGGCTTAGCGGTGACGTTCTTGACGCCGCTTGGCGGTCTAATCGCGCTCACCGTGTTCATGCCCGCCGTCGCGCTGGTCGTAGTGTCGCAGCGCAACACGCGGGCGCGACGCGGCCTCGGGCTGACCGCTCCGCGACGCGACACCACCGGGGTCGTCGCGGTCGCGCTCGTGCCGCTCCTTCTCGGGCTGGCGGCCACGCAGCCGGCGATCCGCCGTACGAGGACGCGGGACTATCGAGCACACGCTGAGGCGCTGTTCGTCATCGACGTCTCCGGCTCGATGGGAGCCGCGTCAAGCCCGAATGCGCCCGGGCGGCTCTCGCAGGCCAAGGTCGCGGCGATCCGGCTGCGGAACGCGATCGCGGACATCCCCAGCGGCGTCGTCACGCTGACAACGCAGATCCTGCCGCAGCTCCTCCCGACCCGCGATGTCGCGACCTTCGACTCCACGGTGCAGCGCGTGATCGCCGTCGAGAAGCCTCCGCCGCCGACCGTTGCCTACGGCACGCTCGGCACGTCATTCGAGCCGCTCACGTCCTTGCGCAAGTCGGGCTACTTCGCGCCGGACGCTAACCGGCGGCTCGTCGTGTTGTTGAGCGACGGCGAGAGCGGGCCGTACAACCCGGAGACGACCGCGGCAGGGTTGACCGGCTCCACGGTGGTGACGGCGCCGGAGCAGACTCGGAACATCTTCGGCGCACCGGCGACCGCCTTACCGCCGAGTACGTTTCAGAAATCCGCTCCGCCGCTCGCGCTCGTGATCGTGCGCGTCGGCAGCCCCTCCGACCGACTGTACGAGCCGGACGGGACGATCGACGCCGCATACCGGCCGGAGGCAGACGCCGACGCGATCGTCGCGAACCTCGCCGCCCTCGCCCACGGCCGCGCCTACAACGCCTCGACGAGCCTCGGCGCCGCGGCGCGCGAGATGCGCCGCCTGGTCGGCCGCGGCCGCGATCAAGCGGCGGGAACAACGACCACAACGGTCGGCATTGCGCGCTACATCGCGCTTGCCGCCCTGTTCCTGACGGCGCTCGCACTGTGGCGGCGGAATGCGATCAAGCGCGCACGACCCGCCACTCGAAAACGTCGGCGGCGGTCACTCGTCTAGCGCGGCCTACGACCTCAGCCAGAGCGGGGAACGCTGTCCGCGCTCGCCATCGTCAGGGGACATTCCCGCACTCAATGTCATCGTTGGTGGGTGTCGTCTGGTGTGGGGGTGAGACTCGGGAAGGCGGCGGCTGACTCGATTCCCGATTGTCGGCGTTTCGTCGACTTGCCAGTGTTGTGTCGCCGTCGCCTTCCCGAGACCGCCGAGCGTGACCTGATAGGAGCTTGGCAGCTTGCCTTGATTGAGGTCTGTCCGCTCGCCGGTCGCCGCCAACGCTAGGAGGCGAGACAGATGATCGTGATCGGGGTGGACGTACACAAGCACTCGTTGACGGCGGTCGCTGTCGACGAGCTCGGCCGCGAACGCGGCGCCTGGAGCGGCCCGGTCGGTATGGGCTTGCTGGTGTGGGCGCGATCGGTCGGGGAGGAGCGGCTATGGGCAGTCGAGGATTGCCGGCATGTGACGCGTGGCCTCGAGCGGTCATTGGTCGGCGAGAGTGAGCGGCTGGTGCGGGTGCCGCCACGGTTGACCGCGCCGCAGCGCCGACGCGGCCGCACACGCGGAAAGTCGGACCGGATCGACGCGCTCGCCGTTGCGCGGGCGGCGCTGCAGGAGCCTCTGCTCGACGGGCCCCGTGCCGGGGAGGAGACGCTGCACGAGCTGACGCTGCTCGTCGACCACCGCGACGACCTGGTCGCCGAGCGTCGCCGCTGCCAGCAACGGCTGCGCTGGCACCTGCACGAGCTCGACCCGACACTCGCGGTGCCGCTCGGGGCGCTCGACCGCGCCGTCTGGATCGACCGGCTCGGCCGGCAGCTGCGCTGGACAGGATGGGGCGGCGGCGCAGCCACGGCCTACGGTCTCACTTGGGTCTCCCGGCCGAATGGCGGGTACTTCGCGAAGCCTGGCACGATCGAAATGCGCGCGTACCGTCTTGGGCAGTGCACGGCAGGCGGGCCGCCGGCGTACGCACGCCTTTCTGTCTGCGTGGCTCGCCCCGGCGGAGCACTCGAGCACTGGTATGCATGGGGTGGATGGCACACGACCTGCCGATTTCCCTCCTGACGGGATAACTCCCCGCTCAGGCGACATTCCCGAACGCTCGCGCAGGGCAGAGGTAGTGGCCCCGCTTCTTACGGGGCCACCTACCGAGAGTGGACCTGAGTACTTCTCGCGGCTTTAGTTCGTGCCGCCCTGGCAGAGCCCAGCCGTGCCTTCGACGCCGGGCGCAAGGCCGTAGTACTTGAAGGAGTCGGCCGCCGTCTGAACGATCGACGCCGTCTGCCCGAACGCGGGGTTCTCGTCATTCAGTCCGCTGAAGGCACACGCCGAGTTCGCGTGCGACGGGGCCGCGGTGTCATTGAAGCTTGGCTGGCAGGTCACCCCTGTGTTGCCGCCGCACGGCGTGCCCGGAGGCCCCTTGACCTCACCCGCGAGCGCACCGCTCGCCGTAGCAGCCGCGAGCACGGCAACCGAAGCCGCAACCGAGAGCATCCGCTTCATCGCTAACCATCCTCTCTATCGATTCGACGCTTCCCCCACTTGACGTCGCAGGGGCTGATGCTCCCAAGACGCCCCGCAGCCAAGACTTCTTCCAGGCCACTTTCAAACTCCGTAACGAAGTTGAGCGTCTAGACCGGGAAGGCCCTTGGTGCGACCCTGGCGTAGTCGTCTGGGGATGACTCCAAGCCCGCTTCGGCCGCCTTAAGCAGACATTCAGACTGACCGTTCGCCGGGCGTAACGTGAGCCGCAGGCGCGAGGTCGGGACTTCCCTTTGCCCTTGGCGATAGCCTCGGCCTTTGTCATGGTGTCGGGTTATCGGTGACCGCGCGTCGCCGTGTCATCTGTCCCGACGGTGTTGCCGATACCGGCTGGAGGCTTAGGGTCGGCTGTCCAACAAATCACATCACTCTCTATGGGAGGACAAGTCAATGCGTCGTCTGCCTAGACCATCACCTGCCATCCTCATCTCGCTCGTCGCTCTTTTCTTTGCACTAGGCGGAACAGCGTTCGCGATTGGGTCGAAGGTCGTGCCACAGCCGCGCTGTGCGCAGGGCGCGATCCGCGGCATCGCGGTCGTGACCAGCTCCAAAGTAGATCTCTCCTCGCTCTCATCATCGACCTATACGAGCGACCCGAACGTCTTTGGATATCGCTGGAGCTGCACCGGCGGCCAGATCGAAGTTCGCCGGTCAAGCGGACCTCCAGGCATGGATGTCAAGTTCGACGGCAACCCCTCAAACATCGCTGTCGTCTCCGCCGCAAGTGGAAGCGCGAACGCGGGATCCGTCACCCGGCAACCAGACGGTTCCTTCCGCGTGATCATGGGTGGTTCGAACTCAGGCGTCGCGGGTCCATGGCAGGCCCAATGGGACGTCCCATTCGTAATCGTCCTGCTCTAGATCCTCGAAGCCGCATACAGCCGGGCCGACCTTCACCACCTCGGGGTCGGCCCGGTATCCACTGCGCGGCTCCCGCGACTCACGAGTTCCCGAACCAGCGAGCCCGGCGGACGGCGCCGAACTCCTCCTTCTCCTCGGCGTACCGGAGCGAGGGATCGTGGCGCTGGGCCGCTGGTGCATCGCCGGCGAGGAAGTTGACCTCGACCTTGCTTACGAGCCCGCCGCCGAACTCGGCGTAACAGACGCCTGTGGCCTCGTACGGTGCGGGCGGCTCGGCGCCCGTGATCGTCGCGGCGATGTCGTCGGCGACCACGCGGGCGGCCGCCTCGGCGAAGATGCCGGCCTTGGGAACGGTCCGTGCGCCGGTACAGACGTCGCCGAGCGCGTAGACGCCGGGGAACGGGGTCCGGAGGTTGGACTGGTCGACGGGCACCCAATTGTTGACGACGAGGCCCGAGTCCGCGAGTGCGGTGGGCGCGCGGTGGATCGGGATGCCGACGAACAAATCGTAGGACAGCGTTTCGCCGCTCGCGAGCTGTGCCGTGCAGGTCGCCGGATCGATGCCGGTGACAAGATGCTCGGGCAATGCCTCGACATTGCAGGCGGATAGCCCGTCGCGGAACATCTGCGAGACCTCACCGGTCACCGGTACCGGGCGCGCCATCGGAAACGTCGTCGCCATGTCGACTGAGTCCCGGATGCCTCGCTGTGTGAAGTGCTCGTGCAGCAGGAAGGACCCCTCGAACGGAGCGGGCGGGCACTTGAACGGCTGCCCGAGGACCGAGAGCAGCACTCGGCCGCCCTTGAAGTCGGCCAGCGCGTCGCGAAGCCGCTCAGCGCCGGCGAGCGAGTAATACTCGTGGCCGCCCTGCTCGAAGCCCGGTGTGGCGGCGACGTCGTAGTCGGCGCCAAGCGCCACGACGACGAAGTCAGCGTCGTAGGATCCGGCGTTGGTCATGACGCGGCGCCCGGCCGGGTCGACGCCTGTCACCGTCTCCTGGCGGAACTCGACACCGTCCTTCTCGAAGTCGCGGTAGTAGAGCCGGACGTCGTCGGCCGATTGGCGGCCGAGCATCACCTCAAGCTTTGAGAACCCGAAGTAAAACGAGTCGTCGCGATCGATCAGCGTGACGCGGACCGCGTCCGCGAGGGTCTCCGAGAGCCGGGTCGCGAGCTCCAGGCCGCCGAACCCAGCCCCGAGGACCACGACGTGCTTGTCCATCGGCGGCACACTATCCCTCCGGCGAGCCACCGGGCACGTAGTCGACCTTGACCGAATGCTTCGCTCAGCGTGGCGGGGCGCCGAGACTCGCGATCCGGTCTGCGAAAGCAGCGTCATCCGCACAGAGGCGCTCGAACTCGAGGCGGTCGACTGCGATGACCCGAAGATCGCTTGTCGCCCGCACGCGCGCGGCTCGAGTGCCTGCCGCGGACAGCAGAGCCCGCTCGCCGATGACCGATCCCGGCCCGTACTCGATTTCCCCCTCGGGCGCCTCGACCACGACGGTACCGTCCACGATCACAAACAGGCCGCCGCCGTGCTGGCCACGCTCGACGAGGACGTGCCCAGCAGGAAATGCCGCGATGGAGCCCACAGCCTCGAGACGTCGCAGGTCGTCGCCGTTCACGGCGCCAGTATCTCAGGCCGACTTGTTGTCAGCTGGGCATGCGGTCCCGCGGCGGCCGCGGGGCTGTCGGCCGGCTCTTCTTCCGGAAGTTCGGCGAGCGTAGGATCGACTTGTGACCGAGTTCGAGACGCCGAAGGATCTGCTGCACAACCGGGGGCTGATCGCTGACCCCGTCGCCTTTGCGCAGGAATCCCGCGCGGCATCGTGGCTCTACCTGTGTGGCGAGGAGTTCGCCGCAATGGAAGGCGGCATGTCGTATGCGGACGTCGAGCGAGCAGTCCCGGTGTCGGCCAACGTCGTGTCCGACCCGCCGACGCCGCTCGACCTCGCCCTCGCCCGCCGCCAGATCGAGGCGCTCGACGACCTCCCCCGACCGACGCTCGTCTCGTGCAGGACCGGGCCTCGCTCCTCCGCGCTGATCTACCTGTACGCCGGATTGCGCACCGGGGCATCGGCGGAGGATGTACTCGCTCGTGCCGACGCGGATGACGCGCCGTTCGCACGCTCGGAGGAACTACGGGCCTGGGTCGCCGGCGGTCTCGCGCAGCTCACGCGCTAGCCAACAGGGCAGGCACGCTGCGCCCGCGATCTCGTCACTTGCACGCCTGGGCGATTCGATCAGTTCCCGACGGCCGGGTCGGGCATGAACTCCCGGACTTCTTGCGGGCAGCGGCAGGCGACGGCCGTCTTGGCAGCCCACTCCAAGGCCTCTTCGCGTGAGGGCACGTCAGCGATCCAGAATCCGCCGATCTCTTCCGGGTGCGGGCCGTCGGTGACGCTTCCATCGGAGGCCACGACGCTCGCCTTCCGGGCTTCCAGCCCGCCGCCGAAGACCCACACACCGGTGTTCATTGCCTCCTCGACAACCTCGTGTGCGGCCCTGCTCACGTCGGGCATGTCCTCGTCGGAGAGGTGGTCCATCGCGTGGGCGTTGAACGAGATCAGGTATCGAGGCATCTCATGGCTCCTTCGTCCGGCGACTCACCTCAGGTCGCGTCGCTGGAGAGACTGACACAGCACACCAAGGCATCACAGGCCGGCGCGCCGTACGGTGACGATGTCTCTCGGGGACATTTCCCGCACACCGGCGCACGCGCGGTTCTAGCCTGGCTGGTGGCAGACGGCCTCGATGTTGTTCCCGTCGGGATCGAGGACAAAGCCGCCGTAGTAGTCGGGGTGGTAGACCGATCGCACGCCGGGTGCGCCGTTGTCCGTCCCGCCCGCCTCGAGGGCTGCCGCATGGAAGGCGTCCACCTGTGCCCGATTCTCGGCTCTCAGCGCAATGTGAAGCCGCCCTCGCACTGGATCTCCGTAGGCCTCGATGAAGAACGTCGGTCTTCCTCCGTCGTCCCTGCCAAACCCTGCTGCCGCTCCGGAGAACTCCATCAGCAACGTCATCCCGAGCGGCGCGAGCGCTTTCTCGTAGAACGCCTTGCTTTGCTGGTAGTCGGCAACGGCGAACCCAACGTGATCGAGCGTGATCATCGACTCTCCTTCGGCGGCGGTCTCGAAGCTGTCGCTTCATCATCGCTCCGTCTCGGTAGCCCGGGCCAAGGGCGACCTGAAAGACGCTGACGGCAACAGGTTGCGCATCGCAACTCCCCGCTCCTGACTCAGGCAGGGAAGCGCGGATCGTCCCTGAGCGAGGCGAAGTCCTCCTCGGTCTGTGCCGGCGCGTGCAAACCCGGTCGGTGCTCGACGGCGTAGACGAGCTCGTCCAGGGCGCGCTCGCGATTCCCCGCACGCGCCTCGACGCACGCGAGGTGGTAGTGGATCGACGGGTGATCCTTCTCCGCGATAGCGTCCTCGAGGATCTGCCGCGCTGTGTCCCAGTCCTCGGCATTTCGCGCCGGCAGCGATGGGAAGATGAACTCCCACGGCGAGATCTCGTGCGTGCCCGGCATGCCGCCGATCGCGAGCACCGTCGTACCGGCCTCGACTGCGCGCGCTGCGCGCTGCTGCTTCGGATCGTCGAGGAAGACAAGCGTCCCCGCGGGCGCGTCCACCTCTTCACCGTCGACCGTGAACGTCGCGTGGCCGGCGACGACCGCGTAGATCTCCTCGTGCCCGAGCGGCGTCTCGTCGTGATCCTCGACGACCTCGTCGCCCGCGTTCGCAGCGGTGTACGCATTGATCCCGAATGCGGTCACGCCGAGCGTTCTCCGCACCGGCTTCCACACGAGCGTGCCGAAGACGGGGACTCCTTCGACCTCGTCGAGACGCAGGACCTTCATGCCGTCTTCTCGCGCACTGTCATCCGTAGGTGAGCTCGGTGAGATCGAGCTCGAGGAGGTCGCGCCGGTCCGCCGGCACGAGCACGCATGACACCTCCGGCCGCGCGAGCGCAGCCTTCACGCCATCCGCCGCTGACGCGCGCACGACGACCGGCGTCCCTTCGTCGAAGGCGCGCCGCAACCGGTCGGGATCGGGGACGTCGAGGACGAGCGCCCCCTCGACGTCCACCGCCCCCTCGAGCGCGAGCTCGGGCACGCGCCTGCCGGTCGCGCCGAACCAGCGCTCCCTCATACGGTGATCGTGCCTCCGGGCTCCATGGTCTCGAGCGTCACTCCCGCCGGGACGTCGAGCTGGTCGGGAGTCCCGGTCAATAGCCCGAACGTGCCCCAGTGGCACGGGACGACACGCTTGACGCCGAGCAGCTCCATCGCGACCGACGCCTCGACCGGCCCCATCGTGTAGTGGTCGCCGATCGGAAGGACGGCGACGTCCGGGTGGTAGATCCGGGCGATGAGCTGCATGTCGCCGAAGACGCACGTGTCGCCGGCGAAGTAGATCGACTTGCCGTCCTCGGTCTCGATGACGAGCCCCGACGGCTCTCCCGCGTAGGAGCCGTCCGGCGCGGATCCGGAATGAAACGCGTTCACGAGCGAGATCTTGACGCCGTCGACGTCCTCCGTCCCACCCTTGTTCGGATTGCGGAGCTTGCCCTCGTCGACGCCGTTCTTGCCGAGCCAGCCTGCGAGCTCGACCAGGGCGACGACGGTGGAGCCGTGCTTTTGCGCGATCGCGACGGTGTCGCCGACGTGGTCGCCGTGCCCATGCGTGAGCGCGATGATGTCCGCACGCTCAGGCTCGAGCTCGTTCTCCGGGCACTTCGGATTGCCGTTCAGAAACGGGTCGATGTAGACGCGCTTCCCCCCCGACGTATCGAGGCGGAACGACGCGTGACCCAGCCAGGTGAGTGTGTTGTCAGCCATGGGTCGAGACTAACGAGGGAGGACCGTCCGGCGCGGCACCGAACCTTCCGTGGATGGGCTCCCGTTTGCTCGCGCCCGGCATCGCATCCGCCGCCCTGCTCGCCGACGTCGCCGGAGTCCACGGGCTCGCCTTCTGGTTCGTCCTCGCCGCCCTCCCGGCGGCCGCCGCCTTTGCGTTCGTCGCCATCAGCGACGCGCTCGCGGGCGAGGGAGCCGTGCGCGGCCTCACCGCTTCGCTGGCACTCGTCCTGCTCGTACTCGGATCGGCGGTGCGCGAGAACGCCCCGCGCGGCGGCCACGTCCCGGCGCTCGCCGTCAGCAGCGTCGTGATGGCGCTCCTCTGTTACGGGATTCCCGGTCTGCTCTGGGTGCTGGAGCCGCTGCGGTCGGTCAGAACGGCAAGGCCGACGCCGCGTGCCTCGCGAGCGTGATCAGCGGCCCGACGGCGACGAGCGAACCGACCGAGACGACGAGGGCCGCGCCGACGGCGATATGGAGGAGCGTCTCGCGCGGCGGTGAGCCGCCCGTTGCGACGGCGAGCTGCGGCCCACGCATGTAGATCGCACGCACGACGCCGAGGTAGTAGTAAAGGCTCACGAGCGTCGCGAGCACACCGACGATGACCAGCCACGTCCAGCCGTGGTCGTAGGCCGCGGAGAGGACGTAGAACTTGCCGATGAAGCCGCCGCCGAGCGGCAGGCCGGCGAAGCCGAACATGAAGAACCACATGGCGACGCCGAGGAACGGCCGCTCCCAGCCGAAGCCGGCGAGGTTCTCGAGCGTCACCGCCTTGCCGAGCTCGCGTTCGCGCGCGGCGACGATCGCGAACGAGCCGAACGCCATCGCCGAGTAGGGGACGAGGTAGTACATGAGCGCCCGGCCGCCGAGCGCTGTCCCGGTGGAGAGGCCGATGAGGATGAACCCTGCGTGCGAAATGGACGAGTACGCGAGCAGGCGTTTCACGTCCGTCTGGACGAGCGCGGCGAGGTTGCCGATGACGAGCGACGCGACGGCGATCCCCGCGAGCGCCCACGTCCAGAGGTGCGCCTCCTGCGGGAACGCGGTGCGAAGCACGCGGAACGTGAGCGCGAACGCGGCCACCTTCGTTGCCGACGACATGAACGCCGTCACGGTCGTCGGCGCACCCTGGTACACGTCCGGCGTCCACATGTGGAACGGCGCCGACGACGACTTGAACGCGAGCCCGGCGAGGATCATCGCGAGCCCGAGCACGAGCAGAAGGTCGCCGGACAGGCCGTGCAGGCCGACCTGCTGCGCGATCTCGGCGAAGCCGATGCGGTTCGTCGCGCCGTAGACGAGCGCCGAGCCGAACAGCAGCGCCGCGGATCCGAAGGAGCCGACGACGAGATACTTGAGGCCGGCTTCGAGCGAGCCCTCCTGGTTGTAGTCGATCGCGCACAGGACGTAGAGCGCGATCGAGAACCACTCGAGCGAGAGGAACATCACCATCAAGTTGGCGGAGCCGACGAAGAACGTCATGCCTGCCGCGGACGCGAGCAGGAGCGCGAAGAACTCCGACTCGTGCTCGCGCACCCGATCGGCGCCGGCGAGCACCGTCGCCAGCGTTATCGCGCACAGGATCACCTGCGTGAGCGCGGTCCACCGGTCGCGGTAGAAGCTGTCCGCGATCACACGGTGGCCGTTCGCGCTGTCGACGTACAGCCACACCGAGGTGACGATTCCGCCCAGCGACCCGAGGGCTGCGACCGTGACGGCGAACGTGCGACGCCGCGCGGCCGGGACGAGCACCGCGCCGAGCAGCGCGAAGAACGACGCACCGAGCAGCACGAGGATCGTGGAGATCGCGAACCAGTCAACGTGCGGCGTATGGATCATCGGAATTGCTCGTAGACGGCGTTGATCGGACGGTCGCCGGCGAAGGAGTGATGCGAAATCCCTGCAGGCCACGCCGACAGCACGAGCAGTGCCGCGACAAGCGGCACGACGAGCGCGAGCTCACCGGCTCTGAGGTCGAGCGCCTCGTCCTGCACCATCGGGCCGCGCGCATCGTGCAGCACCCCGGCGATGAGCCGCAGCACGTACATCGCCGCCAGCACGATCCCGGTTGCGCCGATTGCCGCCCACCACCAGGCGCGGGTGTACGCACCGGCGAGGATGAGGAATTCGCCTGCAAAGGCGGCAGATCCGGGCACGGCCAGCGAGATGACGCCGACCGTCATGAGCAGCGTCGCGAGCGCGGGCCGGCCCTTCGCCATCCCGCCCAGGCGCGAGAACTCCCCGGTCGTCGTGCGTCGCTCGACCGCGCCCGCAATGAGGAACAGCGAGGCCGAGATGAGCCCGTGCGCGATCATCTGCAGCACGGCGCCGTCGTAGCCGAGGTTCGTCCCGGAGAACAGCCCGATCGTGATGAGCCCGGACTGCGCCATCGACGAGTACGCAACGACACCCCGGACGTCGGCCGCGCGGAACGCGAGTACAGACCCGTACACGAGCGCGGCCGCTCCGAGCGCGAGGATGACCGTCCGGTAGTAGGACGACGGCTCGGGGAACTTCGTCAGGACGATGCGCAGCATCCCGTACGTCCCCGCCTTGGCGACGACGCCGGAGAGGATGGCCGTCACCTCGGGCGGCGCCTCGCGGTATGAATCGGGCAGCCAGCCGTGGAACGGGAAGAGCGGCGCCTTGATCGCGAACGCCAGCATGAAGCCGAGGAAGAGCCAGCGGCTCGTGCTCGGCGGCGAGTCCACGAGGTCGAACGTCCCGACCTTGAGGCCGTACACGATGATCGCGGCGAGCATGACGAGCGAGCCTGCCATCGTGTAGATGAGCAGCTTCAGCGTCGCGCCGATCCGGTTCGCTCCGCCCCACACGCCGATGAGGACGTAGAGCGGGATGAGCATCGCCTCGAAGAACGCGTAGAACAGGAGCAGGTCCTGCGAGACGAACACGCCGACGGTCGCGCCGGTGAGCATAAGCATCAGCCCGAAGTACGCACGCGGACGTTCGCGCCCGACCCAGAACCCGTAGCCGATGCACGCGGCCATCACGACGACGGTGAGGCCGACGAGCCAGAGCGAGAAGGCGTACTCGCCGACGTGGTACGAGACGTGCAGATCCTTGATCCACGGTGTTCTCTGCGAGAACTGCAGACCGGTGCGCGTGAAGTTGAAGCGCGCCGCCTGCTCGATCCAGAACCCGACCTCGACCAGCGAGATGAGCACCGCGAGGCTGCCGGTCGCGTAGCGCGACAGCGGCAGGATCCAGATCGCGAGCGCCCCCGCGATCGGGAGCCAGACCAGCACCGAGGTGATGGTCGACGTCGTCATCGAACCACCAGGAAGACGATTCCGACGATGGCGAGGCCTGTGCCGAGGAACAGGACGTACGTGCGCAGGAGCCCGGTCTGCAGGCGGCTTGCACCCTGGCCGAGCTCGAGCGCGCCCTCGCCGAGATCAGGGCCGGTGGCGAGGATGACGGGCTCCTCGAAGTCGCGCCGCAGCCACGAGGCGAGCGCGGCCGCGGGGCGGTAGAACAGCGCGTCGTACGCCTCGTCGAAGTAGAGCTTGTGCTCGAGCGCGGTCTGCACGGCGGGCAGCCGCGGAACAGCGAGGGACGCCTCGCCGCGTCCGTACAACGCGTACGCCACGCCGATGCCGGCGAGGCCGAGCAGCACCGCGAGCACGGACGCGATCGCCTCCTGCGTGTTCGTCGGCTCTGCGACTCCGAGCGTCTGTACGACCGGCGCGAGCCAGGTCGTCAGCGGGTGCCAGAACGGCGAGAACTGGATCCAGCCGCCGATCACCGCAAGCACGGCGAGGACGCCGACGGGGACGAGCATCGTCAGCGGCCCCTCCTGGTCGTGATGCGCGTGGTGATGTTCACGCACGAACGCGCTCGGCTCGCCCGGAAAGACGAGGAAGTACAGGCGGAACGTGTACACGCCGGTGAGGAACGCACCAACGAGCCCCGCGCCGGCGAGGATGACGCCGTACCAGTGGTCGTGCAGCGCGGCAGCGATGATCGCGTCCTTCGAGAAGAAGCCGGCGAACGGCGGCACGCCGACGAGCGCGAGGCCGCCGGCGAGGAACGCCCACTTCGTCCACGGCATGAGCGCGCCGATGCCGCGCATCTTCCGGATGTCCTGCTCGCCGGAGAGCGCGTGGATGACGAGGCCCGCGGCCATGAACAGCAGCGCCTTGAAGAACGCGTGCGTCATCAGGTGGAACATCCCGTTCGCGTACGCGCCCACGCCTGCGCCGAGGAACATGTAGCCGATCTGCGACATCGTCGAGTACGCGATCACGCGCTTGATGTCCGTCTGCACGAGCGCGATCAGCCCGGCGACGAGGAGCGTCAGCGCGCCCATGCCGGCGGCGATGAGCTCGACCGTGCGCGCCTGCTCGAAGATGGGGTGCATGCGCGCGATGAGGTAGACGCCGGCGGTGACCATCGTCGCCGCATGGATGAGGGCGCTGACCGGTGTCGGCCCTTCCATCGCGTCCGGGAGCCAGGTGTGCAGCGGGATCTGCGCCGACTTCGCCGCCGCTCCGCCGAGGAGCCCGAGCGCGACGAGGTTGACCGCTGTGGGCGAGAGCTGCCCCGCGGTCGCGAACGAGGTGCCGAAGTCGAGCGAGTGCCCGTGGAAGATGAGGACGAAGAACGCGAGCGCCATCGTCGCGTCGCCGACCGCGTTCATGATGAACGCCTTCTTCGCGGCCGCCACCGCGGACGGCCGGTCGTGCCAGAAGCCGATGAGCAGGTAGGACGAGAGGCCGACGAGGCCCCACCCGGCAAGCAGGATCAGAAGGTTGCCGCCCTGGACGAGCAGCAGCATCGAGAAGACGAACAGCGACATGTACGCGAAGTAGCGCCGCTCCTCGTCGTCCCCGTCCATGTAGCCGATCGAGTAGAGGACGATCAGGCCGCCGACGCCGGCGACGATGAGCATCATCATCGTGCTGAGCGGGTCGACGAGCACGCTCAGGCCGACCTTGAAGCTGCCGCTCTGCAACCACGTCCAGGCGGTGTACGTGATCCCGGCGCGGTCGTTCGACGCGCGCAAGGCGAAGAACGTCCAGATCGCGCCGCCGAAGGAGACGAAGACGCTCGCCGTCGAGATCCAGCCGGCGACGGCGCGAGGAATGCGCGTGCCGCCGAGCAGGATGACGATCGTTCCTGCGAGCGGGGCGAAGAGGCAGAGCCAGGCGCCGTCCCTCATCCGCGCAACTCCGAGAGCTTGTCGACGTCGAGCGCCAGGCGGCGGCGGTTGATCGCCACGACGAGGCCGAGCCCGACGCACACCTCGGCGGCGGCCACCGCCATCACCGCGAGCGCGAAGATCTGCCCGGCGCCGTTGCCGGCGTGCCGCGCGAACGCGATCAGGGCGAGGTTGCCGCCGTTGAGCATGATCTCGAGCGAGAGCAGGACGATGATCGGGTTGCGCCGCAGGAGCACGCCGAGCGCGCCTGTCCCGAACAAGAAGGCGGAGATGCCGAGGTACCAGGCGATGCCGGGGCCTTGCATTACGCGGCCCTCTTCGCGTGCGACCCGAGGATGACGCCGCCGACGGCGGCGATGAGCAGGACGATGGACGTGATCTCGAACGCCAGCAGATGGTCGGTGAGGAACAGCCGTCCGATCCAGCCCGGCGTCCCGAACGTCGCGTTGACGTGGTCGGAGTGGCTCAGGCGGCCGCCGGCCTTCAGCGCGACCGCGACGATGATCTCGAGGAAGATCGAGCCCGCAGCGAGCACGGCGGCGATCGACTGCCAGTTCGGCCCTCCCGCCCACGGCGTCTCCATGCGCGGGCCGACGTACGCGATGACGAACAGGAACATCACCATCACCGCGCCGGCGTAGACGAGTACCTGCGCCGCGGCGACGAACTCCGCCGACAGCAGCAGGTAGAGGACGGCGAGCGACCCGAGATTTCCGATCAGCGCGAGCGCGGAGTAGAAGGGGTTCCTGAACGACACGACGGCGACGCCGGAGGCGAGGCACGCGAAGGCCGCCCCGACCCACACGATCCACACGACGATGTTCCCGGCCGAGGCGAGGATCACGAGTCGGACCTGTAGTACGGGATCGGCGTGTCGAAGATCGCCGGATCTTCGATCGGGGTCTTCTTCATCGGCTCCGCGAGCAGCATGTCCTTCGTGTAGATCTGGTCGTCACGGTTGTGCTCGGAGAGCTCGTACTCGTTGCCGAGCGTGATCGCGTCGAACGGGCACGCGAGCTCGCAGTAGCCGCAGAAGATGCAGCGGCTCATGTTGATCTCGTAGATGCGCGCGTAGCGCTCGCCCGCGGAGACGCGGTTCTCCGGCGTGTTCTCCGCCGCAACGACGCGAATGCAGTCCGCCGGACACGCGGCCGCGCACAGTGAGCAGCCGACGCACTTCTCCAGGCCGTTCGCGTGCGTCCACAGCCGGTGCCGGCCGCGGAAACGCGGATAGAGCGGCCGCCTTTCCTCCGGATACTGCGTCGTGATCGGCTTCTTGAGGATCTGCCGGAACGTGACGGCAAAGCCCTTCAGCGTCGAAGCGGGCTGCGGGCTCACGTCGCCGCCACGATGATCGCGGTCACGAGGGCGTTGAGCGTCGCCACCGGCAGGAGCACCTTCCAGCCGAAGCGCATGAGCTGGTCGTAGCGCAGGCGCGGGAGTGTCGCGCGCAGCCAGATGAAGGCGAAGAGCACGCCGAGCAGCTTCAGCAGGAACCAGATCGGACCGAGGTTCCACGGGCCGTGCCAGCCGGAGAAGAAGAGCGTCACCATCAGGCCGGAGAGCGTGATGAGGTTGATGTACTCGGCCGTCTGGAAGAGGCCCCAGCGCATGCCGGAGTACTCGGTGTGGTAGCCGGCGACGAGCTCCTGCTCCGCCTCCGGAAGGTCGAACGGCGCGCGGCTCGTCTCGGCGATGCCCGCGAAGAAGAAGACGAGCAGGCCGAAGAACTGCGGGATGACGAACGGCAGCGTCACGCCCTGCCGGTGGACGATGTCGACGAGCGAGAGCGAGCGGCCGAGGATGACGACGCCGAGCACGCTCAGTGCGAGTGACACCTCGTAGGAGACGAGCTGCGCGCACGTGCGCATCGAGCCGAGGAGCGAGAACTTCGATTCCGACGCCCAACCGCCGACGATGAAGCCGTAGATCCCGATCGACCCGAGCGCGAAGACGAGCAGCAGCGCGATGGGGACGTTGACGACCTCACCGGTCACGTGCCAGTGGTAGATCTTCCAGCCCGATCCCCACGGGATGACGGAGAACGCGGCGAGCGCGGTGAACATCGAGATGATCGGCGCGAGGATGTACGGGATGCCGATCGCGCTCGACGGCGCGAAGGCCTCCTTGCGGACGAGCTTCACGAGGTCGGCGATCGGCTGCAGCAACCCGAACGGGCCGGCGCGGTTCGGGCCGTAGCGGTTCTGCAGGCGGCCGAGGCCCTTGCGCTCGAGCCACGTCAGGTACGCGAACATGACCATGACGATGTTCACGATGATCGCGGCCTTGATGAGGCTGATCCACCACGGCTCGCTCACGTCCTCGGCCCCCTTTCGCTCCCGCCCGGCGAAGCCGGGCTCCGCGAAAGGGTGACGGTGCCGCGCAGGTCGCCTGCGTGCTCGCGCGCGATGCGCACGACGCCTTTGCGCAGATCCTTCGCGATGCGCGCGCGCAGCTGCATCGACGTGCCGTTGTGGGAGACGGTCACCGTCGCGCCGTTCGCGATGCCGCGCGCTTGAGCGTCGGCGCGTGCGAGCTCGATCTCGGCGGGCGGCCGCTGGAACTGGAGCTCCTCGACGCGCTCGACCGCCGGCCCCGAGAAGAGCGGCTTGTAACAGACGAGCTGCAGCCCTTCGCCGGCGGCCAGGGGCTCCGGGAGCGGCTGGGCCTCCACATGCGCCGGCGCGCCGAGGTAGCCGCGGAGCGGCGCGCGCTCCCCGACCTCTCCGAACGCGAGTCCGCCGTAGATGCGCTCCGACAGCTCGGCGAAGATCATCGGCGCGTGCGGCGAGAGCTCGACTCCGAAGCGCGACGCGAGCTGCGACAGCCAGGCGAGCTCGTCCGGCGCAGGCGGCATGGCCGAACGGCGAAGGCGCTGCAGCCGGCCTTCGAGGTTCACGTACGTCCCGTCGCGCTCGAGGTAGCTCGTTCCCGGCAGGACGAGGTCGGCCCAGCCGGCGGCCAGGCCGTGGAACATCGAGATCGCGATCACCGACTCCGCCTTCTCGGCGAGCGCGCGCACGTTCGGGTCGTTCGCGGCCTCGTCGCCGGACACGATCAGAAGACCGACCGACTCCGTCTCCGGGGGATCCTCGTCGGACGCGGCCGCCCACGCGTCGGCGGCGCCGCGGCCGTTCGGCGTCTCCGGGAGGTAGAACGCGCCACAGCCCTCCTTGCCGGCAAGGCCGAGCCGCTCCGCGTGCGCCGCGACCGTTGCGCCGCCGCGGCCGCCCGGGCCGGACCAGATGAGCACGGCGCGGTCGGCGCCGCGCACGGCGTTCTCGTCCAGCTCGGTCAGGACGCGCGCACCGTTCCGGCGCGCGGCCTTGATCCAGAGGTCGACGATCGGCGCGCGCTCCGCGACGGAGACGTCGCCGAGGACGACGACGACCTGCGCATCGCGGATGGCCGACAGCGGCAGCCCGTACGCGTCGAGGCTGTGAGTGACTTCTTCGGGAAGCATCGCCTCGTGCGATGCGGTGCCGACGCGCACGAGCTTCGCGAGCGCGTATGCCTGCTCGACCGTCTCCGATCCGGAGAGCGCGACGACGACGCGGCCGTGCGCCGCGCGGAGCAGCCGCTCCGCCTCGTCGAGCGCGTCGTCCCACGACACCGGCTCGAACCCGCGCATGCGCACGCGCTTGATCGGATCGACGATGCGGTCGGCGGAGCGCAGGTGCGTGAAGCCAAAGCGGCCCTTGTCGCAGATCCAGCCCTCGTCGATCTCCGGGTGGTTCCGCGACAGGATCCGCTTCACCTTGCCCTCGCGCACCGTCGCGTTGACGTTGCAGCCGACGGAGCACATGCCGCACACGGTCGGCACGTTCTGGATCTCCCACGGGCGGCCCTCGAACCGGTACTGCGTCGGCAGGAGCGCGCCGACGGGGCAGAGCTCGGTGACGTTGCCCGTGAACGGGCCGCTGTACGGCTCGTCCTCGAACGTCGTGATCACCGACAGCGCGCCGCGGTTGCGGGCGACGAGCTGTCCGTCCTCGCTCACGTCCTCGCTGAAGCGCGTGCAGCGGTAGCAGAGGATGCAGCGCTCGCGGTCGAGCGAGATCGCAGGCGAGATCGGGATCGGCTTCTCGAAGGTGAGCTTCTCGAAGCTCATGCGCGTGTTGCCCGGCCCGTACCGGAACGTGAGGTCCTGGAGCGGGCACTCGCCGCCCTTGTCGCACACGGGACAGTCGAGCGGATGGTTGACGAGGATGAACTCGAGCGTTCCGTTCTGACCGACCGACGCCTTCTCCGAGGTGCGGGCCGTTTTGACGACCATGCCGTCGGTCGCGCTCGTCGTGCACGCGGTCTGCAGCTTCGGGATCCCCTCGATCTCGACGATGCACATGCGGCATGCGCCGATGCCCTCGCCGAGCCGCGGCTCGTAACAGAACACGGGGATCTCGATCCCGGCAGCGAGCGCCGTCTCGACGATGCCCGTCCCCTTGGGAACGTGCACTTCGCGCTCGTCGACGATCACGCGGACGAGGTCGGTCACGCGACCACCTCGTGCGCTGCGGCGTGCTGATCCGAGGGCGCGAAGAGCCCGTCGAGCGATGAGTCGTGGCCGAAGGGGCAGCCGCCGTGCTCGAGATGCGCGCGGAACTCGTCGCGGAACTTCGTCACGCAGCTCGCAACGATCATCGCGTCGGAGTCACCGAGAACACAGAGACACTTGCCGATGATCCGGTCGCACACGTCGAGTGCAAGGTCGAAGTCGCTCTCGGAGGCGGTGCCATTCTCGACCGCGCGCAGCATCTGCACGAGCCAGCGCGTCCCGACGCGGCACGGCGTGCACTTGCCGCACGACTCGTGCATGTAGAACTGGCCGACCCGCAGCGCGAACTGCACCATGCACGTGCGGTCGTCGAGGACGCACACGACGCCCGATCCGATGAAGTAGCCCTTCTGACCGAGCGAGTTCGCGTCGAGCTTCGTGTCGAGGTCATCGGGTGTCATCACCGGGAAGGACGAGCCGCCCATCATCACGGCCTTCAGCGAGCGTCCGTCCGGAACGCCGCCACCGATCTCCTCGATGAGGTGGCGCGTCGTGAGGCCGTGCGGCAGCTCGTACACGCCCGGGCGCGCGACGTTGCCGGAGAGGCAGAAGAGGCGCGTGCCGGTCGAGTCGGGCGGCGCACCGATCTGGGCGTACTCGGCAGGGCCGACCTCGAGCACGACCGGGATGGTCGTGATCGTCTCGACGTTGTTGATCAGCGTCGGCGCGGCGTAGAGGCCCTCGATCGCCGGGAACGGCGGCTTCGAGCGCGGCTGTCCGCGCTCTCCCTCGAGCGACGAGAGGAGCGCCGTCTCCTCGCCGCAGATGTACGCGCCGGCGCCGCGGTGGACGATCATGGTGACGTCGCCGAGGAGGCCGGCAGCGCTTGCCTCGTCCACGGCGGCCTGCAGGACGTCGTACTCGGTCGAGTACTCGCCGCGGATGTAGATGAAGACGAACTGCGACTGGATCGCGTGCGCGGCGATGAGGCAGCCCTCGACGAGGCGGTGCGGGACGCGCAGCATGATCTCGCGGTCCTTGAACGTCCCGGGCTCGGACTCGTCGGCGTTGACGGTGATGTAGATCGGCTTTGCGACCTTCTCCGGCGACGGGATGAAGCTGGCCTTGCGCCCCGTCGGGAAGAACGCGCCTCCGCGGCCGCGCAGGTTCGACTCGATGAGCAGCGCGATCACCTCTTGCGGCGGCATCGCGCGCGCCTTCAGGAGCTGCGCGTAGCCGCCGACGGCGCGGTACGACGCGAGGTCCTGCAGCGGCGTCTCCTCCGCTCCTGCGAGGACGAGCGCCTCAGACATTGCGCAGCTCCTCGAGGATGGCGGGGACGTCTTCCGGCGTGACCGACTGGCGGTAGCGCTCGTCGATCGCGACGATCGTCGGTGTCGAGCAGCCGCCGAGGCATTCGACCGCCCGCAGCGTGATCTCGCCGTCGGCGGTCGTCTCCCCCGGAGCGATGTCGAGCGCACGCTCGAACGACTCGAGGACGGCCTGCGCGTTGACGAGTCCGCAGCAGACGTTCGTGCAGACCTCGATCGTGTGCCGGCCGACCGGTTCGAAGTTGAACAGGTCGTAGAAGCTCGCGACCGACATGCAGTAGGCGGGCGTCAGGTCGAGCGCCTCGCCCACCTCCTCGATCGCCTCGCGCGAGAGCCAGCCGTATTCCTCTTGCGCGAGCCGAAGCGCGGGCAGGATCGCGGACTTGCTCTCCGGGTAGCGCTCCGCCACCTTCCGGATCTCGTCGGTGAGGCTCATCGGTCCGTGTCTCCCATGACCGCGTCGAGCGAGCCGACGATCGCGATCAGGTCGGCGATGAGCGATCCCTGCGCGCACGTCGCGGTCGCCTGCAGCGCCGCGAACGACGGGGCGCGGAAGTGCACGCGCCACGGCCTCGGGCCGCCGTCGCTGACGACGTAGCAGCCGGACTCGCCACGCGGCGACTCGATCGCGACGTAGATCTCGCCGGCGGGGACGCGATACCCCTCGGTCACGATCTTGAAGTGGTGGATGAGCGACTCCATCGACGTGTGCAGCTCCTCGCGGGGCGGAAGCACGACCTTGCGGTCGTCCGCGATCCACGGCTCGCCCTCCATGCGCTCGAGGCGGTCGATGCACTGGCGCACGATCTGCGTCGACTCGGCCATCTCGTCCATGCGGACTCGATACCGGTCGTAGACGTCGCCGCCGTTGTAGACCGGCACGCGGAAGTCGACCTGGTCGTAGGCGAGATACGGAGCGTCGCGCCGGAGGTCCCAGTCGACGCCGGACGCGCGCAATACGGGGCCGGACTGCCCGAGCGCGATCGCGTCGTCTGCGGAGAGGAGCCCGACGCCCTGCGTGCGCTCGAGCCAGATCTTGTTGCGGTCGAGCAGCGTCAGGTAGTCGTCGAGCGCGTGCGGCATCCGCTCGACGAACTTGCGGGCCTCGGGGTAGAAGCCGGCGGGGATGTCCTCCGCGAGCCCTCCGGCCTGGAAGTAGCGCGTGTGCATGCGCTGGCCGGCGACGAGCTCGAACAGGTCGAGAATCGTCTCGCGCTCGCGGAAGCAGTACCAGAACATCGAAATCGCGCCGAGCTCGAGCGCGGAGGTTCCGAGGAACACGAGATGCGAGTGGATGCGGTTGAGCTCGCACATGAGCATGCGCATCCACGTGGCCTTCTCCGGCACTTCCAGCTCGAGTAGCTTCTCGATCGCGAGGACGAAGACGAGCTCGTTGTTCTGGTAGCCGACATAGTCGATGCGCTCGGGGTAGGTGATCGCCTTCCACCACGTCTTCTGCTCCATGTTCTTCTCGAAGCCGGTGTGGAGGTAGCCGATCACCGCCGAGAGGCCGACGACTTGCTCGCCGTCGAGGTCGACGATGAGCCGCAGCACGCCGTGCGTGGACGGATGGTTCGGGCCGAAGTTGACCTGGAGCACGTCGTCCGTCTCGCGGAGCGCCGCGGGCACGTCGACGATGGTCGGGACGCGCGTCGGTATGCGCGAGCCTTCGTAGATCGGATCGCCGACCATGGGCCAGCGGCGTGCGCGGCCGACGTGTGGGAGCGTCGCGGTCATTCGGCCGATGAGAAGCGGACGGGCTCGCCGCCGAGCGGATAGTCCTTGCGCAGCGGGTGGCCTTCCCAGTCGTCGTCCATCAGCAGGCGCACGAGGTTCGGATGGCCGTCGAAGCGGATGCCCATGAGGTCGAACTGCTCGCGCTCGAGCCAGTCGGCGGCGGGCCAGACGGCGACGACGCTGTCGACCGTCTCGCCGTCTTCGAGCCAGCACTGGAGGCGCAGCCGCGGCGCGTCCTGGCGCAGTGCGAGCAGGTGGTAGCTGAGCGAGAACCGCGCGGGTTTCGCGTCCGGCAGCGCCTGCAGTCCCTGCGTCATCGGCATGTTGAGATCGCGACCGGCTGCGGTGCCGATGTACCCCGAGACGCCCTTCTCCGCCCACTCGAGATAGTCGGTGGCGACGAGGTCGCTGAGCATCGCGAAGCCGAGCTCGTCGCGCGCGAACGTGCACGCCTCGCGGATGCGCCCGCGGTCGACGACGACGGTCGTCTCGCCGTACGCCTCAGTCGTCGAGACGTAGCCCGGGACTTTGGCGAAGTCGTTCACGTCGCGACCTCTTTGCGCTCGTACGCCGGCGGGACGCCCGCGAGGTGCGCTTCGTGCAGCCGGATGATCCCTTCCATCAGCGCTTCCGGGCGCGGCGGACAGAACGGGATGTAGATGTCGACGGGAACGATGCGGTCGACGCCTTGAAGGATCGCGTAGTTGTTGAACATGCCGCCGGAGCTCGCGCAGGCGCCCATCGCGATCACCCACTTCGGCTCGAGCATCTGGTCGTAGATCTGTCGCAGCGGCGCAGCCATCTTGTGGGCGACGCGACCGGAGACGATGAGCAGGTCGGCCTGGCGCGGCGACGAGCGGAACGCCTCCATGCCGAAGCGCGCGAGGTCATACCGCGAGCCGACGATCGACATCATCTCGATCGCGCAGCACGCGAGCCCGAACGTGTCCGGCCACATCGACTTCGTCTGCGCCCAGCGCACGGCCTTGTCCAGCGTCGTGATGCCGAGCGCTCGCTCGAGCTCCTCGACGCCGAGTTCCTCTTCGAAGCGGGACGGCCCTTTCGTCGGCCAGAGCAGCCGCTCCGACTGGAGCCCGTAGTCGCGCAGGCGCGTGGTCTCGCCGTCAGCCATCTACCACTCGAGGGCGCCCTTGCGCCAGATGTAGACGTACGCGACCGCGAGGATCACGAGGAAGAAGGCGAACTCGACGAATCCGAACCAGCCGAGCGCGTGCAGCTGGATCGCGAGCGGATACAGGAACACGATCTCGATGTCGAAGACGATGAAGAGCATCGCGGTCAGGTAGAAGCTGACCGTGAAGCGCTGCGGCTTCATCTGGCCCTGCGAGACGCCTGATTCGAACGGGATGACGCGTGCGCGCGTCCGCTTCGTCGGGCGGGTCGCCAGCGCGAACGAGGCGTAGATCATCGATGCCGGGATTGCGAGCGCGAAGAGCCCGTAGATCAAGAAGGGCAGCCAGTTGCTCAGCATCGGCGGGGCGACGTTACCAAGTCCGCACTTGTTCACGCTCGACACCAGGAGCGGTGAGCGAGACGGGTGTTACAAAGTCGTGCTCCGGCGACCCTCGCTGGTACGATACGAGCCGATGGAACTTCAGGAGCGCACCGAGAGCATCGTCTCGCTGACCCCGGCGGCCGCGGAGAAGATCCGCGCCCTCATGGAGACCGAGACCGACGTCTCCGTCCTCCGAGTCGCGATCGAGGGCGGCGGCTGCTCCGGGTTCCAGTACGGCCTCGGCTTCGACCGTGGCGCCCAGGAGGGCGACCACGAGTTCGAGATCGAAGGAGTGAAGGTCGTCGTCGATCCGTTCAGCGCGCCGTATCTGAGGGGTGCGACGGTCGACTACCTCGAGACCATTCAGGAGTCCGGGTTCAAGATCGACAACCCGCAGGCGGTCTCGTCGTGCGGCTGCGGGCACTCCTTCCAGGTCGCCGAGGGCGAGGCTCCCGAAGAGTCGGGCGCCCACGGCTGCGGCTCCGGCTGCTCCCACTAGTGCGCTCCGTCCACCGCGTCCTCCTCTCCGTCTTCACCCTCGGGGTCGTCGTCCAGTTCTTCCTCGCCGGCCTCGGCGTCTTCCGCGTCCAGCACGGGGCATCCGACGCGAGGTTCGACCATGTCTTCGAGCCGCACCGGGTCCTCGGGAACGTTCTCCTGATCGTGGCGCTGCTCGTACTCGTGGCAGCGCTCGCCGGACGCCTCGGCCGGGGCCAGGCGCTGCTCGCGCTCGTGCTGACGCTGCTCGTCTTCCTCCAGTCGATCCTTGCGAACAACGGGCCGTCCTGGGTGCGCGCGCTGCATCCGGTGGTCGCCGTCCTGATCCTCGCGCTCGCCGGCTCCTTCACGGGCCGGTTGTGGCGTCAGCACCGCGCCGCTTCCTGATGTCCCCGCTCCGCGTCGCCGTCGTCGGCTCAGGCCCGGCCGGCTTCTACGCGGCGGGCGCACTCCTCTCCGCCGACGTCCCCGTCCAGGTAGACATGTTCGAGCGGCTGCCGACGCCGTGGGGCCTCGTCCGGCTGGGCGTCGCGCCCGACCATCCGAAGCTGAAGACGGTCTCGAAAGCGTTCGAGCGCATCGCCGAGCGGCCCGGCTTCCGCTTCCTCGGCAACGTCGAGGTCGGCCGGGACATCGCGCCCGAGGATCTCGCGCGCCTCTACGACGCGGTCGTCTACGCCGTCGGCGCGCAGACCGACCGTCGGCTCGGGATCCCCGGAGAAGACCTGCCCGGCTCGTGGCCGGCTACCGAGTTCGTCGCCTGGTACAACGGCCACCCCGACTTCCAGGACCTCCACTTCGACCTGAACGTCGGGCGGGCGATCGTGATCGGCGTCGGCAACGTCGCGCTCGACGTGGCGCGCATGCTGGCACTGACGCCGGAGGAGCTGGCGCCGACGGACACCGCCGACGCGGCCATCGCCGCCATCGGCGGAGCCTCGATCGAGGAGATCGTCGTCGTCGGCCGCCGCGGCCCGGCGCAGGCGGCATTCACGACGCCCGAGCTGGCCGAGCTCGGCGACCTCGCCGGCGCGGACGTGATCGTCGACGCGGCCGACCTCGAAGGCGCGGAGCCGACGGACACGAACTCGGAGCGGAACCTCGAGGTGCTGCGCGAGTTCGCGATGCGCGCGCCGTCCGGGAAGCCGAAGCGGGTCGTGCTGAAGTTCTTCCACTCCCCGGTCGCGATCCTCGGAGAGGATCGCGTAGAGAGCATCGAGCTAGTGCGCAACGTGTTGGATGAGAGCCACCGCGCAGTATCGACGGAGGAGCGCTCGATGCTTTCGTGCGGGCTCGTGTTCCGCAGCGTCGGCTATCGCGGCGTCGCTCTCGCCGGTGTTCCCTTCGACGAGAGCACGGGCGTGATCGCGAACATGGGCGGCCGCGTCGCGCCCGGCGTCTATGTGGCGGGTTGGATCAAGCGCGGGCCGACCGGCGTCATCGGCACGAACAAGAAGGATGCGACCGAGACTGTGGAACTGCTGCTCGAGGATCTGCGCGGCGCGCCCCACAAGGGCGCGACGGCGGAGGATGTCGACGCGTTACTCGACGAGCGCGGCGTGCGCCGCGTCGTCTACGCCGGCTGGCTCGCGATCGACGCGGCCGAGCGCAGCGCGGGTGAGCCGCTGGGCCGGCCGCGGGTCAAGCTCCTCACCTGGGACGCGCTGCTCCACGCTGCCGAGGGCCTACACTCAGCACCGTGAAGACCGAGGAAACGCGGGAGCTGTGGGGCAGCGAGACGACGAAGGCGATCGCCAACTTCCCCGTGTCGGGCGAGCCGATCCCCGCGCCGGTGGCGCGGTGGCTCGGCCGAATCAAGGGCGCTGCCGCACGCGTCAACGCCGACCTCGGCCTGCTCGACCGCGACAAGGCCGAGCGCATCGCGGCCGCCGCCGAGCGCATTGCTCGCGGTGAGCTCGACGACCAGTTTCCGATCGACGTTTTTCAGACCGGCTCCGGCACCTCGTCGAACATGAACGCGAATGAGGTCCTCGCCAAGCTCGCCGGCGACGACGTCCACGCGAACGACGACGTCAACATGGGGCAGTCGTCGAACGACGTCTTCCCGTCCGCCGTTCATCTCGCTGCGCTCGACGAGATCGTCAACGACCTTCTCCCGGCGCTTGAGCAGCTCGCGAACTCGCTCGAGGCGAAGGCGATGGAGTTCGACGACGTCGTCAAGTCCGGCCGCACGCACTGGATGGACGCAGTGCCGGTCACGCTCGGCCAGGAGTTCGGAGGTTACGCCGCGCAGGTGCGTCAGGGCTACGAGCGCGTCGGCGCGACTCTCACACGGCTCGGGCAGATCCCGCTCGGAGGCACGGCTGTCGGCACCGGGTTGAACACGCACCCGGAGTTCGCGGCGCGCGTGCGCGCGCTGCTTGCCGCCGAGACCGGCCTCGAGATCTCCGCGCCCGCCGATCCGTTCGAGGCGCAGGCAGCACGCGACGGCATCGTCGAGGCCTCGGGCGCGCTGAAGACGGTTGCCGTGTCGCTGACGAAGATCGCGAACGACATCCGGTACCTCGGCTCCGGGCCGCGCGCCGGCCTCGGCGAGATCGCGTTGCCCGAGTTGCAGAAGGGCAGCTCGATCATGCCCGGCAAGGTGAACCCGGTCATGCCGGAGGTCGTCACGCAGGTGGCGGCGCAGGTGATCGGCAACGACACCGCCATCACCGTCGGCGGCATGCAGGGGCACTTCGAGCTGAACGTGTTCGTGCCGCTGCTCGCGCGCAACATCCTCGATTCGGTGAAGCTGCTCGCGAGCGCCAGCCGGCTGTTCGCGGAGAAGTGCGTCGACGGCATCGTCGCCAACCGCGACACGGCCGAGCACTACGCAGAGCTGACGCTCTCCGCTGCCACGGCGCTGAACCCCTACATCGGGTATGACCGCGCGACGGAGATCGTCAAGGAGGCGGCGGCGTCGGGCCGGTCGCTCCGTGAGGTCGCGCGTGGGCAGGGCGTCGACGAGGCGATCCTCGACGAGGCGCTCGACTACCGCAAGATGGCTAAGCCGCACGGCTAGCGTCAGCGGACGGCGAAGGTCGCAGTCGCGACCGATGCGCCGTGCTCAGCGTGCACCGTGTATCGGCCGGCGTGACGCGGATTGCCGATCCGAGCGGCACTCGTGAAGCGGATGCGGACCGTGCCGGGGCCGATGGAGTCACACATGACACCCGTCGGTCGCGGGATGGTGAGCGAGACCGTTTGGCCGGAGCGGGTCACGGCGGCCGGGCGCCTTCCGTCGACGAGGACGGCCTCCGGGGCGACTCGCACCGGGAGTCTTTGGGCCTTCGGGAAGATCACGTCGATGCGCGGCCCAACCCACCCGCACTGAAGTTCGAACGTCGCGCGCAGGTCGATCGACACAGGTGAAGCTCCTGCCGAGTGGGTCGAAAGCGCAATGGTCAGCGCGACCGCGGGAAGGATCCCGGGCACCCCGTCAGTATGCCGCGAGGGGCCTCCGGCCGGAGGCCCCTCGCGGATTCGGTTGCTACCCGGCCGCCGTGGCGAGCGCGTTCACGAATGCGCTCGCGTCGTTTGGCGATCCGAGGCCGGTCGTGTCGTCCCAGCCCGATGTGGTCAGGAGGCCCGCGTCGACGCCGAAGTCGAGCACGAACCAGCTCTTGGAGAACGGGCTGTGGTACAGCGCGCTGTAGTACGTCGGCGGCAGCGTCGCGAACGCGGGCGGAGCAGCCAACTGGTTCGCCGTGAGCGGCGTGCCGTTGTACGTCCCCGACACGTTGTTCGGCGAGCCGTCCTTCTGCGTGACATCGCTGATGCTCGACAGACCGTAGAGCAGCGGAGCGACCTGTCCGAGGCCGTGTCCAGCCTCCTGCGAGGCGATCGACGCCAGTGCCGAGAACAACGGGCAGGCCAGGCTCGTGCCGCCGATCACGCCGAGCGACAGGTTGCCTCCGACCGTCTGGATGATCTCGACACCCGTGTACGGGTCGGCGTCCATCGAGATGTCCGGGAACGCCCGCGTCGTGCCTGGCGTTCCGGTCTGCCAGGACGGCTTCGCGTAGTTGAGGCTGAAGCCACCGCCGGTGCCGTACTGGAAGCCGAGCCTGCTCGAGGCGGCCATCGGGTCGACGTCCTGGCCCGTTGAACCGTTGAACAGGCGCGTCAGGTCGGTGCCCCAACCTGTCTGCCAATCGATCTGGTTGCTCGAGTTGAGCGCGAGGCTCGTTCCGCCGATCGCGGTCGCGAAGGGCGAGTCAGCCGGGAACGACGGAGCGATCTGGCCGAACAGGAAGCTGTTGTCGCCCCAGTCGCCAGAAGAGAAGTTCACGTCGATACCCTCGGCCGCCGCCTGCTCGAGGATCCGCTGGTCGCGATCGAACTTGGCCGGGTTACCCAGGCCTTCGAAGTCCGACCAGCTGTTCGAGATGACGTTGCCGAGATGATGGACGACCGCGTAGTTGATCGCCTCGTCGAGTGAGCCGGTGTCGGTCGGCCCGACAACGAGGTCGATCTTCGCACCCGGCGCCATCGCATGCACCCATTCGACGTCGAGCGTCGTCTCGCCCGACCAGCCGGCGGCGTCGAGCTTCGGGCTGCTGTTCTTCCAGACGCCCGGTGCCCGCGTGATTGTCAAGTCGACGGGCGGCAGGCCGTAGATCTGCGAGAACGCGTTCGCGTCCTGCTGGATCGTCGGCGAGCCGAACGCATCCACGATCACGACCGTCTGGCCGGTTCCGTCGAAACCGCTCGCATACAACGGTCCAGTGTTGTAGGCGGTGTGCAGCTCGCTCGGCTGGTAGCCGCACGGGCCGAATGCCGTGGCGTTGGCGCCGTACTGGTTCCCGCTGTAGGACGCCGGCACGGGGTTGGTGAATGTCGCGCTACCGCTGCTGTTGAAGCAGTTGGACGGTGTGAGCAGGCCGTTGCGCTTCGAGCTCAAGGGCGTGTACTGCGGCGAGCCGTCCGGCCAGGCGACGCTCGGTTGTGCGCCGAAGTTGTCGAGGCCGGTGATCGCGGCGACGTGCGCGCCCGAGGAGTCGTTCACGTTCGGGTCGGCTGTGTTCGAGAAGTACGTCTGGCCGTCGAACGTGTACGAGTCGATCTGGACGTGGAACGCCTTCTCGACGTTCCCGACCGTTCCGTTGACGTTGATGTAGTAGTTGTTCTCGGCCACGTCGCTCACGGTGAGGCCGTGTGCGGTGAGGAAGTTCTCGACCGAGTTGACCTCCTGGGACGTCGGCGCGTAGTTCGCGTCGAAGTCGCTCTGGTTGAGCCACTTGTGATAGTTCGGCGAGCCCTTCGTCTGCTGATCCCTGACGAGCTGGTCGAGCTTCGACTGGTTCTGAAGGTTCAGCCAGACCGTGACCGTGATCGTCTGCGACGGATCGGCGGCGCCGATGTCGGTGGCCTTCTTGATGAAGCCCGGCGTATCGTTGTTGATCGTGTAGCCGTTGCCGTTCCCAGACGGTGCGGCTGTGGAGCTCGAGGCTGCGACGAGCAGCACGCCCGTCACGAGCGCGAGCAGAACGATCCGAGATCGTTTCATGCGGCGACTCCCCCCTCTGTCGTGGTACTTGAGGCGGGGACAGTTTGGCAGAGTCGGGCCGGAACCGCAGTGGCGGTTCCGGCCCTTTCCGCGGCTGGTTCTACAGGCTGCCGCCGTTGGCGACGACCGTGGTCGTAATCCACGATTGCGCCTGCGGCGTGTCCACCCGGTATGAGTATGTGTTGCCCGCGCAGGTGCTGTTGTTCACGAACGAGTTCTCCGCGAGCACGATGTTCGTCCCGCCGAGCAGGTCGGGGCCGCCGGAGTCGCCGAAGCAGCTGCCGTTGTGCAGCTTGAGGAACTCGCCGCCGATCGCGCCGTCGCTCTTGAACGCCGTCGTCTCTCCGAGGAACCGCTGGAAGAGGGCGACCGGCTGCGGCTGGCCGCCGCCGTGGGTGAAGCCGACGACGCCGTAGCCCACCAGGTCGATCGGCGTGTTGTTCTGCAGCGTGTCGACGATTCCCGGAGTCGGGAGCGCGCCGTACCGGCCGCCCGTGACCGAAGGGTCGATCGGGGTGCTGAAGATGACGACCGCGACGTCGTGCGTGTCCGCATGCGGGATGGCGTTGCCGAGACCCGCGAACTCGTGGTCGAAGTAGTAGGTACCGGTGACGAACCCGATGCCGGGAGTCGGCGCCTGTCCGAAGTACGCCCGGACGCTGAGCGGCGCACCGCCCGAGTCCGCCGCGAAGCAATGGGCCGCCGTCAGCATCACCGTGGGTGAGAGCAGCGTGCCGGAGCACGCGGTCGTGCCTTCGGCCAGAAGGGCGACGTACGGATGACTCGCGTCCGGCTGCCCGCCGAGGACCGCTGCGGCCGAGCCCGGAAGGAGGGCGAACAGGGAGATAGCAAGTCCGGCGAATACGAGTCTGGCTCGCACCGTCACTCCTTTCAGGCAGGCGAGAACGCCTGCGGCCGCAAGTCGATTGGTCGCATCGTCGGTGGCTTCCATGGACTCCATCCCCCGAAACGGTGATGTCCCGGGCACACTACGCCGTTGTGGTCGCCGTTCTTGTCGCGCTCGCGCTGCTCTCCGGCGTCGTCATGCGCGGGCCTACAACGCCCGTGTGCCGCGCCGGGATGCCCTGCAACGAGCCTGCGGTCGGCGCCGTCCTCGTCTTCTCCCGGGATGGGCGGGCTGCGGCCCGCGTCCACGTCGTCGCCCACGGCAGGTACTCCGTGCGGCTTGCTCCCGGCGTCTATGTCGTGCGCCAGGATCCTGCGCCGAAGATCGGCTTCGGCATCCGGCCCGACCGCGTTGTCGTCGCTCGCACCGGCGGGCGAGCGAACTTCTTCATCGACACCGGGATCCGCTAGAGCGCCAGTGCGGCGTGGCGCTGCTCGTCTGCGCGGTAGCTCGAGCGCACCAGTGGTCCCGAGAAAACGGAGCCGAAGCCGAGCGCCTCGCCTTGTTCGCGGAACCAGCGGAATTCGTCCGGGTGCACCCAGCGGTCGATGCGTGCGTGCTTTGCGCTCGGCTGGAGGTACTGGCCGATGGTCACGACGTCGACGCCGTTCGCGCGCAGGTCGCGCATCGTCTCGACTACCTCGTCGTTCGTCTCGCCGAGCCCGACGATGATCCCGGACTTCGTGAGGACCGGGTAGTCGGCGATCTCCTTCGCCCGGCGCAGAAGCCACAGCGCGGTGTCGTAATTCGCCTTGGCGCCGCGCATGTTCGGGTGGATCCGGCGGACGGTCTCGATGTTGTGGTTGAAGACGTCGGGCCGGGCACCGATGACCGTCTGCAGCGCCTCTTCCTCGACGCCGAGGAAGTCGGGCGTCAGCACCTCGACGGACGCGTGCGGCAGCTTGGCCTTCAGCGCGCGGATCGTCGCCGCGTAATGGGCTGCGCCACGGTCGGGGACGTCGTCGCGGTCGACTGAGGTGACGACCACGTGCCTCAGCTCCATCTGTGCCGCCGCCTGCGCGACGCGCAGCGGCTCGAGCGCGTCCGGCGGCGACTCGGGCCGGCCGGAGTGGACGTAGCAATAGCGGCAGGCGCGCGTGCACGTGTCGCCGAGGATCTGGAACGTCGCGGTGCCGCGCCCCCAGCACTCGGAGATGTTCGGGCAGCGTGCCTCCTCGCAGATCGTGTTCAGCGAAAGGCCGTGCACGAGCTTCTGGACGTCGAAGTAGCGGCCGTCGCGCGAGGGCGCGCGCACCTTCATCCACTCGGGCCTGCGAGGCCGTTCTGCGACGGGGAGCGATGACTCCATGGGCGTTGCCCAGTCTAAGTCGCGAACCCCATCGCACAGCCGCTACTCTGAACCGGACTGAGCCGTCCGGTTACAGATTGGAGACTGTCTCGAATGAGCAAACGCACCTCGACGAATCCCTGGGTCGTCCTCGTCCTCATCTGCATCGCGCAGTTCATGGTCGTTCTCGACGCGACCATCGTGAACGTCGCGCTGCCGTCCATCCAGAAGGATCTCGGTCTCAGCGAGGCCAACCTCCAGTGGATCATCAATGCGTACACGCTCGTCTTCGGCGGCTTCCTGCTGCTCGGCGGCCGCGCAGGCGACCTGCTCGGGCGTAAGCGGCTCTTCCTCATCGGGCTCGTGATTTTCACCTCTGCGTCACTGCTGAACGGGCTCTCGTCGAGCTCTGGCCAGCTCATCGGCTTTCGCGCGCTCCAGGGCTTGGGCGCCGCGCTCGTGTCGCCGGCGGCGCTCTCGATCATCTCGACGACGTTTGCCGAGGGAAAGGAGCGCGCCAAGGCGCTCGGGGTCTGGGCGGCGATCGCCATCGGTGGCTCGGCGTTCGGTCTCGTGCTCGGCGGCTGGCTGACGCAGTCGTTCTCGTGGCCGTGGATCTTCTTCGTCAACGTGCCGGTGGGCGTGTTCGCGTTCTTCGCGGCACTCCGTCTCGTGCCGGAGTCGAAGGACGAGCACGCGCACAAGGGCTACGACCTGGGCGGCGCGGTGACTGTCACCGGCGGTCTGATGACGCTCGTCTACGCGATCGTCAAGGCGGAGACCAAGGGCTGGGGCTCGACCACGACGATCGGCCTCTTCGTGCTCGCGGCCTCACTGCTCGTTGCATTCGTCCTACTCGAGCTCCGCTCCGCTGCGCCGCTCGTTCGACTTTCGATCTTCCGGGTGCGTTCGCTCCTGACTGCGAACCTGACGATGTTCCTCGTCATGTCGGGCATGTTCGCGATGTTCTTCTTCAACACGCTGTACGTGCAGCGCGTTCTCGGCTACCACCCGTTGAAGGCCGGCGTCGCGTTCCTGCCGTTCACGGCCGGGATCATGGTCTCGGCCGGGCTTGCGTCGACGCTCGCGCCACGCATCGGCGTGCGGCCGGTAGCCGCCGTCGGGATGCTTCTGACGGCGATCGGGATGCTGCTCTTCGCACGCATGCCCGTGGACGGGTCGTACGTCAAGGACATCCTGCCCGGGATGATCGTCGCCTCCCTCGGCATGGGCGCCGTGTTCATGCCGTTGACGCTCGTCGCGACGACGGGGCTGCGCGACGAGGACCAGGGCCTTGCGTCCGGTTTGTTCAACACGTCGCAGCAGATCGGCGGCGCCCTCGGGCTCGCGATCCTGTCGACCCTCGCCGCGAGCCAGACGCACGGCGGCTCACACACGGCCCTCGTGCACGGCTTCCACTACGCCTTCGCCGGCGCTGCGGGCTTGGTGCTCGTCGCGCTCGTCGTGATGCTCTCGTTGCTTCGCAAGCGCGACGTCGCGCGGATCGAGTCCGAGGTGAGGGACGGGGCGATCGCCGTCGGAGCATGAGGGCCGACGCGCAACGCAATCTCGACCGCGTCATCGGCGCGGCGTGCGAGTGCTTCGCCGAGGGCGGCGTCGACGTCAGCGTGGACGATGTCGCTCGCCGCGCCGGCGTCGGGCACGGGACCGTCTTCCGTCGCTTCCCGACGAAGGAGGCTCTGCTCGACGCGGTGCTCGGCAAGGAGCTCGACCGCATGGTGCTGCTCGCGCAAGAGGCTCTCGCCGAGAAGGAGCCGTGGAATGCGTTCGCCGGCTTCTTTCGAGCCGCTGCGGACGGCTATGCACGGAATCGTGCGCTCGTCGAATCGAAGGAACGGTGCGAGGAGCTGCCGCAGATGCCGGTGCTGCAGGAGGGGGCGAACGAGCTCGTTCGCCGCGCGCAGAGGGCCGGCGTGCTCCGCAAGGATCTCGATGCGGATGCGATCTTCGAACTCGTTCCCGCGGCGAGCCGGTTTCCCGACGTGATCCTCGACGGGCTACGCGGATAGCCCGGCGTGGAGCGGCTGGGGCCAGAGGCCCGCGCCGTCGTCCGCCGGTAGATCGTCGAACTCGAGGTCGAAGACCCCGGCGAGCGCCGCGATCGCGTGCGGCCGCACTTCGTCGACACTGACATCGCGGCCGGCCTCGCGCGAGATGGTCGTGAACGCGGCGTCCTCGAGGCCGCACGCAGTGATCCACTCCGTGAACGGCGCGGGATCGAGGCTGACGTTCAGCGCATAGCCGTGTGTCGTCACCCAACGTGAGACGTGCACGCCGATCGACGCGATCTTTTGCGGCGGCGGCGTGAGCCAGACTCCGGTGAGCCCGTCGATGCGCTCCCCTTCAAGCCCGAACGGCGCCACAGTGCGGATGAGCGCATCCTCGAGGTTCCGTACGTACTGCTTGACATCGCGGCCGTGCCGCTTCAGGTCGATGATCGGATAGCAGACGAGCTGGCCCGGACCGTGGTACGTCGACTTGCCGCCGCGGTCGGTCTCGACGATCTCGATCTCGGTGCTCTCGGGCAGGTGAAGCTCCGCGCTCTCGTCCGTCCGGCGGCCGAGCGTGATCACCGGGGGATGCTCGAGGAAGATGACCGTGTCCGGGATCGCGCCCTGCGACACCGCGCCCGCGAGCGAGCGCTGCAGGTCCCAGGCCTCGCGATAGGGAACCTGCCCGAGCTGCAGCAGGTACCCGCCTTTAGGTGCCGTCGCCTTCCCAGTTCTCGAGGCGCTCGCGGAGGTCGCGCAGGAAGCGGCCCGCGTACGCGCCGTCGACGAGTCGATGGTCGTACGTGAGCGTGATGTTCATGATCGGCTTGATCGCGATCGCATCGTTGCCGTCCTCGTCGGTGACGACCCACGGGCGCTTCACGAGCGCGTACGTGCCGAGGATCGCCGACTGCGGCTGGTTGATCACCGGCGTCCCATGGAACGTCCCGTACCCGCCCGGGTTCGTGATCGTGAACGTGCCGCCCTGGACGTCGTCCGGTAGGAGCTTCTTGTCGCGCGCGCGAGTGGCGATGTCCGCGATCCCTCGCGCGATGCCGAGCAGGTTGAGCCCTTCGGCGTTCCGGATGACCGGGACGATGAGGCCCTTGCCGTCCGCGAGCTCGACTGCGATGCCGAGGTTGACGTAGTTGCGCGTCACGATCGAATCGCCGCGCAGTTCGCCGTTCACGTAGGGGTAGTCCTTGAGCGTGTCGGTCGCCGCACGCGCGACGAACGCGAGGTACGTCGGGTTCACGCCGTAGGCGGACTGGAACTCCTTCTTCAGCGCAGCGCGAGCGGCGACGATCTTCGACATGTCGACCTCGATCGCGCTCGTGACGTGCGCGGCGGTGTCGAGCGAGCGACGCATGTGCTCGGCGATCCCGCGACGCATCGCGGAGACCGGCTCGAGTTGCTCTCCGGTTTGCGGGGGAACGGCGGGAGCAGCGGGTGCGGGCGACGCCTTGGGAGCCTCAGGGGCGGCGGGAGCTTGCGGCGCTGCCGGCGTGGGGCCGGACTCGACGAAGGCGAGGATGTCCTGCTTCGTCACCCGGCCGCCGCGGCCGGTGCCGGGAATCTGGTTCGGGTCGATGCCGTGCTCGGACGCAATGCGCGCGACGACCGGGGAGACGAACTTGCCGTTCCCCGAGGGCTCGGCCACCGGCTGGGGCGCCGTCGGTGCAGGCGCGGGAGCCTCGGCAACCGGCTCGGGCGCGGGGGGTTGTGCGGGAAGCGGAACAGACACAGGCGGAGGTGCAGCCGCGGGCGCTGGTGCGGGAGCAGCTGCAGGCGCCGTCCCGGCCGAGCCGCCGATCTGGCCGAGCTTCGTTCCCACGTCGACGGTCTCGCCCTCGTGGACGAGGATCTGCACGAGCGTGCCGGAAGCCGGGCTCGGCACCTCGGTGTCGACCTTGTCCGTCGAGATCTCGAGCAGCGGCTCGTCGGCCTCGATCTGCTCGCCCTCGCGCTTCAGCCATTTCGTGACCGTCCCCTCCGAGACGGACACGCCCATCTGCGGCATGACGACGTCGACCGCGGTCTCGGTGGCCACGCTCAATACCCCGCCAGGTCACGCAGGCCGGCGACAACATCTTCGACCTGCGGGATGAACGCCTTCTCGAGCGGTGGCGAGAACGGCACCGGCGTGTCGGGCGCGGCGATGCGCTTCACCGGCGCGTCGAGATCCTCGAACGCTTCCTCGGCGATCGTCGCCGCGATCTCGGCGCCGAAGCCTCCGGTGCGCGTGTCCTCGTGCAGGACGAGCACCTTCGACGTCTTGCGCACCGAGTCGAGCACGGCCGCCTTGTCCCACGGCATGACGCTGCGCAGGTCGACCACTTCAACGGAGACGCCGTCGTTCTCGAGCTGCTGCGCGGCTTCGTCGGCGGTGTAGACCATCGCGCCCCACGTGATCACCGAGATGTCGTTGCCGAGACGGTGCGTACGCGCCTTCCCGATCGGCACCGTGTAGCGCTCCTCGGGCACTTCGCCCTTGATGCGGCGGTACAGATGCTTGTGCTCGAAGAAGAGGACGGGACTCGGGTCCTCGATCGCGCTGATCAGCAACCCTTTCGCGTCCTCGGGGGTGGCCGGGCAGACGCACTTCAGTCCGGGGACGTGTGCGAACGAGGACTCGGGGTTCTGCGAGTGGAACGGGCCGCCGGAGAAGCCGCCGCCGGACGGGAGCCGGACGACGATCGGCACGGGTGTGCCGACGCGCCAGCGCTGCTTGGCTGCGACGGTGACGAGCTGGTCCCACGCGCACGACACGAAGTCGGCGAACTGCATCTCGGCGACGGGTCGCAGCCCCATCATCGACGCGCCGGTGCATGCGCCGATGATCGCGGTCTCGGCGAGCGGCGCATCGATGACGCGCCATGGCCCGAACTCCTCCTGGAAGCCGAGCGAGACCTTGAACGCACCGCCATACACGCCGACGTCCTCGCCGATGAGGAAGACGCGCTTGTCGCGCCGCATCTCGGTGCGGAGACCGTCGGAGATCGCTTGAAGGTAGGTGAGCTCTGCCATTACTTATGGTGAGGCGTGTCGAGGTCTTCGGCCGACGCGTAGACGCCGTGCAGGAGGTCGGCCGGATCCGGCATCGGCGACTGCTCCGCGCGCTGGAGCGCGTCGTTGAGAAGCTTCTTCACGCCGGTGGAGATCTCGTCCTCCTCCTCGTCGGTCATGTCGACGTTCGCGCGCAGCCAGGTGCGAAAGCGCTCGATCGGGTCGGACTCGGCCCACTTCTCGAACATCACCTTCGGCACGTAGAACGCGTCGTCGTGCACCGCGTGCCCTTCCATGCGCAGCGTGAGGCACTCGAGCAGCGTCGGCCCGCCTCCGGCCCGCGCCTTCTCGATCGCGCGCTTCGCCTCCCGGTAGACCGCGAGCACGTCGGTGCCGTCGACGACGACGCCTTCGAAGCCGTATGCCTGCGCGCGGTCGGCGACGTGCTCGGTCGCGTACTCGAGATGTGTCGGCGTCGAGTACGCCCACTGGTTGTTGTCGCAGACGAAGACGACCGGCAGCTCGCGCGTGCCGGCGAACGTCATCCCTTCGTGGGTGTCGCCGCGCGCGGAAGCGCCTTCGCCGAACCATGCGACCGCGACGCGCGCTTCTTCGCGAATCCTGAACGCGAGCCCGGCGCCGACACCGACCGGAAGCATCGCCGGCAGATGGCTGACCATCGCGATCAGCCCGAGCGACGACTCCGCCATGTGCACGTTGCCGTCGCGGCCGTGCGTCGGGCCGTCCTGCCGCCCCATGTACTGCGCAAAGATGTGCCACGGCTGGACGCCGCGGGTGATGTGCACGCCCATGTCGCGGTGCAGCGGCGTGCCGACATCGTCCGGCCCCATCGCCGTCGCGACGCCGACCGCGGCGGCCTCGTTGCCACGACCGGTGTAGAACGAGCCGGGGATCTTCCCCTGTCGGTAGAGGATGTGGCCGCGCTCCTCCACGCCGCGCGTGACGAGCATGTTGCGGTAGACGCCGAGGAGGTCCTCGCGGTCGAGGCCTGCCTCACGCACCTCGTGGAGGGAGCCGACTGGCTCCGCTTCTCTCGCGACGGCCATCGGGGTTGAACTCTAACGCCAGTCGTACCGGTCGCCGACCGCCTGGAGCCGTGCCCTGGTTTCCTCGTCGCAGAGAGCGCCTCCGACGCCCGCGTCGTAGAAGGACCGGGGCGAGAGCCCGAGCGACTCCGCCGCCTCGTAGTCACGGCTGAGGTCGGTGTCGAACATCGCCGGATCGTCGGTCGAGATCGAGCAGCGGACGCCGGCGGCGACGAGCCGCGGCAGCGGATGGTCGGCGAGGGTCGCGACCGCTCCCGTGCGGAGATTCGACAGCGGGCAGACGTCGAGCACCGTCCCACGGCCGGCGAGCTCGCGGACGAGCCCCGAATCGTCGACGGCGCGGATGCCGTGACGGATGCGGTCGGCGCCGAGGCCGTCGAGCGCGCTGCGCACCGAGTCGGCGCCGGCGAGCTCGCCGGCGTGCGGGACCGATCCGATGCCGCCTTCTTTCGCGATCGCGAACGCACGCGCGTACGGCTCCATCGGGTACTCGAGGCCGCCGACGCCGAGGCCGACGACGCCTCGTTCGCGGTAGGCGACGGCGAACCGGGCGACCGTCTCGGCCTCTTCGGCCGCGTAGACGCTGGGGATGTCGGGCGTGAGCCGCACCTCCACGCCGTGCAGCTCGCGCGCCTCGTCGCGCGCCGTCGCAATACCCGCTGAACACCTCGTCGGTGTCGAGGCCGCGCCAGAAGCCGGGAACGAAGATCCCCTCGAGGTACACGGCGCCGTGCCTCGACGCCTCGGCGGCGTAGTCGACGACGATCTGGCGGAAGTCGTCGTAGTGCTGGAGCGCGCCGGCGGTCAGCTCGAATGTCTCGATGAAGTGGCGGAAGTCCCGGTACGCGTACAGCGACTCGAGATCGTCCGGCAGCGGGTAGTCGTTGCGCTTCGCGATCTCCTTCAGCGTCGGCGCGCGCACCGTGCCTTCGAGGTGCACGTGCAGCTCGATCTTGGGGTAGGGCATTACTCTGAGCCTATGGGCAAGGCCTCCGACTGGCTGCGCGAGGAACGCCGCAAGGTGCTCGGCGACTGGGTCGCTGTGTGCCTCAAGTGCGGTGCAGGCCGGCGCTGGTTCGAGGAGTTCGAAGCCGACGTGCCGGACGAGTGCCCGCAGTGCGGCGGCAAGCTTTTACGCCGCTGTCCGAGCTGCAACGCGGCGTTCTCGTCCATCGCCGCCGTCGACTGCGAGGAGTGCGGCAAGCCGATCCGTCCCGACGAGCTCTTCGGCTCGCCCATCAAGCGCCGCCGCTGAGTCTTATCCGGCGCTTAGCGCATGCTGTTTCAGTCGGTTCATGCGGAACTTCCGTCGCATCCTCGTCGTGGTCCTCGTCCTCGCGGCGCCGGCTGCGGCCGCGCCGAGCGCCGGCCCGGTCAACGGTGCGCTCCCGTCGGTGGTCGGTACCGCCCGCGTGGGCCAGCAGATCACCGGAACGAACGGGACGTGGACGGGTTCGGGAACGATCTCCTACACGTATCGGTGGGATCGCTGCGACGCCGCTGGGAACGGCTGCGCGCAGCTCGCCGGCGCGACTCGGCTGACCTATCTCTCGACACCCGCCGACGTTGGTAAGACGCTCGGGCTCGTCGTGACGGCGAAGAACGCGTCCGCCTCGGTCGTCGCCGACGCCGGCCTCATCGGGCCGATCGCGGCCGCGTCGGCGCTCGCGGACATCGGGCGGCCGTTCGTCAGCGGGACGGCGATCCCAGGAGCGACACTCAATGCGACAGCCGGCGTCTGGACGAGGACGCCGACCATCGTCACGTATTCGTGGCTGCGCTGCAACACAACGGGGCGTGCATGCGTCGCGATCGCCGGCGCGGCCGCATCGTCGTACGTCCCAGCTTCTGCCGACGTCGGCCACACGCTCGTCGCGCGCCTCCAGGCGACGGCGGGCACTGCGTCGCAGGTCGTGCTCAGCATCCCCACCGGCGTCGTCGCAGGCGGCTCGCCGCCGGTCACGACCGCCCCGACGACCACGACCACTCCCGCGCCGGAAGCGAGCGCGAGCACACGGCCGGCCATCACGGGCACCGCCAGAGTCGGGCAGCGCCTGACCGGGACGACCACGGGCGCCAGCGCGTACCAGTGGTACCGCTGCGACACGACCGGTGCCCACTGCAGCTCCGTCCACGGCGCGGTGAAGGCGACGTACACCACGGTCGCGAAGGACGCCGGTCACACCCTCGGCCTTACGGTGCAGGTCAACGGGGCTCCCGCCTACGCGTCCCTCGTCGGTCCGGTTGCGGCCGCGTCCGCGCTTGCGTCGACGGTGCGGCCGGCGCTGAGCGGAAAGGCGGTACAGGGTCAGACGCTCAGCGTGACTCCTGGCACGTGGACGTCGACCACGACGCCGGCGTCGTACGCGTGGGAGCGATGCAACGCGAACGGCCGCATCTGCATCCCGATCGTCGGAGCCTCGACGGCGACGTACGTTCCCGTCGCGGCCGATGTCGGGCACGCGGTCGTCGCGCTTGTCACGGCCACCGCCGCCGGAAAAACGCAGGCGGCGTTCAGCGTCGCGAGCGACGGCGTCGTCGCTCCGCCTGCGCTCGCCGCAACGACGCCGCCGGCGGTGACCGGGACGCTGAAGATCGGACAGCAGCTCAGCGGCACGACGGGGCAGTGGACCGGGACTGCGCCGATCGCGTACGCCTTCCAGTGGTACCGCTGCGACGCGGCGGGCGCGCATTGCTCATCCGTGCATGGTGCGACGAAATCGACGTACCGCCTCGTCAAGGCAGACGCGGGCGAGACGATCGGATTCACGGTGACGGCGACGGACGCGACATCGGCGAAACAGCCGGCCTATGCTTCACTCGTCGGACCTGTCGCGGCTTCGAGCGCGACGCTCGTCTCGACGTCACAACCGAAAGTCGCCGTGCAAGGACAGGCGCTTACCGCCGATGCCGGTGCGTGGACGGCGACGCCGACCTCGGTGACGTATCAGTGGGAGCGCTGCAACGCAAACGGCCGTATCTGCGCGCCGATCGCGGGAGCGACGTCCGCGTCGTACACGCCGACGTCCGCGGACTCGGGCCATGAGCTCGTTGCGCTCGTCGCGGCCCATGCAGGCTCATCGACGGCGTCCGCGCTGAGCACGGGCGCCAAGGCGCCGTAGTTCTCTCAGAAGTCGTTGTCGAAGCCCGGCACGACCGGCCCGCTGAGGATCTGCGAAAAGCGGATCACGGTGACGACCTCGTCCGCCTCGACTTCACGGTTGTAAAGCTGGCCGAGGAACATGGCCATCTCGTCCGTGCGGCGGATCTCCGGGTTGTCGTGCTCGATCTCGCGCGGCGACAGCTCGCCGAGCGTCTTCACCTCGACCTTGTCGATCACCGCGTCGAAGACGAACTCTCGCGCGCTGTACCGGTTGCCGCACAGCACCTTCACGACCATCCCCTTCTTGTACTTCCCGGACTTGTCGCCCAGGCGGATGGTGGCCGACTTGCGCCCGGTGCGCAGCTGGTCGGCGACCATGGGTGAGTAGAAGTTGAGTGCGTACATCGGCTCGCGGTGCCCGATCAAGCGAGAAGATCATAGGGGAGCGTCGGCTCCACATGACTGCGCGTGACCTGATCGGGCGCGGTGCAGCCGAGGAGCCCGAGACCGAGCTCGATTTCGTCCCGGAGGATCGTGAGCACCGACGCGACGCCCGTTTCGCCGCCGACCGCCAGCCCGCCCGCAAAGGGCCGGGCTGCGAACGCCGCGCGCGCGCCGAGGGCGAGCGCCTTCAGCACGTCGGTTCCGCGCCTGATGCCTCCGTCGACGTAGACCTCGCACCGCCCCGCGACGGCGTCGACCACCTCGGGTAGCGCGTCGAGCCCGGCGGCGACACTGTCGAGCTGCCGGCCGCCGTGGTTCGAGACCCAGATCGCGTCGGCGCCGTGCTCGATTGCGAGCACCGCGTCCTCGTGCGTGAGGATCCCTTTGACCACGAGCGGGAGCGGCATCTCGGCGCGGATCCATTCGAGGTCGTGCCAGGTCAGCGCCGGTGAGTTCTCGAACAGGTTCGCGTACGGCAGGTGCAGATTCGGGGGCGGGTTCTGGAAGCCGAGCCGCAGGTCGCGCTCCCGCCTGCCCACGTAGGGCAGGTCGACGGTCAGGACGATCGCGGAGTAGCCGGCGGCGCGCGCCTCGGTGATGTGGGCGATGGTTCGCGCGCGGTCGTTGAGGACGTAGAGCTGGAGCCAGCGCGGCCCGTCGCCGGCCTCCGCGATCTCCGCGTGCGTGCTCGTCGTCAGCGTCGAGACGCACATGAGGACATCCGCGGCGCCTGCAGCGCGCGCGGTCGCGACCTCGCCCTCCGGGTCGATCAAGCGCTGCATCGCGAACGGCGCCACGCCGAGCGGCGAAGCGACCGGAGTCCCGAGCAGCGTGGTCGCGGTGCTCACCTCGCTGACGTCGACGAGCATTCGCGGCCGGAAGCGCCAGCGCCCGTACGCAGCGATGTTCGCCCGCAGCGTGACCTCGTCGCCTGCTCCGCCCTCGAAGTAACACCAGACGCCCGGGTCCACCTTGGCCGCGGCCGCTTCGAGGTAGTCGGCGACATTGATCATCCGGCGCCGAGCCTATCTCGCGCCTTCGTCGCCATCTCGCGCTCCCCGCCGTAGGCGAGCAGCCGCGGTGCCTCGTCGAGCGGCAGCCACCGGGCCTCCGCCACCTCGACGCGCATCTCCTCCTCGATCGCGCCGATCCGCCCGCGCCCGGCCCGGAGGAGGAAGAAGCTCACGACCTTGAAGATCCGCTCCCCGTCCCAGGTGTAGACGTACTTGACGTCGCCGAGCTTCTCGACCAGCCGGCCGTCGACGCCGGTCTCCTCGCGCACCTCCCGGACGGCGGTCTCCGTCGGGGTCTCGCCCGGCTCGACGTTCCCCTTCGGGAGCACCCAGGTCCCGGCGGGCTTTCCCTGCGGCCGGATGGCCGCCAGGTGCGGCCGACCACATAGCATCCGGACGAGCACGCCGCCGGCCGAGAATTCCCGCTTCACCGGCTCTTTGTAACAAGGTCGTGCCGGCCGGCGCATTCGGCTTGCGAAGCACCCCTCTTGCTCGTACAATGCCTCAGCACTCTCGGGGTGAGAGTGCCAGACAGTGTCACAAGGTCGCAGCTAGGAGGCAGTTGAATGAACCTGAAGCCGCTTGGTGACCGCCTGATCGTCGAAGTCCTCGATGAAGAGGACATCACGTTCAGCGGCATCGTGCTGCCGGATACCGCGAAGGAGAAGCCGCAGCGCGGCCGCGTCCTCGCAGTCGGCCCGGGCAGCCGGGACGACAACGGCAAATTCGTCCCCATGGACCTGGATGAAGGCGACGAGATCGTCTTCTCCAAGTACGGCGGGACAGAGATCAAGGTTGGTGTGGACGAGTACCTGATCCTGCGCGAGAGCGACGTTCTCGCGAAGGTCGTCGGGACACGCGAGCCGGCCGGCGCAAAGTCGAAGTAGGAGGGCTGAACCAGACATGGCTCACAAAGAGCTGAAGTTCAACGAGGATGCACGGCGCGCTCTCGAGCGCGGCGTGAACACCCTCGCCGACGCGGTCAAGGTCACCCTTGGCCCGAAGGGTCGGTACGTCGTGCTGGACAAGAAGTTCGGCGCACCGACGATCACGAACGACGGCGTCACCATCGCTCGCGAGATCGAGGTCGAGGACGTCTTCGAGAACCAGGGCGCACAGCTCGTGCGCGAGGTCGCAACGGCGACGAACGACGTCGCCGGCGACGGAACCACCACCGCGACCGTGCTCGCCCAGGCGATCGTTCGCGAGGGCCTGAAGAACGTTGCCGCAGGCGCGAACCCCATGGGGCTCAAGCGCGGCATCGAGAAGGCCGTCGACGCAGTCGTCGAGAACCTCAAGTCGCAGTCGAAGAGCGTCTCCGGCAAGGAGGACATCGCCCGCGTGGCGACCGTCTCCTCGCGCGAGCGCGAGATCGGCGACGTGATTGCGGACTCGATCGAGAAGGTCGGCAAGGACGGCGTCGTGAACGTCGAGGAGGGCCAGACCCTTGGCCTCGAGCTCGAGTTCACCGAGGGCATGCAGTTCGACAAGGGCTACCTCTCGCCGTACATGATCACCGACGCCGAGCGCATGGAGGCGGTGCTGGACGAACCGTTCGTCCTCGTCGCCAACCAGAAGATCGGCGCGGTCAAGGATCTCCTGCCCGTACTCGAGCAGGTCATCCAGGCCGGCCGTCCGCTGCTGATCGTGGCGGAGGACGTCGAGGGCGAGTCGCTCGCGACGATCGTCGTCAACAAGCTGCGCGGCACCTTCCAGGCCGTCGCCGTCAAGGCGCCGGGCTTCGGTGACCGCCGCAAGCGGATGCTCGAGGACATCGCCATCCTCACGGGTGCCGAAGTCATCACCGAGGAGATGGGCCTCAAGCTCGAGAACACCAAGATCTCGCAGCTCGGCAAGGCCCGTCGTGTCGTCGTCGACAAGGACTCGACCACCATCATCGATGGTGCCGGCGAGTCCGACGCGATCAAGGGCCGGATCAAGCAGCTGAAGGCGGAGATCGAGAACACCGATTCCGACTTCGATCGCGAGAAGCTCCAGGAGCGCCTCGCGAAGCTGTCCGGCGGCGTCGCCGTCGTCAAAGTCGGCGCTTCGACCGAGACGGAGATGAAGGAGAAGAAGCACCGCGTCGAGGACGCTCTTCAGGCCGCTCGCGCGGCACTCGAGGAGGGTCAGGTTCCCGGCGGCGGCGTCGCACTCATCAACGCGGCGGACGCTGTCAAGGAGAAGCTCCTCGCGGAGCTCGAGGGCGACGAGCAGACGGGCGCGAAGATCATCATCCGCGCGCTCGAGGAGCCGCTCCGCCAGCTCGCGACCAACGCGGGCCTCGAGGGCTCGATCGCGGTCGCAAGCGTCCGCGGTGCGCAGAAGGGCTGGGGCCTGAACATCGATACGGGTGAGGTCGAGGACCTGCTCAAGGCAGGCATCGGCGACCCGACGATGGTCACGCGCTCCGCGCTGCAGAACGCAGCATCGATCGCGAAGAACATCCTCACCACCGAGGCGATCGTCGCCGAGGCGCCGGACAAGTCCGGCGCCGGCATGGGCGGCGGCATGCCCGACATGGGTGGGATGATGTAACGAGCCTTCGGGCTACTGCTGGAAGCGAAGGGCGGCCGCGAGGCCGCCCTTCGTCGTACTAGAACTCGTAGCGTTCTTCTTTCCAGTAGTCCGCGTTGTTGTTGTAGCCGTAGCGCTCCCAGAAGCCCGGCCGATCGTTTGCCGTCAGCTCGAGGCCGTTCAGCCATTTCGCGCTCTTCCAGAAGTACTTCGTCGGGACGAAGAGACGGACGGGCCAGCCATGGTCGAGTGTGAGCGGTGCACCGTCGGCCTCGTACACGATCAACGCGTGCTCGTCCTCGATCGCGGCGAGTGGTGAATTCGCCGTAAAGCCTGCCTCCGCGTGCGCGATGACGAACTGCGCACTCGGCTTTGGGTTGCACAGCTTTGCGATCTCGCGCCAGTGCACGCCCTTGAACTGCGCATCGAATCTGCTCCAGCGCGTGACGCAATGGATGTCGGTCGTCACCTCGGTCGCCGGCAGCGCCTTCAGCTCGTCGTACGAGAGCGTGACCTCGTTTTCGACCTCGCCCCACACGCGCAGCGTCCAGGTGGCGATGTCGATCTTCGGGACGTCGCCTGCGTGCAGCACCGGCCACTTCTCCGTCAGGTACTGGCCGGGCGGCAGCCGCGCCGGGTCGTACCCGGCCTTGCGCACCTTGTCCTCGGCCTTCGAGCGGAAGAGCGGCATCGCGTTCGTACACTAATCCCATGGAGGTTGCAGACCGCCCACGTGCCTTCGTCCGGGTCGCCGGAGCGGACGCGCGCGACTATCTCCAGCGCATGGTGTCGAACGACGTCGACGCGCTCGCCGTCGGCGACTCCTGCCCCGCGCTCCTGCTGACGGCGAAGGCTCGGCTGATCGCGCCGCTCGTCGTCTGGCGGCGCGGCGAGGACGACTACCTGCTCCTCACCGAGCCCGAGCTCGGCGACCCCGTTCTCGCCCACCTGACGCGCATGCGCCTCCGGGCCAGCTGTGAGATCGCGGCGGAGGAGCACGAGACGGTGCTCGCGTTCGGTGGCGACGGCATCGCCACCGACTTCCCCGGCGCCGTCGAGGTGCTTGACGCCGGCCTCGAGCCGACGCTCTCCGCGGACGAGCTCGAGCTGCGGCGGATCGAAGCCGGCGTCCCGCGCTGGGGACACGAGCTCGACGATCGCGTCCTCCCCGCGGAGGCCGGCCTCGACGAGACGCACGTGAGCTTCACGAAGGGCTGCTATCCCGGACAGGAGCCGATCGCTCGCCTGCATTACCGCGGCCACGTCAACCGCAAGTTGCAGGTGGTCGAGCTCGACGACGAGACGTCCGTCGAGCGCGTGACGAGCTCTGCGCGCCGCCCCGACGGCTCGGTCGTCGCACTCGCGTACGTGCGCACCAAGGGTGCCTAGGCTCGAGCCCGCCGCGTGGTGGTCGGTGCGCGCCGCGCACAACCTCAAACCGGCAACGTACCGCTGCCCGCTCTGCGGCTACCGGCTGCACGCGATGGCGCCGCACGTCCTCATCGCCCCGGAGGGAGACACGAGCCGCCGGCGGCACGCGCACGCGGAATGTGTCCAGGCCGCGCGCGAACAAGGTCGGATGACGAGCTACGACGAGTGGCGGAAAACGCAGCCGCGGAAAGGCATCCGGCTACACTGGCCGTTCCCGAGGCGCCCGTAGCTCAGGGGATAGAGCGCTGCCCTGCGGAGGCAGAGGTCGCAAGTTCGAATCTTGCCGGGCGCACTTTGCAATGACCATCGGCGTGCTCCACCCCGGCGAGATGGGCGCTGCGATCGGAGCGGCGCTCCGATCGGCCGGCCACGAGGTCCTCTGGGTCTCGGAGGGCCGAAGTGCGGAGACGGCTCGCCGCGCCGCAGCTTTCGAGGACGCGGGAACGCTCGACAAGCTCCTGAGCAGGTGCGACGTCGTGATCTCGGTCGTTCCTCCGCACGCGGCCGTCGACGTCGCGCGCGCATGCGCATCGTTCGACGGCGTCTACGTCGACGCGAATGCGATCTCGCCGGCGACTGCCCGTGAGATCTCCTCGATCGTCCTGCGCTACGTCGACGGCGGCATCATCGGGACGCCGGGGGCGATGCGCATCTATCTCTCCGGCGCCGCCGCGGAGGCCGTCGCCGGCGTTCTCGGGGCCACCGTTGTGTCCAACGCGTCCGCGCTGAAAATGGCGTATGCCGCATGGACGAAGGGAACGGCGGCGCTCATCCTCGCCATCCGCGACCTCGCCGAGGCGGAGGGGATCGTAGACGAGCTGCGCGAGGAGTGGCGGCTCTCGCAGCCGCAGCTCTTCGACCGGCTCGCATCGGCCGAACGATCGGCGAGCGCGAAGGGTTGGCGCTGGGTCCGCGAGATGGAGGAGATCGCCGACACGTTCGCCGCGGACGGCCTCCCGGACGGGTTCCACCGCGCAGCGGCGGAAATCTTCAGAGCGCGCTGACCGCGTCCTCGAGCTGCGCGTGCACGCTCGCGGCGACGAACGTCGTCCAGGGATGCACCCACGCTTCGTCCGCGAAGACGATCACGCGAATGCCGCGCGAGTGTGCGTACCACGCTTCCATTGCGGTTCCCTCGTCCGGCTCGGTGAACGCCGCGAGTACGGCATCGCAGGAATCGATGTCTGCGAGGTCGCCCTCGACGATCTCGCGCTCGTTGCCCTCGGTGCGGCCGCGGAAGTCGCGGCGCATCGGATCGACCGGCTCCCACCCGACTTCGCGCACGAGCTCGGTCGCGCGCCGGCGATACTCGTCCGCCTGCGGCGGCCCGGCGAGGTAGACGCGCTTCACGCGTACAGTGTCCCCCATGGAGTTCGTCGCGCTCGGCCACGCGGGGAGCGAGCACTATGCCGGGCTCGAGTCGTTTCCGAACCCCGGCGTGATGGACGTGGAGATGACGAGCGACGAGCTGACCGCGGTCTGCCCGATCACCGCACAGCCCGACTTCTACGTCGCGCGCATTGCATATCGGCCCGAGGCGCTCTGCCTCGAGTCGAAGTCGCTGAAGCTCTACCTCGCCCGCTTCCGCAACGAGGGTGCGTTCGCCGAGGCGCTTGCGGTGCAGATCAGGGATGACGTCGCGGCCGCGCTCGAGCTCGGGCCTGCCGCGGTGACCGTGACGCTCACGCAGAAGGCGCGTGGGGGCATCACGATCACCGCGACGGCGTAACCGGCGTCAGCCTGCGAGCGTCGAGCCGGTCTCGACGACCGACTTGAGGTCGTTGAGGATCCAGCTCCAGCCGCCGCCCATCCCCGGATTGGAGCTCGTGACGATGACGAGCGTCTGCGGAGCGTTCTCGAGCTCGTGGATGACGCGCAGCTTCGTCACGCCCGCGCCGAACTCGGAGAGCTCGAACGTCACGCGCGTCGGGCCTTCGGCATCGACTTCGCTGCCGAAGTGTGGCTGCCATGTCTGCACGAGCTTGCTCGGCTCGTCGACCTCGAGGATGTCGCCGCTGACGACGACATCGCCTTGCCAGCCCCCCGCTCGTATCGCGTCGGACGGGAGCTGCTTGTACGAGCCGCCTGCGCGCAGGTCGATCTCGAGCGGGCACTGGTAGCCGTACTTCGTCGCCCACTCGGGCGAGGTGAGCGCCTCCCACACGGTCTCCCGAGGCGCCTTGATGAATACCTCGTAGACGTGCGTCGTTCCGGTCTCGGTCATCGTGCTCATGCAGTCTCCTCCAGTTGGTTCTTGAGATCCACGAGCGCCGCCACGCGGTGCTCCGTGTACTTGTCGATCCAGCGGTCGTGGACGAGACGGATCGGCACCGGGTTGAGGTAGTGCAGCTTCTCCCGGCCATCCCGTCGCGAGACCACGAGCCCGGCGTCCTCGAGCACGCGCAGGTGCTTCATGACCCCGAAGCGCGTCATCTCCAGCTCCGACTCGAGCTCGGTGAGCGTGCGGCCGTCGCGCTCGAAGAGCCGGTCGAGGAGATACCTGCGCGTGGGATCCGCCAGGGCCTTGAAGATGCGGTCGTCGTCATCCACGAACAGGAGAATAGGTGACCGAACGGTCACATGTCAAGCCGCTCTATCTGAGCGAGGACGAGGTCGCAGATCTGCTCTCGCCTGCCGAAGCGGTCGAGGCGATCGAGGCGTGCTTCGGCCGCATGGCGCGCGGCGCGGTCGAAAACAGACCGCGCTACCGGCTGCCGCTCGAGCACGGCGCGCTTGCGGTGATGGCGGCGTCCGATCTCGAGCTCGGGTACGCCGGCGCGAAGGTGTACTCCGGGATGCGCGAAGGCGCTCGCTTCGTCGTCCTCCTTTTTCGCGCCGACAGGCCTGAGCTCGTCGCGGTCATCGACGCGGACAAGCTCGGCCAGCTCCGGACGGGCGCGGCGAGCGCAGTCGCCGCGAAGTACCTCGCGCGCTCGGGGGCGACGAGTCTCGGCGTCATCGGCTGCGGGTGGCAGGCGCAGTCGCAGGTGGCGTGCATCCGCGCGGCGGTGCCCGGCATCGCCCGCGTCGTCGCGTACTGCCGCACCGAGCAGTCGCTACGCGCGTTCTGCCAAGAGCACGACGCCGAGCCGGCGGAAACCGCGCGCGCTGCCGCCGAGTGCGACGTCGTCGTCACCGTGACGGGCTCGCCCGACCCTGTGCTCCGCGGCGAGTGGCTTCAGCCCGGCGCGCTCGTCTGCGCCGTCGGCGCAAACGACGGGCGACGACGCGAGCTCGACAATGTCGTCCTCGAGCGCGCGGCGTTCGTCTGCTGCGACTCGCTCGATGACGCACGCCTCGAGTCCGGCGATCTCATCGAGCCGGTCGCGTCCGGTGTCCTCGACTGGCTCGAGGTGCACGAGCTCCAGGAGGTCGTCGCACGGCGCAATTCCCGGCCGGCAGTCCGACGACGACATCGTCGTCTTCAAGTCGAACGGGCTCGCGGCCTGGGACGTCGCCGTTGCGGCAGCGGTGGTTGCTAGTGCTGCTCGCCGAGCGCGTGAATGACGTCGGCCCGCGAGAGCATCCGCTTCTGCTGCTCGGGGCTCAGACGGTTCTTGACGTACGGATCCTCGAGGATGTCGTCGACGCGGCGCCCCGCACCGTGCTCGCGCAGGAGATAGGCGACGACGCTCTCCTCCGCGGACGTTCTCGAGAACAGGAACGAGAACGGATTCCGCCAAAAACTCGCCAGCCGCGCCACGCAAGCGATTGTATAGTCGGGCGTGTGCAGGTCTCGACCGACCGCGGCAGGTTCGCGGAGCGGGTGCTCCACGGGGTGGACGACGCCGGAAACGACGAGCGCGTCGTCGTCTGGATCGAGCGCAAAGCCGGCGGGATCTGGGCGGTCGGCCGCGCGGTCAACGCGCAGCACCGCAACGATCACGCGCCGCGCCCCGACGACTACATCTTCGAGGGGTACGAGCTCGAGGATGCGCTCGAGCAGGCGAACTGCGCGCTCGAGGACGACCTCACCGTGTCGGAAGCCGACGGCCGGGCCGAGCACCTGCGGCCCTTCACCCGCGACGAGCTGCTGAAGCCGCTCGAAGCGTGGTTCTTCGGGCGCACGGCATAGCGCATCGTCGATAGTTCGCACCCATGTTGGTGCGCGTGGGCTTCAGCGCTGATCCGGACGATGCCTTCATGTTCTGGGGGCTCGCCTCGGGAACCGTCGATCGCCGCGGCTTCGAGTTCGAGCCCGTGGTCGCGGACATCCAGAGCCTCAACGAGTGGTCGCTCGAAGGACGGCTCGAAGTGACGGCGATGTCGGCCGCCACGTATCCGCTCGTACACGAGCGGTACGCGCTGCTTCCACACGGGGCGAGCTTCGGCTCGGGCTATGGGCCGATCGTCGTCGCGCGCGAGAGGTTGTCGCTCGACGAGCTCCGCAACGAGGAGATCCTCGTCCCCGGCAAGCTCACGACCGCGTTCCTCGTCCTGCAGTTGGCGCTCGGCGGCGAGTTCGCCTGCCGCGTCATGCCGTTCGACCAGATCATGGACGAGGTCGCGTCCGGCCGCTCGCGCGTCGGCCTCATCATCCACGAGGGGCAGCTCACGTACGCCGACTCCGGCGTCGCGAAGTGCCTCGACCTCGGCGAGTGGTGGCTGCTCGAGACGGGGCTGCCGCTTCCGCTCGGTGTGAACACCGTTCGTCGCGATCTCGGCGCACGACGGGATGCGCGAGGTCTCCGCGATCCTGCGCGAGTCGATCGACGCTGCCCTCGCCAATCGCGAGGAGGCGCTCGAGTACGCGCTCGGTTTCGGCCGCGGCCTCGACGACGTGCGCGGCGACCGCTTCATCGAGATGTACGTGAACGACCTGACGCTCGACTACGGCGACGAAGGTCGCCAGGCGGTGCGTGAGCTCCTGGAGCGGGCGCACTCGGGCATTCAGATTGAATGGGTTGAATGAGCCGCGCGGTCATCTTGTCCGGCGTGCGTACGCCGATCGGGCGCTACGGCGGCGCGCTCTCGGGCGAGCGCCCTGACGATCTCGCCGCTCTCGTGATCGCCGAGGCTGTTGCGCGCTCGGGTGTGGACGCGAACGAGATCGAAGACGTCTACTTCGGCTGCGCCAACCAGGCGGGCGAGGACAATCGCAACGTCGCGCGCATGGGCGCCCTGCTCGCAGGGCTGCCGCAATCGGTCGCGGGCGTGACGGTGAACCGGTTGTGCGCGTCCGGCCTCACCGCGGTCGCGGCTGCCTGCCACGCGGTGATGGCCGGTGACGGCGACCTGTTCGTCGCCGGCGGCGTGGAGTCGATGTCGCGCGCGCCGTACGCATTCGCGAAGCCGGACAAGGCATTCCCGCGCGGGAACGTCACCGTCTACGACACGCACCTCGGCTGGCGGTTCCCGAACCCGAAGATGGAGGCGATGTTCCCGCTCGAGTCGATGGGCGAGACGGGCGAGAACGTCGCCGAGCAGTACGGCGTCTCACGCGAGGACCAGGACGCGTTCGCACTCGCCTCGCAGCAGCGATGGGCCGCCGCCGCGGAGGCGGGGCGCTTCGACGAAGAGCTCATGCCGGTCGGCGACGTCGTGCGCGACGAGCATCCTCGTCCGGACACGACGTTCGAGAAGCTCGCGGCGCTGAAGCCCGCGTTCCGCGCAGGCGGGACCGTCACCGCGGGCAATTCGTCCGGCATCAACGACGGTGCCGCCGCGCTCGTCATCGCATCCGAAGAGCGGGCGCGCGACCTCGGCGTCGAACCGCTCGGGACCTTCGTCGGCAGCGCGGTCGCCGGCGTCGATCCGCGCGTGATGGGCATCGGGCCGGTCCCCGCGGTGCGCAAGCTGCTCGGACGCGCAGGCGTCGACGCCGGTGCGCTCGACCTCGTCGAGCTGAACGAAGCGTTCGCATCACAAAGCCTCGCCGTCATCCGCGAGCTCGGCCTCGACCAGGCGAAGGTGAACGTCAACGGCGGCGCGATCGCCATCGGCCATCCGCTCGGCATGAGCGGCGCGCGCCTCGTCGTCTCGCTCCTGCACGAACTGCGCCGCCGCGGCGGCCGCTATGGCCTCGCAACCTTGTGCGTCGGCGTGGGTCAAGGTCAGGCTGCACTCTTTGAACGCCCGCCGAGTGCTCCGACCACGGGCCGGAGTTAACGCGCAGCGTTAGCGGAGGCCGCACCAGCGTGCGGTCCCGCGTCAGCGCGACCGTACGCGCGGAACCAGACCGTCGCTCAAGCTCATAAGAGGACGCGGGCTTTGCCCGCGTCCGCTCCGCGAAGCGGTACCTCCTCAGCGCGAAATCAAAGATTTCGTGCTGGGCTTTAGCCGACGGGCGGGCGGATGTAGATCACGTTTTCGTGCTTGATCGGCACGAAGAACGCGCCGACGTTCATGATCAGCTCCTCGACCGTCGAGAAGACCTCGCCGTCGCCGTCCTGATTCGGGACGACGATGCCGACCTCGTTCTCCGGCTCCGCTTTGAGACCGTGCTCGCGCAGCAAGGCGAGTAGCTGGTCGCGGTCGGGGATCCGTGCGGCTTCCACTTGAATCGTGCCCATTGGATCCAATACCTGGCCTTTCATCGACGTCGCCAAACGTTCAGGGCCGTTCTCGGATCCAAGTGTGGCTGCTACGGCGGACGAGGTCAACCGCTATTTTCCCCTTAGATGGCCGTCGCTACGGGCAACGATCACGGGCTCTTCATCGGCGGCGAGACGGCCGAGGCCGCTTCCGGTGAGCTCCGGGACCTGATCGAGCCCGCCACGGGCGACCCCCTCGGCCGGGCCGCGATGGCCGGCGAGGCCGACGTCGACCGTGCGGTCGAAGCGGCCCGCGGTGCGCTCGACGGAGCCTGGGGGCGAACGTCGCCGACCGAGCGGGCGCGCCTGCTCCAGGCCCTAGCCGACGCGATCCAGGCGAACCGCGCCGAGCTGGCCGAGCTCGAGTCGCGCAACGTCGGCAAGGCGATCTCGTCGGTCAAGGCTGAGGTCGCCGGCGCCGCCGAGAACTTCCGCTTCTTTGCCTCCGTCGTCGGCTCCATCGCCGGGCGGTCGAATCCGATCGGCGGCTCGCTCCTCACGTACTCGCTGAAGGAGCCGGTCGGGGTCTGCGCGCAGATTGTTCCCTGGAACTACCCGCTGCTGATGGCGACGTGGAAGTTGTCGCCTGCGCTCGCCGCCGGTTGCGCCGTCGTGCTGAAGCCGGATCCGCAGACGCCGCTCAGCGTCCTGCGCCTCGCGGAGCTCGCGACTGAAGTCGGGTTCCCGGCCGGTGCGATCAACATCGTTCCCGGCGACGGGCCGACGACGGGCTCGTATCTCGTCAAGCATCCGGGCGTCGACAAGGTCGCGTTCACCGGTTCGACGAAAACGGGCGCCGAGATCATGCGGCTCTGCTCCGACCCGATCAAGCGCGTCACGCTCGAGCTCGGCGGGAAGAGCCCGAACCTCGTCTTCGCGGACGCGGATCTCGACGATGCGATCCCGAGCTCCGTATGGTCGATCTACTACGCGGCCGGACAGAGCTGCGAGGCGCGGTCGCGCGTCCTCGTCGAAGCGTCGATCTACGACGACTTCGTCTCGCGCTTCGCCGCATACGTCCAGCAGCTCAAGGTCGGCGACCCGCTCGACCCGGAGACGCAGATCGGCTCGCTCATCTCGACCGCGCATCGCGATCGCGTGCACGGCTTCGTCGAGCGCGGACGCGCGGAAGGCGTCGAGGTCGTCGCCGGCGGCGGCCCCGCCGACGGCAAGGGCGCGTTCTACCAGCCGACCGTGCTCGCCGGCGTGACGAACGAGATGGTCGTCGCGCAGGAGGAGATCTTCGGGCCGGTCGTCGTCGCGATTCCGTTCGAGGACGAGGCGGATGCGATCCGCATTGCGAACGACGTCAAGTACGGCCTCTTCGCAACGGTGTGGACCGGCGATCCGGCGCGGGGCCACCGCGTCGCGCGCGCGATCCAGGCAGGCATGGTCGGCATCAACACGCCGTACACCGCGTTCCCGGGGATCCCGTTCGGTGGGTACAAGCAGTCCGGCTTCGGCCGCGAGCTCTCGATCGACACGCTCGAGCTCTATCTCGAGACGAAGGGCGTCCTCGTCTCGACGGGCTCCAAGCCCGCGAATCCGTTCCGCCTGTAGCTACGACTTGCGCAGCGAGAGCGCTGCGCCGACCGCGAGGAGCACGATGCCCGCGAGACGCGGCCAGTGCAGCAGGATCTTCTGCGAGCCGAACAGGCCGAAGCGATCGATCGCCGCGCCCATCGCGAGCTGGCCGGCGATGAGGATCCCGACCGTCGCTGTCACGCCGATGCGCGGTCCAGCGTAGGTCACCGTGAAGATGATGAGCAGGCCGAGGAAGCCGCCGCTGAGCATCCACCACGGCTGGTGGAGCGCACGCTCGTAGCCGGTCACGCTGCGGCGCACGAGCAGCAGCCCGACGAATGCGAGGACGGCAGTCGCCAGCGTCGCGAAGCCGAGGGCCTCGCCGACGCCGATCCGCTCTCCCAGGCGCGACATCACGGCCACCTGCACCGAGCCTGCCAGACCTGCGGCGATCGCGAGCCCCGTTGCGAGCGTCCCTCCCGACACGGGCCTAATCTAACGCCCTGTGATCTTCCAGCCTGAGTTGGAGACCATGCCGCGCTCCGAGCTGGAGCAGCTGCAGCGCACGCGGCTGCGCGAGCGCTTCGGCATCGAGCTGGAGGCTCTGGGCGAGCAGCGGTTCACGACGAAGGCCGACCTACGTGAGGCGTACCCGTTCGGGATGCTGCGAGTCCCGCGCGACGAGTGCGTTCGCATCCACGCCTCGTCGGGCACGCGCGGCAAGGCGACGATCGTCGCGTACACCGCGAACGACCTGTCGCTGTGGTCGGACTGCTGCGCCCGAGCGATCGCCGCGGCCGGCGGCGGCCAGGGAACGCTCGTGCACATCGCCTACGGGTACGGGCTCTTCACCGGAGGTCTCGGATTCCATTACGGCGCCGAGCGGCTCGGCTGCACCGTCGTGCCGGCCTCGAGCGGGAACACGCCGCGGCAGGCGCAGCTGCTCGAGGATCTCGGCGCGGAGATTCTCTGCTGCACGCCGAGCTACGCGCTCGCGATCGCCGACCACGTCGAAGACGCCGGCCGGTTGAAGCTGCGCGCCGGGCTCTTCGGCGCCGAGCCGTGGACGGAGCGGATCCGCGGGGCGATCGAGGAAGCGCTCAACTTGACGGCGCTCGACGTCTACGGACTGTCGGAGATCGTCGGGCCGGGCGTGTCCGCGGAGTGTCTCGAAGGTCTCCACGGCGCACACGTCAACGAGGACCACTTCCTCGTCGAGACCATCGACCCGGACACCGGCTCGGGGGTTCCCGAGGGCGAGGTCGGCGAGCTCGTGTTCACGACGCTCACGAAGGAGGCGATGCCGTTGCTGCGGTACCGGACGGGCGACCTCGCATCGGTCACGCGCGAACCGTGCGCGTGCGGCCGCACGTTCGCGCGCATGTCGCGCGTGAAAGGGCGAACCGACGACATGCTCATCATCCGCGGCGTCAACGTTTTCCCGAGCGAGATCGAGCGCGTGCTGCTCGCGTTCGACGGGCTCGCACCGCACTATCAGCTCGTCGTCGAGCGGCGCGATCGTCTCGACGAGCTGACGGTGCAGGTCGAGGGCGCTGTCGACTCCGCTCCGGTGCGGGAGAAGCTCGAGCGCGCGCTCGGATTGAGCGCGCGCGTCGAGGTGGTGGAACCGGGGTCGATCCCGCGCAGCGAAGGAAAGGCTCTGCGCGTGCTCGACCGCAGGAGTTAGGCAGCGTTCGTGTCGTTCTGCCAGAGGAAGAAGGCGTTCCCCTCGGTGTCCGTGCAGGCAGAGAACCAGCCGTGCGTCGGGACGGGCGTCTTTGCCCCTGCCTCGCCGCCCAGGTCCTTCACCTTCGTAATCGACGCGTCGATGTCAGGCGTGTCGTAGTAGTAGTTCGGATGTCCCGGCTCTTCCGACTGCATGAGCGCCGCGCCCGACGTGTCGTTGATGCGCGCCATGCGGTAGTCGAACCCCTCCATGACCGATCCGCCGAACTCCCACCCGAAGAGGCCGCTCCAGAACCCCTGCGCGCGATCGACGTTCGTCGCCGGAATCTCGATGTGAACGATCTCTCCCGCCATGCGTCTAGTCTCCTTTTGTGAGCGACTGAAAGGACCCCGAATGTACCGCGTCATCGTGTTGTACGAGGAAGAGCCCGAGTCGGAGTCGTACGCGGAGCATGTCGAACTGTGCAAACGCGTGCCGGGCGGCGTCTTTCGTTACGGAAAGGTGACAGGCGCGCCCATGGGCGAGCCGAAGCATGCGTACTACGCCGAGTGGGATTTCGCCGACAAGGCAGCGTTCGACGCTGCCGTGCGCAGTGAGGAGTTCATGGCTTCCGGCAAGGACGCGTACAAGCGCGGCTTCCCGCAGCCGGCGGTCCAGTTCGTCGAGCTCAGCTGAACTCAGGCGGCCGGCGTTCGCGGACGGCGGCGACGCCTTCGGAAACGTCGGGGCCGGTCATGTCGAGGAACTCGAGCGCGAGTGACGCGTCGAAGGCCGGCCCCGCAGCGCGCAGCCAGCTGTTGAGGGCGAGCTTCGTGTGTGCGATCGCTGCCTGCGATCCCGCCGCGAGCCTGCGCGCGATCTCGAGCGCACGCTCCTCGAGCTCGTCGGCCGGGACGCACAGTGAGACGAGTCCGATGCGCTCCGCCTCCACTCCGTCGATCGGCTCGCACAGAAGCAGGTGGTACTTCGCCTTCGCCAGCCCGCAGAGCAGGGGCCACACGATGACGGCGTGGTCGCCGGCTGCGACGCCGAGCCGCGTGTGGCCGTCGACGATGCGCGCCGATGGAGCGGCGATGCTGATGTCCGCGAGCAGCGCGACCGCGAGGCCCGCGCCGACCGCCGGGCCATCGATCGCCGAGACGATCGGCTTGCTGCAGTTCACGATGTTGTAGACGAGGTCGCGTGCTTCGTGGAACACGCGGAGTCGCGTCTCCCAGTTCGTCGCGATGTCCTCGACGAGGTCGAGGTCGCCGCCGGAGCTGAAGGAGCCGTCGGAGCCGCGGACAAGGACGACGCGCGTGTCCGGGTCGCGATCGACCGTCTGCCACACGGCGGCGAGGTGGCCGTGCGCCTCACTCCCCACGGCGTTCAGCTTGCCGGGGTTGCGCAGCGTGATCCGCAGGATCCACTTCTCGGGCCGGTCGAGCTCGATACTCGTAAACTCGTCGTACACGTGGCGGAGCCTAACGTTCTCGTCGAGCGCGACAGCCGCGTCGGCATCGTGCTCATGAATCGGCCGAAGGCGCTCAATGCGCTTTCGGGCGAGTTGATGGAGTCCGTCGTCTTGGCGCTCGGCGAGCTCGACGCCGATTCGGAGATTCGCGCCATCGTGCTCGGCGGCAACGAGCGGGCGTTCGCGGCCGGCGCAGACATCGGCGAGCTCTCGTCGGCGACGCCGGTCAGCCTGTACGAGAACCGGCGCCTCGACCGCTGGGACGCGATCCGCGAGGTGCGAACGCCGATCGTCGCCGCCGTGTCGGGCTTCTGCCTGGGTGGCGGTTGCGAGCTTGCGATGCTCTGCGACCTGATCGTGGCGTCCGAGACGGCGAAGTTCGGACAGCCCGAGATCAACCTCGGCGTGCTGCCCGGCGCGGGAGGCACGCAGCGCCTGACGCGCGCCGTCGGCAAGGCGATCGCGATGGACATGATCCTCACCGGCCGGATGCTGTCCGCGCGGGAGGCGCTCGCACACGGTCTCGTCGCGCGCGTCGTCGCGAAGGAGGCGTGGCTGGAGGAGGCTAAGCGCGTCGCGAGTGAGATCGCCGCGAAGGGCCCGATCGCCGTCCGGCTGGCGAAGGAGGCAGTCGACCAGGCCTTCGAGTCGCCACTCGCTGCCGGCGTGGAGCTCGAGCGGCGCTCGTTCTTCCTAGCGCGCGCATCCGCGGACGCCGAAGAGGGGCTGAAGGCGTTTCTCGAGAAGCGGAAGCCGGACTTCACAGGCCGCTGATTCAGTACCCGGCTACCCGGCGACCAGATGACGGCCGCCGACTTCACGGCGTTGTCCGGCCTCGCTGCGTCGATCGTCGCAGCCGGATAGATTCCGACGCATGGCCGAGGTCGAAGTAACGCACGAAGGCGCGGTCCAGACGATCACGCTCAACCGGCCCGACGTGATGAACGCGTTCAACCGCGCGCTCCACGCCGGCCTGCGCGATGCGTTGAAGGAGGCGCGCGAGCCTGAGGTGCGGGCCGTCGTCATCACCGGCGCCGGCCGCGGCTTCTCCGCTGGTCAGGACCTGAAGGAGTTCACCGACATGCCGAATGTCGGCGACAGCCTGCGGGCGACGTACCACCCGAACGTGCTCGCCATCCGCGCGCTCGGCAAGCCGGTCATCGCGGCGGTGAACGGCCCGTGCGCCGGCGCCGGACTCTCGCTCGCGTGTGCGTGCGACATCCGTATCGCCGCCGACAGCGCCATCTTCGTGCCCGGGTTCATCGGCATCGGCCTCGTGCCCGATTCGGGCGGCACGTACTTCATCCACCGCTTGCTCGGTGCGCCGCGCGCATTCGAGTGGATGTCGTCCAACCGCCGGCTGACCGCGGCAGAAGCCCACGCGTGGGGGCTCGTCTCGGAGGTGGTCGAGGCGGAGGCGTTCGCCGCGCGGGCGGCCGAGCTCGCCGCGAGCTATGCGGCGATGCCGACGCGGGCGGTCGGGATGACCAAGCGCCTGTTCGACAACGCCGACCACGCGACGCTCGAGGAGCAGCTCGAGCTCGAAGCGCAGCTGCAGGCCGCGGCGGTGCAGACGAACGACTTCCACGAGGGCGTCGCCGCGTTCGCCGAGAAGCGCCCCGCGAGCTTCAGCGGGAACTGAGGAGCGCGACCACTTCCCCGTCCTCGGGGAAGCGGTGCTCCTGTTCCTTCGAGTAGATCGTCTCGCCGTCGGCGATCACGTCGTACTGGCTCTTCGCGCCTTCGCGGGCGGCGGCGGCGTAACCGTGTTCCCGTAGCTCGGCCGCGAGACTCGCGGCCCGTCGGTCGTAGCCGCTTCAGACGGGGCAGTACAGGATCTCGATGGTCATATCCGAACAAGAGCGTACACTCGGGCCGCGATGGAGCCACATCCGATCCGGCTCGTCGTCACCGACGATCTTCGGCGCAACCGGCTCACTGTTTTCTTCCGGCTCCTACTCGCGATCCCGCACTTCATCTGGCTCGTGTTGTGGGGGATCGCCAACGCGGTGGTGCTCATCCTCTCCTGGTTCGCGGCGCTCGTCATGGGACGCGTGCCGGCGGGGTTCCACGACTTCATGGCGCGCTACCTCCGCTACCAGACGCATGTGGTCGCGTACATCCAGCTCGCCGCCGATCCGTACCCGCCGTTCGACGGCAGCTCGAGCTACCCGGTCGATATCGAGATCGCGCCTCCTGTTGCGCAAAGCCGGCTGACCATCTTCTTTCGGATCCTCCTTGCGATCCCGGCGCTCGTCATCTCGTCGGTCATGAACTACCTCGTGAACATCCTCGTATTCTTCGGCTGGTTCATGTGCCTCTTCCTCGGCCGCATGCCGGAGGGGATGCGCAACCTTCTCGCCTTCACGATCCGGTACCACATCCAGGCGGGGGCGTACTACTCGCTGCTGACGTCGCGGTACCCGAGCCTGAACGTCGGGCTCGACGCCGGCTGAGTCCCACGTACCGCGAGTGCATCCAGGGCCGGGGGCGTCCCGGCCCTGGATCTCTCGCCGAAGACGCTGCGGAGCGACCGTTCGGTCAGCCCGTCACCGAGTCATGCAGCTCGTACCAACCTTCGCGGCTCGGCGGCGCGAAGTCACTGTTGGGATCCTGCATCGCCGCGGCAGCCATGGGCTCGACGATCGGGTTGAGGCGTTCGTTGAAGAACTTCTCGCCCTGCTCGCGCGTCTCCCAGACGTCGAAGATGCGAAAAACCCCGGCGTCGTGGTCGAATCCGGCGGTGTGAATGAGAAGGCCGTCGGGGGCCTCTTGCAGGTTGAGCGCGGAGTTGACCGCGTCGTAATTGGTCGTGCTCGTGTTGCCGTCCTGGATCGTGAACTCCTGAACGTACGCGATCGCCACGGGCCGCTCCTTTTTTTGCAGGGACGCGGCGATCGTATTCCAGCGTGGCCGACGGCGTAAGACAAGCAAACATGCCACGCGTTTTTTCGCAAGGCGATCGCGGCCCGCCACTTCCGGGAGCAACGGGGCATCAAGACGCTGGCGCCTTGTCCGAAGACCTCAAATCAGCCTGATTCCGCTCCAGTAGACGCGTTTTGAGTGCGATCCGTCTAGATCGTCTTGAACTGCTCGAACGGCTGCCGGCAGCTTTCGCAGTAACGCAGCGATCGGCATGGCGTCGGGCCGAAGATGTTCTCGAGCTTCGTGTCCGTCGAGCCGCAGTACGGGCAGCGGTGGACCTGCGACTGGATCTGCACGAGCCGCGGAGCGGGCGGTGCGAGCCCGGCGGAGCGCAGCTTTTCGCGTCCGGCGGGCGTGATCTTGTCCGTCGACCACGAGTCGTCCTGGATGACTTCGACGTTCACGCCGGGCACCTTGTCCTCGATCGCGCGCTTCATGAACTCGAGCGCCGGACAACCGAGGAACGTCGGCGTGAACTCCACGTGGACATGTCCGTCCGAGACGTCGACCGAACGGATGACGCCCAGGTCGACGAGCGACACGACCGGGATCTCCGGATCGGGGATCTCCTCGAGCGCCGCCCAGACCTGCTCGGCGGTCACCATTGCGAACCGACCGGCGCCGACCGGCGCACCATCGTCATCTCGTCCCACAGCGGCGCGAAGTCATCCGTGTGCGTGCCTCGCTCGACCGCCTCGACCTCTTCGAGGCCGGCGCGCGCCGCGAGCTCCTCGCGCTGCGCGGGGAGTACGACGCCGAGCGCGTACGGCCACAGCTCCGTCACCGCGTCGCGGAAGCGCGGCTCGTCGCACAGCCGCTCGCGCCACATCTCCGCGTGCATGCGGTGATAGGCCTCCTCGCGGTTGATCTTCGCCGCGAGCCCGCCGACGTCGGGAGCCTCCATCAATGCGGTGATGCGGATCTCGTCCGCGACCTCGTACAACCAGCGCCGCGCGATCGTGCGGCCCCAGTCGAGCAGGCGCAGCTCGACGAGCGGCGCGCAGCGGTACTCCTTCAGCGGCCGGTCGAACGCGAGCGCGTCCGCGTCGTCGGTGAGCCGCTCGTACACGGCGCGCGCGTGACCGATCTCGTTCTGCGCGATGGACGAGAACGCGACGTCCTCCTCGAGCAGCGGCGCAATGCCCGTCCACTCCGAGTCGCGCCAGCCGATGACGAGCTCGTCGTCAGCCAGCCCGAGCAGCAGCTCGTTCACGCGCCTCCTTCAAACGCGCCTTTATCGAGTAGCCGTCGACGCGTCGGTACTTGAGGTCGAACTCGTCCGCCCAGTCCTCGACGTCGTGGATGGCGTCGCGCGGGACGAGCCACAGCGCAACCGACTCGCCGCGGCGGCCGTACTGCTCGCGCGCCCACGCCTCCGCGAACTCCGTGTCGGGCGCGACGACCGAGCCGGCGTGCTCGAACGCCTGCCCTTTCCGTTCTCGGCGAAAGACCTCGTAGATCATGCGGCGAGAACCGCGTCGCGCACCCACTGCTCCTGGTCGAGGAACCGGCGGCGGAACGCGAGCCGCTCCTCCGTCCGTGGCCCGTGCCCGGTGACGACGTGCATGAGCTCGTCCCAGTCCGGCTCGCCGTACTCCCATGTGCCGTCGTCGCGACGGCGCAGCTTCGGATCGGGAACCGTCAGGCCGAGCTCCAAGATCTGCGGCACGTAGCCCTCGAGGAACTGCTGGCGTGCCTCCTCGTTCCCCTGCGACTTGATGCGCCACAGGTACATCGGATCTTCTTCCTTCGGGATCGGGTTGCCGTGGAACTGCATCAACGGGCCCCACCACCGGTTGAGCGCCTCCTGCACGAGCTCGAACTGCGCAGGCGTTCCGGTGACCATTGCGAGGATGACGTCGCGGCCGTGGAGGATGTGGAACGACTCCTCCCAGCAGATCTTCTTCATGATCCGCGCGTACGGCGCGTACGAGCACTTGAGCAGTGCCTTCTGGCTGATGATCGCCGCGGCGTCGACAAGCCATGCGATGACGCCGACGTCGCCCCAGGTCTTCGTCGGGTAATGGAAGACGTTGTGGAACTTCGCCTTCCCGTCCACGAGATCGGCGAGGCAGCGCTCGCGCGGCTTGCCGAGGTCCTCGACGACGCGGTAGATGAGCTGCGCGTGCCCGACCTCGTCCTGCACCTTCGCCGTCAGCGCGAGCTTGCGCTGGAGCGTCGGCGCACGGAGGATCCACTCGCGCTCGGGCAGGACGCCCATGAGCTCGGAATTGCCGTGCATTTCGATGAACTTCACGAGCTTCGCCCGGTAGTCGTCCGGCATCCAGTCGGCCGTCTCCACCTGGCCGCCGGCCTGGACGTACGCGAGAAATGCCTGCTCATCGTGGGGTATCTCTACGGCAGCCATGGCTCCCTTCGGACCGAACGATCGTTAGCCTAAGTCTAGATGAGCGCCCGCCGGACCGAGCTGACCCGCGCCGCCGCCCGGCTCTTCGCCGAGAAGGGGTACCACGGCACCTCGATCGGCGACCTCGCCCAGGCCCTCGGCGTCCAGAAGGGCTCCCTCTACGCCCACATCGAGTCGAAGGCCGACCTTCTCTGGGCGGTGGCGAGCGAGGGCGCGACTGCGTTCCACGCCGGGCTCGACACCGTTCCGGACGAAGGCCCGGTTGTCGACCGCATCCGCGCTGCCTTGCGGGCGCACCTACGCGTCGTCTCGGAGCAGCTCGACGTGGCCACCGTCTTCATCCGGGAGTGGCGCTACCTCGAAGGCGAGCGCCGGGACGAGTTCATCGCCGAGCGGCGGCGGTACGAGGAGCGGTTCCGCGCGCTCTTCCGCGAGGGCCGCGAACGCGGCGAGCTGCGCACCGACCTCGACGACGCCACCGCCGCGCTCCTCGCGCTCTCGGCCGTGAACTGGGCATACACCTGGCTCCGGCCCGGCCCCGACACCGACGGGCTCGCCGACCGCTTCACCGCGCTCCTCGTCGACGGCATGCGCGGTTACGCAACGCCGTAAGTGGGAATGCCCCGGGCGAGATGCGCCTCGCTCTCGTCGTGGTCGCCGCGCTTGCGCTCGCCGCACCCGCTTTCGCGGATCAACCGCCTTCCGGCCAGGCGCTCTCGCCCGAGGTCGTTCCAGGCGCCGGCCTCAGCGGCGTCGCGGGCATTCGTGCGGTGCGCTACCGGTTCGTCCACGCGCTCGGCGTGACGCCGGCCGGAAGCTTCCGGGTCGACTTCGCCGCCGGGCCGGGGAACAAGATCGTGCTCGTGCGCGGCGGAACGCCGGTCTTCCGGGCGCTTCGGCTCACGTCGATGCGCTGGGCGTCCCGGTCGGTGCGTATCAGCGGCATCGGCCTTGCCTTCGGGAATCGAGTCCATTTCACAGCGCTCGCGGTCGACGGTGGCCGGCGGGACGTCTTCCGGCTCGACTGGTCTCACGGCGCATGGCTCGGCGGCGTGCTCTCGCACGGCGCCGTCGTGATTCACTGACGGTCTGACTCCCGTCACGCTGGTCGTCAATCCGTTCGCCACGCACGTCACGCAGGCGAAGCTCGCGGCCGTGCAGGCCGAGCTTCAGCGTGTCATCGAACTCACCGTTCAGCTCACGGAGCGTCCGGGCCACGCGACGGAGCTCGTCACCGCAGCGGTCGACGGCGGAGCCGAGGCGATCATTGTCTTCTCCGGCGACGGCGGCTTCAACGAGGCGCTCAACGGGCTCGTGCGCGACGTGCCGATCGGCTTCCTGCCGGGTGGAGGGACGAGCGTCCTTGCGCGTGCACTCGGCATGCCGCACGACCCGATCGCCGCTGCACGTCGGCTCGCCGTCACGCTCGAGACCAAACGGACGCGCCGCATCACCGTCGGCCGCGTCAACGGCCGCCGCTTCGCATTCGCCGCCGGAGTCGGGCTCGATGCCGAGGCGGTCCGGCGCGTCGACCGTATGGGTCGAAGCGACGAGGGCAAGCGTCCAGGCGACCTCGCCTTCGCGATCTCGGTCGTCCGATCGCTCGGCGCTCGGCGCGGGCACATGGAACCGGCGCTCGAGGTGAAGGACTTCGGGCGTGCGGCCTTCGCGTTCGTCGCCAACGGCAGCCCGTACACGTACATGAAGCGGCTGCCGCTGCCCATCGCGTCGGAGGCGCAGTTCGAGCTCGGCCTCGACCTTGTCGCTCCCGTGCGCGTCCGGCGGCGCTCGCTCGTCCCGTTCGCGTTCGAGATCCTCTCCGGGCACACCCACGGGCGGCGGAACACGCTGTACGGGCACGACCTCGACCGCGTGGAGATCGTGTGCGACGACCCGATGCCGCTGCAGGCCGACGGCGAGGATCTGGGCGACGTGGTGGAGGCGGTGTTCGAGGCCGAACGGAGCGCCGTCTCCGTGTTCGTCTAGCGCCATTAGGCTTTCCGATCTGATGGCACAAGTTGCACACGGCGAGCCCGAGCTCCGCCGGGTCATCGACGAGGACCGGGAGCTCGACGGTGTCGGCGAGCAGGAGCTGCTCGACCTCTACCGCTCGATGGTGTTGCTGCGCACGTACGACGAGCGTTCGCTCGTCTACCACCGGCAGGGCCGCATCGGGACGTACGCGATCTTCTGGAATCACGAGGCGATGCAGGCCGGCTCGGTGCACGCGCTCGCGCGCGAGGATTGGATCTTTCCGAGCTACCGCGAGTCGGCGATCGGCCTGTTGCGCGGGATGCCGCCCGCGACGGTGCTGCACTGGTGGCGCGGCCATCCCGCCGGTTGGTGGAACCCGTCGGAGTACAACGTCGCGTCGATCTGCGTGCCGATCGCGACGCACGTCCCGCATGCCGCAGGGCTCGCGTGGGGGAAGAAGCTGAAGGGCGAAAGCGCGTGCGCGATCGTGTACTTCGGCGACGGCGCAACGAGCGAGGGCGCGTTCCACGAAGGCGCGAACTTCGCCGGCGTCATGCAGGCACCGCTCATCCTCTTCTGCAACAACAACCAGTGGGCGATCTCGACGCCGGTGTCGGCGCAGACGCACGCCGAGACGCTGGCGGACAAAGCGGTCGGCTACGGCATGCCGGGCACGCGCGTCGACGGGGGGGACGTGCTCGCCGTGTACGAGGCGACGCGCGAGGCCGTCGAGCGTGCACGTGCCGGTGAGGGCCCGTCGTTCATCGAGGCGGTGACGTATCGCGCCGCGCCGCACGCGACCGCGGACGATCCGCGCATGTACATCGATCTGGAGCGCGTCGAGCAGGAGAAGAAGAACGAATGCCTCGGCCGATACGAGCGCTACCTCCGCCGCCTCGGCGTTCTCGGCGACGAGCTCGAGTCCGGGATCAAGGCGGAGGCGGCGGACTCGATGCGCGCAGGCATCACCGCCGCTGAAGCGGAGCCCGATCCCGATCCCGAGCTGCTGTTCGAGAACGCGTACGTCATTCCGCCGCCGAATCTGCGGGAGGGCTGGATTGACTGAGAAGCTGCTCGTCGAGGCGGTGAACGACGCGCTCCACGTCGAGCTCGCGCGCGACGACTCCGTGATGGTGCTCGGTGAGGACGTCGGTCGTGCCGGCGGCGTGTTCCGCGCGACGGCGGGGCTGCGCGACCGCTTCGGCGAGAACCGCTGCGTGGACACGCCGCTGGCGGAGGCCGGGATCCTCGGCGCTGCTGTGGGCTTGTGCATGGCGGGGTGGCGGCCGGTGTGCGAGATGCAGTACGACGCGTTCTCGTATCCGTGTCTCGATCAGCTGATCACGCACGTGGGCCGCTATCGGTGGCGCACGGGCGGGACGATGGAGTTCCCGATCACGGTGCGCATGCCGTATGGCGGCGGAGTGCGCGCTCCGGAGCTGCACGACGACTCCCCGGAGACGTACTACGTGCACACGCCGGGAATCAAAGTTGCGATCCCGTCGACGCCGGCGGACGCGAAGGGGCTGCTCGCGGCTGCGATCCGCGACCCGGATCCGGTGGTGATCCTGGAGCCGAAGCTGATCTATCGCACCGAGCGCGGTGACGTTCCGGACGGCGAGCACGTCGTCCCGCTCGGCAAGGCGCGTATCGCACGCGAGGGAACCGACGTCACTCTCGTCGCCTATGGCGCCATGGTCCCCGTGTGCTTGCGCACGGCGGAGGCGCTGCAGGGCGAGGCCTCGTGCGAGGTGCTCGACGTGCGCTCGCTGCGTCCGCTGGACGAGGAGGCGCTCCTCGCCTCGGCCGGGAAGACGGGCCGCGTGGTCATCGTGCAGGAGGCGCCGCGGACGGTCGGCTTCGGCGCCGAGCTCGCCGCGATCCTCGCCGAGAAGGCCATCCTCGATCTACGCGGGCCCGTGCTGCGCGTCACCGGCTTCGACGTCCCCTATCCGTACTGGAAGATCGAAGACGCGTACATGCCGTCGGTCGAGCGAATCTCCCATGCAGTCCGGCGACTCCTCGAGTTCTAGTTCTGAGCGCCTGCGCATCTGGCTCGAGCCCGGCGAGTCGGGCTTCTGGCTGCGCAACGCGGCGACGGGCGAGGCGATGTCGTTCCGCGATCCGCGCTTGCTCGTGGTGAAGGTAGCCGGTGTCTCGCACCGCTCGGAAGCGATCCAGGACGACGCCTTCGCGCCCGGGCGCCGCGTGGCGCTTGTCCCCGAGCCGGACAACAAGCACGATCCGGACGCGGTCGGGATCTGGGATGCCGACCGCCGCCTGCAGGCGGGCTACGTGCCGGCGACGTTCGCGCCCGAGTTGCGCGGGGACGAGCAGGCGGTCGCGATCTGGGAGTTCCGCGACAACGAGGGACGGCGCATCGGCATGCGCGTCCTCATCGCGCCGCCGGATGCGTGGATCCAGGAGCCGCCGCCGTGAAGGGATTCTTCTGCCTCGACTACGAGCCGGAAGCCTCGGTCGCGCCGGGCGAGTCGATCACGTTCCACGCGTTCAACGCCGGATGGCATTGGGACCCGGGTGACGAATCGACGCGGCCGGAGGGTGGCGGCCACGCGCTCGCCGGCCCGTTCGAGGTGCGCGGCGCACGAGCAGGCCGGACCCTTGTCGTTCGCATCGACGAGGTGACGCCGCGCGGTTGGGGCGAGACGTTCGCGGACGGCGAGCGCTTCGAATGGCAGCTCGACGGCGACACGTGGCGCATGCGCACGCACGCCGTCCCATCCGCGCCGTTCCTCGGCGTCATCGGCATGTCGCCGCCCGAGCCGGGACAGCACTCGACGATCCCTCCGCGGCGTTGGGGCGGGAACATCGACTGCAAGCTGCTCGTCGCCGGCACGACGCTCTATCTCCCGATCCCGGTCGACGGCGCACTCCTGATGGCCGGCGACTGCCACGGCGCGCAGGGCGACGGCGAGGTATCCGGAACGGCCATCGAGTGTCCGCTCGAGCGCGCGGCATTGACGCTCGATGTCAGCGACCTCGAGCTGCGCATGCCGATCGCGCGAACCGCCGACGCCTGGATCGCCTTCGGTTTCGACGAGGATCTCGATGCTGCCGCAGCGGTGGCGACCGAGACGATGCTCGATCTGATGGAGCGCGAGCTCGTTCTGTCTCGGAACGAGGCGCTTGCGCTCGCGAGCGTTTCGGTCGACCTGCACGTGACGCAGGTCGTCAACGTGGCGAAGGGCGTTCACGCCATACTCCGCGCGTGAGCTATGAGTTCAAGCTCCCCGACCTCGGTGAGGGCCTGACCGAGGGCGAGATCGCGCGCTGGCTCGTCGCCGAGGGCCAGGAGATCGCCGAGGACGACCCGCTCGTCGAGATCGCGACCGACAAGACGACGGTCGAGATCCCCTCGCCCGCGGCCGGCACCGTGTCGAAGATCCTGGTCGCCGAAGGCGAAGTCGTTCCGGTCGGGACGGTGCTCGTCGTGATCGGCAACGGCGACGTGCCTGCCGCCGCTGCGGCGCCGGCGGAGAAGGTGCGGGCGACGCCGCTTGTGCGCCGCCTCGCCGAAGAGCTCGGCGTCGATCTCGACACTCTGGTCGGAACGGGACCGCAGGGTCGACTCACCGAGCAGGATATCCGCGGCGCCGCCGGCCCGAAGGAGGGGCGGCGCGAGCCGTTGCGCGGCGTGAAGCGGCAGATGTTCGAGCACCTGACGAAGGCGCACTCGGTGCCCACGGTCACGTGGGTCGAGGAGTGCGACTTCACCGGCGTCGACCTGAAGCTGGTCGTGCCGCTCGTGTTGAAGGCGTGCGCGGCGTCGCTGCAGGAGTTCCCCGAGCTGAATGCGCGCGTCGAGGACGGCGACCTCGTCTACCTCGACCGGTACGACATCGGCATCGCCGTGCAGACCGAGCAGGGGCTCGTCGTCCCGGTCGTGCGCGACTGCGACTCGCGGACGCTCGAAGAGCTCGATGCCGACGTCCGCCGGCTCGCGGAAGCGGCGCACGCCGGAACGCTCGCGCCTGAGGACCTGCGCGGCGGAACGTTCACCGTGACGAGTGCGGGCCGCTCCGCCGGGCTCTTCACGACAACGCTGCTGAACCATCCCGAGGTTGCGATCCTCGGCATCCATCGCATCGAGGATCGCGCGGTCGTGCGCGACGGCGAGATCGCCGCCCGGCGAATGGGGAACGTCTCGGTCACGTTCGACCACCGCGTGATCGACGGCAAGCGCGCCGCCGACTTCGGTCTGGCGGTGATTGCCCGCCTACGCGATCGCGTGTAGGTGCGAGTCGAGCAGCTCTTCGATTCGCGGTGTCGTCACGCGCCCGTCCAGACGCGCGACGATGCGGCGGTCTTGCACGAGTGCGAGCGCCGGCACAGCGTCCACGCGGAAGCGCGCGGCGATGTCGGGCATCTCGTCGACGTCGACCTTCGTCACGGTGAGGTGCTCGCGCTCCTTGCGGGCGATATGCGCGAGCAGGCTCTCCATGCGCCGCGCAGGCCCCGAGCGGCGAGACGTGAAAAAGATGAGAACGGTGTCCATCCCGACTACAACGCGCGATCGTCCCCAGGAGGTACGTCACTAGACTGACGGACGATGGGCGCCTGGTACTGGATCGGCGTCGCGGCCGGCCTCGGTCTCGCCGGCGGCGTTCTGATCGCCGGCTCGGTTCGTGCCGCGGCGGTCGTTGTCGCAGTGCTCGGAGCCGCGGTCGGCGCGGGGCTCGGCTATGGCATCGACGTCTGGCAACCAGGCAGCTGGGGAGACATCGTCGCCGCGGGTGCCGGTGGAGGCGCGGGCGGTATCGGCGCCGCACAGATCGTGCGCGGCGCGCTGCGCCGCGGCGGTACGCGCGGCGGGACCGCCGTCATCGTCGCGGGAGCTGCGCTCGCCGCCGGCGGCCTGGCCTGGGTGCCTGCGCTCGGCTATCTCGAAGCGATCGCGCTCCCCATCCTCGCGGCTCGGCTTCGCCGCCGAGCTCCCGAGACGTACGCCGGGCTGCGCACGCTCACGAAGGACTAGTGCCGAAGAAGAAAGTCGTTCTGATCGTCGTCGACGGGATGACGCCCGAGGCGTTCGAGCGCGCCGCCGACGGTCGCGCGCCCGCGCTCGCGTTTCTCGCCGCGCACGGCGACTATCGCCGCGGCACCTCGGTGTTCCCGTCGCTGACGCCGGTGTGCCTGTCGTCGATCGCGACGGGCGGCGGACCGGACGTGCATCACATTCCGCACCTCGTCTGGTGGCATCGCGGCGAGCGGCGCATCGTCGAGTACGGGTCGTCGTTCTCGGCGGTGCGCGCCGCGGGCATCACGCAATCGCTCACCGACACGATCTACAACATCAACGGCCAGCATCTCTCGCGCGATGCAACGACCGTGTACGAGGCGATCGACGACGCCGGTCTCGTCGCCGCCGCCGTGAACATCACGTGCTACCGCGGCCGCACACGCTACCTGCCCACGCTCCCGTGGGTGACGAAGCCCGCGTACGGCCCGAAGCGGTTCTACTTCTACGGCCTGTTCGAGTCCGACCAGACCGGCGCGCCGTTCGCCGTGCACAACCGCGCAGGCGGCTCGACCGACGCGTACGCATCCGCGGTCGGACGCTGGCTCGTGACGCGCGACGGCTTCGACTTCCTCGCGTACTACCTCTCCGACTTCGACTACTCGTCGCACGTGCACGGTCCCGACGGCGCCGAGGACGTCGCGCTCGCACGCATCGACGCCGCCATTCAGAGCCTGCTCGATGCGGCCGGCGGCGGCGACGCGTTCCTCGAGCGCTACGCGGTCGTGCTCGCGTCGGACCACGGGCAGACGACCGTCGATCGCACCGCACAACTGGAGGCGCAGTTCGCGTTGCTCGACCGCGAGGTCATCGTCACCGCATCGAACCGGGCCGGGCAGGTGTATCTGCGCCCGAACGCGGGCGTGGACGTGGCTGCCCTCGCCGTGCGGCTGGACGCGGAGCCGTCGGTCGAGGTGAGCTTGCGCCGCGAGGGCGAGGATGCGGTCGCACGGCGCGCGGGCGAGGAGCTCCGCTTCCGTCCTGTCGCCGACGGATGGGAGACGGCCGGGGATGAAGCGATCCTCGACCATCCGGACGCGCTCGCACGCTCCTGGTCGGCGCTGGCAAACCCGAATGCAGGCGAGCTGCTCGTGTCGGCGACCGAAGGGTGGGAGTTCGCCGATCTCGGCGGGCGCCACCACGCGGGCGGCGGAAGCCACGGCTCGCTCGTGGCCGGTGACTCGACCGTTCCGCTGCTGACGATCGGGATCGGCTCGGAGATTCGCCGCATCACGGACATCACGCCCGCGGTGCGCGAGCACTTCGGCGTGGGCCTCACCGCCGATGCTCGCTGAGCGTCACGCGATGGTCGAACGGCAGCTGCGCGCACGCGGCATCGCGGACGAGCGCGTGCTCGCCGCGATGGAGTGCGTCCAGCGTGAGGTGTTCGTGCCGCTCGAGCTGCAGCGCCGGGCGTACGCCGACGCGGCGCTGCCGATCGGCGAGGGTCAGACGATCTCGCAGCCGTACATGGTGGCGCGCATCTGCACGGAGCTCGGGCTGCACGGCACGGAACGCGTCCTCGACGTCGGCACCGGCTCCGGCTACCAGGCCGCAGTCCTCGCCGAGCTCGCCGGCGAGGTGCACTCGATCGAGCGGATCGCGGCGCTCGCCGACCGCGCGCGCGGGCTGCTCGACGCTGCAGGGTACGGCGACCGCGTGCACGTGCACGTCGGCGACGGCAGCCGGGGCCTGCCGGAGCACGCGCCCTTTGCCGCGATCGCGGTCGCGGCCGCGGCGCCGAACCTGCCGGAGGCGCTGTACGAGCAGCTCGAGATGCGCGGCCGCCTCGTCGTGCCCGTCGGAAACCGGTGGGAGCAGCTCCTCCAAGTGGTCGTGCGGACGCCGGAAGGCCCGGCGGTGGTCCGCACCGTGCCCTGCCGGTTCGTCCCGCTCATCGGCGCCGAGGGGTTCGATGGGCGATGACGTTTGCCCAGCGTCCACACGGATAGGAAGGATGTCGCCATGGGGTCACGTTCCGCGGCCGGTCTGCTCGGCACTCCCGTTCGGCTGCACGGCATCCTCCTCGGCCGGCCCGTCGACCTCCTGCTCGACGCTGCCGGGCGCCGTCTCCTCGGCTTCGTGGTGGAGAGCGGGGACGAGGCGCCGCGCTTCCTGCCCTTCGCCGCGTCGCAACCCGCCGAGGACGTCATTGCCGTCGCCTCGGCGCTGATGCTGCTCGACGACATCGGCTTCTACCGCAAGCGCGGCGCCTCGTTCCGATCGCTCCTCGGCACCGACGTCGAACGCAGCGGCGTTCCGGCGGGAACACTCGTGGACATGTGGGTCGCCCCGAACGGCGACGTGGTCGAGCTGGAGCTGGAACTGGACGAACGGCGCGAGCGCGTCCCGGCCGCGGGCTCCTCGCTCATCGCCTCTGCGGCGAACGCGGCCTGACCGTAGCGTGTCGGTCATGGTCGGCGTCACCGGTGCACTCCGCGCCCGGCACAACTGGGAGCAGCTCGGCAAGTTCTGCGTCGTGGGCGCCGTCGGATACGCGCTCAACCTCGGTATCTACGCCCTGCTCCTGCATCTCGGGCTGCACTACCTCCTCGCGGCCACGGCGTCGTTCCTCGTCGCCGTCACGAGCAACTACACGTGGAACCGCCTCTGGACGTTTCGCGACCGCCGCCGCGGCGTGGCCGCGCAGGGCATGCGCTTCTTCGTCGTCTCCCTCGGATCGCTGGGCGCGAACCTCCTCGTGCTGGATCTGCTCATCTCAGTCGGTGCCGGGAAGCTCGTCGGGCAGGCGATCGCGATCGTCGTCGTCACGCCGCTGAATTTCGTCGGCAACAAGCTCTGGTCGTTCCGGCACCACCACGCCGAGTGAAGATCTAGCCTTGGCGGCGTTGGCGCGCCGTCTCCTCGTCGTCCTTGCCTGCGCGTTTGCCTTCGTGCCTGCCGCTCGTGCCGCGTCGACTGTTACTGCGTCTGTCTATGACGTGCGTGGTCATCTCGTGCAGTCGCCGTTTGTGGCGTCGGGGGGTGTGTCTCGGTTGTCGAAGGGGGAGGCGCTTGGGATCGTGGAGCGCGATCGGAAGGCGAGGGCGTGGCTTGCGCGTTATCCGAGGACGGGGTTTACGGATGAGGAGTCGTTTGACGCGTCGTCGCATCAGTGGACGGTGAAGGTTTGGTGGGGGAAGGCGGGGGAGGTGGTGGAGGGGACGGTTGACGATGCGAGTGGGGCGGTTGTGAGTGTGTGGACGGGGCCGCAGGTTGCGTGGGGGATGTTGCGTGGGAGTCCGGGGGCGTTTGGGGGGAAGAAGATCAATAGCCCGTGGGTGTGGGGTGCGTTTTGTGCGGCGTTCCTGATCGGGCTCGGCAATTTTCGGCGGCCGTTGTCGCTTCGCAACCTTGACCTCATCATGCTGCTGTCGCCGACGGCGTCGCTGTGGTTTTTCAACCATGGGGACGTGTTCACCGCGGTGCCGCTCTTCTATCCGGCGCTCATCTGGGTGGTCGGGCGCGGGATCTGGGTCGGCGTCACCGGACGCGGGTCGGGGTCGCGGGCGGTGTGGCCGACGTGGCTTCTCATTGCCGCGGTGGTGTTCCTCGCCGGCTTTCGTGTCGGGTTGAACGTGGAGGCGTCGAATGTGATCGATGTCGGCTATTCGGGGGTGATCGGGGCGCAGCGGATCGTGTCGCAGGGCCAAGCGCCGTGGGGGAATTTCCCGGTGGAGGACAGCCGGCCTGCGTGTGGGCCTGCGAGTAGTTCGGGGGAGATCCGTGACCGCGTCCAGACCAACGGCCGCTGCGAGTCGGCCAACCCGGAAGGCGATACGTATGGGCCGACGGCGTATGAGGCGTATATCCCGGGGTTCCTGGTGTTTGGGTGGAGTGGGAAGTGGGACAGCCTGCCCTCGGTGCATTTCACGTCGATCTTGTTCGATCTGTTGTCGATGGTCGGGTTGTTCCTTGTCGGGTTGCGTTTCGGGGGGGCGCGGCTGGCGGCGATGCTCGCGTTTGCGTGGGCCGCCTACCCGTTCACCCAGTACGCGTCGAACTCGAACACCAACGACGCGATCATGCCGTGCTTTCTCATCTTCGGCTTCTGGCTTGCGTCCTCGCCGGCGGGGCGGGGCGTGTTCGGGGCGCTGTCTGGGTGGAGCAAGTTCGCCTCGCTCATCGTCGCGCCCTTGTGGGCGACCTACCCCGACCGGCGCCCCTCGCCGCGCTTCCTGCTCGCGTTCGCGGCCGCCTCGGTGGCGGTGTTCTCGGTTGTTCTGCTCGAGCCGAGCCCGCTGCACGAGCTCCGCGTCTTCTGGGACCGCACGATCGCCTTCCAGGTCGGCAGAGACTCACCCTTCTCCCTGTGGGACTGGCGCCAATACCACGCCCGCGGGCTTCCCAACCTGCACCTCCTCCAACGCGTCCTCCAAGCCGTCCTCGTCCTCGGCGCCATCACGGCCGCGTTCGTCCCGCGCCGCAAATCCCCGCTCCAGCTCGCCGCCCTCACCGCCGCCCTCCTCGCCGGCTTCGAACTCGTCCAGACCTACTGGCTGTACACCTACATCCCCTGGTTCTTCCCCTTCGCAGCCATCACCATCCTCGCGCCCGCGGCGAAGCGTGCCCGAGTCTCGGCCCAGCACATGGACTTCCGCCACTGGGCGGTCATCCCGCCTGCAGGCGGCTAGACCTAGATCGCGACGCGCAGCAGGTCGATCCGCTCCGCGCGACCGTCGTCCGTGCAGTCGACGACCACTCCCTCGATGCGGACGTCGCCTTCCGCGGGCTGGAAGCGCACAGGCAGGCGCGTGCGCATGCGGCGAATCGCCAGCTCGGCGACCACGCCGATCACCGATTCGTGCGGCCCGGTCATCCCGGCGTCGCTCACCGCAGCAGTCCCGCCCAGGAGGATGCGCGCGTCGTTCGTCTGCACGTGTGTGTGCGTCCCGATGACAGCGGTGACGCGTCCGTCCAGCCAGCGCGTGATCGCGATCTTCTCGCTCGTCGCCTCGGCGTGAAAGTCGACGACGACCACCGGCGCCTGTGCGCGCGCCTCGTCGACGAGCGCGTCCACCATCTCCCACGGTGACGTCGCCGCGTCGATGAAGAGGCTGCCGAGCAGGTTGATGACCGCGACTCGGACGCCGTTCCGCGCCTCGACCACCGCGAGGCCGCGGCCGGGAAGCTGCGAGCCCGCATTCGCGGGACGAATCATGCGCTCGCTCGTCTCGAGGTACGCGCCGATGCCGTCGCGCCTGAACGCGTGGTTGCCGAGCGTGATCACGTCGGCGCCCGCGGCGAGCAGCCGGTCAGCGAGCTTGCCGGTGATGCCGGCGCCGTCGGCGATGTTCTCGCCGTTGACGATGCAAACGTCGACGTCGAGCTCGTCGCGCAGCCCAGGCAATCGCTGCTCGACCGCGAGCCGGCCGGGCGCGCCGAACACGTCTGCGAGGAAAAGGATTCTCAGTTCAGCGCCAGTGCCGCTGACGGACGTACTTCGATCGAGACATGGTCGCCCGCGTCGTTCGTGTAGCGCGCGAGCGCCTGGCGTTCGACGCGTGACAGGTCGATCACCGTCCCGACCTTTGTGCGGCCGCTGACGACGTCGTTGCCGACGCGAAGCGCGGCGTCGGGGCTGAGCTGCGTGAGCGTGACGACGAGGGACGGCGCGTTCTGGGGCTGAATGTCGATCTGCGAGCCGAAGTGCCGTCCGGCGACGACGAACGGTGCGATGCCGACGACGGTCCCGTCCACCGGCGAGTACACGTCGGTCCCGGGTGAGGCGCCGACGTCGAGCGCGGAGAGTGCGCCGCCGTCGAGTCGGTACCACACCGGATGCCCGCCGGAGCCGCCGAACACTGCGTGGAACACGCGCTGCACGACGCCCTCGTTCCCCTGGCGGCCGAGCGGAGCGAGTGCGAGCGCCCCGTCGTTCGCCGAGTGGTAGCCGACGGCGGTCGTCTGGCTCTGCGTGATCGGCATCTGCAGGCGCACGGGGCCGCGCGTGGCGACGATCTGCGGATATGGCTGCGTCGCGCTCGCAATCGAGCGCGCGACCGACAGCCTCGCGACGTCGTTCGCCGCCCCTCCACCGAATGCGGTGAGAGCGAGGGCCACGACGAGGACAACGGCAAGCAGGATCAGCAGCGCGAACCGCCGAGCTCGGCGCGCGTCACGCACCTCCCGACGTTCGACGCGCCGCCTCCTGCTGGGACGCGAGGACGGCATGTCGAGCGGCACCGTATCGGACGGCAGTGGGTCGTTCAACCGAGGTTCGACCCATTCGAGGGCCAGAGCGCCCTCCGTCCAGTCCCAGGAATCCCGCCGAATCCGGCTGACCCCCGCGATACGATCGCTCGGATGGCGACTGGCCCCGCTGCGTCGAGGATTGAGATCCCGCGCTGGGTGCAACTGGTGGGGTTGCCGCTCCTGCTCGTGCTCGTATGGGTCGTGGCGGGAGCCGTGCGTCACGCGGTGTTCCTCTTCCTCGTGGCGCTGCTCATCGCCCTGCTCCTCAATCCGCTCGTGCGTGGACTGGGAAGGGTCTGGATCCCGCGCGGGCTAGCGGTCGCGGTCGTCTACTTGGCGTTTGCAGCAGCGCTCGCACTCGCAGTCCTCGCTCTGGCGACTGTTGTCGTGCAGCAGACGCGCACTGCCAGTCACCGGATAGACAATTACTTTACGGTCGTCTCCGGACAAACCCACGAGACGGGCGCGAATCACGACCTCGCCCGTCTGCAGCACTGGTTGAACACGCATCACCTGAAGCAGGTCCATGTCGAGAAGGGCGGCACGAAGTTCCTCAACTCGATCGGGACGAAGGACGTCGAGAAGTACACGACGAAGGCGCTCAACTGGGCGGAAGGAGCCGGTCTCGCGGTCGTGTCGCTGCTCTTCAGCGCGCTGCTCATCGTCGTCGTGTCCATCTACATGCTGCTCGACATGCAACGACTCGCGGCCGCGGTCGACCGGCGGTTTCCACCGCATCCGGGGAGCAAGCCGCTGATCACGCGAATGGAGCACGCACTGATGAGCTACGTGAAGGGCCAGCTCCTGCTCTCGCTCATCATCGGCGCGAGCTCGGGCATCGGTGTGTGGATCCTCGGGATGACGGGCTTGCTTCCGCACGGCGGTCGCTACGCGCTGCTCTTCGGCGCGTGGGCGGGCGTGACCGAGCTGATCCCGTACGTCGGCCCGTGGCTCGGCGCGCTGCCGCCCGTGCTGTTCGCACTCGTGACGCATCCGATCTCGGCGCTGTGGGTGGCGTTGCTCTACCTCGGCATCCAGCAGCTCGAGGGGCACCTCATCGTTCCGAACGTCATGGGGCGCACGCTTCGGCTGCACCCGCTGCTCGTCATCTTCGGGCTGCTCGCCGGCGCTGAGATCTACGGGTTCCCGGGCATCCTCGTCTCGCTCCCGCTCCTCTCCGCGGCGCGCGCAGCGTGGGAGTTCTTCGCCGAGCGCATCGAGCTGCAGACGTGGGACACCGACGCGCCGATCGCGGTCGGCGTCGACATCGTTCCGCCCGAGGCGCCGCCCGCATCCGCGGCGCCGTGACGTCCCCGCTCATCCGCGCGCTGCGCGTCGGGCGCCGGTACGGCGAAATCGTCGCGCTCGCGCCGACCGACCTCGACCTCAATCCCGGTGAGACGGTCGCGCTCGTCGGCCCGAACGGCGCCGGCAAGTCGACGCTGCTCGCGATCCTCGCCGGCGCAATCGACCCGAGCGAGGGAACCGTGGAGACGCACGCGCGCGTCGGCTGGGTCCCGCAGCGCCCGGCGTACTACTCGCGGCTGTCCGCCCGCGAGAACCTCGAGCTGTTCGCGCAACTCGAGGGAGTACGCGACCCTCGCCGGATCGCGTTGCAGATGCTCGACCGTTTCGCGCTGCCGACGGCTGCGCGTCCCTCCGGTGAGCTGTCGGTCGGGAACCGCCAACGGCTGAACGTCGCGCTTGCACTGCTCGGTGAGCCGCGCGTGCTGCTGCTCGATGAGCCGACGGCTGCGCTGGACCCAGGCCAGCGGAAGCGCGTGTGGGAGGTCGCCGATGCGCTGCGCGCGGAGGGCGGCGCGGTCTGCTTCTCGACGCAGAACCTCGAGGAGATCGAGCACGCGTCGCGCACGATCGTCCTCCAGGACGGACAGATCGCGTCGCTCGGCGTCGACGAGGTGTTCGGGTGAGCGCCGTGCTCTTGCTGTTGCGCAAGGACCTGCGCGTGCTTCGCCGGTCGCCGCTCCTGCTCGGCGCGCTCGTTGCGTACCCGATCGTCATCGCGCTGCTCGTCGGCCTCGTCGCCGGCTACGCGGCGGCGAAGCCCCGCGTCGCGTTCGTCGACGACGACAACCTGCCGCAGGTGATCGTCGTCGGCGGTCATCGCTTCCACATCCAGACGGTGATCGACGACGTCGCGAAGCAGGTGGCGCTCGTGCGCCTCTCCGGCACCGAGGCCGCACGGGAGCTCGACAACGGCAAGGTGGTGGCGACGATCACCGTGCCGCCGGGCTTCCTCGGCGACCTCGAGACGACGGTTGTCAGTCCGCACTTGATCCTGAAGACCGGGAGCGGCGGTCTCGCCCCGCGCGTCACGCAGCAGGTGCAGTCGCTCGTCTACCAGCTCAACCAGAAGCTGCAGGGCGGCTACATCGCCGCCAATCTCGAGTTCGTGAAACTGCTGCTGCACGGCGGCAACGGGAAGTTCGTCGGCAAGCAGTTCGACGTCCTCGGGCTCGACCGCACGTCGCTGGAGCTGGCGAAGCTGCCGCAGAGCAAGCGCGTCGCCGCGATCGCGAACTTCGTTCGGCAGGCGAAGGAGGGCCTCGCGCAGACGGGCGAGGCGTTACGCGCGACGGCGAACCCGATCGCGCTCCGGCAGGCGAAGTCGCACGGCCGCACCTGGCTGCTCTCCGCGCAGGTGCAGTCGTACGGGATCGCGGTGACCGTCACGTTCCTCGCGCTGTTGCTCGCGGCCGGCGCGACGGCCGCTGAGCGGGACGAGGGGACGATCGGCCGGCTGCGCCGCGGCCTCGTGTCCCTCGGTCAGCTCGTGTGGTCGAAGGTCGTGCTCGCCGCCGCGGTCGGTCTCGTCCTCGGCGCGGCGATCGCGATCGTGTTCGGGATCGTCGTCGACGCCGGCGGCATCACCGGCGGCGAGCCATGGGCGCGGCTGCCGCTGCTCCTCGCCGGCGTCGTTCTCGTCGCGGCCGCGGTCGGCGCAGCGGGCACGCTGCTCGGGGCGCTGGCGCGCGAGGCGCGCACCGCGTCGCTCCTCGCCGTCCTGATCGTCCTGCCTGTCGTCTTCCTCGGCCTCGTGCCGCGCGGCGCCGTGCCGCTCGCGTACTGGGTCAGCCTCTTTCTGCCGTTTGCGCACGCCGTGCGGCTCTTCGGCGCCGCGCTCTACGACACGAGCCCGTGGCACGTCGTCGGGGTGGAGGCGGCCTGGCTTCTGGGGATCGGCGCGGTCTCGTGGGTGCTGGCCCGTCTGGGCGCGCGTACTCTTTCCGCGTGAGCTCGTTCCCCGAAGTCCGTCTCCGCCGCTTCCGCCGGACCGGCGGGCTGCGCGGCCTCGTCCGCGAGACGCACCTCTCGCTCGACCAGTTCGTCATGCCGCTCTTCGTCGCGCCTGAGGCGCTCTCCGACGAGGCGCTGCCGGCGATGTCGCGCGTGACGGTCGACGGGCTCCTCCGCGAGACCGAGGTGCTTGTCAACGCCGGCGTGCGCGCCGTGATCCTGTTCGGCATCCCCGACGAGAAGGACGAGGAGGCGACCGGCGCGTGGGAGGAGGACGGAATCGTCCAGCAGGCGCTGCGCGCGCTGCGCCCCGAGTTCCCCGACCTCGTGCTCGTCACCGACGTCTGTCTGTGCGAGTACACGTCGCACGGTCACTGCGGGGTGATTGTCGACGGTGAGGTGCACAACGACCGCAGCCTCGAGCTGCTCGCGCGCACGGCGGTCAGCCACGCGGAAGCCGGCGCAGACGTCGTCGCGCCGAGCGACATGATGGACGGACGCGTTCGCGCGCTCCGCGAGGCGCTCGACGACCACTCGTTCGGGTCGACGCCGATCCTGTCGTACGCGGCGAAGTACGCGTCCGCGTTCTACGGCCCGTTCCGCGAGGCGGCCGGCTCGTCGCCGTCGTTCGGCGACCGGCGCGGCTATCAAATGGATCCCGCCAACGTGCGCGAGGCGCTGCGCGAGTGCGAGCTCGATCTCGACGAGGGAGCTGACGCGCTCATCATCAAGCCCGCACTCCCGTATCTCGACGTCATCCGCGCCGCGCGCGAGGCGTTCGACGCGCCGCTCGCGGCCTACAACGTCTCCGGCGAGTACGCGATGGTGAAGGCTGCGGCCCGTGCCGGTTGGCTCGACGAGCGGCAGGCAGCGCTCGAGTCACTGACGGCGATCAAGCGCGCAGGCGCGGATCTCATCATCAGCTACTGGACCAAAGACCTCGCCGCGTGGCTCTGACCGCTCGGTCGGATCTTTATCGGCGCGCGCTCGAGCTGATTCCCGGCGGCGTCAACTCGCCCGTCCGCGCGATGAAGGCCGTGGGGCTGGACGAGCCGTTCTTCGTCGCCCGCGGCGAGGGCGCGTATCTGGAGGACGTCGACGGCCAGCGTTACCTCGACTGGGTGATGTCGTGGGGCCCGCTGCTTTTCGGGCACGCCGACCCCGAGACGGTCGAGGCGGTGCGCGCCGCGGCATTGCGCGGCACGAGCTTCGGCGCGCCGACGGTTGCCGAGGTCGAGCTCGCCGCCGAGATCGTCGACGCGTTCCCGTCGGTCGAACGGGTTCGCCTCGTGTCGTCCGGTACGGAGGCGGCGATGAGCGCGCTTCGGGTCGCGCGCGCGTTCACGAAGCGCGATCGCATCCTCAAGTTCGCCGGCGGATACCACGGCCACGCCGACGCGCTGCTCGCGAGCGCCGGCTCCGGTGTCGCCACGCTCGCGATCCCGTCCACGCCCGGCGTGCCGACCGCCGTGACCGCGGACACGATCGTCGCGCCGTACAACGACGCGGAAGCGGTTGCCGCAGCTGTCCTGCGCTACGGCGAAGGTCTTGCCGCAATCATCGTCGAGCCGGTGGCGGGGAACATGGGCGTCGTTCCGCCGGAGCCGGGCTTTCTCGAGCTCCTGCGCGCGTTGTGCGACGCGTCGGGCGCGCTCCTCGTGTTCGACGAGGTGATCACCGGGTTCCGCGTCGCCCGTGGCGGTGCGCAGGAGCTGTACGGCATTCGGCCCGACCTGACCATCCTCGGGAAGATCGTCGGCGGCGGCCTCCCGCTCGCGGCCTTTGGCGGCCGCGCCGACGTCATGGAGCTACTCGCGCCGTCGGGCCCCGTCTACCAGGCAGGCACGCTGTCGGGGAACCCGCTCGCGACCGCAGCCGGCCTCGCCGTGCTGCCGCGCTTGCGCGATCCGGAGGTGTATGTCGGGCTCGAGCGCCGCGCGGCGCGGCTGGCCGACGGCCTCGCGCAGTTCGGGACCGTGCAACGTGTCGGAGCGATGCTGACGCTCTTCCAGACGGACAAACCGGTGCGCAACTTCGAGGACGCGCAGCAGTGCGACACCGATCGCTACGGCGAACTGTTCCGGCACCTCCTCGCGAACGGGATCTACGCCGCGCCATCGCAGTTCGAGGCGATGTTCGTCTCCCTCGCACACACCGACGACGACATCGACAGGACGATTGCGGCGTGTGGGACGCGATAACCGACGGAGCAGCGCAGGAGAGCGCGTTGTGGAAGGACGCGCTGCGCCCGGAGGAGGAGCGCAGGCTCGTGCCCGTCTTCTCGCCGCTTGCCGAGCCCCGCTTCGCCGTCGGGCTGGAGACGATCTACGAGGGCTACCTCGCGCACTACGGGACGCCGCGCCTGTTCGCTCCGGCTGACCCGGACCTCGCGCTGCTGCTCGGCGACTACCTGTACGCCCACGGACTCGTGCGCATCGCCTCGTTCGGCGAGACCGATGCCGTGTCCGACCTGTCCGAGCTCATCTCCCTCTGCAGCCAGCTCCGCGCCGAGGACGCCGACGGGGACGGCGCGCTCTGGGCGGCGAGCGCCGCGCTCCTCGGCACGGGCCCCCGGCTCGACGGTGCCCGCGGGGCCCTGCGCCTGCGCGGCGATCCTGCCCCCCTCGACGCAGCGGCGCGCGCGGCCGTCGGTGACACGGCGGTCGACGAAGCACTCGCCGCACACGTCCTGCTTCGATAGATTCCGCCCGTGCTCGCACAGCTCCCATTGCTCGCCGTCGAGACGGCCGCCGAGGAGGGCAAGAAGACCGTCCTCGTCATGCTCGGCGTCGGCCTCATCTTCGTCGCGGTGATCGCACTCGGTGAGCTGACTCACTGGCTCAGACACAGACGCTGACGCGTCTGTGCCTGTTTGGGTTTCTGCTTCGCCGAGCGGTCGCGGGCCAAGCCCGCGACCTCTTATCTGACATGAGCGGATCGTGGTTCTGGACGGCGCTAAGCCTGCGGCTTAGCTCTGTCCCTTAGCGCTTCCGTGCGAGAGCGGTTCCATACACTCGCACCGTGGTCGTGAAGGATCTTCGCGAGTGGATCTCTTTGCTCGAGCGCGAGGGCGAGCTCGTTCGTGTCGCGGCCGAGGTCGATCCCGATCTCGAGATCACGGAGATCGTCGACCGCACGGTGAAGGCCGGCGGGCCGACGCTTCTGTTCGAGCATCCGAAGGGCGCACAACATCCGTTGCTGATCAACCAGTTCGGGACCGAGCGCCGCATGTGTCTCGCGTTCGGGGTCGAGCGCCTCGACGACGTGGCGGGCAAGCTCGCCGACGTCCTCGAGATGCAGCCGCCCACAGGCCTGATCGAGAAGGTTCGCGGCCTGCAGAAGCTCAAGTCGATCGCCGACTCGCTGCCGCACACCGTGCGCAAGGGCGCGTGCCAGGAGGTCGTGCTCCGCGGCGACGAGGTCGACCTCGGGCGCCTTCCCATTCAGCGCTGCTGGCCCGGCGATCCGGCGCCGTTCATCACCCTGCCGGCCGTCATCACGCGCGACCCGCGCGACGGCACGCGCAACGTCGGCATGTACCGCATGCAGGTCATCGACCGCGCGACCACCTTCATGCATTGGCAGATCCACAAGGACGGGCGTGCCGACTGGCTCGCGACCGAGGGCCGCATCCCGGTCGCCGTCGCGCTCGGCCTCGACCCGATCACGGCGTACTCGGCCAGCGCACCGCTGCCGAAGAACATCGACGAATTCATGCTCGCCGGCTTCCTCCGCGGCGAGCCGGTCGAGCTCGTGCGCGGCGTCACCGTCGACCTCGAGGTCCCGGCGAGCGCGGAGATCGTGCTCGAGGGCTACATCGCGAAGGACGAGCTCGGGGAAGAAGGGCCGTTCGGCGACCACACCGGCTACTACACGGCGGCGGAGCCGTTCCCCGTCTTCCACATCACCGCGATGACGATGCGGCGCGACGCGATCTATCCGTCCATCGTCGTCGGCAAGCCGCCGCAGGAGGACGCGCTGGCTCGGCAAAGCGACGGAGCGCATCTTCCTGCCCGCGGTCCGCACGACCGTGCCGGAGATCGTCGACTACGACCTGCCCGTCGCAGGCGCGTTCCACAACTGCTGCATCGTCTCGATCAAGAAGTCGTATCCGGGCCAGGCGCAGAAGGTGATGCATGCGCTGTGGGGCCTCGGCATGCTCAGCCTGACGAAGTGCATCGTCGTCGTCGATGCCGAGGTGAACGTGCACGACTACGGCGAAGTCCTCTTCTACGCCGGCGCGAACGTCGATCCGGCACGTGACGTCATCCTCAGCGAGGGCCCGACCGACCATCTCGACCACGCTCCGGCGCGCCAGTTCGTGAGCGGGAAGCTCGGCATCGACGCGACCGCCAAGCTCCCCGAGGAGGGCGCACGCCCGTGGCCCGAGGAGATCGAGATGACGCTGGAGATCAAGGCGCTCGTCGACCGGCGCTGGGCCGAGTACGGGTTCGCCGCGCAAACGACACCCCGATCAGGTTGAATCAGGGCGGATGCGCGAGGAGGGGATGACACCGGGGCCGCCCGAGCACGGCCCGTCGCCCACCATCTGGCCGCTCGGCTTCGCCGTCGGCATCGCCGTCGCCCTCGTCGGGCTGATCGTCGACCCGACGGTCATCGGCTCGATCGGCGCGGTGATCGCGATCGTGTTCGGCTTCCTGTGGGCGCGCGAGGCGACTTCGGAGATGCGCCGCTCGGCGCCGACCGTCACCGCGGAGGTGCGGGAGGCGACCCCGGCTGAGGCTGCCGCAATGCCGGAAGCGAAGCCCGCTTCCGAGAAAATGCCGCGCAGCCGCTTCCTCGAAGGAGCGACGCTCGGCCTCGGCGGCGTCATCGGCGGCCTCGTCACGCTCCCCGTCGCGGGCTTCGCCCTGCTCCCCGCGTTCATTGGGCAGAAGGGCCACAAGGTGGACATGGGGCCGGTCGATGCCTACCCGATCGGGAAGTGGTTCATCTCGACCTTCGTCGTCGATCCCCAGGAGGGCGAGGTCTCGCGCCGCACCGCATTCGTGCGCAACAACGGCGCCGTCGGCAACAACGTTCCGAGCTTCACGATCATCTCGAACCGCTGCGCGCATCTCGGCTGCCCGGTCCAGGCGAACGGGCCGACCGGCGCGATCCTCGGCGAGAAGAACGTGACCGAGCACACGGTCAACGGCGCGATCCTCCTGCGCCCGGTCGTGCCGGCCGGCTTCGGCTGCCCATGCCACGGCGGTCAGTACGACACCGAGGGCAACCGCACCGCCGGCCCGCCCGTGCGCGCGCTCGATCGCTACTCGTTCGAGATCGACAACGGCCACCTCGTGCTGCTGAGCACGTTCTCGGTGTCGCACGTCGTCGGCACCGGCGCCCAGGCGAAGATCTACAAGTACAAGCTCTCCGGCCCGGGGCAGCACGTCGACGGCCCGGAGCAGTGGTTCTATCCCCTCGAGCCTCCGCACCACTGATGGCGATCCGCCGCGAAGCAAGCCGCGCCCAGGTCCGTCGTGAGCAGATGCTCGCGGCCGCGACGTATCCGCTCGACTGGCTCGAGGAACGGTCGGGCCTCGTCGGAGGTGTGAAGTACTTCCTCTTCCGCAAGGTCCCGTCGGACACGAACTGGATGCAGACGCTGGGGTCGGCGACGCTGACGGCGTTCCTCGTCCAGGCGGTGACAGGCGTGATCCTCGCGATGTACTACAAGCCGTCGCCGCACGACGCGTACTCGTCGATCCAGAACATCACCGACCACCTGACGATGGGCTGGCTCGTCCGCGGCATGCACAAGTGGGGCGCGAGCGTCTTCATCATCCTCATGTTCCTGCACATGGGGCGCGTGTTCCTGTTCGGCGCGTACAAGTACCCGCGCGAGCTGAACTGGATCATCGGCGTGCTGCTGCTCGTGCTCGGGCTGACGGCGGGCTTCACCGGCTATCTCCTCCCGTGGGATCAGACCGCGTACTGGGCGAGCGTCGTCGGCATCAACCTGAACGGGACGGCGCCGTTCGTCGGTCCATGGCTCGCGCAATTCCTGCGGTCCGGCCAGGAGATCAACGGCAACACGTTGTCGCTCTTCTACTCGTTGCACATGCTCGTGATCCCGGCCGGGATCATCTCGCTCATCACGCTGCACCTGTATCTCGTCATCCGGCTCGGCGTGACCTCGCCGCCGTGGTCGCGCGAAGCTGCCGGCCGTGAGGTCGTCGAGGAGCCGTCGACGGTGCGCACCGGCTTGACGCGTCCTGCGCCGCACGGCGGCGCCTCGGGAGGCAGGGACTGATGGCGGAAGAGAAGCCAAGCGGCCTCGACGAGCGCCGGGCGGGATTCGCGCGCTACAAGAAGGACGTCAAGGAGCGCGGGAAGTCGTTCTACCCGTACGCGATGTTCCACGACACGGTGATGAGCCTCATCGTCGTCTCCGTGATCGTCGGCCTCGCCGTCATCTGGAAGTGGACGTCGTACGGGCCGCACCACGACGGCCTGCACAAGGGCCTCATCGGCCCCGAGTACGCGCCGCCCGCCGACCCGGGGACGGTCAGCTTCGTCCCGCGGCCGGACTGGTACTTCTATTTCCTCTTCTATCTCCTGCGCATCTTCAAGTGGCCGGAGACGGTCTTCCTCGGGACGATCGGCGTCCCGACGATCGCGCTCATCCTGCTGCTCGCGCTGCCGTTCATGGACCTGCGCCGCGAGCGCCGTCCGTCGAGGCGCCCGGTCGCGATGGTCGCCGCGGTGCTGACGATCATCTCGATGGGCGTGCTGACGTGGAAGGGCGCGACCGCGAAGGAGGCCCTTGCCTCCGAGGTGATCGCGGACGTCCCGTCGTGGGTGAGTGCGGAAAAGCTGCCCGCGGCCGCGCTGCCGGGGGCGAAGCTGTTCGCGACAGCAGGCTGTACGGCCTGCCACACCTACCTTGGGACGGGGTCGTCGAACCTGGGAGCTCCCGATCTGACCGCGATCGGCACGCGCAACCTGGGCATCAGCTTCCAGATCAGGCACCTCCAGTGCCCGTCCTGCGTGAACCCGGGCTCGCCGATGCCGAAGTTCGCCTCCCTGGGCACGGCGAGGTTGCACGAGCTCGCCGTCTTCCTCGAATCCTCCAAGGGCAAGCGCTAGCAGCGACAATTCCGGGGAATGCATGTATTCCTCGGAATCACGGGAGCTTCGGGCGCTCCGTACGCTGCACGGCTGCTCGAGGCACTCGCCGCCGCTGACTGCGAGATCGGCGTCTCTGCGTCGAGCGCGGGCGTCGAGGTGCTCGCTACCGAGCTGTACGGCAACGCGAAGCTCTCGCGGGACGAGACGCTCGCCCGCCTCCTCGAGCACGCGCCGCGGGCGACGCTGTACGACCCGAACGACTGGAAGGCGCCCTATGCGTCCGGCTCGGCGAAGGTCGATGCCTACGTCATCTGCCCTTGCTCGATGGGCACGCTCGGGACGATCGCCTCCGGCGCGATGCAGAACCTCATCCACCGGGCTGCGTCTGTGGCGATCAAGGAGGAGCGCCGCCTCGTCCTCATGCCGCGCGAGACGCCGCTCTCGGCCATTCACCTGCGGAACATGCTCACGCTGCGCGAGGCCGGGGCGACGATCCTCTTCCTCGCGCCGGGCTTCTACCACGGTGCGGAGACGGTCGACGATCTCGTCGACTTCGTCGTCGCGCGCGCGCTCGACCAGCTCGGCCTCGAGAACGTCGCCACGAAGCGATGGGGCCAGTAGTGGTAGAGACCGGGCGCCTGCCGGCAGACGGCGTGCAGCGCATGTTCGACCGCATCGCGCCCGTATACGACGCGATGAACCGCGTCATGACCGCCGGGCTCGACCGGCGCTGGCGGCGGATCACCGTCGAGCACGTCGTGCGCAGCGGCGATCACGTCCTCGATGCCTGCTGCGGAACGGGCGACCTCGCCGTCGCTGCGAGGGCGCGTGGCGCGAACGTCGTCGGCCTCGATTTCTCGGAAGCCATGCTCGAACGCGCACGCCGCAAGTCGAGTGAGATCGAGTGGGTGCGCGGAGACGTCCTCGCCTTGCCGTTCGACGACGCGTCCTTCGACGCGGTCACCGTCGGCTTCGGCGTTCGCAACGTCGACGACCTCGAGGCCGGGCTGCGCGAGCTCCGTCGCGTGCTTCGCGCAGGGGGGCGCATCGGCATCCTCGAGATCACGCGCCCGCGCGGCGCGCTCGCGCCCTTCTACCGCCTCTGGTTCGACCGCGTCGTCCCGGCGCTCGGGCGCGTGCTACCCGGCGGCGCGGCGTACACGTACCTGCCGGCAAGCGTTCGCCGCTTCCCCGCGCCGGAGGAGCTGGCCTCGTTCCTCGAGGCCGTAGGCTTTTCAACGGTGCGGTTCCGGCTCTTCGCCGGGGGTATCGTCGCCCTCCACGTGGCGGAGGCCGGTCAGTGACGAGCCTGGCGGAGATCCGGGAGGCTCCCGGACTCGAGTCGTACCTCGACGCGATCGAGGAGCGGCTGGCGCGCACGGTGGCATCGCATCCGGGCCTCGTCGCCGCCGTCGGGAACGAGGCGCTCGCCGCCGGCGGCAAGCGGCTTCGGCCGCTGCTCGTCTTCCTGTCCACGCCCTCGAACGAGGAGCCGTCGATCGCGGCCGGCGTCGCCGTCGAGCTCGTGCACATGGCGACGCTCGTTCACGATGACCTCATCGACCGCGCACACTTCCGGCGCGGGAAGGCGGCGGCTTGGTCCGTGTACGGGCCCGAAGCCGCGCGTGCGACCGGCGACTACCTATTTGCGCGTGCGTTCGCCGAGCTGACCGCGACAGGCGACGCGGACGCGGTTGAGATCCTCGCCGACGCGACGCTGTGCCTCGCCCGCGGCGAGGCGTTGCAGCGGACGCAGACGCACGACCCGGCCACGACGGTGGACGCATATCTCGAGCGCTGCGCCCTCAAGACCGGGAAGCTGTTCGAGGCGGCATGCCGTCTGGGTGGCGGCCCGGGCACGTACGGCCTCGCGCTCGGCGTCGCCTTCCAGATCGTCGACGACGTGCTCGACTGTGCGGGGACGACGATCGAGACCGGCAAGATCGCCGGCACCGACCTGCGCGACGGGACTCCGACCCTGCCGCTCCTGCTCGCTGCGCGACAGGACGAGGTCGTGCGGTACGCGATCGCAGGCGGGCCTCTCGACGGCGCGCTCGTGCGGGTTGCCGCGAGCGGCGCTCTCGAACAATCGCGGGAGGTCGCCCTCGACTACGCTAGGCGCGCCCGCGCGTGCCTCAACGGCCAGCTTCATCGCGACGAGCTCGAATCGCTGACGCACGCGGTCGTCGACCGAGAGAGGTAGGCACCTTGGCAGTCCTCGACATGCTGGAGACCTTCGCCCCCATCCGGGAGAAGATCGCGACCGGCGAGCGGCTCGATTTCGAGGACGGCGTGACGCTGATGGAGTCGGACGACCTCCTTGCGCTGGGCGAGCTCGCCGATCTGGCGCGCCGGCAGCGAGGTGGCGGCGACGAGGTCTTCTTCATTCAGAACCTGTATCTCAACCAGACGAACGTCTGCCGCGTGAAGTGCAAGTTCTGCGCATTCGCGAAGACACAGAAGCAGGAAGACGCCTACACGCTCACGGCGGACGAGCTCGCGGCCGACGCCGTCGCCATGTACGAACACGCGAAGTTCACCGAGATCCACTGCGTGAACGGCGAGAACCCTCACGTCGATCTCGAGTTCTACGCGGACGTGCTGCGCAAGCTGAAGGCCGCGCTGCCCGACGTGCACCTGAAGTTTTACACGGCCTCCGAGATCCACCACATGTCGAAGCTCGAGAGCTGCAGCCACGAAGAGGTGCTGCGTGTGTTGAAGGACGCGGGGCTTGGGTCGCTGCCGGGCGGTGGCGCCGAGATCTTCGCCGACCGCGTCCGCAAGTTGATCGCGCCCGGTAAGGAGCATCCGGACGAATGGTTCGACGTGCACGACCACGCGCACCGGATGGGGATCCCGACGCACTGCACATTGCTCTACGGTCACGTCGAAACGTACGAGGAGCGCGTCGAGCATCTGTTGCGGTTGCGCGCGCAGCAGGACGAGACCGGTGGCTTCCTCGCGTTCATCCCGCTCGCGTTCCATCCGGAGAACACGGTCTTCGAACGGCGCGGCTTCAAGTTCACGACCGGAGCCGACGACCTCAAGATGATCGCGGTGTCGCGGCTACTGCTCGACAACATTCCGAACGTGAAGGCCTACTGGATCATGATGGGCATGCCGATGGCGCAGGTCGCGCTGCACTTCGGCGCGAACGACGTGCAAGGCACGGTCGTCCGCGAGCAGATCTTCCAGGCGGCCGGCGCGACAAGTGGGACCGAGCAGAAGGTCGACGAGCTCGTGCGCTTCGTGAAGGAAGCCGGGCGCACTCCCGTTCAGCGCGACACGCTGTACAACGAGCTGCGCCGATGGTGAAGCTCGGGCGCATCTCGTACGTGAACATGGCGCCGGTCTTCTACCGGGTCGAGACCGAAGTGGAAGAGGTGCTCGGCGTCCCGACTGAGCTCAACCGCCTGCTGATCGACGGCGATCTCGACACGGCGCCCATCTCGTCGATCGAGTACGCGCGGAACGCGGACAAGTTGAAGCTCCTCCCACGTCTTTGCGTCGCGTCGGAAGGCGCGGTCGAGTCGATCCAGCTCGTGTCCAAGAGGCCGCTCGAGCAGGTGCGCGTCGTCGCGATCACACCGGAGTCGGCGACGTCGGTCGTGCTGACGAAGGTGCTGCTCCCCGAGGCGGAGCACGTGCCGCTCGGCGAGGACGCGGACGCGAAGTTGCTCATCGGCGACGCCGCGCTGAAGTCGGCGTTCGAGGATCCGACGCCGCACTTCGACCTCGGGCGGCTATGGCTCGAGCGCACGGGCCTGCCGATGGTCTTCGCCGTGTGGGCGTGCCCGGAGCCGCTCGCGGACGGGCTCGCGGAGCTCGAGGACGCCCTCGTCGCCTCTGTTCGGCGAGCCCGCGCGGAGCCGGAGCAGCTCGCGTTCGAAGCATCCGAGCGCTACGGCTATCCGGCCGGGTTCCTTGCGCGTTACTTCGAGAAGCTCCGGTACCGCTTCGGGCCGCGCGAGCGCGCCGGCCTGTACACCTTCCTCGAGCTGGCGCGTGACGCGGGCGAGCTCGACGTCGTCCCCGAGCTGCGCTTCGTGCAGACGACCGGCGCTGCGGTCGCGTGAACGCGATCCTCGAGAAGGCCGCCGAAGGCGAGCGCATCACCGACGACGAGGCGGTCGCGCTGCTCCGTTCGCGCGATCTCGTCGCCATTGGCCGCGTGGCGAACGAGGTACGAAACCGCAAGCACGATCCCGAGCGGGTCACCTTCATCATCGACCGGAACCTCAATTACACGAACGTCTGTTACACGGACTGCGACTTCTGCGCGTTCTACCGGCGCCCTGGCGACGTGCGTGAGGGCTACCTTCTGCCGAAGCCGATCATCTTCAAGAAGATCGAGGAGACGCTCGCGCTCGGCGGAACCGGCCTCCTGATGCAGGGAGGTCATCACCCCGATCTCGGCGTCGACTATTACGAGGATCTCTTCAGCTCCATCAAGGCGAAGTACAAGATCCACCTGCACGCGTTGTCGCCGTCGGAGGTGCAGCACATCGCGCGTCGCTCGAAGCTGACCATTCCGGAGACGTTGACGCGACTGCGTGATGCAGGGCTCGACTCGATTCCCGGCGGCGGCGCGGAGATCCTCGTCGAGCGCGTGCGCAAGATCATCGCGCCGAAGAAGACGAAGACGAACGAATGGCTCGGCGTCATGCGCGAGGCGCACCGCCTGGGCATCTCGACGACGGCGACGATGATGTACGGCCACGTCGAGACCGTCGAGGAGCGCGTCGAGCACATGGGGCGGATCCGTGAGCTTCAGGACGAGACCGGCGGCTTCCGCGCCTTCTTCTCGTGGACGTTCCAGGACGACGGCAACCGTCTCGGCGACAAAGTGCCGCCGGAGACGAGGCCGACGTCGTTCGACTATCTGCTCACGCAGGCGGTGTCACGCATCTACCTCGACAACGTGCCGCACATCGGTTCGTCGTGGGTGACGCAGGGCAAGAAGATCGGTCAGGTCGCGCTCCAGTTCGGCGCCGACGATCTCGGCTCCGTGATGATCGAGGAGAACGTCGTCTCCGCCGCCGGCACGACGTACCGCACGACCGCGGACGAGTTCGTGCACCTGATCAGGTCGCTGGGCAAGACGCCGGTGCAGCGCGACACGCTGTACCGCGACGTTCGCGTCTGGAACTAGCACTCGCTACCCTGGCGCGGGGTCGTGTTTCGCAAAGTGTTCATCCTTGCCGTGGTCATCGGCGCGCTCGCCGTACCGGCTGCCCATGCGGCGCGCCGTCAGACGACGCCGATCGTTTCGCAACAGCTGCTCATGCCCAGCGTCACCTACCAGCGACAGGTCACCTTCACCTCGCGCGGCCCGGTCGTCCTCGACGTCGTGACCGCGCCGAAGCCGGACGGGTCGCTCTACACCCTCGGCCCCGCCCTCGCGCACGGCGCGCTCCTCGGGACGGAGCCGCTCACCGGGATCGAGAAGGACGCGAGCGGCGCTGCGACCGTCGTGGGTGTGAACGGAGACTTCTTCACGGGCAGCGGCCCGCCGACCGGAATCGTCATGCGCGGTGGCGCGCTTGACGCCGCCCCCATATCCGCGCGCTCGAGCCTCGTCATCGCCCCCGACGGAACGCTCACCGTCGCGCCGGTCGCGTTCGACGGGACCTGGCGCGGCACTGGCCAGCGCCGCCAGCTCGACCTCAACGACAAGCCGGTGGCCGGGCACACGACGCTGTACACGCCGGCATGGGGCGCGACAACGCCTCCGGAGAGTGCCGGTGTCGTCGCCGACGTCATCGCGTCGCTTGCCTCACTGCAGCCGAACGCCGTCGCGAGCGGCGTCGTCACGGAGCAGGACGGCGCCGGTGGCATTCCGATTCCGCCTGGCGGCGCGGTGCTCGTCGCCCGCGGCGCGCAGGCGCCTCATCTGAGCGCGGAGGCGCCGCCCGGCCAGATGATCGAGATCCGGCCGACGTTGACGCCCAACCTGAACGGCAAGCTCGCGGCCATCGGCGGCGGCCCGCTCCTCGTCGCCGCCGGCAAGGCGGTGTTCCGCGCGAACGAAAGCTTCGACGACGCTGTACTCAACGCGCGCGGCGCGCGCAGCGCGGTCGGCCAGCTCGCGGACGGCCGCATTCTCCTCGTCACCGCCGAGGGTGGTGGCTCCGCGTACAGCGCAGGCATGACGAACTACGAGCTCGCGAACGCGATGGTCAATCTCGGCGCCGTCACCGCAATGGGGCTGGGCAGCGGGACGCCGGCCGGCATGGCGTTCGACGGCACGCTGCTCACGCGTCCGTCCACGAAGGTGGAGCCGCCGATCGGCGACGCGCTCCTTCTTTCGTACACCGGTGTGTACGCGGCCCCACCGTCCTCGGACGTCGTGTCGCCGAACGGGGACGGCGTCGACGACACCGAGACGTTCTCGTACAAGCTCATCGCACCGTCACAGGTGACGGCGACGCTCACCGGGCCGGGCGGCGCGGCGATCACGCTTGCGCAGGACGCCGAGCAAGCGGGTGTGCACACGGTTACGTGGAACGGTCAGCCGAACACCGAAGGCCAGTGGAAGTTCGTCGTCTCCGGCACGCCCGCCGGCGGGCAGACGACGACCGCCGAGCGCGACGTGTTGCTCGACGACACGCTCGGCGCCCTGCAGGTGTCGCCGCCGAGCGGCCACATCGCAGCGGGCACGACTGCGGTGACGGCAGCGTTCCAGCTCGCGCACCCTGCGACGGTGTCCGCGACGATCGAGACGCGGACCGGCATCGTCCTCGCGACGCTCGTCAACAAGAGGCTCCAGCCGGGGCCGCAGTCGCTGCCGTGGAACGGGAGGCTGTGGACGGGATCGCTCGCGTTCACAGGCGCCTACCAGGTGCACGTCGTCGCGACGAACTCGATCGGCACGGTGTCGCTCGTCGCCCCGTTCACCGCACGTCGCTAGACTCGACGCGCCGTGGTCCTGGCGAGCGTCTCCTCCAGCTTCACGAACCAGGTCGCCTCCCACGGCGTGTATGCCGTCTTCGGGCTGATGGCGATCGACGCCCTCTTCCCGGCGTTCAGCGAGCTCGTGATGCTGTACGCGGGCGCAGTCGGCGCCGGCGCCTTCGCGTCCGCCCACCACGTCTCGCTCTTCGGCGCGAAGATCCACTTCGGCGCCCTCGCCTTTGTCCTCATGGCGCTCGTCGGCACCATCGGCTACCTCGTCGGGGCGATGGTCGGCTACGGGATCGGCCGCGTCGGCGGCCGCGTCCTGCTCGAGGAGCACGGGCGCTGGTTCCACGTCACGCCCGCTCGGCTCGACCGGGCCGAACGCTGGTTCGCCCGCTGGGGGAATTGGGGCGTGCTCATCGGCCGCGTCACGCCGGTGATCCGCTCGTTCGTCTCGTACCCGGCTGGTGCGCTCGAGATGCCGTTGGCCCCGTACACCGTGCTCACGGCGCTCGGTTCCGCCGTTTGGGCCTTCGCCATCGCCGGAATCGGCTACGCCCTCGGATCGAACTACCGCCGCTTCGACCACGGCTTCAAGTACGCCGAATACCTCGTGGTTGCAGGCGTCGTCGCCGCCGCGGCGTACTTGATCTTCCGCTGGGCTACAGTTGGTCGCCGCCGTGTCTCAGATACCGCTGATTGACGTCAAGGCGCAATACGGGCCCCTGATTCCGGAGCTCGAAGCGCGTTTCCGCGAGGTCGTCGAGGATGGCCAGTTCATCCGCGGACCGCACTACTGGGCGTTCCAGGAAGAAGCGGCCACGTTCCTCGGCGTCTCGAAGACGATTGGCGTCGCGAACGGCACGGACGCGATCGTGATCCTCCTCGATGCGCTCGAGATCGGCCCCGGCGACGAGGTCATCTGCCCGGCCTTCACGTTCTACGCCACGGCCGAGTCGATCGCCCGCCGAGGGGCGACGCCTGTGTTTGCCGATATCGACCCCGCGACGTTGAACGTCGACGTCGAGGACGTCGCCGCGAAGATCACACCGCGCACGCGCGCGCTCATGCCGGTGCACCTGTTCGGACGGCCCGCGCCGATGGACGAGCTCGTCGCGCTCGGTGTGCCGGTGATCGAAGATGCGGCGCAGGCGTTCGGTGCGCCCGGCGTTGCGAGACAGGGAATCGCGTCGACGTACAGCTTCTATCCGACGAAGAACCTCTTCTGCCTCGGCGACGGCGGCCTCGTCGCGTCGAACGACGACGAGCTCGCCGACCGCGTGCAGATGCTCTCGTTCCACGGCTCGCGCGACAAGACGGAGTTCGATTTCGTCGGCTACAACTCCCGGCTCGACGAGCTGCAGGCGGGGATGCTCCGCATCTTCCTCGGCCATCTGGACGAGTGGAACCGCGGGCGCCGAGAAGCGGCCGCCCGCTACGCCGAGCTCGGCCTCGGCGAGCTCGTCGAGTTGCCAAAGGACGAGCCCGGCCACATCTACCATCTTTTCGTCTGCCGCTCGCCCGAGCGCGACTGCGTTCGCGCCGCGCTCACCGAGGCCGGCATCGCCTCTGCGGTCTACTACACGACGCCGCTCCATCTCCAGCCCGCGCTGCGGTTCCTTGGCAACGAGCCCGGCTCGTTGCCGAACACCGAGCACGCGGCCGACGACAACTTCTCCGTTCCGCTTTGGCCGGGCATGCCGGCCGAGGCGCAGGAGCGCGTCGTCGAGGTCGTCCGCTCCGCGGTCGGCGTCGGCGCTCGCGCATGACATGACCGGCCTCGGACGTTCCCGTTTCCTGCAGGTCCTGGCCGACGCGGGGATCGTCGCCGTCTCGTGGTTCCTCGCGTTTGAGCTTCGCTTCGACCACGGGCTTCCCGTCTATTACGACACGCTGCTGCGCCGGACGATCCTGCTCGTCGTCGTCATCAAGGTTTCCGTGTTCTTGCTGTTCGGATTCCATCGCCGCTGGTGGCGCTATGTCTCGGTGCGCGACATGTGGAGCGCCGCGCGCGGCGTCGTCGTCGCCTCGCTCGTGGCCGACGTCACCGTCTACTTCGCGTCGCCGGTGCACAACGTCCGCTTGCCGCGCTCGATCGCGGTGACGGACCTGCTCATCACGCTCTCGCTCGTGGCGGGCGCGCGCCTGCTCGCGCGCACCGTGATGGAGCGCCCGCGCTACGGCGTGGTCGCGCGCGGCAAGGAGGTCATCGTGGTCGGCGCGGGCGACGCCGGCCGGCTCATCGTCCAGGAGATGCAGCGCTCGCGCATGCTCGCCTACACGCCGATCGGCTTCATCGACGACGACGCGCGCAAGCGGAACACGCGCATCCTCGGGGTCCGCGTGCTCGGGACGATCGCCGAGCTGCCGCGGCTGGTGCGCGAGTACAAGCCGGACGAGGTGCTCATCGCGATCCCCTCCGCGTCCGGCGAGATGCGTCGGGCCGTCGTCGAGGCGGCGCAGGCCGGCAACGTCCCGGTGAAGACGCTTCCGGGTCTGTACGAGTTGATCTCCGGCGATCTCGACCTCGCCGGGCAAATCCGCCCGGTGCAGGTGGAGGACGTGCTCGGCCGCGAGCAGGTGGAGGTCGACTTCGAGAACGTCGCCTCGTACCTCAAGGGCCAGACCGTGCTCGTCACCGGCGCGGGCGGGTCGATCGGGTCGGAGCTCTGCCGCCAGATCGCGCGCGTCGGGCCGACGCGGCTCATTCTCGTCGACAACGCGGAGACCGCGCTGTTCGACATCGAGCGCGAACTCGTGGACGAGCGCGACTTCACGCCTGCTGTTCCGAAGCTCGTCGACGTGCGCGACCGCAAGGCGATGAAGCGCGAGGTGTTCGAGAAGTACAAGCCGACAGTCGTCTTCCACGCGGCCGCGTACAAGCACGTGCCGCTGATGGAGACGCATCCGCTCGAGTCGGTGCGCAACAACGTTGTCGGCACGCGCATCATGGCGGAGCTGTCCGCCGAGACCGGCGTCGACCGCTTCGTCCTCATCTCCACCGACAAGGCGGTCAACCCGAAGACGGTCATGGGCCAGTCGAAGGCGCTGTGCGAGTGGATCGTCGAGTCGTTCGGCCATCGCCGCGACGTACCGAGGCGCTTCGTCGCCGTGCGCTTCGGCAACGTGCTCAACTCCTCCGGCTCGGTCATCCCGACCTTCCGCCGGCAGATCGAGCGCGGCGGCCCGGTGACGGTCACGCATCCGGAGATGACGCGCTACTTCATGACCATCCCCGAGGCCGTGTCGCTCGTCGTGCAGGCGGGCGCGATCGGCGGCCGCGGCCAGATCTTCGTGCTCGACATGGGCGAGCCGGTGAAGATCGTCGACCTCGCCACCAACATGGTGCGCCTGTCCGGCCACGATCCGCGCCTCCCCGGCGACACGGAAACCGGCCCGCGCGACGTCCGCATCGTCTTCACCGGGTCGCGCCCGGGCGAGAAGATCCACGAGGAGTTGTGGAGCGGCGACGAGTCCGTCGGCGAGACCGAGCACCCGAAGATCAAGCGGCTCTCGCGGCCGCCGGTCGATTCGGCATGGCTGACGCAGCAGCTGCGCGAGCTCGAGGGCCTTGCAGACGACGGCGACACGCTCGAAGTGGTGGCGAAGCTCGGGGCGATCGTGCGCGACCCGCTGCGCGAGTCGCTTCCGGCTACGGGGTCGCCGGCGGTCCTCCGACACACCGAAGCGTCACCGCGAACGGCAGACGAATCGTCGCCGTCCGTCTGAACAGCGACAGATAGCGATACCGCAGCCGCACGCCGGTCGTATAGACGTCGGGCGACGCTGCCGTCGCGTCCGCACAGTCGAGGAAGAAGCGGACGACAACGATGGCGTTGTCGCCCGGGTCGATGCGGAGGGTCTCGAACGGCGCGAGCCGGCCCGGATCCGCGCTCGCGGTCGACGACGTCGTGGCCAGCAGCATGGCCGCGCCGATATACGGCGTCGGTCCCGGCTTCGATGGCTCGAGACCCGTGACGGTGACTGCGAAGCGGCCGGCGTTGTGCAGCGTGAACGCCGTGTCGAATGTGCGCCGGTGTGCAACTGGGAAGAACACGGTCCTGCCGCCCGATCCCGACGCCGGCTGGACGTCGGCGCCGATGCCCGGCCCCGGCGCGTATCCCGTGTCGAGCGCGCGGAGCGGCGCGTACGAGCCGAGCCAGAGCCAAAGGCCGAGAACCACGACGGCGGCGACGACGACGGCGCCCGCCGCGACCGGGAGCGCGCGCCTAGCCACGAGCCGAGAGAAGCAGGTCGAGCATCAACGCCGGATCGCGCCGGATCCTCTCACCCGCCGACGCGCCGCGCTTTGCGAGGTCGAGCGCGCGCGGGTCGGTAAGCGGCTTCAGCCGACCCTCCCGGATCAGGGCCTCATCGACGCCGCCGAGCCGGCCGCCGTACGTCGTGTACACCGGCACGCCGAGCGCGGCCGCCTCGCGGTTCATCGTGCCGCCCGCGGAGACGACGACGTCTGCGAGTGCGATGAGGCTCTGCGCGTCCACTGCCTCTTCCGGGAGGATCACCGACGGCAGCGCGAGGCCGCGCACGTACTCCCGCTGCTCTTCGGTGCGCGGGATGACGAACGCGTGCACATCCTCGAGCCGCCCGAGGTGCTCGAGCGTCATCGGGAAGAGCGGGTTGGAGTGGCGGTGGTAGAGCGAGACGTCGGGCGGCGGGCGGAGCACCACGAGGACGCGTGCAGGATCGACGTCGAAGCGCTCGAGCAGCGACGCGTCCGGCTCGAAGTCGGAGAGGTAGTACTCCTCTTTCAGGCCCGGGTACTGAACGAGCTTCGGCGGGCGCACGCCGTACTTCGTCAGCCGGTCGGGCGGGATCGCCTCCGGGACGACGACCTTCGTCGCCGCGCGGCAGCCGAGCTGGTGCTGGAGCGTTGCGAACTCGTAGTCGAATGTGTCCGAGCTCGGGATGCCGAGCCGGCGTGCCGTCAGGCACAGCTCGTGCGAGCCGTGCGCGAGCGCGATGTCGAAGTCGCGGCCCTTCGCCCAGTGGTGGAGCGCGCCGAGCCGGCCGGCCATGCGCCGCGCCTTCTGTACGCGCGAACGCCCGCCGTGCTTTCCGACGACTTCGGCGGTGAGGCCGTGCAGCTCGAGCAGCTGGAGCGTCTGCGCGTAGTCGCGCGCGGTGATCTCCACCTCGTCGCCGCTCTCGCGCAGGATCTCGATCAGCGGCCTGAAGACGAGCACGTGCGCCGAGGCCGTCATGTCGATCCACACTCTCATACGAGCAGCGCCTCCATGCGCGCCGAGCGCAGGAGCGGCGGCTCTTGCTCGACGTGGCGCTCGTACCAGAGGGTGAACGCGAGCAGGCCCCACAGGAGCCGGCTGTTGTCCTGGCGCCGCGCGACGTGCTCGTCGAGGAGCCGCGTCACCGGCTCGGCGCGGAAGAAGCCTTGCCGCCGGAGCGTGTCCGCCGAGAGTGTCGTGCGCGCGAACGGCTCCAGCTCGCCGCGCAGCCAGGCCGCGGCTGGGATGGAGAAGCCGCGCTTGCGCCCGTGCACGACCTCGCGCGGAAGGAGCGGCTCCGCCGCTTTGCGCAGGAGCACCTTCTTCGACAGCCCGCGCACGCGCTGGCGCCGCGGCAGCTCGAAGGCGAAGTTGGTCACGACCGGGTCGAGGAACGGCACCCGCGCCTCGAGCGAGTTCGCCATCGACGCTCGGTCGGTCTTCACGAGCAGGTCGTCGACGAGATAGATGGCGAAGTCGACGTCCTGGAGGCGCGCGAGATCCTCTGCTCCCGCCGTCTCGGCGTAGCGCGCGCGGTAGACGTCGACCGGGTCGAAGTCACTTCTGCGGCCGGTGAGCTCGGCGCGCGCGTCGGCGGAGAAGATCTCCTTCCAGCCGTGATGGCGCTCGAGCGGCGGCAGGTGTGCTGCGCGCACGAAGCGCTTCGCGCGATATTCGAGCGAGACTCGTCCCCCCGAGGCGGGCAGTCGCTCGACGAGCGGTGACGCAAGGCGCGCAAGTGGGCCGACGCGGTCGGCGAGGAGATCGGCGGCGTACGTGTAGTAGCCGCCGAAGAGCTCGTCACCGCCCTCGCCCGAGAGCGCCACCTTCACGTGCTCGGCGGCGAGCTGCGAGACGAGGTAGGTCGGCAGCGCGGACGAGTCGGCGAACGGCTCGTCGAATGCATCCGCAAGCGTCGGCAGCAGCAGCGCCGGGTCGGGATGGAGGAGCAGCTCGTGATGGTTCGTGTCGTACCGCTCGGCGACGCGGCGCGCGTCGGCGCGCTCGTCGAAGCTTCGCTCGGCGAACCCGATCGTGAACGTGTGCACGGCCTCGGACGTCTCCTGCGCGGCAAGCGCGGCGAGGAGCGACGAGTCGACGCCGCCCGAGAGGAGCACGCCGACGGGAACGTCGGCGAGCAGGTGCGCCCGCACCGAGTCGCGCATGCGCGCGCGCAGCTCCTCCACGAGCTCCGCCTCGTCGTCGTCGCGCAGCTCGGTCTCCTGCACGGGCGCGGGATGGGCGTAGCGCTCGACGCGCACCTCGCCGCTTTCCTCCCACACGAGCAGGTGCCCGGCGGGGAGCTTGCGCACGTCGCCGGAAGATCGAGTACGGCGACGGGATGGAGTTGAAGGCGAGGAACGTCTCGAGCGCGTCGAGGTCGATCTCGCCGCGCGGCAGCGCGCGTAGCTCCGACGCGAACTCGAGCGCGTCGCCGGCGGCGCGGTAATAGAGCGGCTTGATGCCGTAGGGGTCGCGCGCGAGGACGAGCCTGCGCTTGCGCCGGTCCCAGATCGCGATCGCGAACATGCCGCGCAGCCGGCGCGCGAAGTCGAGGTCGTGCTGCTCGTACAGGTGCACGATCGTCTCCGTGTCGGAGTGCGTGCGGTAGGTGTGGCCGTCGTGCAGGAGCTCGCGCATGAGCTCGGGATGGTTGTAGATCTCGCCGTTCTGAACGACGACGCAGCTTCCGTCTTCGTTGAAGATCGGCTGGTCGCCGCCGGCGAGGTCGATGATCGAGAGCCGTCGGGACGCGAGACCGATAGGGCCCTCGACGTAGTCGCCCGCGGCGTCGGGGCCGCGGTGCTCGAGCGTCGCGCTCATCGCCTCCAGGCGCGCGCGGTCCGGAGACCCCGCCATTCCACAGATCCCGCACATCGGCCGCGAACTCTAGGTGTGGCAGCGGCGCGGAGCGTGGGCGAAGGCCGCAGCTGCGGGCTTCACGCGCCCGCCGCGCCAGATGAGCCCCGAGTGCCAGCCGGCAACGCGAGTCTCGTCGACGAGCTCGAAGTTGAAGAACGCGCGCACGAGCGGCTGGCACGCGGCCATGTCGACGGCCGTCGTCACGTCCCGCGCCTGCTGCGCCGGCGTGATCTTCGTCGTCTGGAAGCCGTCCTCGAGGTACCAGATCGACGGCGTGCGTCCGAATGCATCGAGCGCCGAGACGAGGCGGGTGTAGTCGGCCTCGCCGAGGAAGTCGCCCTTGTGCACGACCGTGGGCAGCTCGGTCGGCGTCTCCGGATACGGGTTGTGGCCGAAGGCATCGACGAGCGGCCGCGTGCGCCCGCTGTCGCGATAGGCGGCGGCGAGCGCATCGAGGAAGCGGATCGGCGCGTGCGCCGAGGCGGTCGAGTCCAGCACCTGCACGTGCTGCGAGTGGAGCGCGTCATAGCAGCGCGCGAGCAGCGACTCGTACTGCGCCGGCGTGCCGCGCCAGTACACCGGGGAGTTCGCCTCGTTCCAGACGACGACAGCGCGCGCGTTGGGGACGAGCACGAGCGCAGCCTTCGCGTAGGTGCAGAAGCGCCGTTGCGCCCACGCTGCGGTCGGTGTGTGCGCGCCGAAACCGAAGACGGCGAGCACGACCGTCGTCCTGCGGGCAGCTGTCTCCGCGCGCGAAAGCTCGACGCGGCGCACCGCGGTCGGCCGGATCTCGCCGTTCCACGGCACCCACACGCGCACTGCGCCCGCGCCGACCGATTGCTCCCGGCGGACGACGGTGAGCGGGAACGGCGTCCACTTGAGCGTGTCGTCGTCGACGCCGACGATGAGCGGCAGCGCGGGGTGCGACGGGTGCGTCACCTTCCAGACGCCGATGGCGATGAAGCCGACGGCGATGAGGATTCCGAGGAGTTTCAGTCGCCGGCGGTCGATGCCAGGCCTCGCAGCGATTGCTTGAGCACGCGCCAGCCGGTGGCGAAGACCGTGCGGAGGTACAGGCGGACGGACCGGTCTGCGATCCATTCGAGGTCGTGCGCGAGCTTCTCCGCCATCGAGGCCTCGTAGCCGCGGCGCACCTGCGCGAGGCCGGTGAGGCCGGGGCGGACGACGAGCCGCTGCCAGTACGCGGGCAGCTCGTGCGCGAGCTCCTCGAAGAAGACGGGGCGGATCGGGCGCGGGCCGACGAGGCTCATGTCGCCGCGAAGGACGTTCCAGAATTGCGGGATCTCATCCAGCTGCGTCGCCTTCAGCCGCTTGCCGAGCGGCGCGAACTCCTCCTCCGTGCGACGCACGAGCTCCTCGCCGAGATACGGGCCGAGGCGCTGCTCGGCGTCTGGCTTCAGCGTCCGGAACTTCAGCATCAGGAAGACGCGGCCGCCGCGGCCGACGCGCTCGCCGCGGTAGAAGATCGGGCGGCCGCTCGTCGCGAGGAGGACAAGGGCGATCGCGGCCGCGAGCGGGAGCGTGACGATGAGGAAGAGCGCCGACAGGATGACGTCGAGCGCGCGGAGGAGGACGTCGCGCGGCCGGCCGGGCGTCCCGCGGGCCAGATCGCGGTAGCCGCGGACGAGGGTGTCCTCGGTCACGGGTCGATGCTAGACCGCTCGCAGGAGAAGGCAAAGATAAGCTGGCCTTATATGGACACGCGGCAGCTCGCGGCCTTCTGCGCCGTCGTCGAGCGGCGGAGCTTCTCGCAGGCGGCGGAACAGCTCGGCGTGACGCAGCCGGCGGTCAGCCTCCAGATCCGGTCGCTTGAGAAGCGGCTCGGGCGCCAGCTGCTCGATCGCTCCGGCCGCCGCGTGGAGCCGACCGAGGCGGGCCAGCGGCTGTACCGGAGCGCCCAGCGGCTGCTCGCCCAGGAGGAGCAGCTCCTCGCCGAGCTGGGTGAGGAGGGTGAGGGCGAGCTCGCCGGGCGCCTCGAGATCGGCGCCTCCACCGGCCCGGGCGGCACCGTCCTGCCGGTCGTCCTCGGCGAGTTCCAGCGGCTCCATCCTGAGGTGCGCGTCGCGCTCTCGGTGTCGGACACCCAGCACGTGATCGAGCAGGTCGCGCGCCGCGAGCTCGAGCTCGGCGTCGTCGGCGCGCAGCGCCGGCACCGGGGTGTCGTGTTCGAGCCGTTCTTCCGCGACGAGGTCGTGCTCGCCGTGCCGCGCGGACATCGTTTTGCCAATCGGAAGGTGACGATCGACGAGTTGCGGGAAGAGCCGATCGTGCTGATGCAGGAAGGCGCCGGCGTTCGGCAGGTGATTGAGGACGAGCTGCGCGAGCGCGGCGTACGCCTGCGCGACCTCGACATCCGTCTCGAGCTTGGCCTGCAGGAGTCTGCGCGCAGCGCGGTGCTCGCCGGCTTCGGCGTCACGTTCATCTCGCGCGCGGCGATCGACCCCGACGTCGCCGCGGGCGCGCTCGCGATCGCGCGCGTCGACGGTCTCGAGCCGGCCCGCGAGATCTTGCTCGCACGATCGAGCGGCCGTGCGGAGACGCGCGTCGCTCAGGCGTTCGTCGACTTCGCGCGCGAGCGCCTCGCATGATCGTCCGGTGGGGGCCGATCTCCCTCGTCGCGGAGGTGTGCGAGGAGCTCGGCATGCGCGATTGTCTGCTCGTTGCGAGCCCGCGTTGGGACGAGCTCGTGCTCCCGATCGAGCCGGTCGCGCGCTGGTCCGAGGTGCCGTCGGTCCGCGTCGAGGAGGCGGCCGAGCTCGCCCGCGACGGCGTCGTCGCCATCGGCGGCGGCAGCACGATCGACTTCGGCAAGGCCATCTCGGCGGCGACGAAGCTCCCGCTCGTCTCCGTCCCGACGACGTACGGCGGCGCGGAGTGGACGCCGTACTTCGGCATGCGCGACCCACAGCGCAGGATGCGCGGCGGTGGAAGCGGCGCGCGGCTCGCGGGAATCGTCTACGACGTCGGCCTCACCGTCGCCCTCCCGCGTGAGGAGACGGTCGGCACGGCGATGAACGCGCTCGCGCATTGCGCCGAGGCGCTGTACGTGCACGGGCACAACAAGGAGTCGGACGAGCACGCGCTCGCGGGCGCACGGCTCATCTCCGAGTTCCTCCCGCGGGTGGTCGAGTCGCCGCTCGACCGCGACCTGCGCACGGAGCTTCTCCGCGGCGCGTCGTTCGCGGGGGAGGCGCTAGCCGGCTCGATGCTCGCGCTCGCGCATGCCATGGCGCAGGCCGTCGGCGGCAAGTACGGCTTCGCACACGGGACATTGAACGGCATCCTTCTGCCGCCGGCGCTCCGCTACAACACGCGCTATGCGCCGGCGGCGATCCGCCGCTTCGGCGAGGCGGTCGGCGGCGACCCGGCCGCGCGCGTCGAGGAGCTGAACGCGCTCGGCGGCATCACGCGCCTGCGCGAGCTCGGCGTCCCCGAGCAGGACCTCCCCGAGCTCGCGGCGTCGACTGCGCAGCGCGGCGGCAACCAGGCGAACCCGCACCCGGCGACGCCGAAGGAGATCGAAGAGCTGCTGCGCAGCGTCTGGTAGGCGTCACCGGTAGTGCTGCTGCTCGTCGCGCGCGAAGCCCCACGCGGCGAGAGCTCCGAATCCGATCGAGTAGGCGCCGAGCAGAAGCCAGTGTGAGGCATGCGACGGCGCACCGGTGGCTGCCGGCCACAGCACGTCGCCCCATTGCCGCGACGGTGTGTACGGCGAGATCGCGCGGACGGTGTGCGGTAGGTCTGCGGGCCCCGTCCAGAGCCCGCCCGCGTACGCCAGCAGCATGTAGAGGATGTTCGCGACGGGCAGCGCACTCTTCGGCGAGGCCCAGTAGGCGATCGCGAGACCGAGAACGACGAAGGGGACCGAGCCGGCGAGCAGCGCGGTGGCGAGGCGGAGCCAAGCGACGGCGGAGAGTGAGGCCGACGTCGTCGTGAGCGCGATTACGACCACGACGGCGACCGAGGCGAGCGTGAAGACGAGCGCCGACAGCACACGTGCCGCGATGCGCGCGGACGGGGGCGTCGGCAGCGTTCGCAGCCACGTCTGCCAGGGCGTGCCGCGCTCGATCGCGCCGGAGACTCCGAACTGGAAGAAGCCGACGCCGAGGACCGCGAACGCGGCGTAGGACGCGAGCAGCAGATTCGGGTGATGTCCCGCGCGCGGCAATCCGAACAGCACGAACACGATGCCCGGAAACGCGAGCGTGCCGGCGCTGAAGCCGGGGAAGCGAACAAGCTCGCGGATCTGGAGTTGCGCGTGAACGATCGCAAGCCTCACGCGGTCACCAGGTCGAGGAACGCTTGCTCGATATCGCCTCCGGCGCAGGCCTTGAGGCGTTGCGGCGAGCCGTCGGCGACGACCTTGCCGTGCGCGAGGACGATCACGCGGTCGGCGAGCGAGTCGGCCTCCTCGAGGTAGTGGGTCGTGAGGAGCACCGTTCCGCCCTGCGCCGCGAACGCCGCGATCGCGTCCCATGCGCTCCGTCGCGACTCGACGTCGAGACCCGTCGTCGGCTCATCGAGGACGACGAGGGCAGGCGCATTCGCGAACGCGAGCGCGAGCGCCAGCCGCCGGCGCTGGCCGCCGGAGAGCGAGCCGTTCTGCGCGTGCAGGACGTCGCCGAGATCGAAGCGATCGGTGAGCTCGCTCAGAGACGGAGAGCTCGGCGTGTGCGCCCGCGCGAGATCGAGGATCTCTCGACCGCGAAGCGTCGGCGGGAAGTCCATCTGTTGCGGCGTCGTACCGAGTCGTGCGCGCGCACGCCAGTCGCGCGGGTCCCGGCCGAAGAGGCGGACGTCCCCGGCGCTCGGACGGCGCACGCCGGTCACGAGGCCGACGAGGGTCGTCTTGCCTGCGCCGTTCGGCCCGAGGAGCGCGACCAGCTCGCCCGGCTCGATGCTCAGATCGAGAGGCCCGAGCGCCAGGCGCGCGCCGAAGCGCTTCTCGGCTCGCCGAAACGTGATCGCCGTCGCCGGTCGCACTCCGCCGCGGCTGAGGACCGCAAGGAGGTTGTACGTGGCGTGTGCGAGCGCACATGCAAGCAGGCTGCCGGTCGCCGCGAAGAGGGCGCCGAACGCGCCTCCCGTGACGACCTGCACCGCCGCGCCGCGCGTGCGGAGCATCGGCAGGTGCGTGGCGGCGAACGCCGCAGTCGTGACCGCAACCGCGGGCCAGACGCCCGCGGTCGGCGCGATCCGGCCGAGTGCGAACGCGCGCCAGATTGCCTCTTCGCTCATGCCGGCGCCGGCGACGACGATGGCTGTCGCGACCGCGAGCGGCGTCAGGAGCACGTGCGGCCGCGCGCGCGAGAGAACCGCGAAGAGCGCGACGCCCGCCAGCAATCCGAGCGACGTCGCTGCGAGGCTCGCGAGGGGCTGTCGCGGCGGTGCAGTCGGGGCGAGCCGCAGGAGAACAGGCCCCAGTGCGATCAGCGCAGCCGTTGAGAGCAGCGTGCGCTTCACGCCGCTTCTCCGACGACGACGCCGTACACGACCGATTCCTCGACGCCGTCCGCGCCGACGAGCTCGTCCACCTGCGCGTCGTAGAAGCCGCCGAGCGGCAAGGCCGCGACGTCGAGCGCGACCGCCGCGAGCGCAACGTTCTGGACGACGTGACCCGCCTCGAGCAGTGCGAAGCGGTAGCCGCGCAGGCCGTACTTGAAGCGCGTGCGTCCGAAGACCGCGAGCAGCAGCAGGACCGCGGCGGCTCCGTCCAGGAGCCCGGGTAGAGGACACGCAGCCTCGAGCGCGGGCCAGGGATCGCAGAGCTCGTTCTCCTCGAGCGCGTGCAGTTCCTGGTCGTACCGGTAGATGCCGGGCGCTATGCCGGCGACCGCCCGTGTCGCGACATGAAGCTCGAACGGGTAGAGCGCGCCGCCGGATGGCACCGCGCGCCGATTGCCGTCGCGCGCCCCGTATCCGGCGTCGAGAAGCGTCGCCAGGCAGGCGGCCTCCAGCGGCTCGCCGCCGAAGTCTCGTCGACTGCGACGACGGTCGAGCGCGGACCAGAGCGAGCACGCGGGTCGCCGAGGCGCCGGCAGCAGGTGGCGTCGCCGCTGTGGATTGCGGCGCACCGCATAGGCGGATGCCGTCTGCAGATGCTCGTTCAGCGCCAGGCGCGCCAGGCCGGCGCTCTGGCGGTGCGCGAGAGCGGGGTGCAGCTTCGACGCCTCATGAAAGAGCTCCGCGGGATCGTCCAGCGCCGGTTCGCCGTCGCCGTACAGCTCGCCGCGCACGAACGGTGCATGCGGAAGCCTCATGGGAATGGATGTGGATCGGGATTGATGTCAGCCTCGGTGAGCCGTCGTTCGCGCACACCCAGGCGGAGCGGCTCGTCGTACAGACGGTTGCCTCCGAGCAGCTGGGCATTGTGCTCGACGTCGAGTGCGCAGAGTTCCGGGGCGATGACGCGCACGACGGCGAGCCCTGCTTCGCGGACGTCGGGCGCCGTGACGTCGACCGCGTATGCGGTGACCCGTCGGCGGGCGAGTCGCCGGCAGATCGTCTCGATGCGCGCCTCAGCGCTCGTCCCACGGATCGCCGGCACGCTCTCGACGCGACGCAGACGTTCCGAGCCGTCGAGGAACCCGACGCGCGGTGCGTTGCGTGAATCGGCGTAGAAACGGATGTGGTCGTCGAACTCCTCGATCTCGTCCGCTGACGGTGCGCCCTGTCCCTGCGCCCGGAGTGCGAGTGCCCACGTGCGAACGCGTGCCGCCTCGTCCAGCGCTTTCATCACGGCGCGCTCGATGGTCGCCGCCGCTGCGGCGCCGACGCCGAGCGTGTCGGCGCCTCGGACGACGGCGGCGACGATCGGGATGTCCCAGAACGCGCTCAGATCGATTGCGCGCCACTGCAGGCCGGTGGGCCGCAGGAAGGCGCGCTCGAACTCGGCGAGGCGCTCGTGTCTGTTCCAGTCGAGCAAGGGCCACGAGAGCCGCGTCTTCCACGTGATCATGAACGCGTCGCGCTCGAGCAGCTCGAGGAGGGCGGCGAGTGTTGCATCACCAACCGACGCATGGCAGGCGAGCCCGCTGCTCGTCGTGCGACAGAGCGGCGGCGCCGACTCGTGGCCGGCGAGGTGGACGAGCTGCGCAGGCAGCCACGCCGGCCGGCCCTCCGGGAGCGAGACGCCCTCGATCCAGGCGAGCTGCGTGTCGCTGTCGAAGCGAACATAGGGGAAGCCGGCGGTGCCGTACTCCGTCTCGGAGAAGAGCGCGAATCGTGCGGGATCGACCGCCCGATCGCCGAGCTCGCGCGCGGAGGCGACGACGAGCGCCTCCGGGTCGACGATGCACGCGGAGTAGCGCTCCACCGCTTCCCCGATCGCCGCTGCGCGGGCATCGTCTGCGGTTAGGCCGGAGCCGCCGCCGACGAGCGCGTGTGGAAACGCGCTCTCGCACCACGCCGTGGCGAGGCGAACGTCCTCGGGGCCGGCAAGCACGTCCTGCATGCCGCGGACGACGCCGACGAACGGCGAGACGAGCGACTCAAGCGGCAATGTCGCTCCAGGGAGCCGCGGCGGCGCGTCGTACCGCGGGCGAGCACGCGGGGCAGCGAGGGACGCGATACACGAAGTGCCGCGTGCATCGGAGCTCAGGTGCGAGCTCGACCGCGATGAGCACGCCGGCCTCGGCTGAGTCTCCTCCCGCGAGCCGGCGGAGGACGACTTGTGCTGCAAGTCCGGCAAGCGTTGCGTCGAGGGCGGGCGAGCCGACGTGACTCCCGGCAGTCCGATCGCGGATCGGCGCGATGGTCGAATCGCGCCGGAGCCGGAAGCACTCGTGGCAGGCCGTCTCACCCGGCACGAAGACCGGGCCGACAGCGGCGAGGCGCCCGTCGAACGGAAGGACCTGCAGCCACGGTGTGCGGGCGACCAGCGCGCGCCGGTTCCATTGCTCGAGGAGCGGCAGCTCGTCGCTCGCAGGGGCGGCGACGACAAGGCCTTCCGCGGGAGGCCGGCCGTTCCAGCCGAGGCTTGTGACGCTCCCCGCGCCGCTCGCCTGCAGCAGGCGGCCGATCGGCTCCGCCGCCGGACCGTTCCCGAGAACGTGCGCATCGACCGTCGTGAGGTGTGCGTGCAGCTCTGCGACCGTGCGCCCTGCGGCGTCGGTCGCCGCGAGGAGCTCGGCGCAGCGACGGGCGCCCTCGCCGGAGCCGTTGGGAGCGCACTCCGTCAGGAGATCGTGCGCACGCAGGAGCGCAAGCGCGTGCTCGACCGCCGGTCGAACGGGTTCGCCGAGCTCGGCGACGACGCCGTCGACCGTTCGCGTCCCGTCGAGCAGCGGCAGCAGATGCGGCACGAGCCGCTCCGCCGCCGCGCCCTCGAACTCGAGGACGGAGCCGGCGTAGCGCAGGACGGAGCGGCCGCCCTCGACCGACAGGCGGTACCACGGCTTGAGCAGCGGCCGCTCCACGGTCTCCACCGCTACTGGGTCTTGCTCTTCGAGCAGGAGCAGCAGAGGATGATCGCGATGCAGAGCGGGTACGCCGCATAGGCGTGCCCGACCGCCGGCGAGCCTTTCTCGGTGACCCGGAGGTCGAGGAGCTCCTCCGCAAGCGTGTCGAGCATCGTGCGCCTCCTCGCGTGGACGTCAGTCCGGCCACCGTACCGTTGCCAAGATTGACAATCAAGATGGCAAATTCGGCCATGCCTCGGCAAGCGCTACATATGCATCTCTTATTGGTGCAATTAGTTACACCTGGGTACCATCAGGCGCGGCGTGGCTTCTGCAGCCCCTTTCGACGTGCTCGTGATCGGCAGCGGGGCCTCGGGCCTCGCCGCCGCCGTGTCCGCCGACCGCGCGGGGGCGCGTGTGGCGCTCGCGACGAAGGGCTCGCTCCAGTCGTGTAACTCCGCGAAGGCGCAAGGCGGCATCCAGGCTGCCTTCGGCGAGGATGACTCGCCCGAGCAGCACGCGCAGGACGTCTGGAAGAGCTCGCACGAGACGGCGAACATGGAGCTCGTCGAGATCCTCACCTCGGAAGCGCCGTCGGCGATCCACTGGCTCGAGGAGCTCGGCGTCCAGTTCACGCGCGAAAACGGCGGCTACCGGCTCGCGCGCTGCGGCGGCGCGTCGCAGAAGCGCCTGCTCCAGGTCGGCGACCGCACCGGGCACGCGATCACGAAGGCGCTGCGCGACGCCGTCGAGAGCTCGAGCATCACCCTCTTTCCCAACAGTCCGCTGCACGAGCTCGAGCCCGGCTGGACAGCGCGTGTGGGAGACCACACGGTCGAAGCCGGAACTGTCGTCCTCGCCGCCGGCGGGCGCTGCTTCGCCGAGGCGGAGGAGCGCGGCGAGCTCTCCACGAACCATCCCGGCGCCACCGGCGAGGTGACGAAGATCGCCCTTTCACTCGGCGCCGAGTCGCGCGATCTCGACGCGCTCCAGTACCACCCGAACGGCGGCGCGTGGCCGGAGAATATGCAGGGCTACTCGATCCCGGAAACGACGCGCGCGTACGGCGCCGTCCTCCTGAACGCGGACGAGGAGGAGTTCACCGACTCCCTCGGCCCGCGCGACGTCGTCGCGCAGGCGATCGTCGGCGAGGTGGCGAAGGGCAAGGGCGTCGCGACGCCCGACGGCCGCCCGGCGGTGTGGCTCGACACGACGCGCATCACCGCGCACGACGCCGAGCTCTCGCTCCCGTACATGTTGCGCCGCTACCGCGCCGGCGGCATCGATCCGCTGGCGGAGAAGATCATGACCTACCCCGTGCTGCACTACCAGAACGGCGGGCTCGTCATCGACCGCGATGCCGAGACGACGCTCGAAGGGCTCTACGCCTGCGGCGAGATCGCGGGCGGCACGCACGGACGCAACCGGATGATGGGCAACTCGCTGCTCGAATGCGTCGTCTTCGGAAGGAGGGCCGGCCGTGCCGCTGCTGATCGACACTGACCTGCAAGGCGCGGTGGAGGACGCCGCCGCGCACCTGTACGTGTGGGCGTTGAAGGACATCCCGCAGGACCTGCGCGACGCGCTCAAGGCCGCCGCCGGGCGCGAGACGTCGGTGCCGGGGCAGCGTGTGTTGAACACGATCCTCCGGAACGTCGAGGTCGCCGACGGCGAGAACAACCTCGTCTGCCAGGACACCGGCATCGCCGTGTACACGTGCCGTGTCGGCGAGCATTTCCCGCTGCATCCCGCGCGCATCTACGAGGCGCTGCGCGACGGAACCGCGCGCGCGACGATCGAGCATCCGCTGCGCTCGAACGCGGTGCACACGATCACGCGCGAGAACACCGGCCCGAACATCGGCTACCGCCTCCCGATCGTGCACTGGGAGTTCATCAAGGACTGGGACGGCCTCGACGTGAAGTGCGTGCCGAAGGGATCCGGCTCCGAGAACATGAGCTTCCTGAAGATGTGCGTCCCCGCCGACGGCGTGACGGGGATCAAGAAGTTCGTGCTCGAGTCGATCGTCGGCGCGGGCGGCAAGCCGTGCCCGCCCGGGATCGTCGGCGTCGGCATCGGCGGCTCCGCCGACTACGCGATGTATCTCGCGAAGGAGGCGATCGCGCGGCCGATCGGCACGCGCAACGCCGACCCGATCGTGGCCGAGCTCGAGGACGAGCTGATGGGCCTGCTGAACGAGACCGGCATCGGGCCGATGGGGCTCGGCGGCGACGTCACCGTCCTCAACTGCCACATCGAGCACGCGGACACGCACATGACGCTCAATCCCGTGGCCGTCAACTACCAGTGCTGGGCGGCGCGGCGCGCGAGCGCGCACATCGCCGCCGACGGGACGACCGACTTCGACAGAGAGGCCTGAGATGGCGAGCCACGAAGTCACGTTCCCGATCACCGACCCGCAGGAGATCCTCAAGCTGACGGCCGGCGACGAGGTGACGGTGCAGGGCCACATCATCGGCATCCGCGACCGCACGCAGATCCGCATCTTCGACCAGGGCGTCGAGCCGCCGATGGATCTCAAGGGCGCGTTCCTGCTGCACACCGCGCCCGGCGTGCGCAAGCTCGCCGAGGGCCGCTACGAGAAGGTCTGCATCGGCACGACGACGAGCGCGCGCATGGTGCGCTTCACCGAGCCGCTCGGTGTCCAGTACGGCGTGCGCGCCATCTGCGGCAAGGGCGGCTTCCCCGACGAGGCGATCGAGCCCATGCAGCGGCTCGGGATGGTCTACTTCGCCATCGTCGGCGGCGCCGCCGCGCTCGAGACCACGCAGATCGAGGAGATCGAGGAAGTCGCGTGGGAGGAGCTCATGCCCGAGTGCCTGTGGAAGTTCCGCGTCAAGGACTTCGGGCCGCTCACCGTCGGCATCGACGCGCACGGCAACTCGCTCTACCACGACGTCCAGGCAGCCGCGACGAAGAAGCTGGAGGAGCTCTATGCCCGTTTTTGATCTCGGCCTCAAGCGAGACGGCGGCCTGACGCACGTGCTCGACAAGGGCCTCGGCCCGCGCGGGTGGGAAGACGTGCTCGAGGTCTCCGGCGACCACATCGACATCGTCAAGCTCGGCTGGGGCACCGCGTACGTCACGCAGAACCTGCGCAAGAAGCTCGACGTCCTGCGCGGCAAGCCCGTCGTCATCGGCGGCACGTTCTTCGAGGTCTGCTACGTCCGCGACAAGCTGGACGAGTACAAGCGCTGGCTCCAGAGCCTCGGCATCTCGCACGTCGAGATCTCCGACGGCACGATCGAGATCCCGCGCGAGCGCAAGCTCGAGCTCATCGCCGACTTCGCGAAGGACTTCACCGTCCTCTCCGAGGTCGGCTCGAAGGACTCGGAGGTCGTGTTCGCGCCGTACCAGTGGGTCGAGTGGATCAAGGAAGAGAAGGACGCAGGCGCGTGGAAGGTGATTACCGAGGCGCGCGAGGGCGGGACGGCCGGCATCTTCCGCAAGGACGGCGACATGCGCACCGGCCTCATCGACGAGATCGCGCACGAGATCGACTTCCACGACCTCCTCTGGGAGGCGCCGACGAAGTCCTCGCAGGCGTGGTTCATCAAGCACTTCGGGCCCGAGGTCAACCTCGGCAACATCCCGCCGGAGGAAGTCATCCCGCTCGAGACGCTCCGTCTCGGGCTGCGCGGCGACACGCTGAAGGAGGTGCTCGGTGTCGAGCCTGCTCCAGCTTCCTGACGTCGAGGCGATGACCGCGGAGGACTCGCTCCTCTGGGCGTACGAGCGCTTCGGCTCCAAGCTCTGCCTCACCTGTTCATGGCAGAAGCAGTCGTCGGTGCTCGTGCACATGGTGTCCGAGCTCGGGATCGACATCCCCGTCATCGAGCTCGACACGGCGCTCTTCTTCCGCGAGACGTACGAGACGCGCGAGCGGCTCGTCGAACGGTACGGGCTCGAGCTGATCCGGCCCGAGGTGATCTCGGTGGCCGAGCAGCACAAGCAGGAGGGGCCGAACCTGTGGGAGTCGAATCCCGACCGCTGCTGCCACGTCCGCAAGGTGGAGCCGCTCGAGCGCGCGCTGAAGGACTACGACGCGTGGATCTCCGGCATCCGCCGCGAGCAGAGCCTCACGCGCAAGGACGCGCAGCGCGTCGAGTTCAGCGAGCGCTACGACGTGTGGAAGATCCAGCCGCTCGTCGACTGGGACGCGAAGCGCGTCGATGCGTACATTCACGTGAACGAGATCCCGTACAACCCGCTGCACGACGCGGGCTATCCGTCGATCGGCTGCATCCCGTGCACGCGGCCGGTGAGCAAGGAGCAGGACGAGCGCGCGGGGCGCTGGGCCGACTCGGACAAGATCGAGTGCGGCATCCACACGAAGTGATCGGGTTCACGCTCTGGTTCACGGGTCTTTCCGGGTCGGGTAAGACGACGATTGCGGATCTCGTCGCGCCTGAGCTGGAGCGGCGTGGTCTGCTTGTGGAGAGGCTCGACGGTGATGTTGTGCGCACGCATTTGTCGCAGGGGCTTGGGTTTTCGAAGGCGGACCGTGATGCGAACGTGGAGCGGATCGGTTGGGTGGCTTCGCGGCTGACGCGGCATGGCGCTGCGGTGGTCGTGTCCGCTATCTCGCCGTACGCGGAGGCGCGTGGGAGGGCGCGCGCGCTCGTCGAGGCCGAGGGCGTGTTCCTCGAGGTCCACGTTGCGACGCCGGTGGAGGTGTGCGAGCGGCGGGACGTGAAGGGCCTGTATGCGAAGGCGCGTGCGGGCGAGATCCCTGAGTTCACGGGGGTCTCGGACCCGTACGAGGAGCCTGCGGCGCCGGAGCTTCGCCTCGACACGACGACGTTCACACCGACGGAGTCGGCGCGGCTCGTTATCGCGAAGCTCGTGGAGATCGGCTGCCTGGGGGTGCCTGCGTGATCGACCGGGTCAAGCTCACGCACCTGCAGCGGCTGGAGGCGGAGGCGATCGACGTGATGCGCGAGGTCGTCGCCGAGGCCGAGAGCCCGGTGATGTTGTACTCGATCGGCAAGGACAGTTCGGTGATGCTGCATCTCGCGCGCAAGGCGTTCTATCCTGCGCCGCCGCCGTTTCCGTTCCTGCACGTCGACACGACGTGGAAGTTCCGGGACATGTATCGGTTCCGGGAGCGGATGGTGGCCGAGCACGGCTTCGACTTGCTCGTGCACGTGAACGAGGACGGGCTCGCGCGCGGGATCAACCCGTTCGACAGCGGCTCGGTTGTGCATACGGACGTGATGAAGACCGAGGGCTTGAAGCAGGCGCTGGACAAGTACGGCTTCGACGCGGCGTTCGGCGGCGCGCGCCGCGACGAGGAGCGCTCGCGTGCGAAGGAGCGCATCTTCTCGTTCCGGTCGGCGCAGCATCGGTGGGACCCGAAGAACCAGCGGCCCGAGCTGTGGCGCCTGTACAACGCGCGCCACCGGCGCGGCGAGTCGATGCGCGTGTTCCCGCTCTCCAACTGGACGGAGCTCGACGTGTGGCTGTACATCTATTTGGAGAGTATTCCGATCGTTCCGCTGTACTTCGCGGCCGAGCGTCCTGTCGTGATGCGCGACGGGACGATGATCATGGTCGACGACGAGCGCATGCCGCTCGAGGCCGGCGAGGTGCCGGAGCTGAAGACGGTGCGTTTCCGCACGCTCGGCTGTTACCCGCTGACGGGCGCGGTCGAGAGCAGCGCGGCGACGCTGCCGGAGATCATCCAGGAGATGCTGCTCGCGCGAACGTCCGAGCGGCAGGGGCGTGTCATCGACCACGACGCGGCTGCGTCGATGGAGAAGAAAAAGGTCGAGGGCTACTTTTAGTGGCCGCTCCGGGGACATTGGCACCACTCGGGGCGGCTGCAAACCGTCGCATCGCCGCGTCCTCAGTCGCGCCGATAGTTACCACTATCGGCGCTCCCTGCGTCCTTGCGCTGCTCGGTTTTCGCGCGCCCGAGCGGCACCAAGCCCCCCGGAGCGACCACTGAACGTCTCCGACCTGATCTCCGAGGACATCCTCGCCTACCTCGACCAGCACGAGCACAAGAGCCTCCTGCGTTTCATCACGTGCGGGAGCGTCGACGACGGCAAGAGCACGCTGATCGGACGCCTGCTGTATGAGTCGCAGCTCCTGTTCGAGGACCAGCTCGCTGCGCTCGAGGTCGATTCGCGCCGCGTCGGCACGCAGGGCGACGAGCTCGATTTCGCGCTGCTCCTCGATGGCCTCGCGGCCGAGCGTGAGCAGGGCATCACGATCGACGTCGCGTACCGGTTCTTCTCCACCGACACGCGCAAGTACATCGTCGCCGACACGCCCGGCCACGAGCAGTACACGCGCAACATGGTCACCGGCGCTTCCACCGCCGACTGCGCGCTGATCCTCGTCGACGCGCGCAAGGGCGTCCTCACGCAGACGCGGCGGCACAGCTACCTCGTGTGGCTGCTCGGCATCCGCCACGTCGCCGTCGCTGTGAACAAGATGGACCTCGTCGACTTCTCCGAGGAGCGCTTCGCGGAGATCGCGGCCGAATACGGCGAGTTCGCGGCGCAGCTCGGGCTCGAGGACGTGACGCTCATCCCGATGTCGGCGCTGCGCGGCGACAACATCGTCGATGCGTCCGACGCGATGCCGTGGTACAGCGGGCCGACGCTCATGCAGTACCTGGAGGCGGTCGAGGTCGACCAGGAGCGCATGCAGGACGCGCCCTTCCGCATGCCGGTGCAGTGGGTGAACCGGCCGAGCTCCGACTTCCGCGGCTTCACCGGCACGATCGCGGGCGGCTCGGTCGCGCCCGGCGACCGCGTCGTCGTCCTCCCGCGCGGGCAGGAGACGACGGTCGACCAGATCGTCATCTTCGACGGCGACCTCGACCGGGCGGTCGCGGGCCAGGCGGTCACGCTCACGCTCGCGGACGAGATCGACGTCAGCCGCGGCGACGTCATCGCGCCGCTGGAGGCGCCGGCGCAGGTCGGCGACCAGTTCGAGGCGACCGTCGTGTGGATGGCAGACGAGCCGCTTCTCCGCGGACGCACCTATCTCATGCGCGTCGGCACGAAGACGGTCGCGGCCACGGTCGCCCCGATCAAGTACAAGCTCGACGTCGACACGCTCGACCGCATCGCCGCGAATCACCTGGAGCTGAACGCCATCGGCGTCGTCAACGTCGAGCTGAGCGAGCCGATCGCGTTCGACCCGTACACCGAGAACCGCGACACGGGCGGCTTCATCCTCATCGACCGCATCACGAACGCGACCGTCGGCGCCGGCCTGCTCCACTTCGCACTGCGCCGCTCGCACAACGTCCCCTGGCAGTCGGTCGAGGTCGACCGCGCCGCACGGGCGGCGGCGAAGGGCCAGCAGCCGTTCGTCGTCTGGCTCACCGGCCTCCCGGGCGCGGGCAAGTCCTCAATCGCGAACGCCGTCGAGCGCCGGCTACACGCGCTCGGACGACACACGTTCATGCTCGACGGCGACAACCTCCGCCACGGCCTGTCCAAGGACCTCGGCTTCAGCGACGCCGACCGCGCAGAGAACAACCGCCGCGCCGCCGAGGTGACGAAGATCCTCACCGACGCCGGCTTGATCGTCATCGCCGCCTTCGTGTCCCCCTTCCGCGCCGACCGCGCAACGACACGCGCACAGTTCGGCGACGACGAGTTCCTCGAAGTCTTCGTCGACGTCCCCCCAGAGATCGCCGCCGAACGCGACACGAAGGGCCTGTACGCGAAGGCGCGCGAGGGCGGCCTCGGGAACCTCACCGGTATCGGCTCGACCTACGAGCCGCCCGAGAGCCCCCAAGTGCACCTGGAAATGGCGTCGCTCGGAATCGAGGAAGCCGCCGACCGCATCGTCGCCGCACTCGAAGAGCGCGGGCTCCTATGACCTGGCAGTTCGTCCTGGCGGGGCTCGCGGTCGGCGTGCTCGTCGGCATGACGGGAATGGGGGCCGGGTCGCTCATGACGCCGATCCTCGTCTTCATCTTCGGCTTCAACCCTGCCACCGCGATCGGGACGGACATCCTGCACGGCGCGATCTTCAAGTCGGTCGGCGGCCTTCGGCATCACAGCCTCGGGACGACGCACGCGAAGCTCAGCGGGTGGATGTTCGTCGGCAGCGCGCCGGCGTCGCTGCTCGGCGTCGCGACGGCGACGTGGCTGAAGCACAAGTACGGCGGCGGCATCGAGTCGACGGAGGGGAAGATTCTCGGCGCCGCGCTCCTCCTCGGCGCGCTCGGGATGCTGTTGAAGAGCTCCGTGCGCGTGCGCGAGATCGCCGACGGGCCGTTCATCCTGCGCCGGCGCGACAAGATCGCGGCGATTCTCATCGGTCTCTTCGGCGGCTACATCGTCGGGCTCACGTCCGTCGGCAGCGGCGTGTTCTTCGGGCTGACGCTGCTGTTCGTGTTCCCGCTGCGCGCGCACAAGGTCGTCGGCACCGACATCCTCCACGCGGCAGGCCTGCTGTGGGTCGCGGGATTCGGGCATCTGATCGCCGGCAACGTCGACCTGCACGCCATGGGGTGGCTGCTCATGGGCTCCATCCCGGGCGTTCTCGCCGGCAGCCAGTTCAGCGTCAAGGTCGGCGACCGGCTGCTGCGGATCCTGCTTTCGATCGTGCTCTTCGCCTCGGGGGCCAAGCTCGTCGAGCCGAACGGGTACGGCTGGCTCGGGTGGACGGCCGGCTTCATCGTCGTCACGGTCCTCACCCTGTGGGCGGTGCGGGTGCGCGACAGTGCGCGGCTCGCGACGGTGGCGCGCGTAGACTGACGCCGCTTTGCAGCGGATTCTCTCGACGGCCGTCATCGTCGGCCTGCTCGCGGCGACCGCCGCCGCCTTTGCGATCACCGAGCGGTTGAAGCTCACGAAGAGCCCGATCAACGGCGTCAAGGTCGTGCACGAGTATGTGTCGCCTGCGGCCCACAGCGCCGCCACCATTCGCGTGCGCACGCGGCGGACGGATCGCATCATCGCAACGATCAGGAGCTCGGGCGGGCGCGAGGTGGACACGCTCGCATATCGCGCCCTCGAGCCGCACGGATGGCATGTGTTCACGTGGAACGGTCTCGACGATGCCGGCGTGCGCGCCCAGGACGGGACGTATCACCTGGAGATGCATTTCGAGAGTCAACGCCGGACGATCCTCCTTCCGAACCCGATCGTGCTCGAGACGAAGCCGCCCGCCGTACTCGACGCCGGCGCCGTCCGGCCCACGTTCTCGCCGGACGGCGACCACCAGTCGGACACGGTGACGATCCACTACAAGCTGAGCGAGAACGCGCACGTGGTCGTCTTCGTCAACGGCCATCGCGTCATCCGCGGCCGCTCGTCGAAGACGAAGGACAAGGTGGCGTGGAACGGCATGGTCAAGGTAAACGGCGTCCTTCGCCTGTTGCCGCCCGGGACGTACGTACTCACCGTCAGCGCGGTCGACCCGGCCGGCAATCGCGCGACGGAGATGAAGCGTGTTGCGGTCACGATCCGGTACATCGCGCTCGCCACGAAGCGCATCGTCGTGCGTGGCGGTGGGCTGTTGCGCATCGGCGTGTCGACGGATGCGAAGCGCTATCGCTGGACGCTCGGTGCGCGCCGCGCGACGGCAGCGGGCAAGGAGCTGAAGCTGCGCGCGCCTAGGGCGGCGGGTGCCTACCGGCTGGTCGTGACCGAGCACGGTCACTCCGCGGCGTCGACCGTGGTGGTCCGGTGATCGGTCTTGCCCGTCTGGCCGGCCCGGTGGCGTGCCTCGGGCTCGCGCTCCTGCTGCTCGCGCGGACGCGGCGCGACCGGCTGGCGGGGCTCGGGTTTGCCGCGCTCGGCGCGTGCATGCTCGCGGCGTCGTTCGCACCCCACGACTACGCGGAGGCGGTGGGCGGGACGTTCGCGGCGCTCGCGATCGCGGCTGGGCTCGCGATCGCGTTCCGGCGGGAGCCGTGGCTCCTGCCCGTGCTGGCGCTCGCCTGCATTCCGGCGCGCGTCGGCGCGCTCGGTCACCAGCTGCTCGTACCCCTCTATGTCGTCGTGCTCGCAGCGGCGATGCAGCTTGCGTGGGAGCTCGCGCACGGCGACATCCGCTCGCGCGAGCTCCGCGCGATCACGTGGCCGCTCGCGCTCTATCTCGCCTGGGTCGGCCTCTCCCTCGGCTGGACGCAGGACGTGCGCGCCGGGGCGACCGAGGTGCTCGCGTTCTACGTCCCCTTTACCGTGCTGGCAATTGTGATCGCGCGACTGCCGTGGAAGCGGATCGGTCTGTGGGCGCTGTACGCCGAGCTGACGATCATGGGGCTCGTCTTCTCGATCGTTGGCTTCTACCAGTACGAGACCCGCACGGTGTTCGAGAACCCGAAGGTGATCAATTCGAACGCGTACGCAGCGTTCTTCCGCGTCAACTCCGTCTTCTGGGATCCATCCGTCTACGGCCGTTTCCTCGTCGTGGCGATGATCCCGAGCGTGGTGCTCATCGTCCGCGGCCGGTCGCCGCGGATCGTCTGGGCCGCCGCGGCGGCGCTCGTCGTCACGTGGTTCGGGTTGCTCATCTCGTTCTCGCAGTCGAGCTTCGCCGCGCTCCTCGTGGCGGTGATCGGAGTCGCGTTCGTGGCGTGGCGCTGGCGCGCGCTCCTCGCGGTCGGGCTCGCGGTGGTCGTCCTCGGCGGGCTCGCGGTTGTGCAGCCGACCGTGCGCCGGTCGATCCAGCACCACACGACGAGCGGCCTGAACAGCGCATCGAGCGGCCGGTACAGCCTCGTGGCCAACGGGATCCGGATCGCTGTGGCCCATCCCGTTCGCGGCGTCGGCGTGGGCGGCTTCCAGCACGCGTACGCTAAGCGCGTGCAGAGGCTCCACGGCAAGAAGAACCTCAAGACGGCGGCGTCGCACGATACCCCGGTGACCGTCGCCGCCGAGACCGGCCTCGTCGGCTTCGCGCTCTTCGTCTGGCTGCTCGTCGCGTGCGGCTCCGACGTGGTGCGGACGCGGCGCCTCGTGCCGTTCGCGGCCGGGCTTTCGCTGGCCGCGATCCTCGTTCACTCGCTCTTCTACAACGACTTCTTCGAGGATCCGACCACCTGGCTGCTGCTCGGGCTCGTGGCGTTCGCGCTGCCGCCTGCGCACGCGCCGGAGGTGATGGCGGCGTGATCGAACAGTGGAAGCGGGCGCTCGTCCTCGCGCCGCATACCGACGACGGCGAGTTCGGGTGCGGCGGCACGATGACGCGCCTCGTCGACGCCGGCTGCGAGGTGCGCTACGTCGCGTTCTCGATCGCGACGCGCTCGCTGCCGGAGGGCTTCCCGCCGGACACGCTGTCGCGCGAGGTGCGCGAGGCGACGACGGAGCTCGGCATTCCGGAGGAGCGGCTGACCGTGCACGACTTCGACGTGCGCACGTTCCCGGAGCGGCGGCAGGAGATCCTCGAGCTGCTCGTCGCGATGTGGGAGGACTGGAAGCCGGAGGTCGTCTTCCAGCCGAGCCTGCACGACATCCACCAGGATCATCAGACGATCGCGCAGGAAGGCCTGCGTGCCTTCAAACGGACGACGATCCTCGGGTACGAGATCCCGTGGAACAACTTCGATTTCGCGTACCAGTGGTACGTCTCGCTCGACAAGCGGCACATCGAGCGTAAGGTTGCTGCGCTGGAGAAGTACGCGTCGCAGCAGCACCGGAGATACGCGAATCCGGAGTACGTCTGGAACGTCGCGCGCACCCACGGGATCAACGTGAACCGCGAGTACGCCGAGGTGTTTCAGGTGTACCGCGTCATCACCTGAGGTGGTTCAGCGAGGCTCAGGCGCCAGGGCGCTCGCGCAAGCGGGCGACGCAACAGGCGGTGCGTGGTCTTGGCCGGGAGTGCCGAGTTGTGCGACTTGAGCTGCCTGTCGGAGTGTCCGAGTTCGTCCGTCGCGAGCTGATCGGCGCGTGTACCGGACGGTGTCTGCACCGGTGTCGGCTGGGGGCAGGGCCGCCGAAGGATCTCGGTTGCGGGTCGGGGATGACCTGATGGCGGCGGCTGCGCGACTGGCACGAAGCCGGCGTGTGGAAGCGACTGCACGCGCTGCTGCTCGCGGAGCTGCAGGCGGCCGGGCAGATCGACTGGTCGCGGGCGGTCGTCGACGCGAGCTACATCCAAGCGAAAAAGGGGGCTCCGCGACCGGCTCGAGCCCGGTCGACCGCGGCCGCAGCGGCTCGAAGTACCACCTCCTAACCGACGGCAACGGGCTGCCGCTGGCCTGGACGTTGACCGGCGCTAACCGCAACGACGGCACCCAACTCTTGCTTGTGCTGGAGGCGATCCCGCGGTACGCGGCCGACCGGGACGTGCGAAACGACGGCCCAAGCGTGTCGTCGCCGACCGCGGCTACGACCGGCAGCTACTACCGCCGCCAACTGCGCGCCATCGGCGTCACACCACTGATCGCACGCCGCAAGATCGAGCACGGCTCCGGACTCGGCAGCTGGCGCTGGGTCGTTGAACGCACCTTCGCCTGGCTGCACCAATTCCATCGACTGCCACGTCCGCTACGAACGCAGCGAACGACCCCACCAAGCCCTGCTCGACCTCGCCTGCTGGCTGATCTGCTGCGGACAACTCCAACACTCATTATCGTTCAGGGACCTCTAAGGCGCCAGTGCGCTCGCGCAAGCGGGCGACGCAACACGTGCGTGGTTTGCGGGTCGGTTTAGACTTGGCTCTTGTGGAGTGTCCGAGTTGTCTCGCGACTGACGCGGATGCATTCTTTGCCAAGGACGGCTCGAGCTCGTCCTACCCTCGCGCCTCCTATCCAGTTGGCCGCACCACCGGCTACTGGACCCACCCCCAACCGCCCTGGCATCTGTACCAGTTCTCCGTTGCGACCCTGGCACAGCTTGTGAACCGGGCCGGCTTTCGCGTCACGGAGGTCGTACACCAGACGTCCCCGACGAAGTACACCCTCGCTCCAGAAGGCTTCCGTGTCTTCGTACGCAAGCCCGCGCGGGCGCTCTATGCGGCGTTGTTCCTCCCGTTCTTGTTGCTTGGTCCGCATATTGGACGCGGGGATCAGATCTCGCTAGTCGCGGTCGCGACGTAGCTCCGTTACCGCTCAGGGCGGTAAGGCGCGCCGCATTCACGTGCTTCGTTCTCCGCGATCACCGCGCACGTCCGTCTCGACTCGCGCTTCAAAAGCCGATATCACTGGTTTACGGCCAGGCCTCTCCCGCGCGCTTCACCCACGATGGTCCTGGCCGCGGCTGGGAAACGTCGCGTATCCGAGATGAGTCAGCTCCCGACGAGCTGCCCGCCGGGATCCTCCGCGTGATGGTCCTGATGAAGGACGAAAGCAGGTGGTCGGTGATCTCGTTCTTCGATACCGAAGACGCAGCCTCTGCGGCCGAAGATCGTTTCGAACAAATGGGCGACGAGATCCCTGAGAGCGTCCGCGGTAAGCGCGTCAGCCTGAAAACTTCGAAGTCGCCTTCGACGTAGAAATGGTCAGATAAGCTCAAGGCTGCTTCGCGACGACCGTGATCTCGACGTGCATGCCGGCGACGAGGTCGGCGCGCACGGTTGTGCGCACCGGCTTCTCGCCGGCGAAGTGCTTCGCGTACTCCTCGTTGAAGGCGGCGTAGTCATCGAGGTCGGCCAAGTGCACGAGGCACGAGACGACATCGTCGAGCGACGCACCGACACTCTCGAGCAGCGCGGCGACGTTGTGGAAGATCTGCGCGGTCTCGGCCGCGACGCCGCCGTCGACGAGCTTGTGGTCCGCATCGAATCCGCCTTGCCCGGCGAGGAAGATGAAGCCGCCGGCGACGCGCAGAGAGGAGAACGGAAGGCTCACGTCAGAAGTGATTCGTGTAGGAGAGGAAGCGCCATCCGTCCGGCGTCTCGAGCAGGTGGTAGCTCGTCCGGGTATCTCGAACGACGGCGCCGTCCGCGTCGAGCGCGTTCCAGTGCAAGGTCGCGAAGACGGAATGTTCGCCGAGTGAGCGAGCGTCGATCTCGACCGGCGTCCACTCCACGACTCCCGTCGTTATTCGGTAGGCGGTGATCGCCTCGGCGAAGTGATCACGCACGGCAGCGCGGTCCGGCATGTGGATCGCCTCTCCTCGCCGGATGGCGAGGAACGGCCAGAGGCACAGGTCGGTCACGCCCTCAACGTCGCGAGCCGAGTAGCGGCGGGTGTACTCCTCGAGGGTGGACAGGATCGAGCCGGCCACCGCTTACGTTCTCAGCGCTTGCCGCGGAGTGCGCGTCGAAGCACGACGGTGTACTCGTTGAGCCCTTCCCGATAAAGCCGGGCCTCGGGCCCGGAGGCGATGCCGACCCGTTCCGGGATCACGCCCCAGATCGAGACCGACTGCGACTTCCACCAGGCGATCGCCTCTTCGAGATCGTTCGTGCCGAGCCGCGCTGCGCAAATGACGACACCTCGCGGCGTTCGCGCCGGGATGAGCTCCAGCGTGGCGAGCACCGGAGAAAACTCGACCCCTCCGGCGCGCGTCGGGATCACGACCGCATCCGCCGAGGCGGCGGCGGATTGCAAGAGCCTTTCATCGCCGGGCGGCGTATCGACGACGACGAGGCCGTCGTCGCGCCCCATCGCACGCGTCAGCGTCCGCTGGGACGGCGCCTCGACCACCGTGACGCCCTCGATGGGGCGGGTCTCGAGCCACTCGGCCGAGGAAGCCTGCCGGTCTGCGTCGACGAGGACGACCGGCTCGTACCCCCGCTCGACTGCGGCTGCAGTCAGGTACACGGTCGTCGTCGTCTTCCCGACGCCGCCCTTGATGTTGGACACCACGACACTCGTCACGGTGCGCATCGTATGAGATCGAGCGCCGCCGGCGTGCGGGTCAGCTCCCCCAGAACTGCCGCACTTCGATCGTCCCGAACTGCGCGATGGGGTGGCCGGCCGCGATCTCGACGGCCTCCTCCAGGCTGCCGCATTCGATGAGGTCGAAGCCGCCGACGGCCTCCTTCGTCTCGGCGAACGGCCCGTCCGTGACGACCGTCTTCCCGTCGCGGACGCGGACCGAGCGGGCGCGCCGGGGAGGGGCGAGCTGGTCGCCCGTGACCCAGATGCCCCGGGCCTGGAGGTCGTCCAGCCAGGGGAAGCCCTTTTCCTCCGGCGTATCCGCCGGATCAGGCTCCGACTGGGCGTCCATGTTTTCGGCGTTCCAGCACACCAGCAGGATGAATTTCATCGTCGGCCTTTCTCGTCGTTGGGAGCAAGCCTTACCGACGGACGACGAACGCGCCGGACGGATATCGACATTCGTCAGGCATGCTGGGTGTGACGGTTCCGTCCTGCGGCTCGAGAAAGTGGGTGTCCTTGTGGCTGTGCGTTTGATGCGAGGCCCGTTCGGTCCGGGCGAGTGGGCGGTCATGGGCAACGACGGCGTCGTCCACCTGGCAGAGACGACGAGCGGCCTGCCGTCGAGCGGCGCGCGCTGCGGTGCGGTGGGGACAGCGTTCATGGTCTCGACGCCCGACTGGGGCGCGGCCCGCACGTGTGGCCGCTGCGTCGCGCTCGTCGAGGCGGAAGCAGGGGCGACCGCCGCGTGAGCGATGCGGCCGGGTTCGACTTCGAGCAAGCGGTGCGCGACGCGCTCGACGATCTCCCTGCCGAGCTCCGCGACGCGATGTCGAACGTGACCATCGTCGTCGAAGAGGAACCACCCGCCGGAGCGCCGCTCCTGGGCCTGTACCAGGGAGTGCCGCTGACACGGCGCACGAGCAGCTACCAGGGCGCGCTGCCGGACAAGATCACCATCTACGGCGGCCCGCTCGAGCGCCTCTACGGAGCCGACGCCGAGCAGCTGCGCGCCCAGGTGCGCCACGTCGTCTGGCACGAGGTCGCCCACCATTTCGGGATCAGCGACGAACGGCTGGTCGAACTCGGCCGCTATTGAGATCTGGCCGATTCCCGCCGATAAAGGCGGCATGCTCCGCGTTCTCGGCCTCCCGTCGCTCCTCGTCGTGCTCGTCATCGGCGGCTACCTGTACGCGAAGGACGCCAAGACGAACGGGCCCACGTCCCCGACGGTGACCATGGCGATCGCTCAGGCGAACACGGCGGTCGCGGCCACGAACTTCCAGGGAGCGGACACGGCGATGCAGGCCTTCTTCGCGCAGAGCGGCACGTACGCCGGCGCGACGCTGCCGCCCGGCTCGGGCGTCGTCCTCGTCCGCGCGGACGCGACCTCGTTCTGCCTCCAGGCCACCGCGCCCGACGGCACGGCCCAGCACGAGAACGGCCCCGGCGGCCAGGCTCTGCCCGGCGCCTGCTAGTCAACTAGTTCGACGATGCGCTCGGCGAGCGCCGAGTGGCGCCGCCGGCCTTCCGCGCGTCCGACCGCCGTCGCGAGCGCCCGCCGTTCGCCGACGATCACGCACAGACGCTCCGCGCGCGTGACCGCGGTGTACAGGAGCGGCCGCGACAGCATCACCGCGTACGCCATCGACCACGGCGCGACCACGGCAGGGAACTGCGATCCCTGCGCGCGATGCACGGTGAGCGCCCATGCGAGCACGTACGTCTCGAGCGCTGCGGCGGGCACGACGATCTCGCGCTCGCCGTCGTCGAGCGAGAGCACGGCCTCCGCTTCCTCCTCGTCCCATGCGACGACGAACGCGACCTCGCCGTTCATGACCTCGCGGTCGGGCGTGTAGTCGTTCTTCGTCTGCACGATGCGCGAGCCGACCCGGATTCCCGCGCGCGCGAGCACGACCGCCGGATTGCCCGGGTTGAGGCGCCGCTCCAGCTCCTCGTTCAATGCATTGAGACCGACTGCGCCGCGCCTCATGGGCACGAGCGTCATCACCTCCGTCCGCGGATCGAGGCCGTAGTGCGACGGGATCCGTTCGCACACGAGGTCGAGCACCGCGTCGCGGATCGTTTCCTGTTCCTGCTTCGCGATGAAGAAGAAGTCCTCGTCCAGCTCGACGTCGGCGCCGAGCGACGCGCGCGCGTCGTCGGGCGAGAGGAAGGGCAGCTCGCCGGCATTGATCCGGCGCGCGCTGCGCACGATGAGCGATCGCGCCGCCTGCCGGTAGATCGCGGTCAGGTGCGCCTGCGGCACGACGCCGCTGTCGACGAGGTCGGCGAGAACGCGGCCGGCGCCGATCGGCGGAAGCTGGTCGGTATCGCCGACGAGCAGGACGTGGCAGTCGCCGGCCGCGCGGAAAAGCGCGTCGGCGAGCTCGAGCGAGAGCATCGACGCCTCGTCGACGATGACGAGCTCGTAGTCGTTCGAGAGCGGGTCGTCCTCGTTGCGCTGGAAGCCGCCCGCGAAGGGGGAGTAGCCGAGTGCGCGGTGGATCGTCATCGCGTCGTGCCCCGTCAGGTCGCGCATCCGCCGCGCGGCCTTGCCTGTCGGCGCACAGAGCAGGACGCGCGTGCGCGCCCGGCGTGCAATGTCGACGATCGCCCGCTGGGTGTGCGTCTTGCCGGCGCCGGGCAGGCCCGTGAGGAGGACGAGTGGGCGCGTGCGCACGAGCTCGACGACCGCCCACTGCTCGTCCGAGACTTCCATCGCCGGCCGGTCGTGCGCGTCGAAGAGCTCGACCGCCGCCGTCCGCGCACGCTCGGCGAGCGTGGCCGCGAGGCGGCGTTCCATTTCCCACAGCTCGGTGCGGTAGATGCGGTCGCCCTCCAGCACGGCTTCCGCGTCGGCGACGAGCACGCGGACGGCCGACTCGAGCGGCTCCACGTCGTTTATCTCGAGGAGCTTCCCGGCGCGCTGCCACAGCTCGTCGAGCGGTAGGAATGTGTTCCCGTCCGCCTCGGACTCCTCGAGCGCAAAGCGCAGCCCCGCTCGCAGGCGCTGCGGGTCGTCGAGCTCGATGCCGAGCGAGCGCGCGATCCGGTCGGCGGTCTTGAAGCCGACGCGGGGAAGCTCGATCAGCCGGTAGGGGTCGTGCGTGAGCACGTCCACGACCTCGTCGCCGTACTCGCGCACAAGGCGTCCGGCCAGCCCGGCGGCGATGCCGTGCGCGAACAGGAACGTCTCGACCTCGCGGATCGTCGCCACCTCCCGCCACGCCGCGATCGCGCGCTCGACGCTCTTGCGCGAGATGGCGCGACCCGCCTTCGTGCGCACCTCGCGCAGCCGCTCGGGGTCGCGGTCGAGCTCGGCGAAGACCTCTCCGGCGCCGAAGTGGTCGACGATCGCGCGCGCGAACGTCGGGCCGATGCCGGGCACGCGGGTCGTGAGCCAGCGCTCGACGCCTTCCGCGGAGCGGGGCAGCGCGGCGCGGAACGTCTCGACCGCGAACTGCGGGCCGTAGCGTTTGTGCTCGGAGAACGCGCCCGAGACGACGATCTGGTCGCCGGCGGCGAGGTGGCCGAGCGGGCCGGCGAGCGTCACCGGCTCCCCGTCCAGGTTCTCGCCGAGCGTCGCCGACCAGACGGCGAACTCGAGGTCGGGCGACACGTACCGCGGCCCCGACCGCGAGAGCGTCACCTCGATCTCCAGCTCGCCCACGGCGTACGACGATACGTGCTTGACAGCGACCGCCCGTTCTGAGAGATTGCCGTTTGCCAAGTCCCTGTGGGCCCTCGGGTTCACGGGGACTAGGCATTTTTAGAGCCTTTTTAGAGCAGCAACTCGGCCATGACCTGCAGCGCCTCGGGCTGCGGGGAGCCGACGATGAGCGTCGTCACGGGCGTCTCCCGCCACGCGGCGAGCCGGTCGGCGATGCGCTCCTTCGGCCCGACGAGCGCGACCGCGTCGACGAGCTCGTCCGGCACAGCGGCAATCGCCTCGCGCTGGTGGCCGCCGAGGTACAGCTCCTGGATCTCCTCCGCGGCGTCCTCCCAGCCGTACCGGCGCGCGAGCGCGTTGTAGAAGTTCTTCCCCTTCGCACCCATGCCGCCGACGTACAGCGCGAGGTGCGGCTTGAGCGAGTCGCGCAGCGCCTGCACGTCGTCGCCGACGAGGACGTTCGCGGTCGCGGCGATCTCGAAGCCGGGCGGAGGCGTCGGGAACGCGTCCGCGAACCGCGCGGGGTCGACGAAGATCGGAAGCCAGCCGTCCGCGATCTCGTACGCGAGCGCGACGTTCTTCGGGCCGATCGCCGCGAGATAGATCGGGATGTCCGCCCGCAGCGGACGCATCATCAGTTTCAACGGCTTGCCGAGTCCGGTCGCGTCCGGCCCGTCGTATGGGATCCGGTAGTGCTCGCCCTCGTGCTCGACGACGTCGCGCCGCAGCGCCGCGCGCACGATCTCCACGTACTCGCGCGTCTTCCCGAGCGGCTTGCCCCACGCCTCGCCGTGCCACCCCTCGACCACCTGCGGCCCCGACGTGCCGAGCCCGAGCAGGAACCGGCCGCCGGACATGAGGTCGAGTGTCGCCGCCGTCATCGCCGTGTTCGCCGGCGTCCGGCCGGGGATCTGCATGATCGCCGAGCCGACCTTGATGCGGCTCGTGCTCGCCGCCATCCACGCGAGCACCGTCACGGCGTCGGTCCCCCACGCCTCCGCCGCCCACACCGAGTCGTACCCGAGCCGCTCCGCCTCCTGCACGAGAGGGACGAGCGACGCGGGGTTCGTGCCGGGCGATGCGTAGCCGAGATTGAGGCCGAGCTTCATTAGGCTGATGACTCTATGCAGTACTGGGAAGACTTCGAGGTCGGATCGGAGACGATCCACGGCGAGCACGAGATCACCGCCGACGAGATCATCCGCTTCGCGAAGGAGTTCGACCCGCAGCCGTTCCACACAGACGCAGACATCGACGGGCCGTTCGACGGGCTGATCGCGAGCGGCTGGCATACGGCGTCGCTGTACATGGGCATGTTCGTCCGGAACGTCCTGCTCGACAGCGCGAGCATGGGCTCGCCCGGCGTCGAGGAGCTGCGCTGGCTCGTTCCCGTTCGGCCCGGCGACGTGCTCACCGGGCGCAGCCGCGTCGTCGACGCTTGGCCCAGCGACCGCGATCCCGGGCGTGGCACGATCATCGGAGAGCACGAGCTCGTCAATCAACGGGGAGAGGTCGTGATGCGCATGCGCGCCAGAGGATTCATCGCCCGGAGGCCTGCGTGAGGACGCGGTCGCTCGGGGCCGAAGGGCCCGAGGTCTCCGTCGTCGGGCTGGGCACGAACAACTTCGGCGGGCGGATCGACTACGAGCAGTCGAAGGTCGTCGTCGACGAGGCGATCGAGCAGGGCATCACGCTCTTCGACACGGCGGACATCTACTCGCAGGGCACGAGCGAGGAGTTCATCGGCCGCGCACTCGAAGGTCGGCGCGACGCGGTCTTCGTCGCGACGAAGTTCGGCAAGCCGATGGATGCGAACCCATCCGAGTCACGCGGCTCGCGGGAGTACATCCGCTGGGCGGTGGAGGAATCGCTGCGCCGGCTCCGCACGGAGGTGATCGACGTCTACCAGATGCACGAGCCGGATCCGTCCACGCCGATCGAGGAGACGCTCGGCGCGCTCGACGAGCTCGTGCGCGAGGGCAAGGTGCGCTTCATCGGCTCGTCGAACTACTCGCCCGCGCAGGTCGAGGAGGCGGACACGATCGCGCGCGACCGCGGGCTCACCCGCTTCGTCGCCGCGCAGAACGAATACAGCCTCGTGAAGCGCGAGGCCGAGGACGAGCTGCTGCCGCTGTGCGACCGCCTCGGCATCGGGATGCTTCCATACTTCCCGCTGGCGAGCGGGCTGCTCACCGGCAAGCACACGCCGGGTCAGACGCCGACGGAAGGACGGCTCGCAGGCCGCGAGATTCCCGCGGAGCGCTGGGCGCAGGTGGAGGCGTTGCAGCTGTATGCAGACGAGCGCGGGGTCTCGCTGCTCGACGTGGCCATCGGCGGGCTGATCGCGATGCCCGCGATCACGTCCGTGATCGCCGGGGCGACGCAGCCGGAGCAGGTGCGCGCGAATGTGAGGGCCGGGAACTGGGAGCCGAAGCAGAACGATCTCTCGGCACTCCGCGCATTGCGGTAGCGGACGACCTCGAGGCCGTCCGCGCGCTCTTCCGCGAGTACGCGGACAGCCTGGAGGAGCACAAGCCGTACCTCGTCGGCTTCGACGAGGAGGTCGAGGCGCTCCCGGTCGGCTACGACTTCATCCTCGTCGCGGATGGCGCCGGTTGTGTCGCGGTGCGCCGACTCGACGAGGTCGCGTGCGAGATGAAGCGGCTGTACGTGCGACCGTCGGCGCGCGGCACAGGCGCCGGACGCGCGCTGGCGACGGCGGCGATCGAGCACGCGCGGGAGCGGGGATATGCCCTCATGCGCCTCGACACGCTTCCCTTGATGACCGAAGCCGGCTCCCTGTATCGGTCGCTGGGCTTCGTCGAGGTGGAGCGCTACAACGACAACCCGGCGCCGGGCGTGCGGTTCATGGAACTGCGGCTCTGAGCACGCGGAAGATCCGCTGCCGCTCGGCCGGGAGGTAGAAGCCGAGCAGCGCCAGCACGATCGGGTACACGAGCACGAGCGCAAACGACGGCGCGAGCGGGAGGTGCGTCGCACGCGCGACGACCGTGAGGGCGACGCCGGCGCCGACGGCGGTGACGACGCGCCGCCACTGGTAGTTCACCGGGTAGACGTGCTGCGCGTACATCGTCATGCCGATGAACAGCACGACGTAGGCCGCCGCGCGTGGAGATCGCGGCGCCGACCATCCCGTACGCCGGGATGAGCCAGAAGTTCAGCCCGACGTTGACGAGCGCGCCCGACGCCGGTCACGACCCAGTTGAGCTGCGTGCGGCGCGCCCGCCCGCTGCCGATCGCGAGCACCGTGTATCCGGCGTAGACGGCCCCGGCGAACGCGAGCAGCGCGATGCCCTTCTCCGCGCGCGAAGTAGCTGTGGCGCGACGTCAGCAGGTGCACCCACCACGGTGCGAGCGCGCCGAGCGCGAGCGCGACCCACGATGCGAACGCGAGCAGGTACGTGAGCACGAACGCGTACGTCCGGCGCGCATCGCGGTCGTCCTCGATCGAGTACGCGAACGCGGGCCACGCCGTCCTGAACGCGACCATGACGAACGTGAGGATGGACGCGATCTTGATCGCCACCGAGTACACGCCGACCTCGGCGAGGCCCTTGTACCAGACGACGAACTCGCGGTCGATGAAGTTGATCGCCCACAGCGCGAGCGCCGACGGGACGAGCGGCATGCCGAAGTGCTGCATCTTGCGGAAGAGCGCTGCGGTCGAACTCGAGCCCGAGCTGTTCGTTCCGGTACGCGAGCGAGCACGACGTACACGACGAGCGTCCCCGTGAAGTTGCCGACGACGAGGCCGACCGCGCCCCAGTGGAAGACGGCGACGAAGACCACCATCGCGGCGACCGTGATGAGCACGTTCGCGACGCTCGCGATGGCGTACGCGGTCGAGCGCTCCTCGACGCGGAAGAGCGCGGTCAGCTGCTGGTAGTTCGTCTGCGCCCACAGGCCGACGGCGCCTGCGCGCACGAGCGTCGCGTGGTGCCGAGTGCAGGATCAGATGGCCGATCGGGCCGGCGAAGACGAGGCCGATCACGAGCCCGAGCGTCGACATCGCCATCGTGAACCAGAACGACGTGCGGACGACGGTGAGCTTCTCCGGCGGCTCCTTCGCGTCGAAGTAGAAGCGGAAGAACGCGCTCGAGATCCCGAGCTGGAGGACGATCGCGAGCACCGCGGTGAGCGCGGTGACGCGTCTCGACCTGGCCGTACGAGTTCGGCGGCAGGTAGTGCGTGTACAGCGGCAGGAGGACGGTCGCGAGGATGCGCGACACGAGCCCGCCGAGGCCGTAGATCGCCGAGTCGCCGAGTCGAGTCTCACGCCGCTGGCTGCTCCGCCCGGCGGAGCCGGGCTCCGCGAAAGGCTGACGCGCTGGCCGCGCGATCCTGCGCGCCGCCGTGGTCGTCTCATGACGCCTGCGCGGCGCGCGCTGGACTGCCAGCGCCGCCAGCAACGTGCAGCTCATCGAGGTCAGCGTAGAGGTCGAGCAGGCGTTGTCCGACGACCGAGAGGTCGTGGACCTGCTCGACGTACGCCCGGCTGGCCGCTCCGATGCGGCGCAGCTCGTCCGGCGAGGAGACGAGCTCGCGCAGCACATCGGTGAGCGTCTCCTTCGTCGCGTGCACGATCGGCAGCTCGATCCCGAACGCCTCCTCGGTGCGGCGGACCGCCTCCTCGTGCAGGAACGCGACCACCGGCTTGCCGAGCGCCATCGCCTCGATCGCGAACATGCCGTACCAGCCCGCGTTCAGCTGGTCGACGACGAGGTCGGCGGCGCGGTAGCGCTCGAACGCGGCGCGGTGGTCGACGCCCTCGACGAGCTCGAGGTTCAGCCCGAGCGTCTCGGCGGCCGCGACGACCTCCTCCGTGCCCTTACGCGAACGCGACGACGGCGCATGGAGGACGACGGGGTGCTCGTTGTCGGACGGCGGCGCCGGCTCGATCGACGGCGACGTCGATGCCGGGCGGGATGACGTGCGCGTCGGGCACCCAGCGAGCGGCGTCGTACGAGCCGATGACGGTCGCGCCGGCGCGCCGCGCCCACTTGAGGTCCTCGGGCGGGCCGACCGCGGATGTCCGAGCCGAGGAAGTGCATCACCGACGGCTTCCGCAGCGCGTACAGGAGCGGGAACTGCAGGGACTTCGGCACGAGCGTGAGGCCGAAGTAGAAGTGGAAGATGTCCGTCTTCGGAGCGAGCTGCGCGAACGCCTGCCACTGCTTCCGCTGCTGCCGGATCAGGCCGCCGCGGCGCTCGAGGTCGATGTCCGCCTCGGGGTGCAGGCGGTAGCGGTTGAAGACGACGAGCCGCGCGTCGACGCCGCGCGCCCGGAGCGCCTGGACGTTCGCCCACGGGATGCCGGCCGTGTTGACCGGGCAGTGCGTGACCCGCAGTGGCCTTTCCACCCCTGCCACGGTAACGGGCCTAACCGACGGCGGCCTCTACGCGTCCCACTCCACCTGGTCGAAGTAGCGAAGCGCCGTCCGGCCCGGCCGCACCCGGGAGTGCAGCGCCGCAAGCTCCTCGTCCGTGATCTCGCCGAGCGCCCGCTTCACGCCGAGCCACGGGAGGTTCAGATCCTCCTGGTAGACGATCGTCGAGATGCGCGGGTTCACCTCGATCACGTGATCGCCGACGAGCTGGATGTTGAAGAACCACTCGATCGCGAGCTCGCGCACGATGCGGTCGGCGAGCTCCATCAGCCCGTCGTCCGCGAGCGTGACGAAGTACATCGCGAGCCCGGCGCGCATCGACTCGCGCGTCTTCGGATGACCGAGCACGATGCGCTCGCCGTCGGCGATGCCGTCGATGGTGCGCTCACCGCCGGTGGCGAGCTCCATCACGAGCAGCTCGGTGCCGCCCTGCTCCGGCAGCAGCTCGAGCGCCTCCTCGAGTCGCATCGACACCGATCCCGGCCGCTCGTGCAGGAGCTGATGCGCGCGGTCGACGGTCGCATCGAGGATGCGGAACCCGCGCGAGCCGGAGGAGAACACCGGCTTGAAGCACACGGACCGATCGGGGTACCCGAGCTCGCGTGCCGCCGCTTCGACTGCACGCGCGCCGGCGACACGCCGGAACTCGATCGTCGGGACGCCGATGCGCTGCAGCAGCGAGTACGTCTCCGCCTTGTCGTTCGAGCGACGGACGGTCTCGGGCGCCGACACGAGCACGGGCACGGGGAACCGTTCGCGCGCGGCCGCGAGACCGGGCAGGTCGAACGACGACTGCGGCAGCACGATGTCGGCGCCTTCGCGCTCGACGAGCTCGAGGATGGCGTCGGCGTATCCGGGATCGGAGCCGGGTGGCACGAGGTGGAAGGCGTCGCACAGATGCCGGCCGATCGAGCGCTCCGACATGTCGACGCCGACGAGCCGCACCTCGCGCTCGCCGTTCTCGCGCAGGCCGCGCAGCAGCGCTGCGGCGCCGGGTGCGCCGGCGGCGGTGACGAGGATCGTCGTCATGTCATGTCGATCCGGTCGTCGATGAGCGCCTCGACCCATTCGTCGCGCTTTGCTTCCAGCATCGCCTCCATCGTCTCGCGCATCGTCGTCCCCTCGTACACCCAGATCTCGGGATGGACGAGCAGCTGGAGCCACTCGAGCGCACCGGATGCGAGCTCGTCGTGCGGGCAGCCTTCGCGCCAGTGGTGGTTCGAGTCGGAGCGGTAGTGCCCCGGCGTGAACCACGGGGACTGCATGACGTTCACCGCACCGTCGATCGGCTCCGACATGTATTCGGGGTCGGGGTTGTGCCACGCGACCACCGGGTCGAAGCGCTCGTCGAGCTGCGCCTTCGGATACACGGCGTGCAGGCCGACCGCGTGGCCGAGCTCGCGCAGCTCCGCGACCGCGTCGCGGCCGGCGCGCGATCCGAGGTTGTAGAACGGGCTCTCCGTCATCAGGAAGTACGTCGAGCGCGCGCCGAGCCCCTGCTCGATCCGTGCCATCGCGAGCGCAGCGTCGAGCGAGAGGTCGACGTCATGCCGGAGGAAGAGGTCACCTGGGCGCGGCTCGCGATCGAAGCTCGCCCATGTGTACCTCCCCGCCGTGAGCAGCTCGCGGTAGTGCGTCAGGTCGAACGCGCAGCTCATGCCGGCTCCACTTCTACCTGGAGCAGCCGTGCGGCAGCCTCCGCGCGCTGCAGTGCTTCGACGTTCGTGTCCGCGACCGCGATCACGTAGCCGCGGCGGTCGCCGTCGAGCCGCACGGGCCGGATCGTCTCACCCACCTGGAGGTACGTGTCCGCCTGCACGACGCCGGGCGCGGCGAGGACGGGATCGAGCGGCCCGATGCTGATCACTTGGCCCGTCGGCAGCGGCCCCGGCGACGCGGTGAGGAAGCGGATGGCCAGCGGCTGCTGCACCTGCGGCCGCGCGAGCTCGTCGGGTACCGGCTCGCCGAGCGCGAAACGCAGCGCCACGTCGATGAGCTCGACGCCGACTGCGTGTCGCGCGAGGTCTGCCATCTGCCCGCCGGGAATGCGTGCGGCGACCTCGATGACGAGCACGCCCTCGTCCGTGACGAGCAGCTGCGGGAACGCGATGCCGTCGCGCAGCCCGAGTGCGCGCGTCGCGTGGGCGGCGACGAACTCCGCTTCCGCGAGCACGTCGCCGAAGATCGTCGTCGGGTAGACGTGGATCCAGCCCACGCCGAAGCCGATGCCCGGCGGGCGCAGGCGGTCGGAGAGCGTCAGCACCTCCGCCTCGCCGCCGCGGGCGATGACGAGCCCGTTCAGCTCCAGGCCCTCGTGGAAGCGCTCGAGCACGACCTCGCCGCTCGCCGACTCGGCGAGGGCCACGTGCAGATGCCTGTCCAGATCGTCGATCGACTCGAGACGGAAGATGCCGCGCTGGCCACCCGAGTCGGCCGGCTTCAGCACCGCAGGGAAGCCGACCGTCTCCGCTGCTGCGTGCGCCGACGCAAGGTCGCGCGCGGCGGCGAAACGCGGCTGCGGCACGCCGGCCTCGGCGAGACGGCGCCGCATCGCGATCTTGTGGGTCATCAGGTGCGCCACCTCGGTGCCGATGCCGGGGAGACCGAGCTCCTCCGCGACGGCGGCGACGATCGGCACCGCGCGGTCGGCCGAGACCGTCAGCGCGCCGTCGACCCCGTGGCGGCGCGCGACGTCGATCACGCCCTCGAGATCCTGGAAGTCGACCACCTCGCCCACGTCGGCCGCCTGCAGCCCGAGCGCGTCCGCGTTGCGGTCGACCGCGACCACCCGCAGCTCGAGCTCCTTGGCGCGGAGGATCGCCCGCCGCTGGTGGCGGCCGGCGCCGACGAAGAGGACGGTCTTGCCCTGCACTGGGGCGACTCTATTCAGCGCCGAGCGACGATCGCGTAGTCGAGGTCGTCGTTGAGGTGGATCGTCTCGGTCTCCCCGAACCCGGCGCCGCGGACGAGCAGCTCGAGCGTCTCCGGGACGAGCGGCTGCGCGTGCGTGAGGTCGGCGTAGTAGTTCCGCAAGGCGGCGACGGACGAGGGGTCGATCGTCTCCACGATCAGGAGCCCGCCGGGGCGGAGCTTCGCGTGCGCGAGATCGAGGAGCGAGACGAGGTCGGGAGGCGGCAGGTGCTCGAGCAGCTGGAGCGCGACGACGGCGCCGAGCGACCCGTCCGCGCAGGCCTCGAGCGCATCGTGCGCGGCGGCCTGCTCGACGTCGAGCCCCTCGGCGCGCGCGAAGGCGACCATGTCCGCGTTCGCGTCGACGCCGCGCGCCTCGATCCCGGCCTCGCGCAGGAGCGCGAGCAGCTCACCTCGCCCGGAGCCGAGGTCGAGCACGGGAGCGGCGTCGCGCAGCCGCTCGACGTACGGTCGCTGGCGCTCTCGCACCTCGGCGACGGCTCCGCGCAGGCGCGACTCGAAGGCGAAGTAGTCCGGCAGCGCTGTGGCGCGCGGCTGCGGCGCGACGGTGTCCGGCACAGCTTGCGGCAGGGCGCCGCTCGAGGCGGAGGAGCCGCTCCTCCAGCTCGGCGACCCGGCGCTCCGCGGCGAGCGAGCGCGCCGAGGCGTCGTCGACACGGTTCGAGAGCGCGTCGAACAGCCGCAGCAGCACGCCGTTGAAGCTCCGCTGCCCGGCGGCGAGCGGCGCGGCCGCCGCGTACTGCAGGCGCCTGCGCAGGCCGCGCGCTCCGGCCTCCGTCGGCGAGGGCGCTCGGAGCTGCTCGGCCTCCTGCCTCGGGTCGTCCGCCACGGGCAGACCTTACGGTGCCGTGCTCCGGCGGGGCTCGTCGCGATGCCACGCGTCGCGAACGGCGAGCCTGACCCTCTCGGCGAGGCGTTTCGGCCGGAGCTCGGCGACGAGCACGGCGCCGGCGGCGACGTCGCCGTATCGCGCTCGCTCGGCCTCGGCCAGCGTCGCCGTCCGCCAGCCGTCGTCCGCGTGGAGGTACAGCTCGTCCTCGAACACGAGGAAGCCGCTCCGCTCGAACAGCTCGATCCATTCGAGCGGCGCGCGCTGCAGGTGCCAGCCGTGGTCTTCGTGCTCCCCGGTCGGCACGCTCAGAAGCAGGCGGCCGTTGTCGATGAGCACACGGCGGAGCTCGCGCAGCGCCACTTCCTGGCCGTCGTCGTCCCGCGCGTCCTCGACGCCGTACACGGCGTTGTCGCGGCCGACGTGCTCGAGCGTCGAGATGCAGAAGGCGAGCTCGAAAGAGCCGTCCTCGAACGGCATGTGGCGCACGTCCGCGATCACGTCCGCGGGCTGCGCGAGGTCGACCGTGACCAGCTCGGGAGCACCGAGGTCGCGGAGCCCTTCGACGTAGGCCTGCTCCGCATGTGCCGTCCCGACGTCGAGCACGCGGGGTTCGCCCGCATAGCGCGACAGCACCCAAGGGATCTCGATCGCGCGCTCGTCGCTCCAGGCCGGCGCCTTCAGCTCCCGCGGGCGGCCGTGGCGTGCCCGCTCGGAGCGCGCTCGCGCAAGCCCGTCGTCGAGCAGCTCGATGCGCTCGAACTCGCGGCTCTCGACGAGCTCGCGGACGAGCCGCGACCGCGAGACGTCGCCGCGTCGAAGCCGCTCGGCCGCGTCCGGATCCGGGCCGCGCCGCAGCACGAGCCGCCAGACCTGCTCGACGAAATCCTCCACCAGGCGGAGGCTAGAGTGACCGCCATGTCCCTGCACGGCAAGCGCGTCTTCGTCACCGGCGGCGCCGGCTTCATCGCGACCACGCTCGGCCGGCTGCTCGTGACGGACAACGAGGTGATCGCGTACGACAACCTCCACCGGGACGCGCTCAGCACGACCGAGCTGCGGGAGCACGAGAACTTCACCTTCGTTCAGGGCGACGTCCTCGACGCCGAGCATGTCACGGAGGCGGCGAAGGGCGCGACTCACATCGTCCACTGCGCCGCGATCGCCGGCGTCGACACCGTGCGCGAGAGCCCGGTGCGGACGATGCGGGTGAACATGATTGGCACGTACAACGTGTTGGAAGCCGCGCTCGCAACGATTGGGTCGCTCGAGCGCTTCGTCGACTTCTCGACGAGCGAGGTCTTCGGCACGCACGCCGACAACGTGCACGAGGGACACGTGTCGACGATCGGCTCGGTCGGCGAGGCGCGCTGGACGTATGCCGTCTCGAAGCTCGCAGGCGAGCACATGGCGCACGCCTACCACGACGAGCTCAAGGTTCCGACCGTCACCGTTCGCCCGTTCAACGTGTACGGGCCCGGGCAGATCGGCGGTGGCGCGATCCGCGCGTTCATCGAGGCTGCCCTCGCGGGACGCGACATCACGATCCACGGCGACGGCTCGCAGATCCGTGCGTGGTGCTACGTCGACGACATGGTGCGCGCCGTCCTCCTCTGCCTCGAGCGGCCGGAGGCGGTGGGGCAGAGCTTCAACATCGGCAACGACCGCTCGACCGTGACGATCCTCGATCTCGCGCAGCGGATCAAACGGCTTACCGGTTGCCCGGGCGAGATCGTCTTCCAGCCCCTCCATTACGCCGACGTCGAGGTGCGCAGCCCGAACGTCGGCCAGGCGCGCGAGCTGCTCGGCTTCGAAGCGGAAGTCGACCTGGATGAAGGCCTCGAGAGGACGATCGCGTGGTACCGCAGCAGGCAGCTGACATCCGCCTAGCGTTCCCCGACGTCGGCGAGGAGGAGCTCGCCGAGATCGCCGCCGTGCTCGAGACGGGCCAGCTGACGATGGGGCCGAAGGTGGAGGAGTTCGAGGCGCTGCTCGCAAGCGCAGCAGGCACGGAGCACGCCGCCGCCGTCTCGTCCGGAACCGCTGCGCTGCATCTCGCCGTGCTCGCACTCGGCATCGCCGAGGGCGACGAGGTGCTCGTGCCCGCGTACACGTTCCCGGCGACCGCGAACGTCGTCGCACTCGCTGGGGGGCGCCCCGTGCTCGTCGACGTCGACCCCGTGACGATGAACATCGATCCCGAGGACGCGGCGCGACGTGTCACGGCGCAGACGAAGGCCGTGCTCGCGGTCCATCTGTTCGGCCGGCCCGCGCGCCTCGAGGAGCTGCCCGACGTGCCCGTGCTCGAGGACGCCGCCGGCGCACTCGGCGCCGCGCACCGCGGCCGGCCGTGCGGAAGCCTCGGCCTGCTCGCGTGCTTCTCGTTCCATCCGCGCAAGATCGTCACCACCGGCGAAGGCGGCGCGGTCACCACGAACGACGCGCTGCTCGACGAGCGCGTGCGCTCGCTCCGCCACCACGGCTGGTCGCCGTCATCCGGGTACGACGACATGCCGGCGCCGGCGTTCAACTACCGGCTGAGCGACGTGCTCGCCGCGCTCGGCATCCCGCAGCTGCGCCGCCTCGACGAGCTGCTCGCCGCGCGTGAGCGCATCGCCGCGGGCTATGCCGAGCGGCTCGCGCATCTCGACGTCGTCCTTCCGGCCGCCGATCCAGGCGATCGCCACGGGTGGCAGGCATACGTCGTCCAGGTCGACCGCCGCGACGAGGTGATGGCGGCGCTGCGTGCCCAGGGCATCGGCTGCCAGATCGGCACCTACGCGCTCCACCGGCTCGGCGCCTATCGCGACCAGGGGCCGTTCCCCGGCGCGGACGCCGCCTTCGAGCGGGCGCTCGCCCTGCCGCTGCACGGCAGGCTCACGGACGGCGAGCTCGATCGGGTTGCGGACGCTCTTGACAAGCTTGTGAGTCATCACTAACCTACGGGCATGGCAGTTCGCCTTTCAGCAGCGGAGCGCAAGGACGACATCCTCGAAGCGGCCCTGATCGAGTTCGCCGAGCGCGGCCTCGAGGGGACGTCGACGGAGGACATCGCCCGCCGCGCCGGCATCTCGCAGCCGTATCTTTTCCGCCTGTTCGGGACGAAGAAGGAGCTCTTCAAGGCCACCGTCAGCCGCTGCTTCCGGGAGACGCTCGAGTTGTTCCAGCGCGCGGCCGAAGGCAAGCGGGGCGAGGAGGCCCTGCACGCGATCGGCGAGGCGTACAGGGAGCAGCTGGAGACCAACCGGACGTGGCTGCGGGCACAGATGCAGGCGTACGCCGCTTCGGACGACCCCGAGATCCGGGCCGTCGTCCGGGCCGGGTACGGCGACCTCATCGCCTACGTCCGGCGCGTTTCCGAGGCGGACTGGCCCACGGTCTGGAGGTTCTTCTCCACCGGAATGATGCTGAATGTCCTGGCCTCGATGAAGGTCACCGACGACCCCGAGCCATGGATGCAGGACCTGCTCGACGGCTGCGGCAAGGATCTCTAACCCTCTCTTTTTTGCCACAGGAGGAAGTGATGACTCACACACAAAAGCGGTCGGCGATCTGGACGCTCGTGATCACCTCGGTCGCGCTCTTCATGGTCAGCCTCGACAACCTCGTCGTGACGACCGCAGTGCCGGTCATCCGGCGCGACCTGCACGCCACCATCTCGCAGCTCGAGTGGACGGTGAACGCGTACACGCTGACGTTCGCCGTGCTGCTCCTCACCGGCGCCGCGCTCGGCGACCGCTTCGGGCGCCGGCGGCTGTTCGTGCTCGGCCTCCTGCTCTTCACCGGCGCGTCCGCGGCGGCGGCGCTCTCGACGTCGGCGAACGCGCTCGACATCGCGCGCGCCCTCCAGGGCGTCGGCGGCGCGATCGTCATGCCGTTGACGCTGACGATCCTCTCCGCGGCCGTGCCGGCCAACCGGCGAGCGCTCGCGCTCGGGATCTGGGGCGGTATCGGCGGGCTCGCGATCGCGATCGGCCCGCTCGTCGGGGGCGCCATCGTCAGCGGCATCTCCTGGCACTGGATCTTCTGGCTGAACGTGCCCATCGGCCTTGTGCTCGCGCCGCTCGCACTTGCGCGCCTCGAGGAGACGCGCGCCCCCGGCGTCGGTCTCGACCTGCCGGGCCTCGGCCTCGCCAGCGCAGGCCTGCTCGGCATCGTGTGGGGCCTCGTGCGCGGGAACGCGCACGGCTGGACGAGCGCCGGCATCGTCGGGCCGATCATCCTGGGCGCACTGCTCGTCAGTGCGTTCGTGGCCTGGGAGCTCCGTGCGCCGTCGCCGATGCTGCCGATGCACTTCTTCCGCGACCGCACGTTCGCACTGACGAACGTCGCGTCCCTGCTCATGTCCTTCGGGATGTTCGGCTCGATCTTCCTGCTCGCGCAGTTCTTTCAGACGGTGCAGGGGATGTCGCCGCTGCAGTCGGGCCTGCGGATCCTGCCGTGGACGGCGATGCCGATCTTCATCGCGCCGATCGCCGGCGCGTTCCTCGACCGGCTCGGCGGAGGCCAGCGCGTGATGACGGTCGGTCTCACTTTGCAGTCCGCGGGCCTCATCTGGATCGCCGCGGTGACGACGACGACCACGCCGTACTCGCACCTCGTCCTCCCGTTCATTCTCTCCGGGGCCGGCATGGCGCTCTTCTTCACCCCCGTGGCGAACGTGGTCCTCGGTTCCGTGCGGCCCGAGCACGAGGGCAAGGCATCGGGCGCGAACAACGCGATCCGCGAGCTGGGCGGCGTCTTCGGCGTCGCGGTGCTGGCCTCGGTGTTCGCCCACATGGGCGGCTACCGCAGTGCGACGACGTTCGTGCACGGGACGACCACCGCGGTCTACATCGGCGCCGCCGTTGTGGCGCTCGGCGCGGTCGCGGCCGGCCTGGCCGGCGGGCGAGCGACGAAGGTTGCAGCGATGCTCGAGCCGGAGTCACTGGCAGAGGCGGCTTAGAGGTCCTAACACAATGAGTGTTGGAGTTGTCTGAAGCAGATCAGGCAGCAGGCGAGGTCGAGGAGGGCTTGGTGGGTTTGTTCGCTGCGTTCGTAGCGGACGTGGAGTCGGTGGAATTGGTGCAGCCAGGCGAAGGTGCGTTCAACGACCCAGCGCCAGCTGCCGAGTCCGGAGCCGTGCTCGGTCTTGCGGCGTGCGATCAGTGGTGTGACGCCGATGGCGCGCAGTTGGCGGCGGTAGAGCTCCTGGTCGTAGCCGCGGTCGGCGACGACACGCTTGGGCCGTCGTTTCGGAGGTCCCGGTCGGCCGCGTACCGGCGGGATCGCCTCCAGCAAAAGCAAGAGTTGGGTGCCGTCGTTGCGGTTAGCGCCGGTCAACGTCCAGGCCAGCGGCAGCCCGTTGCCGTCGGTTAGGAGGTGGTACTTCGAGCCGCTGCGGCCGCGGTCGACCGGGCTCGGGCCGGTCGCGGAGCCCCCTTTTTCGCTTGGATGTAGCTCGCGTCGACGACCGCCCGCGACCAGTCGATCTGCCCGGCCGCCTGCAGCTCCGCGAGCAGCAGCGCGTGCAGTCGCTTCCACACGCCGGCTTCTTGCCAGTCGCGCAGCCGCCGCCAACAGGTCATCCCCGACCCGCAACCGAGCTCCTTCGGCAACCGCTCCCAGCCGACACCGGTGCAGAGCACAAACAAGATCCCCGATAACACGCGCCGGTCATCGAGCGGCCGCCGACCCGGATAGCGAAACCGGCGCGGCTTCTTCGGGATCAGCGGCTCAAGCCGCACCCACAACTCGTCCGGCACCTCCCACGGCTGCGAAGACATCACCACCGCCTCCCAGATCGTGACAACAGGTGCCGACGACTTCGCTACCGCCGAACGGGTCCCTTCATTTCTTTAGGAGCTCTTAGCCGCCTCCCCGGGTGCGATGCTGAGCAGAATGACGACCGTTCGCAGACGCGTTGTGCTCGCCGGAACGAAGGTGCCGTTCCTGTTCGGCCTCACGAAGCTCGGACAGATCTTCGGCACCGACAAGGTGGATGCGTTGCACACCCACAACGGCATCACATACACGGATGTCTATGCCAAGTATCTGGATGCGTGGCGGCTCCGCCGCTTCACGCTCCTCGAGCTCGGCGTGTTTCGCGGTGACAGCCTGCGCATGTGGAACGCGTTCTTCCCCCGAGCAACGGTCATCGGCCTCGACCTCGACCCGCTCGCTGTGACGCGCGCGCCTGAGTTCGAGGTGACGATCGGCTCGCAGACCGATCGTGCCGTGTTGGGGGCGATTCTCGAGCGCCATCCGGACACGCAAATCGTCGTGGACGACGCAAGCCACATCACCGAGCTCACGCTCGAGTCTTTCCGGTATCTCTTCCCGCGCCTGCCGCGTGGCGGTCTGTACATCATCGAGGACCTCACGCCCGGGACCTACGAGGACTGGCCCGGGCACGATCCAGAGCGCGGTGCGACATGGCCCGCCGTCGCGCAGAATCCTGGCGCGCCGCGCTTCAACCGCCGCCAGGACATGGACGTATTCCTCCAGGAGCTGATCCGCGATTGCGATCTCGGCGGCGGCCCCTTCGGCGAGGGACCGGGGACGAAGCAGGTCGCCTTCGTGCACGCTTGGCCGTCGATCGTCGTCGTCGGCCGCGCCTAGTCCGCTGCCCCAGCCGGGGTCATCGCGACAATGGGCCGGTGCGTTTGCTCGTCCTCGGTGCCGGACCGCCGCAGCTCGGAGTGCTCGCCGCCGCCAGGCGGCGGGGGCTCACCGTGATCGCGGCCGACCGCGACCCCTCCGCGCCCGGCTTCCGCTACGCCGACCGGCGCGCGATCGTCTCCATCGAGGACGAGCCCGCGATCGACCGGCTCGCGCGCGCGGAGGAGGTAGACGGGCTCATCGCGGCGGGCACCGACCATGCCGTCGGGATCGCCGCGCGGGTCGCGCAGCGCCTCGGCGTCCCGCACCCGCTACAGCCGGAGGCCGCGGCGCTCTCCATGTCGAAGCTCCGGCAGCGCGAACGTCTCGCCGCCGCCGGGTTCGCGCAGCCCCGCTCGATCGCGTGTCGCACGGCGGCCGAGGCCGCCGCGGCCGCGGGCGAGCTCGGTTTCCCGCTCGTCGTCGAGGCGCCGAACAGCCTCGGGGAGCGCGCGGTGCGACTGGCGCGAACGGCGGACGAGCTCGCAGCCGCAACCTCCGGGGCGCTCGCAGAGGCCCGCGGCGACTACTGCCTCGTCGAGGAGCTGCCCGGCCTGCGCGCGGTAACCGTGACGGCGTTCGTGCTCGACGGCCGTCTCGTCCCGCTCACGATCACCGACCCGGTGCCTGCGCCGCAGCCTGCGTTCGGCGTCCCGCTCGCGCATCTCTGGCCCGCCGACCTCGCGCGGGACGAGGCCGAGGCGGTCTGCGATACCGCCGCCGCAGCGGCGGCCGCGCTCGGGATCGAGCACGGCCCCGTGACCGTGCAGCTCCTGCTCGGCCCGTCCGGACCGCTCGTCGCCAAGGTGTCGGCGCGACTCGGCGGCGGCCACGACGCGGAGCTCTGCCGCGCCGCCCTCGGCATCGACGAGAGCGCGCTCGCCGTCGCGGCCGCCCTCGGCGAGACGGTGCACGAGCACGAGTTGGAGCCCACGGCGGTTGCCGGCGGAGCGTGCGTTCGTTTCCTCGTCGCGCCGCGCGGCATCCTCACGTCGGTGGACGGCGTGGAGTCCGCCTTCACCGTGGCGGGCGTGCGTTCGATCCGCGTGTACCGCAAGCCGGGCCACGAGTTTGAAGAGCTGCTTCGCGCATCCGACCGCGCCGGCGCCGTCCTCGCCACCGGCCGCACGCGCGAGGACGCCGAAGCGGCGGCGGCAGAGTCCGCCCGCCGGATCCGGTTCGTCACCGTGCCGGCCGAGGCGGTCGCGTGAGGCGCCTCTGGCGCGTCGGCGCGACACTCGTCGTCACCGGCCTTTGCACCGCATACATCGTCTGGAAGATCGACGTCGGAAAGACGTGGCATGTGCTCACACACGCACGCGTCGCGTGGTTCGTCGCGGCACTCGCGATCATGGTCGTTTCGGTCGGGCCGATGGCGTGGCGCTGGCAGCGCCTCCTCGCAGCGCGCGGCGTGCACGAGTCCCTGCCGCGGCTCGTGCGCACGTACTTCGTCGGGTATGCGGCCGGCCAAGTGCTTCCGACCGCGCTCGGCGGCGACGCATCTCGCATCTACGAGACCGCACGCCGGCATGAGGGCGCCGGGGGGGCTGCCGCCGGCACGGTGCTGCTCGAGCGGGCGCTCGGCGGGGCGGCCACGCTCACGCTCGCCGTCGCCGGGTTCGCCCTCGCCGTCGGGCATTACAGCGTGGGCGGCTACCTCTGGGTCGAGCTCGCCTTCGTGGTCGCGACCGTCGCCCTCGGCGTGGTGCTCTTCTCGACGCGCATGCACGCGCCGCTGCGTCGCGTGCGCCCGCTCCTGCGCAGGTTGCGCGTCGAGCGCCCGATCCGGGAGGTCTACATCGCGCTGCACTCCTTTCGCAACGACGTGCGGCTGCTGACGTCGATGTTCGCGCTCACACTCGTCGTGCAGGCGGTTCGTGTGCTCGCCATCTGGTGCTCGGGCAAGGCGGTCGGCGTCGACCTCTCGCCGCGCCCGTACTACGTGATGGGGCCGCTGCTCTTCCTCGTCGCGCTCGTCCCCTTCACGGTGAACGGCCTCGCCGTGCGAGAGTCGTTCTTCGTTTCGTTCCTCGGCGCGCTCGGCATTGCCGCCGATCCTGCGTTCGCGACCGGGTTCCTCTTCTTCGTGGTCACGATCGCGCTCGCGCTTCCGGGCGCTGCGATCGTCACGGTGGAGACGCTGCGCGCGCGATGAAAGACGCCGCCGTCGTGGTGGTGACCTACAACGCGCTGCCGTGGATCGAGCGTGCGCTCGACAGCGTGCGCGGCACGGAGACGGTCGTCATCGACCACGGCTCGACCGACGGCACCGTCTCGTTCGTACGCGAGCGCTTTCCCGAGGTGGCCGTCGTCGAGGAGGAGAACCGCGGGCTCGCATTCGGCTGGAACACGGGCGTCGCGCGCACGTCGGGTCGTTACGTCCTCCTGCTCAACGCCGACGCCTGGCTGCAGGATGGGGCACTCGACGCGCTGGTCGCGTTCGCCGACGCGCATCCCGACGCCGCGGTCGTCGGTCCGCGCCTGCGCAACCCGGACGGCTCGCTCCAGCGCTCGGTGCGCGGGTTCCCGACTCTGTGGCGGCTTGCGACGGAGTACCTGTTCCTGCGCAAGCTCGCGCCGCGCTCGCGGCTCCTGAACGCGTTCTACGCCGGCGGCTTCGACCACGACGAGGTGCGGGAGGCGGACTTCCTCATGGGCGCCGTGCTGCTCGTGCGCCGCGAGGCGATCGACCAGGTCGGCCCTGCCGACGACGGGTTCTTTCTCTTCAGCGAGGAGACGGACTGGAGCTACCGCTTTCGCGCCGCCGGCTGGAAGGTGCTGTTCTTTCCGGGCGCCGAGGCAACGCATGTGCTCGGCGGCTCGCACGGCGGCCGCATGTTCGCGGAGAACGTGAAGAGCCAGCTCCGGTTCCTCGAGAAGCACCATGGCAAGGCGTACGCGCGGCGGGCGCGCTGGATCCTCCTCCTGGGTCTTCTGCTCCGCCGAAGGCTCGACGTGATCCGCGCGCTGTGATCCTCTGGCTCCGTCTCGCGGCTGCGACTGCCGTCGTGTTCCTGCCCGGCGTGGTCGTCGCGCGTGCGCTCGGCCGCCGCACGGTGTCGGCGGCGTTCGCGTGGTCGGTGGCGTTCGTCGCGGGCGCGCTCGCGCTGACGTTTGCGGTGCACGGCTCGCTCTGGCTCACGCTCGGCCTCGACCTGGGTGCAGGGGCGGCTGCGGTGCCGTTCGCATTCCGGCGCAGTCCCCGCGAGGAGCGGCTACCGGGCGGCGGCGCAGTCGTGCTCGCCGGCGTCGTGCTCGGCGCGCTCCTGTGGGGAATCGAGGGCGTCGTCCGAGGCGATGCGATCTTCCACCTCGGGCGCATCCGCAAGCTCGACGACTTCGGCGCACTCTCGCTGCGCGCCGTGGACGAGTTCAAGGACGGCGGCCTCCATCCGGGCTACGCGTTCCCGCTCTGGCACGGCTGGCTCGCGCTCGTGGCCGAGATCGCGCACGTCGACCCGGCGTCGGTCGTCCTGCACGAGCCGAGCATCCTCGCGCCGCTCGCGCTTCTGCTCGCGTACGAGCTCGGCCGCACGATCTTCCGGTCGGCCTGGCTCGGCGTCGCGACGATGCTCGCACAGGTCGCGCTCATCGCGTTCGCTCCCGGCAACGGGGGTTCCTACACGTCGCTCGAGCTGCCCGGAACCGTCGCGCGCCAGCTGCTCGTACCGGCCGCGCTGACGCTTTTCTTCCTGTTCGTCCGCGCGCCGTCACGGCCGCTCGCGCTCACCCTCGCGGCGGCGGGGATGGACCTCGCGTTCGTCCACCCCACGTACGCGCTCTTCCTCGCCATCCCGCTCATCGGCTTCGCGCTCGCTCGCGCGCTGCTCGCCCGCGCCGACGTGCGCGAGAACGCAATGGCACTCGCGGCGTACGGCGTGCCGGTGCTGCTCGTCTTCGCCTGGCTCGAGCCGATCGTGGCCGAGACGCTGTCGCACAATCCGAGTGCGACGGAGAAGGCGAGCCAGCTCCGGCACTACGCGAACGACCTCGTCGTGCACTCGCAGAGCAGCTTCCACCTCGCGCCGGGGATGGTCGCGCGCAGCGGCTCGATCGCGCTCGCCGCACTCGTGCTCGTTCCATTGGCAGGGTTGGCCGCGCGGCGGCGCTGGGCCGCGTTCGTGCTCGGAGGGACGGTGGTCGTGCTCGTTCTCGAGCTGTGGTCGCTCGTCTTCCCGCACTTCTCCGACCTCGTCTCACTGTCGCAGGCGCGCCGAGCGGCGGGCTTCGTGCCATTCGCCTTCGCGCTCGTGGGCGGTGCGGCGGTGGTGACGCGCGTTCTTCGCTGGGCCGTGCTTCCGGTCGCGCTCGCTGCCGGAATCGTGCTCCAGATCGAGTTTCCCGGCAACTTCGGAGGTCCGTTCCACGCCGCGCCGGCTATCGGTGCCTGGATCGCGCTCTTCGGCGGCCTCGCCGCGCTCGCGATCGGTGCGCTCAAGCGCGGCGCGCTCGAACGGCCGGGGCCGCTCGCCGCCGCAGCGGCCGCGCTTTTCGTGCTTCCGGTCGTCGTGCACGGTTTCGTCCACTGGCATGCCGCGGTGACCACGGACGCGGACGCACTGACACCGGGGCTCGTGCAGTACCTCCGCCACGACGTGCCGCGTGGCTCCGTCGTCTTCGCCGACCTGGAGACGAGCTACCGCATCTCCGGCTATGCGTCCGTCTACGTCTGCAACGGTCCGCCATCGCACGTCGCCGACACGAAGGCGAACGACCCGGCCGCGCGCCGCGCGGCGTGGCTCGAGTTTCTCCGGACAGGGAGCCTCGCCATCCCGAGGCAGTACCACGCGGACTGGATCGTGCTCCGCCGCCGCGAGCCCGTCGCGCGCGTCGAGGCGCAGGGCGCGACCCCGGTCTATCGCGATGCGAGCTTCGTCTTGCTCAAGCCCTGATCGTTCTCGACGTCGAACGCGAGCGACCCCGTGCCGGTGTTCGCGCGCGTGTCCGAGGCCTGGACCTCGATGGCGTAGTGGCCGTCGGGCAGGGCGAGGCCGTGCGTGAGCCAGAACACGAAGCGGCCCGTCTTCCCGGGGAAGTTCTGGTGCGTCCCCGGCGCGTAGACGGAGTTGAAGTCGCTCTTCGGGTGGTAGGTGTACGAGTCCACGGCCACCGTCCACGGGACGACGGCAAGGCCGTTCTGCACGAGGCGCCAGCGGATGAGCGCCGGCGTCCACATGGCGTTCTGCCACGGCGGCGGCGGCGTGATCGGCGGCGGGTCGTACGCCTCGACCGTCGCCTGGACCTCGCCGTCCGTGTCTTGGACGACGATCGGGCCTACGATGGGCGTGGTCGTGTCGGTGAACGGCGTGAGCGCGCCCGGCCGGAGTGGGTTGACGTACGTCGTGCCGTCGAACTCAGCGAAGTGCACGTGGCCGAAGCCCGGGCGGACGAAGCCGATCTGGTCGCCGGTCTGCACGTACGCGTGCTCGGGGACCGTCGCTTGGACGTGCCAGTAGGAGAACTCATGGCCGCCCGGCTGCCGGACGGCGATCGCGTCGGAGTAGCGGAAGACGGTTCCCGGCGCCACCGCATAGATGGCCGTCCCGTCCGGGACCGAAATGTCCACACCGAAGTGGAAGGAGCCGAACAGGCGCGGGTCGTCGAAGGCGCCGCGGATCGCGTGCTGCTGGTTGAACGGCTTCACGGGCCAGCCGTAGGCATGCGCGAGCGCGGGCGCACTCAGCCCGCGACGCCTGCCGCAACAGGAGCTAGTCATCGACGCGCTCGACTCCTTCGCCGTCGCGTAAGCCCTCTACGCGTTCGCGTTGCCGGCGGTGCTCGCTTCCGCGACGCGGAAGAGAGCGCAGGAGGGACGACCGTCACCGCGACGAGAACGAGCGCGACCGCGGTGCCCACGAGGGCGATGCCGGCGACGAGCGCGAAGGCCTGGAACGCCTGGCTGACGAAATCGTCGTTCAGGCCGATCGAGTCTACCGTCACCAGCGCCCACTCTGTGATCGTCGAAGGCGCCTGGGATGACGTGCTGCTGGTCGAACGGCTTCACAGGCCAGCCGTCGGCGGGCGTACAAGCGGCGCACTCAGCCCCGCGACGCCTGCCGCAAGAAACGCCACTACCCTGACCACGGCCCGCGTCGGACCGTAGCATCCTGTCGGTGAAACTCCTACTCGTGACGCTGTACTTCCCGCCCGCGGGCGGCGGGGGCGTCCAGCGTCCGTTGAAGTTCGCGAGCCATCTTCCCGCGCTCGGGATCGAGACCCACGTCCTGGCCCCCGACGACCCGAAGTGGCTGCACGAGGACGCCGACCTGCCGCTCCCGACGCAGGCGTGGGTGCACCGCGCCCGCTACGTCGGGCCTCGCGGGCGCAGGCTCGCGGACGAGCTGCACGGGCGTTCGGGGGTCGACCTGGCGGTGCGCCGCGCGTCGACGGTCGGCCGCCGGCTGCTCGTGCCGGACGAGAACGTGACCTGGAACGCGACGGCGATCCCGAAGGCGATCTCGATCGCGCGCAGCGAGGGAATCGACGTCGTGCTGACGACGTCGCCGCCTGGCTCGGTCCATCTCGTCGGTGCCGCGGTGCAGAAGGCGACCGGCGCGAAATGGGTGGCCGATCTCCGGGACTCGCTGCTCGCGCATCCGCACCGGCGCTCGGACAGTCTCGCCTCGCGCGTGAAGGAGCAGGCGACGCGTGGGGTCGCCTCGCTCGTCGCCCACCGAGCGGACGCGATCGTCGCGGCCGCCGATGCGATCGCCGACGAGGCACGCTCGCTCAACCCTCGAGGGCGCGTCGTGACGATCGAGAACGGCTGCGACTTCGACGACTTCGCGGGGCTCGAGTACAGGCCGTCCCACGTCTTCCGCCTGACGCACACGGGCTCGTTCTTCGGCAAGCGCGACCCGAAGCCGTTTCTGCGCGCGCTCGCCGCATCCCGGCTCGAGGATGTGCACGTGCGCTTCGTCGGCGACTTCCGGCCCGGCGACCGGGAGTTCATGACCGAGCTCGGGCTCGCGGACAGGGTCGCGCTGATCGACCACGTGCCGCGGCGCCGCTCGCTCGAGCTTCAGCGCGAGAGCGAGGCGCTGCTCCTGCTCATCCCCGAGGCAGGCGGCCGGGGACGCGGCGTCCTCTCCGGCAAGGTGTTCGAGTACATCGCGGCGGAGCGTCCGATCCTCGCGATCGTGCCGCCGGACGGTGCGGCCGCACGACTCATCCGCGACACCGGCGTCGGCGTCGTCGTGGCGCCCGAAGACGTAGACGGCATCCGTGAGGCGCTCGTCGACCTGCACACGCGGTGGCGCGACGGTGCCCTCGACGCGGCGCCGCTGGCGCCCGAGTGGCGCGAGCAGCTGTCGCGCGGCCGGCGCGTCGAGCAGCTCGCCGACCTCCTGCGGAGCCTCGCGTGACCGCCGCCGCCGTCGCGCTTCCGCGCGTCGTGAGCCGCACGCGGGTGACGGACTTCTTCTTCCTTGCGACGTTCTTCTGCGTCACGTTCGAGAAGGTGCACTGGAACGTCGCAGGCACGGTCGGCATCGCCGACGTGACGACAATCCTGTTCCTCGTCGCCTTCGCGCTGCAGAGCCGCGGCCCGTCACCCCGGACGACGGGGATCCTCGTCGCGTTCTTCCTCGCCTTCATGGTCGTGTACCTGCTCGGCTTCTACAACCTGCAGACGAAGCAGGCGCTTGACCAGTACGAGAAGGGGATGATCAAGTTCGCGCTGCACTTCGTGTTCCTCGCGTGCGCGGTCACGTACCTCGCGCGGCGGGGGCAGCGCTTCTACTGGAGGACGGTCGGCTGGTTCGCGGCAGGCCTGCTCGCGAACGCGGTGTACGGCGTGCTGCAGCTGCTTGCGGCGCGCGCCGGCCACAACCTCGACTCCGTCGTGCTCTCGCCGCTGACGGGCGGTGCGAGCTCGATCAACATCTACGGCTCGGTGAACGGCGCGTCCGTCTACCGGCCGAACGCGCTCACCGGCGACCCGAACCATCTCGGGATCATGCTCGACGTTCCGCTGCTCGCCTTGACGCCGGTCTACCTGCGGCTCGAGCGCGGGCACCGGCTGCGCTGGCCGCTCGGCCTGACGCTCGGGTTCCTGCTGCTCGTGCTCATCGCGACGCTGTCGCGCAGCGGCGCGCTCGGCCTGCTCGTCGGCTTGGTCATCCTCGCCATCCCGTATCGCCGCTTCGTGTGGTCGCGAGCGCTGCTCGTCCCGCTCGCGGCGGTGGCGCTGGTGCTCGCGTACGTCGTGCACTCGCGACGCCACTTCTTCTCCGTCGTCATTGCGTCGCGCCTGCAGACCGGAGGGAAGTCGACCTCCGCGCACTTCGCCGTCTACAACTTCATCCCGCACGTGCTGCACTCGAACCCGCTGCTCGGGCTCGGTCTGAACACGTTCTCGGTGTACTACGAGTTCGTCACCGGGAAGACGAACTGGGGGCCGCACTCGTACTGGGTAGCGCTCATCGTCGAGACCGGGCTCGTCGGCGCGCTGCTCTTCATCGTCTTTCTCCGCTACGTGTTCCTGCGGCTACGAGCTGCGCGGACGCTCGGCCGCGCGCTCGACCGGGCCGGCGATCCACTGGGTGCGCGTGTGCGCCCGCTCGCCTGGGGGATGACGGCGGCGCTCGCCGGGACGATGGCGGCGAACTTCTTCTATCTGACGATGCAGTTCTATTACTTCTACGGGTTCGTCGCGCTCGCGCTCGCACTGCCCGTCGTGTTCGCGCGCCGCCGCGCGTGAAGGTGCTCGTCCTGACGACGTCGTACCCGCGCGCCGCCGATGATCCGGCGGGACGGTTCGTCGCGGACGCGGTCGAGGCTGCGCGGTCACGCGGTATCGACGTCGACGTCGTGTCGCCCTCGGACTTCGAGCACTTCGGGATCGCGTACGGCCACGGCATCGTCGGGAACGTGCGCCGGCGCCCCTGGCTCGTCCTGTTTGTCCCCGCGTTCCTCAGGAACTTCCGCCGTGCAGCACGGCATCGCGACTGCGACCTCGTGCACGCGCACTGGCTTGCGGCCGGCGCGGTCGCGGCGACGCTTGGCAAGCCGTTCGTCGTGCAGGTGTGGGGGACGGACATCGAGCTGGCACGGCGTGCTCCGTGGCTCGCACGGTGGATACTCCGCCGGGCGCGGCACGTGCTCGCGGCATCCCCGTTCCTCGCCGGAGAGGCGACGAAGCTGGGCGCGCGCGACGTTCGCGTCGTGCCGACCGGTGTGGCGATCCCGGAGCGCGTGGGCGCGCCCGACGAGCCGCCGCACGTGCTCTACGCCGGCCGGCTGTCGCGCGAGAAAGGCATCGAGGACTTCGTAGCCGCAACGAACGGGATGCCGCGCGTGATCGTGGGCGCCGGTCCCGTCAACGTGCCGGAGAGCGTCGGCGCTGTTGCCCCTGCAGAGCTGGGCGCGTACTACGAGCGCGCGGCGGTCGTCTGCGTCCCCTCACGGCGGGAGGGGTACGGGATGGTCGCGCGCGAGGCGATGGGGTACGGCCGACCAGTTGTTGCAACGGCGGTCGGGGGTCTGGTCGACGCTGTCGAGGACGGCGTGACCGGTGTGCTCGCCGATCGCGCCGGGCTTCGGCTCGCGGTCGAACGGCTGCTAGACGACGCGAACCTGCGCGCCCGGCTCGGGTCTGCTGCCCGCGAGAAGGCGCTCAGGGAGTGGTCGCAGGACGCGGCAGCGACCGAGCTGCTCGCTGCCTACTCGGCGCCGTTGCGCGACACGACGTAGTTGCCGAGCACGAGGACGTCCATGTGCGTCTTCAGGAATGTGTCGACGGCTTCCGTCGGTGTCATGACGATCGGCTCGTTCTCGTTGAACGAGGTGTTGAGCAGCACGGGAACCTCCGTCAGCCCACCGAACTCCTCGATCAGCCGGTAGTACCGAGGATCGACGGCGCGCTCGACCGTCTGTACGCGCCCGGTGTCGTCGATGTGGTTCACGGCCGGGATCTTCTCCCGCTTGTCCGCCTTCGTCTTGTAGACGAGGACCATGAATGGCGACGTGTAGTCCTGGTCGAACCACGCGCCGGTCGCGTCCGCGAGAATCGAGGGCGCAAACGGCCGGAAGGGCTCGCGGTGCTTGATCCGCGCATTGAGGACGTCCTTCATGTCGGCCCGGCGCGGGTCGGCCACGATCGAGCGATGCCCGAGGGCGCGAGGCCCGAACTCCATTCGCCCCTGGAACCACCCGACGACGTCGCCGGCGGCGATCCGCTCGGCCACCGAGCGGAACAGCATGTCGTCGTCGAGCCGCTCGGCGGTCAGCCCCGCGTTCAGGACGGCGGCGGTGTACTCGTCATCCGAGTACTCAGGCCCCGTGTCCGCATGCGTCATGACGAAGCTGCGCGGCCGGCCGAGCTCCTGGTTCCAGACGTAGTACGCGGCACCGACCGCGGTGCCCGAGTCGCCGGCGGCGGGCTGGACGTACAGACCCTCGAAGCCGGTCTCCGGGCGGATGCGGCCGTTCGCGACCGCGTTGAGAGCGACGCCCCCGGCAAGACACAGGTTCGTCATGCCGGTGCGCACCTGGAGGCGGTCGACGACGTGGAGGTAGACCTCTTCGAAACGCTTTTGGAGCGCCGCGGCGACGTCCTCGTAGTGCTTCGTCATCTCGGTGCCTCGTTCGCGCGCCGGCCCGAACGTCTCGACGAGCTTGTCGGAGTAGATCCGTCCGATGCGTGGCGATCCCTCGTCCCACGTCATGTCGACGCCTTCCTTGTCGTGCGTGAAGTAGTCCAGCCCGAGTGCGAAGAGGTCGCCGTCCGTCTGGAGGACGTCGCGCATCGCCTTCATATGCGGGGACGCATCACCGTACGGCGCGAGGCCCATCACTTTCCCTTCGTCGCCGTACTCCGGGAAGCCGAGCCATTGCGTGAGCGCTGCGTAGTAGATGCCGAGCGAGTGCGGGAAGAGCACGCGATCGAGGACCTCGAACGAGTTTCCGCGTCCGACGGCCGTCATCGTCGAGCAGAAGTCGCCGAAGCCGTCGACGGACAAGATCGCCGCCTCGTCGAAGGGGGAGACGAAGAACGCGCTCGCGACGTGCGCCTGGTGATGCTCGACGTTGTGCACCTCAGCTCGCAGCGCTCCGGCATCGAGCCCGAGCGACTCGCCGAGTGCGGTGCGGACGTCGCGGATCTTCGCCGCGTTCTGCAGGCGGGCCTTGAGGTAGCGCGCGCTCGCGCCGTGGCGGATCGTTCGCAAGAGCTTCTGGCCCACATTGGCGCGCGGGTCGCGCGAGACCGCGAGGTGGTCGAGCTCCTCCGGACGGATGCCGCCCTCGGAGAGACACCACGCGGCGGCGAGCGCCGGGAACCCTGCGCAGTGCTTGATCCGGTTGAACCGCTCCTCCTCGGCGGCGGCGACGAGCTCCCCGTCCACGACCAATGCCGCCGCGGCGTCGCCGTGGTACGCGTTCAGGCCGAGGATGGCGGTCATTCGGCGAGGGTAGCTGTTCGTCCGCGAGGATTCGTCCATGCGCCGACTGCCGCTCACCGCGATCGTTACGAGCCGGAACGAGGGCAGCCTGCTCGGCGCCTGCCTCGACGCGATCGCATTCTGCGACGAACTCATCGTCATCGACGTCGAGTCCGAGGACGACACGGTCGCAGTCGCGGAGGCGCACGGCGCGCGTGTCGTCCGCCACCCCTATGTCGCGATCGCCGAGACTGCGCGCGTGACGGTCGCCCCGCGGGCCCGCCACGACTGGCTGCTCGTCGTCGACCCCGACGAAGAGGTCCCGGCTGCCCTCGCCGAGGAGGTCGCCGAGCTGCTGCCGGCGATTCCGGACGACGTCGCCGCAGTCGACGCCCCCCGGCAGTACTACTTCGCGGGCCGTCCCTTGCGTGGAACGGTTTGGGGCGGCCACAACAAGCGTCGGCTGCTCGTCCGCCGAACCGGCGTCACGCTGACCCCGGCGATCTGGGGTGGGATGACGATCAATCCCGGCTACCGCGTGGTGACGATGCCCTTCACGCCGGAGACGGCGATCGCTCATCGATGGTCTGAGGGCTACCGTGACCTCATCTTCCGCCACCGTCGCTATCTGAAGCTCGAAGCCGCCGATCGGGTGTCCGGCGGGGAGATCACGGGTATCCGCAAGGTCGTCCGAACGCCGCTGGCGAGCTTCATCGAGAGTTTCGTCGCGAAGAAGGGCTATCGCGACGGCGTGACCGGACTCGCGCTCTCCGTATTCTGGGCATGGTTCCGGACGTCCGGGGAGCTCGCTCTCCTCCGGCAGCTCAGGAGTCGCGCGACATGAACGCCAAGGCGCCGCTGACGGGATTGATCGTCAGCCACAACGAAGGGCACCTGATCGGGGATCGACTCCGCGAGCTCGCGTTCTGCGACGAGCTAATCGTGATCGACGTCGACTCAACGGACGACACCGCCGCCGTGGCCGAAGCGAACGGGGCGCGGGTGATCCGACACCCGTTCACGCGCATTGCCGAGCTCGTCCACCCCGACGTCGTCCATCATGCTCGCCACGACCTACTCGTCATCCCGGATCCGGACGAGGAGATTCCACCGGCGCTCGCGGAGCAGCTCGGGCAGCTCCGTGGGTCGCTCGAGGACGGCGTGGCCGTCCTCGTCGCTCCGCGGATCTTCTACTTCCGAGAGCGGGCTCTTCTCGGCACCGTGTGGGGTGGAGTCGGAGGGAAGCCCCTCGTCGTTCAGCGAAGCCGTGTCGAGTTCATCCCTGCAGTTCATCGCGGTATGAGGGCGCTTCCCGGATATCGCTTCGAAGGGATGCCGAAGACGGGCGACAACGCAATCAAGCACTACTGGGTGAGCGGCTATCGGGAGTTCATCCGGAAGCACGTGCGATACGTGCGAATCGAAGGTCCTGCACGGGCACTTACAGGCGAGATCACGGGCTTGCGGGCGCTCGTCAGAACGCCGTGGCAAAGCTTCCGGCAATGCTTCGTGACCCGAGAGGGCTATCGCGATGGGTTCCGAGGATTCGCGCTCAGCGTCCTCTACTCGATCTACCGAACAGCGTCGGATATTCAGCTAATACGGGAGCTGCGGCGGCACCAAGGCGCGAAGAGTTGACAAGCGGTATGGCCCCGTCGCATCCACTCGTCTCCATCGTGACGCCGTCACTGGATCAGGGGCGATTCATCGAGGACGCCATTCGCAGCGTCATGGAACAGGACTACCCGAGGGTCGAGCACATCGTCGTCGACGGTGGCTCGACGGACGAGACGCTCGAGATCCTGGGTCGCTATCCACACCTCACCTGGGTCTCCGAACCGGACGACGGACAGTCGGCGGCGATCAATAAGGGATTCCGGATGGCGAAAGGCGAGATTTACGGCTGGCTGAACGCAGACGACTTCTACCTGCCGGGCGCTGTCGCGGCCGCAGTCGCGGTGCTGCGCACAACCATGTGCGGTCTGGTTCACGGGGGATGGCGTCGAGTCGAGGAGGACGGGACCGCCATCCGCGACGTTCAGGTCGTGCCCTTCGACTACCAGCGGCAGCTCGAGGTCCTCAATGCGGTCTGCCAGCCGGGGTCGTTCTTCACCCGCGAGGCTTATTGGGAGGTGGGGGGAGTCGACGAGAGCTACCGCTACTCGATGGATTACGAGCTATGGCTGAAGCTCGGAGCGAGATTCGACGTTCGCCACGTCGACCGGATCCAGGCGGCGTACCGCTATCACGACGAATCGAAGTCGGTTGCGGAGTACGACCACTTTTGGCCTGAGACGCTGCGCGCGAGCCGCGCACACGGAGGCCGATTCTTCTCGCGCCTGTACGTCGATTACTACCTGCCGGCGCAGAGGCCCTGGCTTCACCGGCTACTGATCGGCTTTCGCCTTCTCGCTGCGCGCGACGTTCGCGGCCTGGCGAGGAGATTGAGACGCCGAATCCCGTCGCGCGGCTGAACTACGATCGGTCGACGAGATGTTCGAGATCGCCGCCGGCAGCCGGAGAATTGGAATCGGAGAACCGAACCCGTGCTTCCTCATTGCCGAGGCGGGCGTCAACCACAACGGCGAGGTGGGCTTGGCGAAGAAGCTCGTCGATGCCGCGGCTGACGCAGGAGCGGACGCGGTCAAGTTCCAGACCTGGCGGACCGAGAAGCTGGTCGCACCCGGTGCGCCGGCGGCCGCGTACCAGAAGCGAGCCGCGGGGGACGCGGAGATCGGCCAGTTCACACTCCTCCGGAAGCTCGAGCTCGGGGAGGAGGCGTTCAGCGACATCGCCGCCCACGCCGCGGAGCGAGGCATCCTCTTCCTTTCGACCCCGGACGAGGAGGAGAGCGCCGACTTCCTCGACACGCTCGCCGTGCCGCTCTTCAAGGTCGGGTCCGGCGAGGTGACGAATCTTCGGTTTCTGCATCACGTCGGCAGCAAGGGGAAGCCCGTCATCCTCTCGACCGGCATGTCGAGCCTCGGCGAAATCGAGCGCGCGGTCGAGACCCTGACCGCCGCGGGCGCTCCGCACCTTGTCCTGCTCCACTGCGTCTCGTCGTATCCTGCAGATCCGGCCGAGTCGAACCTGCGCGCCATGTCGACGTTGCGCGCCGCCTTCGGCCACCCGATCGGGTTCTCCGATCACACCCTCGGTCGGGACGTTGCGGTTGCCGCCGTCGCGCTCGGCGCCTGCGTGCTCGAGAAGCACCTGACGCTCGACGTCGAGATGGACGGTCCCGATCATCGCGCGTCGCTAGGCCCAGAGGAGTTCTCCGAGCTCGTACGCTCCGTGCGCTCGGTCGAGCAAGCGCTCGGCGACGGGCGCAAGCGGCCGACTCCCTCGGAAGAGGCGATGAAGCTCCTCGTCCGCCGCCGTGTGTTGGCGGGGCGCGACCTGCCGTCCGGCACGCGGTTGGCCGAGACGGATCTGGTGCTCCGTCGCGCCGGGTCGGGGGAGCCGGCGGAAGCGCTTCCCATCCTGCTGGGCGGAACGCTGACCCGCGACGTTGCTGCCGGCGAGCCGCTCACGCGGGCCGATATCCGGTGAGTTGGGATCCCGTCTGGGAGAACGTATTTCGAAGCCGGGCCTGGGGTCGGTATCCGCCGGAGGAGCTCATTCGCTTCGTCGCCTCCCGCTTCGGCGAGGTGCGCGATCGTCGCGCGGTGCGCATCCTCGAGGTCGGTTGCGGCACGGGAGCGAATCTCTGGTACCTCGCACGCGAGGGTTTTTCGGTCGCCGGCATCGACGGCTCGGCCGCGGCGCTCGGACTGGCGGGGGAGCGGCTCGCGGCGGAGGGGCTCGAGGCGAAGCTCGTGCTCGGCGACTTCATGCAGCTCCGCGAGCATTTTGGGCCCGAGTCGTTCGATGCGATCGTCGACGTCTCGTCGCTGCAGCACAATCGCATGGGCGCGGTCACGGCGACGGTGCAACAGATCCGCGAGACGCTCGAGCCGGGCGGATCGGCGTTCGCGATGCTCGTCGCGGCCGGATCGTGGGGTGACGGCCTCGGCGTCGAGATCGAGCCGGGGACACGGACGGACATCGCGGCGGGACCGCTCGCCAGCGCGGGTGTCTCCCACTTCTTCTCGCTGGGGGAGGTCGAGCGCGTGTTTGCAGAGTTCGCCGACGTCGTCATCGAGTACTCCGAGCGAAGCCTGGACGAGAGACGTGAGGTCTACCGGCACTGGGTGCTGACCGCTTCACGGCCCGGATGAACGTCATGGTTCTTCCCAGCGGCAGCGCAGACTGGGACGCGGTGATCGAGCGTCTCGGCGACGCGGACGTCTATCACCTCGCCGCGTACCATCGCGTCGCCGAGGCGAACGGCGAGGGTGTGGCAGAGGCGTTCGTCGCCGAAGAGGGCGGCGACCTGCTCTTCCACCCATTCCTTCGACGGCCCATCGCCAGTGTCGGGGACGAGGCGGTCGACGGCGGGTGGTGCGACCTCGAGAGCGCCTATGGATATGTCGGCCCGCTCTCAACGGGCGGCGACGCGGCGTTCATCGAACGTGCCTGGTCCGAGTTTCACGACTGGTGCGTGCAGGAGCACGTGGTGGCCGAGTTCGTCCGCTTCAACCCGCTCCTGGGGAACGAGCGATTCGCCGATCCTGCTGCCGAGGTGATCGTCGACCGCGCAACGGTCGTCCTCGAGCTGCCCGAGGACGTCGGCCTCCTCTGGAGGGCGTATCCGTCGGTTCAGCGGAACATGGTCCGCAAGGCAGGCGCGGCGGGTCTAGAGGCGGAGGTGCTGAGCCTCGCGGAGGGCCTGGACGGCTTCCGCGCCGTGTATACGGAGACGATGCAGCGCGCCGAGGCCGATCCCTACTACCGCTTCGGCGACGCATATTTCGACGCCCTCGCCGAGCTCGAGACGCACGTTCGTGTGGTTGTCGTCCGCGGAACTGAGGGTGTTGCTGCGGCCGCCCTGCTGCTCGTTCGCGCCCCGCGCCTCCACTACCACCTCGCAGGCAGCACTGGTTGGGCGAGACCGCTGGGCGCCAACAACCTCCTGCTCCACGAGGCAGCGTCGTGGGGTTGCAGCGAAAACCTTCGTGTCTTCCACCTTGGAGGGGGTCGGACCTCCTCCCCAGACGACTCTCTCCTGCGTTTCAAGCGATCCGTCTCGGCTTCGCGCCGAAGATTCCACACAGGCCGTCGCGTGCACGATCGGTCTAAGTACGAAGCCCTCTGCGACTCATGGCTGCGTCAGGCTCAGCCGACGGAGCGGACGGCGTACTTCCTGCTCTACCGCAGCACGATTGGCTGACTCACACGATCCGCCGCCAAGCCCGCCGCACGCGATCTAGGAGGACGCTCATGTCCTCCGGCGTATACCGCTGGTCGACGGGCAGGCCGATGATCGAACGTGACATCAGCTCGGCGTCGGGGAACTCGTGGCGGTCGACCTCGGGCGGAAGCGGCCAGTGCACCGGCGCGAACACTCGCTCCTGGCGCAGGCTGGCCCGAAATGCGTCGCGATGCCGTGGAACGACGACGAGCGGAAAGGTCAGTGGCGAGACCGAAGCCGGGAGCTCCGGCTTGAGGGGCCGGCCGATCGCTTGGAAAAGGGGATCGTCGAAGGCCTTCAGCAGCGCGCCATAGTTGATGCGCCGCCGGGCGGCGGCGGCACCGAGGTCGAGGCCCGCCAGGATCCGTGCCGACAGATTGGATGTCGCCTCGAGAGGACATTGTCGAGTCAGGGCTCGTTCAGCCGCGTCCTCGAGCGCGACATAGGCGTCCTCGACGGCGCTCGGTGCGCCGTCCGGAAACGACCCACGAAGGGCGCGGCTGAGCGCCCGCCGAGCGACCTGTCTGTCTCGCGACGGTGATAGCTCGGGGAGGTCGGACGCCGCCGAGCCCGTGACCACACCTCCATCCGGAAGCGGAAGGTATTTGCGGAATGCGGTTACGACGAAGTCACCGACTCGACCAACGACCGGTGTCGCAAACTCGAGCAGCGAGCCGTGGACGCAGTCTTCAACCACCCGGCACCGGGCCCGAAGCTGCTGCAGTGCCTCGGCGGCTTCCGGCTGCACCGGAAACCCGAAGTATGCGACCGCGACGATTGCCTCGGGATTGAGGGCTCGCACGCGGACGAGGAGGTCGTCCACGTCGATCGTGAGATCGGACCGGACTCGGTAGAAGCCCATTGTCACGTGCTCCTCGCGAAACGCTTGGATCATGGAGGCGCAGAGATACGACGGTAGGAGAACTGCGCCGCGGATCGTCCGCGCGATCAGTCGTAGTCCGGTGCGACCACTGGTGACTGACCGTCCACCGGGCGTCTGTGGCTCCGCGGGGAGGTCGAAGAGCTGTTCCGGGGCCAGCCCGAGCGACCCGCCGAATGGGCGGGATATCACTTCGTCCACTTCGCGATGAGCCGGTGATCCAACTCGACGTCCCGCAACACGGCGGCGATGCGGTCGGATGCGCCACCATCCCCGTACGGGTTGACGAGCCCGCGTAGCGTTCGACGAAAGCTCGGATCGAGTGCGGCCATCACCGCCTTTTCGATCGAATTGGCGTCCGGCGGCACGTCGATGACATTGCCCGCTCGGACGCGCCCCAGCTGGCGCGCGCCGATATTGACGAATGGAAGCTCGAAGCTCGGCGCTTCCCAAATGCCGCTCGACGTATTCCCGATCAGGACGTCGGCGCTCGCGAGCAAGCTGTAATACGGCCGTTGTCCGATGCTTGCCTGAAGCGCCGAGCGTGGATGATCGGAGACGAAAGCGCGTATGAGACGTGTTATTTCGTCGGCGCCCGGTTCGGCGCCCGGATAGGTGAAGACGATCGTCCCTTCGAACCGGTCGAGGGCGTCGAGCATCGCCTTCGCCTCGTCGGTGGGATCGCCGGCGGAGAGGGTGGCTGGGTGGAAGCCCACAACCGCGAGCGGTCGCTCGAGCCGGATTCCGAGAACTGCGCCCAGCCCGTCGAGGTCGAGCCACGGGCCGTGGATCTCGTCAAGCGCCGGATCTCCGGTCACCGTTACTCGCCACGGCTCCTCGCCCAGCAAGTGGAGCCGCGCAGCGTGCTCGGGCATCGCCACGAAGTGAAGATGAGAGAGCTTCGTCACCGCATCCCGAACGAGATCGTCGATCGCACCCCCGGTGGTGTCTCCACCGGAGACGTGTGCGACCGGAATCAGAAAGGGAAGCGCGGCGCCGACGATGCCGAGGAGCTCGATCCGATCGCCCACCACGAGCAGGAGATCAGGGCGATTGCGCGCGAATGACGCACCGAAGCCTTCGGCTGCCAGTCCGATCGAGGTGGCCGACCCTTCGGCGGTCGTGCCGGCGAAGCACTCCATTGTCTCGATCGGTGCGAGTCCATCGGCTTCTAACTCTCCGAGCGTTCCGCCCCACTCGGCGACGAGATGTGTACCCGTTGCGAGTATCCGAGGCTCGATCTGCTCGGTCTCGGCTAGCACCCGGAGGATTGCTCGGCAGGTGCTGTAATCGGCGCGACTCGAGCTGACGACCGCAACTGTGCGCACGAGGCCAGCGTACTGTCGGTCCGGCGCCCGGCAGGGCCGTACGGCGCTTTCACTACTCTTGCGTCCGGCCTGAACATGCATGAACGTCCTCAGACCAGCGCACCGGACGCCCTTCCGCTTCTGGCCGCCGATCAGTCCATCCGCGAGGCGATCGCCGTCATCGATCGGCAAGGGATGGGTATAGGCCTGGTTGCCGACGGAGACTGCCGTCTCGTCGCGACTGTCACCGACGGCGATGTTCGTCGCGCGATGCTGATCGGTCTCGACCTCGGCGCACCGGTGTCCGATTTGCTCGACCACCGGGCCGGCGAGCCCGACCCGGTGACGGCGCCGGTCGGAACGGCGCCCGCCGAGCTCGTCGCGCTCATGCAGGGAACGCGCCTCCGCCAAATCCCCCTGATCGACGGCTCGGGTCGTATCGCCGGGCTCGCGGCGCTCGAGGATCTCGTCGAGGCCGTTGAGCTCCCGTTGCACGCCGTCGTGATGGCGGGCGGCTTCGGACGACGGCTGGCGCCTCTGACCGACGAGACGCCGAAGCCGATGCTTCCGATCGGAGACCGGCCCCTGCTGCAGCGGATCATCGAGCAGCTGCGTGAGGCGGGCATCCAGCAGGTCAAGGTGACGACCCACTATCTCGCCGACACCATTTCGGAGCATTTCGGCGACGGGAGCGAATTCGGCGTCGAGATCGAGTACGTCTCGGAAGAGCAGCCGCTCGGTACGGCGGGAGCGCTCGGCTTCGTCGAGTCCGATGCGCCCCTTCTCGTGATGAACGGCGATCTGCTCACCCGCGTGGACTTTCGCGCGATGCATCGATTTCACGAGGATCGGGATGCGGCGATGACCGTGGCGGTGAGACCGTACGAGGCGCGTGTGCCCTTCGGGCTCGTGCGGCTCGACGACGAGCTGGTCGTCGGTATCGAGGAGAAGCCGCTCCTTCGCGGATTCGTAAACGCGGGCATCTACCTCGTCGACGCCGAGGTCTGTCGTCTCATCGAGCCGGGCGAACGCCTCGACATGCCCGATCTGATCTCCCGCGTGATCTCGGACGGGCGGCGGGTCGTCGGCTTCCCATTGCGAGAGCATTGGCTCGACATCGGCAGGCTCGCAGACTACGAGCGAGCGCTCTCGGAGCTCGTCGGCGAACAACACGTGCCCGACGCAGAGGGCTGATCGTGCGCGTCCTGGCGGTCATTCCGGCACGCGCCGGCTCGAAGGGCCTTCCGGGAAAGAACCTGCTGCCTCTGTGCGGCCTGCCGCTGGTAGCGCACTCGATCGAGCTGGCACTGCGATGCTCGGAGATCGACGACGTGCTCGTCTCGACGGACTCGGAGGAGATAGCCCGCGTCGCGCGGTCGTTTGGTGCCTCGGTGCCGTTCCTCCGCCCGCAAGACCTGGCGCGGGACGAGACTCCCATGTGGGACGTCGTTCGGCATGCGCTCGGCGAGGCCGAGTCGGACGAGGTCAGGTATGACGCCGTCCTCCTCCTTCAGCCGACGAGCCCCGCTCGTCTGCCTGAGGACGTACGCAGAGCCGTCGAGCTTCTGAACGATCGACCCGAGGCCGACGGCGTCGTCGCGGTCTCGGAGCCGCACGACAACCCGGTCTGGGCGGCCATGGTGGCACGGGATGGGTACCTGGAGCCGCTCGTGTCGGATGGGGCGCAGTATGTCCGCCGTCAGGACGTGCCGCGCGTCCTCAACGTAAACGGTCTGCTGTATCTCTGGCGCACGCAGCACATCCGTGCACATGACCGGCAGACGGTTGGCACGAGCCGCCAGCTCGCGCTCAACGTACCTGCGCGTCGGGCGATCGACATCGATACGGCGGAGGACCTCGAGCTAGCCGAGCTCTTGATACGTGAGGGTCTCGTCGAGCTCCCCTGGCTCGATCACCAGGGTTACGATCAGCCGCGGTGACGCCGACGACCACCTGGGCAGGGCGACGCGTGCTGGTCACGGGGGCAGGCGGCTTCATCGGAAGCCATTTGTGCGAGCGACTCGTCGACCTCGGTGCATCCGTGCGCGCATTTCACGAGTACAACTCGCTCGGGTCGCGGGGCTGGCTCGACGAGTCGCCAACCTGCGGCGACGTGGAGGCTGTGTTGGGGGACGTTCGGGACGACGACTCCGTCTCCGACGCGATGAAGGACGTCGACGTCGTCTTTCACCTCGCTGCGTTGATCGCGATTCCGTATTCCTATTCCGCGCCCGCGTCGTACGTGGAGACGAACATCGTCGGGACGCTCAACGTGCTCAGAGCCGCACGCGACCACGCGGTCCAGATGCTCGTGCACACGTCGACGAGCGAGGTGTACGGGACCGCTCGCACTGTTCCGATCGGCGAGGACCATCCGCTTCAAGGTCAGTCTCCGTATTCGGCGAGCAAGATCGGCGCAGACAAGATGGCGGAGGCGTTCCATCTCTCGTACGGCCTGCCGGTCGCCACCCTTCGCCCGTTCAACACGTATGGCCCGAGGCAATCTGGCCGCGCGGTCATTCCGACGATCATCACCCAGCTGATCGACGGAAGGCCGATCGCTCTCGGGAACCTTGCTCCGACGCGCGATTTCACCTACGTCTCCGACATCGTCGAGGCGTTCGTCGGGATCGCCGAATGCCCGGCCGCGGTCGGCCGGGTCATCAATGCAGGCTCCGGGAAGGAGATCTCGATCGGAGCTCTCGTAGAGCGGGTCCAGGCCGTCGTCGGTCGAAGCGCTCGAGTGGAGCAGGCGACGAGCCGGGTCAGGCCGGCCGGCAGCGAAGTTGAGCGCCTGTGCGCCGACGTGACCGCCGCGGGCGATCTTCTCGGGTGGCATGCAAGGGTCTCGCTCGACGAAGGCCTCGCCGCCACTGCCGGTTGGATCACGGACCACTTGTCGCTCTACCGCGCAGGTGACTACGTCACGTGAACGGCCGGCGGGAGGCGCTCGCCCGAGAGCTCACACGGCTCGTCTCCTCGAACCGTCGGCGTACGCCGCGCGGCCGAGACTCGCTGGGCGCTCTCCGGGGGACTAGACGCCCGTAGTCCGGCGCTGCCGGATGCTTTGCCGCTCGACAGCCCGATGCTCAACACCGATCGCGTGGAGAACCGCGCATCGTTGGCAAGTGTTCCGGCGGAGTCCGCCGGCTACACGCATGGACAGCCGCCCAGCTCGTTGCCGTGCGGGCCCCTAGGAGGTCCAGCCGGCGGCCTTAGCTCAGGCGAGAGTGCGCTTGTCCAAGTGCAGATGTGTGTCTCTGCGTGTCTCGGACCGCCTCGGCCGAAGCTCTCGTCAGGTGGCGGGGCGCCGACGAGCTCCAGGGCGGACGTTAGGATCGATGTGATCTTGCGTCCGAACATCGTCGTCACGTATCACTACGTTCGTCCGCACAATTCGGACGGTGTGACCGGAATTACACCGGATACGTTTCGACGTCATATTGCCGCCCTCGACTCTGCGTACCGGTGCGTCACGATCGAGGAATTCATCGAGCGCGAAGAGGACGAGGACGGTCTAGCCCTCGTGACCTTCGACGATGCAGTTTCAGATCAGTATGTGCACGCGTTGCCGATACTTGAGGAGTACCAGGTTCCTTCGGTCATTTTCGCGCCCATGCGACCGTACTCGGACGAGTCCGACCGATGGACGACGCAGCACCTCCTTCACGCGTTGGCTCAGCATCTGGGATGGCAGGAGCTTGAACGACGCGTCGACGAACGGGCGGGACGCGTGGAGGTCGACGTCGAGCTGATGAACCGTCTCTACGACTACGAAGTCGCGTCGAAGCGGCGGTTGAAGACTCTCCTTGCCTTCGTGCTGGATCAGAGAGATGTTCGAACGATCCTCGCCGATATCAACGAGAGCGAGGGGTTGCAGGTCGAAGACTGGTTCATGTCGCCGACACAGCTGCTCGAGGTCCAGCGGGCCGGACATGCAATCGGAGGCCATGGATTCGACCACGTTGCGTACGACGCCTTGAATCCAAAGCAGCAAGCAGCTGACATGCATCGGGCGCAGGAAATCAAGACGAACATCCTTGGATTCATGCCGAGGGCGATCGCATTCCCGTATGGCGCGTACACCGATGAGACGCCGCGCATCGCCCGAGGTTGTGGATATGTTTACTGCTTCGATCTCGGACGAGTCGACGCGATGCACTTCGAGAAGCATGTCGTGACGTGACAGTGGCCGTCGAGTTGGCCCCGTTGCGCGATGAGGGGCAACTGCGCGCGTATATCGATGCGCACTGGGCTCGCGATCATGTGTTAGCGCGTGACGCGGACATGACGAGATTCACCTACGCCACCCCATGGGTCCCCCGAGACACATTCCCTCAGAGATACAGCGTTCTAGGGGTGTACGACGGGCGCTCGAGGCTCCTCGGCTTCCTGGGGGCAATCGTCGCCCCCTACCCCCGACCTCAGTCCTACTGGCTCGCGTTGTGGCATGTTCACGCAGACCTCAAAGGGACCGGAATGGGTGGGAAGCTCCTCGCGGCGATGCAGGAGATAGCGCTGGCGTCGGACGGCTGGATCGGCACGTTCGGGGCCGGGCCGGAGGCTCTCCCGGTTTACTTGAAACGTGGTTACCTGGCGCGCGCCGCGCGCCGGTGGATCTACGATCCGGAGGCGCCCTCGAGCGACGCGCCCGCGATTCCGCTGGTCCCGCGGCCATGGGAGGTCGAGCCGGACGGGGCGTGGTTCGCGTATAGGTACGACCAACATCCGCGGTTCGAATACGAACGTGTGGCGCACGCAGTGTTCCGCTCGGAATCGAACGATTGGGGACGGGTGACGCACGTCGCGTGGCTGCGGCCCTCGGACGACGATGTCGTTCGTCCCGTCTATGAACGAGAGCGGCAAACCGCGGAACGGGCAGGAATACCGTATCTCTGCGATGCCTGGGGGTTCACGCCACCTGGGCCCTTGTGGCGGCTGGCACCTTCCGAGCTCCCGAGCGTCTTTCATCCAGTCGAGGCCCGGGGCAACACGATTTTCGCCGTGGGGCTTCCTGACCTGCTAGCGCAGGTGCACAAGGGCGACTGTGATCAGGACCGCCCGAACTAGGCGCAGGGCATGCTCCATCCCGCGCAACTTCTAGAGCGTGTGCATCTCCGCGGCGTCGCCGAGCGGCTTCGGGCACTGCGCTGGGGCCTGCACGAGATCAGGCCTCTCCTCGAACCGCGCATCGCGTGGCGCCTGACGACATTTTGGGTCGGCGACCTGTTCTGGCGGAGGCGCTATCCGACGCTCTCGGAGTCACAACTCCAGCGCACACGGCGCGCGGAAACGGTCTTCGTATTCGGTTCGGGTCGTTCGCTCGTCGACATCAGTGATGAGGAGTGGGAGCGCATCGCGCAATTCGACACGATCGGTTTCTCGAACTTCCACTACGAGCGCTGGGTGAGGGTCGACTACCACCTCGTCATGGAGCTCCTGTCCGCGAGCGAGACGGTGGCGTCGATTCAGGCGAACCCGAACTACGCCAATACCGTCTTCGGCCTTATGGAGGGTTGGATAGCCGAGGCGTCAAACGAGCTCGTGGCCCGACGCCTGCTCCCGGTGCGAACGCGGGTCTTTCGCTGGCGCAGGATCGCGCGCGGGCGGTTTGCCCCTCCGACGCGCTCGCTTGCAGATGGACTTGTCCACGGGACGAACTCGCTCCACGATGTCGTCAACTTCGCGCTGTTGATGGGGTGGCAACGAATCGTCATTGCTGGCGTCGATCTCTACAACAAGGAGTACTTCTGGCTGCCTGCAGGAGAGATTCGCGAGGGCGAGCGACCCGGTTTCGTCGCCAACAGCCGGTGGTCGCAGGCCGACGCGATGATCGAGATGTTCCGACACTGGCGGGAGATCGCTGAGCACGAAGGCATCGAGCTGCTGGTCTACAACCCGCGCTCGCTGCTCGCCGAAGCGCTGCCCGTGTTCTCGTGGCCCAACGCGGACGAATTGGTCTGAGCCGTCGATAGCAGTCCTTCGGCAAGCCAAGGCAATGCGATCGCACCGTTGTCGGGTGTGCTGCCCGTCTTCTCCTGGTGAAGGCCCGAGCTACCCTCGGACGCGAAACACGACCACTGCCGAGTTGCGGAACACCAGATCGGCGGCACGCCCGAGGAGTCTGGTCTCCGCCGGGGTTCCGCCTGATGCGAGGTCGACGACGATGTAGCGAAGCCCGAATTGGCGGGACGCCGAAGTAATCGCAGGAGCGTCGCCGTGGAAGATAGCGGAGTTGAGCTGGACGCGGTGTTCGACTTCGCTGAACAGCGAGGTGGGAATCACGCCGTGAAGGTCCTGTACGGAGGCGACCGCCTGCTCGGGGGCGAATCCGAAGTAGCAGTCGATGATCGCACGGCGCTCTGCGAAGGCGGTTTGGAAGCATGACGACGGCGTGCTCCGTGCGTCCACCGCGATGATGTCGTTCGGCTGCGTGTGCGACGCAATCCAGCGGAAGCCGGAGTATTCCGGCGTCGTGCGGTTCGCGTGGTTGACGTTCTCCCATACCGGCTTGGGCGTCGGGTCGATAGGGGACTCGACCGCCCAAGCGGCCAGGACGAGGCATGCAGCGGGTATGACAATCGACGCGGGGAGGCGAAGCGTGGACAGATGGCGGCGCCCTAACTCGGCCAGGCCCATCCCCGCAAGGATCGCGCCCGCCACCTCTCCGTACCACGCGAAGTAGCCCTGGCTACTCCCTTTGTTGTTGAACGCGAAGAAGAAGACTATCCCTGCAACGAGAGGTGCCGACAGGAAGAGAACCTCGGAGCTCGGGCGCCAGCGCAACGACGCCGCGATCCCGGGCACCATCGCCACCAGGATCTTGAACGTCATCAGCACCGCCGCGCACAGCCAGAACACCCACAGGATCGGCCCGGGGATATGACGGGCGATGAGCGCGAACGGATTGAGTTGCTTGATCGCGCCGAAGGGTTGGAGTGCGACAAATCCGTTGGTCGAGCGGTAGAGCAGGATCCACGCTGCCGCGAATACGACGACGACCGCCGTTCCGGCGGCGATCGTCGTTCGCAGGCGGGTTCGGTCGCGGAACATTTGCCAGACGGCGATCAGGCCGAGACCTGCACCGGCGACGATGTCTATTGGAGCCTTTGCTCCGGCGGCGACCATCAAGAGCCCTATGACGAGGACCCAGGCCGACCCGCGTCGGTGATCGGGGTCCCGTCGAACTAGGACGAGCCACAGCGCCAGCAACAGTGGGAGCCAGACGACCAGCCCGAATGCGAAGGTCACGCTGAGGTACAGCTCCTCCAGAATGCTGTTGCTCGGTTGAGGCCAGGGCGTGATCGTTCCGGCCGCGAGGAAGAGAAACGCGGCCAGGAGCCCGGCCGACGCGCGCCGGCCGACTGCGCGAGCCACGGCGTAGAGCTCGAACGCCACGACGAGCGAGGCCCACACCGGGAAGAACCGGAAGTTCAGCGACCAGGCGTCGATTCCGGTCACCTTGGCTGCTCCGGCAAGGTGGAGATACACGAAGTAGTGGTAATGAAGCGCGCGGCCGGCGAAACCGGGGATCGTGAGCGGCCAATGATGCATGGCTTCGGCCGTGATGGATGTCGACCAGAGCATGTCGGCCGGATAGCCGCTCAGTGTAGAGACCTGGCGTGGCAGCGGCGTGTCGAGAATGCTGTTCGCGAGGAAGCCGACGAGGATCGCCATCAGCCCGGCGAGGGTCCAGGCAGCCCCGGCCGGAGCTGAAAGCGCCGTCAAGTTCGGTCGAGCGCGGACGAATGGGATCGAAAGCGCGACGGCTGCAAGCGGGAACCAGGGGAAGAGGCCGCGCGTTCCCGTCGCAGCCGTGACGACGAACGCAGCCAATTCGATTCCGTATCCGACCCCGATTCCGAGCGCAACCTCCTGGAGCCTCAGGCAACGCGCCCCGGTGATCGCCAGAGTCGCGAGGATTCCCGGGACGACCACGTAGCCCGTCTCATAGCCCGCATATGCAAGCGACTGAGACCAGGGAACGTCGAAGATTCCGAGCGTGATGAGACACAGGGCGGCGACGGCAAGGCCGGCGCCGATGGGCCCGGCTCCGATGTTCAACGTGGTCCGGACGGCTCCGGCTGGTTGGGCCGACGATGGTCCGGACGTGGCGACGGAGCGGCTCACGCGCGAGCGGGAATGATATGCCCCGCTTCGGAGCTCTCGTGCCTGCGCAGGGACCCGATAGACCTCGCCACTGGCGGTGACCGGGCCAAGCGGATCCTTTCGGCGCCGTAACAGGGGCCGGTTACCCTAGTGCCGTGCAATCGGCGCAGGCAATCGAGATGAACGCGTCCGAGCCGGTCCGGCTACCGGTGCGGCGTATCCAGGCGAACAAAGGACTGCTCCGGATCGACATGGGCGAGCTCTGGCGGACCCGCGAGCTCCTTCTGTTCTTGATGTGGCGCGACATCAAGGCGCGGTACCGGCAGACGGTTCTCGGCAGCTTCTGGGCGATCTTCCGCCCGTTCGTCTCGATGGTCATCTTCACCATCATCTTCGGCGGGGTGGCGAAGATAAAGACGGGCAGCGATCTGCCCTACGCGCTCTTCGTCTTTCCGGGCATCCTCATCTTCACGTACTTCTCGTCGGGGCTGAGCGGCGGCGCGTCTGCGGTCGTCGGAAACGCCACCCTCGTGACGAAGGCGTACTTCCCGCGCATCCACCTCGTGTTGGCCGCCATCCTCGCGCCGGTCATCGACTTCATGCTCGCGCTCGTCGTCGTCGTCGGCGTTTTCGCGTGGTACAGGCGGATGCCGAGCTGGCACATCGTCTTCCTGCCGGCCTTCCTCGTGCTCACGGTCCTGCTCGTCCTCGGCCTGAGCCTCTGGCTCGCCCCGCTGACGGTGCGGTACCGCGACGTGCCGTTCGCACTTCCGTTCGTGCTGCAGATCTGGATGTATCTGACGCCGATCATCTATCCGGCCTCATTCGTGCCTCCGCGCTACCACTGGCTCCTCTCACTCAATCCCTTCAGCGGAGTCGCCCTGGGAACCCGGTGGGCGATGGTGGGCGGCAGCTTCCCGCGCATACTGGATTTCGGCATCAGCATCGGCGCCACGGCTCTGCTCCTGCTCTCGGGCGCCATCTACTTTCGGCGACGCGAGCCGAGCTTCCCGGACTACGTCTGATGTCCGACTTCGCCGTTCACGCCGAGGGGCTCTCGAAGCGGTATCTGCTCGGCCGTCTGGAGACGGGATTCCGGCGCATGCGGAGAGTCGTCGGATCCGGGGAGCGCCGACAGACTGCCTGGGCGCTACGGGACGCCTCCTTCGACGTCGCGCAAGGCGAAGCGGTCGCGCTGATCGGAGCGAACGGGGCGGGCAAGTCGACGCTGCTCAAGATCCTCGCCCAAATCGTCGAGCCCACAGCCGGATTCGCGGACATCCGTGGCCGTGTGGGCGCATTGCTCGAGGTGGGCACGGGCTTCCACGGCGAGCTCACCGGCCGGGAGAACATTTATCTCAACGGGACGATCTTGGGTATGCGCCGGCGGGAGATCCGGCAGCGCTTCGACGACATCGTCGACTTCTCCGGAATCGGCAAGTACATCGACACACCCGTGAAGCGCTACTCGAGCGGCATGTACATCCGCCTCGGCTTTGCGGTCTCGGCGTTCCTCGAGCCGGAGATCCTGATCGTCGACGAAGTTCTCGCCGTCGGAGATGCCGAGTTCCAGAAACGATGCCTCGGCAGGATGACCGAGGTGGCGAAGGACGGGAGGACGGTGTTCTTCGTCAGTCACAACTTGCAACCCGTGCGCGCGCTGTGCGAGCGGGCGATTATGCTCGACCACGGGCGCATTGTCGGCGACGGTCCGACCGACGTCATCGTGCGTCAGTACCTCGCTTCGGTCGATGCCTCCGAGACCGGGGTCCGTCGCTGGGAGGACCCGGCGACTGCCCCGGGCGACGACGACTGCCACCTTCGAGAGGTACGCGTGACCGACGAGACCGGTGACGCCGGGTCCGTCTTCTTCTCGAGCCAGCCGATCAATCTCGAGTTCGATCTCGAGCTGCACACGCCCGACCCTGCGCTCATCGTCGCGGCCGAGGTGGTGAGCCCCGACGGGATCGTCGTCTTCCGCTCCTACAGCTCGGACGCATTGGGTGGGTTGCAACCCGGCCGCGGCGGCGGCTGGGTCGGGCTTCGCTGCACCATCCCACCTCGACTTCTGAACGGTGGCCGCTTTCTCGTCAACGTGCGCGTGCTCCTGCGCGGGATCGATGGGATCATCAACGAGCAAGGCGTGCTCGCGTTCGATGTCACCGCGGACCACGGCGAGTCATATGCGGCGTTCCACCATGTCAGGCCGGGCCTGGTCGCTCCGATCCTCGCGTGGGAAGAGCTTGGCGTCGGCGCGGCATCCGAGGTGCCGGGCGCGACCGTCATCGGTTGATGCGGACAACCGCGCGGCTCCGGACGACGTTGCGACGCGTGGTCGGCGACACACATCGCCGCATCGCGCTCGAGCGGGACGTCGCGCGGTCGAGACTCGTCGAGGCGGACGTGGCGCTTTTCCACGAGTTCGAGGACGCGCCGGCCGGCGGCGCGCACCAGACGCTCCGGGCCGTCTTCGAGGAGATGCGGCGTCGCGGTGTTCGCATCGCGAACAACACGATCCCGCGCGGGACATCGGCATGCCTCTTCAACTCGTTCAACTTCGATTTCGCACGGCTCGAACGCTTCGCGGCGCAGCGACCGAGTGTGTGTCGCATGGTGCACAGGGTCGGCGCTGTGACAAGTCTGTACAGAGGATTCGACGACGGCACCGACGCGCGGGTGGCAGAGGTCAACCGTCGCTTCGCCGATGCGACCATCGCCATTTCGCAGAGCACGATCGAGATGTACCGCAGCATCGGCGTCGAGCTCGTCGCGCCGCGTGTGATCTATAACGGCGTCGACCACACCATCTTCCATTCCCGCGGGCGTGCGCCCTTCGACCGGTCGCGAAAGACACGGCTCGTCGCCGTCAGCTGGTCGGACAATCCGAGAAAAGGCGGCCCCGTCTACCGATGGCTGGAATCTCAGCTCGATTGGGAACGGTATGAACTCACGTTCGTCGGCAACACCCACGAGTCGTTCGAGCGAGTCCGCCGCGTCCCGCCGCTTGGCTCCCGGGAGCTCGCGGTGTTGCTGCGCGAGCAAGACGTGTTCGTCACAGCAACGCAGGACGACGCCTACTCGAACGCGCTGGTCGAGGCGCTGTCGTGTGGACTGCCGGCGGTCTACCTCGACAGTGGCGGAAGCAGGGAAGCGGTGAAGGAGGCCGGTTTCGCCTTCAGTGACCGCGAAGAGATTCCGGACTTGCTCGAGCGGCTGCGTGACGAGTATGAGCAGCGTCAGGCCATGATCGACCTGCCGACGCTCGAGGAGATCACCGACCAGTACCTCGACATGCTCGGCCTGGATCGGTTCGTACGTTCGCGGAGCGGCGCCTGACGTGGCGCGGAGAGCGCTTCGTCCAGCCGCGCTTCGCGTCGCCGCGGAGGTTACGAAACGATGGAGGCCATATTCGCGCCTGTTTTTCGTCGGCGAGCCCGTCCGCTGGGTCATCGGCGAGGAGCTGCACGAGATCGCGCGCCTGGCGAAGCCGCTCGGCATCAAGCTCGCTGCGCCCTGGCCCCTCACCGCTGCCCGAGGACAGGCGGTGTTCTTCGGGAGCCACTTCGTCCTCTTCGACCGCTTTCCGGAATGGCGTGACCATCGCCTCGGCGCTGCCTACTTCCACGGTCGGCCGGGCACGCCTGACATGCCCGAGTTCGACCAGGCCTACGCCGCGCTGCGCAGCCGCCACTCCGAGCTTCACCGTATCCAGGTCTCCCATCGCGAGATGGAAGAGATCGTGCTGTCGAGCGGGATCGATCCCGCCAAGGTCTTCCGGATCCCCATCGGCATTGCGCCGCAATATTTCCCGCCACAGACGGCCGCGTCTCGCTCGGCCGCCCGGCGCGCGCTGGGGCTCCCGAAGGGAGCTTTCGTCGTCGGGTCGTTCCAAAAGGACGGCGTCGGCTGGGCGGAGGGGCGAGATCCGAAATGGATCAAAGGCCCCGACGTGCTCGTCGCCGCTCTCGCCGCGCTGTTCGTGCACGTCCCGGAGCTCCACGTCCTGCTTTCCGGCCCGGCGCGGGGCTACGTCAAGGCCGAGCTGGATCAGCGGGGCATCCCGTACGTGCACCGCGTGCTCGAGCGATACGCCGATGTCGGGAATCTCTATGCCGCGCTTGACGCCTACGTCGTGCCGGCCCGGCAGGAGGGCGGTCCGAAAGGCGTGCTCGAGGCGATGTCCTCAGCCGTGCCGTTGGTGACCACACGCGTGGGCCAAGCCGCCGATCTCGTACGCGACGGCGAGAACGGCTGGCTCGTCGACGTCGGCGACGCCGAGGCAATTGCTGACCGTCTCGAGCGCATCGCGGCCGGGCTCGACGACGTCCGCCGCGTGACCGAGGCCGGCCTTGCGACCGCCGCGGCGAACTCGTATGAGGCCCAGCTACCCCTCTGGCGCGCGTTCTTCGCCGGCTTCGTGGAATCTGCATGACGCTACGCGACCGCGCCCCCTGGACGGTGCGTGCACCGGTGCGGCGCACGCGCAACGCGATCGTTGCGGCAGGATTGACGGCGCGGCAATGGCGTCGTTGGCGCGCGATCGCCGCGACGTCGCTCCGCCGTGGCGAAGCGGCCATCTCCTACGGCGTCGAGGCGATGCCGGGAAATGACGAGATCGTGTTCGGAGGCGCCGTCAAGTTCCAGCTGCTCGCCCGCGAGCTGCCGAACGCGCCCCGCGATTTCAACGTCCTCTATCTCGGATCGAGCTCGATGCCACTCGATGCTCGGATGCTCGTGCGGCTTGCTCGGCTTCGAGGCGCTGCGTTCGTCTGGAACCAGAACGGCGTCGCTTACCGCGGGTGGTATGGCGACGGCTGGGAGCTCGTCAACGCTCCCCGCGCCCGTCTCCTGCGTGAGGCCGACCACGTCGTCTTCCAGAGTGCGTTCTGCAAGCTCGCGTCGGACCGCTTCTACGGACCGCCGGACCGCACGTGGGAGGTTCTGCACAACCCGGTCGACACAGCGGCCTTCGTCCCGGAACACACGCGGCCCGACCGTCCTCTCACACTCCTGCTCGGCGGGAACCAGTATCAGCGCTATCGCATCGAGCGTGCCCTCGAGACGCTGTCGATCGTCCGCGGCGAGATCGGCGACGCGCGCCTCGTCGTATCGGGCGCGCTGGCCTTCGCGGCTGACGGGAAGGGGGAGACCACGCGAATGATCGGGCGACTTGGACTGGACGACGCGGTCGACCTAACCGGACCGTATACGCAGGAGGAAGCGCCGTCGTTGATGCGCCGGGCGGACCTCCTGCTGCACACGAAGTACAATGATCCGTGCCCGACGATCGTGCTCGAGGCGATGGCCACCGGCCTACCCGTCGTCTACTCCGCGAGCGGCGGGACTCCCGAGCTCGTCGGCGACGACGCTGGCATCGGCATCGCGGCGCCGCTCGACTGGGAACGCGACCATCCTCCGAGCGCCGCCCTGCTCGCGGAGGCCGTCATCTCGCTCGCCGCCGATCTCGACGCTCGCGGGGCCGTCGCACGCGAGCGGGCCTGCCATTTCGACGCGGGCGCGTGGATCGAGCGCCATCGCGCGATCTTCGAGAGGCTGACAGCGTGAAACGGATGCTCCTGCGGCTGCTCGACCCGCTGCTCCAGAGCGCGCTCGCGGCCAGGCTCGTGACCGTCCACGTCCGACTGTGGTCCTCGGGCGCGTCGCGGCTCCCACCGGCGGAAGGCCTGCGCCGGCTGCTCCGGCTCGACGACCACTTGCACGAACGGATCGACGGGCTCGCGATGGATCTCGACGGGGGCATCCATGCAAAGCACCGGCTGACGGGGTATCACGAGTTCTTCGTCCGGCACGTCGGCCGCGGCGAGCGCGTCCTCGACGTCGGCTGCGGCAAGGGCGAGCTCGCGTACGACCTCGTGGTCGCGGCGGGCGCCCGCGTCACCGGGCTCGACATGAGCCGCTCGGTGCTCGACTTCGCGCGCGCTCGGTTCCAGGCGGAAGGCCTCGAGTTTGTCGAAGGCGACGTTCTCATCTGGGAGCCGCCGCACGGATATGACGTCGTCGTTCTCTCGAATGTCCTCGAGCACATCGCTGCGCGCGTCGAGCTCCTGCGGCGGCTGCGTTCCGTCGCGGGTCCTGACCGCTTCCTCATCCGGGTCCCGAGCAGCGAGCGAGACTGGCTCGTTCCGCTTCGGGAAGAGCTCGGCCTCCCTCACTTCAGCGACCCCACGCACGAGACCGAGTACACCGTCGGGCAGCTCAAGTCCGAACTCGCCGAGGCGAGGATCGGCGTCGAGGAGCTCGTGCAGGTCTGGGGGGAGCTGTGGGCGGTGGGTCGCACCCTGGGGTCGGCGGAAGACGGGGCTATTCTGGATCGATGAGCGCGGTCGCTGAGTCGCGGAGCCACTACGACGCCGGACGTGTCACCGTCATCGAGGCCAAGCGGGGATGGCGCCCGCTCGACTTCCGGGAGCTCTGGGACTACCGGGAGCTCCTCTACTTCCTCGTCTGGCGCGACGTGAAGATCCGGTACAAGCAGACCGCCGTCGGCGCGGCATGGGTGGCGCTGCAGCCGGCGCTCACCGCGCTCATCTTCACGATCATCCTCGGCCACTACGCGAAGCTGCAGTCGAACGTGCCGTACATGCTGCTCACGCTGAGTGCGTTCATACCGTGGTTCCTGTTCGCGAACGCTCTCACAGCGTCGACGAAGAGCATCGTCGAGAACCAGGCGCTGGTGACGAAGGTCTACATCCCGAGAATCATGCTTCCCGTCGCACCCGTGCTCGCCGGGCTCGTCGACATGGCCGTCGGCTTTTGCGTCCTCGCCGCCGTCATGGCGTACTACGGCACCGTTCCGAGCTGGCACGTCGTCTTCCTCCCGTTCTTCGTGCTCTTCGCGGTCAGCGCAGCGGTCGCGGTGACGATCTGGCTCTCGGCGCTGAACGTGAAGTACCGCGACGTCCAGTACACCGTGCCGTTCCTCGTCCAGGCATGGTTCTTCGTGACGCCCGTCGCCTTCTCGGCGGCGATCTTCCCGCTCAGCATCCGTCCCTGGATCGGCCTGAACCCGATGGCCGGAGTCGTGCAGGGGTTCCGGTGGACGCTTTTCGGCAACCAGGCGCGGACAGGTGGGGCATCTCATGCTGCTGTCGTTCGGTGTCGTCCTCGTGCTTCTCGTCCTCGGCATCGAGTACTTCCGGCGTGTCGAACGGAGCTTTGCCGATGTCGTCTGACGCCGTCATCCTGGCCGAGGGCATCGGCAAGCGTTACCGCCTCGGCGAGCGCGAGTCGTACAAGGCGCTGCGCGATGTCATCGCCGGAGCGTTGACCGCACCGATCCGGCGCGCGCGGCAGCGTGGAGCGACGCGCGCGGAGATCTGGGCACTCGACGACATCTCGTTCGAACTCGGCCGCGGCGAGATGCTCGGTCTCATCGGCGCGAACGGCGCAGGGAAGAGCACGCTGCTGAAGATTCTCTCGCGCATCACCGACCCGACACGCGGACGGGTCGTTCTCCGTGGACGGGTCGGATCGCTGCTCGAGGTCGGCACCGGCTTCCACCCGGAGCTCACCGGGCGCGAGAACATCATGCTCAACGGCACGATCCTCGGCATGCGGCGGGCTGAGATCGTGCGTCGTTTCGACGAGATCGTCGAGTTCTCCGGTGTCGCAGAAGTTCCTCGATACGCCGGTGAAGCGCTACTCGAGCGGCATGCAGGTGCGGCTCGCGTTCGCGGTAGCGGCGCATCTCGAGCCCGAGATCCTGCTCGTCGACGAAGTACTGGCGGTCGGCGACGCCGAGTTCCAGCAGAAGTGCTTCGGGAAGATGCGCGACGTCACACGCGAGGGACGGACGGTGATCTTCGTCAGTCACAACCTCGCGGCGGTGCGCTCGCTGTGCTCGCGTGCGCTCGTTCTCGAGAAAGGGCGGCTCGTCTTCGACGGGCCGACCGAGGATGGGGTGCACCGGTACCTGGGGCAGGCCGCAGGCGAGCAGAGCGCTGCCGTCGTCGAAGGCGAGAAGCTCGGCTTGCTCATCGGCAAGACGCGGCTGTACAGCGACGAGCCGTTCTTCGAGTGCACGCGCATCTCGGTGCTCGACGAGGAGGGCCTTCCCTGCTCCGCGTTCAACTCCGACGAGGAGATCGTCATCGCCGTCGACTACCGGGTCTTCCGTCCCATTCCGGCCCTCCGCGTGCTCGTCACGCTGACCGACCAGAATCAGGCCCCGGTTCTGCGGACGGAGACGATCGACGACCCGTCGGGCGAAGGCCCGATGCGGCTCGAGCCCGGAACGTACCGCTCGGTGGTGCGTCTGCCGCGCGGGCTGTTCGGCGAGACCGAGCTTGATCTGAACGTCAGCCTCATCGCCGAGGTGAACCAGATCGTCGATTACTCCGCCGTCGTCACCATCGAGATTCGCTTCGCGGGTCACGCCGGGAACATGCGCGGGAACGCGGTTCTTCGGCCTCAGCTGGAGTGGCGCACCGAGTCCGCGGACGAGCGAACGCGGACGTCCGCGTAGCTCTCAGGCGGGGCGCAACAGGATCAGCTTCGCCGCCGGCCCGGCGTGGAGACGCGCCGTGACCGCACGGTCGAGCGCGGCGACCGGCGGGACGACGACGGCCGCAAGCCGGTCTCGTCCCTGCAGCGCGGCGGTGATCCCCCGCCAGAAGAACCGATGGGCGGCGAAGGCGGGGCGCGATCCGGCGTCCACCGGATCGGAGAAGAACGCAGCCGTCGGCACGACCGTGTCCACGCGAAGACCGGCGCCCGCGGCCGCATCCTTCCAGCGCGAGAGCGTGCGGACGACGTTGTGGGCGCTCTCAGCGCTCGGCGGCATCCAGCGGCCACGCACGACGAGCGGGTCGAGCACGGCGAGGAAGCCCTTCGGGTCGAGCTGCGACGCGAGGTTCGCGAGCGCGCGTTCGAAGCGCTGCTCGTCGACGAGGTGATGAAGCACGCTCATGATCGTCACGACGTCGAACCGGGCACCTGGGAACGGCGCCTGCTCGCCGATGTCCGCCGGTGCGAACTCACAGTCCGGGAAACGATCGCGCAGCCGGTCGACGGCCGCGGGTACGAGATCCGAGCCGGAGACGTTCGCCGCGCCCTCGCGCCGCCACAGGTCCACCCAGAACCCGGTCCCGCTCCCGACGTCGAGCACCGTACGCCCGCGTACGCCCGCGCCGGAGGCGTCGAGGCCGCGGAGCACGCCGTGCGCCGCGTTCGCGTACAGGTAGCGGTTGAACACGAGCGGAAGCGTCGGATGGCCGACGATGCCGAGATCCTCGGCGCTGTCGTGGAGCCCGGCCCAGTAGTCCTTCGGCCTGTAGCTCTCACCTGGGCGCGGATGCGTCACGGGCGCCACGATACAGAGGCGTTGCGCGTGCTCAGGCGCCGTGCCGCCGTGTGTCGGCGACGCGCATGTACAGCGCCCGGAGCACGCGTGAGCTGCGCGCGACCCGCCGCGGCATCGCGAGCGCTTCGCTTCGAAGCACGCGTGCGAGCCCGACGCGCACGCGTGCGACCGGCTTCCCGAGAGGCGCTGCCGCACGCAGGACCGGGAATGTCGCCGCGACGGCGCGGCTGCGCGCGTCGCCGTGCTGCGCGGCGAACGCCGCGAGCGGACGGGCGCGCCGCGCGTACGCGTCGGCACCACCGGCCCACCCGTCGAGGAGACACGCGGCCGCGCGTTGCGCGAGCGCGAGCGCTACTTCGGCGCGGCCATTCTCGTCCAGCTCGAGTCGCGCGGAGGCGGCCGCGAGGAAGCGCTCGAGCCCGTCGTCGGCGAATGCCGGCTCTGTCCAGAAGCGCGGATGTGCGCGGACCATGAGGCGCAGCGTCTCCGCGGGCGAACCTGGGTCGAGCGACGCGAGGAAGCGGCTGTGGCTGCGCGCGTCGCTCTCCTCCACGATCGCGGTCTTCGCATACGTCATCTGCTGTTCGTGGCGGCGGTAGCGAACGAGCATCTCCGGGACGACGCGAGCCTCGCGGCGCGCCAACACGAGCCGGCGATAGAGCTCCTGGTCCTCGGCCGCGCTCAGATCCTCGTCGAAGCCGCCGACCTCGGCGACGGCGTCGCGACGGAACATGAGCGACGGATGGATGAGCAAGATGTGGCCGGTCACGACTTGGGCCGCGAACTGCGCGAACGTGTCGAGCTGCGGCCGGAGTCGCGTCCATGTCCGCCCGTCCGTGATGACGACGTCGACCCAGCTGCCGACCAGAGCGACGTCGGGGAAACGGTCGAGCACGTCCGCTTGGCGCTCGAGGCGCCGCGGAAGACAGATGTCGTCATGGTCGAGACGGGCGATGTACTTGCCGCGCGCATCATGCAGTCCGCGATTGAGAGACGGGATCTGCCCGATGTTGCGCTCGTTGCGGAGCACGCGGATGCGCGGGTCGCCCAGGAGCCCGTCAACTGCGCCGTCGGTGCTCGCATCGTCGACGATGAGCAGCTCGAAATCGGAGAAGGTCTGCGCGAGCACGCTCTCGACCGCCTCCCGCAGGAAGTCGCCGCCGTTGTGGACGGCGAGCAGGACGGTGACGCGCGGCGTCGTCACGCGGTCTCTCCGAGAGCGAATGCGTAGACGTCGGCGAGCATACGACCGACGTGTTCGACGTCGAACCGCTCCTTCGCCCGCGCTGCGATCGCGGACCGGTCGTATGCGCCGAGGCCGGCGAGGGCTTCGAGGATGCGACCGGCGAGCGCGTCGACGTCCTCCGGCTCCGCCAGCAGGCCGTTGCGCTCGACGATCTCCGGGATCCCTCCGACGCGGCTCGCGACGATCGGAAGGCCTGCCGCCTGGGCCTCGACGAGCACGCACGGATTGTTGTCGAATCGGCTCGCGAGCACGAACAGGTCGGACTCGGCCAGGATCGCGGCGATGCTCCGGCTTCGGCTCGGAGGCCGTGAAAGACGACCGATTCGTCGAGGCCGAGGGTCGAGCGAAGCGTCTCGTACGTCGAGCGCTCGGGCCCGTCGCCGACGATGTCGAGCACCGTATCGGGCCGCTTGTCGCGCACCTGCGCGAAGGCGCCGAAGCAGCACGTCGATGCCCTTCTGGTGCTGGAGCAGCCCGACGGTAACGAGTCGCCGGCCGCCGCCTCCGGCGCCTGGACGGAAGAGTGAGGTGTCCACGGCGTTCGGCACGACCTCGAACCGCCGCGCGAATGCCGGCGTCGCGCATTGCCGTCGCAAGGTTCTCGCTCACCGGCATCACGATTCGTGCGCGCCGCAGGACGAGGCGTGCTGCGCAGCTCGAGGGTCCGCCCGAGCCTGGTCGGGTCCTCCGGCAGGAAGCGCCGTCCAGTGCTCGGTCTCGACGACCGGCTTGCGGGAGCAGGGCGCGCCGGGAGGGCGCTGAGGAAGAAGTGCGCGTGCACGAGGTCGGGGTGGAAGCCTGCGCGGCGCACGGCGCGGTAGCCGCGGAGCCCGGCCGCGACGTGTGCCGCGATGCTGACCGCGGTCGGGCGGTACGGATAACGCGCCCGCCACGTCGGGAACTCGGCGCCCACGATCGCGATGGATGGAGATGCCGCGCACATCGTGGCGACGATCGAGGTGAAGGACGGCGACGTCCGCGTGGCGTGCGGCCGCGCGCGCGTGCTCGAGGACGAAGACACCCGTCGCCGGCGCCGTCGTCGCTCGGATACGACGTCGTGACGAAGAGGACGCGCAGCCGGCTCATCGCGTCGAGGAAGCGCCGCGCCCAGAGCTCGAGGTTGAGCGCGCGCCACAGCTCCATGCCGGCGCGGAGATCGCCGCTGCGATGCCGCTCGAGCCGTCGCGTCGCCGCGCGCGCGTCGACGAAGCCGCGCTCGCGAAACGACTGCGACGCGAAGACGTCGCGCGCGAGGTCGCCGAGCGCGCCGCGCAGGAACCGGCCCTCGGGCGTGACGAAGCCGAGCTTGTCGCGCCGGCCGGCGACGGTCGGGCGGCAGCAGATCGGCGAGCGCGCGACGGAGGACGGACTTCGTCTCGCCGCCGCCGGATCAGCTCGCCGCCGTCGAGCGAGAAGGCGAGCTCGACGAGCCGGTGGTCGAGCAGCGGCACGCGCGCCTCGAGCGAGTGCGCCATCGAGTTGCGATCCTCGTAGCGGAGCAGCTCGGGCAGGCCGCGTCGCGTGAGCAGGATGCTGGAGCTGCCGACGGAGCCGGTCGGGGAAGAGCGCGCCGTTGCCGTCCGCGGCCGTCGCACGCGTCGCCGCAGCTCGGGCGCCGACGAGCGTCGCCGCCCCGCGCAGCCGGCCGCGCGCTGCGAGCCGGAGCGCGCTCGGGCACGTGCGGCGTTGCGAGGGCGACGGCCGCCCAGCGCGGGCCGTGCGACGTGCGCGAACGCGCGCAAGCTCGCGCGTCGCCTCGCGACAGCCGCCCGCGTCGGAGCAGGTCGGCGAGCCGGTACCCGAACGACGCGCGGTAGCCGGCGAGGATCTCGTCGCCGCCCTGGCCGTCGAGCATCACCGTCAGGCCCGCCTCGCGTCGCCTCGCGCATGACGTACCAGCCGGCGCAGATCGACGTCGAGCCGAACGGCTCGTCCTGCGCCTGCGACGATCGCCGGCAGGTCGCTCGACGAGATCGTCGGCGTCGAACGTGACCCAGTGCGCCTCCGCGCCGGTGCGCTCGACGACGGCGCGCGCGAACGGGCGCTCGTCGAAGCCGGGATCGTCGAAGTACGCGGTCACCGTCTTCTGGTGCTCGTGGCCGTGGTGCGCGACGGCGACGGCGATCGACGGACGAGTCGATGCCGCCGGAGAGGCACGTGCCGACGGGGACGTCGCTGCGCAGCTGGAGGCGCACCGCGTCGAGGAACGTCTCGCGCACGGCGTCGACCGGGTCGGCCGGCGGCTCGCCCCGGCTCGAGCGACCAGTACCGCCAGCGCTGCAGGCCGTCCGGGCCGAAGGTGAGCGAGTGCGCCGGCGGGAGCCGGACGACGTCCTGCGAAGAACGTCTCGTCGCCCTGGTCGAGGTATCCCTGCTCGAGGTAGTCGCGGACCGCGGCCGAGATTCGCACCGCCGCGCCGAAGCGCCCACGGCTCGCTCGCGAACGCGAACCGGTCGCCGTCGAGCCGGTAGTAGAACGGCTTGACGCCGAGGCGGTCGCGCGAGGCAGAACAGCGTCCGCGCGTCGGCGTCCCAGATCGACGAACGCCCACATGCCGTTGAAGCGCTCGACGCAGCGCTCGCCCCACTCGCGGTACGCGGCGAGGATCACCTCGCTGTCCGTCGCCGGTCGAGAATCGAGTGGCCCTTCGCGCGCAGCTCGTCGCGCAGCTCGAGGTAGTTGTAGATCTCGCCGTTGTGCAGGAGCTGCAGCTCGCCGGTCCTGCATCGGCTGCAAGCCCGGCATCGGAGAGGTCGAGGATCGCGAGGCGGAGGTGACCGAGGCAGACGCTCGTCGTCGACGAAGACGCCGCGACCGTCCGGTCCGCGGTGCGCGAGCTCGTCGAGCCAGCGGTCGACCGCGTCTCGCGTCCGGTGGCCGGTCGAGGTCGACGATGCCGCACAGGCCGCACATCAGGCTGCCGTCGTCGAGTGCCGCCAGCCACGGCAGGCGCGTCCCAGAGCGCCGCGATCCGGCGAAGCCGTTCTGGCCTCTCGGCCGTCATCTCGGCGCTGATCGCCTGCGGGTCGTCCGTCGCGAGGAGGTGGTCGAGATGCTCCCACGATTCGAACTGCCGGATCCGCGGCATCCACTCGCGGTCGTAGAAGTCGGCCCGGTCGAGGTACCAGTCGACCACCGCCTCGTCGTTCACGTCGTTCAGGTCGAGCCCGTCCGGGCGCCGCGCCGGCGGCGTGGCCCGTGACCTGGCAGAACGAGAGCGACGACAGCACGTCGGCCGGGTACTCGGCCATCAGCTCCTTGAGGAACGACCGCTCTGGGACGTAGATCGGTGCGCACGCCGTGTAGTGCTCGAACAGCGCCATGATGCTGACGTTGTACGGGAATGAAGACGAGCGCCGATGGTCGTACAGATCCGCCGGCGAGTACCGCGCACCGAGGCCGGATCGCAGCGGGATCGCCTCGTGACGCAACTCGTTCGCGATCGAGTGTCGCGAGTTGGTCGTTCGCCGTGCAGATCACGACGTGCGGATTTGCCGCCCGGTGTAGGTCAGCCCGGTGTACGAGCATGCGCTCGGGATGTGCGCGGCTTTGAGACCGGAGTAGCTGCTCGAGGTAGTCCGCGTCTGCCCGGTTGTTCGCGGCGAGTGTCAGCCAGCCGCTCTCTACGCCCGCTCGTAGACGCTCGTCGAGCCAGTCCCAGTGCGCGGCCGTAGTGCGTGAACGGCCACTCGTAGCGCGTTGCAGCGATCGCGAGCGTCGGCTTGTCCAGGCCCTCGTACAGCAGCGCGAAGCACGGCGGATATGTGGCGACGAACCCTCGGAAGGACCGGAGATACGACCCGTAGAGTCGGCGAAACCGCCGCGCCATTCGTGGACCGAACGATTTCCACGTCCGCTCGTTGACGATCGCAACCGGGTCTCGCGGACGGCCGAAGACCCAGCTGTGCCCCGAGACTGTCCAGTCGACGAGGCTCGAGTCGCACGACGGTCGAGCTGCGTGCGGACGTCCGCGATGACTGCGACGTGCAGGTCGAGGTTGAAGACGTCGCCCCGGTCGCGCCACCGGGCGAGCCTCTGAGTGGCGCGCCACGTGTGCGCCGCGTCGCGCCGCGTCGTCGATCGTCGATCGCGACGGCCGTGCGAGCGGTCGCGCGGCCACACGCTCGAGAGCGCGAACGAGCGCGCTCACCGCGGTCGTCTTCCGGCCAACGCATACGCCGCGGCCGCCGCGCGCGTGGCGGCGCGACGGGTGCGCGGGCTCCGGACGTAGCGGTCGATGAGCAGCGGCGAGACGAGCCTCCCGCCGTGCCGGCGGCTGACGGCCAGACGCTCCGGCCAGAAGCGTCGACTGCCGCATTGTCTTCGCCTCGCCGTGCAGGCGTTGAACGCCCCAGACGGCGTCGACGTGCCGCACCGGCAAAGCGCTTCCCGATCCGCAACCAGAGGTCGTAGTCCATCGTCAGGTGCAGCGACTCGTCGACGTCCGCCGACGGCATCGAGCGCCTCGCGCGTGAAGAAGACCGCCGGCGAGTAGATGCCGCAACCGAGGTTGAGCTCGGTCCACAGGTCGAACTCGGGACGCGAGCGGATGCGCCGCGGGTTGACGCCGTCGTCGTTGACGCGCGTGACGTCGGCGTAGACGAGCCCGGCGCCCGTCTCGCCGAGCGCGGCGACCGCCTCCGCGACCGCGCCGGCCTCGTACGCGTCGTCGGCGTTCAGCCAGCCGAGGACGTCTCCGCGACGCCAGCGCGAACCCCTTGTTGAGCGCGTGCGACTGCCCTCGGTCCGGCTCGGAGATCCAACGGACGTCCGGTCGTATGCGGCGAGGATCTCGAGCGTCCCGTCGGTCGAGCCGCCGTCGACGACGATGTGCTCGATCGGGCGCGTAGGTCTGCGCGCGAACGCTCTCGATCGCCTCGCGCAGGTATCGCGCCTGGTTGAGGGACGGCGTGACGATGGAGACGAGCGTCATACCGCGACGGGAACGCTGCGCCGGCTCGCTCTCGACCTCGAGACCGAGCAGCTCGTCGTAGACGCGCTCGACCGCGCGGGCGTTGCTCGCCGGGTCGAAGCGCACGCGTGCATGCTCGGCCGCAGCCTCGCCGAGCCGCGGCGCAGCTCGGGGTCGTCGATGAGCAGGCGCAGCGCAGCGGCGAGCTGCTCCGGGCTCGCGTCCTGGAGCAGGAGGCCGGTCTTGCCGGGGAGGAGCACGCCCGCGCCCGTCTCCGACCCGGACGCGACGACCGGCTTGCCGTACGTCGCAGCCTCGAGCACCGGCCGGCCGAGGCCGACGCCCTGGTTCGGGAAGGTGACGATGTCGAGCGCGCTGTAGATCTCGCCGGTCTCGGCCGTGAACGGCAGGAACGAGAAGTGGTCGCTCGAGGCCCTTGGCGGCGACGAGATCCTTGATCGCCGACTCCTCGTCGGTGAGCAGGTTGGTGAGCGCGAGCGCGCGTCCGCGCATCGTCTTGAAGTACTCCGGCGGGCGTACGCCGCCGCCCATGATCACGAAGTGCGCGGGCGCACCCTCCCGCACGAGGATCTCCGCGGCGGAGACGAGCTCCTGCCAGCCCTTCTGCCGGCGCACGAAGCCGGCGAAGCCGATGGCGACGCGGTCCTCCGGGCAGGCCGAGCGCCGCTTTGCCGCCGACGCCCGCGGGCGACGGCGGCCGAACGGAGTTGTGCACGATCTCGAGCGGCAGCCGGATCGGGAAGCGCGCGGCCACGTCGCGGTCGATCGCGATCGCCGCGTCGCCGAATGCGTCCATGAACGCGCCGATCATGCGCGAGCGGTGGTCGCGTCCCTCGCCGGCGAGCGCGGAGCGCAGGTGCCAGACGACCTTCGCGCCGTGGTTGTGCGCGACCCATGCGGCGGCGAGCAGCGGCGAGTCGTTCAGGTGCACGAGCGGGAAGCGGTGCTCGCGCATCAGCTGCGAGAGCTGCTGGACGTGCGGCTGCAGCGACGAGATCTCGCGGCTGAGCACGAGCCAGCGCAGGCCTTCGTACGGCGAGTCCCAGGCGTGCGCGAAGATCGAGACCTTGCCGGTGTGCACGACCGCGCCCGCGTCGGCGAAGAGGTCCGCCGCCGGTCCTTCCGGGCAGAAGACGTGCGGCTCGAAGCGCGGGTCGAGGTGGCGGATGAGCTGCGCGAGCGACGACGGCGCGCCGCCGAGCTGCGGCCGGTGGTGGACGTAGAGGATCGGGATCCGGTCCCGCGTCGGGAGGACATCCGTGGTAGATGGACTCGATCCGCCGCGCGTTGCGGGCCGGGTCGAAGTTCTCCTCGGCGTGTGCGCGCGCGGTGCGGCCGAGCGCGTGGCGCCGCTCGGCGTCCTGCAGCAGCTCGGCGACCGCCTCGGCGATCGAGTCGACGCCGTAGTCCGGGACGAGCACGCCGGTCTCGCCCGGGACGACGACGCCGCCGCCGGTGCGCGACCCGGACGCGACGACGGGGACGCCGCTCGCCGCCGCCTCGATCACCGGCCGGCCGAGCTCGGGTCCCTGCGACGGCGCGACGACGACGTCGGACGCCTGGTAGAGGTTCGTCGTGTCCTGCGTGAACGGGATGAAGCGCACGACGTCGTCGAGCCCGAGCTCGTGCACGAGGTCCTTCGCCTCCGACTCGTAGTCGCGCGTCAGGTCGACGAGCTGGAGCGAGCGGCCGACGACGGTGCGGAAGAACTCCTGGCCGCGGACGGCGCCGCCGACGACGAGGTAGCTCGCGTCGACGCCGCGCTCGCGCAGCCGCGCGGCCGCCTCGATGAACTCGCGGAAGCCCTTCGACGGATAGATGAAGCCGAAGAAGGAGACGACCGGCAGATCGGCGGGCAGGCCGAGCGCCGCGCGCGCGGCGTCGCGGTCGCCGGGCCGGAAGCGCTGGAGGTCGACCGAGTTCGGGACGACCGTCGAGCCGACGTCGAAGACCTCGGCGACGTCGCGGTTGATCGCGATCGACGTCGTCGCGAGCTTGCGAATCGCGCGGCGGATGAGCGCCGACCGCCGGTCCGGCCTCGCTCGGGAAGCGCCGAGCGCAGGTGCCACACGACCGGCAGGCCCTCGCGGCGGGCGAGATACGCAGCCGGGATCAGCGGCGAGTCGTTGAAGTGGACGAGCTCGAACCGCTGGCTACGCAGCGTCTTGCCGGAACTGGCGCGACGTGGCTCGGCAGGCGCGCGAGCTCGCGGCCGAAGAGGAGCCAGCGGCGTCCGCGGTACGTCGACGCCCAGATGTGCGTGAAGCCGGCGACGGCGCCCGTGTGGACGACGGCGCCGGCCTCACGGAAGAGCTCGGCGGCCGGCCCCGGCGGGCAGTAGACGTGCGGCTCGAAGCGCTCCCGATCGAGCTCGCGGATCAGGTACGAGAGCGACTCCGGCGCGCCGCCGAGCTCCGAGCGGTGATGGACGAAGAGGACCGGGATGGGCCGCGGTTGCACGGGGTGATGCTACCCATGGCCCCCGCGACCTTACGATTCCCACATGGATTCGGCGCGACGCCCTAACCTCTTTCTCGTCGGAGCACCGCGTTGCGGAACGACGTCCCTCTTCTCGTACCTCGTCGCACATCCGGATGTTTTTGGTCCGGACGAGAAGGAGCCGCACTTCTACGACCGCGATCTCCTCGGGCCGGGCGGGATGACCGAGAGAGAGTATGAGGCGCTCTTCGCGGGAGCGACCGGCGAGCGCTGGCGCGTCGACGCATCGACGCTCTACCTCTACTCAGCGGCGGCGCCGGGGGCTATCAAACAGGACGTGCCGGATGCGCACATACTGGTTGCGCTCCGCGATCCGGTCGAGTTCGTTGCGTCGTGGCACAACCTTCTCGTCGCGTCCGGCACGGAGACGATCCCCGATCTCGAGGCGGCTCTCGACGCCGAGCCGGCGCGGCGCGACGGAGTCAATCTCCCTGCAAACGTCCCGCCGTTGCTGCTGTCCTACACCGAGCTGGGTCGATTCACGAAATACATCAGTCGGTGGGAGGAGGCGTTCGGTCCAGAGCGCGTTCACATCGTGTTGCTGGAGGATCTCGAAGTTGACCCGGCATCAACCGGTACGCGCCTCCTCCGTCTGCTCGGGGTCGACGCTTCCGGGGCGCATGCCTTCCCGCATCTCAATCCGGCTCGGCGGACGTTCGGCGCCGCTGTCCTCGCACCGCTCAATCGGCCGTCGGTGCTGCGCAACGTTGCACGGACTTTCGTTCCGCGTCCGATTCGCCGCTATGCGTGGCAGCGGGTGACGCGAGCTTTGACTCCCCACGGACAGCGACCCCCCGTTCCGGTTGCCGTGCGCGAGCGGCTCGAGGCGCACTTCGCCGCTGAGCGAGAGCTCATCGACCGGGTGAGAGAAGGAAACGCAATGGCGGACGTGCCGTCTGCGTCGAACCGGCTCCCGTCGGGCCGATAGCCGTACGATTCGCGCGTGGCGCGGGTCGGGTTCGACGGGTTGATGATCTCCCCGAGCGGCAAGGGGAACGCGCGCAGCGAGCTTCACGCCGTCCAGGCTCTTGCCGAGCGAGCAGAGCACGACCTTGTTGTCTTCGTCCGGCAGCCAATAGACATAGACGGCGTCGAAGTAGTTCCGGTCGCGCCGAAGCTCACCATCGACTGGGAGCTGAGAGGTGTGCCGCGTATGGCAAAGCGGCACCGGCTCGACGCGTTCGTCTCTCTCAGCGACCGGCTTCCGCTTCGTGGGGGCGCACCGGTGGTGGTGTGGCTGTTCGAGTCGCCGGTGCATCGAATTCGCGGGAACCGCGAGAGCGGGGCGTCGCTTTGGAACAGAGGAAGCGACGTGCTCACCTCGCTGCTCTGGCGGCGTTCCCTGCGGCGGGCGGCGCATCTCGCCTTCGGATCGGAGGCGACGCGTGACGAGGTGCTCGGCGATCTCGACCTCACGTCCACGAGCGTCGTGTACCCGGGGGTGCCTCCGGGCTTCACGCCCGGGCCGGCGACCGATCGCGGGATGTATGCATTCCATCTCGGCTCGAACGATCCGCGTGACGGCACAGCCGTTGCCGTCGAGGCCTGCCGGCTCGCCGGTGTACGCCTGCTCGTCGCCGGCGGCTGGGCAGGTGCGGGTGCTGAAGCGCTCGGCCGCGTCTCCGACGAGGAGCTGCTCGATCTCTACCGGGGGGCCACGGTCTACGTCGATCCGACTCGGTACGAGGGCTTCGGCTACGGCGTGGTCGAGTCGATGGCGTGCGGCACGCCTGTCGTCGCCAGTCGCGTCACGTCGATTCCCGAGGTCGTCGGCGACGCCGGTGTCCTCTGCGATCCGGAATCGGAGGATGCGTTCGCAGCTGCGATTCGCCGCCTGGCGGACGACGCCGCGTACGCCGACCATCTACGCGCGCTCGGTCTCGAACGTGCGGCCTATTTCACATGGGACAAGACCGCGGCCGGTCTCAGCGCGGCGATCGCAGCCGTCCTGTAGCCAGGAGGCGTCGTGCCAGGTGCGCCCAGACGGCCGGCCGCAGAAGCCAGCGATAGTGGCGAGCGCGGCCCCGGAGATAGACGCCGGTGCCCCAGGCGATCCCGACGGGTGCGATGCGCGGCTCGTATGGGACCCGCGGAAGGAAGCGATAGTCGCCGCTGCGTCGGTGGCTCCAGATCACTTGCTCGGGATGATCGTGGGGGCTGCGAAAGCCACCGTACTTGTACAGGTCGTTGACGTAGGGGTCGCTTGTCGAGCGGTAGAAGTGGATATTGAGGAGGGTCTGCTCGTGCCGAAAGAGCGGGCAATCGCGCACGATGAGTTGGTCGAGCTTGTCGAGGCCCCAGTTCAACTTGTCCACCTCGGCCTCCGAGAAGCCGAGGTTCCGCCCGAGTGCCGCATCGTCGAAGGTGGGCCGAACGACGTCGGTATAGAACGAGGAGTCTCTCCGGAAGGCGAGGATTCCGGCCGCGATCGACACCCGATCGCTGAAGTCCGGCGATAGGCCGTATAGGGCGTAGTAATCGCTCGGTGTCGACGAGCCGATGGATACGCCTTGCGAGACTACGAAATATCCGCGCTCGTACGATTGCTGCACGAAGTCCGTCAGCGGTCGAAGCACCGTCACCCCTGCGTCGAGCCAGACAACCGCGTCCGCGTCGAGGTGCGCCCAGATCCACGTCTTCCACGTTCGGCCCTGCCGCCAGTGCGGGACGAATTCGGGGACCGTACGCACTTCGACGCCGCGGATGCGCTCGAGGAGTCGCCGCTGGAACGGCGTCAGGCCGAGGTCATAGACGATGAAGCGGTCGAAGATGGGGGAGCGTCTTTCGACTGATCCCACCAGATTGAGCAGCCACTTTCCGTAGCGTGCATCGGCGGCCGACGCGATGGCGGTGTTCACGGCCGCGTGAAGTGGATGATCGGCGATCGTGGATCGACGCCGATGTCAGCGTCGATGACTCGATAGCCGAGGCGGTCGAGCATTGCAGCGGTTCGATCGGTGGTGGCGTCGTACCACCAGCTCCCCGCCGGCCCCTCTGGTGCCTCGATGTGACGCCGATACCCATCGAGTCGACGATCTTCGATCTGTCGCACGATGCGTTCCAGCAGCCGGCGCAGCCACGGCCGGCCGATCTGTGACGTGATGTCGCCGGCGACGCTGCGACGTTCGGCGATGAACCGCCGATACTTCGCATAGTCGGCGACCATCCAGAAGGCATGAGCGCCCTCGCGCAGCTTCGGTCGTAATGCGATCGCGTAGGCCTCGATTCCCTCGAACGGCACGTGACAGAGCGCGTCGTACGAGAAGACATAGTCGATCCCGTCGTCGGGCAGCTCGCTGCAGTCGAAGTCGGTCACGTGGACGTAGTGCACGTGCGGTTGCTCCCCGACGTACTCCCAGAAGCGGTTGTGCTCAGCGGAGAGAGCGTCGAGGCACCAGACCTGGCGCGCAGAAAGGAGAGCCCGCGTGTACGCGCCGCGGCCAGGCCCGATTTCGAGCGCGACCGTGTCGGGACCGACGTACGGACGGATGCACGCGGCAGCGACGGCGTACGGTACACCCACGTAGCCGAAAGGGCCGTAAGGAGAGTGCATCCTCTCGAGCGGATCGCCCGCATAGAAGCCTCCCTTCCAGATCTGTCGGAACGAGGCCAGGTGCCGGTCGAGACTCGGGCCGCTCACCGCCCAAACTTAGCGAGCGCGCTGTCTCGAATCGCGCGCGCCTTTAGCGCGTAGGTGGCCGGCCTCAAGTATTGGCGACGGAGCTTCAGCCACCAGTGCAACTGCCACCAAACGCCGAAGACGCGATCTCGCCATGCGCTTGGGCCGGCATAAGGGGCGCGTTTCAGGTAGCGCATGCTCCCGCGGCGCCGGTGGCTCCAGATGACCTGCGCCGGGTGGTCGTGTGGACTTCGCCAGCCCGCGTACTCGTCGAGGTCGGCGACAAGTGCGCCAGGGAGATCGAGGGCGACGTGGACGTTCAGGATGGTCTGGTCCCAGCGGAAGTGGGGGCAGTTCCGGATCGGCGGCGACTCCATACGCCCGAGGCCGCGGTTCTTCGTCACCGCCTCCTGGGCCGAAAAGCCGAGGTTTCGCCCAGCGAGGCAGTCCTCGTACGTTGGGAGGAGGACGCGTTCGAAGAAGGCGCCGCCGGGCTTGAAGCCGATGATTCCTGCCGCAACGTACGGCCGGCCGGCGAGCGTCTCCGAGAGGCCGTACGCCTCGAAGTAATCCGGCGGGACGATGTCGCGCAGCTCGTTTCCCTGCGACACGAGGAAGTAGCCGAGCTCGTCGATCTGCGCAAGCACGCGGTCGAGGCTTCGCAGGACCGTAGCCCCTGCGTCCAACCAGAAGACGCGATCGCCTTTGATCTGCATCCACGCCCACGGCTTCCAGGTGAAGCATTGCGACCAGTGCGGCGAGAATGGCTGGACCTCACGAATGACGACGCCGGGAATCGCATCGATCAGGTGGCGCTGATGTGCACTGAGGCCGAGGTCGAACACCTCGATCCGATCGAAGAAGTCTGAGTTCCGCTTGAGAGACCCGATGAGGTTGACGGCGTGATAGCCGTACGCCTCGTCTGCCCCTGTCCCGAGAACATCGGTCATCGAACGGCAGTCGCGACGGCTGCGACCACGCCGTCGGCCCAAGCCTCCGGTGTGAATCGCGCTGCGATCTCGCGTGAGCGCTCGCCTGCCGCGCGCCGGAACGCCTCGTCCTCGACTAGGCGCAGGATCGCTGCGCGGAGCGCCTCGGGATCGTCCGGCGGGACGCGGAAGCCGTTCACGCCCTCCTCGATCAGATCGCGTGTGCCGCCTGCGACACTCGAGGCGACGAGCGGCAGACCCTGCGAGCGCAGCCTCGTTCAGCGCCATTCCCCACGTGTCGGAGCGCGACGGGACGACAGCGACGTCAGCGTCGGCGTAGAGCGCGGGAAGCGCGTCGCGTTCCGACGTTGCCGAGGAACGTCACGTTCGGCCCGGCGAGTCTGCGCGGAGGCGCGGCTCCTCCGGCCCGCTGCCGGCGACGACGACCTCGACCGGCAGGTCGGCCGTGGCGCGCAGGAGGACGTCGACGCCCTTCTCCGGCGAGAGCCGGGCGACGGCCAGGACGCGGCACGGGCCGCCTTCGTGCGCGTTCGGCTGCGCGGCTCCGAAGATGGCGGGGTCGACGGCGTTCGGCGCGATCGTGATGCGCTCGGCTGGCGACGCCCAGCGCGCTCGAGATACTCGACGCGCCGCGGCCCCCGGGACGATGAAGCCGTCGGCCGTACGCAGCAGCAGGCGCTTGACCACTTCGAGCCGGCCGCTGCGCCGGTCGCTTCCGGTGCTCTCCACCCACAGGATCGCCGGGACACGCCGCGCGCGGCACCAGGCGAGCGACTGCCAGAACGCGGGCTGGTTCCAGCCGCCGAGGAGGACGGCATCCGCGCCGCGCAGTCGGCGCACGACGGCTTCGCGTTCAGCGACGATCCAGCGGCCGCGCACGGTGAAGTCGGTGCCCGGGAGCACGTCCCAGTCGAAACGCAGCTCGTCGCGGTGGAGGTCGAACGGACGGTCGGGATTCCGCTCGCGCAGGAACAGCACGTGCAGGTCGACGCGCTCGCGCCAGCGCGTTGAAGAGCGGGATCCGGTACGGCGCCGGGATCTCGGTCAGCAGCGCGAGCCGCGTCACGCGCGGCGCGTGGCGCGTGGCGAAGAGGAACCAGCCGAACCGCCGGAGCAGCGCATGCTGCACCGCGAGCGGCACGAGCCGCGACGACCGGCCGGCGCAGCCGCGCCGGGCAGCGGGATCGCTTCGCCGATCTGGCCCATCACCTGCGTGTCGATGTTCTCGAACCAGGGTGCGAGCGCCTCGCGCAAGCCCGCGCCGGGTGTAGTGGCGCGCGATGACACCGTCCGACCAGCGGTTCGCGAGCTCGTCCGGGCGACTCGCGCAGGAGACCGCCGCGGACGACGCCGCGATAGAGCGACGTAGTTGAACCAGAACGTGATCGACGAACGGTGGTACACCATGAACGCGAGCCGCCCGCCGGGCCTGAGCACGCGCGCGATCTCGGCGATGACCCGGTCCGTGCTCTCCGAGTGGTGGATGACGCCCCACGACCACACGAAGTCGAAGGATGCGTCGGCGAAGGGCAGCGCCTCGGCGTCCGCCTCGCGGACGTCCGCCTCGAGCTCCGGCCAGCTCGAGCCGGCGCGTCGTCAGCTCGACCGCGGTCGGCGTCAGGTCGACGGCGCGTGACGTGCGCGCCGGCCGCGGCGAGGAGCCGCGCATGCACGCCGGTGCCGCACCCGATCTCGAGCACGTCCTTGCCCCGCAGCTCGTCGAACGGGATCAGCCCGGAGAACGGCGCTTCGCCCGGTGGCTGCGCGAACCATGCCTCGGCGAGGAATCGCCGTTCGACCTCTGCGAGATGCTCCGGGCTCCCCGGCTCGTACGGGATCTCGCCGCGCCAGTCGTACGTCATCGGGTTGTCGCGTCCACCAGCGGCGAACGTCGGCCTGCGTTCGGCTCGGCATCGCGCCCAGTCTAGGCCGCGGCGCGTACAACGCGAGCACCCGCTCGCGGTCGCGGCGAGCGCTGAACTCGCGCAGCGACGCGCTCGCGGCCGGCCTCGCCCATGCGCGCGCGCGCGCTCGGGTCGGCGAGCAGCGCACGCGAGCGCGCTCCGCGAGCGCGTCGACGTCTCCGGGCGGCACGAGCATGCCGGTCTCGCCGTCGACGACGAGCTCCGGCGTTCCGCCGACCGCGGTCGCGACGACCGGGCGCGCCTGCGCCATCGCCTCGAGCACGACGAGCGGCATCCCCTCCGCCGTCGGAGGGGAGACAGAAGACGTCGCAGCCGGCAAGCAGCGCGGGAACGTCGTCGCGGTAGCCGGCGAAGACGACCCGGTCCGCGACGCCGAGTACGCTCGGCTTCGGCGCTGAGCGTCCTCCTCGTACGCGCCGCCGCTGCTCGAGGTCGCGACCGACGAGGACGGCCGGTCGCGTCCAGGCGCTGCGATTGCCGCGAGCAGCGTGCGCTGCCCCTTCACGTCGGCGAGCCGCGCGACCTCGAGGATCGTCGGCCCGTCGGCGAGCCGGACCGGCTCGCCGCGCTTGCGACCGGCTCGATCCCGTTGGGGATCGACGACCAGTCGTGCGGCGGGATAGCCCTGACGCACGAGGTCGTCGCGCGTCGCCTCGGACACGGCGACGATGGCGAAGCAGAGGCGTGCCGTCGCGTTGTCGAGCGCGATCTGCAGCCGCGCGACCTCGCCCGCTGCGGAACGCGTTCTGGATGTGCATGTGCGAGAGGACGCGTCGCGCCCGCGATGCCGGCCGGCGAGCGCGCGAGGACGTTCACCGCGAAGTGCCCGTGCGTGTGCACGATGTCGACGCGTTGTGCGCGAAACGTCCGCGTCAGCCGCGACAGGGCCCGCACGTCGAAGGCGCCCCGCACGGGAACGACCTCCGCGTGTAGGCCCTCCTCGCGAACGAGGCCGAGGAACGGTCCATCCGAGGGCGACACGAACGCCACCGAGTGGCCCGCGTCGCGCGCGGCACGCGCGAGCTGGAGCGCGACCATCTGCCCGCCTGCGACCTCGCCGCCGATGACGACGTGGACGATCCTCATGTGCGCGGACCGCTGCAGACCGCGACGAGCACCCGCGCCGTCGTCCACTCGCTCGCCGTCGATCGCGACGTCGTCGAGCCGTCACGTCCACGGTCGCGGGCGTGCCGACGAGCGGCGCCGCATGCCGCAGGAACTGCGAGGCGTCGCCGCAACGCCGAGCACGTCGAGGCGACGAAGCGCGCCGGTAGCGCGCCGTCTGCACGCGGCGCTGGCCGTACATCTCGATCTGACGTCGAAGAAGCGCGCGAGCAGCGACTCGAAGTCGGCGCGGGCGCGTACTCCACATGGTGAAAGGGATTGCTCTGGATCTTCGATCGTGCGCTCGACACGGGGCGTCGAGACGATGAACGTCCCGCCGTCTCGCAGGACCCGCGCGCACGCCGGCGAGGTACTGCGTCGCGGTCCGGCAGGTGCTCGATCGTCTCGAACGAGCACACGACGTCGAACGAGCTCGTCTGCGAAGGGAAGCCTCATGGCGTCGAGCACGACGAATTCGACGTTCGGGCGCACCGTAGTTCGCTCGCGCGTACGCGATCGCGTCCTCGCTGACGTCGCCGCCGACGCACGCTCCGCGCATCGCGCGCGAGATGCGCGCTTCCATACCCGGCTGCCGCAGCCGAGGTCGAGGACGTCGCCGTCGCGGCACCAACGCCTCGGCGAAGACGTAGCGGGCGAGGTGAAGGGCGAGGATCCCGGGCGACGTCTCGTCGGGGACGATGCGCTCGGGGTAGCCCATGGCCGTGACTATCCTTGCACGCGCCTTGGCGGCCTCTCGCCGACGACCTCTCGAGCTGCGTCATTCCGTGGCTCGTCGCCGCGACCGTCTTCGCGTTCGCATGCGGGGTCAAGCTCGATCGCGTCAGCTCACACGTGTCGGCCACGACGCGCGCTGGGTTCTGCTCGCCCTGCTGCTCGTGACGGCGGCCGCGCGAGCGTGGGATGCGCGCCGCCTCGTTCCGGCCATCGCGCCCGCCGTGATCGCGACCGCGCTCATCGGACTCGCGCTCGTGTCCGACGACGTGGTCCGTCTCGCCGCGGCTGAGCGCCGAGCGCGCCGTCTCGCTCGGCGTTCTCTTCGCAACTGCGCTGCTGCTCGGCGCCGCCGAGCAGCGTCCCGAACGGCTGCTGACGGGCCTCGCTGCGGGAGCGGCCGTCGTCGGCGTCGCCGGCCTCGTCGTGCTCGCATTCGACCATTCGGCCGCCGTCCAGGCTGCGTCGATCGAGTCGCCGGCCCGCTATCGCGGATTCGGCCAGGACGCGAACACCGCGGCGCTGCTCTTCGCGCTCGCGCTTCCGGTGGCTCTCGGCCTGGCGGTGCGCGGCGCGGCACGACCCGCAAGCGCATCGTGCTCGGCTGGTCGCGGCGCTGCTTCGCCGGGTCGATCGTCGCCTCCGGACTCGCGCGGCGCCCTCTTCGCGGGTGGCGTCGGCGTGCTCGTCGGTCGCTCTCGGCATGCGGGCGGACACCGCGGCGCGCCGCCCTTGCCGGCGCCGTCGTCGTCGCGACAGTCGGCGATCGGCCTCGTGATCCAGAACGTCCCGAAGGCGGCGGCGCACGCAGCCGTCGCCGAAGTCACGGCGCAACGGGCCCTGCTGCCAGCGCGCGGGTACCTGAACGCGGAAGCCGTCTATCCGCTGAGCGCCGACGTCGGCGCACCGCTGCCCGGCGGCGGCCAGCCCGCGATCACGCGCGGCTTCTTCGGCGGCAGTGGCCGTGTCGCGGCATGGACGGGCTCCTTCCATCAGATCCTGCAGCGTCCGCTGCTCGGCTTCGGCTTCGGCACCGAGAGCGACGGTCTTCGTCGACCGCTACTACTACTTCGTCGGCGGCTCGCCCGAGGACTCGTACCTCGGCATCTCGCTCCAGCTCGGCGTCATCGGGCTGCTCGTCCTGCTCGCGCTCTTCGCATCTCTCGCGACAGGCGCTCGCCGCGCGCTCGCGTCGCCGCATCGTGCGGTCGGCGCGGCATGCATCGGCGCGCTCGCCGCGGGCGTCGTCGCTCGCCGTCGTGCAGTCGTACGTGTACTCGGTGGGTGACATCGGCACCGCGACGTTCTGGATCTGCGCCTTCCTGCTTGCCGCGATCGCCGTGGAGACGCGTCGTGTCCGACAAGCCGCGCCTGCTCGTCCTCAACCAGTACTACTGGCCGGGGCTCGAGGCGACGGCGCTATCTGCTGTCGGAGCTGCTGCGCCGCGCTCAGCGCGCGACTTCGACGTCACGATCGTGACCGGGCGAATCGCGGTGCATGCGCAACGATCCGGCCGGCTCGTCCACGACGGCGTGAGGATCCTCCGCGTCCGGTCGACGGCGTTCGACCGCACGCGCCTACTCGCCCGCGCAGTCGAACTACCTCACCTACCTCGCCGAGTCCCTGCGCGTCGCGCTGCTGACGCGCCGGCCGGACGGTCGTGCTGTGCATGACGGATCCGCCGGTGATCGCGACGTCGCCCTCGTCGTCGCGCGGCGCTTCCGACGGCCGCTCGTCGTCGTCAGCCAGGACGTCTTCCCCGAGATCGCCGTCGAGCTCAAGCGGCTCGAGAACCCGTTGCTCGTCGGGCTCCTGCGCACGCTGATCGCCTCGTATCTCAAGCGCGCCGACCGCGTCGTCGCGATCGGCGAGACGATGCGGCGCCGACTCGATGGAGAAGGGCGCGACGCCGGACCGGATCGTCGTCATCCCCAACTGGGTGGACACGACGGCGATCGTCCCGCAGCCGCGCGAGAACGAGTGGACGCGCGCGCACGGGCTCGTGGACCGATTCGTCGTCATGCACTCGGGGAACGTCGGCCACTCGCAGAACCTCGACGTTCTCATCCGCGCGACGACGTTTCTCCGCGACCTCGACGACCTCGCCGTCGTCATCGTCGGCGGCGGCGCGCGCCGCGGCGAGCTGATCGAGCTCGCCGACCGCCTCGAGACCGATGCGGTCCGTTTCTCGGCTACCAGCCGCGCGAGACGCTCTCCTCGTCGCTGTCCGCTGCGCACCTCCACTACGTCGGCCTCGGCCGCGGCCTGTCCGGGCTACGTCGTGCCGAGCCGCCTGTACGGGATCCTCGTCGGCGGGCCGCCCTGTGCTCGTCGCCGCGGACGAGGAGAGCGAGACGGCGGCGGTCGTCCGCTCGGTCGGGCTGCGGGCTGATCGTCGCCGCCCGAGCCGGCCCGAGCTGGTCGCGGAGGCGATTCGCGATCTGCTACGACGGCCGCCACGACCTCGACGAGATGGGACGGCGCGGCCGCGAGTACGTCGTCGCCGAGGCCGACCGTTCGATCGCGATCGAGCGCTACCGGAGGCTGCTTCGCATGAGCTGCGGGCGATCTGCAGCGGCTCACGCTCGTCGCGGCCGCGCTCGTCGGTCGTCCTCGTCGCGCTCGTCCCTGTCGGCCGGTGGGAGCGCGCCCGTGCGGCACGCGAGGAGATGGCCGGGATGCGGCGCATCGCTAGCGCTCGTCGGCCCGCTCGACTCGCCCTCGCTCTCCGGCTTCCGCGTGCTTCCCGGGCTTCGACTGCCTCACGTATCGCCGCGGTCAGAACCCGTTCGCGCTCGAGCTCTGCGTCGACCCTGCCGGCCGGCTCGTCGAGACGATCGACCGGCGCACACCGACCCGGCGCATCTCGTCGCTCCGGGAGGATCCGACCCGGTCCACGATTCGTGTCGACCGCACCGAGGTCGACCGCCTCCTGCGGCAAGATGGAAGCCCGATGATCGTCGTCGTCGTGCTCTTCTGGGTGTCGCTCGGCGCGCTCGTGTGGACGCACGCCGCGTACCCGCTCGCTGCCGCAGCGCTCGCACGACTTCGCACGCGGCCTGTTCGCAAGGGCGACGGTCTACCGAGCGTCGCGCTCATCGTGGCCGCGTACAACGAGGAGAGCGTCATCGAGCGGCGCATCGAGAACCTGCGCGCGCTCGACTATCCCGCCGACCGCGTCGAGATCGTCGTCACCTCGGACGCGTCGATCGGACGCGACCGAGGAGCTCGCCGACGCGCGCCGGCGCCCGCGTCGATCCGCAATCCGCGCGGCGGCAAGGTCGCGGCGCAGAACCATGCCGTGCGCGAGACGTCGAGTGACGTCGTCGCGTTCACCGACGCGAACTCGACGTGGGCGCCGGACGCGCTGCGCGCGCTCGTCCGCTCCTTCGCCGATCCCGACGTCGCGTACGTCTGCGGCCGGCTCAACGTCCAGGCCGACGACGGTCGCAACAAGGAGGGCCTGTACTGGCGCTACGAGCTCGGCGTGCGCGCGGCGGAGTCGCGGCATCGATTCGGTCACCGGCGGCAACGGCTCGATCTACGCCGTGCGGCGCGCCGACTACGTCGAGGTCGACCCGCGCTTCGGCCACGACCTGTCGCTTCCGTACCTGATGGTGCAGCGCGGACGCCGCGCGGTGTACGAGCCGACGGCGAATGCGTACGAGAAGGCGACGCCGACGACGGAGGACGAATACCGCCGCAAGGTGCGGATGTTCGAGCACTGCTGGGCGATCGTGCTCGAGGGCAAGATGCTGCGCCGGCTGCGCCCGCTCTATCTCGTCGAGGTGCTGTCGCACCGTCACCTCCGCTACGCGAGCGGGCTCCTCCATTCGTCGCTGCTCGGGACGTCGATCGCGCTGCTCGGGCACGGCACGGTGTATGCCGTCGTGCTCGGACTGCAGCTCGGCGTGCTCGCGGCGGCGCTCGTCGGCGTCGGCCTGCCGCGCTACTACGTCCTCGTGACGTGGGCGACGGTGCAGTCGCTCTTCAACTATCTCCGCCACGGCGTGCCGGCGACGTGGGACGCGGCGGAGGGCACGCGCTGAACCGCGCCGCCGACGTCGCGATCGCCGGCGCGGCGCTCGTCATCAGCGTCGCCCGTGCTCGCCCTCGCCGCGCTCGCCGGTCAAGCTGACGAGCCGCGGTCCAGCGTTCTACCGGCAGACGCGCGTCGGCAAGGACGGCGCCGACTTCGAGCTGCTGAAGCTGCGCACGATGGTCGTCGGCGCCGAGACGCAGGGCGCCGGCTTCGCGGTCGATCGCGGCGACTCGCGCATCACGCCTGTCGGCCGCGTCCTGCGCCGCCTCTCGCTCGACGAGCTGCCGCAGCTCTGGAACGTCGTCCGCGGCGACATGAGCGTGATCGGTCCGAGGCCGACGCTCCGCTATCAGGTCGAGCGCTACACGCCGCGGCAGCGCCGGCGGCTCGAGGTCAAGCCCGGCATCACCGGCTGGGCGCAGGTGCACGGTCGCGCCGCGCTGCCGTGGGACGAGCGGATCGAGCTCGACGTCTGGTACGTCGAGCACCGATCGCCATGGCTCGACCTGCGCATCCTCGCGAAGACGCCGTTCGCGCTCTTCGGCGGGACGTACAAGGGTGCGACCGGCGGTTGGAACGCATAGTGCGAGCGTTCTCGCGTGCCGGAGGACGGCCTACGGGACGTCGGTCTCGACGGTACCGAAGCGATAGAGCGTTTGGTAGCCGTGGTGGACCTTGGTCACCGTGGGGTCGCTCCGGAGGTAGACGTCGATCAGCATCCCCTTGCCGGGAATTAGGCCGTTGCTCTCTCTGAAGCGCTGAGCATCCGTCCGCGCGGGTTCTGGGAAGAAGTCCATGGAGTCAGGAGTGTCGTCGACGAGCAGCAGGGAACCCGCGCGGAGCGCAGGTCGGATAGCGTCGAGTTCGAGGAGTGCATGTACGGCTGCAGGGGTCGGCGAGCTGACATCGAGGTCGTAGCTGTCCAGGTAGACGAGGTCGGCCTTGCGCCCTGGGTTCTCATCCACCCACCTGCGCAGGAACCGGACGCTGTCGTCGCAGACGATCACGGACCTTGGCCCAAGATCTCGCCATAGTCGGAGGAGCGGCGCAATACGAATGTCGACGGTCGTGAACTCACCGCCAAACGTGACCACGTAGTCGTCGAAGAGTCGAGAGGAGTTCGTGCCCCAGGCAGATGAGCCGGTTTCAAGAATCACACTCGGCCGCTCCCCGAGTAGTTCGATCGCGTCGAGCATCGACGTCCGGTTGATGTGGTCAGGAGAAGAACGCTTGACGAAATGTTCGTCGACGAGTTGCTTGGCTGATTCGAAACGCGGTCGCGCCGAAGCGTCCCTTCCTCTTACGCGTACCGGCTTCCCCAGGCGCGCCAAGAGGGTGGCGGCAAGACCAACCGCGTCTACGGTATGCGAACGAACGCAACCCACGACAGAGCCATTACCGGCTAACAACCCCGCTCGACGGTCGACTGCACGAGCAGCTTGGCGGTCTCGAAGGCCCACTCTTCCGGCAGCGACACCCATGACGAGGACGCTCCGACCATCCAGAGGCTGCCGTGATAGCAGCGCCGGAAGAGCATGCGCGCACGCGTGACGTGGTATGTGGAAGTGACGACCACGATTCGGTTCCATCCATTGTGCTGAGCGAGCCGCGTGACCGTCTCGGCTTCGCCCCGCGTGCTGTACGGCACGGCCTGGAAGCAGACCACCTTAAAGCGCAGGTGCCCGTCCAGCCCCTCGCAGAGGCGATGGGCCTTCGTCCAGCGTTGATCTCGGAACGGGCTGGAGATGGCGAGCACGGGCGCGACGTCTCGCTCGACGAGCTTCAGCGCCGGGTCGAGGCGCCCATTTCCCCCGCCGGAGAGCACGACCACGGCGTCGGCGTGCGCGGGCGGACGCTTGTTCGCCGGCGGCCAGACGAACAGGACAGCGACGGCCACCAGCCACAGCGCGACGAGCATGCCGAGAGCGGCGAGGAGGCGGCGGAGCACGGGGCGACGGTACCCTCACGAGCCGTGAGCGGCGTCGGCGTCCTCTTCACCTGCGCGGGCCAGCGCGTCGACATCGTCACGTCGTTCCGGCGCGCGGGCGCTCGAACGCTCGCAGTCGACGTGAATCCGCTCGCGCCCGCGCTCTACCACGCTGACGACCACGCGTTCGCGCCGCGCGTGAACGATCCGAACTACGTCTCGGCGCTCGCCGCGCTCGTGGCCGTGCACGACATCGCGCTGATCGTGCCGCTGACCGACCTCGACCACGGTGTCCTCTCACGTGCGCGCGATGAGCTCGGCGCGCTCGTGTTGCTGCCGTCGTCCGACATCGTGGACGCGCTCGCCGACAAGTGGCGCGCGCACCTCCTCTTCGTCGAGCGCGGCATCGGCTCGCCTGCCACGTGGCTGCCTGCCGACGTGCCCGCCGACGTGGAGTATCCCGTCCTCGTAAAGGCTCGTCAGGGCTTCGGCTCGCGCGACATCTTCCGTTGCGCGGACCGGCGCGAGCTCGACTTCTTTCTCGGCTACACCACCGTCGACTCGATGGTGCAGGCCTGCTGCCGCGGCGAGGAGTTCTCCATCGACGTGTTCTGCGATCTCGAGTCACGCTGCCTGAACGCCGTGCCGCGCACGATGATCGAGTCGAAGGGCGGCGAGTCGATCAAGGGCATGACGATCCGGGACGCCGACCTGATCGAGATCGGGCGCCACGTTTCCGAGTCTCTCGGCATCGTCGGGCCGGCGAACATCCAGTGCTTCCGAGAGCCGGACGGGACGCATCGTGTCACCGACATCAACCCGCGCTTCGGCGGCGGCTTCCCCCTGCCGACCGCGGCAGGCAGCCGGTATCCCGAGCTCGCGCTCGCCCTTGCATCCGGCGAGCGGCCCGAGCCGCGGCTGGGCGACTTCCGTGCAGGCCTCTATATGACTCGGTTCTTCTCCGAGCTCGTGCTGTCGGCCGGGGACAGCGGTACCTTGGAGCCGTTCGCGGAAGAGCTCCCAGAGCCTGTCGCGGAACCCTAGGGGTTTTGCTTTTGATCCTCGTCGCCGGTTGCGGCGGCGGGGCGGTCCACCACGCCGCGACACCGCGACCGCCACGACACCTCGCGACCCTTCGGCCGGCAAAGCTGATCGTCACCGTCGTCGACGGTGACCGCAGCACGCGCGTGCGCGGTGCGACCGTGCGGCTGTGGCATCGGGCGGCACGCACGAACCGGCGCGGCGAGGCCGTCATCCGCGTCCCGGACCGGAAGAGCATGTACGTCACCGTCGGCGCGAGCGGCTTCGGAGCACGGACGCTCTTCGAACCGTTCGCCGCCCATCGGCTCGTGACGGTGCGCATCTACCGTTCTAATCTCCAGTGGCCGATGTACGGCGCGACCTTCTCGCGCGCGCAGTCGCAGTCGCACATCCATTTGCGGCCGCCCTTCAAGACCGTCTGGTACGTGCCGCTCGGCGGCTTGGTCGAGTTCCCCGCCGTCGTCGACAACGGCGTCGCGTACATCGGCAACCGCAGCGGCGTGGTGTACGCAATCACGATGCGAAGCGGTCACGTGCTGTGGCGTCATCCGACGAACGCCGTCATGGCTTCTTCTCTGGCCATCGACGGGACCGAGCTCGTCCACCACTCGATGGGCGGCCGCGTGTCGCTCCTCGATCGGTCGGACGGCGCCGTACGCTGGAGCTACGACGTCGGTTCGCCGATCGAGTCGTCGCCGATCGTCCGGCGCGGGATCGACTACTTCGGCACCTGGGACGGCCGGCTCGTCGCGATCGACTTGCGCACGCATCGCGTCCGCTGGACGCGGGAGCTCGGCGCGAAGATCACCTCGAGCGTGTCGATCGACGGCGGCACGCTCTACGTCGGCGACTACGCAGGCCGCCTCTGGGCCTTGTCGGCGGAGACCGGCGCGACTCGGTGGACGGCGAGCGTCAACGGCCGTATCTACGGGACGCCCGCGGTCGCGCACGGCCGCGTGTTCGTCCCCTCGTCGTCGGGCGACTCGCTGACTGCGTTCTCAACCCGCGGCCGCTACCTGTGGCGCGTCTCCACCGGTTCGTACGTGTACTCCTCCCCCGCGGTGTGGGACGGCCGCGTTTTCTTCGGGTCCTACAACGGCCTCTTCTACGGCGTATCGGCGGCGAGCGGACGCATTCAGTGGGAGGTCGGCGCTGGCGGGCCGATATCCGGGGCCGCGGTCGTCGTCGACGGCGTCGCGTACGCGGGCAGCTTCGCGCACCGCATCGTGGGCGTCGACGCGAGCACCGGCCATGTCGTTCTCAACTTTCGCCACGGTCATTACGTCCCAGTCTCTGGAGACGGAATGCGCCTGCTGTTTCACGGTTACTCCAGCCTGTACGCCGTCGAGCCAGTCCGCTCGCTGAGATGAGGCGGGCGGCGACGGCCGCTGCGGCGTTATTCCTCATGTGGGCTCCGACGGCGTCGGCGGCGCGGGGCGCGACGACCCAGGACCTCCTGCTCCGCGGGATCTCGCACGCGCTCGCGCAGCACTGGCTGAAGCCGAACGACGCCGCGCGCTACCGCCGGGACGTCAACCGCGCCCTGTGGGACGAGCGGCGCCTGCCGAAGCTGCGCGGGCGCGTGATCGCATCGCAGCTCGCGCAGCTGACGACGTTGTGGGACTCGTACACGGCGCCGCGCGCGCTCGCGCTCTTCACACAGCTGGAGCAGAACCTCGAATACTTCGAAAGTCACCGCATCCCCGACGTGCCGGTCGACGTCAGTGACGGCGAGGGCGTCGTCTATCGGTGGTTCCCGTACAAGGGCCTCGAGTTCCATCCACTCGCGAGCTTCTCCGCGCTCGCCAACGCGGCGTCCGCGCACGACGTCGAGAAGACGCAGTCGCTCGCGTATGCGCTGCTCGACCGCGCAGTCCCGCGCGGCTCTCGCCTGATCTGGGAGTACTCGTTCGGCTTCGGGATCGGGAGGCCGCCGTGGGCGTCCGGCATGGCGGAGGCGCTCGCTGCGCAGGCGCTTGCGCGAGCGGGCGCGCTGCTCGGGGACGCACGTCTGACCGCGGCGGCCGCGCGGGCGTTCGCCGCCGTGCCCGCCGCTCACGACCACGACCTCCGCCGGCCCGTGGATCCGGCTGTACGGCTTCGACAGCGAGGTCGTCCTCAACGCACAGCTGCAGACGATCCTGTCGCTGACGGAATACGGGCAGACGTCCGGCGACACTGTGGCGACCGCGCTCGCGCAACGTATGACGGCGGCAGCTCAGACGATGTTCCCGCGCTTCGACACGGGCGACTGGTCGTTGTACGAGCTGCGGGGCGCACACGCATCTCTCAGCTACGAGCGGTTCGTGACGACGTTGCTCGCGAAGCTCGCCGCACAGACGCACGATCCGTACTGGAGCGAAGCGGCGCAGCGCTTCCAGGACTACCTCGGAGCGCCGAGGGTGAGCGAGGGCGCCGCGACGCCTGCGGTCTATCCCCAGCCCGCCGACGGCTGGCTCGACACGGCATCGATCCCGATCACGCTCTCGCAACGATCTTCGGTGACGGTCACGGTCGCGGGCAAAGTCTTCACGTATCGATGGGCGCGCGGCACGCACGTCATCGTATGGACGCCTCCGCCGGCGCTCGCACCCGGCACCTATCCGGTAACGGTGTCGGCGATCAGCTATGTCGGCCGGCGCTCGACCGTGCAGCTGGCACCGATCGTCGTCGCTTTCGACACTGCGCCACCCGCCGACCTGCAGGCCCAGATCGCTGGGACGACACTGACGTGGCAGGCCGACGATCCCGGAACGCCCTCGCTCCACGTCGTCGTCCAGCTCGTCGATCCGTCGGGCGTGAATCCCCCGCAGACCATCGACCTCGGCCAGCAGGCGGTCTCGGGCACGGCGCAGCTCGCGATCCCGACCGGGACGTGGCAGGCCACGCTCTCGGCGACGAACTCAGCCGGCCAGACGGCGACGTTCGACCTCGGCACCGTCACCGCGTAGCGCGGCCACGCCGAAGACGAGCCACGTGAGCGCGTCGAGCGGGATCCCGGCGTAGAAGCCCTGCGCCGCCCACAGCCAGACGAGCAGCCCGAGGCCGGCGAGCGCGTAGAGGCCGGTCGCCGAGCGACGAACCTGCGCCGCGAGCCACGCTGCAGCGGCGAACAGCGCCGCCCAGAGAACGAGGCCGACGGCGCCGAGGTCGGCCGCCGCCTCGATCCACGCGTCCTGCACGCCGTACCGGCGGTTCGCCGACGGGAAGGCCAGAGGTGTCACGTTCGGGAAGCGACGATGGGCGGCTGGGAGGTACGGGTCGAACACGGCCGGCTCGGTCGTCCCTTCCCACCCGACGCCGAGCACGGGATGGCCCTTCCAGATCTCGTAGCCGAGCCAGGAGAGCAGCGTGCGATGCGCATAGGACGGTGTGCGGTCGGCGCTCGACTGCGTGCTCGCGGGCGCCGAGTCGACGAAGTTGCGGAACGCGTTCAGGTCGCTGCTGCGAATCGCCAGCGTCCCGGCGAGGACGACGAGCCCGGCGGCGGCCACGGCCGCCACCCGGCGAGGTTGGATCTCGCGGCGAGTGAAGAGGACGACCGCGAGCACCGCGAGCGCCGTCGCGAGGCCGATGACCGACGCGAGCGCCCCGGCGATGATCATGCCGACGACGCCGCCGGCCGTTGCGACCGCGATGAGCGCGCGCCCGAGGCCGAGCCGGGGCAGTGCGATCCCGACGATGCCGACGAGCAGCGTCGCGGCTGCCAGCGCAGCCCAGTCGGACGAGCCGATGAACGACGCTTGCCGCACGCCGCCGCGGCCGTCCGCCATGAACACCGCGGCGCCGAAGAACTGCGCCAGGCCGACGGCTGCCGCCAGCCCGTTCCAGGCCGCGAGCGACCAGGCGGCGACGGCGACATCGCGGGCGTTCCGGAGGAGGAGCGGCACGGCCGGCGCGAGCAAGGCGTACTCGAAGAACTTCGCAGCGGTGACCGCGTGCGCGTGCCACGCGTATCCGGTGGACGAGACGTGCCTGCCCCATGCGATCTCGACGAGCACCCACGCGAAGAAGAGGACGCCCGCGATCCAGAGGGGCCGTCCGGCGCGCAGCGGCGCCCAGCCTTCGATCGAGCCCGAGACGAGGGCGGCGACGACGACCGCGAGCACTGCGAAGTCGGAGAGGTACGCATGCACGCTCGTGGAGCCGGCGTGGATGACGACGCCGGGCTGATAGTGGACGTGCAGGAAGAGCAGCGGGAGCGCCGCTGCGAGCACGAGCGCGCGTGTGCGGAGCGCCGTCACGTGCGGTACCGAGTGCGTAGACGCGTGGCGATCGCCACGAGCGCTGTCGCCGCGAGCAGGTCGAGGAGAAAGTCCCACGGAACGCGGTAGCGCGTGACGCCGACGAAGATCATCGCGACCACCGTCTGGTAGCCGACGAGGAGAAGCGCGAGCGCCGCGAGGGCGCGCGGAACGAGGAAGAGGCCGACGATCGCGAGGACGTAGACCGGAATCATGTAGATGGGCTCGGCGGTGGACCGGAGCGTGCCGACCCACGAGCTCGCACCGGGGCTCGATGCGGTCTCGACGACGCTCGGCTGCCATAGCCATTGCAGGTCGACGGGAACGAGCTTCGCCTTTGCGCCCGGGTGATGGATCCAGAACTGCGTCACCTTGTGCTCGTAGCTCGTCATCTGCGCGCACTCGCTGTACGGGGTGACGACACCGGTCTTCAGCCAGTGGTAGTAGATGTCCTGCGGATCGAGCGGATACGACTTCGGGATCGGCACGTTGTCGATCCAGCCGCCGCGCTCGAGGGTCGCATACGTGCCGAGGTTGTTCGCCTTCCACAACGCACGCGCGTCCGTCGTCACCGACCAGCAGCCGACATCGACGCGGTTGCGGACGACATAGGGCGCGACAACCACAGCGGCAGCGGCGAGGATGGCGAGGCACGAGAGCACGGTCCGGCGGGACACCCGACTGCGCCACAGGAGATACGCGCCGATCACGAACGGAAGCGCGGCGAGGCGGACGTTGCCGAGGATCGCGAGGCCGAGCACCGCGCCGAGCATCGCGGCGCGCCGCCACTCGAAGCGCTCAGCAGCGTGCAGCGTGAGATACGTGAGTGCGGCCGCGAGCAGCTGATCGAGGATCTCGCGGTTCATGTGGATGTCGTGCCAGATCAGGTACGGGTGGAGCGCGACCGCAAGACCCGCGAGCAAGCCGATGGTGGGCGTCAGCCAGCGGCGGCCGATCTGCCAGACGATGAGGACAGTGCAGACCGCGACGCAGATCTGGGCGATGCCGACGGTCTCCCAGCTGCGGCCGAAGATCCAGTACAGCGGGATGAGGAACCATCCGTACAGCGGCTGCGTGTACGCGGACGGATGCCCCGGGATGAAGCCGTACGTTCCGGTGGCGAGATACGTCTGCGCGAACGTGTCGCCCTTGTCGACGTTGTCGAGGAGGATCGATCCGCGCTCGTGTAGGAGAGCCAGTAGCCGCGGCAGGGACGTTGCGAGGACGAGCAGCAACACGGCCCGGCGGGTGCGCACGGGCGCTCACGCTAGCGCATGGCCTAAGCTGGCCCGCGCGTGCGCCGCCTCCTGATCGTCCTCGCTGCCGTCGCCGTTCTCGCCGGCGGCGCGGTCGCCGCGTACGTCGTCCACCGGCTGCACCAGAGCGCCGACGAGCGCGGATCGACCACGACCGATTACGTACCCACCGAGGCGGCCCCGAAGCCTCCGCCGGCCGGCGTCCCGTGGCCGACGTACGGCTTCTCTGCCGACAGGACGCGCTCGGTGCAGATCGCACTTCGTCCGCCCTTTCGCACCGTGTGGCGCTACCAGGCCGGCAGCCTGATCGAGTTCCCGCCGTCCATCGGCTACAACCGGCTCTTCTTCTCGACAAACAAGGGAACGTTCGCCGCAGTCAGCGCGCGCACGGGAAAGTACGCGTGGAAGTACCACGCGCACCGCTGCGTCGCCGCGTCGCCGGCGATCGGTCCCCACGCGCACGGCACCGTCTACGAGGCATTCCTCAACCGACCGCCGTGCAACGCGCAGAACGGCGGGCACGGTGTCGACGGCGAGGTGATTGCCTTCGGCGTCGGGCACGGGAAGATCCACTGGCAGCATCGGATCGGCCCGTCGGAGAGCTCGCCGCTGCTCGTCGGCAATCGTCTCTACGTCGGCGACTGGAACGGTGACGTGTGGGCGTTCGACGCGAATCACGGTCGCGTCGTGTGGCATCGGCACATCGCCAAGGGCGCGATCAAGGGTGCGCTCGCGTACGCCGGTGGGCGGCTGTACGTCGGTGCTTACGACGGCCATGTGTACGCGCTGTCGCGCACGGGCCGCGTCGTCTGGACGGGATCCGCGCAGCCGCGCCTCTTCGGCGGCTCGGACTTCTACTCGACGCCCGCGGTTGCGTACGGCCGCGTGTACATCGGCTCCACGGACGGCAAGGTGTACGCGTTCGGCGCGGCGGACGGCCACCGGCTGTGGTCGCACTCCACCGGCGGCTACGTGTACGCGTCGCCCGCGATCTGGCAGCAGCGCGTTCTCGTCGGCTCCTACAGCGGGAACTTCTACGCCTTCGACACCGGTACCGGTGGCGTCCGCTGGAAGTTCCACGCCGGCGGGCCGATCTCCGGCTCGGCGGTCGTCGTCGACGGCGTCGTCTACTTCGCCACGCTGCACGAGCCGCACCTGAAGAACGGTCGGACGTACGCTCTCGACGCGCGCACGGGCAAAGAGCTGTGGACGTTCCCGGACGGGAAGTACACGCCCGTCGTCGCCGAGCGCGGGAAGCTGTTCCTCATCGGCTACGGCGTCGTCTATGGAATGGTCCCGAAGCAATGAGATACGTCGTCACCGGAGCTGCGGGCTTCATCGGCTCGCATCTGGCGGAAGCCCTTGTCGGGCGTGGCGACGAGGTCGTCGGCATCGACTCGTTCACCGACTACTACGACCCGGTCGAGAAGGAGGAGAACGCGCGCGGTCTCGATGTCGCGCGGATCGACCTCGTCGACGAGAGTCTCGACCTCGACGGCGTGGACGGCGTCTTCCATCTCGCCGGCCAGCCCGGAGTGCGCAGCTTCGGCGAGGCGTTCCCGCTCTATCTCCGCAGGAACGTGCTCGCGACACAACGCGTGTTCGAGTCCGCCGCGCAGACAGGCGTTCGTGTCGTCTTTGCCTCGTCGTCCTCGGTGTACGGCGAGGCGGAGCGGTATCCGACGCCGGAGGACGTGCAGCCGGAGCCGATTTCGCCCTACGGCATCACGAAGCTCGCGTGCGAGCAGCTCGCCCGCGCGTATGCCGCGAGCTTTGGCCTCGACGCTGTATCGCTGCGCTACTTCACCGTCTACGGGCCGCGTCAGCGCCCCGACATGTTCTTCCGGCGCGTCTGCGACCTGCTTGCCGCCGGAGGGACGTTCGAGATCTACGGGACCGGCGAGCAGTCGCGCAGCTTCACCGAGGTGGCGGACGTCGTCGAGGCGACCATCGCCGCGATGGATCGTGCCCCGGCAGGCGGACTGTACAACGTCGGCGGCGGCGAGGAAGCCTCGATGCTGGAGGCGATCGCCCTGCTCGAGCGGATCTCGGGGCGGAGCCTCGAGGTCAGCCACGTCGACCGCGCCCGCGGCGACGTGAGCCGCACGAAGGCCGATGTCTCCCGCATCCGCGACGCGCTCGGCTGGGAGCCGCGAGTGCCGCTCGCGGACGGTCTCGCACGGATGTGGGCCTGGGCCTCCGCTAGAGTCGCCGCGCGATGACTGGCGATCCTGAGGCCGAGCAGGAGATCGACTTCTCCCGCTACTGGCGGCTCCTCGCCGCGCGGTGGTGGGTGCCGGTCGGCGGGATCGTCCTCGGCGCGATCGTGGGCTATGCGGTTGCGCTCGGCGGCAGCCAGCGGTACAGCGCGTCGGCCGCGCTGTACCTCGGGCAGCCGTACACGGCGAGCGGCAACGTCGCCCTCCAGGGCCTGCAGACGAACCCGAGCGCAGTCGGGACGGTCGCGCATTCGCTCGCCGTCGACCAGCGGGTCGGCGAGATCTGCAAGACGAAGATCGGGACGTTCCGCTCGGGGATCTCGACGAAGCCGATCGCCGGCAGCCTGTCGAAGAACGGCCAGAACCCGCTCGTGTCCCTCACCGTGTTGTCCGCGAAGAAGAAGGTCGCGGCCTGCGCCGCCAACCAGCTCGCCAAAGCGGTGATCTCGCGCATCTCCGGCTACGCGCTCGAGAAGATCACGAGCTTCAGAGGCCAGCTCTCGCAGGAGCAGAAGGGCATCACGGCACTCAACGCGGCGCTCGCGGATCCGAACGTCTCGACGACGGACAAGCTTCTTCTCCAGGTGCAGCTCAACACGGCGGAGAGCGATCTCTCTTCGACGACGCAGCTTCTGCATCAGGCGACGGCGATCGAGGAGCCGTCGGTGGTGACGCCTGCGTCGGCTGCGCGCGTCACGGCGCGGAGCCGCCGGAACTCGGTCGTCGTCGCGGGCCTGATCGGCCTCGTGCTCGGAGGGCTTGCCGCGCTGCTCTGGGATCGCGTGGCCGCAGTCGTCGCGCGCCGCCGCTCGGTCTGATGCTCGAAGGAAAGCGCGTCGGGGTCGTCGTGCCGGCGCACGACGAGGAGGCGCTCATCGGGGAGACCCTCGGCGGGATCCCCGCGTTCGTCGACCGCATCCTCGTCGTCGACGACGGCTCGCGCGATGCGACGGCGGACCGTGCGCGGTCGTCCGGCGACGCGCGCGTCGAGGTGATCTCGCACGACCGGAACCGCGGCGTCGGCGCAGCCATCGTCACCGGCTATCGGCGCGCGCTCGAGCACGACCTCGACGTCGTCTGCGTGATGGCGGCCGACAACCAGATGGATCCCGCCGACCTCGCGACGCTCGTGCAACCGGTCGCGCGCGGAGAGCTCGACTACGCGAAGGCGAACCGCCTCTTCACCGGACAGGCGTGGGTGCTGATCCCGCGCACGCGCTACATCGGCAACGCGATCCTGTCCATGCTGACGAAGATCGCGTCGGGCTACTGGCACGTGGCCGACTCGCAGTCCGGCTACACGGCCATCGCGCGTCCTATGCTCGCGCAGCTCGATCTCGATCGCGTCTACACCGGATACGGCTTCCCGAACGACCTGCTCGTCCACCTCAACGTATGGAGCGCGCGCGTGCGCGACTTCCCCTCGCGCCCCGTGTACGGCGTGGGCGAACGGTCCGGTATCAGGTACCGGCGGGTCGTCCCGCGTATCTCGTGGCTGCTCGTGCGCGGGTTCTTCTGGCGTCTGCGGCAGAAGTACGTCATCCGCGACTTCCACCCGCTCGTGTTCTTCTACGCCTTCGGGTTCCTGGCGACGTTCGTCGGCTTCGTGCTCGGGCTCGTGGAGCTCGGCTTCCGCCTCGCCGGCAACCAGGTCAGCGTCGGGACAGTCGTGCTCATCGCGCTGCTCCTGATCTCTGGCTCGCAACTCACGCTGTTCGCCATGTGGTTCGACATGGAGTCGAACAAGGACTTGCGCTGATTCCCCGGTTCAAGCGGTAAATCCTTCGTTAAGTCCATGTCGCCCGCCGACAACGCCGCTAGCATCGGGGCGATGGCGACAGCGGTTGTGACGGGGGGCGCGGGCTTCCTCGGATCCCACCTGTGCGATCACCTGGTGGCCAAAGGCCTCCGAGTGATCTGCGTCGACAACCTCGAAACCGGTTCGTTGCAGAACGTCGAGCATCTGCGCGGTGACAGCTTCTCGTTCCTGAACCACGACATGACGGAGCACCTCGAGGTCGACGAAGCGGTCGATCTCGTCTTTCACCTCGCGAGCCCGGCGAGCCCGATCGACTATCTGCGCTTGCCGTTGAAGACCCTGAAGGTCGGCTCGTACGGGACGCACAACGCGCTTGGCCTTGCGAAGTGGAAGCGCGCGCGCTTTTTGCTCGCGTCGACGAGCGAGGTCTACGGCGATCCCGCCATCCATCCGCAGCCCGAGACCTACTGGGGCAACGTGAACCCTATCGGGCCGCGCGGCGTCTACGACGAGGCGAAACGATATGCCGAGGCGTTGACGATGGCCTATCACCGCCAGCAGGGCGTGGACACGTGCATCGTTCGCATCTTCAACACGTACGGGAAGCGCATGCGGCCGAACGACGGCCGCGCGATCCCGACGTTCATCCGTCAGGCGCAGGCGAACGAGCCGCTCACCGTGTTCGGCGACGGTTCACAGACGCGCAGCTTTTGCTACGTCGACGACCTGATCCGCGGGCTCGTGCTGCTCGCCGAGAGTGGCGAGCATCTGCCCGTGAACATCGGCAACCCCCAGGAGCTCACGCTGCTCGAGCTTGCCGAGAACGTCGTACGCGTCACCGGTTCCAAGAGCGAGATCGTCTTCGAGGCGCTGCCTGTCGACGATCCGCAGGTGCGCCAGCCCGACATCACCCGAGCCCGGCAGCTGCTGGGTTGGGAGCCGCAGGTTGGCCTCGAAGAAGGTCTGCGGCGCGTCCTGGAAGCGAACGAACGGGAGTCACTCAGTGTCTAAGCGTGTTGCCGCGATCGTCGTTCTCCTCCTCGCCGCCGGCGGCCTCGCCGTGTCGGCCGCGACCGCCTCGCCGAAGCAGCACGGCGTTGCCGCCACGAGCCATCTGCTCGTCGGCATCGATGACGAAGCGGACACGCTGTACGGGAACCCGGTCACCGGCTTCCAGGCACTGAAGGCCTTGAACGCGCAGGTGCTGCGCGTGAACCTGTACTGGGGCGGGACGTCCTGGGCCGTCTCCCGCGGCGCGAAGCCGACCGACCCGACCGACCCGGGCGACCCGGCGTACGACTGGTCGCTCTACGACCGGCTGATGCGCTACGCCGCCACGTACCACATCAAGGTCGTCTTCTCGATCTTGTTCACTCCCAAGTGGGCGAACGGTGGCAAGGCGCGAACGGTTGCGCCGACGAATCCGCAGGAGCTCGAGGACTTCGCCTCTGCGGCGGCTCAGCGCTACAGCGGGCTGTACGTCCCGCCGGCGTGGCAGCAGCAGCCGACGCTCGAGAGCCCGACCGAGCCGCTTCCGGCGGTGAAGCTCTGGACGGCCTGGAACGAGCCGAACAACCCGGTCTTCCTCACGCCGCAGTACAAGCGCGTCGGAAGCAAGTGGGTTGTCGAGAGCGCGGTGTCGTACGCGAAGATCTGCAACGCGATCTACACGGGCATCCACTCGGCCGGCGTCTCCGGCGAGAAGGTGGCCTGCGGCGTCACCGCCCCGAAGGGCAACGACGCGCCGGCGACCTCGCGCGCCTCGGTCGATCCGATCTCGTTCCTCATCGCCGCGAAGAACGCGGGGATGAAGAAGTTCGACGTCTACGCCCACCATCCGTACTACGCGGCGCCGAACGAATCGCCGACCTTTGTGCCGACGGGGAAGGACGCGCGCCGCATCCAGATGGGCAACATCGGCGTGCTCCTGGCCGAGATCACCAAGCTGTACGGCCCGAAGCATCTCTGGATCACCGAGTACGGCTACCAGACGAATCCGCCCGACAAGACGATCGGCGTGAGTTGGGCGAAGCAGGCCGCGTACCTGTCGCAGGTCTATGCGATGGCGCGCGCAAACCCGCGCATCGACATGGTCCTGTGGTTCCTGATCAAGGACGAGCCGGACCTCGGCGGCTGGCAGTCAGGGCTCGAGACGGTCGCCGGCAAGCACAAGCCCGCGTGGAACGCGTTCCTGAAGGTTCCTCGGGGCTAGGAAGGTAGCGGGAGCCCGCGCTCGGCGAGGAGCTTGCGGTACAGCATGTCCACGTCGTCGACGAGACGGGCGACGGCGTAGCGCTCGATGACTCGTGCGTGGCCGGCTTCGCCCATCCGCGCGCGTAGCTCCGGGTCGGCCGCGAGCTCCGCGAGACGCGCGGCGAGTGCTTCCTCGTCGTTCGCGTCGACGAGGAAGCCGTCGACGCCGTCGCGGACGACATCCGGCACTCCGCCGACACGGGTCGCGACCGCGGGCCGGCGCGCGGCAAGCGCCTCGATGACGCTCACCGGCGTGCCCTCGTTGATGGATGGGAGCACGAGCACGTCGATTGCGTCGTAGAAGCGGGCGACATCTTCCTGATACCCGAGGAAGAGGCAGCGCTTGATCACGCCGAGCTCGTGTGCGTACCGCTCGAGCTGATCGCGGTCGGGGCCGTCACCGACGAGCACGACGAATGCGTCGACACTCCGCGCGACGAGGCCCTGCAACGCGCGTACGACGAGGTCAGTTCGCTTCACGGCCGTCATGCGGCCGACCCAACCCACGACGAAGGCGTCGTCGCGGAGGCCCATCTGACGGCGGGCCTCGCGCCGCTGCGCCTCGTCGTTGTCGACGCGCCCGGGAAGGTCGATCCCCAGGCGCACGACCGTGAACTTCGAGGCCGGCGCGATGCCGAGCTCGATCAGGTCGTCGCGAACCTCCGGGCTGACCGCGATGAGCGCGGTGCTCGTACGCGCGAGCCAGCGCTCGAGCGTGCGAAAGCCGAATGTCTTGACTCGGCCGAAGTATCCGCGCAAGACGTGGCCGTGGAAGGTATGGATGACGATCGGTGGCCGCGCGCCACGCGCGAGCAGCGCGGCGATCCGTCCGACCGCGCCCGCCTTCGCCGTGTGCGTGTGCAGGATCGTCGGCCGCTCGCGCCGGATCAGCTGCGCGAGATGCACGATTGCACGCAGGTCGCGAGTGGGTGAGATCTCGCGATGGAGATCGCCCAGCGTCTCGACGTGAACGTTGTGCGCATCGGCGACGAAGGCCATCGACTCCTCGCCTCGCGCGATCGTTCCGGCGACGAGCGTCGTGTCGTAGCCCCGGTCAGCGAGACCCGCGGTCAGGTACGCGACGTGCAGCGCAGGCCCTCCGACGTTGAGGCGGGCGATGACCCGCAAGACCTTGACTGTCTCAGGCAACGAGGTACTCGATGGTGCTTTGCAGGCCTTGCTCGAGGTCGACCGACGGTGTGTAGCCCAGGATCTCCTTCGCCGCGGTCACGTCCGCCCATGAGTCGCGGATGTCGCCGGGACGCGGCGGCTCGAAGGTGCGCTCCACGGGCTTGTCGAGGATGCGGCCGACGGCCTCGGCCACCGCATTCACACTCGCAGGCGAGCCCGCCGCAACGTTGAAGATGCGGCCGCTGGCGCCTTCAGCCTGCGCTGCGCGCAGCGTCGCGTCGACGACGTTGGCGACGTACGTGAAGTCGCGCGACTGCTCGCCGTCGCCGTAGACCGTAACCGGCTCGCCGGCGGCGATCGCCGTGATGAAGAGCGGCACCATCGCCGCGTACTGGGAGAAAGGGCTTTGCCGTGGCCCGAAGACGTTGAAGTAGCGCAGCACGACGGTCTCGAAGGACTCGTAGACGCGGCTGAAGCTGACGCAGTAGCGTTCTGCGGCGAGCTTCGCGACCCCATACGGCGAAATCGGGTCGGCTGGCAGCGACTCGTCGACGGGGCGCTCGCTCTTCGCGCCGTAGACCGACGAGGACGACGAGAAGACGACACGGCGGACGCCCTCGTCACGTGCGGCGAGCAGGACGTTCAGTGTGCCCTCGACGTTGACCGCGCTCGAGGTCAGCGGATCCTGGACGGATCTCGGCACCGAGCCGAGCGCGCCGAGGTGGTAGACGACCTCGCTTCCACGCACGGCGTTGTGGACGCGCTCGTAGCTGCGCAGCTCACCCTCGACGATCTCGACTTCCAGGCCTTCGAGGTTCGCGCGGTTGCCGGTCGAGAAGTTGTCCAGCACGCGCACCGAGTCGCCGCGCTCGAGCAGTGCTCGGACGACGTTCGAGCCGATGAAGCCTGCCCCGCCGGTGACGAGCGCCTTCGCCATCAGGCCGCGGCCTCCCCGAAGCGTGTCACTGCAGTCCCGAAGGCGAGCCACGTGACCGCATCGATCGGGATCCCGGCAACGAAGTCCTGCGTGCGCCCAAAAACCGAGCGACATGATGAGCCAGAAGGCTCCCAGGAGCGCGGCGAACGCAGCCGGCGGCGGCGCGCGCAACGCCGCCTTGAGGCCGGGCCAGATGCCGGCCGCGAAGAGGGCGACGAGGAGCGCAAACCCGATGACCCCGAGGTCGGCGAGCGCTTGGACGTAGAGGTCCTGGATGCCGTAGCTACGCGTCGAGCTCGGGAACGAGAGCGGGGATACCTTCGGGAATCGCTTGTGCGCGGCGGGCAGCTCGCGTCCGTACGTCGCGAACTCGTTCGACGCTTCGAAGCCCGCGCCGACGATCGGGTGATGCAGCCAGATGCGGAGGCCGATGTACGCGAGCACCGTGTGCTGTGGATATGTCTCGATGTTCTTCGCCGCTGCCGCGCTCGTATGGCGCACGCCGAGGAAGCTGAAAAACTGACCGAAGTCGCCGGACCGGAGGACGACGACGCCGAGCGTCCCGAGCAGGGTCGCTCCGATCGCTCCCACGAGCGCCGCGCGCCGCGCGAGCCCGCGCCGCAGGGCGACGAAGACGGCGACGACCGCCGCGCACACGAGGCCGGCGACGCCCGAGGTCGCGCCGCCGAGGACGAAGCCGATCACGCCGGTCACGACCGCGAGCCAGGCAACTGTCCGGAACTTGCCGCTCACGCCCCAGAGGAGCGCGACCATCCCGACGCCGAGCGTCATCCCGGCGAGCGCGGCGAAGTCGTGAGTGCCGAGGAATGACGGCTCGCGACGACCTTGCCCCCAACCGGCAGCGATGTTCCACCCGGCCCACTGCAGCACGCCGACGACCGTTGCGATCACCGTCCACGCGACGAGCGCGCCGAGCGTCAGCAGCGCGTCTGCGCGCCGCCGCATGATCAGCGGCACCGCCGGCGCGAGCAGCGCGTACTTCGCAGTACTCGCCCGCCGTGACGAGATGCGTCTTCCAATCGTAGGCCCGAGACGAGAGCAGGGGGTAGAAGACCGCTGCCACGAGCCAGGCCAGGAACGCCACGCCCGCCACCCACACCGCTAGCCCGGGCCGTAGCGGCGCCCAGCCGTGCTTGGCCGCCGTCCAGGCAGCGGCGACCGCCACGGCGAGGATCGCGATGTCCGAGAGCTTGACGGTCGCTCTGCCGACGACCACATCGGGCTGGTAGCGGAGATGCAGGAAGACGATCGGAAGGGCGGCCGCGAGGACGACCGCACCCGGCGTCACGTCGGCGAGCAGCGGCAGCCGCCGCGCACGCGGTGCGCCGTCGAGGGCTGCTGCGGGCGAGCGCACGCGCCGAGTGTAATCGTGGCCCGCCGGAGCCCCTCACTACACTGGCGCCCTGATGGACGGCTCCGTCCTCCGACGCCGTGCCGGTGCGGCGGCAGGCACGTACACCTCGATCGTCCTCGGCTTCCTCGCCACGCTTGTCGCGGCGCGCGTCTTCTCGACCGAGCTCCTCGGTCTCTACACGCTCGTCATCGCGTCGGCGGGCTTCTTCCAGACGTTGCTCGACCTGACCATCGAAGAGGCGCTGATCAAGTTCGGCTTCCGCTACATCGCCCGTGAGGACTGGGGACGGCTGCGGCGGCTTTTCCGGCGCACGTTCGTCTTCAAGGTCGTCGGGGCGGTGCTCGCGGGCGGGGCGCTCGTCGGGCTCGCCTTCGGCGCCGGCGCCGTGTTCCACCACCCCGAGCTGCGGACGCCGATCCTCATCTCGGCGCTCCTCCCGCTCGCGCAGTCGCCCGAGGGGATGGCCGCCGTGCCGCTCATGCTCCGCGGCCGTTATGACATCCGCGGGACGTTCCTCGCGCTCTCGATGGCGTTGCGACTCGCAGCAGTCGCGATCGGGACCCAGTTCAGCCTGACGTGGACGATCGCGGCGATCGTGATCGCGCAGGTGATCGCAAGCGCCGCGGTCGGCGTCGCCGGTGCGCTCGCCTTTCGCCGATTCCCGCGGCGGGATGTCCGCCCACTCGACGAGGACGCGCGCGAGATCCTGCACTTCGTCGCGCAATCGAGCGTGGCGACAGGCGTCGTCTCCCTGCGCGGAACCCTCACGCCGATGCTGCTCGGCACCGTGTCGACTGCAAGCCAGGTCGGCTTCTACCGCGTCGCGCAGTCGCCGCAGACGGGCTTCAACGCGGTGTCCGCTCCGATCCGGCTCGTGCTCCTCGCCGACCAAACTCGCGATTGGGAACACGGCCGCAGCGACCGCGTCTTCGCCGGTGTGCGCCGCTACACCATGCTCGCGGCGATCGGCGGCGTCATCCTGCTGCCGCCGATGCTCGTCTTCATGCCCCAGATCGTGCGGCTCCTCTTCGAGTCGAAGAACCTCGGTGCAGTGCAGGCGGCGCGCATCATCGTTGCCGCGGGAGCGGTGCAGTTCGTCGTCGGCTGGTCGAAGTCGTTCGCTGTGACCGTCGGACGGCCGAAGCTGCGCATCTGGACGCACGGCATCGAGACCGCCGTCCTCTTGCCGCTCGCGATCGCGTTCGGCTGGCTCTGGGGCGCGAGCGGCGCGGCCGCTGCCGTGCTCGTGTCGAGCGTCGTGTTCGCGCTCACGTGGGCGGTGCTGTACGCGCGGATCCGGAGAGAGCCGCCGCCGCCCGGTCATGCGCCGCTCGAGCCGGACGTCGTCGGCGTGACGACGTGAAGGTCGTCGTCGTCTCGGGGATCTGGCCCCCGGACGTCGGTGGCCCTGCGAGCCACGCGCCGGAGGTCGCCGACTTCCTGCATGAGCGCGGTCACGCCGTGGAGGTCGTTACGACCGCGTTGCGGCCGCCTGAGAGGCGTGCGTACCCGGTGACCGCGGTACCGCGGTCCCTGCCCCCTGGTGCCAGGCACGTTCGCGGTGCAGCGGTCGTTCGCGAGCGCGCACGCCGGGCGGACGTCGTGTACACGACGGGGATGTTCGGGCGGAGCTTCGCCGGCGCCACGGCAGCTAGGCGGCCGTACCTGCTCAAACTCACGGCGGATCCCGCATTCGAGCGCGCAAGGCGCCGGGGGATCGTCGCCGGCGACGTCGACGCGTTCCAAGGAGCTCGGCGCGACCTTCGCGTCGCCACCCTCCGGTTCGCCCGCGACGTCGAGCTTCGGCGCGCAGCGCACGTGTTCTGCCCGAGCGAGTACCTGCGGACGCTGACGATGACGTGGGGGGTGCCTGCGGCTCGCGTGAGTGTGCTGCCGAACCCGGCGCCGCGACTGCCCGAGCTCGCGTCGCGCGAAGAGCTCCGGCGCGACTTCGGCATGAACGGCATGACGCTCGCGTTCGCCGGGCGGCTGACGGCGCAGAAGTCGCTCGGCCTCGCGCTCGAGGCGGTCGCCGCCGTCGATGGCGTCTCGCTCGTCATCGCGGGTGACGGCGAGCGCGAGCCGATCGAACGGCGTAGGCGCGAGCTGGGGCTCGGAGACCGCGTTCGATTCCTCGGGGCGCTGCCGCGCCACCGGGTGCTCGAGCTGTTCCGCGCCGCCGACGCGTCGATCCTGTCCTCGAGCTGGGAGAACTTCCCGCACTCGGTCGTCGAGGCGCTCGCGGTCGGCACGCCCGTCATCTCGACGGCCGTCGGCGGCGTCGCCGAGGTCGTCCACGACGGCGAGAATGGGCTACTCGTGCCGTCGGGCGACGGCGAGGCGCTCGCCGCAGCCGTGCGCCGTTACGTCTCCGACGATGCGCTGAGAGAGCGGCTGCGAGGCGCCGCCGCCGGGTCAGTGCGCTCCTATGATCGCGAGTCGGTCTTCGGCCTGATCGAGCAAGCCCTCGCCGATGCGGCCAAGACATGAGGCCGCGCGTCCTCTTCGTCAGCCGCACGCGCTACCGGCTTCCGCTCGAGCCGCAGGTCGCCCGCAAGTGGGACGCGCTTGCGGCGGAGCTCGATGTGCGCGTGCTTGCGACCGGCGACGGCGGTGATGAGCGTTTCCATCTCGTCCCGGCCCGTTCGCCGGCGTTCTACGTTTCGCTGCCGGTGCACGTGGCGCGAGAGCTGCGATCCTTCCGGCCCGCCGTCGTCGTCGCACAGAGCCCCTACGAGGCTGACGCCGCACTCGTTGGGCGGGCGCTTGCGCACGTGCCGGCCCGCATCTTGCTCGAGGTGCATGGCGACTGGCGCACGGCGACGACGCTCTACGGCTCGCCGCTGCGCCGATTCCTCGAGCCGGCAAGCTTGACGGCGGCGCGTGCGGCCGTGCGTGCGGCGGACGCGGTCCGCACGGTCGGACCTTTCACCACCTCGCTCGTTCGCAGCGTCGGCGTCGAGCCCGCGGCGACGTTCACCACGTACTCCGACACCTCCGCGTTCACCGCATCGCCGCCGGTGCCCGTGCCGGAGGTGCGGCGCGCGCTCTTCGTGGGCGTGGCCGAGCGCTACAAGAACGTCCAGGGCCTCGTGGACGCATGGCGTCGTGTCGCCGCGCAGCTTCCCGACGCAACGCTGCACGTGGTCAGTCGCGGGCGCGAGCGCGCGGCACTGGAGCGGCTCGTCCGCGAGCTTCCGCAGCAGGTGCGGTGGGACGAGTGGCTCCCGTCGGAACAGATCGCCTCGGCGCTCGACGAGAGTGCGGTGCTCGTGCTGCCGTCGTTCTCCGAAGGGCTGCCGCGCGTGGCGATGGAGTCGTTCGCGCGCGGACGCGGCGTCGTCGGATCGCGTGCCGGGGGCATCCCCGACATCGTCGAAGACGGAGTCAGTGGGCTCCTCGTCGCTCCCGGTGACACGGGGGCGCTCGCGGCCGCGCTCATGCGGGCGCTGTCGGAGCCTGGGCTCGCGCAGACGCTCGGCGCCGGCGCCCTCGCCGCCTCCGGTCGGTGGTTGCAGACGCCGGAGCAGTTCGCCGCGCGCATGCGGGCGCTCGTCGACGAGATATGCCGGTGACGCGCCTCCTGTTCGCCACGCAACAGGTCGATTCGGCCCACCCAACGCTCGGCGCGGCGGCGGGAATGGTGCGTGCGCTGGCGTCGCGCGTGGACGAGGTCGTCGTCTTCGCGTCGGGCGCGTCGCTCGCCGACCTGCCCGGGAACGTGCGCTTCCGCAGCTTCGCGGCGCCGGCGCAAGCTCTGCGCGGACTGCGCTTCGAGGCGCAGCTGGCACGCGAACTCGTGCGCGGGAGGCCGACTGCGTTCCTAGCTCACATGTCGCCGGTCTATGCCCTCCTTGCCGCGCCGCTTCTGCGTCCGTTGAACGTCCCTGTGCTTCTCTGGTTCACGCAGCAGCGCGGCGGCGCGAACCTCGAGCGGGCCGAAGGCGTGGTGGACGTGATCCTCAGTGTCGACGCGCGTAGCGTCCCGATCGTCTCGTCGAAGGTGCGCTCGATCGGCCACGGGATCGAGACCGCCCTCTTCGACTGCGCCGAGCAGCCGGGCCACGACGGCTTGCGACTCCTCTCGCTCGGGCGCTACTCCGAGGTCAAGGGGCACGACGTCGCAGTTCGAGCGCTGCCTGCGATTCGCGGCGCGCAGCTGACCGTGTGCGGAGAGGAGGCGACGCCGAACGACGCGGTCGTCCGTGCCCGGCTGGACGCGCTCGTGCGTGAGCTCGGTCTCGAGGGGCGCGTGCGTCTCCTCGACGCGGTCCCGCGAAGCGACGTGCCGCGGCTGCTCGCCGAGGTGGACGTCCTCGTCAACGCGACGCACGGCGCCAGCGCGGACAAGGTCGTGTTCGAGGCGCTCGCCGCCTGCACGCCCGTCGTGGCCGCCTCGCCGGTGTTCGACGAGCTCCTGCCGTCCGAGCTCCGGTTCATCGACGGCGATCCCGCCGGGCTCGCCTCGGCGGCCCGAGCCGCCGCGGCGCTGCCCGCAAACGAGCGGCGCAGGCTGCGCGCGCGGGTCGAGGCGGAGCACTCCGTCGATCATTGGGCCGACGCGGTGGTGGCCGCGATGCGCCGATGAAGCCGAGAACGCTCTTCGTCTCCCGTGAGCGCTTCCGCCTCCCGCTGGACGACACGCAACGGCGGAAATGGGATGCGGTCGGCGAGCGCCTCGACTACCGCATCGTCGCCGCCGCGCAACGCGGGTCGCCGCTCCGATCCGACCGGATGACGCTCGAGCCACCCCGCGCGCTCGACGGGCCGCGGTTCTATCTGTCCCTGCCGGTGCGGATCGCCCGCGAGCTGCGGTCGTTCCGGCCCGAGGTCGCGGTCGTCCAGGGAGTGCACGAGGCCTCGGCGTTCCTCCTCGCGCGGCGTCTGACGGGCTCGAACGCGAAGCTCGTCCTCGACGTGCAGGGCGACTGGCACGAGGCGACGCGACTGTACGGCTCGCCGCTTCGACGCGCGCTCAACCCCGTCAACGACGCCCTCGGTGCGCTCGCCGTGCGCCGCACGGACGCCGTCCGCACCATCTCGCCGTTCACGAGCGCGCTCGTGCGCCGCTACGGCCGCGAGCCGTCCGGCGAGTTCCCGCCCTTCGTCGACACCGATGCCTTCATGGGACCGCCGGCGGCGCTGCCCGAGCCGCCTCGCGCACTCTTCGTCGGCGTGCTGGAGCGGATCAAGGGTTTCGACACTCTTGCCGCCGCGTGGCCGCAGGTGCGGGCGACCGTCCCCGAGGCGGAGTTGCACGTCGTCGGCCGCGGCACGCTTGCGCCGCTCGCCCAGCGGCTCGCGGACGGGGGCGCCGCCTGGACGCCGTCGCTCGACCGGGACGGCGTCGTCGCGGCGATGGACGGTGCGACGCTCCTCTGCTTGCCGTCACGCGCAGAGGGGTTCGGGCGGGTCGTGCTCGAGGCGATGCTGCGCGGCCGCGCGGTCGTCGGCGCCGACGCCGGTGGGATCCCCGACCTCGTCCACGACGGCGAGAACGGCGTGCTCGCCGCTCCGGACGACCCGTCCGCTCTCGCCGCCGGGCTTGTCCGAGTCCTCGCCGACCGTGCCGCTGCCGAACGCTTGGGGACGGCGGCGCGGCGCACCGGCGAGGCCGCGAGCATGACGCCGGAGGAGTACGCCGCAAAGCTCGCGGCCGTGATCGCCGGGCTACGCTAGCCCGATGCCGGTCTTGCGCGAGCAGGTCAAGCAGCTCCTGAAGAACTCCGTCTACCGAACCATCGGCGAAGTTGCCGATGGCACCGGCGTCGTCAACGGCGAAGGCCGCAGCCTGCGCGTGCTCATGTACCACAAGGTCAACGACCTCCCGAACAACCGGATGTCGATGCCCGTCCCGCTGTTCGACGACCAGATGGGCTACCTCGGCGAGCTCGGGTATACGGTCGTCGGCCTCGACGCCGTCCTCGACCTCTACCGCGACGGGATCCCGCTGCCGCCGCAGGCGGTGCTCATCACCTTCGACGACGGATATCGCGACAACCTCGTGAACGCGGCGCCGATCCTCAGCAAGTACGGCTACCCGGCTGTCCAGTTCGTCCCGATCGCTTACATCGGCGGAACGCAGCCTCTCCCGCACGAGCGCTACCTCTCGGCGAACGGTGTGCACAACCCGACCGTCGACTGGGACGAGGTCCGCGAGCTCGAGCGTTACGGGGTTCGCATCGAATCGCACGGGATCAGCCACAAGCCGCTCGCCGAGCTCGAGCTCGACGAAGCTGCACGCGAGATCGCAATCTCGAAGCTCAAGCTCGAGGAGGCGCTCGGTCGGACGGTGCGCGCGTTCTCGTACGTCAAGGGATCCGAGGCCGACTACAAGCCGGTGCACCCGAGTCTCGTGCGCCAGGCCGGCTACGACCTTGCGTTCACGGCGGTGTCCGGCGCGAACTCGCTGCAGAGCGATCCACTGCAACTGCGCCGTTACAACGTCGAGCCGTACTCGCGGCGGACGTTCGAGCTCGTGCTCGCGGGCGCGTGCGACCTAATCGCGGTCAAGGACACGGTGACGGGCACGCACGCGCGGCGCGTGTTCAACGCCATGCTCGGCACCTCATCGCGGTGATCGTCGAGCCGGCCGGGCGCGAAGAGTTCCTCGGGCTCATGCGGGAGACGTACGGCTCGGCGATGTCGGAGGCCGAGTTCGACTGGTGGTTCGACCGCAATCCTGCAGGCCCGCGTATCCTCAATGCCGCCCGTGACGACGACGGGACGGCTCTCGGCGTCCTCGCGATGTCGTTTGCGCGCTTCGACAACGGGCTGGCGGCATTCGCAGTGCACGCGGTGACGACCCCGGCCGCACGCGGCCGTGGCGTCTTCTCGACGCTGGAGCTGCAGAACGAGCGGGAAGCAGCCGAGGCAGGCGCCGGCTGGGCGCTCGGATTTACGAACCCGATGGCCGGCCCGATTCTCGTCGACAAGCTCGGCTGGGAGGACGTCACGTCGCTGCGCGTGTGGGCGCGACCCAAGCGCCTGCGCCGCCGCGGCGAGGGTGGCCTCGAGCACGCCGGCGTATCGGCACCCGCGCCGCGCTCGCTTTCGGGGCACCACATCGTCCGCGACGAGGAGTACCTGCGCTGGCGGTACGCCGACTCCCCCCGCCGGTACGCACAGAGCGGCGACGCGATCGTCACCCACGCTATATGGCACGGCTTCTCGTCGGCGGTCGTGTGCGAGCGCGGGAGCGCGCGCGACCTGCGCCGCGCCGTTGCAACGGTTGACGCCGACCTCGCGGTGGCGCTCGTGAACCGGGGGGACGAGCGCACGTATCTCGCCGCGGGCTTCGTGCCGACGCCGCGAACCATCCGTTTCATCGGCAAGCGGATCCGCGACGACGCGCCGCAGCTGCCCCACGACCGGCGGGCGTGGACGATGGCGCTCGGCGACGTCGACTTCTTCTGATGCGACGGCTCGTCTTCATTACGCAGGTCGTCGATCCCGGCGACGCGAACCTCGGCGCCACGACCGCGAAGATCGCCGCCCTCGCGCGTCGCGTGGACGAACTGGTCGTGCTCTGTGACCGCGGCGTCGACCGCGTGCTGCCGGAGAACTGCCGTCTGCGCGTCTTTGGTGCGCCGTCGCGTGCGCAACGGGCCGCACGCTTCGTGCGTGCGGTGACGGAGGAGACCAGAGACCGCCCGCTCGCCGTCGTCGCTCACATGATTCCGCTGTACGCCGTTGTCGCGGCGCCCGTGGTCCGTGCGCGGCGCGTACCGCTTCTGCTCTGGTACTCGCACTGGAAGGCGCACCTGCTTCTACGCGCAGCTGTCGCGGTAAGTACCGGCGTCGTCACGGTCGACGAGCGCTCGTTCCCGCTGCGGTCCGCGAAGGTGCACGCGATCGGCCACGGCATCGATCTCGACGAATTCCCCTGCCAGCTCGCGAACGACTCGGACGGCCGATCGCTCCGCGTGATGTCGCTCGGCCGCTACACGCCGCCGAAGAAGCTCGAGGAGTTGATCGAGGGCGTGCGCCTCGCGCGCGAGCGTGGCGTCGACGTGCGTATCGATCTCTTCGGCACGGCGGGCGCACCGGCGCTCGAGGCGTACAAGCGCGAACTCGAGGCGCTCGCCGGGGAGTTCGCGACCGTCGGCGGGCCGATCCCGCGCACCGAGGTCCCGACGGCGTATGCGCACGCGGACGTCGTCGCTTCGGACTTCTTCTCCCCGGACAAGGTCGTCCTCGAGGCGTGCGCGTCCTGCCGTCCCGTCCTCGCGTCGCAGCCGGCGTTCGACACGCTGCTCGCCGGGATCGAGCCGCGGCTCGCGTTCGAGCGTGGCCGGCCCGAGACGCTTGCCGACCGGATCGAGACGCTTGCGGCGCTCACCGACGAGGAGCGGCACGCGATCGGTCGTACTCTGCGGGAGCGAGTGCGTGCCTCGCACTCGGTCGAGACCTGGGCGGACGGGATCATGGGACTGGTGGAGTCGTGAAGACGATCGTGCATCTCTCAGAAGGTGGCGGGCATCTCCGGGTCGGAGGCGCATCTGCTCGCGCTGCTTCCGCATCTACGCGAGCGTGGCTGGGACATCCGAATGCTCATGCTGCACGAGAACGAGGCGGGCGCATGGGATTTCGCCCGCGAGCTCTCGGGCGCGCGGCGTCCCGCTCGACGCCGTCTTCATCCGCGCGGACGTCGACCCGATCGCGTTCGCGCGCATCGTCTGCGTATCTCGTGCGCACGCGCCCGACGATCCTGCACACGCATCTCGTGCATGCCGACGTGTACGGGCTCCTCGCAGGGACGCTCGCGCACGTGCCGATCCGTTTCTCGACGAAGCACGGCTTCAACGAGTTCCGCGAGATCGCCGTACTTCGGCGTTCGCCGATCGCACCGTCGCCTCCTTGCGCACGTGCACATCGCCATCTCGCGCGGGCTCGCCCGCTATCTCGAGGAGGTCGAGGGCTTCGACGGCGAGAGCGTTCGAAATCGTCCATTACGGCATCGAGCCGGACGGCGAAGCCGCGGCCGTACACGAGTGACGTGCCGAGGCTGCTGTGCGTCGGCCGCCTCATCCCGATCAAGGGCCACATCGTTCTCCTGCGCGCGTTCGCCGCCGCGCGCAAGGAGCTGCCCGCGCTCGAGCTCGACATCGCCGGCCGCGGGCCGCTCGAGCCGGCACTGCGCGCAGCTCGCGCGCGAGCTCGGCGTCGGCGACGCGGTCCGCTTCCTCGGGCAGGTCAATCCGATCCAGATCGGCGATCGAACACGCCGCGGTCGTCGTCGTCCCGTCGATGGGCGAGGGCTTCGGCATGGTCGCGCTCGAGGCGATGGAGCGCGCACGGCCTGTCATCGCGGCGTCGATCGGCGGCCTCGGCGAGCTCGTCCGCGACGGCGAGACCGGCCTGCTCGTTCCGCCCGGCGACGCGGAGCCGCTGCGCGACCGCGATCGTCCGCATCGCCGGTGACCCGGAGCTTGCGGCGCGCATGGGCGAAGCGGGGCGTCACCGGGCCCTCGCCCGGTTCCTCCAGGTCTTCTGCACCGAGCGGACGGAGCTGCTCTACGAAGACGCGCTCAGCAGGCTCTCGTAGAGCGCGACCGTCCGGTCGGCCATCCGCTGCACCGAGAACTCGCGCCGTGCTCGCTCGAGCCCGGCCGGGCCGAGAGCAGGGTCGGCGAGCGCGCGCTCGACGGCGCGCGCGAGGGCGGCAGGATCGTCCGGCGGCACGAGGAGCCCCGTCTCGCCGTCGGCGACGAGCTCCGGCAGCGAGCTGACGTTCGTCGCAACGACCGGAAGCCCGCACACCATCGCCTCGAGGACGGCGAGGCCGAATCCCTCCCAGCGCGCCGGCTGCACGTACACCGACGCCCGCCGAAGCCACGCGGCCACGTCCGGGACGCGGCCGGGGAGGATGACCCGCGACTCGACGCCGCGCTCGCGCGCAAGCTCCTCGAGGGCCGCACGCTCCGGGCCTTCGCCGAGCACGACGAGGACGACGTCGTCGGGCAGGAAGGAGAGCGCCTCCACGGCCACGTCGATGCCCTTCTGTCGTGTCAGCCGCGAGACGACGAGCAGGATGCGTGCGTCGTCCGGCACCGCGTCGGGCGGGTTCGTGCCCCACGCGCGCGGTGGCTCGTCGAGGCCGTAGTGGATCGTCTCGACCTTCGCCGCAGGAACGCCGACGCGCTCGACGGTGAAGCGGTGCAGCGAGTCGGAGATGGTGACGACACGATCGGCGAGGCGGGCCAGGCCACGCTCGACGAAGCGGAACGCGCCCGTGCGGAACGGATCGTCGTTGTGCTTCGTCGAGACGAGCGTCGTCCCGCGCAGCTTCGCCGCGAGGCCGCCGTACAGGTCGGCGTGCACGAGATGCGTGTGCACGACGTCGGCGCGCTACGTCGCGCACGAGTCGTGCGAGGAGCAACGGGTCGAGGTCGCGCGGAGCGGGGATGCGCACGGCCGGCACGGTCAGCGCGTCGTAGAAGTCGGCCGGGTCCCAGGCCGGATCGTCGAGCCCGATGAAGACGGGCTCGACGCCGCGGTCGGCGAGCGCCGGGAGCAGCGTGAGGAGGTGCCGCTCCGAGCCGCCGATCCCGCGCATGCGGTGGACGTGGACGACCTTCACGCGTGCCGGCAGCCACGTCGACGTGCGTGCGCTGCCAGAGCTCGAGCATCGTCAACGTCCACAGCCGGTGGCCGTTGTCGGCGCGGCCCGCCGCGTGCTCGGAGAGGAGACGCTCGACCGCCTCGGGCCGGAACCATCCGCGTGCGCGCGCCCGGTCGTCGAGGAGCAGCTCGCGCGCGAGCGGCTGCAGATCGCCGCGAAACCACTCCGCGAGCGGAAGGCCGAAGCCGCTCTTGCCGCGGGCCGCGATCTCCGGCGGGAGCTCCGCCGCGAAGGCGCGCCGCAACGCGATCTTCGCGCTTCGGCCCTGTTGCTTCAGTCCGTCCGGCAGCGAGAGCCCGAGCTCGACGACACGGCGGTCGAGCAGCGGCGAGCGCAGCTCGAGCGAGTGCGCCATGGACGCGATGTCCGACTTCGGAAGCAGGTCGCCGGGGAGGTACGTGTTCAGGTCCAGGAGCTGCAGGCCGGTGGTGCCCTCGTCCGGCGGCGCGCCGAGCAGGAAGCCGGCCGAGGCGAGCGTGCCGATCTCGGCCTTCGCTGCGTCGCTCCAGAGCTCCGCACGCTCCTGCAACGTGAAGACCTGCATGAGCCGGCCGTATCGCTCCGCCCGAGGGACGGCCGCCGCCTCGAGGAAGCGCGCGGCGCGGAATACCGTCGACCGGCGCTCGCGGCGACCGGCGGGAAGCCGGCGCAGCACGCTGGCCCCTGCGCGTGCGAGCGGTCTTGGCACGTGCTCGGCAAGCGCCGCTGCCGCGTAGCGCTCGTAGCCGGCGAACGACTCGTCGCCTCCGTCGCCGACGAGCCCGACCGTGACCTCCTGCCGCGCCGCCTCGCAGATGAGGATAGAGCGGCAGCGCCGCCTCGTCGCCGAGCGGCTCGTCGAACGCCTCCGCCAGCCGCGGCAGCGTCGCCGCGGCGTCGGGCTCGAGGACGATCTCCTCGTGCTGCGTCGCGTACCGCTGCGCGACGGCGCGGGCAAACGCGCGCTCGTCGTAGCGCGCGTCGGCGAAGCCAACCGTGAACGTGCGCACCGGCTGCGCCGAAGCTGCGGCCATCAGCGCGACGACGATCGCCGAGTCGATCCCGCCCGAGAGGAGCGCGCCCAGCGGCACGTCGGACGCGAGACGCGCACGCACGGCCGCGGTCACTTCGTCGCGGACGCGCTCGAGCCATGCCTCGTCGGAGAGCTGCTCCACGTGCGCGTGCGGATGCCAGTAACGCTCCTCGCGCTCGCCCGCGCTGTCGACGATCAGCACGGATGCGGGTGAGAGACGATGAATGTCGCGGAAGCCGGTGCGCAGCGCCGGGGACGTATTGCAAAGCGAGGTACGAGTCGAGTGCCGCCAGGTCGGGCTCACGGTGCACGCCGGGCACGGCGAGCAGCGACTTCACTTCGGACGCGAACGCGAACGTGCCGTCGTCGAGGCGCGTCCAGACGAGAGGCTTCTTCCCGAGCCGGTCGCGCGCGAGCAGGAGGCGCTGCTCGGCGGCGTCCCAGAGAGCGATCGCGAACATCCCCTCGAGGCGCTCGACGAAGGCCGGCCCGTACTCCTCGTACAGGTGGGGGATGACCGGCGTGTCGCCGCGTCCGCGGACTTCGTGCCCGCGCGCGGCGAGATCGCGGCGCAGCTCCGGGAAGTTGTACAGCTCGCCGTTGAAGACCGCGACGACGTCGCCGCGCTCGTTCGCCACCGGCTGGTACCCGAGCTCGGGGTCGAGCACCTGGAGCCGCTGGTGGCCGAGCACGCACGCACCGAACGCATCCGTCGAGCCCTGATCGGGGCCGCGATGGCGGATGCGCGCGCGCATCGCGTCGACGACGGCGGGAGGCGGGGCGCCGGACGGCGAATAGAGTCCGCAAATCCCGCACATCGGCAACAGTGTGCCTTCACCGTCAGCCGGGACTGCCGCCGTGGTGTCGTGCCACGTCGAGCGCCCGCTGGACGCCGCCGCCTGGGACCGCTTCGACCGGCTCCAGCGCCGGCGCCCGGGAGGCTTCGACGTGATCGCGCTCATGCGTCCACCCGATGCGGAGCACGGCGAGGCTGAGGCGCCTTGGCTCGAGCGCGCACGTGCCGCTGCGGCGCGCGCGCCGTTGGGTTTGCACACGCACTGGACGAGCCCGACGCACGCTCGGCCGACCGGGGGCGATCCGGCTGCGCGCGTCCGGAGCGACGCCGAATGGATGCGCGCGTGCGGTCTCGAGCCGCGCTACTTCTGCGGCGGCGGCTGGTACACCGACGACGCCGTGCGCGTGACCGTCGCGGAGCTCGGGCTCGTCGATTGCACGCCGCGAAGCGGGGAGCCTGCGGCGGGCGTCCTGCCGACGACGCACTCGCTCGGCGCACTCGCGCGTGCCGTCATGCGGCCGCTGCCGCACTACGTGCATGCGTACTTCCACGACTACGACCTGCTCGACGTGCGTCGGCGCTACGCGCTCGTCGCTTCGCTCGCGCTGCTCGGACGTCGCGCCGAACGAATCTGACCGGCTCCGGTCCGGCCGGGGGACGCCGGTACAATGGCGAGTTCGTGGCAACAAAGCCTCTTGTCGGCACCGGCTCGGGCGACGGCACGCGGCCTGAGCAGGTCACGAGCCCAGCCGCGGATATCCGCTCGGTGCCGGTGCTTCCGTCGCGGGTCCAGGTTCGCGTCCTCGCGCGTAGGACGTTCAGCGTGGCGATGCTGGTCTTCATCGACCTCTCCGGGCTCGCCGCAGCGCTTTACCTCGCGCTCGTCCTTCGCAACATCTACCGCAACGTTCGACCCATCCTGTGGGGCCTGCCCTGGCAGGCCGAACAGAACTGGCTTCCGTTCCTGATGGTCGTGACGGTGCTCGTGTTCTGGCAGGCAGGCCTCTACGCCCCTCGAGAGCGCCGGGCTGGGGCAGGACGGATCGTTTCGTCCCTCTTGTTGGTGACCGTGGTCACGGTCGCGTTCTCGATCGGCACCGGCTATCAGCACTCGACGTTCGGCTTGTACATCACCGCCTTCGTTCTCAGCGTCATCCTGATCGGGACGCTGCGCGCGAGCTACGAAGTCGTCACCGCCGATCTCTGGCGCGTCAGGGGTGTTCGCCGGCGTGCGCTACTCGTCGGGGAGGGTGAGCAGCTCATGTCGCTTCGTCGCGCCATCGGTCGAGGTCGGGGCGGCATCGACTACGAGTTCATCGGCGTGCTTGCGGCGAACGCGGAGACCGACGGGCTGACCGTCCTCGGCAGCCTCGCGGATCTAGACCAGGTCCTCGCCGAATATCGGCCAGACGAGTTGATCGTAGGAGGCGCCGGATTGCCGGAGGAGCAACTGCTCGACCTCGTCGACGACGCCCACCGCCGCGGCGTGAAGGTGCGGATTGCGCCGACGACGGCGGAGCTTCTGACGCAGCGCGCCGAATACGTCCCGGGCCAGGGCGTCCCGCTGTTCGAGTTGCGTCCGCCGGTGTTTGCCGGGATCGACTGGGTGTTGAAGCGCACCTTCGACCTCGTCGTGAGCACGGGGTTGATCGTTATCGCGTCGCCGTTCTGGGCGGTGATCGCGCTCTCCGTGAAGCTCGAGCTCCCCAGGCCCGATCTTCTATCGCGATCGCCGTATCGGGCTCGGACAGCAGGAGTTCGGGATGTTCAAGTTCAGGTCGATGTACGTCGACTCGAATCTCCGGCAGGCCGCGCTCGAAGCGTCCAACGAAGCATCAGGCCCGCTCTTCAAGATCAAGGACGATCCGCGGGTCACGAGCATCGGCGGATTCCTGCGCCGCTACTCGCTCGACGAGCTGCCGCAGGTGCTGAACGTGCTCCGCGGGGAGATGTCGCTCGTGGGTCCGCGTCCCCTCCCGCTGCGCGACTACGTCCAGCTCGAGGATTGGCACCGCAAGCGCTATCTCGTGCTGCCCGGCATGACGGGCTTGTGGCAGGTGTCCGGGCGGATCGACCTCAGCTTCGACGACCTCGTTCGGCTCGACTTCTACTACCTCGAGAACTGGTCGATCTGGCTCGACATCTCGATCCTCGCGAAGACGCTGCCGGCCGTAGCCGCGCGCCGCGGCGCGTACTGAATCGTTAGATGCTCGAACGAGCGTTGGCCGTCCAGGGGTTGACCAAGCAGTCGGAGCTCGAATTGCTCGCTCGGCTCGCCCGCGCGATGCCTGATGAGGCAGTCGTGGTCGAGGTCGGCTCGTACCAAGGCCGCTCGACGTTGGCGATCGCAGCGGGGTTGGACGCCGTTTCGGACAAGACGCTCGTCGCCGTCGACACCTTCGCGGGCGACCCAGGATGGAGCGATCGCACATCCCCCGACGAAGGTCGCGCTATCTTCGACCGGAACACCGCGGAGGTCTCGTTCCTCGAGGTGATTCAAGGCGAGTCGGTCGCGGCGGCAGGGCAAGTCGCGGACGCGAGCGTCGATTGGGTGTTCATCGATGCACTGCACGATTACCGGAGTGTGATCGCCGACATCCGCGCGTGGGCGCCCAAGGTCAAGCGGGACGGGCTGTTCTCCGGCCACGACTGGGGTCGGCATGGCGTCTCGGACGCGGTGCTCGCGTTCTTCCCGCTCGACCAGATCGAGGTAGAGCACAGCATTTGGATGACCCGTGCCGCACCTCGGCTCAGGCCTGGCAGATTGATGAAGAACCGGGCAAAGCGGCTGCTACGCCGAGCGACCTAGGCGACGGCCGCGACGTGGAAGTTCGCGTTGACCGATCCGGGGACGGTCGCTCGTAGTAGCGGGACGGCGCGGTCGAGCGCCTCGCCGGCGGCGTTCAACCCGAACACGAGCGGTATTCCAAGCGGACGGACGTGCGCGCGCTTGAAGAAGAGGTCGGCGAGATGCGCGACGAGCATCGCGACGGTCAGCGCCGTCCCTGCACCCGGCGTGACCGCGAGCGACGACCAGTCGCCGTTCTCCTCGAACAGGCGCTCGAGCCCCGTGTCCGTCCAGCGCCACAGATCCTCGGGATTGGGGTGGAACGGGTAGACGCCGTGCGTCGTCGCGAGCACGAGGCCGCCGCTCCGGACGACGCGTCTCAGCTCGCGGACGGCCGCGCCCGGATCCGGAACGTGTTCGAGCACCTGCAGGCAAAGGACGACATCGAAGCTCCCGTTCTCGACCGGGATCGCCTCGATCGAGCCATGGATGTCCGCGTGCGGGTTCCCGGGCCGGTCGAAGCCCACCACCTCTGCCGCCCCGGCGAAGAGCGGCTCGTACGGGCGGTCGCCGCAGCCGACGTCGAGGACGCGTCGTCCGGTCACGGGCTGAGCTTTCAGCCACGTGAGCAGCGGCCGCCGGACGGCGTACTGCACCGATATGCGACTCGGATGCAGACGCGGATTGGTCAAGCCGCCCCTTATACCACGGGGTCTAACGGATCCTTCAGATCTCGTTGACACAATGGCGGCATGCCTGCCCCCAAGGTACTCGCGGTCGCCTCCGCCTCCGACCTCGACTTTCGCTACGGCTGCACTCCCGCGTGGTGGCAGCTCTGGAAGGGCATGGCGGAGAACGGCGTCGACCTCGTCGTCACGACGTATCGGGGCCGTGCGATCGAGTCGCCGTGGTGGCGGACCGTGCCGAACCCGCTGTACCGGGAGGCGGAGATCTTCGCCGCGGGCCGCGGCGCCGCCGCGCGCCTGCAACGGCAGGAGTTCATGCGCCGGTCCGAGGTGGACCCGCGCGACACGATCGCCGACCGCGTCGTCCGGCAGGCGATCTGGCGGTACGTGACGCCGCGCTGGCGTCGTCATCTCGAGGGCATCATCGAGGCGGAGGGCGGCGTCGACGCGGTGATCGTCTTCACCGTCCCGATGGCGCACTTTCGGGGCATCCCGACCGCGCTTCGGAACAGGTTTGACGTGCCATTCGTCTACTACGACGGTGACTTGCCCATGAGCCTGCCCGAGTACGGCGGCACCGATACGAGCGGCTTCAACTATTACGTCGGCGCCGATCCCGGGGAGTACGACCTCGTGGTCGGGAACTCAGAGGGCTCGCTCGCCCGTCTGCTCGAGCTCGGCGCACGCCGCGCAGAGGCGATCCACTGGGCCGCCGACCCGGAGCTCTTCCGCCCGCAGGAGGTCGACAAGGAAGCCGACGTGTTCTTCTACGGACACTCCGACAAGTTTCGGCGCGAGTGGATGCGCGATCTCATCGGCGAGCCGAGCCGCAGGCTCGAAGACGTCGACTTCGCCGTCGGGGGCTACGACTACCGTGGCGACATCGGCAACGCGCGCAAGCTCGGGCGGATCCCCTTCAACGTCTTCCCGCGGGCGATCTCCGCCGCGCGGATCAATCTGAACGCGACGCGACGCGCGCACGCGGAGGTCGAGGCCTCGTCCACCGCGCGCTTGTTCGAGCTTGCCGCCTGCGGCGCAGCGATCGTCTCGAACCCGCTCGCCGGCGTCGAGCGCTGGTTCGAGCCCGAGCGTGAGCTGCGCATCGTCACCGGCGTCGACGAGGCGGTGGAGGTCTACGCGGAACTGCTGGCCGGTCCGGGGCAGGCAGAGGAGCTCGGACGGAGGGCGCGCGAGCGCGTGCTCGACGAGCACACGTACGCGCACCGGGCGCGGCGCCTCCTCGATCTGATCGGTCTCGGAGCGCCTGCGAGGGCCGGTGCCTGACACCGCCGTCACTGCGTCGCCGGCCGAGGCCCTCCGAGGCCTTTCGGATCTCCGGCGGGTCGCGATCGTGCCGGCGCTGAACGAAGCGGGCGCCCTCCAGGCGGTCATCGACGAGCTGCGCGCATTCGATCCCGGTCTCGACGTCGTCGTGGTCGACGACGGCTCGGTCGACCGCACTGCGGCGGTCGCACGGTCGATGGGAGTGCGCGTCCTGCGGTTGCCGTTCAACCTCGGCATCGGCGGAGCGGTACAAACCGGCTTCCGGTTTGCGTTCGAGAACGAGTACGACCTCGCGGTGCGCGTCGACGGCGACGGCCAGCACGATCCGTCGCAGCTCGGACGACTGATCGCTCCTGTACTCGCCGGCGAGGCGGACATCGTCGTCGGCTCGCGCTTCGCGGCGGACGCCGACGGATACCGCTCGTCGCGGACGAGACGCATCGGCATTCGGGTGCTCGCGCGCGTCGTCTCCGGCATCGTCGGGCAGCGCGTCACGGACACGACGTCCGGCTTCCAGGCGCTGAACAAGCACGGCATCGCACTCTTTGCGCGCGACTACCCGCACGACTATCCCGAGGTGGAGGCAACCGTCATGGTGTTCAGGCATCGCCTTCGCCTGATCGAGGTGCCGGTCACGATGCGCGAGCGCGGCAGCGGCCGCTCGTCGATCACGTCGCTTCGTTCCGTCTACTACATGGTCAAGGTCTTGCTCGCGATCTTCGTCGGACTGTTCCGGCGCAACGTCGTTCCGCAGGAGGACGCCAGATGACTCCGCTCGCAGTTTCCATCGCCGGCGCGATCGCGTCGTTCACGCTTGTGCTCGTCGTGCTCGAGCTGATCCGCAGCCATCGGCTGCGCGAGCGCTACGCCCTGCTGTGGCTCGCGACCGGCCTGACGCTCACCGCCCTCTCCGCGTGGCGCGAGGGCTTGAACACGATCGCCGGCTGGGTCGGCGTCCGCGGGTACCCACCTGCGGTGCTCTTCGCGGTCGGCATCCTCTTCATCCTCGCCGTCCTGCTCCATTACTCGACCGTGATTTCACGGCTGTCGGATCAGAACGTCATGCTCGCTCAGCGGCTCGCGCTGCTCGAGGAGCGACTCGGCGACGACGCTACCGCTTGACCTTCACGACGACGGGCGGTGAGACGACGTAGATGTCGCCCTGGTTCGCCTCGTTGAGCCAGCTCGCCTTTGCACCGACGCGGTACTGCCATATCCCCGGGCCGGGCTTCTCCTGGAACGCGTGCCCGCTGTTTGTGTAGTCGACGATCGCGCCGGTCAACCGGCACTGTGCCCCGCCACCGGTCGCGTCGCACGCGATGGTGGCGTTGATGGGCGCTCGCAGCACGACATAGTTCATGTGCCCGCCGATGGAGTGCAGCTCTCGCCACTGCAGCGTGACGAGCCCGCCGATCTGCTTCACCTGGGGCCGCCAGCTGTTGTCCAGATCGAATGGCGCGGAGAGCGACGAGCCGTCCTGCGTGTAGTAGACGAGCTTGTCGCTGTTCGTCAGTCGCGGAAGTCCTGAGGCGAGCGCGATCGGGACGACTGCGAAGAGCGTCACGAGCCCGGCGACGAGACCGATGCGAAGGCGGTGCGTTCCCCACGGACGCTGCGCCGCGCGGGGCAGCTTCTGCGGCAGGCGGGGAAAGAGGAGGAGCGTCCCGGCGATCAGCATGAGTGCTGCGGGAATCGTGAAAATCGACTGTCGCAGGATGTCGGAGTTGTCGACCGTCGATCCATGCGCCGGCGAGCCCCACTTGACGAAGATGTTCGCGAAGAACCAAACGGCGAACAGGAGCCCTGCGGGTCGAGAGCGGCGAAGGAGGCCGATCGTCCCGGCGAAGGCCAACCATTCGAGGACGCGCAAGCTCCAGAAGTGGCCGTCCAGGCTGTCGAGCTGCTGAACTGTGAACCACTTCCAGTCAAAGCTGACGTACTTGTGGAGGTTCAGCCCCGCGACCCCCACCAGCTGCTGGTGCGCTCCGAGCGCGAGTCGGTTCGCCTGCGCCGCGTGGCTGAACAACGGAACCTGGCCTTCTCCGCGCGCTTTCCACACGGCAAGCGCGACGACGCTCGGCGCGAGGCCTATCCCGTAGGCGACGATGCCGCGCCAGCGTTTCGCGACGAGGAGCGCGAGCCCGGCTCCGGCGAGGAATGGTGCGTTCGAAGGCTTGATGCCGAGTGCGACGCCCGTCAGGAGACCGGCGATGATCGCGTCCGTGCGCGAGTCGTCTTGTGCCACGCGCAAGACGAAGTACGCCGCGGCGGCGAGCGCAACCATGGAGGGGAAGTCGGACATCACCGACAGGCCGAAGGACTGCGGCAAGAGGAGCTCGGTATAGCGCTGGTGGTAGCCGACGTCGGCGTAGTTGATCCCGATCAGCGGGACGATGATCCACAGGAGAGCGGTCCAATACCCGAACAAGCGCCCGCCGATCCGCTCGCCGATCCCGTAGGCCGAGATGAACGCCACCGGCATGAGGACGACGACGTTGAACACAAGGATCGCCGGCAGCGCCGACACGAGATTCGGACCGGCGAAGATCGAGAAAGGGAGGAGGATGATCGACCAGCCGTAGCCGACGGAGGTGTGCGTCAGCTTCCCCTGTCCCATCAGCCAGGAGGCGGTGTAGTGCCAGAGCTGGTCCCCGCCCTGGTAATAGATCCATCCGTTGCGCCGCACGGTCAGTGCGACCGCGAGGATCGTCAGCCATTCGATGACGAGCAGCGCGGAGAGTACGTAGAGCGGCCTCGCGTCCTCGAGCCAGGCCGCTCCGCGGCGGAGCGCGTGCAGGCCGGCGCGAGGAGCGTTGAATGTCTGCGCCGAGGTGGTCATCGCGCGGCGGGGACCGACGCCCGGTACCACTCGATCGTTCGAGCAAGGCCGTCGCGCAGCGTCGTGTGCGCCGCGAACCCGAAGAGCTGCTTCGCGCGTGTGACGTCCAGGCTGCGGCGCGGCTGTCCGTTCGGCATCGACGTGTCCCACACGATCTCGCCTTCGAAGCCCGTCAGTTCGGCGACGAGCTCTGCGAGACCTCGGATGGAGATCTCGTTTCCGGTACCGAGGTTGACCGGCTCGTCGCCGTTGTAGCGGTCAGCAGCGAGAAGCAGGCCTTCGGCGCAGTCATCCACGTAGAGGAACTCGCGCGTCGGCGACCCATCGCCCCATAGGACGACGTCGTCCTCGGCGGCGACCATCTTTCGGATGAGCGCCGGGATGACGTGCGACGTCTCGAGGTCGAAGTTGTCGCGCGGCCCGTAGAGGTTCGCAGGCAGCAGGAAGATCGCGTTCGTCCCGTACTGCGCGCGGTAGCTCTGCCCGCCGACGAGCACGGATTTTTTCGCGACGCCATATGGCGCGTTCGTCTCTTCCGGATACCCGTTCCAGAGGTCGTCCTCGTTGAAGGGCACCGGCGTGAACTTCGGATACGCGCATACCGTTCCGGCGGTGACGAGCTTGTCGACGCCGGTCAGCCGGCTCAGCTCGAGCACGTGCGCGCCCATCATCAGGTTCGCGTACCAGTAGCGGCCCGGGTTGGCGCGGTTGGCGCCGATGCCGCCGACCTCTGCAGCGAGGTGGAAGACCAGCTCCGGCTGCGCGTCGCGGAAGAGGCGCTCGGCGTCGTCCCAGCGCGTCAGGTCGTAGTCGGCGCGGCGGGCGACGAACGGGTCGTCGCCTCGCTGCCGTAGCTGCTCGACGAGGTGTGAGCCGAGAAAGCCACCTCCACCCGTGACGACGACGCGCACCGCGCCCCCTAGGCGCCGCTCGTCGGCGCCGACTTCAGGACGCGCGGGTTTCCCGCGCGTCCGTCTGCTCTGCTCGACTCCCGCGCCGGAAACCGCTGCACCGCCGTAGGGTAACCCCGTGACGCGGACGTCTGCACTGAGAAGCGGGCTGCTGACCGGCCTCGCGCAGGTGGTCGTCGCGCTCGCCGCCGCCGGCGCGGGCGCGCTCCTCGCGCACAAGTTCGGGCGCAGCGCGGAGACCGACGGCTTCCTCAGCGCCTACGCCGTCTACCTGGTGCTCATCTTGGCCGCGCAGTCGTTCCGGATGGTCGTCGTCCCCGACCTCACGCGGGCTGCCGCCCGCGGCGAGCTCTCCGGTGAGAGCCGCAGCTACGGGCTCGCGCACCTCTGCCTGGCCGTGCCTGCGTCGATCCTCGTCGGCGTCTTCTCCTCGCAGATCGGAGACCTCCTGACGGGGAACCTGCCCCCGCGAGCCGCCCACATCGCGGCGCGCGCGCTCGTGATTCTCGTGCCGGCCGCATTCGTGCAGCTCCTCGCTGCATTGGCCGCGAGCGCGCTCGCCGCGCTCGACAGCTACGGCACGGCGGCGGCGGGATTCGCACTGGGCGGCATCGCCGGCCTCGTGGTCTTCGCCGCGCTTGCAGGGAGCGTTGGGATCGTGGCGCTCGCGTGGGGACTGGCTGCGAATGCCGCGGTTGCGCTCGTGGTGCCGACCGTGGCGCTTCTCCGCCGAGGGGCGCTGCGCGGAGCCATGCCTGCCCGGCTCGGGATAGGGCCACGGTTGTGGCACCTCGTCCAGGGCGCCGCGGTGCCGGTCGCGCTGCAGGGCTGCTATCTGCTCGGCCTTCGCTTCGCAGCCCAGCGCGGTGTCGGCAGCGTGACGAGCTTCTCCTACGCGTACCTCGCCGCGTCGACCCTCGTCGGCGCGACGGCGTTCTCGCTCGGGCTGATCTCTGCGGCGCCGCTGACGCGCCGCGGTGTCGACGCGGTCGCGGCCGGCCGTCACGTCGTTCATGCGTCCTGGGTGAGCCTGTCGATCGTGGGAGCAGCAGCCGGCGTCTTCGCCGTCGTCGGAGGACGCATCGTCGGCGTCGTCCTCGGCAGCGCCTACAGCGGGAACGTCGGGAGTCAGCTGGGGCACCTCGTCGTGTATCTCGCGCCGTGGATGCTTGCCTGGGTGGCGTTCGCCGTGACATTTCCGCTCGTCTTCGTCGCGGAGAAGCGCTGGACGCTCCTCCCACTCGGTGCGCTCGGCTTCGGCCTCTGCATTCCGCTCGGTCTCGGGTTGCGCTCTCTTTGGGGGCTGCCCGGCATCGCGATCGCCGTCGGGCTTGCCACGCTCGTCATTGCGTGTGGGTTGCTGGCGACGATCTCGATGCGCACGCTCGGGATCGCCGCCCTTGGGCTCGCGAAACTCGCACTCGCCGTCGGCTCGGCAGCGGCGCTCGCGTTCGGCGGCTTGCGCATCGCGCTGTCCCCCGTCACCGCGGCTGCGGCCGGCGTGCTCCTCTACGGCCTCGTGATCTACGCGCTGCGCTCGCTCGGCTTGAGCGAGGCCTGGACATACGTGCGAGGTTTGCACTCGTGAAGGCCTTGATCACCGGTGTCGGCGGTCAGGACGGCTCGTACCTCGCCGACCTGCTGCTCGGCCACGGATACGAGGTGGTCGGGATCGTCCCGCGTCTCGACAAGGAGTACGAGAACCTCGCCGGCATACGCGAACGGGTCGAGCTGCTCCACGTCGACCTGCTGGACGAGGCCGCGCTCGGGGAGGCGCTGCGCGCGCACGCTCCGCACGAGGTGTACAACCTCGCGTCGCCGTCGTTCGTCCCGATGTCGTGGGACGAGCCGGTGCGCACGGCCGAGTTCGCGGCTGTCGGCGTCACGGCGCTGCTGGAGGCGATCCGCGCCGTCGATCCCGCGATCCGCATGTACCAGGCATCCTCGAGCGAGATCTTCGGAGAGCCGGCGGTCGTGCCGCAGACGGAGGAGACGCCGCTCCATCCGGTGACGCCGTACGGCGTCGCGAAGGCGTACGGGCACTTCATCGTCGGCTCGTACCGGCGACGCTACGGCCTGCACGCGAGCTGCGGGATTCTCTACAACCACGAGTCGCCGCGGCGCCCGGTCGACTTCCTGCCGAGCAAGGTTGCGCACGCTGCGGCGGCGATCTCGCTCGGCCTCCAGGAGGAGCTCGCGCTCGGCTCCCTTAGCGCGCAGCGGGACTGGGGATATGCCGGCGACTACGTCGAGGCCATGCGGCTGATGCTCCGGCAGGACGAGCCGGGCGACTACGTCATCGCCACCGGCGAGCTGCACGCGGTCGAGGACCTCGTCGAGCTCGCGTTCGGACACGTCGGGCTCGACTGGAGAGAGCGTGTCCGCGTCGATCCTGTGCTCGTGCGCGGCACCGCCGAGCTGCACGACCTCGCCGGCGACGCCTCGAAGGCCCGCCGCAGCCTGGGGTGGTCGCCGCAGCTTCAGTTCGAGGACCTCGTCCGGCTCCTCGTCGATGCTGCTCGAGACCGCCTCACGAATCGGTAACAGACCGTCCTTAGACTCACCGCGAAATGTCCGACCAGCAGGAGCTTTCCGTCGACGAGGTCTATGCGCGGCTCAAGGAGGCCGTCGACCGCGGCTCCCGCGACGTCGCCTCCACGCGCGGCCTCGCCGAGCGGTTCTGGCCCGTGAGCGCGGACAAGCCGCTCGAACGGCGTCCCGGCCCGAAGGGCGGGGTCGCGTTCCAGGCGAAGCGTGTGCTGAGAAAGCTCATGCGCTGGTACGTCGAGCCGGCCTTCGCCGAGCAGCGCATCGTCAACGACGCCCTCCTGCGGCTCGTCGACGACCTCGCGCGCCGCATCGACGAGCTGGAATCGCGCTGGTGAGGCTGGCGGTCTGTCTCCCGCAGGTCCCATTCGAGCGCGGCGGCGCGGAGATCGTCGCCGACGATCTCGTCGCACAGCTGCGCACGCGCGGGCACGAGGCCGAGCTCGTCACCGTTCCGTTCAAGTGGTATCCAGGCGAGCGCGTCCTGACGCAGGCGTTCCTCTGGCGCCTGCTCGACCTCGAAGAGGCGAACGGCAGGCCGATCGACGCGGTGATCGCCACGAAGTTCCCGTCCTACGCCGTGCGCCATCCCCGCAAGGTGGTGTGGCTGTTGCACCAGTTCCGCCAGGCGTGGGACCTCGACCGCACTGAGCTCGCACAGTTCTCGGAGTCGGCGGAGGATCGCGCGCTGCGGCGACGCGTGCTCGCTTTCGAGCGCACCGCGCTCGGCGAGGCGCGGAGGATCTTCGCGACATCGGGCAACGTCGCCGGGCGACTGCGCGAGTCCACGGGGCTCGAGGCCGAGCTCATGCCGCACCCGCCGGCGCCGCTGAAGTACCGCTGCGACCGCTACGACGATTACATCCTCTCCGTCAACAGGCTCGATCGCGCGAAGCGAATCGACCTCCTGCTCGAAGCGGCGGCTGCCGAGCCGAGCTTGCGCGTCGTCATCGCCGGCGACGGCCCGGACCGCGAGCGGCTCGAGCGGCTCGCGCACGAGCGCGGGCTGGACGGCCGCGCGGAGTTCACCGGCCGTGTGAGCGACGTACGGCTGACCGAGCTGTACGCGAGCTGCCTCGGCGTCTACTACGCACCGGTGGACGAGGACTTCGGGATGGTGCCGTTCGAGGCCTTCCTCTCCGAGAAGCCCGTGCTGACGACGACGGATGCAGGCGGACCGCTCGACGTTGTGCGCGACCGCGAAACGGGGCTCGTCGTCAGGCCGCAGGCGGCGGAGGTCGCGCGCGCATGCGTGTGGCTGCGCGACCACGCGGACGAGGCGCGTGCACTCGGCCGCGCGGGCCGCGAGGTCGCGAGCGGCGTGACGTGGGACGCGTGTATCGACCGCCTCCTCGCAGCCGTCGCGTGAGAGTCTCCTACTTCAGTCCGCTCCCGCCGTCGACGTCGGGCATCGCAGACTATTCGGCGCTCCTGCTGCCTGCACTCGAACGACTCGTCGACGTCGAGGTGGTGCGCCCCGGTCGCACGCGGCCCGTGGCGGACACCGACGTCGCGCTGTACCACATCGGCAACGATCCCGACGCGCACGGATGGATCGTCGACGCGCTGCGCCGGCGTCCCGGCGTCGTCGTTCTCCACGACTTCGTCATCCACCATCTCGTCGCCGGCCTGACCATCGGCCGCCACGACGGCCATGCGTACCTCGCCGCGATGGAGCGCGAAGCAGGCGTCCCCGGACGCTTGCTCGGCTACGGCGTGCTCGAGGGCCGCGTGCCACCGCTGTGGGAGGTGCGGCCGCAGGAGTTCCCACTCGCAGGCGAGGTGCTCGATCGCGCGACGAGCGTCATCGTGCACTCGCGGTACGTCGAGACGCTCGTACGCGAGCACGGCTACACCGGGCCGCTGCACCGGATTGCGCATCCCGCGTGGCCGGTCCCGCCCGTGGCGCCGGAGTCGGTTGCCGGATCGCCGCTCATCGGCAGCTTCGGGCACATCAACGAGAACAAGCGGATGCCGCAGCTGCTCGACGCCTTCGCCGCGCTGCGCCGGACGCGGCACGGCGCACGCCTGCTCGTCGTCGGTTCCGAGTCGCCCGGGTTCGACCTCGCCGGACGCATCGAGCGGACGGGGCTCGACGCGACCGGTGTCATCCGCGAGCCATACGTCGAGGAGGAGCGGCTGTGGGCGTTGATGGCGGCGTGCGATGCGATCGTCCTCCTGCGCGCCCCGACGATGGGCGAGACTTCGGGCGCGGCGATCCGCGCGCTCTCGCTCGGGAAGCCGCTCGTGGTCAGCGACGTGGGCTGGTTCTCGGAGCTGCCCGACGATGTGGCGATCAAGATTCCCGTCGGCGGCGACGAGGAGGTGCAGGCGCTCACTGCGGCCCTGCGCCGGCTCGCCGACCCGGAGACGGCGCGAGCGATGGGCGAGGCAGCGCGGGCGCTCGTCGTCCGCGAGCACGACGTCGACCGCGTCGCCGAGCGGTACGCCGCCGCGCTGGAGGAGGCGGCGGGCGGAGCTGCCGTCAGCGTGGCCGTGCTCCAGGAGGTCGCGGCCGCGGCAGCCGACGTCGGCGTCGACGAGGAGCCGCTCGCGGCCGAGCTCGTGCGGGCGTCGCTCGTCTCCCGTGACGGTTCCGTGCCGGTAACTGTTACCGGGCCGCGCTTCTTGCGGACACTGCCCATCTGGGCATGGCTGGGGAGCCTGTACGCGGTCGCCGTCGCGGTGCAGCTCGCGCTCGCGCTGCGCGTCACGTCGCCGTGGATCATGGTCGACGAGATCGTCTACTCGGATATGGCGCGCAGCTTCGCCGCCACGGGCCACTTCCTCATCCGCGGCGTCCACGGCAACTATGGCTTCGTCTATCCGCTGCTGCTTTCGCCGGTGTACGCAGCCATCGGCCCCATGTCCGACGTCTACCGCTGGTCGCAGGCGGTGAACGCGCTCGTGCTCTGCTCGGCGGTCCTGCCCGCGTATCTCCTCGCGCGGCGTGTTGTGCGCCCGTCGGCCGCGCTCGTCGCCGCGGCGCTCGCCGTCGCGATCCCGTCGACGGCCTACGCGGGAACGCTGATGACGGAGAACGTCTTCTATCCCGTCTTCCTCTGGCTTGCGCTCGCGCTCGTTGCTGCGCTCGAGCGTCCCACCCGTGCGCGGCAGGTGCTGCTCCTCGCGGCCTGCGCACTCGCGTTCGAGACGCGTGCGCAGACGGTCGCGATCATCGCGGCCGTGTTGAGCGCGCCGCTTGTCCTCGCGTGGATCGAGCGCGGACGCCCGCGGCGCCTGGCTGCGTTCGCCCCGCTGTACGGCATCGTCGTCGCGGCGGGCGTCGTGGTCGTCGCGGTCGAGGTCGCTCGGGGACGTTCGCCCGCGGCCATCCTCGGCAACTACAGCGTCACCTCGAATGGCGGCTACCGGCCGTGGCCGGCGATCGACTGGATCGTGCTCCACCTCGCCGAGCTCGACCTTGCCGTGTTCGTGCTTCCGTTCGCGGCCCTCATCGTTCTCGCCGCGAACGCGCGCCATCTCGACCGACGGTTGCGCGTCTTCATCGCGGCCTCGACGTCGCTGTCGGTCTGGCTCGCGCTCGAAGTGGGCGTGTTCGCGTCGCGATATTCACAACGCATCGAGGAGCGGAACCTTTTCTATCTCATGCCGTTGCTCGTCATCGCGCTGCTCGCGTGGATCGAACGCGGCCAGCCGCTGCCCCCACGGGCATCGGTGGTGGCCGCCGGCGTCGCTGCTGCGCTACCGGGCGCGATCCCGTTCGCGCACCTGTTCAACATCACGGCGCAGTCCGACACCATTGGGCTCCAGCCGTGGTGGTTCCTCGGCAACACCTGGACCGGCCGCCACGGCGTCGGCGTCGTCGCGGTGCTGCTCGCCCTCACGCTGGCGGCGTGCTTCCTCTGGCTCCCGCGCCGGTACGCACCGGTTCTGCCCGCGCTCGTCGCGGCGGGCTTCCTGCTCACCTGGCTTCCGCTCGAGCTCTGGACGCACAGCTTCCCCCGCCTCGCTTCGAGCGCATATGCACAGGGCGTCGGCCGGACGGAGAAGAGCTGGATCGACCGAGCGGTCGGCCGCAACGCGCACGTCGGCGTGATCTTCGCCGGGGGAAACCAGCTCGCCGTGCTCGAGAACGAGTTCTGGAATCGCAGCGTCGACCGCGTCTATGGGCTCGGCGCGCGCCTGCCCGGCGATATGCCGGAGATCCAGACGAGCGTCGATCCCGCGAGCGGCGCCCTCCGTGGCGTGACGGAGCCGTACGTCCTCGCGCCATCGACGGTACAGCTCGTCGGGACGAAAGTCGCGGCCGATCCCGCGAAGCAACTCGTGCTCTACAAGGTGACGCAGCCGGCGCGAATCACCACTCGCGTGATCGGTCTCTATCCGACGGTGCCCGGCGTCGAAGCGTGGTCGAGGGCGCACGTGAGCTGGATCCACTCTCAGTGCACGGGCGGCACGCTGTCGGTGAAGGTCTCGAGTGATGCACAGCTCTTCCGGGGGACGACGTCCACGATTGCGATCAGCGGGACCACGACCTCACGAACGCTGAGCATCTCGCCCTCGACCGTCGATCGTCTGATCACGCTCAAGCTGATTCCCGCGGACGGCGCCTGTCGCGTCGACTTCGCGATCTCGCCCACACGCGTTCCCGCGAAGGTCGAGACCGGGAACACCGACACGCGCCATCTCGGACTGCACTTCACCCCGCCCGTCTATACGCCGTGAGGATCGTGATCGACGTCGCGCCCTTGTCCCATCCGCGGACGGGCGTCGGCAACTACATCCGTGGATCGCTGCTCGGGCTCGCGCAGGCCGGGGCATGCGACGTGGTCGCCTTCGCGCCCTCCTCGCGTGCAGGCCGACGAGCGATCGACGAGTCGCTCGACGGCGTCGACGTGGAGCGGCGCCTGCCGGTGCTGCCTGCGGCGCATGCGCTGCGTACGGCGTGGTCGCGCCTCGGTACGCCGCCGCTGGAGAGCGTCGTCGGCTCCTTCGACGTCTTCCACTTCAGCGACTGGATGTATCCGCCGCAGCGACGCGGGATTCGCTCGACGATGATCCACGATCTCGTCCCGCTCCATTTCCCCGACTGGGTCCACCGCAGGACCGTGCGTATGCACGGCGCCAAGTACCGGCACGCGGCGCAGGCGTGCGACGTCGTCGTCGTCAACTCGAGATTCACCGGCGACGACGTCGTCGAGACGCTCGGCATCGAGCGCGAGCGCGTCCACGTCGCCTACCCCGGCGTCGATCCGGCGTTCACGCCCGAGGGGGCGAGAGCGGAGGGCGAGTATCTGCTCGCTGTCGGGACACTCGAGCCGCGGAAGAACCTCGTCAGCGCGATCGAGGCGGCGCAGCGGCTCGGCGTCGAGCTGCGCGTCGTCGGCGCGAAGGGCTGGGGCAGCGTCGAGGCGCGGGGGAGAGGCGTGACCTGGCTCGGCTACCCGGCGGACCAGGAGCTCCCGGCTCTCTACCGCGGCGCGGCGGCGTTCGTCTACGCCTCTCGCTTCGAGGGCTTCGGGATCCCGGTGCTCGAGGCGATGGCCTGCGGCACGCCGTGCGTCGTCTCCTCGCACTCGTCGCTCGACGAGGCCTCGGGCGAGGCCGCGGTGCGTGCGGACCCGGACGACGTCGACGCGATCGTGGCGGCGGTCGAGCGCGTACGCGCCGAACGCGACCGGCTCGTCCCGCTCGGGCTCGAACATGCGCGCCGTTTCACGTGGCTCGAGAACGGCCGCGCCCATCTGGCGGCATGGGAGGCGGTGCGTTGAAGGTCGCAGTCGACGTTACGCCGCTCGAGCTGACGCGCGCCGGCACGGCGCGCTATCTCGGCTCGCTGCTCCCGCGCGTCGAACGTGAGGTCACGGTCGAGCGGTTGCAAGGGTTCGCAGCCGGGAAGGCCGGAACGCTGTGGCTCGACCTCGCCTGGTACCCGCACGTGCTTCCGCATCGCGCGCGCGGCGCCGACGTGCTCCATTGCCCCACCTATCGCGGGCCTGTCCGCAGCCACGTTCCGGTCGTCGTCACCGTGCACGACCTCGCCGTCTTCCGCCATCCCGAGGCATTCCCGCCGTGGACGCGCACGTACAGCCGGCTCGCCGTCCCGCGTGTCGTTCGCGCCGCGCGGATCGTTACCGCCGTGTCCGAGTTCACCGCCGGCGAGCTCGAGGCGGTGCTGCACGTGCCGCGTGAGCGCATCCGCGTCGTACCGAACGCCGCGGACGCCACCTTTACGGAGATCGGACCCCGTGAGGAGGGCGACTACGTGCTTGCCGTCGGGACGCTCGAGCCGCGCAAGAACCTCGCGCGCACCATTGCGGCGGCTCAACGCCTCGGCGTGGAGCTCCGGGTGGCGGGCGCGCGCGGTTGGGGCGGCGTCGAGGCGCGTGGCGACGGCGTTCGCTGGGAGGGCGAGGTCGGGGACGAGCAGCTCGCGCGGCTCTACCGCGGCGCGCTCTGTGTCGCGTATCCGTCGTTGTATGAGGGCTTCGGTATCCCGGTGCTCGAGGCGATGGTCTGTGGCGCGCCCGTCGTGACCTCACGCGGCGGCGCGACGGACGAGGTCGCCGGGGGCGCAGCGGTGCTGGTCGATCCGCACGACGTGTCGTCGATCGCCGCTGGGATCGAAGAGGCGATCGCGCGCCGCGACGAGCTGCGCGCCGCCGGTCTCCGCCGTGCGAGCGCGTACTCGTGGGATGCATCAGCGCGGCTGCTTGTGCAGGCGTACGAGGATGCGGCGTGATCGTCGTCGATGCCGACACGCTCGGCCGCCACCGCACCGGCGACGAGACGTACGTCCGCGAGCTCTTGCGCGCGCTTCCCCACGACCTCGATGTGGCTGCCGTCACCCGTCGCCCCGACCTCGTTCCCGACGGCGTGCGTGCGATCGAGCTGCACTCGCGGGTGCAGGAGCTGCGCATGCTGTGGACGCTCCCGCGCCTCCTGCGGCAGGCTGCGCCCGTCCCTGGCGCACTTCGTGCACGCGATCCCGCCCGGTCTTCCCTGCCCGGCTGTGCTGACGGTGCAGGACCTGTCGTTCGAGCGCGACCCGACGGTCATGGGTGCGCGCGAGCGCGCGATCTTCAAGACCGTCGTGCCCTGGTCGGCGCGCCGCGCCGCGCACGTGTTCGCGATCTCCGAGCGCACGCGCGTGGACCTCGTCGAGCTGTACCGGATTCCGGAGGAGAAGATCACCGTTACGCCCCTCGCGCCCGCGCCCGAGTTCCGCCCGTCGCAGAGCGGCGAGCACGACGACTACCTGCTCTTCGTCAGCAGCATCGAACCGCGCAAGGACCCGCTCGCCGCACTGGCCGCCGCGCGCGCGGTCGGCATGCCTCTCGTCGTCGTCGGCCCGCACAAGGACCCGGCGCTCGTCCGCGCGATGCGCGCCGGTGGCGCCGACCTGCGCGGGTACGTGCCGGAGGACGAGCTCGTTCGGCTGTACCAGCGCGCCGCCTGTCTCGTCCATCCGACCCTGTACGAGGGCTTCGCGCTCACGTGCGCCGAGGCGATGGCCTGTGGCACACCCGTCGTCGCGCGTCCCGACGCGGCCGTCCGGGAGCTCGTCGGCGATGCGGGCGTGCTCACCGACGACCTTGCCGCGGGCATCGAGCTCGCGCTCGCCGAACGCGACCGGCTGCGCGCCGCCGGCCTTGAACGCGCCCGGCTCTACACGTGGGACGAGACGGCGCGCCGGACGGCCGAGGTCTACCGGAGGCTCGCGTGAAGGTCTCAGCCGTCGTCATTTCCCACGGACACGCGGGCGAGCTCGAGCATTCGCTGGCGGCGCTCGCGCCGCAGGTGGACGAGTTGCTCCTTATCGCGAACATCCCCGGCAGCGTCCCGCGCGACCTCCCCGACGGCGTCCGCGTGCTCGAGAACGAGCGGCCGCTGTCGTTCGCCGCGAATGCCAACGTCGGCACGGCGAACACGCAGTACGAGCTCGTCCTCATCGCGAACCCCGATGCGATTCCGGACCCGGGAGCCGTCGGCATCCTGCGCGAGTTCGTCGAGGCGCATCTGCGCTGCGGTGTCGCGGGGCCGAAGATGCTGTACAGCGACGGGAGCTGGCAGGCCTCGCGCCGCGGCTTTCCGACGGTCGGCGCGACGCTCGTGCGTCGCACGCCGCTGCGCCTGCTCTTCCCACCGCTGCGGTGGCAGCGTCGACACTACCTTCTCGACGAACGCCCTGACGAGCCGGCGCCCGCGGACACGATGCTGGGCGCCTTCCTGCTCATGCGGCGGACGATGCTCGACGAGATCGGCGGCTGGGACCCCGGCTACAGGATGTACTGCGAGGACATCGACCTCAACTATCGCGCCGCCAGAGCCGGCTGGGAGCGCTGGTACGTCCCGGCGGCGGTCGTCCGGCACGAGTACGCCGCCGTGATCGACAAGCGCTTTCTCACGCGGCACACGCTGTGGCACGCGCGCGCCATGCTCCGCTTCCTCCGCAAGCACCCCGAGCGCCTACTCGCGCTGCGATGACCTGGGAGAAGTACGGCCGCAAAGCGGAGCGCTGGACGGAGACGGCGTACGCCGATGCGAACGCGTATCTCGCGCACCGCGCGGAGCTCGTGCGGACGCTCGGGCCCGAGCTTCGGCCCGGCGACGCGGTGCTCGACCTCGCGTGCGGCGACGGCGGTCTCGCCGACTTCCTGCCCGACCAGCGGTACGTCGGCGTCGATGCGAACGCCGAGATGGTCGCGGCCGGACGCGCACGCGGCCGCGAGATCGTGGAGGCCGACCTCAACACGTACGTCCCGGCCGCTCCGGTCGAGGCGACGACGATCTTCCGCGCGATCTATTACGCGACCGACCGCCGCGCGCTGCTCGGGCACATCGCCGGCTACACGACGCGCAAGCTCGTCTTCGACCTCAACCCGCGGCAGTACCGGCTCGCCGATGTGCAAGCAGACCTCGAGGCGGCGGGCTTCGACCGCCTCGCCGTCCATCCGTTCTTCGTCCCGCAGACGCGGGCGCCTCTCCCCGGCCTTCAGCTGCTGGAGCGAAGCGGCCCGGTTGCGCGAGCGATCCTGCGCTTCCGGTTCACGCTCATCTGTGCGGCCTGGTGCGGAAGAACCGATACGTGACGTTGGCGCCGAGCTGCCGCTTGTCGCCGCGGTGGTCGTAGTCGTCCGGCACGAACTTCTTGTCGACGACGACGTGCACGGCGAATCCTCCGGCAGGCACGCGCAGCCACGCGACTTTCGACTGGAGGTTGCCGATGGTCGAGTCGACCCTTCGTGATCGTCCCCGAGAGGGCAGGCTGCTGGTCTTCGATCTTCAGCGAGCCGAGGACGATGTGGATCGGGGTTGGACGGATCGGGTAGTTCTCCGGCCTCGAGTACGCGACGCGGAGCCAGCCGCCAGGCCCGGAGAAGCGGTAGTAGAAGCTGTCCTTCGGGCCGCTCCACCCGTCCGCATAGATGCCGGTGCACGTGCTCTGGAGCCGGTTCGGCGTCGGTGAGCTGGACGAGCCCCCAGGTCTGCAAGCGGCCGCCGGCGCGGAACTCGTGGGTCGCCATCGACGGGCCGGCGAGGTCGATGCAGGGCAGGTCTTCGACCGCGTACGGGTACTGGATCAGGAGCCGGCCCGGCGAGTTCGTCCAGTAGAGCGCCCCGTTGCGGAGGATGTTCGGGCTCCCGGAGAAGCCGGGGCCGAGGACGCTGCCGTCGAGGCTCGAGATGCGCGCGAGCGACCGGTTCCAGAACTCGAGCAGCCACTCGGGGTTCTGGTCGACTTCGGCCTCGCCCATGTACAGCGTCGGCTTGCCGTGCGTGTGGTCGTCCACCCACGAGAACGGGTGGCCGAGTGTCGTCGCGGCCTGGCGCGCGATCGAGTTCGTTCCGGCCGAGGCTGCGAGCTCGCCGGTCAGGTTCCAGCCGACGACGCCGACCGCGGCCGCCGCCGTGACGATGGCCGCGACGCGCGCGCGGCCACCGCCGAGGAGGCGGGGAGCCAGGAGCACGAGCACCGACACGACCGCCATCACGATCAGCACTTCGCGGACGAGGTGCGGCGTCCAGGACAGATCGCGGTTCCCCTGCTGGACGATGGCGAAGCCGAGTGCATCCGAGTACAGCTGCACGCCCATCTGGTACGGGTACTGCGTCACGTGGTAGAGCGCGTAGCCGACGAGGTAGAGCGTGTACGCGCCAGTGACCGCGAGACCGACGATGCTGACTCGACGCCGTGAGAAGACGAGTGCCGTCCCGACGAACAGGAGCGGCGCGATGTAGATGAGGTTGCGTTCCTCGACGCGCGTCGCGAACACCGTCGACAGGTACGCGGCCTTGATGCCGGTGTACAGAGCGAACGCGACGATCCCCGCGAGCGAGACGCAGCGGAACAGGCGCACCTCCCGGCTCGGCGTCTCGCCGCGCGCGCGGAAGAGGGCGGCAAGGCCGGCTATGAAGGGCAGCACGCCCATCCCGAGGGCGAGCGTTCCTGCCGCCCAGTCGCCCTCGTTGATCAGCCGGTGCTTGTACCCGCGCGTCACCCGCGAGATCTCGAGGGAGTGATGGCTGCCGATCGCCGTCGCGAGGAAGAGCGCTCCGAACAACAGGACGATGCAGCCGACCCAGTCGCCTGTCGACCAGCCGGCGCGCCAGCGCCGTGCTGCGGGGCTCGACCAGCCCGCGAACAGGAGCGCGAGCACGAGCGTCGCGGGAATCATCACCAGCTCCGTGCGGACGAACGGCGCGAGCGCGGATGCAATGACCGCGGCCGCGATCCAGCGCCGGCTGCGCGTGACGAAGGCCTTCGCGATGACGAAGAAGCACAGCGCGGCGTACGGGTACGCGATCGGCTCTTCGACGAGATACGACGAGTACGCGAGCGCCGGGATTGCGCCTGCACCGGCGGCCGCGAAGAGCGCCGCCGTCTTGCCGACGATCATCCGCGCGAGCAGGTACGTCGGGAAGACGACCGCGGCCATGATCAGGACGTCGACGTACTTGATCGCCGAATAGGCGGTCGCCACGTCGTGGATGCGCCAGAGCGGGGCGATCAGATACGTGATCAGCGAGTCGGCGGAGTGGGGCACGCCGCGCTCCGCCGGATGACCGGTGGCGGCGACCGCGCGCGAGAGCTGTGTGAACTCGAGCTCGTCGCCGAAGAGCCACGGCGTCGACCGCCTCCAGGCCTCGACCATGTAGATCCCGGACAGCCACAGGTAGACGCTCGCGAGCGGTGCAGCGGCGAGGAGCCGGTCCGTGAGCGAGGCGGAGGGCAGTGCGCTACGCGGCGTTGCGACCGCGCTCACTCGGCGACGATGCCGAGCGGAGCGGCGTGCGTGATCTCGATCTCGCGGCGCACGAAGCTGCACGGTATCTCAGCGCGCCTGCACGCCTCCAACACACCGTCGAGCTGCGCGCGCGGCGCATCCGGGATCGTGACGAGGACAGCGTCGGGCGCCAGACGACCGACGACCCAGCCGATGTCGTCCAGGCCGCCGACGATGGCGACGCCCTGGATCCGCCGCCGCCGGATGGCGGGGTCATCGTCGACGAAGCCGACGACACGCTCGCCGGAGGTCTCCCGCAGCTCGCGGAGCAGGCTCCGCCCGCTGCGGCCGGCGCCCACGATGAGCACGCGCCGCTGGTCCCCACGGCCGACGAGCGCCGCGAGACCGCGCGCGAGCCCCCGTTCCCAGAAGCGCGAGAGGCCGATGAGGAACGTGCAGAGGAGCACGTCGATGAGGTACACGCTGCGCGGGAAGCCGTTGAAGGGGACGGTCGCCCAGGTGAAGAGGAATGCCGCCGCCTCGGAAAGGACGCAGGCGGCGAGAACGGCCGCCGCGTCGCGGGCCCCTGCGTAGCGCCATACGCCGCGGTAGAGGCCAAAGATGATGAAGAAGATGTATCGGGCGACGAGGAGCGCCGGCAGCGAGAGGTCGAACACGTGCCGCTGCCACACGACGCCGGTGCCTTCCAACCGGATGATGAAGGCCGCCGTGAACGACGCCGAGATGAGGAGGAAGTCGACGACGACCTCGACGAGGCGCCGGCGGTGCACCAGCAACGAGCCGATGAAGGTCGGGGCGCGATCGGCGACGGGCGCTCGGTTGACGTCCGCGAGGTAGCTGCCGAACTGGAGCAGGAATGCGAAGGTGATGAGCACGCCGAGGAGCGTGATGCGCGTGTCGTTGAGCACCTTGTAGGCGAGACTGGTCAGCCCGAGCGCAGCGGACACGCCGGTGAGGAGGACGACGGCGCGCTTGTCGGAGAGGCCCTCGTACACGAGACGGTGCGAGGTGTGGTCGCGCCCGCCCTGCGTCACGGGGCGCCCTTCCAGGAGGCGCACCACCGTGACGAGCGTCGTGTCGAGGATCGGCACCGCCAATACGAGCAGCGGCAGGAGGAGCGTCGCCACGGTCGAGCCGGCGACGTTCCAGCTCGATGCGAGCCCGAGCGCGCCGAGCGCGAAGCCGAGCACCTGGCTGCCGCTGTCCCCCATGAAGACGGACGCAGCGCGCCGGAGCCGCAGGTTGTACGGCAGGAACCCCAGGCAGGCGAAGGAGACGCTGAGCGCGACCAGCGCGATCATGTGGTTCGGGTGGATCGTGAACGCGTCGATGGCGAAGAACGCGCACGCGACCGTCGCGAGCGACGCTGCGAGCCCGTCCATGTTGTCGAGCAGGTTGAAAGCGTTCGTCATCCCGAGCAGCCACACGACTGCGAGCGTCGTGGCGGCGACGTTGTTCGAGATGATCTGGACGCGGATTCCGGACTCGATCACGAGCGCTGCGGCTCCGCCCTGCGCGGCGAGCTTCGCGAGTGGAGGCAGCCGGTAGACGTCGTCGACGAGGCCGGCGACGAACAGGATGGCGCAGCCGCCGAGGATGCCGCCGAGCTCGCGGCTCGCGGGTACGACGCCTGTCGCGACCGCGATTCCGGCGGCGACGAGCATTCCGGCGAAGATCCCGCTCCCGCCCAGAAGCGGCGTCGACTGCGTGTGCCACCGGTCCGCGCGCGGCGCTGCGACGACGTGGCGCGCCGCCGGCGTGTGCCGGAGCGCCCAGATCGCGAGCATGCTCGCGGGCAGCGCAGCCAGGGCGGCGGCGGCGACCGTCACGGGAGAAGGCTATTCAAGGGCTGTTAAGCGGGTGTTTGGGCATAGCTGTCCGCTAGTTTGGCCGCCGGATAGGACATGGAAACGCTCCTCCTCGAGCTGCTGCGCTGCCCGCTCTGCCACGCCTCGCTCGAGGCCGGGGAGGACTCCCTCACGTGCACGCGGCTGCGGCCGCACCTTCGGCGTCGAGAACGGCATCCCGCTCATGCTCCACGAGGACCTGCCGGGCGCCCGGGAGAAGCTCGGAGAGACGGACGGCTGGGTGGAGAAGGCCAAGGCCGAGGGCTGGTACGAGCCCGACGACGAGGTCGACTCCGTGCTCCCGTTCGTCAATCGCGACCTCGGGTGGAACGATCTCGTCTGGCTCGCGAACGGCCACTCGTTCCAGGTGCTCCTCGATCGCTACATCGGAGACCTGCGCGGCCTGCGCGTGCTGGAGGTCGGCGCGGCGAAGGCGTGGGCTGCTCGCTTCTGGCTCGAGCGCGACTGCGAGTACGTCGCCACCGACATCCTCGTCGACCCGAAGATCGGCCTCGGCCGCGGCGCGTTCTACGGCGACTTCGGCCGCGTGCAGGCGGACGGCGAGCACTTGCCGTTCGCGGACGAGACGTTCGACGTCGTGTACTGCCTGGCGACACTGCATCACGCGCTCGACCTGCGGCAGATGGTGCGGGAGATGGCGCGCGTCGCGCGGCCGGGCGCCGTCGTCGCCGGATTGAACGAGGGAACGCGCGGCCTCGGGCGAAGTCCGGAGAACCCCGATCAGGCGTCCGAGAAGGAGGTCGGGATCAACGAGCACGTGCACACGGTCTGGGCCTACGCCGCCGCGTTCGTCGGTGCCGGCCTGCGCGTGCGCCGGCTCGAGCGGCCCGACGGCTGGGCGCCGTCTCCGTACGGCCGCCTGCTGTCGACGATCCCGAAGATCGGTCTCTCGCTCGGGACGCTCACGCACCTGAGCGCCGTGCACTACTGCGGCGTCTCCGTCTACGCGCGCAAGCCGGCATGAACGTCTACGCGGACGTCGTTCGCTACCGCGAGCTGTTCGGCAACCTGTTCCGCCGCGACCTGCAGGCGAAGTACCGCGGATCCGCGCTCGGCGTGCTCTGGACGATCGTGAACCCGATCATGCTGATGGGCGTCTACCTGCTCGTGTTCAGCGTCGTCCTGAAGGCGCGCTTCGCCAACGTCCCGCACTACCCGCTGTTCCTGCTCTCGGGGCTCGCGGTCTGGACGTTCTTCGCCGCCGCGCTCCAGTCGGCGACGCGGTCGATGCTCGACAACGCGAACCTCATCCGGAAGATCCGCTTCCCGCGGCAGCTCGTCCCACTCTCGGTGGTCGGCGCGCATCTCGTCAGCTTCGCGGCGATGCTCGTGCTGCTCCTCATCCTCAATGGGTTCGTCCTGCCGCGCGTGCGTGCGACGGAGCTGCTCGCGATTCCACTGGCGCTCCTGATCGTCGGCCTCGTGGCCGGGCTCGCACTCGCCGCGGCGTCGCTCAACGTGCTCTTCCGCGACGTCGAGTTCATCGTTGCGGCGTTGCTCGTGCCGTGGTTCTTTCTGACGCCGATCATCTATCCGCTCACGTCGGGCACGTTGGCGCAGCACACCCATGTGATCTGGGTGATCCATTGGGTGAACCCGCTATCACCTGCGGTCGAAGCGATCCGCGCGCCGCTCTTCCTCGGCAAGCTCCCGTACTGGGGCGATGCGCTCTACCTCGTCGTCTCGTGCGCCGTTGCGCTCGCGCTCGGAGCGTTCGTCTTCACGCGCGTGGACGACCAGATCGCTATCGAAGTCTGAGCGTCATCCGGCCGTCGAACATCCACGGCTCGTCGCCCTCGGGCCGGTAGGCGGGCAGACCGGCCACCTCGGTGTTCGGCTCGAGCGGCGGAAGGAGCGACGGACAGACGAGCGGATGCGGGAAGCGCGGATGGCGGCCTCCGGCGGGCGCATACGGCGCAAGCGCGGCCGGCGGGCGGCGCAGGAGGCCGCCCTCGGTCTCGATCGCACCGCCGACCGCTGCGTAGCCCTCCTCGTGCAGCGCGCGCGCCTGCTCGAGCCACTCGGCCGGGGGTTCCACCCCGTCCGGCGCGAACGCGCGCGCTGGCTTTGCGTCGCGCGCCCCGACCTCGACGTCTCGCTCGAGGGCGTCGTTGCCGAGCTCGGCGAGCCAGAATCGCGTCTCCTCGACGAGGTCGATCGCGAGGCGGTAGCGGCCTGGCGGTATCGGCCCCCGCACCGCGACGGTCTGGCGCAGCGTCGCGCCGGGCAGCACCGTCGTCTCGAGCGCCGTGCGCTCACCGTCCCACACGATCGCGTTGCCGCGCTCGTCGAGCCAGTGGTACGCGAGGAACAGGCCGTCCTGTGGCCCGCGCGATCGCCACGGTGCGCTGCCGGCGTTCTCGGCCTCGACCGTCGCGAGCTGGCGCGCACCCGCCTCGACCGGCGCGAGCTCGAGCGCATGCCACCGCACGACCAGCGGGCCTGACCCAGGCACCGGGCTACTGTAGATGCATGGCCGAGCCTCTCCTCGTGCGGGTCGCGCGTCGCGAGCCGGTCGAACGCACACCGGTCTGGTTCATGCGGCAAGCGGGCCGCTCGCTGCCCGAGTACCGGGCGCTGCGCGAGCGCTACGCCTTCTTCGAGCTCGCGGGGACGCCCGAGCTGTGCGCAGAGGTGACGCTGCAACCGGTGCGTCGCCACCACGTCGACGCGGCAGTCCTGTTCGCGGACATCACGACCCCCATCCTCGACATGGGAATCGGCGTGGAGCTGGTCGAGGGCGTCGGCCCCGTCGTCGACCGGCCGATCGAGCACATGGCCGACGTCGAGCGCCTGTCTGCCACGGAGCCGGACGAGAACGTCCTCGAGGCGATCCGCATCGTGCGCCGCGAGCTCGAACCGGAACGTGCGCTCATCGGCTTTTGCGGCGCCCCGTTCACGGTCGCCGGCTATCTCATCGAGGGAAAGCCGAGCCGCGACTTCGCGCGGACGAAGGCGCTGATGTACCGCGAACCGGCTGTCTGGCATGCGCTCATGGAGCGGCTCGCGGATCAGTTCGCGCGCTACGTCGCCGCGCAGGTCGAGGCGGGCGCCGATGTGATCCAGCTCTTCGACTCCTGGGTCGGCGCGCTGTCCGCGGCTGACTACGCCGAGTACGTGGAGCCGTACTCCGCGCGCATCCTCGCCGCGGTGGACGTGCCGACCATCCACTTCGGGACCGGCGCGACGGAGCCGCTGCTCCAGGCGCTCGTCCGCGCGGGCGGCGACGTCGTCGGCGTCGACTGGCGCCTGCCACTGGCGGCCGTTCCGGAGGACCGCGCCGTGCAAGGGAATCTCGATCCAGCCGTCCTGCTCGGGCCGTGGGACCTCGTCGAGCGCCGAGCGCTCGACGTGCTCGCAGAGGGCGAGGGCCGGTCGCATGTCTTCAACCTCGGTCACGGGGTGCTGCCGCGGACGGATCCCGAGGTGCTCACGCGCCTGACGGCGCTCGTGCAGGAGCTCGTGCATGCCTGACGCGGTCGTCCTCATGGCATACGGGTCGCCGGAGCGCCTCGCCGACGTGCCCGCCTACTACGCCGACATCCGTGGCGGACGACCGGTCGCGCCGGAGCATCTCGAGGATCTCGTCGCGCGGTACCGGCGGCTCGGGATCGAGGAGTCGTCGCCGCTGAACGCGATCACCGAGCAGACGCGCGTGGCGCTCGAGGACGAGCTCGGTCTTCCGGTGCTCACCGGCATGAAGCACTGGACGCCGCACATCGCCGACGCCGCGGACGCAGCGGTCGCCGCCGGCGCCGACCGCGTCGCCGGCCTCGTCCTTGCACCGCATTACTCCGCACTCTCGATCAAGGGCTATCGCGACCAGCTCGAGCAGGCGCTCGACGGCCGCGCAGAGCTCGCGTTCGTCGACAGCTGGCATCTCGAGCCCGGCTTCATCGACGTGCTCGCCGAGCGCATCCGCGGCACCGACGCACATGTCGTCTTCACTGCGCATTCACTCCCCGCGCGCATCCTCGAGACGGGTGACCCGTACAAGGACCAGCTGCTCGAGACCTCGCGCGCGGTCGCTGACGCCGCCGGCGTGCGCGAGTGGTCGTTTTCGTTCCAGAGCGAGTCGCCGACCGGCGAGCCCTGGCTGGGGCCCGACATCCTCGACCACCTCGACGCTCTGCATGCCGACGGCGTCGACGACGTGCTCGTGTGCCCGGTCGGCTTCGTCTCCGACCATCTGGAGATCCGCTGGGACCTGGACGTCGAGGCGCAGGAGAAGGCGGCATCGCTCGGAATGCGGCTCGAGCGGATCGCGATGCCGAATGCCGATCCGGCATTCGTGCGAACGCTTGCCACGATCGTGAAGAGAACGCTGTGAAACCGGGCGAGATCGCCGTCGAACATGCGGCGCGTCGCTTCCGCGTCTATCCACGCGAGAGCCGCGCGCTGAAGGATCTCGTCGTCGCGCGCGGGCGGACGCGCGGAACGGACGTCTGGGCGCTGCGCGACATCTCGTTCGCAGTCGAGCCCGGCAGCGCGATCGGCCTCGTCGGGCGGAACGGCTCCGGCAAGACGACGCTCCTCCGTCTGCTCTCCGGAATCGTCAAGCCGACGTCCGGGAGCGTCGCCGTCGGGGGCCGTATCGGTTCGCTGCTCGAGCTCGGCGCGGGCTTCCATCCCGACATGACGGGCCGTGAGAACGTCTACCTCAACGGGTCGATCCACGGCCTGCGGCGCGTCGTGATCCGCGAGAAGCTCGACGAGATCGTCGCCTTCGCGGGCCTCGAGGACTTCATCGACCTTCCGGTGCGCACGTACTCCTCGGGGATGTACATGCGACTCGGCTTCGCGATCGCGTCGCACATCGAAGCGGACGTCCTGCTGCTCGACGAGGTCTTCGCCGTGGGCGACGAGGCCTTCCAGCGAAAGTGCTTCGGCAAGATCTTCGAGTTCAAGCAGCGCGGGGGGACGATCGTCTTCGTCTCGCACGACGCCGGCGCCGTCGAGCGTCTGTGCGACCGTGCGGTGCTGCTCAGCGACGGGCGAGTCGCGTTCGACGGCCCGACACACGAGGCGGTCGTCGCCTACCGGCGCATGCTCGCCGGTGAGCGCAATCCCGAGGAGCGCGCAGCCGGCCTGAAGGAATGGGGCGGCGAGATCGCGCGCGTCGAACGCGTACGCCTGTTCGGGGCCGGGGACGACGAGCGCAACCAGCTCCTCGCCGGCGAGCCGCTCGCGATCGCGCTCGACGTGGCCGCGGATGCGGCGATCGCCCCGCCGCGGGTCGGCTGGGAGCTGCGCGACGATGCCGGCGTCCTCGTCGCCGCGGGCGCGGTGTCGACGGGCGAGCACGGTTGGAACGACGACACGCGCCGCCTTCCGCTCCGCTTCGAGTCCGAGCGGCCGCCCTTTGCCGACGGCCGGCTGCATCTGCGCGTCGACCTCGTCGACGAACGCGGCGAGCAGCAGTACCACTCCCTCGACGACGCGCTCGTGTTCGTTGTCTATCCCGCAGATGAAGGACGTGGGCTCGTGCGCCTCGAAGGACGGTGGACGTGAGCAGCCGCACGTGCCCCGACTGGCCCGACCTGATGGAGATCGCGCCCGAGCTCCAGTTCAAGCACTACACCGTCGCGGAGGCGCAGCTTCCGGCCGACGCGCTCATGCAGATCAAGGATGTCTCGCTCGCCGACGTCGCCGTCTGCTGCGACCTCGAGCACAACGTCTTCTACGCCGCACACACCGACGGGCGCGTGGCCGACGCGCTGCGCTCGAGCCACTGGTTCGAGGTGCGCGAGTGGATCAGCGCCGGCCGCCCGGGCCAGGCGTATTAAAGGACGGGATTCGGGAGCGGATCGCCGCGCCTGAAGGCGAGGACGTTGTCGACGACGACGCGCGTCATCGCGGCGCGCGTCTCGATGGTGTCGCTCGCGATGTGCGGCGTGAGCACGACGTTCGGGAGGTCGAAGAGCTCGTGCGGGACGTGCGGCTCGTGCGCGAAGACGTCGAGGCCCGCGGTGATCCGACCCGACACGAGCTCGGCGACGAGCGCCTCCTCGTCGACGATGCCGCCTCGCGCGGTGTTCACGAGCGTGGCGCCGTCCTTCAGCAGCGCCAGCCGGTCGCGCGAGATCAGTCCTCGCGTCTCGGCCATGAGCGGCACGTGCAACGTGACGATGTCGGAGCCGCGCAAGACCGCCTCGAGGTTGCCCTCGCTGCGACGGACGGGGAGGACGCGCATGTCGAAGCCTGCGGCGCGGCGGGCGACGGCTGATCCGATGCGGCCGAGGCCGACGATCCCGAGCGTCGCGCCGCTCACTTCGCGCCCGTCTTTGAGCCCGGCCCAGCCGCCTTCGCGGACGATCCGGTCGCCCGTGACGAGGCCGCGCCGAGCCGCGAGCATGAGCGCCATCGCCAGGTCGGCGGTGGCGGAGTCGAGCACGCCGGGCGTGTTCGACACGGCGACCCCGCGAGCGGTCGCGGTCGCGACGTCGATGCGGTCGTAACCGACGCTGTAGTTCGCGATCAGCCGGAGCGACGGATAGAGCGTCAGGTCGACGGGCTCGTTGACGACGATGAGGACGTCGACGTCCGGCCCCGGAACGTCGGCCGGCGTGATCTCCACCTGGTCGAGCTTGGCCCACGCCGGGCCGGGCAGCTCGCGGGTCGCCCTGACCTTCACCACCGCCACGCTACTACGCTCTCTCCATGACGACAGTGGTTGTGCCGTTCGCAGGCTCGGATGGGAAGACGCGCCTGGACGCGCCTCGGAGCACGCGCCGCGAGCTGTCCCTGGCGATGCTGGCCGACGTTCTCGCGGCTACGGTCGTCGTCGGTCGTACGCTCGTCGTCACCGCGGACGAGTCCGGCGCCGCGCTCGCGGGCGAGGCGGGAGCGGAGGCGGTCGCCGATCCGGGCGGCGGCCAGGGAGCCGCGGTGGCGGCAGCGCTCGACCTCGCCGCCGACGAGCAGGTGCTCGTCGTCAACGCCGACCTTCCGTGCGTGGTGCCTGTCGACCTGCGCGCGCTCCTGGCCGCAATTCCCTCGCAGGGGCTCGCCTTGGTCGAGGCGCTCGACGGCACGACGAACGCGCTCGGCCTGTCGGCGCCGGAGGTCTTCGCGCCGCTCTACGGGCCGGACAGCGCGAGCCGTTTCCGCGCGCTGCCCGTCGAGTCGGTCAACGTTGCGGTGCCGAACCTCGCCGAGGACGTCGACACGCTCGCAGACCTGGAGCGACTGCAGCTCCGCTGCGGCCCGCGGACACAGGCCGCTCTCGCCGCGCTCTCCACCGGGACCGCGCAGTGAGAGTCGTCGTCCTGTCCGGCGGCGTCGGCGGCGCGCGCTTCGTCCAGGGCGTCGTGGGCGCCGCCCCGGCCGACGACGTCACAGTCGTCGGCAACGTGGGCGACGACGTCGAGGTGCTTGGCCTGCATGTGTCGCCCGATCTCGACTCGATCCTGTACGCGCTCGCCGGCCTCAACGACGAGGAACGCGGCTGGGGACGCGCGGGCGAGACGTGGCGCGTTCTCGAGAGCGTTGCCGCGTTGAACGGCGAGACGTGGTTCCGGCTCGGCGATCTCGACCTCGGAGTCCATCTCGTGCGAACGCAGGCGTTGCGTGCGGGCGAACCGCTTTCGCGCGTCACCGCACGCCTCGCGCATGAGCTCGGCGTCGGCACGAGGCTGCTGCCTGCGACCGACGACCGCCTGCGCACGTGGATCGCGACGGCGGCGGGCGAGTTCCCCTTCCAGGAGTGGTTCGTGTCGCGCGGCCACCGCGACGACGTTGACGCCCTCCGCTTCGAGGGCGCGGAGAGTGCAACGGCGGCGCCGGGCGTCCTCGACGCGCTGACGCATGCGGATCTGCTGCTCCTCGCTCCGAGCAATCCGTACGTCTCGATCGCACCGATCCTCGCCGTCGCCGAGATTCGCGCCGCTGTCGCCGCCCGCACCGTCCCGTGCGTCGCGGTGAGCCCGCTCATCGCGGGACGCGCGGTGAAAGGCCCGGCCGACCGCATGCTCGCGCGTCTCGCAGGCGGCACGTCGCCTGCGCACGTTGCACGTTGTTACGAGGGGCTGATCGACGCGCTCGTCGTCGACGAGGCGGACGCCGGGGACCTGGACGGGCTCGGCGACGTCCGGCCGATCGTCACGCGCACGCTCATGGTGGACGACGACGCTCGGCGGCGCCTCGCCGAGGCCGCGCTCGGTGCGGTGCCGGCATGAGAGTCGCCGTCGTCGGGGGAACGGGCGACTTCGGCCTCGCGCTCGCGCGACGCCTTGCAGAAGCGGGAGACCACGTCGTCATCGGCTCGCGCGACGCCGAACGAGCGCGCGCGAAAGCGTCGGAGGCCGGCGCCGCGGACGGCGCGACGAACGCCGATGCGGTCCGCGGCGTCGACCTCGTCGTGCTCGCGGTGAAGGCGGACGCAGCGATCCCGACGGCGACCGAGCTCGCGGACGCGATCGGGGACACGCCCGTCCTCAGCGTCGCGAGCGAGCTGCGCTTCACGAAGTCCGGCATTCATCCCACCGAGGACGATCGCTCGATCGCGGAGCGCACGCAGGACGTGCTGCGCGCGCCCGTGGCCGCAGGCCTTCATTCGCTCGCCGCCGCATCGCTCGCCGGCGGCAAGGCCGACGGCGACGCACTCGTCTGCGGCGACGATCCACTGGCCAAGGATCTGGCCCTCGAGCTCGCGGCGAAGGCCGTCTCGGGCCGCGCGCTCGATGCCGGTCCGCTCACGAGCGCTCGCGCGCTCGAGGGGATGACCGCGGTGATCGTCAACCTCAATCGCCGTTACAAGGGTCACGCCGGCATTCGCATCGTCGGCCTGTGACCGGCGTCTCGATCCTCCCTGTCACCGGTATCCCCGAGCTCGAGGAGGGCGACGACCTCGTGACGCTCATCGTCGAGCTCGTGGAGCTCGAGGATCGCGACGTCGTCGTGATCGCGCAAAAGGCGATCTCGAAGATCGAAGGACGGATCGTGCGCCTGGACGACATCGAGCCCTCGCCGCGCGCCGTCGAGATCGCCGGAGAGGGAGGCGACGCGGCCCGCCGGATCGAGGTCATCCTGCGCGAGGCGAAGAGCATCATCCGGGTCCGTCCCCCGCTCGTCATCTGCGAGACGAGTCACGGGTTCATCTGCGCGTCGGCCGGCGTCGACGCGTCCAATGCGCCGGAGCCGGGAACGCTCGTGCTCCTTCCGATCGATCCCGACGGGACGGCGGCACGCATCCGCGAGGAGCTGCGCGGGCGGACGGGCCGCGAGGTCGGCGTGATCGTCACAGACTCGTTCGGGCGTCCGTGGCGGCAGGGCACGGTCGACGTCGCGATCGGGGCCGCCGGCGTCCTCGCGCTCCAGGACCTCGCGGGCGAGCGCGACCCGATCGGCTACGAGCTGCAGAACACCGTCATCGCGGTCGCGGATGAGATCGCATCCGCGGCGCATCTCGTCTCCGGCAAGCTCGCCCGCGTCCCGGTGACGATCGTCCGGGGCCTCGAAGTCCGGGGCGACGGCCGGGCCACGGACATCCCGGTCCCGCCGGAGCGCGATCTCTTCCGTTAGCGTGGCCTTGTGGCAACCGATGCGATCGAGGCTGCGAACGCGCTCCTGCGTGAGCGTGGCTACGCCGAGCGCGACCTGGCCGTCCATGCCGCACCGCGCGGGCGCGCTCTGCTCAAGGGCAACAAGCTCCTCAGTCCGCTGAGCGACGAACCGGAGCTCGTGCTCCGAATCGTTCGCGAGTTCGTCCCGGCGAGCACGGAGCTCGGCACCGGAACCTTGAGACCAGCTGCGCTTCGTGCCAGCCTCTGACGCGATGGTGGCTCTCCTCTGTGGCCGGCTCACCATCGAGGAGGTGTCGGTTCCGTGATTCGCGTGGTCATCGTCGACGACCATGCGCTCGTTCGCTCGGGCCTCCGCCTGCTGCTCGAGGCCGAGGAGGACATCACGGTCGAGGACGAGGGCGGCACTGCAGAGGAAGCAATCCGCCTGGTGCGGCTGCACAAGCCCGACGTGGTGCTCCTCGACGTCGTCATGCCGGGCCGCAGCGGCCTGGAGGCCATTCGCGAGATCCTCGAGGCGGCTCCGAAGGTCGCAGTCCTCGTGCTCTCCATGCAGGACGACCCGAACTACGTGCGTGAGGCGTTCTCGGCCGGGTCGACCGGCTACCTCCTCAAGGAGGCCGCCGACAGCGAGCTCGTCGCCGCAGTGCGGGAGGTCGCGGCGGGCGGCCGGTACGTCCACCCGACGCTCGGGGCCCGGCTCGCGATAGCCGAGTTGGAGGCCGATGCCCGCGCGGCCGCCGACCCGCTCTCCGACCGCGAGCGGGAGGTGCTTCGGCTGCTCGCTCTCGGCCATACGAACCAGGAGATCGCGAAGATGCTGTACATCTCGGTCCGAACCGCCGAGACACACCGCGCGCACATCATGCAGAAGCTCCGGCTGACCACCCGCGCCGAGCTTGTGCGCTACGCCCTCGGGCAGGGCCTGCTGGAGCAGAGCGAAGAGCCGGCCTGAGTGAGTGAGCGTGAGATGCCCCTGCGCCGCACCGATCTCGCCTCCGATCCGCTGGCGCAGTTCGAGCGCTGGTTCGAGGAGGCGCGGCCGGTCATGCGCGCGCCCGAGGCCATGGCCCTTGCGACCGCCGACGCGGCGGGAAGGCCGTCTGTGCGCATGGTGCTCATGAAGCGCGCGGACGAGGACGGGATCGACTTCTACTCGCACTATCCGAGCCGGAAGGGGCGCGAACTGGAGGAGAACCCCCGCGCGGCGCTCCTGTTCTTCTGGGATCCGCTCGGGCGGCAGGTGCGTGTCGAGGGCGCCGTGGCCCCCATCTCAGCCGCGGAGTCGGACGCGTACTTCGCTGCGCGGCCGCTGGACGCGCGGCGGTCGGCGGTCGCCTCCCCGCAGAGCAGGCCCGTCGAATCGCGCGCCTGGCTCGAACAACGGATGGCCGAGCTGGAAGGGGAGCCGGCGCGGCCGGAATGGTGGGGCGGCTTCCGGCTCGTGCCGGACGCGTGGGAGTTCTGGCAGCACCGGGAGAGCCGGCTGCACGACCGGTTCCGGTATCGGCGCGACGCCGACGCCTGGGCTATCGAACGGCTCGGGCCCTAGCCAGGGACCGACCGAGCGCCGCCAGGCGCTCGTCCCAGCGCCCGCCCATCTCGACGAGCCAGGCGGCCGCGTCGCCGAGCGGCTGCGGCGTCACCGCGTAGCGCGTCTCGCGGCCGACGCGCGTCGCACGCAGGAGGCCTGCATCCGACAGCGTGACGAGTTGCTTCGCCACCGCCTGCCGCGTCACCGGCAGCTCCGCTGCGAGCTCGGTGGCTGTGGCGGTGCCGCGGTCAGCCACGGAAGCGACAAGGGCGCGTCGCCCCGGATCGCCGAGCGCGTCGAAGACGAGATCTACCTGACGGGTGCCCATGCGAGCGCGTGCAGCTCGAGGGCCGCCGCGAAGTCCGGCGACGTCTCGGTGACATGGACGCGCGTGCCGCCCTCGACCTCCTCGAGCTCGAGCACCACCTCGCCGCCGTCGTCCCAGTCGAGCACGAGCCGTTCCTCCGGCTCGGCCTCGCGCACGACGGCGCGGCGCTCCTCGCCGTCGCCCCAGCGGAAGACGCCTTCGCCCCCGGGCACCGGGTCGAGCTCGACCTCGGTCGCGAACCACTCCTCGAGCCGCTCCGGGTCGGTCAGTGCCTCCCACACCTCGTTCGGCTCGGCGGGGAAGACGACATCTCGCTCGACGCGCAACTCCATGGTTGCGTATTATAGACGACGTGGCGGCACTCGTGCCAATGGTGGTGGAGTCGGATGGGCGCTTCGAGCGCTCCTTCGACATCTTCTCGCGGCTCCTGCGGGAGCGGATCGTCTTCCTCGGAACGGAGGTCTCGGAGCAGTCGGCCAACCTCATCGTTGCGCAGCTCCTCTTCCTCGAGGCGGAGGATCCGGACGCGGACATCCATCTGTACGTCAACTCGCCCGGAGGCGACGCGTACGCGGGCTTCGCGATCTACGACGCGATGCAGTTCGTCAAACCGGACGTCTGTACCTACGGCATCGGCATGGCGATGTCTGCCGGAGCGCTCGTGCTCGCGTCTGGTGCGACCGGCAAGCGCCACGTGCTCCCGAACGCGAAGGTGATGATTCATCAGGGGTCGGGTGGCTTCCGCGGGACGCCCGCCGACATCCAGATCGCCGCGCGCGAGATTCTTGCGATCACGCGCAAGTACGCGGAGATCATCGCGCTTCACTCCGGCAAGGACGTCGAGCAGGTCATGGTCGACATCGACCGCGACCGGTTCCTCTCTCCGGAGGAGGCGGTCGAGTACGGGCTCGCAGATTCCGTGCTGCTTGCTCGGATGCCTTCGCCGGGCGGCGAGTAGCCGAGGCAGGCGTCCGACGGCGTGACCCCGTCCGACCGCGAGTCTCGGTAGATCGGTTTCTAAGAATCGAGGTCCGGCCGGGGTTCTCATCTCGTTCATACGGACTGCGTGCACCGTCCGGGGTGGAACTCGTCCCCGCGAAGGAGTACGCGATGAACGTCATCACCAGCCGATTGCCAGCCGTCCGCGGCCGCAGGGCCATCCCGGGCGCGCTCCGCAGCCTCGGCCTCCTGAACGGGGTCCTGGGCGCAGCGCTCATCGGTGCGGGCGTCGGCTCCTACTTCGTCGTCGCCGGGACGAGCACACCGCCGGCCGCCGTCCGCACGGCGACGGTGACGCGCGGTGTCGTCCTCTCGACCACGTCGGCGACCGGCGCGCTGCAGGCCGCGAAGGAGCTGAACGTCGGATTCACCGGCGCGGGGACGATCACCTCGATCGCCGTCAAGCCGGGGCAGCGCGTGCGCCAGGGACAGCTCCTCGGCCGCATCGACTCCACCACCGCGCAGCAGGCGTTGCAGCAGGCGCAGGCGTCGCTCGCGACCGCGCAGGCGCAGTACGAGGAGACGCTCACGGGCGAGACCGCCCAGCAGCGAAAGCAGGACGCCCTCTCGATCACGCAGGCGAAGGACTCGCTCGCGAATGCGAAGGCGACGCAGAAGCAGGATGCGAGGCAGTCCGCTGCGTCCGTCGCGCAGTCGACGAGCTCGCTCCGCACCGATCAGGGGCAGGAGAAGGTCGACCTCTACCAGCAGTCGAAGGATCGCGCGACGTACCCGACAGAGGACGCGGCGAACGCCGCGATCGCGAACGACAAGACGCAGCTCGCTGCCGACCAGACGAAGCAGCAGTCCGACTCGCAGCACCAGTTCGACCTCCAGGCCCAGGAGAACTCCGACAACAACCAGCTCTCCGCCGACCAGACGAGCCTGACCGCGGCGCAGACCGCGCACAACAACCCGGGGATCGCGCAGTACACCGCCGCAGTCGCGAACGACAGGTCCGCGGTCGAGAGCGACCAGGCCTCGCTCACCTCGCTCTCGAAGACGCAGAACGCCGACAGCTACGCGATCAGCCAGGACAACACCACGCTCACGAACGACCAGAGCGCGCTCACAGGTATGCAGAGCGATTCCAAGGCCATCCAGGCCGACGAGGCGAAGATCGCCTCCGACCGCACCGCGCTCGGCACCGCGAAGCTGAATGCCGCAGCGGGCGCCGCACGCGATGCGCAGACAGTGTCGTCCGACGAGCTTTCGGTGACGTCGGCGCGCATGGGCGTCGCGGTCAAGCAGGCGCCCCCGACGGCCGCCGCGCTCGCCGGAGCGAACGCGAGCGTCGTCAACGCGCGGGTCAACCTCACGACCGCCGAGAAGGGGGTGTCGGACACGGAGCTGCGCGCGCCGATCGCCGGCACCGTCGCCTCCGTCAACGGCACCGTCGGCACGGCGGAGTCGGGCGGCGGCAACTCCGCCGTCTCGAGCTCGTCGTCTGCCGCCGGCTCTTCCGGCAGTGGCTCGTCGACGGGTCTCGTCACGCTCACCGGCATCAACGGCATGCAGCTCGTCGCCGGCTTCGCCGAGACCGACACGGCGAAGCTCCGCGTCGGCCAGCCGGCGACCGTCACCGTCGACGCGCTGCCGACGGTCGAGCTTGCGGCGCACATCATCGCCATCGCAGGCACGGCGACTTCCACCTCCGGCGTCGTCACCTACAACGTCACGTTCGCACTTGATCGCAGCGAGCCCGGCCTGAAGTCCGGCATGACGGGGAACGTCGACGTCGTCGTCGGCGAGGCGGACAACGTCCTACACGTCCCAACCGCCGCGGTGCGCGGGAGCGGAGCCGCGGCGACCGTCACCGTCCTGCAGAACGGGAAGCAGGTGAGCGTGCCTGTCGTCGCCGGTCTCCAGGGCGACTCGTCCACGGCCATCCTCAGCGGCCTGAAGGCGAACGAGAGCGTCGTGCTCCCCTCCGTGTCTCTCGCCACGACCGGCAGCACCGGGTTCGGCACCACAGGCACCACCGGCGCGACAACCGGAACCGGCCGGCGCGGCGGCGGCGCAGCCTTCTTCGGTGGTGGATTCGGCGGATGAGCCGCCCGCGGCGCCGCGCAACGCTCGTCCTCGAGCGCGTCACGAAGACGTACGGCACGGGCGACATCGCCGTGCAGGCGTTGCGCGGTATCGATCTACGCGTCGAGCGCGGCGACTTCATCGCCGTCATGGGCGCGTCGGGCAGCGGCAAGTCGACGCTCATGAACCTCATCGGCTGCCTCGACGTCCCGACCGAAGGGCGGTATCTCCTCGAAGGCCTCGACGTCAGCCGTCTCGACGAGTTCGAGCTCGCGTTCGTCCGCAACCGGAAAATCGGCTTCGTGTTCCAGGCCTACAACCTCATCCCGCGCACGAGCGCGTTGCGCAACGTCGAGCTGCCGCTCATCTACGCGCGCACGCCGAAGGCGGAGCGCAAGCGGCGGGCCGAGGAAGCTCTGGCGGCCGTCGGCGTCGCCGACCGCATGCACCACGTGCCCTCGGAGCTCTCCGGCGGGCAGCAACAGCGCGTGGCGATCGCGCGCGCGATCGTCACCGAGCCGGCAATCGTGCTCGCAGACGAGCCGACGGGCAACCTCGACAGCGCTGCGAGCGCGGAGGTCATGCAGATCTTCACGCGCCTCAATGCCAGCGGTAGGACGATCGTGATGATCACGCACGAGCCCGACGTCGCCGCGTACGCGAAGCGCGTCGTCCACATTGCGGACGGCCTCATCGAGTCCGACGAGGCCAAGACGGTGGTGATGAGCGCGTGACCGCCGCGGAAGCACTCCGGATGGCGATACAGGGCATCCTCGCCAACCGCCTCCGCTCGATGCTGACGATGCTCGGCATCACCATCGGCGTCGCCGCCGTCATCATCCTCGTCGCGGTCGGCAACGGGTCCTCCGCCGCGGTGCAGCAGCGCATCGAGGCGCTCGGGACGAACGTCGTGTCGATCATGCCCGGCTTCAGCTTCGGTCGCGGCTCGGGCGGCGCGCAGAGCTCCTTCACGCAGTTCACGACGAAAGACGTCAAGGCACTCGAGGATCAGAACGCGGCTCCGGACATCAAATCGGTGACACCGGTCGTGAACGGGAGCGTCACCGCCACCTTCGGATCGGCGAGCTACTCGCCCAGCCAGTTCGTCGGCACGACGCCGTCCTACGAGGAGGCGCGGAAGTCACCGGTCGAGGCGGGCACGTTCATCACGGCGCAGGAAGAGGCGCAGCATGCACGGGTCGTCGTCCTCGGGGAGACCGTGGTCGAGAACGTCTTCGGGAGCCAGGACCCGCTCGGCCAGACGATCAAGCTGAACGGCATCGGCTTCCAGGTCATCGGCGTCCTCACGCCCAAGGGCTCGAACGGCATCCAGGACCAGGACGACATCGCCATCGCGCCGCTGACGACGACGCAGGATCTCATCACCGGCGTCACGGGCGGGCTCAGCCAGATCATCGTCGAGGCGAAGTCCTCCGGCCAGGTGAACGCAGCCGAGGCGGAGGCGACCGACATCCTCACGCCGAACCACTCGTCCAACGGCACGGCGAACTTCCGCGTGCAGAACCAGGCATCGCTCCTGCAGACCACCGCGTCGACGAACCACGTGTTCACGGTGCTGCTCGCGGCGGTGGCCGCCATCTCGCTGCTCGTCGGCGGGATCGGAGTGATGAACATCATGCTCGTCACCGTCACGGAACGGACCCGTGAGATCGGGATCCGCAAGGCGCTCGGCGCCCGCCGTGGCGACATTCTCGGCCAGTTCCTCACCGAGGCCGTCCTGCTCTCCATCTTCGGCGGCGTCGTCGGCGTCGCCGCCGGTCTCGTCGGAAGCTTCTTCAAGATCGTCGGCGTCCAGCCCGTCGTGCAGCTGTACTCGGTACTGCTTGCGCTGGGCGTGGGCGTCGCGGTCGGCCTTTTCTTCGGCATCTATCCCGCCAACCGCGCAGCGGCCCTCAGACCCATCGAAGCACTGCGTTACGAATAGGAGCATGGAATGAGCACGATCGACACCAGCCTGCCGGTGCCCGACGACGAGGGCGACGACGACGTCGCGGCCGAGCTCGAGGCGCTGGCGATCTCCCGTCGGCGCAAGATGCCGCGCGTCACGCTCGCGCTCGCCGTCGCCATCGTCGGCGCGGCCGCGTTCATCGGCGGCGCCGAGGCGCAGAAGCATCTCGGCTCGAGCTCGACGCCTGCCGCGCGAACCGGCGCAGGAACGGGAGCATCGGCGTTCGCGTCCCGGTTTCGCACCGGCGCCGGCGGCGGAAGCGGTGGAAGCTTCGCCGGCGGCGCGACCATCGGCACCGTCACGCTGATCAAGGGCTCGACCCTCTACATCACCGACACGACCGGCAACACGATCAAGGTGACGACGTCGGCCGCGTCTCAGGTGTCGAGGACAGTTTCGGGGACGGTGAAGAACGTCCGGCCCGGCGACTCCGTCGTCGTGCGCGGCACGACGCAGAAGAACGGCACGGTGGCCGCGAGCTCGATCTCGCTCGGAGGCGCGGGCGGGGCCGGCGGTTTCGGCGGCGGAAGCGGCGGTGCGACCGGGTTCGGCGGCGGCAACAGCAACAGCAACGGCGGCGCCACCGGCTTCGGCGGGGGTAGCAGCTCGAGTGGAGGTGGATGATGATTCGTAGTGGCATTGTGGCGGTGGCGGCCGCGCTCGTTCTGGTTCCTGTGGCCTCGGCGGCATCGCCCGTGCAGGGCTCCCTGTTCGGTCCCGTCGTCTCGGTCAAGGGCACGACGTTCACGATCACGACGACGCTCAGCCCGTCCGGAAAGTCGCTCATCTCGACCGGCTCGGCGAAGATCACCGAGCAGGCGGTCGCGCCGAAATCGAGCCTGAAGGTCGGCGCATGCGTGATGGCGACCGGCGCGCGAAACGCGAAGGGCGTCGTCGCGGCCACGCGGATCACGATCTCGCAACCGGTCAAGGGCTCCTGCACGGGCGGCTTCGGTCGCGGCGGGCGCACGGGCGGCACCCGGCCGCCTGGCACGACGCCTCCGACGGGCCAGCGCCCGCCGGGCGGCGGCGGCTTCGGCGGCAACGCCAACTTCGGCTTCGCCTTCGGGTCGCTGACGAAGGTGAGCGGCTCGACCCTGACCGTCAAGGGGACGTCGTTCGGATCGTCTGCGCCGCGCACCACGACCGTCAGCGTGTCGTCGAAGACGTCGCTCACGCACACGATCACCGTGGCGGCTTCCAAGATCACGGTGAAGACGTGCGCGTTCGTGCGTGGCACGAGCACCGACAAGGGGCTCACCGTCAAGGCGACGAATGTCGCCATCACCCTCGAGACGAAGGGAACGTGCACAAGCGGCTTCAGGCGTCCCGGTAGCTGACATACGCTTCCCGGCGTGGCGGTCGCAGCCGACCTCCGTGCCGAGCTCCTGAGGCTCGTTCCGGACGAGAGCCGTGTGAGCGTGGTCGAGTCCGTGCTCGACCAGCACGCCGGCGACCTCAGCTACCACGAGCCGCATCGTCCCGACGTCGTCGTCTTCGCCGAGTCGACGGCGGAAGTGTCGGCCGTGCTCGCACACGCGAACGCGGCCGGCGTTCCCGTCGTCGCATTCGGCGCCGGCACGAGCCTCGAGGGGCACGTGATCCCGCTGCACGGCGGGATCAGCCTCGACCTGACGCGGATGAACCGGATCGTCGCCGTGCGGCCCGAGGATCTGACCGCGACGGTGCAGGCGGGAGCGACCCGGTCGCAACTGGAGGCGGCTGCAGGCCCGCAGGGCCTCTGGTTCCCGGTCGACCCGGGTGCGGACGCGACGCTCGGCGGCATGGCGGCCACCAACGCGAGTGGGACGACGACCGTTCGTTACGGCGGCATGCGCGCGCACGTGCTTGCGCTCGAGGTCGTGCTCGCCGACGGCCGCGTGGTGCGCACCGGGACGCGAGCGGTGAAGACTTCAGCGGGCTACAACCTCACCGAGCTCTTCGTCGGATCGGAGGGGACGCTCGGGGTGATCACCGAGCTGACGCTGCGCCTGCACCCGATCCCCGAGCGCATCATCGTCGCGCGCGCTGCGTTCCCGTCGGTGGAGGCGGCCTGCCGTGCAGCGGCCGCCATCATCGGCGCCGGCGTCCTCGTGACGCGCTGCGAGCTGCTGGACTCGACGACGATCGCGGCGCTCAACGCATTCAAAGGAACGACGTTCCCCGAGTCGCCGTATCTCTTCCTCGAACTGTCGGGCGAGGTTGATGAGGTGCGCGAGCTCGCCGAGGACGAGGGTGCAACCGCGTTCGAGTCGGAAACCGACCCGACGGCGCGTGCGCGCATGTGGGAGGCGCGGCACAGCGCGCTGATGGCGTCCCTCGCACTCGCGCCCGGATCGAAGGCGATGACGACTGATGTCGCCGTGCCGCTCTCGGAGCTGGCCCCGGCGATCGAGAATGCTCGCGCGGCGCTCGATGCCTCAGGCCTCCGCGGCGGCATTGTCGGCCACGTCGGCGATGGCAACTTCCACCTCGCGTTCCTGCTCGACCCCACCGACGCCGAGTCGGTTGGGCGGGCGGAGGCGCTGAACACAGCGCTCGTCGAGGACGCGCTCGCGCGCGGCGGCACCTGCACGGGCGAGCACGGCATCGGCTACGGCAAGCTCGGATACCTCGCCCGCGAGCATCCGGATCTGCTCGATCTCTACCGCGGCATCAAGGAGCTTTTCGATCCTGCCGGGATTCTCAATCCCGGCAAGGTCGTACCGCGTTAGCTCGCCGGGCCTTCGTACGCGACGGAGCCGTCGAGGATCTCGTCGATGCGCGCGAGCGTCGCGCCGTCGAGGTCGACGCCGCTCGCGGCAGCGTTGTCCTCCACCTGCTGCGGGCGCGAGGCGCCGATGATCGCGGAGGCGACGTTCGGCTCGCGCAAGCACCCAGGCGAGCGCGAGCTGCGCGGTCGAGATGCCGAGATCCTTCGCCACGTTCCCGAGCTCCTGCACCTGCTCGAGCAATCTGTCCGCGCGCAGGCGGTCGTCGAAGAAGTAGTTCATGCTCTCCGCCGCCGCGCGGCTGTCCTTCGGCGGCGGCTCGCCCGGCTTGTACTTGCCGGTGAGGACGCCCTGCGCGAGCGGCGACCAGACGATCTGCGAGATGCCGTGCTCGGAGCAGAATGGAATGACGTCGCGCTCCGGGCCGCGCCAGAGCATCGAGTACTGCGGCTGGCTGGAGACGAACTTCTCGACGTTCGGAAGTGCGAGCGCCTCGGAGATCTTGTCCACCGGCCACTCGCTGAAGCCGATGTAGCGGGCCTTGCCCTGCCGCACGACCTCGGTGAGCGCTTCCATCGTCTCCTCGAGCGGCGTGTCCCAGTCGTAGCGATGGCACTGGTACAGGTCGACGTAGTCGGTGCGCAGGCGTGCGAGCGACGCGTCCATCTGCTTGACGATCTGCGCGCGCGAGAGCCCGCGGCCGCCGTCCGGCATCGGGAAGAAGACCTTCGTCGCGAGCACGTACGAGTCGCGCTGCCTCCCGGTGAGCACCTGGCCGAGGAACTCTTCGGCAGCGCCGCCGGCGTAGACGTTCGCGGTGTCGATGAAGTTGATGCCGACCTCGAACGCCTTCGCGACGCAGGCCTCGGCCTGGTCGCTCCCGACGCCGCCGCCGTAGGTCAGCCATGAGCCGAGGCTGATCTCGGAGACCTGGAGGTCGCTGGAGCCGAGCTGGCGGTAGCGCATGCCCGCGACGCTATCGGTTAGCGTCCTGGCTGTGCCGCAGTTGGACGCGATCGGGATCGTCTCGGCCGACCTGGCGCGAACGCGCGCCTTCTATCGCCTGCTCGGCGTCGAGATCGCCGAGGGCGACGATCACGTCGAGGCGACCCTCGCCAACGGAATGCGCCTGATGTTCGACACCGAGGATGTCATCCGCAGCTTCTGGCCGGACTGGCAGCGCGCGACCGGCAACCAGGTCGCGCTCGCGTTTGCGTGCGACAGCCCTGCGGATGTCGACGAGACGTACGCCCGCGTTTTGGCTGCCGGCTTCGAGGGCGTGAAAGAGCCGTGGGACGCGTTCTGGGGTCACCGCTATGCGCAGCTCGCGGACCCGGACGGCGTCCACATCGATCTCTTCGCCGCTCTCTGATCGAAGAGCCCTTCGATCTTGCGGGCCGGCCGCTCACGCTGCTCCGGCCGCCGAGCGCCGACGATCTGATCGACGAGGAGGCCTTCGGCGAGGACGAGTTCATGCCCTACTGGGCGGAGTTGTGGCCGAGCGGCGCCGCGCTCGCGCGCGTCGTGGCCGAGCTCGATCTCGGCAGCAAGCGCGTGCTCGAGCTCGGTGCCGGCCTCGGCTTGCCGTCGCTTGCCGCGGCGTTGCGCGGCGCCGACGTGCTTGCCACCGACTGGGCCGACGAGGCGGTCGCGCTCTTGCGGGAGAACGCTGCCAGAAACGAGATCGTGCTGCGGGCTGAGCGCGTGCGCTGGGACGAGCCCGCTCCGCTGCTCGATGGTGCGCCGTGGGATCTCGTACTCGGGGCCGACCTCCTGTATGAGGAACGCAACGCGAATGCGCTCCTCGAACTGCTGCCGCGCCTCCACGCGCGTGACGTGCTCCTTGCCGATCCCGGCCGGCCGGCCGCCGCGGGATTCCTCGCGCGCTGGGACGTCGAGGAGGTCGCGGACCGGGTATACCGGCTGCGGTGATCGCTCTTGCTCTCGCCGCGCTCGCGCTCGCGGCGCCGCCGAAGCCGCACATCGTGTGGAAGCCGATCCCGTACGGGGCGACGCGCCGCACGGAGATGGCGGCGTACTCGGAGAAGCACTACGGCATCAACTCGTGGGTGCTTCACCCGCACGCGATCGTCGAGCACGTGACCGCGACCAACTCGTTCTCGTCCGTCTACAACACGTTTGCGGCCGACGTCCCCGACTCCGAGCTGCACGAGCTGCCGGGCACGTGCGCCCATTTCGTCATCGACCGCGACGGCACCATCTACCAGCTCGTGCCGCTGAACGTCATGTGCCGCCACACCGTCGGGCTCAACTGGGTGGCGATCGGGATCGAGCATGTGGGCCTCTCCGACGCGGAGGTGATGCAGGACGCGGCGCAGATGCGCTCGTCGCTCGCGCTCACCGTGTGGCTCATGTGGCGGTACAGGATTCCGCTCGCGAACGTGATCGGCCACAACGAGAGCCTGACGAGCCCCTTGCACAAGGAGCTGTACGCGCCGTGGCGCTGCCAGACGCACGCCGACTGGCAGCACGCGGACATGGTCGTCTACCGCGCGAAGCTCGCAGCGCTGGCCCGTCGCGACGGGGTCACAGTCGGGCCGACGTTCCGTCCTCGACCGAGCGGCTGCTGACTCAATCGCGGCCGCGCGTACTGGCGGCGCGATACTCGTTCGCGACGCGGTGCGCTCGGCCCGTGTCCGGCGCGGCGCGCTGCAGGTTGCGCTCGTGGATCTCAGTCGCAGCAAGGCGTGTGAGTCGAGCCACCTCGCGGCGCAGCTCGGCGGCTGCCCAGCGGGCGAACCTCCACACCGCCGACGCGGCCCGTAGCACGATGTCGGCGACGATCGGCGTCGCGACCGCGACCCCATGCTCGACCTGGTGGGCCGTGTGTTGAACGAGCAGCTTTGCGTGCTGATGGCGGCGGGCGAGCAGCATCTTGCGCGCAGGGACGACCGCGAGCACCTCATCTGCGTCCAGCGCGCGACGGCGTCGATGCGGCCGGCGCAGCACGATCATGTCGGCACGCCCGGCGCTCCTCTCGTGCGCGACTGCCTCGACGACGCCGAGCGTGCGGTGGCCGGCACGCACCGTGAAGCCTTCGCAGCGGCTCAGCCAGTAGTCGCAGACCGGGCTGCCGTTCGGGAAGGATCGGTCTGGAGCAAGCATCAAAGAGCGGTTCCCGCGTCCGTGAACGGCCAAAACCTCTGAACCGTCAGCGCCAGGTAAAACGCCCGCGATCTCTAAAGACCGAAGGCCCCGTCGCCGGGGCCTTCGGGTCACATCGCCGCTGAGCCTTGGGCTCAGCTGCAGCCGGTGTTCGTGCCGCAGTCGCGGCACGTGTAGCACGAGCCGGTGCGGATCATGCGGCCGCCGCAGCGGGCGCACTCGACTGCGTCCTCCCATGAATTGAAGAGCGCCGTCTGGCCGGGCGTGAGAGCCTCTGTCGGAGCCGGCGCTTCGCCGCCGTTCGCGTAGCGGTCTGCGAGCATCGCCTTGACCTCCGGCGAAAGGATGCCGGCCTCCTCCTGCTGCTCGGGCGTGAGGAACTTCTTCCCGAACCAGCGGAAGATGTAGTCGACGATCGACTTCGCTGCGCGGATGTCTGCGTCGTTCGTCATGCCGCTCGGCTCGAAGCGCATGTGCGACAGCTTCGAGACGTACACCTCGGGCGGCACGCCGTACTGCAGGCCCATCGAGACGGCGAGGCACAGCGAGTTCATCAGGCCGGCCATCGTGGTGCCGTCCTTCGCGATGTCGACGAAGATGTCGCCGGGGCTGCCGTCGTCGTAGAGACCGACGTGGATGTAGCCCTCGTGGTCGCCGACCTGGAACTTCCGGCCGACCTCGGTGCGGTCGAGCGGGAGCCGCTTGCGCTCGCGCACGAGCACCGGCGGCGTCGCCGAAGCGGTCTCGGAGCTCGAGCTGGACAGCGGCTGCGCGACCTTGCAGTTGTCGCGGTAGATCGCGATCGCCTTCACGCCGAGCCTCCACGCGTCGATGTAGAGGCTCATCACGTCCTCGACCGTCGCCGTCTCTGGCAGGTTGACCGTCTTCGAGATCGCTCCCGAGATGAACGGCTGTACCGCGCCCATCATCTTCACGTGGCCGAGATAGTGGATCGCCCGGTCGCCGACCGCGCAGTCGAACACGGGGAAGTGCTCGGCCTTCACGTACGGCGCGCCGACGACGGTGTTCCGCTCGTCGACGAACGCGACGATCTCGTCCACCTCACGCGGCGCGTAACCGAGCTTCTCGAGGCCGGCCTGGACCGTCTTGTTCACGATCGTGATCTCGCCGCCGCCGACGAGCCGCTTCGACTTGACGAGGGAGAAGTCGGGCTCGACGCCCGTGGTGTCGCAGTCCATCATGAAGCTGATCGTCCCGGTCGGTGCGAGCACCGTGGCCTGCGCGTTGCGGAAGCCGCTCACCTCGCCGAGGTTGAGCGCGTCGTCCCACGCCTTCCGGCACGCGGTCAGCAGATCGGTCGGCACGACGTCCGAGTTCTCGATGTTTCCGACCGCAGCACGATGCTTCGCGATCACGCCAATCATCGGCGCGCGGTTCACCTGGTAGCCGTCGAACGGCCCCATGCGCGAGGCGATCTCGGCCGACTTGCGATACGCGCGGCCGGTCATCAGCGCCGTGATCGCCGCCGCGTACGCCCGGCCCTCGTCGGAGTCGTACGGGAGGCCGCGGGCCATGAGCAGCGCGCCCAGGTTCGCGTAGCCGAGGCCGAGCTGCCGAAAACGCTTCGCGTTGCGCTCGATCTCGGGCGTCGGATACGACGAGTAGCCGACGAGGATCTCCTGCGCGAGGAACACGACGTCGCACGCGTGCTCGAACGCCTCGACGTCGAGCTCGCCATCCTCGCGGCGGAACTTCATCAGGTTGAGCGACGCGAGGTTGCACGCGGAGTCGTCGATCGACATGTACTCCGAGCACGGATTGGACGCGTTGATGCGGCCGGTGTTCGGCAGCGTGTGCCAGCTGTTGATCGTTGTGTCGTACTGGACGCCCGGGTCAGCGCACTCCCACGCGGCTGCAGCGATCTGCCGGAGCAGGTCGCGCGCGTCGACGGTCGACACGACCGCGCCGTCGGTGCGGGCAGTGAGGGTGAACTCGCTGCCCTCGGCCGCCGCGTCCATGAACGCGTCGGTGACTCGAACCGAGTTGTTCGCGTTCTGGTACTGGATCGAGGCCCAGTCGGGCGAGTCGAGCGACATGTCGTAGCCCGCCTGCTCGAGGACACGCGCCTTGCGCTCCTCCTTCGCCTTGCACCAGATGAACTCTTCGACGTCGGGATGGTCGACGTCGAGCACGACCATCTTCGCCGCGCGCCGCGTCTTGCCGCCCGACTTGATCGTGCCCGCACTTGAATCCGCGCCGCGCATGAACGAGACCGGCCCCGACGCGTAGCCGCCCTTGGACAGCTGTTCCTTCGACGAGCGCAGCTTGGAAAGGTTGATGCCCGAGCCGGAGCCGCCCCGGAAGATGACGCCCTCGCGGCGGATCCAATCGAGGATCGACTCCATCGAGTCGTCGATGGAGAGGATGAAGCACGCCGAGCACTGCGGCTTCTCCTCGAAGCCGACGTTGAACCAGACGGGGCTGTTGAACGAGGCGTACTGGTTGACGAGGATCGCCTTCAACTCGGCTGCGAACGTGTCGCGCTCGTCGTCGTCGGCGAAGTAGCCGCCCTGGGTGCCCCAGGCGACCGCCGTGTCGACCACGCGGCCGACCATCTGCTTGACGCTCGACTCCCGCTCCGGCGAGCTCAGCCGGCCGCGGAAGTACTTCTGGGCGACGATATTGGTCGCGGTCTGCGACCAGAACTTGGGGAATTCGACGGCGCGCTGTTCGAAAGCCGGGCCGTTGCGGCCGGGGATGACGGCGTCGCGGTTCTCCCACTCGATCTCGTCGAACGGGTCGCGCCCGGGGATCGTGAAGAACCGGCGCACGCCAAGGCGAGCTCCCTCGTCTGTGACGGTGTTGACCACCTCGTCGGTCGTCGGATCCGTCGTGTCGTGTTGCTCTACGCTCGCCATGGCCGGCCCCTTCCACTGTAGCCCTGTTGATGTGCTCGACGTCCCCGCCGAGCCTGGCTAGAAGCCCGAGGGGGACCGGAGGTTAGGGCTTGGGTCGGACGGAGCTAGCCGCGGGTGCGTGAGCGGGCGCGGGGGTGCCCCGCCGGCCCTGGAGGCGCCGCGTGAACCACGTGGCGGCTGCGGTCAAGAACAGAAGAAGCGCGAGGCCGCCGAGCACGAGCAGCGGGAGCGGAATCGACTGGGCGTTCCCGGGGCCGAGGTCGGCTGCGAGCGTGTGGAGGATGCCCTTGGTCTGGCCGGACCCTCCGCCCGAGCCGCCTCCGCCGCTGCCGCCGCCACCACCGCCACCGCCAATGCCTCCGCCTCCGCCACCGCCGAGCCCGAGGCTGCCCCCGGCGCCGTTGCCGCGCTCCTCATGGATGGCGGCGAGCAGCGCGCGGTGGATGTCGTCGATCGCGCTCGAGTACTGCTTGATGTCGGGGTAGGCGCTCAAGTGCTGGATCGCCTGCGTGTAGCAGGGGATCGGGTAGAGACCGGTGACCTGGCCGTGGGCGAGCCAGTCGTTCACGACCTGGAGCCAGCAGTTGCTCGTCGCTGTCTGCGTCGCTGCGGGCGCTGCCGAGGCAGCGGGCGCGCCGGCGGCGACGAGTGCGATCGCCGAGACGACGACGGCGGCGGCCAGCCCCGTCTTCGGTATGAAACGTCTCGTCAGCATCATCGTCTCCCGTGCTCCAATCGCGGACAGGTCAAACGTCCGTGGTGCGACCCTCACTGGTCAGTCTCCCCAACGGCGGTGTTCTCGGCGTAACGACCATGTAAACCGTTTGTGAACGGGCCGTCGGCGGCAATTTGGCAATGCTAGCGTCCTCGCCGGTGCGCGCTCTGGTCGAACGGCGGTCGACCGCGGGAGTCGTCGCAGCAGCGGGGGGCGCGCTGGTATTCGCGGCATTCTTCTTCGCTCGGGGGACGACGCTCTCGTCGTTCGTGTGGATCGGAGCATTCGCGCTCGTGGCTGCCGCGGCCGCCACAGCCGCAGTCCTCGTCGGTGCGCTGCCAACCCCGAGGCTCGACGCAGTCGGCGCCGGTTTCCTTGCCGCGCTCTTCGGCCTCGCCCTGTGGGTCGGCGTCACGACTCTCTGGTCGGTCTCGCCCGAGGACACGTGGCAGTACACGAACCGGACGCTCGTGTACGCAGCGTTCGCGCTCCTCGGCGCATTCTCGGCGGCGCTGCTGCAGCGGCCGGCCGAATCCCTCGCGCGCGGCGCGGCGCTCCTCCTCGGACTCTTGCTCGGCTATGCGCTGCTCGCGAAGTGCGTGCCGTCGCTCTACTCCGACTACGGGCGTCTCGCGCGCCTGCGCGCGCCGCTCGACTACTGGAACGAGCTCGCGCTGCTCGCCGCCGTCGCGGTGCCGGTCGCGCTGTGGCTCGCGTCGCGGCGATACGCGGCCGGTGCGGTTCTCCTGTACGGCGCCGGCCTGACGGTGCTGCTCACGTACTCGCGTTACGGGGTCGCGCTCGCGTGCCTCGCCGCCCTCGCCTGGATCTTCCTCACGGAAGACCGCGTCGGGAGCCTCGCGGCCGTGGTGCTCGCCGGCGGCGGCGCAGCGGCCGTCTTCGGGATTGCGCTCGTGCTGCCCGGGATCACGAAGGACGCGCAGCCGCATGCCGTGCGTGCGCACGACGGCTGGATCTTCGCACTCGCGGTCCTGGCCGGAGCAGCTGCCGTCGCCGGCTCGGCCGCGCTCGCGCGCCGGCGGATGCCTGTCTCCGACGCGAGTCGCCGCCGGATCGAGCGCGCGGCCGCGCTCGCCGCTGCAGTCGCCGCCGTCGCGCTGGTCGTGGTCGCGGCAGTGTTCGCGACGCGCATCTGGCACGCCTTCGCCAATCCGGTGTCGAGCCAGATCGGGTCGGGGCAAAGCCGTTTCGGCAGCCTCAACTCCAGCAATCGCTGGACGTGGTGGCAGGAGGCGTGGCATGCGTTCGTGCGCCACCCCGGCGGCGGCACCGGCGCGGGGACGTTCCAGTTCACCGACCTGCTGCTCCGGCGTACGAGCCTGGTGACGACGACCGAGCCGCACAACGTTCCGCTTCAGTTCCTGAGCGAGACCGGGATCGTCGGCTTGCTGCTCTTTGTCGCGGCAGCCGTCGCAGCCGTGTTCGGGGTCACACGCGCACGCATGCGCGCACGAGGGGCCGAGCGTGCGGCGGTGACTGCGCTCGCGATCGGCGCGGCCGCGTTCCTCGCACACCTCGTCGCCGACACCGACTGGGACTACGTCGCAACATGCGGCCCGCTGCTCTTCGTCGTCGGTGCGCTCGTCGTGCGCGGCTCCGCACCGCCGGCGCCCGCGCGGCGGCCGCTGCTCGCCGCCGCCGCGGTGCTCTTCTCGCTCGGCGCGATCTACTCGCTCGCGGCACCGTGGCTCGCACAGCGACAGCTCGCAACGGCAGCGTCGGTCGCGCAGGTCAAGCACGCGCACGCGTACGACCCGCTCTCGACCGACGTTCTCACCGAGTGGGCTGCCTTCGAGGAGGTCCTGAGCCCCAAGCGGGCTCTGCAGCTCTACCGCGACGCGGTCTCGCTCGAGCCGGAGAACTCCACCGTCTGGTTCGAGTTCGGCGACTTCTTCTGGGGCCGAAAGCTCTACCCGGAGGCGTACCTCGCGTACAGCAACGCCTGGAAGTACGACCGCTACGGGCCCGCCGGCACGCCGTGCGGCCGGCTCGACCAGGCCCGGCACAAGGTGTTGAAGGTGTGGCCGCCTAGCTGTCCAGCAGGACGACCAGCCGCGAGCCACTGAGCGTCGACGGCGTCAATCCGTCCACCGGCGCCACGAGCCGGATGCCGGCGTCGTGCGCGAGCCGGCGCGCTTCCTTCAGATACCCGGGGACGAACATCACCATCGACTGGGAGTAGTGGTGGCTCGGCGCGTTCGCCGCTCCGCCGATGGGATAGCCGAGCGCCTGCAGGCGCGCAGCCTCGGCATGCGCCGCGCCTTGCACGCCGTTCGCATTGAGGACGAGCACGCGCATGAGCGAGCGCGCGCGAAGCGGGTGCGGCCGGATCGGCGCGACGCGGTCCTTCGCGGGGACGGGAACGATGTGGCGTACCGGCGCCGCATGGTGGACGACGGTCGCGGGCGTGGTCGTCGTGTGTTTCGTCGCGTGCCGGAACGGGTGCGCGAGGACGAACGCACCGACCACGATGAGCCCGAGGAGCTCGAGCGTCGCGACGGCCGAGGCGACGAGCGTCGCCGTCCGCCACGGGAAAGGCTCGGTGTAGTGCTCGACACGCTCCACGGCCCGGTCGGTTTCGCCGGTCCCGCGTCCGATCCTGCTAGGAAGAGATCCAGGACCACGTCTTGGCCAACCCCTCGCCAAGGGATTGACGAGGACGCCAGCCCAGCTCGCGTTCGGCCAGCGAGGGGTCGAGGACGCTGCGTTGGAGCTCGCCGAGGCGTGCGGCCACGAACGTCGGCTCGCGGTCGATGCCGGCTGCGGCCCGGATCGCGTCGTACAGGCCGACGACCGACGTCTCGACGCCGGTGCCGATGTTGTAGACGCTGCCGTTCGACTCGAGCGCGCGCAGCATCGCCTCTGCGACGTCGCCGACGTAGACGTAGTCGCGGGTCTGGCTGCCGTCGCCGAAGATCGTCGGCGCGCCGCCGTCGCGCAGCAGGCCCATGAAGATGGCGACGACGCCCGCCTCGCCGTGCGGCATCTGCCTCGGGCCGTAGACGTTCCCGAGTCGCAGCGACACGTGCGCCGTGCCGTACAGGCGGTTCCAGGTCGCGAGGTATTCCTCCCCGCAGACCTTCGACGTCCCGTACGGGGCGAGCGGCAGCAACGGCGCCGACTCGGTCGCCGGCCCGTCGCACTCGCCGTACGCCGCGCCGCCGGAGGAGGCGAACACGATCGTCGAGCCGTGCCGGCGCGCGGCCTCGAGGATCCTGATCGTGCCGAGCACGTTCACCTCGGCGTCGTGCGCAGGGCGGTCGACCGATACGCGGACGTCGGCCTGGGCGGCGAGATGGAACACGATCTCCGGCCGCACCGCGTCGAAGACCGCGTCCGGTTCCCGGATGTCGGCCACGTGCAGCTCCGCCGGGGCCGAGACGTTCTCGCGCGAACCTTTCGAGAGGTCGTCGAGCGCGTGCACCTCGTCCCCGCGCGCAAGCAGCGTGTCGATGAGATTCGATCCGATGAACCCTGCCCCCCCGGTCACGATCGCGCGCACTTCCCTATGGTAGAAGCGACGTGTTCGTGACCTTCGAGGGAGTCGACGGATCGGGGAAGTCGACGCAGGCGGAGCTCCTCCGCGATGCTCTCGCCGCCGAGGGGCGTGAAGTGGTGCTCACCCGTGAGCCCGGCGGCACAGAGCTGGGCGAGCGCGTGCGCAAGCTCGTCCTTGACGGGCCTGAGATGACGCCCTGGGCAGAGGCCGCGCTCTTCGCTGCGGCACGGGCAGAGCTCGTCGCAACCGTGGTGCGGCCGGCGCTCGAGCGCGGCGCCGACGTCGTGTCCGACCGGTACGTCGACTCGTCGCTCGCCTACCAGGGGATCGCCCGCGGCGTCGGCATCGAGCATGTGCTCGAGCTCAACCTGCACGTCGTCCAGGGGCTCATGCCCGACGCGACGGTCCTTCTGCTCCTCGATCCGGCCGAGGCGGGCCGGCGCGCAGGCGAGACTGACCGGCTGGAGCGGGCCGGCGCCGACTTCCAGGCCCGCGTCGACGCCGCATACCGCGAGCTGGCCGAGCGCTTCCCCGACCGCATCGTCGCGCTCGACGGCGGGCTGCCGGCCGACGAGCTGTCGGAGGTGATCCGTGAACGACTTCGAAGCCGTATCTGAGCAGCACGACGCAAAGCGCCTCCTGAGCGCGGCGCTCGCCGAAGGCCCCGCGCACGCGTACCTGCTGCACGGCCCGTCCGGAGTCGGCAAGCGGGACCTCGCGCTGCTCTTCGCCGCCGAACTGCTCGGCGACCACGCACGCGTCGAGCGCCGCACGCATCCCGACCTGTACGTGCTCGAGCCGCTCGGCGACCAGATCCGCATCGACGACATTCGCGGGCTGCGGCACGACCTGCACATGCGGCCCTTCGAGGCGTCGCGGCGGGTCTACCTCATTTTCAGCGCCGACACGATGAACGAGGACGCCGCGGACGCGCTGCTCAAGGATCTCGAGGAGCCGCCGCCGTATGCGGTCATCGTCCTCGTGGCGGACGACCTCGGGCCCTTGCCGGAGACGATCCGGTCTCGCTGCCAGCTCGTGACCTTCCGCCGGCTCTCGGAGGGGGCCGTGCGCGACGCCGTGCGCGCGCGTGCGCCTGACCTGTCGGACGAGGAGGTGACCACTCTGGCGCGGGTCGCCGGCGGGCGGCTCGACCGCGCCGAGCGGCTGCTCGACCCGGCCGCGCAGCAGCGCCGCGAGCAGTTGCTCGGTGTGGCCCGTGCGGTGTACCTCGATCCCGAGTTCGACTCGGCCGACGGCGCGGAGACGATCCTCGCCGGCATCGGCGAGCGTGGCGACGAGGCGCGCGTGCGAGCCGAAGAGACGGTCGCCGTCCTCGAGCTCACAGGCCGCGAGGCCGACCAGCGCCTGCGGCGCGCGCAGCGCGGGGCGGAGCGCGATGAGCTGCTGGCCGTGCTCGAGGAGCTCGAGTGGTGGTACCGCGATCTCATCGTCGCCGCCGTCGGCGCAGAGGATGCGGTCGTGCACGTCGACCGCCTGCCGGAGCTGCGCGAGGATGCCTCCAAGGAGCAGCTCCCCGCCGCCGAGGAGGCGTGCGAGGTCGTGCGGGCGGCGTGGCGCGAGGCGGAGGAGCTGCAACTGTCGATGCCGCTCGCCGTCGAGGCGCTCCTCGTCCGGCTGCGCCGCGCCTTTTCCGGGGCCGCGTACCCGGCACGAACGGCCCCCTAAAGCGAAGAGGCCATGCCGGCAAGCCGGCATGGCCTCGAGTGTTCAGTGTGGCTGGGAGCTACGCGGCGCTTGCGAGCTCGTCACCGAGCTCGAGCTGGAGTCGCATGAGCGCTTCGGTCTCGAGCTGACGCACGCGCTCGCGGGTCAGTCCGAGCTCCTTGCCGATCGTCTCCAGTGAAGCGGACTCGCCTCCGAAGCCGAAGCGCAGCTCGATGATCCGGCGCTGCCGCTCGGGCAGCTCGGCCACCGCGCGCTGGACGCGCTGGCGCCGAAGGGCATCTGCTGCCTCCTCGACCGGGTCGGCCGAGCTCTCGTCGGCGAACAGGTCGCCGAGCTCGGAGTCGCTGTCGGAGCCGAGGCCCTGGTTGAGCGAGACCGAGTCGACCGCGTCGAGCGCCTCTTCGACGTGCTCCTTCTTGAGGCGCGTGGCGTCGGCGAGCTCGTCGATGGTCGCTTCGCGGCCCAGCTTGGCCTGAAGCTCCGCAGACGCGCGGTTGAGCTTGATTCGGCGCTCCTGGACGTGGACCGGGATGCGGATCGTCTTGGACTGGTTCGCGACCGCGCGCTGGCAGGCCTGACGGATCCACCAGGTCGCGTACGTCGAGAACTTGTAGCCCTTGCGCCAGTCGAACTTCTCCGCGGCGCGGTTCAGGCCGATGACGCCCTCCTGGATGAGGTCGAGGAGCGGGACATCGTGGCCCTGGTAGCGCTTCGCGATGGAGACGACGAGGCGGAGGTTGGAGTTGATCATCCGCTCCTTGGCCGCCAGGTCGCCGGTCTCGATGCGCTTGGCGAGCATGACTTCGTCGGCCGCGGTGAGCAGCTTGTGCCGGCCGGCCGCGTCCATGAAGAGCTGGAGCGGGTCGAGGGTGCCCGACGCAGCAGGCGCAGCCTCGGCCGCCGTGATCGGCGCGCGGACGGTCACGTCGCGCTCGTCGAGGGCGGTCTGAAGAGCCGCGATCTCGTCGTCGGCGAGGTCGTGCTCGTCGGCGAACGCCTCCAGCTCCCGTTCCTCGATGAAACCGCGGTCGGCGGCCTCCTCGACGAGGCGCTCGGTGGGCGTCAAATCGTGCAGGTGCGTATCAGTCAGTGGAATCTTCCTCTTTCGGTCGTAGGGACCGCGCCGTTCGCGGGCCCCGAGGCCCCGGCGCGGGGCGTGGCCCGCGATCTGCCGGTCGGCCCCTGTTCTCTACTTATAGAACGGGATGGCGCCCCTGTCCATTCCCAAACATCGCATTTTTGCGATTTCCTAACAGCGGGGCAACGTTCGGAGCTCACCTTCTTGCTTGAAACCCGGAATCCTCCTGCCGGACAGAGTGAACCACATATGCATGAGCGGGAGATGAGACCGGCCACGGGGTCCTGCGTAAACTGGGATCCCGCCAGGCCGACGTAGCTCAGCTGGTAGAGCACTTCACTCGTAATGAAGGGGTCCGCGGTTCGAATCCGCGCGTCGGCTTCTCATCATCTTCCTACGCACCCGCTGCCGCGGATAGGAGAGAATCGGGGCGGACAATGCTCCGCCGGCGCCGCCTACTCCTTTTCAGCCTCGTGGCGCTCGCCGGGATCGTCCCCGCGGCGCCTGCGCTGGCGAAGACCGTCCCCGGATCTCCACCCTTCCGCGTCGTCATCCTCGACCACATGGCCGGCTGGCAGCTGCGGCAGTTCGCGCGGCACGGTGCTGTCGGCCTGCTCGTACCGGGGACAGGGCCGACGACGAACCGCCGCCAGGCGCTCGCACAGCTTGTGCGAGGCGTCCGGCAGAACGCGTACCTCGGCGGCGTCCCGAGCGGGCCGCCGCTCGTCTCGGCGTCCGCCGCGACCGGAACGCCGAGCCGCGCCCGCACGATCATCGTCACGCTGCCGCCGAAGAGCGAGACGCCCGTTCCGAACGACAAGCGCTACTACGTCGTCGTCCTCGGTGGAGGATTCCACGGCCTGCTCGTCTCGCAGACGACGCGCATCCCAGGTCTCGTCTCGATCGTCGACATCGCACCGACCGCGCTCGGCCATCAGCGTGGGTCGCTGACGTCGACGCCCGCGCCGCACGCGATCGCGACGTTGAAGACCCTGAACGCGCAGATCCATGCGAACAACCGCTTGAAGCTCGCCGCGCTCATCATCCTTGCGTGTCTCGCGCTGCTCCTTGCCGCCGTCAGGCCGCGCGCTGCGCTCACGCTCGTACCGGCAGCGCTCCTCGCGAGCATCGGCCTGGGAGCGGCGGAGGTCACGAACGAGGTCACGATCCTCGCCGTGCTCATCATCGCGAGCGTCGGAGGAGGACTCTGGCTGGCGCGTGCCTGCCGGACGGACGGACGGTTGCTGCTGCTCTTCCTCGGCGTGATCCTGCTCCACCTCTATCTCTTCGCGACGCGACCGGAGTGGGTGGCGCTGACGCCGCTCGGGCCGACGCAGAACTCGCGCTACTGGGGGATCGGCAACCAGCTCGAGACGTTGCTGCTTGCGCCTCTGCTCGCCGGTGCGGCCATCGCCGCCCGCAAGTTCGGCGCGCTCGGCTTCGCGGCGTTCGGCGTCCTCGGTCTCTTCCTGATGACGGACAACCGCTTCGGATCGGACGGTGGCGGCGCGATCGTGCTCGGCATCGCGCTCGCGTTCCTCGGCGCGCGCATGCTGCGGCTCGGGACGCGCGGCTTCCTCGTCCTGCTAGGCGGCGCAGCGGCGATCGTGCTGAAGGTGGTCTCGTCGAACCTCGCCGCGGCTGGGCCGGATCACTTCCGCAGCGCGTTCGGCCACGGTCTTTCAGGATTGTGGGCCGTCGTCGAGAACCGCGTGCCTCTCTCCTACCTGCCGGCGATCCACAACTGGCCGCTCGTGATGCCACTCGGCTTGTGGTTCCTCTTCACGTTTGCCGCCGCGCTCTACGTCGCACGACACCGGCCGACCCGAGACTTCGTCGTTGCCCTCGGCATCGCGATCGTGGCGTCGCTGCTCGTCAACGACTCGGCCATGTACGAGCTCACCGGCGGCGTCGCCGTGCTCGCCGCTCTCGTCCGGTTCGTCCCCGCACCGGCAGTGCCGGTCACCGTGCTCTCGCTCGTGCGCGCAGCGCTGGCGCGCGTGTCTGTGCTTCCGCCCGCGCCTGCCGCGGTCGAAGTCGCGGACGACTAGCGCTCAGAAAGACGCTGCGCACGCCGCTGCGCGAGGTCGCCGTTGACCGCGATCTCGGCGGTCAGAGCCGCATCGAGATCGGCGACGTGCGGGATGGTGAGCGACGTCGCGCAGTACGGGCACGCCTGCCAGAGCGGGTCGAGAGCCGAGTTGCAGGACGGGCACTGCTGACGGAGCCGCGTCGTGCAGACGGGGCAGACGAGGAAGTCCGTCTCGACCTCGGTCGTGCACACCGGACAATGCGGCGCGCCCTGGAGCAGACGGCCGCGAAGCGCGCGGACCTCGACCTCACGCGCGTGCGCGTCCGCAAGGGTCTCCGGCGGGCGGAACAGGAGGTAGACGACGGGGCCGATGTAAGGCAGCCCGAAGCCCAGGGCGGTGGCGAGACCCACGAACCACCCATCGTCCATGCGCCGCCGCGCGTCGCGGTGAACGCGGAAGCCGAGCCCGAGCCAGAGCACGATGACAAAGAGAATGAGCACGGTCCCGACGACCGAGATCGCGCTCGAGTGCAGTGCGCTGTGAACCGACCCGAACGCTGACGCCGTCATGCATGTGGTTCGTTGCCCGCAACGCGCCAGGAGAAACCCATGGAGACTATGGCGATGGAGGCAACCCTTCGCGCCGTCCACGTCCTTGCCGCCGCGATCTGGGTGGGCGGGACGGTCGCGCTCGTGTTCGTCGCCGTCCCGCCGGTGCAACGGCTGGAAGGAGACGACCGCGCGCGGCTGCTGCGCGAGTTCGGGCGCCGCTGGCGCCCGATCGGCTGGAGCGCGCTCGGTATCGCCGTCCTCACCGGCCTCGGTCTCGCGGCGTACGACCACGCGTTCGACACGGCGCCGACCTCCTTCGACTGGGTGCTCGCGGTGAAGGGCGCGCTCGTCGGGCTTCTCGTCGCAGGCGCGTACCTGCACGACTACGTCCTCGGGCCGGGGCTCGCGCGGCAGATTCGGGAAGGACGGCCGCAGTCGCTCCGGTCGCTGCTGACGGCGATCGGACGCGGCAACCTGCTCGTCACGCTGGCGCTGCCGGTGCTCGGCGTCGTCCTCTCCGAGCTCGCGTAGACCTCGTTTCACATGCACGCATGCGCGAAAGAACGCACGGGCAGTGCAGGATCGCAATCGTGAGGACCTCGAGCTCGCCGCGCTTCTGCTCGCGCGCCGGTCACGGCTGCGCCGCGTTCATGGCAAGCGAAAGGCCACCGTCGCCGCGGCCGCGGCGGTTGGGCTGGTCGCCGTGGTGCTCGCCGGCGCTGCCGCGAGCGGACGCGCCGTCCTGCTCGACACGTGCAGCCTGAATGCGCTCCAGCCCGTGGGGCTCGGCCAGAACTCCTTCGTGTACGCGGACAACGGGACGCTGCTCGGCGTCGTGGCGTCGAACGTGTACCGGCAGCCGCTCCGCCTCGATCAGATCTCGCCATACCTGCGCACGGCGACGGTCGCGATCGAGGATCGCCGCTTCTGGCACCACGGCGCGCTCGACTACCAGGGCATCGTGCGCGCGCTCTACTCGGACGTGACCGCCGGCAGGATCGTCCAGGGCGGGTCGACGATCACGCAGGAGCTCGTTCGCAATCTGTACATCGGGAACGCGAACCGCACGTTCTCGCGCAAGATCAAAGAGGCCTGCCTCGCCATCAAGCTCGCGCAGGTGTGGACGAAGCCGCGGATCTTGAACGCGTACCTCAACGAGGTGTTCTACGGCCGGGCGGCGCACGGCGCGCAGGCGGCGGCCGAGACGTTCTTCTCGACGCGGGCGCAGGACCTCTCGCTCGGGCAGTCGGCGCTCCTCGCCGGGCTGCCTCAGGCGCCCACGGTCTACGACCCGCTCCTGCATCCGGCGATAGCGATGCAGCGTCGTAACGAGGTGCTGCGCGCCATGCTCGCCAACCGGGCGATCACGACAGACGAGTACATGCGCGCAGTCGCGGCGCCGCTCGGGCTGAAGCCGGGCAATCTGTACAAGCGCCAGCAGCACGAGAACTTCCTCGGGTGGGCGGAGCAGCAGCTCGTGGCGAAGTACGGCGCGCGCCGTGTGGCGGCCGGTGGGCTCCGGGTGCGCTCGACGCTCGACCCGAGCATGCAGCAGAGCGCCCTCGCGGCGGTGCGCGGCGTGCTGCGACACCCGTCCGACCCAGCTGCGGCGCTCGTCGCCATCGACCCGCGGACCGGCGCCGTGCGCGCGATGGTCGGGTACCTGCCCGACGGCAGGAAGCTGAAGTTCAACCTCGCAACGCAGAGCACGCGCACCGCGGGCAGCTCGTTCAAGCCGTTCGTGCTCGCGACCGCGATCCAGCACGGCATCTCGCTGTACTCGAGTTTCTCAGGCCCGCCGTCGCTCGTCATTTCCGAGCACAGCTGCGACGGGCCGCAGGGACAGTGGGACGTGCACAACTACGCCGACGAGAGCGCGGGCTACATGAACCTCCTCAGCGCGACGGCGAACTCGGTGAACACGATCTTCGCGCAGCTCGTCGCCAAGATCGGGCCCGGGAGCGTCGTCCCGGTTGCGCACCGCATGGGGATCACGACGAACCTGCAGCCGGTGTGCTCGATCACGCTCGGCACGCAGCCGGTGAATCCCCTCGAGATGACGGACGGGTACGCGACACTCGCTGCGCACGGTGTCCACCACGCTCCGCAGGCGTTCGAGCTCGTGCGAGCACCGAACAGCAGCGTCCTCGGCCGACTGACGACACGCGGCGACCAGGCGATCTCGAGCAGCGTCGCCGACCAGGTCACGTACGCCCTCGAGGGTGTCATCGAGCACGGCACCGGCACGGCAGCCTCCATCGGCCGGCCCGCCGCCGGCAAGACCGGCACGGCGGAGAACTTCCAGGACGCGTGGTTCTGCGGCTACGTGCCGCAGCTCGCGGCGTGCGTGTGGATCGGCTACCCGAACGCGGAGATCCCGCTCACCGACGTCGAGGGTGTCGGTGCCGTCGCGGGAGGCACGCTCCCTGCCGAGATCTGGCACGACTTCATGTCAGCCGCGACGGCAGGCATGCCGGTCATCGATTTCCCGACGCCGCAGATCACCGGGACGACGACGTACGGGACGAGCTACTACGTCCCGACGACGCCGACGCAGACGATCATCAACATCCCGCCGGGAGGGCCGGTGCAGCCGCCGCCGCCCAAAGGCGGGCATTAGCCGCCTGTTCCCGCTCGACCGCATCGACGATGCGATCGGCGACGGCGTCGAGCGCGCAGTGCGAGCCCACCACCGCCGTCGCCTCGGCCGGGTCGGCCACGCCTCCGCGTTCGACGCGGCCGCCGCCGGGTGGGCCGATACTGGGACGTTTCCGGCGCGCGGCGGAAACCGCGTCGAGCTACTCGTGGATGGAGCGGAGGCGTTGCCGCGCATCGCCGCGGACATCGAGGCCTCGCGCTCGCATGTCCACCTCGCCGGCTGGTTCTTCAGTCCAGGGCTGACGCTCGGCGACGGCGGGCCGACGCTCGCCGCGTTACTCGGTGAGACGGCGGAGCGCGTCCCTGTCCGCGTCCTCGCCTGGGCCGGTGCGCCTCTTCCGCTCTTTCATCCCGACCGCAGCGAGGTGCGCGAGATGCGGGACGCGCTCGTTCACGGGACGCGCGTCGAGGTCGCGCTCGACGCGAAGGAGCGCCCGATGCACTGCCATCACGAGAAGCTCGTGCTCGTGGACGACCGCGTGGCGTACGTCGGCGGAATCGACCTCACCTCGTTCTCCGGTGACCGCCTCGATGGACGAGACCACGGTCCGCGCGGCCGCGTCGGCTGGCACGACGCATGCGTGAGGCTTGAGGGGCCGGTAGTCGCGGACGTCGCGGAGCACCTCCGTCTGCGTTGGGAGGCCGTGACCGGGATCGACGTCGGGCTTCGAGCGACCGGCAGCGCCGACGGTGGCGTGGACGTGCAGCTCGTACGGACCATGCCGGAGCGGATCTATCCCGCGCTGCGTGGCGGCGAGTTCACGATCCTGGAGAGCTACCTCCGAGCTCTCCGAAGCGCCGAGCGGCTCGTCTATCTCGAGAGTCAGTTTCTCTGGTCGAGCGAGGTCGTCACGGTGCTCTCCGAGAAGCTCCGGAGCCCGCCGAGCGACGATTTCCGCGTCGTCGTGCTCCTCCCCGCGCGCCCGAACAACGGTGGCGACGACACGCGCGGTCAGGTCGGCGTGCTCGTCGATGCGGACGAGAACGGCGGCGGCGTGTCTCGCTTCCTCGCATGCACGCTCTACCAGCCCGGGCGCGGCGGGAGCATCGTGTACGTGCACGCGAAGATCGGGATCGTCGACGACCAGTGGCTCACCATCGGCTCGGCGAACCTGAACGAGCACTCGCTCTTCAACGACACCGAGGTGAACGTCGTCCTCCATGACGAAGCGACCGTGCGTGCGGCGCGGCTGAAGCTCTGGGCGGAACACCTCGAGCGTTCGATCGACGATGTCTCAGGCGATCCGACGACGCTTGTCGACGAGGTCTGGCGACCGCGTGCCGAAGCAGAGTTGGAGCGGCGGCGCCGCGACGGGTACGCCCAGCACCGGCTGACGCTGCTTCCGCACGTGTCCCGCCGCGCACAGGCGCTGTGGGGCCCGATCAGCGGTCTGCTGGTGGACGGCTAGATCTGCCAGAGAGCGTCTTTGATGACGGCGACTTTCTTGCCCTTGGCCGTATAGCCCGTGACCTCGAAGTCGGGGCTGCCGATCATGACGTCGAGGTGGACGGGCGACTCGTTCAGCGCGCGCGCGGGCTTCACCGAACGCGTGCCGCCGAAGCCGGAGCCGAACGCGATGTGCGCCGTTGCGTTTTCGTCCAGCAGCGTGTCGAAGTACGTTCGGCCGCTCTGCCCGATCCGCGACGTCGAGTCGACGAGCGCGACTTCGCCGAGCCGGCGGCCGTTCTTCTTCGGGTCGCTGTCGATGTAGCCGGCGACGAAGTCGCGGTCGCTCTTGTTCGCGGCGTCGAGCCGGAGGAGCCTGCCGCCGCGGAACTCGCCGCGCAAGCCTTCGATCAACCGTCCTTGAAACGAGAGCGGGAACGTACAGGTGAACGTCCCTTCCGTAGCCGTCGCGTCCGGGCTCGTGAACGTCTCCTCGGTCGGCATGTTCCCTGCGATGGTCGTACCCATGTGCGTCTTTTCGAGGCCGCCGAGCCACTGGGTGCCCGGGACGAGGCGCAGGTCGAGCGCGGTGCCTGGACCGCGCAGCTCCACGCGCGTGAGCGCGAGCCGAGTCAGCTTCTTCGAGCGGCGCGCGACGGCGCGGCAATGGTCGATCCATCCGGTCGAGCCAGGCCCGTCCTCGTCGGTGAGCCGGCAGAACAGGAGCAGGTCTTGCGCGAGCTTCCGCTTCGCCTTCAGGACCGGCAGTTGCGGGTACACCTGGCCTGCCCAGTGATCGGTCGGCCAGCCGGCGATCGTCCACCGCACACGCGCGGCGAGGCTCGCGCGGCGGAACGCCTTCGTCTGCGCGGCGGCGCGCGCGTACTCCGTCATGATCCGTTTCTGCGGGATGCCGTCGAGGAAGCCGGGGTCGCTCTCGCCGCTGATGTAGATCTCCGCCGCATCCGGCTTCATCAGCTCGCGCAGCCGCTGCTTGTGCCAGGAGGTGAGGACGCCGAGTGCGTCGGTCCGGCCGTGGACGAGTCGCGCGCGCATGACGAGCGGATCCGAATAGAGGGCCTCGACCGCGTGCGCGCCGCCGCGATACGCGGAAGCCGCGACGGCCACCATCAGCTCCCGGTGTGCGGGCGCGCCGCGAACGACGATCGTGTCGCCGCGCTTGAGCGCGATGGACTTCGTGATCGCGTCCGCATACCGCTCGAGCTGCGCGGGCTCGAGAATTCCCGCGTCGTCCACGGGTCAGGACGCTAACGCTTCGTCGACCGTCGCGCTGACGCTGAAGTGCCGGTCGAGCCCGGAGACCTCGAGCGCGCGCCGCGTCTCGGCGCCGGGGGCCGCGAGCAGAAACGCCTGCTTGTCCGTCATCCGGCTGCGGGCCTCGACGAGCACGCCGAGTGCGGTCGAGTCGATGAACTGCACTGCGCCGAGGTCGACGACGAGCCGGTGCGGATTCTCGTCCGAGCAGGCGACCAGGGCCTCGCGCACCTGGTGCGCGTTGTACAGGTCGAGCTCCCCGGTCAGGCGCACGACGACGTTGCCGTCGCGCCGGTCGACGCCGACGACGGGGTCGACCCGGCCCCCCGGACTGCCCTCCACGAGTGTGATTCAACCACCATCAACACTCGTATGCTTGTTCCATGGAAGTCGCCGAGGTCGCGGCCCGCGCGGCGGGCGAGAACTTCCCGGTCGGCTCGATCCTCTTCCCGCGCCGACTGCGCCCGCATGTCCGCGCGCTGTACTGCTACGCGCGGCTCGTCGACGAGCTCGGCGACGCGTACGCCGGAGACCGGCTGGCCGCCCTCGACGAGCTCGCAGGAGAGGTCGAGCTCCTCTTCACCGGCTGTCCAACGTGGCCGGTGCTGCGCAACGTGCAGCCGACCGTGCGCGAGTTCGACCTGCCGCGGGAGCCGTTCGACCGCCTGATCGAGGCGAATCGGATGGATCAGCGCGTGTCCGAGTACGAGAGCTGGAACGACCTGAAGTGGTACTGCGTGCACTCGGCCGATCCGTGCGGCCGCCTCGTCCTCGGCGTTCTGCAGCGGCTCGACGATCCCGAGCTGGTGGCCGCGAGCGACTCGGTCTGCACCGGGCTGCAGCTCGTCAACTTCCTCCAGGACGTGCCGCGCGACCTCGAGCTCGGCCGCATCTACCTGCCGGCCGAGGACAGGCGCAGCTTCGGCGACCCGCCACTCGACGGCGCGAGCGGCGCGTTGACAGCGTTGCTGCGGTTCGAGGCGGAGCGTGCGGCGCGGCTGCTGGCGGCGGCTGACGTCCTCCGCGAGAGCATCGGCGGCCGTCTCGGCCGCGCGGTCGCGCTCTTCGGGCGCGGCGGCCTCGCGGCGCTCGACTCGCTCGAAGCTGCCGGCTGGGATCTCTTCACGCAGCGGCCGCGGCCGTCGCGGGCCCGGCTCGCGCGGGAAGCGGCGCTCACCCTCGTCCGATGAGCGCTGTCGAGCAGGCTTACGCAGAGGTGCAACGCCTCACGCGCGCGCGAGCGAAGAACTTCGCGTACGGGATCATGGTGCTGCCGCGTCCCAAGCGCCGCGCTATCGCTGCGATCTACGCCTTTGCGCGTGAGGTTGACGACGTCGCCGATGGCGACGCTCCGGTCGACGAGAAGCGTGTGCGACTCGAAGCGCTGCGCGCCGCGCTCGACGATCCTCCAGCGACCGCGATGCACGTCGCGCTGACGGATGCGCGCGCACGGTTCGGCATTCCGCGCGCTGCGCTCTCCGCGCTCGTCGACGGCGGCCTGCAGGATCTCGTCAAGACGCGGTATGCGACCTTCGACGAGCTGCGCGGGTACTGCGAGAAAGTCGCCGGCGCGGTCGGCGTCGCGTGCGTCGCGGTGTACGGCAGCGATGACGTGGAGCGTGCGCAGACGCTCGGCATCGCACTGCAGCTGATCAACATCATGCGGGACGTCGACGAGGACAGGACGCTCGGCCGCGTCTACCTCCCACAGGACGAGCTCGATCGGTTTGGCGTGCGTGAGCTCGCGGTCGGCCCGGAGTGGCGAGAGCTGATGGCCTTCCAGGCGGCGCGTGCGCGCGTGCATCTGGACGAGGGCCTCCACTTGCTGGACTCGCTCGACCGGCGCAGCGCGCTGTGCGTGTCGACGTTCGCGGGGCTCTACCGCGGCCAGCTCGACCGCATGGAGGCAAACGGCTTCGACGTGTTCTCCGTCTCGTGCCGGCTGTCGACGCCGGCGAAGCTCGCCGTCGTCGTACGCGGGATCTTGCGATGAAGGTGGCGGTGGTGGGCGGCGGGCTCGCGGGCCTCGCCGCCGCGCTCGACCTCGTCGACGCCGGTGTGGACGTGACGGTGCATGAGTCGCGTCCGACGCTCGGCGGCGCCGTGCAGACGCTGCCGGAACGCGAAGGCGATCCGCAGCCGCCGCCGGACAACGGCCAGCACATCGGGCTCGGCTGCTTCACGGAGTACCTCCGCTTCCTCGATCGGATCGGAGAAGGCGGCTCCGTCCTGCGCAAGCGCCTCGCGCTCCCGGTCCTGGATGAGCAGGCGCGGCGCGCCGACATCTCGCCGAGCCTTTCGGGGCTGCTTCGGTACGGACATCTCCCGGTCCGAGACCGGCTGCGATTGCCCTTGACCCTCACGCGACTGCGCTCCGCACAGGCGCGACGGAGAGAAACGTTCGGAGACGTGCTCCGCCGGGTGGGAGAAGACGAGGTCTCGATCACACGTTTCTGGGACGTCTTCATTCGCCCGGCCCTCAATCTGCGCGCGGACGAGGTCGACGCCGGGGCGGCGCTCTTCACCGTGCGCACGGCGCTCCTCGGCCGCCGCGCAAACTCCGATCTCGTGCTACCGCTGAAGCCGCTCGGCTGGATGCACGGCGACGCCGCCGGCCGCGTGCTCGGCGACCGCGTGCGACTCGACGAACGGGTCGAAGCGCTCGGCGACCTCGATGCCGACGCGATCGTGGTCGCCGTCCCGCCGGCCGAATCGGCCCGTCTGCTCGGGGAGCCGGATCCCGGGCTCGAGAGCTCACCGATCGTGTCCGTGCACCTGCTCTTCGACCGTCCGATCCTGAACGTGCCTGTCGCCGGGCTCCTCGGCTCGGACGCGCACTGGGTGTTCGACCGCGGTGCCCTCACCGGTCACCCGGCGCCCGACGGTGGCCAGTACCTGACAGTGGTTGCGAGCGGCGTCCCGGAGCTGATGGACGTCCGCGGGCGCGAGCTCGTCGACCGCATGGCCGCGCAGCTGACGGAACGGCTCGGGACGGCGGAGCTCGTGTGGTCGCGGGTCAGCCGCGAGCCATACGCCACCATCGCGCTGCGGCCCGGCGTCGTCCGCCCGGGCGTCGAGACACGGCAGCCCAACGTCGTGTGCGCCGGCGCGTGGACGGACACGGGCTGGCCGGCAACGATGGAGAGCGCGGTGCGGAGCGGCCGCGCGGCGGCTCAGCACCTCTTGAGCAAGGTTCCTGCAAAAGTCTCGGTGTGAGTGCAACACAGGAGCTGACCGCCCTCGACCAAGCCATCGACCGCGGGACGCGGCGGTTGCTCGAGCTTCAGCGGCCGGACGGGATTTGGGTCGGCGAGCTCGAGTCGAACGTGACCATGACGGCGCAGCACCTGTTCTGGAACCACGCGCTCGGCCTGCGCACGCCCGACCTCGACCGCCGCATCGCGAACGAGCTGATGGCGCGCATGCGCGACGACGGCACGTGGTCGATCTGGTTCGAGGGGCCGCCCGATCTCTCCACCTCGCTCGAGGCGTACGTCGCGCTGCGCATGTGCGGCGTCGACCCCGGCCCGCACGCGCTCGCATACCTTCAGCGCGAGGGCGGGATCCCGAAGGCGCGCCTGTTCACCAAGTACTTCCTCGCGCTCTTGGGGCAGTGGCCGTGGCAGCGAATCGTGCCGATCCCGCCCGAGTTCGTGCTGCTACCGCCGGGCGGCCGGTTCTCGGTCTACGACTTCGCCTGCTGGGCGCGACAGACGTTCGTCGCGCTCTCGCTCGCGCAGTCGCTGCGTCCGGTGCGGCCGATCGACGTCGACCTGCGTCCGATCGGCGCCATTCCGGGAGGCACACGGCGGCCACTGCGTCGCGACCCGCTGCGGCGCCGTGCGCAGACGCGCGCGGAGGAGTGGATCCGCGCGCGGCAGGAAGCGGACGGATCGTGGGGCGGGATCCAGCCCCCGTGGGTGTGGGGGATCATCGCGCTGAACGCGCTCGGCTACGGCCTCGAGGACGAGACACTGCGGAGAGCGGTCGAAGGCTGGCAGGGATTCATGGTCGAGGACGGCGACCGCCTCCGCCCGGAGGCGTGCCAGTCGCCGGTGTGGGACACGGCGCTCGCGGTGCTCGCACTGCGCGCGTGCGGGGTCCCGGCCGACCACCCGCAACTCATGCAGGCAGGCGCGTACCTCCTACGCGAAGAGGTGACCGCGAAAGGCGACTGGGCGATCCGCGTGCCCGACCTCGCGCCCGGCGGCTGGGCGTTCGAATACGAGAACGACACGTATCCCGACATCGACGACGCGGCGGTCGTCCCGCTCGCGTTGCGGACGCTCGGCATCGGCGACGACGCGGTGCGTCGCAGTCTCGACTGGGTCGTCGGTATGCAGTCGCGCGACGGGGGGTGGGGCGCGTTCGACGTCGACAACAGCGCGATGTGGCTGTACAAGATCCCCTTCTGCGACTTCGGCAAGGTCACGGACGAGCCGAGCTCCGACGTCACCGCACACGCGCTCGAGGTGCTCGCGCCCGAGGGCTACGCGCCGACCGTCGAGCGCGGGCTGAAGTGGCTCCTCTCCGAGCAGGAGTCAGACGGTTCCTGGTTCGGCCGCTGGGGCGTCAACCACCTGTACGGCACCGGCGCCGCGCTGCCCGCGCTCGAGGCGTGCGGCATCCCCTCCGATCACCCCGCGATGCGCCGCGCCGTCGCATGGCTCGACTCGGTCCAGCAGGAGAACGGCGGCTTCGGCGAGGACATCCGCTCGTACTCCGACCCGGCCTGGCGGGGGCGTGCGCCGTTCACGACGCCGTCGCAGACCGCCTGGGCGCTGCTCGGCTACGTGGCCGCAGGAAACGCTGAGGATACGAGCGCGAAGAGGGCGGCGGATTATCTTTGCGCTGTTCAGCGTCCCGATGGTGACTGGGACGAGGAACATTTCACCGGTACCGGCTTTCCGCTCGACTTCATGATCCGCTACCACCTGTACCGCATCAACTTCCCATTGCTCGCGCTGGGTCGACTGAGAGAGAGGCTTTCCGCATGAAGTTCCCGCTGCAGTCCACTGTTTCGATCGGCAAGTACGTCGCGACCCAGCAGCGCAAGGGCGAGCGCTACCCGCTCGTCCTCATGCTCGAACCCACGCTTGCGTGCAACATCGCGTGCATCGGCTGCGGGAAGATCCGCGAGTACGAGTCGAATCGCGCGCGGCTGACGGTGGAAGAGTGCCTCGACTCCGGGCTGCAGTGTCCCGCGCCTGTCGTCTCGATCTGCGGCGGCGAGCCCCTCGTGTACAAGGGGATCGAAGAGGTCGCTGCGGGGATGATCGCGATGGGCAAGACGGTCGAGCTGTGCACGAACGCGCTCCGGCTCGAGCAGTGCCTCGACTGGTTCGAGCCGTCGCCCCGCATGACGTTCGTCGTCCATCTCGACGGCATGCGCGAGATCCACGACTACGTGTGCGACTACCCCGGCCTGTGGGACGTCGCGGTCGACGCGATCAAGACGGCGCGCGCACGCGGCTTCCGGGTCACGACGAACACCACGATCTTCAAGGAGACCGAGGTGGACGACGTGATCGAGATGATGCGCTACCTCACCGACGAGGTCGGCATCGACGGGATGCTCGTCGCGCCCGGTTACCAGTACTCGCAGATCGACCCGAACCTGACGATGACGCGGTCGGAGCACGAAGTGAAGTTCCGCGCCATCCGCACAGCGGTGCGCAAGCACGGCTATCGCTGGATCGCGACGCCGATCTACCAGGACTTCCTCACCGGCGAGCGAAAGCTCTCGTGCGCGCCGTGGGGCTCGATCACGCGCAACCCGTACGGCTGGAAGGGCCCGTGCTACCTCCTCACAGACGGCATCTTCCCGACGTACGAGGCGCTGCTCGAGGGGATGGACTGGGACGCGTACGGCCCCGGCAACGATCCGCGCTGCGAGCATTGCGGCATCCATTCCGGTTTCGAGCCGTCGTCCGCATTCGAATCGTCCAAGAGCCTCAGGGAGACCGTCCGGAGCATGGCGTGGACGCTGACCGGCTGACCTTCGCGTGTGCGCTTCCGGCCGAGCGCCGGGCGGCGAAGAAGCTGGGGCGGACGATGCTCGTCGGGATGGCGTGCGCGCACGGCGTGCCAGAGCAGGACGTCGTTTCGTTCGGCATCGCCGGCTCGCTGCGCGACGACCTGCCTGTCGGCACGGTGATCGACGCGACGCGCGTCGTCGACGAGTCCGGCTCCGTCCTCTGGGAGGGGCTGCCGCTCGGCGTGCGGGGCGCGCGGGAGGGAACGATCCTCGGCGCCGCCGCGATCATCGACGACCCGGCGGAGCGCGCGAGGCTGCGTGCAAGCACCGGAGCCGATGCGGTGGACATGGAATCAGGCGTCTACGCGCGGGCGGGGCATCTCGCCGGCTGCGTCCGCGCCGTGAGCGACACGCCGGGCCGGCAGCTCGGTCCGCTCGTGCACGCCTTCCGCGCCGACGGGAGTGTCGCGCCCCTCGGCCTCGCGCGTGCATTCATCACCTCTCCGCGCGACTCGTTCCGCGCCGTGCGCGACGTGCGCACCGCATTGCACGCATTGGGGGGCGTCGCGTGAGCGGCAAGCGTGTGCTGCTCGCCGCGCCGCGCTCGTTCTGCGCCGGCGTCGACCGCGCCATCGAGATCGTCGAGCGGCTGCTCGAGCAGAACGGCCGGCCGGTGTACGTCCGTCATCAGATCGTGCACAACGAGCACGTCGTCCGCCGCCTCGAGGGACTCGGCGCCGTCTTCGTCGAGGACGAGTCGGAGATCCCCGAGGGCGAGGTCTGCGTGCTGTCCGCGCACGGCGTCGCCCCGTCGGTGAAGGAGAACGCGGAGGCGCGCGGCCTCAAAGTCGTCGACGCGACGTGCCCGCTCGTGAACAAAGTGCACGCCGAGGCGCGCACGTATGCCGACAGCGGCCATCTCGTCGCGCTTGTCGGCCACGCGAACCACGTCGAGGTGATCGGCACGCTCGGCGAGCGTCCCGATTCCACGGTCGTCGTCGAGACGCCCGAGCAGGCGCGCGCGCTCCCGACCGACCGGCCCATCGCGGTGATCACGCAGACGACGCTCTCGCTCGACGACGTCGCGCCGATCGTCGATGCGCTCTCCGACCACGTTGGTGGCTCGCTGCGGCGCCCGCACGCGGACGACATCTGTTACGCGACGCAGAACCGGCAGGACGCGGTCAAGGAGATGGTAGAGCTCGGTGCGACGCTCATCTTCGTCATCGGCTCCGAGAACAGCTCGAACGCGCAGCGGCTCGTCGAGGTCGCGAAGTCCGCGGGCGCGGAGGCGACGCTCGTGGACGGTGAAAGCCCGCTCGACGCCGATCTCCTCGACGGGCACATGACGGTCGGCCTCACCGCCGGCGCGTCCACGCCCGAGGAGCTCGTGCGCGCCACAGCCGACCGTCTCGCCGTTTGCGGCTACGACACGCTCGAGGAGATCACCGTCGCGCGCGAGGACGTGCACTTCCGCCTGCCGAGGGAAGTAGCAAACGCATGACCTCGATTGAAGTTCCGTATTCCATTGCGGCCGCGCTCCCGACCCTCTCGGTGATGGACATCACGAACGACGTCTCCCAGTCGGTGGCGCGCGCCGATTGCCGCGCCGGAATCGCATACGTCCACCCGCTGCACTCGCTCACGATCGTGCGCGTGCAGGAGCGGGAGACCGGCTTCTTCGAGGATCTCGAGGTGCTGCTGGAGCGGATCGTCCCCAGCGGCAACCCGAACCGCGAGCGGATGGTCGCGTCGCTGCTCTCCCCGCGGAGCGAGCAGGTCCCCTTCGTCGACGGCGCCCTCTGCCTGGGCCGGTTCCAGCGGATCATGCTCTTCTCGCTCGATGCCGAGCATCGCAGCGAGTGGTCGTTGACCTTGCTCGGCTAGTGCCGTAGAAGTACCCCCGTGCCTTCGGGCCACGAGCAGGCGTGGGCGGATGCGCTCGCGGAGGAGCACCTCCATCAGCGCGAGCTGTTGGCGACGCTGCGCGGCGAGCTGGGAACGTTCGCGCGCGAGTGCGCGGCCGCCCTCACCGCGCTCGACGCGTACGTCGGCCTCGCCGGCGTCGCCGAGATCCTGAGCACCGCGCAGACGACCGCCACCCATGCGCGGCTCGCGCTCGACGTGACTCGCAGGCTTCAGGGCGACGAGGATCCGGAGGTCGTCGACCTGTACACCGCCGTCGCGGGCGGCGATGACGTGCCACCGAGGCTGGTCCGCCATGCGAGCGACCTGATCGCATCCGGTCCGAAGCGAACCGACCGGCAGCTGCTCCAGGCGGTCGTCACCGCGTCCGGCGCGCGAGCACAGATCGAACAGCTCGTCGGGCCTGCGCCCGCCGCGGCGCTCGCCGCGATGCAGCCGCTCGTCCGGTGGATCCGGGCGGACGCCCGCCGCTCCCTCCTCAAGTCGGCCGGCGGCGACCTTGCTCAGGTGCTGACCGCGACCGCCGAGCTCGGCGACGGGACGGAGTCCGCAGCCGCCGGCGACGTCGCGGCGCTCGGCCAGTCGCTGCGCGATGCCGTCGAGCACGTCGAGGATGCGGCGAAGTCGGTGCGGGAGGGGAAGCTCGACACCGTCCTCGCGGAGGCGCGCGCGAAGCTCCAGGCCGACCTCGATGCGCTGCAGTCCGTCCACGAGAACGCGCACGAAGCGCCCGAGGAGTGGCGGGCTGCCCGCAAGGTCGAGCACGCGGAGCTGACCCAGGAGGTGCACGAGAAGCTCGACAAGATCGAGCGGATCCGCGGGATCCTGTTCCGGCTGCTGCCGAACCTCCAGGCGGTCAGCCGTGCGCTCCGCGTCGTGCAGAAGCTGCACGCTCTCGAGGGCCGGCTCGACCCGGCGCCGGCCGCGGGAGTCGCCGCCGCCCATGCATCGCTCGTCCTCGACGCCGGCACTCTCTGGGACGGTGTCCTTCCGGAGCCTCCGCCCGCGCCGCGCGTCCGCCGCGTGTCGAAGCGGACGCGCTGGGTCGCCGCCGCCGCCATCGTCATCGGGGTCATCGTCGGGGTCGCGCTCGCCGGCGGGGGCTCGAGCAAGCCGAAGCCCGTCGTCATCGAGACGGCCACGGCGGCCGCCCCGACGACGACGACGGCCGCCGTCGCGACCGTCGGCCCGAAGCCCAGCCTCCTGCCCGTCAAGGCCGTCTTCGATCCCAACCAGCGCGCGACCTTCTACACCGTCGGTGTCGAGCAGGGCGGCGAGCCCGTCGTCTCGTACAGGTGGAGGCTGACGCCGCCGCCGGGCAACCCGACCTGCAACACGTTCGCTCCCATACCGGGAAAGCCGAACGAGGCCGTCTGGCACCACGCCGGCACGGACGGCTGTACGCACAACGGCATCCAGCACGATGGAACCGTGAACGTCGCCGTTCTGACCGCCCACTGGTCGTGCAGAGAGTCGTTTTTCGGGACGCTCACTCGCACCGGAACACCCAACGCACAATGTGTCCGTCGGTAGGCAGACTTCCGCTATGAACCGGCAGCGGTGGCTCTCCCGGGTCGCGCTCGTGTTGCTCGCGCTCGTCGCCGAGCTCCTGGGCCGTAGCCTCGCGCACCGCCTCGACGTCGGCCGGCATGTCGGACCGATGAGCTACCGGCACGCCGGCTATTACCCGTTCCTGCTTGCCGGCGTGAAGATCGCGGTAGCGCTCATGCTCGCTCGCGTGGCGTGGAGATTCGCAAAGGCGCGCCGGCTCGCGTCGGTGCTCGGCCGGCCGCGGATGCGCGTCGAGCTCTCGCCGCGTCTCTGGCTCGCATCGTTCCTCGCAACTTCGCTGATCTACCTCGCGCAGCTGGATGGTGAGGGCCGGACGCATTGGTTCGCACCGTGGCTGCACACGTCCGCGCTTCCGGTGTTTGCCGTTCTGTCGGTACTCGTGGCGCTGCTCTACCGCAGCGTCGAGCTGTGGCTGCACGACTACGAAGAGCTCGCCGCGCATGCCGTCGCATGCATGCGCAAGCTCGTCGTCGTCGACGCTCCTGCACCGGTCGACTTGCATCTCGCCGTCGCCCCGCGGCGGCTCTTCGGCCTCGCGTTCGAGTCGCGGCCGCCTCCTCTGCTCGCCTAGGGCGTCGCTTGCGACGCCGCTTAACGGCGCGAATTTTCGACAGAGGAGGAATGCCATGAGCGCGGATATCGCGCACGAACTGCACGGCGAGAGGGAGAGAGAACGGGTCGCGACCGCGGCCACGTCGGCCCGCGTGCGCATCGTGCTCGCGATGGGCCCCGCGGTCGCCGCGGCCGGAGTGGTGTGGGCGTTCGTGCAGCCCTGGCGGCTGACGTTGCTGAACCCGCACGGGCAAGGCTTCTGGTGGCTCTTCGCCGAGCCGCCGCTGTACGTCGTCCTCGTCGGTGTGCTCTTCAGAGTGCTCATCGCACGAGCGCTCGTCGAGGACATGGAGGAGGCGCGGCGATGATCGTCGCAGGCATCGAGCCGAAGGCGGAGATGGTGCACTGGTGGTTCGCCACCGGCATCCTCGTCCTCGGTCTGCTCTTCCTCGCCGAGACCGTCGTCGGTCCGGAGGTCTGGGCGCGCCGGCCGTGGCGCCGCTACCTCTGGCCGGGGACGATGTTCCTTCTCGGCCTGCTCCTGTGGCCGGTGATGGCGCTGTACACGAACTCGATGATCCACATGGTTGCGCACGGATCGTGGGCGCAGGTGCTCATGTTCAGCGGGGGCGCCGAGCTCGGTGTCGTGCGCGGGAAGCTGCACTCGCAGTATTGGCGGCTCACGTCGGCGGGGGCGCTACTCGTCTCCGGGACGGCGTTCCTCGTCCACGAGCAGAACGGCTGGTTCTTCGCGCGGGCGGCGTTCCTTCACCACGCACTCGGGTGGACGCTGATCGTGGCCGCCGTCTTCCCGCTCGTACAGGCGATCCGGCCGCGGTCGATCGTAGCCGCATCAGGGTTCGCGATGACGTTCTTCGTCGTCGCGGTCCTGCTGTATTGCGACCGCGACTCCGCCGCCATCCTCGGCCACTTCTCGCAGTTCGCGGGAGTGCCTCACCGATGAAGCGCGCGCTGCTCGTCGTTACCTTCGTCGCGCTCGTTGCGCCCGCGTCGGCGTTCGCGCACGCGTCGCTCCAGAAGGAGTCGCCCAGCTTCAAGCAACGGCTTGCAGTGTCGCCGCGGCAGGTCGTGCTCCAGTTCGACCAGAGCGTCGATGCGCTGCCGAAGGCGATCCAGGTGTTCACGTTGAAAGGCAAGAACATCGCCGGAACGCCGCGCGCGATCCCTGCGCAGCGCGAGATCGTCGCGTCGCTCCCACGTTTGCCGAAAGGCCCGTACACGGTGCGCTGGCAGGCGCTCTCGAACGACGGACACATCGTCACGGGCGTGTATACGTTCGGCGTCCGTGTGGCGGCGCCGCCCGTGACGGACGCGGTCGGCGCCCAAGGCCCGACGCGGACCGAGGACATCGTGCGCTGGCTGTACTTCGTCGGGCTCGCTCTCGCGGTCGGCGGCATCGGCTTCCGGCTGCTGATCGTTCGCGGCCCGCTCTCGGCACGCGCGCAACGGCGCTTCTTCTGGGTGACGGGCATCGGGATCGTCACCGTCCTCGAGACCGGCATCACCTCCTTCCTCCTCCGGGGCGAGGATTTCCTACAGCTGCCGTTCTCGCGCTTCCTGTACGGCGATCTGTCGCCGCTCGCGAGCGGGACCCGCTTCGGGCAGACGTTCGTGATCATGGAGCTCGGGTTCGCGCTCGTCTCCGCGCTGATCTACCTCGCGTGGTTGACCGACCGGAACGCGTTCCTGTGGGTGGCGTTCGGGCTCGGACTCGTCTTCGTCTCGGGGCTTTCGCTCTCGGGCCACTCCGCTGCCGACGCCGGCCACTCGTGGTTCTCGGAGCTCGCCGACTACGTGCACCTTGCCTCGGCGACGCTGTGGGTCGGCGGCCTCGTGCAGCTCGCCGTCGTCGTCTGGCCATCCTCGCCGGAGCTCCGCGCGACCGCGTTCCGTCGCTTCTCGAGGCTCGCAACGGTGCTCGTCGCACTGCTGCTCGCGGCAGGGACGTATCTCAGCATCCTGCGGCTTCCACACGTGCACGATCTGTGGACGACGGGGTACGGCCACGTACTCCTCGTCAAGCTCGGGCTCGTGGCGCTCGCGCTCACGTGGGGCGCTGCACATCACTTCATCGCCGTGCCGCGCATCGAGCGTCCCGGGGTGACGGGCACGCTGGCGCGGACGCTCGTCGGCGAGAGCGCGGTCGCGATGGCCGTGCTCCTCGCCGCGGCGATTCTCACCGACTCGAAGCCTCCGCCTCAGCCGCTGCCGAGGGCGCCGGTCGCGGCCGTGTCGCAGCGTTGACGGGGCTCACGCGGGCGGAGTTCCTCGCCCGCAGCGTCGCGTTCGCGCTCGCACCGTCGGTTCAGTTGCCGTCGCGCTTCGTCTCGCGGCCTGACCTCGATCCGCCGCCGGTCACGATCCTCGATGCCGCGTCGGGGACGGCTCCGGGTCTTCTGTTCCTCGCGCCGTCGTCGGGGCCGGGCCAGCGCGGCGCGCTCATCGTCGACAACCTCGGCCGGCCGGTTTGGTTCAAGCCCACGGGGCTTCCCGCGATGAACTTTCGCGCGCAGACGCTGCACGGCGAGCCCGTGCTCACCTGGTGGCAGGCGCTGCCGGGCGGCGGGCTCGGTCACGGCGTGCATGTCGTCGCCGACGCGTCCTATCGCGAGATCGCGCGCTTTCCGGCCGGGCACGGCCGGCCGTCCGACCTGCACGAGTTGCTGCTCACGGAGCGAGGCACAGCGCTCGTGACGAGCTTCGAGATCCGCCGTCGCGGCGCGCGCGGGTTGACGATGGGGGGCATCGTGCAAGAGCTCGAGGTGCCGAGCGCGCGCGTGCTCTTCGAGTGGCGCAGCCTCGACCACGTTCCCGTCGGCGAGTCGCACGCGCCGGTCGGCTATCCGTGGGACTACTTCCACGTCAACTCGGTCGACGTCGACGCGGACGGGCATCTGATCGTCTCCGCGCGCAACACGTGGGCTGTGTACAAGGTGCACCGCCAGACGGGAGCGGTGCTATGGCGGCTCGGCGGCAAGCGGAGCGACTTCGCGCTCGACCCCGACGCGCGCTTCGCGTTGCAGCACGATGCACGCAGCCACGGGGGCGGGCGGGTCCTCTCGATCTTCGACAACGGGGTGTCGCGCTCGCGCGGGATCGTCCTCGGCCTGGACACGAAGCGAATGCGCGCGTCGCTCGAGCGCGAGTACGTCCACCGGCCCGCGCTGCACGCACACAAGCTCGGCAGCGTGCAGTTGCTCGGTAACGGCAACGTCCTCGTCGGCTGGGGCACCGATCCCCACTTCACGGAGTTCGCGGAAGGCGGCCCCGTGAAGTTCGACGCGACGCTGCCGCACGGCGGCGAGAACTACCGCACGCTCCGCTTCCCCTGGCACGGTCGGCCGCGCGATGCGCCCGTCGCCGTCCGGCGCGGACCGACCGTGTACGCGAGCTGGAACGGCGCCACGGACGTCGCCGCCTGGAAGATCGAGCCCGGCGGCCCCGTCGTTGCTCGCGCCGGCTTCGAGACCGCGCTGCCTGGACGGGCGGGCGCGGTCGTCGCGCTCGATGCTCGCGGGCGAGCTCTCGGGAGATACCGTCTCCCGTGATGCTCGTACTCAGCCGCGCCGAGGTGGAGGAGCTGCTCGACCTCGACGAGCTCCCCGACGCGCTCGCACGCGCGCACGCGGATCTCTCGTCTGGGGTGGCCTCGATGCCGCCTCGCATTGCCGCCTTCGCCGCCGACGCCGGGCTCCTCGGAGCGATGCCTGCCTATTTGCCGTCGGCGGGGCTTGGCTGCAAGCTCGTAAGCCTCTTTCCGGGGAACGTCGACCGGCCGACCCACCAGGCGGAGATCGTCATCTTCGACCCGGAGAACGGGACGCCGGTTGCCGTCATGGACGGGACGTACATCACCGCGATGCGCACGGCGGCCGCGGCCGCGCTCTCTGCGCGCCTGCTCGCCCGTCCGGACGCCCGTGTGCTCGCGATCCTCGGCACCGGCGTGCAGTCGCGAGCGGCGCAGGAGATGTTCCCGCGCGTGCACGACTTCACGGAGATTCGCGTCGCGGGCCGTGGCGAGCACGAGGACGCCGTTCGCGGTGCGGACGTCGTCCACGCGACGACGCACTCGCCCGAGCCGGTGGTACTGCTCGACTGGGTGAGCCCGGGCACGCACGTGAGTTCCGTCGGCTACAACGCGCCCGGGTCGGAGCTCGATCCCAAGCTCGTCGCCGCCGCAACGGTCTTCATCGAGTACCGAGACTCGTCGTTCGCGCCGCCGCCGAGTGGCGCGCCCGAGCTCGCCGGCATCGATCCCGCGTCCGTGGCGGAGCTCGGCGAGGTCGTCGCGGGCACGCGCCCCGGCCGGACGAGCGCGGAGGAGATCACGCTGTACAAGTCGGTCGGTGTCGCGGTGCAGGATCTCGCCGCCGCCGCGCTCGTGCTCGCGGCCGCGGAGGCGCGCACGTGAGCGATTTCGTTCCCGGACTTGCCGGCGTCGTCGCGGTCGAGACGGAGATCGCCGAGCCCGATCGCGAAGGCGGGTCGCTGCGCTATCGCGGCGTCGACATCGAGGAGCTCGTCGGCACGGTGCCGTTCGAGAACGTCTGGGGCCTGCTCGTGGACGAAGCGCTCGAGCCGGGACTGCCGGCCGCGTATTGCGAGCTCGAGGTGCGCACCGGCGGCCACATGTCCGACCTGCAGTCCATGCTCGCGATCCTGAGCGGCAAGTGGCGGCTCGGGCAATTGATCGACATCGGCGACGAGCAGGCGAAGGAGGATCTGCGCCGCCTCTCAGCGGCCGCTCTTTCGATCGTTGCGCAGTCGGCGCGCGGCACTGACCTCCCGCCCGTGCCGGAGGAGACGGTGCTCGCCGGCCGGACCGCCGCCGAGCGCTTCCTGCTCGCGTGGCGCGGCGAGGTGGACGAGAAGGCCGCGAAGGCGATCGACACGTACTGGATCTGCACCGCGGAGCACGGCCTGAACGCGTCCACGTTCACCGCACGCACGGTCGCATCGACGGGCGCCGACTGCGGCGCCGCGCTCTCGGCAGCCGTCGGCGCGCTCTCCGGGCCGCTGCACGGTGGCGCGCCCGCGCGCGTGCTCCCGATGCTCGACGCGGTCGCCGCGAGCGGAGACGCGGAGACGTGGGTGAACGACGCGCTTGCCCGACATGAGCGGATCATGGGCTTCGGGCACCGTGTGTACCGCGCCGAGGATCCGCGCTCGCGCCTGCTCAAGCGCACTGCGAAGGAGCTCGGCTCGCCGCGCGTCGAGGTCGCCGAGGAGCTCGAGCAAGTCGCGCACGAGGCGATCGCGAAGAAGCACCCCGACCACTCGTGGACGAACGTCGAGTACTGGTCGGCGATCGTGCTCGACGTCGCGGAGGTGCCGCCCAATCTCGCGCCCGCGATGTTCGCGTGCTCGCGCACCGCCGGCTGGTCGGCCCATGTGCTCGAGCAGAAGCGTCTCGGCGTGCTCATCCGCCCGAGCGCGCGCTACGTCGGGCCTGCGCCGCGTCCCCTCTCGCGGGTGTGATCGACGCGGCCGACTACCGGGATCGCTTCCCGATCCTGGGCGATTGCATCTACCTCATCAACCACTCGCTCGCCGCGATGCCCGCGGCCGCGGAGGATCGCCTGCTCGAGTACGCGCGCATGTGGCGCGAGCGCGGCATCCGTTCGTGGGGCGAGGGCTGGTGGGACATGCCGATGACGGTCGGCGACCAGATCGGCCGCATCGTCGGCGGCCCGCCTGGCTCGGTGGTCATGCATCAGAACGTCACCGTCGCGGAGATGGTCGTCATCTCCTGTTTCCGCAACCCAGGCGAGCGGAACCGCGTCGTGTACGAGGAGGCGAACTTCCCGTCGGTGCGCTACCTGTACCAGGCGCAGCCGGAGCTCGAGGTCGTCGCCGTGGAGGACGACCGCGCCATCGTCGAGGCCATCGACGAGCGGACGTTGCTCGTGCCCATCAGCCACGTGCTGTTCAAGAACGGCGAGATCCAGGACGTCGAGCCGATCATCCGACGTGCGCACGACGTCGGCGCCTACGTCGTGCTCGACTCGTATCAGTCCGCCGGCGTCGTTCCCTTCGACGTGACCGAGCTCGGCGTCGACTTCGCGACGGGCGGAAGCGTGAAGTGGCTGTGCGGCGGCCCCGGCGCCGGCTGGCTGTACGTGCGTCCCGACCTCGCCGAGCGGCTCGAGCCGACGTTCGTCGGCTGGCAAGGGCATGCGCGGCCGTTTGCCTTCGAGGCGGAGCTCGAGTACGCGGACGGTTCCGCCCGGTTCCTCACCGGGACGCCGAACGTGCCGGCGTTGTACGCAGCCACCGCCGGTTACGACGTCATCGAGGAGGTGGGGGTCGACCGCATCCGCGAACGCTCGCTCGCGCTCACGTCCCTCCTCATCGAACTGCTGGACGAGGCAGGCCTGGAGATCGTCAGCCCGCGCACGCCCGAGCGACGCGGCGGAACCGTGACCGTGCGGACGCCCGACCACGCCGCCGTCCACCGGGAGCTCGGAGAGCGCGGGATCATCTGCGACTTCCGGCCGGATGCGGGCGTGCGCCTCGGCCCGCACTTCTACAACACCGAGGACGAGCTCCGCCAGACGGTGGCCGAACTGGCCGACATCGTCGAGAGCGGCGCCTACACCCGCCACGTCGGAGCGGCCGCGCGCTTCTAAAGAAAGTTTCTCGCCCGTCCGATGCTCTATCCACAGGATGGGTCGGTTACTGGGGGTCTTCTTCGCCATTGCGGTGGCTGCGCTCGCGCTTTCGAGCGTCGCGTCCGCGGCGCAGCTGATCGACCGCGATGCGGTCGGGCTGCGGCTGTCGGTGAACGCCAAGGGCGAGGCCTTGCTGACCTACCGGAAGAACGGCGCGATCAAGCACGTGCTCGTCTGGGGCGCGCTCAACGCACTGCCGCCGACGCCCGGCGGACAGCAGGTGAAGTTCCACGTGGACTATGCGGGTGGCTGGGGGAAATACCGCACGCAGTACTGGCAGCACTTCAAGAACGCCTGCGGGCCGTATAGCGGGCCGGCGCTCCCGAATCTCGTCGCCGCATGCACGGCTCCGGATGGGACGTACTGGGCCGCGCAGCAATGGCCGCAGCCCCTGCCCGACCTCGGCTTCACGCCGTGGCTGCCGACGCAGAACCAGCAGTGGCTCGAGGTCTCGCACTGGAGCGGGCCGGTGGCGGAGCTGGAGACGGGCATGCACTGGGTGTACGACGGTCGCTTCCAGAGCATCTTCGGCCGCTTCACGTACAACGGGCAGCCGGTCTACGGCTTCGGGACGACGCGAGTCGGAGCGCCGACCGACGGCTTCGGCCGCCTGATCTACCTCGACACGTTCAACTCCGTCTACGGCGAGGGCTGGCGACGCGAGAACTCGTTCGTCGCGCACAACCCGTCGGGCGTGTTCTGTTACGGCTTCTATCCATTCGACCCGACGAAGGGTGGCTACCACTATCCGCCCGGGCAGACGGGGAAGCGCGGTCCGGGCATTGGCGAGGAGTACCGGATCTTCGCGGAAGGCCCCGGCGTCACACCCGACGTCGCCGCCATGGTCAACCCGCTCCATCCGTTCGACGGGCGGAGTCTGGCGGACGTGCAACAGGAGCAGCAGGCCGCCTCCCTCATCACGTCCTGGGGCGACAAGAGCTGCCGGACGAGCTGAGTCGTTCCACGAGCTGCTGGGCATAGGCGGGCGCGGTCGGCGCGTCCTCGTGCCGGAAGTAGACGTACACGGGCTCCGACGCGGCGCGAATGCGGGCCGCAAACGCTTCGTCCGGCGCCTCGCGCCGGCGGAGGTACCGGAACGGCGCGGGATGGTCGAGGTCGTTCACGCGCACGGCACCCTCGTCCGCGAGCCGTCCCTCGATGCCGTCCCACGACGGATGCTCGAGGTCGAACGCGATGCGGAGACCGGCGCCGAGCGAGCCGAGGATGAGCTCGATCGCGCCCTCGTCGCGCACGCTCTTCAGGGAGACGCGCACAGGCCCGAGCCGGTCGCCGAGCGCGCGAGCGCCGGAGTCGAACGCTTCCAGCCCACCGGTCCTGTGGCCGGGGAGCTTCGGCGCGAACTCGAAGCCATCCGGGGCCTGCTCCGCCCAGCGGCGGAACTGCTCGACGCCCGGCATGCGATAGCCCGTCGTGTTCAACTCGACCGTTCGGAAGCGCTCCGCGTAGAAGCCGAGGAACGCTTTCGGGTCGAGCCCGGCCGGATAGAAGCCGGGCCGCCAGGTCGGATACGACCAGCCGGACGTTCCGACCGAGACCCGCGCTAGCGTTCGCGCTCCCGTGGCCACCGTGGAAAGCCTGCCACTCCCGGTCGAAACCTTCACGGACGAGGAGCGCGAGCGCCTCGCTCCGCACTTCACCAACCTCGATCGCCCGGTCTTCGGGCTCGTGAACCTGCCCGAGACGGTGAAGGGCGCCCTCTTCGCGCGCTACTCGCGGTATCCCGGGACGCTGCGGCGCCTCTTCCTGGAGGAGTTCGCCGATTCCGTGCCGGATGTTCCTGCGATCGAGGGCGTCGAGGGCAAGCGCGCGGCGGAGCTGTACGACCGCATCTTCCTCGGATACGGCGACGACTCCGTCGCCCAGCTCGGCGGAGCGCACATCGCGTGCGAGTGGACGTCGAACCTCCTGACGAAGATCCTTCAGCGACCGCGGCTCGCCGCGTACCTGGAGCAGTCGACGCGGTACATCGCCTACGACGCGCGCCTCGAGGGCTACGGGTTCCGCTATCACCGCGACGCGCGCTTTGGCCCCGCGTACGAGCGTGCGCTGGACGATCTGTTCGAGACGTACGCACGCCTTCTCGAGTCGACGACGGAATGGGCGGCGGAGCGCTATCCGCGCGCGGACGACGAGTCACCAGCCGCGCACCGCCGTGCCGTGCGCGCGAAGGCACTCGATCTCGTCCGCGGGCTGCTGCCGGCGGCGTCGCTCTCGCACGTCGGCATGTACGCGAGCGGCCAGACGCACGAGCAGCTCGTCCTTCATCTGCTTGCGCATCCGCTCGCGGAGGCGCGCGCCTACGGCGCGATGCTGTTCGAGGAGCTGCAGCTGATCATCCCGAGCTTCGTCGTGCGCATCCCGCGCGAGGATCGGGGCGGACGCTGGATCGAGTACCTGCGCACCCGCCGTGAGTCGGCCGATTCGCTCTCCGCCCGGCTCGGGCTCGCCGGCGGCGACACGGAGGTCGGCCCCTCCGTGCGCCTCCTGCGCGTGCAAGGGACCGAGGTGGAGCTGCTCGCCGCGCTTCTGGCCGAGTCGGCGACGGTCTCCGAGGAGGAGGTGCTTCGCGCCGTCGCGGAGCTCGGTTCCACCGAGCGTGCGGCGCTCGTACGCGAGCTCGTGGGCGAGCGGGAGAATCGCCGCCACCGCCCCGGCCGCGGATTCGAGACGCTCCGCTACCGGTTCGAGATCGTGTCCGACTACGGCGCGTTCCGCGACCTCCAGCGGCACCGCCTGCTGACGTGCCAGTGGCAGCGGCTCTCGCCTGCGCTCGGCGCCGACGTCCCGCACGAGCTCGTCGCGGCGGGGCTCGGCGGCGAGTTCGAGCGAGCCCTCGACGTATCGCGCCGTGAATACGACCGCCTGCGCGGCGCGGGTCTCGCCGAGGAGGCGCCGTACGCGCTCTGCCTTGCATTCCGCATCCGCTACGTGCTCGAGCTCGACGCGCGCGAGGCGCTGCACCTGATCGAGTTGCGCTCAGGGCGAGAGGGGCACCCGTCGTATCGCGCGGTCGCCCATGAGATGCGTCGCGCCATCGCCGAGGTGCATCCGAGCGTCGCCGCCGCGATGACGTTCGTGGACGACTCCACCGAGGAGCGCCTCGAGCGCATCCTCTCCGAGATCCGAAACGAGGCTAAAGAGGTCTGAGGACCACGACGCCGGGCTCTCTGCTCGTCGGCGTCTGCCGCGTCACCATCCAGGTGTCGCCATGGTGCAGGCGGTACGGCGCGTTCAGCTGCACCGTCGTGGCTTGATTCACGGCCACCTGGAACGTGCCGCACGGTGCGAACGCCTTGCCGTTGCGCACGAGGAAGACCTCGTAGTAGGAGCTGTTGGAGAGCTTCGGCAGGCCGGTGACGCTGAGACGCATCGGCCAGTTGCCGCCTGGGTCCACGGGCTCGACCTGCAGTGACGCGAGCGCGTGCGGCGCCGCCGGCGTCCCGGTGAGCTTGAGGACCTCCGCGTTCGCGCTACTGCCGCCGTTGCCGGCGATGTAGCCGCCGAGGAACGCGAGCGCGACGATCGCGACCGCAGCCGCGAGCAGCAGCACGCGCCTGCGCACGCGTGGCTGCCGCCGGCCGAAGGTCATGCCAAGCGTCGGCCCGGACTCGAGGCCCGGGGAGAGCTCCGGCGGAGGTCCCGCCTGGACGAGCAGCGAGTGGACGCGGGCGAGGCGCGCACGCTCCGCACCCTGCACGTCGGGATCGACGATCTGTTCGAAATCGGGCGGCTGGGTCATGCCAGCTCTCCCTCCAGGATGTCCGCGAGGTGCGCGAGTGCGCTCCGTGTGCGGGTCTTCACCGTTCCGAGCGGGATGTCGAGGAAGCTCGCCACCTCGCTCTGCGACAAGCCGCTCCAGTACGCGAGCTCCACGACCTCCCGCTCTCTGTCCGACAGCGTCTCGAGCGCGCGATGCACGCGCCAGGAAACGAACGAGGTCTCGGCCCGCTCGGCCGGCCCCGGCTCGTCCGACGTCATGTCGGGAACCTCGACGGGGATGTCGGCGCGCGAGCGCAGCCGGTCGACGATCGCGTTGCGCGCGATCGCGTACAGCCACGGCGCGGCAGGCCCGCGGTCGGGCCGGTAGCTCCCGGCCGAGCGCCAGACGGCGGCGAACATCTCCTGGACTGCGTCTTCCGCCCGCTCGCGGTCGCGCAGCCGCTGGAGCGCGAGACCGAAGATCGACCGGATGTAGCGGTGGTAGATGACCTCGAAGGCCTCCCGGTCGCGGTTGGCGATCCGGACGAGCAGCTCCGAGTCGGATGCCTGCTCCGGGGGAACCGGCTCTGCCTCGGCACGGCTGGGAACGGCCCTGAGGTGGGCGGGGGTCTCGAGTGCGATTTCCATTCCTCTCCGACTTCTACGCATGGCGTCCCGGTTCGGATTCTCGCATGAGGGCGAAGAAAGGCCGCTGTACGGAAACTGTGAAACCGGCCGATTTCGCGCATGGGGCCTTGATCGCGGGGGAGGACTCTCTCGAGCCAAGCAAGGAGGTGCTGGCATGAGACGCCTGTTCATAGTCCCGATTGCGGTTCTCGCGGCCGTCCTGGTCGTGGTGGCCGCCGGGGCGAGCACACAGACGGTCCAGGTCACGAGAAACGGCTTCACGCCGCAGAACGCGACCGTGAATGTCGGTGACACCGTGACTTGGCACAACGCCGACACGGCAAATCACCAGATCGTCGCCGACGACGGCAGCTTCGCGTCGCCGGTGCTGCACGGCGATCAGTCGTACTCGCACACGTTCACCAGCGCGGGTAAGGAGAAATACCACGACTCGTTCGCCAAGTCGCATAGCGGCACGATCATGGTCGACGGTCCTGCGCCCGCGATCACGCTGAACTCCTCGACGCCCACCATCGTCTACGGCGCCGGTGCGACGTTGACGGGCAGCGTGTCCGCCGCTCTCCCGAACGAGCCGGTCACGCTGACGGCCCAGGCGTTCGGCAAGAGCACGCAGTCGGTCGACCAGGTGACGACGACGACGAACGGGAACTACACGTTCAACGTCTCGCCGACGATCCAGACGGCGTACCAGTCGCACTGGCGGACTGCTGACAGCCAGAGCGTCATGGTCAACGTGTCGCCGCGGATCGGCTTCAGCCGGAGCGGTCGCGTCTTCATCGCGAAGGCGACCTCCGACCTGTCGTACTCCGGCCACTTCGTGTGGGTCCAGCGGCACTACGCGGTCGGCTGGAAGAGCGTCAAGCGCATCTATCTCGGCTCGAACTCGCGCGCGACGTTCGGCATGAAGCAGCTCCCGCACGGCAACACGATGCTGCGGCTCGTCATGACCTCCGGTCAGGTTGGCGCCGGTTACGTCGCCGGCCTCAGCCGGACGGTCATCGTCCATCGCTGACGACACACGGTGAGGGGCGCGGCTACCGGCCGCGCGCCTCACCGAACCGCTTGTCCACCTCGGCCCAGTTGACGACGTTCCACCAGGCCTCGAGGTAGGCAGGGCGCTTGTTCTGGTACTTGAGGTAGTAGGCGTGCTCCCACACGTCGATGCCGAGCAGTGGCACGTGGCTCTGCATGATCGGCGAGTCCTGGTTCGGCGTCGAGTAGACGGAGAGGCCGGTGCCGTCCCAGACGAGCCACGTCCAGCCGCTGCCGAAGCGCTTCACGCCGCCGTCGTTGATCGCCGACTTGAGCGCGTCGAACGACTCGAACGTGTCGCCGATCGCGGCGCCGATGTCCCCGGTCGGGGCGCCGCCGCCGTCCGGCGACATGATCGTCCAGAACAGGGAGTGGTTCGCGTGCCCGCCGGCGTTGTTGCGAACGGCGGCCCGCTTCTCCTCCGGGATGATCTCGATGTCGGTCAGCACCTGGACGACGTTCTTGTCCGCCCACTCGGTGCCGGCGAGGGCGGCGTTCGCGTTGTCGACGTACGCCTTGTGATGGAGGTCGTGATGGATCCGCATCGTCTCGGCGTCGATGTGCGGCTCGAGCGCGTCGTACGCGTACGGAAGGTCGGGCAATTCGAACGGCATCGCGGCTCCTTTGACGTCTTGTCTTCTCGTCGCGGAGGATATGCTCCAGCGCCATGGCCACGCCGTTCGCAAGAGATTGCACCGCGCCCGCTGCGCCCCGAGGTCTACGAGCTCGCGGGCATCTCGCGGGCCGCGGTCGAGGCGCACTACAAGCTCTACGTCGGGTACGTGAACAAGCGGAACGAGATCCTGGGCAAGCTCGCGGAGCGCCGACCCGACGGCCGCGAACCAGGTGTACTCCGACCTGCGCTCGCTCAAGGTCGACCTGACCTTCGCCATCGGCGGGATCAAGAACCACGAGGTCTACTTCGCGCACCTCGGCGGCGGCGGCGGCGATCCCACGGGGGCCTTCGCCGCGCTCGTGCAAGCGCGACTTCGGCTCGGTCGAGGCCTGGCGCACCGATCTCAGCGCCACCGGCATGGCCGGCGCGCGGCTGGGCCTGGACGGCATACGACTGGGACGAGGGCCGGCTCTTCAACTACATCGGTGACGCGCAGAACACGTTCCCGGTGTGGAACGCGACGCCGCTCGTCGCGCTCGACGTGTACGAGCACGCGTACTTCCTGGACTACCAGACCGATCGCGCGTCCTACATCGGTGCGTTCTTCGACAACCTGGACTGGGACGTCGTGAACGGCTGGGTCGCGCAGTACGCGATACCGTCCTAGCGCGCATGCTGACCGTCGGCCTCGCCGTGGCCGGGTACGTCGTGGGCTCGATGCCGTGGGGCTACTGGCTCGTGCGCATTTTCCGCGGCGAGGACATCCGCACGCAGGGAAGCGGGAACATCGGCGCGTCGAACGTCTGGCGCGTGTACGGCCGCCGGCTCGGCATCCCGGCCGTGCTGCTCGATGCCGCAAAGGGCTTCGCGCCCGCGTTCGTCGCAGTCGAGCTCGCCGGGCACGGCGCGGGCGTTCTCGCCGGCGCGGCCGCGATGCTCGGCCACTGGCGGCCGCTCTTCCTCGGCTTCCGCCGCGGCGGGAAGATGGTCGCGACCGCAGGAGGCGCGTTCCTCGGCGTCGCGCCGCTCGTGGGTGGAGCCGCTGCGGGCGTGTGGATCATCGTGTTCGCGCTGACGCGGTACGCGTCGGTCGCGTCCATGGTCGCGGCGACGTCGCTCATCTTCTGGGCGTGGCTGTTCGGCTACCCGTGGCCGGTGATCGCGTTCGCGTGCTTTGCCGCGGGCGGCGTCATCTTCCTGCACAAGGCGAACATCGGCCGCCTCGTCCGCGGCGAAGAGAGCCGCTTCAGGCGGCCCGCAGCCAGTCCCTGAGCTCGGTGTGGCGGAGCGGGCCGTGCCCGCCGCCGTCGAGCTCGGCGCGCAGCTCACCGATCGTGCCGTAGCGCTCGGCCACCACTTCGTGCGCATGGATGGTCTCGAAGTTGAGCTGGCGCGAGAGCACGAAGTCGTCGTCGTCGAGATCGGGCAGCTCGTCGAGGACACTCTTCAGCGCAACGCGCACGGAGTCCTCGACGAAGCGCGGCTGCAGGTGTGCGTGCTCGACGACGAAGAGCTCGTCGGGGCGCTTGAGTAGCTCGTAGATCGGCGAGCTCATCGACGCTTCCACGAGCTCGACCAGCCGCTCGGCGTTCACGCGCGAGGACGAGCCGATGTAGAGGGTGCCGAGTCCACGCTGGTTGTGCGTCGCGAGCGGAACGAGCTCGAGGATGCGCTCGACATCGCCGGCGTCGAAGCCGGCGTCGAGCAGCCGCTCCGAGGCGTGGCCGCGTACGAGCCCCTGCGCGCACGGGCACGCGTTGATGCCGACCGCCTCGACGCCGACGACGCGGCGGACGCCGTCGCGCGACGCGGCGGCGATGCCGATCAGCGAGACCATCTCCTGCGTCGAGAGCGCGGTGACCGGCGTGCGGCGCTCATACGGGTAGCGCGCCTGGATCCGCACCTCGGCGAGAAGTGCGCCCTGCCGTTGGACGATGCGGCGCGCGACGTGCTCGGCGAGGTCCTCGACGAGGAACGCCTCGTCCTCGACGACGCCTTCGATCGCCTCCTCGAACAGCTCGGGGAAGCGCGACATGTGCACGCCCTTCTGCGACGGATCGAGGTCGACGGTGCAGTCGATCGTGGCCGCGATCAGCTTCTCGCGGCGTCCGCGTCCGATGCGCACGGCCTTCTGCACACCGGTGACGCCGGCCCGAGACAGACCGATCGCGACCTCCGGGACGGAGGCCTGCAGGTCCTCGAGCTTCGCCATACCGCTAGGTTAGTGCCCGCGTGCAGAACGACACGTCTTTCGCCCGGCTCGTTTCGCTCGCGTGCCACGACGTCCGTACGCCGCTCGCCACCGTGCACGGCTTCACGACGACGCTGGCGCGCACGACCGAGCTCGCCCCGCCGGCAGACCGCTACGTCGAGATGATCGAGGCGGCGTCCCGCCAGATCGCCGAGCTGCTGGACGAGCTCTCGCTCGCCGCCCGTATCGAGAGTGGCCGCTATGACCCGCCGCTCCGGGAGACGGACACGCTCGCGCTCGCCCAGGCCGCCGCTGAACGGCTCGGCGCCGACCGCGTCCACGTCTCCGGCGCAGGTGCGACGGTGGAGACCGACATCGACGCGGTCGACCGCGGCGTGTCCGCACTCGTCCAGGCGACGCTCCGGCACGGCGGGCTCGACGAGGTCGCCGTCGCCGTGCGCGGGAAGGAGATCGATGTCTTCGGCGTCACCGACTCGTCCTCGCCGGTCGTGCTCGGCCACGATCTGCGCGACCTCGGCGCTGCTGTCGCCGTGCGCGTCGTCGAGAGGCTCGGCGGTGCGGTCTCGGTCAGCGACTCGACGCTGACGATACGGCTGCCGTAACCGGCGCAGCCAGCTCGTGGCACGAGCGGCAGCGCGCCTCGTACGAGTCGAGCGCGCCGACGACGATCGTCTCGCCGTCGGCCGGTGCAGGAAGTCCGTCGACGAGTCGCTGCGTCATCGTCGCCGGGCCACCGCAGCGATGGCAGACGGCCTGCAGCTTGTCGACGAGCTCGGCGCGGCAGAGGAGCTCGGGTAGCGCGCCGAACGGCAGGCCGCGGAAGTCCTGGTCGAGGCCGGCGGCGACCACTCGCGTGCCGCGCTCGATCAGCCGCTCGATCACCTCGACGACCTCGGGCGCGAAGAACTGCACCTCGTCGATCCCGACGGCGTCGTAGCCGTCGGCGAGGCCGACGATCTCCTCGGGGCGCGACACGGCCACGGCGCGCATCTTCGCGCCGGCATGGCTGACGACGTGGCCGATGTCGTAGCGGTCGTCGATGCGGGGCTTCGCGATCAGCGCGCGCTGGCCGGCGATCTCCGCGCGGCGTAGGCGGCGGATGAGCTCTTCGCTCTTGCCGCTGAACATCGGGCCGCAGACGACCTCGAGCCAGCCTCCGCGCTCGGGAAGCAACCGGATCATTCGGGTGACCCTAGTGAGCGGACTGGACGGAAGACTCGAACGCCCATCGGGCGAGTAGCCGGAGGCTGACGATCCCGAGGGCGCGGCCGTCCTTCACCACCGGCAGGTGCCGGAAGTTGTTGTCGAACATGATCTTCGCCGCTTCTTCGATGGTCAGCTCGGGGCCGATCGTCACCGGGTTCGGAGTCATCCACTGGCGGACGCGCGCCTCGGCGGCGCGGGCCCGCGACGCGACCGCACGCAGCAGGTCGCGCTCCGTGACGATGCCGACGATCCGCACCATGTCCTCGACCACGACGACGGCGCCGACGTTCGCCGCGTTCATCTTCTCCGCCGCCTCGCCGATCGTGTCCGACGGCTCCACGGTCAGCACGTCCTTCACCATGAGATCGGCGACCGTGGCCATGGGGCATTATCGCAGGAGCCGCGAAAGCCGCCTGTCTTTGAGGACGCGGCCGCCGGTCTGGCAGCGCGGGCAGTAGTAGATCGTGTGCTCCTCGAAGTCGACGCGCGCGATCGGCGTCTCGCACACGTGGCACGGTTCGCCGAGCCGATTGTGGACGCGGTAGGTCCGCTCGTCGCTTGCGCCTTGCTCGCGCAGGGCGAGGCCGCGGGCGAGCTCCTCGTTGATCGAGGCTGCGAGGCGCTCGATCTCCTCGTCGTCGAGGTCGGTGGACAATGCGTAGGGCGAGAGCTTGGCCGTGTGCAGGATCTCGTTCGACCACGCGCGTCCGATGCCGGCGAGGGCGCGCTGGTCGCGCAGGAGCGGGTGGAGCCGGTGCGCCTCACGCCGGAGGATCTCCGTGAGCGCCGGCACGCCGATGCCGAGCGCGTCGGGGCCGAGATGGGAGACCTCGGCCTCCGCGGCTTCCGGCGTGAGCAGCCATACGCCGGCGCGCTTGCGCCTGGCGTTCTCCGTGAGCACGACCTTCGATCCACCCTCGAGCTCGAGTGCGAACGCCGGCGTCTTCGGCCCTTTCTCGCCGGCTTTGAGGAACTTGAGCCGGCCGGAGGTCATGAGGTGGATGACGAGGACGAGCTCGCCGTCGTCGGTGGGAAAGAAGAGGCGCTTGCCTCGGCGTTCCGCACCGCTGAGTCGACGTCCTTCGAGGGCGGAGAGAGGCGGATCGAACGTCTTCAGTGTGGCGATGTGCGCAGGCCCGGCCTTCGCGATCGGAGCGGCGGAAACCGGGTCGTCCAGCTGGCGCCGCCACGCCTCCATCTCCGGAAGCTCAGGCATCTGCGGCAGCCGGTCCGGGCAACGGGGTGCCCTCGACCAGGCCGCCTGCGAGCTCAGCTTCGGCAGGAGTGGGTTCTACGACCGGCTCGGGCATCGTCCGAATCGAGCGTACCGGCGAGAGCAACACCCAGAGAAAGACGGGGATGCCGCCGATTGCGCCGACCCACATCGCGGCCCGGAGGCCGACCGCCTGGCCGATCGCGCCGCCCGTCAGCGTCCCGAGCGGAATCGTCCCCCAGATGATCCAGCGCACGGCCGCGTTCATCCGTCCCTGCAGCCGCTCGGGCGTGATCGCCTGGCGGAGGCTCACCTGCGTGATGTTGTACGCGACCGAGGCGAACCCGAAGAGCGCGAGGCCGGCCATGAGCTCCGGGATCGGGAACGAGCGCGGCGCGAGCGGAAAGAGGATGCCCGCACACGAGAAGACGACGGCGTAGCCGACGATCGCGCGACCGACGCCGAGCCGCTTCTGCAGGCGGTTGGCCAGCAGCGCGCCGATGATCGATCCGACGGAGCCGACGGCGAAGACGACGCCGAGCTGGACGGATGAGAGATGGAGCACGCGGACGGCGTACAGGATGAAGATCGCGAACAGGACTTGGCCGAAGAAGTTCGATGTGGCGGTGCAGCCTGCGATCGCGCGGAGGTAGCGGTTGCCGAGCACCCACACGAGTCCTTCCTTCACCTGCGGCCACATTTTCGGGCGTGGCTCGTCCGCGTCGTACCGGGGCGGGCTCTCGCGGTGCTTCATCCGCAGCATGAACACGGTCGAGACGACGAAGCTCGCCGCGTCGACGACGATCGCGTACGGCGCCGTGATCGCGGCGATGAGGCCGCCCGTCATGCTCGGGCCGCCGACCTGCGCGACCGACACGGTGAGCTGCAGCTTCGAGTTGCCGTCGACCAGATGCTCCCGCTCGATCAGCGCAGGGAGATACGACTGGTAGGCGACGTCGAAGAAGACGGTGAAGCAACCGATGACGAACTGCAGGACGAGCAGGTGCCAGATTCGCAGCACGCCCGTGGCCCACAGGATCGGGATGAGCGTGAGCAGCACCGCGCGAGATGCGTCGCCGGCGATGAGGATCTGACGGCGGCGAAGCCGGTCGACCCAGACACCGGCGGGCAGCGCGAAGAGGATGAAGGGCAGGAAGCCGAGCACGCCGAGGAGCGAGAACTCGATCGGGCTCGCGTGCAGGCCGACCGCGGCGAGCCAGGGGATCGCGAGCTGCGAGACCTGCGAGCCGAGCTCGCTGATCGACTGTCCCGTCCAGAGCTTCAGGAAGTCCGGGTGCGACCACAGGCCGCCGCGCGGTCTACGCATCCGGTCGCCGGTACATGGCGGTGACGAGCGCGTACGGCTCGCCGTCCGGGCTCTCCGCCGCGCGGAAGTCCTCCATCAACTTCTTCAGGCGGCGCTCGAGGCGCTCGACGTCCTTCTGCGTGAGCGATGCCTTCGTGTGTCCGAGGCCGGTGCCTTCCGGCGCGCGCTCGAGCTCGCCCGCGGCCTGCCGGAGCATGACGACGCCGATCGCGCGCGCGTCCGCCGGATCCTCGGTCTTGTAGAGGAAGAGCCGCGCGGTCCGGCCGTAGAACTTCTCGGTGACGGCGCGCACCTGCCGGGTGCGCACGACGTGGATGAGCCCCGCGCGCTCGAGCACCTTCAGGTGGTGGCCGACGGTGCCCTTCGGGATGCCGAGCTCCTTCGCCAGCTCCTGGGTCGAGTGCGCCCGTTCGCGGAGGAGGGCAATGATCGCGGCGCGCACCTGGTCGGCCAGCGCCTTGAGCTGCTCGGGCGCGGCGACGACGAGCGTCTCGGGGGCGTCGTAATCCAGAACGGTCGGCACATCCCGAACATACGGCAAAGGCCGCCCGTTCACAAACGCAAGGACCGCAAGGACACCTCCACCCGATGCCAGTGCGAGATGCCGGAGGAACTCGAGCCTGTCGAGGTCGCCCCGATAGAGCATCGGGACTCCCCAGACGAAGTGCGCGTAGACGTACCTGGTACCGGTCGCGTCCCCGTTAGCCTTGCCGCGTGGAGCCCTTCGTCGTCGAGGTGCGCCGGAACGGGATGGTCGAAGCGCGGCACCTGGTGCACGCGGTCGCCGTCCGCGACGGACAGATCGTCGCCGCAGCGGGCGATCCGCACCTCGTCTGCTTCATGCGCTCGTCCTCGAAGCCGATCCAGGCGCTCCCGCTCGCGCGGGCTCGCGGAGCCCTCGACGACGCCGATCTCGCCATCGCTTCCGCCTCGCACCGCGCAACCGACGACCAGATCGCCGCCGTCCGCGCGCTCCTCGCCAAGGCTCCCGCGACGGAGGACGACCTCGAGTGCGGCATGCAGGAAGGACGCCCGCCGGAGCGCGTCTTCCACAACTGCTCCGGCAAGCACGCGGGCATGCTCGCTCTCTGCCGCGCGCATGGCTGGCCGACCTTGGGCTACCGCCTCGCCGACCACCCCGTCCAACAGGCGGCACTCGCCGCGCACGTCGAGGCTGCCGAAGCGGAGCCGTGCGCGACCGCGATCGACGGATGCGGCGTCGTCACCTTCGCGTTTCCACTCGAACGAATGGCGCACGCGTTCTCGCGCCTTCCGCATCTCCCTGGCGGCGACCGCGTCGTGAACGCCGTCCGTGCCCGCCCCGACCTCGTCGGCGGCCCCGACGGCGCGGACTTCCATTTCATGCAACTCGCGCCCGGCTGGTTCGCCAAGGGCGGCGCTGAAGGCCTCCTCTGCGCCGGCGACGGCGCGACCGGCATCGCACTCAAGTCCGAAGACGGCTCCTCGCGGCCGCTCGAACCTGCGCTTGCGGCATTCCTTCGACCGCTCGGCGTCGACCTCGCCCCGCTAGTTAGCACAAAAATCCGCAATAGCAGGGGCGAGTTCGTCGGCGAAATCGAAGTCTTTACGAACCTGTAACTCCTAACTAAGATCCGTCCACTTCGAGGTGAGGCCGGCAGGGAAGGGGGGAACCGGCCCGACGCTGTTCAAACCGCAAGCAGCCGGAGGTCGCCAACGTGCTCACCGTTGATATCTCGCTTCCTGAGGTCGAAGAGCTCCAGAAGCTCGTCGCCGAAGGACAGGAGAAGGGCTTTCTCACTTACGACGAGATCGTCAACGCGCTCGAGGACGTCGAGCTCACCAAAGAGCAGGTCGAGGACTTCTATACGTATCTGATCGAGCACAGCATCGAGCTGATGGAGGGCGAGCAGCACAAGACGCCGCCTCACGAGCAGCCGCAGCTGGAGGACGAGAAAGCTGCCGCGGCGCCGAAGCTCGACCTCACCGTCGAGCCGTCGCTCGACTCGCTGCGCCTCTATCTGCGCGAGATCGGCAAGGTGCAACTGCTCACCGCCGACCAGGAGGTGTCGCTCGCGAAGCGCATCGAGCGCGGCGACATGGGCGCGAAGACGCAGATGACGGAGGCCAACCTGCGCCTGGTCGTCTCGATCGCAAAGGGTTACCTCGGCCGTGGCCTCTCGTTCCTCGATCTCATCCAGGAAGGCTCGCTCGGCCTCATCCGCGCAGTGGAGAAGTTCGACTACCGCAAGGGCTACAAGTTCTCGACCTACGCGACGTGGTGGATCCGCCAGGCGGTCACGCGCGCGATCGCGGACAAGGCGCGGACGATCCGCATCCCGGTGCACATGGTCGAGAAGCTGAACAAGGTCGTGCACATCGAGCGCCAGCTCGTGCAGCGCCTCGGGCGAGAGCCGAACGCCGAGGAGATCGCGGAGGAGTTGGAGATGACACCGGACGAGGTGCGGGAGATCCTGCGCATGGCGCAGCTCCCCGTCAGCCTCGAGAAGCCGATCGGTGAGGAGGAGGACTCCGCGCTCGGCGACTTCGTCCAGGACGAGGCGGCGGAGTCGCCGTTCGACACCGCGCAGCTCTCGCTGCGGCGCGAGGACATCGAGAGTGCGCTCGGCGCCCTCCCCCTGCGCGAGCGTCAGGTGATCGAGCTTCGCTTCGGCCTGCGCGGCGGCCCGCCGCGGACGCTCGAGGAGGTCGGCCGCGCCTTCGGCGTCACGCGCGAGCGCATCCGGCAGATCGAGAACAACACGCTGAAGAAGCTCGAGCATCTTCCGGAGGCGCAGGCGCTCCGGAACGCCGTCAGCTAGTCGTTCTCTTTCTTCGACTCGGCGCGTTCAGCCGGCACGAAGAGCTTGCAGTGCGGGCACTTGAAGCCGCGGTAACGCGCGGCCGCGCCCTCCAGCACCTCCGCCGCGAACGACTTGTGGCAGTGCGGGCACTCGACGTCGAACGACTCGGCCACGCTGTTCACGGTACCTGCTCCGTCCGATCGGATGCCTACCCTCCGCGACGATGGAGGAGAGCGTTCTCCGGCGCGGTGTTGCCGAATTCATCGGAACGTTCACGCTTATCTTCATCGGCGGAGGCGCCGGCGCGATCTCTGGCAACGACATCGTCGCCGTCGCCCTCGCCAACGGTCTCGCCATCGGGATCATGGTCTCGAACTTCGGCCACATCTCCGGCGGGCTATTCAACCCGGCGATCACGCTCGGGTTCCTCAGCACGCGGCGCATCACGCCGCGGCTCGCGGTCATCTACTGGATCGCGCAGTTCGGCGGCGCGGTCGTTGCCGCGGGCATTCTGCGCTGGCTCGTGCACAGAACGGCGTTCGGCGGCGCCATCCCGAGCGCGTCGCACTTCGGTGCCGGTCGCGGCTTCGTCCTCGAGGCGATCATGACGTTCTTCCTCGTCGTCGCGGTCTTCGCGACCGCGGTCGACCCGCGCGGCGCCTTCAAGTCGATCGCCGGTTTCGCGATCGGCCTCACGATCACGATGGACGTCTTCCTCGGCGGGCCGCTCACCGGCGCGGCGATGAACCCGGCGCGTGCATTCGGCCCCGAGCTGGTCGGCAACTTCTGGGCGCAGGGCTGGATCTACTACCTCGGCCCGGCGCTCGGTGCGGTCGTCGCCGCGGTCGGCTACGACCGGCTCTACCTCCGCCCGCTCGAGCTCAGCGCGGCCGAGAGCTAGCCGAGAAACTCGACGTACGTCTCGACCGGCTCGCGCTCGCGCGGCGCCGGATCGCGCTCGGGCGGGCCGAGATGCAGGAGGCCGAGCACGCGCTCGCCGCGCGTGACGCCGAGAGCATCGCGTCCGCGCGCCGTCCGCAGAACGCCGGGCGTCCGCCAGTACGACGCGAGGCCGCGCTCGGTCGCGCCGAGCAGGACGAGCATCGTCGCCGCTGCGGTTGCGCAGACGTCCTCCTCGTCCTGCACGAGATCGCCGGTGAGCGCGGCGGAGACGACGACGAGCGTCGGCGCGCGATCGAGCTTCAGCGCCTCCGCCGGCCCGGCTGCTTCCTTCAGGCGCGCGAGCGCCTCCGGCCCGAGCACGCGGAAGCGCCACGGCTGCGTTAGGTGATGATTCGGCGCGAGCCGCGCGAGGCCGAGCAGCTCGACGAGCGTCTCGCGTGGCACGGGCTCGGCGCCGAACGCCTTGTGCGTCCGCCGTGCGGCTGCCAGCTCGCCGAGGCTCACGCCCTGCGGGCGCTGAGGTGGAGCTCGACGCCGGCCGCGCGCAACAGCTGGGAGAATGGACAGCCTTCGTCGGCCTTCGCGAATGCCTCGCGCAGGCCGTCGTCGTCGAGGCCGTCCGCGGCGACGACTGCGTCGACGTGCGAAGCCACGATCTGATGCCCGCGCCCCTCGACCTCGTCCATGACGATGCGGCACGAGACGTCCAGTCGTTCGGGCGGCGTTCCCGCCTGCGTCAGCTCGCTCGCGAGCGACATCGTGATGCACCCGCCATGCGCGGCAGCGAGCAACTCCTCTGGGCTCGTCTTCCCTTCCGGCTGCCCGATGCGCGTCGGCAGCGAGAAGCCGAGATCGGCGAATGCGCCCGTGCCGGCGCTGATGCTTCCGATCCCGCGGGCGACGTTTCCCTCCCAGACGAGCTGGGCGCTGCGCTCGATGCGTGGCATCAGTACTGGAGGGCGGGAGTGCCGTCGGGGTAGTAGGCCTCGGCCGGCGAGCCTGCCGGCCGGAACACGCCGAGCACCTGCATCTCGCCCGGCCCGTGATTCTCGAGCGAGTGCACGAGCTTCGCCGGGAGATGGATGCACGAGCCCGCCCGCAGCTCAGTCGACTCGCCGTCGATGTGTAACGCGCCATTTCCCTGGAGCACGTAGACCACCTCGTCGTAGCGGTGGTAGTGATCCGGCGCGCGCCCGGGCGGGATGTACCCGACGAACTGCGTCGCCGAGGGGCACGGCACGAGCAGCCGGAACATGCGGCCCGCGGTCGCCTCGCCCGCCTCGACGTCCTCGACTCCGACGACCGCGTAGTGGACGCCGTTGGCGGGGAGCGGATCGCGGACGATGACGGACAGCACCCGTAGGGCGTCCGCGTTGTCAATGCTCCAGCTCGACCCGGCGGCGACGTAGACCGCCGTGCCCGGAACGAGCTCCGCCGGCTGACCGGCAACGGTTGCGCTCCCGCGTCCGGCCAGGACGTAGAGCACCTCGTCGTCGGTCGCGGCCGTCTCGCCGGCGCCGGCTCCGTCGAACCGGAGCACGCGCTGCTCGAACTCGTCGCAGCCGCGCTCGACACCGAACAGGACGCTCTGCTCATCAGATTGGACGCACCAGCGCATCGATCCACTCTAGATACATTTGCTCGGTGGACAACCTGGCTCTCGTCCGGCGGTCGTACGTGGCATTCGAACGCGACGATCTGGACGCCGTCCTCGCCGACATGCACCCCGAGATCGAGTGGCATCAGGCACAAGGCCTGCCGCACGGAGGGCTCTATCGCGGCCTGGACGAGGTCCGGCGGAACATCTTCGAGCCGCTCGACGAGTCGTGGTGGTCGGAGTTCTCAGCCACGCCCGAGCAGTTCCTCGACGCCGGATCGGAGATCGTCGTCCTCGGGCGCTACCGCGGGGTGGGCAAGGAGACGGCTAAGGTGCTCGACGTCCCATTCGTCCACGTCTGGACGGTCGAGAACGGCAAGGCCGTGCGTTTCCGGCAGTTCCTCGACACCGTCGGGTGGGTGGAGGCACTCAGCCCTTGACTTGATCAGATCAGGACAACGCGCAACATTTGATCAGATTGACAGTCTGATGTGGAGAATGGACACTCCGGGGCTCCGGCAGGTCCCGGGCAAATAGGAGGGCATACATGAAGAAGGGCATCAGCCTTCTTGTAGCGCTCGTTGCGACGGCGGTCGTCGCCGCGAGCGCACAAGCGAATCACCAGTCTGCAGCTTCGGCCACCAAGGGCTTTAGCTGCAAGAGCACGTTCACGCTTCCGTTCGTCACACCGCTGACCGGCGGTGCTGCATTCCTCGGGCAGGAGCAGATGAGCTGGGCGAGCTACGCGGTCAAGACCCTTGCTCCGAAGCTCGGGTTGAAGGTCAAGCTCGTCGGTGGCGACACCCCGGTCGAGCAGGGCGCAACGCCGGCGCAGGATCTGGCGCAGAAGTACGTCGGCGACAAGAGCGTCTATGCAATTCTCGGCCCGTCGACGTCGGGTGCGGTTGCCGCCTCGTCGGCGACGTATTTCGCGGCAGGGATCGCACATCTCTCCCCGTCCGCCACGCGTACCGATCTGACGAAGACGGTCGCCGGCGTGAAGGAGGGAACGCCTGCGTTCTTCCGCGACGTCCCGGGTGACTACATCCAGGGCCCGAGCGACGCGAACTACATGATCAAGACCCTGCACGTGAAGAAGGTCGTGATCATGGACTTCCAGGAGCCGTACTCGCTCGGCCTCGCGGATTCCGTCCAGTCGGTGCTGAATGCCGCGGGCGTGACCACGATCCGGCTCTCGGCCCCGAATACGACGACCGATTACTCGGCCTTCGTGACGAAGGTGCCGAGCGACGCCAACATCGTCTTCTTCCCGACGCAGAAGCCGGCTGACGCGCAGACGTTTGCGCAGCAGCTGCTCGAGCAGGGCAAGCAGGCGAAGGTGTTCGGTGGAGACGGCTCGGACGACTCGACACAGTTCAAGGTGCCGGGCTCGTACGTGTCCAACTTCGCTCCGGACATCACCGGCATCGCGGCCGACAAGGCGCTCGTCTCCGGCTGGCAGAAAGCGAACCCCGGCAAGCCCGTCGGTTCGTTCGGCCCGCCGTCCTACGGCGCTGCACAGATCCTCCTGAACGCGATCCATCTCGCGTGCGTGGCGGATCACGGCGTCCTCAAGTCGCGGCGCGACGTCCTGCGCAAGGTCAAGCAGGTGTCGATCAAGAACTGGATCCTCGGCGGGACCTTCAAGTGGTCCACGAAGTCGAATGACCCGCTGAACGCGAAGTTCTACATCTTCCAGATCCAGAGCGACGGCTCGTACAAGCTCGTCGGATAAGGCAGTATCGAGCGACACGGATGGCCGGCCCTCGGGCCGGCCATCCGTCTAGCTCACCGGTGGGCACCCGCTAATGGACACCTTCATCCAGCTCACCATCGACGCTCTGACGCTCGGAAGCGTCTATGCGCTCATCGCTCTCGGCTACACCCTCGTCTACGGGGTCCTCAAGCTCCTGAACTTCGCCCACGGCGACGTCTTCATGGTCGGCACGTTCATCGGCTACGGCGTGCTGCAGCTGCTCGGAGGTTCCACGACTCCGGACGTCCCGGTGTGGCTGTTGATCCCGATCATCACGGTGGCGGCGATGGGCGGCTGCGCGATCCTCGGTGTCGTCATCGAACGCTTCGCCTACCGTCCGCTGCGGGACGCGCCGCGCATCGCTCCCCTGATCAGCGCACTCGGCGTCTCGTTCTTCCTCGCGAACTCGATGCAGCTGCTCTTCGGCGCGACGCCGCGCACTTACAACGCTTTCAACCTCGGAAACGGCGAGCTCTATTTCAAGGGATTCAACATCGGCGACGTCCGCGTGCCGCTGCTCCGCATCATCACCATCGGCTCTGCGTTCGTGCTGATGATCGCCCTGTACTTCCTCGTCAACAAAACGCGTACCGGTAAGGCGATGCGTGCGACGTCGTACGACCGCGAGGCCGCGGCGATGATGGGCATCGACATCGACAAGGTCATCCGATTCACGTTCATCCTCGGATCGGCGCTGGCGGGCGCCGCAGGCGTGATGTTCGCGCTGCGCGTCCCGACGACTGCAGCCATCGGCTTCGTCGCCGGCCTCAAGGGCTTCACCGCGGCGGTGATCGGCGGCATCGGGTCGATCCCCGGCGCCATGGCCGGCGGCCTCATCCTCGGTTTCGCCGAGTCGTACACGCAGGGATACATCTCGACGAAGTGGTCCGACCTCGTCGTCTTCTCGATCCTCATCGCGTTCATGATCTTCCGGCCTCAGGGCCTCCTGGGGCGCGCCGACATCCGAAAGGTGTGAGGTGACGGACTCGACCCCGCACTCCTTCGAGACGCCGGCTTCCGGTCCCGCCGTCGGCCAGGACGAGTGGGTCGCCCGTCATGCTGAGCGCCGGATCATCCGCGGCGGCCCGCTCGCGCCGATGGAGGATCGGCTGCGAGCGGTTCCGTGGTGGGTTTGGCTGACGCTCTTCGTCGGCGTCATGTGCCTGCTGCCGGTCGTGACGGCGAGTGGCTACGTGCGCCGTGTCGGCTTCGACACCGTCCTGTACATGATGCTTGCGCTCGGCCTCAACGTCGTCGTCGGCTGGGGTGGGCTCCTCGACCTCGGCTACGTCGCGTTCTATGGGCTCGGCGCGTACTCGTACGCGATCCTCGACTCGGACCAGTTCCATCTCCATCTGCCGGCGTACGTCGCGATTCCCGTCGTGGTCGTCATCGGCGCGATCGCCGGCTTCCTCCTCGGCCTGCCGTCGAGACGCCTGCACGGCGACTACCTCGCCATCGTGACGTTGTTCTTCCTGCAGCTCTTCCAGACGATCGCGACGAACGGCGACAGCATCTTCGGGCACAACGTCACCGGTGGCGCATTCGGGATCTTCACCGTCAAGCCGCTTCACGCCTTCGGGCACAACCTCGTCGTGCAGCACCAAGGCGTGTTCGCAGTCACGTACTACTTCGTCGCGCTCGGCTTCTTCGCGCTGATCTACGTCGCGCTCCGCTTCGTCAACCTGTCCCGTACCGGCCGCGCGTGGCGTTCGCTGCGCGAGGATCCGCTGGCCGCCGAGGCGATGGGCATGCCGGTGAACGCGCTGAAGCTGATGAGCTTCGCGTTCGGCGCAGCGATCGCGGCGCTCACGGGGACGATCTTCGCGTCGCTGAGCGCGAGCGTCCTGCCGCTGACGTTCTATTTCGTGCTGCTGATCACCATCTACACGATGGTCATTCTGGGCGGCTCCGGGAGCATGCGGGGAGTGGTGCTCGGCGCGCTCGTGATCGGGCCGCTGCTGGAGCTCCTCCGCGACCCGAACAAGTCGCGCATCATCTTCTACGTCGCTCTCATCGGCGGCCTCGTGTTCGCGTTCCGCCGTTCGAAGCGACTCGGGATCGTCGTCGTAGCGACGCTCGCATTCGGCTTCGCGTGCCGCGCGATTGCGGGAGCGCTCCACCATTCCTGGATCGCGGGCAGCGCGGACGGCGGCCTTCAGCACGTCGTCTCGTACTGGTTGATCATCCCGAGGCACCTTGCGGGCTGGATCCCGCCCGTGTCCTATGTCGGCGTCATCGCCGTCGCTCTCGTGCTGACGCTGGTGCACGGGAGGCTCCGCCTCGTGCTGCTTCCGCCGACGCTCTACCTCGCCGCCTTCGTCTGGGACAACGTGATGCTCACGCAGCCCGACCCGGCGCGCTACATCGTCCTCGGGCTCATCCTCATCGCGCTCATGATCATCCGGCCGAACGGGCTGCTCGGCGAGCGGAGGGTCGAGATCGTCTGATGGCCGACAAGCGCCTCGAGATCAAGGGCGTGTCGCTCAACTTCGGCGGACTGGCCGTGGTTGCCGACCTCGACATCGACGTCAACGAGGGCGAGATCGTCAGCGTCATCGGGCCGAACGGCGCCGGGAAGACGACCCTCTTCAACCTCATCACCGGCATCTACCGGCCCGATGCGGGCGACATCGTTCTCGATGGCAAGAGCCTCGTTGGCCTGCAGCCGCACCAGATCAGCCAGCGCGGCGTCTCGCGCACGTTCCAGACGCTACGTCTCTTCCTGAACATGAGCGTGATCGAGAACGTCATGGCCGCCGCCTACGGCAACACGCACGCGGGTGTCTTCCGCTCGATGCTGCGGACGCCCGGCATGCGGCGCGAAGAGCGGGAGATCCGGGAGTTCGCCTCGCAGCGCCTCGCGTTCTTCGGCGAGCGCCTCATGGGCTATCGCTGGGACCAGCCCGCCTACAGCCTCTCGTATGCGAACCGCAGGCGCCTCGAGATCGCGCGCGCCACCGCGACCAAGCCGACGCTCCTCCTGCTCGACGAGCCCGCCGCCGGCATGAACCCGGTCGAGACGCACGAGATCGCCGAGCTCATCGGACGGCTCCGCGACGAAGGCGGCTACACCATCCTCGTCATCGAGCACGACATGCACGTCGTCGAAGGCATCTCCGACCGTGTCGTCGCTCTCGACCACGGCGTCAAGATCGCGGAGGGGACGTTCGACGAGGTCGCGACCAACGCACGCGTCATCGAGGCCTATCTCGGGACGAAGGCGGCGGCGACGAAGTGACCGCGCTCCTCGAGGTCCAGAGCGTCGACACGTACTACGGGCCGATCCACATCCTGCAGGGGCTGACGCTGCGGATCGAGCCAGGCGAGCTCGTCTGCCTCCTGGGCGGGAACGCATCAGGGAAGTCGACGACGCTCAAGACCGTGCTCGGCATCGTCTCGCCGCGCACCGGCTCGGTCGTGTTCGACGGCGAGGACGTGACGCGCCGCTCGACGAGCTACCGCATCGGCAAGGGCATGGCGATCGTGCCCGAGAACCGCCGCCTCTTCGCCCCGATGACCGTTCTCGAGAACCTCGAGATGGGCGCCTACCTGCACGGCGGCGGGAAGAAGGAGGACTTCGACCGCGTGTACGAGCTGTTCCCGCTGCTGTACGAGCGCCGGAGCCAGCTCGCGGGGACCTTGTCGGGCGGTGAGCAGCAGATGGTCGCGATGGGCCGCGCGCTCATGTCGAAGCCGAAGCTGCTGCTGATGGACGAGCCGTCGATGGGCCTCGCCCCGATCCTCGTCGAGCGCAGCTTCGAGATCATCAAGCAGGTGCACGAGTCCGGGGTGGCGATGCTCATCGTCGAGCAGAACGCGAACGTGTCGCTCTCCATCGCCGACCGCGGGTACGTGCTCTCGACCGGACGGCTCGTACTCGAGGGCGCGGCGGCGTCGCTCCGCGAGGACGAGGACCTGCGTAAGGCATATTTGGGTCGATGACCGATGTCGTGGCAACGGTGGTGGCGACGAGAAGCTCGGCGCCGCGCCCGGTCGGCTCGAAGCTGATCGTCCGGGAGGACGGCAGCCTCGAGGGCTCGGTCTCGGGCGGATGCGTCGAGAACGACGTCGTCGTCGCGGCACAAGAGGTGCGCGAGAACGGCGTTCCGCGCCTCGTCACGTACGGCATCACCGACGACATGGCGTTCGGCGTCGGGCTTCCGTGCGGCGGCGAGATCGACGTCTACATCGAGCCGCTCGCCGACGTCGTCGACTCCGGCGTGGTGCTCACCGTCGTCGCCGGCGAAGGCGTGGGCGAGAAGCTGCACGACCTCGAGCTCGAGCAGGCGGCGCTGCGGCGCGGTCGCAGCCACGTGATCCAGCTCGAGGATCGCACCGTGTTCGCCGACGTCTTCGCCGATCCGCCGCGGCTCTTCGTGTACGGCGCTGTCGACACGGCCGAGGCGCTGTGCGCTGCGGCGAAGCTGCTCGGCTGGCGCACGATCGTCGCCGACGCACGGCCGCGCTTCGCCACGGCTCAGCGGATTCCGAGCGCCGACGAGCTGCTCGTCGTGTGGCCGGAGGAGGCGCTCGCCGCCGTCGCTCCCGATGCGGCGACGGCGATCGTCGTGCTCACCCACGACGACAAGTTCGACCTGCCGCTCGTCGAGGGCGCGCTCGCGACGGATGCGTTCTACGTCGGCTGGCTCGGCTCGCGGCGCAACCAGGAACGTCGCCGCGGACTGCTCGTCGAGGCCGGTGTCGCGGAGGACGAGCTCGACCGCATCTCCGGCCCGAGTGGGCTCGACGTCGGCGCCGACTCTCCCTCGGAAACGGCCGTGTCGATCCTCGCCGAGATCCTCGCCGTGCGCGCCGGCCGGAGCGGCGGGCGCCTCCGCGGTGCGACGAGTCGCATCCACGGCGAGCCCGCGCTTTCGAACAAAAAATAAAATGCCGCTTGCAAAGCGCTTCTGGCGGGCCATAGGGTAGGCGCGGTGCTCCTCCGCGAGGTCGAATACACGAAGCCGTCCTCGATCGCAGAGGCGCTGACGAACCTTGCGGCGAACGACGGCGCGCGGGCACTCGCCGGCGGCCAGACGCTGATCAACGTCATGAAGGCGCGGGCGGCCTCCCCGGACGTCCTCGTCGACCTGGCCGGCCTCGATCAGCTGAAGGGCATCGAGCTGAGCTCCGACGGCACCCTCTCGATCGGGCCGATGACCACGTACACGGAGCTGATGGAGTCGGCCGAGGCGCGGGCGCGCCCGATTCTCGGCGAGGTCTGCGCCAAGATCGCCGACGTCCAGGTGCGCAACCGCGGCACGATCGGCGGCAACCTCTGCTCGAACGATCCGACGAACCATCTGCCGCCGCTCATGGCCGCCGATCGGCGCGCAGTTCACGATCACCGGAACGGACGGCGAGCGCACCGTCCCGGCGTCCAACTTCTTTCTCGGCGTGTACATGACCGCGGTCGCCCAGACCGAGCTCTTGACGCGGATCACGATCCCCGCGGGCAAGCACGACGGCTTCGCGGCCGTGACGCTCGGCGTCGACGGCACGTGCATCGTCAACGCTGCCGCGAGCATGAACGGCTCGCTTCGCGTCGCCATCGGCTGCGTCGACGCTGTCCCGGTCCTCCTCGAAGTGGAGTCGCCCGACACCGTGCGCGCAGCGGTGCGCGCTGCCGGCCTGCATCCGCCGGACGACGTGCATGCCTCGAGCGAGTACCGCGCACACCTCGCCGAGGTGCTCGCAGAGCGCGCCGCGCAGCAGGCGGTGGGCTCGTGAACGTCGCGGTTACCGTCAACGGCACCGTCTACGAGCGCGACGTCGAGGCGCGCAAGCTGCTCATCCATTTCCTGCGCGACGACATCGACCTGACCGGCAGCCACATCGGCTGCGACACGGGCAACTGCGGCGCGTGCTCGGTGATCCTCGACGGTACGCTCGTGAAGAGCTGCATGGTGCTCGCCGTCCAGGCGAACGGCAGCGAGATCGAGACGGTCGAGGGACTCGCCGACGGAGAGCAGCTGACCGCGCTCCAGCAGGCGTTCACCGACCATCACGCGCTCCAGTGCGGCTATTGCACGCCCGGCATGCTCATGAGTGCGACGGCGCTGCTGCGTTCAAACCCGAGCCCGAACGACGAGGAGATCCGCAAGGCGCTGCAGGGGAACATCTGCCGCTGCACCGGCTACTGGAACATCTTCGAGGCCCTCAAGTCGGTCGCGCGATGACGACGATCGCGCCCGAGAAGATCGAGGTTGGCAAGAGCCTGCTCGGCCAGAGCGTCCCGCGCAAGGAGGACAAGCGGCTGACGCAGGGGCAGGGCGTCTTCGTCGACGACATCAAGCGGCATGGCATGGGCTATCTCCACTTCGTCCGCTCGCCATACGCACACGCGCACATCACCTCCATCGACGTCTCGAAGGCGGAGGAGATCAAGGGCGTGTACGGCACGCTCACCGGCGAAGAGGTGGCCTCGCTCACCGATCCGTTCTTCCAGATCGCGAGCGAGCCCGGCGGCCGGATCAAGGACTTCTCGCTCGCGGTCGGCAAGGTGCGCTTCGTCGGCGAGCCCGTCGTCGCGGTCGTTGCCGAGACGCGGGAGCTCGCGCGCGACGCCTCCGAGCTCGTCGAGGTCGAGTACGAGCCGCTGGACGCGCTCGTCGACGCTCGCACCGCGCTCGAGACCGATGCGCCGGTCCTGCACGACGACGCCGGCGGCAACCTCATGTGGGAAGGCGTGTACGAGTGGGGCGACCTCGACGCTGCGTTCGCCGAGGCGGATCGCATCGTCAAGATCGACGAGCTCCACTTCCACCGCTTCAACTCGACGCCGCTCGAATGCGACGGCGCTCTCGTCGAGTACAACCGCGGAACCGGGCAGTGGACGATTCACACGAACAACCAGTTCCCCGGCTTCGCCGCGATCATGATGGGGCCGGCGATGCGCTGCGGCCTCGACAAGCTGCGCTTCGTCACGCAGGACATCGGCGGCGGCTTCGGCAACAAGATCACCTCGCATCCGCAGCTCGTCACGTGCTGCCTGCTCTCGCGCAAGCTGAACCGTCCCATCCAGTGGACGGAATGGCGGACCGACTTCCACATGTCGATGTCGCACGGGAACGAGCGCTGGTTCCGCGACACCGAGGTGGCGGTGAAGGACGACGGCACGTTGCTCGGGTTCCGCACGAAGGCGCTCGACGACGCCGGCGCCTGGCTTCGGTACGAGCCGCTCGGCGGCGTCATCTGGGCGCAGGTCACGCCCGGCATGTACCGCTGGCGGCACATTCGCGTCGACTTCACCCAGGTCGCGACGAACAAGGCGCCGGTCTCGCCGAACCGCGGCTACTCGCGCATGCAGCACCTCTGGTTCACCGAGCGCGTGATCGACATCGTCGCCCGCGAGCTCGGCCTCGACCCGGTCGACGTGCGCAAGCGCAACTACATCCGCGCCGAGGACATGCCGTACGAGACCCCGAACGGCTGCATCTACGACTCCGGCGACTACGCGCGGATGCTCGACATCGCGCTCGATCTGATCGGCTGGGACTCGATGGGGGAGAAGCGCCGCGACGCGGAATCGCGCGGCAAGCGCCTCGGCGTCGGCATCGGCTCGACGCTCGACTCCGGCACGAACAACTTCGGCCAGTCGCGGATGATCAACCCCGAGCTTCAGTTCTCCGGGAACAACGAGGTCGCGACCGTGAAGCTCGACATCTTCGGCGAGATCGTCGTCACGCTCGGCACGACGCCGCAGGGGCAAGGTCACGAGACGACCGCGTCCCAGGTCGTCGCCGAGATCCTCAACTGCTCTGTCGACGACGTGCACGTGCGCGCGGGTCACGACAGCTACTGGAACTCGCACGCCGGCTTCTCCGGCACGTACGCGAGCCAGTTCGCCGTCACCGGCCTGTCCGCGGTCAAGGGCGCGACCGAGATGCTGCGCGAGGAGATCAAGAAGCTCGCTTCGGTGATCTTCGGCGGCGTCCCCGTCGAGGCGCTGGAGCTCGCCGAGGGCGGTGTTCGCATCAAGGACAACCCGGAGGCGTTCCTGCCGTTCATGGCGTGCGGCGCGATCATCAACGCGAACAACGCCGGACTGCCGGAGGATCTCGGCGTCACGCTCAACTGCCGCTACGTCTACCGGCCGCCGTTCCAGGTGCCGGACATCGAGCGCAAGTTCGGCAACCTCACGCTTACGTACGCGGCCCAGATCCACGTCGCGGTGATCGAGGTCGACCCCGAGACCGGCTACTACGACATCGTCGACTACGCAGCCGTGGACGACTGCGGCAAGCGGATCAACCCGCAGATCGTCGAGGGGCAGGTGATGGGCGCGACCGCGCAGGCGATCGGCGCCGTCATGCACGAGACCTTCGAATACGACGAGGACGGGAACCTGCTCACGCCCAACTTCTACGACTACCACGTGCCGCACGCGATGGACATGCCGCCGCTGCACACGGGCGCGATCGAGAGCCCGTCGCCGTTCACGCCGCTCGGCACGAAGGGCATGGGCGAGGGCGGAGGCGCCGGCATCCACGCCGTCTGCGCGGCCGTGCAGGACGCCACCGGGAAGATCGTCACCGACAGCCACAACCCGTACCACCGCGTCTGGGAGCTGATGAAGTGAACGTCTCCGGCGAGCGCACGTTCTCCGCGCCGCGCGCGACCGTGTGGCGCGTGCTGAACGACCCCGCCTCCATGGCGAAGGTCATGCCGGGCGTCGAAGGGTTCGACGTCCACGACACGGGCCGTTGGACCGCGAACGTGAAGATCCCGCTCGGCCTGGGCGGCCTGCGCATGAAGGTCGACATGGAGAAGACCGAGGAGCGCGAGCCCGAGTTCGCCAAGATGGCGATCAAGGGCACGGGCGTCGGCGCGATGCTGAACATGGTGACGTCGTTCGACCTGCGCGAGGCGGGCGACGCGTGCGCGATGGCGTGGTCTGCAGAGGTCAAGATCGCCGGCCCGGTCGGCTCGATGGGCCAGCGCGTCTTGCAGCCGATCGTGAACCAGCAGGTCGAGAACGTGCTGTCGGCGCTCGAAGTTCAGGTGCAGGAAGCGCTTCGCGCCGAGTGAGTCCGCCCTTCTGCATCGGCGTCATGCAGCTGACGATGGAGCCGCTCGACGAGATGCTCGCGTCCGCGCGCGCGATGGACGAGGCGGGCATGGACACGATCTGGCTCGCCGAGGCGTATCCCTGGTGGCGCAAGCACGGGATGGAGGCGCGCTCGTCCACGGTGGTGTCGGCGCTCATCGCGCGTGAGACGACGAATCTGACCGTCGGCTGGGGGATCATCTCGCCGTTCACGCGCCATCCGGTGCAGGTGGCGATGGACGCCCGCGTCGTGCAGGAGGCGGCCGGCCCGGATCGGTTCATCCTCGGCTTCGGGACCTCGAAGATCTTCCTCAACAACGCGCAGATGCAGACGAAGAAGACGCTCGGGCCGATGCGCGACGCGGTCACGATCGTGCGCGGCGTGCTCGGCGGGGAGGCGTTCGAGTACGAGGGCGAGACGTGGAGCGCCTCGGTGCCCGCACTCCAGGACGAGGCGGAGACACCCCGCGACGTCCCGCCCGTCTACCTCGCCGCGACGGCGCCGAAGATGCAGGCGCTTGCCGGCGAGATCGCCGACGGCTGCCTCACGCCGTCGATCACGACCCCTCCGTTCGTTCGCTATACGCGCGAGAACGTCAGCGCCGACATCGACATCGGCTGCACGGTCGTCGCCTCCATCCACGAGCACGACCGCGAGGCGGGCCGCGACGGTGCGCGGGAGATCGCCGGGATGTACCTCGCCAACAAGGTGCAGAACATCCAGGGCTCGGCCGACACGCTCCTCGACCTCGCCGGCATCGAGCAGGACGAGATCCGCCCCGTCGCCGAGGCGATGGAGCAGGGCGGCCGCCTCGCGGCGAAGGCGATGGTCACCGACTCGCTGCTGGACAAGTGCCGGCCGATCGCCGGGACGCCTGCCGATTGCATCGCCGCGATCGAGGAGTACCGTGACGCCGGATGCAGCCACGTGATGCTGGAGCTGTGGGGCGCGAACCGGCACGAGCAGATCCGTCTGTTCGGGTCGAAGGTGCTGCCGCACGTCCGTCCGCGATAGACCAGATGCTCGCCGAGGCCCGTTCCCGCATCGTCCGCTACTCACCTGCCGAGGCGCTGGAGGCCGACGTTCTCATCGTCGATGTGCGCTCGGTCGACGAGCGCGAGCGGGCCGGGACGATTCCCGGCGCGGTGCATGTGCCGCGGTCGGTGCTGGAGTGGCGCGCCGATCCGACGAGCGAGTGGCACGATCCCACGCTCGCGGGACGCCGGCTCGTGCTTGTGTGCGCGCAGGGCTACTCGTCCAGCCTCGCCGCCGCCTCGCTCGTGCGGCTCGGCGTCGACGCGGGCGATCTCGACGGCGGATTTGAAGCGTGGGCGGCCGCAGGTCTGCCGGTCGAATGAAAGCCGACCGCGACAGGCTCGTGGAGTGGGCGAGCCGGGCGATCGCCACGCCGAGCTTCACCGGCGACGAGCAGGCGATGGCGGAGCTGATGGCGCAGACGCTCGACGCGATGGGCCTGCACGTGCAGTGGCAGCAGGTGGAGGAGGGCCGCGCGAACGTGCTCGCGACACGCGCCGGCGCGGGCGGCGGGAAGAGCCTGATGTTCAACGGCCACATGGACACGTCGTACTCCGGCCGCGAGCCGTGGCTGCGGTCGGTCCCGGGCTTCCAGCCGCAGCCGTTCGAGCGCGACGGCCGCCTGTACGGGCTCGGCATCTCGAACATGAAGGGTGCGCTCGCGTGCTATGTCGAGGCGTTGCGCGCGCTCGATGACGCGGGAGTCCGGCTACGCGGCGACGTGCTCGTCGCGGCGGTGTGCGGCGAGATCGAGAAAGCGCAGCAGGGCGACGCGCAAGGAGCCGAGTACCGCGGCTATGCCGCCGGCTCGCGCTACCTCGTGACGCACGGCGGCGTCGCCGACATGTGCCTGCTCGGCGAGCCGACCGAGGGCAAGGTCGTGCTCGGCCATTTCGGCTCCCTCTGGGTGCGGATCCGCGTCCACGGCGGCTTCATCCACACGGCGTTCAGCGAGGGCCGTCGCGGCGAGAACTCGATCCTGCGCATGCACGAGGTGCTCGCCGCCGTGGAGAAGTGGATCCCGACGTGGGAGGACGACCCGTCGAACGCGTACCGCGGCGTGAAGGCGATCGTGAACGTCGGCGCGATCCAGGGCGGTTTCGGCTGGCGCGTGTCGCGCACGCCGCACCACACCGATCTCTTCCTCGACGTGCGGGTCCCGCCGACGAAGCCGATGGCCGTTGCCCGGGCCGTTGTGCTCGACATGGTGCGCGGGCTTCCGCACGACGCCGAGGCGGAGATCTACGTCACTGCACCGGGCGCCGAGATCGACGAGGGGCACGAGCTCGTCCGCGCGGTCGACGCGGCGCACGGGCAGGTGTTCGGCGGAAAGCCGGAACGCGACGTCACGCGCTGGTTCAGCGACGCGTCCGCGCTCAGCCGCTACGGCGTCCCGACACTGAATTACGGAACGTCCACCGGGCTGATGGACGTCGAGCTGGGCGAGAACCTCGAGATCGACGGGCTCGTCAAGACGGCCGAGGTGTACGCGCGCGTGGCGATGGAGGTCTGCGGTGTCGCATGACGTGTACACGCTTCCGCCCGGGCTGCCGGTGCCGGAGGACGACGGCGGCGCCGACCATCTCCTCGGGCTCGAGCTGCCCGACCTGACGCTCGCGTCGTCGCAGGGCGACGTGAACGTGCGCGACTTCGCCGTCATCTACGTCTATCCGCGCAGCGGACGCCCGGATGTCCCGCTTCTGCCGGGCTGGGACGAGACGCCGGGCGCACGCGGGTGCACGCCGCAGTCGTGCGCGTTCCGCGACCTGTATCCGGAGCTCGGCGTTCCCGTCGCCGGCCTCTCGGCGCAGACGCTCGACGACCAGCTCGAGTTCGCGGAGCGGAACCGCATGCCCTTCCCGGTGATTGCTGACCCGGAGCGGAAGCTCGGCGCTGCGCTCGGCTTGCCGGCCTTCGAAATCTCCGGACTCACCCTTTACAAGCGGATCACGCTCGTAGCCGAGGATGCGCGGATCGTGAAGGTCTTTTATCCCGTCTTCCCGCCCGACGCGAATGCCGTCGACGTCCTCGCCTGGCTGACGGCCCGATGAAGCTCGTCACCTACGACGACGGCAAGGTCGGGCGCATCGAGGGCGACGACATCGTGCGCCTCGACGTGCCCGACATGCGCACGTACTTCGAGCGCGGCGGCGCCGACGATGCCGGGACGAGTCGCACGCCGCTCACCGACGTGCGCCTGCTCGCGCCGATCGTCCCGAAGAAGTTCTTCCACACCGCCGGCAACTTCCGCGAGCACGAGGAGGAGTCGAAGCGCGTCAACTGGTCGCACGAGATCGCGCCGTGGATCATGTTCTTCCAGAACGTCGACGCGATCATCGGGACGGACGACCCGGTCATCTATCCGGAGCATTTGACGAAGGAGCTCGACTACGAGCTCGAGCTCGCGGTGATCATCGGCAAGTCCGGCAAGTGGTTCGGGCCGGAGGAGGCGATGGACTACGTCGCCGGCTACGTCATCTTCAACGACATCACGGCGCGCGACATCCAGCGCCAGGAGATGAAGAGCGGCGTGTTCTCGTTCTGCAAGGCGATCGACACGTTCTGTCCGCTCGGCCCGTGGATCGTCACGCCCGACGAGATCCCCGACCCGCACGATCTCGCCATGACGCTGCGCGTGAACGGCGAGACGCGGCAGACGTCGCACTCCGGCCGCATGTCGACGACGATCCCCGAAATCCTCAGCCACTACTCGCCGCTCGGCTACTCGGCAGGCGACGTTCTCTCCACGGGTACGGTGAGCGGCGTGGCCGGGTTCAGCGAGGACGCGGCGTCGCTCTACCTGCGGCCGGGCGACGTGATGGAGGCCGAGATCGAGCGGATCGGGGTGCTGCGGAACCCTGTCATCTCGTGGGCGGAAGGGCACCCGGAGTGAGCCGGAAGGCGTTCATCACCGGCATCACGGGCCAGGACGGCTCGTACCTCGCCGAGATCCTGCTCGAGAAGGGCTACGAGGTCTTCGGGATGATCCGCCGCTCGAGCTCGTTCAACACCGCGCGCGTCGACCACATCTTCGGCGACATCGAGCTCGTCTTCGGCGACCTGACGGACGGCTCGTCGCTCAATCAGCTGATGCGCACGATCCGACCGGACGAGGTCTACAACCTTGGCGCGCAGAGCCACGTGCGCGTGAGCTTCGACGTTCCGGAATACACCGCCGACACCGATGCGATGGGAACGCTCCGCCTGCTCGACGCGATCCGGGAGGAGGACGTCAAGTGCCGCTTCTACCAGGCGTCGTCGAGCGAGATGTTCGGGCAGGTGCGCGAGGAGCACGTGCCGCAGACCGAGGACACGCCGTTCCATCCGCGCAGCCCGTACGGTGTGAGCAAGGTCTTCAGCTACTGGATCACGCGCAACTACCGCGAGGCCTACGGCATGTACGCCGTGAACGGGATCCTCTTCAACCACGAGTCTCCGCGGCGCGGGCCGACGTTCGTGACACGCAAGATCACGCGCGGCGTCGGCGCGATCCTGCGCGGCGAACAGGACGTGCTTCGCCTCGGCAACCTCGACGCGCAGCGCGACTGGGGCTTCGCGCGCGACTACATGGACGGCGCGTGGCGGATGCTGCAGGCGGACGAGGCCGACGATTACGTGCTCGCCACAGGCGAGACGCACTCGGTGCGCGAGTTCCTCGACGAGGCCTTCGGCTACGCCGGCCTGGCGTGGAACGAATACGTGCAGATCGATCCGCGCTACTTCCGCCCGGCCGAGGTCGATCTCCTCATCGGCGACTACTCGAAGGCGAAGGAGAAGCTCGGCTGGGAGCCGACGGTGCGCTTCCCGGAGCTCGTGCGGATGATGGTCGACCACGACCGCGAGCTCGAGCGGACCGAAGAGCACTACGTCTGACGTGAGTCGTCCACTCGACTCCGCCAAGCTCGAGCGCGTGCGCGCGCTCATGGAGGAGGACGGTCTCGACGCGCTCGTCGTCCGCGCGCCGGACAACGTTCTCTACCTGACGAACTTCTGGGGCATGAAGGGCTACGACGCGTGCGTGTTTCCGCGCGAGGGCGACCCGGTGCTCATCTGCCTCGAGGCGTCTGCGGAGGATGCGGAGCGCACGGCGTGGACGTCGCGCGTGCGATTCGTGCGCGGGTACGACGAGGCGGATCCTCGGCCGCCGCTCGCGCGGACGCTCGACGCGGTGATGGACGCCGCGCGCGGGTTCCGCCGCGTCGGCCTCGAGCTGTCGCTCGGGACGCAGGCGTCCGACCGCATGGTGGGAGAGCCGACGACGTTCACGCGCGGATGGTTCGATGCCTTCCCCGACGCAGCCGACGCGACGCCGCTGCTCAACCGAGCGCGCTCGATCAAGACCGAGCAGGAAGTCGCGCGGATGCGGATCGCGAACGAGATCGCGGCCGACGCGATGGAGCACGTGCGCGGGCGACTCGAGCCGGGCATGAAGGAGTCGGAGGCGGCGGCGATCTGGCAGGGCCACGTGCACGGGCGGGGGACGGCGCGCGCCGATGTCGAGCTCGCGCTCCCGTTCTCACTCGTCTGGGCCGGGAAAGGGATCAAGACGTTCACGGCGACCGCTGATCTCCCGATCGTCGAGGGCGAGCCGGTCCTGTTCGAGATCTGGGTGTGCGCCGACGGGTACTGGGCGGATCACACGAAGAACCTCGTCGTCGGCGACCTCACGCCTGCGTACGCCGAGCTGGAAGAGCGGCTCATGGGCGTGTATGAGAGCGCGCTCGCCTTCATCCGGCCCGGCGCGTCGATGCCGGAGCTCGACGTGCTCGTGCGCGAGCAGCTCGCCTTCGAGCCGTCTCATCCCATTTGTCACGGCGTCGGCGCACGCGCGCACGAGCCGCCCTATCCGCACCAGGCCGCGGGCGGTGTCTTCGAGGAGGGCATGGTGCTCGCGGTCGAGCCCGGCATCTACTGGGACGGCGGCGGCGGCCTGCGCGTCGAGGACAACTTCCTCGTCACCGCCGACGGCGTGGAAAAGCTGTCAGCCTTTCCCGACGGAGTGGTGCGCTGTTGAGCGATCTCATATGGACCGGGGGCCTCAACGACGGCCATGTCATCGGTGGCCACGTCGGCCTGTACGACACGACCTTGCGCGACGGGGAACAGACCGTCGGCGTCGTGCTCGACCCCGAGCAGAAGCTCGAGATCGCGCGCCTGCTCGACGACCTCGGCGTCGATCGGATCGAGGCGGGATTCCCACGCGTGTCGCAGGACGACTGGGACGCGGTGAAGCTTGTCGCCGGCGCCGGCCTGCGCGCCGAGGTGTGGGGCTTCTCCCGCGCCGTCCCCGCCGACCTCGAAGCGCTCGTCGAGCTCGGCGTCGGCGCATCGGTGATCGAGTCTCCGATCTCCGACCTGAAGCTCGACGCCATCGGCGTCGACCGCGAAAAGATGCTCGGCCGCATCACGAGCGCGATGCGCTTCGCCGCCGACCATGGGATCACCGCCGCGTTCTTCGGCGTCGACTCGACGAGGGCTGCGCCGGACTTCTACGACCGCGTGTACTCCGCGGCCGTCGAGGCTGGCGCGGCAGAGGTCGTCGTCGTCGACACGCTCGGCATCGCGTCGTCGGAAGCGGTCGCCGATCTCGTCGGTCGGACGGTCGAGCTCGTCGGCGACGTGCCCGTCCACTTCCACGGCCACAACGACTTCGGCCTCGCGACCGCATCCGCAGTCGCGGCCGTGCGCGCGGGCGCGACCTGGGTGCACGGGACGATCAACGGCATGGGTGAGCGCGCGGGGAACGCGAACCTCGGCGAGGTCGCGCTGACGCTGCGCGCGCTGTACGGCGTCGAGTCGAATCTCGACCTCGCGCGCATCCGCGACGTGTCGGCCCGCGTGCAGGAGCTGTCCGGCTACGCGCTCGAGCCGTGGAAGCCGGTCACCGGCGAGACGCTCTTCCGGCGCGAGTCGGGCGCGGTCGCGTCCCAGTTCCACGATCCGCCGTCGATCGAGCCGTACTCGTCTGCGCTCGTCGGCGCGGATCGCGGTCTCGTACTCGGCAAGAAGAGCGGTCTCGACTCGATCCGGATCAAGGCCGAGGAGCTCGGGCTCGATGTGCCCGAGGAGCGCCGCGCGGAGCTGCTCGCCCGCGTGAAGGAGCTCGGGATGCGCAAGCGCGGGCTCGTCACCGACGAGGAGTTCCGAGCGCTCCTCGATGGCTGAGTACGACGCCGTCATCGTCGGCAGCGGCGTCAACTCGCTCGCGTGCGGCGCGCTGCTCGCGAAGTCCGGCTGGAAGGTGTGCGTGCTCGAGCGCAACGACTGGCTCGGCGGTGCGATCCACACGGCGGAGCTGACGAAGCCGGGCTACCACCACGACGTGTTCAGCGCCTGGCATCCGCTCTGGGTCGGCGGCGCCGCGCACGCGCAGCTGGGCGATGACCTCGCGGCGCGGGGCCTCGAGTACCTCAACACGGAACTGCCGACGGCGACGGCGTTCCCCGACGGCTCCGCGGCGTTTCTGCTGCGGAACGCGGAGGGGAACGCGGGCGAGCTCGGCCCCGAATGGCCGGGCGTTCTCGAGCGCTTCTTCCCGAACGCCGACATCGCGTTCGGTCTTCTCGGCACCGAGTTGTGGAGTGGGTCGGGTCTCGCGCTCGCTGCGAAGGCGTACCGGCGGCTCGGACGCAGCGGGGTCGCCACGTTCACCGGCGAGCTGCTGCAATCGAGCCGCGACTGGCTGCGGCAGACGTTCGCGTCGGAGAAGGCGCACGGCGTCCTCGCGCCGTGGGTGCTGCACACGGGCCTCGGCCCGGACGCCGCTTCGTCCGGATTCATGACGCAGGTGATCGCCGTCGCGGTGCAGGAGGGCGGCATGCCGATCCCGCGCGGCGGCGGCGCGAAGCTCGCCGACGCGCTCGTGCGCGTCATCCGCGACCACGGCGGCGTGTGCGAGACCGGCAAGGACGTCGAGCGGATCGTCGTGCGGAACGGTCGCGCGACGGGTGTGCGGCTCGCGGGCGGCGACACCGTCGCGGCGGCGCGGGCCGTGATCGCGAACGTTACGCCGACGCAGCTGTACGAGCGTCTGCTCGAGGGCCCCGCGCCGGAGGGAGCTCGCCGTTTCCGGTACGGGCGCGCGGAGATGCAGATCCACTTCGCGCTCTCCGAGCCGGCGCGCTGGGACGGCGACGAGCGGCTGAACGGCACCGCGATCGTCCACGTCACGCCCGGCCTCGACGGTGTGTCCCGTGCGGTGAACGAGGCCGAGCGCGGCCAGATCCCGGAAGAGGCAACCATCGTGGTCGGGCAGCCGCTGACGATGGATCCGTCGCGCGCGCCGGACGGGAAAGGGCTGCTGTGGATCCAGCTGCAGGAACTGCCGTCGCGGTACGGCTGGAACGACGACGAGCGCGAGCGCTACGCCGATCGCATCCAGGCGCGGCTCGCGCGGCACATCCGGAACCTCGAGTCGTCCATCGTCGAGCGCGTCTCGCTCGGCCCGCACGACCTCGAGCGCATGAACGTCAACCTCCTGCACGGCGACCCGTACGGCGGCGCGCTCACGCTCGACCAGAACTTCCTGTGGCGGCCGTTTCCGGGGAGCTCCGGCCACACGACGCGGGTCGAGCGGCTGTGGCATATCGGTGCGAGCACGTGGCCCGGCCCGGGGCTCGGTGCCGGCTCGGGCACGCTCGTGGCGAAGAAGCTGCTCGAGCCGCCGCTCGCACGGCGATTGCGTAGATTCCTCCCGTGAGATTCAGCATCTACAGCGAGCTGCAGAGTTGGCCGGGCAAGTCGTATTCGCAGCTGTACGGCGAGGTGCTCGAGCAGATCGAGAACGCCGACCGCCTCGGCTACGACGCGTACGCCGCGATCGAGCATCTGTTCTTCCCGAAGTTCTCCGCTTCGGCGAACGTCTTCGGGCTCTTCGGTATGGCCGCGGCGCGCACGCGAAACATCAAGTTCCGCACGATGCTGCACATCCTCCCGTACCACAACCCGCTCGTCCTGGCCGCGATGATCCACGAGTTCTCGCTGCTGACGGACGGCCGCTACGAGTTCGGCGTCGGCCGCGGGCACGGATGGATTCCGCTCGCCGCCGGCACGCCGCTCGACGAGACCTCGCGGCCGCGGTACGAGGAGACGCTCGACGTGTTCATCGAGGCGCTGCACAACGACACGGTCTCGTTCCACGGCGAGTACTGGAACGTCGACGACAGCCATGTCATCCCGTTCAGCGGCCATCGCTTCCGTGTCGTGCTCGGCGGCACGTCGGACCGCACGTACGACCTCGCCGCGAAGAACGGCTGGGCCGTCGCCGTCCCGCCGCTCCTGCCCTACGCGGCGTTGAAGGAACAGCTCGATCTGTATCGCGCGAAGTGCAAGGAGTACGGCACGACGCCCGACATCATCTGGATCCACGCGTGCTACATCGACGACGACCGCGAGCTCGCGAAGCGCGAGGCGGAGACGCACATGCGCGGCTTCCTGGCCGGGAACGCGTCGCCGCTGACCGAGTACACGCCGCCGCCGGCCGATGCGTTGAACGCAGCCGGGTACGGCTTCTACGCGTCGGGGATCATGGAGAAGCTCGCCGCGACGCCGTACGACGACATGATCGCGGGCGACATCGTGTGGGTCGGCACGCCCGACGACGTCGTCGAGCGGATCCGGGAGACGATCGATGTCTGCGAGGGCCTCACCGAGATTGCGATCACGACGAATCCCGGCGGCGTCGAGCACTGGAAGGCGATCAAGGCGCAGGAGCTCTTCGCGCAGCGTGTCATCCCGCGCGTGCGGGAGATCACCGGCGACACGCCGGTCAGCGCTCCGGCGTAAACGCGCTGGCGCAGGCACCGTTACCTGCTTGGGCTGTTCGTGCGCTCCCCGTAGATGGTCTGCCACGAGTCCCACGTGATCTTGAGGATCACGGCGGTAATCGCGAGGCCGATAAGCGGATCGGCGATCGGGGCGCCGAGCGCGACGACGCTCGCGCTGGCGACGACGCCAAGGGAGACGAACGCGTCGATGCGCGCGTGGTTCCCATCAGCAAGCAGGGCGGGACTGTCAAGGCGCTCTCCCCCGCGCAGGCGGACTCTCGCGGCGATCTCGTTTCCGATGAATCCGACGACACCTGCAGCTGCGAGCACCCACAGGTGGCTCAGGTGCTGCGGGTGGACAAGTCGTTGAATGGTTTCGTACAGGGCCACGAGCGCGCTGATCAGGATCGCGGCGACGACTCCGAGCCCGGCCCAACGCTCTCCACGCGCGGAGCGGAGGTAGAACGCGATGCCGAGCGGAATCGCCGTGAGGCCGTCGCCGTAGTTGTGGATCAGGTCGGCGAGAAGTGCCACGCTTCCGGTGGCAACGAAGATGAGCGTTTGGATCGCGGCGGCGGTCGTCAGGACGGCAAGGCTTATCGAGACCGTCCTGACCCCGTCCCTGGATTCGACGATCGATCGATCTACGAGGCCATGCGAGTGACCATGTTCGTGTTCGTGATCGTCCTCGACGTGGTGATCGCGAAGCGGAGCCTCATGGGCGTGCGGCCCCTCGATATCGCACGTCGCTGTGTGACCCACAGACACGACAATAACCGGCCTCGTTCAGGGAACATTCCCGAGCGCTGGCGCAGGCAGCGTTGTTGCGGCCCAAGGACGCAGTGAAACGAGCGGGGGAGGCGACACCTCCGTCGCCTCCCCCGAAGTCGAGCGCCCTTTAGGCGGTTACTGCGACCGGAATCACCGCCACGCGATCGCGAGCCTCGTCTTGAAGGATCGGGGCATCGCGCCTGAACCCCCAGATCGTGCAATAGACGCCGAGGAAGAGCTCCCACACGAACTCCGGGATGGTCGCGATGCCCTGCAGCGCGTGCAGCGTGCTGCTCGGATGGTTGCCGCCGAACATGATGGCCGTCCCAGTGATGATGATCAGCGGCCCGCCGATGAGGCCGAGCCAGGCCGCCCGTCGCGGCACCAGACCCGTGCGGTACATCAGATAGCCGAGAATCAGCCCGTTCCCCCAGCCGACCATCCAGCCCGGGCCGAGAAGGAACGTCCAGTCCTTGATCGCTGCGAGGGTGTACGCGACCGTCCCCTCAGACGCGCCCGCAACCTGGTTCCGCAACGTGATGACGCCGAGCATCGCGACGATGCCGACGAGGATGAACGCGCACTCGAAGACCCGCGCCGTCACGTAACCGATCGACAGCTCCTCGATCTGCCGTCGCATGATCGGAACGATCACGACAGCGGTGCCGATGTTCGCGATGATGAGCAGCAGCTCCAGGAGAGCGCCGAACAGGATTCGCTTGTCGTGCCCACCACCGGCGATGTAGCCCACGGGATCTCTGAGCACCGGCTCGTACAGCAGCAGCGCCGGGATCGACGTGACGAACGTGATGAGGTAGAGCACGCCGAACCAACGCGCCCTCTTCTGATCTAGCGCCATTCCCTAAACCCCTTTTCCCCGGCAACGGTCAACGCGGTCTGCGCCCACCATCGCGACGGGATAGATCACGAACGTACGCGTTGCAGGTGCAACTTACTAGTCGTGGATGCTCGAAAGTGTTGTCAGCCATTCCGCGGCCAAGATAAGAGCTGTCCCCGTTCGTCGCTCCTGAACACCGGCCGCTCTTCAAGGGCCCGAACGATCCTGCCGATAAGGTCATCTGTCGTGGACGTCGAATTCGAGACGGTCGGCCCGCCCGGAACCACCAACCCGCTCATGCGGACGTTCGCGGCTGCCGGCGTGGCCCTCGAAGAGGAACTGCCGGGCTCCGAAAGCGAGGAAGCCGTTGCCGACGGGTCGCTCGCGGGGATGGAACGGGAGCTGGACGCGGTGACGGCGCAGCTGGCCGCGGTTCGTGAGCGTGTCGCACACCTGCGGGAACACGAGGACAAACGCGAGCGTGAGCTCCTCTTGGCGCGCGAGCAGAGCGCGAAACTCCGCGAGGCACGTCTCGGCGACGCGGTCCGGATCCAGACGCTCGAGACCGAGCTCGCCGAACGGAACCAGCGGGCCGCAGCGATCGCCGCCACGCTCGCCGAAGCAGCGCGCGCACTCGGCGCCTCCTAGTAGACCGGCGCGTATCTTCGGGGGGTCCGCCTGCGCTTAGGATGAAGGGGTGGGAAGATCGGTGGCCACCGCGCTGTACGTGCTGAGCCTGGTCGTCGTTGTGGTCGGTGTGGATGTCCTCTTCTTCAGGCACGACTTCTGGGCGCGGCTGGCGGCAAACGTCGGCATCGTCCTTGTGTTTGCAGCGTTCGCTCTGAGGTTCCGGCACGATTGGTGGGGTAAGTGAACGTCTCGCTGAGGGCGCTCGAGGACAGCGACCTCGACGCGATCTATCAGCAGTCGATGGATCCGGAGTCGATTCGAATGGCCGCCTTCACGGCCGAGGATCAGAGTCGCAGCGCGTTTCTCAACCGGATATCGCGCCTGCGGGCCGACTCGAGCGTCTCGTACCGGGTCATCGATGTCGACGGAGCGATCGCAGGAACGATCGGGTCCTTCCGAGTCGACGATCAGCCTGAGGTGACGTTCTGGGTGAACCGAACGCAGTGGGGAAAAGGCATCGCGAGCGCAGCGCTCCAGATGCTCCTTGCCGAGACCGCCGAACGTCCGCTGTACGCACGAGCGGCCTCGGACAACGTCGGTTCGCTTCGTGTGCTCGAGAACGCTGGGTTCCGACGCGTCGGCGTCAACCGCGACTTCGCGCCCGGTCGCGGTGAGGAGATCGAGGAGACGATCCTGCGCCTCGACTGAGACGCCGACGCCCTAGAACGCGAAGATGCCGCGACCCTTGAGCTCGACCGCGTAGATGTCGCTCGCCAGCTCGAGATGCGCGTGCAGCGCTGCGGCCGCTCGATCGGCGTCGTGCGCGGCGCACGCCGCGAGCAGCTCGACGTCGAGCTCCTCGTGGCGGTCCTGCAGTGCGCCCTTTTCGGCGAGCAGCACCGGCCGGTAACGCTCGCAGCTGTCCCAGCACGGCCGGATGAGCCGCAGCAGCCACCCCGACCTCGCCGCCTCGTACAACGTGAAGTGGAAAGCCGTGTGCTCCCGCACCGCTCCGCGCGTGTCCGCGCTGTGCCGCGCCTCGTCGTACGCGGCGAGATGGGCCCGCGCCGTCGCCTCGTCCGCCGCGTCGAACCGCTCCGCCGCGCAGCGCACCGCCATCGTCTCGATCGCGAGGCGGATGGAGAACAGCTCCCGCAGCTCTTCCACGTCGAGCCCCATCACCTTCGCTCCGTGATGCGGCACATGCTCGGCGAGGCCGAGCGCCTCGAGCTGTCGCACCGCCTCGCGGATCGGGGAGATGCTCATCCCGAGCTGCTGCGCCAGCTCCTCGAGCCGCAGCGGCGCCCCCGGCGTCAGCTCGCCGAGGATGATCGACTCGCGCAGCCGCTCGAGGGCTGCCTCCGCCATCGTCCGGTGCCGGACTGCGGCCATCGGAGGCGGAGCGTGAACCACACTTGATCAGATGTCAAACGCTGTGACACGATCCCTCGGCGTGTCGAGGGAACCTGACGGTCTGCCACGAATCTCCGTTTCGCAGGTGAGCACGCTCGCCGCGGGCTTCGCGGACGACGTCCGCACGTACGCGGCCGCCGGTCTCGACGGCATCGGCGTCTGGGAGCTGAAGCTCGGTGACGGCCCCGACGACGACGCGATCGCGCTCCTGCGCGAGAGCGGCCTCGGCTCGGCCACCGCAGTTCCTGCGGTGCCCTCGATCCTGTCGCTGCCGCTCCTCGCCGGCCCGGACGAGCCTCGTGATCGCATCGACGCGATCCTGCACTCCCTCCATCGGCTCGCGGCCTTCGAGCCCGCTGCCGTCCTCTGCTTCACCGGCCCCGGCGACCGCGCGACCGCGCTCCGCGGACTCCGCGAGGTCGTCGCCGAAGCGGAGAAGCTCGACCTGCGCATCGCGCTCGAGCCGTTCCAGGCGGAAGGCAGTGAGAGCTGGTCGAGCCTCAACACGCTCGAGGACGCCGCGGCAGTCGTCGAGGAGATCGGCTCGCCGGCGCTCGGCATCCAGTTCGACATCTGGCATCTGTGGAACACGCCTGACCTCTTCGAGGAGATCGAGCGCCACGCACCGCTGATCGCCGGCGTGCACGTGAACGATTGGCGCGAGCCGACTCGCGGATGGGCCGACCGCGTCCTCCCCGGCGACGGCGTCGCCGGCGTTCCCGCCATCCTCGGCGCGCTCGCCCGCGCCGGCTGGGCCGGCTTCTACGACATCGAGGTGTTCTCCGACAACGGAGCCTTCGGCGTCGCGTACCCGGACTCGCTCTGGGACGCCGACGCCCGGGAGTTCGTCGAACGCGGCAGGACGCAATTTCTGGAGTGCTGGGAGGAACGGAGGGTTGCGGCATGAGCCGCTCCCGGAGAGGAGACGGAGTGAGACGGATTGGGATTCTCGCCGTCGCGGCTGCGGCGCTCGTACTCGCAGCAACCGCGGCGGCACGCACGCACGTCGGGACGCCGATCGTGATCGGCTGGGCCCACGACTCGACGGGCCCGATGGCGCCGTTCGACGGGCCTGCACTCGCCGCGGCGCAGATCCGCGTCGCGCAGATCAACGCCAAGGGCGGCGTCGACGGGCATCCGCTTGTCATCAAGACCTGCGACACCCAGGGCGACAACCCGGCCGTGTCGAAGACCTGCGCCGACAAACTGATCGCCGAGGGCTCGAACGTCATCTTCACCACGTGCGACGTCGACCTCGCGGCGCCGGCCGTGCAGGAGTCGATCAACAAGGGCCTGCTGACGATCGCGCCGTGCATCGGCACCGATCAGATGGGGCCGTCCCGCTTCGGCGCGAAGGGAAACCTCGCCTTCAGCTTCGGCAATGTCGCGCAGGACGAGGGCTCGGCAATGGCGCAATTCGCGTGGGCCAAGGGGTGGCGGACTGCCGACCTCGCGACCGACACGGTCATCGTCTACTTCAAGAACGTCGTCCAGGCGTTTGCGGCCCGCTGGAAGCAGCTCGGCGGCAAGATCGTCGACCAGGAGACGTACCAGGATCCGGCGTTCCACGGCAACAACGTCCAGAACGCCGTCAGCCGCATCAACTCGCACAAGGCCGACGTGATCGTGACCGCGACCGCCGGCGCGTACGGCGCGCTCGCACCGCTCATCACGGGCCTGCGCACGCTCGGGAACAACACCCCGGTGCTCAACTCGTGGGCCGGCGACGGCGTCTACTGGCTCCCGAAGAGCCCGAAGGTGACCAACTACTACTTCGTGACGTACGCGGACGCGTTCGGCGGCGACCCGAACGCGGCGATCAACGCACTCGCGAAGAAGATCCACGCGGCGACCGGCGGATTCGTCACCGGCCCTGCCGCCATCGACGGGCTCGCGACAGCGATCCGCGAGGCGGGCGGGTCGACGAACGGAGCAACGCTCGCGGCGAAGATGGTGAAGTTCCACAACGTCCCGACGCTGTCGGGGCTCGTGAGCTTCTCTCCGACGCTGCACGTCGTGTTCCATCGGCAGTACCGCGTCATCGAGATCAACAACAACGTGCCGCGGCTTGTCGCCGAGGTCGTCGCGAAGGTCGTTCCGAAGATCTAGTGACGGCAGAGGCTGCGTCGGACAGGAGGCCCGGAGACTCGCTCCGGGCCTCCTCCGTCTCTCGATCCTTCGAAGGCATCCAGGCTCTGCGGGAGGTCACGCTCGAGCTGCGCCGCGGCGAGGTCCTGGGGCTGATCGGCCCGAACGGGGCAGGAAAGTCGACGCTCGTGAACCTGCTCAGCGGCTTCGACCGCCCGACGCGGGGGCAAGTTTGGTTCGAGGGCCGCGACGTGACGCGGTGGCGCGCGAGCAGGCGAGGACGCAACGGGCTCGCGCGCACGTTCCAGCACAGCCACGCATTTCGCGGTCTGACCGTGCGGGAGAACGTCGAGGTCTCGGCGCTCGGCGCGGGCGCGTCGCCCGGGAAGGCTGCTCGCCGTGCGGCCGAGGTGCTCGAGCTGCTCGGGCTCGACGCCCACGCCGATGTTCCGGCGGCCGCGCTCGCCCACGGTGACGAACGGCGACTCGGCGTCGCGCGCGCGCTCGTGACCGCGCCCCGCTACGTCCTGCTCGACGAGCCCGCCGCGGGACTGCCGGAGTCGGAGGTGCCGGAGTTCGCCGCGGTCGTGCGCTCGCTCCGCGACGACCATGGCGCGGGCGTGTTGCTCATCGATCACAACATGGCGCTGATCATGGACGTCTGCGACCGCATTCAGGTCCTCGATCAGGGCGAGACGCTCGCGCAGGGGACGCCCGCGGAAATTCGCGCGAACCTCGACGTCACCGCGGCCTATCTTGGCGAGAGCGCGGTACCCGAGGAGTCATCGTGACCCTCACCGTCGACGGCCTTCGGGTGCGCTACGGCGCCGTCGAGGCCGTGCGTGGCCTCTCGCTCGAGGTGAAGCCGGGCGAGATCGTCGGGCTCATCGGCCCGAACGGCGCAGGAAAGTCGTCGACGCTGAACGCGATCATGGGGGCAGCCCCGGTCGCCGGCGGGGAGATCCGGCTCGACGGCGCGTCGCTCCGGGGCCGCCGCTCGGAAGACGTCGCGCGCGCAGGCATCGCGCTCGTGCCGGAGGGGCGGCGCATCTTCGCCGAGCTGACGGTGGATGAGAACCTTCGCCTCGGTCTCGCCGCGCGCCGTAGCCCGGGCGGCATCGACGCCGTCTTCGAGCTCTTTCCCGTAATCGAGGAGTTCCGCCGCCGGCAGGCAGGCGCGCTCTCCGGCGGACAGCAGCAGCAGCTCGCGATCGCGCGCGCGCTTGTCGCCGACCCGAGCGTTCTGCTTCTCGACGAGCCGTCGCTCGGCCTCGCACCGCGGATCGTCGACGTCGTGTTCGATGCGCTCGCGGCGATCCGGGAGCGCGGGCTCGCCGTGCTCCTCGTCGAGCAGCGCGCGCAGCGGACGGTCGCGCTCGCCGACCGCACCTATGTGCTGTCGAACGGCGAGCTGCGGCTCACGCTCGGCCCGAAGGACGCGAACGACACCGAACAGCTCGTGGCGGCGTATTTCGCATGAGCGTGTCGTGGCAGACGCTCGCGGACGCGCTTTCGCTCGGCGGCATCTACGCGCTCATGGCCGTCGGGATCGGCCTCGTCTTCGGCGTCCTCCGCCTCGTCAACTTCGCCTACGGCCAGCTGATCATGGCCGGCGCGTACGCGATCGCCTACGCGTCCGTGTGGGGCTGGCCGTCGTGGGCGGGCATCCTGCTCTGCTTCGCGGTTGTGCTCGCACTGTCGGTGGTCATGGACCGGATCGTGTTCCGTCCGCTGCGCACGCAGTCGCCCGCGGTGATGCTCGTGGCGACGTTTGCCATCGCGTTCCTGATGCAGAGCATCGCGGTGCTCGCGTTCGGACAGTTGGGAACGGTCGCGTCGTCGATGGGGCCGCTGAATCAGCCGTGGGACGTCGGCGGCGTCGAGATTCGGAAGATCGCGATCGTCTCCGTCGTCGTCGCGGCCGCCTGTCTGGCGCTCCTCCAGCTGCTGCTCACGCGCACGTCGGTCGGCTTGCACATGCGCGCCGCCTCGATGGACTTCCGCACCGCGCGCATGCTCGGCGTCCGTGCGAACCGCGTCATCGGCGGCGCGGTGCTCATCTCCGGCCTGCTTGCGGCGGTCTCGGCGGTGATGCTCACGGCGCGGAATCCGCAGGTGACGCCCATCTTCGCCCTCGACGACACGATCATCGTCCTCGCCGGCGTCGTCCTCGGCGGCCTCACGCGGCCGATCGCGGCGACGCTGGGCGGGTTCACCATCGGCTTCGCGAGCGGGCTCCTCGGCGGCGCGCTCCCGACGAATCAGAGCCAGTACCTGCCGACCTTTCTGTTCGCCGCGGTGATCCTCGTCCTCCTCGTTCGCCCGAACGGGCTGTTCGCCCGCGCCGGCGGGGCGGCCGAGCGCCTATGAAGAAGCTGCACGAGCTGATCGCCCCCGTGGCGTTGGTGCTCGCTACCGCGCTGCTCGGCCTGGTCGTCTCGAGCGCGCTGCAGACGTACTTCCTCGACACGCTCATCAAGGTTGCGATCGTCGTCGCGCTCTACGTCTTCATCGGAAACTCGGGCGTGCTCTCGTTCGGGCACATCTCGTTCGTCGCGCTTGGCGTGTGGACGGCCGGCGTGCTCACGGTTCCGACGGCGGAGCGCGCGGCGATCATGCCGGGCCTCGCCGGCTTCCTCCGTCACGCGACGGCCGGGAACGTGCCCTCGCTGCTCCTCGCCGCCGTCGCGGGGCTCGTGTTCGCCTTCGTTGCCGGCCTGCCGCTCATGCGGCTCTCCGGCCTCGCCGCCGGCATCGCGACCTTCGGCGTGCTCGAGATCGTGAACAACGTCCTGCGCTACTACGACAAGATCGGGCCCGGGCTCAACGCGTTCTCGTCGGTGCCCGAGACGACCGGCATCTGGCAGGCGGCGATCGGTGCACTGGTCTGCGTCGTCGTCGCGTTCGCGTACCAGCGCAGCCGCTTCGGCCGACAGCTGCGCGCGACGCGCGAGGATCCGGCGGCGGCATCTGCGGCCGGCATCTCCATCTACCGTCAGCGCCTGCTCGCGTTCGCCGTCTCCGGGGCGCTCGCGGGTCTCGCCGGCGGCCTGTACGTCCACCTGCTGCCGGTCGAGATCGACTCGCTCTATCTCGACGTGACCTTCCTCACGCTCGCGATGCTCGTCGTCGGCGGCTCGGGCAGCCTGCTCGGCGCGGTCGTCGGCGCGCTTGCGATCGGAGGGATCGACTCGTTCCTCTCTGCGTCCGAGAACGGCGTCGACCTCCTCGGCTGGCATCTCAACCTACCGACCGGCACCGCCGAGCTCACCGTCGGCGTGCTGATGGCCGCCATCCTCATCGTGCGTCCGAGCGGGATCACCGGCGGACGCGAGCTCTCGCTCGCCTGGAGGCGCCGATGAGAATTGTCATCGCCGGTGCGGGGACGATCGGGAGCCTCTTCGCCGCCCATCTCGCGCGCGTCGCGGACGTCGCGGTGCTGACGCGGCGCGAGGAGCACGCGCGCAAGCTGAACGAGCACGGCCTGCGCGTCTCCGGCCGTTCCGACTTCACCGCGAGCGTCGCCGCATCCGCCGACCCGGCCGAACTCGGCGACGCCGACCTCGTGATCCTCGCGTGCAAGGGTGGCGACCTCGAGCCGCTCTCCGCGTCGCTCGCCGGCCGTTTCGCGGACGCCACCGTGATGACGGTGCAGAACGGGCTCGGCGCCGAGGACGTCGTCGCGGCGCACGGCGCGTGGCCGCTCCTCTCCGCGGTCACGTTCATGAGCGGCACGCGACACGAGGACTCGCACGTCGAGTACGTGCTCGACACTGCGACGTGGATCGGCCCCTACCGCGACACGACGCCGGGCGACGCTGAGTCGGTCGCCGAGCTGATCCGCTCGTCCGGCCTGAAGGCGGAGGCGTTCGACGATCTGCGCCCGGCGCAGTGGTCGAAGCTCATCTTCAACGCGACTGTCAACACCGTCGCGGCACTGACGGGTCTTCCGCACGACTTCCACTTCGCCGCAGGCATGCTGGGCGGGCTCGTTCACGACCTCGTGGACGAGGGCAAGGCTGTCGCCGCGGCGGCGGGCGTCGAGCTCCGCGAGGATCCCTGGGAGATGAACGTGCACGCGACACAGCACGGCCATGCGCACTACCCCTCGATGCTCGAGGACGTGAAGGCGCACCGGCCGACCGAGATCGAGCTCATCACGGGATCGCTCGTGCGAGCGGCGGAGCAGCACGGTGTCGCCGTCCCGCTGCACACGACGCTCTATCGGCTCGTCAAGGCAAAGGAGGCTTCGTACTCGTGAGGGTGGCAATCATCGGATGCGGCGCGGTGGGCTCGCTCTTCGCGGCGCATCTCGCGCAGCTGGACGACGTCGAAGTGTGGGCCTACGACCTGTCGCAGGCGCACGTCGACGCGATCAACGCGAACGGGCTCCATCTCTCCGGGGCAGGCGAGGTCGCGGGCCGGCTGCGCGCGACGACCGACGCCGCGGAGCTTCCGCCCTGCGAGTTCGGGATTGTCGCGACGAAGGCGATGCACACGAGCGCGGCCGTCGCCGCCACCGCCCATGCCTTTACGAACGGCTGCGTCGCGACCGTGCAGAACGGGCTCGGAAACGAGGAAGCCATCGCCGAGCACGTCGAACGCGTAATTCGCGGGACGACGTTCCCCGCCGGGAAGATTCTCGAGCCCGGCCACGTGCAGTGGGACGTGAAGGGCGACACGACGCTGGGGCCTTTCGAGCCGCAGCCGGCGCCGTTCGCCGACGTCGAGCGCCTCGCCGACGCGTGCACGCGCGGCGGGATGCCGACGACGGCGGTCGCCGATGCGCGCGGCCCGCAATGGCGCAAGGTGATCTTCAACGCCGCCACCAACCCGATCGGCGCGCTCACCGGCCTGACGCACGGCCGCTTGGTCGAGCGTCCCGACCTGCGGAAGCTCGTCTCCGGCCTCGTCGACGAAGGGAAGGCGGTCGCGGCGGCGCAGGGAATCGAGCTCGACGCCGACCCGGAGGAGCTCATCGACCACGCGGCGAAGCCCGAGGTCGCTTACGACCACAAGGCCTCGATGTTGCAGGACGTCGAAGCGCGCCGTACGACCGAGATCGACTACCTCAACGGCGGTATCGTCCGCTTCGGGCGCGAGCACGGGGTGCCGACGCCGCTGAACCAGGCGATCTGGGCACTCGTGAAGGGGGTGGAGGACTCGTGGACGAAGTGAGCCGGCGGCACGCGAACGTGCGGGACGCCCTCGCGCGCGACGGCCTCGACGCCGCGCTCGTGTGCGGATCCGAGTACAGCGGCTTCGAGGGTGCGGTCACATACGTGAGCGGCTTCACGATCGTGCATCGCTACGCATACGTCCTCATCCCGGTCGAGGGCGAGCCGACGATCGTGTTCCCGAGCGAGGCGCGCTATGTCGGTGAGCACGGCGACTCGCAGATCGCCGACCAGCAGTTCGTCGACCGGCCCGGTGAATGGCTCGCCGGACGGCTGCGTGGCAACCGTGTCGGCGTGTACGGGCTCGACTATGTGATGACGGTGCGCGACTTCGCCGCGCTCAACGGCGCCGCCGAGCTCGTGCCGTGGGATCTCGAGTTCGACCTCGCGCGGGCCGTGAAGTCCGACGCCGAGCTGGAGTCGGTCCGCGACAGCGTCCGCATCAACACCGACGGCTTCCACGCCTTTCGCGAGGCGTACGCGCCGGGGCGCACTGCGGCCGAGGTCATGGCGCCCGCGGAGGAGCTCTTCGTCGAGCGCGGCTGCGGCCGGCTGACGATGAACATGGTTCTCGTCGGCGCCGAGTTCGCGCTTGCGCGCAGCGACACCATTCTCGGCGACTACTGCGTGCCCTCGCTCGAGGTCGCCGGGCCGGGCGGCCACTGGGTCGAGGTCTCGCGCGCGCTCGGCACCCCGAGCGCCGAGGTGTCGCGGATGCTCGAGGCGTACGAGGAGTACTACGAGACCGCGAAGACCGCGCTGCGGCCGGGGGCGACCGCACACGACGTCCACCGCGCTGTGTCGAAGGGCTTCACCGAGCGCGGCTATCACCTCGGCCACGTGACCGGCCACTCGATCGGGATGACGATGATCGAGTTCCCGAAGATCGGCGAGGGCGTCGACACCGAGCTGGCGGCGAACATGGTTTTCTCCATGCATCCGCACGCAATCGCCGCCGACGGTAAGGAGTGCCTCTACATGCAGGACACCTGGCTCGTGACGGAGGACGGCGGCGTTCCGCTCGCCGGCCTGGATCTGAGGATCTGGTGACGGAAGACGAGTTCGCACCTGTGCTACCCGGCGCGGGCGGAAGCGACTACGAGCGCTACCTGCGCACCGACGAGCTGCTCTCGTTGCAGAAGACCGACGCCGAGTGGGTGCACCGCGACGAGCTGCTATTCCAGACGGTACACCAGTCGTCGGAGCTGTGGCTGAAGCACGCGTGGAACGACGTCGAGGAGGCGACGCGGCTGATCGAGGGGCGCGACCTCGCCGCCGCGCAGCGTCTCCTCCGCCGCGCGAATGCGTGCATCCGATACGTCATCGGCTTCCTCGAGCATCTGGAGCAGATGTCGCCGTGGGAGTACCAGGAGATCCGGCGCGTGCTCGGGCACGGCTCCGGCTTCGACTCGCCTGGGTTCCGCGAGATCCGCCGCGTCTCGCCTCCGTTGTACGCCGCGTTCGACGGTGAGCGCAAGGAGCGCGGCCTCTCGCTGGTCGAGGTGTACACGCAAGGCCGCGAGCATGAGGACGTCTACCAGCTCGCCGAGCTCCTCACCGACTGGGACGAGCAGATCGGCATCTGGCGCTTCCGCCACGTGAAGATGGTCGGTCGCGTGATCGGCGAGGACGTCGTCGGCACGCAGGGCACGCCGGTCGAGCTGCTCGCCGGGCTGATCAAGAACAAGATGTTCCCCGAGCTCTGGCGCGTGCGCACCGACCTCACGATGCTGGCCAAGGAATCGGACTGATCCCACTCGACGAGATCCGCCGCGCGCGCGAGCGCATCGGCGACGACGTGCTGCGCACTCCGCTGGTGCGGCTCGACGAGCGCATCTGGCTGAAGCTCGAGAACCTGCAGCCGATTGGCTCGTTCAAGCTGCGAGGCGCGCTCTCGGCCGTGCGCGCCGCCTCGCCGGCCGAGCTCGCTGACGGCGTCGTCACCGCCAGCGCCGGGAATATGGCGCAGGGCGTCGCGTGGGCTGCGCGCGAGGCAGGCGTCCGCGCCTGGGTCGTCGCGCCCGAAGACGCGCCGCGGGCCAAGCTCGACGCGGTCGAGCGGCTCGGCGGCGAGATCATCCCGGTCTCGCACGAGGCGTGGTGGCAGGCGATGGTCGACCGGCGCTACGAGGGCGTGAACGGGCTCTTCGTGCATCCCGTCGAGGACGAGCTCGTGATGGCCGGCAACGGCACGATCGGCCTGGAGCTCGTGGAGGATCTCGCCGCGTTCGACACGGTGGTCACTCCGTGGGGCGGCGGCGGGCTCACGACCGGCATCGCGAGCGCGGTGAAGGCCTTGCGGCCCGGCGTACGCATCGTCACCGCCGAGCCCGAGACGGCGGCTCCGCTCGCCGCTTCGATGCGCGCCGGCGGGCCGGCCGAGATCGAGTTCTGCCCGTCGTTCGTCGACGGTGCGGGAGGCCGCGCGTTGCTGCCGACCATGTGGGAGCGCGCGCGCGAGCTCGTGGACGAGGCGGTCGCGGTGCCGCTCGACGAGGTCGCGGACGCGATGCGCCTGCTTGCGTCCCGCGCGCACGTCGTCGCGGAAGGCGCTGGTGCGCTCGCGCTCGCCGCCGCGCGGCATCGTGATGACCGCTGTGTCTGCGTCGTGTCCGGCGGCAACGTCGATGCCGCCGTCCTCGCAAGAGTCCTACTGGGCGAAACTCCCTAGTTCGCTCAGGAAGCCGTCGACCTCGTCGGCCGTGTTGTAGTGGATGAGGCCGACGCGCAGGGCTTCCTCCGGATAGGGCAGCTTCTCGCGCAGTCCGAGCGAGTACCAGCTGTCGTGCGCCCACACGCCATAGCCTCGCGCTCCCAGCGTCTCCGCGATCCTCGTCGCGGGCACGCCCTCGAGGTTGAGGAGGAAGGTTGGCAGCCGGCCGTCCATCGTCTGCTCGCCGTACACCGTCGCCGATTCCGGCAGTCCGTCGAGGAAGCGCTGTCCGAGGTCGTGCTCGTATGCGCGCAGGACCTCCATGCCGCCGATCGACTCGAGATACGCGATCGTCGCGCTGAAGCCCGCGAAGAGCTCGTACGGCGCTGTCCCCGGCTCGAAGCGACGGCCGACCGGCGAGTTGGACGCCGGCTTCGCCTTGTACGGCCGCCACGACTCGAGCAGCTCGTGCCGCCCGTAGGCGACGCCGAGGTGCGGGCCGCAGAACTTGTATGCGGAGGCGATGAAGACATCGCAGTCGAGTGCCAGCACGTCGACGGGCTCGTGCGCGGCGTACTGCACCGCGTCGAACCACGACAGCGCGCCGACCGAATGCGCGAGCTCGCTCACGCGCTTCATGTCGACGATCGTCCCGAGCGCATTCGACGAGGCAACGGTCGCGACGACGCGCACGCGCTCGTCGAGTTTCCGCTCGAGGTCGTCGAGATCGAGGCGCAGGTCGTCGGTGACGTCGATCCAGTCGAGCTCCAAGCCTTTGTCGGCGGCAAGCTCGCGCCACGGCGAGACGCCGCCGTCGTGGTCGAGCCGTGACACGAGAATGCGGTCGCCCTCCTTCCAGTCGCGCGAGGCCGTCCGGGAGAGGGTGAAGTCGAGCACGGTCATGTTCGTGCCGAAGACGACGTCGTCCGCCGAGCAGCCGAGGAAGCGGGCCGCGTCGGCGCGCGCGTTGTCGACGATCGCCTCGACCCGGCGCCCGGTCTCGTACGGCGCGCCCAGATTCCCGCTCGCATCGCGCAGCGCGTCGGCGATCGCCTGCCCGACCTCGTCCGGCACCTGTGAGCCGCCGGGCGCGTCGAGGAAGGTGAAGCCGCCCCGCAGTGACGAGAAGCGGCTGCGAACGGCGTCGACGTCGAGTACGGTCGCACTCATGGAACGAGCCTACCTTGGAGGAACCGAAGTCTCGCGGGTCATCCTCGGCTGCGGCAACTTCGGCGGAATCGGCTCCTCACCGGCGTTCTTCGGGCAGGGCGACTCGATCGAGGACGCCTTTGTCGTCATGGACGCAGCGTGGGAGGCGGGCATCACGACCTTCGACACGGCCGACGCGTACGGCGGCGGTCGCAGCGAGTCGTACATCGGCGACTGGCTGCGCTCGCGCCGGCCCGAAGGGATCGTCCTGTCCACGAAAACCTTCGCTCCGATGTCCGAGGGCGCCGATCACGGCCTCGCGCCGGAGCGCGTCAAACGGCAGGTGGAGAGCAGCCTCGAGCGCCTCGGCGTCGACCGCGTCGACCTCTTCATTACGCATGCGTGGGACCCGAACGTCCCCATCGCCGAGACGGCCGGCGCTCTCGACGAGCTCGTCGCCGCGGGGAAGATCGGCGCATACGGGCTCTCGAACGTTGACGGCACCCAGCTGAACGACGCGCTCGCAGCGGGCTCCTTCGCCTGGGTGCAGAACTCGTACTCGCTCCTCGACCGCGATGCCGAGCTGGAGGTACTGCCGCTCTGCGCAGAGCACGGCCTCGGCTTCACGCCGTTCAGTCCCCTCGCAGGCGGCTGGCTCACCGGCAAGTACCGCCGCGACGAGGCCGTTCCAGCGGGATCGCGCATGACGATGCGGCCCGAGCCGTATGCGCACCTGCAGGTGGACGAGATCTACGACCGGCTCGAGCGCCTCGCCGAGCTCGGCGACCCGGCGACGCTCGCACTCGCGTGGCTCCTCGCCGATGCGCGCGTGACCGGCGTCGTCGTCGGGCCGCGCAGGCCCGAGCAGCTCGCGCCGGCGCTCGCCGCGCTCGCGCAGCCGCTGAGCCCGGCGCAGCACGACGAGCTCGCGGCGCTCTTCAGCTAGCGACCGGAAGCGTGAACGACACGCGGGCCCCGCCGCTCTCGCGCGCCTCCGCCCAGATCCGTCCGCCCTGCGCCTCGACGAGCCCGCGCGCGATCGCGAGACCGAGGCCGGCGCCGCTGCCGTCCGCACTCCGCGCCGAGTCGCTTCGCCAGAAGCGGTCGAACATGCGCCGCGCGGTCTCGGCGCTGATGCCCTCGCCGGTGTCCTCGACCGAGATGCGCACCTCGTCCTCCGCGTGGGCGAGCGCGACCGCAACGGTTCCATCCGACGGCGTGTGCCGGAGCGCGTTCGTGAGCAGGTTGAGCAGCACGCGCTCGACCTGCTCGGGCGAGCACCGTGCCGGCGGCGCAGGGTCGAGTCGCTGCTCGAGCTGCACGTTGCGCGCTTTCGCCTCGGCCTCGAATCCGCGCAGGCACGACTCGACGAGCGGCGCGAGCGAGATCTCGCGCAACTCGTACGCGAGCGAGCCGGCGTCGATCCGCGCCAACTCGAAGAGATCCTCGACGAGCGAGGCGAGCCGCCGCGCCTGTTCCTGGAGAGGGACGAGATATTCGGAGCCCTCGGCGAGCCCGTCCTCGATCGCCTCCAGCATCGCCGTGATCGACGCGATCGGCGTGCGCAGATCGTGGCTCGCCGCCGCGACGAGCTCGCGTCGCGCGTCGAAGAGGCTCTCGATCGACGCAGCCATGTCGTTGAACGCGCGGCCGAGCTCCGCGAGCTCGCGCGGCCCGGTTTCGGGCGCACGCGCACTGAGGTCGCCGGCGGCCAGACGTGCCGACGCCGCGCGCAGGCGCTCGATGCGCCGCGCAAGCGACGTCCCGATCACGAGCGCCGCTGCGACTGCAGCCGATGCCGCACCGCTTGCGACGGCGAGGATCTTGACGTCGTCGCCCATGTGGAACATCGCCCAGCCGGAGAAGAAGACGATCCAGATCGGCAGCAGGACTGAGAGGAGCGCGAACGCGATCAGCTGGAGCCGCGCCGTCGGGAGGAGGGTCAGGCCGAGCGTCGCGACGAGGCCGATGCCGAGCGCGAACGCGGCAACTGCGAATGCGAACCCGATCACGGGACGAACCGGTAGCCGACGCCCCACACCGTCTCGAGGTGCACCGGCATCGACGGGTCACGTTCGATCTTTGCGCGCAGGCGGCGTACGTGCACCGTCACCGTTCCCGTGTCGACCGCGGACTCGTATCCCCACACGCGGCCCATGAGCTGGTCGCGCGAGAACACGTGACGGGGATTGGACGCGAGGAAGAAGAGCAGGTCGAACTCCTTCGCCGTCAGCCGCAGCTGCTCACCGTTCCGCACGACCTCGCGCGTGCCGGGGTCGATCGAGAGGCCGTCGAAGCTGAGACGCGCGGCGGTGCTCGCGGGCGGCTGCGCGCGGCGCAGCACGGTCTGCACGCGCATGGCGAGCTCGCGGGGCGAGAACGGCTTCGTCACGTAATCGTCCGCGCCGAGCTCGAGGCCGACGATCCGGTCGGCCTCCTCGCCGCGAGCCGTGAGCATGATCACCGGCAGGTCGCCGCGCGCCCGGATCCACCGGCAGAGCGCGAGCCCGTCGATCCCAGGGAGCATCACATCGAGCACGACGAGGTGCGGCGGCCTCTCCTCGATGAGCGCGCGCGCCGTGTCGCCATCGGCGGCGACGAGCGTCTCGAACCCGTCCCGTTGCAGATAGCGGACGACGACGTCGCGGACGATGGGCTCGTCGTCGACGACGAGGACGGTGGTCACCGCCGTATTGTCGCCCACGGCTTCGGCGCCGCCGGCGATTTCATGGACCGTTCAGAACTGTGGCTTTTAGTAGCCGCCGCCCTTGCCGCCGCACGCGCTCACGAGCATGAGCACGGCGAGAGCGAGGACGAGCACCGGCAGGAGGCGATGCAGCTTCATGTCAGGGATACGCCTCAACCCCATCTCCGGTTTCGGTGGAAGGTCCGAGCCCCTTCGCCCGTCTTGAAATCGACGATCAGAGGATTAGGCTCGCAACTATCGCGACGAGGAGGTGGGTGATGGCAGGCACGACTTCTGCGCCCGAGCTGGAGACGGACGCGCTCGAGCAGCTGCGGGGCGACTTCCGCGGCGAGATCATCGAGCCGACGGACGCCGCCTACGACGAGCTGCGAGGCGTCTTCAACGGCATGTTCGACCGGCGGCCCCGGGTCATTCTGCGCCCGGCCGGGGCTGCCGATGTGATTCGCGGGATCGGCCTCGCGCGGACGAGCGGTCTCCCGCTCGCGATCCGCGGCGGCGGCCACTCGGTCGCCGGTTTCTCCTCGGTCGACGACGGCATCGTGCTCGACCTGCGCGCGATGAGAGGCATCCGGGTCGATCCGCAGCGGAAGACCGTGCGTGCCCAGGCCGGGCTCAACTGGGGCGAGCTCGACCGGGAGACCCAGGCCTTCGGCCTCGGGGTGACGGGCGGACGGGTGACGACGACCGGCATCGTCGGCTTCACGACCGGCACCGGCAGCGGCTGGCTCGAGCGCAAGTTCGGCTTCGCCGCCGACAACGTCCTCCGCGCCGACGTCGTCACGGCCGACGGCGAGGTCGTCACCGCGTCCGAGGACGAGAACCAGGAGCTGCTCTGGGGCCTCAAGGGCGGCGGCGGCAACTTCGGCGTCGTCACCGAGATGGAGTTCCGGCTCAACCCGCTCACGCCGATCGTGTACGGAGGCCTGGCCGCCTTCGCACCGGACAAGGGGGCCGAGGTCGTGCGCGCATGGCGCGACCTCAGCAACGGGAGCGACGACATCGGCTGGGCCGTCGCCTCGGTCACGGCGCCGCCCTTCGACTTCGTTCCCGCCGAGTGGCACGGGAAGCACGTCGTCGCAGTGCTCGGCATGATCGCCGGCGCACACGACCAGGCGGAGAAGGTCATGAAGCCGCTGCGTGCGCTCGGCCCGCTGTTCGACCTTTGGCAGCCGATGCCGTACACCGTGGTGCAGACGCTGATCGACCCGGCGAACCCGTACGGCCGGCAGAACTACTGGCGTGCGCACAACATCGACGACCTCGACGACAGTGTCATCGACACGTTCCTCGAGGCAGGCGCGTCGCGCCCATCGCCGTTCACCGCGGTGATCATGCTCAACGGCGGCGGCGCCATCGGCCGCGTCGGCGAGAACGACACCGCGATCAGCGGCCGGAGCACGCCGTTCAACTTCCACCTGAACGGCATGTGGGAGGACCCGGCGGCGACCGACGAGAACGTCGCGTGGGTGAAGAGCATCTCGAAGGCGCTCGCTCCGCACATCTCGGAGGGCATCTCGCTGAACTTCGCCACCGAGATCGGCGACGACGCGCTGAAGGAGAGCTTCGGCGCGAAGAAGGTCGAACGGCTCCGCGCACTGAAGGACCGCTACGACCCGGCGAACGTGTTCCGGATGAACCAGAACATCAAGCCGACGGCGGTGAACGAGGCTACGCCTTAGACGTCGCGCGCAAAGCCAACGCCGCACTAGCGCACGGGGACGGCGCTAGCCGCCACCGTCCGCGCAGAACGAAATCGCCGCCCGCACCCGTAAGCGAAGCGGGACCCTCGACAAGCCGAAAGTGCGCAGCACTTTCGGCTTATGACGGCGGCGAGGACGCCGCGAGCCAGGCGAAGAGCTCGAGGTTGGATGCCTCCTCGCCGAGCCCGTCGGCGAGCGGCTTGCCCTGCCAGTTGTTGAGGTAGTAGCCGCTCTCGTTCAACGCCTCCGACTGCGCGCGCGCCGCGTTGTGCACGGCGAGGGTGTAGAAGCGCGCGTCGCCGCTCTCCTTGTAGTACTCGAGCATCCACTGGAGATAGACGACGTCGTACATCGGCGCCCAGTTGAGGTTCTGCCCGAAGACGGAAAGCGACGCGTTTGCGACCTGCTGCGCCTTCGTGCACATCGCCGGCTGCTTCAGCGCCTTGCATAGCTCCCAGTTCGCCGTGACCATCAGCCCCTGGACGTAGTCCATGACGGTGTTGTCGGTTGCGCTGCGCTGATAGAGCCCCTGTGTCTGGTTGAACGAGTGTGCGTTTGCCCACGTGAGCATCTTCTGCGCCCAGCCGAGCGCCCACTTGTCGTTGTCGAGCGTGTACAGCCGCGTGCCGATCATGATGGCGGCGGCCAGCGGCTCGATCGTCTTGTGGTGGTGGAAGGTGTCCCACCACGTCCCGCCGCCGAGCTTCGAGTCCCAGCCCGATCCGACGATGAAGCGCATCGCGCGCCGCGCGTCGGCGAGGTACGCCGGATCGTGCGTCGCCTGGTACGCGTCGATGAACGAGAGACCCCACCAGCCGGAGTCGTCGTAGTAGACGTTCGCCTGGGAGCCGACCATGCCGGGGTAATACCCGTAGCCGCCGTACGGCTTGACGTTCGGGTTCCAGTACAGCTTCGCCGCGGAGTTCGCGAACGAGACCAGCGCCGCCTTGTTCGCCGCGGTCGGCTGCGCAATCTCGATCCCGACGAGCGTCTCGAACAACGGGTACGCGCTCCAGAGCCGTGCAAGCGGCATCGACGCGGGCGCCCCGTTGTACGTGTCGTTGTACCAACCGGCAGAGGCGTTCCACCAATGGGCGCGGACGTCGGCGACGCCCTGCTGCGCTTGGGAGAGGTAGGTCTTCGACGCCGACCGCGCGCCGGACGCCGGCAGAGCAAGGGCGAACGCGAGGACGAGGACAGAGCCGGCAATCGTGAGCCTGCGCACGCCGAAAGGAATACCTCCTGCGGGACCCCCGACACATCGGAGAACGTAAAGACTCGGTAAGAAAGCGTTTTGTCGAGGCCAATTACGGCTAGGTATGCCTAGGTGGCAACGCTCGAGCACGCCGGGTCGCTCCCGTTGGAGCTCCGGCGCGCCGAGGACTCGGCGCGCCGCGTGCCCGTGCTCGCGTGGATCGCCGGCTGGTGGGTCGCCGGCCGCGCCGTGATCGTCGTCACCGCGATCGTCGTTCATCACTTCGGGCCGTCGGGATGGATCCGGCACGTCGCGCACGCTCACGCGCTCGGGCCGTTGCAGGCGTGGGACGGCCGTTGGTACCGCATCGTGGCGGACAGCGGCTACCTGCTCGTGCCGGGACGGCAGAGCGACCCCGCGTTCTTCCCGCTCTTCCCGGCGCTGCTTCGCGCAGGGCATGCAGTGGGCCTCGGGTACGCGACCGCCGGCCTTGTCATCGCGAACGTCGGCTTCCTCGTGGCGCTCGTCGCCTTCCACGCCCTGACGCACAACTTGTTCGGCGAGTCGATGGCCCGTCGGGCGACCGCCTACCTGGCGGTGTTCCCGTTCGGCTACGCGTTCTCGATGGTCTACCCGGAGAGCATCGTGCTAGCGCTGATCGCGCTCGCCGCTCTCGCGGCGCTGCGCATGCGGTGGGGATTGGCGGCCGCCTGCGCTGCGGGCGCCGCGCTCGCACGCCCCGAGGGCCTGTTCGTCGCCCTGCCGCTCGCCGTCCTCGCGTGGCAGCAACGCAACTCGCTCTCACCGCGTGCGCGGGGCCTCGCCCTCGGGGCCGTGCTCGCACCCGCTGCGGCGATCGGGTCGTTCTCGCTCTACCTCGGCACCGTCCTCGGCGACCCGATGGCCTGGTCGCAGGCGCAGCGCGCCTGGGGGCGCGCGTTCTCGCCGCTCGGCGTCGTCCACGCGTTCGAGGGGCTCGGCCGTGCGTTCGCGCATGACGCATGGGTGGCCCGCGACCTGGTCGCCGTCGTCCTCTACCTCGTACTGCTGGCCGCCGCTGCGCGCGCGGGTGTCACGTGGCCGTGGCTCCTTTCCGGCCTCGTGATCGTCGTGCTGCCGCTCTTCAGCGGCTCGTTCGACTCCGTCGGGCGCTTCGGCCTGCTGGCGCCGGCGGCGTTCTGGGGCCTCGCCGCGCTCGGCCGCGATCCGCGCGCGCACCGGTTGATCCTGGGGCTGTCGTTGCCGCTCCTAGCCGCGGCGATCGTGATGCTGCCGCTCCACTTCCCATGAGGACGACGGGGGTGACTCTCGGCGTGGCCGGCGTCGTCGTGGCCGCCGTCCTCGGAGCAGGCTGGCTCGTGCAGCGAACCGCACTCCCGGCTCCCGCGCCGGCGACGCTCGCCGCGGTGCGCGCGGCGACCTGGCTCCAGCGGTACCGCCTCGTCGACAGCACGTTCTCGCTCGGCGGCGGCCCGACCCTGCACGGCCAGTGCCTGCAGGACTGGTTCCAGACCGGCGGCCATCGCAACCGCGGAGCGGCGCTCCAGCTCGACGACGGGTTCGTCCTCCTCGCCGTCCAGCCGCACACGCTCGTGTCGAGGGGCGGATCGGCGACGGAGCGCTCGCTCTCGCCGCTCGTCCTGATGGAGCTGGGCGGCTGCCCGCGCGTGCTCGCCCGCAGGCTCGACACCGTCGCTCAGCAGCACCGCGGTGTGACGCTTGCGAACGGCGCGCTCACGTTCGCACTCAAGGCGACGACGGTGACCCTCACGCTCGAGCCCGGGACGGGGAAGCCGCTCGCGCTGCATGTGGTTACCCGCGACACGGAAGGGACGAGCCAACTACGGTTTGCCACCGTGACAAAACGGGTTCGGCAACTGCTTTCTCGCGGACTTCCTGTTTACGGTTCGTAAAGATTGTTTCCGGCCCACAACGAGACGGAAATGGTCATCTGTAGATGAGCACCATTCGCGACGAAGGAGAACTCCAGCGCGAGGGCGCCGCCGACTTCGTCGCGATCGAAATCGTCGGCCGCACGCCGTGGCAGCTCTTCTGGGCTCGTTTCAAGCGGGACCGGGTTGCGTTCGTCGCACTCGGCTTCATCGTGCTGCTCGTCCTCGTCGCGATCTTCGCGGGGCCGATCAGCTCGGCATTCGGCCATCCGCCGAACGCGCAGTATCCGAACAGGCTCGACAGCTTCGGGACGCCGACCGGCCCGTCGTCGAGCTTTCTCTTCGGCGTCGACCAGATCGGCAGAGACGTCTTCTCGCGCGTCCTCTACGGCGCGCAGGTCTCGCTCGAGGTCGCGCTGCTCGCCACGGCGATCTCCGTCGGCATCGGCGTGGTGCTCGGGATGTTCGCGGGCTATTTCCGCGGCTGGGTGGACACCGTCATCTCGAGGCTCATCGACGTCACGCTCGCATTCCCGATCCTGCTGCTTGCACTCGGCATCGCGTCGGCCTGCTCGCTCGGCAACGGCTGCGCCGCAGGGCTCATCCATCCCGGGCTCGGGACGGTGATCGTCGCCATCGTCGTCATCAACTGGACCTACATCGGCCGCATCATCCGCGGCCAGGTCCTTTCGCTGCGCGAAAAGGAATTCATCGAGGCCGCGCGAGCGGGCGGCGCGCGCAGCACGACGATCATCTTCCGCGAGATCCTTCCCAACCTCGTGGCGCCGATCGTCGTCTACTCGACATTGATCATTCCTCAGAACATCCTGCTCGAGGCGGCGCTCTCGTACCTCGGCGTCGGCATCCAACCGCCGCGTGCGAGCTGGGGGCAAATGCTGGCCGACGCAACATCCATCTACAGCACAGCGTGGTGGTACTTCGCATTCCCGGGTGGCGCGCTGCTCCTCACGGTGCTCGCGTTCAACCTGCTCGGGGACGGAGTCCGCGACGCGCTCGATCCACGGACAACGACATGAAGGAGGGCATATGAGACGGCGAACCGCTGTCGTCGCCGGCATGGCGGCCGGCGCACTCGCCCTCGTCGCAGCAGGCTGCGGCGGAGGGACCACGAGCGGCGTCCAGGGCGCCAGCCACACGCTCACTGCAGGCAAGAAGGGCGGGACGATCACCATGCTCTCGAATGGTGACGTCGACCACATCGACCCAGGTCAGGCGTACTACCAGTTCACGTACGCGATCACCTACATCACACAGCGTCCGCTGCTCGCGTACAAGCCGAACAGCGTGACGCCGGTCCCTGACCTGGCGTCGGCCATGCCGACGGTGTCGGCGAACGGCCTGACCGTCACCGTGCACATCAAGCACGGGATCAAGTTCAGCCCGCCCGTCAACCGTGAGGTCACCTCCGCGGACGTGAAGTACGCCATCGAGCGCGGCTTCGACGCGGCGGTCGCCAACGGCTACGCCAGCGCGTACTTCGGCGTTCTCGTCGGCGCGCCGACGACGCCGCAGAACAAGGTGCCGAACATCTCCGGCATCGAGACGCCGAACAAGTACACGGTCGTCTTCAAGCTGACGAAGCCGAGCGGTGTGTTCGTGGGCGCGCTCCAGGAGCCGCTGACGGCGCCCGTCCCGGCCTCGTATGCCCGCAAGTTCGACACGGGGACAGCCTCGTCGTACGGCAACCACCAGGTGGCGACAGGCCCGTACATGATCCAGAACAACGCCGCGGGCAAGATCACCGGCTACACGCCGGGACGCCAGATCGTGCTCGTGCGGAACCCGAACTGGAACCCGAAGACGAGCTGGCGGCCCGCGTACGCCGACAAGATCGTCATCAAGGAGGGCTTCGACCCGACCGTCGGGACGAAGCAGATCCTCAGCGGCTCGGCCGACGTCAACGGCGACTTCCCGCCGCCCGCCGCCGAACTGAAGGCGATCACGTCCAACTCGAGCGAGAAGGGCCAGCTCGAGTTCACCCCCACGAGCGGTAGCCGGTACGTCGCGCTGAATGTGCGCAAGGCGCCGTTCAACAACCTGTACGTCCGCCAGGCGGTCGCATACGTCCTCGACCGGAACGCCCTACGGCTCACGCGCGGCGGCCCGATCGACGGCAAGATCGCCACGCACTTCATCTCGCCGGACTTCGGGAGCGTCGGCTTCAACCAGGCCGGCGGCTTCAACTTCAACCCGTTCCCGAGCAAGGGTGAATCCGGGGACGTGGCGAAGGCGATGGCGCTGATGAAGAAGGCGGGTTACAAGTCCGGCAAGTACAGCGGCCCGCAGGTGACGCAGGTCGCCGACAACTCGCCTCCGGGCTCGAACACGGCCGCCGTCGTGGCAAACAGCCTGGCGAAGATCGGCATCAACGTGAAGACGATCTCCGTCCAGCACGCGGCGATGTACACACGGTTCTGCGGCGTGCCGAAGAGCGAGCCGAACATCTGCCCGAACGTCGGATGGCTCGCCGACTTCCACGAGCCGCAGACGCTGCTCGACCCAACGTTCAACGGGAAGAACATCATCCCGACGAACAACAGCAACTGGCCGCTCCTGAACGACCCGGCCATCAACAAGTTGATGGACAAGGCCGAGCTCGAGCTCAATCCCGAGACCCGCTACAAGGAGTGGGGCCAGATCGACGACATGATCACGAAGACGGCTGCGGCGATCCCGTGGATCTGGGAAGACTCGCCCACGCTGTACTCGACCAAGGTGACGCACGCGTCCGAGCTCTGGAACGGCGGAGAGCCGGACATGTCGTTCATGTCGGTGAAGTAACGAGATGACCGATTCGAGTGGGAGCAGGAGAACCTGAGTGCCCCGCCCAGCGACAGTCAGGGCATCCCTGGCGGCTGCAAAGCGGCGCCATCCTGCGTCCTCGGGAGCGCAGATAGCTTCGGCTATCTGCGCTCCCTGCGTCCTTGACTGGCTTGCTTTTCGCTCGCCAGGAACGCGAGACCGTCACTGGGCGGGGCACTAGTGGGCGCGTACATCCTGCGGCGCACCCTCTGGGCGATCCTGCTCCTGCTCGTCGTCAGCTTCCTGACGTTCGTCATCTTCACCGTCTTCCCGTCGGCCGACCCGGCAGTGCTCCGCGCCGGCCGCAACGCCACGCCGGCGCTCATCGAGCAGATCCGGCGCAACCTCGGACTGAACAAGCCCTTCTACACGCAGTACTGGATCTACCTCAAGGGCCTCGTCGAGCACTTCAACCTCGGCTACTCGTACTACAACACCGAATCGGTCAAGTCGGAGATCTTCTCTCGCCTGCCGGCAACCATCTCGGTCACCGTCGGCGGGTTCGTCGTCTGGATGCTCATCGGCATTCCGGTGGGCATCATCTCGGCGATCAAGCCGCGCAGCATCCTCGACCGGATCATGATGGGCGGCTCGCTCGTTGCCATCTCGGCGCCGGTCTACTTCCTAGGACTGGTCTCGCTCTTCCTGTTCGCACAGGGAACGGGCGTGCTCCAGTGGGCGGGTGCGGCCGGGAGCTACGTGCCGATCACGCAGAACCCAGGGACGTGGTTCAACTCGTTGATCCTTCCCTGGCTGACGCTCGCCGCCGCGTTCGCGGCCTTCTACGCGCGCATGACGCGCGGCAACCTCATCGAGACCATGCACGAGGACTACATTCGGACCGCGCGCGCGAAGGGACTGCGCGAGTCGGTCGTGATCACGAAGCACGGCCTGCGCGCCGCGCTGACGCCGATCGTGACCATGGCGGGCATGGACATCGGGCTGCTGCTCGGCGGCGCGATCCTCACCGAGATCGTCTTCAACATCCCAGGTATCGGCCGCTACGCGTACGACGCGATCGTGAACGCCGACCTGCCGGCCATCCAGGGCACCGTGCTGTTCGGCGCCTTCTTCATCGTTTTCGCGAACCTCGTCGTCGACATCCTGTACGCCTTCCTCGATCCGAGAGTGACGTACGGGTAACCCGATGGCGCTGCTCGAAATCGACGACCTGCACGTCTCCTTCAAGACGATCGACGGCGTCGTCCATGCCGTCGAAGGCGTCTCGCTCTCGCTCGACGCGCGAAAGACGCTAGGCGTCGTCGGCGAGTCCGGCTCCGGCAAGAGCGTGACGGCGCAGACGATCCTCGGCCTGACGCGCTACCCGAACGCGACGATCAGCGGCCGCATCGTGTTCGACGGCCACGATCTCGTGACCATGTCGACCGAGCATCTGCGAGACGTCCGCGGCGCACGGATCGCGATGATCTTCCAGGATCCACTCTCGTCGCTGCATCCGTTCTTCAAGGTGGGCCATCAGATCGTGGAAGCGATCCGCGCACACGAGGACGTGCCGCGCGACCTGGCGCGGAAGCGAACGATCGAGGCGCTGAGCTCGGTCGGCATCCCGAGCCCGGAGGAGCGGTTCGACAGCTTTCCGCACGAGATGTCGGGCGGCATGCGCCAGCGCGTGATGATCGCGATGGCGCTCGCCTTGCGCCCCGACATCCTCATCGCCGACGAGCCGACAACGGCGCTCGACGTGACGGTGCAGGCGCAGGTGCTCGAGCTCATCCAGGCGCTGCGCGACGACTTCGGCACCGCGGTCATCCTCATCACGCACGATCTCGGCGTCGTCGCGCAGATGGCCGACGACGTCGCGGTGATGTACGCGGGCCGTGTGCTCGAGCAGGCGTCGCGCGAGACGCTCTTCACCGAGCCCGAGCACCCGTACACGTGGGGGCTGCTGCAGTCGATCCCTCGGCTCGACGCGCCGCGCACGGGACGGCTGAGCCCGATCGCGGGATCGCCACCGAGCCTCATCAACGTGCCGCGCGGGTGCACGTTCCATCCGCGCTGCCCGTACGCGCCGCCGCCCGCTCTCGAGACCGAGCCGCCACTCGCTCCGTCGCAGCCGGGGCACCTCGTCCGCTGCCATCTTCCGGTCGAAGAAAGGAAACGTCTGTGGCAGTCGCTGCAGAACGAGCACCCGGCGCTGCGCTAGACGAGAACCTCCTCGTCGTGCGCGACCTCGTCAAGTATTTCCCGATCCGCAAGGGACTCCTCCAGCGCGAGGTCGCGCGCGTGCACGCGGTCGACGGCGTCTCGTTCGAGGTCAAGCGCGGGGAGACGTTCGGCCTCGTCGGCGAGAGCGGCTGCGGCAAGTCGACGACGGCGCGGCTCGTGACGCGGCTGCTCACGCCGACGAGCGGCTCGATCGTGTACGACGGACAGGACATCAGCACGCGGCCCGAGCGGAAGATCCGGCCGCTGCGCCGCGACGTGCAGATGATCTTCCAGGATCCGTACGCGTCGCTCAATCCGCGCCGGTCGATCGGGACGATCATCGGCGAGCCGTTGCGTCTGCTCGGAATCGGCGACCGTACCGAGCGGCGTACGCGCGTGCGCGAGGTGATGGAACGCGTCGGGCTCAATCCGGAGCACTTCAACCGGTATCCGCACGAGTTCTCCGGCGGGCAGCGGCAGCGGATTGGGATCGCGCGCGCGATCGTGCTGAGGCCGAAGCTGATCGTCGCCGACGAGCCGGTGTCGGCGCTCGACGTCTCCATCCAAGCGCAGGTGCTGAACCTGCTGCAGGAGCTGCGCGACGAGATGGGTCTGACGCTTGTGTTCATCGCGCACGATCTCTCGGTCGTCCGTCACATGTGCGACCGGATCGCGGTCATGTACCTCGGCAAGATCGTCGAGCTCGCGAGCAGCGACCGGCTCTACGACCACCCTCGGCACCCGTACACGGGGGCGCTGCTGTCGGCGGTGCCGGCGCCGAAGGCGAGCGCGGGCCGTGGCAGGCGGCGGGTCGTACTCCAGGGCGACGTCCCGAGCCCGGTCGCGCCCCCTCCGGCCTGCCGCTTCCACACCCGCTGCTGGAAGGCGCAGCCGATCTGTAGCGAGGTCGACCCGCCGCTCGAGTCGAAAGGCCCACAGGATCTCGCGGCATGCCACTTCCCGCTTGGCGATGGCGAAGTGGATGCGCTCACAGAACGCGCGGAGGTAGGCCGGTTTCCTAGAGAGTGAGCCGTTCCCTCGTCTTCCAGATTCTGCTCGAGCTCGGAGCGGTGCTTGCACTCTCGACGACGTTCTATTTCAAGCCGTTCGGCGAAGGCGTGCAGGTGGCGATGATCTGCGCTCGATCGTCGTCTCCAGCGCGCCCTTCAAGGCGGCCTCGCTCTTGCTTCTCGCCGGGGGCTAGCCGGTAACAGGATGGTGTCCACGCGCGGAAACGCGCGTGGGGCGGCGTACACCATGCCCAGTGAGCCGCTGCGACCTGCACGTCCACTCGATCTACTCGACGGACAGCGGGAACTACGCACTCCGCCGCGCACGCCTCGGCGAGTCGTACACGCAACCCGAGCGCGTCTACCGCGTGTGCCGCCGGCGCGGCATGACCCACGTCACGATCAGCGACCACAACACGGTCGAGGGCGCGCTGCGCATCGCGCACGAGCCCGACACGTTCCTCTCCGTCGAGGTGACGACGCGCTTCCCCGAGGACGAGGTCCCGCTGCACGTCCTCGTGTGGAACCTCACCGAGGAGGATCACCGCGACCTGCAGCCCTTCCGCCCGTCGGTGTACGAGCTCGTCGCGTTCCTCGTGAACGCGGCCTCGCGCATGCGCTCGCGCATCCGCTCTACCGCATGGGCGCCGCCGATCACGGCGAGCCACGTCGAGCGGATGATGCTGCTCTTTCGGCATCTGGGAGGGACGGAACGGCGCGCGCTCGCGCGAGTCGAACGAGCTCGCGTGCCGGCTCGCTGCTGCGATCGCGTCCCGACTTCCTCGCCTCGCTCGCCGACAGGCACGGCATCGAGCCTGCGCACGCCGGCCGGATCGCGCTCACCGGCGGCTCCGACGACCACGGCGCGCTCGACATCGCGACGACGTGGACGGACGCTCCCGGTGCGACGGTCGACGACTTCCTCGCCGCCGTCGGGCGCGGCGAGTGCTCGCTGAACGGCGCGCACGGATCGACCGCGAAGCTCGCGCACGCGGTGGCCGCGCTGTTCGTCAACGCGTATCGGAACTCCGGCGCTGCGCTGCCGGACACGATCGAGCGCCCAGGTCGAGCAGCTCTTCGACGACGACGCGGTCGACGCCGACGAACGGCATCGCGCGATCGCCGACCAGGCCTCGCGCTTCGTGCGGCTCCTCGGCGAGCGCGCCCGCTCGGGCGGCGTCTCGCTCGCCGAGCTCCCCGGCGCCGGCAGGCGGCTCGGCGCGCTCGCGTTCGCCACCGGTCTGCAGCTTCCGTATCTCGCCACCGCGCGCCACCATGCCGAGTCGCGCAGCGTCCTCGGCGAGATCGAGCACGCCTTCTTCGGCTCGCGCACCACCATCCGGCGCGCGCCGCGCGCGCTCCTCTTCACGGACACGTTCTCGGAGGTGAACGGCGTCGCCGGCACGATGCGGCGCCTCGCCGCCGCGGCGCGCCGACGGAAGCTATCCCGGCACCATCGTCGTCGCCTCGCACGAGACCGCCGCGCCGGGCACGATCGCGCTTCCCGCCCGACTGGTCGCTGCCGCTGCCGAGCTACGAATCGCTCGACCTGCGCTTCCCGCTGCCGACCGACGTGCTCGACTGCATCGAGGAGCAACGCCCGGATGTCGATCCATGTCGCGACGCCGGGCCCCGTCGGCTTCTGCGGTCTCGTCGTCGCCCGTCTGCTCGGGTTCCGGTCGTCGGCTCGTACCACACCGAGCTCGGCCCGTACGCGCTGCACCTGACGCGCGACCTGCTCGTCGCGGAGGCGATCGACGTGTACGTCGACTGGTTCTACGGACGGTGCGCGACCGTGCTCGGCGCCGACACACGGCAGTCGCCGACTGCGCTCGCCGCGCGCGGCATGCCGAACGTCGGCGTCTGGGGCCGCGGCGTCGACACGGATCTGTTCACGCCCGAGCGGCGCGACGAGGCACTGCGCGAGCGGCTGCTCGACGACGGCGACCTGCTCATCCTCTCCGTCGGGCGCCTGTCGGAGGAGAAGCGGATCGGCGTGCTGCTCGACGCGTTCGCCCGGATGTCCGCGCGCGTGCCCGGCACGCGCCTCGTCGTCGTCGGCGAGGGACCGGCGCGCGCGGGAGCTCGAGCGCACGGCTCCGGCCGGCACGACCTTCGTCGGCGAAGCGCGTGGCCGCGAGCTCGCCGCGTATCTACGCGAGCGCCGACGTCTTCTGCTTCCCGAGCACGACCGACACGTTCGGGCAGGTGCTACTCGAGGCCGGCGCATCCGGCCTGCCTGCGGTCGCTGCAGCCGCCGGCGGCGCGCTCGAGCTCGTCGCGCACGGGCGAACGGGAATGCTCGTACCGCCGGAGGAGGCAGGCCCGCTCGCGGCAGCGCTGCTCGAGCTCGCCGACAGTCCCGCACGCCGCGCCCAGATGGGCGCGGCCGGGCTCGCTGCCGCCCGCGCGCGCACGTGGGACGCGGCGATCGCGCAGGTCGCGGACGTCTATCGCCGCGTGCTCGGGCTCGAGTCCGCCGCGGCGCTCGCGGCGTGACGATCTTTCGATCTGGTGACGATCGGGGTGCAACGTCGTAGCGGCACTAGGATGCGGCGGTGCAACCCTCCGCATTGTTCCTCCCCGGCTGGGGCGCACCCGCCGCGCTGTACGCGCCGGGGCTCCCGGACGCCTGGAGGGCGCTCGAGCCACCGAGCTTCGCCGCATCGGGCGGCTCGCTCCAGGCGTATCGCCGTTGGCTCGGCATCGAGCTGACCCGCGCCGGCCGCTCGCCGCTCGGTGGGCACTCGATGGGCGGCGCGCTCGCGATCCTCGCCGCGGCGGAGTCGCCGGAGCTCGTCGAACGCCTCGTACTCGTCGGCCCCGCCGGCATGCCGCTGCAGAAACCGATCTCGGCGAGTCTCATCGACTTCGTCCGGCAGGTCGGACGCGGGATCTACCCGCGCGAGGCTGCTGCCCGCGCACTGGCCGCGGTCGCGCGTGCGCCACGCGCCGCGTTCGCGCTGGCGGAGGAGGTGCGCGCACTCGACCTGCGCCGGGAATGCGCACGCGTCCGTGCCGCAGGCATCCCGGTTCTCGTCGTCAGCTGCTCGAGCGACACCCTCGTCACGCGCGGGCACGCGCAGACGCTGGCGGACGCGCTCGGCGCCGACTATCGCGAGCTCACACTCGCCGGCGGGCACATGTGGATGCTGCACGCGCACGAGTTGCTCGCGCGCGTGCTCAGCTAGTGACCGCGATCTACATCGTCCGTCACGCGATCGCGGAGGAGCGCGACGCCGACCGTTGGCCGGACGACGCCGAACGGCCGCTGACCGTCGACGGCGAGAAGCGCTTCCGCCGCGCCGCGCACGGGCTGCGCGTGCTCGTGCCGGAGGTCGACCTCGTGCTCAGCAGCCCGTATGTGCGCGCGTGGCGCACCGCGGAGATCCTCCACGAGGAGGCGGGCTGGCCGGCGCCCGAGTCGAGCGACCTGCTGGGCGCGTCTCGCGCGCCCGCGGACGGGCTCGACGCGATCGGGGCGCGGCCGGAGGCGTCGTCCATCGCCGTCGTCGGGCACGAGCCATACCTGTCGCACTTCATCTCGATCCTGCTCACCGGCGATCCCGACGCTGTCCGGATCGAGCTCAAGAAGGGCGGTGTCGTCCGCATCGACGACAACGTTCTGCGCTGGTACGCGACGCCGAAGACGCTCGTGTCCATCCGGTAAGACCTCTGTAAGCCTTTTTGGCGAACGAGATTTTTCGCACGGGCGGGCGGGCACACCTCTTGCATGAAGAGACTTCTCGCACTCTCACTCCTCTTCGCCGGCGGCATCGTCGGCTCGGCCTCCGCCGCGGGATCGCCGCCCTCGAACACCGGCCTGCCGGGGATTTCGGGAACCGCGCGCGACGGCTCGATGCTCACCGCGAGCAAAGGCAACTGGACTGGAGCGCCGACCTCCTACGCGTACCAGTGGGAACGCTGCGACACCGCCGGCGGCAGCTGCGGGTTGATATCCGGCGCGAATAGCTTCCGGTACACCGTCGCCTCGACGGATGTCGGCCACACGCTGCGCGTCGTCGTGACGGCGACGAACGCGAACGGCAACGGATCCGCGACCTCGCGGCCGACCGGAACCGTGACGGCGAGCGGACATGCCCCTGTGGCCATGCGACTGCCACGCCTCTTGGGGGCGACGCAACAGAACTCGACGCTGACGGCGGACCGCGGCGACTGGGCGGGTTCGCAGCCGATCAATTTCGACTTTTCGTGGCAGCGCTGCGACGGGACGGGGAACAGCTGTTCCACGTTCATCGTGCACTCCCACGTGAAGGCGTACACGCTGACGGCGGGGGACGTCGGCCACGAGATGCGCCTCGAGGTGACGGCGATGAACTCGCACGGGTCGACGTCGGTGTTCAGCAATCCGACCGCGGTCGTCACGGGGGCGGCTCCGCCCGCGACGACGATCTCGATCACGCACGTGTCTCTCCCGGATCAGCTCGTGATCGACCGGGTCAGCTTCTCGCCGAACGTGATCGTCTCCCGCACCACTCCCGTCACGGCGCGCTTCCACGTCGAGGACGCGAAGGGGCTTTCGGTGCAGGGCGCACTTGTGTACGCGCTCGGGCTGCCGTACGGGTGGACGTACAGCGCGCCCGAGGAGCCGACTGACGCGACCGGCTGGGCGACGATCACGCTCCAGCCGACGCGCGCCATGCCGCTCAGTCGCGGTGACCTCGTCCTCTTCGTGCGCGCACGGAAGCCGGGCGAGAACCTCCTCGCCGGCGTGTCGACGCGGCGACTCGTTCAGGTGGGTATCGGCTAACCGCCGCTGATCGCGGCGATCACGTCGACTCGGGAGCGCGCCTCGAGCGGAGTCGCAAGACTTGCGCGCTCCCGGTCGACGTACACGTGGATGTGCGTGCGCAGGCTCGGCCCAGGCACGCACAAGCGATCGCGCAAGCCCGGCCACTGACGTTCGAGCTCGTCGATCACGCCGCCCACCGTCGCCGCCTCGAGCTCGAGGCGGCGCGGGAGGCCGGGGAAGAGCGGCGTCAGCGTTCCTGGGAGGTGCAAGTCCGCCATCGCTAGTCGAGGATCGCGACCTCGACCGACGAGATCGGCGGCAGGTAGCTCGCGATCTCGCTCCAGTTTCCGCCTTCGTCGTTCGATGCGAACAGCTGCCCCGTGCTCGTGCCGAAGTACAGGCCGGGGACGTCGTAGGTATCGATCGCCATCGCCTCGCGCAGCACGCCGATGTTCGCGTTCTCCTGCGGCAAGCCCTTGCGGAGCGGCTTCCAGCTCGAGCCGGCGTCCTTCGTCTGCCAGACCGTCGCTTTGCCGTCTGGCATCGTCCGGCCGTGGAGCGGCGCCAGCGGGACGACGTAGAACGTGTCGCGGTCGTGCGGGTGCGCCGCGGCGGCGAAGCCGAACTCGGTCGGCAGGCCCTCGGTGATCTCCGTCCACGTGTGCGCGTCGTCGTCGCTGCGGTGCATGCCGACGTGGTTCTGCTGGAACAGGCGCTTGTCATCGGAGCGCACCACCTTGTGCACGCAGAATCCGACCTCCTCGTGCGGCCGCGGCCAGTCGGCGCGAAGCCCGCGGTTGCGCGGTGTCCACGAGGAGCCGTCGTCGGTCGTCTCGAACAGGCCGACGCCCTGCACGATCGCCCAGAAGCGGGAGTCGTCCTCCTTGTCGAGGGTGATCGCGGAGATGCCGAGATGGCCCGGAGGCTGATTCGCCGGGTCGTCCCACGCTTCGCTGCCGGGCTGCCCCGCGAGCGTCGTCAGGAGTGAGAACGTCTCGCCGGCGTCCTTGCTCTCGAAGATGCCGGGCGCCTCGACGCCGACGAGCACGCGGCCGTTCCGGGCCGCGAGCGTCGAGACCTTCGAGATCTTGCGGGGGCTGTCATCGCCGTAGGAGATGCCCTCGCTCGAGTGCGTCCACGTCTCGCCGAGGTCGTTGCTCCGCCAGATGGCGGAGCCATGCCACTCGCTCGCGGCGGCGGCGTAGATCGTGCCCGTCACTGCGTCGTGGACGGCGTGGTAGACCGGCCAGGCCTCGCAGTACGGCCCGCGCACGCTCCAGTCGCGCCGGTCGGCGTCGCTTTCCAGCAGGAATGCGCCCTTGCGGGTCCCGACCAGTAGCAAAGTCTTCGGCATTTTTCGTCTCCTTCGGGGTCTCGTCGGCCTGAGGCTCAACCTACTAGACGACGGACGGGCCGGAAACTCATCGCGGCGACGTAGATCCCGACCGCGGTCGAGATGATCATCGTGCTCGGCGGCAGGGTCGGGAAGACGTAGCTGAGGGTCAGCCCGAGCCAGACGGAGCCGAGGGCGAAGAGTGCGGATAGCCCCAGGCCGAGGGACGGCCGCCCCGTCAGCCGGTGCGCCGCCCCGGCGGGCGCCGCGAGCAGGCCGAGAAGGAGGAGCGCGCCGACCGCCTGCGTCGCCTGGGCAGCGACGAGCCCGACGAGCCCGAGGAACACGAGCCCGATCATGCGCACCGGGACGCCCTGCGCGGCCGCGACGGCGCCGTCGAGCGAGGCGAAGAGCAGCGGTCGGCCCAGCACCGCGAGGACGGCCACTGCCGCCACCGCGAGCGCGACCGAGATGCGCACGTCGGTCGTGCTCAGTCCGAAGATCGATCCGAAGAGCACGCGCACGCCGGCCGTCCCGTTCGAGCCGCTGCCGTTCGTCGTGAAGATGGTGAGGAAGAGGACGCCCAGGCCGAGCGTCCACGCGAAGAGCGTCCCGATGACGACGTCGTCGGCCCGCGCGCGGTCGCCGAGCGCGCCCATGACGACGCCGCCGAGGATGGTCGCGAGGAAGAGGCCGGCTCTGATGTCGATGCCGAGCGCCGCGGCCGCGAGCGCGCCGGTGAACGCGACGTGGCTCAGCGCGTCGCCGGCGAACACCTGCGCGCGCAGCACGACGAAGTAGCCGACGAGGCCGCACGCGATGCCGACGAAGCTGCCGGCGACGAGCGCGTTGCGCATGAACTCCTGGGCGAGCATCAGGCGAATCACCCGCGCGAGCGACGTACAGCGCGAACGAGAGGGACGTGATGTAGAAGCCGACCGGGTAGATCGGAGAAGTACGCGAGCGCGAGCCCGAGCCACGTGACGAGCGAGCGCGAGCGCGACCGACAGCACGACACCGGCGAGGGGCCGCGTCGTCAGCCGCTGAGCCGTCGCCGCCGGCGTCACGAGCAGCGCGAACACGAGCAGCGCGCCGGTGATCTGGCTCGTCTCCGCGACGGAGAGCCCGAGGACGAGCAGGAAGCCGAGGCCGAGCAGCTGCACGGGCACTCCGGCGGCGCGCGCGACGTCGGCGTCGACCGACGCGAAGAGCAGCGGTCGCGCGGCGACGGCGACGAGCAGCGATCGCGACGACGGCGACGACGAGCAGGACGACCACCTGCGAGCTCGTGATGCCGAGGAACGTGCCGAAGAGCAGCGAGTCGAGCCCGTTCAGCACGCCGTGGTAGAGGCTGACGAAGAGAAAGCCGAGCCCGAGCGCGAACGCCTGGATCGAGCCGGTCGCCGCCGACTCGCGTTCCCTGGCTGCGGCGGGGGCCGGACGTGCCGGCGAGCGCGAGCGCGCCGAGACCGCAGACGGTGAAGTACCCGAGGACGATCGGGACGCCCGCGAGCACTGCCGCGGCCGCGCCGGGGAACGCGATCAGCGAGAGCGTGTGCCCGGCGAAGGTCTGCCGGCGCAGCACCATGAACCAGCCGATGACGCCGGCCATGACGGCGACGATCGTCCCCGCCTCGAGCGCGTTGAACCATGAACGGGTACGTGAAGAGCGCGCGGATGTCCGTCGCCGGGTTCCACGAGAGCCCGGTGAAGACCGAGCTCAGTGAGCATGGTGCGCCGTGCAGGTCGGGCGCGCCGACCACGACGAGCCGCCCATCGGACGCGCGGAGCACCTCGATCGGCACGCCGTACAGCGCACTCAGCGTCTCGCGGAGATGACGTCCTCCGGTGCGCCCTCGACGGCTGTTCCGCCCGCGACGTAGATGACGCGCGTCGAGGTAGCCGAGGATCGGGTTGACGTCGTGCGCGACGAGCAGGACGGCGACGTCCTCCTCGCGGCAGATGTCGCGCACGAGCGCCGCGACGCCGGCCTGGTTGGGGAGGTCGAGACTGTCGAGCGGCTCGTCGAGCAGCAGCAGCTGCGGGCGACGCACGAGCGCCTGCGCGATCAGCAGGCGCTGCTGCTCGCCGCCGGAGAGCTCGCCGATCGGCTTGTCCGCATAGGCGGTCGCCGAGACGAGCTCGATCACTTCCGCGACGCGGCGCGTTGCCGCGCGGCTGCGCGCGCCCGGGAGCGGCACGCCCCAGCGCGCACCGTCGAGCCCGAGCCGGACGACGTCGACGCCGCGGATGCGCGTGCTCTCGTCGAAGCTTCGTCGCTGCGGCAGGTAGCCGATATGCGCGTTCGCCTCGCCCGGCGGCGTCCGAGCACCGTCGCGCTGCCGGCGGCGAGCGGCAGCAATCCGAGCACGGCCCGAATGAGCGTCGACTTCCCGGACCCGTTCGGTCCGAGGACCGCGACGAACTGGCCGCGCTCGACGGTGAGCGAGACGTCGCGCCAGATCGTCGTCCGCCGATGCGCGCCTCGGCGCCCTCGAACGTGACCGCCGTCAGCGGCCGCACGCCTTCGCCAGCGCGAGCACGAGCGCTTTCAGCTGGCGCACCTGCCACTGCTGGAACGTCGCCGTCGCGGGCGTGAGCGTCTCGGTGATCGTCGTGACCGGGATGCCCTGCTTGCGCGCCGCATCGGTCAGGCGCGCGACGTCGGGCGTGCTGTTCTGGCTGTTGAAGACCCAGACCTTGATCTGCTTCTTCGCGATCTGGCGGTCGATCGTCGTCTTGTCGGCCGCGGTCGGCTCCGTGCCTTCGCTGATCGCCTTCAGGAACGAGTAGGGCGTGATCAGCTTCAGCCCGAGCGCCTGCGCGAGCGGCGCGAAGATGCTCTCGGATGCACCGACCGGCGCGCCGCCGTACCGCCGGTTGATCGTCGCGATGAGGTTCTTGTACTCCGCGAGGCCTTTCGTCTCGAGTTGCGCCTTCTGCTGCGCGAAGTAGGCCGCGTCCTTCGGATCGAGCGTCGAGTAGTCGCGGACGATGGCCGAGATCACCTGCTGCACGTTCGCCGGCGAGTACCAGCGGTGCGGGTTGCCGCCCGGCTTGACGCCGACGAGGTCGCCGACGGTCAGGACGACGCGTCCGTGCACCGGGTTGGCGGCGATGAGCTTCGCCGCCCAGGGGTCGTAGCCGACGCCGTTGACGATCGCCATCTGCGCGCCGGCGAAGGTGCGGGCGTCGACGGCGCTCGGCTCGTAGTCGTGCGGGTCGGTCGCGGGATTCGTGATGACGCTCGTCACCTGGACGCGGTTGCCGCCGAGCTGGGAGGCGAGGCTGCCCCAGAAGTTCTCTGCGGCGACGACGTGGATCTGGGTGGCGGCTAGAAGTGCTGCGAGGGTATGCACGGCCAGGAGTCTAGCGATAATCATTCTCACTAGCTAGACTGAACGGCATGAACTGGGTCGAGACGACGACGGAGTCGCTCCAGCGCATGGGCCGGCGGAACAGCGCCGCCCGCCGCGCCGTGATCGAGCTGCTCGGCCGGCAGCGGTGCTGCGTCACCGCCCAGGAGATCTTCGACGGCCTACGCGCGGAAGGCCGCCCCGTGGGCATCGCGAGCATCTACCGCAGCCTCGAGCAGCTCACGCGCGACGGTTTCGTGCAGCGCGTCGACGTCGGCGCGCCGACCACCCGCTATGAGCCTGTCCAGCCGGACGGCGAGCACCACCACCATCTCGTGTGCGGGGACTGCGGCAAGGTCGAGGCGTTCGCAGATCCGGAGCTCGAGCAGGCGCTGCACAAGGTGGAGGACGAGACCGGCTACGCGGTCGCTCACGACGTCGTCCTCCGCGGTGTCTGCGACGATTGCGCCGCCTAATTACGCGAACGCAGGTATATCCGTCGCGAGCGTGACAGTCCGCAGCTCCTCCGCGCTCGCCAGGGCCGCTTCGGCCGCCTCGAGCACGTGGAGGCCGAGCGCCGCGCTCGCGCGATGCGGCCGGCCTGCACGCAGAGCCGTCACCATCTCCTCGATTCCATAGCCGCGCGTCTCCTGCGCGCCGCGATCCTCGTAGTCGATCTTCGCGGCCGCCTCGTTCCCCCGCCGGAGCACGATCTCGCCGCCGAAGTGGTTGGCGTCCGGAAGCTCGAGCACGCCCTCGCTGCCGTACACGACGAGCCTGCTCTCGTACTGGTCGCGTGCCTCGAAGCTGACGGTCAGCGTGGCGAGCGCCCCGCTTCGCAGCTGCAGCACTGTGGCGGAGTGCGTCGGCACCTCGACCACGATGGTCTCGCCCGCGCGGGGACCGGCGCCGAGCAGCCGCTCGGCCGTCGGGGTCTCGGCGAAGCCGGCGACCGACGCGATCGGCCCGAGCAGCGACACGATCGCAGTCAGGTAGTACGGAGCGAGGTCGAGCAGCGGGCCGCCGCCGGCGCGATAGAACAGCGTCGGCGTTCGGGTGCCAGCCGTCCGGACCGCCGACGAGCATCGTCGCGTTCGCTCCGATGGGAAAGCCGATGGCGCCCTCGGCGAGGAGACGGCGGCCCGTCTCGTACGCGCTGCAGAGGAACGTGTCCGGCGCGCAGCCGAGGCGCAGGCCCAGCTCATCTGCCAGCGCGAGCGACGTCGCGCGCCTCGCTGACCGTGGCAGCGAGCGGCTTCTCCGTGTACGCGTGCTTGCCGGCGTCGAGCGTCGCCTGCAGGACGGCAGCGTGCGCCCGCGGCGGCGTCAGGTTGAGGACGAGGTCGACGTCGTCGTCTGCGATCAGCTCGTCGACCGGCAGCACGCGCAGGTCGTGCTCGGCGCCGAACGCGTCGGCGGCCTCCGCGTCGAGGTCGGCGCAGGCGACGGGTCGCCAGCTCGAACGCCGGGAGTCTGCTCGACGTAGTGCTTCGCGATGATCCCGCAGCCGACGACGCCGACACGCATCGGTTCGGTCATTCGACCGATCCTCCTGACTGCTTCGAGTGAGCGCTGGACGGCTCCGAACGGATCCGGGCCGACCTCGTCCTCTTCGACGATGAGCCACTCCGCGCCTGCTTCGAGCTGCGGCGGGGATGCACGCGCTCGTAGCCGACGATGTCCGTCGCCGACCGGGACGTCGTCGCGGTCCTCGCGGCTCGCGTAGTCCTTCACGTGCACGAGTGGGCAGCGTCCGTGCGTCGCCTCGAGCTCTGCGATCGGGTCGCCGCCTGCGTGCCAGACCCAGCCGAGGTCGAGCTCGAGCCAGAGCAGCGTCGGCGGGAAGCTCGCGCAGGCGGTCGAGGAACGTCCGTCCGTCGGCGAGCGGCGCAACCTCGCTCCAGTGGTTGTGGAAGCCGACGCGCATCCCCGCGTCCGGCGGCCGGCGCGCCGCGGCGGCGATGCGCTCGACCAGCGGATCGGGATCGGCAAGCAACTCAGGGTCGATCCAGGCGATCGACGACACGGTCGGTGCCGAGCGTGTGCAGCTCGCTCGGCGAGCTGCGTCGAGGTCGGTCTCGATCGCTTCGAGCGACGCGTGCCGGCCCGCGGCGACGAGCCCGCACTCGTCGAGCCACGTCGCGCACCTGCGCAGGCTCGTGGCCGTGCAACTCGGTCATCTCGACGCCGTCGTAGCCCATGCGCGCCGAGCTTGCGCAGCGCGCCTTCGAGGTCGCGCTCGCACCTCGTCGCGGATCGTCCACAGCTGAAGGGCGACGCCACGCGCGCTCATGAATGCGTATGTTTGGCGGCATGCCGAGGCGAGTCACGCTCTTCACCGGACAGTGGGCCGACCTGCCGCTCGCGGAGCTTACGCCGCGTGCGGCCGCGTGGGGATACGACGGGCTCGAGCTCGCGTGCTGGGGCGACCACTTCGACGTCGTCGCCGCCCTCGCCGACCGCGACTACGTGCGCGGCCGAAAGGAGTTGCTCACGAGCACGGCCTCGACTGCTGGGCGCTCGGTGCTCATCTCGTCGGCCAGGCCGTGTGCGACCCGATCGACGAGCGCCACCGCGCGATCGTCCCGCCGGAGATCTGGGGAGACGGCGAGGCCGAAGGCGTGCATGCCCGCGCGGCCGAGCGCCTGATGGACACCGCGCGAGCCGCCGCGGCCTTCGGCGTGACGCAGGTGAACGGGTTCACCGGCTCGCCGATCTGGCAGCGTCTCTACTCGTTCCCCCCGAACGATTTCGCCGAGATCGACCGCGCGTTCGACGAGGTGGCGGAGCGCTTCGGGCCGATCCTCGACGTGTTCGAGCAGGAGGGGATCCGCTTCGGGCTCGAGGTACACCCGACCGAGATCGCATACGACTTCGTGACTGCGCAGCGCACGCTCGACGCCTTCGGCCGTCGTGCGAGCTTCGGCTTCAACCTCGACCCGAGCCACTTCGCGCCGCAGTTCCTCGACGCGGCGGAGTTCGCGAGGACGTTTGCCGACCGCATCTACCACGTGCACGTCAAGGATTCGAAGCGCCGGCTCGACGGCCGCCGCTCGATCCTCGGCTCGCATCTCCCGTTCGGGGACTCGCGCCGCGGCTGGGACTTCGTGTCGCCGGGGCACGGCGACGTCGACTTCGACGATCTCTTCCGCGCGTTGAACGAGATCGGCTACGACGGGCCGCTGTCGGTCGAGTGGGAGGACACAGGCATGGACCGCGAGTGGGGTGCCGCCGAAGCGCTGCGCTTCGTGCGCGCCGCCGACTTCGCGCCGTCGGACGTTGCGTTCGACGCGGCCATGCAGCGGGACTGACGCCGCGGCGTTCATGCCGGCGAGATCGCCTCGATCAACCCGTGCACCTCGAGCTCGCTCGTGCCGTGCCAGAGGTGCGGCCCGGCCGCGGCGAAGAGCGTGTTCGTCGATCCCGCCATTCCGCCGTTGCCGAATGCAATCCCCCACACGCCGTTGACGACGAGCGGCTTGTGGTCGCTTCCGTCGAGCACGCCGTCGAGCATCCAGCGGCCGCCGCGCTCGCGGTAGCCGCTGATCTCGCCGGTGCCGAAGTTCGCGACGAGCAGGTCGCCGCCGAAGCGGCCGAACGAGGTGGGCGCGAGTGCGAGCCCCCACGGCTCGTACAGGCCCGAATGCGCGACGCGCGCGACGAGCCTGCCCTGCAGGTCGAACTCGTCGACGTACCCGCCGGTGGGAGCATCGTTGCCGCCGACGGGCGCGCGGTAGATGTACGTGACGAAGATGTGGTTCGCAACCGCCTCGATGCCGTCGGGCGCATACCACGACGGGATCTGCGGATCGCGGAACGAGCCGTGCAGTCGCACCTGGCGCCACGCGCCGTCGAAGACCTCGACGCGGTCGTTGTGAAAGTCGGTCGCGTACAGCAGTCCATGCGCGAACGCGACGCCGCGGAAGATCGCGCCTTGGCCCGTCTGGTCGACCGTGACCTCCGCCTTCGCCGACCAGTCGGTCGGCACCGTCGGGGTCCATGCGCGGATGTTCCCGTCCTCGCAGGCGTAGACGAACCGAGCGGGATCAGCGCGTCCGCCGCCGTGGACGAGGAACGATGAGCCGCCGTAGTACGCGACGCCGGTTGGGCCGCCCGGGACGGAGACGGTGAGCTGCTGTTTGCGACCGGTCGACGAGTAGAGCGTGCTCGTGCCGCGCGCCTCGTTGCCGGTCCACCACGGTCCGGTCGGGCTCGCCGCGAGGCCCCAGGCGTTGACGAGCGTCGGGTCGTGGTTGGGCGCCGGCACTCCACCGTCGGACACGAGTGGCGTCACGCTATATCCGCTGCTCGACGCACCGGCGCCATGGGCGACGACGACGACGGCGAGCGCAACCGCGGCGACCGCGGCGAGGCTACGAGCTCGATACGGGAGCCGTCGATTCACGGACGACGAGTTCGGTCTCGAGCTCGATGCGCAGTGCGTCGAGGCGCTGCCCCTCGATGAGGCGCGAGAGCAGGCTGACACCCATCCGGCCGAGCTCGGCGAGCGGCTGCCGGACGGTCGTCAGAGACGGGGTGACGATCGTCGCCTGGAACGTGTCGTCGAAGCCGACGATCGAGAGGTCTTCCGGGACGCGGATGCCGCGGCGGCGCGCGACGTTGAGCGCGCCGATCGCCGAGTTGTCGTTGAACGCGAAGATCGCAGTCGGCCGGTCGGGCCGGGCGAGGAGGATCTCGGCGGCCGCTTCGCCGGACGGGATGCTCCAGTCCCCGTGCAAGATCATGTCCGGCTCGGGAAGCAGGCGCGCGGCCGCCATCGCGGCGCGGAATCCGATCTCGCGCTCGTCGTTCGCGTACCAGCCTGACGGCCCGCCGACCACGCCGATGTGGCGGTGGCCGAGCTTGAGCAGATGCTCGGTCGCGAGCTTCGCGCCCGTCGCGTGCATTGCGGAGACGCAAGGGATGCCCGGCGGTGTCGCCACGCGCGGATCGACGACGACGAACGGGAACCCGATGTCCTGAAGATGGAGCAGCTCGGCGGTCGACTCCTCCGGGAGCATGAGGATCGCGCCGTCCGTCGTGCCGCGCATCAGCCGGTCGACGAGCGAGACCTCGCGGTCGTGCTCGTGCATGGTCGGACAGAGCATGATCCGCAGGTCGAGCTCGTACAGCGCTTCTGAGGCGCCGCTCAGGATCGGCCCGAAGTACGCGTCGTTCACGAGCGGCAGGGTCAGCCCGACGGCGCCGCTGCGGCCGCTCGGCGCCGTGCGCGCCCCGCGGCTCGTGCTGAAGCCCTGCTTGCGCACGACCTGAAGGACGTTCTCGCGGGTTTCCGGGGAGACGTCGGGTCGGTCGTTGAGGACGCGGGAAACGGTCGCGATCGAGACCCCGGCCAGATCCGCGATGTCGCGGATCGTGGCGCGGCCGCGGAACTTTTGCTCAGGTCTGCGGTCGAGTTGCGCCATTTCTCCCGAAAACGTACCGGAACAAGTCCCGGAATGGAAGCTCCAGCCCGCCGGATCCCGATGCGTATCACCGCGGATCGGGACCTTGACAGGAACGTAACGACCTGGTTACGGTTCCCGGGAATTTCCGGTAACTCCACCGTGATCCACATCCTCTTCGCCCCACGCCGGGCGAGAAAGGAACGGCAGATGCCAGGTCACACCCGCTCAAACCGCCGCCTCGGTCTCGTCATCGGAGTCGGCGGGGCGATGCTCACTGCGCTCATCCTCACGGCGGTCGCGTTCGCGTCGACGTCGAGCAGCAACATCGCGGCGCAAGAAGCCGCAGCCCACAAGTGTGTCGTCATGACGGGATCGGGCGATCCCGCGTTCACCCGCAACTTCAATCCGTACGTCTCCACCAGCACGCCGGCCGGCGCGGTCGTCAAGGGAGCGATCTACGAGCCGCTGATCGTCACGACGGTTGCGGGCGGCGGTCACCAGTATCCGTGGCTCGCGCAGAGCTGGAAGTGGTCGAACGGGAACACGGTCCTGACGATGAACATCCGCAAGGGTGTCAACTGGAGCGACGGGAAGCCGCTCACAGCTCTCGACGTCGTCTACTCACTCGTAGCCGGCAAGCAGTCGAGCGCCATGGACCAGATCAGCCTGTTGAAGACCGGTAGCAACGTTGCGTCGATCAGGGCGACCGGGAAGTACAAGGTCGTCATCAAGCTGCACGCAGCCGACTCGGCGTTCATTCCGGTGACGCTGGGCGGCGTCTTCATCGTGCCGCAGCACATCTGGTCGAAGGTGGCGGACCCCGCCACGTTCACCGACTCCAACCCGGTGGGCTCGGGGCCGTTCGATGTCGTCCAGGCGTTCTCCAGCCAGGCATACACCCTGGGCAAGAACCCGCACTACTGGATGGCCGGCTCTCCCAAGGTGGCGTGCATCCAGTACGTCCAGGCCGCTTCGAACGACGCGGCTCTGGCGCTGATCCAGAGCGGACAGGTCGACTGGACGCACAACTTCGTGCCGAACGCAGCACAGGCGTACAGCTCGAAGAACCCGAAGTACTTCCACTACTTCTACCCCGTGAACACGTTCGCGCAGTCGCTCGTGTTCGACGACTCGGTGTACCCGTACAGCCTCCCGGCCTTCCGCAAGGCGGTCAGCCTCGCGATCGACCGGCAGTCCGTGTACAAGCTCGGCGAGTACGGCTACGGCCCGCCCGCCGACGGCCTCGGCCTGAACGGGCTCTTCTCCACCTGGTACACGCCGGCCCTCAAGCAGGCGGCGCAGGCGGCGGCGGCGTACAACCCGACGGCGGCGAAGTCGATGCTGACGTCGGCCGGCTTCAGCTACAAGGGGAGCACGCTGCTCGACCCGAAGGGCAACCCGGTCAACCTCGACATCCACGTGATCTCGGGCTGGTCGGACTGGGTCGCGTCGGACCAGATCATCGCGAAGAACCTGCAGGCCATCGGGATCAACTCGTCGGAGGTTCTCGAGCCTGACTGGAACTCGTGGTATCCGAACGCGTCGACGACGAAGACGCCGACGCTGCTCTGGCAGAACGATTCGGGCGCCACGCCGTTCGGCTACTTCAACGCCAACCTGTCGCAGTCGCAGTACACGCCCCCGGGGCAGGACGCGACAGTGACGAGCAACTGGGCGCACTTCTACGACACCGCCGCCCAGCCACTCCTTGATCAGTTCAGGTCCACGCTTAGCACGGAGGCGCAGAAGGCGGCCTTCGTCAAGCTCGGCAACCTGTTCCTCAAGGACATGCCGATCGTCCCGATCTACCTGGCTCCGCAGTGGTCGACATACAGCACGCAGTTCTTCCACGGCTTCTCGTCGCCGAAGAACGACTACGCGCAGCCGATCTTCACGAACTACCCCGACAACATCCTGCAGTTCACCCGGATTCTCCCGGGTGGCAAGGCAGGCGCTTAACCCTCCTGGTCACGTGGGGGGCGGAGTCAAATCCGCCCCCCACGTAGATTCCTGATCTCGTCATGCGCTGGCTGCTGCGCCGAATCGCCTTCTACCTCTTCGCCATCTGGCTGGCGCTCACTCTCACGTTCCTGCTCCCGCGGCTCATGCCGGGCAACCCGGTCGGCGGTCTCCTCCAGCACCTGTCGCCGTCGCAGATCCAGGCGAACCCGGGGATCATCGCCACCTACGAGAAGCTCCTCGGCGGCAACCACCAGTCGATCCCCGCTGCGTACTGGCAGTACCTCGGCCGTGTCGCGCATCTCGACTTCGGCATCTCGACCTCGAACTATCCGGCCAAGGTGTCCACCGTGGTTGGCAATACGCTTCCGTACTCGATCGCGCTCGTGGGCATCGCCTTCGTCCTCGCATTCATCCTCGGCACCGCGGTCGGCACGGTCGCCGCGTGGCGGCGCGGCGGCGGCTTCGACACGTTCTTCGTACCGTTGTTCCTGGCGCTCGGCGCCTTCCCCGCGTACTTCACCGCGCTCCTCATCGTGTACTTCGTCGGTCTCAAGCTCGGGTGGTTCCCGTTCCAGCACGCCTACTCGACGAACGTCACGCCTGGCCCGCACTGGAACTTCATCTCGAGCGCGATCCAGCACGGCATCTTGCCCGCGCTCGTGATCGTCCTCGCCTACGCCGGCGGCTGGGTTCTGAACATGCGCACGGTCATGATCAACACGATCGGCGAGGACTACGTGTCGATGGCGCAGGCAAAAGGCCTGAAAGACCGACGCGTGATGATGCGCTACGCCGCGCGCAACGCGATCCTGCCGCCGCTCAACGGGTTCGCGCCTCAGTTCGCAACGGCCGTCGGCGGCGTCATCTTCGTCGAGCTCGTCTTCAGCTACCCGGGCGCCGGCTTCACGCTGCAGCAGGCTGCGCTCGGCAACGACTATCCATTGACGCAGGCGCTGCTCCTCGTCTTCGCCATCTGTCCGATCGTCGCGATGTTCCTGACGGATCTCGCGAATCTCGCCCTCGACCCGCGCATTCGCGCCTCCTGACATGAGCCAACTCCCGGTCGAGCTCGAGCAGCAGCCATTCTCACCGCTGTCGGCGCCTGCGATCAGGCGCGGCATCAAGGTGCCGATCTGGCTCATGTTGCTGGTGAAGAACCCGAAGGGCCGCGTCGGCCTCGGGATCGTGCTCGGCATGACCCTCTTGGCGGTGATCTCGCCGCTGATAGCCGATCCGGCGTCCGCGACGAACTTCAGCTTCGCCACGCGGATCCCGCCGACATGGCACCACCTCTTCGGCACCACCGACCAGGGCGAAGACGTCTGGGCCGGCGTGGTCGTCGGCGCGCGCCGCTCGCTCGCGACCGGTTTCCTCGTCGCCACGCTCGCAACCGCTCTCGCGGCCACACTCGGCATCACCGCCGCCTACATCGGCGGCATCGTCGACGACGCGATCAGCCTCGTCACGAGCGTCGTCTTCGTCATCCCGACGATCCCGCTCCTCATCGACATCACCGCGTTCCTGCACCAGCGCGGCATGACGACGATGGTGCTCGTCGTCGGCTTCACCATCTGGGCCTTCGAGGCACGCATTCTCCGCGGCCAGGCGCTCACGCTCAAGAACCGTGACTTCATCCACGCGGCGAAGGTCTCCGGCGAGTCGACCTGGCGAATCGTCTTCGGCGAGCTGATGCCGAACATGATCAGCCGAATCGCCGCCGCGTTCGTGCTCGTGTTCTACATCGCCATCATCATCGAGGCGGGACTCGAGTTCCTCGGCCTCGGCGACTCGGCGAAGTCGAGCTGGGGCGTCTCGCTCTACTGGGCGACGGTCAACTCGAGCGTACTCCAGGGCGAGTGGTGGTCGTTCCTTTTCCCCGGGCTGGCAATCGGACTGACGGTGCTCGGGCTCACGCTCGTGCTCGCAGGTATCGACGAGGTATCGAACCCGCGCCTGCGCGGCCTACCGAGACGGCGGTCTCTCCTGCGCCGCCGGAGCGCGGCATGACCGCAGCCACGCATGTGGAAGCCGACCGCCGTGGCCGCCGCGGCGAGCCGCTGCTCGAGCTACGCGGCCTCAGCGTCGAGTACGGCTTCGGCGCGGACGCGGTGCGCGCAGTCGACGGCGTCGACCTCTCGATCGCGCCCGGCGAAATCCTCGGGCTGGCGGGTGAATCGGGAAGCGGCAAGAGCACGATCGCGAATGCCATGCTGCAGATCCTGCGCCCCCCGGCACGCATCGCCGAGGGCCAGATCCTCTTCGAGAACGAGGATCTGACCGCGAAGAGCCGCGAGGAGCTGCGCAAGTTCCGCTGGCGCAACGTCTCGATGGTCTTCCAGAGTGCGATGAACTCGCTCAACCCGGTCATGCGCGTGGGCGACCAGTTCGTCGACATGATGCGCGCACACGAGCGCATCTCCAAGCAGCGCGCGATCACTCGCGCCGGAGAGCTGCTCGACCTCGTCGGAATGGACAAGCGCCTCGTGCGCGCGTATCCCCACGAGCTCTCCGGCGGCATGCGCCAGCGTGTCGTCATCGCAATGGCGCTCGCACTCAGTCCCGAGCTCATCATCCTCGACGAGCCGACGACGGCGCTCGACGTCGTCGTCCAGCGCGAGATCCTGCAGGAGCTCGAGGCGCTCAAGCGCGACTTCGGCTTCGCGATGCTCTTCATTACGCACGACCTGTCGCTGTTGCTCGAGTTCGCGGACCGCATCGCGATCATGTACGCGGGCGAGATCGTCGAGGAGGCGTCCGCCGAGGAGATCCACCGAGCTCCCAGGCATCCGTACACGATCGGCCTGATGCAGTCCTTCCCTCCGCTGCACGGGCCGTTCGTTCGGATGAGCGGGATCGCGGGGTCGCCGCCCGACCCGGCGGCGACCCCCTCCGGCTGTCGTTTCCATCCGCGCTGTCCGCACTGCCGGCCCGAAGACGGCTTCCTGTACGCGCGTCAGACCACCGAACGGCCGCGGCTGCGCGAAGCGAGCCCCGGGCACTTCGTCGCGTGCCACCTGGTGGAGCGCGAGCGATGAGCACGAACGGCGCGACCCAGCTCGAGGTCGAAGGGCTGACGAAGTATTTCCGCGTCGGAGGCGCGCTGTTCCGTCGCAGCCGGGTCCACGCGGTTGACGACGTCACGTTCTCGCTGAAGCCCGGAACGATCACCGCGCTCGTCGGCGAGAGCGGCAGCGGCAAGAGCACGGTCGCGCGGCTGCTCGCCCGCCTCTATGCGCCGACGAGCGGCCGCGTGCTCTTCGACGGCGAGGACCTCACCCGTGTGCGGGGACGTCGCCGCACGCTCGCGTACCGCTCGCAGGTGCAGATGACCTTCCAGGATCCGTTCGGCTCGTTGAACCCGGCGAAGACCGTCCGCCACCATCTCGCCCGGCCGCTGCGCATCCACCACGTGGTGCCGTCGCACGAGGTCGACGGTCGCGTGCACGAGCTGCTCGACGCCGTCGGGCTCGTGCCTCCGGAGAAGGTCGCGAAGAAGTATCCGCATGAGCTCTCGGGCGGCCAGCGGCAGCGCGTCGCGATTGCGCGGGCGCTCGCCGTCGAGCCGACCGTGGTCGTCGCCGACGAGCCGATCTCGATGCTCGACGTCTCCATCCGCATCGGGATCCTCAACCTGATGATCGATCTCAAGGAGCAGCGCAACCTCGCGTTCCTCTACGTCACCCACGATCTCGCGAGTGCGCACTACATCGCAGACCGGGTCCTCGTCATGTACGCCGGCCAGATCGTCGAGGACGGGCCGGCGGAGAAGGTGCTGTCGGCGCCGCTCCATCCGTACACGGAGCTGCTGCTCGCCGCCGTCCCGGATCCCGCGTCCACCGAGCTCAAGAAGATCGCCGTGCGCAAGGGCGTCGCGTCGGCGGCGGTCGACCCGCCGGAGGGCTGCCGCTTCGTCAGCCGTTGTCCGCTCGCGGTCGACGTGTGTTCGCATCTCACTCCGCAGCTCGTCGAGGCACGCCGCGACCAGAGCGCCCGCTGCCACGTCCGCGCTCCAGCCCCCGCGATCCGAGAGGAAACCCATGTCTGACCAGGCTCCCCAGTTCCCAAGCGAGTTCGTCTGGGGTGCGGCGACGGCGTCGTACCAGGTCGAGGGCGCGAGCAACGAGGACGGCCGGGGCGAGAGCGTCTGGGATCGCTTCTGTGCGACGCCCGGAAAGGTGCGGAACGGCGACACCGGCGCGATCGCGTGCGACTTCTACCACCGCTATCGCGACGACATCGGCCTCATGCGCGAGCTCGGCATCGACGCATTCCGCTTCTCGGTCGCATGGCCGCGCATCCTGCCCACCGGTCACGGCCGCTGTGAACGGCAAGGGCCTCGACTTCTACGATCGCCTCGTCGACGAGCTGCTCGGGAGCGGTATCGAGCCGTTCGTGACCCTCTTCCACTGGGACACGCCGCAGGTGCTCGAGGACGAGGGCGGCTGGCCGGTGCGCGCGACCGTCGACGCGTTCGCGGAATACGTCGAGGCGGTGGCCGGACGGCTCGGCGACCGCGTGAAGAACTGGATCACGCACAACGAGCCGTGGGTCGTCGCCTGGATCGGCTACGGCTGGGGCCATCACGCGCCGGGCCGCACGTCCGACGAGGACGCGCTCGCAACTGCGCACCACCTGTTGCTCTCGCACGGCCGGGCGGTCGAGATCCTGCGCAACCTGTCGCCGGGCTCGCAGGTCGGGATCACGCTCAACCTCGACCACCCGTATGCGGTGAGCGATGCCCCCGACGATGTCGCCGCCGCGCGGTGGGTCGACGGGATGCACAACCGCTGGTTCCTCGACCCGATCTTCCGGGGCGCCTATCCGAACGACATCCTAGAGGCCTTCGCCTCGAGCATGCCGGCGATCGAGGACGGAGACATGAGCACGATCGCAGCTCCGATCGACTTCCTCGGCGTCAACAACTACACGTCGCCGATCGTCGGCGCGGACGCGAATGGCGGCCGGTCGCGGATCCTCCACCGTGAGGACGTCGACCGGACCGATATGGGCTGGGAGGTCGTCCCCGACGGCCTGCACGACATGCTCGTGCGAGTGCACCGCGACTACGAGCCGTCGGCGATCTACGTCACCGAGAACGGTGCGGCTTACGCCGATGTCCGCGAACACGACGGGAGCGTCCTCGACCCGGAGCGGCAGGCATACCTGACCGAGTACATCGCCGCCGCCGGCCGAGCGATCGCCGACGGCGTCCCGCTTCGCGGCTACTTCGCGTGGTCGCTGCTCGACAACTTCGAGTGGGCGTGGGGCTACTGGAAGCGGTTCGGTCTCATCTACATCGACTATGCGACGCTCGAGCGCGTGCCGAAGGGGAGCTTCTACTGGTACCGCGATTTCGTCGAGCAGACGCGCGGGCAGGCGGACGAAGCCGCGGCCTGACTAGGAATCCGTGATGAGCCGCGCGCCGCGGCCGTGCGTGACGAAGCTGACGAACCAGCGGATGAAGACGAGGATCGCGGTTCTGGAAGCCGACGAGGTACCAGAGGTGCACGACGAGCCACGTGATCCACGCGATGAAGCCGCTGAGCTTGAGGCCCTTGATGTCCGCGACCGCGGCCGCCTTCCCGATGGTGGCGAGGTTGCCCTTGTCGCGGTAGCGGAACGGAGGCGTCTCTTTTCCGCGTAACCGGTCGCGGACGACGCGCGCGGCGTAGCGGCCCTGCTGCATCGCGACCGGCGCGACGCCGGGCAGAACGCCGTCGTCGCCGACGCGCACCATGTCGCCGAGCGCGAACACCTCCGGGTGACCGGGCAGCGTCAGGTCGGGCTCGACGGTGACGCGGCCGGCGCGGTCGCGCTCGGCGCCCGTCAGCTCGGCGAGCCGCGCCGCGAGGCTCGAGGCGGTCACGCCCGCCGCCCACACGACCGTGCGCGCGCGGCGATGCGCTCGTCGTCGACGGTCACGCTCGTCGGCGTCGATGCCGGTGACGGTGCGGCCGGTGAGCACCGTGACGCCGAGCTTCTCGCAGCGATCGCTTCGCCTTCGCCGACAGCGACGGCGGGAACGTCGTCAGCACGCGGTCGGCCGCCTCGACGAGCAGGATGCGCGCGGTCGCGCGGGTCGATGCGCGCGGAAGTCGTGCCGCAGCGTGTCGCGCGCGAGCTCGCCGATCTGCCCCGCCATCTCGACGCCGGTCGGGCCCGCGCCGACGACGACGAACGTCAGCCACGCGCGCGGCGATCCTCGTCCGGCTCCTCCTCGGCCGCCTCGAAGGCGCTGAGGCAGCCGGCTGCGCACGACGAGCGCGCTCTCGAGCGACTTCACCTCGGCCGCGTGCTCGCTCCAGTCGTCGTGGCCGAAGTACGAGTAGCGCGAGCCGCCGGCGACGATCAGCGTGTCGTACGGGAGCGTCTCCGGCGCCGGGACGTCGCCGACCGAACGCAGCTGCAGCTCGCGCGCGTCGAGGTCGAAGTCGGCGACCTCGGCCATCAGGACGCGCACGTTGCGGTCGCGCGTGAAGATCGCGCGCAGCGGATACGCGATCTCGCCCGGCGAGAGCGCGCCCGTCGCGACCTGATACGTGAGCGGCTGGAAGAGGTGGAAGTTCCGCCGGTCGACCAGCGTCAGCTCGACCGGCGCATGCCGAAGCGCAAGCGCCGCCTGGAGGCCGCCGAAGCCTCCTCCGACGACGACGACGCGGTGCACTACTGCTGGTAGCCCTCGACCACGTTCGAAGAGCGCTCCTCCGCTGCGTCCGGATCGAGCCCCGCGTCGCGCCGGGCGCGCCGCTGCCGGAGCAGGTCCCAGCATTGGTCGAGCGACACCTGCACCGTCTTGAGCCGGCGGCGGTCGTCGTCGGTGGCGTTCCCCGACGACTCGCGCTCCCACAACTCGTGCTCTTCGGCGACGAGCTGTTCGATCGAGCTATGGATCTGTGGGTCATTCATTGCGTGAACCTCCCCCGTACGATGCCTGTATGACGTCTCCTCAGAGCGGCATCTTCGCACTCGGGACCGCGTCGCACGCGTACCTCGAGTTCGACGCCCTCGACGCCGCCGGACTGGTGACGGCGGTCGCGTCGCTGCGCGAGCCGCGCACGACGATGGGCGGCGTCAATCTCGTGGCCGGTTTCCGTCCCGAGCTCTGGCGCGCGGCAGCTCCCGGCGATATGCCCGACGGTGTCGCCGGCTTCGACGCCGATCTCGTGGGCATCGAGGATTTCGTCATGCCGGCGACCCAGCACGACGCGGTGCTGTGGCTGTCGGGTGCGACCTACGACGTCGTCTTCGACGTCGCGCGGGCGGCGATCGCCGAGCTCGCGCCGCTGGCGTCGGTTGCGGAGGAGACGTCGAGCTGGCCGTACCAGCACGACCGCGACCTCACCGGCTTCATCGACGGCAGCGAGAACCCGACGCTGATCGAGGCGCCCGAGATCGTGCTCGTGCCGGAAGGCCTGCCGGGCGCCGGCGGGACGATCCTCCTGTTGCAGAAGTGGCCGCACGACGCCTTTGCGTGGGAGTCGCTCGCGGTGGAGGAGCAGGAGCTCGTCATCGGCCGCCGCAAGCTCGACAGCCTCGAGCTCGAGGACAAGCCGGCGGACTCGCACGTCGCCAGTACCGACCAGGACGACTTCGGGAAGATCTTCCGCCGCAACATGCCGTACGGGACGGTCACCGACCACGGGACGATGTTCGTCGGCTTCAGCGCCGAGCAGCGCCCGCTCGAGGCGATGCTCGAGAGCATGGCGGGACTGAAGACCGGTGCGCGTGATGCGCTCACCCGCTATTCCCGTCCCGTGACGGGCGCGTACTACTTCGTGCCGTCCGCCGACGCGCTGCGCGGCTAGACCTCTGCGACGCGGCGGAAGCCCGCCACCGCGAAACCGAAGAAGCACACGACGCCGATCGCGTGCGCCCACGGCGCGTCGGCCACCGTGAGGAATCCGACGCCGGCGACGAGGAGGGCGGCCGCGAGCCGGGCGCCGCCGACGCCGGGACGCGACGCCTGCAGCGGGGCGGCCGAAGCTTCGACACCGTGATCCAGCTTTCCGCGCAGGGTGAGCCGGAAGAGCAGCGCGAGCGACGGGAAGAGGAGCACGGCGCCCGCCAGAACGGCGACGACGACGGCGACCAATGTGTCGTGGGATGCGGCCGCCTCCCGGATCGTCAGGCCGCGCAGGAGGATCGGGTTCTGCGCGAGCGCCCAGCCGGCGATGATCGCGGCCACTGCGAGAGCGCTCGTGTAGCGCGCCGGCTCGTAGCGCCTGCGCCACAGGAGCGCGAGCGTCGCGGCGCCGGCCGCGACGGAGACGATGAGCGCCGGCAGGCCGGGGCCTTGCGTGAGGCGCGTGAAGAGGCGCTCGGCGTCGAAGTGGAGGACGACGATCCCGGCGAGCGCCGCGGCTCCGGCGACGACTGCGGCCGCGAGCGCACGCGTGCGGAACCGCTCGGCCAACGCCGGGTTGCCGTGCCGCACGGCGTCGCCGCTCAGGAACACCGCAGCCATGTACGCGGACACCGCGACCGCCAGCACACCGATCGTGATCGACAGTCGGGTTGAGCCAGCTCGTGACGAGGCTGCCGCCCGGGTTGCCGACGTGCACGCGCTCGGATGCGAGGCCGCCGACGGCGGTGCCGAGCGCGAACGGCGTCAGGATCGACGAGACGGCGAAGAGCGTGTCGACGCGGCGCTGCTCGCCGGCAGTCCTCGTCCCGGCGCGCAGCGCGTAGGCGCCGCCGCGAAGGACGATCCCGATGCCGGCGACGAAGAGCGGGACCGACGAGCGTCGACGCGATCGAGCCGAACGCCGCCGGGTAGGCCGTCCACACGACGGTGAGGACGAAGATCAGCCAGACGTGGTTCGCCTCCCAGACGGGGGCCATCGCGTGGTGCGCCTCGTCGCGGATCCGTCCTCGTCGGCCTCCGCGACGAGCTGCCAGAAACCGGCGCCGAAGTCGGCGCCGCCGAGCACGGTGTAGAGCGCGAGCCCGACGAGCGCGAAGACGAGCGGAAGGACGTAGAGGTGCATCAGTCCGCGGCCCGGTAGCAGGCGCGAGCGACGAGCACCCACGCGACGCCGGCGGCGAGCGCGAGATAGACGGCGGCGAGCGTCGCGTAGCCGACGGGGATGCCGGACGCGCCGGTCACGGCCGCCGACGTGCGCATCACGCGGTAGACGACCCACGGCTGGCGGCCGACCTCGGTCGTCGACCCAGCCGGCGATCAGCGCGACGACGCGAGAGCGGCGCCGGCGGCCGACGAGCGCGCGGTAGAACCACACCGACTCCGGCAGCCGCCGCAGGCGCATGCGCACGGCGAGATAGACGACGGAGAGCAGCGCGAGCATGCGTCCCGATCCCGACCATGGTCTGGAAGGCGAAGCGGACGACGTTCACCGGCGGCCGATCGGCCGGAGCGACGGCGTCGAGCCCCTGCACGGTCGCGCTCGAGCTGTGGAACGCGAGCAGCGAGAGCAGGCGCGGGATCGGGATGCCGTACTCGACGCTGCCCGTTCGAGTACCAGCCGAGGATGTGCACCGGTGCGCCCTTGGTCGTGTGGCCGAGCCCTTCGAACGCGGCGAGCTTCGTCGGCTGAGCGGCCGCGACGTCGCGCCCGTTCCAGTCGCCGACGAAGACCTGCGCGACCGACGCGAGCGTCGCCGCCGCGAGCGGCACGGCGAGCGCGATCCGCTCGTAGCGTCCCCACCGGCCGCGCAGCTTGCCGACCGCATACGCGCCCGCGATGACGAAGCCGGTGACCATGTATCCCGCGAGGTACATGTGCACGAGCTCGTGCCAGACGTAGCTGTTCGCGAAGAGCGCCGTGAGCGGATGGACGTCGACGACGCTTGCCGTGGTCGAGCCGGAAGCCCGTCGGATGGTTCATCCACCCGTTCACCGCGATCACCATCCAGCGACCCGGTGAAGCCGGAGACGACGATCGGGATGCCGCTCGAGAAAGTGCGCGCGCGGCGATAGCCGGTTCCAGCCGTAGACGTAGATCCCGATGAAGATCGCCTCCGTGAAGAACGAGAAGCCCTCGATCGCGAACCCGAGCCCGAACACGCTTCCGAAGGTGCCGGTGAAGTTCGGCCACAGCAGGCCCATCTCGAAGCTGAGGATCGTCCCGGTGACGACGCCCGCGGCGAAGAGCGCGATCATCACCTTCGTCCAGCGCCGGGCGAGCGTGCGGTAGACCTCGTCGCCCGATCGCAGGTAGCGCCATTCGAGATAGAGGACGAACGCGGGGAACGCGATACCGAAGCAGACGAGCGGGATGTGCACCGCGAACGAGAGGGCCTGCATCTGCCGCGCCTGCAGGAGGTAGTGCTGTGCGGTGGGAGCGATCATGCCGCACCCGCGCTGAGCCGCTCGATCGCCCGCGCGACGAGCGTCGGGCGCGCGAGCATCGAGAGATGCCCGGCGCCGGGAATCTCGACGAACGGCGCGTGCATGAGCGCGGCGGTTTCTCGGCCGGCGGAGACCGAGTCGACCGTGTCGTGGCTACCCCAGGCGACGAGCCTCGGCACGGTGACGCTCGCGATCGTCGCCGTCGACACGCCCTGGATGCCGTGGCCGAGCATCGACGCGAATGCCGCCGCCGTGCCGCTGACGCGGAACGGCCGCTGCCACTCGTCGATGAACGCCTTGGTGAACGGCGGCGAGCTCGAGCCCCAGGCGTTGTCGAGCCCCTTGCGGAAGATCCAGTCCCAGCCGGTGGCGATGCGGTAGATGCTCGTGTACCAGGGCGGCACGAGCAGGTGCGAGAGCCATCCGGCTGCCCCTCCTCCCGGGAGCGCGTCGCCGTCGAGGAGCACGATGCCGGACACGGTGCGCGGCGACTGCGTCGCCACGGAGACGGCGACGGCCGCGCCGAGCGAATGGCCGACGAGCACCGGCCGGCGGATGTCGAGACGCGAGTCGAAGCCCTGGACGAGCTCCGTCCAGTGCGCGAGCGTGAACGGCCCGCGCCGTTGCGAGTAGCCGAACGGCGGGAGGTCGATCGCATAGACGCGGTGCGAGCGGCCGAGCAGCGGCCCGACCTCGTGCCACACCCACGAGGGCTCGATGAAGCCGCCGATCAGGACGATCGGCGTGCCGTGCGTGCCCCAGCGACGGTACGCGAGCTTCGTCCCGTCCACCTCCGCGTACGGGCCGGCGTACAACTTCGACGCGGCGACGTCGCGGCCGGAGGTGGCGACGTTGTAGAAGAGCGACGCGAAAGTGAGCACGGCGACGAGGGCTGCGAGCCCGATCCCGATTCGTCGTAGCCAGCGCTTCACGAACGGCATGGGAGCAGGCTAGTGTCGTGCGGTGATCCTCGCCGTTGACCAGGGAACGACCGGGACGACGTGCCTCGTCGTCGACGACGAGCTCGCCGTTCTCGGCCGCGGCTACGCCGAGCTGCCGCAGCATTTCCCGCGTCCCGGCTGGGTCGAGCACGATCCGGAGGAGATCTGGCAGAGCGTGCTCGCGGCCGCGGAGCAGGCGATCGCCGCGGCAGGCGCGGAGCCGACGCTCATCGCGATCACGAACCAGCGCGAGACGACGCTGCTGTGGGAACGCGCGAGCGGGCTGCCGGTGCACAACGCGATCGTGTGGCAGGACCGGCGAACGGCCGACCGCTGCGCCGAGCTCCCTGCGGAGCTCCTCCGCGAACGCACCGGGCTCGTCCCCGATCCGTACTTCTCGGCGACGAAGCTCGAGTGGCTGCTCGACGGACGTGACGCGCGCGGTCTCGCCTACGGCACGGTGGACACATGGCTCGTGTGGAAGCTCACCGACGGACGCGTGCACGCGACTGACGAGACGAACGCGTCGCGCACACTGCTCTGCTCGCTCGACACGCTCGACTGGGACGACGAGCTGCTCGAGCTCTTCCACGTCCCGCGCGAGCTGCTCCCGGAGATCAGGCCCTCGGGCGCCGACTTCGGCGAAGCAGAGTTGCTCGGGATGACGCTGCCGATCCGCGGCATCGCCGGCGACCAGCAGGCGGCGCTTTTTGCCGCCGGCGGCGCGAAGGCCACTTTCGGGACCGGCTCGTTCGTCCTCGTCGAGACCGAGGCGGCCGCGCCGCACGGCCTGTTGCGGACCGCGGCGGCGCGGCTCGCCGGAGAACCCCCGCGCCGCGCGCTCGAGGGTGCTGTTTTCGTCACGGGCGCTGCGCTGCAATGGCTGCGCGACGGCCTCGGGCTGATCGAAGACGCGGCCGAGAGCGAACAGCTCGCCTCCTCGATCGACGACACGGGCGGCGTGTACTTCGTGCCGGCACTCACGGGCCTCGGTTCGCCCTACTGGCGCGCCGACGTCCGCGGCATGGTGACGGGCATCACGCGCGGCACGACGCGCGCGCACCTCGTCCGCGCAGCGCTCGAGGCGGCCGCCTACCAGACAGCCGACGTGCTCGCCGCCATGCCGCCGCTCGAGTCGCTGCGCGTGGACGGCGGCATGACGCGGAACCGCTGGCTCATGCAGTTCCTCGCAGACCTGCTCGGCGTTCCGGTCGAGACGGCGCGCGAGGCCGAGCAGACAGCACTCGGGGCCGCGCTGCTTTCGCTCGGCGAACGGCGGCCGTCGCCGGCGGGCGAGCGGTTCGAGCGGTCGAGCGATGTGAGCGAGCTCTACGCGGGCTGGCGCGAGGCGGTCGGCATACTCGTGGCATGAGCATGAGCGACTACAACACCCCGATCATCGAGGAGTTCCGCGCCAACGCCGGCCGCGTCGGAGGAACCTGGGAGGGCCGCGACCTTCTCCTCCTGACGACGACCGGCAGAAAGAGCGGCCGCCCGCACACGACGCCGATGGTGTTCACGCGCGACGGCGACCGGCTGCTCGTCTACGCGTCGAAAGCGGGTGCGCCCACGCATCCGGACTGGTACCTCAATCTCCTCGCCGACCCGCACGTCGTTGTCGAGCTCGGCCCGGATCGGCTGGACGCGATCGCCGTGCCACTCGAAGGCGAGGAGCGCGACCGCCAGTTCGCGGCACAGGTGGCGCGCAATCCCGTGTTCGCCGACTACGCGGAGAAGACGAGCCGCCTCATTCCGGTGGTGGCGCTCACACTGCGGTAGCGCTCGTCGGCGTCCAGCAGACGTCGAATGCGCCGTCCACGAACTCGAGCAGCTTGCGCCGCGGATCGGCGCTCTCGCGGACGTCGTCGTAAGGGAGCACGAACTCGCCCAGCTTGTCGTGCCACCACGGCGCCTGCTCGATGCCGTCCGGCTTCGGATACATGTACGCGAAGAACGCGGCCTCCTGAAGGCGATGGTCGCCGGGCCAGAACCCGGCGCAGAAGTACTCCGCGTCGCCTCCGAGGCGCATGATCACGTCGGCATCGGGCGGCGTCTCGACGGGACGCCCCGAGTACAGCGACGCGGTGAGGTCGAGCGAGCCCCACCAGAGCTCCACCGGCGGCGTCTTTCCGCGGAAGCGCGCGCGGAACTCGCGCAACACGGCTTCGATGCCGAGGAGTGCCCGCCAGAATCGCGTCACCGCATCCCTGTCGTAGGTCGCGTGCACGGTGTCGTCCGGGAAACGGATCGGGTCCGGCACCTCGGACGGCAATGTCGAGATCTCGACCGGCACGTCCGCGCGCGTGAGCGCGTCCATCATCTCGGTGTAGAAGGCGGCGACCGGCGCCTGCAGCTGCACGTGCTCGACGCGGCCCGAGCCGGTCCGGACGGCGACGCGATGGTCGATGAAGTCGACGTCGATGTCGAACACCTCGCCGCTCGGGTGCGGAATCGTCGATGTCGTGACGCCGCGCCCGGTCAGATAGAGCGGCACGTTCGCCCACTGGGGCTCGAACGGCGAGAGCGCGAGGCGCACCTTGCCGATCACCTGCAGCTGCATGTGCAGCGTGTCGCGCGTGTCCTTCCACTCCGCATACGGAAGCGGAGGCCACAGCGTCATCCGAGCTCGAATCCGATCTCGTCGACGTAGCACCACGACCAGTCTTCGCCCGGCTCGGCCGAGCGGATGATCGGATGGGACGTCTCGTGGAAGTGCGCGGTCGCGTGCTTGTTCGGCGAGTTGTCGCAGCAGCCGATCTTCCCGCAGATCTGGCACATGCGCAGGTGCACCCACCAGCCCCCGATCTTCAGGCACTCCTCGCAGCCTGCGATCTCCGCCGGCAGGGCCGTCACCTGGATCTCGTCGAGGTGCGTGCAGCTCATGTCGGCAGTATGGCGAGCGAGCGGCGGTCTACGTCGTGCTGGCGTACTCTGGCCGCATGCAGGCGATCGTGCAGCGGAAGTACGGCCCTCCCGACCTGCTCCGGCTCGAGGAAATCGAGCGTCCCGAGGTGGGGGACGACGACGTCCTCGTCCGCGTACGCGCCGCCGGCATCAATCCCGCCGACTGGCACATGACCGGCGGCACGCCGTTCATCGCGCGCCTCATGTTCGGGCTCCGAGCGCCGAAACAGCCCGTTCCGGGAACCGACGTGGCCGGCGTCGTGGAGGCGGTCGGCGCCAACGTCACCGCGTTCAAGCCCGGCGACGAGATCTTCGGCGCCCGCAGCGGCTCGCTCGCCGAATACGTGGCCGGCGGCAAGAACTTCATCCCCAAGCCGGCGAACCTCTCGTTCGAACAGGCGGGCGCCGTCGCGATTGCCGGATGCACTGCGCTGCAAGGGCTGCGCGACAAGGCGCATCTCCAATCGGGCCAGCGGGTGTTGATCAACGGCGCGGCCGGCGGCGTGGGAACGTTCGCGGTGCAGATCGCGAAGGCGTACGGCGCGCACGTCACCGGCGTATGCAGCACGCGGAACGTCGAGCTCGTCCGGTCGATCGGCGCGGACGAGGTCGTCGACTACACCACCGAGGACTTCGTGACCCAAGGGAAGCAGTACGACGTCGTCCTCGACATGGTCGGCAACCGTCCGCTGTCGGACATCCGGCGCGTCCTGACGCCAAAAGGGGCGGCCGTCCTCATCGGCGGCGAAGGAGGCGTCGGCGGCCTTATCAAGACGCTGGTGCTCAATCTCTTCGTCGGTCACCGGCTCCTGACGTTCATCGCGAAGATCGACCGCGACGACCTCCTCGTGCTGAGCGAGCTCATGGAATCGGGCAAGGTGACGCCGGTCATCGACCGGACCTATCCGCTCAGCGAGGCTCCGGAGGCGATGGCCTACCTCGAAGCCGGCCACGCACGCGGCAAAGTCGTCATCACCGTTTAGTCGGTCCGCCGCACGCAATCTGTTGTCGTCTGTTGACAACGCTTGTACAGTGCGATACGACCTTCGTCCGCCTGGGGTTCTCAGGTTGGGGCGCGGGCGGAGGAGGTTCGTGGGATGGGCGACCCAGGTCCGCCCGACGCCGAGCTGCGGGCCGCGGAGCTTCGCTTTCTGGCGGCGATCGTCGAGTCGTCGCACGCCGCCATCATCGGCAAGACCCTGGACGGCGTGATCACGAGCTGGAACGGCGGGGCGGAACGGATCTACGGCTATTCGCCGGCCGAAGCGGTGGGGCGGCCGATCGAGATGCTCGTGCCGGACGATCGTCGTGGAGAGACGGAAGGGCTCCTCGCACGCGTGCGGGCCGGCGAGCGGGTCGAGGCCTACGAGACGTGGCGCGTTCGGAAGAACAGCGCGCAGGTATTGATGGCGCTGACGATCTCGCCGATTCGAAACGACCAAGGAGTTGTCGTCGGCGCGTCCACGATCGCGCACGACATCAGTGAGCGGAAGCGAGTCGAAGAGGCGCTTCGCCTCTCGGAGGAGAGCTACCGCAATCTCTTCGACCACCACCCGGCGCCGATGTGGTTGTACGACCCGGACACGCTTCGCTTCCTCGCGGTCAACGAGGCAGCGACCGTGCAGTACGGCTACACGAGCGACGAGCTGCTGGAGATGACGATCGACCAGATCCGGCCGCCGGAGGAAGTGGATGCGCTGCGCGACGTTCTCGGCGACCCGAACCGCGGCTATTCGCCCGCGGCGGTCTGGCGTCATCGAAAGAAGGACGGCTCGGTCATCGATGTCGCGATCACCTCGAGCGCGCTCGAGTACGAGGGCCGCTCGGTCCGGATCGTGCTCGCCCAGGACGTGACGGAACAGCGCCGGCTCGAAGGCCAGCTCCGGCAGGGGCAGAAGATGGAGGCGATCGGGCAGCTCACCGGTGGCATTGCCCACGACTTCAACAACCTCCTGCTCGTGATCCGAGGCCACAGCGCGATCCTGCTCGGCGCGCTCGAGGACGATGACCTGCGAGAGAGTGCCGAGCAGATCGACACTGCCGCAGAGCGGGCAGGCGAGTTCACGCGCCAGCTGCTCGCATTCAGCCGCCAGCAGGTGCTGCAACTCGAAGCCACCGACCTCAACGCCGTGGTCGAGGGAACCGTGAAGTTGCTCGAGCGGACGATCGGTGCCGACATCGCTGTCGGCCTGGACCTCGATCCGTCGCTGCAAGCGGTCCTCGCCGATCGAGGCCAGCTGACACAGGCGGTGCTCAACCTGGCGATCAACGCGCGGGATGCGATGGCCGGCCACGGCGGCACTCTGACGATCAAGACCGTCAACGCCGAGCTCGGCGAGGCATACGCCGCTACCCACGAAGGCGTCGTCGCCGGCTCCTATGCACTGCTCCAGATCACCGACTCGGGGACGGGGATGGACGCGGAGACGCAACGGCGGGCCTTTGATCCGTTCTTCACGACGAAGGACACCGGCACCGGCCTGGGGCTCGCCGCGGTGTACGGGCTCGTCAAACAGAGCGGCGGCCACATCTGGCTGTACAGCGAGCCCGGCATGGGAACGACGTTCAAGCTGTACTTTCCGACGACCGATGCGCCCGTCCTCGCGCCGGTCGCGCGCGCACGTGTGGAGTCCTTGCGGGGCAGCGAGACGATCCTGCTCGTCGAGGACACGGAGCTCGTGCGGACGCTCGTGGTCGCGACGCTCGAGGCGTTCGGATACACGGTGCTGTCAGCGAGCGACGGAGCGGAGGCAATCCGTCTGAGCGAGCAGGCGAAGGGCCGAGTCGACCTGCTCATGACCGACGTGATCATGCCCGGCATGAACGGGCGCGAGCTCGCCGAGGCGCTCGAACGCAGCCGTCCGGACATGAAGGTGCTGTTCACGTCCGGCTATCCCTCCGACACCGTCGTCCGGCACGGAATCGCCGAGGCGCGCGCGGCCTTCATCGAGAAGCCATACCTGCCAGAAGAGCTGGCGTGGAAGGTTCGCGAGGTGCTCGACCACTAGCCGGTACGGTGATGCGGTGAGCGAGCCGCACGAGGACCGGGTCCATCCGAACGTCACGCTGGCCGTGCTCTCGGTCTCCGGCCTTGCGTATGCGATCCTCAGCTCTGCCGTCATCCCGGCGCTTCCGACCATCCAGCACGCGCTGCACACGAGCGAGACGGGTGTCACCTGGTTGCTGACCGGCTATCTGCTCTCCGCGTCGGTCGGCACGGCGATCCTCGGGCGGTTGGGCGACATGTTCGGCAAGGAGCGCGTCCTCGTGTGGACGCTCGTCGTGCTCGCGGCCGGCACGGTGCTCGCCGGGCTCGCCGACTCGCTTTCGCTCTTGATCGTCGCGCGCGTGTTGCAGGGCGTCGCCGGCGGCATCTTCCCGCTCTCGTTCGGAATCATCAGGGACGAGTTCCCGCGCGAGAAGGTGGCCGGGAGCATCGGCTTGATCTCGGCGATCCTCGGCGTCGGGGGAGGCGTCGGCATCGTCGCAGGCGGCCTCGTGGCCGAGCACTTGAGCTGGCATTGGCTCTTCTGGATGCCGCTCGTGCTGATCGTGCCGGCGACGTTCTGCACGTGGCGATACGTGCCGGAGTCTCCCGTGCGCGTTCCCGGCCGGATCAACTGGACAGCCGCCGCGCTGATGAGCGCCGGGGTCTCGCTCTCGCTCGTCGCAGTCAGCGAGACGACGACGTGGGGCTGGGGCTCGGCGCGCACGCTCGGCCTGCTCTTCGTCGGCCTCGCTCTCTGCGCGGTGTGGATTGTCGTGGAGACGCGGAGCGCGGAGCCCCTGATCGACATGAAGATGATGCGCATCCGCGGCGTCTGGACGACGAACCTCACCGCGTTCCTCCTCGGCGCCGGCATGTACTCGTCCTTCATCGTGTTCCCCCAATTCGCGCAGCTGGCGCGCAGTGCCGGCGGCTTCGGCTCGTCCGTCGTCCAGTCGGGCCTCTACCTGTTGCCGTCGACCATCACCATGGTGCTCGTCGGGTCGTTGGCCGGCGTGATCGCGTTCCGGTTCGGGTCGAAGCGCGCCGTCGTCGCGGGCTCGGTCGTCACCGCAGCCGCGTTCGGATTCCTGGCCGCAGTCCATGCGCATCCGTACGACATGCTCATCAGCGCAGCGCTCCTCGGCATCGGCATCGGCCTCGCGTTCGCCGCCCTCGGGAACCTCATCGTGGAGGCGGTGCGCCCCGAGCAGACCGGTGTCGCCGGAGGGATGAACACCGTGATGCGCACCATCGGCGGCGCGCTGGGCGGACAGCTCGCCGCGACGTTCATCGCCGGCCACACGCACAACGGCCTTCCGACGAGCACCGGCTTCACCGACACGTTCGTCATGGCGACGGCGTTCCTCGTCGTCTGCGCGCTGGCCGCGCTCCTCGTTCCGGGGCGGCGCGAAGCTACGACTGATCGACGGCGGCGTCGACGACGTTCGGCTGTTCTTCGATCGGACGCGTAATCGTCCAGGCGAGCTCGAGCGAACAGCCGGCCTCGAGCAGTCGCTCGATGTCGTGCACGTCTGCATCACTGTTCGCGATGTTCGCGGCAAGCTCGGCATCGGCGCCGAGGCTCACCATCCGCTGCGTCCGCCAGAGGATCTCCGGGCTCCCGGGCACGCGGATGATCACCGTGTCGTTGATCGCGTTCATCCCCCTCACCCTACGGCACAGCGTAGGACGGTGGGTGCCGGCGCTAGTTTGGCCCGGTGGCCCACACACTCAAGGTTGGGATGCTGGCTCCGATCTCCTGGAGGGTCCCGCCGCGCCACTACGGGCCATGGGAGCAGTTCGTCTCGCTCCTGACCGAGGGGCTGGTGGCGCGAGGGGTCGACGTCACGCTCTTCGCCACGGCCGACTCGGTCACGAGCGCGCGCCTGGTGGGGAGCGCCCCGACCGGCTATTCGGAGGATCCCTCCCTGGACGCAAAGGTCTGGGAGGGGCTGCACATCGCGGCTGTGTTCGAGCGGGCCGCGGAGTTCGACGTCATCCACAACAGCTTCGACTTCCTGCCGCTGACCTACAGCCGGCTCGTGCAGACGCCGGTCGTGACGACGATCCACGGCTTCTCGTCCGAGCGGATCGTTGCGGTGTACGAGAAGTACAACAGCGGCGGCCACTACGTGGCGATCAGCGACGCCGACCGGCACGGGCGTCTCGATTACGCGGCGACGATCCACCACGGCATCGACATGCGCGAGTTCGAGGCGGGCAACGGCCGGCGCGACTACGCGCTGTTCTTCGGACGGATCCACCCCGACAAGGGAACGGCCGATGCGATCGACGTCGCCGAGCGCGCGGGCGTGCCGCTCGTCATCGCGGGAATCATCCAGGACGACGAGTATTTCCAGCGCTTCGTGCAGCCACGCATCGACGGCGAGCGCGTCTCCTACATCGGGCCGATCGGTCCCGACCGGCGCGGTGAAGTGCTCGGCGGCGCGCAGGCGCTCCTGCATCTCGTCGACTTCGACGAGCCGTTCGGCTTCAGCGTCGTCGAGGCGATGGCCTGCGGGACGCCGGTGATCGCCCATCCGCGCGGATCCATGACCGAGATCGTCCGACACGGCGAGAATGGGTTTCTCGTCACGTCGGCGGACGAAGCGGTGACCGCGGTCGGTGCGGCCGCGACTCTCGATGCGAATGCGATCCGCGCGACGGTGGACAAGCGCTTCGACGCCGAGCGGATGGTGGACGACTACCTCCGCCTCTATCGAACGATCGTTGGCTAGACGTCGGCCGGCGCCGCGAGCACGGCGTCGATCAGATCGGAAAGGCGTGCGCTCGCGAGACAGATGGTGCTGTCGGCGGCGCCGTAGTACAACCGGACCAGGTCGGTCGCTTCGTCGTGCACGACGCCGCACGGGAAGACGACGTTGGGGACGTCACCGGTGCGCTCGTACGGCGCGACGGGTGCGAGCGCCCAATTCGGGAGCCGTCGCAGGACGCGCGTCGGCTCGTCGAGGTCGAGCAGCGCGAGGCCGACGCGATAGATCTCGCCCGCGACCGTGTCCTTGACGCCGTGGTAGATGAGCAGCCAACCATGCTCGGTGAGGAGCGGTGGCGGCCCGATGCCGATGCGGAGCGAGTCCCACCAGGCGCCGGCACGCGGCTTGAGCACCTCCTCGGGCGAGCTCCAGCTGACGAGGTCGGCCGAACGCGAGAGCAGGATCTCTCCGCGCGCGCCGCCGTACTCGGTCTTCGGCCGGTGGAGGAGCACCCACCGCCCGTCGATGCGGTGCGGCAGGAGCGCTGCGTTCTTGTCCTCCGGGTGGCGGACGATCCCGTAGCGCTCGACGGTCGAGAAGTCCTCCGTCGTCGCGAGGAAGACCGCCGGTCCGGCCGGGCCGTACGCGGTGCAGGTGATGACCCAGCGCGCGAGCTCGTCCACCCAGACGACACGGGCGTCCTCGAACCCCCATTGCTCGCTCGACGTTTCGTCGTCGGGTTCGAGCAGCGGCACCGGGTCGATCGTCCAGCCGTCGATGCCGTTCACGGAGCGGGCGACGGAGAGGTGCGAGATTCCCCGCCGGTCTTCGACCCGGGCGAGCAGCACCGTGTGCCCGTCCACCTGCGCCGCGGCGGGGTTGAAGACAGCGTTGACGGGATACGGCCAGTCCGCGGCGGTGAGGATCGGGTTGGCTGCGTGGCGTTCGAGGAGCTCGTGCTGACTCATGCGGCGGCCGGCTCGAGCTTGCGTTCGCGGACTGCTGCGCGCACGCCGGCCGCGTCGAGCACGACCGCGGCACGGTGGAACGCAAGCGTCGATTCCGCACCCTCGTTGTCGTTGAGCGCCTCGTCGCCGAGGCCGTCGCTGCACCCGCCGGTCGCGAAGTCGTACAACGGTCGCTGCAGACGATTCGACCCGAGGAACCACTCGAACGCACGCGTCGCTCTGATCCCGTGGTCGGCTTCGTGCGTGACGGCGAATGCAGCCAACTCGGCCTCGACGAACGCGGCCGCATCGAGCGGCTGCTCGTCGCCGTCGCCGGGGGCGGGTTCGCCCCTGCGCCGGCCGAGGTGGCCCGGCAGTCGCAGCGGCCCCGAGTCGAGGCCGCACTCGTCGCCGAGCCAGGCGAGGGACTCCAGTCCGAGCTCGACGAGATCGTCGCGGTCGAGCGCGGCGCCGCCGCTGATCAACGCCTGGGACAGTCGGGCGTTGTCGTAGGTGAGCTCGTCCTCGAACCAGCACCAATCGTCCGAGGCCGTCTCGCGGTACGCGTCGGCGAGCTGCTCGGTCAGGCGCTCGAGCAAGCGAAGCGTCGAGGGCGTGAGGCGGTCGGCGTCGACGCGCGACAGACCGAGGACGGTGTAGGCGGCCGTCCGCAGCGAGACGTCTCCGGCCAGCGGGCGGACGAGCCGCTCGAGCAGATCGCGCACCGGTACGACGACGGCGGGTATCCATGCCGTGGCGAGGATCTCCCCCAGCGCCCAGACGGCGCGGCCGACGTGGTCGCCGACGTGCGGCTCGTCGAGCCAGCGCCGGTCGTAGCCCATGAAGTTGCGCATGCCGTCGTCACCGGCGGCGTCGTGCAGGAACGCAAGCGCGCGGTTGAGGATCGACGTCCAGACTTGCTGGTCGCCGCGGTCCGCAAGCGCGAGCGACACGACGGCCAGGCGGGCGACGTCGTCGACGCAGTACCCGCTGGCGCGATTCGGGATGATCCCGTGCGCGTGCTGCACGATGCCGACGTCGTCGACGAGCGTCAGCAGGTGGTCGGTGCGCAGGCTCGTCAGGTGCAGATCCGCTGCGCCGGAGGGGCGGCGGCGCGGGGCGAGCTCGTATGCCTCCTTCAGCACGGACGCCGTCGCCTTCGCGACCGACGGCCAGGCGAGCGAGGAACCGATCCGCCTCGCTTCGTCGCGAGCCGACGCGAGCAGCTCCGGCTGATCGGCGTACGTGCAGACCGCGTCGGCGAGCGCCGCCGGGTCGTCGAACGGGACGATCGTGCCGGCGCCCGACTCGAGCATGTCCTGTGCATACCAGTACGGCGTCGAGACGATTCCGCACCCGGCGGCGATCGCGAACGTGAGCGCGCCCGACGCGATCTGCTCTCGGTTGCGGTACGGCGTCACGAACACGTCGGTCGCCGCGAGCAAGTCCGAGAGGTCGTCGACGGAGAGGAAGCGGTCGTCGAACTCGACGTGGTCGGCCAAGTCGAGCTCGAGCACGCGACGCTCGAGCATGAGGCGGTACCGCTCGCCTTCGCGGCGCGCGACGTCCGGATGGGTGCGGCCCGCGATGACGTAGACGATCTCGGGGTGCTGCTCGACCATCGCCGGCAGCGCTTCGATCGCGGTCTCGAGGCCCTTGCCAGGCGAGATCAGGCCGAAGGTGGAGAGCTGGAACCGCTCGTCCGTGCGAGCGTCTCCTCCGGAGCGCGCGGTGAGACGAAGCGGCGCGCCGTGGGGAACCACTCGCACCTTGTCCTCGGGGCAGACGCCGGATTCGACGACGAGCCGCAGTGCCGTGTCCGTCATCACGATGACGAGCTCGGCCTGCGCGCACAGCTCGCTCAGCACTTCCGCCTGGTGCCGCGACGGTGCCGAGAGCACCGTGTGCAGCGTCACGACGAGCGGCTGCGCGAGCTCCTCGGCGAACGACACGACGTACTCCCCGTCGCGCCCGCCGAAGATCCCGTACTCGTGTTGGAGCAGCACGACGTCGACGTCGAGCCGCCCGAGCATCCGGGCGGTGCGGACGTAGTCGCCGCGCACCGACTGGTGGATCGTCGCCAGCAGTCCTCGCCGCTGCGGGCTCGAGGGCTCGTTCACGACCGCGACGAGGTCGGCGCGCGCGATGCCGTCGGCGCCGAGCAGCGTTGCCCGCAAGTCGGCCGAGAACGTGCCGATCCCGCACGCGCGCGGCGGGTAGGTGGAGACGATCGCTGTCCGCACGCGCTAGCTCTGCGAGCGCACGCGCACGGGCACGAGGCGTCCAGTCATCCGCTGCGGCTCCTGCAAGCCACCGCGAATCGACTCTCGCTTGCCCAGCAATCCGTTGGTGCCGGCGCGCAGACGCTCGAGCACACGCTTCAGGCTCTTCTTCATGTGTCGCTCCCTTTGGCGACTCCCCAGAACAGCAAGCGGCGGGCTCGTGTGGGAGTCAGAACACGGGGACGCTACGCACACGGTAGCGCACGGCGTCTGTTGCCCACCTCAGGCGGGCTTGCCGTCTGCGATCCAGCGCTCGAAGAGCTCGACGTCTGCATCCGGCCACGCGCCGTCGCAGGGCATGGTCCCCGCTCGGAGGACGGCGAGGATCGCGTCGGCGTTCGTGTTGACGTCGTCGTACGACCAGAGATCGAAATGGGACTGCATCGATCCGCGGTCGCGCTCCCGGAAGAGCGGCTTGATGTCCGTCTCGAAGCTCATAGCCGGACAGTCTGACAAAGAGAGCGCAGTCCGTGCGTCAGCCGTACGTCCGCGCCACGTAGTTCCAGAACTGCGGTGTCCTCGCGACGGTGAACGAGAGCATGGGGAGGCGGTCGAACGCGAACTTCGCCCCCCACGACACGCGAAGGAGCGGAGCAAGGCGGGCAGCGAGCTCGCGGGTGTAGCCGGTGAAGGAGTCGAGCTCGCCCGCGAGGATCCGCAACGCGTGCTCCGCGGCGAGCCTCGCCGAGAGCGCAGCCTCGTACATCCCGTCGCCGGAGAGCGGGTCGGCCAACCCGGCAGCGTCGCCGACGAGTGCGATTCTCCCCGCGGCCATTGCGGCTCCGCGTTTGCGGAACGGCAGCAGGTGACCGCGGACGTCTGTCAGGGCGTCGCGGTCGAATCCGTGCGCCTCGCAGAGGCGCGCCAGGTGATCGCGCAGATGCGGGCCTTCCGAGGTCCATCCGCCGACACCGACGTTGAGGTGGTCGGCCTTCGGGAAGATCCACCCGTAGCCGCCGGGAACGGTGCCGAACTCGAGGACGAGGCGCTCGGAATAGCGTCCGTGCGGCGCTTCGCTGTGCGGGAGGTTCCCTTCGAGTGCGACGGCGTTCCTGCGCTTCGTGTCGAAGAGACGGCGGGAGACGCCGTTGGCGCCGTCCGCGCCGATGACGACGCGGGCGCCGTCGTCGTCGACTCCGTCCTGGCGGATCTCGGTCGCAGCCGTTCCTTCTCGAAGCTCGACGCCTGCCTCGACGGCGCGGCCGAGGAGATACGCGTCGAGCCGGTGGCGCTGCGTCATGTACGCGAGCGGGCTCGCGGCAACGCGCGAGAATCCGTGCCGATGGCGCGCCCGAAGCTCGAACCGGCTCACGGTCCGTTCCACCACTTGCTCGATCCCGACAGGCATTTCCCTCAGCGCACGAGCGGTCACCGCACCGCCGCACGCCTTGTCGCGCGGGAACCGCGCCCGGTCGAGCAGCAAGACCGACTTTCCCGCGGTCGCGAGCCGATATGCACAGGTCGACCCGGCAGGTCCGCCGCCGACGACGATTGCGTCGTAGTCCGGCACGCTACGTGGGGCCGTTGGAGAGATTCGATGCCACGACATCTGCCTTTCAGCTCGAGCATTCGAGAAGAGGCGAGCCTTGGCCTCACACCGTGATTCGACGGTAGCACGACGCCCGCGCAACCGGCGGCGGATGCCTGTCGCGCGGGCGTCGTGAGGAAGGGGCTAGAGCGGCTGGACGACGATGAGCGAGTTACCGTCCGGGTCGCGTAGCCAGAACATCGGCGGGATCGGGCCGCCCCAGCGCGTGACCTCGTCGTCGACGTCGACGCCCGCGGCCTTCAGCGCGGCGTGGTCGGCATCGACGTCGGAGGTGTCGAGGCAGATCCCCGTCTGGCTTCCGCCGGCTGCCTGACCCGGAGGTGGCGGGGCGAGGGCGATCGTCGTCGGCGTCCCGGCCACGGCGACCTCGACCCACCGGCCGGCGTCGCCCATCGGGGCGTCGACGGTCTTCTCGAAGCCGAGCTTGTCGACGTAGAAGTCGATCGCGCGATCGGTGTCCGCGACCGTGACGCAGACGCGGCCGACCTGCGTGAGATTGAGCTTGGACGCTACCTTCGCCATCGTGAGCCTCCTGATCGTCGGGATGTGTCTCTTGGACGACGCTGTCCGCGGAAACTCATCGGCCGAGTCAGACGACGTTGCGTTCGAGCGCCAGTCGCTCGCCGTCGAATCTGTCCGGTGAGAACTCGGGGATCGGTGCGCCACGACCCTCGAGCATTGCCTCGGCCAGGCGCCGCGAGATTGCCGGAGCGAGCATGAACCCGTGGCCGCTGTAGCCGGCCGCGATCCACAATCCATCTTCGTCCCCAATGGGTCCGACGATTGGCTGGTGGTCGGGGGTCACGTCGTACACGCCGCTCGCCAGCAACGGGAACGACACGTACGAGAGAGCGGGAAGAAGCTCGTCGATACCGCGAGCCACCGTCGCGCGCCAGTGGTCGCGATGCTGCGCGGCGTCTCCCGAAGCGGCGAGATCGCTCGCGAGGACGCGGCCGTTGGCGAGCTGCTTGGCGGCAAAGCTTCGTTCGCCGACGACGACGAGCGGCTCGAGCAGCCGTTCGGCCACGGGCTCGCTCAGAAAGAGGTGACGTGCCTCCGGCTCGATCGGCACGTCGACGCCCAGAGGGCGGAGGAGCGCGTGCGCGTCGACTCCCGAAGCGAGCACCACGGTCTTCGCACGCGAGCGAGTTGGTACTCGTGCGGATCTCCCAATCGTCAGCCCCTCGGCTCAGCGAAACGACATCGGTGATCCTCACGGGCACGCCCGCCGCCTGCGCGAACGCTTCGACCACCGTCTGGGGGCGATCGAAGTACCCGTCCTCGGAGCACCACGCGCCGCCCGCAATCGACGTCGTCGACAACCCCGGAACCAGCGCTCCTGCTTCGGTTGCAGTGACGATCCGACTCGGGACGCCGCAGCCGTTCTGGAGCGCAACGTCCTCGCGCATACCGCCAAGCGCGGCGTCCGTGAGAGCGACGAAGAGATAGCCGCAGCGATCGAGTCGCGCGTCCACGCGCTGTCCGAGCTCGTCATCGAGGTGCGCATAGAACTCGACCGATTCGCGCGCGAGCCGGCAATTGATCTCCGTGCTCCACTGCTGGCGCACACCGCCTGGCTGCACGCCGGATGCCCCCGCTGCGATCCCGGCGCGGTCGGCCACGGCGACGTCCACGCCCGCGCGCGAGAGGAAGAACGCGAGCGAGAGGCCTGTGATGCCTGCGCCGACGACGATGACCTCGGCGCCCTCCACTACACGAGGGCGTCGAGCTCGACCTCGACGAGCGCGCCCTCGGGGATGAGCGCGCCGACGAAGTACGTCGTGTTGGCCGGAGGATTCGCTGCGAAAGTCTCGGCGTGCGCGCGCACGGCCGCGCGCCAATCGCAGCCGGGTGCGAGCAGGAGCCTCGTCCTCAGCACGTCGCCCGGCGTCGCGCCCAGCTCGGCTGCAGCGGAGAGCGCGACCTCGAGCGCTCGCTTCGTCTGTCCGTACGCGTCGCCGGGGTGGAGCACATGCCCGCGCTCGAGCGCCGCAGTCCCGCTCACGGCGATCAGCTGTCCCTGGCGCACGGCGCGCGAATAGCCTGCCTCCTCGCCGAACCCACCTTCATCGGGGATGCGCTTCGCCACGCGCCGATCGTAGTTTCCCGCCCGACCCGCCGGTACCATCCCTCGCCCGTTGACGACTGCACCGACCGCGATCGACGAGCCGCCGGCGGCGAGCAGGCGTCGTTTCCCGCGGCCGCCCGGCTTCGTTCGCTTCGTGCTCCGCCGCCTCGCTGCGCTCGTGCTGCTCACGCTCGGCATCACTGCGGTGGCGTTCGTCCTGACCCAGCTCGTTCCGAGCAACGCGGTCGCCACGAACCTCGGCGAGCAAGCGGCCGGCGACCCCGCGGCTGTGCAGGCGTTCAAGCACCACTACGGTCTCGATCGGCCGCTGCCTGTTCGCTACGTCATCTATCTCGACCATCTCGCCCACGGCGATCTCGGGCAGTCGTCCCTCACGCACGACGCGGTGACGCACGACCTCGGACAATTCATCCCGGCAACCGCAGAGCTCGCGCTCTACTCGGTCCTCTTCGCCGCAATCGTCGGCATCGCGTTCGGCACCGTCGCGGCGCTGCGCCGCAACCGCCCGACCGACCATCTGCTCCGTGTCGCATCGCTGGCCGGCATCTCGATGCCGACTTTCTGGATCGCACTGGTCGCGCTCTACGTCGGCTTCTTCAAACTCGGATGGTTTCCGGGCGCCGAACGTCTCGATCCTGGCGTAAGCCCGCCTCCCAGCGTCACCGGCCTGTACACGATCGACGCCCTCGCCGCAGGCAAGTTCTCGCTGTTCGTGCAGGCACTGCACCACCTCATTCTTCCGGCGCTCGTTCTCGCCGCGTTCAACGTCAGCCTGCTGACTCGGTTCACGCGCTCGGCGGTGCTCGAGGTGATCGGGAACGACTACGTGCGTGCGGCTCGCGCGAAGGGACTGCCGGAGCGTGTCGTCATCGTCCGCTACATCCTGCGCGCCGCGCTTCCGTCCGTCATCACCGTGCTCGGCCTCGTCTTCGCGAACGTTCTCACCGGCGCCGTGCTCGTCGAAAAGATCTTCTCCTGGCCGGGGATCGGCCAATACGCGTACGAGGCCGCCGTGAACCTCGACGTCCCTGCAATCGCCGGCGTGAGCATCTTCGTCGCCGTGGTCTACGTGACGATCAACTTCGCCGTCGACGTCCTCTACGGCGTCATCGATCCGAGGATCAGGATCACGTGAGCTCGCTCGCCTACGGGTTGCGGGCACGCGCCCGCTCGTCGCGGATCCCGGCAGCGTGGCGGCAGCCGCTCGCGATCGCGGGGACGGTGATCGCATTCGCCTGGATCGTGATCGCGATCTTCGCGCCGCTGATCGCACCGTCGAACCCGCTCGCGCAGAGCTTTCCGGCGTCCGAAAGCCCGTCGCTGCACCATCTCTTCGGCACGGACGAGCTTGGCCGCGACGTCCTCTCCCGCGTCATCTACGGCTCGCGCGTGTCGCTGCCGATCGCGCTCGCGCTCGTTGCGATCGCCGCGACGATCGGAAGCATCGTCGGCGCGGTCGCCGGATACTTCCGCGGCTTCGTCGACGGCATCCTCATGCGCTCGACGGATCTCGTCTTCGCCTTCCCGCCGATCATCCTCGCGATGGTCGTCGCGGCAGTCCTCGGCCGCGGGCTCTTCAACGCGGCGCTCGCGATCGTCGTCGTAGCCTGGCCGTCATACGCCCGCATCGTCCGCGGGCTCGTTCTGTCCGTCGGTGACTCCGAGTACGTCCAGTCCGCCCGCCTGCTCGGCGCCTCGAGCAGGCGGGCGCTGGTGCGCGACGTTCTTCCGAACGTCATCGGCCCCGTCTTCGTTCTCGCGACGCTCGACCTCGCCAACGCCATCCTGCTGCTCTCGGGGCTCTCGTTCCTCGGTCTCGGCGCGCAGCCGCCCCAGGCCGAATGGGGATCGATGGTCGCCGAGGGGACGCAGTACTTCCAGTGGTGGTGGATCGGAACCTTCCCCGGGCTCGCGATCTTCACCGTGGTGCTCGCGTTCAACTTCCTCGGCGACAGCTTGCGCGACGTGTTCGATCCGCGTACGGCGCGCCGCGCGGTCGAGAGCGACGCATGAGCGTGCTTGCCGTGGAATCGCTGCGCGTGAAGCTGCCGATCCCGGGTGGCGAGGTCACGATCGTCGACGGCGTCGACTACGACGTGCAGCCCGGTGAGGTGTTCGGGATCGCGGGGGAGAGCGGGAGCGGGAAGACGATTTCGATGCTTGCGCTGCTCGGCCTCCTGCCGGAACGCTCCACGGTCGAAGGCACCGCACTCTTCGGCGGCAAGGAGCTGATCGGGATGCCGCGCGCGGAGCTCCGTGACATCGCCGGGCGTGATCTCGCGATGGTGTTCCAGGATCCCTTCACCTCGCTCCATCCGATGCTCACAGTCGGCCGCCAGTTGACCGAGCATGTGCGCCGCCACCTCCATCTCGACCGGCAGGCAGCGGAGACGCGTGCGGTCGAACTGCTCGAGGACGTCCGCATCCCGGATCCGCGCGCCGCTCTGCGCGCGTATCCGCATCACTTCTCAGGCGGGATGCGGCAGCGCATTGCCATTGCGATCGCGCTCGCGTGCCGACCGAAGCTGCTCATCGCGGACGAGCCGACGACGGCGCTCGACGTCACCGTGCAGGCGGGGATCCTCCGGCTCCTCGATCGCTTGCGCCGCGAGCAGGACCTCGCTGTCATCCTCATCACGCACGACCTCGGCGTGCTCTCGTCGATTGCCGACCGGGTTTCGGTCTTCTACGCCGGACGCGTGGTCGAGTCGGGTGCGCGCGGCGATGTGCTCCAGCGTCCGAGGCATCCATACACGCGCGCGCTCCTCGACGCGCTCCCGCATCCGGAGGCGGGTAAGGAGCGGCCGCTTGTCGCCATCGGAGGGTCGCCGCCGACCCCGGGGCGCATTCCGCCCGGCTGCTCCTTCCACACGCGGTGCACACATGCGGTCGACACGTGCCGAGTCGACGTCCCCGAGCTGCTGGCTGTCTCCGACCGCCGGCTGGCGTGTCCTGTGGATCCCTTCTCGGCATGAGCGTCCTCGAGCTTCGGGACGTCGTCGTCGACTACGAGCGCCGTGGTGGGGGCCATGTGCGTGCTGTCGCCGGCGCGAGCTTGGAGGTCGAGCGCGGGCAGATCGTCGGCCTCGTCGGCGAGTCCGGCTGCGGCAAGTCGACGCTCGCGCGCGCGGCCGTCGGGCTCGTTCGTGCGACGAGCGGGAGTGTGGTCTTCGAGAGCGAGCCCGTCACGCCGATGACGCGAAGGGCTCGTCCGGCGGCCCTGGTCCGGCTCCAGCTCGTATTCCAGAATCCATATTCGTCGCTCAATCCGCGGCGCACCGTCGGTTCCCAGATCGCCGACGGGATCGCTTCCCGGACGAGTGCGGCCCGCGCGGCCCGCGTCAGTGAGTTGTGCGAGCTCGTCGGGCTGCCGGCCGTCGCGGCGTCGCGATACCCGCACGAGTTCTCCGGCGGGCAACGGCAGCGCATCGCGATCGCGCGCGCTCTCGCGGCGGACCCGGCGGTGATCGTCCTCGACGAGCCGCTCGCGTCCCTCGACGCGTCGGCGCAGGCGCAGCTCGCGAACCTGCTCGCGGCTCTGGCACGCGACCTCGGGCTCGGGCTTCTGCTCATCTCACACGATCTGGCCATCGTCCGGCACGTCGCCGACCGCGTGTCGGTCATGTACCTCGGGAAGATGGTCGAGACCGGCGCGACCCTCCCGCTCTGGTCCGGTCCCGCGCACCCATACAGCGAGGCGCTCATCTCCGCCGTTCCACGCCCGGACGGAGGGGGCGTTCTTCCCGAGAGCTTGCCCGGCGAGGTGCCCGACCCGGCGCGGCCGCCGGCGGGCTGCCGGTTCCACCCGCGGTGCCCGTACGTCTTCGACCGCTGCTCGACAGAGGAGCCGCCGCTCGAATCGTTGCCAAATGGCCGAACCGTCGCCTGTTGGCTTGACGGATCCAAGGGTTTAGGGTGATTTGATCAAATCCCGATCGAGGAGGGTCCGTTGAGAAGGTGGAAGTGGCTCGCGCTCGTTGCAGCCGCCGGCATGCTGGCCAGCGCCGCGGCCGCATTCGGAGCAACCGCGCATCACACGGCGGGCTCGACGCTCGTTGTCGACAACTCATTCACGATCAAGACGTCGGACCCGCAGCGCGCGTTCGATCCGACGGCTTCGATCATCGATCGCGCCCTCTACGACACGCTGTTCACGTACAAGGGCGGCGACCTCGCCAATCCGATTCCGCTGCTCGTCTCCTCGTGGAAGGCGAGCAACGGCGCGAAGACGTTCACGTTCCAGCTCAAGAAGAACGCGCACTTCGCGGACGGCACGCCGCTGACTTCGGCGGACGTCGTCTTCTCCATGAACCGCCTCGTCAACATCAAGGGCAATCCGGCGTTCCTGCTTGCCGGCGTCAAGGTGAAGGCGCAGGGCAAGTACACGGTCGTGATGACGTCGAGCACGCCGGACACGGAACTGCCGGCGATCCTCGCCAACCCGTCGACGGGCATCGTCAACTCGAAGCTCGTCAAGGCGCACGGCGGCACGTCGGCCGCCAACGCGTCGACGGCGGACAAAGCGGAGACGTGGCTCAACACTCCCGCTTCGGCAGGCGCCGGTAGCGGCCCCTACATCCTGAAGTCGTTCAGCACGACCTCGCAGGTCGTGCTTGCGCCGAACCCGAAGTACTGGGGCCCGAAGAAGCCCGCATTCAGCACCGTGGTCGTCCGGAACATGATCGCGACGACGCAGCTGATCAATGTCCAGCGCGGGACGCACGAGATCGCGATCGACCTGTCCGCCGACCAGGCCACCGGTCTGAAGGGGAACTCGAAGCTGCACGTCTCGCTGCAGCCTTCGACCTGGGTGTTCTGGCTGTTTGCGAACAACGATCCGAAGGTCTCGTCCGTGACCTCGAACGAGCAATGGCAGCAGGCGGTCCGGTACGCGCTCGACTACAAGTCGATCCTGTCGGTCGCAGGTCCGGGCGCGATTCAGGCTCCGGGGCTCATCCCGTCGATGTTCCTCGGCTCGCTGCCGCAGAAGGACGCCGTCAAGCAGGACGTCGCGAAGGCGAAGGCAGCGCTTGCGGCGTCCGGGCAAGCAAGTCAGCAGGTGACGCTGCAGTACCCGTCCGACCTCACGATCAACGGCGTGCCGTTCACGACCATGGCCGAGAAGGTTCAGGCGAACCTCCAGGCCGAGGGCTTCAACATCCAGCTCTCGGGCTCTCCGACGTCGAACTGGCTGACCGCGTACCGCAGTGGCCAGATGGCGTTCGGGCTCTCGCTCTGGGGGCCGGACTATCCAGACCCCGCCGACTACCTGACGTTCGCGCCGGGGCAGCTCGTGGGCTTGCGTGCCGGCTGGGCGAAGGGCTCCGACCCGGCGATCGAGAAGCTGGCGGCGAAGGCTCTCGTCACGACGAACGCGGTGCAGCGCAAGGCCATCTACCAGCAGTACCAGCATGACTTGAACGAAAGCGGGCCGTACTTCCCGCTCATGCAGCCGACGCAGGTGTTCGTCTCCACGTCCGACCTCAAGAACGCGGTCTTCAACGCGGAGTACGACGTCGACGTCACGCAGGTGTCGCCGAAGTAGTTAGTCGTTCGAGATGAGGGTGGCGGGATAGGAGTTCAGCTTCCGCCCGCCGCCCTCCTCGATCACGAGGATGTCCTCGATGCGGACGCTGAAGCGACCGGGGATGATGATCGACGGCTCATCGGTGAACGTCATGCCCGGCACGAGCGGCGTCGTGTCCTCGGCCGAGAGGAACGGGCGCTCGTGGACGTCCATCCCGATGCCGTGGCCCATCCGGTGGCGGAAGTGCTCTCCAAGGCCGGCTTCTTCGATCGGCCGGCGGCAGGCGGCGTTGACGTCGCGAGCGATCGCGCCGGACTTTGCCGCGGCCCGGCCCGCCTCCTGTGCGGCGAGCATGACCTCGTAGGCCTCGCGATAGTCGGCGGGCGCGTCTCCGCAATAGATCGTCCGGCCGAAGTCCGAGCAGTACCCGTCGACGACACCGCCGAAGTCGAACATGACCGCGGTGCCCGAGGGGATGGGCGAGCGTGCGGTCGCAGTTCCGGAGTCGAAGTCGTCGTCGCCGAGCCCGGTGAAGATGTGGGTCGTGAACGACGGGCAGCGGGATCCGGCGGCGCGCAGTTCGTGCTCGACGCCCTCGACGAGGTCCAACATGCTCACGCCCGGCACGACGAGCGGCGCGATGGCGGCCATCGCGCGCTCGACGGTCACGATCGCGCGGCCCATCGCGGCAAGCTCCTCCTCCGTCTTCACACGGCGGAGCTCGTTCACGAGCTGCGAGCCGGTCTGCAAACGCTCATAACCGATTGCGCGTCCGAGGCGGAGCACCGTCTCGGCCCAGACTCGGTCGCCGACCGCGACGTTCTGGGCCGGCCCCATTCCCACGGCCGCACGCTCGAAGATCGCGGGGCCGTCGTCGGTCTCGGTGACGATGATCACCTCGCCGTCCGGGTCTTCGCGAAGATCGAATGCCGCGAACATGCGCGGGAGGACGAACACGGGATCGGCGCCCGGCCGGAAGAACGCTCCCGTCACCCACCCGTGGGCATACGACGCCTCGCCGAAGCTCGGGATCTGGCGCTCGACGCCGGTGAGGTACTCGAGGTCGGCTGAGGGCGCAAGGAAGAGCACGTCGACACCTGCCTCTTCCATCCGCTCGCCGAGGCGCGCGCGACGCGACGCGTAATCGAACATCACGCGAGTCTAGGCAGAACGTCCGAGATGAGGAGATCGAGGTCGTTCGGCTCGCCGAAATCGACGCGTAACGCACCGGCGTCGAGTACCGCACGCGCCTGCGCCGCGACCTCCTCGGGCGTGCCTGCGAACGCGAAGCTCTCGAGCTCGGTCGACCCCGTCGGGTCGAGCTTGCCGACGACGTCGACGTACATCGCCACTTCGCGCCGCGCGATCTCTCGCGCGCGGTCGCCGTCGCGGTGGACGACGGTGATCGCGCCGAGGACGATGCCGACGTCGGGGTTGCCGATGCGCTCGCGCATGATCGCGACGACGGCCGGATTCGCGCTGCCGCCAACCTTCACCTCTGCAGCCGCCGTCCCCGCGAAGGCGGCGAGCCGCGGAGACCACGTGCCGACGAGAAGCGGCACCGTCGTTCGCTCGAGGTCGTACTGGAGACGAGCGCCACGCGGCAGGCTGAAGCGGTTCCCCGCGAACCCGCTCTCGTCGCCGGCAAGCAGGCGCTGCACCAACTCCCACGACTCCGTCACGGCCTCAGCGGCGCCCGATGTGTCGACACCGAGCGAGTCAAGCCACGCTCCCGCGGCGAGGCCGAGGAATGCGCGTCCTTGCGAGGCACGGTCGAGCGCGGCGATCTGGCCGGCGACCTCGACGGGGTGGAGGAGGAACGGGTTCAGGCACGACGGACCTACGCGAACGCGTGTTGTCGCGCCAGCGATCTCGAGCAACGCCGGCAGCGCCGGCTGGAACCACAGGTCGTTGAAGACGGTGACGACGTCGAATCCCGCGTCCTCGGCGGTGCGTGCGAGCTCCGCGTACGCGCCGACGGGCTTGTTCGTCTGGAGCGCGAGACCGAGCTCGCTCACGTCAGGTCGGACGTACGCATCGTCCGCTTCCCGATGCGTTCGATTCGCATGATCACGCGCTCATCCGGGTCGGGGCACGCGACGTGCGAGTCCAGCTCGAGCCAGTCCGCGTCGGGAAGCCGGCGTTGCTTCGCCGCCAGCAGCGGCAGGACCGACTGGAGCGCGTAGATGCAGAAGTGCTTCCCGTCCGGAATGCGCAACCGGCTCGATTCGGTCACCTCGAAGGAGTCGCCGACCTGGAGACCGCAGACGGAGCGTCCCTCGATGCGCTCGACGGTGACCCGGAGGTCGTACAGGGTCATGTCGCTCACGGTGTGAGCACGTCCTCGTGGTTGTGGACGCAGAGCCATTCGCCGTCCTGCCGGCGCCAGACGCTCGTGTTCCGCACGCGTGTCATCCGGCCGTCTTCGACGACGGAAAGAAGGTGACGAACGAGCGCGGTGTCGCCCCAGACGTCGATGACGGGGTCGCTCGCCTCGAGCGTCGACGGAGGCGTTCCCGGTGGTCTGCGGTCGCGCAACTCGTCGAGCTCGCGCTTCCCGCGGATCAAACCCGGATCGAAGGCATCCCAGATGGTCGCCGACGGGTCGATGTGCCGGTCGATTCGGGCTCGATCGCCGGCGAGGAAGCCCGCGTAGATCTCGTTGACCGCCGCCCAGATCGTTTCTTGCTCAGCGTCGATCGGACGATCGTATGCGAGCGCTGATCAGCCGGGTGGCGCGTGCGTTGCGCTCGGACTCGAGAGCGTGCCGCGGGCGGCAGCGACGCCGCCGGGATCCCCTCCGGCTCCGCGCAGGAGCCAGGCGATGCCTACTGCAATGAGGGCGCCCGCGCCCGGCCCGACGACGTAGGCCCAGAAGTGGTCGAAGCGGCCGAGGACGAGGTCGGGCGCGAACGAGCGCGCGGGATTCATGGACGCGCCGCTGATCGGGCTCGACCAGAGGCCGGCGAGGATGATGTAGCCGCCGACGGCGATGGCCGAGAACGGACCGACGTTCTGTGCACGTGAGGCGGTGCCGAGGATCGTGCTGACGAGTCCGACCGTGAGGACGAGCTCGGTCAGCATCACTTTCCAGTCGGCGATGCCTGCACCGGGCTCGGTTGCCCCTAGCGCGCCCACTTTGCCGTAGACCGCCCACAGGAACAGGCACGCGAGCGTGGCGCCGCTGAGTTGCGCGAGGAGGTACCCGGGGACGCGTCGCCACGGGAAGTCGCGTCGCAGGCTGAACGCGATCGTGACGGCGGGGTTGAGGTGCGCGCCCGACACGGCGCCCATGAAGAGGATGATCGCCATCACCATCAACCCCGGCGCTGCGACTGCAGCCGTTCGACTGATCGCGCCGTGGCTGAGCGCGCCGACGACGGCGCCGCCTGCGCCGACCAGGACGAGCAGAAACGTCCCGAAGAGCTCCGAGAACAGGCGCCGCCACGTGAGCTTCGGGTTGTCGAAGTCGAGCAGGCCGGGGAACTCGAGCGCGAGCAGCGTTCGCCGGACGTGCTGTTCCTCGCGAGGTGTCGCGGGGAGCTCGGTCACGACAGTGCGACCAACCGACAGGGGATGTCCGCGTCCTCGTCGAGGTGGTAGCTCGCGCAAATGCGGTGGTAGCCGTCGGCGATCAGGAGTGGGAGGCCCTTCTTTGCTTCGCCGCGGACGAGCAGGACGGGCGAAAGGCGCTCGCCGCCGGACACCTTCTTCAGATCCGCGGCGACATGCGGGTTGTCCCGCGGAAGGAGCGTCAGCCGGCTGGCGCGCAGCAAATCCTTCGCCTGGCGGTCGATCTTCTCGGCGCTCTTCAGTCCGTCGACGAGCGCGGCCGCTGTCGGCGCGGGGAGGAGCAGGCTCAGATAGGCCGCGGCCGCCGGGAAGTCGTGCTCTTCGGGCTCGTCCTTCCAATGCTCGGGCCTGCTGCCCTTCTTGGACGCAGACACCTTCTTCTTGGGCACGATCGACTCCGTTCGGCGACGCTGCCTGCTCGCCCCTCTCAGTTCGCCTCGTGCGCAGAAGCTCCTCGCGCGGCCGTCGCTGGGCGCGACAACTGCTTAGCGGTCTCGAACTGGATCGCCCAGCGGATGAGGCTCCAGACGATCAGGAGCGCGACGAGGTTGAGCGTCGCTGCCAGCTGCTCGGAGGTGTAGAGGAAGACCTGACCGACGGTGATCTCGAGCAGGACGGCATGGTCGTACCAATGCAAAGCCGAGAGCAGCGACCGGGAGAGCCTGGTGGCGCCGATCAGGAGCGCGAGATCGGCGACGACCGTCGTCAGCGTGAACGCGCGTTGGCTGAAGGAAAGGTGGCCGAGCCCGTCGCGGAGCAGCCAGCCTGCCTCTCCCGCGGAGATCGCCGCCGCGACGCACAGGAAGGCGACCACACCTTGACGGAACAGGCGGTGCTCGGTGAACGGAACCCAGCGCCGTTCCAGCCACTTCGAGAGACGGTGCGTCAACGGTGGGTGGAGCTCAGGCTCGCTCGCGCTCTGCGCGAGCAACTCGCGCACGCTGTGTGCGAGCGGGCTGTCGGCCCCCGTGCTGTCCATCAGGTCGAGGATGTGCGTGCGCCGTTCCGCGCTCAACGCACCGACGGCGGTTCGCTGGAGCGCGTCGAGCCCGCTCAGTGTTGCCTCCTGCGCGCTGAAGCGGCGACGCGACAACCAGCGGATCACACCGAACAGGACGACGAAGCAGACGTAGATGATCGCGATCGCCGGCCGGTAGAAGTAGTTCACGTCCTTCGTGACGAACTTGCCGACCTCGTCGATGAAAAGCCCGAAGCCGACACCGCCCAATACCGAGGCGACCGGCTTCGCGGCCGGGCTGAGGAAGGCGAGCGTCGCGAGAAGTGCGGTGAGCATCAGCAGTCCGCCCCAGAGCACGTGCGCGATGTGCAACTTCGAGCCGCCGACTTGCGGATAGCCGGTCGCGGCAAGAAAGCCGCGCGTGAAGATGACGGTGGCGACCGCGCAGACGAACAGCACCGTCAGGTGCTGATGGAGGTCATAGCTGCGGGCAGGTCGTCGGAACTTGGGCTCGGGCACTCGGGCACGGTATAGACCCAAATGAGTGTTGACGTTTGAACTATCGGGGGTAGGGTGGATTTAGACCACCTGCCTGCGCCGCTCGCGATTCGGCCAGCGCGGAAGCTGTGGTGGACACGAAAGTCTGCGGTGTAGAGGGGGCGGCGACGTGAGCGATGCCGCAGTGTCGATGAGACGCGACCTGACCGAGCGGGAGCTCGAGGAGGCGCACCTCCGTCAAATCGCGGCGATCGTGGAGTCCTCGGACGACGCGATCATCGGGAACACGCTCGACGGAACGATCACGAGCTGGAACCCGGCGGCGGTCCGCATCTACGGGTACTCGGCGACCGAGGCGATCGGCCGGTCGATCGAGATGCTGGTGCCGGACGCGCTCCGAGGCGACGTGCCGGGGATCCTCGCGCAGGTGCAGGCGGGCGACCGCGTGGAGCAGTACGAGACAGGTCGTGCTCGTAAGGACGGCAAGGTGATCGACGTGTGGTTGACGATCTCCGGCGTCAAGGATGCGTCCGGTGCGATCGTCGGCGCCTCGACGATCGCACGCGACATCAACGAGCGAGTCCGAGGCGTCGAGGCGCTTCATCAATCGCAAGACAGTTACCGCGCGCTGTTCGAAAGCCACCCGGCTCCGATGTGGCTCTACGACCTGACGACGCTTCGCTTCCTGCGCGTCAACGAAGCCGCGATTGCTTCGTATGGCTACTCGCGCGAGGAGTTTCTCTCGATGACGATTGACAAGATCCTGGCGGCCGAGGATCAGAAGGCGCTCCGCGAGGGGCGCGAAGCCAGCGTGCTGCGGCACCGGCGGAAGAACGGCACCTTCGTCGAGGTGCTCGTCTCGTCGGATGCGATTGAGTTCGAGGGGCGCCAGGCGGGACTCGTCCTTGCCCAGGACATGACGGCCCAGCGCGGGCTGGAGGAACAGTTACGGCAGGGTCAGAAGATGGAGGCGATCGGCCGGCTCGCCGGCGGCATCGCTCACGACTTCAACAACCTTCTCCTCGTGATTCGCGGCTACAGCGCCATCTTGCTCGGGGAGCTGAGCGACGAGGACCAACGCGACAGCGCGATGCAGATCGATAACGCCGCAGAGCGGGCCGGCGAGTTCACGCGCCAGCTCTTGGCGTTCAGCCGGCAGCAGGTCCTTCGACCGGAGGTCACCGACCTGAACGCGGTCGTCGCGGAGACGCTCACGCTGCTGCAGCGCTCGATGGGTGCCAGCATCCAGATCGAATCGGAGCTCGAATCGGGCATCGGAGCGGTTCTCGTCGACCGCGGCCAGATCGCACAGGCGGTCATGAACCTCGCCCTCAACGCCCGGGATGCGATGAGCGAAGGTGGCGGCACGCTCAAGATCTGCACCGCCGGCGTCGAGCTCGATGGGGCGTCTTTGACTACCCGCGATGACGTCACGCCGGGCTCGTACGTCCTCTTGCAGATCACCGATTCCGGCATCGGGATGGACAAGGAGACGCAGAGCCGTGTGTTTGATCCGTTCTTCACGACGAAGGACGAAGGCACCGGTCTCGGCCTGGCGACCGTGTACGGCCTGGTGAAGCAGAGCGGCGGCCACATCTGGTTCTACAGCGAGACGGGGATGGGGACGACCTTCAAGCTCTATTTCCCGACGACGAACGCGGACGTGACCCCCAAGACAGCGCCGCGCGATCTACCGTCACTCAGGGGCAACGAAACGATCTTGGTCGTCGAAGACACGGAGGTCGTCCGTTCGCTCGTCACGAGCACGCTCGAGTCGTACGGCTATACCGTGCTCGCCGCCGCGAGCGGTCCGAAGGCAATCCAGATCGCCGAGCAGGCACACGCGCGGATCGACCTGCTGGTGACGGACGTCGTGATGCCGCGCATGAACGGACGCGAGCTCGCGGACGAGCTCGTAGCGGCGCGCTCCAACCTGAAGGTGCTCTTCACTTCCGGCTATCCGTCCGACACGGTCCTACGCCATGGGATCGCCGAGGCGCGGACGGCATTCATCGAGAAGCCCTACCTTCCGGACGCTCTCGCCCGGAAGGTGCGCGAGACGCTCGACGGTTAGCCGCTCCCTACAGGCGTTCCGCGCCGTGCGAGCAGATGTCCGTGCACGAATTGCACGGCCATCGCTCCTTCGCCGACGGCCGTCGCGCAGCGCTTGGTCGAGCCCGAGCGCACGTCGCCCGCGGCGAAGACGCCGGGCAGGCTGGTCTCGAGCAGCATCTCCGAACCGGCAGCGGCGCCCGTGAGGATGAAGCCCTTGTCGTCCCGGGCGACCATGTCGCCGAGCCATTCGGTGCACGGCAGCGCGCCGAGGAAACAGAACAGGAACGAGAAGGGCAGCCGCTCGCCGCTCTTGAGGGTGACCGCGTCGAGTTGGCCTCCGTCTCCGTGCAAGGTGGCGACTTCGCTGCGGTCGCGAACGGCGACGCCATAACGGTCGAGCTCTCGCACGAGGTAGTCCGACATCGTCTCGCGCAGGTCGGCGCGGCGATGCAGCAAGGTCACGAGCGCGCCGCCACGCGACAGCCACACGGCAGCCTGTCCGGCGGAGTTGCCGCCGCCGATCACGGCGACGCGCGCGGCGCCGCAGAGCTGTGCCTCTGGCGGCCCCGCGGCGTAGAAGACGCTCATTCCCTCGTACTCGGAGAGGTCGTCGACGGGGAGGCGCCGGTACTGCGCGCCGGTTGCCAGGAGCACCGTGGGTGCCGCGATCACGTGATCTTCTTCGAGCTGTACCAGGTAGCCGCCGTCGGCCTGTTCGAGTGACAGGGCGCGGTAGGGCGTCGCGGTCCGTGCGTTGAACTTGCGCGCTTGCGTGACGGCGCGGCTGGTCAGCTCGGAGCCGCTGATTCCGGCCGGGAACCCGAGGTAGTTTTCGATCCGCCGGGACGAGCCTGCCTGCCCACCGAGCGCCGTGCCCTCGACCACGAGCGTCTCCAGACCTTCGGATGCTCCGTAGACGGCTGCGCCCAGGCCCGCAGGTCCGCCGCCGATGACGACGAGATCGACCTCTTCGCGCGGCGCGAGCTCGAGACCGATCCCGAGGGCACGAAAGAGCTGGCCGGGCGACGGGCCGCGCAACTCGAGGCCCCCCGGCAACTGCACGAGCGGCAGGTCGGTGGCGTCGAGGCCTTCGATCAGCGCAGCCGTGGCTTGTTCGCCTGCCCGCTCGGAGTCGTGCCAGGTGAAGGGCACGCGATTGGCGCGAGCGAACTCGACGATCCGCATCGTCGCCGCCGATGAATGCGGGCCGATGACCTCGAAGCCGATGCCTTCGACCTGCTGGAGCGCTTCTCGGCGGGCGATGAAGGTCGACAGCAGGAGGTCGCTCAGGGGGCCGTCGTCGAAGAGGAGCGGCCGCAGTGCCTCGCGCTTGACCTCGATGTACCGCGCCGGCTCCGTGACTACCGCCGTCACGAAGACGGTCTGGCCGGTCAGCAGGTTCATCTCGCCGAGAAAGCCCGACGGGCCGTGCCGCACGATCTCGTTGCCCGCGGCGTCGAGAATCGCCACCTCGCCCTCGAGGATCGCGATGAATGGGTAGCTCCGGTCGCCCACCTGGAAGAGCACGTCGCCGGCACGCGCCGTCCGCTCGGCGCCGAGCTTGGCGAGACTCTCGAGCTGCGTTGAAGACAACCTCGGGCTGGCGGGGGCGGGAGCTGCCATCACGCGAGCTTAGCCATGCTATAGTGAACCAGGTGGTTCAGCATTCATCGACGGTCGACCTCGCGTTCGCAGCCCTCGCCGACCCGACCCGCCGCGCCGTGCTCGAGCGGCTCGGCTCCGGCAGAGCGACGATCACCGAGCTCGCCGAGCCCTTCGGCATGACGCTGACCGGGATGAAGAAGCACATCCGGCTGCTCGAGGAGGCGGAGCTCGTGACGACGGAGAAAGTCGGCCGAGTCCGCAGGTGCATGCTTGCGCCGTACGCCTTCGAGGGCATCAGCATGTGGCTGCAGCGGCTCGACCGCTTTGCGCAGGTCGTCGAACGGACAAAAGGAGACCGATGAGCACGACGAAGAAGAAGGAAGGATTCAGCGCTGAGGAAAAGGCAGCGATGAGGGCGCGTGCCAAAGAGCTGAAGGCCACCGAGGACGGCGAGACCGCCGTGCGTGAGGCGATCGCCAAGATGGCGCGGCCGGACGGCGCCATCGCGAAGCGCCTCCACGAGCTCATCAAGTCCGCCGCTCCGGGTCTCACGCCGAAGACGTGGTACGGGATGCCCGCGTATGCCAACAAGGACGGCAAGGTCGTCTGCTACTTCCGCGACGCGGGGAAGTTCAAGGAGCGGTACTCGATGCTCGGCTTCAACGAAGCCGCGCAGCTCGACCAAGGTTCCATGTGGCCCATCGCCTTCGCGCTGCCGAAGCTGACCGCAGCCGACGAGACGAAGATCAAGGCGCTCGTGAAGAAAGCGGTGCACTGATGAACGAGACCGTCGTCACCACTCCGAACGAGCTCGAGATCCGCGTCGAGCGAACCTTCGACGCACCGCGCGCGCACGTCTACGCCGTCTGGACCGACCCGAAGCTCATTCCGGAGTGGTGGGGCGACGGAACGGTCGTCGAGGAGATGGACGTCCGTCCCGGCGGCACGTACCGCTTTCGCACCGCGTTCGGCGTCGTCGAGGGAGAGTTCCGCGAGGTCGACGCGCCCGAGCGCCTCGTGCAGACGTTCATGAACCACCTGCAGACGCTCGAGTTCGAAGATCTCGGCGACAAGACGAAGCTGACGCAGACGATGCACTTCGCGACGACCGAGGAGCGCGACGCGACGATGCAGTACGGCGTCGAAGAAGGAGCGAAGGGCGGCTTCGTGCGCGTGGACGCGGTGCTGCAGCGACTAGCCGCCGACGCGTGATGCTCGCTGAAGCGTGACGATGATGACGACGCCTCCCGACGGATGGTTGTCGACGGTGAGAGTTGCATGTTGGTGTTCGAGGAGCCGTTTGGCGATCGTGAGGCCGAGGCCGGCCCCGTTGTCGGAGCCGGCTGCCGGCGCTCCGCGGATGCCGGGCTCAAAGATGTGCGGCAGGAGGTCAGGGGCGATTCCCGGTCCGCGGTCCTGGACGGTGATCTGGACCACCGACTCGTCAGCGGCTGCCCAGCTGAGGTGGATCGGAGTGCCTGGCGGGCTGTAGCGGAGTGCGTTGTCGAGGACGTTGGTGAGCGCGCGCTTGAAGCGGTCGCGATCGACGATGACACCGAGGGTCGGGTCGCCGTCGAAGTCGAACGTGGCGTCTCGGAGACGAGTCGTGTGTCCGAGGCCGGCCGTGACCTCCTGGAGCACGTCGACGACCGGTGCGGCTTCGAGCTGAGGCGCCGGCTGGGCGTAGTCGTCGCGCGTGTACGCGAACAAGTTGCCGATCAGCCGCTCGAGCGCGTCGGCTCGTGCTTCGGCTCGCTCGAGGTGGACGCCAGGGTTTCCTAGCTGGGAGCCGATCGCCTGCAGATGCCCGCGTAGCGCGAACAGCGGGGTGCGCAGGTCGTGGGCGATGCTGGTGACGAGGAACCGCCTCGCTTCGTCGGCTTCGGCTTGTCGTTTCGCCGTCTCGCCGAGCGCGTCTGTCATGCCGTCGACCGCCTGCGCGATGTTCGCGACCTCGCCGATCCGGCTGCGCGGGACATCGATCGTCAGCTCGCCGCCGGCGACCTTGTCGACCTGGGCGCTCAGCCTGGCAAGCGGCGTGACCATCCAGCGGCCGGCGAGCCAGACCGCGAGCGCGAGCCCGGCGAGGAAGACGATGATTCCGCTGAGGAGCGCGACGAGCGGCGCCGTGGCGCTGGAGGCCGGCCGGTAATACAGGTCGGCGACGAGCGTCGCACGCGACTTGGGGGTTCCGATCTGTATGAGCCGGCGGTCGCCGTCCCGGCCGGGCGGCGTCTTGCCTGCGAATCCCTGCTGGAGGGCGGGACTGGTGTAGAGCACCGTCTTCTCGGAGGGCCCGACGATGACCAGCTGCCCGAGCAGATCGAACCGGTCGACGACCTTCGCGAATCCGCGCACTGTTGCCGGCGCCTGTACATCGCTGCGATGAGAAGTGAGGTATGCGAAGGCGGCGTTCAGCTGCGCATGGGTGCTCGCGCGTTGGTGGTCGCGTTCGATCAACCAGCCTGCGCCGCCGGCCAGGGTCGGCAACACCAGCAACACGAGCACCGTGCCGAGGAGAAACGTCCGGATGCGGACAGGAGCTCGTCTCATCTGTTGCCCGGATCGAGTCTGTAGCCCGCGCCCCAGACGGTGACGATGTACCGCGGGCTTCCTGGGTCAGGCTCGATCTTCTGACGGAGGCGCGCGATGTACACGGCGACCGCGCTGCGGTCCCCGAACGAGCCCCAGACGAGCTCGAACAGCTGATCGCGGCTGAACACCTGTCGCGGATGCTCGACGAGGACGCGCAGCAGCTCGAACTCGCGCGCAGTCAGCTCCATCTGCCGCCCCTCGCAGCTGACCTCGTGTGCGGCCAGGTCGACCTCGAGCCCGCCGAAGCGCAGCTTCTGCCCGGCTGCCGGAGACGCGCGTCGCAGGACCGCTTTCACGCGGGCGACCACCTCCGCCGGTGTGGCGGACTTGACGATGTAGTCGTCTCCGCCGAGACCGAGCCCTCGGATCTTGTCCGCGTCGCTGTCGCGAGCGCTCAGGAAGAGCACCGGCACCGCCGAGTCGCGGCGCAGGCGACGGCAGATCTCGAAGCCGGACTCGTCGGGCAGCATCACGTCCAGCAGCACGAGGTCAGGATGGCCTTGCTCGAGCTGCTCGGTCGTCTCGCGCCCGTTAGCGGCATGGGACACGCGGAAGCCCTCTGCCTCGAGGAAGTCGCGCATCAGCTCCGCGATCTCCTCGTCGTCTTCGACGACCAGGATCGATGCCCCATCGCTCACGTGGCGCAGTGTCGCTCACCCACGGCTCTCGAAGGGAACCACGAGAACGCTTTCATCGGTTTTTCATCGCCGGCTCGCATGGCTGTTATCGCGGGGAGCGACCATCGACAACGTGGGTCCGCGCATCGTGCTTCTCGCTTTCGCAGTGATCTTGCTCGCGGCCGCATGCGGCGGCTCGCCTGCCGGTCACCAGGCCGCGTCGGCACGCGCGAGTCAGGCACTGGCCTTTGCGCGCTGCATGCGTGCGCACGGCGTGGCGAGCTTCCCGGACCCCGATCCGCAGGGGAACTTCCCCTCGTTCAGCACCGGTGTCTCGAAGCAGGTATCGAGCGCGGCCGATGAGACCTGCAAGCACCTGCTCTCGAACGGTGGTACGGCGACGCCGCAGCAGCGGCAGCAGAAGCTCGAGCTCGGCGTAAAGGTCGCGGAATGCCTACGCGCGCACGGGTATCCGAACTTCCCTGATCCGACGCAGCTCGGACAGCAGACGTTGCCTCAGGGGATCGACACCAACGCGCCGCAGTTCCAGACGGTGGAGACGACCTGCGAGCAGCGCGGACGGAAGGCGCTCGGTCTGCCATGAGAGCGTCGTCCGCCGCCGTCGTCGCCACAGCGGTCGCTGCACTATCGGCATGCGGCGGACACCCCTCGGTGTCGGTGCAGTCGAACGCACCGCTCGCCTTCTCGCACTGCATGCGCTCACACGGCGTGTCTCAGTTCCCCGACCCCAACAGCAGCGGCGTGTGGCCGAAAAGCCAAGTCGAGGTCGTGGCCGGCGACCTCAAGTTCCAGCCGGCGACCCAGGCTTGCGGGCACCTGCTCCCGGACGGCGGTCCCGGCGTCTCGCCGTCGCCTGCCGTGGTGCAGCAGATCCAGACCGACATGGCGAAATTCGCCCTGTGCATGCGCTCCCACGGGGTGCCAAGCTGGCCGGACCCGACTCTCGACCGCGGCAGGGCTGTCTTCGATCCGGAGGCCGTCGGCATCGATACGAGCGCGCCCCGGATCAGCACTGCGATGCGCGTGTGCGAATCGGTGTTCCCTCCGAGCCTCGGGCATCCGCCGGGAACATGAACAAGGTCATCGGAACCGCCGTTGTGGCCACCGCCGGCGCACTCCTGGTGTCGGCGTGCGGCGCACATCCGTCCGTATCGGTGCAGGGAAGCGGGCCGCTCGCGTTCGCCCAATGCATGCGCTCCGACGGCGTGCCGAACTGGCCCGACCCCAACAGCAACGGAGTGTTCGACAAGTCGAAGCTCACGTCGCAGCAACTGGGGGCCAGCAATTCCCGCGTCCAAGCGGCCCAGCGTGCCTGCAGTCACCTGCTCCCGAACGGCGGCGGCGGGCCGAGCGCCGCCCAGCTCCAGCAGGAGAAAGCTCAGGGGCTGAGCTATGCCCGGTGCGTGCGCGCTCACGGCGTGCCGAACTTCCCCGACCCCGACAGCGGCGGTCGCATCCCCGATCCCGCCACGGTCGGAATCAACCAGGGCTCGCCGAAGTTCCAGGCAGCGAACGCGGCGTGCGGGAAGTACCGGCCGCCGTACATGCCGTCGAACTCCGCGTACGACGCCTACGCGCGGACGCATGCGAATGGCTCATGAGCTCGGGAAGCTGACCTGGATGCGGAGGCCGCCGTCGGCCGGCGCATCCGTGGTGATGGTGGCGTCGTGCGCGTCCGCGATCGCGCGGACGATGGAGAGGCCGAGCCCGAGCCCGTGACTGCTGGTGCGGCTGCCGTCGAGACGTTGGAAGGGCAGGAAGAGCCGGTCGAGCTCGGCCGGTGGAATCGTCGGACCGGAGTTCGCGATCGTGAGCAGCGCGCGGCCGCCACGCGTCTCGGTCGCGACGGTGACGGCGCCGTCCTCGATGTTGTACTGGATTGCGTTGCCGACAAGGTTGGCGACGAGCCGCTCGACCAGGCGCGGATTGCCGGTCGTGTGTGCCGGCTCGATCGACGTGTCGAGTGCGAGGCCGGGATGATCCACCGCCGCTGCGGCCGCCGAAGCGATCGCGGCGAGGTCGACGGGTTGATGGCTGTCGACACCGCGTTGGCTGCGCGAGAGCATGAGCAGCGCTTCGATCAGGCGCTCCTGCTGTTCGCCGACTGCGAGAAGCTGCTCGCACGTGTGCCGGTACGACTCGATGCTTGCGTTCGGGTCGCTCAGCGCGAGCTCGAGCAGGGTGCGTTCGAGTGTGAGTGGTGTGCGCAGCTCGTGCGACGCGTTGGCGACGAACTGTCGTTGCGCCTCGAAAGACGTCTCGAGGCGGCCGAGCAGTCCGTCGACGGTGTTTCCGAGCTGCCTGAGCTCATCGTCGGGGCCGGCGAGGTCGAGCCGGCGGTGCAGGCTGCTCGCGGAGATCTCCCGCGCGGTCTCGGTGATCGTCCGCAGCGGGCGCAATGCGCGTCCGGCGATCACCCAGCCGAGCCAGAGCGAGATCACCGCCATCAACGCGAGCGCGAACGCGGAGTCGATAAACAGCTTGTGCACAGCGGCGTCCGACTGTCCCTGTGCAGCGGCGGCCGCAAGCTTCGAGTTGGTGATGACCGTATTCGGACCGACAGGCACGACGAACCCTTTCGGCGCTGGGCCGACGCCGAGCAGACCCTTGGCGGTGTACGCCTTGGCGATCAACGCCTGCCGGCCGGAGCTAACGAAGAACGTGCTCGTGTACTGGTGGTTCACGAGCGTGTAGGTGATTGCGAGCAACGCCACCGCGGAGCAGAGGAACAGCCCGCCGTAGATGAGCGTCAGCCGGAGCCTGATCGTCACGGATTGATCCGGTAGCCGGTGTGAGGGACCGTCTCGATCATCGGCGGGTCGCCGAGCTTGCGCCGCAGGCGGCTGATGGTGACCTTGACGACGCTACCGTCGGGGTCGACGTACTCGTCCCAGCCACGGGCGAGCAGCTCGCGGGTCGGGACGGGGGCGCCGGCGGCGGCGAGCAGGAGCTCGAGCACTGCGAGCTCTTTGCTGCTGAGCTCGAGTCGGCGGCCGGCGCGCGTTGCAACGCGCTGCACGGTGTCGAGGCGGAGATCTCCGCGAGCGAGCAGCGGCGAGTGAACCGTTTCGCTCCGGCGGGCGAGTGCGCGGATCCGCGCGACGAGCTCGGCGAAGGCGAACGGCTTCGGGAGGTAGTCATCGGCGCCGAGACCGAGACCGTCGACGCGATCTTCGATGGCGTCGGCGGCGGTGAGCATGAGCACGCGCGAGCGCGATCCGCGCGCAACGAGCGCGCGGCACACGTCGTCGCCGTGGATCTTGGGAATATCGCGGTCGAGCAGGATCACCTCGTAGTTGTCTCCTGCTGCGTGTCGCAACGCGTCCTCGCCGTCGAAAGCGATGTCGACGGCCATTCCTTCGCGGCGCAACCCGACCGCAATGGTGGCGGCGAGCTCCCTGTGATCTTCGACGACGAGCACCCGCATCCGCGGTTCAGCCTCCCTCTGCCGGTTTCAAGGATGCATCAGCACCGGTTACGCACAGGTAACAGGTTCTGTTCCCCCGCCGTAACCGATTCGGGGTTATTCCTCTCGGCATGCGCAATCGCCGTCCCATGATCCTCACCTCCGCATTCGCCGTTGGCGCCTTCGTGCTCCTTGCGGCCGGCTGCGGCGGCGGCGGGCACGCCCCAGGGATCGCGAGCGTCGCCGGCTCCACGACTCCTGGCACGACGACGACACAGAGCGGGTCGTCGCCGTCGGTGAAGGCGTTCGGCGGACCGAGCGGCGGACCGGCAGCCAGTTCCAGATCGCGATGAACGTCGACATCGCGGATGGGCCGAAGTTCTCCGCCTGCATGCGCAAGCACGGGGTCGACGAACTTCCCCGACCCGAACGGCCAGGGTCAGATCACGATCCACTCGGGGGAGGGGATCGATCCGAGCTCGCCGACGTTCAGGTCCGCGCGAACTGTCTGCGACAAGCTGCTCCCGAACGGCGGTCAGCCGACCGCGGCGCAGATCGCGCAGCAGCAGCAAAAGCGCGCTCGCCTTCTCGGCCTGCATGCGCGCGCACGGGGTCAAGGATTTCCCCGACCCGTCCAACGGCGGCCTTCAGATCCGGGTCGGCCCCGGCAGCGACCTCGACCCGAACAACCCGACCTTCCAGAAAGCCCAGCGGGCCTGCAAGGGAAACCTTCCGTTCAAGGGCGGCGGATGATCCGTCTGTCGCGTCGGGGGCGGCGGCTCGTGGTCGGGGTCGGGGTCTTGGTGATTGTCGTCGCGGTGGTGGTGGCGATCACGGATCCGTTCTCGGGTAGTTCGCCGGCCGCGAACGGCGTCTCCGACAACGCGGCCGGCATCTCGCTGACGACGGTGAAGCGGCAGGATCTGTCGCAGCAGACGCAGGTGAGCGCGACACTCGGCTACGCCGATGCGTCGACGGTCTCGGTGCCGAGCGGGACTGCGCCGGCGAGCCTCGAGCAAGCGCAGCAGTCGGTGGCCGCGGCGCAGCAGACGCTCGCCGCCGACGGGCGTTCACTCGCGCAGGCGCAGGCGTCGCTGGACGCCGACCTGCGCAAGCTCGCGGTCGACTGCCGCGGCGGCAGCGCCGCCGAGAGCGCCGGCCCGTGCGCGACCGACGCGCAGGCAGTGTCAGCGGACCGCCAGAACTTCACCGCCGCGACCGGCAAGGTGCAGGACGATCAGCGGGCGCTCTCGGCCGCGCAAGCCACGCTCGACCAAGGTGCGGCGTCGGAAGCAACGTACGGCCAGAACGCGGTGTACACGATGCTGCCGAACGTCGGGCAGATCGTCCGCCGCGGCGAGCCGCTGTACGCGATCGGTGGTGAGCCCGCATTCCTTCTCTACGGCCGTGTGCCTGCCTCGCGCGCGTTCATGCCGGGGATGTCCGCCGGTGCGGACGTCGCCGAGTTGAACCGCAACCTGCGCGGTTATGGAGCGCCGAGCGGAGACGTGTTCACCTCGGCGACCACGAGTGCGATCGAGCGGTTCCAGTCGGAGCATCACGTGTCGGCGACCGGGCAACTGCCGCTCGGGTCGGTGGTGTTCGAGCCGGCCGCGGTGCGGGTGACGAGCGTGACGCCGACGGCAGGCTCACCGGTGCAAGCCGGGCCGGTGCTCGGCATTACCTCGACGCGCCGCGTGGTGACGATCGCCCTCGACGCATCGCAGCAGTCGAGCCTCAAGGTCGGCGATCCGGTGCAGATCACGCTTCCGGACAACTCCACGACGCCTGGGCACGTCTCCTACGTCGGCACGGTGGCGACGGCCCCGGCCGACAACGGCAACGGGCCGAGCACGCCGACGATCGAAGTCGACGTCACAGCCGACCGTCCGGCGGCCACGGGACGGCTCGACCAGGCGCCGGTCGATGTGTCGATCACGACCGCGACGGTTCGCAACGTGCTCGCCGTGCCCGTGAACGCACTGCTCGCGCTCGCGGGTGGCGGCTACGCGGTCGAAGTGGTCGAGCCGACGGGCGTCCACCAGTTGGTCGGCGTCAGCGTCGGGTTGTTCGACGACGCGGCGGGAGTGGTTCAGGTGTCCGGTAACGGGATTGCGGTCGGGCAACGCGTGGTGGTTCCCGCCTCATGACAGCAACGCTCGAGCTGGAATCGGTGACGAAGACGTACGGGTCCGACTCGCCCGTCGCTGCGCTGCAGGGCGTCAGCTTCACCGTTCAAGCCGGCGAGCTGGTCGCGATCGTCGGCCCGTCCGGCTCCGGAAAGTCGACGCTGCTGCATCTGATGGGGACACTCGAACGGCCCAGTTCCGGGCGGGTATCGATCACGGGCCTCGACGTCGCCGAGATGTCCGATCGCGAGCTTGCCGCAGTGCGCGCGACGCGAATCGGATTCGTGTTCCAGCAGTTCTTCCTCGCGGAGCACTCGACCACGCTCGAGAACGTCGCCGACGGTCTCCTGTACGCGGGAGCAGCGGTAAGCGAGCGGCGCGAGCGCGCAGCCGAGGCGCTGTCTCGCGTCGGCCTCGGCGACCGCTTGCAGTCACGGCCGACGCAGCTGTCCGGCGGGGAGCGCCAGCGGGTCGCGATCGCGCGCGCGCTCGTCGGGCGGCCCGCGATCATGCTCGCCGACGAGCCGACAGGCAACCTCGACAGCGCGACGGGCCAGGCGATCATGGCGCTGATCGACGAGCTCAACGCCGAAGGGGCGACCATCGTCGTCATCACCCACGAGCACGAGATCGCGGCCCGCTTTCCGCGCCAGATCTCGCTCTTGGACGGGCGCGTCGTCTCCGACGGCCGCAAGGGGGAAATCACATGATGCGCGTCCTCGTCCTCGGCGCACTCGCCGCCGCACTCAGTGTGCCCGCCGGGAGCGCACGCGCAGGCGCGAACGCCTGCCCGACGTCGAACCAGCCGAATGAGCTCGTGCTCGTGGGCGGAAGCGGCCAGCAAGCCCAGCTTGGCAAGCCGTTCGCGCAGAACCTGCAGGTCGCGCTCGGCAATACCAACGGCTGTCCCCTCACTGGAAACCTCGCGGGCGTCACCGTCAACTTCGACGCGCCCGGCAGTGGCGCGAGCGGCATCTTTGCCGCCGGCGGATCGCGCGAGGCGTACGTCGGGACCGATTCCCAGGGAGTGGCGACGGCGCCGACATTCACGGCCAACTTCACCGTCGGCAGCTACTCGGTCGATGCGCACTCCGACTACGGCACCGTCGGGCTCTCGCTCTCGAATACCGCCAACGGGCTTCCCGCATCCATTACGGCGACCGGCACCTCGAGCCAAGAGGCGACCGTCAACGGCAACTACGCGCAGCCGCTGCAGGCGCGCGTCACCGACGCGAACGGCAACCCGGTGCAGGGCGCGAGCGTCACGTTCGCGCTTCTCCCGGGGACCACGGGCGCGAGTGCGAACTTCCTCGGCGGCGCACCGAGTGCGACGACCGATTCGAACGGTCTCGCCACGTCGCCGCCGCTCGTCGCCAACGGCGTGCCCGGAAGGTTCAGCGCGACCGCCTCCACCGACGGTGTCTCGACGGTTGCCATGTACACGCTCGACAACCACGCGACGACGACGGCGCTCCAAACTTCGACGCACGACGCCCGGGCCACGGTCGACAGTCGCTATCGATCGTCATTGCAGGCGCGCCTCGTCGACGCCAACGGACAGCCGATCGAAGGTGCGATGGTCACCTTTGCAATCACCGCCGCCGACAACGGCGCCACCGCCAACTTCCTGGGCGGCACGGGCCAGGCGACCGCGCTCACCGACGCCAACGGGCTCGCGACCGCACCTCCGCTCGTCGCCGACAAGACCGCCGGCAGCTTCACGGCGACCGCAACTGCTCTCGGCGCACAGCCGACGCAATACGTGCTCGAAAACGTCGCCGCGGCACCATCGAGCATCACTGCCGGCGCCGCCAACGGCCAGTCCACGACCATCGGCGCGCGCTTCGCGATCCCCCTCGCCGTCAGTGTCACCGACAAGAACGGGAACCCGGTTGCAGGCGTCACCATCACCTTCGCTGCTCCCGTCAAAGGACCGAGCGGACGCTTCAGCATTCGGCACCGTCACGTGAGCCGCGTCGTCCGCGTCAAGACGAACCGCAACGGCATCGCGGTTGGGCCGCTGTTCACCGCCGACGCGTCAATGGGCGGATATGCCGTGATCGCCACCGTCAAGGGCAGCTCGGTGCGAACCGCGTTCTCGCTCCTGAACCTGCCGCGCGGATGAACGTCGAGCCGCCGCGGCTGCGTCTCTCCGATCTCGCCCGGATCGCCAGCGTCGGCCTTCGCACACGGCGGATGCGCGCAGCACTGTCGGCACTCGGGATCGCGATCGGCGTTGCCGCGATCGTCGCCGTCCTCGGCCTCTCCTCTTCGTCGCAGGCGGGCCTGCTTGCGCAGATCGACAAGCTCGGCACCAACCTGCTCACCGTCCAAAACGGCCAGACGTTGTTCGGGCAAACCGCCGAGCTCCCGCTCGCGGCCCCGGGAATGATCTCTCGTATCGGCCCGGTGCAGCAGGTCCAGTACACCGGCTCGACGAGCGCGAACGTCTACCGCAGCCCGCTCATCCCGTCCGTCAACACGAACGCGCTCTCGGTGCAGGCGGCAAGCCTCGGCCTGCCGGCGACGGTCGGCGCCACCGTCGCCACCGGTCAATACCTCAACGCGGCGACCGCGCACGAGCCGGTCGCCGTGCTTGGCTACGCGGCCGCGCAGCGACTCGGTATCGACCGCCTCTACCCGGGCGAGCGCATCTGGCTGGGAGGGATGTGGTTCTACCTCGCGGGCATCCTCAACTCGGCGACGCTTGCGCCCGAGATCGACGCGTCCGTCCTCGTCGGATTCCCCGCCGCGAAGCGGTACCTCGACTTCGACGGCCACCCGACGACGATCTACGTCCGCTCGGTCACGAGCCAGACCGCGGCCGTGCAGACCGTGCTCGGAGCCACCGCGAACCCAGAGGCGCCGAACGAAGTTCAGGTCAGTCAGCCCTCCGCCGCGCTCACTGCGCGTGCCGAAGCGCAGGGCGCGCTCAACAGTCTCTTCCTCGGCCTCGGCGCGGTGTCGCTGCTCGTCGGTGCCGTCGGCGTCGGAAACATCATGCTCATCTCCGTTCTCGAGCGCCGTTCCGAGATCGGTCTCCGCCGCGCCCTCGGCGCGACCAAGCGGAACATCCGCACCCAATTCCTCTCCGAAGCGATCCTGCTCGCGGTCATCGGAGGCGTCGCCGGAGTTTCCGCGGGCGTTGCCTCGACCGCCGTCTACGCCCTCACCAAGCACTGGCAGATCGCCATCCCCATCACCGCGTGGGCGGGCGGTCTCGCCGCTGCCCTTGTCATCGGCGCTCTCGCCGGCCTTCTTCCCGCAGTCCGAGCCGCACGCATGTCGCCGACCGAGGCGCTGCGAACCGTATGAGCATGAAAGGGATCACCATGCGCCATCCACTTGTCCTCATCTCTGTTTTCGCGGTTGCCGCGTTCTCGCTGCTCGCGGCCGGCTGTGGCGGCGGCGGCAGCAGCTCGCCGGGGGTTGCGAACGTCGGCTCTTCCGCGACCACGACGACCGCGTCGACGCAAACTGGGCTCGTCGCCTTCTCCCAGTGCATGCGCGCCCACGGGGTGCCGAATTTCCCCGACCCCGATGGCAGCGGAGAGATCCCGAAGACGCAAGTCGTAGCCAACGCGCAACTCAACCCACACAAGTTCAACGCGGCCCAGACGGCATGCATCCACCTGGCCCCGAACGGCAGTCTCGGACGCCAGCAAACAGCTGCGCAGAAGCGTGCCCAGCTCGCGGACGAGCTGTCGTTCGCCAAGTGCATGCGAAGCCATGGCGTGGCCCGCTTCCCCGATCCGACCGCGCAGGGTCAGCTCTCGGTCGAGATGGTCCAGGCCCAGGGCATCGACGTGCACGCACCGGCGGTTCTCCATGTCGTGCAAGCGTGCTTGCCGGCGTCGCATGGCGCGCTCACTGCCGCGAAGGTCGAAGAGGCGATCAAGAATGCGGGCCCGTGAGAGCGCGGGCGGGCTCGCGATCCTCGCCGCGGCGGCGGCAACAGCGCTGGCAGGGTGCGGCAGCTCGAAGCCGCCGTCGGTCGCGGGCGGCTCCGGTCCTCCGGCGAGCCAGCCGCAGCTGCAGGTACAGAAGAGCTTGCTCGAGTTCGCCGCGTGCATGCGCGCCCACGGCGAGCCCAACTTCCCGGACCCGAGCGGCGGCGGCTTCCAGTTCGGCGTGAGCAGTGGAGTCGATCCCTCGTCGCCCGCATTCAGGACGGCGCAGGCGAAGTGCGCGAAGTTTCAGCCCAGCGGGCTCGCTCCCGGCATGCAGACCCACCCCACGACACAGTGGCTGGCGCAGATGGTGAAGGCGGCGGAGTGCATGCGTCGGCACGGCATTCCGAACTTCCCTGACCCGGGGACCTCGGTCCCGGCCTCCCTCGGCGGCGCCATTCGCCTGGTGTCCGACATCGACGGAGCGATCTTCGTGTTCCCATCCACGGTCGATCCGCAGTCGCCGGCGTTCCTACGCGCGGCGGTCGCGTGCAAGTTCCCGCTGCACAACCACTGACTTACCCGTCGTATTCGGATGCGAAGAGGTAGCTCACTGCGAGGCTCCGGTAGGGGCGCCAGCGGTCCGATATCTCGGCCAACTCCACTTCGGTGGGAACATGGTCGAGCTCGTAGGTGCGTTGAATCGCTCGGCGCAGCGCGATGTCGCCGGTGAGGTAGACGTCGGGCCGGTCGAGCGCGACGAGCAGGAATCCGCGCGCCGACCACGGTCCGATGCCGGGCACTTCGGTGAGTGCCGCTTCGACTTCGTCGTCCGTCATGCGAGCGAGCCCTTCGTCGCTCAGGCGGCCGTCGACGAACCGTTCTGCGAGCGCGCGCAAGGTCTGACCCTTGCGACCGGAGAAGCCGCTGTCGCGCAGCACCTGCGGGTCGGCTGCGAGCAGCTCGGCCGCCGACGGCATGTGTCCGCCGAATCGCTCCTGGAGATGGGAGATGATCGCCCGGGTCGAGGCGACAGACAGCTGCTGGCCCGCGACCTGGAAGACGAGTGTCCCGAACGCGTCGAGGGGCGGGAGCTCGTCCTTCCACGCGCCGGGACGGAAGTCCGGCCGCGCGTCGATCAGCCGTGCGAGAACGGGGTCCGCGTTGCGGAGGAACTTGCGCGCCTCGGGATCGGCGGCCGCAGCGGTCACGACCCCTTGAGCAGCCTCTCGGTGAGCACGATCTCGATTACATCAGCCACCGTCTCCTCGCGCGCCCAGTCACGCTGGAGCTCGACGGCGAGCGCAACCCAGCCGACCGGCTGGCCTCCCGCCTGGACGACCCGTTCGAGGCCGGCGCGATGCGCCTCCTCGCTCGTGCCGCCGATGGCGTCGACGACGGGATACACGTCGTAGCCCTCCCTCAACGCGTCGAGCGCGGGGAAGGCCATGCAGATCTCCGTCCACAACGCACAGGCGATCAGCTTGCGGCGACCGGTGGCGCGCACGGCCGCGACGAACTCCGTGTCCTCCCACGCATTCGTCGTCGTCCGGTCGATCGGCGGGTAGTCCGCGAGCAATTCGGCGAGCTCCGGCACGGTCGGCTGTCCGCGTCCCGTCGCGACGTTGATCGTCGAATGGATGATCGGAAGCCCGAAGGCCTTCGCGGTCTTCACCGTGGAGACGATGTTCGCGAGCAGCAGGTCGCGGTCCATCGAGTTCACCGCTGCGATCTGCGACGGCTGATAGTCGATGACGAAGAGCGCTGCGTTCTGCGGCGTGAGCAGGTGGTCGCCGGCCGGATCGCGATAGACGCTGCCGGCCATCAGGGGTGCACCTGCGAGCCGTAACCGAGGTCGAGGCGGATCGACTCCATCACCCAGAACGCCGTGCTCTCGGTGAAGATGTCGACGCCGGCGAGCACGCCCGTGTACTTCTCGATCACCGGCGCCGCGGCGAGACGCGTGGTCTCGTCGAGGTGGCCCTTGGCCGCGGCCCACTTGTTCTCGCCGTAGTGCGCGTAATAGGTCCTCGGATCGACCGCGTCGATCGCCTTCCTTCCGCTCTCGGAGATGTCGGACATGTACTGCTGATGGAGCTTCACGTCGTCGCGCGTTCCCAACCGTCCGACGTGGCCGCCGATGAAGTGGTTCCACGAGTAGGCGAGCGCGTTCGCGGGCGCCTCGAGGTAGCCGGGGATGTCCTCCGTCAGATTGGAGATGTACACGGGCACCCAGCCCGGATTGACCACGTCGATCAGCATGAGCGTGTCGTGGTCGGGGAGATGGATGATGATGTTGTCGGGCGAGTGGTTGGCCCCGTGCCAGGCCAGATCGATTCGTTCGCCTCCGATCTCGAGCGTCCGCTGATCCTGGAAGGTCTCCTCGTTCGGCGGCCTCGCCGGGTCGTTGTCGCGGATCAGTAACCGCCGAGTCTCCTCGTGGCCGATGCGGGTGACGTTCTTGTCGAACAGCGACGACGCCCCGACATGGTCGGCGTGATGATGCGAGTAGATGAGGTAGTTGATCTCGTTGCTCACGCCGTCGGCGGAAGCGATCTCGTCGACCGCGCGCCTGATGTTGTTCCCGAGCGTCGGGGGCGCGTCGAGCAGCACGACGCCGTCCGACGTGGTGAGGAACGCGGACTGGTACGTGCCGTCGGTGACCCAGTAGAGGTTCCGCTCGACGCGCCCGACGTAGTACCCCTGCTCGTTCACGGCGGGGCCGAGCGCCGAGCGCGGTATCGGAGCGAACTCCGGGAACGTTTCGGTCACGGATGCACCCATGAGCCGTAGCCGAGGTCGAGACGGACGGACTGCATCACCTGGAACGCCACGTCCTCGGTGAACACGTCGGCGGCGGCGAGCCTGCCCGTCCACTTCTCGGTCACGGGCTCCGCCGTCCTGCGTGCGGTCTCCTCGAGGATGGCCTTGATCGCCGCCCAGGAGTTTGCGCCGTACTGCTGGTAGTACGGCGTCCCGTCGACCGAGTCGATCGCCTTCCTCGAGCTCTCGACGAGATCGTTCATGTACTCCTGGTGCACCGCGATGTCGTCGCGCGTGCCGAGACGGCCGTTGTGGCCTCCGATGAAGTGCTTCCACGAGTAGGAGAGCGCGGTCGCCGGCGCCTCGAGGTAGCCGGGGATGTCCTCCGACAGGTTGGACTGGAAGATCGGCACCCAGCCCGGGTTGACGATGTCGATCAGCATGAGCGTGTCGTGGTCGGGCAGGTGGATGACGATGTTGTCGGGCGAGTGGTTGGGGCCGTACCAGGCGAGGTCGATGCGCTCGCCGCCGATCTCGAGCGTGCGGCGATCACCGAACGTCTCCTCGTTCGGAGGCCGCGCCGGGTCGTCGTCGCGCAGCAGCAGGCGCCGCGTCTCCTCGTGGCCGATCCGCGTGACGTTCTTGTCGAAGAGTGACGCCGCGCCGATGTGGTCGGCGTGGTGATGCGAGTAGACGAAGTACTCGACCTTGTTGCTGACGCCGTTCGCCGCTGCGATCTCGTCGATCGCACGCTGGATGTTGTTTCCGATCGTCGGGGGCGCGTCGAGGAGCACGACGCCGTCCGGCGTCGTCAGGAACGCGCACTGGTACACACCGTCGGTGATCCAGTACAGGTTCCGCTCGACACGGCCGACGTAGTACCCCTGCTCGTTGAGCGCGGGACCCATGGCCGAGGCGGGGATGGGCGCGTAGTCCGGGAGTGTGCTCGTGCTCATGTTGTTCCTTCCGTCGCGAGTGAGGCTCGAGCACCGTCGAGGTCGAGTACCTGGCCCTGGAGGTCGCCGCTCGGACCTTCCATCCGGCCGACAGCGGCGAGGCCTCCCACGTCCATCGGTTCGAAGCCGGCGGTGCGAATCAGGCGCTTTGCGGTCGCCTCCGCGGCGCCGTCGTCCGTCGCGTAGAACAACACGACGAGCGGATCGCGGTTTGCAGCGTCCGCCCACTGCGTCGCTCCGAGCGACCCCAATGCCTTGACGTACTGCGCGCCTGCGGGGAGCAGGCCGCGGACGACCGAGCTGGACGACTGTCCTTCCGGAAGCGTCCGGGTCATCTGCCCGTTCTCGAATCCGATCGGGTTCGTCGGGTCGACGACGACCTTGCTGTCGAGCCGTTGTGCGTATTCGGCGAGCACGTCTTTCAGCGGGTCGAGCCACACGGCGAGGACGACCGTGTCGGCCTCGCCGATCGCGTCTGCCACGGAAGCGGCGCGGGCGAGGGGACCGAGCTCGTCTGCGAGCGCCTGCGCCCGCGGTTCGTCCTTCGCGGCCAGGACGACGTCCTCGCCGCCGTTCACGAGGTGCCGTGCAACCGTCCCGCCCAGATTGCCGACGCCGATGATGGTGGTTGTCATGGCGCGGATGGTGGCCGCGGCGGCCCGGCAATCGCATCCGGGAAACCCGTAGTCCTCAGCCGCGCTGGCATGCTCCCGAGATGGTCACGAAGGCACCCGCCGAGCAGCTGCTCGGCCGGCAGCGCGAGCGGGAGGCTCTCGACCGTCTGCTGGACACGGCGCGCGACGGTCACGGCGGCGTCATCGCGGTGTACGGCGAGCCGGGCGTCGGCAAGACCGCGCTGCTCGAACAGGTGATCGAGACGGCGGCGGACTTCCGCATCGCGCGCGCGGTCGGCGTCGAGGGCGAGATGGAGCTCGCGTTCGCGGCCCTCCAACAGCTGTGCTCGCCGAACCTCCACTTCATGGAGGGCCTGCCTGATCCCCAGCGCGACGCGCTCGAGGTCGCGCTCGGGCTCAAGGCCGGCCAGACCCCAAATCCGTTCCTCGTCGGGCTCGCCGTTCTCAACCTGTTGTCGGAGGCGGCGGAGGAGCAGCCGCTGCTCTGTGTCGTCGACGACGCGCAGTGGCTCGACCGTGCGTCGGCCCGCGTGCTCGGGTTCGTCGCACGCCGTCTCCTCGCCGAGAGGGTCGCGATCGTCTTCGCGGCGCGAGCGCCGATCGATGCGCTGCGAGGTTTCGCCGAGCTCCGCGTCGAGCCGCTCGGCCGGCGCGATGCGCGTGCGCTCCTCGACTCCGTCCTGCTCGCGCGGCTCGACGAGCAGGTCCTCGAACGGATCGTCGTCGAGACGCGGGGCAATCCGCTCGCGATCATCGAGCTGCCGCGCGGCCTCACGCCCGCCCAGCTCGCCGGTGGGTTCGGCCTGCCGGAGGCGGTGCCTTTGTCGGCCGGGATCGAGCAGAGCTTCGCGCGCCGACTGGCCACGCTCCCGCGCGATGCGCAGCGGTTGCTGCTCCTGGCAGCTGCCGACCCGGTCGGCGACCCGGCGCTCCTGTGGCGTGCTGCGGAGCTGCTCGGCATTCCCGAGTCGGTTGCGGACACCGCTGAAGCGGAAGGCTTGCTGGTCGTCGGGTCGCGCGTGATATTCCGCCATCCGCTCGTCCGCTCGGCTGTCTATCGCGCGGCCGGGCCGAGCGAGCGGCGCGACGCTCACGCTGCTTTGGCGGACGCGACGGAGCCGGACGTCGATCCGGACCGGCGCGCGTGGCACCGAGCGCAGGCAGCGTCGATTCCCGACGAGGACGTCGCCGCCGAGCTCGAACGTTGCGCCGCGCGGGCGCAGGCGCGAGGCGGGTCGTCTGCCGTCGCTGCATTCCTCGAGCGCGCAGCCGAGCTGTCACCCGAGTCGACACAACGCGCGCAGCGCCTGCTCGCGGCCGCGGCCGCGAAACGCGAGGCCGGCGACCTCGAGGCTGCACTCGGGCTGCTCGACCGTGTCGAGCCGGCCGCGCTCGACGAGCATCTGCCGCATTCGAGTTGATCTGCTGCGAGCCCAGGTCGCGTCGGAGCAATGGCGAGCCGGCGACGCCGGACGGCTGTACATGGACGCCGCGCGCCGGCTCGAGTCGCTCGATCCCGAGCTTGCCCGCGAGACGTACCTCGAGGCGCTGTCCGGCGCGATGGCCAGGGACATCGACATCGACGGCGGCGCTGCTGCCGCTGCGGCAGCCGCCCGTGCGGCGCCGCCGGCCACGGTTGCGCCTCGAATGGTCGACCTTCTGCTCGATGCGTTCGCCGTCCGCCTGACCGACGGATACGCGGCTGCGGCGCCGACGCTCGCTCGTGCACTCGAGCATCTGCTCGCGCTCGACGTGTCGGGCGAGGAGGGCCGGCGATGGCTCTCGCTCTCCGGCGCGCGGAACGGGCACGTCGTCGCGCTCGAGTTGTGGGACGACGAGGCATTGAATCTCCTCGAGACGCATCAGCTTCAGGTTGCCCGCGACACGGGCGCGTACGGCCAGCTGCATTTCGCGCTCACCTTCGTCGCGAGGAACCGCATGCTGGCCGGCGATTTGACCGAAGCAGCGCACCTCATCGACGAAGCGCGTCTGGTCGCCGAGACGACGGGGAACGCACCGCCCGTGAACGGGGCGATGATCCTCGCGGCCTGGCGAGGCGATGATGCCGCGGCGTCCGAACTGATCGAGATCACCTCGGCGGAGTCGGCCAAACGCGGATGGACGTCCAACAACTACGCGCGCGCTCTTCTCTCGAATGGGCTCGGCCGACACGACGTGGCGTCCGACGCAGCCTGGGAGGCGATGCAGTCCGATCCGATCGGCTACGGGACGTGGCTCCTGCCCGAACTGGCGGAAGCCGCATCCAGGACCGGCGACAGCGCCCGGCTCGAGTTCGCGCTCGAGTGGATCTCGGAGCGGACAAGCGTGACTCAGTCCGACTGGCTGAGCGGAATCGAAGCCCGTGTCCGTGCGCTTGGGAGCGAAGGCGAGGTCGCAGACAGTGCGTACCGCGAGTCGATCGAGCGCCTGTCGCATTCGCGCGTGCGAATCGAGCTCGCGCGATCCCACCTCCTGTACGGAGAGTGGCTTCGGCGCGAGCGCCGCCGCGTCGACGCCCGTGAGCATTTACGGAAGGCGCTCGAGCTCTTCACCGACATGGGCGCCGAGGCATTCGCGCAGCGCGCAGAACGCGAGCTGCTGGCCACGGGCGAGCATGCTCGCAAGCGGACCGTCGAGACACTTGGCGACCTCACGCCGCAGGAGGCCCAGATATCGCGTCTCGTGGCGCAGGGACAGACGAATCGCGAGATCGCCGCTCAGCTGTTCATCAGTCCGAGCACGGTCGAGTACCACCTGCGCAAGGTGTTCCGCAAGCTCGACGTCAAGTCGCGCACGCAGCTTGCGCACCGTCTCGCAGGCTAGGCGCATAGGCTTCCGCGACATGCCGTTCGTCGAGTCGCCCGACCGTTACATCGAGGGCGGTGGGCTCGGGCTCGATCTCTACCGCGAGGTTGCCGGGCTGCCGCTCGTCAGCCCGCACGGACACATCGACGTACGGCTCTTTTCTCGGCTGGACGCGCGCCTCGAGCCGCCCGGGCGCCTGTTCGTCACGAGCGACCATTACGTCGTCCGGATGCTCTACTCGCAGGGCGTGCCGCTCGAGGCGACGCGCGGCGACGACCGCGACGTCTGGCAGCTCCTCGTCGACAACGCCGAGTTGTTCGCGCTTACGCCGTCGGGCCTCTGGCTGCGCGAGACGCTCGCAGGGGTGTTCGGGATCCACGAGCCGACGGCGGACGCGTACGACCCGATCGAGGCGCAGCTCGCGAGCGCGGAGTTCGCTCCGCGGGCACTGCTCGGCCGCTTCGGCGTCGAGTGCCTGGCGACCACCGATCCCGTGGGCGCTTCGCTCGACGACCACCAGGGCCTCGCGCCGAGGATTCGGCCGACGTTCCGCCCCGACGCGGTCGTCGCGCTCGATGCCCCCGGCTGGCGTCAGGCGGTAGCCGAGCTTGGCGTTGAGGACTACGAGTCGTTTCTCGAAATGCTCATCGAGCGGCGCCTCGCGTTCAAGGAGATGGGCGCGACCGCGACCGACCACGCGGCCACAAGCGCCGATACGACGCGGCTCTCGAACGCCGACGCCGCCCGTCTCTTCGCGCTCGCGCTCGCAGGCCAGGTGTCACCCGGAGAGGCGCGCAGCTTCGAGGCGCACATGCTGAACGAGTTCGCGCGCATGAGCCTCGACGACGGCCTCGTCATGCAGCTCCACATCGGCAGCTTCCGCGACCACAACGCGCCGCTCGCAGCAGGCTTCGGCTCCGACCTCGGGGCCGACATCCCGGTTGCGGCCGACTGGACGCGCGGGCTGCGACCGCTACTCGACGCGTGTGGCAACGACCCGGGCTTCACGCTGATCCTGTTCACGCTCGACGAGAGCACGTACAGCCGCGAGCTCGCTCCCCTCGCCGGCCACTACCCCGCCGTCCTGCTCGGGTGTCCGTGGTGGTTTCACGACAGCCCGCTCGGCATCGACCGCTTCCTCGATCGCGTCGTCGAGACGGCCGGCATCCGCAACCTGGCCGGCTTCGTCGACGACGCGCGTGCCCTCACGGCGCTGCCGGCGCGGCACGACCTCTGGCGGCGCCGCACGTGCGGCTGGCTCGCGCGGCGGGTCGCCGGCGGCTTCGCGACCGAAGACGAGGCGCGCCGCATCGCGCGCGAGCTCGCCTACGACCTCGCGAAGCGCGCGTACCGGGTCTAGATCCCGCTGAACGCGTCGAAGCCGCCGTCGACCGGGACGACGACTCCGGTGACGAACGACGCGCCCGCGCCTGCCAGCCACACGACGGTGCCTGCGACTTCGTGCGGCTCGCCGAAGCGGCGCATCGGCGTGGCCGCGACGATCCGCTCGCCGCGCTCGGTCAGCGCGCCTGACTCGTCGAGGAGCAGCGCGCGGTTCTGGTCGCCGACGAAGAAGCCCGGCGCGATCGCGTTGACCCGCACGCCGCGCGGCGCGAGCTCGACGGCAAGCCAGCGCGTCAGGTTCTCGACAGCCGCCTTCGCCGCGCCGTAGCCGACGACGCGCGTCAGCGCACGGTGGGCCGCGAGCGACGAGATGTTCACGATCGATCCGCCTTCCGCCATCGTCTCGCCGAGGATCTGGCACGGGAGGAGCGTGCCGTTGAAGTTCAGCTTCACGACCTCGTCGATCGCGGACGACGGTAGCTCGAAGAAGGTCTGCTCGCCGGTCGTCGCCGCCGGCACGTTGCCGCCCGCGGCGTTGACGAGGACGTCGAGCCGGTCGAGCTGCGTGCGGGCGCGCTCGAGCGACGCGCGGTCGAGCACATCCGCTTCGAGGACGAATGCGCCTTCTAGCTCGGCCGCGAGCGCCTCCAGCCGGTCGCGGCGCCGGGCGAGCAGCCCGACCCGGGCGCCCGCGGCCGCCAGGCCGCGCGCGATCGCGCCGCCGAGCACGCCCGACGCTCCCGTGACAACGGCCACGCGACCCTCGAGATAGGAATCCATCCAGGTGATACAAGCACGGTCGGTGCGGTTGAGCGTCATCACCGACGAGATCGCCCCTGGCCTCGCGCCGGCCCTGGACGTCTGCGAGGAGCTCGGGATCGATGCCGTCGAGTTGCGCACCCTCGACGGCGTGCAGGTCGTCGAGCGCTCCGACGCCGAGCTCGCCGTGATCCGCGACGAGCTCGACCGGCGAGGCTTCGCGGTCTGTGCGATCGCTTCGCCGTTCCTCAAGTGCGACCGCGGCGAGGACCAGGACGCCGTGCTTGCCGGAACGCTGCGCGCCGCGACCGCGCTCGGCGCGCCCGTCGTGCGTGCGTTCGGCTACTGGCGCGAGTCCGACCCCGCCGCGGCCCTCTCCGATCTCGGCCGCGCGCTTCGCAACGCGACGGCGCGCGCACACGCAGCGGGCGTCACGCTCGCGCTCGAGAACGAGCACGAGTGCAACGTCGCTACCGCCGCCGAGGCGCGCGCCGCGCTCGACGCGACCGACGCGCCGCAGCTGCGCCTCATCTGGGACCCAGGCAACGCCGCGATGCTCGACCCGGGTACATGGAGCGGGCTCGGCGGCCTCGACGCGATCGTCGACCGCATCGCGCACGTCCACCTGAAGGACGTCAGCCCGGCGGGGGAGTGGACGAGGGTCGGAGACGGCATCGTCGACTTCCGCGCGCAGCTCGACTGTCTGGAGCAGGCCGGCTACGACGGCTATCTCTCGTTCGAGACGCACTACGTGCGCGACGGCAGCGGAGAGCTTGCGACGCGCGACTGCGTCGCGGCACTCAGGGAGCTCGCGTGACGCTGCGCTACGGCTTGATCGGTGCAGGCGTCGTCGCGGAGATGCATCTCGAGGCGATGGCGGCGCTCGACGACATCGAGCTCGTCGGCATTACGGCGCACGACACGGAAGCGGCTGCCACGCGCGCGCGCAAGTACGGCAGCCGCGCCTTCGCCGACAACAACGAGCTGCTCGCGTGCGACCTCGACGTCGTCGTCGTGGCCACGCCGCACCCGTCGCACGCCGAGCTGACGATCGCGGCGCTCGAAACGGGCGCGCACGTCCTGTGCGAGAAGCCGCTCGCCCCCGAGACCCGCGAGGCCGACGCGATGATCGCCGCGGCAGACCGGGTCAACCGCCTGCTCGGCGTCTGCTTCCAGCAGCGCTTCCGGCCGGTGATCGCAGCCGCCCGGCGACTCATCGAAGAGGGCAGGCTCGGGACGCTTGTGCGCGCGTCGATCGTCGACCCGCTGTACCGGCCGAATGCGTACTACCGCACCGCGGACTGGCGCGGCACGTGGAAGGGCGAGGGCGGAGGAGTCCTGATGAACCAGGCGCCGCACACGCTCGACCTCCTGTGCCATCTCGCGGGACGGCCCCTGACCGTGTGGGGCGTTGCGCAGCGGCGCGCGCAGCCGATGGAAGCAGAGGACACGGCGACCGCACTGCTGTCATACGCGGGCGGCGCCGTCGGCACCGTGGTTGTCTCGACGCTCGAGCCGGGGGTGCAGCGAATCGAGCTCATCGGCGACCGCGGCCGGATCGAGATCGTCGGCGAGTCGCTCGTCTTTGAGCGCTTCGAGCCGCCGATCTCGGAGCATCTGACGAGCGCGACCGAGATGTTCGCGGCGCCGGAGCGCGTCGCCGAGGTCGTCGAGCTGCCGGCCGGCCGCGGCGACCATCGAGACGTGCACGCGGACTTCGCCGCCGCCGTCCTCGACGGTCGCGAGCCACGCATACCCGCGCGCGCTGCGCTCTGCTCGCTCGAGCTTGCGAACGCGATCGTCCTGTCGACGCACGAGGAGCGCGCTGTGCCCTTGCCTGTCGACCGCGACGCGTACGCCGCGCTGCTTGCGCAGCTGCGCGGCGAGTGAGGGGAGGGTGAGGCGACAGAAGACGGCGAAGCCGGCCTCGTGGGCGAGGCCGGCTTTGGCATGGTGCGGACGGTCAGAACGGCCGAATCACTTCACCAGCAGCGAGAGAACGTTGTCGTCCTTCGCCTGGCCGACCATGACGATCCTGTAGGTCCCGCGGAGGAGCGTCACCTTGCGGCCGACGCCGGCCTTGACCATTCCGGAGCGTCCGCCCACGATCTCCAGCGCGGACATGTCGAAGTTGGACAGTGCGACCGGCCCCTTCACCGTCAGCGTCCGCTTGTACGCGCCGTTGACGGAGAACCAGTGGCAGCCGGGGTCATGCATGACGACGGTCACGCGGGTCGGCGCCGACTGCGTCTTGGCGGCGGACGCCTGTCCGGCGGCGAGGAGCAGCGACGCTGCTGCGAGTGCGACTGCGAATGTGAGTGTGCGCTTCATGTCCCGACTCCTTGTGGGTTGACTTCCCACATGGTCGGTTCCAGGCGCCGCCGCGGCATCCGCGCTTCACCGCCGACTGCTGCGGGTTTCCCGCATGCGGCTACCAGAGCAGGCGACGTGCTGCGCCGGCTGCGACGACGTCCTCCCGCGCGCGGACGACGTGCACGGCGACCGGTGCGCCGGCGGTCGAGATGACCGCATCGGGCACTGCGCCGTCGTTGGCGCGCTCGTCGAGCGCGCAACCGAGGAACTCGATCCTCCTGCACACGTCCGACCGGACGCGGCTCGACCGCTCGCCCACGCCGCCCGTGAACACGATCGCGTCCAAGCCGCCGAGCGGCGACGCCATCGCCGCGACGGAGCCTGCGACGCGGTAGGTGAACACCGCGAGAGCCAGCGCGGCTTCCGCCGAGGCCGACGTCTCGAGCTCCTCGACGCGGGACGACTCACCGGAGATGCCGAGCAGTCCAGACTCGGACTCGAGGGCCTGCTCGATCTCCTCGATTCCCAGCCGCTTCGTCCGCAAAAGGCGGAGCACGATCTCCGGGTCGATCGACCCCGAGCGCGTCGCCATCGGAATGCCCTCCAGCGGGCTGAAGCCCATCGTCGTGTCGACCGACCGGCCGTCCAGGACCGCGGAAACCGAACAGCCGCCGCCAAGGTGGCAGACGACCAGGCGAGGCACCTGAACACGCCGCGCGGACCATTCGACCGAGAGGCCGTGGAAGCCGTAGCGGCGGATATCCCACTCGTCGCGCCACGCCTGCGGCACCGCGTAGGTCGCGGCCTCCGTCGGGATCGTGACGTGGAACGCCGTGTCGAACACCGCGACGTGCGGGACGTCGGGGAAGACGCGACGCGCGTGGGCGAGCGCATCGAGGGCCGGGCGGTTGTGCAACGGCGCGAGCTCTGTGAGAGCCGCCAGCTCGCGCTCGACGGCGTCGTCGACGACGACCGCGTTGCGGAAGCGGGCCCCGCCGTGCACGACGCGGTGCGCGACGGCATCGACCCGTTCGGGCGAGGACTCGAAGGAATCGATGCTCTCGGTCGAGTCGTCCTCCGACACGACGGAGAGCTTCAGGCTCGTCGAGCCGGCGTTGACGACGAGGACCGTCAGCCCGGCCAGGTCCAGTCGCGGATCGCGGGATCGTCCTCTCCGTGCTCGCGGGTCCATAACCGCGCACGGAGACGGGCGTCCTCCATCTCCTGACGCAGGTGCGCGGCGCGCTCGCCCAGGCCTGGAACCCGATCGATGACGTCCATGACGAGGTGGAACCGGTCGAGGTCATTGAGCATCACCATGTCGAACGGCGTCGTCGTCGTACCCTCTTCCTTGTACCCGCGCACGTGCACGTTGCCGTGGTTCGTGCGCCGGTAGGTCAGGCGATGGATCAACCAGGGATACCCGTGGTACGCGAAGACGACGGGCCGGTCGACCGTGAAGAGCGCGTCGAACTCGGCGTCGGAGAGGCCGTGCGGATGCTCGGTCGCCGGCTGGAGGCGCATGAGATCGACGACGTTGATCACCCGCACCTTCAGGTTCGGCATATGCTCGCGCAGGATTGCCGCCGCGGCGATCGTCTCGAGCGTCGGGGTGTCGCCGCAGCATGCGAGTACGACGTCCGGTTCGCGCTCGTCGTCGTTCGACGCCCAGTCCCAGATCCCAATGCCGCGAGCGCAATGGGCGACGGCCTCGTCCATCGTGAGGTAGTCGAGCGCCGGCTGCTTGCCGGCGACGATGACGTTGACGTAGTGGCGCGACCGAAGGCAGTGGTCGGCGATCGCAAGCAGGCAGTTCGCGTCCGGCGCGAGATAGACGCGGACGATCTCCGCCTTCTTGTTCACAACGTGGTCGATGAAGCCCGGATCCTGATGGGAGAAGCCGTTGTGGTCCTGCCGCCATACGTGCGAGGTGAGCAGGTAGTTGAGCGAGGCGATCGGCCGCCGCCACGGAATGCCGCGTGTCACCTTGAGCCATTTCGCATGCTGGTTGAACATCGAGTCGACGATGTGGATGAACGCCTCGTAGCAGTCGAACAGCCCGTGCCTCCCCGTCAGCAGGTAGCCCTCGAGCCACCCCTGGCACAGGTGCTCTGAGAGCACCTCGACGACGCGGCCCTCCGGAGCGAGGTGCTCGTCCGTCGGGAGGATCTCTGCTTCCCACTGGCGCTCGGTGACTGCGAAGACGTCACCGAGCCGGTTCGACGCGGTTTCGTCAGGCCCGAAGATCCGGAAGTCTTCGGGATTGCGCGCGATGACGTCGCGCAGGAAGCCGCCGAGCACTCTCGTTGCCTCGCTCGTCCCTACGCCCGGCTTGGGTACGTCGACGCCGTACGCGCGGTAGTCGGGCAGCTCGAGATCGCGAAGCAGGACGCCTCCGTTCGCGTGAGGGTTCGCGCTCATGCGGCGGTCGCCGCGCGGCGGGAGCTCGGCGAGCTCCGGGATGAGTCCTCCGCTGTCGTCGAATAGCTCGTCCGGCCGGTAGCTGCGCATCCAATCCTCCAGCGCGCGGAGGTGGCCGGGAGTGTCCACGTCGGGGATAGGGACCTGGTGCGAGCGCCATGTTCCCTCGACGGGCACGCCGTCCAGCTCCTTCGGGCCTGTCCATCCCTTCGGCGTGCGGAGGACGATCATCGGCCACCGAGGCCGCGCGGCCGCTCCGCGCAGCGTCGCGATCTCGTCGAGCGCCTCGTCGAGCGCGGCGGCGAAGTCGCGGTGCACGGCCGCAGGATCGTCGCCTGCGACGACGAGCGGCCGCCAGCCGCACCCTTCGAGAAACGACACGAGCTCGTGCTCGGGGATCCGCGCGAGCACCGTCGGGTTCGCGATCTTGTAGCCGTTCAGATGAAGGATCGGCAGCACGACGCCGTCGCTCGTCGGGCTGAGGAACTTGTTGCCGTGCCAGCTCGTCGCGAGCGGCCCCGTCTCCGCCTCGCCGTCGCCGATGACGCATGCGACAATGAGGTCGGGGTTGTCGAACGCCGCGCCGAACGCGTGCGCAAGCGCATACCCGAGCTCGCCGCCCTCGTGGATCGAGCCCGGCGTCTCGGGTGCCGCGTGGCTCGGGATCCCTCCCGGGAACGAGAACTGCCGGAACAGCTCCTTGAGGCCTGCCTCGTCGCGGCCGATGTGCCGGTAGAGCTCGCTGTATGTCCCCTCGAGGTACGCGTTCGCGACCATGCCCGGGCCGCCGTGGCCGGGACCGCAGATGTAGATGGCGTCGAGGTCGCGGGCACGGATGGCGCGGTTCATGTGCGCGTATACGAGGTTGAGCCCCGGCGTCGTCCCGAAGTGGCCGAGCAGACGTGGCTTCACGTGCTCGCGCCGCAGCGGCTCGCGCAGGAGCGGGTTGTCGAGCAGGTAGATCTGGCCGACGGACAGGTAGTTGGCCGCGCGCCAGTACGCGTCGAGTCGGCCGAAGTCTTCGCTCACGCGCGAGGGCGACGCTCGAAGATCGCGAGCACTGCAAGGTGCTCGTAGCCGACGAAGCGATGCTCCGCGCCTGCCGGCACGAAGATGGCGTGGCCTTCGCGCAATTCGACCGGCTCCCCCTCGATCTCGAGGGTTCCGCTTCCTTCGAGAACGATGTAGACCTCGTCGTCCTCGTGCGGCTGCTGGCGGTCGGGCTCCGGTGCGACGAGCACGTACACGCCGATCTCGAGGCCTACGGAGTCGTGCACGATCTCGTAGCCGCCGTTCCCGGCGGCGAGCCGGCTCTTGACGGCTTCGATGTCGAACGGATGCGTCGAACCCACCACGGTGGTCACCAGCCTTTCACGGATCGTCCAGCCGGTCGAACCTTGACAAGAATGCGCGCGTCGACTGCGACACACCCGTCTTCGCGCGCGATAACCGGATTGAGGTCGAGCTCGGCTACCTCGGGCAGCTCTTCGGCCAGGCGTCCGAGACGATGCACGAGCTCCACGAGTGCCACGCTGTTCGCCGGTGGCGCGCCGCGGAAGCCTCGCACGAGGATCCCGGCTTTCCCTTCGTGGACGAGCTCCTCCGCATCGACGTCGGTCAGGGGGGCCGTCCGGACGCCGGCGCCGCCGATCAGCTCGGCGAGCACGCCGCCCGGCCCGAACGCGACGAGCGGCCCGAAGACGGGATCCTGAACGACGCCGGCGAGAAGCTCGGCTCCGCCCTCGATCTGCGGCTGCACGATCACCGGCGTGCCGATGCGCTCGACGGCCGCGCGGACGGCGAGCTCGTTGCGCAGGTCGAGCGCGACGCCGCCGGTCTCCGTCTTGTGCGCGCCGGCGATGGACGACTTCACGACGACCGGGTAGCCGAGCTCGCGCGCGGCCGTTATCGCCGCGTCCGCGCTCGCAGCCACGCGCTCGGGCACGAGCGGGAGGCCGAATGCCTCGAGCACGGTGCGCGTCTCCTGGGCGTCGAGCCACGCTTCGCTCGAGCCGTCGAGCGCGCTGGCGACGACCTGTCGCGCTCGATCGACGTCGATGCAGTCGAGGATGGGAACGCTTCCCGCCGCCCGCCGCAGCCAATCTGCGCGCTCCGCGGCGAGGCCGAGAGCGTGCGCGGCGGACTCCGGATAGGGAAACGTGGCGACGGGCGAGCCGGCGCTGCGCAGCGCCGCAGGCGTGCCGTCGGCGCTCATCACGACCGCGAGCACGGGCTTTCCGGTCGCACTCGTCTCGACCGCGCGGCGGATCGCGTCCGCGACATCGTCGGCGCCGGCGACGACCGGCGGCACGAAGAGGACGATGAGCGCGTCGAGGTGCGGATCGGCGAGCAGCGCCGGAAGCACCGCCTCATATGTGGCTGCGGTTGCCGAGCCGAGGAGATCGACGGGGTTGGCGACGCTCGCCTCGACCGGAAGATGGTCCGCGAGCGCCTGACGCGTGTCGTCGGAGAGCGCCGGCAGCTCGAGCTCTGACGATTCGCAGGCGTCGGCGCAGAGGATGCCGAGACCGCCCGCGTTCGTGACGACGCCGACTCGGCGGCCGGCGGGCAGCGGCTGGCTCGCGAAGAGCGCAGCGGCGTCGACGAGCTCCTCGAGCGTGCGCGGCCGCAGGACGCCCGCATGACGGAAGAGCGCGTCGATCGCGATGTCGGAGCCGGCGAGAGCTGCCGTATGCGAGCTTGCCGCGCGCGCGCCCGCGCCCGTCGTCCCGGCCTTCAGCGCCAGGATCGGCTTGCGACGCGCGACCCGCCGCGCAAGCCGCCCGAACTTGCGCGGGTTCCCGAACGACTCGAGATAGAGCAGGACGACGTCGGAGCCCTCGTCCTGCTCCCACCACTCGAGGAGGTCGTTCGACGAGACGTCGGCCTTGTTTCCGATGGATACGAAGGACGAGAAGCCGAGGTTGCGCTCCGCGGCCTTCTCCAGCAACGCGAGGCCGAGGGCGCCGGACTGCGACGAGAACGCAATGCGGCCGGGAGGCAGCGCGCGTGGAGCGAACGTCGCGTTCAGCCCGATGGCGGGCGCTGCGACACCGAGGCAGTTCGGCCCGACGAGCCGCGCGCCGTGCGCGCGAACCGACGCGAGCAGGCGTTCCTGCAGAGCGCGTCCCTCGGCGCCCATCTCCGCGAACCCGGACGAGATCACACACAACGCACGCACTCCCGCGCCGAGCGCCGACCGCGCTGCGTCGAGTACCTGCGCACCCGGCACGCAAATGACCGCGAGGTCGACGGGGCCGCCGATCTCGCCGATCGACCGGTATGCGTGCACGCCGGCGACCGGCTCGGCCTTGCGGTTGACCGGGTAGACCGACCCGGCGAAGTCGGCCTCGAGCATGTTGCGGAACAGCTCGCCGCCGATCGATCCGCGGCGCCGCGACGCGCCGATGACGGCGACGGTCTCCGGCTCGAAGAAGGGGCGCAGTGACGCGACGACGGCGACGTGGTCGCGTTCGTCGACGCGCGCCCGAAATCTCTCGGTCGCGGCGATCGGGAACCGGACCTCGACTTCGCCGCTCTCGAGCTCGCGCGCGACTTCGAAGCCGGCGCTCGTGAAGACCGAGAGCATCTGCACGTTGTCGGCCATCACCTCGGCGACGAATCGGTCGATGCCTTCCGCCGCCGCGCGGGCCGCCAACTGTTCGAGCAATCGCGTCCCGACGCCGTGGCCCTGCAACTCGTCCGCGACCACGAAGGCAGCCTCGGCGGCGGTACGGTCGCGGAGGCGCACGTAGTTCGCGAGTGCGACGACGCGGTCGTCGAGCATGCCGACGAGCGCGCCGCGTTCCGCCCAATCCGGGTCGAGATACGGCTCGACGATCGCGCGATCCACCCGCGGCAGGCCGTGGAACCGCAGATAGAGGCTCCGCTGCGAAAGCCCCTCGAAGAAGGCGAGCAGGGCGCCCGCGTCGTTGCGATCGGGCGCCCTGAGCCGAAGCGTCGACCCATCGCGAAGGATGACGTCCGTCGCCACCGCCGCGATGGCGTCGGATTCAAGCACCGATGACGGCAAGTGCCTGATCCTCCTGCGCAGCAACTGCCGTAGGTCCGACCGCCAGGACGGGGCAGGGAGCGGAGTGGAGGAGCCCCTGCGTCACGCTCCCGAGCAGGGCGCCCGCGAGCGGCGAGTGTCCGCGCGTCCCGACGACGATCACGTCCGCATCGATGCTCCGCGCGAACTTGGCGATCGCGTGCGATGTCCGTCCGGCCGTGCAGTGCACGGTCTCGAGCGACGCGTCGAAGCCCTCCCTTCGGGCAGCCTCGACCTGCACTCGGATCGTCGAGCGGAGCTCGTCCTCGTCGACGCGGACGGGGATGCCTGAGGCTCGGCCTCCCGCGAAGTGCTCGTCGCTGTGGACGGCATAAAGCTTTGCGTCGCTGCGCGACGCGAGATCTTTCGCGTATGCAAGGGCGTGGTCGGCGGACTCGGATCCGTCGGTGGCCCAGACGATGTTCTTGAACATGTCCAACCTCCTTGTCCCTCCAAATGTCGCGCCTGGGCGATGTTGCGGCATCAGCGTCGCAACGCTGCGCATTGCGGGTTTTCCCCGATGTGGGTCAGTCCTGCCGAGCCGACCATCAACGCATGACGTACGCCGTCGTATGGAGCGAGAATAATGGCGTTCCGCGCGTTGGACGACTCGAGGTCGCGAGCGGCTTCCTGCGCCTCGTAGGCCGCCCGGGGCGCGAGCTCTCCTATGACGATGTCGCGGACGTGCGCATCGACCGTCGTCCGAAGCTCCGGCTGGCCGGTCGCCCGACGCTCGTGATCGAGAGTCGGGCGGGCGACAGCTTCCGTGTCGCGTCGCTCGACCGCGCCGGCACGCTGCACGAGCTCGTTGAGCGGCTGCAGTCAGCCCGGCGTCCTGCCTGAGTACGCTTATGTCGTGGACGCAGCGCCGACCGGCGAGAGCCGCCTTCGGGCGTTGTTCGAGGCGGGTGTCGCCGTTAGCTCCGAGCTCTCATTGGATGCTGTCCTCCAGCGCCTCGTCGAGGTCGCGGCAGCGCTGACCGGCGCGCGCTATGCCGCGCTCGGCGTCATCGACCAGAGCGGGTCCGGCCTCGAGCGTTTTCTCACGCACGGGATCGACCGGGAGACGCACGCAGCGATCGGCTCGCTCCCGCGCGGGCGTGGCATTCTCGGCGCACTCATCCACGACGCGAAGCCGCTGCGCCTACACGATTTGTCCGAGGATTCGCGCTCCGTCGGGTTTCCGCCGAATCATCCGCCGATGCGGACGTTCCTCGGCGTCCCGGTCCTCCTGAGAGGCGTCGCATACGGCAACCTCTATCTCACCGAGAAGGAGCTCGGCGAGGATTTCACCGACGAGGATCAGGAGCTCGTATCCCTCCTCGCGAGCCAAGCTGCCGTGTCGATCGAAAACGCGCGCCTGTACGAGGCGTCGACGCGCTGGTCGCGCCAGCTCCAGTCGCTGAACGAGATCGGCAACGCGCTCGCGACTGAGACCGACCTCGAGCCGTTGCTCAACCTCATCGTCGGCCACTTGCGCGAGCTGCTGGGCGCGAAGTTCGTCGGCGTGGCCCTACCGAGCGGCGACGACGAACTGCGCTTCGCGGCAGCGGCAGGGGAGCTGGCGGACGCCGTCGTCGGACGAACGATGCAGCGCTCGAAGTCGAAGAGCGGTCGTGTGCTCGAGCGGCGAAGGAGCGAGAGGGTCGACTCGGTGCTCGACGATCCCGAGGTGAATCAGGGCGTGGCAAGACGAGTGGCGGCTCGTACTGGGCTCTGGGTGCCGCTCGTGGCGCGAGACCGCGTCATCGGCGTTCTCGAGGTTCACGACAAGGAGGCGCCCGGCGACGCACGCTTCACCGACGATGATCTGCGGCTGGCTGAGACGTTCGCGTCGCGTGCCGCCGTCGCCGTCGATCTCTCTCAGCGGGTCGCGGGCGACGCGCTACGTCGCGTCGTCGCCGCGCAGGAGCTCGAGCGGCGACGTCTCGCACGCGAGCTGCACGACGAGACCGGCCAGGCCTTGACGTCGATCCTCCTCGGGCTCAAGCCGCTCGAAGAAGGCCCGGCGAGCGAGGCCGTCGCGGAGGTCCGCGAGCTCGTTGTGTCGGCGCTCCAGGACGTGCGCCGACTGGCCGTCGAGCTTCGACCGGCGGTGCTCGACGACTTCGGCCTCGTGCCTGCGCTCGAACGGCTGACGGCATCGTTCGGCGAACAAACCGGGCTGAATGTCACGTTCCACTCGACGATCGGCGACGAGCGTCTACCGGGCGAGGTCGAGACCGCGCTGTTCCGCCTCGTGCAGGAGTCGCTAACGAACGTCGTCAAGCACTCACACGCGAACAACGTCAGCATCCTCCTCACGCGCAAGGGCAGCGGCGTCGCTGTCGTCGTCGAGGACGACGGGACGGGATTCGACCCCGGGCAATCGGGCGACGGTATCGGTCTCCTCGGTATGCGCGAGCGCCTCGCGCTGCTCGACGGCAGGCTCGAGGTCGAATCCGCCGCCGGCTCTGGGACGACGCTCGTCGCCGAGGTGCCGACACGATGACGACGCGAATCCTCATCGTCGACGACCACGCCGTCGTGCGGAAGGGCCTGCGGCTCGTTCTCGAGGCGGAAGACGATCTCGAGCCGGTCGGGGAGGCGGGAAGCGGACGCGACGCCATCTTCCAGGCGCGGGCGCTGAAGCCGGACGTGATCCTCCTCGACATCGTCATGCCCGAGCGAAGCGGCCTCGACGCACTGCCACAGCTCGTGCACGAGCATCCCGACGTGAAGGTGCTCGTCCTGTCGATGCAGGACGACCCGCAATACGTTCGGCAGGCGTTCGCCGCCGGTGCGAGCGGCTACGTCCTGAAGGAGGCGGCAGACACGGAGGTGGTGAGTGCCATCCGCGAAGTCGCGGCCGGCGGCCGGTATGTCCATCCCGAACTCGGCGCGCGCCTCATCACCGCTGATGCAGAAGCCGCTCGCCGCGCCGCCGCCGATCCGCTTTCGGAGCGCGAGCACGAGGTGCTCCGACTCCTGGCACTCGGGCACACGAACCAGGAGATCTCGAAGCAGCTGTACATCTCTGTTCGCACGACGGAGACGCACCGTGCGCACATCATGCAGAAGCTCGGGCTTCAGTCCCGGGCCGATCTCGTGCAGTACGCGCTCTCGAACGGGTTGATCGACCAGGCATAGACAACGAAGGGCCGCCCAGGGCGGCCCTTCGTGTTGTCCGGCGGTGGAGTCGGGGCAGTTACGCCACTGGCACCGCAGGAGTCTTCGGAGCATTCGCCGGCTTGTGAAGGAAGCCCAGCGCTGTCTCCGGATTCCGGAGCGCCCCGCCGATGGCGAGGACCGCGAAACCGATTCCGGCGAGGAACAGTGCGATGCCGACGACGATGCCGAACAGCGCGATCTGGCTCGCCAGGTAGGACGTGTTGAGCGCGGTGGTGAGAGCGGTCTCGGTCACCCACACGTTGCGGGCGCCGTTCTGCACCGGCTGCTTGGTCGTGGGATCGACGGCAGCGAACTGCGTGTTGTCGGTCCCGCCGCCCGCCATGAGCTGCGCCTTCGGCGTGCCCGGCTTGGCGATGTAGATGCCCATCTGGGCGTACACGTAGCCGCCCGTCGCCTCGAGCGCATGGATCCGCATGTACTCCGCGAAGCACCGCGCGCTTGCGCCGTTGTTGACGGCCTTGTTCGCGACCGAGCACGTCGGGAAGCTGATGTTCTTCAGCCCGGCCTTCTGTGCCTCGCCCTTGATGCCGGCAGGCGTCATGTCCGCCGTGCCGACGATCTGCTGCTGCTTCAGCTCGTTGCCGACCGTGCTGCGGCCGTTGATGCTCATGACGATCGCGACTGCGCCGAACGCGACGAGCACGACGGCAGCGACCAGTCCCCCGATCTCGAATCCCTTGCGCATGACCCGACTCCTTTCGTGCAGTGGCTTGTTGTAGGCATGCTCGGGTGGAACGGGCGCCGCGCAATCGGGGCCGGCGCTGAAGATCAATGCGGCAAATCCGCACCCTCAGGCGGAGGCGACGCCGGCGATCTCCGGGTCGAGGTTCGTCGCGTGCGATTCCGTAGCGCCTGCGACGACGAGCACCGGCGCATCGGCGTGGTGCAGGACGTATTCGGAGACGCTGCCATGGATCACGCGGCCGACTCGTCCCCAGCCGTGGGCGCCGACGACGATCAAGCGAACGCCGCGCTTCTCGGCGGCATCGCAGATCTCCTCGCCCGGCAGGCCCTCGAGCGCGACGGTCTCGCCGGCGACGCCCGCAGCGGTTGCCCGCTCGCGAACGGTCGCAAGTACCTGCTCGATGTGCTCGCGTTGTATCTCGCGCAGCTCGGAGATCGCCTCGGCGTAGCCGTAGTAGCCGACGAACGGCAACTCGGCATGCGCGACGGACACGACCGTTAGCGGAACGTGAAGCTTGCTCGCGAGGTCGATCGCTTCCCGCGTTGCGTCTTCGGCGGAGGGAGACCCGTCGGTTGCCAACAGGATCGACTTCATCGTGTCCTCCATTCACTCGGGGGCTTCGAGTGTCGACGCGGGGCGACGTCGGCGCAGGGCCGGCCGGATTGAGCTGCGCGGGCGAGCTCGCCGCGGACGGCTTCGACGTCATCGTCGTCGATGAGCACGATGAGATCGGCGGCGTCGCTCGAACCGCAATCGCGCCGTACCGGCAGGTCGTCGATCCGCTGCCCAAGGAGCGGGTCGCGCTTGAGAAGCTCGGAGTCCGCTTCCGCCTCGGCATTCGGGTCCGCTCGGATGAGGATCTCGCCCGTCTGTTCGGCGACGCCGACGCCGTCTTCCTCGGCGTCGGTCTCGGCGCAGACCGCCCGCTCGAATGCCCCGGCACCGATCTCGTCGGCTTCTGGCCGTCTCTCGAGTTCGTCGCAGCGGTCAAACAGGAGCGCGCGCTCGACCTCGGCGAGGACGTCGTCGTCCTCGGTGGCGGCAATACGGCGATCGACGTTGCACGTGAGGCGATTCGGCTGGGCGCACCGCACGTGACGATTGCGTACCGGCGAACGCGCGAGCAGATGCCCGCATACCCATTCGAGGTCGCGGACGCGGAAGCGGAAGGTGTCGACTTCGAATGGCTCGCGGCGCCCGCGGCGCTCCAGGGAGGCCGCCGCGTGCACCGCGTCCTCTTCGACCGGCTGCGCCTTGGAGAAGGGCGCGCTCTCGACATCGTCCCCGGCGCGCAGTTCATGCTGCCGGCCGACAGCGTTATCGCCGCGATCGGGCAGGAGCCGCGCACCGAGATCTCGAGCTGGTTCGGCGGTCTCGGCCTGGCTCACGGAGTGCTCACCACGGACGAAGAGACCGGCCGGACGTCGGCTCCCTACGTCTACGCCGGCGGTGACGCGACCAACGGCGGCGCGAGCGTCGTCCAGGCGGTTGCGGAAGGCAAGCGCGCCGCACGTGCCATCGAGGAGGCGCTGTGCGCGACTTGACCGAGATCCGCTGGCACGCGCGCGCCGGCCAGGGAGCGAAGACCGCGTCGAACATTCTCGCGCTTGCGCTGCTCCGCACGGGCAAGAGCGTGCAGTCGTTCCCGGAGTACGGACCGGAGCGGCGCGGCGCGCCGCTGCGGGCGTACACGCGCTACAGCGACCATCGCGTGCGTCGTCACGACTCGATCGAGGAGCCCGATCTCGTGGTCGTTCTCGACGAGTCACTTCTCCGGGAGCAGGCTGTGCGCGACGGCGTCTCGGCGGCGACGATAGTCCTGGTGAACGCGGATCATGCCGCGCCGACGCTCGATGGTGCATCGGTCCGCGCGGTGCCCACGGCGCGCTTTGCGGCTGCCGGCGGCGCGAGTTTCGCGAACGTGACCATGCTCGGCGCGGTCGCCGCCGCGCTCGGCGAGCCCCCATTGGAGACCTTGCAGGACGCGATCGTCGAGACGCTCGGCGCAAAAGCGTCCCCGGATGCGCTGCGCGCCGCAGCCGCGGAGGGATTTGCGTGCCGGAGCTGATGCGCTGGACCGAGCTCGGACCGGGCGGCGTCGTGACGCCGAACGAGAGCCTGCGGCCGAAGACGGGCGACTGGCGCACGAACGGCAGGCCCGAGCTACGGCTCGATCGCTGCGTCAACTGCCTGCTGTGCTGGCTCTACTGCCCGGACTCTGCATTCGAGCTCGAGGGCACGAAGGTTGTGGGAATCGACTACGACGTCTGCAAGGGCTGTGAGTTGTGCGTCGAGGTCTGTCCCGTCGTCGCGCTCGAGATGGCGCCGGAAGCTGACGCATGATCGCCGTCGAGCCTCAGCTCTTGACCGGCGGGGAGGCGGTCGCGCACGCGCTGTGCCAGATCGAGCCGGATGTCGTGCCCGTCTATCCGATCACGCCTCAGACACCGATCATCCAGACGTTCGCGTCGCTTGTTGCGGACGGCGCGGCGCACACCGAGATCGTGAACGTCGAGTCCGAGCATTCGGCGATGAGCGCTGCGATTGGATCGGCGCTCGCCGGCGCACGCACGGCGACCGCGACATCGTCGCAGGGGCTCGCGCTCATGGCCGAGGTGGTCTACATCGCCGCCTCGATGCGCGCGCCGATCGTCATGGCGGTCGGCAACCGCGCGCTGTCCGGGCCGATCAACATCCACTGCGACCACTCGGACTCGATGCTCGTGCGCGACTCCGGCGTCGTGCAGCTCTTCGCGGAGAACGCGCAGGAGGCATACGACCTGATGGTGATGGCGCCGCGCATCGCCGAACACCCCGACGTGCTGCTGCCGGTGCTCGTGTGTCAGGACGGTTTCACGATCACGCATGCGGCGGAGCCGGTCGAGCTGCTCGCCGACCAGCTCGTTCGCGAGTTTGTCGGACCGTATCGCCGTGCCGATGCGCTCCTCGACGTCTCTCACCCCGGTACGCACGGGCCGTTCGCGATGCCCGACTACTACTTCGAGTTCCGCCGGGCCCAGGCCGACGCGCTCGACTACGGCCGGCCGTGTCATCGACGAGGTGGCGGACGAGTTCGAAGGCCTCACCGGGCGGCGCAACGGCGCGCTCGAGCAGTATCGCGTCGGCGGCGCCGACGAGGTGATCATTGCGCTTGGCTCATCCGCGGGAACGGTCAAGGACGTCGTCGATGAGTTGCGCGAAGGGGGGCGGCGCGTCGGCCTGTTGAAGATTCGCGCGTTCCGGCCGCTGCCGTCGCGCGAGCTGCGGCGCCTGGTCTCCGACGCGGCCGAGGTCATCGTCCTCGACCGCGCCGACTCGCCCGGCGGTGCCCCGCCGCTCGCCGCGGACATCGCGTTCGCGCTCGCGGGCGAGGCCCCGCGCCTGCGCAGCCACGTGTACGGCCTCGGCGGGCGAGACCTGCATCCGGATGCGGTGCGGGACGTCTTCCTCGGAGGGGCGCCGCACTACGTCGGCGTGCGAGGTGACGAATGTCCCGCCTGAAGACCCTCGTAGCGAACCAGCACGGCGTCCAGCCTCTTCGGGGAGGTCATGCGCTCTGCCAGGGTTGCGGCATCCCGATGGTGGTGAGGACCGTGCTCTCGACGATCGACCGTCCCGCCGTCGTCGTCAACGCGACGGGGTGTCTCGAGGTCGCGACGACGCGGTTTCCGACCACCGCCTGGACGGTGCCGTGGATGCACGTGGCCTTTGAGAACGCGGCCGCGGTCGCCGGCGGCGTGGACGCGGCGCAGCGCGCGTTGCGGCGCCGTCATGCGCTTCCCGACAACGAGGATGTGGTCGTCGTCGTCTTCGCTGGAGACGGCGGGACGTACGACATCGGCCTGCAGGCGCTGTCGGGCGCGCTCGAGCGCGGCCACCGGTTCCTCTTTGTCTGTTACGACAACGAGGCATACATGAACACCGGCGTGCAACGCTCCGGCGCGACGCCGTTCGCCGCATCGACGACGACGAGCCCGGTAGGCCTCAAGAGCTTCGGCAAGGCGCAGCAGCGCAAGGACATGACGGCGATCGCGATCGCCCACCACGTTCCCTACGTTGCGCAGGCGGCATCGACCTATTGGCACGACCTCAGCGTCAAGGTGGAGCGCGCGGCGGCAGTGGACGGCCCCGCGTTCCTGAACGTCCTCACCGACTGTCCACTGGGCTGGGGGCACGAGCCGCGCACCGGGCCGCACGTCGTCGCGGCCGCGGTCGAGACGGGGTTCTGGCCGTTGTACGAGGTCGTCGACGGCGCCTACCGGCTCACGTACGAGCCCCACAGCCTGCAGCCGATCGAGCGCTGGCTCGAGGGACAGAAGCGATTCGCGCACATCCTGCGCCCTGAGAACGCGAGCTTGGTGGAAGAGATCCAAGAACGCGTCGAACGCGAGTGGGTGGCGTTGCGCGAGCGTTGCGACGAGAAGGGAGCACGATCATGACCTACGTCTACGACTTCGACGAACCATGTGCAGGAGGGCGCGCGCTGCTCGGCGGCAAGGGCCTCGGACTGGCGGAGATGACGCAGCTCGGTCTGCCGGTTCCCCACGGATTTACGATTACGACGGAAGCATGTCGCGTGACGAAGCGCACGGCACACGAGCCCTCGGAGCTCTCCACCGAGGTCGCGGAGCACCTCGCCCGGCTCGAGCGCGCGACCGGCAAGCGCTTCGGCGACGTGCGCAACCCGTTGCTGTTGTCCGTCCGCTCAGGCGGGCCGATCTCGATGCCCGGGATGATGGAGACCGTCCTCAACCTCGGCCTCAACCGCCGAGCCGTCGAGAGCGACGGCTTCGGCGCCGACCGGCGCTTCGCCTTCGACGCCTACCGCCGCCTGCTCCAGATGTACGGGACCGTCGTCGCGGGTATCGACGTGGACGCGTTCGAGTCGGTTCTTGCTGACGTGAAGGCGCGCCGCGGCGTCGAGCTCGAGTCGAGCCTCTCCGTTGACGATCTCGCCGAGATCGCGCAGCGCTTCGAGGAGATCTACCTCACCGAGACGTCGTGGGCGTTCCCCGACCAGCCGTATGTCCAGCTGGAGTTGGCGATCCAGGCCGTGTTCGAGTCATGGAACGCACCGCGCGCGCAGGTGTACCGGCACGAGTACGGGATCGCCGACGACCTCGGTACGGCCGTGAATGTCATGGAGATGGTGTTCGGCAACCGCGATGAGCACTCCGCCACCGGCGTCTGCTTTAGCCGCGACCCCGCGACGGGCCGTCCAGGCCTCTTCGGCGAGTACCTCGCCGACACGCAGGGAGAGGACATCGTGTCCGGCGCGCGCACGCCTGAGCCGATCGCTCGCATGCGTGAGCGGTTCCCGGAGGCGTACGCGGAGCTAGAGCGGTCCGTCGCCGAGCTCGAGCGCCACTACCGCGACATGCAAGACGTCGAGTTCACCATCGAGCGCGGACGGCTCCATCTCCTGCAGACACGCGGTGCGAAGCGAACCGCTGCCGCTGCGCTCGCCTGTGCGGTCGCTCTCGTCGACGACGGGTTGATCGACAGGGCCGAAGCTGTGCGGCGCATCGAGCCGACGTCGCTCGACCAGCTTTTGCACCCGACGATCGACCCGGACAGCGCAATCGACGTCGTCGCTGTAGGTCTCGCGGCCTCGCCTGGCGCGGCATGCGGTCGCGCCGTCTTCGACGCCGACCGCGCCGCCGAACAGGCCGCGGCCGGTGAGGACGTCATCCTCGTGCGCCCCGAGACGACGGCCGACGACATCCACGGGTTGATCGGCGCGCGCGGAGTGCTCACCGCGCGCGGCGGTATGACGTCGCACGCTGCCGTCGTCGCACGCGGGATGGGCAAGCCGTGCGTTGCAGGGTGCTCCGCACTCCAGGTCGACCTCGGAGCGCGGACTGCCGACGTGGCTGGCCGCGCCATCTCCGAGGGCGACCTCATCACCATTGACGGCACGGCCGGGCACGTGATCCTCGGCGCCGTCGAGCTGGTGGAGCCGAGCCCGAACCCCGATCTCGCGCTCGTTCTCGAGTGGGCCGACGACCTGCGCAGGCTCGGCGTGCGCGCCAACGCGGACACGCCTGTCGATGCACGGCGTGCGCGGGAGAACGGCGCCGAGGGCGTCGGCCTCTGCCGCACGGAGCACATGTTCATGGCGGACGACCGGCTGCCGATCGTGCGCGCCATGATCCTCGCTGCGACCGATGATGAGCGCGCCGCCGCTCTGGCGCGTCTCCTCCCGCTCCAGCAGGGCGACTTCGAGGGGCTCTTCGAGGCCATGGGACGCCTTCCGGTCACCATCCGGCTGCTCGACCCGCCGTTGCACGAGTTCCTGCCGGCACTCGAAGAAGTCCAGGACGAGAAGACGCGCGAACGTGTGCTCGCGCTTCGCGAAGCGAACCCAATGCTCGGCACGCGCGGATGCCGGCTCGGCCTCGAGTGGCCCGAGATCTACGAGACGCAGATCCGAGCGATCGTCCGCGCTGCCCATGCGGTGGAGAAGCGCACCGGCGTCGCACCGACGGTGGAGATCATGCATCCACTGGTCGCGTTCGATGGTGAGCTCGTCCGCCTGCGCGAGCTTACGGCGCGCACCGTTGCGGAGGAGGGAGGGCTCGACTACCGCTGCGGGACGATGATCGAATTGCCGCGCGCTGCGTTGCGCGCAGGCGAGCTCGCGCACCACGCCGACTTCTTCTCATTCGGGACGAATGATCTGACGCAGACGACGCTCGGCTTCTCGCGCGACGACGCGCAGGGACGGTTCCTCACATACTACCTCGAGCACGGCATTCTCGATAAGGATCCGTTCGCAACGCTCGACGTCGAGGGTGTCGGCGAGCTGATCCGAATCGCCGTCGAGCGCGGGCGTGCGTCCAATCCCGAGATCCACGTCGGGATCTGCGGTGAGCACGGCGGCGATCCCGCCTCGATCGCATTCTGCGAAGACGCAGGGCTCGACTACGTGTCGTGCTCGCCATTCCGCCTGCCGGTTGCGCGGCTCGCCGCCGCGCAAGCCGTGCTCGCACGTGACCACGAGACCGCCTACGTCCCCGCAGGCGGCTGACGAAAGGAGCCTGTCATGTCCGTTCGCGTTGCCATCAACGGCTTCGGCCGCGTCGGGAGGTGTGCGCTCCGCTCGGCAATCGAGACGGACGCGCCGATCGAGTGGGTCGGCATCAACGACATCGCCGACGTTGAGACGCTTGCGCATCTCCTCCGGCACGACACCGTCTACGGTCCGTTCCCGGGAACCGTTGAGACCGATGGCGCAACACTCGTGGTCGGCGGCGTCGAGATCCCGGTGACGGCGATTGCTGACCCGGCAGCGTTGCCCTGGTCGACCGCAGGCGTCGACGTGGTGCTCGAGTGCAGTGGAAAGTTTCGCGCCCGCGCCGACGCCGCGAAGCACTTGGACGCCGGGGCGGCCAAGGTGATCATCTCGGCGCCGGGCAAGGGCGTCGATGCCACGATAGTGCGCGGTGTGAACGACGACGCGTACGACCCGGGCATCCACCACGTCATCTCGAACGCGTCGTGCACGACGAATTGCCTCGCACCGGTGGCGAAGGTGCTGAACGAAGCGTTCGGGATCCGTCACGGGACGATGACCACGATCCACGCAGTGACTGGCGACCAGCGCGTCGTCGACCTGCCGCACAAGGACCTGCGTCGCGCGCGTGCAGCAGGCGCGAACATCATTCCGACCTCGACCGGCGCGGCAGGCGCGCTCGGAATCGTCATTCCCGAGCTCGCGGGCAAGCTGCACGGAATCGCCGCCCGCGTCCCGGTCCTGACTGGTTCCCTGGTCGATCTCACGGTGGAGCTCCGCCGGGAGACCACCCCCGTCGGAGCTCAACGCCGCATTCGCCGACGCGGCGGGCGACGGCCTGGACGGGATCCTGACCGTTTCGTACGAGCCACTGGTCTCGAGTGACGTGATCAAGTCGTCCTACTCGGCGACCGTCGACGGCGAGCTGACGACCGTCGTCGGCGGCACCCAGGCCAAGGTGATCGCCTGGTACGACAACGAGTGGGGATACGCGACGCGCCTCGTCGAGCTCGCGCAGCGCGTGCTCGTCGCAGCGGCCGTGTGATCTGCGGGGAAACCACCGTCGCACTCGGTGTCGGCCACGATTTCGTGACGCCGGCATCGCGCGACGATCGGGAGGACCACAAGGAGGCACAAAGGAGGCGTTATGTACGCGCTCGTGTACCACGGTCCCGGGGAACGGGCCTGGGAAGAGGTTCCTGACCCGGTCATCCTCGACCCGACCGACGCGATCGTCCGCATCGACGTGTCGACGATCTGCGGGACCGACCTGCACATCTTGAAGGGCGACGTGCCGGAGGTGACTCCGGGCACGATCCTCGGCCACGAGGCCGTCGGCACCGTCGTCGAGATCGGTTCCGCCGTGACGACGATCGAGCCCGGCGACCAGGTGCTCGTGTCTTGCATCACGTCGTGCGGTCGGTGCCGCTTCTGCAAGGAAGGCCATTACGGCCTTTGCACCGGCGGCGGTGGCTGGATCTTCGGCCACACGATCGACGGCCTGCAGGCCGAGCTCGCCCGCGTTCCGTTCGCGGACACCTCCGTCTACAAGCTGCCGGAAGGACTGACGCCCGAGGACGTCATCTTCCTCGCCGACATCCTGCCGACGGCGTTCGAGGTGGGCGTTCTCAACGGCGGTGTGCAGCCCGGCGACACCGTCGCGGTTGTTGGCGCAGGCCCCATCGGCCTCGCCGTGATCATGACCGCGAAGCTCTTCACACCGAGCCGCGTGATCGCGATCGACCTCGCCGACGCACGTCTGGAGAAGGCGCTCGAGTTCGGCGCCGACGTCGTGATCAACAACAGCCGCGAGGACGCGGCCGAAGTCATCCGGAAGCTGACCGACGGCCTCGGCGTCGACGTCGCGGTCGAAGCGGTCGGAGTGGCGGACACGTTCGAGCTCTGCACGGCGATCGTCCGCCCTGGTGGCCGGGTCGCCAACGTCGGAGTTCACGGCCATTCCGCAACGCTCCATCTGGAGACGTTGTGGATCCGGGACATCACGATCACGACCGGCCTCGTCGACACGATCACGACGCCGCAGCTCATGCGGCTCATTGCCGAGCGCCGGCTCGACCCGAGCCCGTTCGCGACGCATCGCTTCGCGCTCTCGCAGACGGAGGATGCGTACGACGTGTTCGCGGCCGCGGCCGACACGCACGCACTCAAGGTCGTGCTGACCGCGGAACCGGTGCCGATGCTTCCGCAGCACGCGGAGGCAGCGCCGGCCGTCGCTCGCTGACGAGCTGGAGGAGGCGGCGGGCCGGGTTCCGGCCCGCCGCCCTCAACGCCGCTCAGGCCGCGGTTCGCAGCTGGGGAGCGAGGAGCCCCGACAGCGACGGCACGATCTGTTCCGCGCCGTAATCCCGTAGCCGCTCTGCCTCTTCGCCGGAGGCGATCCCGATCGCCGACATTCCGACCGCGCGGCAGGCGACGATCCCGGCCCCGCTGTGCGTAAGACTCACGGCCTCGCTCGGAGCCACCCCAAGCTCGGCGCAGGCGGCCAGCAGCAGGTCAGGCGAGGGGCGCGGGTGGAGATGCTCGGCGCGAATCGTGGCGGCGTCGACGCGAACGTCGACGAGCTGCACGAGCTGCGCGACCTCGAGCATCGGCAGGGCCGTCATGCTCGCCGAGACGACTGCGCGCCCGAGGTGTGCGTATCCGGCCGCCTGCAGGAACCTGCGGGCGTCTGCGAGGGCTGCAATGCCGCGGTGCGCCATCCGCCCTTCCAGGAGCTCGCCTTTTCGCCGGGCGACGTCGTACACGGTTGATTGGGGAAGGTGGAGGCCGCGGCTCTCGAGAAACATGCGAATTCCGTCGAGCCGAGTACGTCCGTCGAAGTACAGAACGTAGTCGGTCTCGCGATCGAACAGCGCGAGCGCCCAGGGGGTCGTCCGTTCGAGTGATTGCAACAGCGGATCGAGCGTCTCGGCCCACGCCGCCGCATGCAGCGCGCCGCTGTCCGTGAGGACGCCGTCGAGGTCGAAGATGCAGGCGCGCACCTCCGAGTCGAGACCGAGCATGTGCGGCGACACAGGCCCTGCGGGCAGCCACGGCTTCGGGGTGATCCCGAGCGCGGTTGCCACGCTCGACAGGAGTGCCGAAGTCTCGCGACGATCCTCTGCAAGCGCCTGACGGCGCTCGCTCATCTCCTGCGGCGGGAGGACGTCGCCATTGGCATCGAGGGCTCTCGAGCCGGCGTCGAGCGCCTCCTGCCAACGCAACGTAAGCGTGTCCAACTCGCGCACGACCTCAGCGTGGACGCGGCACGGCCGGATCGCATCGGCGTTTGTGACCGCACGCCGCGCGGGTTTCCCACATGCGTCTTCCGTGCAGGTGCGGATGGCGCGTGGGCGACGAAGGCCGAGGCTGTACAAGGTGAACACAGCGGCCGAAGACCCAACGCGGCGGAGTGGCGCGGGCTTGCCACACCCGTCGGCCTCGTTCAGCGCGACGCTGCGTGTGCATCTCGACAATTGGCCCGGATCGTTTGCGCGGCTCGCTGCCGCGGTGGGTGCGGGCGGCGGTCTGCTCGGCGCGATCGATCTCGTCCGGGTTGAATACGGAAAGAAGATCCGCGACGTCACCGTGCTCGCCGCCGACGAGGCGCACATCGGCCGCATCGTCGACTCCGTGCGCGCGCTCGAGGGGGTCGAGGTCGAGCACGTCTCCGATCGCACGTTCCTGCTCCATCTCGGCGGCAAGCTCGAGGTGACGCCCAAGACGCCGGTCAAGACGCGCGATGAGCTCTCGATGGTCTACACGCCGGGCGTCGCGCGCATCTGCACCGCGATCGCGGAGGAACCGGAGAAGGTCTGGAACCTGACGATCAAGCAGAACGCGGTCGCAATCGTCACGGACGGCACGGCGGTGCTCGGCCTTGGCGACATCGGGCCGGAGGCTGCGCTCCCGGTCATGGAGGGGAAGGCAATTCTGTTCAAGGAGTTCGGGGGGATCGACGCCTGGCCGGTCTGTCTCGCGACGACCGATCCCGACGAGATCGTGCGGACGGTAGTTGCACTTGCGCCGGTCTTCGGCGGCGTCAATCTCGAGGACATTGCCGCGCCGCGCTGCTTCGAGATCGAAGCGAGGCTGCGTGCCGAGCTCGACATCCCCGTCTTCCACGACGACCAGCACGGAACGGCGATCGTCGTCCTTGCCGCCCTGCTGAACGCGCTCCGCGTCGTCGGCAAACGGCTGGAGGATGTGCGGGTCGTGCTCACAGGCGCGGGGGCAGCGGGAGCGGCGACGGCGCACATGCTGCTCGCCGCCGGCGCCGGAGAGGTCGTTTCGAGCGATCTGGGGGGCATCCTCCACCCGGACCGGCGCGATCTCGACCCGTTCGGCGCGGCGCTCGCTGCGGAAACGAACCCGCGCCGGCTGCGGGGCTCGGCTGACGCTGCGCTCGCCGGCGCCGATGTCTACATCGGCCTCTCAGGTCCGGGGGCGGTCAGCGTCCGCGGAATCCGTTCGATGGCCGAGGACGCGATCGTCTTCGCGATGGCCAACCCAACGCCGGAGATCGCGCCCGAGGCGATCGAGCATCTGGTCGCGGTCGTCGGCACCGGCCGATCCGACTATCCGAACCAGATCAACAACGTGCTTGCCTTCCCCGGCATCTTCCGAGGCGCTCTCGACGTGCGCGCGAGCGCGATCACCCGCGAGATGGAGCTTGCCGCCGCACATGCGCTCGCGGGCGTTGTGGAGCCCGATCACCTCGAGGCGGACTACGTGATCCCGAGCGTGTTCGATCGCCGGGTCGCCGCTGTGGTCGCCGACGCGGTGTCGCAGGCGGCGGAGGCGGGCGGCGTAGCGCGCAAGCAACGGCGATCGTCGCCTTCTCGCTCCTGATCCCGGGCGGTTGAGGTCACCCGAGGGAGCGGACCTGGTCTCGGTGCGGGTCCGCCGAGGGCAGCCAGATCGGCAACGCTCTGCTTTCCGACTCGCCGCTCGCCGACTGGTTGCGTATCACGGTGACGCCGCTCGCGTCCCATCCGAACGATCCGCCCGGCGGCTCGTCGAAGGTTGCTGCTGCAGGAGCGTGACGAGCTGAGCGAGCGCATCGGTCGCTGCGGCGAGCTGGTCGACCTGGTCATCTGAGATCTCGGCGAGGTACTCGCCGATTGCTTCCCGGACACGGTCGCGGTAGGTCTCGAGCGCGACACGCCCGCTCTCGGTCAGGTCGACCAGGACGATACGACCGTCGTCCGAGCGGCGTTCTCGTTGCACGAGCCCTTCTTGTTCGAGCTGCTTGATCAGGATGGTCGTCGTGGGTTGGGCAAGCCCCTCGAGTTCCGCGAGCTCGGTGATCCGCCGCGGCCCCTCGCTCAGAGTCCTCAGCAAGCCGAGCTCCGTCCGCGAAAGCTCGGCATCGACCTGGCGCAAGAGCAGCCTGGTGAGCAGCGCCGCCCGTTGCATCAGTTCGCTCGCGACGTAGTCGATCTGCGCGGAGCGGGTCGGGATTCTCCGTGCTTTCATATTGTCAAACTATATTGTTTATCTATATGATGTCAAGAACGACACGCGAAGGAGGCGTCATGTTCCACAACATCCTGGTAGCGGTTGATGGCTCGCCGGATGCCGAGCTGGCGTTGACAGAGGCGATCGACCTCGCGGAAAGCGAGCACACGCGCCTGACCCTGTTCACCGCGGTATCCCGGCCGCCCGCGGCCGTGTACCTGGCGCCCGGCGAGGAGGTTGGGAAGCTGGTCGAAGACGCCCATACGGACGCAGAGGCGATTCTTCGGCGTGCGCGCGAGCGTGTTCCCGACGACCTGTCCGTGACGACCGTGCTGAGCGAGCGGCCGATCCGAGCGGCGCTGATGAGTCAGATCGGCGACGGCGTGCACGATCTCGTCGTGGTGGGCTCGCGCGGCCGGGGCGCCATTCGGGCCGCGCTGCTCGGGAGCACGAGTCACCACGTCTTGCACCACAGCCCTGTTCCGGTGCTCATCGTCCACGCAGATCGTTCGAAGGAGCGAGTGTCGGCGCTCGCGGAAGTCGCCGCTTCAGAGGTCTAGGTGGCCGTCGCGTGCACCGGCAGCTCCACGCGGAACGTCGTGCCGACGTTCTCCTCGCTCGTGACGCCGATGAGCCCGCCGTGGGCCTGGGCGATGCCCTGGGAGATAGACAACCCGAGGCCGGTCCCCTGAATCGCGTGATCGCCCGCGGCCTGCGTGCGGAAGAAGCGATCGAAGACCTGTGCCTGCTCGTCGGTGGCGATCCCCAGTCCCGTGTCTTCGATCTCGAGCACGGCCGAGCCGTTCGACCGCCCGACCCGGACCGACACGCTTCCTCCGCGCGGGGTGAACTTGACCGCGTTCGAGATCACGTTGTCGAGCAACTGTCCGAGGCGTACGCGGTCGCCGCTGAGATGGACCGGGCTCGTCGCCGAGAATCCGAGACTGATTCCGTCCGCGTCCGCTCGCGGCCGCGCCGACTCCAGGCTCTCCCGCGCGAGGCTGCCCAGGTCGAGGTCGGTGAGCTCGAGCGTGAGCCCGTCGGCGTCGAGCTCGGAGATGAACAGCAAGTCCTCGACGAGTTTTTGCAGGCGGTCCGTGTTGCGATCGGCGATCAAGAGGAATCGACGCTGTTCGTCCTCCAGCGAGCCGGGGTCATCTCCGAGGACGAGGTCGAGATAGCCGTGGATCGAGGTCAGCGGGGTGCGGAGCTCGTGCGAGACCGTCGCGACGAAGTGGTCCTTGAGTCGATCGAGCTCGCGCATGCGATCCGTCGTCTCCTGCAACGCTCGCACCCGAGCAACAGCCGACTCGTGCTTCTGCACCGATCCGACCATCCGTAGCAAGACGAGGCTGAAGAGGACGATGGCGGAGCCGGCGATCACGAGCCGGTCCGTGGTCATCGTCGGTCCGAGAAGCCCGGTGATCGGAGCGACGAACGTGGCGATGGTCAACACCGCAAGCCGCGTGGGTGTGAGGCGCTCAGGCGCGGCCGTCGCAGCGTCTGCAGTCGCCATCGACGGATGAAGGGCGGCGGCGCCGAACAGGAGGTAGAAGAGGATCCAGCCGCCGTCCAGGAGGCCGCCGGTCTGATAGCCGCCGTGCAGCTGCAGCCAGCCGTACACACCGTCGGTGCAAAACAGCACGCAGACCGAGGTGACCATCAAGTAGTAGGACTTCCCGCGGTGACCGCCACCGAAGGCCAAGCGGACGGCCGCCGACAAGATGAGCAGATCCATCAACGGGTAGAGGATCGAGGTGAGCTTCACCGGCAGGGAGAGGGTCGAGTCGTTCGCATACGGCGCTATCAGGAAGATCCAGGACAGCAGCCCGACCGCCGTGCTGATGATCAGCGAGTCGATGAGAGCCGCCCGGGCTCCGCCCTGATTGCGCCCTCTGATCAGCAGCACGAGCCCGGCGGCGATCGCCGGACCGACGCCGAGATAGAGCGCGTCGGCAATCGAGGGAAACGGAAGTGCGCCGCCGAAAATCCGCTGGTAGTTGTAGGCGAGGACATCGCCCCCGACAAAGAGCGCCTGGCCGACCGCGAACAGATACCAGGCGAGCCGGGCGCGCGGCCGATGCAGACGCACACCCGCCACGATCGCGACGACTGCGCTCAGACCGATGGCGTTGAACACCGGCCCTGCGTTGAATGCGTGGGGACCAAAGAGATAGAGACCCACGACCGGAGCCATCACCAGCAGGAACATCCACCACGCGCGCGCTCTCATCGGCCGGGTTTGCCCTTCCTAGGAACACGGCCCCCCCGGGCCTTCGCTGGGGCTATCGACCAGATGCCGACAAACCTGTAATGAACTAAGGAGTTCAAGGATGCGATTCGCGCGCGGTCCGCGCAGCATCCTTGAGCATGAGCACAGCAGTCTCTGCCGCTGGCACCGACCGGAAGCGCTGGCTGGCGCTCGGCGTGATCTGCACCGCGCAGCTCATGGTGGTCCTCGACCTGACGGTGATGAACATCGCTCTGCCGTCGGCGCAGCGCGCGTTGAACTTCTCGACTGCCGACCGGCAGTGGGTCGTGACGGCCTACAGCCTCGCGGCCGCAAGTCTTCTGCTCGCCGGAGGGAAGCTCAGCGATCTCATCGGCCGCAGGACCGCCTTCCTGGTCGGTCTGATCGGGTTCGCCGGCGTCTCGGCTATCGGTGGCGCGTCGACGAACTTCACGACGCTCGTCGCCGCTCGAGCCTTCCAAGGCGTGTTCAGCGCTGTGCTGGTGCCGACGTCGCTGGCGCTCCTGATCACCTCGTTCGCCTCTCCGAAGGACCGCGCCAAGGCGCTCGGCGTCTTCGGCGCCGTCGCAGCGGGTGGAGGTGCGATCGGCCTGCTTCTCGGCGGCGCGCTGACCGACTACCTCTCCTGGCGCTGGACGCTCTACATCAACCTCGTCTTCGCAGGCATCGCGCTCGTCGGTGGGATCCTGCTGCTCGATCGCCATGAGACCGAAGAGAAGTTCGAGCTGGATGTTGCCGGCCTGCTACTGGTCTCCGGAGGACTGTTCTGCGTCGTGTTCGGTTTCTCGAACGCAGCAACACACGGCTGGCGTTCGTCCGGAACGTGGGGAGCTCTCGCTGGTGGAGTTGTGTTGCTCACACTGTTCGCTATCTGGATAGGACGCGCGGCGAAGCCGCTGCTGCCTCCGCGCATCCTGCTCGATCGAACCCGCGCCGGCGGATACATCTCGGTCTTCATCTCCGCTCTATGTCTCTTCGCGATGTTCTTCTTCCTGACCTACTACCTGCAGCGGACCCTGGGTTACTCACCGATCAAGACAGGCCTCGCCTTCCTGCCGAACTCGGCCGTCCTGGCGATCGCAGCGAACCTTGCAACGATCGTCTTGATACCGAGAGTCGGGCCGCGCCCGGTTGTGTTTGCCGGATTGATCATCGCGGCCGGAGCGATGGCCTGGCTCGCGCAGCTCGGCGTTCATACGAGTTACTCGAAGGGGATCCTCGGCCCGATTCTTCTCGCCGGCTTCGGGTTCGGCCTTGTCTTTGCGTCGGCGTTCACCGCCGGCACGTACGGAGTCGAACGACATGATGCGAGCGTCGCCTCGGCGACCGTATCGGTCGGACAGCAGCTCGGCGCCTCTGTCGGCACTGCGCTTCTCAACACCCTGTTCGCGTCAGCCGTTGCGTCGTACCTCGCCACGCACACGTCGACGTCGGGTAACGGAGCCACGCTGAACGAGCTCGCTCAGGCGCACGGCTACGACAGAGCGTTCTGGTGGACGAGCGGCATCGCGGCCGGAGGCGCGGTCGTCGCCGGCGCGTTGTTGCGCGGTGGCCCGCTCGCCGACCCGACGAGGTCGGCGGCTGTGAGCGCGACGCCGACGGGAGACCTTAACGCCGCCGGCACCTGATCGAAGTGTCGCGAACGCGGGGCCGTTCGCGCGCGGCACAGTGCGCGTACGCGTCGAAGAGCTCCCGCAAGGCAAGCCGGTCAGCGGCCTCGGAGGGACTGAGTTCTGCGTGAACGGCCATCGTTGAACCTCCTCGAGTTGGGGCAGTCAGTACCGTCAGCGCGCGAATACACCTAGCTGGCGTAGGAACTCGTAGGTATCCGTCTGAACCCACTCCTCGACGAGTCGGCCCGCGTCGGTGTAGCGGAAGATGTTGATCAGCTCCCACTCCACCTGTTGGCCGTTCGGCTCGACAGTGCCGATGGGCGTGTATGCGAACGCTTTGTCGAAGCGGCCGGCCATCATTGTGCGCGCGGCGACGAAGTTGCCATCAACGAGGATGTGCGCCCGGCTGATCGTGAAGTCGGTGAAGCTGTCGCGCAGCGCGGCGAAGTACGCCTTGATCTCGTCGCGGTTGAAGTCGCCGGCTGGGCTGTGCAGCTTGTAGTCGTCGGTGTAGTAGGTGTCGAGGAGTGCGTCGTTGCTCTTCGCGATCGCGTCTGTCCCGATGTTCACAAGGCCTTCGGCAAGACGGTCCTGACTAGGAGTGCCCATGGCGTGCTCCTTGATCGGTCGCGCGGAAGCATCCATGGATGTGGTCGTTGATCACGCCGACGTTCTGCATGAATGCGTACACGCTCGTCGGGCCGACGAAGCGGTACCCCTGCGACTTCAGCTCCTTCGCGAACGCCTCGGCCTGCGGGGTCGAGGTGGGGATGTCGGCAAAAGACCTTGGAGCACGTTTGCGGGTGATCTCGTAGGACTTCGCAAGCGCGGCGAGGCCTGGTGACGCGGACAGCATCGCGCGGGCGTTGTCGACGGTCGCCTGGATCTTGCCGCGATTGCGAATGATCGATGCGTCCTGGACCAGCCGATCGACGTCGCGCGCGGTCATCGCCGCGACCTTGGCGACGTCGAAGTCCCGGAATGCCTTCCGGAACGCTTCGCGCTTCCCGAACACGATCGCCCAGCTGAGCCCGACTTGGAACACGCCCAGCGTGAGCGCCTCGAACATGGCGGACTCGTCGTGGGTGCGGCTTCCCCAGACCTCGTCGTGGTAGCGGCCGAGAGCCGTGTCGCCCGCGCCGGCCCAGCCGCAGCGTGGTTTCCCGTCGTGCCCGATGATCACGTCGCTGCTCATCCGACCGGCCTGCCTCGAGAATTGCACATGCGAGCTAGCGCGGCGCGGCGGGTAGTTGCACCGTGACATGAAGCCCGCCGGCGGCCCGCGGGATAAGGGTGAGCGTTCCGTCGTGTGCCTTGGTGATGCTCTTGACGATTGCCAAGCCGAGGCCGACTCCAGCGTGGTCGGTGCGACTTGCGGGGCGACGACGATTACGGGAGTTGTGTTGGGCCAGCCCGGCCACGATCAGATCGCGGCAGGCCTTGCGGCCGCCGACGCCATGGTCAATCGCATCGCCGGTCATACACGACGGGCTCTGCCAGATCGGGACAGCGAGCCCTGGTACCAGGTACCGCGCCGCCGCCTACCCCCTGAAGTACAGGACCAGCACGAGGGCCACCATGACGAGTGACTCGAGCGCAAGCGCTGCCCAGCCGAACCAGGAACGGCCCATCCGCGCCAACATCGACGCCGGAGGTGCTTCGCCGGGAGCTGCTGCGCCGCAGAGAGGGCATTTGCCGTCGGTGTAGTTGGGACGGAACCAGAAACCGTCCTCGGGACAGAAGGCGTAGCCGTTGCGGCGTTCCTGCGGCGGCGCGGCACTGCTCACCGTTCTGCCGACGCTGCTCATGACGCACCGCCTCGGCGCCAGTTCCACAGACTCCAGCCGGTGCCGACCACCATGACCTGCCACACCAAGTACGCGAGGAGCAACCACAGCGGCTTCCTCAGCGCCCGCGCGAACGACGCCGGTACGGACGAGGTCGTGCTCGGCTGCGAGCTCGAGCCGAGACTGGATCCGGAGGCGGAGAGGGAACCGGCGCCGGAGCCCGACGATCCCGATCCTCCGATCGACGAGCTGCCGCCGGCCGTGAAGCCGCTCGCCGACGTCTTCGAGCCCGAGTGGCGGCTGCCGAGGCAGGACGAGGAGACCGACGAGCCGTTCAAGCCGAGATTCGGAAGCGGCCCGAGCGGCGCGGCCGGAGTTGCCAGGGAGTCCACGAACACCTCACCGAGGATGTGCTCCACGTACTGCGCGGGAACGCCCGACTGATTCACCGGCTGGGTGAAGACGATGTGGACTCCGGTGGCCGTCACGGTCTCCTCGCCCGCATTGTTCGTGCCCGCGTCGGGGCCGAACTGGAAGGCCGAGTTCGACGGCGTGGTCGTCGTCGTGGACGACTGGTCGTTCGAGGCCGTCGTGGTGCCAGTCGGCGGACCTGCCTGACTGCACGAGCTCGTCGGCGCGGGCATGCCCGACTGATCGCACGAGCTCGGCGTGGTGGTCGTGCTCGACTGAGATCCCGTCGAGGTCGGCGCCGGCGAGGTCGTCGTCGTGGTGGTGCCGGGGCCGTAACTCGTGCCACCGTCAGTGCCCGAGCCTGTCTGATCGCACGATGCGCCCATGTCACTTTGACCGCATGAGCTCGGCGTCGTGGTCGTGCTCGACTGCGTGGTCGTGGGTGTGGGCGGCGCGGGCAGGCCGCTGCCTCCGCCGGTGCCGGTGCCGGATGCATTGCACGACGTGTCCATGCCGGTTTGACCGCACGAGCTCGTCGCGCCCGACTGATCGGGCGAGGTCGACGTCGTGGCAGTGGTCGTGGTTGTCGTGCCGCCTCCCGTACCCATGCCTGTTTGACCGCAGGTCGTGACCTCGGGCTGGACGAGGAAGATCTGGATCCCCGCCTGCTTCAACGCGCTGTTGAGCGCGGTGCTCGCTTGCTGGTAGGGCAGGCCCTGACCTTGGCCGGCGACGTGCACGCCGTTCTGGTCAATCGTGACCGGTATGCCCCCGATCGATGCAGAGGCGACGGAGACCGCGGCGTTGTAGCTCGGGGTAGTGCCGTCGTTCGTGATCGACGCGGTGACGTGGATGCCCTCGATCACGATCTGGCCGCCGCCGAGGGTCACGCGTCCCAGGCTCGACTCGCCCGTCAGCACCAAGGTGCACGTGCCGCTCTTGGGCGTGTCGGTCGTGGTTGTGTCGGTCGTCGTCGTGCCGGTCGTGCCGGTCAAGTCGCTCTTGCAGGTGTTGTTAGCGGACGTGTCGAGCTTGGACTTGTCGGTCTGGTACACGAGCGTGGCCAGCGTCGACGAGCTGAGCAGCGACTCGGTGCCGCCGGAAGGCGACGCGGATGCCTTCGAGGGCAGCGACGGTAGGGATGTCGCCGGTCGCGGCACCGAGAAGGATGCCGGCGAACGGGTCGCGCCCATCGCGCCGGCCGACGGCAAGTTGGGCGACGGCACCGTGACCGGCGGCGTGACGGGGGTGTCGGGCGTCGTGACGACTGGGGGCTTGATCTGGGAACTCGGGACGGTGACCGATGGGACAGGGGTCGTCGCCTTCGGCGGCGTCGCCTTCTTCATCCCGAGGCGGCCGCTCCAGGTCGAGTTCCACGCCGCCAGCGCCTGTTGGAGTCGGTTGTCGAACCCGATTGGCACGGCGAGGGTCTTCGTCCCTTCAGGCCCTGGCCCGCTGAGGCCGTTCGAGGCCTCCGAGGCATCGGCTGTCGCCCGATTGTTGTCCGCGGCGGCTTCCGCGTACGGCCCTCCCTGACTGCCGTATGTCGCTTTGTCGGGACCGCCGGGCCAGCGGCCGTCGGCGTACTGGGGCTGCTGGAAGTTGCCGGCGGCCGCGGTCTGTCCGACGGGGCCGGTGTCAGCGGGGCTCGCTGTTCCCTCTGCGAACGGTGAGTTGTCCAGGTGCGAGTGGGCCATCGAGTAGTAGTTGTCGACGGCGCCGGTCGTGTAGTTCGGGAACGCCGAGCTCCCGACGATCTCGTGATCGCTCGCGGCATTCACCGTGCCGTTGATGACGGAGAACTTGTCGGCCGGCGCCACGGTGGTCGTCGTCGACGGCGCCACCTGGCTCGTCGTCGTCTTCTTCGAAGACACCTTCTTCGGCGACGTCTTCGCCGACGCGGACCCGGCGACGAACACGGCGAGCATCAGCCCGATCGAGAACGTCACGAGCGTCAGTGCGACGCGTGCCACGGCGGTGCGCCGAGGGGTTGGCTTTCTCATGACGGGCCTCCCTTGCCGTTCGCCTGTGCCGACGGGCTCTCGATCGCATCCCGGAGCAGCTCGAGCAGGACTTCGGTCGCATTGCGGCCTTGCAGCGCCGCACGGTCCTCGATCGTCTGCAGCAAACCGTCCGCATGAAGGGGGAGCTCCGCAGTGTCGGCGGTGTCGTCTGGGCGAAGCTCCGTCGCGTCGATCGCGTCGACCCCGCCCTCACCGAGGTAGCTGCCCTTGACGAACGCCTCGTCGCGAGCGAGCTCGGCGGCCTTGCCGTCGAAGGCCACCTCGCCCTTCTCGAGCACGTACGCTCGCGTTGCGACGGCAAGCGCGTGGGTGACGAACTGCTCGACGATCAGGACGGACACGCCCTGTTCGGGAAGCGACCGGACGATGCCGAAGAGCCCCTGCACGATCGTCGGCGCGAGACCTTGCGACATCTCGTCGATCATCAGCAGGCGCGGCTTCATGATCAGCCCGCGCGCGATGGCGAGCATCTGCTGCTCTCCGCCCGACAGCGTCCCGGCGAGCTGCATGCGGCGCTCGTAGAGGCGCTCGAAGATCGCGTACACGTCGGCGACCCGCGCGTCGGCATCGGCTCGCCGGATCCCGGCCATCGCGCACGCGAGGCGCAGCGTCTCGTCCACCTTGAGGTTGGGGAAGATCCCCCGTCCCTGTGGGATGTGGACGATGCCGTCGCGCGCGATCGCGTCGGACGGCCTGCCCTTCAGCGACGTGCCGTCGAGCCGGACATCGCCGGCCATCAGCGGCAACATCCCCGACAAAGCGCGCAGCGTCGTCGTCTTGCCGGCGCCGTTCGCGCCGAGCAGGGCGACGATCTCGCCTTCCGTGACCTCGAGGTCGACGTTGAAGACGACCGGCAGGCGCCCGTATCCGGTGCGGACCCCGCGGGCCTCGAGCAGCGCGCCGCTCATGCCGCCTTCACCGCGTCGCCGAGATACGCCCGCACCACCTGGGGGTCTTCGCGAATCTGCTCCGGGCGACCCTCGGCGATGATCTTCCCGTAGTCGAGCACGTAGATGCGATTGCAGATGCGCATGATCAGCGCCATGTCGTGGTCGACGACGAGCATCGTGACCTTGAAGCGGGCGCGCACCGACGCGAGCAGCCGCGCCAGCTCGGCCGTCTCCCGCGCGTCGAGCCCGGACGCCGGCTCGTCGAGCAGCAGCAGCCGGGGCTCGAGACAGAGCGCGCGTCCGATCTCGAGACGCCGCTGCAGACCGACCGGCAGGTCGCCGGCCGGCGCGTCGGCGTAGTCGTCGAGGTCGATGAAGTGCAGGATCGACGCGCGCCGTCTCCTGCGCCGTGCGCTCCGCGAAGACCGTCGTCGGCAGCCGCAGGAGATCGCCGATCAGGCCGCGCCGCGAGAAGGCGTCGAGCGGGAGCGACGAGGTTGTCGAGCGCGCTGAGCTCGTCGAACAGCTCGAGGTTCTGGAACGTGCGCGCGATCCTCAGCCGCGCACGCTGGTGCGGCTTGAGGTACCTGAGGTCGCGCCCGTCGTAGTGGATCGTCCCGCCGTAGCCGGACGACGACGCCGGTGATGCAGTTGAACATCGTCGTCTTGCCGGCGCCGTTCGGGCCGATCAGCCCGAGGGTCTCGCCGTGATTGAGCGTCGAAGGACACGTCCGACAGCGCATGGACGCCGCCGAAGCTCATCGAGACGCCGTCGGCCTGCAGCAGCGGCAGTCATCAGACCCTCACCATCGTCGGCGCCTCGGCCGCGGCCGGCTCGGGCGCCGGCAGAGCGCGCGGCACGGGCGCCGGGAACCGCGGCGGCGGCCGGGAACCGCTTGCGGAAACGCTCCTGCCAGTCCGGGACGACGCCTTGCGGCGTGAGGATGACCTGGACGATGAGGGTCGACCCGACGATCAGCGGGAACCACAGCGTGGACAGCGGCGTGTGGGTCAGCAGCTCGGGCCCGAAGATGAGGAAGATCCCGCCGACCGCGGCTGCGCCGACCGACGCGGACGCCGACGACGATCGCGATCGCCACCACCGTCAGCGACTGCTGGAACGTGAAGGCTCCCGCGCTCACCGAGCCGATGGCGGGAGCGAGCAGGCCGCCGGCCAGCCCGGCCAGCCCGGCCGACACGCCGAACGCCGCGAGCTTCCACGCGGTGACGTTCACGCCGCTCGTCGCGGCGGCGATCTCCGAGTTCCGGATCGCTCGCAGCACGCGGCCCGTCTTCGACCTGCTGAGGTTCCAGACCGCGAGCACCGCGACGAGGAACACCGCCGAGGGTGAACAGGTAGAAGGCGTAGGCGCCGGCGAGCGAGATGCCGAGGAAGCTCGGACGCCCGAGCGTCCACGACGAGATGCCTCCCGAGAACGAATCCCACGTTCCCGGCGCGAGCAGGAAGTGGTCGAAGAACAACGCGACCGCGATCGTCAGGATCGCGAGGAACAGGCCCGACAGTCGCAGTGCCGGGATCCCGACCAGCACGCCGACGCCGATCGAGGCAGACGACGCCCAGCAGCAGCGCCGGCCAGAAGCTCCAGCCGTGGCCTCCGACGAGTGAGCCCACGGTGAAGGCGCCGATCGCGGCGAACGAGTACTGGCAGAACGAGATCTGACCGACGAGCCCGGTCAGCACGACGAGCGACAGCACGATCAGCCCGACGATCAGCGAGTACGCCGCGAGCGACTGGTAGTAGCTCGAGAGGAGTAACGGGACGAAGATCCCGATCCCGATCGCCGTCGGCCACGATCAGGCGGCGGACCGGGGCGTTGTCGGTGGCGGGGACCGGCACGTAGTCCCGCGCGGCCGAGATGCGCTGCCGGAGGCGCGCTCCCGGGCGGAAGAGGATCGCCAGCGTCAAGAGGACGAGCGCGAACGTCACGGCGTCGCCGGCGCCGGCGTTCGACGAGAAGATGCGCGGATAGGTCTCGGCGAGGCCGAGGAACATCGCGCCGACCACCGTCCAGGGCAGGCTCGTGAGCCGCCCGATGAGGGCGGCGGTGAAGGCGTCGATCACGACGATCGTCAGCGAGATCGGGTCGAAGTTGATGCGCGGCGTGATCAGGACTCCGGCGATCGCACCCATGGCGGAGCCGGCGATCCACGAGACCGCCATGACCCGGTTCACGTTGATCCCCCACAGCCGAGCTGCCTCGGGGTCGTCGGCGACCGCGCGCATCGAGGTGCCGAAGGTCGTCCACCGGAGGACCGCGGCGGTGCCGAACGCCAGGCCCAACGCGACCACGATCGTCGTGAACTCGTCCCAGCCGACGACGACGGACGTGCCGGGGAACGTGAAGCCCTGGATGGGTGCGAGCTGCACCGGCCGGTGATACGCCGTCTGCCCCCAGATCAACCCGGCGGCCGTCTGGAGGACGAGCAGCCAGCCGATCGTCACGACGACCTTGCTCAGTGGCGAGCGGCCGGCCAGGGGACGGATCGTGAAGCGCTCGATGACGTAGCCGATCGCGCCGCCGGCGACGATCGCGGCGAGCAGGCCGACCGACCGCCGGAGCCCCCATGACGGTGGAGACCTGATACGCGACGAAGGCGCTGAACATCGACACCGCGCCCTGCGCGAAGTTGAGCACGCCCGAGACGCGATAGATGAGGACGAGGCCGATCGCCGCCAGGGCGTAGATGCCGCCGAGCGTTATCCCGATGACGGTGTAGCCCGGAAGCAGACCCCAATCCGCGGACGCGAGAACGCTGCCCATCTCATCCGAAGCAGTTCCAGTTCGACGTGGTTCTCCACTGGCCGTTGTAGTTGTGGAGCCACTGGAGGCAGTGCAAGGGGTCGTGGCTGCTGCCCGGCCCGTAGGAGAACGGCGGGGTGAGGCCGCCGTCGTCGAAGTTCTTGATGTCGTTGAGCGCGTTGACGAGGCTCTGCCGGGTCACGGGTGCGTTGCCGATGCTCTTGACCGCCTGCACGAATACTTCGGCGGCCAGCCACTGGTAGGTGCGTGTACGCGTCGAGCGCGTTGAACTGGCCGGGGTAGTACGTGTGCACGGTGTTGAGGTACTGCGCGATCGCCGGCGTGCTCTGGTGGTCGAGGTACTCGAGCACCGGCGTCGCCGAGTCGGCGCCGAAGACCGCGCAGTTCGATCCACAGCCGGAGTCGTACTGCTGGTTCGCCGACGCCTTGTCCAGTCCCGCCGCCGAGGACTGGCAGGTGCAAGTTCTGGCGCTCCATCGCCTGGAAGAGGCGGGCATAGGAGAACGGGTCGAGGAAGGCGGCGATCGACTGCGCGCCGTCCGTCTGGAACTTGAGCACGATGTCGGTGTAGTCGGCCTTGGTCGCGTCGACCGTCTCGACGTCGACCGGCGAGATGCCCTGCGCGCTTCATCGCGCCGAGGAACGATTGCTCGACCGGCTGGATGAAGTTGGCGTTGAGGAAGATGACGCCCGGCTTCTTGAGGCCGATCTGGCCGGCGTGCGTGCCGAGTGCGGTTCCGTCGGTGACGAGACTCGGCGTCGTCGGGAACGACAGCGGCGATTGGAACTCCGACGGCACACCGAGGCCGCCGATGATCGGGACGCCCTGCTCGGTCAGATACGTCGTCTCGTTCTGCTCGCCGGACAGCGACAGCCATCCGACGATCGCGAGCACGCCCTGGCTGATCAGCTTCTGCGCGCACTGATGCGCCGACGACGGGTCGTACTTCGAGTCGCAGTCGATCAGCTGGAACTTGTAGCCGTTGACCCCGCCCTGCGCGTTGACGAGATCGAAGTACGAGCGGACGGTGTCGCGCTCGACGGTGGCGTCGATCGGGCCGGTCTCGTCGTAGATGCCGCCGACGGTGATGACCCCGTGGTTCACCGCCTTGCTGCGGGCTCTGCGTCGTGCTGGTCGGCGGGGCAGCGTGTCTTGCCGCCCGAGCCGGTCTTCGCGCCCGAGCTCGTCTTCGAGGCGGGCTGGATGTTCGGCGCTGCGCTGTGGCTTGCGACCTGCGCGCTCGGCGTACTGCCGCTACTCGGCGGCGTCGACGTGCCGGACGTGCCGCGCGCTGATCGGCGTTCCCGTGCTCGGGCCGCTGCCGGAAGGGGCCGTGTAGGCCTGCCCGGCGACACCGGCCGTGGCCGCCTGCGGCGTCGAACCGCCGCTCCGATGGGTGAAGTCGTATGCGATGGCCCCGCCGAACGCGAGCGTCGCTATGACGTTCACCGTCATGAACACGATCGCAACCCGTTCCCGCATGGGTCATCTCCCCTTTGGGCGTATGCCGTTATGGGCCTAGCGCATGGTTGAGACCTCCTCGGCGGGAATTCCCTGCATCCCTAATGTTCGAGTTTTGTAAAGCCGCTGTGGCGACCCGCAGATTGCAGGTTTCCGGCGGGTCCCGGGTCTCAGCGAGCGTGAGCGACGACCTCGAGCTGCCGTTCAGGTGCGAATGTGGCGACGTCGGCTGCGAGAAGTGCGTGCCCATGACAGCGTCCGAGTACGAGGGGCTGCCTGCGGACGAGCCCGGCCTCGCGCTCGCGCCGGGGCACGGTCTATCCGGCCGGGACCGGGACCGCTGGAGGGGCGGGGGCGATGGCCGTGACGGTGACCGGAACGACTAGGTCGGTCGGAACGGTGTCAGTCGCGGACGTGAGCGCAGGCGCGGGCGGGAGCGACGGAAGCACGGCGTCGGCCGCGTCCGTTGTGGCCGGAAGGGCCGGCAGCGTCGCGGGGCTCGATGCCACGTTCGCGGACGCGACCGGAGCAGCTGCCGGGCTGGCGGCCATCGTCGTCGCGGCGCGTTCGGGCGCCGCCGGCGTGGCACCGGCGGAGCGCGCGTGCGCCGGAGAAGAGGGGCGCCGGGCGAGCGCCGGCGCGGCGGCGGATCGGATCGCGTCGGTCCGCGCGACCCGAAACGTGCGTGCGGCCGGCGCGCGCGGGGCGGAGCCGGACGAGCCGACGACAGCAGCGCCGAAGCCGGCGGTGCCGGTCGCCACGACGAGCGCCCCGGCGGCGAGCAGCTTCGCCGGCGCCGCGCCGAGCAGCGCGGTCCGCAGGCGCCCGGTAAGCCCGACGAGCAGGCTGACCGCAGTGCGCGGGCGGTCGAGCGTCGCCGCCAGCCGTTTGCGCGCGCGCACGATCAGCGTCTCGACGGCCGAGACCGTTGTGCCCATCGCGCGAGCGATCTCGGCGTAGCTCAGGCCCTGCCACTCGCGCAGCAGAATGGCCGTGCGCAGGTTCGGCGGCAGACCGGCGAGCGCGTCGGGGAGCCCGAACAGCTCATCTCCCCGGTGCTCGCGGGCCGGGAGCGCGTGCTCGATCGCGTCGAGGTCCTGCGTCAGCTCGACACCCGCGCGCCGCCTGTTTGCGGCGTATCGAGACAGGCACACGTTCTGCGCGATCTTGAAGACCCAGGCCTCCTCCCACTGCGGGACCTGTCCCTTGCGAAGGGCCTGGTAGGCGCGAAGGAAGGTGCTTTGCACCGCGTCCTCCGCCTCCTCGCGGGAGCGGAGCCGCGCGAGGCAATAGCGGCCGATCCTGTCGCCGTACTGCTCGAAGAGCCGCGCCGCGGCCAGATCCTCGCGGGCTGCAGCCGTGGGGGTTGGCGCGAGTGTCGTCACGCTCGGCGCGGTTTTCACCGTTTCCCGCGCCGGCGAAACACCGCAAGATCGACGGCGCAGCTACCGCGCGGCGAACCAACCCGCGATTGCCGCCGCAATTGCTGCACGGTCGGACTTAAGCGTGTGGTCGGCCGAGACTTCCACGACGACGCGCTGCGGCCCGGAGGGCGGCATCCCGAACCGGTCGCGCGTTCCCTGGACGACGAGTGTCGGAACGCGAACCGCGTCGAGCTCGGCGAGCCGGCTTGCTCCGCTCGGCGCGATCAGCGGAAACGCAAGGCACAGCACGCCGCGCGCGCCGGTCGCTTCGGCGGTGCGGCACGCGACGCGCGCCCCCGAGGAGCGGCCGCCGACGAGGAGCGGCAGCCCGGCGAGCGGGCCGGCCGCCAATTGCTCCACGACGGCGATCCACGCCTCGTCCAGCCGAGGCGCCGGCGGCGGAGAGCGGCGTCCGGCAACGCGGTAGGGCTGCTCGACCAGCGCGACCGTCACGCCGGCGGCGAGAGCGGTTTCGGTTGCGACTACGAGATCAGGCGCCGCGACGCCGCCGCCCGCACCGTGGCCGAGCACGAGCGCCAAGCGCGCCGGCTTGGCGGGATGCAGGTGGACCCGACCCGGGCCGCTCGGAGTGTCAACCTGGGACGTAAGCGAACGCGTCAGGGTTGGGGCCGTCACGGCCGGCCTCGCCGCGGTCGAGCCCGTCGATCGTCGCGACGTCGGCGGGCTCGAGCTCGAAGTCGAAGATCTGGAAGTTTTCGCGGATCCGCTCGGGCGTCACAGACTTCGGGAAGACCACGTTCCCGTGCTGGATGTGCCAGCGGAGGGCGACTTGCGCCACCGATTTGCCGATACGGCCGGCGATCTCGGCCAACGCTGGATCACCGAGCACCTTGCCCTGCGCGATCGGCGCCCAGGCTTCGGTCACGATCCCGTGCGCCTTGCCGTACTCGTCGACCTCCCGGTTCTGGAAGTACGGGTGGAGCTCGACCTGGTTCACGGCCGGCACAACGCCCCCCTCGGCGGCGAGGCGCTCGAGATGCGGGACCTGGAAGTTCGAGACTCCGATCGACCGCGCCCGGCCGTCCTGCTTGAACTCCCCGAGCGTCTTCCACGTCGACACGAAGTCGCCGTCATAGAGCGTCGGCAGGGGCCAGTGGATCAGGAACAGGTCGACGTAGTCGAAGCCGAGCGTCGCGAGCGTCTCGTCGAAAGCGCGCCGCGCAGCGTCGGGCTCGTGGAAGCCGTTGTTCAGCTTGCTCGTGACGTAGACCTCCGACCGATCGAGGCCGGCCGCGCGCACCGCGTCCCCGACTCCGCCTTCGTTGCCGTACATCTCGGCGGTGTCGATGTGGCGGTAGCCGGCGGCGAGCGCTGTGGTCGTCGCCGCTTCGGTATCGGGCGGCGGCACCTGGAAGACGCCGAAGCCGAGCTGGGGAATCGAGTGGCCGTCGTTGAGGTTGATCTCCGGAACTGCGCTCATGTCCCGGACATTAGTGGTTACCGGACGCCGGTAACGTCGTGGGCGTGCGCGTTCTCTCGATTGGCGGCACCGGCAACATCTCGCTCGCCGTGACGCAGCTGCTCACACAACGCGGCGTCGACCTCACGCTGCTCAACCGCGGACAGAGCGACATGCCTGGTGACGCGCGTCCGATCCATGCCGACACTCGCAACCGGCCCGCCGTTGTGGCTGCGCTGCGCAATGAGCGCTTCGACGTCATCATCGACTGGGTTGCGTTCACGCCCGAGCATGTCGCGACGGACATCGAGCTCTTCGCGGGGAACGTCTCCCAGAACGTGTTGATCAGCTCGGCGACCGTCGACCAACAGCCGTCGCCGTTTTACCCGCTGGTCGAAGATGCGCCGCTCGGGAACCCAGGCTGGCAGTACGCGACCGACAAGATCGCCTCCGAAGACCTCCTCCGCCGCGAAACCGGTGTCCCTTCGACGATCGTGCGACCGACACACACCTACGGCGAGGCGCGCATTCCCACGGCCGTCGACGGCGAGCGCTACACGATCGTCGACCGGATGCGGCGCGGGAAGCAGGTGATCGTGCACGACGACGGCACCTCACTCTGGACGTTGACGCACAACACCGACCTCGCGCGGGCGCTCGCCGGGCTGCTCGGCAGATCCAGCACGGAAGGCGGTCGACGCGGAGCGCGACGCCCTGCTCGACCGGATCATCGCCCGCTCAACCTAGGAGATGCCGCTCGAGCCAGGCGTTCCGGAAAGCGCCGCGCGGGTCGAGGCGGCCGAGCAGCGCGACGAAGTCCGGTAACCGTTCGTAGCGCGGTGCGATCGTCGCGGCGTCGGCGAGGAAGAGCTTGCCCCAGTGCGGCCGCGGGGCGAACGGCTCGAGCGCCCTCTCGACCTCCGCGAGTGCGCGCTCGACGGGCTCTTGGTCACGCTTCCACGTGAAGTGGATGCCGACCGTGTCACGGCCGTGCTGCGGGCTCAGCCACAGGTCGTCTGCGGCGATCGTGCGGATCTCCGCGATGTACAGCAACGGGCGAATCCGGTCGCCGAGGCGGAGGACTGCCTCGACGGCGGCGGGGCCGTGTCGCCGGTCGACGAGGTATTCCGACTGGATCTCGTCGCCGGCGCTCGGCATGAAGCCATTGCGGAAGTGCGGGAGCCGGTCCGACCAGAGGCCGGGCTGCCCGAGCTGTGGCGTGGCGTTGGCGGGGTCGGCGCCGGGGATCGGGTGACGGTCGGAGGTGGCAGCGGCCGCACCGAGCAGTTCGCCCTCGATCTCGCCGCAATTCTTCAGCCAGATCTGATCGACGTCGTCGGACCAGAGCGTGAAGACGCTCACGCTGTCGGCTCCATCGGTGATCGCGTCGAACTGCTCGAACAACAAGTCCCAGCTCAAGTGCTCGAATACGCGCTGCTGCATTTCGTACGCCGGTTCGACGTCGAGCGTCACGCGCGTCACGGCGCCGAGCGACCCGAGCCCGACGACGACGCCGTTGAAGTCCGGGTCACCCCTCGAGAGCGTTGTGAGCTCGCCGCGCGACGTCATGAGCTCGAGCGCGGCAACCTGTGTCGCGAGGTTCCCGTTCCGGTTTCCAGACCCGTGCGTGGCGGTCGCGATTGCGCCGCCGACAGAGATGTGTGGGAGCGAAGCGAGGTTGCGGAGCGCCAGTCCCTCTTCGCGCAGCCTGTCGGCCAACTGTGCATAGGTCAGGGCCGCCGGCACGGTGACGGTGGGGCCGTCGACCGTGGTCTCACCCGGGAGTCCGTCCAGGGTGATCAGCTCCGGCGCGTCGGCGATGTCGCTGAACGAATGCCGCGTGCCAAGCACGCGCACTCGCTCCGCACGCACGACGATCTCGCTCAGTTCGTCCAGCGACGACGGGCGGTGCACGACGTTGGCCCGATAGGTGTAGTTCCCGCCCCAGTTCGTCGTCACGTCCGTCGAGCCTACGACCTCTGCCGGAACTGCCCTACCGTGACCGGACGGACCCGACCGCCGGTGGCGGCGAGGGCGTGTTCGTCGAAACGCCCTCGCCGCTGCGGCTCGTCACCTGGTTCTACTTGAGAACAGTCGCGCAGTACTGCGGGAGCCCGCCTTGCGGACTTGTGCAGTTCTCTGTCTGTTGGAACTGGAGGGCTTGGCCGAAGTCGTTCGTCGTGCCGGGATAGTCGCCCCCGAAGGTAAAGGCCTTGTCGGTTCCGTTGAAGGCGTACCACGGATAGGAGCAGAACGCGCCGCCGTAGCCGGAGCAGTCCGTGGGACCGACGAACGAGTTCCCGAGGACCTCAGCCTCGCCGCCGGTGTCCGTAACGGTCGCCCACGACTTCGCGGGGCCGCCGTTGCCGAACGTCACGCCCTTGATCTGAAGCGGCGTGAACAGAAGCCAGCTCGGGAGGTTGAACGAGTAGCAGGGGGGCTTCGTCGCGCTGCCCGGTATGCAGAACTGGCCGGCGGGAGTCGTGTAGTTGCCGGTGTGGCCGATCTCCCACACCAGCGAGTTCGGCGCGTCGTTGACAAGTCCCCAGCTGAGCGCATTGCCCAGCGCCTGGACGCTGAAGGCCGGCATCAGGGGGCCGTCGATCTTGCTGTTGAGGACAATCGTCCCCGAATGGCCCGTCGTGACATCCGTGACGGTGATGTGCATCCCGTCCTTGGCTGCTGTCACGTACTGGTGGTCGGTGATCGTGTCGCCTGCGTGCATCAGCAGCGGCCCACCGGTAGCGCTGTCGGTGAGCATCGCGTTGAAGGCGGCCGACTCGGAGGAGCCGTGGCGGGAAACTTCCCATACCGGCGAGCAGACCGAGTACGTGTTCGCCGAGTACGTGACGTCATAGCCGCCGCCCGAGGTGCAGTTCGTGACGACGCTATTCGGATAGAACTGGAGCTCGAGAAACGCCTCGTCGAAGGCGCTGTTCGGATCGGTGACGGTGCCCCCGATCCAGAACGTCGGCCCGACCGAATCGACCTGTCCCTCGTGGGCCGCAGTGGTGCCGGCCTGGTCGCTCGGCAGCACGATCGTCCACGTCAGATCCTGGGCCGAACCAGGAGCGTTCGAGAGCGGATCGATCTCCGGCTCATCGTGACCGGTACAGCTCGACGTGTACCACGCATCCTGCGCATGGTGCGCGACACACAACGACGTCCCGTTGCCGCCAGCGTGGGCGCTTGGAGCAGCAGCCGCACCTGCCAACACAGCTGCGATGGCGATCGCAAATACGAGTGCGCACAGAAGCCGAACGCGCATAACTAGTACGACCCCCTTCAGTAGACGAAGGCGATGAAGGTCGCGGATTCTTCCAACGATCGGTAGGCAACGCAAGTACGCAAGGTCGGGCCCTCAGCGTTCCGCGCTCTTGTCGAGTCGTCGAGCGAGCGCGGCCACGTGTTCGCGGAGCTCGTCCGGTCGTCTGATCTCGAATGAGGCGCCGAGTCCAGCGAGCAAGCCGGCCGCCCATTCCAGGGAGTCGGCACGCATGATGAGCTGAGTTCGGTCCCCTTCGGCCGACAGCTTGGCGATCGTCGGCGAGATGCGTGTGGAGACTGCGTCGACCGTTGCATCGAGCACAACTTCGATTTCCCACGCCCACGGGAGATGGGCGAGCATGCCGAGGACGTATGCATCCGGATCGAAGTCGGGCTCTGCGGGCTCGGCTAGGCCCGCGAGCGTGGCAGTCGAGATGCGATCGGCTCGGAAGGTGCGCAACTCGTTTGAGCTGCGATCGCGCGCGGGCACATACCACCGACCTTGACGGGCGACGAGACCGAGAGGGTCGATCTCGCGGGCGCCGGAGGTTCCATCGCGGCGCGTGTAGTCAATGGTGAGAGAGCGTCGCCGACGGACTGCCTCGGCGATGAGGAGCAGCGTCTCACTCGACGCGGCGGGTGGTTGTGGCTCCCCGGAAAGGACCGTCTCGCCTCGCAGGCGCTCGATTCGGCGGGTGAGCGGCTCCGGCAGGACGCGGGCAATCTTGGCGAGAGCTCCGACGGACCCGCTGAGGTTGCGTTGCGCCGCCAGCATCAATCCGTACACGGTGGCGGCGGCTTCCTCGTCCGAGAGCATCAGCGGGGGCAAGCGCGTGCCGGCGCGGAGCCGGTATCCGCCGCCGACGCCAGGCTGGCCCTCGACCGAGATGCCAAGGTCCTGCAGAGCGACCGCGTAGCGGCGGATCGTGCGCTCGGTCACGCCGAGCTCAGCGGCCGCGGTCGGGCCGTCGACGACCCGGCGGGCGTGCAGGAGCTCGAGGAACGCGAGCAGGCGGGAGGCGGGAGGAGCGATTACCGGATTCAAGCACCGACTGCGGACAGAAACTGTCCGCATTACCTTCTAGGTTCCCGCTGACATCCACTCGACAAGGGAGAGAGATATGAGCGACCCAGCCGGAGCGGCAACTGTCGCGGCCGACGGCCGCCACGCGTTCGACTTCTTCGAGGGAACGTGGAAGGCCTCAAACCGCAAGCGCGTCAAACCGCTCGACCAGAGCGACACGGAGTGGGTCTCCTTCGACGGCGAAATCGTCTCGAAGACGATCCTCGACGGCATGGGAAGCACTGACACGGTCCGCGTGCCGGACATGCCCGGCCGCGGCGAGTTCGAGGGGTTCACACTGCGTCTGCTCGATCCCGAAACGGGCCTCTGGCGCATCTGGTGGGCATCCACGGTGAGCAAGGGTGAGCTGGACGTACCGGTCGTCGGCCGTTTCCACGATCATCGGAGCGGGATCTTCGAGTGCGACGACGTGATCGAAGACCAACCCCTGAAAGTCCGCTACACCTGGACGATCGACAGCCCCGCCTCCGTGCACTGGGAGCAGGCTTTCTCGTTCGACGATGGCGCCACGTGGGACTCGAACTGGGTAACCGATGCGACACGAGTCGCGGCGCCGGCGTGAGGCGTTAGAACGCACCGCCGAGTCGCGCGAACGCTTCGTTCCAACGCAGCTGCTGTCGGAACGGAACGACTCGCGTTGCGTCGTCGATCGTGACGAGCTCGATGCGCAGGAGCTCGGCCAGCTCGGCGATGTGTTCCACGTCGAGTCCATAGCTCAGACTTGTGTGGTGCGGCCCGCCGGCGAGGATCCACGCCTCAGCAGCTGTCGCGAGATTCGGCTTCGGCCGCCAGAGCGCGCGGGCAACGGGAAGCTTGGGAAGCGGGTGAGGTGGGTCGACAACATCGACGGGGTTCACGAGCAGTCGGAAGCGTGCGCCCAGATCGACGAGCGCAACCACGATCGCAGGGCCGGGAGCGGCAGTGAAGACGAGCCGGACGGGATCGTCGCGAGACCCGATCCCGAGCGGGTGGATTTCGCACGTCGGCTCGCCGCCTGCGATCGACGGACACACCTCGAGCATGTGCGCACCTAGGACGGCTTCTTCGCCCGGTGTGAAGTCGTAGGTGTAGTCCTCCATGAACGACGTGCCGCCGGAGAGGCCTTCGCTCATCACTTTCATGACGCGAACGAGCGCTGCGGTCTTCCAGTCGCCTTCGCCGGCGAAGCCATAGCCGTCGCGCATCATCCGCTGGGTGGCAATGCCCGGCAGCTGCCGTAGACCGCCGAGATCTTCGAACGTGTCGGTGAAAGCGCCGTAACCACCCGCGTCGAGGAACCCGCGCAACCCGAGCTCGATCCGTGCCGCCTCGATCAGTGCGTCGCGCTTCGACCCACCGGGTGCGAGCTGATCGGCGAGAACGAACTCGTCGGAATACGCGGCGACGAGCGCATCGACGTCCGCGGCTGGAATGCCGTTCACGGCGTCGACGAGGTCGTTCACGCCGTGCGTGTTGACGGACACGCCAAGCTGAATCTCCGCCTCCAGCTTGTCCCCCTCCGTGACAGCGACCTGGCGCATGTTGTCGCCGAACCGAACGACCTTCAGTGTTCGCATCTCGGCGAAACCGATGGCAGCCCGAGCCCAGGTTCCAATCCGCTCAGGGACGTGCCCGCTTTGCCAATGCCCGGCGACCACCGCGCGTCGGAGGTTCAAACGGGTTGCAACGTGGCCGAACTCCCGATCGCCGTGCGCCGACTGGTTCAGGTTCATGAAGTCCATGTCGATCTCGGACCACGGAAGCTCTCTGTTGAACTGCGTGTGGAGGTGGAGGAGCGGCTTCTGGAGGTCGCGGAGCCCGGAGATCCACATCTTCGCCGGGGAGAAGGTGTGCATCCAGACGATGACCCCGACGCACCGGGCGCTGTGGTTGGCCTCCGCGGCGAACGCGCGAATCTCCTCCGGCGTCGTCAGCCGTGTCTTGGCGATGACCGGAACAGGGATCGACTCGTGCTCGTCAAACGCTCCGGCGATGACGCGGGCATGGTCGTCGATGGCGGCGAAGATCTCGTCGCCGTAGAGATGCTGACTGCCGGCGACGAGCCACAACTCGAAGCGGTCGCTTAGAGCCATCGGTCCGCCACGCGACTTGGCTGAGGGCTGCTCGCGCTCACAGTGACCGGTCACATTAGACAGATGATCCAGTGACCGTGTCAAGATGCGGCACACTTGTCACTTGCCACGATCACAATCTGACCGGGAAAGCCAGCCGATGAAGCAGAAACAGCCCACGATTCGTGACGTCGCGGCGCGCGCCGGCGTCTCTCATCAGACCGTCTCGCGGGTCATCAACGCTGATGCGAGCGTCCGTCCGGGGACGCGGGCACTCGTCCTCAAGGCGATCGACGAGATGAACTACGTGCCGAACCCGATGGCACGCGGCCTGATCTCGAATCGGACGCGGTGCATTGGCATGGTGACAACGAACGTGTCCGACCACTCCTTTGCCGAGGCGGTCGCCGGGGCGGAGAAGGAAGCGCGGCGTCTCGGCTACTTCCTGATGGTCGCCAGCGTCGAAGAGGACGAGTCCGACGAGGGTCAGTATCTGCACCTTCTCGTTGAACGCAGGATCGAGGGACTGATCGTCGCCCGCGCTCATCTGACGCCGGAACATCTACGCCAGGCCGATCAGAACGAAATCCCGCTCGTGATCATCGGCCCCCAGGTCGACGACTACATCGCGGTCGACGTCGACAACGTCAGCGCGGCCAAGGAAGCTGTGGGTCACCTGCTCTCACGAGGCCACCGCGAGGTCGCGATGATCGCCGGGCCGTCGGACTGGGCGGCCGTGCAGAACCGGATGCGTGGCTACGAAGAAGCGTGCTCCGAGTGGGGAGTCGAACCTCGGCCCGAGCTCGTCGAGCACTGTGCCGACTGGTCGCCTCTCAGCGGCCAGGCGGCCGCGGCCCGGCTGCTGGCTCGCGGCGGCTCGTTCACAGCCCTGTTCGCGCACAGCGACCTGCTCGCAGTCGGAGCGATACGCGAGCTCAGGGCTCACGGAGTCGATGTTCCGAACGACGTCTCGATCGTCGGTTTCGACGACATCGAAGTGGCAGCGTTTGCGAATCCGCCGCTGACCACTGTCCGTCAGCCGATGGAGGCAGTCGGCGCGCTTGCGGCGTCACTCGTGATCGGGCAGCTCGGCGATCGCCCCGTTCGACAGAAACAGGCGCACCTGCTCCCGGGCATCCTCATTGCGCGCGAATCGGTGGCGGCTGTCAAACGCAACGGGTAGCTCGTTCGAGCGACGAAGTCGCCGGTCTCCGGCCTTGACAGGACACGCGTGACAAGTCACATTATGCGCGGCTAAGTCACATGGAAGGGATGACCGTTAACATTGCGTGCCGGCAGCAAGTGAACCAGACTCAACTGCGACTCGATGTTGAGCGTGGTCTGCTCTTTGACGACGGCGACCTTCCGCAGGCCCCTTCCGTCACTCGTCGTGTGTCGGACTTCGACCTCTGGAGGCATTGATGAGGCGCATATACAGGCTAGGACGGATCGCCCCGGCGCTGGTCGCGGTTGTTGCTGTCGCGGCGGTTGCCGCTGTCAGCGCAACAGCGGCAACGAAGCACCGGGCGACGACCACGCTCACGATCTGGACCTGGAACGTCAATCAGCAGAAGGTTGGCGACGCGGCGTTCCTCCACAACAACCCCGACGTGCAGTTGAACTACGTCAACATCGCGTCGGCCGATCTCTACACGAAGATGGAGCTCGCAGCGTCGTCGGGGAGCGGGCTGCCCGACGTCGTTCTGCTCGAGGATTCGCATCTCAGGCAGATCGCAAAGCTCGGCGTGCTCGCGGACATCACGAGCTTCGCGAAGCCGTATACGAGCAAGTTCGTCGCTACGAAGTGGCAGCAGAACACGCTCAACGGCAAGATCTACGGATTCCCCTGGGACATCGGTCCCGTTGCGCTCTATTACCGGCGTGACCTGTTCCAGGAGGCGGGGATCAAGCCGACGTCGCTCACAACCTGGGCGAAATGGCTTGCAGCCGGCAAGAAGATCAAGGCGAAGACGGGCGCGTACCTCTGGGAGCAATCGACGGCGCAGAACGACGCCCGCTTCTTCGAAGACCTTCTCTGGCAGCAGGGGTCGGGATACGTCGACGACAAGGGCCATGTCACGATCGACAAGGATCCGCGCGCGCTTGCCGCGCTGAACCTGATCGGCCAAGGCTGGAAGGAAAATCTGTTCGCAAACGACCCGGAGTGGACGGACGCCTGGTACAAGGCGATTGATTCAGGTCAGATCGCCACGCTGCCCATGGCGGCGTGGATGGGTGGCTTCATGGAGTCTTGGCTCGCGCCAGACGGCAAAGGCAAGTGGGGCGTCGTCCCGCTGCCGGCATTCAAGGCCGGCGGGTCGACGTCTGCCAACGACGGCGGTTCCGACCTGGCCGTGACGACGGGCGCGAACCAGACACTCGCAATCGCGTACATCAAGAACCTGCTCGCGACACCGTCCGTGCAGGCCCAGGTCTGGAAGGCGTCGGGCTTTTTCCCCTCGATGTATTCCGCTACGAGGACGCCGTTCACCCGTGCTCCGGACGCGTACTTCGGCGGGCAGCCGGTGCAGAAGCTCTTCGCGGCTGAAGCGAAGACGATTCCGAACGCGCACGTCTACTCAACCGACTACCAGCAGATGAACTCGATCATGTCGGCGGAGATTCAGAAGTTCGGACTTCATCAGGAGACTGCGCAGCAGGCTTTGAGCAACGCTGCGTCGCAGATCCGGACGAAGACAGGGCGCCCGTAGGGAACGCTAGGCGCCTTGCTCGGGAAGACACCATCCGACACGCTGCTGGCCGTCCGCTCACCGCGGACGGCCAGCGTGCGTCTGGAGCACCTCCGCGTCAAGGCGTGGCCGTTCGCGCTCATCGCGCCGTTCTTCATCGGCTTCGCGGTCTTCCAGCTCTACCCGATCATCTTTTCCGTCTGGCTGAGCCTGCAGAACTGGTCGTTCACCGGTGCCAGCAACTGGGTCGGCCTGAAGAACTTCGCCGACGCGTTCCATGACCCGGTCTTCATCGAGTCGCTGACGAACGTCCTGCTGATCTTCGCCGTCTACGTCCCGTTGATGATCATCGTTGCGACGATCCTCGCGGTCCTCTTCGACAGCGACTACATCCGTCTCCGGGGTTTTTGGCGGACGATCGTCTTTCTGCCGTTCATCATGAGTGGCACCGTCTCTGTGGCGTTTGCGTTCAAGCTCTTGTTCGACTCGTCGTCCGGCTACGCAAACCGTCTGCTGTCGTTCATCCACGTTTCGCCGGTGCCGTGGCTCGACCAGCCAACGTGGTCCCGAATCTCGATCGGGATCGTCGTCTTCTGGGCCGGCCTCGGCTACAACATGCTGCTCCTCCTCGCCGGTGTGCAGGCGATACCGAAGGATCTCGCCGAATCGGCCAAAGTCGACGGAGCAGGACCGGTGCGCATCTTCCTGCGGATCACGGTTCCGCTGCTCCGTCCAGTCCTGACCTTCGTCTTGACGTTGTCGATCATCGGCGCGTTCCAGCTCTTCGTCGAGCCGACGATCATCACCACCGGCGGTCCGGCGAACGCCACGACGACCCCGGTGATGAACATCTACGCCAACACGTTCCTCTACGGCCGGGTCGGCTACGGCGCCGCAGAGAGCGTGATTCTCGTCGGAATCATCGTCATCGTCGCTCTCACGCAGTTCGTGCTGATCAGTCGAAGCGACTCCTACCTGGAGCGAGCATGACGTCGACTGCGCACGCGATTCGCAAGCAGTCCGGGACCGAAGCCCTCGGCAAGGCGGTCGTCTACGTCCTGCTGCTCGCACTTTCCGCATTCATGCTCCTCCCGTTCGCCTGGATGCTGACGAGCTCGTTGAAGCCCCTCTCGGAGATCTTCGACGGTCGAGGATTTCTGCCGCGGCACTGGACGTTCGCGAACTATCGGCACTTCTTCGACCAGCCGTATGCGCTGCGGTCGATCTGGAACAGCTTCTACATCACGACCACATTCACCGCGCTGTCGGTCTTTCTGTGCGCAGCAGGCGGGTATGCGTTCGCCAAGTTCAAGTTCGCGGGGCGGCGCGTTCTCTTCGCGTTTGTCGTCGCGACACTCGCGATCCCGCCGATCGCGATCCTCGTCCCGCAGTTCGTCATGCTGCGCGACAACTTTCACTGGGTCAACACGCCGTGGCCGCTGATCGTTCCCGGCGCCGCGAGCGCCTACGGCATCTTCTTCATGCGTCAGTTCATGCTGGCGATCCCCGACGAGATCATCGACGCAGGGCGCGTCGACGGCGCGTCTGAAACGCGGATCTTCTTTCGACTGATCCTCCCGGTCGCGCGACCGGCGATCATCAGCCTCGCGATCATCTTCTACGTCGCGGTCTGGAACTCGTTCCTCGCGCCGGTGATCTACCTGTCGTCGACGAGGAACTACACCCTCCCGGTGATGTTGGAGAGCTTCCAGGGCGGCATCGGTCGAACGCCGTACGACCTGATCATGGCCGGCTCGGTGGTGGGAACGTTGCCGCTCGTCATCGGCTTCCTCGTCTTCCAGCGGCGGTTGGTCTCGGGAATCATGGAAGGGACGGTCAAGGGATAGCCATGTCCAGTTCAGGGCGTGTCGAATTCGGCGTCGCGTACTACCCGGAGCAGTGGCCTGAGTCACGCTGGAAGGTCGACGCGGGGCTGATGGCCGAGGCCGGGCTGTCGTTTGTGCGCCTCGCCGAGTTCTCCTGGTCGACCATCGAGCCGCGTCGTGGCGACGTCGACTTCGAGTGGCTCGACCGGGCGGTAGCCGTCTTGGCGGATGAAGGCATCGGAATCGTCCTCGGGACGCCGACGGCGACCCCACCCGCCTGGCTGATCGCAGAGCACCCGGACATTCTTCCGATCCGTTCGAGCGGACAGACGTACCCGTTCGGACACAGACGCCACTACTGCGCGAACAATGCCGTGTATCACGCCGAGACGCGGCGGATCGTCCGCGCGATCGGCGAGAGGTACGGGCGCGACGAGCGCGTCATCGGTTGGCAGATCGACAACGAGTTCGGCGGCCGCTGCTACTGCGAGCGATGCGCGGCTGCGTTCCGTGTCTGGCTCGAGAGGAGGTACGGAACGCTGGATGCTCTGAACGCTGCCTGGGGAACGGCATTTTGGAGCCAGACCTACTCGGAGTGGGATCACATCGGCGTTCCGTCGGCTCGCGCAGTTCCGATGCCCGGTGGCTTCGAGCCGGCGGCTCCTTCGCCCGCTCACGCTCTCGACTATCTCCGGTTCACGTCAGATAGCTATGTCGCGTATCAGTCGCTTCAGCTCGACGAGCTGCGAGCTCACACTGGTGCGCCGGTCACGCACAACATGATGAGCGCCGGCTTCGGAGAGATCGATTATCGCGCCCTGGCGGAGGGCCTCGACTTCCTGTCGTGGGACAACTATCCGTTGCTCCAGCAGAGCGATGGCTGGCTCGAGTCGGCGATCAGCTGCGACACGATCCGCGGACTGAAGGACGCGCCGCTGTGGGTGATGGAGCAGCAGATGGATGCGGTTGGTTGGGAGGTCATCCGCACGCCGCGTCGTGGTCAGATGCGCCTGCACACGCTGCAGCAGATCGCGCACGGGGTCGAAGCGATCTGTTATTTCCGCTGGCGTTCAGCGCGCTTCGGGACCGAGCAGCACTGGCACGGCGTCCTCGACCACGACGGACAACCGAACCGGCGATTGCAGGAGCTGACGAAGCTCACCGCCGAGGTGGACGCGCTCGCTCCGGTTCTCGCCGGAGCCACGCAACAGGCGCGTGCGGCGATTGTCTACGACTGGGATTCGCGCTTCGCGCTCGAGATTCAGCCGACGAACCCGTCGCTTGCACCTCTTGCAGCGATCGCGTCGCATTACACCGCCCTGCGCGAGCTGGGAATCGGCGTCGACATCCGTTCCCTGACGCACCCCCTCACCGACTACGACCTCGTCATTGCACCCTGCCTCTATGTGATCGACGAAGCGACCGCCGCCAGTCTCAAGGCGTACGTCGCGGGCGGCGGGACGTTGGTGGTCGGGCCGCGGGCAGGGTTCAAGGACCGCACGAACGCCGTTCCGGAGCGCCCGATTCCAGCGTTCCTCGACGAGCTGCTCGGCGTCCGGGTGACCGACGTCGCCAGCTTCCTCGACGACCGGCCGATCACACTCCGCAGAGCCGACGATCAGGTCGACGCTGCGTTCCGCGGCTGGTCGGAAGAGCTGGCATTGCAGGAGGGAGTCGAGGAGCTGTTCGTCTACGACGTCGGTGACTTCGCCGGCACCGCCGCGGCAACCGCCAACACCCACGGCAAGGGTCATGCGCTGTATCTGGGCGGCGTCGCAACAACCGGCACGTTGAGCGGGATCTACCGCACGCTCGCGGCCTCGCTCGGACTGACGACCTACAACGTTCCGGACCACGTCGAGCTCGTCGTGCTCGAACGGCCGGCACCCGAGGGGCCGCTGCTGTTCCTTCTCAACTATGCGCACGAGCCTCGCGAGGTCGAGCTGCCCGCGGAGTGCACCGACCATCTCGGCGACCGGACGAAGACGCGAACGATCCAGCTCGAGCCGTTCGGAGTCGCGTTGCTCGAGCCGGTCGACGCTGCGGTCCCTGTCCCGCAATGAGCTCGTCGCCCGGATCGACCCGTGCCTGAACGGCGCTGTGTCGTTGGGCTCGACTTCGGCACGGCTTCAGCGCGGGCGCTTGTCGTCGACACTGAAACGGGAGATGAGCTCGCGTCGAGCGTCTTCGAATATCGCCATGGCGAGAGTGGCGTTCTCCTCGACTCCGACGATCCGCATGCCGCCAGGCAGGAGCCTTGCGACTATCTCGAGGCGGTCGAGCGGACGCTGAACGAAGTGACCGAGGAGGCTCGGCGGCTCGGCGAGGACGTTGCGATCGTCGGGATCGGCGTCGACTCGACCGGTTCGACTCCGCTGCCGGTTGACGCGAACGGCAGCGCACTCGCGCTCGACCCGCGCTTCAGCGACGCGTCAGCCGCGAAAGCCTGGCTTTGGAAGGACCACACCTCTTTCGCGGAAGCGCACGAGTTCACCGAGAGAGCGCGCGAGCGCGGCGAAGCATTCCTCGACTACTGCGGCGGCACCTATTCGTCCGAATGGTTCTGGGCGAAGATCCTTCGTTGCTCACGCGTCGCTCCGGACGTGTTCGCCGATGCGCACTCATGGTGCGAGCTCTCCGACTTCATTCCGGCGGTGCTGACGGGTGCGGGAGGGGGACTCGTGCGCAATGCCTGCGCAGCCGGTCACAAGGCACTCTTCTCAACCGAGTGGGGAGGTCTGCCGTCCGAGGAGTTCCTCGGCACGCTGTCACCTGAGCTCGCCAGGCTGCGGGGTCGGCTCTACGACCGAATCTTGCCGGCGAGCGAGAAAGCCGGGACGCTCGACGCTCGGATCGCCGCCCGCGCCGGACTGACAGAGAAGGTGGTCGTCGCGACTGGGACGATGGACGCACACGCCGGTGCCGTCGGGGCAGGCGTCCGGCCGGGAACGCTCGTGAAGATCATGGGCACGAGCACGTGCGACTGCACGGTCGCGACGGATCTCGTGCCACTTCCCGGCGTCTGCGGTGTCGTTCGCGACTCGGTCATCCCTGGGATGACCGGCATCGAAGCAGGCCAGTCTGCCGTCGGCGACTTGTTCGACTGGTATGTCCGGCATCTCGGCCTCGGACGGGACGGCCATGCGAAGCTTCAGGCGGATGCTGCCGCTCTCCGTGCCGGCGAGTCGGGACTCCTTTCGCTCGACTGGAACAACGGCAATCGGACGATCCTCGTCGACCCGCTTCTCACGGGGCTGCTGGTAGGGCAGACGCTGAAGACGTCGCCGGCCGAGGTCTATCGCGCGCTCATCGAGGCAACCGCGTTCGGCGCGCGCGTGATCATCGACCAGATCGAGCGGTATGCGGCTCCGATCGAAGAAGTCGTGATCGCCGGCGGCATCGCAGTCAAGAGCCCGCTCACGATGCAGATCTACGCCGATGCACTCGACCGGACGATTCACGTCCCGCAGTCGGAGCAGATCTGCGCGCGCGGCTCGGCGATCTTCGCCGCCGTTGCCGCCGGAGTGCACCCGAAGACCGAAGACGCTCAAGCTGCGATGGCTGCCGGCCATGCGCGGAGCTATGAGCCGAACCGTGACGCGGCTCGAGTCTACGAGCGCCTCTACCTGCTCTACCGGCGTCTTCACGACGCCTTCGGCGGTGTCGCGAGCTCCGACCTGGGCGGAGTGATGAAAGACCTGATCGAGCTCAGGAGTGCCGCATGAGCGCAGCATTGAGAGAGAAGGTGTGCTGGGCCAATCAGATGCTCCCGCGTTACGGGCTTGTCACGATGCACTCGGGCAATGTCAGCGGTCTAGACCGGGGCAGCGGCCGTCTGTTCATCAAGCCGAGCGGCATCGACTACGACCGTCTGACGCCTGACGATGTCGTCGAAGTCGATCTCGAGACCGGCGCGCCGATCGGCGGGCAGCTCAACCCCAGTGTCGACCTGCCGCACCACCTCTTCCTCTATCGCGGCGACCCGGAGCTCCGCGGTGTCGTGCATACGCACAGCAACTATGCAACGGCGTTTGCCGCAGCGGGCCGGGACATTCCGCCTTGCCTGACGGCGATCGCCGATGAGTTCGGCGGACCGATTCCTTGTGCGCCGTATGTCGACAACCAGGGTGAGCACATCGGCGAGGCGATTCTTCAGCACAAGACCAAGGCGCCGGCGATCTTGCTCGGCTCGCACGGAGTCTTTGCTTGGGGAACGTCGGTCGACGCGGCGCTCAAAGCGGCAGTCATGGTCGAAGACGTTGCGCGCACCGTCTGGCTTTCAATGGCGATTGGAACGCCTGCCGCTCTGCCTCAGGCTGAAATCGACAAGTGGTACGGCCGCTACAACGGCGGCGGTTATGGACAGAACTGACGTCGCCTCGGACGTCGAGCGACAGGCTCGGGTCGAAGAGGGTGTCCTGCACGGGCGCCGGACGGGAATCGTCGAGAACGACGTCCTCCGGTTCGAGTTTCTCCTCGACGCGGGACCGCGGATCGTCCGTTTCCACCTTCACGAACGCCCTGAGAACGTCTTCTCCGAGACACCCCAGCTGTCATGGCCCACGAAGGACGGCTCTCGCTTCGAGATGATCGGCGGCCATCGTCTGTGGGTTGCGCCTGAAGCGCCGGCCGAGGAGCAGGTTCCGGACAACAAGCCTGTCGACGTATCGCGACGCGCGGATGGTGTCGAGCTCAGAGGAAACACCCTTTCGCGCGAGGGATTCCGGCCCCATATCGCGATCACGCTTGACGCGTCGGGCTCGGGCGTTCAGGTCCGCCACACGCTGACGAACGAAAGCGACCGCACCCACGTCGTCGCAGCGTGGGCGATCACGGCGCTCGCCGTCGGTGGCACCGCGACGCTGCCGCAGGCAACGGAGCCTGTCGACGGGCAAGAGCAGCGACCGAACCGCCGGCTTGTGCTCTGGCCCTACAGCTCGCTGAAGGACCCACGGCTCGATCTCGGCGATGAGGCGATTCGCATTCACGCGAAGCCGGCCGAAGGGTGGCTCAAGCTCGGCTACTTCAGCCGGTCGGGTGCGATGAGCTACGACCGCGGCGGCGTGCGGTTCACGAAACGTTTCGCTGTGGACGACGCGGCCGCGCATGCCGATCAGGGCTGCAACGCCGAGTCGTTCGTCTGCGACGAGTTCGTTGAGCTCGAAAGTCTCGGGCCGCTGTGTTCGGTCGCGCCCGGTGAAGCAATCGAGCACGCCGAAGCGTGGTCGCTGCAGATCGCTGACGGTTAACGTCGCGTTCAGCCGTCGCCGAGCCGGGCGACGCTCTCGCGGACCAGGAGCTCCGCCGGCAGCAATTGGTCGCCGGAGACGGCGGCCTCGCCGGCGAGTTGATCGAGCAGCAGCGTGGCGGCGAGCGCTCCGAGTTCCTCCATGGGCTGGTGGACCGTCGTCAGCGGCGGTTCCATGTACGGCGCGACTGGCAGGTCGTCGAAGCCGACGACCGAGATGTCGTGTGGCACGGCTTTGCCGGCCAATCGCAGCTCACGGATCGCGCCAAGTGCGATCAAGTCCGAATGGGCGAAGAGGGCGGTGAAGCGGGCGTTTCTCTGCGCCAGCCGCGTGACGGCGGCCCGGCCGCTCTCGAGCCCCCAGTCGACCGCCTGTTCGACGAGCGTGGGGTCGTACGGCACCCCCGCGTCGGCGAGCGCGGTCCGGTAACCCTCGTGCCGCGCGTCACTTGACGGCCACTCCGCAGGACCGACAACGGTCGCAATCGCGCGATGTCCCTGCTCGAGCAGGTGCCGTGTCGCGTCGTAGCCGCCCTGCCGGTTGTCCACGTCGACGACGATCCCAGGTACGCGGCTCGAGCCCATCGACACGATCGGCACCCCGGCCTTGGTCAGACGGTCGACATCCCGCAAATCAAGCGCAGCGTGCGGCCGGGCGAGAAGCAGTCCCTCCACGCGCCGCTCGAGCATCAGCCGCAGATAGCCGTTCTCGTCGTCCTCCGGCTCGACGCTGCCGATCATGAGGTAGAAGCCGCGGGCTCGCGCTGCACGCTCCGCGCCCGCCACCCAGCGTGCGAACGTCTGATCGGAGATGTCTTCGGCAACGATGCCGATCGAATGGGTTCGGTTCGAGATCAGCCCGCGCGCCATCGGGCTCGGGACGTAGCCGAGCTCGCTGATCGTCGAGCGCACGCGTTCGAGGGTGCCGGCCGCCACGTTCGGGCTCCCGTTGATGACGCGGGAAACCGTCTGATGCGACACGCCCGCGCGCAGTGCGACGTCGCGGATAGTCGCGCGCTTGCCGCTGCGGCTCGTGGGGTCGGGCTCGTCCCCCGTCATCTCGCGCACCTTGACATCGCCGGCGCCATCTCTCTAAGTTAACAGTCACAATGGAATGTGACCGCTCACATTCAGGTGAAGGAGTTGCATGAGATTTCCGACCGGAGAACACGTCGCCGCATACCGGCGCGACGGGTTCGTCTTGGTCGACGGCTTCCTGGACGCGGACGAGCTCCCAGGTTGGCGCTCGGCAACGGAGGCCGCAGTCGCGCAGCGCCTTGCCACAGGCGACGTGGGCGCGGGCGACGAGTACTACCGGCGCACGTTCCTTCAGCTGCAGCGCCTCGCGGACACGAACGACGCGATCGCCGGGCTTGTGCTCGATCATCAGCTCGGCGAGATCCTCGCGACCCTTGCCGGCATCGACGGCGTCCGCGTCTGGCACGACCAGGCGCTGATCAAGCCGCCCTATGGCAACCCGACCGCATGGCACCTCGACAATCCGTTCTGGTCCTTCTTCTCGCATGACGCAATCTCGATCTGGGTCGCTCTCGACGACGCGACGGTCGAAAACGGCTGCCTGTGGTACCTACCGGGGACGCAGCGGTCCGCACGCTTCGAGCTCACCGAGATCGGCACGAGCTTCGGTGCGCTGTTCGACGCCTATCCCGAATGGCTCGGCATCGAGCCGGTCGCGGCGCCGTGCGCGGCGGGCAGCGCGGTCTTCCACAACGGCCTCGTCGCGCACGCGGCGGGCGCCAACATGACGCCCCGGTCGCGACGCGCGATGACGTGTGCCTACATGCCGCTCGGCAGCACGTTCAACGGGACGCGGAACATCCTTCCGGACGCCTACGCGGCGGCGCTCGAGGTCGGCGACGTTCTCGACGACGAGAAAATCAACCCGCTCGTCTACCAGTCCGCTTCCCGACCGGCCTGAAAGAGCCGGCCGGTCGCCGCGTCGCTTCCAGTCAAGACGTCGACGACATCGCGGGCCGCTTGCTCCGGCGAGAGCGTTGCCGCTGGGCCGCCCATGTCGGTTCGGACCCATCCGGGATGGACAGCGTTCACGCGGATCCCGTCCACCGACAGCGCCTGCGCCGCGACGAGGACGAATGCGTTGAGCGCTGCTTTCGAGACGCGGTAACTGAGGCCGGTCGCGCCCATGCCATTCGAGAACATGCCGGCCTCGGACGAGATCGCGAGCACGTGCGCGCCGCTCGCGGCGCGCAACGGCCCGAGCAACGCGACCGTCAGGGATACCGCGGCATCGACGTTCACCGCCTGGACCGCGCGGAACACGTCCCAATCGACCTCGTCGAACGGCTCGTCCGGCGCCGGATTCACTGCAGCGTTGTGCACGAGGAAGTCGAGCATCGGCGCGAGGGAAGCCGTTTTCGCGGCGACTGCGCTGACGCCGGCGCGCGTGGCGAGGTCGCCGGCAACCGGAATGCCGCAGACCTCGCGGGCAACACGCTCCGCGTCCGCTGCGCGGCGGGCGTGGCAGAGCACCTGCATGCCGTCGCCTGCGAGAGCTCCGGCCAGCGCACGGCCCAGCCCGCGTGACGTTCCGGTAACGAGCGCGACGGGAGCGCTGGAATGTGCCAAGATGAGGAATGGTACCGGTCACATCGACGTGTGAGCCGACTCGTGGCTGACGGGCTCGCCGCTCTCGCCGAGCTGCGTGCGCCCGGCACCGCCGCAGTGCACCAGGTCGGCATCGTCGTCGCGGACCTCGACGTCGCTGTCGCCGCGCACTCGCACGTGTGCGGTTGCGCGACCGAGGACTGGCGGTTTGACACGTTCGGGCGGGAGAGCGTTCAGGAATTGACGGTCCGCGGCGCGCCTGCCGCATTCTCCATGCGGCTCGCGTTCCACGGCAATGCGCCGGAGCTGGAGTTGATCCAGCCGCTCGCCGGGCCGAGCATCTACGCCGAGTGGCTCGCTGCAGGCGTCGGCGGTCTCCACCATCTCGCGGTGGTGGTGACGTCGCTCGAGCGGGCGACCGCGGCGATGGAGCGTGCGGGGTTCGCGGCGCTCCAGGCAGGCCTTGGGTTCGCGCCGGCGGGCCGCGGCGGCTTTGCCTACTTCGACACCGTCGCTGCGCTCGGTTACGTCATCGAGGCAGTCGAGCTCCCCTAGAGCCGCCCGATTCGCCTGGTTGAGAGCACTTGACACGGCGGTTGTGATCGGTAACAGTGACCGTTCACATTGCAGCGTTCTTCTCGCACCGAAGTCAGCAGGAAGAGCTGGCGGGTTGCAGCACCCTCCGATGTCGGGAATGTCCAGAGCGACTCCGGCAGAATCCGGCCAGTGATCACGTATACCTTCGCAGGGCTGCCCGCGGTCGAGTACGTCGCTGCCTACGACTGGTACGTCCGCCTCCTCGGCCGCGAGGCAGACATGCTCCCGCATGACACCGAGGCCGTCTGGCGGTTGACTCCCAATAGCGCGATCTACGTGGTGCAAGATCGGGGGCGAGCGGGCAACGGGCTTGTGACCGTCGCCGTAGATGACCTCGACACATATGAGAGGCGACTGCGCGACGCAGAGGTCGCGTTTGACAGCCTCGACAGCGAAAGCGCCCCTCGACGTCTGATCGTCAGGGACGTGGACGGCAATACGCTCACCTTCTTCGAGGACCCTGCACAGTCACGCACGTAGAGCTTCGGCTGGACAAGCGTCCTGTGACTCGGACGCGTCACACGCGCGCGCCTAAATGGCAGATCGCTGGCGCACGTGGAACCGTCACGGCGTCCTTTTCTGCTTTAAGCCGGCGCGCGAGCGTGAGTGCACGCGGCGGGAAGAGGTTCGCCTGCGTGAGCGAGGATGAGTCTTGCGAGTTCGCCGTCCAGGTCAGTTGGCCATGTTCAGTGTCTGATCGGGCCGTCGGGGTGTCCGGCCTATTCCCTCGAGGCGTTGTGCTGCGTAGAGTCGCACTGCGGCGTCGTGGATGCGCCTCGGATCGTTGGTGAGAGAGATTTGCCTTCGCCCTCGAGTAGGTGCGAAGACCGGCTGAGAAAGGGGCTCCATTGACTTCAGTTGCGGCAACGAGCCAGCTTCGCTTTGAGCCACCCGCGGCTGGCTCATGGGAGATCGACGCTGTTCATTTCCCCCGTCCGGTGACCCGCTATTGGGCGGAGATGCACCCAGAGCCTTTCACGAGGGGGTTTCGCGAGTTCACGAGCTTCTACGGGATGATGATCGACGGTCTCGATTACGCGTACATCAACGGCTTCTGTTACAAGAAGGTCGCTCCCGTCGCCGAGAGCGAGGTTTCTGCGCGATTCAAGCGTGCGGAGGAAGTCTTCCAGGAGAAGGTCTGGCGAGAGCAGCTTCGCGAGTGGGACGAGACGTTCAAGCCTCGTTCGGTCAAGACCCACCGGGAGCTGCAGGCAGTCGATCCGGCGACGCTCTCCGACGATGAGCTCGTCGCGTATCTGACGCGTTGCCGAGACCACCACATCGAGATGGTCTATCAGCACATGCGCTTTACCGGAGCACCGTCTGTCCCAACCGGAGATTTCCTCGCGCATGTTGGCGACTGGACCGGCCTTCCGCTTCCGGAGCTACTTGGGTTGCTGCGGGGCGCTGCGCCTGTGTCGGCGGGAGCCTCCGTCGAGCTCGAGCAGCTCAAGGCAGCGATCGCGCAGGATGCGTCTGCCCGGCGGCTGCTCGAGTCGGATGGGGAACCCGGCCGCGTCCTTGAGGAGTTGCGCTCGCTCCAGAGTGATGCGGGCGCGGCTTTGTCGGCATACCTCGATCTCGTCGGCTACCGGCTTCTCGACGGCTTCGACATCTCAGGCCGCTACGCGCTCGAGCTGCCGGATGCACTCTTGCGGGCGATCCGCGTTTCGATGGAAGGGACGAGCCCAGCGGCGGCAGACGTCGAAGATCGCATTTCGGACGTCCGCGGCCAGGTGCCGGAGCAGCATCGAGAACAGTTCGATGAGCTTCTTGAGGAGGCCAGGCTCACGTACAAGGTTCGCGATGAGCGCGGTGTCTTCAGCGACATTTGGGCGGCCGGGATCATGCGGCGAGCGGTGCTTGCTTGCGGCAGCCGAGTCGCGCACAAGGGGCGCATCCACGAGGCCGAGCACTTCGTCGACGCCGACTTCGGCGAGATGCGCGCACTCCTCTCAGGGTCGAGCGGACCGTCAGCGGACGAGCTCGCGGAGCGGTTCGAGCTTCGTACGTCGCTCAGCGCGAAGGACGCTCCTCGTTTCCTAGGCGACGCTCCATCTCCGCCACCGGACCCGTCGGGGTTGCCGCCAGCGGTCGGCCGGGTCATGCGGGCGATGGGCATCGTGATCGGCGAGATGTTCGGTAGCTCCGAGGCGCAGCACGGCGAGCACGTTGTGCGTGGCCTCGCTGCAAGTCCCGGCGTCTATGAAGGTCCGGCACGACGGGTGGCAGGCCCGACCGAGTTCGATCGGATCGTCCAAGGCGACGTCCTTGTGACTGAGTCGACGACGGAGGCGTTCAACATTCTGCTGCCGCTCCTTGGCGCGATCGTGACGGACAGCGGCGGCTTGCTTTCGCATGCGGCCATCGTCGCGCGTGAGTACGGGATCCCGGCCGTCGTCGGGACACGCGACGCCACCGGACTCATCCCCGATGGTGCACGTGTACGCATCAACGGGGAAGCAGGCGAGGTCGAGGTCCTCGAGTGAGTGGAGTCGTCCGGCTCGAGGACGCACGCGACGATTCGCTCTTTGGCTCGAAGGCGGTCGGGCTGGGGGAGGCCACCCGTGCCGGCCTTCCGCTCCCACCCGGTGTCGCACTCTCGGGCGCAGTGGTCGACGCGGTTGCCGGCGGCGATGAGCAGGCAATCGAGGATGTCCGGAACCTGGTGCGCCCGCTCGGCGGACCGCTCGCCGTGCGTTCGTCGGCGGTAGACGAAGACGGGGCGGAGGCGAGCTTCGCCGGCCAGCATCTGACGCTGCTCAACGTTCCCTCGGCAGACGATGTGAGCGCGGCTCTGAGGGAGGTCTGGTGGTCGGCCAACTCCGACTCGGCGATCAGCTACCGACAGCGCGTCGGTCTCTTCACGCGCCCGAGCGTCGGCGTCGTCGTTCAGACGCTCCTCGATCCGGAGAGCGCCGGCGTGATGTTCACCCGCAACCCGATCACCGGCGCGGACGAGCGGGTGATCGAGGCCAGTTGGGGGCTCGGTGAGGCGGTCGTGGCGGGCCGCGTCATCCCTGACCACTTCCGTATCGGCCGCTCCGGCGAGGTGCTCGAACGCACGCCCGGCCTCAAGAAGCTCGCGATTCGGGCGCTTCCCGAGGGCGGCACAGTCGAGGAGGCGATCTCCATCGATCTCACCGAGGAGCTCTGCCTCGACGATAACCAGCTCGACGAGCTCAACGGGCTCGCGGTCAGATGCGAGGAGGTCTACGGGCCGGCTCGTGACATCGAGTGGGCGTTCGCCGACGGACAGCTCTACCTCCTCCAATGCAGAGCGATCACCGGGGTCGGGTCCGAGCAGCAGCAGACACGGGGTGCCCCGGTCGAAGTCCTCAGCCACACCCGACTGTTTGGCGACCTGGACAAGCGTGAGGTCGAGCAGATCGCAGTCCTCTTCAAGGAGCGGCGTTTCCCTCAAGGGGAGACAGTGATAAAGGAAGGCTCCGGAGGGGCCGCGTTCTACATCATCGAGTCGGGAGAGGCGACGGTGACGATCGCAGGTGAGCAACGCGGCGAACTGAAGGCGGGCGATTACTTCGGAGAGATCGCTCTCATCGATGAGGGAGCCCGCCTCGCGACAATCACCGCCTCCAGCGAACTCATCTGCTACGGCCTCACGCTCTGGGAGTTCCGCCCCCTCGTGGAAGAGAACGGTGTCATTGGCTGGAAACTTCTCCAGACGCTCGCCAAGGAACTGCGCGCCGCCGAGCATGCGCTCGCGAGTTTTGGCGCACCCTCGCCCACCTCACCAGCCGCCGCCTAAGAGCCAGCAACCGCCTGGACTCCACACCCGGATGGAAACACGATGCCAAACCGGCGTCCCGGCTTCGCGCGTACTTCTCCCGGTCGCAGATTCCGTAAGAGGGGAGAGGTTATGTCCAGCAGGCGCTTCAGACCGCTCGCGTTCGTCGCGTTCGCCGTCGTTGTCGCAGTCGCCGCCGGCGCGGCTCAGGGCCGCGAGGCGGCCGATGTCTACACCGTCCATCCGCTCGTGTCCGACAGCAGTGCGACGTCCGCTGCCTCCACCGACGCCTCACTCGTCAACGCGTGGGGCCTTAGCGATGGGCCGACGACGCCGTGGTGGTCGGCGAACAACGGCACGAGCACCTCGACGCTGTACAGCGGCGCGGGCGCGAAGGTGCCGCTCACGGTCTCGGTTCCGGGCGGCCCGACCGGGACGGTCTTCAACCCGAGTTCCACCGACTTCGTCGTCAGTCAGAACGGTAAGAGCGGCCCGGCACGGTTCCTGTTCGCCACGAAGAGTGGCATGATCCTGGGTTGGACGCCGTCTGTGAACGGTGCGGTCGCCGTCGTCGGCGCGGACCGCTCGAGCGCCGGAGCGTTGTACACCGGGCTCGCGACGGCGAGTGACCGCCTCTACGCGACGGACTTCCACAACGGGCGCGTCGACGTCTTCGATTCGTCCTTCCAACCGGTCACCACGTCGGGCGGCTTCAAGGACGCGAAGGTCGCGAAGGGCTTCGCGCCGTTCGGGATCCAGGCGCTCGGCGGCAACATCTTCGTCACCTACGCGAAGCAGGACGCGGCTGCGAAGCACGATGTGGCGCAGCCGGGCGTCGGATACGTGGACGAGTTCACGCCCGACGGGCAGCTCATGGCGAGCGTCGTGAACAGCGGCAAGAAGAACGCGCCGCTGAACGCTCCGTGGGGTCTCGCGCTCGCCCCCGCCGACTTCAGCGTCTTCGCCGGCGATCTGTTGGTCGGCAACTTCGGTAACGGGCGAGTCAGCGCATACACGCAGCGCGGAAGCAAATGGGTCTACAAGGGCCAGCTCCGCCTCGGAGACGGCACGCCGATCGCGATCGACGGCCTCTGGGCGATCGCGTTCGGAAACGGCGCCGCTGCGGGGCCGACGAGCACGCTCTACTTCCTCTCAGGCCCCTCGAGTGAGCAACACGGCCTCTACGGGTCGATCACAGCCGGCTAACGAGACACAAAGGCCCCGGAAACGGGGCCTTTGTGTTGTCTCATATACGCCGCCTACTCGAGCGGCATTGTGGTTAGCCTCGCGGCGGCGCGACGTGTACAGAGGGTCACCGGTTCCAGGCGATGTCTTGTCACAAAGATGGAAAAGGCCCGCTGTGCGGGGCTGTCTTGAAGCCCTCTGACGGACTCGAACCGTCGACCCCCTCCTTACCATGGAGGTGCTCTACCAACTGAGCTAAGAGGGCTGGTTGGCGCGGTTCATCGTATCGGCGCCTATGGAAGTGCGTGCCGGCGTCGCACAATCAAGCTGCTCGCACAGATCCCGGTCACCGCGGGCGAGACGTCGATCGCGATGACGCAAGGGATCGTGAGTGGGGGCGGGAGGATTCGAACCTCCGTAGGCTGAGCCGACGGGTTTACAGCCCGTTCCCTTTGGCCGCTCGGGCACACCCCCAGGGTCGCCGATTGTAGCCTCCGTCCATGCCCGCCCACGATGTCGCCGTCGTCGGCGCCGGCCCCGCCGGATCAACTGCTGCCTATCGCCTCGCGCGCGCGGGCGCGCGCGTGCTCTTGCTCGACAAGGCGCACTTCCCGCGCGACAAGCCATGCGGCGGCGGCGTCACGATGCGCGCTGCGCGCCTGCTCCCGTTCTCGATCGACCCCGTCGTCGAGGACGTGATCGACCGCGTCGAGTGCCGGCTCGATTACGGCCCGCACTTCTCGCGGCACGCGCACGCGCCGCTCGCCTATATGACCCAGCGCAAACGGCTCGACCACTTCCTGCTCGAGCGCGCAGAGGAGGCGGGCGTGGAAGTGCGGCAGGGCGTCACAGTCGACGCACGCGACCTCGACGCCGAGTTCGTCATCGGCGCGGACGGCTGCAACGGCACGAGCGCGAAGCAGCTCGGCCTCGCCGGCGACGTCGTGCACGGGGTCGCCCTCGAGGCGAACTTCCCCCGCGACGAGCGTTTCGCGCGCACGATGACGCTCGAGATCGCGTCCGTCCCCGGCGGCTACGGCTGGATCTTCCCCAAGGGCGACCACGTCAACGTCGGCGTCGGCGGATGGGGGAGCGAAGGCCCGCGGCTGCGCGCGCACCTGCGGCGCATGTGCGAGGAGTATGGGATCGATCCCGAGAGAGCGACCGAGACGCGCGGCTACCGGCTGCCGATGCGCCTCGGCGGCCCGCTCGTGCGTGGGAACGCCGCCGTGATCGGCGACGCGGCCGGCCTCGTCGACCCGTTCTCCGGCGACGGCATGTACGAGGCGTTCCTCTCGGCGAAGCTCGTCGCCGAGGCGGTTCTCGCCGGCGACCTGCCCTCGTATGCGGCCGCCGTCGAGCGCTCCATCACCCCGCTCACGCGCGCGGGTTGGGGCGCGAAGCGGGCCTTCGACCGCTTCCCGCGGACGACGTTCGCCCTCGCGCGCATGCCGTTCACCTGGCGGGCGGTGGAGAAGCTCCTCCGCGGCGAGCTCAGCCACCCCGGCGCCGCCCGTGGCGTCGAGAAGGGCGCGATTCGGCTCATCGACGCCGTTTCGCGCGTCGCGGCCTAAAGAAGAGCTGTCCAACAGCCGATCCCTGAGCCGTGGACCTGAACGGCCTACTCAGGCACGCGGTCGAGCTGCGGGGCGAGCGACATCCACCTCAAGCTCGGACGATCGCCCGTCCTTCGCAAGGACGGCGGCCTTGTCGCGCTCGACACCGCCCCGCTCGACGAGGCGGCGCTCCTCTCCATCCTCGATACGGTCGGCGCCCGCTCCCCCGAGCGGCGAGCCCTGTTCGAGACCACGGGCGACCTCGACATCGCCTACCAGGACGAGGACCTCCCGCGCTTCCGCGTCAACGCCTTTCGCCAGCGCGGCGCCACGAGCTTCGCCTTTCGCGTCATCCCCAAGAACGTGCCCACGCTCGACCAGCTCGGGATCCCGGACGTCGTCAAGACGCTGGCCGAGGAGCACCGCGGCCTGATCCTCGTCACCGGGGCTACCGGCTCGGGAAAGACGACGACCCTCGCGGCGATGATCGACCACATGAACAAGACTCGGTCGCAGCACATCATCACGATCGAGGACCCGATCGAGATCCTCCATCCCGACCAGGGCTGCATCGTGAATCAGCGCGAAATCGGCCTGGATACGACGGATTTCGGCCAGGCGCTGCGCCGTGCGCTCCGCCAGGACCCGGACATCATCCTCATCGGCGAGCTGCGCGACGCCGAGACGGCGCAGACGGCGCTTCAGGCGGCGGAATCGGGCCACCTCGTGCTTTCGACGCTGCACACGATCGACGCCGCCGAGACGGTCGCCCGCATGGTCGAGTTCTTCCCGCCCGAGAAGCAGCAGGTCATCCGCGCGATCATGGCCGGCGTCCTGCGCGGCGTGGTCAGCCAGCGGCTGCTCCCGCGCGTCGGCGGGGGACGGGTCGCCGCCATCGAGGCCATGGTCATGAACGCCCGCATCGCCGAGCTCATCCGTGAGGCTCGCGCCGACGAGATCACCGACGCGGTCGCAGAAGGCGAGTACTTCGGGATGCAGACCTTCACCCAGGCGCTCATCGAGCACGTGCTCGCCGGCTCCATCGACCGCGAGGTGGCCGCCAACGCCGCCACGCACCGGCACGACTTCCTCGTCGCGCTCGAACGGGCCGAGAAGGTCCGGCGAGCGGCAGACGCCGCCGAAGAGCCGCCGCCGGCGGCGGAAGAGGCTCAGGTCGAGCAGCATCAGCCCGAGCAGCTCGACACCGGCCTGCGCATCGTCCCCGCAGGGTGACCGTGAAGCGCGTCGCGCTCCTCGCCCTCGTCCTCGTCGCTGCCATCGGCACCGGAGGCGCCCGCGCGGACACGTTCACGGTCGTCCCGACCCCCCTCGTTACGCCGCTTGCCCCGGACGCGACCGCCACCGTGGCGCCTCTCCCGTACTCCCAGCTGCTCTCGCTCTGGCAGCAGGCCGGCGCCCAGTACGACGTGCCCTGGCAGGTCCTGGCCGCGATCAACAAGATCGAGTCGAACTTCGGTCGGAACATGGGCCCGAGCTCGGCCGGAGCCATCGGCTGGATGCAGTTCATGCCCTCGACCTGGATGCGCTGGGGTGAGGACGCGAACGGCGACGGGATCGCCGACCCGTGGAACGCGGCGGACGCGATCTTCTCGGCCGCCCGCTATCTGGCCGCGGCGGGAGCGCCCACCGACCTGTATCGGGCCGTCTTCGCCTACAACCATGCCGACTGGTACGTGAACGAGGTGCTCTCGCTCGCCGACCTGTACCAGACCGACGGCGCCGCCCCCTTCTCGCTCGACCGGATGCAGCAGAACCTCGACGGCGCCAGGCAGGCCGTCGTGGACGCCGCCGCGCGCCTCCAACTGCTCCAGGCGCGCGAGGCCCGCACGACCCTTCTCTCGGATCGGCTGGCGCTCCAGCCGGCGGTCGCGCACGCCTCGAATTCGCTCGCCGACGCCCGCCGCGCGCTCGCCGCCGCCCAGCAGTCCTCGGCGGCCGCCTCGTTCTCGCCTGCCGGCTCCGATCTGCTGGGCGGCGCGACCTATCAGGACGGGTACGCCTTCCCCGTCGGCGGCGGCCCCGGCGTCGTCTCCGCCTCGCACACCCACCACGACTACCCGGCGGTGGACATCGCCGCACCGCTCGGCTCGCCCGTCTACGCCCTGTCGAACGGGACCGTGATCCGCTCCTGGACGTACGACGATCCCAAGTGCGGCATCGGCCTGACGATGCAGACGACCGACGGCCAGACCTGGACGTACTGCCACATGGCCGTCCTCGACTCGAGCGTCGTCCCGGGCGCCCAGCTCACGGCCGGGCAGCAGGTCGGCCTCGTCGGCGCGACCGGGGATGCCAGCGGGCCGCACCTCCACCTCCAGCTCCAGCCCCCGACCGCCTGGCCGCAGCAGGAGGCCTGGTTCCAGGCCTTCGCCGGCACGGCTTTCACCTGGTCGGACGCGCCCACAGCCGGCATTCGGACGCCCGCCGTGGTCATGGCGGCCGACCGGTCGATTGCTCCCGCCTCGGGACGGGTGTTCGCGGTCGTCCCGCAGACCCCAGTCGTCCTCTTCAGCCGCGGCTGATTTCTGCCGAAAAGAAAGGCATGCGCCGGCTCCTCTTCATCGCCGCCGTCGTCGCCGCGCTTGCGATGACGGCGATCAGCTTCGCCGCCAGCCGCCAGCTGGCGGTCGCGCCCACGAGCGCGTCGCGGCTGCCATCCACACGGATGACACTCGTCGTGCCCGATATCCGGCGCGAGGCGTTCGTCTTCGCCAAGGGCCAGCTCCAGGACGCGGGCTTCGCCTGGAGGGTCGTCGGCGGCGCGCCGGGCTACCCGGCCAACATCGTGGTCACGCAGTCACCTGCACCGGGGACGAGGCTCATCGACACCGGGGCTCCGCTCATCCGGGTGACCCTCGCGCGCAACAAGCAGTCCGGCCCCCAGGGGGAGCCGGAGGACACGTCGCCGTACTCCGCGACCGCCGTCCGGCTGGCGGGCTCGAGCTGACGTGACGCTCGCCGCGCTCGCACTCGCCCCTGGCTTCGCACTCGGCTCCTTCCTCAACGTCGTCGCGGCCCGCGTTCCTCTGCGCCGCTCGATCGTCAGCCCCGGCTCGGCCTGCATGGCCTGCGGCCATGAGCTGGCCTGGTACGAGAACGTGCCGCTCCTGTCCTACGCCGCCCTTCGCGGCCGCTGCCGCTCGTGCGGCGCCCGGATCGGCTTCCGATACCCGGCGGTCGAGCTCGTGGCCGGGCTGCTCGTGGCCGGGAGCGTCTGGAAGTTCGGCTTCCACCTCGAGGCGCTCGTCGCCTCGTTCTTCTGCCTTGCGCTCGTCGCCGTCTCGGCCACCGACCTCGAGCACCGGATCATCCCGAACCGGATCGTCGTGCCGGCGGCCGCCATCGTCCTCGTCGCGCAGACGGCGCTCAATCCGAGCGTGGAGTGGGCGGCCGCGGCGTTCGGCGCATCCGGATTCCTCCTCCTCGCGGCGCTCGTCTATCCCGCCGGTATGGGCATGGGTGACGTAAAGCTGGCCCTGCTCCTGGGTGCGATGCTCGGGCGCACGGTGCCGGTCGCGATCCTCCTCGGGATGGTCGCCGCGCTGGTGCCGGCGGTCGTCCTGTTTGCCCGGCACGGATCGGCGGCCCGGAAGATGGGCATCCCGCTCGGCCCGTTCCTCGCCCTCGGCGCGGTGGTCGCGCTCTTCGCGGGCCATCCGCTCCTCCACCTCTACCTCAACCGTTAGGCCCATGCGGACGCGGCTGCACGACGAGCAGGGGCAGGGGCTCATCGAGCTGATCGTCGCGATGGTCGTGATCACGGTCGCCGTGCTCGCGCTCATGGCGGGGTACGACGCGGCGTTCGTCTCGCTGCACAAGTCGGCGCGAACGAATGCGGCGGCGACGCTCGCCGAGACGCAGCTGGAGCTGTACGGCGCGCTGCCGTACGCCTCGATCGGGCTCAGCTCGTCGCAGCTGACGACCGCGAAGGCGAGCGATGCCTTCTACAGCACGGACGAGGCGGCGCTCAGCCCAACCGGCACCGACGTCACGAATGCCGGCTGCGACACGACGTCGGCCCAGTGCCTTCCCGTGCAGGCTTCGGTGAAGGGCAGCGACGGCAGGAATTATCGGATCGAGACGTTCATTCTCGACGTCACCCAGTCGCTCACGTGCCAGGGCGTCGTCGGTTCCTGCGGCTCCACGACGGAGCGCGACGTGACGGTCATCGTGCGCGACCCGAGCGCGACCGGGACGCCGACCGTGTATACGGTCAGCGCCGCGTTCGACTCCGGCCCGCGCTCCTAGCGCGATCTACTATTCGCCGATGCGCATCGTGGCGTCGGCCTCCGCCGAGCAGCTCCTGAGGGAGGAGGGCGGCCGTCTCTATGTGTGGCCGAAGAAGGCCCGGTGCTGCGGTGGCCTGACGACGCTCGCCTGCTCGAGCCGGCTACCTGTGGGCAGAGCCTTCCGGCATGCGGGTGCGACGGACGGCGTGGAGGTGCTCGTTCCGGTCGACCTCGCGCGCTTACCCGACGAGCTCCACCTCGAGGTGCGGGGCTTCCGCCGCCGCGTCGAGGCCTACTGGAACGGCTGCGCCTGGGTGGTCTAGCCGGCTAGCCGGACCAGTTCTTCGGCGGCGACCCCGGGACGGTGACGAAGCGCGTGCTCAGGGGCGTTCCGGGGGGCATGTAGTGGAAGGGAATGAGCGAGGCCGTGCTGCCGCCGAGAGCCAGGGTGTTGGCGAGCACCGGACCCATGTTCGAGGAGCCGCCGGAGGTCGAGTAGTTCGTCGTGCAATAGACGCCGAACTGGACAGTCGCACCGCCACCGAGGTTCACGCAGCCCGAGGACGTGAGCGTCGTCCCCGTCGAGTTCGACCAGCAGCCGGCGACGAAGATGATCCCGTTCACGTCGGGATCCCACGACGACGTGCAGTTCGCGATGCCGCAAAACGTGGTGTTGTTGCCCGCAGCGATCCCGCCTGTGAAGTACAGCGAGGCCTGGCCGGAGTAGACGATGTGGCCGCTGATCGAGAGGCTCCCGTCGAAGTAGAACGTGCCGCTCACGAACAGCGAGCTGCTCGAATGCGTCCACTTGATCTCGTTCGAGCCGACCTTGCAGTCGTAGTCGGTGTTCCCGAACATCACGCTGGAGATCGAGGTGTCGCTGTTGTTCAGCGTGGAGTCGTTGTCGAAGAGGTTTGCGGGGCAGCCGGTCTGCGTGAGCGCCGCCTGCGCGGCGTACTTCGAGGTCAGCGTCGTCCAGGTGCCGTCGTTCGCGCCGGTGCACTGCGTGTCCCAGGACGAAGGCTGGCCGATGCACGGCATCTGGGGCGTCACCGACATGCCCTTGACGACCGAGGTCGCGTAGATCGGCGACGTGTTTCCGTTGCAGGCGCCGGTCCCGGGCGTGACGGACTGGCAGGTGCTCGTGGAGCTCGAATCGAGCCCGACCTCGAGGTTCGCGATCTTCGCATTGGAGGCCCCGATCTTCGCGCTGCCGGTGACGCTGAGGTTGCCACCCACCTGGAGCTGCGATCCGGTGAAGTTCAGGCTGCCGCTGAGGCAGAGGTCGCCGCGCACCATGATCGGGACGGAGATGGTCACAGAGCCGTTCATCGAGGTCGCGCACGTTGTGCCGGCCGCGTCTGCGTACACGTAGTTCCAGACGCCGCTGTCCGTGACGGTCGTGCTCGACGGGTCCGTCGCCTGTGCCTGGACCTGGCGGGTGATGCCGTCGACGGTGCCGCTGCCGTAGACCGTCCAGGTGATGCCGTCCGCGCCGACGGTGGCCCACCACGTGCCGGTGCCGCCGCCCGGCTGCGTCGGGGTGTTGTGCGGCCCCACGGTCGGAGACTTCCCCGTCTGGCCGGCGGCGTAGACCGATCCCTCGCCGTATGCGAGGGAGGTCTCGGCGAGCGCGAAGGCGGCCTTCGCGTCGCCGCTCTTCATCGAATTCCGCTGGTTGACCGCGCCGGGGATGATGAGGGCCGCGGTCGTACCACCGAGGATGAGCATGAGCATGAGCGCCATGACGAGGGCGATTCCGGACTCGTCGCTACAGAGCCGCAAGAAAATCCGTCTCATGAGCAGGCCGCCGTCGAGTTGTTGCGCATGGTGATGTAGTCGGTCGTGGACGTCGCGTCCGATACCCCGCCCGAGTTGACTGTCAGCGCCACCTTCAGCTGCGGGAGGGAGCCTGTCACCGCGGGCGTGTAACACGAGAACGGCGTCGTCGAGGTCACGCTCGAGGCGAGGGTCACGCCGGTGCCTGTGCACGTCGTTGCGGCGTAGCGCACGAGATTGCCGCTTGTCACGCAATACGAGACGTCGCCGGTCGAGTGCGTGCACTGACTGGGGATGGTCAGATGCACCCCGCCGCCGTTTGAGCCGGTTTTGTTCAGGAGGCTGGCCGTCGCCGCGCAGCGGCCGTCGTACTCGAGGCGACTCAGCGCGACGCTGACGTTCTGCTGGCTCGTCAGGCGGGCCTGTCCGTCGGAGCTCGCCCGCGAGCCCGAGATGAAGATGTTCGCGAGGCCGCCCATGACGAACCCCATCACGACCATGGTGACGAGCATCTCCACGAGGGTGAACCCCGATTGGTGCTGCAGACGCGCGCGCGGCGTGAACGATGGCATCGCTCCTATGGATTCGGTAGCCGCAAGGCCCCGCTTTAGGCTCTGGGAGCCGGATCACCCTCGACCGGGGGATGTCCGTCACCGGGGGAACCCCCTAATGGCCTCCCGGCCTGCTGCCGATACCTCAATCGAGGGATCGGATGAGCGACACGAGCCAGGAACCCCCCTTCCTCCGCACCGTCCTGCCGACGGGCGGCGGCTTGCGCGCGCCCCTCGGCGGCGAGTACGGGATCAACGAGCTCGCCGAGCTCGTGGCCGACCTGCTCGCGGCGACGCAGCTCGTGCCGGCCGACGAGCTTGCAGCCGTCCGCGGACGCGCCCGGCAGACCGGCTCGTTCGCGCAGGCGCTCGTCGAGGAAGGCATCGCGTCGAGCGACGGCATCGCCCGGATCCTCGCCGCCCGTCATCAGCTCCCCCTCGTCGACCTCGCCCTCGCGGAAGTGGACGAGGCGGCCGCACGCCTCATCCCGCTGCACGTGCTGGAGCGCGTCATCGCCATCCCGTACGGCCTCCGCGGCGACACCCTCATGGTTGCGGTCGCCGACCCGGCCAACCTGCATGGCATCGACGAGCTCCGCCTCGGCACCCGCCACCCGGTCGAGCTCGGGGTTGCCTCGCGGGAGGACATTCTCGGAGCCGTCCGGAAGCTCGTCCGGAACTCGGAGGCGTTCGGCGCGCGCGTCGCGCTGGCCGACGACGAGGACGACGACGATTACGAGCCCGCCGAGAGCGAGCACACCGATCTCGAGGCCGAGGACGGCGTCTCGGACGTCCCGCTCGTCCGCCTCGTCAACTCCGTGCTCTTCCAGGCCGCCGAGGACGGAGCCTCCGACGTCCACTTCGAGCCCCAGGAGGACGCGCTCGTCGTGCGGTTCCGGATCGACGGTGTGCTCAACGAGATGCAGCGCATCCCGAAGCGGCTCATCCCCGGTGTGACCACCCGCCTGAAGGTGCTCGCGAAGATGGACATCGCCGAGCGGCGCAAGCCGCAGGACGGGCGCATCTCTCTCAACGCCGCGGCCGCCGGGCGCAACCTCGATATCCGCGTTGCGACCCTGCCGACGGTCGAGGGCGAGAAGATGGTCATGCGCCTCCTCGACAAGTCGCGTCGGCCGCCGACGTTGACCGAGCTCGGCCTCTCCGAGGAGATGCGCGACCAACTCTCGCGGCTCGTGACCCGGCCGAACGGCGCGATCCTCGTCACCGGCCCGACCGGCGCCGGCAAGTCGACGACGCTGTTCGCCTGCCTCACGCAGATCAACCGCCCCGAGATCAACATCATCACGGTCGAGGACCCGGTCGAGTACCGGATGAGCGGCGTCAACCAGGTGCAGATCAACAACCGCGCCGGCATGACGTTCGCTGCCGCGCTGCGGTCGATCCTCCGCTCCGATCCCGACGTGGTGATGGTGGGCGAGATCCGCGACGGCGAGACCGCCAAGATCTCCATCGAGGCGGCGCTCACCGGTCACCTCGTGCTCTCCTCGCTGCACACGAACGACGCGCCGGGCGCGCTCACCCGCCTGAACGAGATGGGCGTGGAGCCGTTCCTCACCGGTGCGGCCGTCAGCGGCGTCCTCGCCCAGCGGCTCGCCCGCAAGCTCTGCTCGCACTGCTGCGAGATGTACAGCCCGTCCGTGGACGAGCTGATCGCCGCGCGCGTCTCTCCGGACATCGCTGCCTCGGTGGACGGAATGGCCTTCTACCGCAAGCGCGGCTGCCCTCGTTGCAACCAGACGGGCTACCGCGGCCGGATCGGCATCTTCCAGCTCCTCGAGATGACCGAGGAGCTCGCCTCCCTCGCCGCTGCGAAGGCGCAGCGCGAGGAGATCGAGCGCGCGGCGCTCGCGACCGGCATGCGCACGATCTGGGACGACGGTCTCGCCAAGGTCGCCGCCGGGCTGACCTCGGTCGAAGAGCTCGCCCGCGTCTCGGTCTGAGATCGGCCTGCGTTAGGCGGCTTGGCCGAGCGCGTAGGGCGTTTGCCCAACGGCCCGCGAGTCGGCGACCGCGAGTCGCCGGAGCGTGGACACGAGATAGACGACCAGTGCCGCCGTCCAGACGAGATAGAACACGCTTGCGGCCGTCCCCACGAGGAAGCTGTTCGTGACGATCAGGGAGACCGTCGCAGCAAGCGTCGTGTACGGAAGGCGGCGCTGCATCTTCACGTCCCAGGCGAGCAGCGCCAGCAGCAGGGGCAGGTGGTAGTAGTAGTTGTCCACCGGGTCGAAGACGCAGCGGACGAGGAACAGCAACGCGAGCAGGGGCAGCGCGTCTTCAGCTCGAAGTCCGCGCCGGTAGGCGATGACCGTGAGTGGGAACGCCGCGAGCACGATCGCAGGATGTGTCGAGCGGGCGAGCCAGCCAGGAAGGGTGTGCCCGACGAGATACCACCAGCTCTGCACGAAGGTGTCGTTCGTCGCCGTGGCCGCGTGCTGCGACACCGATGCGAAGCCGCCCGGGTCGGCGAGCACCTGCGGCAGCGTCAGAAGCGTCGCCAGGCCGATAGCGGCTCCGACGACGCGCCATCTGTACGGCCGTCCCACCGCGAGTGCCGTCGGAGGGAGCGCGATGACGGCCCATTGCTTCGTTGCGAGCGCCAGCCCGAGCAGCACTGCTGCGGCGACGAATCGGCTGCGCATGGCGGCGACGACCGCCAGAACGCTCAGCGCGGCGCAGAGGACTTCTTCCGGATGCCCGAGCGCGACGGCGTTCGTGGCCGCCGGCGAGGCAACTGCGAGCAGGACGACGAGGATGGCCACCGGCCAGCGCCTCGCGGCCGCGGGAAACGCGCGCAGCAGGACGACGCCGAGCAGCCCCGCGGCGACGAGACAGGGGATCGCGCCGGCGCGATAGCTCGCGAGGCCGCCGGCGCCGGCCCAATGTGCGACGGCGACGAACGGGGCACGGGCGAAAATCGAGACCGGCCCCATCAGCGGCTGCGGGTGGACGGTCAGCGAGCGCAGGACGTGCCCACCGGCGAGGGCGTCGACTGCCGCGGCGGCATCGTGCGGATAGTCCCCAAGCCCTCCGCGGTACCAGCTCACGCCGATCGCGGACAGGACGGCGAAGGCGGTCAAGCCCACGAGGCCGCGTGGACGAACAAGCACAGTCATGGCCTACTCGGCGTAGACGTCGCAGCCGAGATACATGAGCGACTCGACCGCTTCGGTGACGAATGCCGTCGCCTGATGAGCGTCGGCGAACGTATATGGCCCAGGCTTGACGGGATCGCCCTGTGGGGGATAGACCTCGGCCTCGACGATGCACGAGTCCCCATAGTCGACCGCGCGGAGGACTGCAATGGACCGACCGTCCCGCTTCGCGTGCCGGAGGAAGAGCTCGCGCGCAGCGGGGTGGGGGCGGAGGAGGCTCACGCCCCTGTTCCGGTGAACGGCGGTGCCGTCACCGACGCGGCCGCCGCCTGGGCGACGACGTCCTTGTCGACGAACCCGTCGATCCGCTCGACGAGGGTTCCCGGGCGTCGATAGATCAGGACGCCGGGCGCCGGCAGGAGGCCGCCCCCGGGAAGGGCGGTGGTCAATGCAGCGGCGAGAGCGTTGTCGAGGAGGCTGATTCCGACGAAGCCGACGCGCGCATCGGACGCGCCCGCCTTGGCCTCGGCGTACGAGACGGCGTCGGTCGCGGACTGGGGATCGAAGACGGAGACGACGACGATGCGATGCGACCGGAATGCCTGGTCGATCAGCGTCGGCAGCCCGTTCTTCGCGACCACAGGTGCCTTGGGCGCGCGCGTCGCCTTGTGTGTCGCCGGCCGGTGGGCCGGCGCCGCGGGCTTCGTCGCGGCAGCGGTCGTGGCCGTCCGATGAGGCGCGGTGGCGACCGTGGTCGCGGGCGCCGCGGGCTTGCTGATGACGACAGGAGGCGCGGCCGCCTGCTTGGGCTTGAGCGCAAGCATCGATGCGCCTCCGGCCGCGGCGATGACGGCGACGAGCCCGAAGATCTTGATCGGGCGGCTGACGGTCATGTCCACGCTGTTCCTATCGGCAGCCGCGGGCGGCCGCTTTACGGGAAAGAGGCGTTAAGACGCGTAACAGTCGCCGTTGGCGCCGAGGTGCATCGTCTTGCCGGTGGTGATCGCTCCGGCAGGCCCGTGCTTAGCCCCGTAGTACGGCCCGACGGTCGTGTAGAAGCAGAAGTCGGTGGCGTCGGTCAAGCCGGCCGCGGGCGACCATCCTGCTGGATCCCACGTGTACTTGCTCGAGGCGATCGACGGGTCGTACTTCGACTGCAGGATGGAGATGAAGTCGAGACTGGTATTGGTGTCCGAGTATCCGGTGTCGGCGTTCGTGCCGGTGTAGGCGGCGTCGCTCCCGTTGTAGTCCGGGTCACGGGACGCGGGCGACCCCGCGTAGTTGTCGAATGCGTACCACTCGATGTCGGGGACGATCGCGTACACGTTCGCGGACGCAGCCGTCTTGTTCGCCGTGTCGCGGAATCCGAGATAGGACGGCGTCGCGACCGACGTCAGAATGCCGAGGATCGCGCTCACGACGAGCAGCTCGATGAGTGTCATGCCGCTCTCTTCGCGGGCGAGCCTTTTTACGAGTGCGCGAAGCATCACTCGGCGTATCGACGGGGTAGCCACCGTGGGTGACCCTCGTTCGAGGGATGCCCAGGTTGCTTAGGACATCGAGGCGCACACGGCGGCAGCGTCGGCGGCCGTCGGGTGCACGAGTGTCACCTGATACGGCGTCGCGCCGGCGAGATGGGTCAGGAGGCCGGTGGCGCCGCCGACGTAGTAGGCCGAGTGCCCGCGAGCCTCGACGTCGTGGAGGCAGTACGCGCGGCCTCCGGCCAGGACGGTGACCCCGACCTTCTTGGAGACGGCCGGCGCCTCCTGCATGAGTCCGGTCGAGCTCAACTGCCTGAACGAGCCGTGGCCGCCAGACGGGTCCTGGTACCACGCCTCGGTCGCCAGCACCGCGGACCGCACGTGGCCGAGCGCCGCTTTGTCCTGTGCCCGGCCTTGCGCGTCCAAGTACGACGTCGCGCCGAGCCCAATGGCCAGGACGAGGATCGTGAGGGCGACGATCCGGATGGAAAGGCCTTGCTGCATCGCTGGCCGTATCGACGGCTCACCCGAACGGGCATAGCCCCAATTCGGTGAAGGCCGAAACGAGAGAGGGCGCCGTCTCCGGCGCCCTCCCAGCAGTTCAAGCAGGTTTGTCGGTTACGACAGGGCGTTGCAGGCGTCCGCGCCGCCCGTTGCAGAGGTGCCGTTGACCTTGGTGACGGACGAGACGATCGCAGGCGGGGTGCTCTGGGTGATCTTGGTGCTGTCGCCGCCGACGTAGTAGGCGCCGTGACCGATGGCCTCGTCGTCGGAGAGGCAGTACGCCGCGCCGCCGCCGAGGACCTTGACTGCCACCTTCGGCGAGATGCCGGGGGCTTCCTTGGCCAGGTTGCCGTTGGAGAGGCCGGTGTAGGTGCTGTTGCCGCCGGCGGTGTCCTGATACCAGGCCTCAGCGGCCGGGATCGCCGAGCGGACGTTCGACTGCGCGGCCGCATCCTGCGCGTTGCCGCGGAAGCTGAGGTACGACGGCACCGCGATCGCAACCAGGATGCCGAGGATGACGATGACGACCAGGAGCTCGATGAGGGTGAAACCGCTCTCCTCACGAGCCAGGCGCGTCTGAATCTTGCTAACCATTCTGGAAACTCCTTCTGAGCGGGGTCGATAGCGGATGGCTCGTTCTCTATCGGCCGGGCCGCTCAACGCCTCGTAGCCCCATTCGGGGGATTCCTCTCACCCACCGTGGGTGAACGCATGACTGCTCAAGCCGTCCCAGCGACGTGCCGATAGCCCCGGCGAGATGCCGCAACTCACCTCGATCGACGATCTGCTCGAGCAGATGGTGGGGCTGAACGCGTCGGACTTGCACGTCACGACGGACAGCCCTCCCGTCTTCCGCATCCGCGGGGAGATCCTCCGCGCGGAGGGCTTCGAATCGCTCACGTCCGACGACACGCGGTCCCTCATGTACCGGATCCTGTCGAGCGAGCAGCAGAAGATCTTCGAGCAGAAGCGCCAGCTCGACTTCGCCTATGCGCTCCCCGGCGTCGCGCGCTTCCGCGTCAACGTCTACTACCAGCGCGAGTCGGTCGGTGCGGCCTTCCGTCTCATCCCGCAGGAGATCAAGGCGCTGGAGGAGCTCGGTCTCCCGGGCATCCTGCACACCTTCGCTGAGACGGCGCGCGGCATCGTCCTCGTGACAGGCCCGACCGGCTCCGGTAAGTCGACGACGCTCGCGGCCATCCTCGACGAGATCAATCGCAACCGCGCGGAGCACATCCTCACCATCGAGGACCCGATCGAGTTCGTGCACCGGCACAAGCGCTGCATCGTCAACCAGCGCGAGATCGGGCCGGACGCACTCAGCTTCGGTGACGCGCTCAAGGCTGCGCTGCGCCAGGACCCCGACATCATTCTCGTGGGCGAGATGCGCGACATGGAGACGATCTCCACCGCTCTCACCGCAGCCGAGACCGGTCACCTCGTGTTCGCGACACTCCACACGCAGAGCGCGTCGTCGACGGTCGACCGCATCATCGACGTCTTTCCGGCCGAGCAGCAGGAGCAGGTCCGGATCATGATCGCGAACTCGCTGCAGGGCATCGTCACGCAGACGCTGCTCCCGACCGCCGACGGTCAGGGACGCGTCGCGGCGCTCGAGATCCTTCTCCCCGACGACGCCGTGCGGAACCTCATCCGCCAGGCGAAGATCGAGCAGGTCTACTCGATCATGCAGACAAATACGGCGCGCGGGATGCAGACGATGGAGCAGGCGCTCGCCGACCTCACTCTGCGGCGTGTCGTCAACGCCGAAGACGCGTTCGCCCACACGAACAGGCGCGACATCCTCGCCGGCATCCTCGAGCGCTCCGGTATGGACGTCCGCGGCGTCATGGCCGCCCTCGAGCTCAGCGCGCCGCCCCCGCCACAGCCGCAGTCGGCGTCCGGCCTGCGCGTCGCCGGAGGTGGAGCATGAGCGACTCGATCTGGAAGAAGGATCTCAGCCTCAAGCGCAAGAAGAACGACGACCTTCCCGAGACGGTGGAGTCGCTTCGCGTGAAGGAGCTCGCGTTCCAGCGCAAGCTCGCGGAGGCGGCGCAGGCCGCACCGTCCGCGATCGTCGCGGCGCCCGCGCAAGCGGCCAAGCCGGTGCCTGCGAAGAAGCAGTCGATCTGGAAGAAGGAGATCGGCGGACGCAAGAAGGCCGACGCGCAGCCGACCGTCGTTGCGGAAATGCCCGCGCCGCTTCCGCCTGCGCCGGTCGTCGACGTGCACGAGCCCGTGGTCGTCGCGCCCGCACCTGTGCCGGTCGTCGACGTTGCGGCTCCCGCGCCGTCGCTCGACCTGCCCGTGGAGGGCTTGCTGGCGTCTTCGCCCTTTGCGGGCGAGTCGATCTGGAAGAAGGAGATCAGCTTCCGCCGGAAGCCCGCCTCGGACGTGCAGTCCGTTGCCGCTCCCACGGCCTCGACCGACGATCCTCCGGCGCCGCCGATCTCGATCTGGAAGAAGGAGATCAGCTTCCGTCGCAAGGGCGAGGGCGGCGAGGAGCAGCCGAAGAGCGATTCGATCTGGCACAAAGACATCTCGCTGCGCCGCAGCCAGGCGCGGAGCGCGCAGATCCGCGCGCTCGCGGACGAGGCGCTGCGTCAGGTCGAGGCCGAAGAGCGGCCTGCCGAGCCCTGGCTTGCCGGCCCGGAGCTTCCGCCCGCGCCTGCGCCCGAGCCCGCGCCCGCGCGTAAACCCGAGCCCGCGGCTGCTCCCGCTCCGGTTCCCACACCGGTGCCTGCAGCGCAGGAGACGCCTGCCGAGGTCGCGCCGAAGACGTCCATCTGGAGGCGTGAGCTCGGCAAGCCGAAGACGCCGAAGGCAGAGAAGGCGCCCAAGGCGAAGGCTGAGCGCAAGCCGAAGACGCGGCTCCGCGACAGGAAGATCTCGCTTCCGAAGCCGGCTCCGAAAGCACACTCCGGCGGCGCCCACGCGGTCAAGCGTCTCGTCGGTCTGAAGATCGGCGCGTCGCAGCTCGCGGCCGCACGTGTCGTCAACAACGGTGCCGCCGAGCTCGTTCAAGTGGCGCGCCAGCCGCTCGAGCAGGGCATCGTCGTCGGCGGCGAAGTGCGCGACCCCGAAGCGCTCGCCATTGCGCTGAAGCAGTTCTTCGCCAAGAACAAGCTTCCGCGCAAGAACGTGCGGCTCGGCATCGCCAGCAACCGCATCGGCGTCCGCGTCTTCGACCTCCTGGGCATCGACGACGAGAAGCAGCTCGAGAATGCGATCCGCTTCCGCGCGCAAGAGGCGCTCCCGATCCCGCTCGACGAGGCCGTGCTCGACTACCAGCTCCTCGGCGAGAGCCTCGACGAGGACGGAGCTGCGATGCAGCGCGTCCTGCTCGTCGTCGCCTACCGCGAGCTCGTGGAGCGCTACGTGTCCGCGTGCAAGAAGGCCGGCATCACGCTCTCGGGCGTCGACCTCGAGGCATTCGCGCTGTTGCGCGCACTTGGGGCGCCGCGCGCAGAGGACACCGAAGCGGACTCGGCCCTCGTCGCGGTCTCGATCGGCCACGATCGCTCCACCTTCGCCGTCTCCAACGGCCGCATCTGCGAGTTCACCCGCGTGATCGAGTGGGGCGGATCGACGCTCAGCGTCGCGATCGCACGCGCGCTCGACCTTGCGCCCTCAGAAGTCGAGCAGCTCAAGCGTCTCGTCTCACTCGAGTCGGCGGCCGTGCCCGAAGGCGTCGCGCCGGAGCAGTACGCGAGCGCAGTCGATGCGGTGCGCCGCCAGGTGCAGGCGTTCGCGCGCGAGCTCGTGTCGTCGCTTCAGTTCTACCAGCATCAGCCCGGATCGCTCGGCATCGGCGAGATCGTCATCACGGGCGGCACCGCCGGCCTTGCCGGTCTGGCAGCCGAGCTGCAGGGCCTCATAGGCGTGCGGGTGCGCGTCGGCGATCCGCTCGCTCGAATGAAGGTCCCGAAGAAGCTCGGCGTCGAAGAGGACATCGGTTCGTACGCAATCGCCATCGGCCTCGGGATCGAGGACTAGGCCCGTGCGCGCCGTCAACCTTCTCCCGAGCGAGTCCAAGGCCGCCTCCCGCGGGGCCCCCAAGCCTGCCGTCCTCGCAGCGGCCATCTCCGGGGTCGTCGCGGTCGCCGTCATCGGCGGCGGCAATCTGCTCCAGACAGCGCGTGTCTCGAGTGCGCAGAAGGCGCTCAACGCCGCGAAGCTTCAGCTCGCGGCGACGCCGCTGCCGCCGAAGGTGCCGCAGGTCACGCCTCCGCCGCCGGTCGTTGCTCAGGAGATGCAGCCGCGGCTCGCGGCAGTCTCGAATGCCCTCTCCACGCGCATTGCCTGGGACAGGATCCTGCGTGAGTTCTCGCTCATCCTGCCGAGCGACATCCAGATCGACTCGCTCGGGCTCACCGGGCCGGGGTCCACCACCGGAACGGCGAGCGGCCTGCAACTGACGGGCGTCACGTACTCGTACGCCGGCGTCGCGCGGCTGCTTTCCCGGATGGCGCTCGTTCCCGACCTGACCGACGTCAATCTCTCGACGACGAGCGTCGCAAACGGCGTCGTCTCGTTCACGATCAACTCCGGCATCAAGGGCGCTACCGCGCCGGCGACGGCGGTCGTCCAGCCCCCGGTCGGCACGACCACGACCACGGGAGCGACGTCGTGAAGAAGAACGTGAGCCTCAACTTGAACCTGCAGAAGAACGGGCTCGTCATCGTGGTGGCGGTCTGCGGTGTCCTCGTGCTCGCGCTCGGTTGGCTCGTGCTGCTCGGCCCGAAGCAGAAGACAATCGCCAATCTCAAGCTGCAGACGTCGGCCGTGCGCCAGCAGGTGGCCGACGATCTCTCGCGCGCGGCGACCGCCCGCAGTGCCACCAGCGCACCGACGATCAAGACGGCCGACATCTACAAGCTCGAGACGGCGATGCCGTCCATCACGGACATGCCCGACCTCCTGTTGGAGCTCGACCAGACCGCGACTGCGGCCGGGGTGAAGCTCCAGTCCATCCAGCCCAGTGCTCCCACCGACAGCGGCGATGGGTACGCGACCGTGCACATCTCGCTGATCGCGGCCGGCAACTTCTACACCGTCACGGACTTGCTCTACCGGCTGCGCAACCTCGTCTACGTCCAGAGTGGCGCGCTCCAGGCGAACGGACGCATCTTCACGATCGACACGGTCAACCTCGCCCCGTTCGGGAACCAGCTGCAGGCCACGGTCACGCTCGACACGTACGTCTACGGCACCGCCGCCGTGGTGAGCCCGACCACCGGGGCGCCCCCGACCGATACGTCCACCACCGCGACCACGACCGGCACGACGACGACGACGTCTGCCCCTCCGGCAGGCCCGACGGCTGCGGGAGCGACTCCCTAATGGCGCGCAAGGCGAAGAATGTTGCGCTCGACCGGGCGCAGGTGAAGGCGAAGAAGCAGAAGAAACTCGCCATCATTCTCTGCAGCGTGCTCGCACTCGTGCTCGTGTACGAAGTGCCGAAGACGATGAAGCTGATGAGCTCCGCGCCGGCGGCGCCGGTGGTCGAGACCTCCGCGGCGACGCCGCCCGCGCCGAACCCGGCCGCGCCCGCGTCGGCCGGCCAGTCCACGTCGCTCCCGCCTGTAGCCGCGCAGTCGGCCGCCCCGGCGCAGTCGCTTGTCGCCTCCGTGCCGGTTCAGCCCGACCCGGGGCAGCTGACCGAGTTTGCGCAATTCGCGAGCAAGGATCCGTTCCTCGACTCCGTCCAGAAGACGGGCGTCGCCGCCGCGCCGACCGGGTCTTCGCCGAAGACCTCGGCGGGGCAGCCGACGACGAAAACGACCGTGCCCAAGACGCCACCCGCGCCGCCGCCGACGACGGCCGTCATCTCGATCAACGGCGAGCTCACAAGCGTCACGGTCGGCACCGACTTCCCGCTCGCGGGCGTGGTGTTCCAGCAGGCGGGCAATTCGGCCCTCTTCCATCTCGTGTCGCTGACGCAGAAGAGCGCGAAGGTCGCGATCGCCGGCGGCTCCTACGCCAACGGCGCGCCGGCGCTCACGCTCACCGTGGGCACACCGCTCACGCTGCAGAACACCGCCAGCGGGACGCGGTACACGCTCTTGCTCGAGCCACAGGGCACGCAGGTGCCGGCGTCGACGACCCCGACCGGCACCACGCCGGCGGTCACGCCGACGGCTCCGGCCTCGGTCGTGCCGTCCTCAAGCGGCTGACGCAAACGCGCCTGCGCGGACTGCCATGTCCGCCAGGTGCACCCGGCAGGCCGCGATGACGGCGTCGCAGTCGCGCAACTCCGACGCCGGCGCGCCGCGCTCTGCAAGCAGGTGCCGTATGAGGACGAGGCCCCGGATGTGGCCGATCTCCTCGTCCACCTCGCGCTGCGGGTCCCCGAGCTTCCTGTACACGGCGGCGACCTTCGCTCCGCCGGCGCCTACTCCTCCTACCGAGATCTCAAGGCGGCGCGCGCGCCTGCCGATAGCCCTCTCGTATGGCCTCGTACTCCTATTCGGCCATCAACGCCCAGGGCGCTGAGCTCACCGGAGAAATCGTCGCTCCGGACCTCGCCGGCGCGCGCGAACAGCTGCGGCTGAAGGGGCTCCTGGCCGAGTCGCTGCGCGAGATCAGCGGGAGCGGCGAAGCCAAAGCCGGCGGCCTCAAGACGTCGTTCGGCGCCAAGGTCAAGCCGAAGTCCCTCCAGGTCTTCTCGCGGCAGTTCGCCACCATGATCGAGGCGGGGCTCAACGTCGTCGGCTCGCTCGTCATCCTCGAGCAGCAGACCGACGATCCCGCGCTCGCGGTCGTCGTGAGACAGCTCCGCACGGACGTCGAGGGCGGACTGCTTCTCTCCGAGGCGCTGCTCAAGCATCCGCGGGTCTTCTCGCGTCTGTACGTCGCGATGGTGGAGGCGGGGGAGGCGGCCGGCATCCTCGACATCGTGCTCGACCGCGTCGCGTTCCAGATCGAGAAGCAGGAGTCGATCAGGCGCCGGATCAAGAGCGCGATGGTCTACCCGACCATGGTCATCTGTTTCGCCACGCTCGTCCTCATCGGCATGCTGCTGTTCCTCGTCCCGATCTTCCAGGGCATCTTCGCGACGCTCAACGGCCAGCTTCCGACCCTGACGCAGTACGTCGTCGATGCGTCGAACTTGCTGAAGGGCGCACCGTGGGTGCTCCTCTTCATCCCGCTCGGCCTCTGGAGCTTCTTCCGGTGGAAGCGAACGGAGAGCGGACGAAAGATGTGGGACAGCTTCAAGCTGCGCATCCCGATGAAGATCGGCGACACCGTGCGCAAGGTGACGATGGCGCGCTTCTCGCGCACGCTGTCGACGCTCGTCGCCGCCGGCGTCGACATCATCAAGGCGCTCGAGATCACGGGCCAGACGGCCGGCAACTGGGTGGTCGAGGAGGCCCTTGCGGGCGTCCGCCAGAAGGTGCACGAGGGCGTGCCGATCGCGCAGCCGTTGATCGAGAACCCGGTGTTCCCGCCGATGGTCAGCCAGATGGTGAAGATCGGCGAGGAGACCGGCGAGCTCGAGAAGATGCTCACGAAGATCGCCGACTTCTACGAGGAGGAGGTCGACGCTGCGGTGTCGTCGCTCACCTCGATCATCGAGCCGCTCATGATGATCGGCGTCGGGATCATGGTCGGCATCATCCTCATCGCCATGTACCTGCCGATGTTCAAGATGCTCCACCTCGTCAGCCAGTCCTGACGCGCCTTCCGGCAGCTGCGCTCGCGCCGTCCGGCGTCTCCGCGTAAGCTCTTTCCATGAAGGGCGCCGACAAGCAGAAGAAGCTCGCGAAGAAAGCTCCGCAGAAGTCGCTGAAGGAAAAGCGCGCGGAGAAGCGCGCGAACGAGAAAAACCGCCCGCTCTAGCGACTTCGGCGGATCAGGTATCGCGCCCCGGCGGCGAGCGCCAGCGCGCCGAGCACGGCCACGAGGATGATCTCCCGGTCGTGCGTGTTCCGCTGTGCGGGCGTCGTCACGTGCGCCGGCGCCGCGACGTCGACCCCTCCTGCCGCGGCGAGTTGCTTCACCGCCGCTTCGGCCGCGGCCAGGAGACCGGCAGGGCCGGGCGAGATCGGGATCTTCGCCAGGAGCGCGTACTCGGCGGCGGGTGCGTGCCTGGGCCAGTTGAAGCCGAAGCCGTTCGCCATGACGACGAGCAGCCGCTGCTTGTAGACGAATCCGAGCTCGAGGCCGAGGAACTTCGCGTACGTGCGCGGCTTGCGCCAGAGCGACGTCACGGAGCCCATGTCGTACGCGCTCCAGATGACCGCGACCTTGATCGGGAACCCCGCCTTGTTCGCAGCGGCGATCAGGCCCGTCAGCTCCGCGGCCTGCTTGGGCGGGAACTTTGCGTCGTACGGCAGAAAGACCTTCGTCCCGAGCAGGTAGTCGCTCGCCGGATCGCCGTCCGCGCGGGCGGACTGCGCGACGCCGGCTGCGACGACCGCGGCCGCGAGGAGGGTGAGCGCCCTCATCCCGCTTTGGCGAGCGCCTGGACGGCCGCGGTGGCGGACGCGAGCAGGCCGGCGCCGCCGTGCTCGACGTGGAGCTTCGCGAGGACTGCATATCCCGCCTTCGGCGAGTGCTTGGGCCAGTTGAACCCGAAGCCGTTCGGCATGACGACGAGCAGCCGCTGCTTGTAGACGAACCCGAGCTCGGCGCCGAGGAACCTTGCGTACGTCGTCGGCTTGCGCCAGAGCACGGTGACCGAGCCGAGGTCGTACGCGCTGTCGATGACCGCGACGCGGATGGCGAACCCTTGCTTGTTCACCTGCGCGACGAGCTTCGCGAGCGCGTGCTCCTGCTGCGGGTTGGAGGCGAGCTCGTAGGAGAGGAAGACTTTCTGTACGAGCAGGTAGTCGCTCGCCGGATCGCCGTCCGCGCGTGCCGCCGGAGCGGTGGCCGCGGAGAGCAGCGCTGCCGCGACTAGGAGTAGGAACAAGAGGCGCTTCATCGCACCCGCAGGGTGAAGGGCGCGGTGAGCACGTGTCCGTCGACGTGGCACTGGAGGAACAGCCGCCACGTCCCTGCGACGGGGACGAGGACGCCGACGTTCAGCTTGCCCGGCGTCGCCGAGGTGCCGGTGACGCGTGCGCCGCCGAACACGCTCGTGCATCCGGTCGCGCCGGGCGCGCACACGTGCGTATGGAAGTAGTCGAGCGTCCCGCGCCGGAAGAAGATCGCGTGCGCGAGCGCGCCGTACCACGTCTGGAACTGCGCCGGCTTCCCGTCCGGCCCCGTCACCGTGAAGTGGAGGAACGCGGGATAGATGGCGCGCAGACGCGGGATCCCGTGCAGGGTGAAGCGGAATCCATCGATCGTCTGCGTCGTGCGCAGCGGCGGCAGCGGCTGCGGCGCGTACTTGCCGGCGACCGTGAGGTTCGAGGTGACCTGGAAGTTGGGGATCGGCCCGGTTGTCTTCGGATACACGTCGATCTCGACGCGGTACGGGCCCGGCTCCGAGAACGTGATCGTGTCGCTGATGCGACCGTCCGGCCCGACCGGTGGATGCTGGTGAATGATCGTCGCGAGGTCGCGGCGGACGATGATCAGGTGGACACCGGTGTGCGGCCCCGGGCCGCGCTTGAACTGCGTCAGCGGCTGTCCGTTCGGCTGGAGGATTGTGAACGCGACCTTCGTCGGGACGCCGGCCTTCACCGGCTTGTTCGGCAGGAAGCTAGAGAGCTGATACGTACGCGCGGCGCCGACCGTGATCGTCGGGGCGCCGGTGCCGCCTCCTCCGCAGCCTGCGAGCACGCAGACGAGCGCGATAGCCTCGAGGGCGTGCCGGTACCGACGCCGATCGGGCCGGGTGCGCTGTATCAGCCGCGCCCCGCGATGCACGCTCCGTGCGCCGTTCCCGGCGCGCCTGCGAACCGTGTTCACCTCGAGCTGTTCGCGAACGGCTTCGCCATCGTCATTCCCGCGCGCATCGGAGTGCGGAGCGCGAACTGCCGCGCGCACGAATGGACGACGGAGCCGACCGGTGTCGTGCACTACGACCGCGCTGCGCGGCTCGGCGACCTCTTCGCAGTGTGGGGCATGCCGCTCGGGCGGCTGCGGCTGCTGAGCTTCCACGGCGTTGTCTCCCTCTTTCGAAATGGCCTGCGCGTGCGCGGCGATCCGCGCGACCTGCCGCTGCGCGACGGCGACGAGCTCGTCCTCGAGACCGGCCCGTTCATCCCGCCACACCGAAGCTACCTCTTCCCGCCTCCCTGAGACCCGGGTGCTCCTCGAGCAGCGACCCGAAGACGCTGCCGGCGAGCGCACCGATCCCGGCCACGACGATGATCCCCTCGACGATGCGCGCGAGCAGGCTTGGCAGCGCGTTGAGCGCGATGGCGTGCGTGAGGAGCGGCAGCATCGTCAGCCCCTCGTACAGCGCTCCGAAGCCGACGAAGAACGCGGTGAACGTGCGTGTGCCGTCGTTTCGCCTCGTCAGGCCGAAGACGAACAGCGCGCCGACGAGCGACGTGATCGCGATCTCGATCCAGCCCACGACGGGGACGGTTGGCCGGCCGTAGAGCTCGCGCCCGATCCGGATCGCCCAGACGGCTGCTGTTGCGGTGAGCGCGAGGCTTGCGAGCGCCGCCGCCGAGCGCGTCGCCACGAACGCGCCGGCGAGCGCAAGGATGACAGGCGCCGCGATCCATGCCCACACCGCGCCGGGCGCGCTGTAGTCGAGAACGCCGCGCAGACTTCGTCTGCGCCCGTCGAAGACGAGCGGGATCGACCACGGGCCGGCCGAGCCCGTGGTACGCGCGATCGGCTCGAGCGCGTGCAAACGATGCTCGTGCCAGAGATACGAGTGACCGCTCGTCACCCGGTGCCAGAGCGGCGGCGTTCCGCTGGCGGTCGGACGCAGCTCGGTGCGGTCGATCCGATCCGACTGCGCAGTGGGCGAGCGAAGGTTGAGCCAGACGCCCCGGCGGTCGAACCGGAGGAGCGGCTCGCCGAGGACCCCGGGCACGGTCGCGGTTGCGGACGCGGGCAAGCGCAACCACAGCGACTGGTCGCCGTCCGTGACCTTCGCGTCGATGCCGCGCACCGGCACGGTGATGCGCGCGGTGAAGTCCGTTGCGACGGGAAGGGTGCGGCCGACGTGCGCCGAGGCCACGCTCGGCAGCGCCGCCGCGGTTGCCACGACCCCGAGGGCAAGCGCGACGCGGTGCTGCATCGGGTCGAACGCTACTTGCCGCGCAGGCGCGAGAGGAGGTTCGGCCGCTTCGGCGCGTCCGGCTTCGGCTGCTGCGAGCCCTTGAGCCGCTCCCGCTGCGCCCGGATCGCGGCATTCATCTCCTCCCGGTGCGACTGCTCCTCGGCCATCGCCGCCTGGTACGGCGCGGGCGCCTAGGATCCTGCCTCATGTGCTTCGACAGCGACTCGCTGCCGCCGATTCCCGCCATTTCCGGCGCGGCGGTCTCGCACGACGACCTCGTGCTCGAGGCGGCCGACGGCAGCCGCTTCGCCGCTTTCGCCGCCACGCCCGACGAGCCGGCAGCGACCGGTGTCGTCATCCTCCCCGACGTTCGCGGCCTCTACCGGTTCTACGAGGAGCTCGCGCTTCGGTTCGCGGAACGCGGGATCGCCGCCGTCGCGTTCGACTACTTCGGCCGCACGGCCGGCGTGGAGAAGCGCCGCGACGACTTCGAGTACATGGAGCACGTGCAGCAGACGACGCCGGAGTCCGTACAAACGGACGTCGCCGCCTGCGTCGCGTATCTGCAGGGCCACGGCGTGACGTCCGTCTTCACCGTCGGCTTCTGCTTCGGTGGCCGGAACTCCTGGCTCGCCACCGCCGCCGGGCATGGGCTCGCGGGTGCGGTCGGCTTCTACGGGCGTCCGCCGCTCGAGGACGCCCCGCGCATGCAGGGACCACTGCTTGCGCTTCAGGCCGGTGCGGACGCGCACATCACCCACGAGGACAACGCGGCGTTCGACGCTGCGCTCACCGACGCCGGCGTCGAGCACGAGCTCGTGGAGTACGAAGGCGCGCCGCACAGCTTCTTCGACCGGAAGCAGGAGGAGTTCCAGGAAGCCTCCGACGACGCCTGGCGCCGCACGCTCGACCTGATCGCCGCTCACTCGTAACCGACGCCTGTGCGAGAATAGCCCCCGGTGCGCAGAGGGCTCACCTGGCTGTTCGTGCTTCCGGCCATCGCCGTCGGGTCGCAGGTTGCGCACGGCCTCGCGTACCGGTGGGCGTATCCGCAAGCGCACCTGCGCCTGACGGCGCTCGCCTCTAGTGGTCACAGCTACATGGCGTACGCGCCGGCCGTGGTCGCATTCCTCGGAGCCGTGCAGCTCATCGCGTTCGGAGTCGCGGTGCTCGACGCCGTGCGACGACGGCCAGCGCGGAGCCTTCCCGCGTGGGTGTTCCTCGTCATTCCAGAAGTCGGCTTCGTGCTGCAGGAGCATCTGGAGCGCCTGTTCGCGGCCGGCCGCTTCCCCTGGTGGACCGCACTCGAGCCGTCGTTCTGGAGAGGGCTCGTGCTCCAGCTCCCGCTGGCGCTCGCCGCGTACCTCGTCGCGCGGCTTCTGCTGCGCGCAGCCTCGGTCGTCGCCGATGTCGTGGTCGCGCACAGCAGGCGAACGGCCGCGCGCGGGACACGAGTGCGCACGCTCCGTCCTCGGCTCGTTTTCCTGCCGCGGCAGGCGCCGCTGGCCGGGATCGCTGCAGGTCGCGCTCCTCCCCTCGTCACGGGCTGAGCTCTGGTTCGCGTCGCCTCGCCGTCGCGCGGACCCAACCCCCGGATAAGGAGTCGCAATGCGCAAGGCAACGCTCGTCGTCGTCGCCGTCGTCGGTGCCCTCGTGCTCGCAGGCACGGCGTCGGCGCACGCGCGGATGAGCCCGTCGGTCTCGATCGCCAACGAGTTGCAGCTCTACAGCCTCGCGATCCCGACCGAGAAGGCGAACGCGTACACCACCAAGATCGTGCTAACGCTGCCGAAGAACTTCTCGATCGACTCGTTCGTGCCCAGCGCGGGCTGGAAGCGCGTCGAGCAGTCGACGGGATCGGGAGACAGCGCGGTGATCACGCAGGTGACGTGGACCGGCGGCCACGTGCCGACGGAGGAGGACTCGCTCTTCCAGTTCCTCGCACAACCCGCGAAGTCGGGCACGTACACGTTCCAGGTGCAGCAGACGTACTCGGACGGGTCGATCGTCGACTGGAACGGCCCGGAGACGGCGGCCGCACCCGCTCCGACGATCAAGGTCGTCAGCTCGGTCGGGGGCGGCGGAACGTCGACGCTCACGATCGTCGCGCTCGTGCTCGGCGGGCTCGGCCTGCTCGTCGGCGGCATCGCGCTCTTCTCGCGCGGAGGCCGGTCGCTGACGTGACGCGTGCGCGAGTCACCGCTGTCGCTGTCGTCGCCGCCGGCATCGCGCTCCTCGCGCCGCCGGCGGCGTCTGCGCACGCGTACCTGATCAAGACGGTTCCAGCGGCGAGCGTGGTCCTCGACACGCCGCCCTCGAGCGTGCAGCTGACGTACGACGAGGCAGTGGAACCGCGCTTCGCGATCATCTCGGTGACCGACGCGGCCGGGCATTCGCTGACGACAGGCCAGGTGACGCGATCGCCGTCGAACCCGGACACGCTCGTCGTTCCGATCAAGCACGTACCGGAGGGGTGGTACCTCGTCTACTGGCGGGCAATCTCCGTCGACGGCCATCCCGTCCAAGGCGTCTTCGAGTTCGCGATCGGGCCAAACTCCGGGCCTCCGCCGCAGTTCCCCACGCCGCACATCTCCGGCTCCGCCACGTCGCCGCAGCTCGTCGTCCTCAAGTGGCTCGCGTTCCTGGCGATGATGAGCGCGATCGGTCTGTTCGTGTTGCGCGCGCTGATCGCGCAACCGCTCGTCCGGCGCGTCGAAGGAACGAGCCTGCGTTCGGTGTCGATTGCGTTCGGCATCGCCGGCGCGCTCGGCCTCCTCGCCATCCCCGCCTACCTCGAGGAGGCAACGGCGATCGACTCGCTGAGATCCTTCTGGAGCTTCGGCAGCGTGGTCCCGTTGTGGCGCGTGACCGCGTTCGGCCGAGGCTGGGTGGACGTCGAGCTCTGCTTCGCGCTCTTCTGCGCGGCGGCGGCGATCGCGATCTGGGTCGACCGTCCCGAGCGGCAGCACCGACCCGTCGCGGCGCTGCTTGCGCTCAGCGGCGCGCTGCTCGGAGCGGCCGCCGTGCTCGTCCTCCCGGGAACCGTCGGGCACGCGGGACAGACGTCGCCGCGCGCGGTCGCGGTGCTGCTCGACTGGCTGCACCTGATCTCGGGGTCGGTCTGGGTCGGCGGCCTCATCGGCCTCCTCGTCATCTGGCGAAGCCTGCCGGCGGCCCGCCGCGTCGCCGGGCTCGTCGTCTGCGTGCCGCGCTTCTCCAACACGGCGTTCGTCGCGGTGATGGTGCTGCTCGGGACGGGTGTCGGCGCCGCCATCCTCCATCTGCCGGTGCTCTCCGCGCTGTGGCTGACGTCGTACGGAAAGGTGATCCTGATCAAGGCGGCGATCCTCCTCGTCGCGATGGGGTTGGCCTCCGTCAATCTGCTCCGGACGAAGCCGGGCCTCGCCCGCGCCGACGTGAGCGATGCCTCCGCGCGGCTTCTGCGGCGGCTCGTCGCCGGCGAGGCCGTGCTGGTTTCCGGCGCGATCCTCGCCGCGGCGATCCTGTCCAGCCTCGCGCCGCCGCCGCCCGCGTTCGCAGAGGAGGGCGCGGCGCTCGCACGCGTCGGTCCGGGGAAGGTCGCGTCCAGCGTCAAGAAGGACGGCTACACGTTGCAGGTGCTCATCTCGCCGAACAAGGCCGTCGCGCCGAACGACTTCGAGCTGCGGATCACGCGCGGCGGGAAGCCGGTGAGCGGGGCGGACGTCACCGTCACGTTCGCGATGCTCGACATGGAGATGCCGTCGCTCGAGTATCAGCTCGCCCCGACCGGACCCGGGCTGTACAAGAGGAGTGCGCCCGCGCTCGTCATGGTCGGGCACTGGGGTCTGTCGTTTACCGTCACGCCGAAGGGCGGGCAGCCGTTCAGCGCGCTCGTCGTCGATCGGGCAAACGGATGAGAACGTCGCCGCAGCTCGTGCTCCTCGCCGCGTTCGCCGCGCTCGCCGGCGGCGCGGTCGGGGCCGTCATCGTGATTCGCGTGCTTCGGGCGGTGCTCGGCGGCTAGAGGGCGACCGCTCTCGCGATCGCCGGCTCGATCGCGCTGGGCCGGTAGCCGAGCTCGCGCTCCGCTTTCTTGTTCACGCGCGCGAGGGCGGCCGCGTCCCGCCGCTCGTAGCCGTACAGCGCGGCCACGTGCACGACCGCGTCGCGACGTGGCTGCCGATGAAGCCGATGCCGCCACCCGTGACGGAGATCCGCATGCGCCGGGTTCTCTAGGGCCGAAACGGTTTTTGGCTACACTCCGCCGGCGTCCGGGCGCCGTAGCTCAGCTGGTTAGAGCGCTGCACTCATAATGCAGAGGTCGGTGGTTCGAGCCCACCCGGCGCTATTTCCACGCGTCCCCCCTTTGACTTTGAGGTAGAGAAGAAAAATGGCCACAGGAGTACGAGTCGCGATAACGCTCGCCTGCACGGAGTGCAAGCGGCGCAACTATCAAACGGAGAAGTCGAAGCGAAACTCGCCCGACCGCGTCGAGTTCAAGAAGTACTGCCGCTGGTGCGGCTGTCACACCATCCATCGGGAGACTCGCTGACCTCACATGGCGCGGCAGACCCGTCAGCAGCGGCGCGCCCGCCGGGCCGAGTCGCAGCCGGCGCTCGCGGGCGGTCCGCCCGTGCGTCCGCCTGCGCGCCCAACGGCGAACGGCGGCGAGGAGCCTCGTCGCGAGCCGACGCCACGGCCGGAGGCCGAGGAACGGCATGCCCCGGGCTCGGGCGCTTGGCACTTCGTCCAGGAGGCCTGGGGCGAGCTCAAGAAGGTCGAGTGGCCGAACCAGCACGCGCTCGTCAGCGGCACCGCAGTGGTGCTCGTCGCCTGCCTGATCGTCGGCTTCTACCTCTGGCTGAACGACGAGCTCTGGAAGTACGTCGTCCAGCACGTATTGCTGCGATAGGGATCGGGAGAATCTGATGTTTCGCTGGTACGTCATCAACACCTATTCCGGGCACGAGAACAAGGTGAAAGCCAATCTCGAGCACCGCATCGAATCGATGGGGCAGCGGCCGCGCTTCCGGCGCGTCGTCGTCCCGACCGAGCAGGTGATCGAGACGAAGGACGGGCAGAAGGTGCAGACCGAGAAGCGCGTCCTTCCCGGCTACGTGCTTGTGAACATGGACCTCGACGACGACGCGTGGATGGTGGTCAAGAACACCCCCGGCGTCACCGGCTTCGTCGGCGCGGGCTCGAAGCCCGTGCCGCTCTCGCAGCCCGAGGTCGACCGGATCCTGCACACGGGTGCCGGCGGCGGCGTCGCGACGCGCGCGCAGGTCGAGTTCCAGCTCGGCGAATCGGTGAAGATCACCTCGGGGCCGCTGGCAGACTTCGACGGCGAGATCACCGACGTCAACGCGGACGGGCAGAAGCTGCAGGTGATGGTGAACATCTTCGAGCGGCAGGTGCCGGTCGAAGTCGGATTCGACAACGTCAAGAAACTGGACTGATCACATGGCAAAGAAAATTCTCACCTTGATCAAGCTGCAGATCCCTGGCGGGCAGGCCAACCCTGCGCCGCCGGTCGGCCCCGCACTGGGCCAGCACGGGGTCAACATCATGGAGTTCTGCAAGGCGTTCAACGCCCAGACGGCGGACCAGAACGGCCGGATCACGCCGGTGGAGATCACCGTCTACGAGGACCGCTCGTTCACGTTCATCACGAAGACCCCGCCGGCGGCCGTCCTCATCAAGGAGGCGCTGCGGCTCGAGAAGGGCTCCGCCGAGCCGAACCGCGACAAGGTCGGCAGGCTGAGCCGGGCGCAGGTGCGCCAGATCGCCGAGACGAAGCTCGTGGACCTGAACGCGCGCGACGTCGACCAAGCGGCGAAGATCATCGCGGGCACCGCCCGCTCGATGGGCGTGGAGGTGGACCTCTAATGGCACTGCACGGCAAGCGCTACATCGAGGCGCGCGGCGCGATCGACCGCGAGCGCACGTACTCGCCCGTCGAGGCGGTGCGCATGCTGAAGGAGTCGCCGAGCGCGAAGTTCGACGAGACCGTCGAGGTGCACTTCCGGCTCGGGCTCAACGTGCGCCACGCGGACGAGCAGCTCCGCGGCACGCTGATGCTTCCGCACGGCACCGGCAAGGACGTCCGCGTGGCCGTGTTCGCCGAGGGCGACAAGGCCCGCGAGGCAGAGGAGGCCGGGGCGGACGTCGTCGGCTCCGCCGACCTCGCCAAGCGCGTCGAGGAGGGCTTCACCGACTTCGACGTCGCCATCGCTACGCCCGACCAGATGGGGAACGTCGGCCGGCTCGGACGCATCCTCGGCCCGCGCGGCCTGATGCCGAACCCGAAGACCGGCACGGTCACCTTCGACATCGGCAAGGCGGTGCGGGACGCGAAGGCCGGCAAGCTCGAGTACCGGACCGACCGCGGCGCCAACGTTCATCTCTCCATCGGCAAGAAGAGTTTCGACGAGCGGGCGCTCGTCGAGAACTACGCCGCCGTGGTGGACGAGATCGTCCGGGCGAAGCCGTCGGCGGCCAAGGGCCGCTACATCCGGCAGATCACGCTCACGAGCACGATGGGCCCGGGCATCCATGTCGACCCGGCCCGGACGCGCGGCATCACCGAAGAGCTGGAGGAAGCTACAGTTACGGCCTAACCGACTCGCGACCGCCGAAGACCACTGGCAGCCCTCGGGCAGAAGTCCAGTCGAGGTGGGGCAGCGAAGAGCTTTGCTCTTCTCTTTGGCCCGCCTCTGTGCGGGCCGAGTCATTTCCGGAGGAAATGACGTGAAGAAAGAGCAGAAGGAGACCATCGTCGCCGAGCTGGCCGACCGCCTGAAGGCGGCCGACACCGTGCTCGTGGCCGACTATCGCGGCCTGACGATGCCCCAGATCGACGCGCTGCGGACGCGGCTGCTGGAAAGCGGCGCCCGCTTCACCGTCGTGAAGAACACGCTCACCCGGCGGGCGGCGGAGGCGGCGGGCGCGGATGCGCTGCTGACCCTGCTCGAAGGCCCGACGGCGATCGCGTTCCTCGAGGCGGACGGCGACATGCTCGCAGCCGCGAAGGCGCTCGCCGACATGGCGCGGGAGTCGAAGGTTCTCGCGATCCGCGGCGGCGTCCTACAGGGCCGCGTCGTTTCGGCCGAAGAGGTCGAGACTCTCGCGGCGTTGCCACCGCTCGAGATCCTGCGCGGCCAGGTGCTGGGCGCAATCGTCGCCCCGGTCACCGCCCTGCTGGGCCTCGTGACCGCACCGCTGCAGAACCTGTACGGCCTCATCGACGCGCGCATCGAACAGCTGGGCGGCGAAACGGCGGCCGAGAAGGAGCCGGAGCCGGTGGCGGAAGCTGCGCCAGAGCCTGAGCCTGCGGCCGAGGCAGAGCCCGTGGCCGAGGAAGTCACAGAGGCGACCGCCACAGCGGTCGCTTCCGAAGAGACCACCACTGAAGAGGAGAGCTAGACAATGGCTGGTGTAGACAGCATTTTCGATTCGCTGGGAAAGATGTCCGTCCTCGAGCTCGTCGAGCTGAAGAAGAAGATCGAGGACGAGTGGGGCATCACCGCCGCCGCTCCGGTCGCCGTCGCGGCGGCGGGTGGCGGAGCAGCCGCGCCTGCCGAGGAGGAGAAGACGGCGTTCGACGTCGTCCTCACCGGGGCCGGCCAGCAGAAGATCCAGGTGATCAAGGTCGTGCGCGCCCTCACGGGCCTCGGCCTCAAGGAAGCGAAGGATCTCGTCGACTCGGCTCCCAAGCCGGTCAAGGAGGGTATTCCCCAGGACGAGGCCGACTCGATCAAGGCGCAGCTCGAAGAAGCCGGCGCCAGCGTCGAGATCAAGTAGCGGCGCGGGACGAGGGCCCCGGTATCGACCGGGGCCCTGCGCGCCACCTGGTGCCGCTTGCGCGGTGCCAGGTGCCGAGCTACCATTCCGAGCACATTCCGGCGACGGCCGTTGGCCACGCTTGCGGTGAGGGGGTCAGTTTCGGTACCCTGACGGGTTGCGCCGACGTTCCGTCCGTCTGCCTGTCCGCACGCCTGAATTCGCCTGAGCTCGTACGTCCCCAAGGGAGGCTTCTTCTTTGACCACCAAGGTCGCTTCGCCCCGCGCGCGTAAGTCTTTTTCCAAGATCGAGAACGTCCTCGACCTCCCCAACCTGATCGACATCCAGAAGGCCTCGTTCCAGTGGTTCCTGGACGAGGGCCTCAGGGAGACGATCGACGACATCTCGCCGATCGAGGACTACACCGGAACCCTTGCCGTCGAATTCGGCGAGTACGTGTTCGGTGAGCCGCAGTTCACCATCAAGGAGTGCCGTGAGAAGGACCTGACATACCAGGCCCCGCTCTCGATGACCGTCCGGTTCGTGAACAAGGACACGGGCGAGATCCGTGAGCAGACGGTTTTCATGGGCGACTTCCCCATGATGACCGAGGTCGGCACGTTCATCATCAACGGCACCGAGCGCGTCATCGTGACGCAGCTCGTCCGCTCGCCGGGCGCCTACCTGATGGAGCCGAAGGACCCGACGAAGCAGGTCTTCACGGCGAACCTCATGCCGAGCCGCGGCTCGTGGCTCGAGCTGGAGATCGACAAGAAGGGCATCGCGTACGCGCGCATCGACCGGAAGCGCAAGCTCCCGATCACGACGCTCCTCCGCGCTCTCCCCGCCGAGGACCCGTCCACCGGCTTCGCGCTCGACACGTCGACGAACGAAGCGATCCTCAAGCTGTTCGACAACTCGCTCTACATCGTCAACACCCTCGAGAAGGATCCCTCCACCCGTGAGGAGGAGGCCCTCATCGAGGTGTTCAAGAAGCAGCGCCCCGGCGAGCCGCCGACGCTCGACAACGCGCGGAACCTGCTGCGTGCGCTCTTCTTCGACCCCAAGCGCTACGACCTGACGAAGGTCGGCCGCTACAAGCTGAACCAGCGTCTCGGCGTCAACGTGCCGGAGGACGTCCGCGTCCTCACCACCGAGGACATCGTCGCGCTCGTCCGCAAGCTCATCGACCTGCCGGTCAAGCTCGGCGTGCCCGAGGACTCGAAGGACTTCGCCGCCGAGGCGATCGCGCTTCCGCGCGCACCGATCGCGGCCGAGCTCGACGAGTACGAGCACTTCGGCAACCGCCGCCTACGCACCGTTGGGGAGCTGATCCAGGAAGCATTCCGGGTCGGCCTCTACCGCATGGAGCGCGTCGTCCGCGAGCGGATGACGACGGAGGACGTCGACACCATCACGCCGCAGACGATCATCAACATCCGTCCGGTCGTGGCAGCGCTGAAGGAGTTCTTCGGCTCGTCGCAGCTGTCGCAGTTCATGGACCAGACGAACTCGCTCGCCGGGCTCACGCACCGGCGGCGCCTGTCGGCGCTCGGCGCCGGCGGCCTCACCCGCGAGCGCGCGCCGATCGAGGTCCGCGACGTGCACCCGACGCACTACGGCCGCATGTGCCCGATCGAGACGCCGGAAGGCCCGAACATCGGGCTCATCGGCTACCTCGCCTCGTACGCGACGGTGTCCGAGTTCGGCTTCATCCAGACGCCGTACCGGCGCGTCGTCGCCGGCAAGGTGACGGACGAGATCGTCTACCTCGACGCCGTCGAGGAGTCCCGATACACGATCGCGCAGGCGACCGCGTCCACGGACAAGAACGGGAAGCTCCTCGAGTCGGCGGTGCTCTGCCGCTCGGCCGAGGGCGAGGCAGTCACGGCCGCGCCGAAGGACGTCGAGTTCATGGACGTCGCGCCGGCGCAGATCGTGTCCGTGTCGACCGCGCTCATCCCGTTCCTCGAGCACGACGACGCAAACCGCGCCCTCATGGGCGCGAACATGCAGCGCCAGGCGGTTCCGTTGCTCGTGCGCCAGGCGCCGCTCGTCGGCACCGGCCTCGAGTACCGCGCGGCGGTCGACTCCGGTGACGTCGTCATCTCGGAGAAGGCGGGCAACGTCGTCGACGTCGATGCCGACAAGATCGTCGTCGAGTCGAAGGACGGCCGCGACGACTACACGATGACGAAGTTCATGCGCTCGAACCAGGGCACGCTCATCCACCAGAAGCCGGTGGTGCGCCTGGGCGACAAGGTGACGGCGGGCCAGGTCCTCGCGGACGGCAGCTCGACCGACGACGGCGAGCTCGCGCTCGGCGCCAACCTGCTCGTCGCGTTCATGTCGTACGAGGGCTACAACTTCGAGGACTCCATCGTCCTCTCCGAGCGTCTCGTCAAGGACGACATCCTCTCGTCGATCCACATCCACGAGTACGAAGTGGATGCGCGCTCGACGAAGCTCGGCGACGAGGAGATCACGCGCGACATCCCGAACCGCTCGGAGGAGTCGCTCGCGCAGCTGGACGAGCGCGGCGTCGTCCGGATCGGTGCGGAGGTCAACTCCGGCGACCTGCTCGTCGGCAAGGTGACGCCGAAGGGCGAGACCGAGCTGACGGCGGAGGAGAAGCTGATCCGCGCGATCTTCAAGGAGAAGGCTCGCGAGGTACGCGACACGTCGCTCAAGGTCCCGCACGGCGAGGGCGGCGTCGTCATCGACGTGAAGACGTTCTCGCGCGACGGCGGCGACGACCTCAGCCCGGGCGTGAACGAGCTCGTCCGCGTCTACGTGGCGAAGAAGCGCAAGATCGCCGAGGGCGACAAGCTCGCCGGCCGCCACGGCAACAAGGGCGTCATCTCGAAGATCGTCCCCGAGGAGGACATGCCGTTCCTCCCCGACGGGCGGCCCGTCGACATCATCCTCAACCCGCTCGGCGTGCCGAGCCGCATGAACATCGGCCAGGTGCTCGAGACGCACCTCGGCTGGGCCGCGGCGCACGGCGTGTTCGCGCCGGAAGAGGACCGGAACGGCGACTTCGACTGGAAGCACCGTCGGCAGATCATCGCGGCGCCGAACCCGCATGCGGTCGCGTCCCCCGTCTTCGACGGTGCGACGCCGGCCGACGTCGACGAGGCACTGATCGAGTACGTGCGGCAGAACCCCGACTCGCCGGTGCAGTTCGTCATCGACGACAAGCGGCCGGCCGGGCGTCAGTGCTCCGGCAAGGTGCAGCTGTACAACGGCCGGACCGGCGAGCCCTTCGATCAGAAGATCACCGTCGGCTACATGTACATCCTCAAGCTGCTCCACCTCGTGGACGACAAGATCCACGCGCGGAGCACGGGCCCGTACTCCCTCGTCACGCAGCAGCCGCTCGGCGGCAAGGCGCAGTTCGGCGGCCAGCGCTTCGGCGAGATGGAGGTCTGGGCGCTCGAGGCCTACGGCGCCGCGTACACGCTGCAGGAAATGCTCACCATCAAGTCCGACGACACGGTCGGGCGGGTCAAGGCGTACGAGGCGATCGTCAAGGGCGAGAACATCGCCGAGCCGTCGATCCCCGAGTCGTTCAAGGTGCTGCTGAAGGAGATGCAGTCGCTCGCGCTCGACGTGCACGTGCTCTCGGACGAAGGACGCGAAGTGGAGGTGCGCGAAGAGGAGGACGAGCTCCTGCGCGCCGCCGAGGAGCTGGGCATCGACCTGTCGCCCGGCTCGCTCCGCGCTGTCGGCCAGGTGCCGACGACGGAGGAGCTCGAGGAGGGGCAGGAGCGGGTCGACCAGGACCTGGTGCTGCCCGCCGACGAGACCCTCGGAGACCTCGACGACGTCGAGGTGTCCACCGGAGCAGAGGCTGAGGAGGAAGCGGACGCCGAGGTAGGGCCCTTGGGCGAGCCGGACCTTGTTGATCTGGAACTCGAAGACTGATCAGGAGCTGAGAGAACACTTTGATCGATATCAACGATTTCGACGCGATCCGGATCGGGCTCGCCTCCAGCAAGCAGATCCGCGACTGGTCCTCGGGTGAGGTCACCAAGCCCGAGACCATCAACTACCGCACGCTGAAGCCGGAGCGCGACGGCCTCTTCTGCGAGCGCATCTTCGGACCGACGCGCGACTGGGAGTGCTACTGCGGCAAGTACAAGCGCGTCCGGTACAAGGGCATCATCTGCGAGCGCTGCGGCGTCGAAGTGACGCGGCAGAAGGTGCGCCGCGAGCGCATGGGTCACATCGACCTCGCCGCGCCGGTCTCGCACATCTGGTTCTTCAAGGGCGTCCCGAGCCGCATCGGCTACCTGCTCGACATCGCCCCGCGCGAGCTCGAGAAGGTCCTGTACTTCGCAGCGTCGATCGTCACCGCGGTCGACGTCGAGAAGCGCGCGTCCGACGTGAACGCGCTCGAGGACCAGGTCAAGGCGGAGTCCGAGCGGATCTATGTCGACCGCGACGAGGCGCTCGCCGCGCTCGAGGATCGGCTTGCACGCCGACGCGAGTACTTCGCGAAGGGCCGCGAGCGGAACTTCGACGAGGACGACGACTTCTGGGGCCGCGGCCTGTCGAACTGGGCCGAGGAGCAGGCGCTGCCGACGCTCGAGGACGTGCGCGGCCTCGTCGGCGGCCTCTTCGTCGAGCTCGTCGGGCAGATCACGACCGAGGACTCGAAGAAGATCCGCGAGCTCGTTCGCAACGCCGCGATTCGCGACGACCGCCGGCTGGCGCCGCGTGAGCTCGAGCAGGTGTCGACGGCGGCGGAGCAGATCCTCGCCGCGATCGCCCCGCTCGAGAAGCAGCTCGACAAGGCGACGGGTGCGAAGAAGGGTGCCATCACGAAGCATCTGCATCGCATCGTCGACGGCCTGCTCGCAGGCGACGAGCTGAACGAGGAGGACGCCGGCATCGCGTCGGGCGTCGACGCCAAGAACCTCGAGAAGGCACGCGACCTCGGCAAGGGCCTGCTGGCCGACGTGCTCGACTCGGCAGGGCCCGACAGCGACATCCGCGAGCTGACGAACGACCTGTGCCTGCGCACGGACGGCCGCATCCAGAAGGAGGACCTGGACGCGATCATCCAGTGGGCGCTGAAGGTGCGCGAGATGTACCTCGACATCGAGTCTCGCCGTGAGGACGCGCGCGAGGCCGCGGTCGACTCCGTGCGCCGCCTCGAGCAGACGTGGACGCTGTTCCGCGAGCTCGAGCCGAAGCTCATCGTCAACGACGAGCAGATCTTCCGCGAGCTCAAGGACCGCTTCGGGTCGCCGTACGGATTCGGCGTCTACTTCCGCGGCGGAATGGGAGCCGAAGCGATCCGCGACCTGCTCAAGGACCTCGACCTGAACGCCGAGGCCGCGATCCTGCGCGAGCAAATCCGCACAGGCAAGGGGCAGAAGCAGCAGCGCGCGATCAAGCGCCTGAAGGTCGTCTCGGCGTTCCTCACCTCGGAGAACAAGCCCGAGTGGATGATCCTCGAGGCGGTCCCGGTGATCCCGCCGGAGCTGCGGCCGATGGTCCAGCTCGACGGCGGACGCTTCGCGACCTCCGACCTCAACGACCTCTACCGGCGCGTGATCAACCGGAACAACCGCCTCAAGCGGCTGCTCGACCTCGGCGCGCCCGAGATCATCGTCAACAACGAGAAGCGCATGCTCCAGGAGGCCGTCGACGCACTGTTCGACAACGGCCGCCGCGGCCGCGCAGTCACCGGGCCGGGCAACCGTCCGCTGAAGTCGCTGTCCGACATGCTCAAGGGCAAGCAGGGTCGGTTCCGCCAGAACCTGCTCGGCAAGCGCGTCGACTATTCGGGCCGTTCGGTGATCGTCGCCGGGCCGTACCTGAAGCTGCACCAGTGCGGCCTGCCGAAGTTGATGGCGCTCGAGCTCTTCAAGCCGTTCATCATGAGCCGGCTCGTCGAGCGGAAGATCGTCCAGAACATCAAGGCTGCCAAGCGGCACGTCGACCAGATGCAGGCTGAGGTCTGGGACATCCTCGAGGAAGTCATCCAGGAGCACCCGGTGCTGCTGAACCGCGCCCCGACGCTCCACCGCCTCGGCATCCAGGCGTTCGAGCCGGTGCTCGTCGAGGGCAAGGCGATCCAGGTGCACCCGCTCGTCTGCCACGCGTTCAACGCCGACTTCGACGGTGACCAGATGGCCGTGCACGTTCCGCTGTCGGCGGAGGCGCAGGCCGAGGCGCGGATCCTGATGCTGTCGGCGAACAACATCCTGTCGCCGGCTTCCGGCCGCGCGCTGGCGACTCCGACGCAGGACATGGTGCTCGGGTCGTACTACCTCACCTACTCGGACCTGAAGTTCGAGGATCTGACGGTCGAGGGTCTCGACCCGCGGCCACAGCGCTTCCGCACCGAGGAGGACGTCCAGTTCGCGCTCGACGCGAAGCAGATGACCTTGCAGGCGCCGATCGAGTACCTGTGGGAGGGCGAGCTCGTGCTCACCACCGCGGGCCGCGTGATCTTCAACGCGGAGATCGACCGGGCGCTGCGCGAGGCCGTCGGCCCGCTCGAGGGCGAGTACACGCAGTACCACGACTACCTCAACCGGACGCTCTCGAAGAAGGAGCTCGACGACTTCATCTCCACGCTCGTCGACGAGTACGGCGCCCACACGGTGGCGTCTGTGCTCGACACGATCAAGGACCTCGGCTTCCAGTACGCGACCCGCGCCGGCGTGACGATCTCGAAGAACGACGTCGTCATCCCGCCGGAGAAGGAAGCGCTGCTCGCCGACTACGAGGGGCGTGTCGACAAGGTCGAGCAGGCGTACGAGCACGGGCTCATCACCGAGTCCGAGCGGCACGAGTCGATCGTGAACATCTGGACAGAGGCGACCGACGTCGTCTCCGACGCGATGCTCGCGAACCTCGACGAGCTGAACCCGCTGTACATGATGGCCAACTCCGGCGCCCGCGGCTCGTTCGCGCAGCTCCGGCAGCTGGCCGGCATGCGCGGGCTCATGGCGAATCCGAAGGGCGAGATCATCGAGCGCCCGATCAAGGCGAACTTCATGGAGGGGCTGTCCGTCCTCGAGTACTTCATCTCGACGCACGGCGCGCGCAAGGGTCTGGCCGACACGGCGCTTCGTACCGCCGACTCGGGCTACCTGACGCGGCGTCTCGTCGACGTCTCGCAGGACGTCATCATCCGCGAGGCGGACTGCAAGTCGAAGGACTTCGTCGAGCTTCCGCTCTTCAACGCGGAGGGCCTCAACAAGAGCGTCGCCGCGAGGATCCTCGCCACCGACATCCACAAGCCGCTCGCATCGGGCCGGCCCGGCAAGACGGTGATCGCCGAGCAGGGCGAGGAGATCACCATGCCGCGCCTGCGCGAGATCGTCGAGGAGCTCGGCGACGCAGCCGAGGCGTTCGTCATGCCGGTGCGTTCCGTGCTCAAGTGCAAGGCGGAGACGGGCGTGTGCCAGGCGTGTTACGGCACGTTCCTCGCCACCGGCGAGATGTCGGAGATCGGCGACGCGGTCGGCATCATCGCCGCGCAGTCGATCGGCGAGCCGGGCACGCAGCTCACCATGCGGACGTTCCACACCGGCGGTGTCGCCGGCGCGGACATCACGCACGGCCTTCCGCGCGTCGTGGAGATCTTCGAGGCGCGGAACCCGAAGGGCGCCGCCCAGCTCGCGGAGATCGACGGCATGATCGCGATCGAGGAGACGGAGCGGCAGGTCAAGATCACCATCGTCGCCGACAGCGGCAACGAGGAAGACGAGCGCTCGTACACCGTCCCGCGCCGCACGCGGCTCCTCGTCACGCACGGCGAGCGGGTCGAGGCCGGTGACGCGCTGCACGAGGGCTCGATCAGCCCGGCCGATCTGCTCCGCCTGAAGGGCTACACGGCGATCGAGCTGTATCTCGTCGACCAGGTGCAGAAGGTCTACAAGTCGCAGGGCGTCGACATCCACGACAAGCACATCGAGCTCATCGTCCGCCAGATGCTGAAGAAGGTGCGCATCGAGAACAACGGCGCCACCGACCTGCTTCCGGGTCAGCTCGTGGACAAGCTCGTGCTCGACAAGGAGAACGCGCGCGTCAAGAAGGAGAAGAAGGAACAGGCGACGTCCGAGCCGCTGATCCTCGGGATCACGAAGGCATCGCTCGCGACCGAGTCCTTCCTCTCGGCGGCCTCCTTCCAGGAGACGACCAAGGTGCTGACCGACGCCTCGATCGAGGGCAAGGTCGACCGCCTGCTCGGCCTGAAGGAGAACGTCATCATCGGCAAGCTGATCCCGGCTGCGACCGGCCTCAAGCGGTACCGCACGATCGAGATCGGCCCGTCGTCGGCCGTGCCGGTCAGCGCGTACACGCGGCCGCAGACCGAGGAGCAGCTGTTGGCGGCGCTCGAGGAGATCGGCTCCGACGGCGGCGACAGCCTCGCCAACCTCGGACTCGACTTCGGCGGCGAGCCCGGCGGCAACGGCGGCCCGTCCCACGAGGAGATCGAGGCGACGGAGATCCCCGAGGTCGATACGCCGCTGGACTCGGACGGCTAATCACAGCGGGTACCTGGTTCCGCCAAAGGCGGTACCAGGTACCGGTCTCTCGCCGTCGGTCGGCAGCCGGGGCCCGGAGGTAAACGAAGCGTAAGACGGGCCGCCTCCGGGCGGCCCGTCTGGTATCAAGGGTCGGGGTCGTGAAGAAGGCGCTCGTCTCACTCGTGCTCGTCCTCGCGTGGCCTGCGGCTGCGCATGCCGGCACGCCGGCGCCGTACGCGGGGCAGTGCGGGATCCCCGCGACCCAGCCGGTCTGGGCCGAGTTCGGGTGGCAGACCGCCCAGTTCAACGCGATCCTCGGCAAGCCCGGGATCGTCGTCGGCGTGTCGAGCGGCACGTATCCGGCGCAGATGCGGACGGCGGGAGCCGCAACGGTGTACTTCGACCTCAATCTCAAGAACCGGGTAGGGACGACGACGGCGCCTGCGAATCCTTCGCTCATCCCCGGTCGCGTGAAGACGTTCTTCGCGTTCGCGCAGCAGCAGACCGGATGCGCGACGCCGGTGATCGTGCTCAACGAGCTGTCGGGGCCCGGGCTCGTGACGCCGTGGTCGGACAACAACGCGCAGTACCGCGCGGACATCCTCGCGTTCGTGCAGGGGCTGGCTGCGCTCGGCGCGCATCCCGTGCTGCTCCTTCCGTCGAAGCCGTACACCGGTGGCGACGCCGGCGTGTGGTGGCAGCAGGCGGCGCAGTCGGCCGAGCTCGTGCGCGAGATCTACGTTCCTGCGCCGTCGACGTGGAAGCTCGGGCCGGTGCTCGGGAACCGGACGCTGCGCATGGACTACCGGCAGGCGGTGTTTGACTTCACCTCCATCGGCATCCCGGCGAATCGGGTCGGGCTGATGATGAGCTTCGCGACCACGGCCGGATTCGGAGGGCGAAACAATTTGCAGCCGGCGTCGGCGTGGTACCAGGTGGCGAAGTGGCAATCGCTTGCCGCGCAGCAGGTTGCGGCCGAGACCGGGATCGCGTCGGTGTGGTCGTGGGGGTGGGGCGAGTGGAACGCCGCCGAGCAGGATCCGGACAAGCCGTTCGCGCTGTGCGCGTGGCTGTGGGCGCGGTCGTCGGCGTTGTGCGACGCGCCGAAAGCGATCCAGGGATTCGACGCATCGCGGACCGAGGGACAGCTCAGTGTCCTCGGCGGGAGCACGCAGTGCCTCGTCGGCAAGCAGACGCTCTCGACTGCGGCGATCGACCAGCTCGCCCAGGTGACCGGCGATCGCGAGACCGCGTACAGCGCGTTGTACGAGCGGCTCGTCGAGAGCGCGGCGCAACCCGTCGCGACCGCCGATGTGCTCGCGGCGGAACGCGCAGTGATCAGGCAGGAGTTCCGCGGCAGTCGCGCGTTGTATGTCGCTGCCTTGTCGCGTGCGCATGCAACCGTGCCGGAGGCGCGAGCGATTCTCGCCGACCAGCTCCGGCGCGCGCGGGTCGAGCCGCTGCTGCCGGCGGCGTCTCCGTCGGCAGCCGACGTGAGCACGTTCTACACCTCCTATCCCGACCTGGAAGTGCGCCTGGTGCAGGCGAAACCGTCGCCGCCGTGGCTCGGACGGCAGGCGAAGGGGCTCGCGCTGCAGGACGTCGCTCCCGACCGGCTGTTCGCGCTCGCGACGGGGAAGTCCGAGTCGCTCTTGACGAGCACCGGCACGTTCTCGGTCAAGGCGCTGCAGGATGCGTCGCCGCTCGGCGCCGTGCCACTCGGCCGCGCACGTCCGGCCATCGCGTCGGCACTGCGCACGTTCGCGCAGGGCGTCGCGTTCGAGAAGTGGACGGTCGGCAAGCAGCGTGCGGCGCTCACGACCGCGACGTGCGCAAAGGACGACCTGCCGCAACCGGCCGCAGTCGACCTCGTGCAGTACCTGCCGTTCCTCCGCCTCGGCTAGCAAGTCGTAACACCGACGGCGGGGTAACTGTTACCGGCCTTTGCACTGCGGCTCGCGCGGCCGAAGACCGGTAACAGTTACCGGCACGTAGGCGTCACGACTTCGTCAGGCCGTGGCCGCGATGGACCGGCCTTTGCCGGCTTGCTTGGCCGCGTACAGCGCGCGGTCGCCTCGCTCGAAGAGCGAGATGGAATCGTCCTCCGGAAGCAGCTCCGCGAGGCCGGCCGACAGGTTCAGCCGCCCGGCTTGACCGAGCGCGCGCGTCGACATCACCGTCTGGATGCGCTGGAAGAGCTGCTCGGCGTCCTCGAGCGACGACTCCGGCATGATCACCGCGAACTCGTCGCCGCCGACGCGGCACGGGACGTCCGCGGTGCGGACGACCTCGCGCATCCGCGCGGCCGCCTCGGCCAGGACGGCGTCGCCGGCGAGGTGGCCGATGTGGTCGTTCACTTCCTTGAAGTCGTCGAGGTCGAAGACGATGAGCGCGAGCTTGCGTGTATAGCGGTGCGCACGCACGGTCTCGCGGGCGAGCGTCTCGTGGAAGTAGCGGCGGTTGTGCAGCTCCGTCAATGCGTCGAGGTCGGCGAGCTGGCGGGCCTCCCGAAATCGACGCGCGTTCTCGATCGCCGGCGCCGTGCGGTGCGCGATCTCCTCCAGCCGGAGCAAGTCGTCGTCCGCGAACCGGTGGCCGGGAGTCCTCGTCAGAACGAGGAGCGTCCCGACCGGGCCGCTCTCGTCGGCGAGCGGCAGCGCCAGGCCGCCGCACAGCGCGTCCTCGCGGGCGCCCTCCGCGTAGCGGTAGGTGAGCTCGACCGCTCGCAGGTCGCGGTGGCCCGGGGGCACCGCCGCCGACTGCCGTGCCGCTTCCTCGTCGGCGAGCCCGTGCGCCGCGATGATCGGGGCGTTCTCGCCATCGACTCGAATGAGCGCTGCGTCCACGCCCGGCACGGACGCGATCGCCTCGAGCGCACGCGAGAGCACCGTGTCCAGGTCGATCGTCCCGGTGATGTCGCCCAGGAGCCGGCTCCGGCGGCCCTCTTCCTCGGCCCGCTCGACCGCTCCGCCGAGGTCGGCCGCGAGCGCGTCCAGCCGCCGCTCCACGTCCGCCACCCGCTCACCGGACCGGCGCAGCAGGCCCAGAAGCAGCCCGACGAGCAGGATCAGGAAGGCGCCGAGCGCGGCAGTCGCCGCAATCAAGAGAGGGCTCACGGAGGCGGGGAGACTCTATGCACCGGAACCGGTCGCTCGCCAGCCCCCGAACGGTGCATTTTGCGCGTGTTGACGGTGTCCACCGACCTTCGCTACCATTCCGCGGGCCGGTTGGCAGGGGCTTCCGCCCCAAGCCGACCGTCTCTTTGTGTGAAGGGACTAGACGAAGGACTCATGCCGACTGTCAATCAACTCGTGCGCAAGGGCCGCAAAGCCGCCAAGGCGAAGACCAAGGCGCCTGCGCTGGCCGGCTCCCCGCAGAAGCGGGGCGTCTGCACGCGCGTGTATACGACCACCCCGCGCAAGCCGAACTCGGCGCTGCGGAAGGTCGCGCGCGTCCGGCTGACGAACGGCATGGAGGTCGGGGCCTACATCCCGGGCGAGGGCCACAACCTGCAGGAGCACTCGGTCGTGCTGATCCGCGGAGGACGCACCGCCGACCTGCCGGGCTTCCGGTACAAGATCATCCGCGCCGCGCTCGACACCTCCGGCGTGGCCGACCGCAAGCAGGCCCGCTCCCGCTACGGCGCCAAGCGAGGCAGCTGATGCCTCGCCGTGGTGAAACCCAGGTTCGCTCGGTCACACCGGACTCCGTCTACGGGTCGCCGCTCGTCACGCAGGTGATCAACAAGGTGATGCTCGACGGCAAGAAGTCGGTCGCCGAGGACATCGTCTACACCGCGCTCGAGAACGTCGGCACGAAGACCGGCCGCCCGCCGGTCGAGGTGCTCGAGCAGGCGGTCAAGACGGTCACCCCGGTGCTGGAGGTCAAGGGCCGCCGCGTGGGCGGCGCCAACTACCAGGTGCCGGTCGAAGTCCCGCAGCGCCGGGCCCGCACGCTCGCCGTGCGCTGGCTCGTCACCTTCGCGCGCGACCGGCGCGAGAAGGGCATGAGCGACAAGCTCGCCAACGAGATTCTGGACGCGCTCAACCAGCAGGGCGGCGCGTTCAAGCGAAAGGACGACGTCTACCGGATGGCGCAGGCCAACAAGGCCTTTGCGCACTACCGCTGGTAGACGGCAGAAAGGACGATTTGAGTACCAAGGTTGCAGAGACGAACATCGCGCTGGATCGCGTCCGGAACATCGGGATCATGGCCCACATCGATGCGGGCAAGACCACGACGACCGAGCGGATCCTCTACTACACCGGCCGCACCCACAAGATGGGTGAGGTTCACGAGGGCGCCGCGACGATGGACTGGATGGCCCAGGAGCAGGAGCGGGGCATCACCATCACGTCCGCGGCGACGACGGCGTTCTGGCGAGACCATCGCATCAACATCATCGATACGCCCGGGCACGTTGACTTCACCGTGGAGGTGGAGCGGAGCCTGCGCGTCCTCGACGGCGCCATCGCCGTCTTCGACTCCGTCGCCGGCGTCCAGCCGCAGTCCGAGACGGTCTGGCGGCAGGCCGACAAGTACAAGGTCCCGCGGATCGCGTTCATCAACAAAATGGACCGCACCGGCGCGAACTTCTTCGCAGCCGTGCAGTCGATGACGGACCGCCTCGGCGCCAACCCGGTGCCGGTGCAGATCCCGATCGGCCAGGAGGACCAGTTCGCCGGCGTCATCGACCTCGTCGAGATGCAGGCGATCGTCTACAAGGACGAGCTCGGCCAGGACTTCGACGTCACGGAGATTCCCGAGGGCCTGCGCGAGCAGGCGCGGGAGTACCACCACCAGCTGATCGATGCGATCTCGCACTTCGACGACGAGGTGCTCGAGGCATACATCGAGGACGAGTCGTCGGTGACGCCGGACATGATCCGCCGCGCTGTCCGCGCGGCCACGCTCGCCGACGAGATCACGCCGGTGCTGCTCGGCTCCGCCTTCAAGAACAAGGGCATCCAGCCGCTGCTCGACGCCGTCATCGACTATCTGCCGAGCCCGCTCGACGTGCCGCCAATGATCGGGATCGACCCGAAGACGGGCGCCGAAGTCGAGCGTGCGGCGTCGCAGGAGGAGCCGTTCTCCGCGCTCGCGTTCAAGGTCATGTCCGATCCGTACGTCGGCAAGCTGACGTACTTCCGCGTCTACTCCGGCCGCATCAAGTCCGGCGACCGCGTCCTGAACACGACCAACGGCAAGACCGAGCGGATCAGCCGCATCCTGCAGATGCACGCGAACCACCGCGAGGAGCGCGACGAGATCAACGCGGGCGAGATTGCCGCGGGCGTCGGCCTGAAGTTCACGACGACGGGCGACACGCTCTCCGCCGACAACGCGCCGATCGTGCTCGAGTCGATGAGCTTCCCCGACCCGGTCATCTCGGTCGCGGTGGAGCCGAAGTCGAAGGCCGACCAGGACAAGCTCGGTGCAGGCCTCCAGCGCCTCGCCGAAGAGGATCCGACCTTCCGCGTTACGACCGACGAGGAGACGGGGCAGACACTCATCTCAGGGATGGGCGAGCTGCACCTCGAGATCATCGTCGACCGCCTGAAGCGCGAGTTCAACGTCGACGCCAACGTCGGCCGCCCGCAGGTCGCATACCGCGAGACGGTGTCGAAGCCGGCGGAGAAGGTTCAGGGCAAGTTCGTCCGGCAGACGGGCGGCTCCGGCCAGTACGGCGACGTCGTCATCAACCTGTACCCGCAGCAGCCGGGCGACGGCTACGAGTTCTCCGACAAGATCGTCGGCGGCAAGATCCCGAAGGAGTACATCCCGGCCGTCGACGCGGGCATCCGCGAGGCGATGGACTCGGGCATCCTTGCCGGGTACCCGGTCGTCGACGTCAAGGTCGAGCTCATCGACGGGTCGTACCACGAGGTCGACTCCAGCGAGCGCGCCTTCAAGATCGCGGGCTCGATGGCCTTCAAGGAGGCGCTGAGGCGCGCGAAGCCGAAGCTGCTCGAGCCCGTCATGCTCGTCGAGGTGACGACGCCCGAGGACTACCTCGGCGACGTCATGGGCAACCTCAACGGCCGTCGCGGCCGTGTCGAGGGAATGGAGCCCGTCGGCAACGCACAGGTGATCCGGGCGATGGTCCCGCTCGCCGAGATGTTCGGCTACGCAACAGACATTCGTTCAATGAGTCAGGGTCGAGCGACGTTCCACATGGAGTTCGACCACTACGAGGAAGTCCCCCAGTCGATCGCGAGCGAGCTCGTCGACTCCGGGGCCAAATAGGCAACAAGGAGATCAGGAGCCACTCATGGCAAAGCAGAAGTTCGAGCGCAACAAGCCGCACGTCAACGTCGGCACCATCGGTCACATCGACCATGGCAAGACGACGCTGACCGCCGCCATCACCAAGGTCCTCGCCGAGAGCGGGACGGGCACGGCCGCGACCAGCTTCGACGACATCGACAAGGCGCCGGAGGAGCGGCAGCGCGGCATCACGATCAACACCGCGCACGTCGAGTACGAGACGGCGAACCGCCACTACGCGCACGTCGATTGCCCGGGCCACGCCGACTACATCAAGAACATGATCACGGGCGCCGCCCAGATGGACGGCGCGATCCTCGTGGTCTCCGCGGCCGACGGCCCGATGCCGCAGACGCGCGAGCACATCCTGCTCGCCCGCCAGGTGCAGGTGCCGGCGATCGTCGTCGCGCTGAACAAGGCCGACATGGTCGACGACCCCGAGCTGCTCGAGCTCGTCGAGCTGGAGGTGCGCGAGCTCCTCACGCGGTACGAGTTCCCCGGCGACGACATCCCCGTCGTGCAGGTCTCGGCGCTGAAGGCGCTCGAGGGCGACGCGGAGTGGACGCCGAAGGTGCTCGAGCTGATGGCCGCGGTCGACTCCTACATTCCGGAGCCGGTTCGCGACGTCGACAAGCCGTTCCTCATGCCGATCGAGGACGTGTTCACGATCACCGGCCGCGGCACCGTCGTGACCGGGCGCATCGAGCAGGGCCAGTGCAAGGTCGGCGACGAGGTCGAGCTCATCGGCATCCATCCGCAGACGACGAAGACGGTCGTCACCGGGCTGGAGATGTTCCAGAAGACGCTCGACTTCGCCCAGGCCGGCGACAACGCCGGTGCGCTCCTCCGCGGCGTCAAGCGCGAGGAGGTCGAGCGCGGCCAGGTCGTCGCGAAGCCGGGCTCGATCACGCCGCACACGCACTTCAAGGCCGAGGTGTACGTCCTCTCGAAGGAAGAGGGCGGCCGGCACACGCCGTTCTTCAACGGCTACCGGCCCCAGTTCTACTTCCGCACGACGGACGTGACCGGGTCGATCAAGCTCCCGGAGGGCCAGGAGATGGTCATGCCGGGCGACAACACGAACATGGAGATCGAGATGATCCAGCCGATCGCGATGGATCAGGGTCTCCGGTTCGCAATCCGTGAGGGTGGCCGCACCGTCGGTGCAGGCGCCGTCACCGAGATCATCGCCTAGGTAGACGCCGGTGCCTCAGCAAAAAATCCGCATCCGCCTCAAGGGCTACGACCACCAGCAGGTGGACAAGTCCGCGAAGGACATCGTGGACACGGCTCAGCGCACCGGCGCCACCATCACCGGTCCCGTTCCGCTGCCCACCGAGAAGAACGTGTACTGCGTGATCCGGTCCCCGTTCAAGGACAAGGACTCGCGGGAGCACTTCGAGGTGCGCACGCACAAGCGGCTGATCGACATCCACTCGCCGACGCCGAAGACGGTCGACTCGCTCATGCGGCTCGACCTCCCGGCCGGCGTCGACATCGAGATCAAGCTCTAGGCATGCGCGGAATCATCGGCAAGAAGCTCGGCATGACGCAGCTCTTCGACGAGGAGAGCGGCGGCGTGACCTCGGTGACCGTCATCGAGGCGGGCCCCTGCCCGGTCGTCGCCGTGCGTACGCCCGCCGCGGACGGCTACGAGGCCGTCCAGCTCGCGTGGGAGCCGGTCGCCGACCGCAAGATCTCCAAGCCCGAGCGTGGGCACCTCGCGAAGAACGGGGTCGCCGGCGCGTACCGGCACCTCGTCGAGTTCCGCGGGCACTTCGCCGACGCGGTGCAGGGCGAGAACGTCACGGTGGAGATCTTCCAGCCCGGCGACGCGGTCAAGGTGGCCGGGATCTCGATCGGCAAGGGCTTCCAGGGCACGATCAAGCGGCACCGGTTCAGCCGCGGCCCGGTCACGCACGGCTCGCACAACATCCGCAAGCCGGGCTCGATCGGCGCGTCGGCGACGCCGTCGCGCGTGTTCAAGGGCATCAAGATGGCCGGCCGCATGGGCGGCAAGCGCGTCACGCAGACCGGCCTGACCGTGCACTCGATCGACGTGGAGCGGAACCTGCTGCTCGTCAAGGGCGCCGTTCCGGGACCGAAGAACGGCATCGTCGAAGTCCGGGAGATGTCGAAATAGTGGCCGCCCCGAAGGCACCCCTGCTCGGCGGCAAGGCCGCCACGGACGTCACGCTCGAGGCGTCGATCTTCAGCGCCGAGATCAAGCCACACCTCGTGCACGAGGTCGTGCGCGCGGAGATGAACGACCGTCGTCAGGGCACGCGCGCGGCGAAGAGCCGCGGGCTCGTCTCCGGCGGCCGCTCGAAGCCGTGGCGCCAGAAGGGCACCGGCCGTGCACGCGCCGGCACCATCCGTGCCGCGCAGTTCACGGGCGGCGGTGTCGTGTTCCCGCCGAGCCCGCGCGACTTCTCGGTCAAGGTGAACAAGAAGGCGGCGCGTGCCGCACTGCGTGCCGCGCTCAGCGATCACGTCCAGGCCGGCTCGCTCGCGCTGCTCGACGGCGCGTCGTTCGAGACGCCCTCGACGAAGGCCGCGTTGGAGTTGTTCACGAAGTGGGGCGGCGAGACACCCGCCGTCGTCGTCGTTACCGAGGACGAGATCGGAATCGCGAAATCGTTCCGTAATCTCGATCGCGTCATCGTCACCATCCCGTCCGAGTTGGAAGTCGCCGAAATCGTGTGGGCGCGCTCGCTGCTCGTCAGCCAGGCCGCGCTCCCGCTCATCGAGGGGAGGGCGTCATGAGCTTGCATCCCGCTCAGGTCCTGCTCCGCCCGGTGATCTCCGAGAAGAGCTACGAGCAGATCACCCAGAACAAGTACACGTTCAAGGTGCACCAGGACGCGCACAAGACGCAGGTCCGACAGGCGGTCGAGGAGCTCTTCGACGTCAAGGTCGTGGCCGTGAACATGGTCAAGGTGCAGGCGAAGCCGAAGCGGCGTGGCATCTACAAGGGCACGCGCCCCGGCTGGAAAAAGGCGATCGTCGAGCTCAAGGCCGGCGACTCGATCGAGATCTTCCAAGGAGCGCAACTCTGATGCCGATCCGTCGGTACAAGCCGACCTCGCCGGGCCGCCGCTTCATGTCGGTGTCCACGTTCGAGGAGATCACGAAGACCGAGCCGGAGAAGAGCCTGACGACGCCGGTGCCGAAGAAGGGCGGCCGCAACAACAACGGCCGCATCACGACGCGCCACCAGGGCGGCGGTCACAAGCGGCTCTACCGCGTCATCGACTTCAAGCGCCAGAAGGACGGCGTGCCGGCGAAGGTGGCATCGATCGAGTACGACCCCAACCGGTCGGCCCGCATCGCGCTGCTCCACTACGCCGACGGCGCGAAGGCCTACATCCTCGCGCCCGCGCAGCTGCGCGTCGGCGCGACGGTCGAGTCCGGCGCGGCCGCCGACATCAAGGTTGGCAACGCGCTTCCGCTCGAGAACATCCCCACCGGCACGCTCGTGCACAACGTCGAGCTCCAGCCCGGCCAGGGCGCCAAGATGGCGCGCTCGGCGGGCTCGGGCATCCAGCTCGTCGCGAAGGATCAGGGCTTCGCCGTCCTGCGCCTCCCGTCGGGCGAGATGCGCCGCGTCCCGCTTGCGTGCCGCGCGACTGTCGGCCAGGTCGGCAACGTCGACCATCAGAACATCACCGGCGGCAAGGCCGGACGCAGCCGCTGGCGCGGCAAGCGCCCGACCGTGCGCGGCTCGGCCATGAACCCGGTCGACCATCCGCACGGCGGCGGCGAGGGCAAGTCCAAGGGCGGCCGGCACCCGGTCACCCCGTGGGGCGTGCCGACGCTCGGCAAGCGCACGCGCCGCAAGCACAAGGAATCCGACAAGTTGATCGTGCGCGCCAGGCGGCGCGGCAAGGAGGGTCGTCGCTAGTGAGTAGATCCAGCAAGAAGGGGCCGTTCGTCGAGCAGCGCCTGCTCGACCGCATCACGAAGATGAACGACGGCGGCCAGAAGACGATGATCCGCACCTGGTCGCGGACGTCGACGATCTTCCCGGACATGGTCGGGCACACGATCGCGGTCCACGACGGCCGCAAGCACGTGCCGGTCTTCATCTCCGAGCAGATGGTCGGCCACAAGCTGGGCGAGTTCGCGCCGACGCGGACGTTCCGCGGTCACTCGGGCGACCGCGCGGCGAAGGTGAAGCGCTAATGGCAGCAGTCGAGACACAGGCAACCGAAGTTCGGGCCCAGGCGAAGTGGGTGCACTCGAGCGCGCGCAAGGCGCGGCTCGTCACCGACCTCATCCGCGGGCGCTCCGTGCCCGAGGCGCGCACGATCCTCGCGTTCTCGCAGCGCGCGGTCGCGAAGGACGTCGAGAAGGTGCTGCGCTCCGCCGTTGCGAACGCGGAGTCGCGGCCGGACTTGCACTGGAACGGCGACGACCTCGTCGTCGTCACCGCGTACGCCGACGAGGGGCCGACGCTGAAGCGCTGGCGTGCCCGCGCCCGCGGCCGCGCGTCGAAGATCTTCAAGCGCACGTGTCACATCACCGTCGTCCTCGCGCCGGCGGACATCGAGAGGACGGGGAACTAGTGGGACAGAAGATTCATCCCGGCGGCCTGCGTGTGGGGATCATCCACCGCTGGAAGTCGAACTGGTACACGGGCAAGAAGGAGTTCCCGGCGTACCTGCTCGAGGACGTCAAGATCCGCGAGCACATCTACAAGAAGCTCGCGCACGCGGGCCTGTCGGACATCCTCATTCAGAAGGACAAGCAGCGGATCACCGTGGACATCTTCACGGCGCGCCCCGGCATCGTCATCGGCAAGTCCGGAGTCGAGGTCGACGCGCTGCGCCGTGAGCTGCACGCGCTGACGCAGAAGAACGTCCACATCAACATCAACGAGATCAAGCGCCCCGAGCTGGACGCGAAGCTCGTCGCGCAGTCGATCGCCGAGCAGCTGTCGAACCGCGTCGCCTTCCGGCGCGCGATGAAGCGCGCGCTCGCATCCGCGATCCGCTCCGGCGCTGCCGGCGTGAAGATCCAGTGCTCCGGGCGTCTCGGCGGCGGCGAGATGAGCCGGCGCGAGACCTACAGCGAGGGACGCGTACCGCTGCACACGATCCGCGCCGACATCGACTACGGCTTCGTCGAGGCCAAGACGACGTACGGCCGCATCGGCGTGAAGGTCTGGATCAACAAGGGCGAGATCATGCCCGAGGGGTACGAGGGCATCTCCGTCGGCGACCAGCGCCTGGGCGACCAGGACACGAAGCGCCGCCGCGGCGGCGCCGTCGAAGGCCTCGGCGCGTCGCGCGAGAGCGGCCGCGGTCGCGGGCCGGATCGCGAGGGCCTCGGCCCTGTGCGTCCGGGTCGGAAGCGCGGCGGTCCCGGTGGCGCCGGCGGCGGACGTCCCGGCCAGCGTCGCGGCCCCGGCGCGGGCGCACGCCCGGCCGGCGGTGGCGGCGGCGGAGGTCGCCCGCGTCGCGATCCGCAGACGGAGGCTCCCGCGGCACCCGTGGAGGAGACGCCGAAGCCCGTGAATGAGGTACCGGCCGTTGAGACGCCGGCAGCTCCGCCCGCAGAGACGCCGGAAACGCCGGCAGCCCCTCCTGCGGCGGAGAAGCCGAAGCGGGCGCCGAGAAAGCCGAAGGAGTCGTAAGCCATGTTGATGCCGAAGAAGACGAAGTTCCGCAAGGTCCATCGCGGCCGCCGGCGCGGCGAGACGAAGGGTCAGTCGACCGTGCAGTTCGGCGACTACGGGCTCAAGGCGATCGAGCGGGGCTGGATCACGAACCGCCAGATCGAGGCGGCTCGTATCGCCATGACGCGCAAGATCAAGCGCGGCGGCAAGGTCTGGATCAACGTCTTCCCGGACAAGTCGTATACGAAGAAGCCGGCCGAGACCCGCATGGGCTCGGGCAAGGGCTCGCCCGAAGGCTGGGTGGCCGTGATCAAGCCCGGCCGCGTCATGTTCGAGCTGGCCGGCGTCCCGGAGCCCCTGGCGAAGGACGCGCTGAAGCTCGCGGGCCAGAAGCTGTCCATCAAGTCGAAGATCGTGAAACGGGAGGCCGAGCTCTTTGACTAGGCCGAGCGAATTGAGAGACCTGACCGACGACGAGCTGGAGCATCGCCTCGTCGAGCGGCGTCAGGAGTTGTTCAACCTCCGCTTCCAGTCGGTGACCGGCGCGCTCGAGAACAACGCGCGGCTGAAGCTCACGAAGCGCGAGATCGCGCGGATTCTTACGGTGGTTAATGAACGCGAAGCTGAAAAGGGACTTGCATGAGCGAAGAGACCGAAAAGACTGAAGAGCCGACACCGGATTCGCAGCCGGCTGCGCCGGCTGAGATCGAGGAGCCGACAGGGGAAGGGGAGGCGGCCGCTTCCGCGGCCGAAGTGACCGACGCCGAGGCTCCTTCAGACACCACCCCTGAACCTTCGGCTCCGCCTGCGCAATCCCAGCCGAAGAAGAAGCGCAAGCATGTTCCGCGCATCGAGCGCCCCAAGAAGGGGCGGCGCGTCCACGTGCCTGCCGCCGAGCGCAAGCCGATCGTGCGTCTCCCGAAGCCCGAGCACGATCGCGGGCGCAGCCAGGAGCGCCGCGGCGTCGTCGTCTCGAGCGCGATGGACAAGACGATCGTCGTGAAGGTGGATGTGATCAAGTCGCACCCGCGGTACAAGAAGGTCGTGCGGCGCTCCGTCAAGTTCCACGCCCATGACGAGCAGAACTCCGCCAACGTCGGCGACGTCGTGCGCATCGTCGAGACGCGCCCGCTGTCGGCGACGAAGCGCTGGCGGCTCGCCGAGATCGTCGAGGCTGCGAAGTGATCCAGCAGGAATCCCGCCTGAAGGTGGCCGACAACACCGGCGCCCGTGAGCTCCTGTGCATCCGCGTGATGGGCGGTCACCACCGCCGCTACGCGCGGGTGGGCGACATCATCGTCGGCACCGTCAAGACGGCGACGCCGCAGGGTGCCGTCAAGAAGGGCGAGGTCGTTCGCGCCGTCGTCGTCCGGACGCGCAAGCCGTTCGGCCGCGTCGACGGCACCACGATCGCGTTCGACGAGAACGCCGCCGTGATCATCGACGCGCAGCGCAACCCGCGCGGCACGCGCATCTTCGGGCCGGTCGCCCGTGAGCTGCGCGAGAAGAACTTCATGAAGATCGTTTCGCTCGCCCCGGAGGTGTTGTAGATGGCCCAGACGATGAAGATCCGCCAGGGCGACATCGTCCACGTGATTCGCGGCAAGGACCGTGGCAAGGAAGGCCGCGTCATCGCCTCCATGCCGAAGGACGGCCGCGTGCTCGTCGAGAACGTCAACATGGTCAAGCGGCATCAGCGCCCGCGCCCGATCCAGAACTCGAGCCGCATGGGCGGGCCGTCGATCATCCCCGGCGGGATCATCGAGAAGTCGGCGCCGCTACCGGTGTCGAACGTGATGATCGTGTGCCCGACGTGCAAGAAGCCGACGCGCGTCGGCACCGTTCTGAAGACCGTGAAGGACAAGACGGTCCGCATCCGCGTGTGCAAGCACGCCGATTGCGGCCAGGAGATCGACAAGTCATGAGCGCAGCAGCGACCGACACGTATACGCCGCGCCTGAAGGTGCGGTACGAAAACGAGATCCGCCCGCTCCTCAAGGAGGAGCTCGGCCTCGACTCCGTCATGCAGGTCCCGCACCTCGAGAAGATCACGCTCAACATGGGCGTGGGCGAGGCGAAGGTCGACGCGAAGCAGATGGACTCCGCGATCGAGGAGCTGACGACGATCGCCGGCCAGCGCGCCCAGGTACGTCGCGCCCGGAAGTCGATCGCGCAGTTCAAGGTGCGCGAGGGCATGCCGGTGGGCGCGAAGGTGACGCTCCGCGGCGCACGCATGTACGAGTTCCTCGACCGGCTGGTCTCCATCGCGCTGCCGCGCATCCGCGACTTCCGCGGCCTCAACCCCGGCTCGTTCGACGGGCGCGGCAACTACTCGCTCGGCGTGCGCGAGCAGATCATCTTCCCCGAGATCAACTACGACGACATCCAGCAGGTACGCGGCCTCGACGTGACGATCACGACCAGCGCCGAGACCGATGAACACGCTCGCGCCCTTCTGCAGGCCCTCGGCCTGCCGTTCGGCGAAGGGCCAAGGAGGGACTAAGTGGCAAAAACGAGCCTCGTCGTCAAGCAGAAGCGTCCGCAGAAGTACCGGGTGCGCAACTACTCGCGCTGCAACAAGTGCGGGCGGCCGCGCGCCGTGTTCCGCAAGTTCGGGCTCTGCCGCATCTGCCTGCGCGACCTCGCACATCAGGGCGCGATCCCCGGCATGACGAAATCGAGCTGGTGACCCGATGCTGACCGATCCGATCGCCGACATGCTCACTCGCATCCGGAACGCCAACAAGGCGCTCCACGACAAGGCCGTGATGCCGAGCTCGCGCATGAAGGTGGAGATCGCCCGCCTCCTGAAGGAGGAGGGCTACATCCGGGACTATCACGTCGAGAAGGGCGAATCCTTCGATACCCTGGTCGTCGACCTCAAGTTCGGCCGGAATCGCGAGCGGGTCATCTCTGGCCTGAAGCGCATCTCCAAGCCGGGCCGCCGGGTCTACGCGCGGAAGGACCGTCTCCCGCGCGTGCTGGGCGGGATGGGTGTCGCAATCCTGTCCACGTCCTCTGGGCTCGTCACGAGCCGGACCGCGCAGGAGCGCGGGATCGGTGGCGAGGTCGTCTGTTTCATCTGGTGAGCGAATGAGCCGAATCGGAAAAAAGCCCATCGAGATCCCGAGCGGTGTCACCGTGACGGTCGACCCTGGCCGCGTTCAGGTCGCCGGCCCGCTCGGAACGCTGCAGCAGCAGGTTCCGCTGCGCATGGCGATCGCGCAGGACGACGGCACCGTCCTCGTCACGCGGCCGACCGAGCGCGGGGAGGACCGGTCGTTGCACGGTCTGACGCGCACGCTCATCGCGAACATGGTCGAGGGCGTCACGAAGGGCTTCGAGAAGCGCCTGGAGATCCAGGGCGTCGGCTATCGTGCCGCGCTCAAGGGCACCGACCTGGAGCTCCAGGTCGGCTACTCGCATCCCGTCACGATCAAGCCGCGGACGGGCATCACCTTCGAGGTTCCGGTGCCGACGCAGGTCGTCGTGAAGGGCACCGACAAACAACAGGTCGGCCAGACGGCCGCCGAGATTCGCAAGGTTCGCCCGCCGGAGCCCTACAAGGGCAAGGGCATTCGCTACGAGGGCGAGTACGTGCGCAGGAAGGTGGGCAAGCGTGCCTAGCTTGACGGTCAGAGAGGGACGCCTGCGCCGCCACAAGCGCGTACGCGGCCGGGTGAACGGCTCGCCGCAGCGGCCGCGTCTCGTGGTCTTCCGGTCGAACCGGGGCATCGAGGCGCAGCTCGTCGACGACCTCACCGGCAAGACGCTCGCCGCGGCGTCCTGGATCGCGCTGAAGAAATCGTTCAAGGGCGACAAGAGCGAGCAGGCGGCCGAGGTCGGCAAGCAGCTCGCCGCGGCCGCGAAGAAGGCCGGCATCGAGGCGTGCGTCTTCGACCGCGCCGGCTACCTGTACCACGGACGCGTCAAGGCGCTCGCCGACGGTGCGCGCGAGGGAGGACTGAACTTCTGATGTCTGTCGACTTTTCGGAGACCCGCGAGCTCAAGGAGCGCGTGGTCGAGATCAACCGCGTCGCCAAGGTGGTCAAGGGCGGACGCCGGTTCTCGTTCACCGCGCTCGTCGTCGTCGGGGACGAGGTCGACCGCGTCGGCGTCGGCTACGGCAAGGCACGCGAGGTGCCGCTCGCTATCACGAAGGCGGTCGAGGACGCGAAGAAGAATCTGTTCACGGTGCCGAAGCACGGTTCGACGATCACCCACGAGGTGCTCGGCCGCTTCGACGCCGCCCGCGTCATGCTCCGCCCGGCCTCCGACGGTACCGGCGTCATCGCCGGCGGCGGTGTCCGCGCGGTGCTCGAGCTCGCCGGCGTGCGCAACGTGCTCGCCAAGAGCCTCGGCACGACGAACCCGATCAACATGGCGAAGGCGACCATCGTTGCGCTCAAGGAGCTCCGCCGCCCGGAGGACGTGGCGCGGATCCGCGGCAAGCAGATCAGCGAGGTGCTCCCGCTGCCGGCCATCGGCAAGCAGCCGAAGGAGCCCGCCGTCGCGGTGACGCCTCCGCCCGCGCCGCCTGTTGCGGTCGTCGTGGAGGAGCCTGCCGCCGCGCGAGCCGGAGCCGGAGCCCGAGCCCGAGGTCGTGGAAGCGCCCGAGCCCGTCGCCGAGGCGCCTGCTCCCGCGGCCGAGGAAAAGCCGAAGCGCCGTTCCATCCGGAAGAAGAAGGACGCGTAGGCACGTGGCCAAGGTCAAGATCACGCAGATCAAGTCCCAGATCGGCCAGAGCGAGCGCCACCGCGGCACGCTGCGTGCGCTCGGCCTGGGTCGGATCGGCAACACGCGCGAGCACGACGAGACTCCGGTGCTTGCAGGCATGCTCCGGAAGGTGGCGCATCTCGTGAAGGTGGACCAGAGCTGATGGCCAAGTCGATGAACCTCTCCAATCTCCAGCCTGCGCAGGAGCGCGTCGACCGCAAGCGCGTCGGCCGCGGCCCCGGTTCGGGCACGGGCAAGTATTCGGGTCGCGGCAACAAGGGCCAGAAGTCGCGCGCGGGCTCGCACAAGATGCGCGCCGGCTTCGAGGGCGGCCAGATGCCGATCTACATGCGCATCGGCAAGCTGCGCGGCTCGACGTCGAAGGACGCAATGCCGGTCGGGCCGTTCCGCACCGAGACGGTGCCGGTCAACATCCGCGACCTCGACCGCTTCGACGCGGGCGCCGAGGTCACGCCGGAGTCGCTCGTCGAGAAGCGCCTGGTCAAGAACACGAAGATCGACATCAAGCTGCTCGGCACCGGCGAGCTCTCGAAGAAGCTCACCGTTCGTGTGCACAAGATCTCCGCGACGGCACGCGAGAAGATCGAGGCGGCCGGCGGAACCGTCGAGCTGCTGCGCGAGCCGAAGGTGAAGAAGGCCCGCCACCACGCGGCGAAGCCTGTGGCCAAGGAAGAGCCGGAGGCGACTGAGGATGAAGCTCAGGCGCCTAGCGCAGAAGCAGTGGAGGAAGAGCAGGCCTAGTGTTCTCCTGGCTCGCAAATGCGTGGCGGGTTCCCGAGCTGCGCAAGCGCGTGCTTTTCACTGCGGCGGTCCTCGCGTGTTACCGGCTCGGCTCGTGGGTGCCCGCGCCGGGCATCGACCAGCAGGCCATCCAGCAGTACTTCAACGGCGCCGGCGGCGGCATCCTCACGCTGCTGAACCTCTTCTCGGGCTCGGCGCTGTCGCGCTTCTCGCTCTTCGCGCTCGGGATCATGCCGTACGTCACGGCGTCGATCATCCTCCAGCTGCTCACGGCCGTCGTGCCGACGCTCGAGCGGCTGCAGAAGGAGGGTGAGGCCGGCTACGCCAAGATCACGCAGTACACGCGTTACCTGACGGTCGCGCTCGCGGCGGCGCAGTCGACGGGCTACGCCTTCCTGTTCAAGCGGCAGGGCGCGCTTCCGGGCGTGAACGCCGGCCGGCTCGTGATCATCGTCCTGACGCTCACCGCCGGCTGCGTCCTGCTCATGTGGATGGGCGAACTGATCACGAAGCGGGGCGTCGGCAACGGCATCTCGCTCCTGATCTTCGCGTCGATCCTCGCGTACGCGCCGACCGGCATCAGCGCCTGGATCAACGGCGGCACGACCGAGCGGCTGTTCTTCCCGATCGTCGCGGTCGCCGTCGTCGTCGCCGTCGTCTTCGTGCAGGAGGGGCAGCGGCGAATCCCCGTGCAGTACGCCAGGCGACAACTGGGGAACCGCCAGACGACCGGCGGCTCGACCTACATGCCGCTGCGCGTGAACATGGCCGGCGTCATCCCGGTCATCTTCGCCGCCGCGCTGCTCGCGCTCCCGCAGACCGTCGCCGGCTTCGTGCCTGCGTGGTCGAACTGGGTGAACGCCAACTTCCAGTACACGAGCTGGTACTACCTCGCCACCGAGGCGGTGCTGATCATCGTCTTCACGTACTTCTACACGTCGGTCCAGTTCAACCCGGTCGACCAGGCCGACAACTTGCGCAAGTACGGCGGCTACATTCCCGGAATCCGGCCGGGCCCGCCGACCGCGGCGTATCTCGACCGCGTGCTCCAGCGCCTGACGCTTCCGGGCTCGCTCTTCCTGGCGACCGTGGCGGTGGCGCCGAGCGTCTTCATCCACTACTTCGGGTTCTCGCAGGCGACCGCACGTGCGCTCGGTGGCACGTCGGTGCTCATCGTCGTCGGTGTCGCACTCGACACGATGCGACAGATGGAGTCGCAGATGATGATGCGCCACTACGAAGGCTTCCTGAGATAGCCGGCATGAACATCCTGCTGCTCGGTCCGCAGGGGTCCGGCAAGGGGACCCAGGCAAAGAAGATCTCCGCGACCTACGGCGTCCCGCACATCTCGAGCGGCGACCTGTACCGCGACGCGATCGCGCGGGGCACCGAGCTCGGAAAGCAGGTGGAGCCGATCCTCGCGGCGGGGGAGCTCGTCCCGGACGAGATCACGATCCCGCTCATCCGCGACCGGCTCTCGCGCGGCGACACCACACCGGGCTTCGTCCTCGACGGCTATCCCCGCAACCTCGCGCAGGCCGACGCGCTCGACGAGATGCTCGAGGACGTCGGACGCACGATCGAGATCGTCTTCGTGTTCTACGTTCCCGACCGGCAGCTGCTCATCGAGCGCATGCACAAGCGTGCGCAGGAGGAGGGTCGCCCCGACGACACGCCCGAGGCGATCGAGCGACGCCTCGAGACGTACGAGCGCGAGACCGCGCCGCTCGGCGAGCACTACCGGACGCGCCTCGGCAACGTCGTCGGCATCCACGCCGACCGCAGCGTCCAGGACGTCTTCCAGGAGATCTCGGAGGCGCTGAGCGCGGTGGAGGCTCGAGCGTGATCATCCGCAAGTCCGCCGCCGAGATCGAGGGCATGGCGCGTGCCGGCGAGCTCGTCTACGAGACGCTGCAGCTCGTCGCCGAGCACCTCGAGCCCGGCGTCTCGATGCTCGAGCTCGACCGCATCGCCGACGAGCACATCGCCGCGAACGGCGGGTATCCGACCTCGAAGGGCTACAAGGGCTTCCCGGCCGCGCTGTGCGTCTCGCCCAACTCGATGGTGGTGCACGGCATCCCGACCGAGTACCGCGCCTGCGAGGGCGACCTGATCTCGGTCGACCTCGGCGTGACGCTGAACGGCCTCGTCGCCGACAGCGCGGTCACCCTGCCGGTGGGGGAGATCGACCCCGAGGCGCAGCGGCTCCTCGACGTCTGCCAGGAGGCGCTCGCCGCCGGCATCGAGCACGCCCAGGTCGACAACCATCTCTCCGACATCTCCCATGCCGTCCAGACGGTGGTCGAGGAAGCCGGCTTCTCGGTCGTCCGGAGCCTCGTCGGGCACGGGGTCGGGCGCAGCTACCACGAGGATCCGCAGATCCCGAACTACGGCCCGTCCGGGCGCGGCCCCGTCCTCCAATCGGGAATGACCCTCGCGATCGAGCCGATGATCACCGCCGGGTCGGCGGACGTCTACGTCCACGACGACGACTGGTCGATTTCCTCGGTCGATTCCTCGCTCGCGGCCCACTTCGAGCACACCGTCGCGGTCACCGCCGAGGGCCCCCGGGTGCTGACGAAAGCCGGGGCAGCTCTGCTACGCTGATCCCTCGCCGCGCACCGGCTTTGCCGTGCGCGCGCATCCCTCTGGACTAGAAAGGAAATGCCGACAAAGGAAGAGAAGATCGAGGTTGAGGGCGAAGTCGTGGAGGCGCTCCCGAGCACGATGTTCCGGGTGCAAATCGACGGCGGCCACGCCATCCTGGCGACCATCTCCGGGAAGATGCGCAAGCACTACATCCGCATCCTGCCGGGCGACAAGGTCAAGGTGGAGCTGAGCCCGTACGACCTGAACCGCGGTCGAATCACCTTCCGGCACCGCTGATATGAAAGTACGCCCATCCGTCAAGACAATGTGTGAACGCTGCCGCATCATCAAGCGGCACGGCACGACCATGGTCATCTGCACCAACCCCCGTCACAAGCAGAGGCAGGGGTAATGGCGCGCATCGCCGGAGTCAACCTCCCGAATGGGAAGCGGCTCGAGATCGGGCTGACCTACATCTACGGCATCGGCCAGCCGACGGCGCGCAAGGTCGCAGCCCAGCTCGGCCTCTCGCCGGACACGAAGATCAAGGATCTCACCGACGACGAGGTGACGAAGCTCCGCACCTACATCGACGGCGAGCTCGAGGTCGAGGGCGACCTTCGCCGCGAGCGCCAGCAGGCGATCAAGCGCCTGTCCGAGATCGGCGCCTACCGCGGCGTCCGGCATCGCCGCGGGCTGCCGGTCAACGGCCAGCGCACGAAGACGAACGCCCGCACCCGCAAGGGCCCGAAGAAGACCGTCGGGCGCGGCAAGAGCAAGGCGGCCAAGTAAATGGCGCCACCCCGGAGAGCAGCGGCCACGAGAGGCCGCACCCGTCGCCGCGTCCGCAAGAACATCGCCATCGGGCAGGCGCACATCAAGACGAGCTTCAACAACACGATCGTCGCCCTCACCGACAAGGAGGGCAACGTGATCGCGTGGGAGTCGGCCGGCTCCGCGGGCTTCAAGGGCTCGCGCAAGTCGACGCCGTTCGCCGCGCAGGTCACCGCCGACGCGTGCGCGCGGAAGGGCATGGAGCACGGCCTGCAGAAGGTCGAGGTCTTCGTGAAAGGCCCCGGCTCCGGCCGTGAGACGGCCATCCGCTCGCTCCAGGCCGCCGGTCTCGAGATTCTCGGCGTCAAGGACGTCACCCCGCAGGCCCACAACGGCGTGCGCCAGCGCAAGCGGAGGCGCGTCTAGTGGCTCGCGACGTCGGACCAAAGTGCCGCATCTGCCGCCGCGAGGGGCTGAAGCTCTTCCTCAAGGGGGAGCGCTGCCTGACGGAGAAGTGCGCGATCGAGCGCCGCTCGTATCCGCCGGGCGAGCACGGCCGCGGCCGCATCAAGCAGAGCGAGTACCTGCTCCAGCTGCGTGAGAAGCAGAAGGCGCGCCGGTACTACGGCCTGCTCGAGCAGCAGTTCCGCACGTATTACGAGAAGGCGTCCAAGCGCTCCGGCGTCACCGGCGAGGAGCTGCTGCGGATGCTCGAGACGCGGCTCGACAACGTCGTCTACCGCCTCGGCTTCGCCGCCTCGCGTGCGCAGGCACGTCAACTCGTGCGCCACGGTCACTTCCAGGTGAACGGGCGCCGCGTGAACATCCCGAGCTACCAGGTTCGGCCGGACGACATCATCACCGTCGCGCAGAACTCGTCGGCGAAGCAGGTCATCCGGGACGCAACCGACCTCGTGTCCACCGTCGCTCCGTGGCTGCAGGCCGATCACGACGGCCTCACCGGCAAGGTGCTGAAGCAGCCCGAGCGCGGCGAGATCGACACGCCGGTCCAAGAATCGCTCATCGTCGAGCTCTACTCCAAGTAACCAAGTACCACTGAGGAAGGGATTTCGTTGGCTACACGCGCTATGGACTTTCAGATTCCGCGCATCGTCCACGAGGAAGTGGACGAGCATCGCGGGGTGTTCCAGATCGAGCCGCTCGACCGGGGTTTCGGTCACACGTTCGGCAACTCGCTGCGCCGCGTGCTGCTCTCGTCGCTCGAGGGCGCTGCGGTCACCTCGGTCAAGGTCGAGGGTACCGCGCACGAGTTCACGACGCTGCCGGGTGTCCGCGAGGACGTCACCGACATCGTCCTCAACCTCAAGAACCTCGTCGCTCGCCTGCACGGCGATTCGCCCGAGGTCGAGGTGCACATCGCGAAGAAGGGCCCGGGCATCGTCACCGCCGCCGACATCGAGGCACCCGCGGAGCTCGAGATCCTCAACCCGGAGCTCGAGATCGCGAACCTCTCGGATCGCGGCCGCCTGGAGCTGACGCTCACGATCGGCCGCGGCCGCGGCTACAACCCGGCCGAGCTCAATCGCGGGCCGCAGCACACGATCGGCGTCATTCCGATCGACTCGATCTTCTCGCCGGTCCGTCGCGTCTCGTTCGCGGTCGAGGCCGCGCGCGTCGGACAGCGCACGGACTACGACAAGCTCATGCTCGACATCACGACCGACGGCTCCGTCGACCCGAAGGACGCGCTCGGCGAGGCGGCTGAGATCCTCATCCGCCAGCTCGCGATCTTCACCGACATCGACAAGATGGAGGGCTTCGGCGAGCAGGCGGTCGTCGCCGGCGACGGCGTCAGCCCCGAGACGGGCCTCGCCCGCGGGATGGAGAACTTCCCGATCGAGGAGCTCGAGCTCGGCGTCCGGTCGTACAACTGCCTGAAGCGCGTCGGCATCGAGACCATCGGCGATCTCGTCATGAAGACGGAGAACGAGCTCGCGGCGATCCCGAACTTCGGCAAGAAGTCGATCGAAGAGGTCAAGGAGACGCTCTCGCAGCACGGTCTCACGCTGCGCGGCGACAGCGGCAGCTTCGGCAACGGAGGCCTCGAGTAACGCCATGCGTCACGCGCGGACCGGCAAGAAGCTCGGGCGCGACCCGTCGCATCGGAAGGCGCTGTACGCGAATCTCGCGTGCTCGCTCATCGAGCACGGGCGCATCAAGACGACCGAGGCGAAGGCGAAGGCGGTGAAGCCGTTCGCCGAGCAGATGATCACGCTCGGCCGCCGCGGCGACCTGCACGCGCGCCGGCAGGCGCTCGCCGAGCTCCGCTCGCAGGAGATCGTGCACAAGCTCTTCGCCGACGTCGGCCCGCGCATGGCGGATAGGCCGGGCGGCTACTCGAGGATCGTCAAGCTAGGCCACCGTCAAGGTGACGCCGCCGAGATGGTCTACCTCGAGCTCGTCGACTACCAGCCCTAATCCTCGGGCGAACACGCACGAAAACGTCACGACTCCCCGGCACTCTCGTGACGGGGAGTGTCCCCCTGGTGTCTCGAGGGCCTAGCTGCCGACCGGCGCGCCCAGGAGGCTGCCGAGGCCGGCGCTGATCGCTGCGATCAGGATGCCGGCGAACGTCACGATGCCGAGGGCGCGGACGAAGGTGTCCGAGAAGAAGCGCCAGCGGAAGTAGGCGAGCATCAGCAGTTCGAAGGCCACGACCCCGACCGCGAAGATGAGGGCGACGTGGTAGTTGGAGATGAGGAACGGCAGCGAGTGGAGGATGCCGCCGATGAACGTCCCGCCGCCCGTGATCGACCCGCGCGCCCACGGGCTGCCGCGTCCGGTCAGCTCGCCGGTGTCGGAGAGCCCCTCCGAGAAGCCCATGCTGATCGCTGCGCCGAGCGACGTGGCGAGGCCGGCGATGAACGCATAGCGGGTGTCGTGCGAGGCGAGCACGACTGCGAAGATCGGCGCCAGCGTGGAGAGCGACCCGTCGATCAGGCCGACCATCGCGGGCTGGACCCGCTGGAGGAGGAAGGTGTGCTCGTCGGACATCAGTTAGAGTGTATCAATCGGTGTGCAAGTCAGTAGAGCATAAGGAAGTCCTGACAAACGACGTCAGGCGCACCTGACGTGCGGCTCAGACTGACGATCGCGTACGACGGCACGCCCTTCCGCGGCTGGGCCGTACAGCCCGGCCAGGCGACGGTGGAAGCCGAGCTCCGCGACGCCCTTGCCGCCACCTTCTCGACCGTGGACAGGCTCGCCGTCGCCGGCCGCACCGACACCGGCGTCCACGCACTCGGGAACGTCGTCTCCGCCGACATCGAGGGAGGGCCCCCGCTCGAGCGCGTGGCGGCGGCGCTGAACACGCGCCTCCCAGACGAGATCGCGGTCGTGACCGCCGACAGCGCGGCGCCCGACTTCCACGCGCGGCACTCCGCCCTTGCCCGTTCGTATCGCTACCGCCTCTTCACCAGCTCGACGCGCTCGCCGTTCGAGCTGCGGCGGAGCTTGTGGGTGCCTCGCCTGCTCGACCTCGAGCAGCTCGCCACCGCCGCGGCTCTGCTCTTGGGGAAACACGACTTCCGCGCCTTCACGCCGACCGTCACGCGGCACGAGGAGTTCGTGCGCACGATCGAGTCGGCCGAGTGGATCAGCCGCGGCGAGCACCTCGACTTCGAGATCACCGCGGACAGCTATCTCCGTCACATGGTGCGGACGATCGTCGGGACGATGCTCGACGGGATCGACCTCGCCCCGCTGCTCGAGGGCGCCGAGCGTGCCGACGCCGGCGCGACTGCGCCACCGTGGGGCCTCTACCTCGTCGCTGTCAGGTACTCCGGCGGCTGACGCCGCGACGGAAGCCGGAGCGCGCCGGTCGCACCGAGCGCGAAGAGCAACCCGCCGGCCATGATCAGCACGTCGCCGACGGAGAAGACGTTCGCCCACGGCACCCAGGTCGGCGCCGCCCAGCGGTCGACGAGCCACGCGAGATGCGGCGACGGCAGCACGGCGCTGTTCCGGTTGTGCCCGACGGTGAAGTGCATCCCCGCCGCACGCAGCGCCGACGGCAGGGCCGGCATGTGCCCGCCGTTCGTCGTGATCGCGAGCAGGTTCGAGACGAGGCCCGCCGCGATGAGCGGGATGCCGGGGATGCGGAAGTTGCCCGCGACGCCGGCGGCGAAAAGCGCGTACGAGCAGAGCCAGAGCACGACGCCGATCCGGTCGGACGTGTGCCACGGCATCGCCTTGACCGGGAACGCGGCGAGCTGGACGGCGATCGCGACGTAGAAGAGCCAGACGAAGCGCAGGCGCAGCTTGCCGATGCGGCCCCAGCGGCCTCCGAGAAGCGGCGCGAGCGCGAGGCCCGCGAGCAAGGGGAACGCCAGGGCCACTAGGCGAACGCCAGCATCGGCGCCTCGTGCCTGCCGGCCGGCGACGCGTTCGCGACGCAGGCTTCGACGGCGGCAACGGCGGCGGGCTCGAACTGGGTGCCGGCGTTGGCGCGGAGCTCATTGAGGGCGTACTCGACGGGCTGCGCCACGCGGTAGGGGCGGTTGGCGGTCATGGCCTCGAAGGCGTCGGCCACGCGGATGATGCGCGCGCCGAGCGGGATGTCCTCGCCGCGCAGGCCGTCCGGGTAGCCGCTGCCGTCCCAGTTCTCGTGGTGGTGGAGGATCCACTCGTCGATCGGCCCGATCCCCAGGCCCTCGAGCAGCGAGTAGCCGAGGCCGGGGTGGGCCTTGATGGCCTCGAACTCGACCGCCGTGAGCGCGCGCGGCGCCTGCAAGAGGCTGTCCGGGATGCCGATCTTGCCGATGTCGTGCAGGAGGCCGGCGAGGGCCAGCTGATCGATGGTGTTCTCGTCCAGGCCCATCTCGGCGGCGATCGCGGCCGCCAGGGCGGAGACGGTCTCCGAATGGTTCGCGGTGGAGGAATCCTTTGCGTCGACGAAGCGCACGATGTTCTTCGCCGCGCGCAGGCGGGCGACGCGCTCGGTCTCCCACTCCAGCTCCTTCGCGGAGTGGATGCGGACGACCTTCGGGCTGTACACGAAAGAGCGGTTTTTGCCGTGGTGCTTCGACCAGTAGAGCGCGCCGTCGGCCATCCGCTGGAGACCGTCGGCGTCGTCTGCCTGCCCCGGGTAGCCGGCGATCCCGACACTGATCGTCACCGGGGTGAGGCCGAGCCCGGCGACGGCCTCCTGGATGTCCGTGATGCGCTCGAACGCGAAGGTTCCGTCGCCGTCGAAGAGCACGGCGAACTCGTCGCCGCCGCAGCGGAAGGCTTCCCCGTTGCGGGCGTTGCGCAGGATCTCGGCGAGTGCGACGAGCACGTCGTCGCCGACCTGGTGGCCGTAGGTGTCGTTGATCCGCTTGAAATCGTCCACGTCCACGATGCAGAGGGAGAACTCGGTGGACTCGCGCTCGGCATCCGCGATGTAGCCGCGTAGCGCGGCCTGGTAGGCCCGGTGGTTGCCGAGGCCGGTCAGGTTGTCGGTGCGCGCGTCCTTCGCGGCGACGTGGGAGTGGTAGAGGCTGCGCTGGTACAGCGTCAGGGTGAAGAGCGGTCCGGCGAGCAGCGACAGCAGCCACGGGTGCGAGACCCAGAGGTTCGCCGCCAGCGCGGCGAGCACCGCCATCATCAGGTAGGTGAATCCGATGCGCCGGAGTCCCGGGATGACGACGTCGCGGTAGCGGACGCCCTGCGAGACCGAGATGGCGCCCGAGACGAGCAACACGTTCGTGCAGACGTTGAAGAGCGCGCCGACGAGGATGAATGACGTCAGCGCTCCCGCGCCGACGGTGTCGGAGCTGCCCCACACGATCACGGGCACGCTCGCGGCCAGGGCTGCGAGCCCGTAGCTCGCGACGTTGAAGACGATCCGCGCGGGCGGGCGCCGGCCGGCGATCATCGAGACGGCGATGCTGATGGCGGCGATTGGCACGGCATACCGCCAGCCGTAGAGGATCGCGACCGTGATCGTGAAGACGTTCGTGATGGAGACGTCCGTCTTGCCTCCCTCGCCCATCGGCATCGGCTGCAGATCGGCGAGAAGGGCCAGAGCAAAGAAGAGTGCCACGCCGGCCCCCGTCGCAATCGATGGCGGATGGAGGACGATGAGGACGAAGGCGAGGAGGATCGCGGGTGCCGCAAGTGCCGTCGTCGCCGAGATATAGGCGAATAGACGAGCTGGCATGCCGCAGATCAGGGTTCCGTTCATGGCTTGGTTTCAGTTCGAGAGCCGAAGCGGGATCGGCCGCCGCACGGCCGATCCCGCCTGAAGTCGGCTAGATGTCAGTCCCAGCGCCAGTCAGCGCCAGCACCAACGACGAGCGCAACGAGGGCGGCGAGGGCCATGGCCCCCTTGAGGAGCGTTGCCGCATCCCACGCGCGTGCATACCACCGAATCACGAGATCTTCACCTCCCAGGAGATGTCCGCAGAAAAGTCGTTCTTCGCAAAACGCATCCTCCTTTTTTGCGGTGCGGTTGCATCCCCAGGAAGGGGTAGGGCCTCTCAACTCATACCGAACTCATCCTCAGCCGAAAGGTGGCGATCTCGCCCGCGGCGAGCTCGAAGCTCCCGGCGACGGTCGCCTCTTCATCGAGCCGGACGCGGACGGCGGGCACTCCCTCGATCCGGACGGTCTCGGGCCCAGCGTTCGGATTGAAGACGCGAAGGATCGAGCCGTCGCCGTCCTCCGCGCCCTTCAGACAGGAGAAGACCACGTCCCCCTCCAGGGTGAACGGCGGCGCGAACGGATCGCCGGTCAGGAAGTCCGTGCGGTAGTCCTGGCCGGCTCGGATGAGGGCGGCGTCCGAGAGGCGGTCGGCGTCGAACCGAACGGCGTACTCGAAGACGTGGCGACCGCGGCACTGACCGTCGGGCGTGGCGATGTCCGGTCCCGCGTCCACGGGGCGTGTGGGCAGGCCCTTCGGCCGGGAGATCGTCCCCACACAGCGCAGGAGGGTCAGGCGCAGCCCGTCCCGGCCGGCCTCGTACTCCGGCAGGCCCTTGGTGAGGAGGGCGAGCGGGCCGAGCGCAACGGCTCCGAGAGTGTGCGCGGCGGCGATCGGGGGCTCCACCCATTCCGCCTGCGGCGGAACGGGCTCGACCGGGCGGCGCACAATCGCGAACTGGCTCTCCGCGCGCGCACACTCGCCCGCGTGCGACACCGGGAAGTGGACCCGAAGGCGGTGGTCATCGGCCTCGTTCTCGACCGTCGTTCGGAGCTCAATGCGGTCTGCCATGGCGCGCGCGACCGTCGACATCCGGATTCCCGGCAGCTCGTGCTCGAGCAGCAGGGCGCCGTCGGCCCGGACGCTTGATCCGACGAGCTCCGCGCACCGGACGGGGCCGCCGGGGCAGAACGTGTACAGGTCGCCGATGTCCGGCTCGTCCTCGAAGGCGATGTCGAGCTCGACCGGCACGACGTCTGCCGGCCGCCGCTCGGCGCGGCGACCCTCGAAGCCCTCGAGCTCGACAAGCTCGTTGCCCACGAGGCGTGTCCGCCGGTATGGGAGTGGGTTGACCAGGGCGCCGCCGACGCCCAGCGCCTCGCGCTCCACGATCTCCAGGGTGCGGTCGAGCTGCTCGTACCGGACGAGCATGTCGCGGTGCACCTCGTCGCACGAGCAGCCGCAGATCGAGTCGTGCGGGTGGTTGCGGAGCAGGTCGCGCCAGGCGAGACGGATGTCCTCGTGCGGGAACCGGGAGCCGTCTCGCAGCGCCCGCAGCGCGGCCACCGTCTCCGTGCCCAGGAGGCGGCGTTCGGCGCGCTCGTTCGCCTGCTTCAGGTACATGCGCGCGGAGTTGACGCCGCGCAGGATGTTCTGCAGCCGGCTGCCGACGAGCTCTCCCTCGTACACGGGCAGGTCGTTGGTTTCCGGCCGGAAGTCCGAGTAGCGGCCGATCCGGAACGACGGGCCGAGCTCGCGGCAGATCTCCGGCAGGTGCGGCTGGATGGGCAGATGGTCGGAGCCGTTCGCGAGCAGGATCGTGCTCTGCCCGGCCCGCTCGAGGAGCGGACCGAAACGCTCGACGATGTGCGCGACGCGTTCCTCCGCCTCCTCCGCGGTCGTGAGCCGCGCGAAGTTGTCGTAGTGCGGCAGGAACTGGCACGCGATCACCTCCGCGCCCGCGGCGCGCCAGCGGAAGACGACGCCGACGTCGTCGAGCTGGTCGCCGAGCCCGCGTGAAAAGAGGAACGTCGGGAGGCCGAACCCGGCGAGGATCTGCGGCAGCTGCGCCGGGTGGCCGAAGCTGTCGGGCTCGTAGCCCGCGACTGTCGGCTCGACGCCGAAGCGGCGGCAGACCCGCCGGCCGAGGAGGAGGTTCCGCACGAGCGCCTCGCTCCCGACGAGGATTTCGTCCGGCAGGACGTACCACGGGCCGGCCTCCAGCCGCCCCGCCGCGAGCAACGCGCGCAGGCGGTCGGCGTTGTCGGGCCGGACGTCGGTGTAGTCCTCGAGGACGATGCCCTGGCCGTCGAGCGTGAACGAGCTGAAGGACGCGTCGCGCTCGAGCGTGTCGAGGACGCCGTCGACGACGGCGCCGAGGCGCAGCCGGAAGACCTCGAACGGGACGTACCACTCCCGGTCCCAGTGGGTGTGCGGAACAACGAGATAGGGGATGAGTCGGATGCTGCCGGGCGGTAGCTTGCGTCGGGCCCGCGCGGTCACGAGCGAGGACGAAGTCGGACGGCGATGGCGACGTCGCCGACGGAGAAGATGTTCGCGAGCGGGATCCAGTGCGGAGCCGCCCAGCGGTCGACGAGCACGGAAGCCTGGGTGCGCATCGCTCGCTGTCATCACGGAGGGAGCGCGTCGCGCTCGGAGCGAGGGCAGTCTCAACCGTTGCCGAAGAGCGAGCAGGCTCGAGCCGAGCCCGGCGCCACGAGCGCGACGCCGGAGCGACGTCGCCGACGCGCGACAGAGCGCGCGAAAGCGGCGGCCGGATCGCGAGTGCGACGTAGGCCAGCCCCGGGGATTGAGCCGGGAGGAGAGCGGGGAAAGGGAGCGGCGAGGACGGATGAAGAACGGGAGCGCGAGGAATTACGCGAACGCGAAGTGCGCGGTCTTGGCCAGGTGGGCTTCGACTGCTGCGACGACGACGGAGTCGAACTGCGTCCGGAGTGCTCGCGGAGCTCGTCAGCGCGTACTCGATCGACTGCGCCATGCGATACGGCCGGTTCGAGGTCATCGCCTCGAGGGCGTCGGCGACGCGGACGATGCGGGCGCCGAGGGGGATCTCGTCGCCGGCGAGGCGGTCGGGGTAGCCGGTGCCGTCCAGTTCTCGTGGTGGTGGAGGATCCACTCGTCGATCGGCGCGATGCCAGGCCTTCCAGCAACGAGAACCGAGCGCCGGATGCGTCTTGACGCTTCGGCCTCCTCGCTCGTCAGGGCGCGCGGCGCCTGCAGGAGCGAGTCGGGGATCCGATCTTGCCGATGTCGTGCAGCAGGCCGGCGAGCGCGAGCTGGTCGACGAGGCTCTCGTCCAGGCCATCTCCGTCGCGATCGCAGCAGCGAGGGCCGACACGGTCTCGGAGTGGTGCGCGGTCGAGGAATCCTTCGCGTCGACGAAGCGCACGATGTTCTTCGCTGCGCGCAGCCGCGCCATCCTCTCCGTCTCCACTCGAGGTCTTTCGCGGAGTGGATGCGCACGACCTTCGGGCTGTACACGAAGGAGCGGTTTTTGCCGTGGTGCTTCGACCAGTAGAGCGCGCCGTCGGCCATGCGCTGGAGACCGTCGGCGTCATCGGCCTGGCTCGGATAGCTGGCGATACCGACGCTGATCGTGACCGGCGTCAGGCCGAGCGGCGACCGCGTCTGCACTCGAATGCGCCGAATGCGCCCGCCCAGCTACGATCGGCAAATGCCTCACTTTCCGGTCGTATTGTTCGACCTCGACGGCACGGTGATCGACTCCGGCGGCATCATCCTCGCCTCGATGCGCCACGCCACCCGCGAGGTGCTGGGCCGCGAATACGCGGACGAGGAGTTGATGCGGGCGGTCGGCGGCCCCGGTCTCGAGGCCCAGATGCAGGCGTTCGACCCGGAACGGGTGGACGAGCTCGTCACCGTCTATCGCGCTCACAACGAGCCGTTGCACGAGGAGCTCCGCTGCTGCGCAGGCATGGAGAACGCCCTCGAACGGCTCCATGCAGAGGGACGCCGCCTGGCCGTCGTCACCGCGAAGCGGCGCTCGACGGTCGAGCTCGCGTTCGAGCACGTGCCGCTGGGCCATCTGTTCGAGGTGATCGTCGGTGGCGACGAGACCGAACGCCACAAACCCGATCCCGAGCCGCTGCTCCTCGCGGCCGAGCGCCTCGGCGCCCGCCCCGAGGAGGCGGTCTACATCGGCGACTCGCCCTTCGACGTCCGGGCCGCGAAGGCGGCGGGGATGGCATCGGTGGCCGTCACGTGGGGTCGCATCCATGACCGTTCGCGCCTCGAGCGCGAGCACCCGGATGCGATCGTCGACACGGCGGAGCAGCTGCTTGCCGTCATCTGATCCGGTGAAACGTGCCGCCGAGCTGCGCGAGCTCCTCAATCGCGCGCTCATCGCCTACCACGTCGACGACGACCCGATCATGGAGGACGCCGCCTACGACGTCCTCTACGACGAGCTGGTCGCGATCGAGGCGGAGCACCCCGAGCTCGTCACGCCCGACTCGCCGACGCAGCGCGTCGGCGCGCCGCTCTCGGCGGCAGTTCCAGAAGGTTCGGCACCTGTCGCCGATGGGCTCGCTCGAGAAGGTGACGACCGACGAGGCGATCGCTCAAGTGGGCGGACGACGTCCGCAAGCGGCTCGGACCGGACGAGCCCGTGGCCTACGTCCTCGAGCCGAAGATCGACGGCTCCGCGATCAACCTCGTGTACGAGAACGGCGTCTTCGTGCGCGGCGCCACGCGCGGGGACGGCGTCGCAGGGCGAGGACGTCACGCCCAACCTGCGCACGATCGGCGCCATCCCGCTTCGCAAATCGGCAGGGCGAGGCGCCACCGCTCGTCGAGGTGCGCGGCGAGGTGTACATGCCGCTCTCCGGCTTCCGCGAAGCTCAACGAGCGGCTCGTCGCCGAGGGCAAGAAGACGGCGCCGAACCCGCGCAACGCCGCCGGCAGGATCGCTGCGGCAGAAGGACTCCTCCATCACCGCGCAGCGGCCGCTCTCGATCTGGGTGTACGGCACCGGGCGCCGCGAGGGCCTCGACGAGCTGACGACGCACTGGGAGACGCTGCAGTGGCTGCGCGAGCACGGCTTCCGCACGAACCCGCTCGCGGAGCGGCGTGGAGTCGATCGAGGAAGTCGCGAGAGCGCTGCGCGCGATGGGAGGTGCGACGCGCCGAGCTCGACTACGAGATCGACGGCATCGTGATCAAGGTCGACTCGTTCGACCAGCAGGCGCGGCTCGGCGCGCTGCACGAGCGCCCACGGTGGGCGCGCGCGTTCAAGTGGGCGCCGATGACCGCGGTCACGCGGCTGAACAAGATCCTCATCCGCGTCGGACGCACGGGCGCGCTCAACCCGTGGGCCGTGCTCGAGCCGGTCGAGGTCGGCGGCGTCACCGTCTCGCGCGCGACGCTGCACAACGAGGAGGACATCAACCGCAAGGAGATCCGCGAGGGCGACGACGTCATCGTCCAGCGCGCCGGCGACGTCATCCCGCAGATCGTCGGGCCGGCCGGCGCGCACCGGCGAGGGAACGAAGGCGCTTCCGGATGCCGACGCATTGCCCGCTGTGCGGCACGGAGGTCGTCGAAGCCCGAAGGCGAGGTCGATGCACCGCTGCCCGAACCGGGCCTGCCCGTCGCGCGGCCTCGAGACGCTGATCAACTGGGTGATGGCGGCGGCCGACATCGACGGCGTCGGCGAGCAGTCGGTGCGCCGGCTCTGGGATCTCGGGCCTCGTCCGCTCGGTCCCCGAGCTCTACCGGTTGACGCGCGAGCAGCTGATGGAGCTCGACGGCTACGCGGAGATCCGTGCCGGCAACGCGATCGACGCGATCGCGGCGTCGAAGGCGATTCCGTTCTCGCGCGTCCTGTTCGGACTGAACATCCCGCGACGTCGGCTGGGTGCTGGCGCTCAGACCTCGCGCGCCACTTCGGGACGGTCGACCGCTCACGAGCGCCACGCAGGAGGAGATCCAGGAGGTCGAGGGGATCGGCCCCGAGCGCGCCGAGGCGATCGCCGAGTGGTTCTCGGACGAGGCGAACCGGACGCTCATCGCGGAGCTGCGCGAGCTGGGCCTGCGCTTCGAGACGGGCGAGGACGAGCGTCCGGTCGAGGGCCCGCTGACCGGCCAGACGCTACGTCGTCACCGGCACGCTCGAGGGCTTGACACGCGAGGAGGCGGGGGCCGCGCTGGAGGCGCACGGCGCGAAGGTGACCGACTCCGTGTCGACGAAGACGACCGGCCTCGTCGTCGGCGAGGAGCCGGGCAACTCGAAGCTCACGAAGGCGGAGAAGGCGGGCGTGCCGATGCTCACGGAGGACGACCTAGTGCAGTTGCTGCGCGGCTAACGCGACTGCGAACTGGTCTTCGGCGGTGCGAGACGCGGTCCACGACACCGGCGCGCCGTTGACGAGCACCGAGAAGCGTCGCGCTCGGCCGGCGGCTCACGCACGCCGACCTCGAGCTCGGACGCCTGCGGACGATGCTGCGGCGGCTGCAGGCACGAACGCGCGCGCTGCGGCACGCGTCTTAGAACGGTTGCTCGGCCTCAAGCGTTGGAGTCAGGCAGAGCAGACAGACACGCGGCGAAGCCGCGCGTCCTGAGGTCGGCGCCGACAAGCGGCGCCTCGGCTAGACGATTCCGCTGCGCACTGCGTACACCGCTGCTTGGATGCGGTTGTCGATCTGCAGCTTCATGAGGATGTTGGAGATGTGGTTCTTCACCGTCTTCGGACTGATGTGAAGCTCGCCGGCGATGACGGCGTTGTCCTTGCCGTTCGCGATCAGCTTCAGCACCTCGATCTCGCGGTCGGAGAGCTCGGACCGGATCGCGTCCGCGATCTCCGGCTGCGCGCTCGTCGCCCGCACGCGCTGCAGAACCTTCGCCGCGATGCCGGGAGAGATCAGCGACTCGCCGCGCGACGCGGCGCGGATGCCGGCGAGCAACTCGTCGATCGACGCGTCCTTCAACAGGTAGCCGCACGCGCCGGCGAGGATCGCATCCAGGACGTCGGCGTCCTCGTCGGAGATGGTCAGCACGACGACGCGAGTCAGTGGAGCGATCGCCGCGATGTGGCGGGTCGCCTCGACGCCGCCCATGCCGGGCATGTTGAGATCCATGACGACGACGTCGGGAGCGACCTCCCGCACGGATTTGACAGCCTCCGTCCCGGACGCAGCTTCGCCCGAAACCAGAACGCCCTGCTCCTCGAGCAGGTTGCGCAGGCCTGTGCGGAACAGGTCATGGTCGTCGACGATCAAGACGCGAAGCGTCTCGAGTCCCCGCTCATCGCTGGCCGAAAGCGGCTCTGTCAGATCTTCACACCCCCCTTACGCGGCCAAGTCTAGTGGAGGGTGATGGTGACTGTCCGCCGCCCCCAGGCAAACGCCTGCGCGACGGTGGGGAACCAGAGGTCGATGCTTGCACCACGGACGCCGCTGCCGACGTCGGCCGCCACGGCCTCGCCGTAGCCCGGGACGGTCATACGCGTGCCGAGCGGGATGACCGTGGGGTCGACGGCGACGATGCCCCAGCCGACCGGGAGCCCTGTCGCGGTGTGACCCGTAAGCGAATAGCCGGTGGCGGACACGACGAGCGTGCGGCCGCCGCTGCTTTGAGGCGCCGCCGCGGCGGTTGGGCTCGGATCACCGACGACCGCAGGCACCGGCCCGCTCGCGGCCACGGCCGCCGTCAGCGTCTTCGACCTGGCCTCAGCCCGCTGCACGGATTCTTCGAGCTGCTGGATCTGCGACGCCTTCAACTGCTGCTGCGCGCGCAGGCCGGAGATGAAGGAAAGCCGGTCGGCGCGCGCCGACGCGAGTGTCCTCGTCGTGCCGGCAGCGGCGCGAACCGCGCTTTCGATACGCGCCCGATGTGTCGACAGCACTGCGCGCAGCGTTTGCAGCCGGTGCTTCGCGAGTGCAGACGCGACCACGAAGCCGCTGCTCTGGTCGGTAACACGCTTCAGCCCGTCGAGCGTCGACACGGCGTCGTCGAGCGACTCGGCGCCGAGGATGACGGCGACGGGATCGGTGTCGCCTTGCTCGTACATGTAACGGAGGTTCGCCCCGAGATGCTGCTGCGAGACCGTGAGCGTGCGTTGCGTCGCGCTGATCCGTTGTGCGAGCTGCGCCTGCTGGAGGCGAAGGTGCGCGGCTTCGGCACGCAGGTTCGTCAACCTCGATTGCGCGGCCGCGAGACTCGAATCGAGCGCATAGAGGTCGAGCGACGCGCTATGAAGTCGTCCCGCGAGGGCGTGCTCTTCCGCCTGCAGGCTGCCCACGTGCGACGCGGGGCCGGCGGCCGCAGGCGAGCCGGCGGCGAAGACGAGCACCGCAGAGACGCCGGCGAGCAGCGCCGCGGATCGTGTCCTTCGGGCGCTCACGATGGCCGACCGTACCATACGAATCCGGTGATTTCGGTCAGTTTGTGCAGGGTCTTTTGCCGGATCCTGGCGTGAGGCTAGTGGCAATTTGCGGCAATTTTCACGGCTTTTACCGGTTGCCAGTGTCCGAAAGCCCTGGTAGCGTCCCGACCTTGTGACGTGTGGGAGACCGGTGCGGACGCGCCGGGTGAACGTCGGGAAACGTCATCCAGACACTGAAGCGACACGTGCCGGTCCTCGTCATCGCCCTCGCCGCGGCTTGCGTTGCGGCCGGTGTGGCGACAGCCGACCCCTCGGTCAGCGCGAAGCAAGCCGAGGCGCAGCAGGTGATGCTGCAGATCCAGCAGCTCGACTCGAACCTCGAGCGCGCGCGCAACAGCTACGACTCCGCGAACGTCAAGCTGCACGCGATCGAGCACAGCCTCGCGATCAATCGCATCGGGCTCCACGTCGCGCGCTCGAACCTCGTCATCGCGCAGAAGGACCTCTCGCAGCGCCTCGTCTCCATCTACACGACGCGCGACAACCAATCGACGCTCGCAGTGGTTCTCGGCGCGACGAGCATCGACGATCTCGTCAACCGCATCGAGTCCGTCCAGTCGCTTTCGACACAGGACGTCGCAGTCGTGCACCAGGTCGTCTCGTTCAAACGCGAGGTGACCGTCCGACAGCACACGCTCGTGCACGATCGTCGCGCGCAGACCGCGCTCGTGCGCCAGCGGGCGGCCGCGAAGGACCGGATCGCGTCGCAGCTCGGGCGGCAGCAGCGCCTGTACAACTCGATCAAGGGCGAGATCGCGCATCTCGTCGCGATGCAGCACGCGCGGCAGCTTGCACTCGAGCGGCAGGCGCAGCAGCGGCTGGCCACCTACCAGCCGCCGGGCCAAAACCCCGCGCTGGATCTGAGCACCGGCATCACGCCTCCGGCGCCTCCGTCGCAGTACACGGGCGTCGTCGGGATCGCGATGCAGTACCTCGGTGTGCCGTACGTCTGGGGCGGATCGACTCCGAGCGGCTTCGACTGCTCCGGTTTCGTCATGTACGTGTACGCGCAGGTCGGTGTATCGCTGCCGCACTACACCGGCGCACAGTGGGCGATGGGCGTGCCGGTCGCGTACAGCGACCTCGAGCCCGGCGACCTCGTCTTCTTCGACGGGCTCGGCCACGTCGGGATCTACATCGGCGGCGGTGAGTTCATCCACTCTCCGCACACCGGAGACGTCGTCCGGATCGACAGCCTCTCCGAAGCCTGGTACGCCGCCACGTACGACGGCGCGCGCCGCATCACCTCGGGTTAGGCGTACAGCTTTTCGATCTCGTCGCCGAAGTGCTCGTGCACGACGCGGCGGCGGAGCTTCATCGTCGGCGTGAGCTCGCCGGCTTCCTGCGAGAAGTCCCGCGGCAGGATGGTGAACCGCTTGATCTGCTCGACGCGGACGCGATCGCGGTTGACGGTGTCGACGGCCTCCTGCACGAGCTGTTCCGGGTCGCGCTCCGATCCGTTGACCTCGTCCGGGTCGAGCGTGATGAGCGCGGTCACGTAGGGGCGCCGGTCGCCGACCACGAGCGCTTGCGAGATGAAGCGCGACGCCTTGAGCGCGTTCTCAAGGTTCTGCGGCGCGATGTTCTTGCCGCCCGCGGTGATGATGATGTCCTTCTTCCGGTCGGTGATCTTCACGAAGCCGTCGCCGTCGATCTCGCCGATGTCGCCGGTGCGGAAGAAGCCGTCCTCGGTGAAGGCGGCCGCGGTGGCCTCGGGGTCCTTGAAGTAGCCCTTGAAGACGCTGTCGCTGCGCACGAGGATCTCGCCGTCCTCGTCCAGCTTCACCTCGGAGCCGTCGACGACCCGGCCGACGGTGCCGAAGCGGTAGTCATCCGGATCGTTGACGCTGAGCGAGCTCGACGTCTCGGTCAGCCCGTAGCCCTCGATCACGAGCATGTTCAGCGACCGGAAGAACTCCAGGACGTCGATGCCGAGCGGTGCCGCGCCGGAGATGCCGATGCGGATGCGTCCGCCGAGGCGGTCTCGGATCTTCTTGAACACGAGCGCGTCCGCGATCTTTCCCCGCACGCTGCCCGGCTTGTTCGTTGCGCCGACGCGGAGCGCCCAGCGGCCGATCGCGCGCTTGACCGGGCTCGACCGCTCGATCTCGCCGACGACGTTCGCATGGATCTTCTCGTACACGCGCGGGACGGCCGGGAGGATCGTCGGCCGCGTGCGCGCGAGCGCTTCGGGCAGCCGCGCCACGTCGGACACGATCGCGAGTGTGGAGCCGTGGTATGCGGCGCCCCCGTGGACGATGCGCGCGAAGCTGTGCGCCATCGGCAGGAACAGCAGGACGATGTCGGTCTCGTCTTGGAGCTCGTTCCGCACGCCCATGGCCGCCGTGACGAGGTTCTTGTGGGTGAGCATGCAGCCCTTCGGCGGGCCGGTCGTCCCGGACGTATAGATGAGTGTCGCGAGGTCCTCTTCGCCGACCGGCTCCGGCTCGAGCTCGCCGGCGCTGGCTTCGAGCGCGTCGAGCTCGTCGAACCGCACGACCGGCCCGTCGTAGACGGAGGCGAGCTTGGCGGCCTGCGCGTCGTCCTCGACGAAGGCGAGCACCGCCTCGGAGTGGCCGAGGATGTATCCGCACTCGCTCGCGGTGTTCGTCGGGTAGAGCCCGACGACGACGGCGCCGATGGACATGATCGCCCAGTCGAGGAGGATCCACTCGAGGCGCGTCCGCGAGAGCACGGCGACCGCGTCCCCGCGCCGGATGCCACGGGCGAGGAGCCCCCGCGCCAGGGCGTCGACCCGCCGGCCGGCCTCCTCCCAGGAGACCTCCCGCCAGCCCTCCGGCTGCTCCTCGAGGTACCCGGGCATCGCGTGGCGCTGCTCCTGCACGTACCGCCAGAGGGCAGGCGCAGTACGAGTTTCGAGCGGCACAGGGGCATCCTAGGCGTCGCTTGCGATGCCGGCGAGAGGACGCGCGGGTTTCCCGCGCGTCCGTTTGCATCGCCAAAGGAGATGTGCCACTTGACTAGAATTCGGTTGATCCCATGAGGACGATCTGGAACGGATCGATCAGCTTCGGGCTGGTCAACATCCCCATCGGTCTCGCGCTGGCGACCCAGCGGGACGACGTCTCTTTCCGGACGCTGCACCGGGAGTGCGGCACGCCGATCAAGCAGAAGCGGTGGTGCCCGTTCCACGAGCGCGACGTCGAGGCGGACGAGCTGGTCAAGGGCTGGGAGGTCGCCAAGGGCGAGTTCGTCATCGTCGAGGAGTCCGATCTCGAGGCGGTCGCGCTCCAGCGCTCCCAGTCGATCGAGATCCTCCGCTTCGTCAAGCTCGAACAGGTCGACCCCGTCTACTTCGACCGGACGTACTACCTCGCGCCCGCGGCCTCGGAGGCGCAGCGGCGTCCGTACGTCCTCCTCCTGCGCGCGATGGAGGAGTCGGGGATGGCGGCGGTCGGGAAGTTCGTGCTGTGGGGCAAGGAGAACCTTTGCCTGATCCGCCCGCAGGGCGACTCGCTCGCCCTGGAGACGCTCTTCTTCGCCGACGACGTCCGCTCGAAGGCGGAGATCGAGGAGGCGGTTGAGGCGACCGAGGTCAAGAAGGCCGAGCTCGCGTTGGCGGGCCAGGTGATCGAGAGCCTCGTCGGCGAGTGGAACGCGGCCGACTTCGAGAACGAGTACCGGCGCGACTTGAAGGCGATGCTCGACGCGAAGCTCGCCGGCCAAGAGATCACGCGGCCGGAGCCTGCCCCTGAAGCACCGGTCATCGATCTCATGGAGGCGCTACGGCAGAGCGTCGTCGACGTGCAGCAGCGCCGCGGAGACGGAAAGGCGCCCGAAAAGACGAAAGCCGCCTCGTCGGGCGGCTCTCGCCGAAAAGCGCCTGCGCGAAAAGCTTCCTAGCTCGCCTTGGGGAACGCCCCCAGCGCCTCGAGCTGCACCTGGAAGAGGTGCTTATCGATCTTGCCCTGGTAGATCGGCACGCCTTCCTGCATACAGAGCCTGATCACCTCCTGCCGGTCGATCTTCAACTCTTCCGACAGCTCTTCGGGCGTGAGGTGATTCGCCATTCGGCCTGCTCCTTCCTCGGGCACGAAAAAACCCGCCGGCGCCGAGCGCTCAGACGGGTTTTGCGTGACCCTTGCTTGTCGACCTGACGGGCTTCACTCGGCCCGTCCCAGAAAGACATCCATTGAGCAGAGAATATGCCCCCATGCCGACGGAAGGCAAACCGGATCTCGAGGGATTCGAAGAGCGCACCCTGACCCACGAGGGGACGCGGATCCGGTACCTCGTGGGCGGGGACGGGCCGCCGCTCCTGCTCGTCCACGGCCTGGGCGGTGGGGCCGCGAACTGGCGGCTGATCGCGCCTGCCCTCGCCGCCGGGCGGCGGGTGCTGGTGCCCGAGTTGCCCGGCCACGGCGGCTCCGCTCCGCTCGGCGACGCGGTCTCGCTCGACCCCTTCGCCGAGGCGGTGCTGGCCGTCGCAGAGGCGGAGAATGCGCGGCCGGCTCCCTGGGTCGGGCATTCGCTCGGCGGCCTCGTCGCACTTCGGGCGGCGGCGCTGCGGCCGGAGGCCGTCACCGGCGTCGTCCTCGCCGCGGCCGCCGGAATCACCTCGGCCGGCACGATCGGGCGGGTCACGGTCACGCTCATCGGGATCGTGCGGCCGGGGAGGCTGCTAGGTCGGCGGCGGCGGACGGTGTCGCGCTCGCGCACCGGCCGCACGCTCGCCTTCGGGTGGTGGGGCGTCGCCGATCCGGCGGGGCTCGACCCCGAGATGGCGGAGGCATTTCTCGCCGGGCCGACACGGCACACGGACACGCTCACGGCAGGAAAGGCGCTCGTCGTGTCCGACCCCCGCCGCGATCTCCACCGCGTGACGTGCCCGGTGCTCTGCCTGTGGGGTGCGAACGACAACTGGGTCCCGCTCGCGGACGGCATCGAGTACGCGCGGCGATTGCGCGCGCCGCTGCGCACGATCGCCGACTGCGGGCATCTGTTGATCGGCGAAAGGCCGGACGCTGTGCTCCGCGCGATCGAGGAGTTCCTCACAGGTCTTTAGCTCGCTAGCTCGCCGCCGCTGTCTCGAACGGAATCACCTCCGCTCCGTCCTCGTTCTCGCGCTGAGGCCCACCGAGGAAGTCCACGCGCGTTCCGACAACCTCGACGACGCGCCGGCGCTTGCCGTCCTCCTCCCAGTTGCGACTGCGCAGGTATCCGTCGAGCCCGATCCGGCGGCCCTTGCTCAGATATTCGGCGCAGAGCTCCGCCTGCCGGTCCCAGACGGACACACCGACGAAGTCGGCGCCCGCGTCTCGGCCACCGCGACCGACCGCAAGCAGGAAGCTCGCCACCTTCTTGTCCTCGCCCACCTCGCGGATCTCCACGTCGGTGGCGAGGTTGCCGATCAAGCTGACTCTGTTCATGGCGTGAAGGTAGATCGCGACTTGTCACGAAAGGTGCACGGCTTTATGACTTTTCGCAGATAGACTCGGACGCCCATGGGACTCTTCACCTCGATGACCGGGTTCGGCGGTCGCGACATGGCGGTCGACCTCGGCACGGCCAACACGCTCGTCTACGTGCGCGGCCGCGGGATCGTCCTCTCCGAGCCGTCCGTCGTGGCGATCGACTCCCGCACCGGTGAGGTGCACGCAGTCGGCGTCGAGGCGAAGCGGATGCTCGGCCGCACGCCGGGCACGATCCAGGCCATCCGGCCGCTGAAGGACGGCGTCATCGCCGACTTCGACGTCACCGAGCAGATGCTGCGCCACTTCATCCAGAAGGTGCATCAGCATCGCTTCGCGCATCCGCGCGTCGTCGTGTGCGTCCCGTCCGGCGTCACCGGTGTCGAGAAGCGTGCCGTCGAGGAGGCGACGCTCTCGGCGGGCGCACGTCAGGCGTATCTGATCGAGGAGCCGATGGCGGCAGCGATCGGCGCAGGCCTTCCCGTCGCCGAGCCGACCGGGAACATGATCGTCGACATCGGCGGAGGCACGACCGAGGTCGCGGTCATCTCGCTCGGCGGCATCGTCGTCTCGCAGTCGCTGCGCGTCGGCGGCGACGAGATGGACGACGCGATCATCAATCACATCAAGCGCGACTACAAGCTTCTGATCGGTCAGCAGACGGCGGAGGAGATCAAGCTCGAGATCGGCTCTGCGTGGGACCAGAAGGAAGAGCTGCAGGCGGAGGTTCGCGGCCGCGACATGCTCACCGGGCTGCCGAAGACGGTGATCCTCACGTCGGAAGAGATCCGTCGCGCGCTCGACGAGCCGGTCACGCAGATCATCGAGGCGATCAAGTCGACGCTCGACAAGACGCCGCCGGAACTGGCTGCCGACATCATGGATCGCGGCATCGTCCTCGCCGGCGGCGGCGCGCTCCTCACCGGGCTCGACGAGCGGCTGCGCCACGAGACGCAGATGCCGGTGCACCTGGCCGAGAGCCCGCTCACCTGTGTGGCCGTCGGCTCGGGGCGCAGCCTCGAGGAGTTCGAGGCGATCCACCGCTCGAACCGCGCCCGCGCCCGCGGGCGCAACGGCCGCCGCTACTAGGACCTCTGCGCGGCCCGCATGGGCCTCGTCGCGCCGGGCACGGCTGTAACCTAGGACGCGGTGGCGCCTCCGAACCGCTCCGCACGCGTGGCGGTGCTGGGCTCCTCGCTCCAGCGCTCCAATCCCAGCCCGCGTCCGTCCCGGGTCCGTAGCGCACTGGTCCGGCGCATCGTGCTCGCGGTCCTCGTGATCATCGCGCTCGCGCTGCTGACCGTCTCGTTCCGCTCCCCGACGTCTGGATATCTCCACGACGCGCAGAGCTACGGCTCCGACGCTCTGCGGCCGTTCCAGGTCGCGGCGGTGCGCGTCGCGCGGCCCTTCCGCGACGCGTACAACTACGTCGACAGCCTCGCGCGCGCGAAGTCGCGCAACGCGAAGCTCGAGCAGATGGTGCGCGACTATCGCGGGCAGGCGCTGCTCAACGCTTCGGCGGTCCAGCAGAACAACGACCTCAAGAAGCTGCTGCAGTTCGAGTCCGGCCCGACCTATCCGCAGGACTTCCGCGCCGTGAACACGTCCGTCATCTCGTTCCCGTCCGGATCGTTCACGCAGCAGATCGTCATCGACGCCGGATCGAGCCAGGGCATCCATCTGAACACGCCCGTCGTCAGCGCCGACGGGCTCGTCGGCAAGGTGACGCAACTCGGCCACACCACCTCCGTCGTGACGCTCCTCACCGATCCCGACAGCGCCGTGCCGGCGCGCGACCTGAAGACGCACGTGAGCGGGCTCATCCGCCACGGGCAAGGCGGGACGCTCATCCTCGACCGCGTGTCGAAGGATCAGGTCGTGAACAAGGGCGACTGGATCATCACGCGCGGCACCGTCGACCGCAGGTATCCGGACGAGTACCCATACGGCATCCCGATCGGACGCGTCGTCGCGGTCGGGACGAGCGACATTGCGAGCTTCCTCACCGTGCAGGTACAGCCGCTCGCCAACCTTGACTCGATCGACGCCGTCGCCGCGCTCGTCCCCAAGCATCCGCGCGCGAAACCGTGACCATCGCCGACGGCTTCAAGGCCGCGGCGCTGCTCTTCGTCGCGGCGATCGCCCAGGTGTCGATCTTCTCGCAACTGCGCGTGTACGGCGGAGTCCCGCAGGTCGTCCTCGTCACGCTCGTGAGCGTCGCGCTGCTGCGCGGCGCGGTCGCCGGCGCCATCGCGGGATTCTTCGCCGGCCTGGTCGTCGACACGGCGACACTCGGGCAGCTCGGCCTGACCTCGCTCGTGCTCACCGTATCCGGCTACTGGATCGGCCGCTACGGCGAGACGACCGGACGCGACCGCGGGCATGCGCCGTTCCTGTCTGTCGCGGTGGTGACGTTCCTCTATGCGTTCGGCATCCTGCTCGTCACCTTCATGCTCGGCGAGCGTGCGCCTGCAGGACCGGAGATACGGAGCTTGCTGCCGACGATCGTCATGAACCTCGTCCTGACCGCCCCCGTGTACGGACTCGTGCGCTTCCTGCTCCGACCGCGCGAGCGCGCCGACTACGCCACCGAGGTGCAACTGCTTGGCTAGCACCACCGCAGGCGACCGCCCCCGCTCGAAGCGGTTCATGCCGCCGAGCAAGGGCGTCGCCGAGCCGTACCGGCCGAGCGCGCGGGTGCTCCGCCGCGTGAGCGTGCTCGGCGTCGCGATGCTCGTCATCTTCGCCGTCCTGCTGCTTCGGCTCTGGGCGCTCCAGGTGCTCTCCGGGACGAAGTACGTGAACCAGGCGGCGGCGAACTCGTTCCGGACCGTGCGCGTTCAGGCGCCGCGCGGACAGATCCTCGACCGCAACGGCGTCCCGCTCGTGACGAACGCGCCCGCGACCTCGATTCTTCTGTGGCCGGCCGATCTGCCGAAGGTCTACACGACGCGTTACGCGGAGCTGCGCGCGCTTTCGCAGCTGACGAGCGTCCCGCTGTACCAGATCGCGGCTGGGATCAAGGCGCGGCGCGCAGCGAATGACCTCGTGACGCCGGTGACCGTGCGTGAGGCCGCCGGCGAGCCGATGATCGCTTACCTCTACGAGAACGCAGCGCAGTTCCCGGGCGTGACGACGTGGCGGACGTTCATCCGCCACTACCCGTACCACTCGCTCGCGGCGCAGGTGCTCGGCTACGTCGGGGAGATCTCGCCGACGCAGCTGAAAGGCCTTTCGAAACAGGGCTACCAGTCGGGCGACGAGATCGGCCAGAGCGGGGTGGAGTCGTCGTACGACAGCTATCTCCGCGGCGTCGCCGGGAGCGCGCGGATGCACATCGACGCGTTCGGGCGGCCGCGGAGCGGCCTGACGACGACGGCGATCGCGAAGCCCGGCAACGATGTCCGGCTGACGATCGACCTGAAGCTGCAGCAGGCGGCCGAGAAGGCGCTGCAGTACGGAATCCATCTCGCGCAGGCGAACGGGAAGTGGGCGGCGCGCGGCGGCGCAATCGTCGCACTCGACCCGAACGACGGCTCGATCCTCGCGATGGCGTCAGCGCCGACGTACGACCCGTCCGTCTATGCCGGCCACGTGACCCTGGGAGAGCTCGCGCGTGCGGGCCTGACGCCGACGACGGCGCCGGCGAAGAACATCCCCTCGCTGAACCGCGCCGTGTCGGGCCTGTATCCGCCGGGGTCGACGTTCAAGCCCGTGACCGCGCTCGCCGCGATGCAGGAGCACCTGCTCTCGCCATACGCGTATCTGCCGTGCACGGGCACCTACAGCTCGCCGCAGGACCGGTCGCACCGCACGTTCCACAACTGGGACCCGAACGTGAACCAGGCGATGGATCTGCCGACCGCGCTCGCCTACTCGTGCGACACGTACTTCTACCGAGTCGGCAACGAGTTCTACAACCTCCCCTCCGACCGCGGACAGCCGATCCAGAAGCTGGCCGATGCATTCGGCTTCGGACAGTCGACGGGCGTCGACATCGGGCCTGAGGCGAGCGGCCTCGTGCCGACGATCGGATGGCGGCAGCAGCATTTCACGAGCGCAGTCGACAAGCTCTGGAAGCCGGGCGACTCGATCGAGCTCGCCGTGGGACAGGGCGACCTTCTCGTCACGCCGTTGCAGATGGCGCGCCTGTACGCGGCGCTTGCGAACGGCGGCAAGCTCGTGACCCCGCACGTGCTCGACGACGTCGAAAGCCCGAACGGGGCGCGCGTCCCCGTGCCGGCGGACCCCGCCCCGCGCCAAGTGGGAATCGACCCGGCAGCACTTCAGGCCGTCCAGAAAGGGCTCTGGGACGCAACGCACCTCCCGTTCGGCACGTCGTACTCGGTGTTCGGCAAGTTTCCGGTCTCCATCGCGGGCAAGACCGGCACGGCCCAGAAGGTGGTCTCGCTCCCGGGGTACCTAGGCCTCCAGAACCAGGCGTGGTGGTGCGGCTACGGCCCGTACGACTCCCCGAAGCTCGTCGTGTGCGCGCTCATAGAGAACGGCGGATACGGCGGCGACGTGGCGGCGCCGGCGGCCGCCAAGGTCTTCGCGGCGTACTTCCACGTGGCGTTCCACATCCTCGGCCCCATCCACAGCGACTGATGCAAACCATGGGCAAACTCCGCTGATGCTCGAGTACGCGGGATCGCAGCACGCGGGACGCCGGACCGAGCGCGACGAAGGGCTCGCGATCGTCGGCGTGCTCCGCTCGCTCGACTGGGTGCTCCTGGCAGGCGTCGCCGGGCTCTGTGCCGTTGGCCTTTGGGCCGTCTCGGGCGTGACCCGCTTCGCCGTGGTCGGCAATCCCAGCTACTACCTCGACCGGCAGATGATCTACGTCGGCGTCGGGGCGGTTGCGCTCGTGCTCGCCCTGTTCGTCGATCCGGACGTCTATCGCCGCTACTGGAAGCCGATCTTCATCGGCATGGTCCTGTTGATCGCCTTCGTCCTCGTCATCGGGCATGCGGCGCGGGGGTCGACGCGGTGGATCTCGCTCGGTTTCTTCACGTTCCAGCCGTCCGAGTTCGGGAAGCTCGCGTTCGTCCTCGCGCTGGCCGGCTTCGTTTCCGATCGCGGTCGAGCGGTTGGATCGTTCGACACGACGCTCCGCGTCCTCGGCCTCGGCGTGATCCCGATCGTGCTCGTGTTCGCGCAGCCCGATCTCGGCACCGCGCTCGTGTATCTCGCGGCGCTTGCCGCGATTCTCTTCGTCGGCGGCACGTCGTGGCGGCAGCTCACGGCGCTCGGCTCGATCGCAGTGCTCCTCGTCGTCGGCGTCCTGTGGGCGGGACCGGCCGTCGGCGTGAACTTCCTGAAGGGCTATCAGCAGTCGCGGCTCACCTGCTTCGTGCATCCGTCGAAGTGCTCGTCGGCGGACACGCGCTACAACCTCGAGCAGTCGATCGTCGCGGTCGGGGCCGGCCAGGTGTACGGGCGCGGCGTCAACAACGCGACGCAGACGCGGCTGCAGTTCCTGCCCGAGCATGGCACCGACTTCGTGTTCGCCTCGTACAGCGAGCAGCGCGGGTTCGCCGGGGCTGCGCTCCTGCTCGCCCTCTACCTGCTCGTGCTTTGGCGCTCGCTGCGCATCGTCTCGATCGCGCGGGACTTCTACTCGGCCATCGTCGCGGGCGGCATCGTCGTCGCGCTGCTGTTCCAGATCTTCGTCAACGTCGGTATGACGATGGGGATCGCGCCGATCACCGGCATCCCGCTCCCGTTCGTCAGCGTCGGCGGCTCGTCGATGATCGCGAACCTCGCCGCCATGGGCGTGCTGCTCGCGATCTACGCGCGCGGCCGCGCGGCTCGAAGGCGCAGGTAGCGTCGCGCGATGCAATCACCTCGCCGGTAACCCGGAGCCGGAGGCTAGGAGATGATCAAGACACCGGTTTCGGTCGGCGCGCTCCGGAAGCTGATGAAGGAGCTGCAGGCGGCCGGCAAGGACCGGAAGCCGCTCGCGCTCGGCGGCGCGGCAGAGCTCGCCCGCACGCTCGAGCGTGAGCTGACGCGCGGCGGGGACCCGTCCGCGGTGCGCGTGGGCGCGCCCCAAGGCGCAGCCCTGTACGTCCACATCGCGACCGGCGACGACGAAGGAGCGCTGCGAGCGGCGCGGCGCGCCCGCGTGCCGATCGTCGCCGTCGCGTTCGACGAGAAGCCGCTGCCGTACGTCCTCGCGACGGACGTCGTCCGGGTTGGGCCGGGCGAGCCACTTCCCGTCGACCGGATCGCGATCGCGGTCGCAGCGCGACTGGGTGAGGCCGGAGCGCCGCTTGCCGGACGGCTGCCGGTGCTACGCGGCGCGGTCTGCGACCGGATCGTCGCGTCGTTCGCGCGCAAGAACGGAATCGTCGGCGTGGCGGTGTTCGTCCCCGGCGCCGATCTGCCCGTCCTCGCGCTCAACCAGGTGCGGATGCTGCTGCTCCTCGACCAGGCGTACGGCCTGGAGCTGGACCCGCGGGAGCGGCTGCCTGAGGTCCTCGCGGTTGTCGGCGCGGGGCTCGGCCTGCGCGCCGTCGCCCGTGAGCTTCTGGACGTCGTCCCTGTATTGGGGTGGGCCGTAAAGGGCGGCGTTGCGTACGCAGGCACGCGAGCGCTCGGCGAGGCCGCGATCCGGCGCCTCGAGCTGGTCCACTAGGCGGCTGCGGGGCGCAGCTTTGCGCGCCGCGCCTTGATCGCGCGGAGGCGCTGCTGCAAGCGGGCCCAAGCCCAGGGCTCGATCTCGAGGTAGCGAGCCTCGGTCTGGCCGCGTATGGCCTCGCCATACTCGAACCAGGCGTCCGCCTCCTCGATGAGCAGGAGCTCCTCGGCCTCGGTGCTCTGCAACCTGGTCACCTTCGAACCTCCAGGGTCGTGATTGCCGGATCGTAGGTCCGGGGTCGGACAGCGCCCCTGCGGGGGTGCGCGATGCGTCCGGAGCTCGTTAGGCCCTGGTAGCGTCGGCACCGGCGAGCCTTTCGTCTCGCTTCTGCGTTGGAATCGGCGGCGCGTGGCGCCGAGGATGTGACGCTTCCCGCTTCACCGAGGCTGGTTTCGCGCTCCTCTTGCTGCGCCGAGCGCCAGAGCCTGCCTCTCCATCGGGCGTTACTTCCCGGAGACCCTCCGGTAGGGGAACGATCCCAAGTTGCTGCAACCCGTACGTCCGAAGGTTGATCGCAGCGTTCTCATCCCGGTCCAGAGAGGCGCCGCAAGCATCGCAGTGGAACTCTCTCTCACCAAAAGCGAGCGTCGACCTGATAGAGCCGCACCTGGAGCACGTCTTCGACGACGGGTAAAACCGGTCAGCGATGATCAGTGTTGCCCCGTACCACTCTGCCTTGTACGCCACCTGTCGACGCAGTTCGCTCAAGCCGGCATCGCTGATGGACAGCGAGAGGCTTCTATTCCGCTGCATCCCCTTGACGTTCAGGTCCTCGAGGACGATCACTGACTTGGTTTTTGCCAGCTCGCTCGACAGTCGATGGAGGAAGTCGTTGCGTTGGCAGGAGATCCGGTAGTGAAGGCGCTGCTTCCGGAGTCGCGCTTTGGCTCGGTTTCGTGAGCCAGGCTCTGTGCGCGCAATTCTGCGCTCGACACGGCGCAGTCTTTTCAAGTCTCCGCGAAGGGGCCTTGGCGCTGCGACGATGCGCGTAAGCGATCCGTCGTGGATCACGGCAGCGTTTCTCAGCCCGATATCGACGCCGACGACTGCCCAGGTTTCGTCAGCCCGCTTCAGCCGAGGAGACTCCCATTCGCATTCCACTGCGAGACAGAGGAACCACCGATCCGCCCGGCGTCGGATCGTCGCCGAGAGGATACGACCGTCGAATCCGCGATCGCTCCGAGTCTCCTTCAGCCGCACGCGGCCGATCATGGGTAGGCGGATGTGACGTTCTTCGAGCCTGACGCAATACAGCCTGGCCGAGTCATGCTCGCCCTTGCGTTTGAATCGCGGAAAGCCAGACCTTGGCCCTTCGCCTTTGAGCCCCTTGAAGAACCGATCGAATGCACGGTCGAGATCGGCGAGCGCTGACTGACTGATGTGGGCAGAAACCTCGTACAGCCAAGGGCACTGGCTCCTTTTCAAGTCGGTCAGCCTCTTCTTCATCTCGCTTAGAGACGGCCGCTTGCCGGTAACCCGGTAACAGCGCTCCGACTCGGCGAGCCCCCAGTTGTAAACGAACCGCCTCGACCCGACACACCGGGCTAGAAGCGCCCGCTGTGCTTGATTTGGATCCATTTCGAATCGATATGTCCTCTTGACAAGCGCCAGTTCGACGCCTCCTGGGACGTCGAGCCGGTTCGGCGTTCCGCTAGTCGTCTTCAAAATAGGCAACGCGACAGAACTAGAACAACAGGCGCGGACGGAGGCCCTACCGCGGCCCCTGCTACCCTGCGTGCACATGGTTTTCATGCCTGACCCACAGCGCGCGCGCCGCCCCGAAACCTCGGGCGTCGCTGTCGCGCGCTTCAACGAAGGAGTTTTTTCTTGCCCTGGTTCCGACGACGGAAGAACGAATCCGACACAGCGGCCGCTCAGCCGGCCGCACCCGAGGCTCCTCGCGAGCCTGAAGTAATCGAATCGGCCGCCGAACCGGCGACCGGTACAACCGATCCCACGAAGCCCAAGCGCCGCCGCGGTAGCCGCGGAGGACGTGGGCGCAAGAAGCCCGGGGCTGCGACCGTCGGCGACAAGCCGAGCGACGCCAAGCCCGAAGCGAAGCCCCGGAGCGGCGACCGGAAACAGCCGGAGCGCAAGCAGCCGCAGCAGCAGATGTCGCAGCGCCAGGAGCGGCGCCGCCAGGAAAGCGGCAGCCGCCGCCGCCAGGCGCCCCGCCGCGCGCCGCTGCCGGCCGCAAAGCGCGAGCTGATCGTCTCCGTCGACGTCGGCGAACAGCGTGTCGCCGTCCTCGAGGACGACCGCGTCGCCGAGGTCTATCTCGAGCGTCCGGAGCGGCGCTCGATCGCGGGGAACATCTATCTCGGCACGGTCGACAACGTCCTCCCCGGCATGGAGGCGGCGTTCGTCGAGATCGGCCTCGAGAAGAACGGCTTCCTGTACGTCGACGAGATCGTCGGCCCGGAGCTCGAGCGCGGCCACGGCCGGCGTATCCAGGACCTGATCAGCCGCGGCCAGACGATCCTCGTCCAGGCGGTGAAGGACCCGATGAAGACGAAGGGCGCCCGCCTGACCACGCAGATCTCGCTTCCCGGCCGGTTCGTCGTCTTCGTCCCGCAGGGCGAAGGGCTCGGCGTGTCGCGCCGGCTCGACGACGACGAGCGCGGTCGCCTCAAGGACATCCTCAAGAAGTTGAACGTCAAGGAGGGCGGCGTCATCGTCCGCACCGCGGCCGAAGGCGCGTCCGAGGAGGACATCGAGCGCGACCTCGTCTTCTTGCAGCGGCTGTGGAAGTCGATCCAGGCGCAAGCGAAGACCGCCAAGGCGCCGGAGCTCATCTATCAGGAGGCGGAGCTGCCGCTGCGCGTCACGCGCGACTTGTTCACCGGCGACTTCGAGCGTGCGCTCGTCGACAACGACCAGGCGTACAAGCGCATCACCGGCTACCTGAAGAAGACGTCGCCGCACATGGTCGAGCGCGTCATTCGGTACAGGGAGAAGACGCCGCTGATGGAAGCGTTCGGCGTCGACGCCGAGATCAGGTCGACACTCAATCGCCGCGTCGACCTTCCTTCCGGCGGCTATCTCATCTTCGACTACGCGGAGGCGTTCACCGTCATCGACGTGAACACCGGCCGCTTCGTCGGCTCGCGCGGCAAGACCGCCGGCGGCCGTCTCGAGGACACGATCACGAAGAACAACCTCGAAGCGGTGAAGGAAGTCGTGCGCCAGCTTCGGCTGCGCGACGTCGGCGGGATCATCGTCATCGACTTCATCGACATGGCGAACCCGAAGAACCGGAAGACGGTCGAGGACGCTCTGCGCGAAGAGCTCGAGCGCGACCGAACGAAGACGTACGTCGTCGAGATCTCACCGCTCGGCCTCGTCGAGATGACGCGGCAGAACGTGACGGAAGGGCCGCGCGAAATCATGACGCGCAAGTGCCCGACGTGCGGCGGCGACGGCATCGTGCTCTCCGAGGCGTCGGCCGCGATCGACGTCGAGCGGCGCCTCCGAGCGCTGACGGCGGGCTCGCGCTCGCAGGCGTTCAGGGTCGAGCTCGCCGCTCCGATCGCGAGTGCGCTCGTCGGACCGGGAGCGCGGCGGCTGATCGAGCTCGAGGCGCTGACGAAGCGGCGCTTCTTCCTCGAGGGCAAGCCCGACATGCACCTCGACCATTTCGTCGTTCTCGCCGAGGGCAAGCTCGTCGACCTGACGCCGCCGTCGCCGGTGGCGGAAGGCGCAGAGCTCCAGATCGAGCTGGTCGAGGTCGACCGGCACGACGCCACGGCCGCCGTCGGGAAGCTGGACGGAATCGACGTCTGCGTCGGCGACGCGGCGCAGCTCGTCGGCAAACGCGTGAAGGTGCGCGTCGAGCGTGTGCTCGACGGAACGGCGTACGCGTCGCTGACGCGGCGCGCGAAGGTCGTCGAGCCGCTCACCGCCGAGGCGGAGGCGGAGAAGCCGACGCGCAAGCCGCCGGTTCGCAAGGACGCTGAGGCTGGTGCGCCCGTGTCTGACGCAGACACCGAGACCGAGGAGCTCGACGTCGAGGAGGCGAGCCGACGAGGCCGAAGACGTCGCGGAGTCGAGGAGGCAGACGAGGACGACGAAGTCGTCTCGGACACGCCGGCGACAGCCGCGAAGAAGAAGACGCGGCGCGGCTCCCGCGGCGGCCGCAACCGCAAGAAGCCGACCACGATCCACCTTCCGCCGGACGAGCTCGGCGCGCCGAAGCCGGCCGAGGAACCGCAGGAGGCCGCCGCCGAGGCGGAGCCGGTGTCCGACACCGAGGCGTCGGAACCACCCGAAACGCCCGAGGCTCCATCTCCGTCCGAGAACGGCGCCGAGCCGAGGAAGAAGAAGACGCGGCGTGGCTCGCGCGGCGGCAAGAACCGGCGCAAGAAGCCGGCCGGCGCAACCACCGCGGTCTCCGGGAACGGCTCCGAGCCGGAGCTTGCGGCGGAGCCCGAAGCGGTGCCCGGGGTGCGCGAGCCGGTGCTCCAGCCCGAGCCCGCGGCAGAGGTCACGGCGACCCAGGAAGAGGAGTGGGGCTACGTCCCCATGTCCGAATGGGGCGACGAGATCGATGGCTGAATTTCGCTACACTGCTGGCCTCGCGGGCCTCTGGCCCGCGTTTCAGCGCCTAAAGCAATGAGCTACGCGATCATCACACTCGGCGGCAAGCAGTACCGCGTTCGCCCGGGCGAGCGGCTGCTCGTCGATCGCCTGAAGGAGGACGAGGGGAAGACGTTCAAGCCCCGCGTCCTGCTCGTGGGCGGCGACGGCAAGACCGATCTCTCGCCGACGACGACGGTCACCGCGCGCGTCGTGGGCCACGTACTCGGCGAGAAGATCCGGATCGGCAAGTACAAGAAGCGGACCGGATATCGCCGCCACAACGGCTATCGCAGCCGGCTGACGCGGATCGAGATCGAGGCCATCGGCGCGACGAAGGCCCCGATAACCAAGGCACGAAGCACCGAGCCGAAGGCGGCCGAGCCCAAGGTTGCCGCAGCTGCACCGAAGGCAGCGGTTGCTCCGAAGGCCACGGCTCCGGCAGCTGCGCCGGCGCGCACCGTCCATCCGCCGAAGGGCTACGAGGACATGTCGATTGCCGAGATCAAGGAGCACATCTCGACCTGGAGGCGCCCGAACATCGAGGCTGCGCTCGAGTACGAGCAGGCGAACGCAAACCGCAAGGGCGCGATCGCGACGCTCGAGTCGGCGCTCGCCGCGAAGGAGGAGCACTAGATGGCACACAAGAAAGGTCTGGGCTCGTCGCGGAACGGTCGTGACTCGAACCCGCAGATGCTCGGCGTCAAGCTCTTCGCCGGCCAGGACGTGACCTCGGGGATGATCCTCGTCCGCCAGCGCGGCACGCGCTTCCGCCCCGGCCCCGGTACGGGCATCGGCAAAGACGACACGATCTTCGCGACGCGGGAAGGCAAGGTCGCCTTCCGCACGAGCGGCGAACGCCGCTTCATCAGCGTCGTCGACTGAGGCTTCCGTGTTCCACGATCGCGCCCGGCTATGGGTGCAGGGTGGCCGCGGCGGCGACGGGTCGTTCCATTTCCGGCGTGAGAAGTTCGTGCCGAAGGGTGGACCGGACGGCGGTGACGGCGGAGCCGGTGGCGATGTCGTACTGATCGCGGATTCGCGTCGGCGCGATCTCTCCGGCGTCCGTCCGAACCAGAAGCTGCGCGCCGGTCGCGGCGGTGGCGGCGGTGGCCGCCTGTCCCACGGCGCCGATGGTGACGACGCCGTGCTGAACGTGCCGGTGGGCACGCAGGTGTTCGACGACGAAGGCCGCCTCGTTGCCGATCTCGCGCACGTCGACGCGCGCGTCGTCGTCGCGAAGGGTGGAACCGGCGGCCGCGGCAACAAGCACTTCGCGACGCCGACGCGGCAGACGCCGCGCTTCGCCGAGGTCGGGCTTCCGGGCGAGGAGGGTGAGATCGAGCTGCGGCTGAAGCTGCTCGCCGATGCTGCGCTCGTCGGCCTCCCCAACGCGGGCAAGTCGTCACTGCTCGCGCGCATCTCGAATGCGCGCCCGAAGATCGCCGACTATCCATTCACGACGCTCGCGCCGGTCCTCGGCACGGTGGAGATGGACGGGAGCCAGCTCACCGTCGCGGACGTTCCGGGACTGATCGAGGGGGCGAGCGAAGGCATCGGCCTCGGTCACGAGTTCCTCGCGCATCTCGAGCGTGCGCGGCTGTTGCTGCACGTGATCGACTCGTCCGAGGGCGACGCCGACGACCGCTGGCACACGATCGACACGGAGCTCGCCGCGTACGGCGCCGGCCTCGACACGCGTCCGCAAGTCGTCGTCCTCAACAAGATCGACTTGAGTCCCGAGCCGCCAGCCTTCGACGTCGAGGACGAGCGCATCGTCCGCGTGCTCCGCGTGTCGGCGGCGACCGGCGCCGGGATCGACGAGCTGAAGCGCACGCTCTTCGAGCTCGTCCCTGCACTGCGCGCCCCGGTTACGGAGCCAGAGGCCGCCGAGCTCGTCGACTACCTCGTCTACCGTCCGCAGCCGGCGCGGCGCTCGTACCGAGTCTTCCGAACGGAGGACGGCTTTCGCGTCACCGGCCGCCCACCCGCCGCGGCCGAGCTGGAGGCGATCTTGAAGGCGGCCGGCGCGCGCGAGGGCGACGAGGTCGAGATGGGCGAGGAGAAGCTGGAATGGCAGTAGTCCTGTTCGGCGGCGCGTTCGACCCGCCGCACGCCGGGCACGTCGCGCTGGCGCGCGCTGCGAAGGAGCGCTTCGACGTGCCGCGCTTGACCGTGCTCGTCGCCGAGCGGCCGGGCCACAAAGACGTCGAGTTGCCGGCCGAGGTTCGGCTCGAGCTCGCGCAGGCGGCGTTCCCGGACGACGACGTGAGGCTCGACCCGTATCCACGCACGATCGACCTCCTCCGCGGCGAGCAGTTCGACGATCCCGTCTTCGTCGTCGGCGCCGACCAGTTCGTCGACTTCCTCACGTGGAAGGAGCCGGAGGCGGTGCTCGAACTGACGCGGCTCGGCGTGGCCACGAGGCCCGGCTTCGACCGCGGCCTCCTGGACATCGTCCTCCGGTCGCTCGAGCGCCCCGACCGGGTGGTCTTCTTCGACATCGAGCCGAATCCGACGGCTTCGAGCGACATCCGGGCGCGCGCCGCGCTGGGCGAGCCGCTCGACGGCCTCGTTCCCGGCGCCGTGGAGCGGCTCATCGTCGAGCGTGGGCTCTACGCCGGCGATTGACGTCCGCAAGGCCTGGATAGACTGAATGCAGTTGACGCCGCTCGAACACGCACGCCGCATCGCCGCTCTCGCGCAGGAGAAGCTGGCGGAGGACGTGGTCATCCTCGACATGCGGCCTGTCTGCACGTTCACCGACTTCTTCGTCATCTGCACCGGGCGCAACGCGAGGCAGACTGCCGCGATCTGGGACGAGGTGCACGGCCGCATGAAGAGCGAAGCGGAGCTCCTGCCGCGTACCGTCGACGGTGTGCAGGAGGGATCGTGGATCCTCGCCGACTACCTCGACGTCGTCCTCCATGTCTTCACGCCGGAGGCGCGCGCGTACTACAAGCTCGAGGATCTGTGGGGCGACGTCCCCGCGATCGAGCTCGACGCCTGCCGCGACCGCTTAAGCCGAGACCGCGCCGGAGCGCGTGAGCAGCACGTTCGAGGGCGAGCTCGGGAGCCCGTTCACGAGCTTCCCGGCGAGCGTGATGTCGAGCGCCGAGGGGCGGCCCATGCGCACCCATAGGCGCGACTGCAGCTGGAACCGTTTCGCCTGGCCCTGCTCGAGGACGCCTTCGAAGAGCAGTTTCCCGTTCGGGCCGCCGGCGCGGACGAGCAGCCAGCAGCGGCCGCGGGCGGCGCTGATGCTCGTGAACACTGGCGCCGTCGAAATGGCGGGGATCGTCTTCGGCGCCGCGGTCGGCGGCCGCGCGGCGGCAGCGACGCTTCCCCCACCCGACGGCGACTCGGCCCGCGGCGGCGTCGACGATCCGGCGAGTCGCCAGGCGGCGAGCCCGGCGACGGCAGCGCCGACGACGAGGATGGCGACGAGCGTGAAGAGCACGCCTCGCTGGAGGTGGCGGCTGTCGACCGACGCGTGCGGCATGAACGGCGGCGCCTCCTCGTCGTGGCGGGCAACGCGTGCGTTGTACTCGTCGATGTAGAGCTGGCCGTTGAGGCCGAGGTGCTCCGAGTACGTGCGGAGAAAGCCCTTCGTGTACGCCTCGCCGGGGAGCATGTCCCAGCGCTCCTCTTCGAGCGCGGTCAGGTACCGCTCGCGGATGCGAATCGCCTTGTGGACGTCGGCTGGGCTGAAGCCGCCCCGGGTCCGGGCTTCCCGGAGGCTGTCGCCAATCTGGAACACGTTGTCCGAATTGTGCCCACACTGTGGAAAAGCGCCAGGGCAGTGTTGGAAACAACGTGGATACGGGGTTGAAGATGCTTAGGAGGCCGTTGCAGCCCGAGGATCGTCCTCGGCCAGCTGCCACCAGACGGCGACGAAGTACGGCAGCCCCGCCAGCGTGGCCGGGGCGACGACGAAGGCGGTGGGGATGCGGGAGCCGTCCTTCCGCTGCACGAGGCGGACGCCTTCGCGCATGTCCTGGCTGAAGAGGCGCGTCCGGTCGAAGCCACCTTCGGTGAAGGCGCCGACGTCGTAGGCCAGCAGTTCCTCACGGCTGTGCCCCAGCAGTTCGGCCGCGCGCCGGTTGACGGCGACCATGCGGCCGTCGTCGTCGTAGACCGTGATGGCGAAGAACGCGCTCTCCGCGGCCTCGCCGAGCAGCGCTTCGTGCAGCAGGTCGGGCGTCGGGAAGCGTCCGGCGATGTTGACCAGCATGACTTGCCGAGGCGCTCCTGCGCAAGCACCGTTCTTTAGCTCGATCGACCGAATGCCGATTGAAAAGGTGTAAGGCGCCCCTTCGGGGACGTCGCCTTCGCTACATGGGGGTCACATGAAGATTCGCAAGCTCCTGCTGCTCGTCGGCGCGGTCGCAGCCCTAGCCGCCGTAACGGCGCTTCCCGGGGGCGCAGCCGACACCCCGACATCCTTCACGCTGACCGGAGGCGCGCTGTCGATCAGCGCGCCGACCGGGAACGTCTCGCTCGGAACGCAGGTGTCTCCGACGAGTGCGACCACGATCAGCGGCCACCTCGGCGTCGTCACCGTCACCGACCAGCGCGGCGGAGCGACCACGTGGGTGGCGTCGGTGATCGTGACGGCGTTCACGCCAATCCCGGCTGCTACGGCCATCCCGGCCACCCAGGTCAGCTACTCGGCCGGCACTGTCACGGAGTCCGGCGTGACCACTGTGCTGCCCGGGACGACAGATCTGACCGGAGTCTCGCCGGTCGTGAACGGCACCAGCACCGGCATCAGTAGCGCTTCTTGGAATCCGACGATCTCCGTGCTCGTACCCGCGAACGCGCCTCCCGGCGTCTACTCGGGCACGATCACGCACTCGGTCGCGTGATTCGAAGGTGCGGCTCCTCCGCCTGATCGCGCTCCCCCTGCTGGCCGGGTTGGTCCTGCCGGCGGGGGCGCTCGCAGCGCGATCGGGCGGGATCGGCATTCGACTCGTCGCGCTACCCGGTGCGACTCGTGACCCGCTCGCGCGCTCGTACATCGTCGACCGGCTTTCACCGGGGACGACGCTCCGGCGCACCATCGAGATCAGCAACGACACTGCGTCTCCGGCGCAGGTCGCCGTCTACGTCGCCGGAGCCGACGTGCAGGGCGGCGCTTTCCAGTTCGCGTCCGGACGAACGCGGAACGAGCTCTCGAGCTGGACGTCCGTCAGTCGAACCATCCTGACCTTGCCCGCCGGTGCCGACTCGGCCGAGACTGTGAGCGTCGATGTGCCGAAGGCTGCTTCGTCCGGTGAGCGGTACGCGGTCGTGTGGGCGGAGATGTCGGCATCCGCGCCCGCCGGCGGCGGGGTGACGCTCGTGAACCGCGTCGGCGTTCGGATGTACCTCTCGATCGGCCCCGGCGGAGCTGCACACGCGAGCTTCCTCATCGGGTCACCCACGGCGCAGCGCTCCGGGAGTGGGGAACCGCTGGTCGTCGCGAGTGTCCGCAACACCGGCAAGCGGACGCTCAGCATCGGCGGCACGCTCATGCTCTCCGACGGGCCCGGCGGCCTGCAGGAAGGACCGATCCCGGTCAAGTTGGCCGCCGCGCTCGCGCCCGGCATGTCCGCGCCGGTAACGGTCGCGCTCGACGGAAGTCTCCCGGCCGGTCCGTGGCGAGCCGAGCTTCAGCTGAACAGCGGCTTCATCGCGCGATCTGCAGTCGCGACGATCACGTTCCCCGACGTCACACCGGTGGTGGCTCCAGGTTCCGGCGGAACGATCCTGTTCGTATTCCTGCTGCTTGCTGCGGTTGTGCTCGTCATCCTCATCGTCCGCGAGCTACGGCGCGGACGCGGCAGGTTCGCGCATGCGCTCTAACCGCTGAGCGATATTCCATGGAGCCGAGGGGGCTCGAACCCCTGACCTTCTGGCTGCCAGCCAGACGCTCTCCCAGCTGAGCTACGGCCCCGAGTGGCAGGCAGTGTAGCCCTCGTCGTCACGAGGCGAGCTCGCGCACCGCGCGAACGAGCTCTTCCGGCGGGAACGGCTTGCGCAGCACCGGCGTGCCGACGTCGACGACGAACTGCTCGCCGTAGTCGCCGGTCATGAGCAACACCGGCAGCCCGGGATTCGTCCGGCGCAGCCGCTCCGCGATCGCGTCACCGCTCACGCCGGGCATCAGCACGTCCAGAACGGCCGCGTCCACGTTGCCGCTCTCGACCGCGGCGATCGCGGCCATGCCGTTGCTCACGCTCACGACCTCGAAGCCGGCGTCCTCGAGAACGGCTCTGTACAGGAGGACGAGGTGGGGGCTGTCGTCGGCGACGAGGACGCGCATCACCCCATTGGTACCCGAAGCCGGCCCGGGCTATCGTCCCCTCGGTGCGTGGGAGGCGGCTGGTGGTGCCCATCCGGCTGGCCGCCGTCCGGCTGCGCGCCCATGCGCAGCGGAACCTGCTGGCGGCGATCGGGATCGCCGTCGGCGCCGGCGTCCTCGCCATGACCGCGGTCGGCGCGGTCGCCGTTCAGGACCGCGCCGTCCAGCGCGCTCTCGCCGGCCTGCAGCCGTCCGACCGCGCCGTGCAGGCGGTGTGGAGCGGCGTCCCGGCGCAGTCGAACCTGAGCTACCCGCAGCTCGACCGGCTCGCGCGCGGCGCACTCGAGCCCGTGCTGCACCATCCGGCGTTCGCGGTCGAGGTCTTCCGCCAGGCGACGTGGGGCGGCGCCTTCGTCAACCTCGGCGCCGTGGACGGGCTTTCGCGCTGGCTCGTCCTCCGCAGCGGCCGGCTCCCGCACGCGTGCACGCCGTCGGACTGCGAGCTGATCCAGATCGGCGGAGCACCGGCGGCGCCGAAGCTGCCGTTTCTGCACGTCGTCGGCCGCGCGACGTTCCGCAGCGGCGCCCCATTGTCGGCGTACTTCGCCGCCGCCGGTGCGAACCGGCCCCCGATCTTGCTCGCCGACGGCGTGAGCGCGTTCACGCGCACGCCGCTCCCCGACGCGCCGCTCATCGCGCGCACGTACGGCTGGGTCGTGCCGCTCGCGCCCGGTTCGATCCACGACTGGGATCTCGCGAGCCTCGGCGCGCGCATCGACCGCGCGCAGTCGCAGCTGGAGGAAAAGAGCGACATCTTCTCCGTCTCCGCACCGCTCGACACGATCGCGGCGGTACGCGCGACGAGCCGTGTCGCCGGCGAGCGGCTGCTCGTGCTCGGCGGCGACGCCGCTGTGCTTCTGCTCGGATTCGCGGTGCTCGCGTCGACGAGGCTGCGCCGCGACTACGACGCGACGCGCCGGCGGCTCACCTGGTTCGGCGCGAGCCGCGGCCAGGTGCTGCTCGTCGCCGCGGCCGAGGTGGCGGCGATCACGATCGTCTCCAGCATCGCCGGCTGGATCGCCGGCAGCGGCGCCGGCGCGCTGCTTGCCCGCCATCTCGGTGCGCCCGGCTGGCTCGCGGTCGACCACTCGCTCTTCACCGTCCGCGCGTTCGGGATTGCCGTCGCGCTCGCCGCACTCACCGCGCTCGTGATGCTCGCCGCGCTGCGCCTCGAGAAGATCGCCTTCGGCGGCGTCACGCTCACCGCGGCCGACGTCGCCGCAATCGGCGCGCTCGTCGCGATTCTCCTTGCGCTCGCGCGCGGGAAGACGGACACGTCGACGCTCGCGTCCGGCGGTGGCACCGGCATCGTGCTCCTGCTCCTGCCGGGCCTCGTCCTGTTCGTGCTTGCCGTCGCGGCCGCACGCGTGCTCGCGCCGCTCCTGCGTGCGCTCGAATGGGCGGGGCGGCGCGGGCCGCCGCCCGTGCGGCTGGCGCTGCTGTCGCTCGCACGTTCGCCCGGCCGGGTGCTGCTGTCCGTCGTGTTCTTCGTCCTCAGTGTCGGCGTCGCGCTGTTCGCCTTCTCGTATCGCGCGACGCTCCAGCGCGGGGAGACGGAACAAGCCCGTTATGCCGTTCCGGCCCCGTATGTGCTGCAGGAGGACCTCTCCAAGCTCGTCACCGTGCAACAGGCTGCACCGCACCTCGGCACGCCCGTGTTGCGCGACAGCGGATTCGTCACCGCGAACCGCGGCATCGACTTCACGCTCCTGGCGCTGCCGGCGGCTGAGATTCCGCGCGCCGACGGGTGGCGCTCCGACTTCTCGTCCCTGTCGCCGCGCGCACTCGCGCACGCACTTGCTCCGCCGGTGACGCCGCGCTTGCGCGGCTTCGACTTGCCTGCGAGCGCGACGCGCCTGACCGTGCCGCTGACGATCACCGGCGACCGGGTCGGCATCCAGCTCAACGTGCTCGACCCGCGCGGCGACTTCACGCTGCTCTCCCTCGGAGAGCTCGGCCGCGGAATGCACGCGCCGAGCGTGCGGCTGCCACCCGAGGCGCGCGGTGGTCGCGTCATCGCGATGCGGCTCTCGTTTCCGCAGACGGCCGCGTTCGTGGCCGGGCATCGAGAGAGCGGGACTGCGCTCAGCGTCAACGACGCATCGGTCGGCACGCTTCGCCTCGACCGGCGCTTCGCCGGCTGGATCGGGACGAACGGGGTGCGCATGCGCGGGACGACGCTGCGCTACGTCGTCAACAGGGCGTCCGATTCGATCCTGCGTCCGACCGAGCCGCTCGAGGGCGTGCCGGTCCCCGTCGTCGTGTCACCCGACCTCGCGCGCTCCGTCGGGGTGGGCGGCCTCCTGCCGCTGCACGTCGAGGACGAGACGATCGAGGGCCGCATCGTCGGCGTCGCGCGGAACTTCCCCTCCGTCGACGGCGATCTCGTCGTCGCCGACCTCCCGACGTGGCTGACGGCGGCGAATACGGTCGAGCCGGGAACGGCGACCGCGAGCGAGATCTGGCTCGACGCATCCAAACGTCCGCGCATCCCCTCGCTCGCGATCGTCTCGCAGCGCGCGACCGAAGAAGCTCTGCGCAGCGATCCGCTCGCGCGCGGCTCGCTCGCGCTGCTGCTCGTGGCCGCGATCGTCGGCCTCGTGCTCGCGGCTGTCGGCGTGCTGCTCGGCGTCGTCGGCGACCGCAGCGACGAGACGGGCGAGCTCTTCGATCTCTCCGCGCAGGGCGTCACGCCGGCCGAGCTGCGTCGCCACCTGGTGCTCCGTGCCGAGGCGGTCGCAGCGGTGGGAATCGGCGGCGGGATCGCCGCCGGTGCAGTGGTGAGCGCGCTGGTCGTCGCCGTCGTCTCCGTCACCGCGGGAGCGGGAACGCCGCTACCGCCGCTCGTGCTCGTGTTCGACTGGCCGCTCGCCGCCATCGCGCTCGTATGCCTCGTCGCCGGGTCGACGGCTGCCGCGGGCGTCGCCGTGAGAAAGCTGCGATGAGCGCCGTCGAGGCCACCGACCTCTTCCGCATCTATCCGTCCGCAGAAGGCGCAGCCGCTGCGCTCCAGGGTTTGTCCCTCGACATCGAGGAGGGCGAGCTGGTCGTCGTCTTCGGGCCGAGCGGATCGGGCAAGAGCACGCTCCTGCGCATCCTCGCCGGCCTCGACCGTCCGTCCGCGGGAACGGTGCGCGTGTTCGAGCACGATCTGCGCACGCTGCGCGGCCGCGCACTCGCCGGCTACCGCTCGCGCACGTTGGGCTATGCCGACCAGCACTACGAACGTGCCCTCGCGCCTGAGCTGACCGCGCGCCAGCTCGTGGCGCTGCGTCTCGACCTGGTCGGCGTCGATCGCGCTGAAAGCGGGCGCACCGCCGACCGGCTGCTCGAGCGCGTCGGCCTCGCCGGCAAGCGCGATGCGCGGCCGGGCGAGCTGTCCGGCGGACAGCAGCAGCGCGTCGCGCTGTGCGCCGCGCTCTCGCACGGCCCGCGGCTTTTCATCGCAGACGAGCCCACCGGCGAGCTCGACGCTGCGAACGCCGCCGAGATCTACGCGCTCATCCGCGAGCTTGCGCGGGAGGCGGGTGTGACGACGCTCATCGTCAGCCACGATCCGGAGTCCGCCGCTGTCGCCGACCGCGTCGTGCAGATCCGCGACGGCCGAGTCAGTGCGGTCGACGACGACGCGGTCGTGAACCGCGGCGGCTGGATCCGCATCCCCGAGGAGTTGCTCGGCAGGACGACGCGTGCGCGCCTGGAGCCGAGGCCTGGCGGCGTGTTCGTCCACACCGCCGCCCACGAGGCGGTGGAGAGCGCCGTGCCGGCGGAGGCACAACCGGGAGCAGTCGTCGCCGAGGCGGTGGCCCTGACGAAGGTGCATGGGCGCGGCGCGCGCGCGACCGAGGTCTTCCACGATCTGTCGCTCGCGTTCGGCGGAGGTGCGTTCTCGGCGGTCACTGGGCCTTCCGGCACGGGGAAGTCCACGTTGCTGCACCTGCTCGCAGGCCTCGGCCGGCCGACGGCCGGCGACGTGCGCGTGCTCGGGACTGCGCTCTCCGGCCTCGACGAGACCGGGCTCGCGCTGTTGCGGCGCAGCAGCATCGGTCTCGTCACGCAGGGAACGGATCTCGTCCCGTTCCTCACCGCGCGCGAGACGGTCGAGCTCGCTCTCGCCTTGCGCGGCGCCGATGCCGGTGGCGCCGACGCGGCGCTCGCCGCCGTCGGCCTCGCCGAGCTCGCCGACCAGCGCGTCGCGCGGTTGTCGATGGGGGAGCGGCAACGCGTCGCCATCGCGCGTGCGCTCGCGGCGAAGCCTGCGCTGCTCCTCGCGGATGAGCCGACCGCGCGGCTCGACGAGGCGAACGCGCGTGCCGTCGGCGCGCTCTTCGCCGAGCTCGCGCGCACGACGGGCACGGCGATCGTGTGCGCGACGCACGACCCGGTGCTCATCGAGCACGCGCAGGTGCAGTTCCCGCTGGCTACCCTCGCGGCATGAGTCAAGAAGGAGTTGACCTTCTCCTCAGGGGTTACCGCGCGTTCGTCGCCGGCGACCTCGACGCGATCGAGGCGATGCTCGACCCGGAGGTGGAATGGGTCGGCGCGGAGGCGGAGGGAGCGTTCGACCGCGACGACGTGCTCGCCATCCTCGCCGAGCGCGTCGCGGAGGGGTACCACGTCACCGTCGACCGCTGCATCGGCGTCGGCGACCGCGTCGTGATCAGCATGCGTTTCTCCCGCATCGAGCCGGACGAGACCGACGAGCGGCCGCTGCAGTCGCGGCGCTTCTATCTCGTCGGCCGCTACGCGGCGGTCGTGACGACGCACGAGGGACGCGTTGCGCGCGTCGAGGAGCATCCGCACCTGGTCGCCGCGCTCGCGGCGGTCGGCCTCGAGGACGAGGTGGCGTGAGCGGCGTCCTCGTCACCGGCTTCGAGCCCTTCGGCGGATCCGACGTGAACACGTCGCAGCAGATCGCCGAGGCGCTCGGCGGTGTCGTTCTGCCCGTCTCGTATGCGCGCGCGGCGGACGCTCTGCGCGGCGCCGTTCGCCTGGCCGACCCCGACGTCGTCATTTGCTTCGGCCAGGCCGACCGCGAGGTGATCTCCGTGGAGCGGTTCGCCCTCAACCTCGATGGCTCCGAGTCGGAGGACAACGACGGCGCCGTCTCCACCGCGGAGATCGACCCGATCGGCCCCGTCGCGTACCGCTCGACGCTGCCGGTGGACGAGATCGTCGCCGCGCTCTCGGCGGTGGGCATCCCGGCCGAGGCCTCGCGCACCGCCGGAGGTTTCCTCTGCAACCACGTCTTCTACGCCCTCATGGGCCTCCTCGAAGATCGCCCGGGGACGACCGGCGGCTTCGTCCACGTGCCTGAAGCCATGCCGAGTGCCCTGCTGGTGCGGGCAGCCGAGATCGTCGTCGCCCGCGCGACGGCGCTTTCCTAGCCGTCTCCCGGCCCGGGATTACCAGGCGGACGAAGGTCGTTCTCCATCGGTACAATCTGGATACCTAGTACACCGAATGGAGAGTGACCGAATCGTGAGTGACCTGCTTCTCGTCCCGTTGGAGGACACGGTCGTCTTCCCGGGCATGACCGTCACCCTGACGGTCGAGACCGGGGATGAAACCGAAGTGCTGCTCGTGCCCCAGCACGGGCAGGAGTACGCGAAGGTCGGCACCGTCGCCCGGGTGGACGAGCGCGTCCGCCTGCCACGCGGCGCCGGCACGGCCGTCGTCCTGACCGGCCAGCACCGCGGCGTCATCGGCGCCGCCCGGACCGACCCCCAGGGCAACCTGCGCGTCGAGGTCGAGGAGATCGAGGACGAGAACCCGGCTCCCGTCAAGACGCGCGAGCTGGAGCGCGAGTACCGCGCCGTCGTCGAGGAGATCCTCGAGCTGCGCGACGCGGACGAGCGCATCGGCCAGTTCCTGCGTTCCATCACCGAAGCCGGCGCGCTCGCAGACACGTGCGCGTACGCGCCCGACATTTCCTTCGCACAGCGCGTCGAGCTGCTCGAGACGGTCGACGTCGTCGAGCGCCTCGAGTTCGCGGTCAAGCTGCAGCGCGAGCGGCTCGCCGAGCTGCAGGTGCGTGCCCGCATCCGCGAGGACGTGGAGTCCGGTGCGCAGAAGCAGCAGCGCGAGTGGTTCCTGCGCCAGCAGCTGAACTCGATCCGCAAGGAGCTCGGCGAGGACGAAGGGTCCGTCGTCGAGGAGTACCGCACGAAGATCGAGGAAGCCGGCATGCCGGACGAGGTCCGTGCTCAGGCCGAGCGCGAGCTGCGACGCCTGGAGACGATGGGCGAGGGCTCCGGCGAGGCATCCATGATCCGCACGTACCTCGAGTGGCTTACGTCCGTGCCTTGGGGGAAGCGCTCCGAGGAGCGTCTCGATCCCGTCAACGCGCGTGAAGTGCTCGACAACGACCACGCCGGTCTCGACGACGTGAAGGACCGCATCGTCGAGTACCTCGCCGTGCGCAAGCTGCGGCAGGAGCGCGGTATCCCGAACGACAAGAAGAGCGGCGCCATCCTGACGCTGATCGGGCCGCCCGGTACGGGCAAGACCTCGATCGGGGAGTCGGTCGCGCGCGCGCTCAACCGCGAGTTCGTGCGTATGTCGCTCGGCGGCATCCGGGACGAGGCGGAGATCCGCGGCCATCGCCGCACGTACATCGGCTCGCTTCCGGGCCGGCTCGTGCGCGCGCTGCGCGACGCGGAGACGATGAACCCGGTGATCCTGCTGGACGAGGTGGACAAGGTCGGCGCCGATTGGCGCGGCGACCCGTCCGCGGCGCTGCTCGAGGTCCTCGACCCCGCGCAGAACCACTCGTTCCGCGACCACTACCTCGACGTCGAGCTCGACCTGTCCGACGTCTTCTTCATCGCGACGGCGAACATCGCCGACACGATTCCGACCGCGCTGCTCGACCGGATGGAAGTCATCCGCTTCGACGGCTACACGGTGGACGAGAAGACGGCGATCGCACGCGGTTACCTGTGGCCGCGGCAGCGTGAGCGGAACGGGCTGCTCGAGGACGAGGTCTCGATCGGCGACAAGACGATCGAGCTGGTCGTCTCCGAGTACACGCGCGAGGCCGGCGTCCGCCAGCTCGAGCGTGAGCTCGGGAAGATCCTGCGCAAGACCGCGACGAAGATCGCGTCCGCCGAGGTCGAGCCGCCCGTCGAGGTCGGCGTCGACGTCGTCCGCGACGCGCTCGGACGCCAGCGGTTCTTCCAGGAGGCGGCGGAGCGGACCGCTGTGCCCGGCGTGGCCACCGGCCTCGCAGTGACGGGTACGGGTGGCGACGTGCTCTTCGTCGAGGCGACATCGATGGAAGGCGGCAACGAACTGTTGCTCACGGGCCAACTCGGCGATGTGATGAAGGAGTCGGCGCGCATCGCGCTCTCGTTCATCCGCTCGCACGCCGAGGATATCGGTGTCGACCAGTCCGCGTTCACCGATCGCTCGTTCCACGTGCACGTGCCCGCAGGCGCGATCCCGAAGGACGGCCCGAGCGCCGGCATCACGATGGCGACCGCGCTCGCATCGCTCCTGTCGGAGCGTCCGGTGAAGCACACCGTTGGCATGACCGGTGAGGTCACGCTGCAGGGACGCGTGCTGCCGATCGGCGGGCTGAAGCAGAAGGTGCTCGCGGCGCACGCCGCAGGGTTGACCGACGTGATCATCCCGGAGCGGAACCGCGCCGACCTCGACGACGTCCCTGCGGACGTGCGCGAGGCGATGAGGTTCCACCCGGTGATGACGCTCGGCGAGGTGCTCGACCTCGCACTCGAGCCCAAGAGCCAGCCGACGCTCCATGCGGTGTAGGAACTGCCAGCCGCTGCCCGAGGGGGTCGCCCGTGCGGCCGACCTCCTCGGGCGGCGCTGGGTCCTCGCCATCCTGTGGGCATCGTCCGAGGCGGGCGCTGTCCGCTTCAACGAGTTCAAGCAGGCGCTGGAGACGATCCCGCCGCGCACCCTCGCGGCGCGCCTGATGGAGCTCGAGGAAGCGGGGATCCTCGAGCGGCGCGTGCTCGACACGCGCCCGCCGCGCGTCGAGTACCGGCTGACCGAGATCGGCCGCCGGGTCGGCAAGGTCGCGGCCGGCTTGCTCTCGGCCTGACCGGCGGGTACGCCGATTTTACGAGCGTCTTAACATCGTCTAACGATGGTCCGGTGGGATTCGCGGCCTCCTGGTCGTCTTCGATCGCACCCGCCAGGTCGTTGTCAGTCCCCTCGGCCTTCGCCGGCTGCTCCGAGCCGCAGCCGTCCTCGCGTACCTCGGCTTCGCTGCGAACGTCGTGCTCTCCGTGGGCGGGATTCCGGCCTCGCGCGACATGCTGGTACCCCTCCTGCTCGGCGGCGTGCTCGCGGCGTCGGTCGGAAGTGTCGCCCGGTTGCGCCGCTTCGTCATCGGGCTGGCGGTCGACTGGGCGCCACTGCTGCTCGCCCTCTGGGCGTACGACCTCGCCCGCGGTCTCGGATCGCGCGGATGGTTCCCGGTTCATTTTGCCGGGCAGATCGCGGTCGACAAGATCATCGGCGCCGGCTCGCTGCCGACGATCTGGTTGCAGCATCACCTGTGGCATGGCGCCGCGCACATCGCCTGGTACGACTACGTCGCGCTCGCCACATACGTCAGCTACTTCCTCGCGACGCCGTTCCTGCTCGTCACCCTTTGGTGGTTCCGCCCCGCCTGGTTCCGGCAGTTCGCCGTCGCGCTCGTGACGCTCGCGCTGGTCTCTTGCCTGACGTTCATCGTCTATCCCTCGGAGCCGCCCTGGCTGGCCGGGCGTGACGGGCACGTGCCGCCTGTCCACCAGCTCATCGGCACGCTCAACCTACACGTGCCGTTGCTTCGGCTCGACCCGCTGTGGGAGCGTGGAACGGGCTATGCCAACATCGTCGCGGCGTTGCCCTCACTGCACGCGGCGCAGACGCTCTTGATCACCCTCTTCCTCGTGCGCCACCTTCGAACGCGGTGGCGCCATCTGCTCTGGCTCTATCCGATCGTGATGGCGTTCGCGCTCGTCTACACGGGCGAGCACTACGTCGTCGACATCCTGTTCGGCTGGGTCTACTGCTTGGTCGTCTACACGGCCGTCGAGCGGGCGCTCGCGATACTGGTGACCCGGCGTGCAGCGGCAATCGCGGTGGGCCCCGCCTAGATCGACGCTAGGGTCGTGCCACATGGTTCCGCGGCTCCTCGCGCTCGCGGCCGTCTCGGTCGCGGCAGCCCTCACGCTGGCCGACGGCGCCGGAGCAAACCGCGGGTCGTTCGGCGGCGTGTCGTTCGCCGTGTTCACGATTGCGCCGGGAAACATGAGCTGCGTGCGGGTCGACGACGACGTCGTCGGCTGGACAGGCGACTGCGACCCGATCAATGTCCTCTTTCCCGGGCAGACGCTTCAGGGCGTGACCGCCCGCTTGCACGCGGCCGGCTGGACCGATACGTCCGGAAGCACGCAGTGGCTCTACTTCGCGGGCTCCACGCTCGTTCCCGTCGAAGCGCAGCTCGCCTTCCCGGATGGCTCCGATCCAACGATGCGCTACCACGTCCGCCTGTGGCAAGCGGGCGCCCGTCTCGTCGTCGGCGCCGTCCACCACGAGCACGGGACGCCGCATCAGATCGACCTGGACTGGGACGCGGCGGAGAGGTTCCTCGCCTGGCCGCTATGCGCCAGTTGGTGCCGGAGGCTCACCCTCGCGTCGCAATGGTCGGTGCAGAACGGTTCCCCGCGCTGGCGCGGGTGGAACAACGACGGAGCGGCCACTGTCATCCCGGTTGGGCGGAAGTCGCTGCAGCGTGCTCCCGCCGGTTTAACGGCGGACACACGCGGTTCTTAGTCGCGGGCGGTTTCATCGGGACAATGGATCGCATCCTCGTTGCCGAGGACAACAGCGCCCTCAGGTTGCTGTATTCGATCTGGCTCGAGTCCGGCGGCTTCGAGGTGACCGCGGTGGCCGACGGACGTGCAGCGCTCACGGCGCTCGAGCGGCGCCCACTCCCGGATGCCGCGCTCCTCGACATCGAAATGCCGTTCGTCGACGGGCTCTCCGTCTGCCGGTACCTGCACGCGCTCGATCCATCCGTTCCGGTTATCGTCGTGACCGGCGTCGAGGGAGCGCGCGGCGATGCACTCGCGGCCGGCGCCTCGGCGATTCTGAGAAAGCCGTGCGATCCGGCGCAAATCGTCGGAGCCGTGCGGCGCGAGGCCGCGCGGCTCCGCCTCACCGCCTGAGGCAAGCTACCGTGAGTGGCAGTGTCAGGGCGTCGTCGAGTCGTAGTGACCGGCCTTGGGGCGGTGACCCCGCTCGGTCCGGACATCGAGACGACCTGGAGCCGCCTGATCGCAGGTGAAGGCAGCGGCGCCGCCGTCACCGCATTCGACACGGACGGCCATCCTGTGCGGATCGGCTGCGAGGCGCGCGAGTTCGATCCCGGGCAGTGGCTGGAGCGGCGAACGCTGCAACGCACGGATCGGTTCGCGCAGTTCGCAGTGGCGGCCGCGCGCATGGCGGAGGCCGACGCAGGAGTCGATATCGCAGCGGCACCGGACCGCGTCGGTGCGTCGATCGCGACCGCACAGGGAGGAGTGGCGAGCCTTGCCGAGTGCTGCGCCGGCGCGGACGCCGCGCGCATCCACCCACGCCTCGTGACGGCGTTCATGCCGAACATGGCTGCGGGCTGGGTGTCGATGGAGCTCGGCGCGCGCGGTCCCGTCGGGGCCCCGTGCACGGCGTGCGCCGCGTCGGCGATGGCGATCGGGGAGGGCTACGACGCGATCCGGCTTGGACGCGCCGAGGTCATGTTCTGCGGCGGGAGCGAGGCGGGGATCACGCCGATCGCGATCGCCGGCTTCGCCGCGATGCGCGCGCTGTCGCGCAGGAACGACGATCCTGCCCGCGCGAGCCGGCCCTTCGACGCCGATCGCGACGGCTTCGTCATGGGCGAAGGAGCGGCAGTCCTCGTCCTCGAGGAGCTCGAGCACGCGCGGGAGCGCGGGGCGACGATCTACGCCGAGCTCGCGGGCTACGGGATGAGCTCGGACGCGTTCCACATGACCGAGCCTGATCCTGAGGGAGTCGGCCAGGCGCGTGCGGTCGCTGCTGCGCTCGCAGACGCCGGCCTCAGGACGGACGAGGTCGACTACGTGAACGCGCACGCCAGCTCGACCGGCCTCGGCGACGCGACCGAGACGGCCGCGATCAAGCTCGCGCTCGGTGAAGAGAAGGCGCGGTCGATCCCCATCTCGTCGATCAAGGGCGCGACCGGTCATTGCCTCGGTGCCGCGGGTGCGGTCGAGGCGGCCGCGACGGTGCTCGCGCTGCGGGACGACGTCGTGCCGCCGACGATCAACTACGAGACGCCCGATCCCGCTTGCGATCTCGACTATGTCCCCAACGAGGCGCGTCATCTTCCGGTGCGCGTCGCGTTGAGCAACAGCTTCGGCTTCGGCGGCCACAACGCCGTGCTCGTCTTCAGAGAGGAGCTCGCCGCATGAGTGTCCTGCCGGCCAAGGTGTCGTTCGAGAACGGCGGCGATTTCATCCGCGACACGCGGCGCGAGGTCGACCTCTACCTCGGCGGGGGACGGACTCGGCTGCGCGGGAACATCCAGCTGTACGTCAAGTCGGTCGTCGCGTTCAGCGTGCTCGCCGGCTCCTGGGCTTCGCTCATCTTCCTGCATCCCGGCATCGCGCTCGGGCTTGTAGCCCTCGCCGGTCTCAGCCTGGGAGCGATCCTCGTCGGCTTCTGCATCCAGCACGACGCGAACCACGGTGCGTACTTCCGCACGCGGCGCGCGAACCACCTGATGGGCTGGAGCGCGGACGCGCTGCTCGGGATCAGCAGCTACGCGTGGCGCGTCAAACACAACGTCGCGCATCACACGTACACGAACGTGGACGGCTACGACGACGACATCAACCAGACGCCGTTCGCCCGCCTGATGCCGTCGCAGGAGCCGCGGAGCTGGTACCGGCTGCAACACCTCTACATCTGGCCGCTCTACTGCGTGATGGTGATCCGGTGGCAGATCGGTGCCGACGCGGCCGCGATCATCCGCGGCCGGATCGCGAACAGCGCCCTCCATGCACCGAAGCGGTGGGACCTGACAGGCCTCATCGGCGGCAAGCTCCTCTTCGTCGGCTGGGCGATCGTCGCGCCGCTCTTCGTCTACCCGTGGTGGGTAGTCGTGCTCGGCTACGTGGGCTTCACGGCGATGACGAGCCTCATTACCGCGACCACGTTCCAGCTCGCGCACTGCGTGGAGGAGGCCGACTTCACCTCAGCGGCGGAACTGACCGCCAGCCCACGTGTGTGGGCCGTGCACGAGGTGGAGACGACGGTCGACTTCTGCCCGCGCAACCCGGTCCTGACCTGGCTGCTCGGCGGCCTCAACTATCAGATCGAGCATCACCTCTTCCCGCGCGTCGCGCACGTGCACTACCCGCGCATCGCGGAGATCGTCAGGCGCAACGCGGCGCGACACGGCGTCCGCTACACGGTGCAGCCGTCGCTGTGGAGAGCGCTGCGCTCGCACCACCGCCACGTGCGTGCCCTCGGCCGGATAGGTATGCCGGTCGAAATAGAGATGGGCTAAGCGGCCGGCGAGAGCGCTGCGATCTCGCGCTGGCCGGCGAGTCGTTGCAGCGCCTGCAATTCGATCTGCCGCACGCGCTCGCGCGTGATGCCCATCTCGCGGCCGATCTGCTCGAGCGACTTCGGGTCGGGATCGCCGTCCATGCCGTAGCGACGCTTGATCACCTGCTTCTCGCGATCGGGCAGCTTCTCGATCGCGGTGCGCAGCGTCTGCTCGCTCAGGCCCAGCACGACCTCCTCCTCGACGTCGCCGGCATCCTGCGCGACGAGGTCGCCGAAGGCGGTCTCGCTCTCGTTGCCGAGCGGCTTGTCGAGGCTCGCCACCGTGCGCGCGGCATGGCGCACCTCGCGCACGTGCTTGAGCGCGAGCCCGGCCTTCTTCCCGACCTCCTCGTCGGTCGGCGGCCGCTCGAGCTGTGACGTCAGTTCCCGCTCCGCGCGCGCGATCTTTTGCTCGCGCTCGACGATGTGCACCGGGATGCGGATCGTGCGCGACTTGTTCGCGACGCCGCGCTGCACCGCTTGCCGGATCCACCACGTCGCGTACGTCGAGAACTTGTAGCCGCGCCGCCAGTCGAACTTCTCCACTGCGCGGATGAGCCCGATGATCCCTTCCTGGATGAGGTCGAGCAGCGACAGTCCATGCCCCTGGTACTTCTTCGCGATCGACACGACGAGCCGCAGGTTGGAGTTGATCATCTTGTCCTTCGCCTGCTGGTCGCCGCGCTCGATCTTCTTCGCGAGCCCGACTTCCTCCGCCGCGCTCAGCAACGGATAGCGGCCCGCCTCGTTGAGGAAGAGCTGCAGCGAATCGGTCGTCATCGCGGCGACCTCATCGTTCGCGTAGTGCGGCGCCTCGGCCTCCTCGTGGCCGTCGTCCGTGAGGTCGATCCCGCGCTGCTCGAGCTGCTCGTACACCGCCGCGAGGTCGTCGGCATCGAGCTCGAGGTCGGCAACGAGGTCGTTGAACGCGGACAGGCTGATCGACCCGGCTTCTTCGCCGTGGTCCAGCAGGGATTGGAGCTGTTCCTGGCTCATGGTCTTGTTCTCTCCAAGGTTGGAGCCCTCTAACCCGGGTAAACTCACCTCGGTGCATGGGCCGGACTCGATCTGGGAGATCGTGTTCCTGATGGTGATCCTGAAGATCCCCATCGTTTACCTCTGTTCGGTCGTCTACTACGCCGTCAAGGCCGAGCCGAAGCCAGAGGAAGGCGCGGCCGTGACCGCCCGGATCGGGCCGGACGACTCCGGCCCCGGCGGCGGACGGCGCAGGAGAGCTCGTCCGCGGCGACCGCACGGCGGGCCGACGCGTTCGTACCCCCGCACCGCGCACGCCGCGCGCGCGTACGCTGAACGTCGATGAGCACCGAGCCGTTCACGAGCATCGAGGCCGCCGAGCCGGACCGGAGCCACACGGAGGCCGTCGCCGGGTACCTCGCGTCACTCGCGATCTTCGCCAGCCTCATCTCGCTCGCCTGGCACCCGATCCGCCTCCTCGCCCCGGCGATGCTGCTCGCGCTCATCAGCGCCGGCATGACCGGCCGAGGCAAGCGCCTCCCGCTCGTCGCGGTGCTCACCGTCGCCGTCTGCTTCTTCCTCGGGATGATGATCACCGTCATCACCGGGCGCGCGCTCTGGTAGCAACCGGACTTCGTTGACACTCCCCCGGCGTTGCACTAACGTCGAAAGCGCGTTTCAGTCAGCGAAGGAGCAACCCGTGAGGGAGTCTCGCTCATCGCTGCGGCCCCCCAAGGAAGTCGTTCATCTCCATCTGCTTGGCGGTTTCGAGATCGTCTGCGGTGGGCGACCGATGCAGCTCCCGATCGGTCCGCAGCGATTGACCGCATTCGTCGCACTGCGGCCGCATCCGGTCCGCCGTGAGTACGCCGCTGGGATGTTGTGGATCGACTCCTCCGAGGCACGCGCGGCTGCGAACCTTCGCTCGACGCTCTGGCGCGTGCAGAAGCAGGTGCCAGGCCTTCTCATCACAGTCGACGGGCGCCTTCAGCTCGGCCCAGACGTGGAGATCGACCTGCGCGTCGCCGAACGTGTTGCGCAGCGCATTCTCGACGGATCACCGGGAAACGAACGGGTCGACACCGTCGATCTCCTGCGCGCCGACCTGCTGCCCGATTGGTACGAGGAATGGGTCCAGCTCGAGCGCGAGCCGTTCCGCCAGGTGCGCCTGTCCGCGCTCGAGACCTTGTGCGAGCGGCGCGCGAGTGCCGGACGTCTCGGCGAGGCGCTCGAGCTCGGGCTCCTGTCCGTGGCGACGGAGCCGCTCCGGGAGAGCGCGCATCGCGCGCTCATCCGCGTCCACATCGCCGCCGGCAACGCCGTCGAGGCGATCCGGCAGTACAGCGCCTGCCGGCGGCTCCTCCACGACCAACTCGGCATCGAGCCGACGGAACAGCTCACCGCGCTGATCGACGCGCTCGGCCCGAGCTGACGCCCGGACCGGTGACGCGGCCGTGACGCGGCCGTGACGCCGGCGTGACGACGACGATCGATGCTCCCCGGCGGGAGGTGCTCACGCACCTCGAGGTCGTGAAACGCGGGGACGCAGGCAGGTGGCGGCAGCCCCTTCGCCTCGCCGAAGGAGGTTCGAATGTCGAGATCCATCCGCAGGGGGCTTCTGATCGTCGGGCTCGCACTCCTCGCTTTCGCCGCAATGCCGGCGCTGGCGTCGGCTGCGCACCAGACCATGAGTCCGACATTCTCAGGGAGTGGCAGCAACACGGACATCCTGTCCGCGATCGCTGTGTGCGACGAATGCGCACCAGACGCGTTCTTCACAGATCCCACGGGCGTCCTCAACACGTGGGGCTTCGGTGTCTCCGGACAAATCCAAGCGCAGGCGTCGTGGACGAATCCGACCACGATCGATGCGTCCTACGCGGCGAGCGACATCCGCCACGGCCAGACCGTCAACGTGACGGACACGCTCACGCCCGGCTCGGGGAGCGTGACCATCAACTACAGCCTCACCGGCACGGTCGGGCTGTTCGGGTCGCCGGACACCGGCAGCCTGAGCTGTGCTGCGGCGGCGGTGAGCAACGCCGACTGCAACCACTGGGTGCCGACGACGGACACGCTCAGCGTCGGTCCGATCACCGACTCGGACACGATCCCGTGCCAGATGCCTCTGCCGGGCGAGTCCGCGCGTGACTGCTCGAACACGAAGACGATCCCGATCTGGTCGGCGAACCTGTTCGACTTCGCGAGCGTCTCCGTCAACCTCATCCTCGACGAGACCGTGCACGTGACGGGAACGGGCGTCACGACGGTGCGCGTGGCTGTGATCAGCGGTGGGCTGCCGATCCCGAACAGCCCTCTGAACTTCACGGGCAGCTCGCCGTCCTCGGTCTCCGATCCGATCGCCATCGGCTGCCAGCAGCCGGTCGGGAGCGACCTCAGCTACTCGCTCACCGGTCTCGGCTACCAGGCAGAGCCCGCAACGTACACCGGTGACGTGAAGTTCCAGCTGGCCGCCAGCGCGTTCGGCTTCGGCGGCAGCTACACCACGCCGGCTCTCGTCAGCACGAGCGGCGCCGATCTCGGCCCGATCTCGATGACCGCGCCCGACCAGCAGGTCGACCTCGGTCCTGTACTCCCGAACGCCATCGCGCCGACCGCGAATCCGGGCGGCCCGTACAGTGGCGTGGAGGGAACCCCGATGTCGTTCGACGCCTCGGCGAGTTCGAGCGTCTGCGGCCTCGGCAACGCAACCGTCGTCTGGCATTTCTCGGACGGCGACGTCGAGTACGGCATCAACCCGCAGCACGTGTTCCACGGTCCGGGCACGTACAGCGCACAACTGTCCATCACCGACGGTGACGGCAACGTGGGAACGGCGTCCTTCAACGTGACCATCGCCAACCTGGCTCCGGTCGCGAACGCCGGGCCGGACGTCGGAGCGCAGTGGGGCGTTCCTGTGGCGCTGAACGGAAGTGCGCTCGATCCGGGAACGGACGAGCAGCCGTACCTGACGTACAGCTGGAACTTCGGCGACGGGTCGCCGAGTGCGTCGGGCGGTGCGAGCGCAATACACGCGTACGCGAGCCCGGGGACGTACACAGCGACGCTGACCGCGTGCGATCCGTATCACGCGTGCGGGACCTCGACGGCGCACGTCGTTATCGCCCAACGGACGAGCACGACGACGTACACGGGGCCGAACTCGTCGACGCCGAGCAAGAACGTCACGCTCACGGCTCAAGTGGTCGACGATCTCGGCCAGGCGGTCGCGGGGCGGACCGTCGTCTTCACGCTGGGGGCGCAGACCATCAGCGCGACGACGAACGCAGCCGGCATCGCGAGCGCGACGATCAAGCTCAACCAGAAGCATGGGGGCTACACCGTCTCGGCGAGCTTCGCCGGTGATGTGAAGTACGGCGGAAGCAACGGAAGCCAGACGTTCACGATCGGCCCATAGGGGACCGACGGCAGCGGAGGGCAGCCGACCGGGCTGCCCTCCGCTTCGACCATCGGAAGGAGGTACCGCATGCGCGCGCTTGTCTGGTTCGTCCCGCTGCTCATCGGAGTTGTTCCCGTGCAACCGATCGGCTCCGGGCAGAACCTTTGCAGGACGGCGCCGCTGAGCGCCATCCGCCAGGCCGCCGGCCAGCACTACCGGCCGGGAATCGCGGTGAACGGGATGTGCACGTGGGAGCGGGCCGACCTCCGGGCGGGGCTGACCGTCTCGACCCATCCGCGGTCGCAGGGCCTCGTCCTCATGCGCCAGTTCATGGCGCGCGGCGCGCGGCGGATCGCCGTTCCGGGCGCATCGCAGGCGGTGGTAGTCGACATGGCGGGCCGGTCGGCGAAGGACCTGTTTGTCGCGTATACGCGCGTTGTCGTCCAGGTGAACATGACGGCGCCGAAGCCGGTGTCCGACGCCCGCCTCGTCGCAGTGGCGAAGCTCGTCGCTGGCAAGGCCTAGGGCGCTGCTACAAAGAGAGTGTGGATGGGCTGAACACCGGGTACGCGGCCCTGCTGCTCGAGCAGTACCTCGACAATCCGAGCGCAGTGCCGGCGGAGTGGCGCGAGCTCTTCGAGAGCGCGCCGCCCGAGCTTCTGTCTGCGCAGCCCGGCCTTGCCCGGCTCCTCGAGGGAGCCCGCAGCACTGGGAATGGACATGAGCAGGTCGTCACCCCGCAGCCGGCAGCGCCGGTTGCGGATGTGGAGCTCGTCGGCGGCGTCGCCGCAGCGATGGCGCTCGTGAAGGCCTTCCGCATGCACGGCCACCTGGCCGCTCACCTCGACCCGCTCGGCAGCGAGCCGCCGGGCGACCCGGCGCTCGAGCCGGAACGGCTCGTGCCGAAGCTGACGCCGGAGCTGCAGGCGCGCATCCCCGCGTCGCTGCTGCGACTGCACGTGCCGGGCGAGACGCTCGCCGAGGCGCTCCCGCACCTGCGCGAGACGTACTGCGGGACGATGGCGTACGAGATCGAGCACATCTCAGACCACGAGGAGCGCGTCTGGTTGCGCCACGCGATCGAGTCGAGCCGGTACCGGCAGCCGTTGGACACCGCCGAGCGCATCGCACTGCTTGCGCGCCTCGCGCGCGTCGAAGGGATGGAGCAGTACCTGCGCCGCGCATTCCTCGGCCAGAAGCAGTTCTCCATCGAGGGCGTCGACGTGATGGTGCCGATGCTGGACGAGGCGGTCGAGCTCGCGTCCGCGGGCGGCGCGCACGAGGTGGTAATCGGCATGGCGCACCGCGGTCGCCTGAACGTGCTCGCGCACGTCGTCGGCCGTGCCTATGAGGTCATCCTGCGCGAGTTCGAGGGCGAGCGGACGATCGAGGCGGTCGTCTCCAGCGAAGAGGGCGGCACCGGCGACGTGAAATACCACCTGGGTGCGGAAGGCACGCGCAAGACCGAGGCGGGCGAGATCACCGTCACGCTCGCCTCCAACCCGAGCCACCTCGAGGCGGTCGACCCCGTCGTCGAGGGGCGCGCGCGCGCGGAACAGACCGACCGCTCCACGCGCGACGGCTACCACGATCCGACGATCGCACTGCCGATCCTCATCCACGGCGACGCCGCGTTCACGGGCCAGGGCGAAGTGGCGGAGACGCTCAACCTGCAAGGGCTCGCCGGCTACTCGACCGGCGGCACGCTGCACCTGATCTCGAACAACCAAGTCGGCTTCACCACCGACCCCGAGGACTCCCGCTCGACGCGCTACTCGAGCGACCTCGCCAAGGGCTTCGACATCCCGATCGTCCACGTCAACGCCGACGACCCGGAGGCGGCCGTCTCCGCCATCCGCCTCGCGAACGCGTACCGCTGGCGCTTCGGCCACGACGTCGTCGTCGACCTCGTCGGCTACCGGCGTCACGGCCACAACGAGCAAGACGAGGCCGCGTACACGCAACCGCTCCTCGCCGCGGCCATCGCGGAACATCCCACCGTGCGAGAGCTGTACGCGGCGCGCCTCGTCGCGGAAGGCGTCGTGCCGCAGGAGCGCGCGGACGAGCTCGTCGGCGAGGTGCAGGCCGAGCTGAAGGCCGCGCATGAGGAGTTGAAGCGCACCTTCGGCGTCGAGCCCGAGATCGCGCCTGTCGAGCACCGTCTCCCGGCGACGAGCGGTTCGATCGTGCACACGGCCGTGCCCGCCGAGCGGCTGCGCGACCTCAACGAGCAGCTGCTGCGCGTCCCCGACTGGTTCACGCCGCACCCCAAGTTGATGAAGCAGCTCGAGCGCCGCCGCGAGACGCTTGACCAGGGCGGGATCGACTGGGGCCAGGCCGAGGCGCTCGCATACGCGTCACTTCTCGTGGACGGCATCCCGGTCAGGCTCACCGGCCAGGACACCGAGCGCGGCACCTTCGCGCACCGCCATGCCGTCCTGCACGACGTGCACACGGGGGCGACGTTCACGCCGATGCAGCACCTCGACGAGGCGATCGCGTCGTTCGAGATCCACAACTCGCCGCTGTCCGAGTACGCGTGCCTCGGCTTCGAGTACGGCTACTCGGCGGCGGCGCCGGAAGCGCTCGTGCTGTGGGAGGCGCAGTTCGGCGACTTCGTCAACGGCGCCCAGATCATCATCGACCAGTTCATCTCCGCCGGCCTGTCGAAGTGGGGTGAGACGTCGCGGCTCACGCTGCTGCTCCCGCACGGCTATGAAGGCAACGGGCCGGAGCATTCGAGCGCGCGTCTCGAGCGCTTCCTGCAGCTCGCAGCGCAGGAGAACATCCGCATCGTCAACTGCACGACGTCGGCGCAGTCCTTCCACCTGCTCCGTCGGCAAGCGCTGGACGCAACCGCGCGGCCGCTCGTCGTGATGACGCCGAAGGGGCTCCTGCGCATGAAGCAGGCGTCGGCGACGCTCGACGACCTCGCCGCCGGCGAGTTCCGGCCGCTCCTCGACGACCCGACCGCCGATCGCGAGCGCACGACGCGGCTCATCCTCTGCTCGGGCAAGGTCTACTACGACATCGCCGGGCACGAGCGGCGCGGAGAGGCACAAGGCGTCGCGGTCGCGCGGCTCGAACAGCTCTATCCCTTCCCGGTCAAGCAGGCGGCGGAGCTGCTCCGCGGCTATCCGAACCTGCGCGAGCTCGTGTGGGTGCAGGAGGAGCCGCAGAACATGGGGCCGTTCCGCGCCATCCGCCACCGCCTCGAAGAAGCCAAGCCGGAAGGTGTACCGCTCGTGTACGCCGGGCGGCCCTGGCGCGCCAGCCCGAGCGAGGGATACCCCACCGCGCACCTGCGTGAGCAGGATCGCATCGTGCGCGCGGCCCTTGGTATCGACTAGTTACGGGCGCCGGCGGCGGCTGAGCTTAGTGACCTTGGCCGCCACCGTGGGCCCATGGCGGCGGGCCATGGCCATGAGCTGGCGGCGCTGCTGCGGTGTCAGGCGCTTCCACAGGTCGAACAGGGCCACTGTCACCGCCACCGGGCCCGGGCGGAGTTTGCTGCGCAGGCGGGCCATGATCGGATCCTAGTGGAGGCGTCGCGACCGGCTGCGGTGGTAGCGCCGCGGCGGCGATGACCCGGTCGGGTTGCTTGTGGTGGCCGTTCCCCTTGCCGGTGGTATCGGACGCCGGAGGAGGGACAGGCGCTGGATGGGGGGCCGGCGCCGGAGCAGTGGTACTGGCAGCCAACAGCGTTCGGATGACGGGAGCCGCCGGAGCCGCGATGACGACGGGGGCGGAGGACGCCGTCGCGGTCGCAGGCGCGGCCGGCTTCGTGGGAGCGGGCGTCACGCGACGGATCACGATCGGCCGCGGCTTCGGCTGCAGGGGCGCGATGGCCGCGGCTGCGTGCAGCGCGAGCGGCGTGACGATGATTGGCGTCGCGGGCGCGATGTGCGGGGCCGGCAGCGCAAGGGCGCGAACGATGGCCGGCTGCACCGCAGCCCTTGGTAGGACGAAGGAGGGCGTTTCCCCTCCGCCGGGGCCGGCGAAGAATCGCGGGAACGCCGACGCGCCCGCCACCGCACCGGCGAGCAACACTGTTACGACGACCCCTCGGGTGATAGCAATCATGTTTCCGACCCCAGATGCCGATGGCATCACTCAACCGAGGTATCGGCAGGTCGGGACGAGGGCTTGAATACTGAGGGGGCCGTTTTGGGCAGCTTCAAACTCAAGCTCGCGCTCTATTTCATCCTTTTGACGCTCGTGCCCGCCGGCGCGGCCGTCTGGGGCTTCTCCTCCGCCTCGGCGCAGAGCGAGGCCCGCAAGGTGGACGCACGGCTCCAGGCCGACCTCCGGCTGGCACTCGCCGCCTACCAGGAGCGGGCCGATGTGGCCCAGACCACGGCGATACGCCTCGCGCGCGACCGGACGTTCCAGGTCGCGCTCCAGCGGCGGGACCGTGCAGTGCTCGAAGCAATGCTCAAGACGACTTCCCATCTCTCCGTCCAGGCGGGGAGCTTCCGCGTCGGCAATACGCCGGCGCTCGCGGTGCATCGTCAGGCCGACGTGATCACGAGCAGGGGTCTCGCCGGCGTCGTCGTCGCATCCGTCCGGCTGGATGCCGCCTTCGTCGCGGCGCTCCACCAGCACGCCGATCTCGCGCAGAACGATCGCCTCGTCCTCCTCTTGGGCGATCGCATCCTCGCCGCGAGCCCGCCGCTTGCGGGGACGGTTCCCCTCGCGGCCGGTCGCATCGCCGTCGTACGCGTCCACGGCACCCGTTACCGCACGCTCGTCGCTCCGCCACTCCCGGGCGTCTCCATCGCGGTGCTCACGCCGCAGTCGGCGATCGACGCCGCCGACGCCTCGTCGCGCGACCGGTTGCTCCTCGCGCTGCTCGGCGGGGTCGTGCTGGTCGGGATCGTCGCGTTCCTCGAGGGCCGGTCGATCGTGCGTGCGTTGCGCGCCCTCGCGGAGGCCGCTCGCGGCATCGCCCAAGGCCATCTCGGGCGGCGCGTCCCCGTGAAGGGCCGAGACGAGCTCGCGACACTCGGCGCGGCCTTCAACGCCATGGCCGACCAGCTGCAGGCTCGTCTCGAGGAGCTGGACACCGAACGCGGGCGGCTGCGGATCGCCGTCGCCCGCATCGGCGAGGCGCTCGCGGTGACGAACGACGTCGAGCAGCTCCTGCGCGTCGTCGTCGAGACCGCCGTCGAGGCGACAGGCGCCGTCGGTGCGACCATCCAGAGCGGAGGCCTCGCCGCCGCCGCGGGCAACCAGCACGCGCCCGGCGACCGGCTCGAGCACCCACTCACCGTCGGCGGGGAACGGCTCGGCCGGCTCGTCCTGATCGGATCCTTCGACGCCGAGGACCGGATGACGGCCGCGTCGCTCGCGGCGCACGCGGCGGTCGCACTCGAGAACGCGCGGCTCCACGCGATTGTCGAACGGCAGGCACTCGTCGACGGGCTCACCGGCATCGCCAACCGGCGCGGGTGCGAGGACGCGCTCGTGCACGAGATCGCCCGCTCCGACCGCATGGGGGCGCCGTTCACGCTCGTCGTCGCCGACCTCGACGACTTCAAGCGGATCAACGACATGTACGGCCACGACGCCGGCGACGACGTCCTCCGGGAGCTCGCGCAGGTTCTCCGTCTGACGCTGCGCGAGTCCGACCTCGCCGGCCGCTGGGGCGGCGAGGAGTTCGTCCTCCTCCTCCCGGGGACGGACGAGGAGGGTGGGGCCCAGCTCGCCGAGCGCGTCCGGGCGGCCCTGCGGGAGCGCTCCTTCCACGGCCGCGACGGAGCCGTTTTCGGCATCACCTGCAGCTTCGGGGCGGCTCAGCACCGGCCAGGTGAGGAGGAGCGCCAGCTCTTTGCCCAAGCCGACCGCGCCCTGTACGAGGCCAAGAGGCTCGGGAAGGATCGAGTCGAAAGAAACGCAAGGATCCGGGCCTTTTAGTAGTCTCGACCCGGAAATCAGCCTGAAATCGGGTTAGACTGACCCAGTACGGGGGCCCCGAACGGGAGGGAACGAATGCCGGTTGAGACACCGTCGTATTTCGCGCAAGTCATCAAGGATCACCTGGAACTGAAGGAACGGAACTCCGCGCTCGAGCACATGCCGATCGATCGGTACAAGGCGGACGATCCGTTCGACAACCACCCGCTGTTCAAGACCGAGGAGCAGGCGCGACTCGAGGAGACGATCGACGGTGAGCCGGCGTTCGTCGCTCACCAGAGCCTGCCCTGGCCCGGCGAAGAGACCGCGGAGAACGCGGTTGCGACGACAGACGTCGACGACTCGGAGTCCAACGGCTTCTGGTCCGTCGATCGCGCGCGCGACTTCGACTGGGGCGACTAACTCTTTCGGAGGGCGGTGCTGCGCGCACCGCCCTCCGGTTTAGTCACCTGTAGCCGCCGGTTCCCTCAACCGGGGGAGGCTCCAAAGCCGGAACGGGACGATTGTAGGTCGGACGACCCCCGATTTAGGAGGCTTCGCCCTGCGGCCGGCCGTACCTGCATCGAAAGACGCCGAGTGGTAGCGCGCCCGGCAACTCGCCGACTCGAGTTGCTCCCCGAACAGGGGGCGGACGTCGGTGTGCGCGAGCTCGAGCTGGTGGAGTCGTACCGCCGGCTCGCGGACGTGTTCCACGAGGTGCTCGCCGAGCAGAGCCTTGACGCGCTGCTCGTCCGCATCGCGGACACGCTCGCCGACCTCGTCCCGCACGAGTCGATGACGATCTACGAGGCCGACGAATCGCAGGGGATCCTGAATCCGGTCCTCGCCCGCCACGACTGGGCCGACCAGGTGATGCGCAAGCTCGTCCACTTCGACGAAGGCGTCACCGGCTGGGCGGCGCGCCGCCGCGAGCCCGTGTTGCTCAACCAGGCGCATCTCGATCCGCGCGTGCGCACCATTCCGGGGACGCCGCTCGAGCCGGAGGCGCTCATCTCCATCCCGCTCGTGGCGCGAGCGCAGATCAAGGGTGTCTTCAACCTCTACCGCTCCGGCGTGGACGTCGGGTTCACCGACGACGAGTTCGAACTGGCCAAGCGCTTCGCCGACGCGGCGGCGCTCGCCATCGACAACGCGCAGATCCGCGCGCGACTCGAGCACCAGGCCCAGACCGACTCGCTCACCGGCCTCTTCAATCACCGCAGCTTCCACGAGCGGCTTCTCGGCGCGTTGCAAGAGGCGAGCAGGACGCACAAGCCGGTCGCCGTGCTCATGCTCGACATCGACGACTTCAAGCGCGTGAACGACGTGCACGGGCACGGCATCGGCGACGAATTGCTCAAGCTCCTGGCCGACACCGTCCGCGGCGCCGTACGGCCGGAAGACATCGTCTGCCGCCTCGGCGGCGAGGAGTTCGGCGTCATCATGGGCGCCTGCGACGGTGTCGACGCGACGCAGATCGCCTCCCGGATCGTCGAGCGGCTGAGCGAGCTCGACCCGCCCGGCGTTGGGAAGGTCACCGTCTCGGTCGGGCTCGCGCTCGGCCCCGAGCATGCGATGAACCCCCGCGAGCTCGCGGCGTGCGCCGAGGCCGCGATGATGACCGCAAAGGCGCAGGGCAAGCACCGCGTCGTCCTGTACGAGGAGGACGCGACCGAGCGGCCGGACGCGCCGATCGTCGTCCGCGACGTCCGCTCGCTCGCGCACATGAAGATGCTGCAGAGCCTGACCGGCAAGCTCAACCGGCTCACGGACGTGCGCAAGATCGGCGACGAGATCGCGTCCGAGCTTCGCTCGCTGATCGACTACCACAACTGCCGCGTGTTCGTCGTCGACGGCGATGAGCTCGTGCCGGTCGCGTTCCGCGGCGCTCTCGGTGCTGAAACGGGCGCGCTTCCACTTGAGCTCCTGCGCACTCGCATCGGCGTCGGCGTCACCGGCCAGTGCGCGGAACGCGCGGAGTCACTGCTGGTCGGGGACGCAGCCAACTGCGAGTTCGGCCACCGCATCGAAGGCACGCCCGTGATCGAGGAGTCGCTCGTCGCTGTTCCTCTCCGTTACGGCAGTGGAGTCGCGGGCGTCATCGTTGTCTCGAAGCTCGGGCTCGACCAGTTCGACGAGGACGACATCCGTCTCCTCGAGGTGCTCGCCGGCCACGCGGCGGTCGCCGTTGAGAACGCACGGCTGTTCGACTCCGCGAAGCGCGAGGCCGAGAGCGCGACCGCGCTGCTCGAGTTCAGTCGCGAGCTCGCGTCGTCCTCCAGCCTCGACCACATCCTCCAGCGCGTTGTCGAATTGACCGCGGCGCTGCTCGGATCGCCACGCACGTCCATCTGGCTCGAGGACGAGGAAGGCTGGATCGTGCCGCAGGCCCTCTACGGGCACACGCACGCTGAGCGCGAAAACGTGTCTGTGCGGCGCTACGAAGCGCGTAAGACGAGCCCGATGATGAGGGGTGGCGAGCCCTTTGTGTTGACGGCGGGCGAGATCGCCGGAATGGTCGACGACCCGCTCGCTCCTGCGATGTCGTATGCGATCGCACCGCTTTTCGTCGAGGGGCGGACGGCGTTCATCATCGCGGCGCTGCCTGATGAGGGGCATTACGGCGACCGCGAGCTGCGTCTCTTCGGCGGCCTCGCACACCAGGCGAAGCTCGCGATCGCGAGCGCGAGCAACTACGAGGGGCTTGAGCGCACCTTTGTGACCACGGTCGAGGCGCTCGCGAACGCGCTGGAGGCGAATGACGAGTACACGTCGACGCACGCGCGGTGGATCTCCGACCTCTCGCTGCGCGTAGGCCGCGAGCTCGGCCTCGACGAGGACGCGCTCAAGCAGCTCGAGCTCGGCGCGCTCCTGCACGACATCGGCAAGATCGGCGTCCCGAGCACGATCCTCTTGAAGCCCGGCCGGCTCAGCTCGACCGAGCGCGCGGTCATCGAGATGCACCCCGTGCTGGGCGAGCGGATCATCGCGCCCATCGACCGCTTGCAGGAGGTGCGCGTCATCGTGCGCCACTGCCACGAGCGCTGGGACGGTCGCGGCTATCCGGACGGGCTCGCCGGCGAGGACATCCCGCTCGAGGCGCGCATCATCTTCGTCTGCGACGCATACCACGCGATGACGACCGACCGGCCGTACCGCCGGCGCCTCGGTCATCCGGAAGCGGTGCGCCGCCTGCGCGAAGGCGCGGGGTCGCAGTTCGACCCGCGCGTCGTCGAGGTCTGCCTCGACGTGCTCGAGCTTGCTCGCGCCTAAGGCGAAAGTGCTGCGCAGTCCGCTCCCGCGAAGCGGGAACCATTACAAGGCGGAAGTGCGCAGCACTCCCGCCTCAACGCCGTCGAGGGCGTGCGCGAGGCGCCTGAACGGTCCGTCCTCGGCCAGCAGCTCCCGCTCCGTACCGCGTTGCGCGATCTGACCGCGCTCGACGACAAGGATCTCGTCCGCGCGGCGGACGGTCGACAACCGGTGGGCGATGATCATCGATGTGCGGCCCGCGAGCAGCCGGTCGAGCGCGCGCTCGATCAGCACCTCCGTCGGCCGGTCGATGTTTGACGTTGCCTCGTCGAGGATGAGGATGCGCGGGTCCGCGAGCAACGCGCGCGCGATCGAGATGAGCTGGCGCTCGCCGGCCGACAGACCCGACCCGCCTTCGTGCACAGCGTGGTCGAGGCCGCCCGACAGCCGCGCGGCCACGCGGTCGACGCCGACGGCCGCGGCGACGGACGCGACCTCGTCGTCGGTTGCGTCCGGCTTCGCGAAGCGGATGTTGGACGCGATCGTCCCGCTGAACAGGAACGGGTCCTGCAAGACGACACCGAGCTGCCGACGGTACGAACGGAGCTTCACGGCACGGAGGTCGACGCCGTCCACGCGCACCGCGCCCTCGTTCGGGTCGTAGAAGCGTCCGATCAGGCGCGCCAGCGTCGACTTGCCGTGACCGGACTCGCCGACGAGCGCGATGCAGCCGCCGGGCGGGATGTGAAGGTCGATCCCCCGCAGCACGGGCTCGGCGCCGTACGCGAACACGACGTGGTCGATCTCGAGGTCGCCCACTATGCGGGGCAGCTCGACGGCGTCGTCACGGTCGCGGATCCCGGGCTCCTCGTCGAGGATGCCTGCGATCTTCACCATCGCCGCCGCCCCCGACTGCAGCTGGCCGTAGACGTCGGAGAGCTCTTGAAGCGGCTGGAACACGAGCTGGAGCAGGTACAGCGCCGTGATCAACGTCCCGATCGTCAGCGAGTTGTGCGCGAGCAGCTTCTCGCCGACGAAGAGGACGCCGCCGGTGGCGATCACGCCGAGGAACTCGATCGACGGAAAGAAGATCGAGAAGATCTTCTGCACGTAGGTGGACTGCGCGCGATTCGCCTCGTTCAGCTCGTCGAACTGCGCCTGGAACGCGCGCTCGCGGTTGAACGCCTGCACGACGGCCATCCCGGAGACGGACTCCGCGATCTGCGCGGTCACGGCGCCGATCCGGTTGCGCTGCTCGACGAGCGCGACGTGCGAGGTGTGCGTGAACCAGCGCGTCAGGACGAGCGTCGGCGGCAGGACTGCGAAGACGACGAGCCCGAGCCTCCAGTCGGCGATGAGGAGCGCCGCGAGCGCCGCCGGAAGGAGTACGACGTTCGAGATCAGCGTCGGCATCCCCTGCGAGAGCACGTCGGAGACCGCGTCCACGTCGCTCGTCAGGCGGGCGATGATCCAACCGGCCTTTTGCTCCGAGAAGTAGCGGAGGGACAGGCCGGTCAAGTGGTCGAAGAGGTCGCGGCGCAGGCGGATGGTGATCTCCTGGCCGAGACCGGCGAGGCCGCGGATCAGCCACGCCTGCAGGACCCAGCCGGCCGCCGCGACGCCGAGGTAGATCGCGACGATGATCGTGAGGTAGTGCGTGTTACCCGCGCGAATGCCCTTGTCGATCGCGCTGCGCACGAGGAGCCAGCCGCCCGTCTGGCAGGCGGCGTTCCCGGCCGCGATGAGCATCATCAGGGAGGCGCGGAGCCACCGTCCCTCGAGATAGCGCAGCAACCGCCTCATGCCGCCGCCAGCTCGTCGCCGAAGAGCGCGGTGAAGGCGCCGCCTGCGCGCAGCAGCTCGTCGGGCGGACCGGACTCGACGATCCGCCCCTCGTCGAGCACGACTGCGCGGTCGGCGAGCGCGATCGTCGAGAGTCGCTGCGTGGCGACGAGCACCGTGTGCCCCGCGAGCGCAGGCCGTAGCCGTCCAACGAGGCGGCGCTCCGTCAGCGTGTCGACCGCGGAGAGCGGATCGTCGAGCACGACGACGCGCGCGCCGGTGACGAGCGCGCGGGCGAGCGCGACGCGCTGCCGCTGGCCGCCCGACAGGTTGATGCCGCGTTCGCCGATGAGCGTGTCGTAGCCGTCCGGCAGCTCGTCCACGAATGCGTCGACACCTGCGGCCGTGCAGGCCGCGAGCACCTCGGACCACTCGGCGTCCATGCGCCCGGCGGTCAGGTTCTCCCGCAGGGGGACGGAGAACAGCACGGGGCGCTGCGTCACGAGCGCGACCGATGCGCGCAGCTCGGCGATCGCGATCTCGCGCGTATCGATGCCGCCGACGAGCACGCGCCCGCCCGTCGCGTCGTAGAAGCGAGGGAGCAGGTTGAGGAGCGATGTCTTCCCCGAGCCCGTCGGCCCGCACACGGCCACGATCTCGCCCGGCTCGAGCGCGAGGTCGAGGTTGTGCAGGACGTCGTGCTCGCCGCCGTAGGCGAAGCGCACCGACTCGAAGCGCAGGGACAGCGGCCCGGCGGGAAGCGGCCGCGGGCTCGCCGGCTCTGGCAGGGGCAGGATCCCCTCGAGCCACGCGAAGCTGCGGCCGGCGGAGGCGAGCGCACGCTGCGCGAGGTTCGTGATCCAGCCGAGCGCTTCGAGCGGCCAGACGAGCTGGAGCAGCAGGGTCTCGAAGAGGACGAACTGGCCGATCGAGAGATGGCCCGCGATCACCTGGCGTCCGCCGAAGTAGACGACCGCGGCGATCGAGAGGGACGGCAGGTAGTAGAGCCCCGGGAGGTGACGCGCCTCTACGCCCGCCTGCTTGAGCACGGTGCTGCGGACAGCCTCGGCGCGCTCGCCGAAGCGGCCGCGCACGTCGTCCTCGCGGCCGAACGCCTGCACCATCTCGATTCCGACGACCGCTTCGTCTGCTGCTTCCGTCACGTCGCCTTTGCGCTCCTGCACTTGGCGCGAGAGCGGCGATACGCGGCGCGCGAAGCGTAGCGCGAGCACCGTGATCGGCGGCATCGCGACTGCGGTGTAGAGCGCGAGCCGGGGGTTGACGATCACGAGCACGATCCCGGCGCCGACGATCATCATCACGCTCTGCACTCCCTGCACGAGGCCCCAGCCGATGAAGTAGCGGATCGGGTAGAGATCGTTGGTCGCGCGCGACAAGACCTGCCCCGTCGCGTGCCGGTCGTAGAACGCGCGTGGATAGCGGAGATACGCGTTGTAGAGCAGTTCGCGCATGCGCGCCTCGATCCGGATGCCGATGCGCGCCGTCGCGTATCGGCGCGAGAAGTTGATCCCGAAGCGCACGGTTCCGAGCGCGACGATGGCAAGCAGGTACGGCCAGAGCCGCTGCGTGTGCGCGACGATCGCGTTGTCGATCGCGCGCTGCATGAGCAGCGGGATCGCGATCGAGATCAGGGTGTAGGCGAGGGCGAAGGACAACCCGAGGGCGCCCAGGCGCCGCTCGCCCCACCAGAGGCGGAGCAGCCTGCGGAACGTCGGCAGCAAGCCGAGGTCGGGCGGATCGACGGTGTTCACTTGCTCGGGCATGGGAAGGGGCCGCAGGCCCCTGCGGCCACGGCTCCCTCCGAGACTAACTAACCGACGTCAGGACGCGTGAGCGCCGCGAGGCCGTCGGCGAAGCCGAGCGGGGACGGCATCGACATCGTGTCGCCGCGCAGCGCGGCTTCGCGCGCCTCGAGCGCGGCCTCGCGCTCGTCGAGGGCGGCCTCCCGGGCGTCGAGCTCCTTCTGCCGCGCGGACGCGGTCGCGCGCCGCGCAGGAAGCGGCTTCTGGCCGAGCTCGATGCGCAGCGCCGCGAGCTCCTTCTCGACCGCCCGGATCTGCTGCTCGCGCTCGTCCAGACGCTCGCGCTCGGCCGCGGCCAGGCGGCGCTCGGCCTCGGCCTCGGCGACCGCGCGCCGGGCCGCGGCGAGCTCCTCGGCGAGCCCGTTGGCGCCGACGCGGTGCTCCAGCTCGGCGAGCCGGCGCTCGCGCTGGGCGATGGCCGCCGCCCGCTCGCGGAGCGACGCCTTCATCTGCTCGACCTCGCCCTGCATCTCGGCGTACGCCGAGTCGCGCCGCGAGGCGAGCTCGCGCGCGAGGCGGCGGATCTCCTCGAGGTCGGGCCGGACAGTCCCGGGTCGCCGTTTGTCCACGGGCAAAAGTGTCGCACGGCCGCGCCCACGGCGAAAGCCGCAGAACCTTTACAGCCCCCGGGCCTTTCCTTACGTCCGCCTGACACTGGGACACATGGTTTCGCGCCGGGCCGGGAATCTTGCCTTTGTCTCAACTACGAGAAGGGGGAGAGGCACGATGCATTTCAGACGCTTGATCGTTCTGGCCTGCGCCGCGGCCGTGCCGACGCTGATCGTCGCGGCCACTTCGCTCGGCCAGGCTTCCGCAGCACCGTCGAACACTTCGCTGCCGTCGATCTCCGGCTCCGCCCGTGACGGGTCGCTTCTGCGGGCCTCGCACGGGTCGTGGACCGGAAGCCCGACGAGCTACGCGTACGAGTGGAACCGCTGCGACGCCCAGGCCGGCAACTGCGCCGCGATCGCAGGCGCGACCAGCGACCACTACACCGTCGCGACCGCCGACGTCGGCCATCGCCTGAACGTGCAGGTGACGGCGACGAACGCCAGCGGCTCCGGCGTCGCGGTTTCGCGTCCGACCGGCGTCGTCCAGCCGACGGGCGCAGCGCCGAAGAACACGGCACCGCCCACCATCTCCGGGACGACCCAGCAGGGGAACACCCTCACGGTCAGCCCGGGCTCGTGGAGTGGAACGCCGGCGCCGAGCTTCTCGTACCAGTGGGAGCGGTGCGTCGGGACCGGCGGCGGCTGCGCGGCCATCTGCCGGCGCCACCGGCACGACCTACGTGCTGACGTCCGCTGACGTCGCGCACACGGTCCTCGCCCAAGTGACGGCGAAGAACGCGACCGGTTCGAGCACCGCCAACACGGCCGAGACCGACCTCATCGCGCCGGCCAAGGACCGGGCGGCGGCACGGCCATCTCCGTCACGCAGGTCAGCCTGCCGAACCAGCTGATCATCGACGGCGTGCAGTTCTCGCCGACGCCTGCGACGACCCGTGGGGTGATCACCGCTCGGTTCCACGTGTCCGACAACCGCGGCTTCTCCATCTCGGGCGCGCTCGTGTACGTGGTCGGTCTGCCGTACGGCTGGGTGTACGGCTCGCCGGAGACCCCGACGGACGGCACCGGTTGGGCGACGATCCAGATCCGGCCGACGGCGCACATGCCGCTTCGGCGCGGCGACCTGGTGATCTTCGTCCGCGCGCGCAAGCCGGGCGACAACCTGCTTGCCGGCGTCTCGGCGCGGCGGCTCGTCCAGGAGCCGATCGGCTAGTTGTCAGGAGCGGCGACGTTTGAGGCCACGTGGCGGTGGACATAACCGCCACGTGGCCGTTTCGCCGCTCCCCGCTGCGGCGGACTCCCTCGCAGTCGGCGAGCGTCCGCGCCTCATTCTCTTCTACTCGTCCGTGTCCGGCCGCTGCCGGCGCACGGAGGGCTTCCTGGCGCAGGTGCTCCAGCGCCGCCGGAACCACGACACCTTCGACCTGGTGAAGGTCCCGGTCGACCGACGCCCCGACATCGCGACGCGCTTCGGCGTCGAGGCGGTGCCGACGTTGCTCGTCGTCGAGGACCGCAAGGTGCAGAAGCGGATCGTCACGCCGAACGGTTGCCGCGATCTCGAGGTCGGCGCTCGCTCCGTGGCTGCGCTGATCTAAGCGTCCCAATCCCTCAGGAGAGTGATCCTTGCGGAACCTCACCCAACAGAGGGAGGTCCCGCCGCAACCTCGGGCCTAAGGTGCGACGCGTCCCAACCCGACTCCGTTTGCGGCAGGGGGATCATGGATCGAACCAGGCGACGCGGCGCGCTTGCGCTCGTCATAGCGGCAGTGACTCTTCTCGCGGGGCTTGCACAGACCGCTGAGGCGGCCCAAGGACCGAAGAGCTCGCCGCAGGGCACGCCTCCGGGCCTGCTCGAGAAGGCGAAGGCGAAGCCGCAGCAGACGTTCCGCGTGATCATCCGCGGCGCGCGCGGCGTGCCGAGCAGCGGCGTCGCGGCGGCCTTCGATGCGGCGTCGCACGGCCAGATCGGTCACATGTTCTCGTCGATCAACGGCGTCTCCGCGACGATCAACGGTGCGGAGCTGACGGCGCTCTCGCACAACCCGAACATCCTCTCGATCGTCGCCGACTCGCCGGTCGCACTCGTTGGCATCGAGGAGTCGACCCTGTGGCGCGCCGCGACCGGTGCGAACAAGGTGACGTCACTGCTCGGGGTGACGGGCCGAGCGAACCTCCCGGCGATCGCAATCGTCGACAGTGGCATCGACGCGAGCAAGTCGCAGGACTTCGGCTCGCGCATCGTCGCGAACGTGAATCTCAACGCCGACGACCCGAGCGTCGTCCGGCGACGACGAGGGGCACGGGACGATGGTCGCCGGCATTGCGGCCGGCGCCTCGCCGCTCTATCCGGGCGTCGTCCCGACGGCGCCGATCGTCGCATCCGCACGGCGGACGCGAACGGCGCGTCGCACATGAGCGACGTGATCGCCGCCTGCGACTGGATCCTCCAGAACGCGAGCACGTACAACATCCGCGTCGCGAACTTCTCGCTCGTGAGCGAGGCCCAGTCGAGCTTCGTCAACGATCCGCTCGACGCCGCCGTCGAGCAGCTCTGGTACCACGGCATCGTCGTCGTCGCTGCGTCCGGCAACTTCGGCCAGCCGGGCGGCGTCCTCATGGCGCACGCGCCCGGCAACGATCCGTTCGTCATCACGGTCGGCGCGCTCGACACGAACGGGACCGACGTCGACGGCAGACGATTTCGCCGCACCGTGGTCTGCATACGGCCACACGGGCGACGGCTTCGAGAAGCCGGAGATCTCCGCTCCCGGCCGCTGGATCGCCGCGCCGGTTCCGGTCGGATCGACCCTCGCGACCACGGCGCCCGACCGTGTCGTCGCGCCCGGGTACATGTGGATGTCGGGAACGTCGCTCGCGGCCCCGATGGTCGCCGGCGCAGCCGACGCCATACTCGGCGCTGCATCCCGACTGGACGCCCGGCGAGGTGAAGGGCGCGCTCATGCTCAGCTCCGATGCGCTTCCCGGCGATCTCCGACTGGGCCGGCGGCGTCGGCGAGCTCGACGCTGCGCAGGCGCTCGCAGCTCGCAAGCGCTCCCGACGCGGACGCGAACCTCGAGCAGTTCGTCGCGAGCGACGGCTCCGGGTTCGACGGTGCCGCCTGGACGCAAGCGGTGCGACCGACTGGAGCGCGACCGATTGGAGCGCGACGGACTGGAGCGCCACCGATTGGAGCGCGACCGATTGGAGTGCGACGGACTGGAGCGCGACGGATTGGAGCGCGACCGATTGGAGCGCGACGGACTGGAGCGCGACCGACTGGAGCGCAACGGACTGGAGCGCCACCAGCTTGGCTGCCGTAGCGCCACGACAGGGCGGACCAGGGTTCGCCTCCAGGATCCGCGGCCACTGGGCCGCAGCGGCTGTGGCCTCGGGACGAGGCCCTTTGCATCTTTCGGTGCAGGCGCGCGCCTACTACTGGACGGTGCTGTTGGCCGCGGTCGGCGCGGCCGGCTGGAGCATCGGCAGGCTCCCGGCGCACGTGCACGGCTGGGAGGCGTTCGCCGTGCTGACGGCGCTCGCAGCGACCGCGCAGCTGTACATCGTCGAGAGCGGCCGCAATCAGTCCTACCGCACGGCGATCGCGTTCATCGTCGCCGGCGCGGTCGTCCTTCGTCCCGGCTTTCTCGCCGGCCTCGTGCTGCTCCACTACCTGCCGGGCTGGATCAAGTACCGGAAGAAGTGGCTCGTCCAGAGCTTCAACATCGGTAACACGACGCTCGCGGTGCTCGCCGCCGGAGCTGCGTTCCACGCGCTTTCCGGCGCCGACGCTGCCGGTGAGCCGGCGGGGCGCTACGCGCTCGCCGGGCTCGCCGCGGTCGCGACGTTCGTCGCGATCAACCACCTACTGCTCGCGCGGATGATCGAGCTGACGAGCGACCGCTCGATGCGCGCGACCGGCCTGTTCTCGTTCGAGAGCCTTTCGACCGACCTCGGGCTCGCGGCGCTCGGCATCGGCGTCGCCGCGTTCTGGTCTGTGAACGGCTGGCTCATCTTCTTCGTCCTCGGCCCGCTGCTGATCATCCACCGCGCGCTGTACGTGCCGCAGCTGCGTGAGCTCGCGCAGGCGGACGTGAAGACGGGCCTGATGAACGCGAAGGAGTTCGAGCACACGGTCGACATGGAAGTCGCGCGCGCAGAGCGTATGCAGACGCCCTTCTCGATCCTCATGGTCGACCTCGACCACCTGCGCGAGATCAACAACGCCCACGGCCACCTCGCAGGCGACGTCGTCATCCGCGGCATCGCCGAAGTCTTCCGCGAGGAGCTGCGCCGCTACGACGTGCCGGCGCGCTTCGGCGGCGACGAGTTCTGCATCCTTCTCCCCGAGACCCCGCCGAGCGAGGCAGCGCGCATCGCCGAACGCATCCGCGCCGCCATCGCCGACCGCGTCTTCATCGCGGAGGGAACGTCCGATCCGCTGCGCGTCACTGTCTCGATCGGCCTGGCCACGTCGCCCGAGGACGCGACGAGCCGCCAGGAGCTCGTCCACTGCGCCGACCTCGCCGCCTACCGTGCGAAGGCCGACGGCGGCAACAGGAGCGTCTCAGCGGCATAGAATCGCCCCGGTGGTCGAGGGCGTTCAGGTCACGAGGCGCGGTTTCATCGCGCTCAGCGGTGTGGTCTGTGCCGCGCTCGCCGGCGTTCGCCTGCCGGGGGCGAAGGCCGCCGGCGAGTCGGCGACGATCAACGCGTACGTCAGCCGGCCCGATCTGAACCCGCCGGCGATCGCGTTCGACTTCCCGGCTGACGGAGCCGCCGCCGGATCGATCTTCCTCGCTCCGTTCGACATCACGGCCGCGTCAGGCGCCTACCAGTCGACGCCGAACAGCCAGAGCCACTCCGGCCCGCTCGTGGTCGACGACCGGGGCGAGCCGGTGTGGTTCCTGCCGCTCGGCTCGACGACGGCGATGGACGTGCGGGTGCAGACGCTACCAGGGCCGGCCCGTCCTCACCTGGTACGAGGGCACCGTCCTCGGCGCCGAAGGCGGGAGCTGGGTGATCTTCGACCCGACCTACCACGAGGTCGCGCGCGTGCAGGCGGGGAAGGGACGCCACGGCGACCTGCACGACCTCCAGCTCACGCCCGGAGGGCACCGCGCTCATCACCATCTACCGCGAGATCGCGACGCCGGCGGTGCCGCGCCTCGTGACCGGCATCGTCCAGGAGGTCGACGTCGCGAGCGGGCGCGTGCTCTTCGAGTGGCGCAGCAACGAGCACGTCGGCGTCGACGAGTCCTACATGCCGCAGGTGGCGCCCGCCGGGAACGTCGACTACTTCCATCTGAACTCGATCGACGTCGACACGGATGGGAACCTGCTCCTCTCGGCGCGCAACACGTCGACGATCTACAAGGTCGATCGCAAGAGCGGCGACGTCCTGTGGCGCCTCGGCGGGATGAAGAGCGACTTCGCCGTCGACGCGGCCGCGTCGTTCGCCTACCAGCACGACGTGCGGCGCCGGCCGGACGGAACGATCACGATCTTCGACAACAACGCCGCGGTGCCGGGCGCGCAGACGCTGTCGCGCGGCCTCCGGATCAAGCTCGACATGAAGAAGATGCGTGCGTCGTTCGTCGCGGAGTATCTCGCGCCGACGGCGCGGACGACGTGGGCGATGGGGGACGTCCAGCAGCTCGAGGACGGCGGCGTCTTCATCGGCTGGGGCACGGACGGCTCGTTCACCGAGCTCGGACCGGACGGGAGCGTGCGCCTCGATGCGCGGTTCGCAGACGGGAGCGTCAGCTACCGCGCGTTCCGCTTCGAGCTCGACGCGCAGCCGAAGGGGCGGCCGGCGACCATGGTCGTGCGCAACGCGGACGGGTCACTGACGCTGTACGTGAGCTGGAACGGCGCGACCCAGGTGGCGAAGTGGCAGCTCGTCGCGGGGCCGAGTGCGTCGACCGGATGAAGCCCGTGCAGACGCAGCGGCGCAGCGGCTTCGAGACCGCGATCCCACTGCCGGTGACGAGCGGCTACGTGGCGGTCGTCGCGCTGGACGCGCACGGGAAGCATCTGCGCGCGGCCGCGCCGACGCTCATCCAGGCGTGACGTCGACGTACGTCTGGTACTGAACGCCGCCGTACTCTGCTGCTGGGCGACGAAGAGGTAGACGCGGAACGTCCCCTTCTTCGCGAACGTGTGCGTGACCGTCGCCGGCGGGGCGCCCTGTCCCGACACCGCCTGCGTGCCGTCGCCGAAGTCGATCTTCCACGAGACGACCTTCGGCGGGACGTTCTCCACCGTGGTGAACGTCACCTTGAGCGGCGGCTTGCCGGACGTCGGCTTGGCCTTGATGCTCAGCACCGGCGGCGTGCCGCCGCCGACGGTGACGGTCGCGAAGGTCGCGAGCAGTGAGAGGCTGCTCGGCTTGATCGCAAGCGTCGCCTTGTAGCTCCCGTCCTTCGCGTACGTGTGCTCGACGGTGGCGGGCGGATCGCCCGAGCCCTCTTCGCCGGCGTTCCGTCGCCGAAGTCGAGATCCCACTCGATCGGCTTGGTGACGCTCGTCTCGAGCGAGAAGGTCACCTTCAGCGGCGACTTGCCCGACGGCGGCTGCGACCCAGAGGCCGACGAGCTGCTTCAGGTGCACCATGACGCTCGTCGCGCCTGTGTATGCAGTCGCGGGATCTGTCTGGACGCGCAGGATCGGCTTGAAGTCGCCGTCCTTCGCGTATGTGTGCGAGATCGTCTTCGGCGGCGTGCCCTGTGCGCCCGTGGACTTGCCGTCGCCGAAGTCGATGCGCCAGCCGATCGCCTTCGGGGACTTGATCGTGAACGTCACGGTGAGCGGCGGCTTGCCCGTGTCGGGCTTCGCGCTCAGCTTGACCTTCGAGGAGGTCTGGCCGCCGGCTCCGCCGCCGCCGCCGCCACCACCTCCGCCGCCGCCGCCGCCGCCGCCACCGCCGCCGCCGCCGCCACCGCCACCGCCACCGTTGCCGCCGCCGCCGCCGCCGCCGTTGCCACCGCCGCCGTTGCCACCGCCGCCGCCTCCGGCGGGCTTCGGCACCTTGTTGCGCGTGCAGTCGGCGAAGAGGCCCTTCCCGGTCAGCGTGCCGAAGTACGTCTCCGTGCACGTGAACGTGCCGTCGGTGACCTTGAGCGTGACGATCCCGGGATGCCCGCGGTCGTAATAGATCTGGTGGTTGCAGCCGTCCTGGTCACCGTGCTTCCAGACCGCGTCGCTCGCGTCCGGCGAGCTGAAGGAGCTGCAGCCGGGGTCCGCCTTCGGCGGCTTGAGCGACCACGTGTAGACGAGGTTGTCGCCGTCCGGGTCGGTCGCGGTCGCGTGGTAGTACGTCGCGAAGTCCTGCTGCACGAAGTTGGCCGCGATCGGCGTCACCTTCGGCGGCCGGTTCGGCGGCTTCTTCTTCGGCGGCGCGGCTGTGGCACTCGCGACCCCCACCGCGAGGAAGAGAACGATCAGCGCCTGCCGCCGCACCCTGTCGGACTATGGCAGAACGACGAAGGGCCGCCAAGGGGCGGCCCTTCGTTCCATCGATCCCGCGTTGGCGACTAGTTCTTCTTCACCAGCGCCGGGAGCAGGTTCGCCGCGTTCGGCGTGCCGAGACCCGTGACGGCGTCCCAGCCAGAGCCTGCGTTGTAGCCCTGGTTGCCGATTTCGACGACGTCGTTGTTGCCGGTGGTGATGTCGTGGAAGTCGGCTGCCGCGTGCGGCGGTGCCTGACCGAACTGGTACAGCGACTGGTTGATGTTGCCGAGGTCGTGTCCCGCCATCTGATCTGCATCCGCGGTGAGTGCGGCCCACTGAGGCGAGCCGGCGCTCGTGCCGCCGAAGATGAAGAAGAAGAGGGCGCTCGGGGGCTGACCGATCGTCAGGTTGCAGACACCGCAGTGGGTGATCACGCCGCCGTTGACGCCGGCGTCATACGCGACGTCGGGGACGCCGCGGCCCTTGTTCTTCACCTGCGAGGCCTGCCAGGAGGGGCGGCCGTAGATGGTGCTGAAGCCACCGCCCGAGCAGTTGATGTCGTTGAAGTCGAGCGCGGGCGGGTTGCAGCCGAAGAGCTGCTCCGTCCACGCCGTCTCGCCGAGCCAGGTGCCGGCCGGCGTCGGACGCATTCAGCGTCGTGCCGCCGACCGCCGTGACGTTCGGGTCGGACGCCGGCGAGCTCGCCGACAGGATTGCGGCACTGCCGTCGCAGTTGAACTGTGACGCGCCGCTGTCGCCGGACGAGCGCGAAGAGGGTCATGCCCTCGCTCGTCGCCTTCGCGAACAGCGTGTGCTCCTGTGCGAGCAGCGTCGGATCGACGCAGCTCTCCGCTTCGCCGAAGCTCTGCGAGATCACGTCGCCGATGCGGTTGTCGACTGCGTACTGCGTCGCGGCGAGGATGTCGGCGTCCTGGTTCGACGCAGCCTCGACGAGCACGATCGCTGCGCCCGGGGCCATCGCGTGCGCCCAGAGGACGTCGAGCGTCTCCTCCTCACCCCAACCGATCTGATTCGGGTCGTTCGCGTCGAACGCGGGCGTGCCTGGCATCGCGATCTGCGTGAAGCTCGGCGGCGCCGGCATGCCGATGATGCTGTCCTGAATCGATAGGTCGTTGGCGAGGTACGGGTTTGCGTACGCGTCGATGATGGCGATCGTCTTGCCGGCGCCGTTCACGCCGGAGGCGAGCAGGCCGGAGTAGCCGTACGCGGTCTGGATCTGCGACGGCTGGTAGCAGCGCGGACCGGCCGACCCGTCGATCGGGCGGCTCTGGCAGCCGAACGTCACCGCGCCCGGAGTCCCGGTGTACCCGCGTGAGCCGTGACAATCGGCTGGACGTTGATCGGGTGGGACTGCGGACTTGCGGCGTTCGACGCCGATGCGGCGAACAGAGCGCTTCCTGCCGCGATCGCGGCGATGAAGAGCATCGCGCCAAGCTGACGGCGGCGCGAGCTGTTGAGCGTCTTCACTCTTCCTCTCCCTCTGTTGCGGGTGACACGGATCACGGCACGTGTGTGCCGTGGTGTTGCCTCGCGGATGTGTGGACTTGCCCTCCCTGCGACCCCCGCCGCTGCGGCCGGCGGGTGATTCGCAGTGCGTCGATCCTCCACCAACGGAGGGATCGATTGCAAGCATGAAAAGAGGGCAGGCCATGGAGCGTATCGGGATCGAACCGATGACCTCCGGCTTGCAAAGCCGGCGCTCTCCCAGCTGAGCTAACGCCCCCGTGCTGCGGGTCAGTGTAGAGCGCGATCCTGCGAGAGGCTGTGCGCCACGACCTCGGCCCGCTCGGCGCGGAGCCGGTCGCGCTCTACCTCCACCTCGCGCGTCCGGGCCATGAGACCCTCCCGGCGCCGCTCGTACTCGGCCTGGATCGCCGCCAGCTGCTCCCGTTGCGCGGCGACGGCCGCGAGCGCCTGGTCGAGTTGCCGCTCGCGCCGCTCCACGGCACGCAGACGCCGCGCCAACTCCGTCTCGGAAGGCACCTGGTCCGGCAGAGGGAAAACGGTCACGCGGCGAGCTTCCTCGAATTCGATCTGTGCCGCAGACCGATAACCAGCATCGGACGCCGGCGCGCCCCTGTCAACCCCGAAAAAGGGGGGCAAGGACGCGCCTGCCGGAGGGAATCAGGCCGCGCGCTCGAGCCGCTCTTCGACCCGCGCGCGGGCAACGATCTTGTTCCGGTCGCCGAAGCGCACCCGGGCGCGCAGGGCGCGGTGCTCGTCCCAAAGCCGGTCGAGCTCCGCGTCGAGGCGGTGGATGTCAGCCACGATGGCCGCGTCGTACTCAGCGGAGAGCTGCTGGTACAAGCCAACGCGCTCCGCGCTGAGGCGATCGATCTCCTGGTGTATCTCCTGGAACGTTCTCATGATCTGTGAAACGCATGAGGTACCCGGTGCATTCCGCAGGAAACGGAGAGCCGCTCTCAGCCGTATCCGAGCTCGTCCAGGCGGTCCTCGTCGATCCCGAAGTAGTGGGCCAGCTCGTGGAGGACGGTTACCCGGATCTCCTCCTGCAGGTCGGCCGGATCGGGGAACGACTCCACGAGTGGGAGCCGGAAGATCCGGATCCGGTCCGGGAGCGCGCCCGCCCAGTCGCCGCGTTCCGGCAGCGGGACGCCCTCGTACAGCCCGAAGATGTCGGGATCGTCGGGATGCTCGTCCTCGACCGAGATCTCGATGTTCCGGAGCGCCGCCCGCAGCTCCGGTGGGAGCGAGGCGACCGCCCGCGCCACGCGGTCTTCGAACCTCACGCGGGCGCCGGCGACCGGTTCCGCGCCACGAGGAGGATGGTCACCGCGCCGAAGGCGAACCCTCCGATGTGGGCGAAGAACGCGACTCCGCCACTGTTCTGCGGCTGCAGGATCGCGAGCCCACCCGACCACGCCTGAAGCCCGAACCAGATGAGCAGGAACCAGAAGGCCGGGATCTCGCGGATGATGATGAAGATCCAGGTCAGGACCTTGGCGCGGGGATAGAGGACGAAGTACGCGCCGAGCACGCCGGCGATCGCGCCGCTCGCGCCGATGTTGGGGATGCTCGCGCCGCTCGTACCCGTGAAAGCAAGCGTGACCGCCGTCTGGACGGCCATCGCGACGATGCCGGCGCCGAGGTACCAGAACAGGAAGCCGATCGAGCCGATCGCGTCCTCGACGTTGTTCCCGAAGATCCAGAGGAACAGCATGTTCCCGAGGATGTGCTCCCAGCTCGCATGCATGAACATCCCGGTGAACACGCCCTCGTACCACGGCAGCGCGTGGAACCCGGGAGGCAGGTGGCACGGCCCCTGAACAGCGCACGGGTAGAAGCCGTCCCGGAAGACGTGGACGTCGACGCCGGGGCTCCTCAGCTCCCAGAACCAGACGATGAAGCAGGCCACGATCAGGCCGATCGTGACGAACGGCGTCGAGCGGGTCGGGACGTTGTCCTTGAGCGGAAGCACTAGAGCGCTTCGCGGATCCTCTCAGCAACGGCCTGCAGTTCGAGGCTGTCGCCGCTCGTCTCCGCGAGGATCTCGTCCGCGGTCGGCTTCTGCCCTTCGTTCCACAGCTCGCGCAGGAGCGAGCCGGCCTCCCGTCGCGTGAACCAGGCGTTGCCCCACCGCTCGCGCAGGTAGCCGCGTAGCTGCGCCTCGAACGCCCACGCCCGCAGGTACTCGGACGAATAGAAGCCCTGGTCGACGTCGTCGAGGTAGTCGGTGTCGCTCGGCGTCACCTTCAGCGCGTCGCTCAAGAGCTCGACGTACCGCGGCCGGAGCGCGGCGACGTCGGGTGCAGCCTGGAGCTCGAGCTCGTACAGGAGCTTCGCGCAGTAGCGGCGGAGCATCCACAGGAGTTGCACCGCGCCCTCGGCCGCGTACTCGCGCGGCCGCGGGAAGTCGAGCCGCCGCTCGAGCCAGACCGGGTCGATGGTCAGGTGCTCGAGCAGCATCGCCCAGCCCTCGGTGACCGCGTTGTCGCCGAGGCGCTTCTCCTCGACCGTGAGCGACGGCGACGTGTGGGCGTAGTGCTCCGTGTGCCCGGCCTCGTGGAAGAGCGCGCCCCAGTCCTCCGGGCCGCCGGCGGGCTTGATCACAAGCACGACGCGGCCGGGGATCTCGATCGGGACGCAGAACGCGCGCGGCGACTTCTTCGGCCGGTCCTCGAGGTCGAGCTCGACGTTTCGCTGCGCACGAAGGTCGACGCCGAGGTCGGCGAGGCTCGCCTCGAGCGCCGGCACCATGCGCGCCGCGGGGAAGGCGGCGTCCCAGCCGGCGCCGCGCCAGACGCGGGCGACGTCCCAGCGCTGCGCCTCGCCGATGCCGAGCCCGACTCGCCCGCGAAAGAAGCCGTCGCCCGCCTCCTCCCACAGCCGCTCGGTCGACGTCGAGGAAGTCGCGGCACTGCTCCGCGAGCGCGTCGAGCCCGAAGCCGAAGCCGCGATACAGGTCGACGTAGTTCGGCGCGCCGAGCCGCGTGGTCTCGCGATGGACGACTTCGGCCGCGCGCAGGTGCAGCGGGTTCAGGTGCTCCTCGGTGAGCTCGTTGCGCGCGCGCTCGAGGCGCTCGCGGCGGGCACGGTCGGGCTCGTTCATGATCGACGAGCGCAGGTTCCGGTACGGGATCTCCTCGCCGTCGACCTCCGCAGTGAGCGACGCCTCGAGCTCGGCGGCGCGCTCGGCCTCGTCGCGGACGAAGTTGCCGAGATAGCCCTCGCACGCGAAGCGCCACAGCTCGCGCGTGTTGCGGTTCCCGTCCACCGAGGCGCCGACCGAGAGCGCCGTCTCGAGCTTCGTCAGCTCCTCGTGGCGCTCGTAGATCGGCGTCAGCTCGTACCCGTCCTTCAGGCCGGCGAAATGGAGATACGTCTCCTCGTCGAGCTCGGCGATGAAGCGGTCGGCGTCCGCGCTCAGGTCGTCGAGCTGCCGTTGGCTGAGCGGGTCGGCCACGAGGGTTCTAGGATAGTGACGTCGTGCAGGAGATCACTCTCAAGACCGACCGGAAGACGCAGCTCATCGAGATCACCGATCTCGTCCGCGAGGCGCTCGGCGAGACGAACGGGGCGGCGGCGGCACTCGTCTACGTGCCGCACACGACCGCAGGCGTGACCATCAACGAGCGCATCGACCCCGAGCTCGTGGACGACCTCGAGAACGCCTTCCAGCACGTTGTCTCCGACGAATGGGAGTGGAAGCACGACGACGCCGACGGGCCGAATGCCCCGTCCCACGCGCGCGCGTCGCTCGCGTCGAGCCCGCAGGTCCTCATCCCGTTGCGGGAGGGCGGCCTCGGCCTCGGCACCTACCAGGGCATCTTCTTCTGCGAGTTCGACGGTCCGCGGCAGCGCAAGGTGTACGTCACTACGTTGCAGTAACGCCGGCTCAACGTCAGCTCAACAAAGCCGCCATAGGTTCGACGTGTGCGGCGGGCGATCGTCATCGTTGCGATCCTCGGCGTGGGCGCCGCATTCGCAGCCGGTGCGTCGAGAGGGACGTCGCAGCCGACCGGCATCCACAAGATCCGGCACGTCGTCGTGATCATGCAGGAGAACCGGTCGTTCGACTCCTACTTCGGGACGTACCCGGGAGCGGACGGGATCCCGATGCAGAACGGCTGTCTCGCCGTCTGCGTCCCGACTCACGCAGACGTGCCATGCGTCGCCGTATCACGACCACTCGAACCGGAACGCCGGCGGCCCGCACGACCACGTCGACGCGATCAAGCGACATCGACGGCGGCAAGATGGACGGCTTCATCCAGCAGGCCGTCACCGGCCGTAAGCTCGCATGCTCGGCCGAGATCGACGCGCCGACGTGCTCGCTCGCGCCGAAGCAGCCGGACGTGATGGGCTACCACGACTGCGCACGAGATCCCGAACTACTGGTCGTACGCGCGCCACTTCGTGCTGCAGGACCACATGTTCGAGCCGGACACGTCGTGGAGCCTGCCCGCGCACCTGTTTCATCGTGTCCGGCTGGTCGGCGAAGCTGCGCGACGAGCGATCCGATGAGCTGTCGCGACTGCGGTGCAAGCGCCGGGATCGCCGCCCGACAGCCCGCAGAACACGACGGGCGCGGCTCCGGACTACGCGTGGACCGACCTCACCTATCTCCTGCACAAGCACCACGATCAGCTGGGGCTACTACGTCGTCGAAGGGCTTCCAGCCCGACTGCGACGACAACGCGATGTTCTGCGCGCCCGTTCCGCAGAACGCAAAGACGCCTGGGATCTGGAACCCGCTGCCGTACTTCGACACGGTGCGGAAGGACAGGCAGCTGTCCAACATCCGGCCGCTCACGACGTTCTACACGGAGGCGCGCAAGCGGGACGCTGCCGGCCGTCTCGTGGATCACGCCCGCGCAGGCGGTCAGCGAGCATCCGCCTGCGCTCATCACGCGCGGCCAGGCGTACGTGACAGGGCTGATCAACACGATCATGCACAGCCCCGACTGGAGCTCGACCGCGATCTTCCTCGCGTGGGACGACTGGGGCGGCTTCTACGACCACGTCGAGCCGCCGGCGGTCGACGCTCAGGGCTACGGGCTGCGCGTGCCGGGCCTCGTCATCAGCCCGTACGCAAAGACGGGGTACATCGATCACCAGATGCTCAGCTTCGACGCGTACCTCAAGTTCATCGAGGACGACTTCCTCGGGGGCGCGCGCCTCGACCCGAAGACCGACGGACGTCCCGACTCGCGTCCCGACGTGCGCGAGAACGCACCGATCCTCGGCAACCTCGTTCGGGACTTCGACTTCAGCCAGAAGCCGCGGCCGCCGCTGCTCTTGCCGCTGCATCCGCCGTTTTCCTGACCGTCGCTAGTGTGGCCGCATGGCCGCCCCGGTGACGAGAGACGAGGAGCTCGAGCTCGAGATCGAGTCGCTCGCGTACGGCGGTAACGGCGTCGCGCGCCTCGACGGCTACGTCGTTTTCGTTCGCCGCGGGCTCCCTGGTGACCGCGTACGCGCGCGCGTCACCAAGGTGAAGCGCAGCCACGCCGAGGCGCTCGCCACCGATGTGCTCCGTGCAGGCCCGCACAGGGTCGAGGCGCCGTGCGTCCATTTCCCTGCCTGCGGCGGCTGCCGGTTCCAGGATCTCGCGTACGAGACGCAGCTCGAGCAGAAGCACTCGCAGGTGTACGACGCGCTGCAGCGTCTCGGCGGCATCGCCGAGCCGCCGCTGTCGGCGATCGTCCCGTGCGAGCCGGAGATCTTCCACTACCGCAACAAGGTCGAGTACTCCTTCACGCAGACGCCTGAGGGCCCGGCGCTCGGTTTCCACAGGGCGGGTCGCTGGGACGAGGTGCTGAACCTCGAGAAGTGCTGGCTCACGACCGACCTCGGCAACGGCGTCCGCGATGCCGTTCGCGATTGGGCGCGCGAGGAAGGGCTGGCGCCGTACTCGCAGACCGACAACACCGGCTATCTCCGGCACCTCGTCGTGCGCGAGGGACGCAACACCGGGCAGGCGCTCATCCAGCTCGTCACCGCGCCGGGTGAGCACTTCGAGCCTGGGTACTTCGTCGACGTCGTGCGCCGTTTCCCTCAGGTGCGTTCAGTGCACTGGTCGATCAACGACCGGCCCGCCGAGGTGACGAACCTGCCGACGAAGCTCTTGTGGGGTGAGGAATGGATCGAGGAGGAGATCGGCGGCCTCCGCTTCCGCGTGCGTCCGAACGCGTTCCTGCAGACGAACACAGCGATGGCGGAGAAGCTGTACGGCCTCGCCGCCGACGCGGCCGGGCTCACCGGTACGGAGACCGTCTGGGATCTCTACTGCGGCATCGGCACCATCGGGCTGACGCTCGCGCGCAACTCGTTGACGGTGTGGGGCATCGAGGTGTCGGAGGAGTCGGTCGCCTGCGCGCTCGAGAACGCGGAGATCAACGAGGTGACGAACGCGGCGTTCTTCGCAGGCAACGTGGGGCAAGTCGTGGAGGAGCTCGTCGAGCGCTCCGGCGCGCCGGACGTCGTCGTCGTCGATCCGCCGCGTGCCGGTCTCGCGGGGAAAGCGCTCCGGCATCTCGGTCGCCTCGGCGCGCCGCGCCTCGTATACGTCTCGTGCAACCCGACGACGCTTGCCGGCGACGTGAAGACGCTACGCGGCGAGTACGGCTACGAGCTGCTGAACGTCACGCCGGTCGACATGTTCCCGCACACGCCGCACGTCGAGTCGGTCGCACTGCTCCAGCGAGGCTGAGAGCCTCTAAGCCGTGATCTTGTGGCCGTCCGGGTGGTGCTTCTTGCACACCGGGTGGCCGTTCTCGGGATGCGGGTGCCAGGACAGCCGCGGGCACCGGTCCACGTGACAGTTGTGATGGCGGAGGAACAGATAGAGCCACCCGAAGAACGCCGTCGCGAGGGTGATGTCCGCCAGCGGCCCGCTGACGAAGTTGTAGCCGCCATCGACGGGCCAGTGGACGACCGAATGGAGGCTGGCGATCACTGCTGCCACGGTATAGGGTCGTTCGGTCAAATCGGGAACACGGAGGCAGGCAATGACCGATTCTGCTCCTCCGGTTGCGGCCCGGATCGATGCGGCAGAGCTCCAGACGGACGCGAACCTGCACGTGCAGGTGGGCGCTCCGGTGAAGAAGTTCCACGTGTGGGTGCAAGGCCCGGCGTGGGCGCTGTGCTTCACCATGGTCGCGCTCGGCTTCACTATGGTGGCGACCGGCTACGACTCCGGCGGCGGCTGGTTCGCCGTCGCGATCGGGATCATCTTCGCGGTGATCGCGTCGTTCCGTGCGCCGTTCACGTTCGGCGAGTCCGCGATCAGTAGCGCTCCGGGGAAGCATCCCCCGGCTTCCTGAGCTTCGCCCACAGCAGGTCGGCGTTGGCTAGGAGGAAGCCGAACGAGAGGAAGGGCAATGCCGGCAGGCCGCCGACGTCGGCGGCTGTCGCGATGACGATCGTGATGCCGTACATGAGGGTGGTCGCGATCCACGTCCGCCATACGCGCAGCCCCCAGCGCGCCGTCGCCGCGAGGAAGAGCGCGTAGAACATGATGTCGGGCGGCCCGAGATACGCGGCCGTCCCGTGCGGTACGAGGAACGCGACCGCGACGTCGAGGTACACGTGGAAGTGATGCGTCGTGATCGAGTGCGTCGGTCCGCGCCACACGGAGAGTGCATCCACGAACGGGACGATGCACGCGACGATCACGACCCACGACAGCTGCTCGAAGAGCAGCAGAAACGACCAGCCGGCGAACACCGCGGCGAAGAGCTTCGCGAAGTTCGCCGGCAGTCCCCAGCCGGCCTCCGAGAAACCGAACGCAGCGAGAGCGAGCACGCCTGTCGCGGCCGGCAGCCACCGCCGCGTGTATAGCGGCAGCGCCAGTGGGACGAGGAGCAGCGTCGCCGGCAGGATCACGAAGCTGACGAGGATGACGTCGGTCCAGAGCGAGAGGTTGGGCGCGTGCGGCGCGGCGATGAACCACGCGAGGACCGCGGTCGCGACGGCGCCGAACCTGAGCAGGCGAAGCCGCGAGTCGCGATCGACTCCGCCGGCTGCAAACCGTCGCATCGCCGCGTCCTCAGTCGCGTCCATACCTTTAGGTATGGCCGCTCCCTGCGTCCTTGCGCTGCTCGGTTTTCGCTCGGCGGAGCTCGATCTGACTCACAGCTCCACCTGCTAGTACGGCGGGAGAGATTCCCACCACACGCCGAGCAGCTTGAAGGCGTTCCAGAAGCGCGTCTTCTGCGCCTGCTCGTCGAGCGACTCGTCGATGTCGGGCGTGTACAGCGCCTCGATCGTCGGCGTGAACGTCTGCCGCTCGCCCTCCGTCGGCTCGAGCGTCCGCGCGAGCGGGAAGCCGAGGCCGTTCAGGAAGGTGAGCGCCGGCTCGCCCATGACGACGACGAGCTTCGGCTGAACGATGTGCAGTTCGCGGAGCAGAAAGGGGCGGGACTCGTCCTCCGTGCCCTCCGCGAACTTGAGGCAGTTCGTGCCGTAGATCGCCATGGGATCGACGTGCAGCCGCTGGAGCGACTTGAGGATCGCGTTGCCCGAGCGGCCGAAGAACGCGACGCCTTCTTGCAGCTCCGACGCGCGCGGCGCGTACTTCAGGAGCATCACGTCCGCCAGGGGGTGACCGGAGCCGACGACGGGCACGCGCGTGCCGCCACCTGCCTGCGTGACTTCGTCACCGAGAGTGTTGATCTCGGTGATGGCCTTTTGCAGGTATTTCTCGTAGATTTCGTCGGTCGCCACGGTCACATAAGCCCCCAACGAAGGTTCGCGCTCAGCGCACTCTCTCCTTGGCTTGGGCCACCCATTTGAGCCCTTGGAGGTACGCGAGCGACTTCGGGCGGCGCAGAATCTCTGCGCTTCGCAACGAGACGAGAAAGTCCTCCGGCCCGCTGAAGCGCCGCATCTGCACGGCGCCGGTTCCGATCCCCGGGAGCACGTGCGCGTCCGAGCCGGCGCCCGTCGTGAGGTTGTACTTGCGCGCGAAGCGCAACGCCTCCTCGTTGTACGCCTCGAAGAGCAAGCGTGCGTTGTAGACCTCGAACACGTCGATCTCGGCGAGGTGGCGGTGCAGCGTCGCCGGGTCCGGGATGGCGTGCATACGGTCGAACGGGTGCGGCACGTACACGAGGCCGCCCTGGGCCCGGATCGCCGCCACCGTCTCTCCGAACGACATCCCGCGCGGGATCTCCTCACGTAGGAACAGGCCGATCACCTCGCCCTGCCCCGCGGTCTTGATCTCCTCGCCCGGGATGACGACGAGCCGGCGCCCACGCGCGCGCTCGACCGCCTCGAGCGCCCCGCCGAAGACGTTGTGGTCGGTGACCGCGATCGCGCCGAGCCCTTCCGCCTCGGCGTAGTCGATCAGGTCGTCGACCTCGATCGAGCAGTCGTGCGACCAGTTCGTGTGCAGGTGGAGGTCGGCGACGATCCAGTCGCGCTCGCTCGCGGAGCGCGGCGCCTGCGCGCGGCGCCGGCCCGTGATGCTTCCGTACACCTCTTCCACGCGGTCTGCGAGCGCGCCGAAGCTCTGACCCGCTGCGGCAGTAGCTGCCTCGTCGCTCCGTCGGGCCCGGAACGCGTCGTCCTCGAGCAGGCGCGCCGTCTCGGCCGCGGCAAGCTCGGGCTGGAGCTCGCGCCCAGGCGGGTCGGCGATTGCGACGCCGGCCGCCTGCGCCTCGACGACTGCGCGTGGCACACCGTCGAGCGCGGGGACGAACACGGACGCGGTCCGGAAGATCTCCGCCCGGCTCTCGCCGTCGAACCCGGTGCGAACACGCAGCCGTCCGCGCAGCGCGCGCGGCAGCGGCGGGCGCCCGCTCAGCGGCCGCGCGCGGAGGAGCACGACTTCCCACTCGGGCAGCGCGGCGACCTCTCGCACGATCGCGCGCAGGAGCGGCCGCTCGAGCTGGCGCCACTCGACGACGACGGTCTTCCGCTTGCGTCCCGGCGCATGCCGCTCGAGATCGACGCCGAGCGGCACGAGCTCGTACGTCCCAGGGAAGCGAAGCGCAGCAGCTCGTGCCGTCTCCTCGCTCGTCGCCAGCAAGGCGTCGAGCCGGCCGAGCAGCCGCTCGCGCTGTGCCCGGCCGGGCGGATACGAGAGCCGCTCCGGGGAGAAGAACGTCGCGACCGTGAGCGCGTCCGCGTGCCGGAGCGCGAGGTACGAGAGGCTGGGCAGGCCGGGCTCGAAGCCGTGGACGATGTCGAAGCGTCCGCCGGCGAGCGCGACCGCGAGGTTCGCGCGCACGCCGACCGGCACGCCCATGCGGCTGCGGCGCGAGATCGGGACCGCGGGGCCGAGCGCCACGAAGTCGGCGTCGAGGCCCGTGGCCAGGGCGCGCCGCCCGGCTGCGAGGTCACGGGCCCGGTTGGACGGCCCCAGCACGGTCGCCCGGTGGCCGCGCGCGCCGAGCTCCGCCGCGAGCCCGGCGACGTGCTCGTTCACGTCGTGTGGCTGCGACCAGGAGAAGGGGGTGACGAGGGCGATCCGAAGTGCCATCGTTCCGGGTCGAGTCTAGTGAGCGAGATCCGAAGAGGGATTGTCGCTGCGGCACGATGGGGGATCCGGAACGAGCCCCGGATCCACTACGGGGCCGTCCGGCCGATCCCGCTCGCGCGGGCGCTGCCCCTCACGACCGACTGCTCCGGCTTCGCGACGCTCTGTTACTTCCTCGCCGGCGCGCCGGACCCGAACGGCCGCGGCTACGACGGAACCGGCTGGACGGGGACGCTGCTGGAGGCGATGGAGAACGTCGACCGCCGGGCGGTGCTCGCGGGCGACATCGTCGTCTGGGGCGAGTACCCGGGCCATCACTGCGCCGTCGTACTCGAGCCGGGAGACGATCCATGGCTTGCGTCGCACGGGCAGGAGCGGGGCCCGATCGAGATCCGCTTCTCGACCGAGTCCCGCCATCAGCCCGCGGATGTGACCTGGCTCAGCTCGTTGCCGTAGTGGGCGCCTCGACCGGCGCACCGCGGCGGTATTTCTCGATGAACTTCTCGGTCAGCTCGCGCGCGTCGTCGTCCTGGATCTGCTTGGGCGGCGACTTCATCAGGTACGAGCTCGGCTCGACGAGCGAGCCGGACACGCCGTGGTTGAGCGCGAGCTTCGCGAGCCGGACGGCGTCGATGACGATGCCGGCCGAGTTCGGCGAGTCCCAGACCTCGAGCTTCATCTCGAGATTGAGCGGCACGTCGCCGAACGAGGTGCCCTCCATCCGGATGTAGGCCCACTTGCGGTCGGTCAGCCACGGCACGTAGTCGGACGGGCCGACGTGGACGTTGCCGGGGCCGAGGTCGTAGTCGAGCATCGACGTGACCGCATTCGTCTTCGAGATCTTCTTCGACTCGAGGCGGTCGCGCTCGAGCATGTTGAGGAAGTCGGAGTTGCCGCCGACGTTCAGCTGCATCGTCTTGTCGAGATGCACGCCGCGCTCGCGGAAGAGCGACGTGAGCACGCGGTGCGTGATCGTCGCGCCCACCTGCGACTTGATGTCGTCGCCGATGATCGGCACGCCGGCGTCCTGGAAGCGCTTGTTCCAGTAGTCCTCGCGCGCGATGAACACGGGCATGCAGTTGATCATCGCGCAGCCCGCCTCGAGGATCTGCTCCGCGTACCACTTCGTCGCCATCTCCGAGCCGACCGGCAGGTAGTTGACGACGACGTCGGTCTTCGTGTCCTTGAGGATCCCCACTATGTCGGCGGTCGAGCCGGGCGCCTTCTCGACGATCTCCGACAGGTACTTGCCGATGCCGTCGTGCGTCATGCCGCGTGAGACCTTGATGCCGGTCTTCGGCACGTCGGCGAACTTGATCGTGTCGTTCGGGTGCGCCCACATCGCGTCGGCGAGGTCTTCTCCGACCTTGCCCTTGACGACGTCGAACGCGGCCGTGAACTCGATGTCGCGGATGTGGTACCCGCCGAGGTTCACGTGCATGAGGCCGGGGACGAACTCGTCGTCCGGCGCATCTTTGTAGTAGTGCGTTCCCTGCAAGAGGGAGTTGGCGCAGTTGCCGACGCCGATGATCGCGACGCGAACCTTGCCGTCGTCGAGGCGCCCGTGGCCGTTCGAACTACCGTTGGTCGACATTCGTTCCTCCAAGTTGCTTTCTGACGAAAAGGATGCGTTGCAGGACCGTGATCCAGGCGGTGGCGGCGAGCAGGACGATCGCCCACTGCAGACCGCCCCACGGAGCGAGCACGAGGCCCGCTGCGATGACGATCACGCGCTCCGCGCGGGAGCCGAGGCCGACGTCGCCGCGCAGCCCGAGGGCTTCGGCCTTCGCCCGTGCGTACGGCACGAGAAAGGAGCCGGCGACCGCGGCCACCGTGAAGACGACCGCCGTGTCGTTCCCCGAACGGGCGAAGACGAGCGCGATCGCGGCGAGCATGGCTCCCTCGCCGACGCGGTCGGTGGTGGAGTCGAGGAAGGCGCCGAACGGCGTCGTCAGCCCGCCGGCCCTCGCGAGCGCGCCATCCAAGATGTCGAGGACGGAGCCGACGACGAAGACGCCCGCGCCGAGCCAGTAGAAGAGGAGCTTGTCGCGGTTCTCGAAGGGGACGAGGACAGCCGCGACGAGGCACAGCGAGACGCCGGTCGCGGTGAGCGCGTTCGGCGTGATTCGGGTACCGAGGAGGCGTGTGACCGCGCGGCTCGCGAGCGAGCGCGCGCCGGTCGTATAGCTCGCCTTGACCCGGGCCGGAGCGGTTTCCAATCGCAATCCTGCTATGGGGCGACTATAGCAAGTTTGCGATGAGCGGTCGAAGCCGCCGCCGGCGTCGCTTGCGACGCCGGCGATCAGCGCGCGGCGGTTTCCGGCGCGCCCGTCTGCCCTACAGGACTCCCACGCCGAAAGGCTCCCACCACCGTCGGCGCCTGGCGGACGACGAGGATCGAGAGGATCGCGACGCAGATTCCGGCCAGAACGTCGAGCAGGAAGTGGTTGGCGGTGGCGAGGACGCAGAACCAGACCCAGGCGGGCCAGAGCGCCCACAGCGCCTTCGTCCACCAGCGCCGGCTCAGGGAGACGAGGAAGACGCCCACGATGAGGGCGTCCGCCGCATGCAGGCTCGGCATGGCCGCGTACGGGTTGGCGAGCGCGGCGAGGGCGCCGTTCGAGTGGTTCACCCCGTCCTGGAAGTACGTGGTGAACATCCACGGGGGCGCTGTCGGCCAGACGACGTAGCCGACGAGCCCGAGGACGTTCGCGAGCAGGACCGTGTTCCGGAAGCGCGCGAACCGCTCGTGGTGCCGGACATAGACGAAGAGGAGCGCCAGGCCGACGACGGTGAACTCGGAGTTCCAGTACGTCCAGGCGGCGAGGGTCAGGAGCGCGTGCGACGAGGCCACCACCTGCTGCGTCGTCGTCTCGACGATGTCGTGGGTCGTCCGCTGCTCGAAGGAGAGGACGCGCCAGCCGTTCCAGAAGGCCTGGGCGGGGTTCCGGTCGGCAAAGCTCCGCGCGCCGAAGTAGGCGACGTAGAAGCCGAACCAGATCGCAAGCTGACGCCCGAAATCGGTCCAGCCACGCGGGAGAACCCGCCGTCCTGCTGCGACGACTGCGGTCACAGGGGGAGTTTAGACCGCCCGTGGCTTTTTAAGCCACAGGTTTCCTGAGCATTTACAGGATTTTGGACAGAAATTGCTTCGTCCGCTCGTGCTCGGGCGCCTGGAAGAAGTGCTCCGGGGTGCCCTCTTCGATGATGACGCCCGCGTCCATCATCACCACCCGGTCGGCGGCCTCCCGGGCGAAGCCCATCTCGTGGGTGACGACGATCATCGTCATCCCGTCATTCGCCAGGCCGCGCATCACGTCCAGGACCTCGCCGACGAGCTCGGGGTCGAGGGCGGAGGTGGGCTCGTCGAAGAGCATGAGCTTCGGGTTCATTGCGAGGGCGCGGGCGATCGCCACGCGCTGCTGCTGGCCACCCGAGAGCTGCGACGGATAGCTCTCGTACTTCTCCCCGAGGCCGACGCGGTCGAGCAGCGACTTCGCGCTTGCGACCGCCTTCTCCTTGGAGATCTTCTTCACGCGGATCGGCGCCTCGACGACGTTCTCGAGTGCGGTCATGTGGCCGAAGAGGTTGAAGCGCTGGAAGACCATCCCGATCTCCGCACGCTGCCGCGCCACCTCGGCCTCCCGCAACTCATGGAGCTTGTCGCCGGACTGGCGATAGCCGACGAGCTCGCCGTCGACCCAGAGACGCCCTCCATCGATTTTCTCCAGATGGTTGATGCAGCGGATGAACGTCGTCTTGCCGGAGCCGGACGGCCCGAGGATGCAGGTCACCTCGCCCGAGCCGACCTCGAGCGAGACGCCCTTCAGGACCTCGAGCCGGCCGAAGCTCTTGTGCACGCCCTCGGCTTTCACCATCGCAGTCATCGGCGGAAGAAGGGGACGTCGGCGACGTTGCTCCACCACGTGCGGAGTGCCCCGTCGGATTGGTTGCGCGAGACGCCGCGCCCGTAGTGGCGCTCGACGTGGTATTGCCCGAACGAGAGGATCGTCGTGACGATGAGGTACCAGATGCTCGCGACGATGAGGAGCTGGATCACGTAATACGTTCGCGCGTAGATGATCTGCGCCGAGTAGAGCAGCTCCGTCACCGCGATTGCGCTGACGAGCGATGTCGTCTTGAGCATCGAGATCGTCTCGTTCCCGGTCGGCGGAATGATCACGCGCATCGCCTGCGGGAGGACGATGCGGCGCATGGTGAGGAGGCGCGTCATGCCGAGCGCGTGAGCGGCCTCCGTCTGGCCCTCGTCGACGGAGATGATCCCCGCGCGCACGATCTCCGCCATGTACGCGCCCTCGTTCAGTCCGAGCGCGAGCATGCCGGCGACGAACCCGGTGATGTACGACGCAACGTTGACGTGCGTGAACTGGTGGATGAGCGGGATCCCGATCGCGAAGCGCGGGTACAGCGCGCCGATGAAGTTCCAGAAGAAGATCTGGACGAGCACGGGCGTGCCGCGGAAGAACCAGATGTACATCCAGCTCGCGCCGGCGACGAGCGGGTTCGGTGAGAGGCGCATGACCGCGAGGACGATGCCGAGCGTGATGCCGATCGCCATCGAGGTCACCGTCAGCTCCAGCGTCAGGACGAGCCCGTGCAGGATCGGGCTCGAGCCGAAGTAGTGGCCGACGACCGACCAATGGAACCGCTTGTTCGTCGCCATCGACACCACGACGGCGTACGCAAGGAACGCGATGACGACGCCCGCGACCCAACGGCCGGTATGCCGGACGGGGATTGCGCGAATCTCGTCGGGCGGGACCGCCGAAGCGGCCCCGCCCGACGTCACGTCAGCTGGTGGCGCCGTTGATCTTCGGGTTAGAGATGGCGCCGTCCTGGAGGCCCCACTTGGCCAGGATCGACTTGTATGTGCCGTTCGAGATGAGCAGCTTGACCGCGTCGAGGACCGGCTTCGTCATGCCGTTCCCCTTCGGGAGCGCGATCCCGTACGGCGCAGTGCCGTACGAGGTGCCGGTCAGCTTGAACTGCCCGTGCGACTGCTTGACGATGTACGCCGCGACGGGCGAGTCGGCCATGCCGATCTGCGCCTTGCCGCTCGTGATCGCGAGGTTGGCGGCGTTCTGGTCGGGGAAGGCCGAGACCTTCACCGCGGCCTTGCCGGCCTTCTTGCACTTCGCGCTCTGCGCGGTCGCGTCCGTCTGCTCGGTCGTGCCGTTCTCGACGGAGACCGTGAGCCCGCACAGCGAGGCGAGGCCCTTGACGGTCGTGCCGCCCGATGCCTTCGTGTAGAACGACGTCCCGGCTGAGAAGTAGGTGACGAAGTCGACCACCTTCTGGCGTGCCTTCGTGTCGGTGAACGACGACATGCCGATGTCGTACTTGCCCGCCTGGAGACCCGGGATGATCCCGTCGAAGGTCGCGTTCTTCAGCTTGAACGTGAGCCCGAGGATGTTGCCGATCGCCTTGGCGAGGTCGGCGTCCACGCCGACCACCGTCTTGCCATTGGTGGCGACGAACTCCATCGGCGCATACGTCGCGTCGGACGCGACGATGAGCGTGCCCTTGGCCGCGATCGCCTTCGGGACCTCGGCGGCGATCTTCGGGTTCTTCGCCGCGGACGCCGGCGCTGCGACGACCGCGAGAACCGCCAGGGCCAGAACCCCGGCGGCGATGCTCTTCCCTCTCATGCGCTTCCTTTCGACTGTTCCGGCCTGCTTAGGGGGAACAGCGTACGCCGCTTTACCCGCCGATGTAAGACATCTCGACCTTCGGCAGCGACGCCGTCTCGGCCGTGCGGAGCTCGGAGTAGCGGTCGGTGCGGCGCGTCCAGATGCCGCGCAGGGTCTCGGTCAGCTTCTCGTCGGTCGCGCCGGCGCGGAGGGGCGCGCGCAGATCGTGGCCGCGCAGTGCGAAGAGGCAGGTGTACAGGCTGCCCTCGGCCGACAGCCGCGCACGCGAGCAGCCGCCGCAGAACGGCTGCGTCACGGAGGCGATGACGCCGATCTCGCCGGCGCCGTCCGTGTAGCGCCAGCGACTGGAGGTCGAGTCCGGACCCGCCGCGACGGGCTCGAGCGGCCAGACGACGCCGATGCGTTGGACGATCTCCGCCGCGGGGACGACGTCGTCGAGCCGCCAGCCGTTCGTGTTGCCGACGTCCATGTATTCGATGAAGCGCAGCACGTGGCCGGTGCCGCGGAAACGCTCGGCGAGCGCGACGACTCCGTCGTCGTTGACGCCGCGCTTGATCACGGCATTGACCTTCACCGGAAGCCCGGCCGCGCCGGCGGCGTCGATGCCCTCGAGCACGCGGTCGACGGGGAAGTCGACGTCGTTGAGCGCGCGGAACTGCGCGTCGTCGACGGAGTCGAGGCTGACGGTCACGCGCGACAGGCCGGCGTCGGCGAGCGCCTGCGCCTTCTGCGGCAGGAGCACTCCGTTCGTCGTCAGTGCCAGCTCGAGATCGGGGATCGCCGCCAGTTGCTGCGACGAGCTGCTCGACGTCGCGGCGGACGAGCGGCTCGCCGCCGGTCAACCGCACGGTGCGCACGCCGAGCGCGGCGAACACGCCGACGATGCGCGCGATCTCCTCGAAGCTCAGCAGCTCGCGTCGGTCGAGGAACGCGTAGTCGCGGCCGAAGACCTCCTTCGGCATGCAGTAGACGCAGCGGAAGTTGCAACGGTCGGTGATCGAAACGCGCAACGTCTCGATCGGCCGTCCGAGCGTGTCCAACAGCGGTTCCATGGGAATCAGGTTACGTCGCGACGGCGGCAGCAGCCGCCAGCGGGCCGTCGACTGCCGAAGACGGGACGTCGAGGCCCGCCGCGGCATAGGCGTCGGGCTGGTCGAGCGTCTCGTGCTCGAGCAGCGCGTGGGCGAGTGAGTCGAGCTTGTCCCGGTTGTCGCGCAGCAGTTCGATGCACCTCTACGCGCGCGCTGCGCGACGAGCTTCCGCACCTCCTCGTCGATCATTCGTTGCGTTTCCTCGGAGACGCCGGACGCGCCGGGGAGCAGCGGCCCCTGACCGTCCTGCGGAATGACGGTGACGGTGCCGATGGCGTCGCTCATGCCCCAGCGGCCGATCATGTGCTGCGCGATCTGCGTCAGCTGCTGGAAATCGGATTCTGCGCCGGTAGTGAGGTCGCCGAACACGACCTCCTCGGCAGAGCGGCCGCCGAGCGCGACCTTGATCTTCGCGATCAGCTCGTCCTTCGAGTAGTTGTAGCGGTCGGCGTCCGGCGCCGAGAAGGTCACGCCGAGCGCGAGGCCGCGCGGGATGATCGAGATCTTGCGCACGGGATCGGCGCCCGGTGTGAGCATGCCGACGATCGCGTGGCCGCCCTCGTGGTACGCGGTGCGGCGCTTGTCCTCCTTGCTCATCAGCACCTTGCGCTCGGCGCCGAGGACGATCTTCTCGAGCGCGTCGGTGAAGTCCGACTCCTCCACCTGGTCGTGACCGCGCCGCGCGGCGAGCAGCGCCGCTTCGTTCACGAGGTTGGCGAGGTCGGCGCCGACCATGCCCGGCGTCGTCGACGCGATGCCGCCGAGGTCGACGTCGGGCGCGAGCGGGACGCTGCGCGTGTGCACGCGCAGGATCGCCTCGCGGCCGTTGCGGTCCGGCGGCTGCACGGCGACGCGGCGGTCGAACCGCCCCGGTCGCAGGAGCGCCTGGTCGAGCACGTCTGGCCGGTTCGTCGCGGCGATGACGATCACGCCGGTGGACGAGTCGAAGCCGTCCATCTCGGTGAGGATTTGGTTGAGCGTCTGTTCGCGCTCGTCGTTGCCGCCGCTGAAGCCGGCGATGCCGGACGTGCGCGAGCGGCCGATGGCGTCGAGCTCGTCGATGAAGATGATCGACGGCGCCGCCTCCTTCGCCTTCGTGAAGAGGTCGCGCACGCGCGACGCGCCGATGCCGACGATCGCCTCGACGAACTCGGACGCCGCCATGGAGAAGAACGGCACGTTCGCCTCGCCGGCGACCGCGCGCGCGAGCAGCGTCTTGCCGGTGCCGGGCGGCCCGCTCAGCAGGACGCCGTGCGGAATGCGCGCGCCGAGCTTGCTGTACTTCTGCGGGATCGCGCAGGAAGTCGACGACCTCGGAGAGCTCCTGCTTCGCTTCTTCGATGCCGGCGACGTCCTTGAACGTGACCTTGTCACCGCTCGGCTCGTACTTGCGCGCGCTCGAGCGGCCGAACGCGCCGAGTGCGCTCTGCATGCTTCCCGCGCGTCGAATCACGAAGTAGATGAGGCCGATGAAGAGGAGCGTCGGGCCGAAGCCGACGAGCAGGCTCTCCCACCATGGCGCGCCGGTGTCCAGCGGCTTCGCGTTGACGACGACGTTCTTCCTCTGGAGCAGCAACGAGAGGGAGTCCGTGTTCGCGAACGCGGGGATCTCCGTCTGGAAGAGCTTCGTCTTCTTCGAGCCTGCATAACTCTGGGAGACGGCGAACGTGCCCTGCACGGCCGTCCCCTTCGAGGTGATGGCCGCCACGTGGCCGCCCTGCACCTGCTTCAGGAAGTACGGGCTGTACGGCACGCGGACGCGCGGCGCACTCTTCGTCGCGCGCGATGCGGCGTAGAAGTTGATGAAGAGCAGGACCGCGACCCAGCCGATCCACCAGCCGACGCGGATGCGCGGACGTTGCGGCTTCGGGGGCGTTGGGGTGCGCGCCGGGTCGGTGCTCACGCTCGAATGATGCCTTTTATCGCTTGGCCCAGACCTTCGCGAGCTCGACGATCGTGGCTGCGGCGAGGCCCATGTCCTCGACGCAGATCCACTCGCGCTCGCTGTGCGCGTCCTGTCCGCCCGTGTGGATGTTGGGCGTCGGCAGGCCCATCTCGGTGAGGGCGGAGCCGTCGGTGCCGCCGCGGATGGCCGTGCGCCTCGGCTCGAAGCCGATGCGCCGGACAGCTTCCTCGAGGTTCTCGACGATCGCGGGATGGCGCTCGAGCACGGCTCGCATGTTGCGGTACTGGATGCGTGACTCGACCTCGATCGACGCGCGCGGCTCCGTCGCCGCCACCGTCCGCGCGATGCTGCCGAGAAGGCCGACGTTACGGTCGAGTTCGGCGTCGTCGAAGTCGCGGACGATGAAGCGGAGCTCCGCCTCGCTCGAGTCGGCGTTGACGAGCACTGGGTGGACGTAGCCCTCGCGGTCGGAGGTCGTCTCGGGGGAGAGCCGGTCCTTCGGTAGCCGCGCGACGATCTCGGCCGCGAGCTTGATCGCGTTCACGAGCTCGCCCTTCGCCAGACCGGGATGGATCGAGCGGCCGTGAATGTGCATGCGCACCTGCGCGCCGGAGAACGTCTCCTCCTGGATCTCGCCGATCGTAGAGCCGTCCATCGTGTACGCAGCGTGCGCGCCGAACGACTCGACCGGGAAATGGATGACGCCGCGCCCGATCTCTTCGTCCGGGTTGAACGCGACCTTGATCGCTCCGTGCGGCACCTCCGGGTGAGCGACGAGGTAGGCGGTCGCGGCCATGATCTCCGCGACACCCGCCTTGTCGTCGGCGCCGAGCAGCGTCGTACCGTCGGTCGTGATCAGCTCGTGGCCGACGTGCGTCACGAGCTGCGGGGACTCGGCCGGGCGAATGACATTGCCGGAGTCGCCGAGCGGGATGTCGCCGCCCTCGTAGTGGAAGCGCTGCGGGTGCACGTTTGCGCCGGTCACCTCGCGCGCCGTGTCGACGTGCGCGAAGAACGCGATGGTCGGGATGTCGCCGTCGACCGTCGCCGGAATCGTGGCGCTGACGTAGCCGTGCTCGTCGATCTGCGCGTTGGCGAGGCCGATCTGCTGCAGCTCGTCGAGCAGCAGGCGGAGGAGCTCGAGCTGCTTCTCCGTGCTCGGATACGTGTCCGAATCTTCGTCGGACTGCGTGTCGATCTGGACGTAGCGAATGAGCCGCTCGGCGGCGTCTTCGGCGAGCTGAGCGGCAAGCTCCACGTTCCCGAGTCTACGGTTGGCGCTATGCGCAGGCGGCTCGTACAGCTCTACCTCGGACTCATCCTGTACGGGTTCAGCGCGTCGCTGCTCGTGCTCTCCGGTCTCGGGCTGAGCTCCATGGGACGTCCTCCACCAGGGCCTCGCGAAGCATTCGAACCTCGCCATCGGCACGTGGAGCATCATCGTCGGGCTGTTCGTTCTGCTGCTGTGGATTCCGCTGCGAGAACGGCCGGGAATCGGAACGGTCAGCAACGTCGTGTTCATCGGCGGGACGATGGACGTCGTGCTCGCGCATCTGTCGCCGCCGCACGAGCTGGCGCTGCGGATCGTGTGCCTCGTTGTCGGGATCTTCCTGAACGGCGTCGCCACGGGTGCGTACATCGGCGCCGGCCTCGGGCCTGGGCCGCGCGACGGTTTGATGACGGGGCTCGCGAGGCGCGGGCACTCGATCCGGGTCGTGCGGACGTCGCTCGAGGCCAGCGTGGTCGTGATCGGCTGGCTGCTCGGCGGGACCGTGGGCGTCGGAACAGTGCTGTACGCGCTGTCGATCGGCCCGCTCGCGCACGTGTTCGTTCCGTTCTTCTCGCGCGGCCGCGCTCCGGCGCCGGTGCTCGAAGGCAATTGATCGCGGTCGGTCTCTCGCTGCTGTCGGCCGTCCTGTTCGGCTCGATGAGCGTCGCGCTCCGCTTTGCGCTCGACCGGGAGCGCGACGTCATGGTCGGCACGTTCGTCACCGTCGGGACAGCGCTCGTCGTCGCGCTCGCGTGGGCGGCGGCCGAGGCGCCGTCCCGTGGCGTGCACGTCGGCGCGGCGTGGCCGTTCGCGCTCGCCGGACTGCTGCAGCCCGGGGTCGGGCAGCTGTTCGGGACGCTCGCGATCCGCGAGACGGGCTCGTCGCGCGCGTCGATGGTGTTCGGGACGGCGCCGCTCGTGGCGGTTGCGATCGCGCTCGTCTTCCTCGGCGAGCCGGCAAGCGTCCCGCTGATCGTCGGCGCGGTGCTGATCGTCGGCGGCAGCGTCGAGCTTGCCCGCGAGCGAGGGCGGCCGGCGCACTTCCGCCGGATCGGGCTCGCGTACGCGTTCGTCACGGTCGTCCTCTTCGCGTCACGGGATAACCTCGTGCGGTGGCTCGCAAAGAGCACGAGCGCGCCGCCCGCCGTGAGCGCGAGCGCCGCGCTCCTCGGCGGCCTCGTCTTCATCACCCTCGTCGCGCGCCCGCGCCTCTCCCGGCGGGCGCTGCCCTTCGTCCCCGCGGGGATTTTCTTCGGGCTCTCGTACGTGGCCCTCTTCGAGGCCTTCTACCGGGGGAGGGTCACGATCGTGTCGCCGCTCGTCGCGACGGAGTCGCTCGTCGCGGTGGGGCTCTCGGCGCTGCTCCTCCGCCACACGGAGCTGGTGGGGCGGCGGCTCGCGCTCGGCACGGTGCTGATCGTCGCCGGCGGCGTCCTGATCGGCGCATTCCGGTGACATCCACGTCGGGGTAACCGTTACCGGCCCGCCGTGGTTGACAAAAACCCCTGCTCAGAGCTAAAAGGCCGGTAACAGTTACCGGCCTGGAAGGGTCACGGCTTCGCGACGGGCAGGGCCACCGCATATCTGATATAAAGAGACTTAGATTTTCTCATAGGAGGCTAAAACACGCATGGCTAAGACGATTGGCATCGACCTGGGCACGACCAACTCGTGCATGGCTGTCCTCGAGGGCGGCGAGCCCGCGGTCATCCCGAACGCCGAGGGAGGGCGCACCACGCCGTCCGTCGTCGCGTTCACGAAGGACGGCCAGCGGCTCGTCGGGGCTCCGGCGCGGCGGCAGCAGGTCACGAACCCAACGAACACCATCTTCTCGATCAAGCGCTTCATGGGGCGCAAGTACGACGAGGTCTCCGAGGAGATGAAGATCGTCCCGTACGAGGTCGAGAAGGGCCCGAACGGAGACGTGCGCGTCAAGGCGGAGGGCAAGGACTACGCCCCACCGGAGATCAGCGCGATGATCCTCCAGAAGCTGAAGGCCGACGCCGAGGCCTACCTCGGCGAGCCGGTGAACGAAGCAGTCATCACCGTCCCGGCCTACTTCAACAACGCGCAGCGCGAGGCGACGAAGGACGCCGGCAAGATCGCCGGCCTCAACGTGCTGCGCATCATCAACGAGCCGACCGCGGCGGCGCTCGCGTACGGGCTCGACAAGGAAGGCTCCGACCAGACGATCCTCGTCTTCGACCTCGGCGGCGGCACGTTCGACGTGTCCGTGCTCGAGCTCGGCGAGGGCGTCTTCGAGGTCAAGTCGACCGCGGGTGACAACCACCTCGGCGGCGACAACTTCGACAAGGCGGTCGTCGACTGGATGGTCGCCGAGTTCAAGAAGGACCAGGGCATCGACCTCGCGGCCGACCGCATGGCGCTGCAGCGTCTCTACGAGGCCGCGGAGAAGGCGAAGATCGAGCTGTCGTCCACGATGACGACGCAGATCAACCTGCCGTTCATCACGGCGACGCAGGACGGGCCAAAGCACCTCGACCTGCAGCTGACGCGCGCGAAGCTCGAGGAGATCACCGCCGACCTGCTCGCGCGGACGGTCGGCCCGACGAAGCAGGCGCTCACCGACGCCGGCCTCGACGCATCGAAGATCGACCACGTCGTCCTCGTCGGCGGCATGACGCGCATGCCGGCGGTGCAGGCGAAGGTCAAGGAGATCGTCGGCAAGGATCCGCACAAGGGCGTCAACCCGGACGAGGTCGTCGCCGTCGGCGCTGCGCTGCAGGCGGGCGTGCTCAAGGGCGAGGTGAAGGACATCCTCCTCCTCGACGTGACGCCGCTGTCGCTCGGCATCGAGACCAAGGGCGGCGTGATGACGAAGCTCATCGAGCGCAACACGACGATCCCGACGAAGAAGTCGGAGACGTTCACGACGGCGGAGGACAACCAGCCGTCCGTCGAGGTGCACGTGCTCCAGGGCGAGTCGGAGATGGCGACGTACAACAAGACGCTCGGCAAGTTCCAGCTCGTCGGCATCCCGCCGGCGCAGCGCGGCATGCCGCAGATCGAGGTCACGTTCGACATCGACGCGAACGGGATCATCAACGTGTCGGCGAAGGATCTCGGCACGGGGAACGTCCAGCAGATCCAGATCCAGGGCGGCTCCGGCCTGTCCGAGGACGAGGTCAAGCGGATGATCAACGAGGCCGAGACGCACGCCGACGAGGCGCACCGGCTGCGCGAGGCCGTCGACACGAAGAACATGGCGGAGACGCTCGCGTACCAGACCGAGCGCACGCTGAAGGAGCACCGCGACAAGCTCGAAGAGTCCGAGGCCTCGACGATCGAAGGCCGGATCATGGAGTTGCGCCAGGCGCTCGAAGGCGACGACCTCGGCGACATCCGCGCGAAGGCGGAGTCGCTGCAGGAGGCGTCGCACAAGCTCGCCGAGGCGGTGTATGCGCAAGCGACCGCCCAGGCGCAGGCATCCGGCAGCGGGAACGGCGCATCCTCGGCCGACGAAGAAGTCGTCGAGGAAGGCGAATACGAAGACGTGACCAATGACTGACGAGCACGTCGAGCAGGAGGCACAGGTTGAGCAGGCCGAGCAGGAGGTCGACGACCGCCTGCTCCGCCTTGCCGCCGATTTCGAGAACTACAAGAAGCGCACCGCCCGTGAGCGGCAGGAGTACGTCACGTTCGCGAACGAGCGGCTGCTGAAGGAGCTGCTCCCGATCCTCGACGATCTCGAGCGTGCACTGAACGCGGCCGAGTTGCACGAAGAGGCGCAGCTCGACGAAGGGGTGCGCCTCGTCCACCGGTCGCTCGCGTCGTTGCTCGAGCGGCAGGGCGTGAAGGAGATCTCGACCGAGGGCAAGTTCGACCCGCACGTGCACGAGGCGCTGCTCGCGCAGCCGTCCGAGGAGGCGGAGCACGGCGACGTACTCGACGTCATCCAGAAGGGCTACAAGATCGGCGACCGCGTCGTGCGTCCGGCTCGGGTGATCGTGGCCGAATGAGCTCGCCGTACGACACGCTCGGCGTACAGAAGAACGCCTCCGACGACGAGATCAAGAAGGCGTACCGCAAGCTCGCGCGCAAGCATCATCCCGACGCCAACGCCGGCGACAAGGAGTCGGAGGAACGCTTCAAGGAAGTGCAGACGGCGTACGACGTGCTGTCCGACCCTGAGAAGCGCAAGCAGTACGACCGCTACGGCAGCCAGAACGGCCGGCCAGGCCCCGCAGGCGGGCCGAACGTCGACTTCGGCAACTTCGACCTCGGCGACCTCGGCGACATCTTCGGCGGCATGTTCGGTGGCGGAAACGCACGTACGCGCACGCGTGCCGCACGCCAGCCGGTGCGCGGCAACGACGTCGAGGCGCAGGTGCATCTCTCCTTCGAGGACTCGCTGCACGGCGCCGACGCGAAGGTTCCGGTCGAGATGATGACCGGATGCCGCGAGTGCGGCGGCACCGGCGCGCGGCCGGGAACCGCGCCCGTGATCTGCCCCGAGTGCAACGGCCGCGGCGTGAAGACCGAGAGCCAGGGCTTGTTTGCGCTCTCGCAGCCGTGCCCGCGCTGTCGCGGAAACGGCACCGTGATCGAGAAGCCGTGCCCCAACTGTCAGGGCACCGGTCGTGAGCGGCGCATCAAGACGTACACCGTGAAGATCAAGCCCGGCGTCAAGGACGGGACGCGCATCACGCTGCGAGGCAAGGGCGAGGCCGGCCAGAACGGTGGGCCTGCCGGCGACCTCATCGTCGTCACACGGGTGGCCGAGTCGCCGATCTACGAGCGCCGCGGCGACAACCTCGTCGTCGAGGTGCCGGTGTCCTATTCGCAGGCCGCGCTCGGCGACAAGGTCGAGGTTCCGACACCCGACGGGCCGGTGTCGTTGAAGATCCCGGCGGGTTCCGAGGACGGCAAGCTGCTGCGCATCAAGGGCCGCGGCGCGCCGAAGCTGAACGCCTCCGGCAAGGGCGACGTGCTCGCGCGCGTCCGCATCCAGGTGCCGAAGCGCGTCAACAAGAAGGAGCGCGAGATCCTCGAGGAGCTCAAGAAGGTTGGTGGCTGATGGATCCGGATCTGCTCAAGCAAGGCCCGCGGGAGGCACCCGAACCGCTGACGGCGGAAGAGCGCACGAGCCGCAAGGGCATGAAGACGGCCGGCGGCGGCATCGCCGCGGGCGGGATCGGCCTCGCGAAGGCCGGCTTCCTCGGCAAGTTCCTCATCTATCTGTTCCTGTGGAACGGCGTCCGCACGGCGTTTCTGCTCGGGGGTTGGATCGGGCTCGCGCTCATTGCCACCGCTGTGGGCGGGTTCATCTACTACCGCAAGCAGAGGCAGGCCGCAGCGTCGTGAACGGCCGCGGCATGTACGCGATCAGCGTCGCCGCCGAGCTCGTCGGCATGCATCCGCAGACGCTGCGCATCTACGAGACGAAGGGTCTCGTGCGGCCGCAGCGCACGCCCGGCGGCACGCGCCTCTATTCGGAGGCGGACGTCGAGCGGCTGCGCGTCATCCAGCGGCTGACGACCGAGCTCGGCCTCAACCTCGCAGGCGTCGAGGTCGCGCTGCGCCTCGAGGACGAGCTGCGCAAGGCGCACGCGCAGATCGACCGGCTGCAGCGCGAGGCGAAACAGGAAGTGCAGAACGTGCACAAGCACTACCGCCGCGACCTCGTGCTCTATCGCGACGAACGACTACCCGAAAGACGTTAATGGACTTCAACAAGCTCACCGTCAAGTCCCAGGAAGCGGTCGCCGCCGCGCAAGAGCTGGCGCGCCGCTCCGGCAATCCCGAGCTCTACCCGGAGCATCTCGTGCTCGCCCTCCTCGATCAGGAGCTGCCACGTGAGCTCGTCCCCGACGCCGACGCGCTGCGTGCGCAGGCGGAAGCGACGCTCGCGACGAAGCCGCGCATCGAGGGCGCGCAGCAGCAGCCGAGCGTGTCGGCGGCGCTGTCGAAGGTGCTCGACAAGGCGCTGGACGAGGCGAAACGCATGCAGGACGACTACGTGTCGACCGAGCATCTGCTCCTCGCGCTCGACGTCGTCCCGCGCGACCAGCTCGAGGCGAAGATCAAGGCGGTGCGCGGCGGCCAGCGCGTCACGTCGCAGGATCCGGAGGGCACGTACCAGGCGCTCTCGAAGTTCGGGCGCGACCTCACCGAGGCGGCCGAGCAGGGGAAGCTCGACCCGGTGATCGGCCGCGACGAGGAGATTCGCCGCGTCATCCAGGTTCTGTCGCGCCGTACGAAGAACAACCCGGTGCTGATCGGCGAGCCAGGCACCGGTAAGACCGCGATCGTCGAGGGGCTCGCGCAGCGCATCGTCGACGGCGACGTGCCCGAGGGGCTGAAGGGCAAGCGCGTGTGGGCGCTCGACATCGGCGCCATGCTCGCGGGTGCGAAGTACCGCGGCGAGTTCGAGGAGCGGCTCAAGGCCGTCCTGACCGAGATTCGCAATGCCGAGGGCAACCTCATCCTCTTCATCGACGAGCTGCACACGATCGTCGGCGCAGGCGCCGCCGAAGGCGCAGTCGACGCGGCGAACATGCTCAAGCCCATGTTGGCGCGCGGGGAGCTGCGCTGCGTCGGCGCGACGACGCTCGACGAGTACCGCAAGCACATCGAGAAGGACGCCGCGCTCGAGCGGCGCTTCCAGCCGATCTTCGTCGGCGAGCCCTCGGTGCCGGACACGATCGCGATCCTGCGCGGCCTGAAGGAGACCTACGAGTCGCACCACGGCGTTCGCATCCGCGACGCCGCGCTCGTCGCCGCCGCCGTGCTCTCGCACCGCTACATCCCCGACCGCTTCCTGCCCGACAAGGCGATCGACCTCGTCGACGAGGCGGCGTCGCGCCTGCGCATGGAGATCGACTCGTCGCCGATCGAGCTCGACGAGGCCGAGCGGCGTGTGCGCCAGCTCGAGATCGAGCTCGCGTCCGGCCCGGAGAACCGCAAGGCGCTCGAGCAGGAGCTGGCAGAGCTGAAGGAGCGGCGCAACGGGCTCGCGGCACGCTGGGAGCGCGAGAAGGCAGCGCTCGACCGGATCAAGGAGATCACCAAGCTCGTCGACGACCTGAGGCGCGAGGCCGAGCGCGAGGAGCGTGCCGGCAACCTGCAGCGCGTCGCCGAGATCCGCTACGGCGAGCTGCCTGCGCTCGAGCAGGAGCTGTCCGAGAGCCAGCTCGAGGATCCGATGGTGAAGGAAGAGGTCGACGAGGACGACATCGCCGCCGTCGTCGCGCGCTGGACCGGCATCCCGGTCGACAGGCTGCTCGAGGGCGAGACGGAGAAGCTCATCCACATGGAGGAGCGGCTGCACCAGCGCGTCGTCGGCCAGGACGAGGCGGTCGCAGCCGTTGCGAACGCGCTCCGGCGCGCACGCACGGGCCTGCAGGACCCGAACCGGCCGATCGGCTCGTTCGTCTTCCTCGGGCCGACCGGCGTCGGCAAGACGGAGCTCGCACGCGCACTCGCGGAGTTCATGTTCGACGACGAGCGCGCGATGGTGCGGCTCGATATGTCGGAGTACCAGGAGCGGCATACGGTCGCGCGCCTCATCGGCGCGCCGCCCGGCTACGTCGGGTACGAAGAGGGCGGCCAGCTGACGGAGGCCGTGCGGCGGCGCCCATACTCGGTGGTGCTGCTCGACGAGATCGAGAAGGCGCATGCCGAAGTCTTCGACGTACTGCTCCAGGTGCTCGACGACGGACGTCTGACCGACGGCCAGGGCCGCACGGTCGACTTCCGCAACACCGTGCTGATCATGACGTCGAACATCCGCAGCGCCGAGCAGATGCGCGACCACTTCCGGCCGGAGTTCCTCAACCGGATCGACGAGATCGTCGTCTTCGACGAGCTCTCGCGCGAGCAGATCGCGGAGATCGTCGAGCACCAGCTCGAGCGCCTACGCGAGCGGCTCGCCGAGCGCGGGATCGTGCTCGAGCTGACCGACGCGGCGAAGGAGGCACTGGCCGACGCAGGTTGGGACCCGGCGTACGGTGCTCGCCCCCTCAAGCGCGCGATTCAGCGGCTCGTCGAGAATCCGCTCGCGCTTCGCCTTCTCGAAGGCGACTTCGGCGACGGCGACACGATCAAGGTCGACACGGTCGACGGCGAGATCGTCTTCGAGCGCGCAGGCAACAGAGCCGTAACGAGAGTTTAAGAAACCGTTCACGAGCTTCCGGCGAACCTCCGGAGGTCAAACTCCGAGGAGGACTCGTGAAGAAGCTCGTCACGCTCGTTCTGGCAGGAACGCTCGCCGCGCTCGCCGTCACGGCGTTCGCCGGCGCGGCGCGCAACGCCAGCCCGATCATGATCGCCGCGAAGCTGACGGCGAAGCAAGAGGTTCCGAAGCAGGTCGTCAAGAACACGAAGGCGTCAGGCTCGTTCACCGGCGACATCACCGGAACGAAGCTGACGTGGACGCTGAAGTTCTCGCACCTGACAGGGCCGGCGACGGCGGCGCACATCCACCTCGGTGCGATGGGCGTGTCCGGCAACGTGGTCGTGCCGCTCTGCGGGCCGTGCAAGAGCCCGCTGAAGGGGACTGCGACGCTGACGAAAGCGCTCCTCAAGGATCTGAAGACGCACAAGCTGTACGTGAACGTCCACACCGCGAAGAACCCGAACGGGGAGATTCGCGGGCAGCTCGCGACGGGCTAGGGTCCGCCGTGTGCTGATCGTCGCCGCAACCGAGCGCGAGCTCGGGCAGGTCCGCCGCTTCGACACGTTCTGTTGCGGGATCGGTCCGGTCGAGGCGGCGGTCCGGACGGCACAGGCGCTCAACGAACGCCGGCCGGACGGGGTGATTCACATCGGGATCGCGGGGGCTCGAGAAATCGAGCCCCTGTCGGTCGTCCTCGGATCGGAAGCCGTGTACGAAGACGCGCTCGGGCCGCTCGTCGAGTCTCGCGTCGCGCCCGATGCGGAACTGCTCGCACGCATTTCGGCCGCGGTGCCCGAGGCGCACGTGCTTCCCATCGGGACGAGCGCGCACGTCGGCGGGACACGCGAGTGCGAGGTCGAGGCGATGGAAGGCTTCGGCGTGCTGCGCGCGTGCGTGCTCGCGGGCGTGCCCGCAGTCGAGCTCCGCGTCATCTCCAATGCGATCGCCGAGCCCGATCGGGCGAAGTGGCGTTTCGACGAGTCGTTCGAGCTGCTCGGAGCGGTGCTAGATCGACTCGACGTCGTCTAGGAACCGCGCGTTGCCGTGCAGCGGCGGCGCGCCGCAGGCGAAGAAGAGGATCTCCTCGTCGGTCTCGTTGCGCGCCTGCATCGCGGTGCCGATGTGCACGACGACGACGCCACCCGGTTCGACGTCGACGCGCTCCGGCGGCTCGCCGAGGAGCATCGTCAGCGTCCCCTCGATCGGAACGAAGATCTCTTCCTGTTCCGGGTCGGCGTGGCGACGACCGCGGACGTGCGCCGGGTAGCGCCACATGCGCGCCCGTGAGTGCTCCATCTTGGTGGCGTCGGTGACAGAGGCCGCCTGGCGCGGAGCCTGGCCCTCGTGGCCCGGCCGCTCCTCCCACGCGAGCTCCGCGCGCTGCACGATGTCGTAGCCCATAAGGCGACGATACCCTCTCGCGCGTGGCAGAGAGCCGTCCAGCAGCGCTTCCGCCCGCGGAGCGCACCGTCGGACAGCTCATCGCTGAGTCGATCCGGCTGTACGGGAGCAAGTTCTGGGCCGTGGTACCGCTCGGCCTGCCGTTCGTCGTCGTCGACATCGCCGGCGTCGGTCACAGCGTCAACGTGCAGACCCTTCTCCTCTGGGCGTTCGCGCCGCTCTTCTGCGGCGCGTACGTGCGCGCGTCGCAGCTCGTCACCGGCGGGACACCGAGCCTGTCGGCGCTCGTTGTCGCCCTCGTCGTATTCCTGCCGTTCCCGATCCTGCTGCGCGTCTTCATCCTGCCGGGCGTGGCGTGGTTCGGCGTGCTCGGCCTCGCCGTGCCCGCGGCGGTGGCGGAAGGGCTCGGCTTCCGGGCTGCGCTCCGGCGCGGTCGCGCCCTCGGGCAGGCAGACCTCATCCACGCCATCGGCGGCATCGCGGCGCTTGGGCTCGTCTACGGCGTGAGCCGCTCGATGCTGCTCATCCTCCTGCACACGCAGGGAAACCAGGCGCAGGCGGTGGCGCTCGTGCTCGCCGACCTCGTCCTCTCGCCGCTCCTCTTCATCGGGGCTGCACTGCTGTACCTGGATCAGGCCGCCCGGGTGAAGTAGGTTCACCGCATGCCCATCTACATCTTGCTCTCGAGCCTGTCGCAGCAAGGCGTGCAGACGCTGAAATCGAACCCCGATCGCTTGCGCGAGGTGAACCGCGACGTCGAGGAGCTCGGCGCCAAGGTGCTGCACCAGTGGGCGACGCTCGGCGACTTCGACTTCGTCAACGTCGTCGAGGCGCCGGACACGGCGACGATCGCGCGCGTCTCGGTCGCGCTCGCCGCGCGCGGGTCGACGCGGATCCAGACGCTGCCCGCGTTGACGATCGACGACTTCGTCGCGACCTTGAGCTAGGCGGTTTCCGCGGCAACGCGGCGGACGGTCACGCCCCAAGCCTTCCCGGAGGCGAAGAGTGCGTCCGGGTCCACGTCCGCGAGCCAGCCGAGGAAGTGGGACTCGGGATCGTCCTCCGTCGAGCCGAACACGGCGGGGTAGAGCTTCGCCGCGGGCGCCTCGCGCCTGCCGCTCGCGATCTCGTCCGCGCGGCGCTCCGCCTCCTCCGACGCGGGGCCTTCCATATATCCGCGCGGCATAGTGGGAGTGTGCCCGACGCCCTGGTGGTCCGGAATCTCGCGAAGCGCTACGGCTCCGTCCAGGCGCTGCAGGGCGTCGACCTCGAGGTGGGAGAGGGCGAGCTCGTCGGGCTCCTCGGCCCGAACGGCGCCGGCAAGTCGACGCTCGTGAAGATCGCCGTCGGCCTCGTACGACCGACCGCCGGAGAGGCGACGGTCGCCGGCGCCCGCGCCGGGTCGCGTGCCGCGCGCGCGGAGCTCGGCTACCTCGCTGAGATGTTCCGCTTCCCCGGCTGGTACACCGCCGACGAGGTGCTCGAGCTGCACCAGCGCCTCAGCGGCTCGCGCGGCGGCGAAGCCGAGCGCAAGCGGCTGCTCGAGCTCGTCGCGCTCGCCGACGCCACCGACCGGCGCGTGGACGGGATGTCGAAGGGAATGCAGCAGCGCCTCGGCGTCGCGCAATCGCTCGTCGGCGAGCCGCGCCTGCTGATGCTCGACGAGCCGACGTCCGCGCTCGACCCCGTCGGCCGCCGCACCGTGCGCCTGCTGCTCGAGGAGCTGCGCGGCCGCGGCGTGTCGGTGCTGCTGAACTCGCACCTGCTCTCCGAGGTCGAGCTCGTGTGCGACCGCGTCGCCATCCTCCTCGGCGGCGAGCTCGTCGCCGTCGGGTCGCCACACGATCTCTCGCGCCCGCGCGGCGTCGAGCTGGAGACGGACGAAGGCATCCACCGCGTCGAGGGCGCCACGCGCGAGGACGCACCGCGCCTCGTCGCGGAAGCGGTCGCCGCGGGACGACAGGTGTACGGCGTGAGCGTGCTCACCTCGACGCTCGAGGACGTCTACCTCGAGGCCGTCGGAGGAGAGACGTCGTGACGGCCGTCTGGGTGATCGTCGGCTACGGCTTCCGCGAGGCCGTACGCCGCAAGATGTTCGCCGTCGTCGTCGTCTTGACGGTCGCGTTCCTGTTCCTCTTCTGGGTCGCGAACCACTACGTGTTCAGGGATCTGTCCACGATCACGCCGCCGCGCGACGTCAACGTCGACACGCGCACGTTCGCCGGAGCGTTCCTCGTCGGCCTGTCGATGTTCGCGACGCTCTTCCTCGGCGTCGTGCTCGCCGTGTTCCTCACGCTCGGCGCTGTCACCGGCGACGCCGAGCGCGGTCTGCTCCAGCCGCTCGTCGCGCGCCCGATCGGACGGTCGACGCTGCTCGTTGCACGCTTCATCGGTGCCGGCTCCGTCTGCACGGCATACGTGCTGACGGTCTACTTCGCCGGCCTGCTCATCACCGGGCTGACCGGCCACTGGTGGCCGGACCAGGTCGCGTGGCCGGGCGTGGAGCTCGCCGGCGGCGTTCTCGTCGTGGTCGCGCTCTCGCTCCTCGGCTCGGTCGTGCTGTCGTCCACGGCGAACGGGATCGCGATCTTCATGCTGTTCGGCGCCGGCCTCGTCGCGGGATTGCTCGGGTCCATCGGCCACGCGCTCAACTCGCACACGATCAAGCACGCGTCCGCGATCGCGTCGTGGGCGCTGCCGTTCGAGGCGCTGTACCAGGACGGGCTGCGCATGATCACCGAGCACGCGTCCGGACTGACCGGCTTCCTGCTGCAGCTCGGGCCGTTCGGCGGCGCGTACGTGCACGGGTGGGGGATCCGCCTGTGGGCCGTCGTCTACGTGCTGATCGTCGGCGCGGTCGCGCTCTTCAGCTTTTCGCGGAAGAACCTGTAGCTGCGATCTCGCCGGCGAGGCGCGCGTTCTGCGCGACGAGGTCCTTGTTCGCGCGCTGCGTGCGGCCGCCGCTCTCGCGGTGCAGGTAGGAGAGGACGAACGGGGTCACCGCCTGCCCGCTGACGCTCTGCGCCTGTGCCTCGAGCAGCGCGGCCTCGATGAGCGGCTCGACGTCGTCGAGCGGCTCGTCCGGCGCGCGGCCGAGCAGGAGACCACCGCCGCCGAGCTGCCAATGCGTGCGCGCGATACGCGCTGCCTCCTCCGCCGACTCGACCCGGGCCGACACCGGCGGGCCACCCGCGGCGGCGTAGAAGAGCGGCAGCGTGTCGGTGCGGAAGCCGAGCACCGGAACGCCGAGCGTCTCCAGCAGCTCCGACGTCGCCGGCACGTCGAGGAGCGACTTCACGCCTGCGGAGACGACGAGTGCCTGCGTCTTCGCGAGCTGGCCGAGGTCGGCCGACACGTCGGGTGGGTCGGGGAAGCCGCGGTGGACGCCGCCGAGGCCGCCGGTCGCCATGAAGGAGATCCCGGCTGCGCGCGCGACCGCGAGCGTGCCGCCCACCGTCGTCGCGCCGACCGCGCGCTGCTCGATGGCGACTGCGAGGTCGCGCGGCCCGACTTTGCACGCGGAGGCGTCGAAGCGCGCCAGCTCGTCCTCGGTCAACCCGACGACGATCTCGCCGTCGAGCACGCCGATGGTCGCCGGTGTCGCGCCCCCGGCGCGCACCTGACGCTCCGACTCCAGTCCGACCTCGACGCCCTCGCCGGGCGGAAAGCCGTGCGCGATGAGCGTCGTCTCGAGCGCGACGACTGCGGCCGCCTCGCGCACTTCGTCGGTGACGCGGATCACGCCGGCCGTTCCATCTCGACGAAGCGGCTGCGCTCGTCCGCCTTCACCTCGCGAAAGCCCGCGCGGCGGTACGCGCGCAGCGCGCGCTCGTTCCAGCGTGCAACCCACAGGCGGAAGCGCAGTGGCTCCCACTGCGCGCGTGCGTACTCGAGGCCGGCTTCGATGAACGGCTGCGCGAGCCCGCGGCCGGTGAGGTCGGGGCGCATGCCGAGGCCGATGCGAACCTCGTCGTTCTCGCGCACGAAGTTGAAGAAGCCGACGAGCGTGCCGTCGTCGCCGACGATCGCGCGCAGGCCGTCGCGCCGCACCGCGCTCGAGAACAGCTCGACGCGACGCGGATCGGACGCAGTGTCGTACCACTCGTAGGGGAACTCGTAGCGCCACTCCGCGATCTCGGCGGCGTGCTCTTCGCTCAACGGCTCGACGTTCACGGCAGCGACCCTACTGTCGCGATGCAGCGCGCCGCTGCGTCGAGCCCGCGCCGCGCCGCGTCCTCGAGCGAGCCGCCGACGAGGAACCCGGCCGCGAACGCGTCGCCGGCGCCGGTCGTGTCGACGACGTTCGCCTCCACCGGCGCGAGCTCGAGCCTTGCGTCCTCGGTGACGACCGTCGCGCCGCGCGCCCCGCGCTTGATCACGCCCGTCGGCGCCGTGAGGTACGCGCCGCCGAGCATCTCCCACTCCGCCTCCGTGGCGAAGAGGACGTCCGGAGCGATGACGTCGAGCAGTTCGCGGAAGCGCACAGGCCCGAACGTGCGGATCTCCGTCCAGGCGGCCACGTCGACCGACACGCGCGCGCCGCGGTCTCGCGCGATCGTCGCGGCGAGCAACGCGGTGTCGGATATCGGCTTGCGCAGGAGCGCATAGCCGGAGAGATGGAGGACGTCGCAATCGAGCCACGCGGCGTCGAGCTCGCCGGGCTGGAACGACGGCGCGACGCCGCGGTCCGACGCGAGCGAACGCTCGCCGTCGCTTCCGACGATGGAGACGACGACTCCGGTCGCGCCGGGAACGACCGGCCCGACGACCTCGACGCCGCGGTTCGCAAGCTCGTGCGCGACGAGCTCGCCCGTCGCGTCGGTGCCGCGCTTCGCGATGCAGCGTGCGTCCGCTCCGAGCTCCCGCGCCCAGGCTGCGACGTTGGCCGCCTGGCCGCCCGCGCCGGCGCGCGTGGCCGCACGGACGTCGCCGCCGGGAGCGAGCGGCTCCTCGAGCCGCACGATCACGTCGAGCATCACGTCGCCGAGGGTTGCGATCCGCACTTCTACAATCGTCCCATGGAAGGCGAAGACCGCGCCCGGCGACTGCGTTCGTTCCTCATCGGGAGCGTCGTCGGCGCGTCCGCAGCGGTCGCTGCGGCGCAGAGACGGCGCGACCTTGCCCGTCGCCGCCGCGAGCGGCAGCTCCATCCCGCCGGCCTTGCCGCGTTCGAGGAGGCGCCCTGCTTCCAGGAGCTCCTCGAGCAGGAGCGGGCGCACGACGGCTGAAAGTAGCCTTAGCTCTTCGTGCCCATCTACGAATACCGCTGCCCGAACGGCCACCTGTTCGAGCGCTTCCAGTCCATGACCGCGCCTGCGCCGGAGAAGTGCGACGTGTGCGGCGCCGCGCCGCTCGAGCTCGTCCTCTACCCGGTCGCGATCCACTACAAGGGCTCGGGCTTCTACTCGACCGATTACGGCAAGGGGAAGACCGCGAAGAAGGACGGCGGCGAGGGCGGGTCGTCCTCGGATGCGCCGAAGACCGATTCGAAGCCGGTGGAGAAGAAGCCCGCTCCGTCGAGCGGCGATTCCTAGTTCCTACTTGAAGGTCTGATTTCCGACGACGCAGCCGGGCCCGTACAGGCCCGTGCCGGGCGCAGGCGGCTGCGGCGCCGAGTTTCCGAGCACTTCCTGCACGACCTGGATGTTCTCCTCCGTGCCGGTGATGTAGCCGTTGCCGGTCGCCGATCCGCCGAGGCGGCAGTGGACGACCTCGCCGGCGCGGAACTTCACCCAGCCGAGCTGCATGAAGTCCCACGTTGAGAGGTCGGTGGAGATGGCCGCCAGCAGCGACGAGCCGTCGAACGGGAGTGAGAAGAAGCGCGTCGGGCTCGCGAGCTTCGCGAGCGTCGCCTGCATCACGGCCTGTTGATTCTGGCTGCGTTTGAAGTCCGTCCACGAGGGATCGAACTGGTTCTCACGGATGCGCGAGTAGATGAGCGCCGTGTGCCCGTCCATGTGCTGCGGTCCCTTCGCGAAGCGCCAGCCCGGCCACTGCTGGCAGCGCGTCGCGGTCGAGTACGGGCAGTCGAAGCGGTTGGAGAGGATCTTCTCCGGCACGTTGACGGTGATGCCGCCGACGGCGTCGATGAGCTTCTGGAACGAGCCGAAGTCGACGACGACGACGTGGTTGACCGGGAGCTGCGAGCCGAGGAGCTGGTTCACCGTCTGGACGGCGAGCTTCGGGCCGCCGAGCTGCATCGCGCCGTTGATCTTCTGGTAGACACCGTTGATCGTCACGCCGAGGTCGCGCGGAATGGAGAGGTACGTGATGCGGTGGCGGCTCGGGTCGGTGCGCAGCAGCATCATCGAGTCGCTGTGATCGTCGGCGTTGCGTCCTGCCTGGCCGTTCGTGGCGTGGTCGGTGCCGAGCAAGAGGATGTTCGTCGGTGAGTCGAGGATGAGCCCGTTCTGGCTCGTGAGGACGGCGGTCGTCCCCGGCGCGAGCCGCTTGTTCGCGTCCGACACACCGCTGTGCACCGACAGATAGCCGGCGACGCCCCAGATGACGAAGAGCACGACGAGGAGGAGGAGCGTGACCAGCGTCCAGCGCCTCCACGACCACCCCTTCTTCCGGCGGACGGCTCCGCGGTCGCCGCTCTTGTCCGGCTTGTCACGCCCGGAGATCGGCACCTTCCCCTTCTGTCGACCGCCCTTGTAGACGCGGTACGGCTTGTCCCCAGGGGCGGCCATCCGGCGGGTTACGGTACCCGCTCACGATGAGCAGTACGCATGCGATCGGCGTGGACCTCGGAGGGACGAAGATCCTCGCCGGCGTCGTCACGCGCGACGGCGAGGTCTTGCGCCGCCACGAGCGCGCAACGCCGAAGACACAAGAGGCGCTGTACGTCGAGCTCGATGCGGCGGTCGACGAGCTCATGACGGACGAGGTGGGCGCGCTCGGCTTCGGCATTCCCGGCCCGATCGACCAGCTCACGGGGGGCGTGTACGAGGCCGTGAACACGCCGATCGCCGACCCGCACTTTCGCGGGCGGATGCACGAGCGCTTTGGAATCCCGGTCGGGATCGACAACGACGCCAATGCGGCCTGTATCGCCGAATGGAAGGTGGGCGCAGCGCGCGGCGTGGACGACGTGCTCATGCTCACGCTCGGAACCGGCCTGGGCGGGGGCGTCATCACCGGCGGCAAGCCGTTCCGCGGCGCGACCGGCGCCGGCGTCGAGCTCGGCCACGTCGTCATCGTCCACGACGGGCGGCCGTGTCAGGGGCGATGCACGGGGCGCGGCCACCTGGAGGCATACGTGACCGGCGTCGCAGCGACAGCGGCCGCGCAGGAGGCGTTTGGCCCCGCGGCGGATGCGCACCGGCTCGTGCGGCTCGCGAACGAGGGCGACGAGACGGCGAAGGCGATCCTCGCCGACATCGGCGCGCATCTCGGCTCCGGTATGGGCTCGTTCGTGAACATCTTCGAGCCGCGACGCCTCGTCATCGGCGGCGGCTTCGGCATCGCGTCGTGGGAGTGGGTCATGCCGGCGGCGGAAGAGATCATGCATCGCGAGGCGCTTCGCCCGATGCGCGACGAGGTGCGCGTCGTGCGCGCCGAGCTCGGCACGGCGGCAGGGCTCATCGGCGCGGCGTTCGTCGCGTTCGAGGCGCTCGACGGGGGCTAGCCGTGCCGCTCGCCGTCTGTGCGACGCCGATCGGCAACCTCGACGACGTGACGCTGCGTGTGCTCGCGGAGTTGCGCGAGGCGGATCTCGTCTTGTGCGAGGACACGCGCCACACGCGTACGCTGCTCGACCGGCACGACGTCCACGCGCGCGTCCTTTCCTACCACGAGCACAACGAGGCAGCACGGACGGCGGAGTTGCTGCCGCGACTCGAGGCGGGGGAGCGGATTGCGCTCGTCACCGATGCAGGCCTGCCGGGCGTGTCCGATCCGGGCGCACGCATCGTGCGCGCGGCGTTGGACGCGGGCGTCGAGGTGACCGTGCTTCCGGGGCCGTCGGCGGTCGAGACCGCGCTCGTCGCGTCCGGCCTCGTCGGCGAGCGCTACCAGTTCCTCGGCTTCCTGCCGCGCGGCGAGAAGGCGCTCGCGGCGGTGTGGGAGGAGCTCGCCGCGTGGCGCTGGCCCGCGGTCGCGTTCGAGTCGGCGCAGCGCTTGCCCGCGACACTGCGGTCGCTCGCGGCGGCCGATCCCGCGCGGGACGCGGCGGTATGCCGTGAGCTGACGAAGAGGTTCGAGGAAGTCGTCCGCGGAACGGCGCAGGAGCTCGCGGAGCGCTTCGCCGAGCCGCCGAAGGGCGAGATCGCGCTCGTCATCGGGCCGGCGCGCGAGCCGCGAACCGTCGGGGAGGACGTGGCGCTTGCGGCCGTGGCCGAGTTGGTCGAAGCCGGCGTCCCGCGGCGGCGGGCGGCGGAGCTCGTCTCCCGCGTCAGCGGGATCTCGCGCAACCGGCTGTACCGCGGCTCGTTGTAATCAGTTTTGACAACGTCCGGTGCCGTTGCTACCTTGGCGCGCTCACTCCGTTTTCATTCCTGACAACAGAGGAGGCTCCATGCGCGGGCTCGCACTCGTCGTCCTGCTCTTCCTGCTCTGGGCTCCGAGCGCATACGCCTGGAGCTGGCCGGCGCAAGGCCCTGTGCTGCTCGGGTTCACGTTCGACCCCGCGCACCCGTACGCGGGCGGCCAGCACCGCGGCATCGATGTCGGAGCGCCGACCGGGACGCCGGTGGCGGCGCCCGTCTCCGGCACGATCAGCTTCGCCGGGACGGTGCCGACGAGCGGCAGGTCGGTGACGATCGAGACCGGCGACGGCTATTCGGTCACGCTCACGCACCTCGGCTCGATCGGCGTCTCGAAGGGCGCGAGCGTGGGGGAGGGCTCGATTGTCGGCACGGTCGGGCCGAGCGGGACGCCCGAGCTCGACGTGCCGTACGTGTCCATGGGTGTGCGCGTGACCGCGAACGCGCAGGGCTATCTCGATCCGCTCTCGTTCCTGCCTGCGCTCCCGCCGCCGGTGGGCGTTTCGGCGCCGGCGCCGCCGCCTCCGACGCCGGCTCCGGTCGCCGATCCACCGCAGACGACGACGGCGAGCGACACGACTTCGTCCGACACGACGACGGACGCAACCGACCCGACCGAACCGCCGGTGTCAGACGCCACCGTCGACGCGCCCGCTCCTCCGCCGGAGGTAACGACTACACCCGCGAGCGGCGCCGGCGACGGCTCCGCACCGGACACGAGCGGAACGACGGAACCGCCCGCGTCGGACGCCCCGACGGACGCGCCGGCTCCTCCGCCGCAGGAGGCGACGACCGAGCCCGCGAGCGCTGCGCCCGACACGACGGTTCCGGACGGCGTGCCGAACGATCAGCCCTCGCAGTCGCACGTTGCGCCTCCGGTGCCCGCGCCGGCGCCGTACGCCACCGTCATCAACCCCGATCCGGGGTTCGATCCGACCGCGTCTACCGACCCTGACTCCGGCAGCCAGGCCGGCCAGGCCGACCCGGACACGACTCCTGCGGCGGCCGCAGACCCTGCACCGATCGCAGCAGACGACGCCTTCGCCACGCATGCGCTGTTCCCGGCCGCGACCTTCGCCGTTCCCGCCGCCGCGGTCGCCGCCGCTCGGCCAGACCGGGTGCCGATCGTTCGCGCGGTCGCGCCCATCGTCCCGCGGCCCGTTCCACCTGCGCCGCCCGTGGCTCCGACGGCGACGCGTCATCCGCTGCACGCGCGCACGCGCGGGCCTGGGCGGAGGGGCGTCGCGCCGGGTGCGCGTCCGGCTGCACACGTCACCGTCCCCGCAAGGCACGGGCGTACGCTCTGGCCGCTCTTCGTCCTGCTCGCGCTTGCCTGCGCGGCCGCGCTGAAAGCGGTTCGTATGATCTCTAGCTCCTCGACGACGTCCGAAGGAGCGCACCCTGTCGCAGTCGCAGAAGATCCTCGTCGCGGTCGCATGGCCGTACGCGAGCGGACCGCGGCACCTGGGCCATGTCGCCGGCCCCGGCGTGCCGTCCGACATCTTCGCCCGCTATCACCGCCTCAAGGGCAACGACGTCCTCATGGTGAGCGGGACCGACGAGCACGGCACGCCGGTGATGGTGTCGGCGGATCGCGAAGGCGTGTCGCCTCGTGAGCTCGCCGATCGCAACAACGCGCTCATCCTCGACGACTACGTCCGGCTCGGCTTCACGTTCGACACGTTCACGCGAACCACGACGCCGAACCACTACGAGGTCACGCAGGACGTCTTCCGGACGCTGTACGACAAGGGCTACCTCATCGAGCGAACGACGCTCGGCGCGTTCTCCCCCGCTACGGGGCGCACGCTGCCCGACCGCTATATCGAGGGCACGTGCCCGATCTGCGAGTACCCACACGCGCGTGGCGATCAATGCGACAACTGCGGCAACCAGCTCGACCCCGTCGACCTGATCGAGCCGCGCTCGATCATCGACGGCTCCACGCCCGAGTTCCGGGAGACGACGCATCTCTTCCTCGACCTGCCCGCGTTCGCGACACAGCTCGAGGAGTGGCTGGCCGCGCAGACCGATTGGCGCCCGAACGTGCGCAACTTCGCGCTCGGGCTCGTGCGCGACCTGAAGCCCCGGGCGATGACGCGGGACATCGACTGGGGCGTCCCCGTGCCGGTGCCCGGCTATCCGGAGGACACGAAGCGCATCTACGTCTGGTTCGACGCAGTCATCGGCTACCTGTCCGCGAGCATCGAGTGGGCCCACAACCGCGGAACGCCCGAGGCATGGCGCGAGTGGTGGCAGAACGACGACGCGGGCCACTACTACTTCATGGGCAAGGACAACATCGTCTTCCACGCCGTCATCTGGCCGGCGATGCTCATGGGGTACGGCGACGGCCTGCACCTGCCGACGAACGTCGTCGCGAGCGAGTTCCTCACCATGGAGGGACGGAAGGCGTCGACGAGCCGCAACATCGCCGTCTGGGTCGGCGACTTCCTCACGCGCTACGACCCCGATCCGCTGCGCTACTACCTCACCGCAGCCGGACCCGAGACGCAGGACTCCGACTTCACGTGGGACGAGTTCGTGCGCCGAAACAACGACGAGCTGCTCGCCAACTGGGGCAACCTCGTCAACCGCACGCTCGTGAACGCGCACCGGACGTTCGGCGAGGTGCCGACGCCGGGCGAGCTCATCGAGGCCGACCGACGCGTGCTCGACGCCGTCGCCGCCGGCTTCGACACGGTCGGCGCCCTGATCGAGCAGGTGCGCTTCAAGGCCGCGCTCGCCGAGGCGATGCGCATCAGCTCGCTCGCGAACCAGTACGTCGCCGACCAGGCGCCATGGGCGCTCGTGAAGACCGACCGCGACCGCGCCGCCACCGTGCTCTACGTCGCGCTGCAGTGCGTCGACTCGCTGAAGACGCTGCTCGCGCCGTTCCTCCCGTTCACGTCACAGGTTGTGCACGAGCTGCTTGGCCACGACGGCGTGCTCGCCGGCGTGCCAGAGATCCGCAGCCTCGAGGATCACAACATCCTGACGGGCGACTACGCGAGCTGGGTCGGAACGTGGGCGCCGAGCGAGCTCGAGCCAGGCCGGAAGCTGCGCGAGCCGATGCCGCTCTTCCGCAAGCTCCCGCCTGAGACGGCGGCGGAAGAGCTCGCGCGCCTCGGCATCGATCAGTGATCGACACGCACGCGCATCTCGACGCGCTCGACGACGATCCCGCCGACGTCGTCGCGCGAGCCCGCGACGCCGGCGTCACGCGCATCCTCACCATCGGCACCGCGCAGGCGGTCGAGCTCGCGGAGCGATTCGAGGACGTGTACGCCGTCGTCGGCGTCCATCCGCACGAGGCTGAGACGGGTGACCTCGACGAGATCCGCCGCCTCCAGCAGCACCCGAAGGTGGTGGCGGTGGGCGAGATCGGCCTCGACTGGTACCGCGACTACGCCACACCCGAGGCGCAGCGGTATATGTTCGAGTCCCAGCTCGGTCTCGCCGCCGAGCTGGGGAAACCCGTCGTCATCCACACGCGCGCTGCCGACGACGACACGCTCGCTGCTCTCTCTGCGTTCGACGGGACGGTCGTCCTCCATTGCTTCTCGTCGCCGCGGCTGCTGCCGACGGCGCTCGAGCGCGGCTGGTACGTCTCGTTCGCCGGGAACGCGACGTTCCCGAACGCGAGCGAGCTCCGCGTCGCCGCGAGCCAGGTGCCCGCCGACCGGATCCTCGCCGAGACGGACTCGCCGTATCTCGCGCCCCAGCCGGTGCGCGGCCGCCGCAACGAGCCCGCATACGTCATGTACACGCTCGCCGCGCTCGCACAGGTGCGCGGGGAGGACGCCGGCGAGCTCGAACGTCGGATCGACGACAACGCCACCGCATGCTTCGGACTGTGAAGAAGGAATACGGCCAGCACTTCCTCGTCGACGAGAACATCCTCGGCGTCATCGGCCGGCTCGCCGCGCTCGCGCCGGAGGACGTCGTTCTCGAGATCGGGCCTGGGCAGGGAGTGCTGACGCGTTACCTCGCTCAGCGGGTCCGGCACGTGCATGCGATCGAGATCGACCCGGAGCTCGAGCCGATGCTGCACGAGCTCGGCGACAACGTCGACGTGGTGTTCGGCGACGCGCTCAGGGTCGAGCTGCCACAGGACGCGACCAAGCTCGTGTCCAACCTGCCGTACAACGTCGCGACGCCGATCATCGCGGAGAGCCTCGACGGTCTCCCCAACATCTCCCTCTGGTGCGTGATGGTGCAGCGAGAGGTCGCCGACCGGCTCTTCGCCTCCCCGAACACGAAGGCGTACGGCGCGGTGTCCGTGCTCGTGCAGCTCGTGTGCGAGCGGACGGGATTCCATCCCGTCTCGCGCACGGTCTTTCGCCCGCGGCCGAACGTCGACTCGGCGCTCGTCGCCTTCCGCCGCGCATCGATGCCGGACGACTTCGCGCGCGTGAAGACCATCGTGGGCGCGGCGTTCGCGCATCGCCGCAAGACGCTCCCCAACTCGCTCGAGCTCGCGGGCGTCGCGTCGCGCGCCGCGGCCACCGCCGCGCTCGAGGCCGTCGGCCGCAATGCGTCGACGCGCGCGGAGGCGCTTTCTCCGCCCGAGTTCGTCGCGCTCGCGGAGGCGCTGCGATGAGAGCGTCGGCGGCGGCGAAGATCAATCTCGCGCTCGTCGTCGGTCCGACGCGAGACGACGGCAAGCACGAAGTCGCCACCGTGTACCAGCGGATCGCGATCGCCGACCGCCTCGAGCTCGCGCCTGCCCCAGAGCTGCTCGTCGAAGGCTTCGACGCAGACACGCTCGTCCGCGGCGCACTCGAGGCCGTCGCCGCCCGCGCCGGGGTCGAGCCTCGCTGGCACGTGCGCATCGAGAAGCGCCTGCCGATCGCGGCCGGCATCGGCGGCGGCAGCTCCGACGCGGCCACCGCCCTGCGGCTCGCGAACGCCAACCTCTCCGCGCCTCTACCGGATGCCGACCTGCGCGAGATCGCGGCGGGCATCGGCGCCGACGTGCCGTTCTTCCTCGAAGACGGCCCGCAACTCGGGACGGGCGACGGGCGCATTCTCAAGCCGCTCGACCTGCCGCAGGATTTCTGGGTCGTGCTCCTCGTCCCGCGCCTTGTCCAGAAGCCGTCGACGGCCGCCGTGTACGCGGACTTCGACCTGCGCGACGGCGCTGCCGGCTTCGACGAGCGCCGCGCGGCGCTCCTCGCTGCCCTCGATGAGGTCCGCCGTCCCCGCGACCTCGCCGCGCTGCCGCCGAACGACCTCGCCTCGTCGCCGCTCGCCGACGAGCTGCGCGCGCACGGCGCGTTCCGCGCCGACGTCACGGGCGCAGGCCCGGCCGTGTATGGGCTCTTCCATCACAAGGACCGCGCGCAGGAGGCGCAGCGTGCGTTGAAGGCCGCCGGGGAGAGCTGGCTGACCGCACCTGCGTGGTACGGTTGACACGGCTCATGGACTCGTCGCACGCGATCGAGCAGGGGACGAGCAGGTCGGGCCGCTGGCTCCGGTCGCGGCGTACGCGCATCGCCCTCTGGATCGCCGCCGCCGAAGCGATCATCGTCGCGGTCTTTCACGACGTCTCCCGCTTCACGGTCATCGCTCTCGCGATCGCCGCGGTCGTTCTCTACTGGTACGGCGGCCGGCGGACGCGCTCGGACACCTTCCACCAGACGACGTGGATCTTCGCCGTCTCTCAGCTCCTGGCCGTCGTCGCGGCCATCCTCGCCTTCGTCGTCTTCTGGACGGCGATCGTCTTCGTGTGCCTGTTCGCGCTCGTCGCCCTGTTCTTCGTCTTCACGGACCGGCGCTAAGATTCCGACCCCTGATGGGGCGTGGCCAAGTGGTAAGGCAACGGGTTTTGGTCCCGTGATCCCAGGTTCGAATCCTGGCGCCCCAGCCACTCTTCACTGACATGGCAGACGACCTCGCAGCAGTCGTGATGGCCGGCGGCCTCGGCACGCGCATGAAGAGCGCGACGCCGAAGCACCTGCACCCACTCCTCGGCCGCCGCATGGTCGACTGGGTGATCGCCGCCGCACGCGATGCCGGCGTCGCGCGCATCGTCGTCGTCGCATCGCCTGACAGTGCAGGCTCGTACGACGACCTCGAGGTCGCAGTCCAGGAAGCCGCGCTCGGCACCGGCGACGCCGTGCGCGCAGCGCGCGCCGCGCTCGAGGGTACGGACGTCGACGTGCTCGTGCTGAACGGCGATGTGCCCGCGCTCACGGCCGACACGGTGCTCGCGCTCGTCGACACGCACCGCCGCGCCGGCGCGGTCGCCACGGTGCTCTCGTTCGAGCCTGACGACGCCCGCGCGTACGGGCGCATCGTGCGCGACGGGGACGGCCGGCTCGCGCGGATCGTCGAAGCCGCCGACGCGAGCGAGGACGAGCTCGCGCTCGGCGAGGTCAACTCCGGCATCTACGTCTTCAGAGGCGCGGCGCTCTGGCCCGTCCTCGACCGGCTCGAGCCGCACAACGCCCAGGGCGAGCTGTACATCACCGACACGCTCGGCCTGCTCGTCGGCGACGGCGAGGTGGTCGCCGTCCACGCGGCGGACGATCCCTTCGAAGTGGAGGGCATCAACACCCGCGCCGAGCTTGCGCTTGCCGCCGAGGCGCTCCGCGATCGGATCAACGAGGCGCACATGCTCGCCGGCGTCACCATCGTCGACCCGGCTTCGACCTGGATCGACGCCGGCATCGAGATCGAGCCCGACGTCACGATCCATCCGTTCAGCGTCCTGCGCGGCCCGATCCGGATCGCGGGCGGCGTCGAGATCGGCCCCTTCGCGTACGTCCGGCCCGGGACGGTGGTGGGGGAGGGCGCGAAGATCGGCACGTTCGTCGAGGTGAAGGCATCCACCATCGGGGCCCGGACGAAGGTGCCCCACCTGTCCTACATCGGGGATGCCGAGATCGGGGAGGACACGAACATCGCGGCCGGGAACATCACCGCCAATTTCAAGCACGAGCCGGGGGAGCCCAAGGCCAAGACCCGGATCGGCAGTAACGTCAGGACCGGCGTCGACAATACGTTCGATGCTCCTGTCGACGTTGGCGACGATGCTTGGATTGCACCGGGCGCGGTCATCACCGATGATGTCCCCCCGGGATCGCTCGCCGGGTTCGCCCCGCGGCAGGAGACGAAGGAAGGGTGGGTCTACGACAGGCATGGAAAGCGTGACCGCGACTGACATTGCGCTGCCCGGGCTGGAGAAGGCCGTCATGACCGAACCCAAGACCGGTCATTGGATCGAGCGCGGGCCACAGAAGCGGCTGATGGTGTTCTCCGGTCGCTCGCACCCCGATCTCGCTGCGCAGATCGCCGAGCGGCTCGGCGTCGAGCTCGGCGACGTCGAGGTCGATACGTTCGCGAACGGCGAGACGTACACCCGCTACCTCGAGTCGATCCGCGGCGCCGACATCTTCATCGTGCAGACCGGGTGCCAGCCCGTCGACCGCCACCTGATGGAGCTCATGTTCATGATCCAGGCGGCGAAGCTCGCGTCGGCGAAGCGCATCACAGCGGTCATGCCGCTCTTCCCGTACGCGCGCCAGGATCGCAAGGCGCGGCCGCGCGAGCCGATCTCCGCGCGCCTCGTCGCCGACATGATTCAGCTCGCCGGCGCCGACCGCGTGCTGACGATGGACTTGCACGCCGGTCAGATTCAGGGCTTCTTCACGATCCCGGTCGACCACATGACGGCGCTCCCGTTGTTCGCGCGCCACTTCCGCGATCTCGGCCTCACCGGCCCCGAGATCGTCTCGGTCGCACCCGACGAAGGCCGCGCGAAGATGGCCGTTCGCTTCGCGGAGATGATCGAAGCCGACTTCGCGATCATGCACAAGACGCGGCCGGAGCGCGACCTGGCCGAGGTCACGGAGATCACCGGCAAAGTGCGCGACAAGATCGCGATCGTCGGCGACGACGTGATCATGACCGGCGGCACACTGATCGCGAACGTCAAGGCGCTGCGGGCGCAGGGCGTCAAGGGCGTGTGGGTGTTCGCAACGCACGGCGTCTTCTGCGGCGGCGCGCTCGAGCGCTTCCAAGACGCACCGATCGACGGGATCGTCGTCACCGACACGGTGCCGTTGAATCCGCTCGAGGTGCCCCCGAACATGACGATTCTCCCGGTGGCGCAGCTCCTCGCGGAGACGATCATGAACGTCTTCGCAGACGATTCGGTTTCCGCCATTTTCGGCGGCGAGAACCAACTCTTCTAGATCCAGGCATGGATTCCGCGTGACCGGGCACACGCCTGGTATGCGCTGTCTCGGGGTCACGACAGCGGCCGTCTTTGTTGCGCTTGCGCTGAGCGGAAACGCGCTCGCGTCGCAACTCGTCGACCGTAACGCCACCGGCGTGAAGCTGGAGGCGAACACGAACGGCAAGGCGCTGCTCCTCTACCACGCGCATGGCGCATCCCGGCACGTGCTCGTGTGGGGCGCGATGAACGCCCTCTTCCCGAGCACGTCGGAGCCGCAGGTGAAGTTCAAGCTCGACTACTCGGGCGGGCCGAACTGGCAGGGTTTCACGAACATGTGCCGTCCGTACGACGGCCCCGCGCTGCCCGACGTCGTGGCCGCGTGCAAGCTTCCGGACGGAAGCTACTGGGCCGCGCAGCAGTGGGCGCAGCCGCTTCCCGATCTCGGCTTCACGCCGTGGACAGCCACGCAGAGCGCGAAGTGGCTGGAGATCTCCCACTGGCAGGGGCCGATCCCGACGCTGAGCGCGTACACGGACTGGGTGTGGAGCGGCCGCTTCCAGGAAGTGTTCGGCGTGTACACGTACGCGGGCAAGCCGGTGCACGGCTTCGGCACGAGCCGCTACGGCGTGCCGACCGACGGGTACGGCCGGCTGATCTTCCTCGACACGTTCGACTCGCCGTACGGCAGCGGATGGCGGCGGGAGAACTCGTTCGTGCCCCACAACCCGACCGGAGCGTTCTGTTACGGCTTCTACAAGTTCGATCCGACGAAGGGCGGCTATCGCCATCCGGCCGGAGAGACCGCGGCCCGTGGGCCCGGTCTCGGCACCCGCTACCGGCTCATCGCGCTCGGGCCGGGCGTCGAGCCCAACGTCGCCACGCAGATCGGCGGCCTGCACCCGTATGACCCGAGCAATCCCGCGGACGTGACGTACGAGCAGCAGCAGGTCTCGATCCTGAAGACCATCGGTGACAAGAGCTGTCTGGCCGGTCACTGATTGAACCGACCCAAACGGGTCAAGCCCGCGTTGCCGTTCTTGACGACGATGAATTGGTGCAGCCACTCGATGTCGACGCCGCGCTCGCCGACATGCGCAGGCTGCTCGGACGCCTCGCAGGTCCCGACGTCGATCTCGTGCTCGAGTCCGAGCCCGGGCTTCCGCCGGTGCGCTTCAGCGCGAGCGTCCTTCGCCACATCGTCATCGACGCCGTTCGTGCCGCAGGGGACGCGATGCCGGAGGGCGGACGGATCGCCGTGCGGGCATCCGCTCGCGGCGGGAGCGTCGAGCTGACCGTCGCCGACACCGGGCCGAGCGCAGCGGCGATCGGCCTTCCGGGACCGTACGCCCCGTTCCACGTCGCCGACGGTGCCGCAGGTGCGGGGCTTGCCTCCGTGCACGACCTCGCGGTCTTGAACGGTGCAGACGTTCGGATCGCGTCGACCCCGGGCGGCGGCTCGAAGCTGTCGCTCTACCTGCCGGTCTGGACCTGAGCTGCGGTCACGCGCTCGGCGGCAAGTCGCTCTGCCGCCGCGGCGGGCGTGATGCCGTCCTCCGCCGCAGTGCGGAACAGCGTGCGCAACGTGTCGCCGATCCGCGCAAGGCCCTGGTCGAGCTCGGCCTCGGTCCACCCGAGATCCTCGAGGCCGACGAGCTGGATGACGCCGCCGGCGTTCACGACGTAGTCCGGCGCGTACAGGATTCCGGCAGCGTGCAGGCGGTCGGCGTCTTCCGGCTCTGCGAGCTGGTTGTTCGCGCACCCGGCAACCGCGCGGCAGCGCAGCCTCGGAATCGTGCCGGCGTTGAGCGTTCCACCGACGGCGCACGGCGAGTACAGGTCGCACTCGGTGCCGATCACTTCGTCGGCCGGAACGACCGTTGCGCCCGTCGTCGACGCACGCGCGTCGTCGACGTCGGAGACGAGCACCTGCGCGCCGGCGGCCTGCAGCAGGCGCACGAGGTCGGCGCCGACCGAGCCGGCTCCCTGCACGAGCACGCGCAACCCGGCGAGCTCCGGCGAGCCGAAGACGTGCTCGGCCGTCGCACGGATTGCGTACAGCGTCCCGACCGCGGTGCCGCGCGCGCTGTTCCCGCCCTTGCCGGTCGTCCCGTACACCCACGGGCAGCGCTCGGCGACGATGTCGAGGTCTGCCGGTGTGATGTTCATGTCCCCGGCCGTGCGATACGTCCCTCCGAGCGACGCGACGAGATCGCCGTAGCGAAGGAGCAACCGCCGGCGCGCGTCGCCGGCCGGGAGCTCGGGAACCGCGAGCACCGCTTTCGCGCCGCCGCGCGGGATGTCCGCTGCTGCGAACTTCCGCGTCATCGCGCCGGACAGGCGCATCGCATCGGCCAGACCGTCGGCTGCCGTCGGGTAGACGCGCAGCCGCGTGCCGCCGCCGCCGGGACCGAGCGCGGTCGAATGGATGCAGACGAACATCCACGCCCCGCTGTCGGCGTCGAAGCGGATGACCGCCTCCTCGCCGTCCCAGCCGTGCAGGAGGTCCTCGAACACGGAGGAATCTTGCCTGCGCACTGCAACGCGGAGGCGCCGAATGAATCGGCGCGTCCTGGAAGCGGCGCTCGACGAGCGAGCGCCTCGGGTACACTCCGGCGCCGATATGGCTGGAGAACGCACAAAGCTCCTCGTCGTTGCCCGCGATCAGTTGGGCTCGCGCGAGACGCGCAGGCTGCGCAAGCAGGGGCTCATTCCGGGCGTCCTGTACGGCGGCGGCCGGCCCGTCGCCATTTCCGTCGCCGAGCGGGAGCTCCGGCGCGCCCTCACCGGCGCCGCCGGCCTGCACTCGATTCTCGACGTCGAGATCGACGGTGCCGGCACGACGCACGCGTCGATCCTCAAGGAGTACCAGGTCGACAAGATCCGCGGTCACATCACGCACATCGACCTGCAGGAGGTCCCGCTCGACAAGCCGATCCACGCATCGGTGAGCGTGCACCTGATCGGTGCCGACGACGCTCCCGGCGTGCGCGAGGGCGGCGTGCTCTCGCAGCCGCTGCGCGAGATCAACGTCGAGGCGCTCCCGCTTGAAGTTCCCGAGCACATCGACCTCGACGTTTCGCACATGGGCATCGGCGACACGCTCCGCATGGGCGACCTCGTCGTTCCCGAGCGCGTGACGCTGCTCGACGACCCCGAGATCGTCGTCGCGACGGTCACCGCTCCGACCCGCGAGATCGAGCCGGAGCCCGTCGAGGGTGAAGAGGGCGTCGAGGGCGAAGAGGGTGCCGAGGGCGAAGGTGCGGAGACGCCCGAGGGCGAAGCGCCCGCAGAGGGCGAGTCCGCCGAAGCTCCTTCGGAGGAGTAACTCCTGCTCCTCGTCGCGGGCTTGGGCAACCCGGGCCGCGAATACGCGCGGAACCGGCACAACGCCGGCTATCTCGTCGTCGACGAGCTGGCGCGCCGGCTCGGCGGGTCGTGGAAGTCGAAGTTCTCCGGCCAGCTCGCAGAGGTGCGGCTCGGCGACGCGAGGCTCGCCCTGCTCAAGCCGGAGACCTACATGAACGAGTCGGGGCGCTCGGTCGGCGCGGCGGCGGCGTTCTTCAAGGTCGAGCCGGCCGACGTGCTCGTCGTGCACGACGAGGGCGACTTCGACCTCGGACGGCTGGAGATCAAGCACGGTGGCGGCCTTGCCGGCCACAACGGCCTGCGCTCGATCGCGCAGTCGCTCGGCACGCAGGACTTCACCCGCCTCAGGATTGGCGTCGGCCGTCCCGAGCGCGGCGATCCGCGATCACTCGCGGACTACGTCTTGGCCGACTTCGACGAGCACGACGACGCGGACACGCTGATCGAACGCGCGGCCGACGCCGTCGAGTCGTACGTCAAGCAGTAGCGAAGCGCTTCTTCGCCCGCTCGCGAGCGCGTTCCGCCTCGACCTCCCGGTCGCGCGGAGCGGCGTTCGTCACGAGCGCCTCGAGCAGGTGATAGGTCGTGTGCGCGATCTCGTCGATCGCGCGAGTGAAGGCTTCCTCGTTCGCCTTCGACGGCTTCGTGAAGCCGCTCACCTTGCGCACGTACTGCTCGGCCGCTGCCCGCACCTCGTGCTCGGTCGCGGGCGGCTCGAAGTTGTAGAGCGTGTGGATGTTTCGGCACATGGACGGCATCCTAGGGGTGATGCTCGCTCGGGTGCTGCTCGCTGCAATGGTGCTCGCCGGCGCCTCCCCGCGTGGCGCGTTCGAGCGGCTTGCGCCGATGATCTCGAAGGAGGCGGGCGAGCAGGTGCGCGTGCAGGTCGAGCGCATCGCCGGGAATCGCGTCGACTTCGAGGCCGTCTACAAGTACGGCGGCGTCGATCATTTCGTCGGCTATGCGGACGGCGACCGCGTGTCGTGGCTGACCGCGTGCTTCGTCCGCGAGTTCTACGGGAAGCTCTGCGGAACTCCGCCGGCCGACGCTGCGCGCGAGGGGATTCCGCACTGGATCCTCCCGGCGCGCTTCGCCCATCCGGCCGATCCGGGACTGATTCGTCCCGAGGCGCTCGCGATAGGCAAAGACGGCTCGCTTCTCATCGCCGACACGTACCGGGACGAGCTGTTCCGGCGCGCGTCGGACGGATCGCTGCACGCGGTCGCCCCGATCGCGGGATGGAAGGCGACGCTCGCGGTCGCGCCGAACGGAGCCATCTACGTCGGCGACGGGACGCACATCCACGTGCTCGCCAACGGCACGGAGCGCACCTTGCCGCAGCGGTTCGTCCGACTGACCTCGCTCGCGTTCGCGCCGGACGGGACGCTCTACGTCGGTGCGAACGAGAACGTCGTCGCCGTCGCGCCGAACGGCTCGATGCGCACGGTGTTCCGCACGGGGCCGAAGTTCCACCAGATCGTCGTGCGTGGGCGGCTGTACGGCGGCTTCGAACCCGACGACATGACGGTCGGCGGCAACGGCGACCTGTACGTCTTCTCCTTCTCGGGGAAGACGATCTACGAGATCACTCCGTCGGGGAAGCCGCTCAACGTCTGGGTGTCCTACGTCCACGGGCTCGCGACCGCATCCGACGGCAGCGTCGTCATCGGAACGCAAGGCGGCGCGGTTCAGCGCATACGTGACGGGAACCTGTCGAAGGTCGCCGACCTCGGCAACGGGAAGCCGTTCGGTTTCCCGTTCCAGGAGGACGGCGTCGCGGTCGCGCGCGACGGCACCATGTTCATCGACACCTTCGTCGGCAACGGCTACACGAACCAGACGGCGCTCGCCGCCGTGACTCCGGATGGGAAGGCCCGGCTCCTGCGCACGACGACGCCGCTCGGTGCGACGCTCCCGCCCGGGATGACGACGGGCTGCCCCTCGCCCGCCGGCCTGCAGCGTTTTGACGCGACCGCGAGGAAGGCGGCCGTCCGCTCTGCCGAGGTGATCGACATCGCCCCGTTCGACCGCGGCCTGACCCTCAGCGACCCGTCGTGGTGGTCGGGCTACTACACCGACCAGATCGACGGCCGCTATGGGATCGGCCGTCACCACGTCTACACCGTCGGGCCGGCGTCGGCCGACCCGTATTCAGCCGCGCTCGTCCGTCGCTGCGGCGCCGCTCTCGTCCACGACTCGCTGGCGATCGTCGTCGGCCGCGGCGTCTATTCGGACCAGGTGAGCCACATGTTCTTCCTCGACCGGAACGGCCGCGCGCTCCTGTACTGGCAGCACACCTGAGTGCAACTACCATGACCCCCGCGGAACGCGAGTTCCGCCACTCGTCATGGACCGTCCGGTACTCCACGCCTTCGTCGCCGAGCTCGTCGAGAACGAGAGTCTCGGCGCGCTCGCGGACGGGATGCCGACGCGGGCTCGCGTCTCCGAACCGGCGCTCCCGCTCCTGCTTGCGACGCTGCACGAGAAGCTCGATCGCGGCCTGATCTGCCTCCTGCCGGAGGACGCGGACGCGCGGGATGCCGCCGAGTCGGCCGCCTGGTTCCTCGGTGACGAGAACGTCGGCTACCTGCCGAGCCGCGGCGTCGGCTGGGACTCCGGCCTCGAGCCGCCGCCGCATCTCGTCGGCGAGCGGGCCCGCGCGCTCGACGTGCTCGCGCGCGGCGGTCTCGTGTGCGCGTCCGCTCGCGCGCTCGCGGAGAAGATGCCGCCGCCGAACGCGCGGCCTGAGCCGATCGAGCTCCGCGTCGGCGCTGAGTCCGGGGTGGAAGGCCTCGCCGAGGCGCTCGCCCTCGCCGGCTATGCGCGCGTCGAGCGCGTCGACGACCGCGGCCAGGTCGCCGTTCGCGGCGGGATCGTGGACATCTTCCCGGCGACCGGCGGCGAGCCGTTCCGCGTCGAGTTCTTCGGCGACGAGATCGAGTCCATCCGCGCCTTCTCCGCCTTCACGCAGCGCGCGCTCCATCCCGTCGTCGAGGCCGTCGTCTACCCGGCCGCCGAGCGGCGCATCGACCTCGTCGACCAGGAGGCGGAGGGCGTCCCGGCCGATCTCGTCCCGGCCCTCGACCGCGTCCCCGACCTCGTCTTCCAGCCGGACGCCGTGCGCCGGGTCTGGGAGGAGGACGGCGTCTTCGCGCCACCCTCGCTCGACGGAGCGACGGAGCTCGACCCGTTCCCGCAGACGCAGCCGTTCGCCTTCGAGGCGCAGCGGCCTGCGATCGCGGCGCGCGGCCTCTCCGAGGCGGAGACGGAGCTCCTGGCATTCGTGCGCGCCGGGCAGCGCGTCGTCGTCGCGTTCCCGCACCGCGGCGAGGCGTTGCGGACGCAGAACCTGCTTCGACGCGTCGAGGCGCGCCTGCTCGAGCCGGGCGAGCCCCTGCCCGACGAGGCCGAAGTCCTGTTCGCGATCGCGCCCGCGCGTCGCGGCTTCGTCTGGCGCGACCTCGGCCTCGTGCTCCTGCCCGACCACCAGGTCTTCCGCCGCCGCGTCCCGAAGGAGCGCCGCCTCGGCGGCCGCGCGCTCCAGTCGTTCGCCGACCTGCGCACCGGCGACTACGTCGTGCACGAGGATCATGGCGTCGGCAAGCTCCTCGGCTTCGAGACGAAGGAGGTCGCCGGCGTCACCCGCGACTATCTCCTGCTCGCGTTCCGCGGCGACGACCGCCTGTACGTGCCGCATGAGCAGCTCGGAAAGGTGTCGCGGTACGTCGGCGCCGACGCGAAGGCGCCCGCGCTGTCGAAGCTCGGCGGCAAGGCATGGCAGCTGCTCAAGTCGCGCGCGAAGGAGTCGGTGCAGGAGCTCGCAGGCGACCTGATCGCGCTCTACGCGCAGCGGCAGACGCGCACCGGTATCGCGTACAACCTCGAGCACGAGTGGATCGCGCGCCTCGAGGCGTCGTTCCCGTACCGCGAGACGCCCGACCAGGCGGCGGCGATCGAAGCGGTGAAGGAAGACCTGGAGACGCCGAACCCGATGGACCGTCTCGTGTGCGGCGACGTCGGCTTCGGCAAGACGGAGGTCGCGGTGCGCGCCGCGTTCGCGGTCGCCGTCAACGGCAAGCAGGTACTCATGCTCGCGCCGACGACGATCCTCGCCGAGCAGCACTGGAACACGTTCCGCGAGAGGTTCCGCGACTTCCCCGTCCGCGTCGAGATGGTGTCGCGCTTCCGCGCGCCGCGCGAGGTGAAGCAGGTGCTTGCCGATTTCGCCGAAGGCAAGGTCGACGTTCTCATCGGCACGCATCGCGTCCTCAGCCGCGACGTCATCCCGAAGGAGCTCGGCCTCGTCATCCTCGACGAGGAGCAGCGCTTCGGCGTGGCGCAGAAGGAGCTGCTGAAGTCGCTGCGCCTCGAGGTCGACGTGCTCACGCTGAGCGCGACGCCGATTCCGCGTACGCTGCATCTCTCACTCGCGGGCATGCGCGACATCTCCATCATCGAGACGCCGCCCGAAGGTCGCCGGCCGATCCGCACCACTGTCGGCGAGTACGACGAGGAGCTCGTGAAGGCCGCGCTCGAGCGCGAGCACGAGCGTGACGGCCAGGCGTTCTATCTGCACAACCGCGTCGAGACGATCGAAGAAGCGGCCGAGAAGCTGCGGCAGCTTTGCCCCAATCTGCGTTTTCTCGTCGCCCACGGGCAGATGCGTGAGAAGGAGCTCGAGGAGAAGATGCACACGTTCCTGCGCGGCGACGCGGACGTGCTCGTCTCGACGACGATCATCGAGTCCGGCATCGACATCCCGCAGGCGAACACTCTGATCGTCGAGCGCGCGGACATGCTCGGCCTCGCGCAGCTATACCAAATCCGCGGTCGCGTCGGCCGCTCCGACGCGACCGCGCACGCGTATTTGTTCTATCCCGAAGCGCAGGAGCTCACCGCGGAAGCGCGCGCGCGACTCGCAACGCTCGCCGACCACACCGAGCTCGGCGCCGGGTTCGCGATCGCGATGCGCGATCTCGAGATTCGTGGTGCCGGCGAGCTGCTCGGCGCAGAGCAGTCCGGTCATGTCGCCGCCGTCGGCTTCGAGCTGTACGTCGAGCTGCTGAACGAGGCGGTCGCCGAGCTGCAGGGCCAGCGCCGGGTCGCAGCCCGGCCGGTCCGGGTCGATGCCCGCATCGACGCCTACGTCCCGCAGCAGTACGTCGGCTCGGAGGCGCTCCGCATCGACATCCACCGTCGGCTCGCGCTCGCCGAGACCGACGACGAGCTGCGCGAGCTCTCGGCCTCGCTCGAGGACCGCTTCGGGCCGCTGCCGGAGCCGGTCGAGCATCTCATCTCGATTCAGGAGGCGAAGATCAAGCTGGCGGAGCTGGGGGCCGACTACCTCGTGTTCCGCGGCGGAAAGGCCACCGTCGGCCGGCTCGTCCTCGGCTCGAAGGAGTTGCAGGATCTCCGCGAGCGAATCCACACCGCCGTCTACACCGTAGGAAACCGGGAAGTGAGCCTGCGCAGCGAGGACGGATTCCCTCAGGCCCTTCGGCTGGTCGATGCTATCTTGGATGCCCGTCGGGCAGCTTGAGCCCGGCGTTTCTATGACCAAGCGCCTTTTCATCGTTGTCTGCCTCGCTCTGCTGACCGGCGTCCTCGCGGCGTGCGGGGGCGGCGGGACGAAGACCGTCCCCAACGACTCCGTCGCGCTCGTGAACGGCGACTCGATCACGAAGGTGCAGTTCAACGGCCTGATGGACGCCACCGCGAAGGTCGCGAAGGTGAACAAGCAGACGCCGCCCGCGGCGGGAACGGCGGCCTACAAGGCGACGCAGGACCGGGTCATGGCCTTCCTCGTGCAGCTCGACGAGTTCCAGCAGAAGGGGAAAGACCTCGGCGTCAACGTCACCGACGCGCAGGTCCAGGCGCAGATCACCAAGGTGAAGAAGCAGTACTTCGGCGGCAACGAGGCGAAGTTCGAGAAAGGCCTCGCAGCGCAGGGTCTGACCCTCGGGATCTACCAGCTGGAGTGGCGCTCGCAGCTGCTGAGCCAGGCGATCTACACCAAGGTGACGAAGAGCGTCAAGGTGACGCCGGCGGCAGTGCAGCTGTACTACAACACGCACAAGTCGTCGTACACGACGGCCGCGTCGCGCGACGTGCGCCACATCCTCGTGAACAGCAAGACGCTCGCCGAACAGCTCGAGACGCAGCTCAAGGGCGGCGCCGACTTCGGCACGCTCGCCAAGAAGTATTCGAAGGACCCGAGCTCGGCCAAGGTGGGCGGGAAGCTGACGATCACGAAGGGCGAGACCGTCCCGCAGTTCGACAAGGTCGCCTTCTCGCTCAAGACCGGAGCGACGTCGCCGCCCGTGCACACGCAGTACGGCTGGCACATCATCCAGGCGCTCTCCGCGGTGAGGCCCGCCAAGGTGACGCCGCTCGCGAGCGTCAAGCAGAGCATCGAGAGCACGCTGCTCCAGTCGAAGAAGAGCGCCGCCATGAACGCCTGGGTCAACGGCGTGAAGAAGGACTTCGCAAAGAACGTCTTCTACGCCGCCGGCTACACGCCGTCGGCGACGACGACCGCCGCGACCTCCACCACCGGCTGAGTTGCAGGGCCTGTCGGAGGCCCTCCTCGAGCTGCAGCAGCTAACCGAGCGGCTGCGCCGCGAGTGTCCGTGGGATCGCGAGCAGACCGCGCGCACGATCGTGCCGCACACCGTCGAGGAGGCGTACGAGGTCGCGGATGCCGCGCTCGCCGACGACGACGCGAAGCTCCTCGACGAGCTTGGCGACCTTCTCTTCCAGGTGTTCTTCCTCTCGCTGCTGCTGCAGGAGCGAAACGTCGGCGATCTCGAGGCCGTGACCCGGAACGTGCACGCGAAGCTCGTGCGGCGCCATCCGCACGTGTTCGGCGACGTCGATGCTTCAACGCCCGCGCGCGTGAAGGAGAACTGGGAGACGATCAAGCGCGAGCAGGAGGGTCGCGAAGGCATCTTCCACGACGTCGCCGAGGCGCTGCCCGCGCTGCTGTACGCGCGCAAGCTCCAACAGCGCGCGCGGGCGGTCGGATTCGAGTACCCCGACGTCCAGGGGGCGCTCGCCGACCTCGACGACGAGGTGCGTGAGCTGAAGGAGGATCTCGACCCCTCTGAGCTCGGTGATGTGCTCTTCGCCGCCGTGAACGTCGCGCGCAAGCTCGACGTCGACCCGGAGCTCGAGCTCCGCCTCGCGGCCCAGCGCTTTCGCGATCGCGTGACAACAGCCGAGCTACTGGCAGCCGAACAGGGCGAGAATTGGAGCGAGCTTCCGCTCGAGCAGCAGGACCGCTATTTCGACCTCGCCAAGGAGACGACCCGATGAGCAAGATCGCCCAGGTCAGCGCACGCCAGATCCTCGACTCGCGCGGGAACCCGACCGTGGAGGCCGAGGTCCGGCTCGACTCGGGCGCCTTCGGCCGCGCGGCTGTTCCGTCAGGCGCGTCCACCGGCGTGCACGAGGCGGTCGAGCTGCGCGACGGCGGCGACGCCTATGGCGGCAAGGGCGTGACGAAGGCGGTCGCGCATGCATCGGGTGAGATCGCCGACGCCGTGCGCGGGCTCGACGCGTCCGACCAGGAGCAGGTCGACCGGCGCATGATCGATCTCGACGGAACGCCGAACAAGGGCCGCCTGGGCGCGAACGCGATCCTTGCCGTGTCGCTCGCGACGGCGAAAGCGGCCGCCGCGGACGCAGGCGTGTCCCTCTTCCGCCACCTCGGCGGCGAGCAGGCGACGACGTTGCCCGTGCCGATGATGAATGTCATCAACGGCGGCGTGCATGCCGCCAACTCGATCGACCTGCAGGAGTTCATGGTCGTCCCGGTCGGAGCGTCCTCGTTCGCCGAGGCGGTGCAGATCGGCGCAGAGACCTACCACGCGCTGCAGAAGGTGTTGAAGGAGGAGGGGCTCGCGACGGCCGTCGGCGACGAGGGCGGCTTCGCTCCCGACTTGCCCACGAGCGAGGCCGCGATCGAGGCCATCCTCAGCGCCGCCGAGCGCGCGGGCCATCACGACCAGGTCGCGATCGCGCTCGACCCGGCTGCGAGCGAGCTCTTCTCCGACGGCGTCTACCGCTTCGAAGGCCGCGAGGCGCAGCCGGAGGAGATGGCCGACTTCCTCGCCGGTCTCGTCGACCGCTTCCCGATCGTGTCGATCGAGGACGGCAACGCCGAGGACGACTGGGACGGCTGGCAGGCGACGACCGAGAAGCTCGGCGACCGCATCCAGCTCGTCGGCGACGACATCTTCGTCACCAACCCGGAGCGTCTGCAGCTCGGCATCGACCGCGGGATCGCGAACTCGATCCTCATCAAGGTGAACCAGATCGGCACGCTGACCGAGACGATCGAAGCCGTGAAGCTCGCGCAACGACATGGTTACAGCGCGGTCATGTCGCACCGCTCGGGAGAGACCGAGGACGCGACCATCGCCGATCTTGCCGTCGCGCTCGGGACCGGCCAGATCAAGACCGGCGCGCCGGCGCGCACCGATCGTGTCGCCAAGTACAACCAGTTGCTGCGCATCGAGGAGGAGCTCGGTACACGCGCGGGTTATCCGGGTTGGGCGGCGTTTCCGCGCGCGCGTCACGTACTCTGAGTCGCATGGTCGAGCAGCGCAGAACGAAGATCGTCGCGACGCTTGGACCAGCGTCGGCGACGACCGACAGGCTGACCGAGCTGATCCGCGCCGGTGTCGACGCGGTGCGGCTCAACCTCTCCCACGGGACGCACGACGAGCACGCGGAGCGCGCATGGCTCGTACGGGAAATCGCGGCGAAGGTCGGCCGCCCCGTGGCCGTCATCGCCGACCTCCAAGGGCCGAAGCTTCGCGTCGGCGATCTCCCGGAGCCGAGGCTTCTCGTGCGCGGCGAGTCCATCGTCATCTGCGCGGAGGACTCCGCGACGAACGGCGACCTGCCTGTCGCGCCCGCGGTGATCGGCGAGGTGCTCAAGCCGGGCCACGATGTCCTCATCGACGACGGGCTCGTCCGCCTGCGTGTCGAAGAGGTGTCGGGTGGGCGGGCGCGATGCGCCGTCCTCGTCGGCGGCCCGGTCGGCTCGCACAAGGGCGTGAACCTCCCAGGCATTCCGCTCCCCATCCCGTCGCTGACGCCGAAAGACGTCGCCGACCTCGAGTTCGCGCTCGCGACGGACGTGGACTTCATCGCGCTGTCGTTCGTGCGCTCGGCCGACGACGTGCGCGAGCTGCTCGCTCTGATCGAGCAGGCGGGCTCGCACGCGCACGTGATCGCCAAGATCGAGAAGGCGGAAGCGGTCGACGTCCTCGACGACGTGCTCGAGGTGACGGACGCCGTCATGGTGGCGCGCGGCGACCTCGGCGTCGAGATCGGGCCGGCCCTGGTGCCGCTGCTCCAGAAGCGGATCATCGCCAAGGCGCTCGAGCGCGGGAAGCCGGTGATCACCGCGACGCAGATGCTCGAGTCGATGATCCATTCAGCCGAGCCGACGCGCGCCGAGGCGAGCGACGTCGCCAACGCGATCCTCGACGGCACGTCAGCGGTGATGCTCTCCGGTGAGACGGCGGTCGGCGAGTATCCGGTCGAGGCGGTCGCGTACATGGATCGCATTGCGCGCGCGATCGAGCCGAGCATGGACTACCGGCACGAGCTGCCGGAGGCGCACGAGAACCCGACAATCGGCGGCGCGATGTCGAACGCCGCGTGCGATCTTGCCGAGGCGTTGCGCGCGGCGGCGATCCTCGTTCCGACTTTCTCGGGCCGCACGGCGAACGCCGTCGCCCGGCTGCGTCCGCGTCGCCCGATCGTGGCGTTGACGCACATCGACTGGGCGATGCGTCAGCTCGCGCTCGAGTGGGGCGTGACGCCGCTTCTCATCCGAGAGTCCCCCGACGTCGAGGATCTCTGGCAGACGTCGATCGACGCCGCACGCGAGGCGGGCTTCGTGCAAAGCGGCGACCGCGTCGTCATCACCGCCGGCACCGCCGTGAACATCCCCGGCACGACGAACGTCATCAAGGTCGACATCGCCTAGCAGTCGGGCGAAAGTGCTGCGCACTTTCGCCCGTAGATGTTCCCGCTTCGCGGGAGCGCTCGTCGGCAAAGCCGCCGAGCTCTTACGAGCCTCAGCGACGGTTCAGTTCTGCGCGTACTCGCTTCCCGCCGTTGCAGGAAACAGCCTCCCTCGGCAAGAACATCGCGCGGATGACCCTCCGCCGTTGGCTTGCCGTCGGAGCGCTCGTGCTCGTTGCGCTCCTCTACTACCGCCCGCTCAAGGCGTACGTCGACGCGCGCGGGCAGCTCGGTCAGCGGCAGGCGGTCGTGCGGCGTCTCGAGCACGAGAAGCAGAACCTCGAGCACCGGCTCGGCGCATCCACCTCCGTGGCCACGGTGGCCCGCGAGGCGCGTGCGCTCGGCTACGTCCGCCCGGGCGAGCACCTCTTCATCGTCAAGAACATCGACGCCTGGCGGAAGCGGCTGCGGGCTAGCCTGCAGCCGCATGGACGCTGACGCCGACCGCGCGATCGTCGCGCGCCAGCTCGGCCGCGAGCCGCGCGCATTCGGCTGCGTCGCCGTCCGCTGTCCGTTCGGCCGCCCGGCGGTGACCGAGCAGCATCCGTACGCGTCCGACGGGGAGCCGTTCCCGACGACGTACTACGTCACGTGCCGCCACCTCGTCGCGGCCATTTCGCGGCTCGAGGCCGGGGGCGGCGTCGAGCGCTGGACCGGCCTTGCGGAAGAAGATGCCGAGCTCGCGGCCAGTCGCGCCCACGCCGACGGCGACCAGCGCCGCATCCGCCGTGCGCTCGCCGGCGGCGAGATCGGACGGGACGGCGGCGCGTCGCTCGATCTCGGCGTCGGCGGCTCCGGCCGGACGGGCTCGCTCAAGTGCCTGCACGCGCACGCCGCCTTTGCGCTCGTGCAGCCGGGCTACGAACTGGGGCAACGTATCCTCGCGGAGGTGGAACCGCTCTGGCCAGCGCGTTGCTGCACCGAGGAGAGCTGATGGAGGCGCTCGCGCTCGTCCGGCACGAATGGGCGGATGGCCACCGCCAGCTCGAAGCGCAACGCGGCGACCCGCGCCGCTACCGGCGGCTCGTCGAACAGGTGGAGGCGCTGACCGACGAGCTTCGGCGCCGTGTCGGCGGCACGTATTCGCTCGCCGAGCTCTCCGCCGCGTATCGAGACGCGGACGCGTGGGCGCGTCAGACGATCTCCGACCGAGCTCCCGGGCCGGGCTGGCCGCGCGACCTGGCGCTCGTCCTCGCTGCGGCCTTCTACGCCTACCAGCGCGGCGCGAGCGACTACCTCTCGTGACCGGCTGGAGGCGCTGGATCCTCCTCTTCTTCGCCGCCACGGTCGTCTTCGCCATCGGGATCGCTGTCGGCGAGGCCGTTCACGACAATCCGAAGCCCGGAATCACCCTCACAACCGAGATCACGCTCCATCCGTAACCTGTCGAGGAGTAGGAACGTTGAGAATTGGACAGGTTCCAGAGCAATGGCGATGCGTGACGACAGCGAATGGCTTACCCTCGGGCAGGCGGCCCGGTTCCTCGGCGTGGCCCAGAGCACGATCCGGAAGTGGTCGGATCAGGGCCGCGTTCCGGCCTTCTACACCCCCGGCGGCCACCGGCGGTACCGCCGCACCGACCTGGAGACGTTCCTCGAACGCTCCGGGCCTGCCGGTCAGGCGAAGAGCGGCCCGCTCGTCCTCCTCGTCGACGACGACGAGCGTGTCCGCGAGCTCGTCCGCATCAATCTCGAGTTCGAGGGCTACACCGTGCGCGAGGCGGCCGACGCGAACGAAGGTCTCGCAGCCATCGACGAGGCGAAGCCCGACCTTGTCCTCCTTGATGTGATGATGCCGCAGGTCGACGGCTGGGAGATGCTGACCCGCATGCAGGAGCGCTACGGCATCGGAGCGATTCCGGTCGTGATGTTCAGCAGCCAGGTCGACGAGCAGGCCGAGGAGCAGGCGACGAGTCGCGGCGCGCAGGCGTTCGTGGGCAAGCCGTTCGACTTGCAGCAGTTGGTCGACCGGACGAAGCAGCTCGCGCCTCTCTGAACCACCGTCTCGAGCACTGGATCGTCGGCCACCGCTGGTCGCCGCTCGACGACGTCTTCGTCTGGCTGACGCGGATCGGAACCTGGGGCGCCGTGTGGCTCGCGCTTGCGTTCGTGCTCGCGCTGCTCCGCCGCAATCCGCGGTTGTTCGTGCTCGTGCTGCTCGCCGACGCAGCCGCTGACGGGCTGGCGGAGGCGCTGAAAGAAGCGGTGAACGAGCGGCGCCCGCATTTCCCGCACCAGCTCGTCGCCGCGCCGCATAGCTCGTCGTTCCCGTCCGGGCACGCGGCCACGAGCTTCGCGTGTGCGACCGTCCTCTCCGTGCTCGTGCCGCGTGCAGCGCCCGCGTTTTTCGTCCTTGCTGCCGCGATCGCCTACTCGCGGCTGTACGTCGGCGTGCACTGGCCGCTCGACGTCCTCGCCGGCGCAACGCTCGGTCTCGCTACATCTCTTCTGCTGCTCGGAGTAGCCCGGCGACGATCAGGAGGACGGCGGCGACGAGGCTGATGAAGATGCCGATGCCGCGACCGGCCGTGCCGAAGAACGTGTCCGGAATCGAGATGATTCGGATGAGGACGAAGATCGTCGCGAGCGCTCCGAGCGCGATGAGTACGAGGCTCTCGGGCACGGTTGCGGGAAGTTCGATGCCGGCCTCGCGCAGTGCCTCGAGGATGAGTGTCGCGAGCCCGATGAAGAAGACGAGCTTGCCGAGCGCGCCAATGTGCCATCCGGTGACCGACAGGGTCAGCCCGTCGGCCTGCGTCCCGGCGTACCAGTCGGTGAAGGCGGAGATGGCGAGGACGAGCCCGGCGATCCAGGCGAGGCGCTCACCCCAGTAGCCGGGCACCACCTGTCGCGGCGCCGGACGCCGGTCCGGTCCGGCCGGCGCGCGCGGCGGCAGCATCGGCTCAGGCGTTTCCACTGGCGCAGTATGGGCACATTCACGTCAGGGTGAGTGAGGAAGCGGGCGCAGCGACGGATCTCGGCCGCGCAGAGGACGAATTCGTCGCCTTTCTCTCCGCCGGCGAGCCGGCCGTAGGGGAATTCCGCTGCACCGACTGCGGCTATGGCGTGTCCGTGTGCCGCGCACTACCTGTCTGCCCGATGTGCGCCGGAACGTCGTGGGAGCATCCGCCGCGGCGCGCTCCTGCGGTTCGGCACTAGCTAGAGCCCAAAGAGGTGCTGGATCTCGTGCCAGGCGCCGATGACGAAGGCGATGGCGATCGCGAGCAGCACGGCCATCGCGATGTAGAACCGATACCGGGCGAGCCGGTTCTCCTGGCGCTGCCGGACCCGGGCCTGCCGCTGGGCGCGGTGGTACCGGTAGCGGAGCTCCACCGGCGACGGTTCGACGGGGGTTTCCTCCATCGTGTGGGCGGGTCTGGCCACGAGCCGGAATTGTAAGGGGGATGCGCCTGCGGCGATACTCCCACAGGGGCCGGTGATGACCGTTCAGGCCGAATCAGAGCTGCTCGCCCAGGCGCCGGGGATCTCGATCGACGCCCTGGCGGCCCTTGCCCGCGCCGTGAGAGACGCCGCGGCCCGCCCGAGCCTCGCGCTGGCCCTCCAGGACGTCGCCGACGCCGCCCTGGTCGCCGCGGGCGCGGATGTCGCTCTCGTGCGCGTCGTCTCCGCCGACCGGCTCGAGACGGCCGCGGTCGCCGGCTCGGCCGCGCTCGCCGCCGAGCTCGAGGGCGACCGCATCCCCGTCGCCGAGCTGCCCGACCTCCGCGTCGACCTGCTGGCCGACGCGCCACCATGCGTCCGGCGTGTCGCCACGCGAACCGGGGCTGATTCGATCCTCGTGCTGCCGGTGCGCCTCGACGGGATGGCTGCGGTGCTGGAGCTCTATCGCCCCGGGCCGTTCTCGCCCTCGGAGCAACTTGCCGCCGAGCTCACCGCCGGCCAGGTCGCGCTCGTCCTGCGTGCCTTCGCGCCCGGGCCTGCGACCGATGCCGGAGTCGCGCGGCATGCGCTCGATCTCGCAGGCGAAGCGCTCGCCGCGGCGCTGCACGAGACCGCACCGGCAGCGGAGGTCGTCCGGCTCGCGGCCGGCGTCGTCGGCGCACCGGTCGCACTGCTCTGGCAGCGGGCTGAGGGCGATGCGCTCGAGCTCGTCGGCTCGCACGGGCTCGACCCGGCGGTCGGTCTGGGCGACGCCGCCGAAGTGGCCGCGGCTGCGCTCGAAAACGGCGGCGCGATTCGTGCGCTCGCGTCCGACGGGCTGCCGGCAGGCTGCGGCGTCTCGACGACGCTGGGGCTCGGCGAGCCTCCCGTCGGCTTTCTGCAGCTCCTCTTCGCGTCGGGCGCCGAGCCGAGCGCCGACCAGCTCGGCCGGCTCACCACGTTCGGCGTCCGCGCTGCCCATGTCCTCCGGTCCGGCGCGCGGATCCGGGAGCTCGAGCAAGAGCTCCAGCTCTCGCGCGCGCTGCTCGCGGTGGTCGGGCAGGCGACGGCCGAGCTCTCGCTCACGCACACGCTCGAGACGGCCGTTGCGCGCATCGCCGAGCTGCTCGACGTCGAGCGCGTCGCCGTCTATCTGCGTGTCGCCGAAGACCAGCTGGTCGCCGCCGCCGGCGCCGGCCTCAGCGGACCGCATACGCGAGTCGCCGACCGGCTGCTCGAGCTCGGCATCGGCCCCGCCCGGCGCAGCAGACCACTCGTCGTCGTGTCGGACACCGTCACCGACCTCCGACTCGTGGGCGTGCGCGACGCGGCGCGCGAGGCGGGCATCGACGCGGCGCTCGCGGTCCCGCTGCTCGTGCGCGACGACGTGATCGGGCTGCTCGCGGTCTATCCCGAGCGCGGCCGGCTGGTGAGCGAGAGCGAGTCCGCCCTGCTCACCGCGCTCGCCTCGCAGCTCGCCGTCGCCGTCCAGAACGCGCAGCTACACGAGCGCACCTCGGAGCTCTCCGGCCAGCGCGAGGCTGCGCTCGCCTCGGAGCGGGAGGCGGCGCGCCGCCTCGGTGCGCTGTACGAGATCTCGCGCTCGTTCGCGCAGAGCCTGTCGCTCGAGGCGACGCTCGAGGCTCTCGCGCGCACCGTGGTGGAAGTGCTCGACGTCGACGCAGCCGTCATCCGCATGCCGGACGAGCGCCGGGAGCAACTCGAGCCGCGGGCGCTCCACGTCAAGGACGCCGCGCTCGCCGACGCCGTCCGCGCGGTGCTCTACCGCCCGCAGCCGTTCGGCGCGACGGCGGTGCAGAGGCTGTTCCGCGAGGCGACGCCGATCCGGTTGCGCAGGAGGATGGCGAACGAGCTCCTCGGTCCGTTCCTCGAGAAGGGCTGGACGGCCGCGATGGTGCCGGTGGCGACGCCGGCGGAGGTGATCGCGTCCCTCGGCATCTTCTCGTTCCGCCCCGGGAGCCCGATCAGCGCCGAGACCCTCGATGCCGCGCTCGCCATCGCCGGCCAGGCTGCCCTCGCGATCGACAACGCACGCCTGTATCAGCAGCAGAAGGAGTTTGCGGACACGATGCAGCGGTCGCTCCTGCCGCGTTCGCGCCCGGCGGTCTCGGGCCTCGAGGTCGGCGAGCTGTATGAGTCGTCCGCGCGGGTCGACGTCGGCGGCGACATCTACGACTTCGTCACGCTGGACGACGGGCGGCTCGCGGTCGTCCTCGGGGACGTCACCGGGCACGGCGTCGAGGCGACGGCCGACATGGCGATGGCGAAGTTCGTCTTCCGCTCGCTAGCGCGCGAACACCCCGAGCCGGGTGACTTCCTCGCCGCTGCGAACGACGTCATCGTCGACGAGATCGCCACGGGCAAGTTCATCACCATGGTGTACCTCGCGATCGACGGTGTCCGCGGCACGGTGGCATGTGCGAGCGCCGGTCATCCGCCTCCACGAATCCTGCTTCCGGACGGCAGCGTGCGCGGCCTCGAGATCGGCGGGCTGGCGCTCGGGATCGAGTCGGGGCAGCGGTACGACGAGGCGCGAACCGACCTTCCCGAGGGCGCGTCGATCGTCGTCTACACCGACGGCGTGATCGAGGCGAGGCGGCGGCAGGAGCTGTACGGGGTCGAGCGGCTGGACGCTCTCCTCAGCGGCCACCGCGAGCTGGCGCCGCACGTGCTCGCGACAGCTGTGGCGCGGGACGCCCGCGCCTTCGCCGGCGGCGAGCTCGCCGACGACCTGGCGGTCGTCGTCATCCGCCGGTCCTGAGGCTCCGGGGTAACCTTTTCGGGCTGTGGGTCGTCTCGCTCTTCTCCTCCCGCTCGTGCTCGCCTGTGTCGTCGTCGCGCCGGCGTTCGCGGATACGCCGCCGGGCACGACCACGACGACGACCACCACGGCTGTGGCGACGGTCCCGGACGGGGTCGTGCTCGGCGGGGTCGCGATCGGCGGGCTCACCGCCGACGCGGCCACGGCGGCGGTCGTCCAGCGGTTCTCGCGCCCGGTCGTGCTGCGGGTCGGCCGGAACGCGGTCTCGGTCTCGCCCGCGGCGTTCGGCGTGAAGATCTGGGCCGACACCGCAGTCGCGAAGGCTCTGACCGTTTCGCCGGATACGTCGCTGGGCCTGCGCGCAGGGGTCGACCGGACGCGCGTTGCGGCCTATGTCGCGCGGCTCGCGCGCCGGCTGAACCGCGCCCCGAGCCCGTCGCGCCTCCTTTTGCGCAACTTCCGGCCGCTGGTGACGCCGTCGCAGACCGGCCTTCGCATAGAGCAGGGAGCAACCGCGCTCCTGCTCGAGGGCGAGCTCGCGCAGGGGGCGCGAGCGCCGATTCGCGTGCCCGCCCGGGCGCTTGCGCCGCAGGCGACCCCGACGACCATCGGCTCGGTGATCGTCATCAGACGTTCCTCGAATCTCCTCACGCTGTACAACGGCGCGCACTACGTGCGGCAGTTCCACGTCGCCACCGGCCAGGCGGTGTACCCGACGCCGCTCGGGCGCTTCCAGATCGTCGTCAAGTGGAAGAACCCGACGTGGTATCCGCCGACGCAGGACGCGTGGGCGAAGGGCCTGAAGCCCGTGCCGCCAGGCCCGAACAACCCGCTCGGAACGCGCTGGATGGGCATCGACTCGCCCGGCGTCGGCATCCACGGCACCGACGAGCCCGCGTCGATCGGCTACTCCGAGTCGCACGGCTGCGTCCGCATGCTCGTCCCGGACGCAGAGTGGCTGTTCGACCACGTCGCCGTCGGCACCCCCGTGTTCATCGTGCCGTCGTGACGCGGACGCTGAAACTCACCGGTCAGACGCTGGCGCTCGCGGCTGTCGCCACGCTGCTCGGTCTCCTCATCTGGCGGCTCACACACCAGACGCACCCGCCGAAGATCGGCGGGCCGGCGCCGAATTTCACCGCGAGTCGCATCGACACGACGGGGAAGCTCGACCTCGCGTCGCTGCGCGGCAAGCCGGTCGTCCTCAACTTCTGGGCATCGTGGTGCGTCCCATGCAAGGGCGAGGCGACGATGCTCGAGCAGGCATGGAACCGTTACAAGGGACAGGGCGTCGTTTTCGTCGGCGTCGACTACACCGACGTGGCAAGTGACGCGCGCACGTTCATGTCGCATCACGGCGTCACGTACCCGATCGTGCAGGACGGATCCGGCAAGATCGGCGACAAGTACGGGCTGACCGGCGTTCCGGAGACGTACTTCGTCGATCGCCGCGGCCGCCTCGTCGGGACGCACGTCGTCGGCACGATCACGAATCAGGTGGCCGCGTTCGACCGCGGCATCCAGGCGGCGCTGGACCAGTGATGCTTCGCGTCGTTGCCGTGGCGGCGGCCGCGCTCGCGCTCGCCGGCCCGGCCGCGGCGTGCGCGAACCCGAAGACGTCGCTCTCGTATCTCGAGGGCCAGATCATGTGCCCGACGTGCCACACGACGCTCGACATGTCGGAGGCGCCGGCCGCACAAGAGATCAAGACGCAGATCTCGAGGCGCATCGCGGAGTGCTGGAGCGCGAAGCAGATCGAGACGGAGCTCGTCGGAAACTTCGGGCAGGGGATCCTCGCCGCGCCGCCGCACAAGGGCTTCGACCTGCTCGCGTGGTGGCTGCCGATCGGCGGCATCCTCGCCGGAGCGGTGCTCCTCGCGGTCGGGGTCTGGCGCTGGAGCCGGACACCTGAGTCCGAGCCGCCCGGGCCTCCGACCGAGATCGACCCGGAGACCGAGCGGCGCCTCGACGAGCTGCTCGCCCGCCTCGACTGATGGCCCTCCGGCTCGTCGTCGCGTTCGCAGCGGGCTACGCGTCGGTCGTCACGCCATGCGTCCTCCCGCTCGTGCCCGGCTACCTCTCCGCCGTGTCGGGGGTCGATCCGGACGAACTCGGACGCGCCGGGTCCGCGCGCCGCATCGCGATCGCGAGTGTCCCGTTCATCCTCGGCTTCATGCTCGTCTTCGTCGCGGTGGGCGCAAGCGCGGCCGCGATCTCGAACGTCGTCACCCCGAATGCGCAGGCCGACATCGCCGGCTTCGTCCTCGTCGTGATCGGGCTCGCGTTCGTCGGCTTGCTGCCCGTGCCGGAGCGCGTCGTCGCGCCGGGCCTGCTCGTCGGCGCGCGCAAGCGCGGGTCGCGCGCGCTGCTCGGCGGGGCCTTCGCCGTCTGCGCGGCGCCGTGTATCGGCACCGTGCTCGCAGCGGTGCTCGTGCTCGCGAGCGACACCGGCACCATCCTGCGCGGGGCTGCGCTCCTTGCCGTGTATGCGCTCGGTCTCGGGGCGGCGTTCCTCACCGCGGGACTCGCGTTCGGCCGGGCAATGAACGCATTCCGCTGGATCCGGAACCGCTACACGATCATCCAGGTCGCGAGCGGCGTGACGCTCGTGGCGCTGGGGCTGCTCCTCTTCTTCCACCGGGACTGGTGGCTGCACGTCGCGGTGAACCGTGCGCTAGATGCCATCGGGCTGACGTCCCCCTAGGTCGAGCGTCTCGAGCAGTGCCTCGAGCTGAGCCCGGAGCGCGGCGACGTCGACCCCGAGATGCTCCGGCTCGTAGGCCTCCAGCCGCCTGATCGCCTTCTCCAGCTGCCTGGCCGTCGCCACCGGCCGGCCGCGGGCGGCCTGGTACCAGGCGACCGCCACGTGGACGAGGCCTTGGTAGAAATCGCGCTCCTCGGCGGGCGCCGCGCGCCACACGAGCTCGAGCTCCTCGTGGGCCTCGAAGAACCGCCCGGCGCGGATGTGCTCGAGCCCTGTCTTGTACGGGTCGGCCATTCCCCTCTAACCTTGTCACGTGGCCACGATCCTGCTGTGTGGGGTCGACCTGTTCTTCCGAGGCAAGCTCGAGGCGCTGCTGCCAGGGCACCGCTTGGTCACCGTCGATCACACGGACGATCCCGACCTCGTCATCTGCGACATCTCGCGCATCGAGCCCGAGGAGGTGGCGGACACCTATCCGGACGTCCCGATCGTCGGGTACACGAATCACACAGACACTTCCGGCCTGCGCGCCGCGCACGCCGCCGGCTTCGATCAGGTGCTGGCCAAGTCGGCGTTCGTCGAGCGGGTGCAGGAGATCGTCGTCGAGCTCCTGCCGAGTTAGCCGGTTCTCTCGGTGTCCCGCCGGTTGCGTCCTCTAAAGTTGACGCCGTGACCTACATCATCGCCGAGCCCTGCATCGACATCAAAGACCTTTCCTGCGTCGACGTCTGCCCGGTGGACTGCATCCACCCGGCCGACCGGATCCTCGTCATCGATCCGGAGGAGTGCATCGACTGCGGGGCCTGCGAACCGGAGTGCCCGGTTGAGGCGATCTTCCCGGAAGACGCGCTCCCGGACAAGTGGAACGCGTTCGTCGAGATCAACTACGCATACCCCAAGGGCATGGGCGTCGTGAACGAGCTCACCGAGAAGTACGCGGTCGAGAACGACGTCCACAACGAGCCCATTGAGTAGCGCGTAGTCCGCGTCGAGCGGGGTACGCTCCGGCTGTGAACCCGACGAAGCTCGACCACGTCGCGTACTGGATTGCCGACCGGGACGCGATCACGGACTTCGCGGCAGCGGAGCTCGGCATGCACGTCATCGAGCGCACGGATGCGTTCACGCTCATCGGCGCGGACGCGCGCCGCGGAAAGTTGACGCTGTTCGCGGCCGAAGGGCCGCGTGAGCGCGGCGCTCTGAAGCACGTCGCGCTGCGCGTCGCTCATCTCGAGGACGGCGAGCGCTGGTTCGACCTCGCGGAAGGCGTGCGCATCGGTGTTGTCGAGGGCGAGACGGACCTGGACTACGACCTCGATCACGTCGCGCTGTTCTCCGCCCATCCTGAGGCTGCGCTGGCGGCGTACGTGTCGCTCGGCTTCGATCCCGCGCCGGTCGGCCCGTCGGGATTCCCGCGCGTCGAGGTGGGCGGCGCCTGGGTGGAGTTCCATCCCGGCCAGCCCGGCAACCCGGAGCGGCCGCTCCTGAACCACATCGCGGTGCTCGTCGACTCCGCGGAGGAGCACATCGCGGCGGCGAACGACCTCGGCGTCGAGATCGACAACGTCGTCGACGCGCCGAACACGTACGCGGTCTTCCTGCGCGGGCCGGAGAACGTCCGCATCGAGTACGTCGAGCACAAGCCGACCTTCTCGCTGACCTAGTGCTGATCGCCGGAGCCGGCATGGCCGGGCTCGTGGCCGCCGTCCGTGCGCGCGAGCTCGGGCTCGAGCCGACGGTGATCGAGAAGGGGACGCGAGTGGGCGGCTCGATGCTGCTTTCCAGCGGCGTCGTCTGGCGGCATCTCGAGTGGGAGGACTTCCGCACCGACTGCCGCGGCGGCGACGAGGTGTTGCAACGGCTCGTGTGGGACCGCCTGGACGACGCGCTGGCGTGGCTCGTGTCGCTCGGCGCCGAGCCGGTCTGGGAGGACACCGAGAATCCGCGCACGACCGGCAAACGGTTCGACGCGCGGGCACTCACCGAGCTGCTCGCATCGCGGATCGACGTGCGGCTCCAGACCGCGCTGCCGGTCGACGCCGAGCCGCCGGTCGTCCTCGCCACGGGAGGCTTCGGCGGCCGCCTGGCCGACGAGCGGGGGCTCCTCCTGCGCGCCAATCCCTGGAGCGTGGGCGACGGGCTCGATTGGAGCCTCTCTCGCGGCGCATCGATCACCGCAGGCATGGGGGAGTTCTACGGGCGGGCGATGCCGGCGCGCCCTGCCCGCATCCACGAGGAGGACTTCGTCCGGCTCGCACAGCTGTACGGACGCGAAGCGCGCATCCTGACCGACGACGGCCGCGACATCACGCCGCGCAGGGTGGCGTGGCACGAGAACGATCTCGCGCAGCTCATCGGCCCGAGCGCCTGGTACGTCGTCGAGCGGACAAACGACCGCATCGAGGCGGCGCGCGCGGTCGGCGGGACGATCGTCGCGCGCACCGACGGGACGCTCGCCGTGCACGTGTCGGCGGGCGTGACGCACACGATCGGTGGGTTACGCGTCGAAGACCATGCGCGCGTCGTCGGGCTGGACGGCGTCTGGGCGGCGGGCGTCGACGCCGGCGGCGTCGCCACCGGCGGCTACTCGAGCGGTCTGGCGCAGGCGCTCGTACTCGGCCTCGCGGCCGCCGAAGACATCGCAGGCCGGTAACAGTTACGCATACGGAAGTGTCACGGCGTCGTCGCGAGCCGCGCAACGGCGCGGCGCAGCTCGTCACACTCTCGTTGGGGTAACTGTTACCGGCCTACGGGTGCGCGAGGTACGCGCACGCGCGCCGGTCGCCCGGGAGGGGCGAGGCCGAGACTTTGGTCACGCGTAGGCGCCGCCCGTCCTGCTCGATCTCGGCGCCGACCTTCGGCGCGTCGCCGGGCTCTTCGAGCAGCTCGTAGCCGGACGTCTTCCAGACGAAGAGAAGGTGGCCTTCCGCCATGGCGGCGCGGATCCTACTCGCCGCGCGGGTACGTCGGCAGGACGAGCCGCATCGTCGTCCCCACGTCGACGCTGTCGACGTGCATCGCGGCGCCGAGTGTCCGCGCCCGCTCCCTCAGCACCTCGAGCGACCGTTGCCGCCGCTCGCCGGGCGCGTCGTCGGAGATCTCGATCTCGAGCCCACCTTCGTCCTTCGCCGGCCGCACGCGCACGGAGAACACCGATGGCGGCCCGCGGCGAATCGCACCCTCGAGCGCCTCGCGCACAATCGCGTACAACGCCGCCTGCGTGCGTTCGCTGAGCGCCTCGGCCGCAGCGGCGTCGACCTCCACCGCGATGCCGTGCGCCGCGCCGCGGTCGTCGCCGAGCGCCGAGAGCGCAACGCCGAGACCGTGGTCGCGCAGCACGACCGGCTCGAGGTTGAACGAGAGATCGCGGAGCTCGCCGATCGTCGTCCGCGTCCGGCTGAGCGCGCGGTCGAGCACCTCGCCGGCCTGCTCCAGCTCGCCACGCTGGAGGAAGTTCAGCGTCGCGTCGAGCATCAGCGCGACACCGGCGAGCGACTGCACAGGCCCGTCGTGGAGGAACAGCGCGATCCGGCGGCGCTCGTCCTGCTCGGCGGCGAGGATCTCCTCGGTCGGATCGCGCCGCGCGGGCTCGCCCGTGCTCAAGGTCAGTCGATGATCGCTTCTCGCAGCGCGATCGCGACCGCGTGCGTGCGCGTGTCCGCTTCGAGCTTGGCGAGGATGTGCCGCACATGGCTCTTCACCGTCTCCTGGCTGATGAAGAGCTTGGTCGCCACGTCGGCGTTCGACATGCCGTCGGCGAGAAGCTGGAGGATTTCGCGCTCCCGCGTCGTCAGCATCTCCTCCTTGTCCTTGCCGGACAGGAACGCGGGCATGAGCGCCGGGTCGACGTAGCCCTCGCCGTCGGCGACCTTCTCGATCGCGCGCACGAGCGTCTCGTGCGGGGCCTCCTTGAGGATGTAGCCCTTCGCGCCGGAGTCGAGCCCGCGGCTGAGCAGGCTGCGCTCGCTGTACGCGGTGAAGATCAGGACGGCGACGTTGGGATCCTGCTCGGTGAGGAGCTTCGTCGCCTCCAGGCCGTCCATGCCCGGCATCCGCACGTCCATGATCACGACGTTCGGGCGCCTGCGCTCGGCCAGGGCGACGGCGCTCTCGCCGTCCGCCGCCTCGCCGATCACGCGGACGTGCGGCGCACGCGACAAGGACAGCCGCAGGCCTTCGCGCACCACTTCGTGGTCGTCGACGATCAGGACGGTGATCTCAGAGGGGGCCAAGGCGGGAAGCCGATTGTATGCCTGCGTTCCGACGGCGAGGTACAAATCGGGCTTCGTGGCCGGAAACCTGCCTTGAACGTGCTGCTCCTCGTCGTCGGCGACACCTCGCCTGAGACGATTCGGCAGTCGCTCGCAGGCGGCCCGTGGCGCGTCCTCATCGTCGCGCCGACCGTCGTCGGCCCGCTCGACTGGCTCTCGAATGCTGAGGAGGGGGCACGGTTGCGCGCCGAGGTCCGTGGCCTCGAGGCTGAGCGTGCGCTCGAGGGGCTCGTCCCCGTGACGAGCGTGGCCGGCGACGTCGATCCGGTGCAGGCGGTCGGCGATGCATTGGCCGAGTTCCCCGCAACCGAGATCCTCGTCGCCGGTGCGTCGGCCGACCTCGACCTCGAGCGCGCACTCGCCGCGTTCGGTCTGCCGGTGCGGAGGCTCGGGCCGCCGCCGGGTGCGCGGGCACGGGTCAACCTCCGCATCCGCAAGCTCTCGGGTGGACGTGATCCGGGCGCGCTCTTTGCGCTCATCGTCGGCATGAACGTGGCGCTCATGGTCGCCGCGATCGTGCTCTCGTTGTTCGCGCTGTTCGTCCTCTGGCTCGTCGGCGCGTACTGATCTACACGGCAAGACTGAGCTGCTCCGGATCCTCCGGCGGCTCGAGTCGCACGCGTCGCCGGTCGCGCACCCCGTGTGTGCGCGCGAGCTCGCGCACCTGCTCCCGCACCGGGTTCGTCTTCTCCGCAGGGAGGTACGCGCGCTGCGCATACAGCTGCTCGTACTTCGGCAGCAGCTCCGGCCAGTCGCGCTCGAGCGCGCCGAGGAAGTGCTCCTTCGTCCCCGGCTTGAGGTACAGGAGGTTCGCCCAGACGCCGGTCGCGCCGGCGGCGCGCGCTGCGCGCACGACCTCGGCGAGCAGCTCCGGCTTGTCGCTCAGGCCGGGGAGGATGGGCGCCATCCCGACGCCGGTCTTGATCCCTGCGTCGACGAGTTGCCGGAGCGCGCGCAAACGCTGGTGGGGTGGAGCGGTACCAGGCTCTGTTCGCCGCCAGATGTCGACGTCGAGCGTCGGGATCGAGAACGTCACGCTCACCTCTGCGCGGCGCGCAGTTTCGACGAGCACGTCGACGTCGCGGAGGATCATCGGCCCGCGCGTGATGATCCCGAACGGGTTTGCAGCCTCGGCGAGCACCTCGAGGCACGCGCGCGTCAGCCGGTAGCGGCCTTCCGCAGGCTGGTACGGGTCGGTGGCGGCGCCGATCGCGATCCCATCGCGGTTCCACGACGGCCGCATGACCTCGCGGCGTAGCACTTCGGCCACGTTCGTCTTGACGCGAATGCTCGCGCCGTAGCGTTCGTCCGCCGGGCGGTCTGCGCGCAGCTCGAAGGCACGCACGTAACAGAACGTGCACTGGTGCGCGCAACCCATGTACGGGTTGAGCGACCACCCGAACGGCATGCCCTGGACTCGATTCAGCGCGGAGCGGCAAGGCTCTTCGCGATACTCGACTCGCATCCCCATGGCCAAGCTTATCGAACATACGTTCGCCGTGCCGACCGAGGTCGAGCCGGGGATCCTCCGGGTGACGCTGCCGCTGCCGAGCGGCCCGCGCCACGTCCACAGCTTCTTGCTGCGGGGCGAGGACGGCTGGACGCTCGTCGACACCGGCCTCGGGCTGGCCGAGCCGTCGTGGGAGGACATCCTCGCCCAGGTGGACGGCCCGGTGACCCGGATCTTCATCACGCACATGCACCCCGACCACGTCGGCGGCGCGGAGGCCGCGGTGCGGGCGACGGGGGCCGAGGTGCTCCAGGGCAGGCTCGACTACTCGCAGTGCGAGCGCGTGTGGGGCTCGACCGACTGGCCGGAGCGGATCGCGGACTGGTTCGTCGTCAACGGCGTGCCGCCCGCCGTGGCCGAGGAGCTGATCGAGTCCGGGCACGTGTTCGCAGACTTTGTCCGCTTCGTGTGGAACCCGACGCTCGTGGAGCCGGGCGACGAGGTGGACGGCTGGCGCGTCGTCGCCACGCCCGGGCACGCCGACGGGCATCTCTCCCTGCTCCGGGACGGCGTCCTCATCGCCGGTGACACGCTGCTCGCGCCGATCACGCCCGCCATCGGGCTCTATCCCGAGAGCCGGCCGGATCCGCTCGGCGACTACACCGAGACGCTGGCCGCGATCGCGGAGCTCGACCCGCGCGTCTCCTACGGCGGCCACGGCGAGACCATCCACGAGCCCGCGCCGCGCGCCCGCGCGATCGCGGCGCACCACGACGACCGGCTCGACCTGACCGAGGCCGCGCTCGCCGCGGAGCCGCGTACCGGCTACGACGTGTCGCACGATCTGTTCGGACGCACGCTTCCGCCCATCCAGCGCCGCTTCGCCGTCGCCGAAGCGCTGTCGCACCTCGAGCGGCTGGTCGTCCTCGGGCGCGCACGGCGCGACGGGGACGGCGCGACCGTTACCTATACTGCCGCCTAGCTGGTGGCCGAGAAACCTCCGAGTACCAGCGCCGCGCCGTGAACGTGTTCCTCGAACTTCTCGGCGTCGCGGCGCTCATCCTGCTGAACGCCTTCTTCGTCGCCGCCGAGTACGGCCTGGTGACGGCGCGGCGGACGCGGATCATCGAGCTGCAGCATCAGGGCAACCGCCGCGCCCGGGACGTGCTCCGGATCACGGGCGACCCGCCGCGCTTCATTGCGGCGATGCAGCTCGGCGTCACGCTCACCTCGCTGGCCATCGGCGCCCTGGGCGAGTCCGTGCTGACGCGCGAGTTCAAGACGTGGCTCGCGACCGTGCTCGCGATCGCCCTCGCCTATCTCATCCTGACGTTCTTCCACGTCGTCGTCGGCGAGCTCGTGCCGAAGGGCGTCGCGCTGCGCCACTCGGAGGGAACCGCCCTCTGGGTCTCCGCTCCCGTACGCGCGTTCTTCACCGTCGCGCAGCCGTTGATCTGGGTGCTGCAGGGCTCGACGGAGGTCGTGCTGCGCATCTTCGGCGTCGAGCAGGTCGGCGCCGAGCGCGACGTGCTCTCGGAGGCCGAGCTGCGCATGCTCGTGTCACGGTCGACGCGCGAGGGCGAGATCGAGGTCGACGAGCAGCAGATGATCGACAAGGTCTTCATCTTCGGCGACAAGGACGCCGCCGACGTGATGGTCGCGAGCCCGGACGTCACGGCCATCTCCATCGAGATGCCGGCCGAGAAGGCGCTCGAGACGGTGCTCGATCACCCGTACACGCGGTACCCCGTCTACCGGGACACGCTCGACGACGTCGTCGGCGTCCTGCACGTGCGCGACCTCTTCTCCGCCATCCACGACCGCGGCATCGCCGACGTGCAGCTCGAGGATCTCCTCCGTCCGCCATACGTCGTGCCTGAGACGAAAGACCTGGCGTCGCTTCTCCAGGACTTCCGGCGGACGAACAACCATTTCGCCATCGTCGTGGACGAGTACGGCGCACTCGCCGGCATCTGCACGCTCGAGGATCTGATCGAGGAGATCGTCGGCGAGATCGAGGACGAGTTCGACGTCCCCGAGCAGACGATCGTCCAGGTGGACGACGACACGTGGCGGCTCGACGGCCGCTTCCCGATCGACGAGTTCAACGAGCGGTTCGGCACCGAGCTGCCCGAGGAGGACTTCCACACCGTCGCCGGCTTCGTCTTCGGCCAGCTCGGGCGCGCGCCCGAGCCCGGCGACGACGTCGCCTACAACGGGCTCCGCTTCGACGTGCTCGAGGTGGACGGGAACCGGATCGAGCAGATCGCCGTCACCTTCGTCGAGCGGCCGCAGCCGCGGCGCACAGACGGCGGGGACGACTTCTCGGACGAAGACGTCGAATAATTAGTCGGTCAGCTGGAGCGGTTCGATCTCGCCGCCCGTGATCGTCCAGGCGGCGAGATCATCCGTGCGCACCGCGTAGATGAGGTAGGGCAGGCCCTCCCACTGGCCGATGTTCTCGACGTCCGTGCGCGACGGCCGCGGCGGGGAGGAGAGGTGCGAGTGCACGACCGCCTGGGCGAGCTCGATCTCCGACCACCGCACCGGATCGAGGTAGAGCTCGAACCGGTACGGCGACGCAGCTTTGTTCACCGCGGGCACGTATTCGACCGCGCGGTCGCCGTCGAGGAGCAGCAGCCCGCACGATTCGTTCGGCGCTTCGGTTCGTGCGTGGGCCGCGATGGCCTCGCGGATCGCGGCCGCCACTACCACCAGAGCGTGCGTTCCATCGAGCTGCCGACGTCGCCGGTATCCCAGAAGTCCGCGCTCAGGTACTTCCAGCCGCCGTCGGCGAGCACGCAGACGACGACAGCGCCCTCGTCGAGGTCCTCGGCGAGCTTGCGCGCGACGTGCACGACCGCGCCGCCCGAGACTCCCGCGAAGATCCCCTCGCGGTCGAGCAGTGCGCGGACGGCGACGACCGACTCCTCGTTCGACACGAGCACCTTCCGGTCGAGCTTCGACACGTCGAGGATGGGTGGGATGTAGCCGTCCTCGAGCGAGCGCAGGCCCATGACCGCGTCGCCGGGAAGCGGCTCGGCGGCCGCGACGACGATGTCGGGGAAGCTCTCGCGCAGGCGCTCGCCGGCGCCCATCAACGTGCCGCCGGTGCCGAGGCCGGCGACGAGCACGTCAACGCGGTCGAGCGCCTCCGCGATCTCGGCGCCCGTTCCCTCGTAATGCGCGCGCGGGTTGGCGGGATTCGCGTACTGGAATGGCATGAAGAAGCGCGGGTCGCGCTCCGCCATCTCGAGGGCGAGCCGGACAGCGCCGTTCGATCCCTCGGCACCCGGCGAGTCGACGATGGTCGCGCCGTACAGGCGCAGCAGCCGGCGCCGCTCCTCCGTCGCGTTGTCGGGCAGGACGCACGTGAGCGGGTAGCCCTTCAGCTTCGCGACGAGCGCGAGCGAGATGCCGGTGTTGCCGCTCGTCGGCTCGAGCAGCTCTCGGCCGGGCTCGAGCTCGCCGCCCGCCTCCGCGGCCTCCATCATCGCCTTCGCGACGCGATCCTTGATCGACCCGGTCGGGTTCTGCGCCTCGAGCTTCGCGAAGATCCGCGCGCCGCCGGGCGGTGACAGCCGCGTCAGCTCGACGAGCGGCGTGTTCCCGATCAGATCGAGGAGGCTTTGGACCACACGTAGACGGTTGGACACGTCTTCCCCAGGAGTTGGTAGATGCCCCACACGAGCCCGCCGAAGGCGGCTTCGGCATCGGCGCCGCCGAAGCCGCCCCGGCGAAGCCGTGCGAGATGCAAGAGGTCCTCGCCGGCGTCCCATGTTCCGTGCTCGAGCATCGACTCGCGCCACTCCGAGCCGAGCGGATCGACCGAGCGCTGCTCGAGCCCCGCGGCTGCCGCCGCGCGGTCGAGCACGTCGGCGTCGAACGTCTCGATCGCGATCGCGTCGACGAGCTTCGCGCGCTCCTTCGGCTCGAGCTTCTCGGTCGCGAGCGTCACGTACGCGAGCATCGAGCCGCCGGGGCGGAGGATTCGCGCGCACTCGGCGAGGCCGCGTTCCGCGTCGACGTGGACCAGCACGTCGCGGCACCAGATCCAGTCCACGGACGCGTCGTCGAGCGGCATCGACTCGATCGACGCCTCGATCACCTCGATGTCGTCGGTCAGCCCGGCGTCCGCGATCGCCGCGCGCGCATCCGCGCAGTGCAGCGAGAGCGGATCGAGCGCGATTGCGCGCACTCCGAGCCGGCGCACGAGCTCGATCGAGTGCTTCGCGTCGCGTGCGCCGAGATCGGCGACGAGGTCGCCCGCCTGCGGCCCGAGGCCCGCGAACGCGTCGTAGAGCCACTCCGTTCCGCGAGGGTCGAGGCTGCGCCCCAGCGCCTCGTCGAGCCCCGCCTCGTCGGCCCAGAGCTCGTAGAGCTCCTGGACCGTCGGCATCAGCCGCCGGCCATGGCCGGGAGCAGGATGACCGTCGAGCCCTCGTGCACCTCGGTCTCGAGGCCTTCCAGCGTGCGGACGTCCTCGCCCTCGACATAGACGTTCACGAACGGCGCGATCTCGTCCTCGTCCACGAGCTGCGAGCGCAGCCCGGGGAAACGGCTCATCAGGTCGTCGAGCAGCTCGCGCACCGTGCCGCCGATGGCGTGCACCTCGCGCTTGCCGCCCGTCTCGGAGCGAAGCGTCGGTGGGATTCTCACGGTCTTCATGCGTGCGTCGGCCTCCCTGAGCAGAACTCCACATAGTCGATGTACTCGGTGATGGTCGGATGCTCGCCGCACACCGGGCAATCCGGATCGCGGCGGAGCGTGACCTCGTTGAACTCGGTCGCGAGCGCGTCGAAGAGCAGCAGGCGCCCGGAGAGCGACTCGCCGATGCCGAGCGCGAGCTTGAGCGCCTCGCTCGCCTGGAGCGAGCCGACGATGCCGGGCAGAACGCCCAGCACGCCGCCCTCGGCGCAGCTCGGAGCGAGCTCGGGCGGCGGCGGCTGCGGGAATAGGCAGCGGTAGCACGGCCCTTCGTGCGGCTTGAACACCGTCACCTGGCCCTCGAAGCGATAGATCGATCCGTGCACGATCGGAATGTCGTGCCACACGGCCGCGTCGTTCAGGAGATAGCGCGTCGGGAAGTTGTCGGCGCCGTCGACGATCACGTCCCAGCCGTCGGCGAGGATCCGGTCGACGTTCTCCGAGGTCAGCCGCTCGCGGTAGGTGATCACCTCCACGTCCGGGTTGAGCGCCTGGATCGTGCGCTTCGCGGAGTCGGCCTTCCAGTCGCCCAGCCGCTCGGTCGAATGCGCGATCTGGCGCTGGAGGTTCGACGCGTCGACGCGGTCGTCGTCGACGATGCCGAGACGGCCGACGCCGGCCGCGGCGAGATAGAGCGACGCGGGCGAGCCGAGGCCGCCGGCCCCGATCAGGAGGATGCGCGAGTCGAGCAGCTTCAGCTGGCCCTCTTCCCCGACCTCGGGGATGAGCAGGTGGCGGCTGTAGCGCTCGCGCTTCGCGGCGTCGAGCGAGCGCGGCAGCTCGGTGGGGAGGCCGCTGCGCTTCCAGTCCGTGTAACCGCCCGCGAGCGAGGTGACGCTCTCGTAGCCGAGCTCGCCGAGCGACTTCGCCGCGAACGCGGAGCGCGCCCCGCCGGCGCAGTAGAGGAGGATCGGCTGCGCCTTGTCGGGCGCGGCCTGCTCGATCCGCGACTCGAGGAATCCGCGCGGCACGTGGATCGCGCCCGGGATACGCCCCTCGGTCCACTCATCCAGCTCGCGGACGTCGACGAGGAGCGGCGGCGCGTCGCCGTCGAGGATCTCGCGCGCACGCGAGACGTCGACCTCGTCGATCTCGGCTTTCACCTGCTGCAGCAGGTCGCGATAGCTCGCCATGACTTTCCGAAAGATAGCGGTAGTCCGGCTGGCTAGGCTGCTCGCGTTGAGCCCGAAGGCCCGTGTTGTCGCGATCGTCGCGGTCGTCTGTGTGATCGCGGCCGGGACGACCGTCGGCGCGACGCTCCTCCAGACGCGCGGTGAGAGCACCGGCACGACCGCCCGGAAGGGCGCCCCGCCGCTCGACCTCCAGGTCAGCGGGCCCCTGGCGCAGGCGGTCAGCCTGTACTCCGCCGGCAAGCGGTCTGAGGCGGGGGAGATCTTCGCCCGGTACCACTCCCTCCCGGCCGAGATCGGCGCGGCGTTCGCACGCTGGCCGCACGGGAGCCTCGACGCCGTGAAGAAGCTCGTCGCCTCGAATCCGCAGAGCGGGCTCGCCGAGCTCCACCTCGGCCTCGCGTACTACTGGTCCGGCCGCGACGCCGACGCAATCACGAGCTGGCGGAACGCCGCGAAGATCGAGCCCGACTCGCCCTCGGCGGTGACGGCGCTCGACTTCCTCCATCCGAACGTCGCGCCCGGCCTCCCTCCGATCGTCGTCGACGCCGGCTCGGTCGACCCGCGGGCTAGGACGCCTCTGTTGCGCGGCATCCTCATGTGGGATCGCGAGCGTCCGCTGTCGGCGAAGCGCGACTTCGACGCTGCGGCGGCGCTCGCTCCGCATGACCCGGCGGTGGCGGTCGCCGACGCGCTGGCGACGTTCTCGCCCGCGCATCCGCTGCGTCCGTTCCCGAAGCTCGGGCCGCTCACGGCCGCGTTCCCGAAGGCGGCAGTCGTCCGGCTCCACCTCGGCGTCCTCCTGCTCTGGACGAGGCAGGTGGCGAAGGGGAAGCACCAGCTCCGGCTCGCGATCTCGACCGATCCCGGATCGGTCTACGCGAGCCAGGCGAAGGCGCTTCTCCGCGCCCTCGCGACCGGTGGGTCCCAGTAACTGAAATATGAGCCGAACGGCCCATGGCGCCTCGTCCGATGCGGCAGGCATAGTGCGGCATCGCCGAGGCAGGGAGGCCCATGAGCGCGAAGGAAGCCCCGGAGGTTCGCGGAGTCGCGGACGTTCTGGAGACGGACGAAGGACGTCATCTCCTCGAGACCGCGCAGGCCGCCGGAGGGTTGCTCAGCGCAGAAGAGATTGCGGTCGCGCTCGGCGAGCTCGACCTCGACGCGGGCCAGCTCGACGACCTCTATCACGCGCTCGAAGAGATGCAGATCGAGGTCGTGAATCCTGCCGACGAAGAGCCGGCGGCCGACATCGAGGAAGTAACCAGGGCGCGTAGCGCAGAGGCGCGCGAGATCTCGACCGACTCGCTGCAGCTCTTCCTCAAGGACATCGGCAAGGTCGAGCTGCTCACCGCGGCGCAGGAAGTCGAGCTCGCGAAGCGCATCGAGCGCGGCGACCACTACGCGAAGCAGGAGATGATCGAGGCGAACCTGCGCCTCGTCGTCTCGATCGCGAAGCGCTACCGCAACCAGGGGCTCCCGTTCCTCGATCTGATCCAGGAAGGGACGATCGGCCTCGTGCGCGCCGCGGAGAAGTTCGACTACCGCAAAGGCTTCAAGTTCTCGACGTACGCGACCTGGTGGATCCGCCAGGCCGTCGCGCGCGCGCTCGCCGACAAGGCGCGCACCATCCGCATGCCGGTGCACGTGGTCGAGAAGCTGAACAAGATCGTGCGCACCGAGCGCAAGCTGCGCGCCGAGCTGTGCCGCGAGCCGACGCCGTACGAGATCTCGCTCGACCTCGACCTGCCGCTGGAGGAGGTCGAGGCGATCATGCGCAGCTCGCAGACGCCCGTCTCGCTCGAGAAGCCCGTCGGCGACGAGGAGGAGTCGGAGTTCGGCCACTTCCTCACCGACGAGAACGTGCCGCTCCCGGACGAGGTCGCCGACGAGTCGATGCGCAAGGAGCTGCTGAAGAAGATCCTCGACACGCTCTCGCATCGCGAGCGGCGCGTGCTCGAGCTCCGCTACGGGCTCGACGGCGAGCATCCGCGGACGCTGGACGAGGTCGGCCGCACGTTCAACGTCACGCGCGAGCGCATCCGGCAGATCGAGAACCAGAGCCTGAAGAAGCTCCGAGCTCTCAGCGACTCGTTCAGTCTGCGCGACGTCGCCTAGTCCGGCTGACTAGGATCTCGCCTCGTGGACGAGACCTGGCGCAGCGAGCTCGCTGAGTTCATCGCAATCCCGAGCGTCAGCGCGGAATCGGCGCACCGCGACGACGTGAAGCGGGCGGGCGAATGGGTGTGCGACTTCATCCGCTCGAAGTGCGGCGGCACCGCCGAGCTGACGCCGTACGGTGAGAAGGAGCTCGCGCTCGGCGAGATCCCCGCGTCGACCGATCCCGACAACGCGCCCGACCGTCCTCGTCTACAACCATTTCGACGTCCAGCCGCCGGCGCCGCTCGATCTCTGGGAGTCGGATCCCTTCGAGCTGACGATCAAGGACGAGTGGGCCTACGCGCGCGGCATCACCGACGACAAGGGCCAGCTGTACATCATGCTCAAGGCCGCGCAGCGGCTCGTCGAGCAGAAGGCGCTGCCGGTGAACCTGCGCTTCGCGTGCGACGGCGAGGAGGAGATCGGCGGCACGACGATCGTCGACTGGATTCGAGAACGACGATGCCGGCGCCGACGCGGGGATCATCTTCGACGGCGGAATGCTCCGCGTCGACGTGCCGATGTTCAGCCTCTCGACGCGCGGGCTCATCGCCTTCGACGTCAAGGTGACGACGGGGGAGCGCGATCTCCATTCCGGTATGTACGGCGGCGCGGCGCTGAACGCGATCCACGTGCTCATGCGGCTCGCTCGGCGCGGTCACCGCCGGCGCGAACGGCCTGCTGCCGGAGACGCTGCGACAGGGAATCGTCCCGCCGACGGCGGAAGAGCTCGAGAACTGGAAGGCGCTTCCGGCCGGCGCCGAGGAGCTCGCGCTCGCAGGGTGCGCGTCCGCTCGATCCGAACGCGGCCGAGCAGTTCAACATCCGCACGATGGCCGAGCCGTCCGCGGACGTGAACGGCATCATCGGCGGCAAGCCCGGGCATCCGGAACACGACGCTGTCGGTGCACGCGGCGGGCGAGATCACCGTGCGGCTCGCGCCGGGTCAGGAGTGTCGACACGATCGGGAACGCCGTCGAGAAGCTCATGCGCGACGCAGCGCCGCCCGGCGCGGAGCTCGACATCAAGTGGAAGGGCGTGCCGGCGGGGCTCATGCGACCGGACGCGCCGGCGATCCAGCTCGGAGCCGACGCGTTCGAGCAGGTGCTCGGCGTGCGGCCGCTCCTCGTCCGCTCCGGCGGCACGCTGCCGATCGTGCCTGCGCTCGCGGACAAGGGCATCCCGACGGTCATCACCGGCTTCGGCCTGCCGGAGTCGAACGTGCACTCGCCGAACGAGAAGTTCCTCGTCCGCTACTTCGAGCAGGGCGTCGACACCGCCGCCGCGCTCTTCACGAAGTACGGAGAGCTACCGCGCGACTAGTGCGTGTGGTGGCACGGCAGCCACGCGTGGCCGAACTCGCGCATGGCATCGATGATCGGCAGGAGCGACTCGCCCTTCGGCGTGAGCTCGTACTCGACGCGCGGCGGTGACTCCGGGTAGCTGTGCCGCTCGACGATGCCTTCGGCCTCGAGCGCGCGCAGGCGCTCGGCGAGTGTCCGCGGGCTGATCCCGTGGCACGAGTGCTCGAGTTGCGAGAAGCGCCGCGGGCCTTCGGAGAGGTCGTGGACGAGGAGCGCAGTCCACTTGGCGCCGACGATCTCGGCGGAGGCTGCGACCGCGCAGGTGCCCGCCTCGTGGACAGGGAGCATCGTCCGGGTCGAGGGGGTGGACATGCCTAGATTGTACGCGCAGGTGCAGCGGGTCCTTCGTCAGCGTTCCCCGGTCATGCCCTCCGCCTCGGCCAGGCCGCGCCCGATCTGCCGCGTCAGGCCCGGGAACGCGAAGGTGATCGCGGCCCCCAAAACGGCCCATCCGGCGATGATCAGCGGAAACAGGTCATAGGGGTAGACCGGCTTCGGCCAGACCTGCTTGTAGAAGGTGTAGACGATCGCCGCCGTCGCGAGCACGAGGATGCTGAAGCGCCAGCGCGGCTCCCGTTTCTCCCAGTGCAGGAACTTCGCCGCGCCGAACTGGATGACGAAGTACGCGACGAGCATCGCCAGCACGCCGATGGTGCCGGGGTAGAAGAACGCGTTCACCGCGGACGTGTCGTTGATCCGGAACGCCGCCGTGAGAACGATCCCGAAGGCCATGATGACCAGGAGCGAGTTGGCGGGCGAGCCGGTCCGCCGCGACGCGTCGCCGAGCCGCCGCGTGATGAACCCGTCGCGTCCGAGCGCGAACAGGATGCGCGAGGCGCCCGCGGCACAACCGAGGCCGCTCGCGAACGCGGAGAGCGTCGCACCGAAGTTGATCGCGTCCTGCATGCCGCTGCCGACGTACTGCTTGCCCAGCTCGCCGAGCGGCGAGCTCGACGTCGAGAACGCCTTGATGCCTGCGGCTCCGATGCCGAAGCCGAGCGACTGGGCGAGCATGACGATCGTGTAGAAGATCCCGCAGAACCCGACGGCAACTGCGATCGCGAGCGGGATGTTCCGGCGGGGGTTGTTCGTCTCCTCGCCGAGCGCGGCCGCGCCTTCGAATCCGCCGAACGAGAGCAACCCGAACACGGATGCGAACGCGACGGCCCCCACCGTCGTCCCCGACGCCGGTATGAACGGCTTGAGCGTGAAGCCCTGGTGATTCGGCGCGGTGTGGCCGATGACCTTCCAGAAGATGACGACGACGAGAATCACGATGAGCGTCACCGAGATGCCCTCGAACGAGAGCAGCGCGCGAGTCGCGATCTTCACGTCGCCGTAGGCGAGGAACCAGATCAGCGCGGCCGCGATGAGCGCCACCAGGATCCACGACGGATTGCTCCAGATGTGCGTGCTGCTGAGGAACGAGGTGCCGAACAGCCCGACCTCGGCGATGTCCGCCGCGAGGAAGCAGGAATACGTCGCGAGCAACGCCCACCCGGCGAAGAAGCCGAAGCGCGCGCCCAGCGTTGCGCCCGCGAGCGCGTACGTCGACCCGGCGTGATTGAAGTACCGGGTCAGACGGACGAACGAGTACGAGATGAGGGCGATCGCGATCGCCGCGAACAGGAATGCGAGCGGCACCGCGCGGCCGATGATGCCCGCCGGCGCGACACCGTTGAGCGCCATCGCGGCGGTGGGCGCCATGATCCCGACCGAGATCGCGATCGCCTCCCAGAACTTCAGTTCGCGACGCAACTTCCCCTGCGAAGGCCCTTCTTGTGCAGCCGCCATGCTCGCCATGCTCAGCCTCCTTCGAAGACCGACTCCGGGATGAAACAACCGACGACCCAGTTCGGGGCGTCGACGACTTCGTGGATGCGGAGATCGCACGCCACACTTGCGACCGCGTAAGCCTCCTCGCGATCGAGGCCGTGCGCGTCCCCGAGCCACCCGATGGTCGCGCGCACCGCGTCCCCTGCAGCTTCCATCAGGTCCGGCCCGACGCCCGTGCACACGTGGTAGCTCGTCTGCTCGTGCGCGGCGATCGCGCCCGCCGGCACGTCGTATTGCGGCGCGTCGACGCGTACGTCCTTCCGCACACTGAGGCGGAGGACGACGTCCATCGCCGTCTCGATCGCCGTGCCGCACACCTCGCCGTCACCCTGCGCGGCGTGCGTGTCGCCGAGCGAGAAGAGCGCGCCCTCGACGCCGACGGGCAGGTAGAGCGTGACGCCGGGATTGAGGTGCTTCGTGTCCATGTTCCCGCCGAAGCGGGAAGGAGGCACGATGGAATGCTGCCCCGGCTCCGGAGGCGCGACGCCGAGCGTGCCGGGGAACGGGCGGAACGGGAGGGACACGCGGTCGGAGAAGCGCACGCGCCCAGCGGCGCCGTCCACCTCCGAGATGCGCAGCCACGGGTCGGGAAACTCGTCGGCGAGCAGGCCGAAGCCGGGGATGATCGCCGTCCAGCCCCAGGTCTGTGGCCGGAACTCGAGCAGTTCGACGGCGAGGGTGTCGCCCGGCTGCGCGCCCTTGACGAAGATCGGCCCGCTGACCGGGTTGACGTGCGAGAAGTCGAGCTTCGCCACGTCCTCGACTCCCGATGCCGCGTTGATCTGCTCGTCCGAGGCGTCCCGCACGTGCAGGAGCACGGTCTCACCGGACTCGATCTCGAGGGCGGGCTCGAACGAGTTGTCCCAGGCGTACTCGAAGGCGTCGGAGCGCAGATCGTGGAACGAGCCCGCCGGCATCCGGCGATTCTCTTACCAGGGCGGTGGGTTGTAAACCCAGCGGCCGCAAACCATCGTCGCGACGACCTGGACGCCCTCGAGGTCGCCGTCGAACGGGTCGCGGTCGAGGACGACGAGGTCGGCGGCGCGGCCGGGGAGGAGCGTCCCGCGGACGCGCTCGTCGTGAGAGAGCCATGCCGGCGCGACGCACGTCGCGTGCAGCGCCTCGTCGAGGGTCAGCCGCTCGTCTTCGCGCCAGTGGCGTCGCACCGCAGCGACGACCCCTGCCCACGGGTCGAGCTCCTCGACCGGCGCATCCGAGCCGTTCGCGAGCAGCGCGCCCGAATGGAGAAGCGATCGGTACGAGTAGACGCTGTCGAGCTTGTCCGGCCAGAACCGCTTCGCCAGGTGTTCGTCCGATGGCGCATGCGTGAACTGCACGGACGCCGCAACGCCGAGCGCTGCAAAGCGCGCAACGTCCTCAGGTGCCACGCACTGCGCATGCTCGATGCGCTGCCGCAAACCGCGAGGCTGCCAAACGTCGCGCGTTGCCTCGAACGCGTCGAGCGCCTCGCGGTTCGCGCGGTCGCCGATCGCGTGCACGCCGACGGGCCAGCCCGCCTCCGTAGCGGCGCGCACGATTTCCGCCAGCTCTGCGCCACTCGTGATGCGGACGCCGCTGCCGTCGAGCATCCACGCGGTGCGGGAGCCGAGCGTGCCGTCCATGAAGACCTTCAGGTAACCGATGCGCAGGAGCGGCGAGCCGAAGCCGCTCCGCAGGGAGAGGTCACGCAGTTCCGGCAGCTTCTCCGCAGGCATCGACTGCCAGACGCGGAGCTGCGGATCGAGCTCTTGCCACAGCCCGGCGGCGCCGAGCCAGCCGTCCTTGTCGTGAACGCACGTCACGCCGCGCGCGTGCACGATCTTCACGCCGGCACGCATCGCGTCGACGTATTCGCCGGCCGGCGTGACGAGATAGCGATCCTTGAACCGCCACGCCGACTCCTCGCGCAGGACGCCCGTCGGCTCACCCCTGGCGTCGCGCTCGACGACGCCGCCCTCGACCTCGAGATCCCCGCTCGCCCGCGCAAGCGCGACGGAGTTGAGCCAGAGCGAGTGGTAGTCCTTCGAGATCAGCGCCGCCGGGCGCTCGCCCGTGACCGCGTCGAGATCCTCCTTGGTCGGCTCGCGGCCTTCGGGCCACTCGCCGCTGCGCCAGCCGTAGCCGCGCAGCCACGTGCCAGGCGCGTCGGCGGAGCCGATGCGCGCACACGCCTCCGCGAGTGATGCGCAACCGTCGAGCTTCACCTCGTGCTGCGCGATCGCCCAGGTCGGAAAGTGCACGTGCGAGTCGGTGAAGCCGGGCAGGATGCAGCGGCCGCCGAGGTCGACGACCTCGGGGGAAGCGAGCGCGGTCTCGTGTGTCCCGACGCCGCCGGCGATGCGCTCCCCCGCGATCGCAAGCGAGCGGGCGAGCGGGAGTGACGGGTCGAGCGTGCGGATAACGCCGTTTTCGAGGATCATGCCCCTATGTTCGACCACGTCGCCCTCAACGTGCGCGACTACCGCGCGAGCAAGGCCTTCTACGAGCAGGCGCTCCAGCCCCTGGGCTACCACCTGATCAACGCCTCCGAGGACAGGCACTCGGCCGCGTTCGGCACGGACCAGCTCGAGTTCATCATCAACCAGCGCGAGCCGTTCGGCACCGGCACGCACGTCGCCTTCACGGCCGCCGACCGCGCAACCGTCGACGCCTTTTATGCCGCCGCGATCGCCGCGGGCGGCCGCGACAACGGGGGGCCGGGGTTACGCCCGCAGTACAACCCGACGTACTACGGGGCGTTCGTGTTCGACCCCGATGGCAATAACATCGAAGCCGTTTCGCATGTGGGACCAGCTGACTGACGAGCAGCGCGAGCTGCGTGACCTCGTGAGGACGCTCGCACGCGAGCGGATCGGCCCGCGCGCGGCGGAGATCGACGCCTCGCACGAGTTTCCGTGGGACGTGGTCGAGCTCTACCGCGAGAACGACATCTTCGGCCTGTTCTTCGACGAGGCCTACGGCGGGCTCGGCACCGGGACGCTGATGGCGCTGATCGCGATCGAGGAGGTCGCGAAGGTCTGCGCGACGAGTGCGCTCATCCTCGCCGTGCAGGAGCTCGGCTCCCTCGGGCTGAAGCTCGCCGGCACCGACGAGCAGAAGCAGCAGTGGCTCCCGAGGCTCGCGAGCGGCGAGTGGCTGTGCGCGTACGCGCTCACGGAGGCCGGCTCGGGCTCCGACTCGGCGGCGATGCGCACGACCGCCACGCGTGACGGCGACGAGTACGTCCTCAGCGGATCGAAGCGCTTCATCACGAACGCGTCGGTCGCGCACGTGTACACGGTGTTCGCGAAGACGGATCCGTCAGCCGGTCACGCCGGCATCTCGGCGTTCGTCGTCGAGGCGGACGCGCCCGGCTTCGAGGTGACGCGCCTGGAGCCGAAGATGGGCATCTCCGGCTCGACCACGGGCGAGCTCGCATTCGACGATTGCCGCATTCCCTCCGCCAATCTCCTCGGCGCGGAGGGCGACGGGTTCAAGATCGCGATGCGCATCCTCGACCGCTCGCGTCCCGGCGTCGCGGCGCAGGCGCTCGGCATCGCGCAGGGTGCGACCGACTACGCGCTGGACTACGCGAAGACGCGCGAGACGATGGGCAAGCCGATCGCGCAGCATCAGCTCATCCAGGCAAAGCTCGCGGACATGGAGACGGAGTGCGAGGCGGCGCGTGGCCTGCTGTACCGCTTCGGGCGCATGTGCGACGACGGCGTCGACGGCGCGGAGTTGACGAAGGCGTCCGCGATGGCGAAGCTCAAGTGCGGCGACGTCGCCATGGCGGTCACGCACCGATGCGGTGCAGATCCTCGGCGGCTACGGCTACATCAAGGAGTACCCGGTCGAGCGCTTCATGCGCGACGCGAAGATCACGCAGATCTACGAGGGCACGCAGGAGATTCAGCGGCTCGTGATTGCGCGCGAGATGGTGAAGGAGTCGCGCGCGTTCCTGCTCGCCGGTGTGAGCTAGATGCGGCGGTAGCGGCTGTCGGTCAGCGAGTAGACGCCGAACGCGATCAGACCGGCGGCGACGATCGCGAGCAGGAACGGGCCGTATGAGGCGTGGTCGACCTTGGCCAGGGCGCCGTCGAGGCCGACGGCCTTGTCGGGGCTGTAGTCGATCGCGGCTCTGATCAGGAAGATGCCGACGAGCCCGAAGACGACCATGCGCGCGAGGTAGCCGACGGTGCCGACCCACTCGATCCACCTGCGGACCGCCGGGCTCATCTCCTCCGTCTTCGAGTCGTCGAGGAAGTCCTTGCACACGGCCCGATAGCCCTGGTAGAGCCCGACCCCGACGAGCACCGCCCCCGCGATCCCGACGAGCCACGTGCCGGCGGGCCAGCCAAGGACGCCCGCCGTTGCGCCCTTCGCGTTGCCTGACGTGCCGGCGCCGGCGCCGAGCAGGATCTCGACGGCGAGCGCACAGAGAACGGAGTACACGACGCCACTGACGAGCGCGGCCACGCGGTCGAGCCCTCGGTCGGCCCCGCCGGGGCCGTGGCCGAGCACCGCGCGGACGAGCCGCCACAGGGCGTAGCCGGCGAGGCCGATCGCGATGAGAATCACGAGGACCTTTCCGAAAGGCTGCGCGGCGACTGCCTTCAACGCGCCCTGCTGGCTCGGATTCGCGCTGCCGCTGCCGAGTGCGAGCTTGATCGCGAGGATCCCGATGACAACGTAGACGGCGCCGCGAGCGACGAAGCCGGCTCGCGCCAGCCATTCGAAGCCGCTGCTCCGAGTCACGTGCTCGCCGGTGCGGCGGGCGCTCGGCTTGATCGACATGTCCGCCATCGCTCGGCATGTGAACTGTTCGGGGGGCTGCGCGGTTACGCCGTAACCAGCCGAACTCTTCGACCGTTGCTGCCACGGCAACTGTTCGACGCCAATAAGGGAGGGTTCATGGGTATCGGAGTGAGCATCATCCTCATCGCCGTCGGTGCGGTGCTCGCGTTCGCCGTCCACGTGACGACGTCCGGCTTCAACGTGCACACCGTCGGCTACATCCTTCTCGTCGTCGGCATCGTCGGCGCGCTCATCTCGCTCATCTTCTGGTCGAGCTGGGGTGGCTTCGGTGGCCGCACCGTCGTTGAGGAAGGGCCGGCCACGCGCCGGCGCACAATCGTGGAGGACGAGGTCCGCTAGGACGAGACGCAAAAGTGGCTCGCCGCGTCCGCAGGGAGGCGGCGAGCCCCGCTACCGTCAGCGCCAGCTGACGTCGCCGGTCGCGCCGATGTCGTGGGTGACCTGCGACAGGTGACTGCCGTCGGCGCCGATGGTGTAGACCTCGCCGATGCCGTTCGCGTCCTTCGCCGTGAACGCGAAGCGCGAGCCGTCGGGTGACCACGCGAGTCCGTGCACCGTGGAACCAGGTGGGAGGATCGGCGCCAGAGCGATCGTCCGGCCGCCGACGATGACGATCGTGGCAGCGTTGTGCGGCCAGGCGAGATAGGCGAGCCGTCCGGTTCTCGACCACGCGAGCGAGTCTCCGTTCTCGAGCTTCGCCCCCGTTGACACCGTCTGCGTCGCGCCGGTCGCGGGGTCGAACGTCTTCACCGTCAGCGTCGCGCTCGATCCGAAGTACGCGATGAGCTTCGGTCCCATGACGGGGTCGTAGCCGGCCTTGACCGCGAGGTCGCGCATCGTTCCGCCTTGTGCAGGTATCTCGAAAAGGTGAGACGGTCCGTCGCCGGTGGCGTGCACGAAGACGATCTGCTTCCCATCGGGTGACCAACTCGGGAACCCGTCGTCGATCAGGTCGGTCTGCGTGTCCTCGTCGGTGAGCCGGGTCGACGGTCCGCCCGTGAGCGGGATCACGGACAGCGATTGATTGCACCCGTGGCAGTTCGCCGTCGGCGCCTCGATGTAGGCCACCTCGGTGCCATCGGGGGAGACAGACGGCTGCGACTCGTTGGTCGACGACGTCGTCACGTCGCGCAGTCCGCCCCCGTCAGGGTCGACCGCGTAGACGTCGGCAGGCGCGTTGTAACAGCTCGTCTGGTACACGATCGAGCGCGAGCGCGGCACGAACTGGACGGCGGTGAAGTCGTCCTCGTCGCTCCCGCAGGACGGGCCGCCTGCGAGGACGGTCTGCGACGTTGAGCCGACCTGACTCAGCACGAGATCTTCCCCTCCACCCGACGCGCCAACCTGTGCGGCGACGTCCCCGCTCGGCGACGTGGTGAGCACGCCGGTGTTCGGCAGGCTCTGCGTCGTGCCGCTCGTGATGTCGTACGCCACCCAGCCGCTGGTCGCGCTGATCGCGAGGCGCCGTGAGTCGATCCATTGTGGACCGCCCCAAAGCGGGATCGTGAGGAACGGCGCGGTGTCGGACGCACGGCGGAGCGCGACGTGCTTCCCGACCTCGTACGCAAGCGTGTTGCCCGACGGGGCCCACTCGAAGTTCCATCCGCCGAAGGACGCGACCCTCTGGCCGTCCGGGCGGTACACGCGGATCGTCTTGGACAGTGCCTGCACCGCCAGCAGTCCGGTCGAGGACCACGCCGGCCCACGGCCGCCGGTGCCGGTGACGCTCCAGAGCGCCTTCCCGGCCGCGTTCGTCACCTGAATGCCGCCGGACCTGGTGACGAAAGCGAGCCGGCCGTCGGGCGCCCACGTCGGATCTCCCCAGTCGGGCTGCCCTCTGGCCGGGATGGCGTGCCATCCGCCGTGCAGGCCGGCGAGGTAGATCAACGACCAGTCCTTCGACGCGTCGACATCGTTCTGCACGCTCACCGCAAGCGTGCGGCCGTTCGGCGACCACGCGATCGTCGACACGTCGTCGACGCCGGTGGACGTGCGGAAGAGGAGCGGTGAGATGCGCCGGAGCCCGCGCCCGTCCACGCCGACGACATAGACCGCGACCCGCCCGCCGCGATTGCTCGCGAAGGCGACCAGCTTCCCGTTCGGCGACACCGCAGGCGCGAAGTCTTCTCCCGGGCTCCTACTCAGGTCGACACGCGTCCCGTTCGGGTCGGAGCGGTAGATCTCGCCGGCGTACTGCGGCAGCCGGTTCGCGTCGAACACGATCGGCGACGGCTTCGCGGCGGCCATCGCGACGGCGAGGAGCAAGGCGACCACAGCCAAAATGTAGGGTCCAGGTGTGAAGAATCTCGACGGAATTCACCACGTCACGTGCATCACGGGCGACGCGCCGCGGAACGTCGAGTACTACACCGGCACGCTCGGCCTGCGGCTCGTGAAGAAGTCCGTGAACCAGGACGACCCGACGGTCTACCACCTCTTCTACGCCGACGAGCAGGGGACGCCGGGCTCGGACATCACGTTCTTCGAGTACCCCGGCGCGGCGCCGGGCCGCGCCGGCTCGGGGATGATCCACACCGTCGTCTGGCGCGTCGCGTCGGAGGAGGCGCTCGACTTCTGGCGCGACCGTGTCGGCAGCGTCCCGTTCACCGATCCCGAGGGTCTGACGCACGACCTCGTGGTGTCGAACGTTCCCGACCGCCCGCTCATCGCCGACGATCCGGAGATCCCGCACGAGTTCGCCCTGCAGGGCTTCGAGGGCGTCCGCGCGTACGCGTCCGACCTCGATCGCAACACCGCGTTCCTCGATGCGCTCGGCTTCGAGAACGGCGACACGCGCGGCGAGACGCGCGGCGGCTGGATCCACTACGAGGAGTCGCCGGGACCGGGCGCGCCGGGCGCCGGCACCGTCCACCACGTGGCGTGGGCGTGCCCGATGGACGAGCAGGAGGCGTGGCGCACACGCGTCGAAGAGGCCGGTGGCCGGCCGACGCCGATCATCGACCGCTTCTGGTTCCACTCCATCTACTTCCGCGAGCCGAGCGGCGTCCTGTTCGAGATCGCGACCCTCGGCCCGGGCTTCGCGGCCGACGAGGATCCCGCGCACCTGGGTGAGGCGCTCATCCTGCCGCCCGACTTCGAGCACCTGCGCGACGAAGTCGAGCCGAAGCTCACGCCGCTGCCCGACCCTAGGCGGGGTCGAGCCGGTACAGACTCCCGTCGTTCGTGACGAGATAGACGCGGCCGTCCGGCCCCTCGCCGAACGACGTCGGCTTGTCCACGTGCAGTCCGAGATCGCGGTTGTCGCTCGCCTCGCCGTTCGCGTAGGTGAACGCGCGCAACTCGCCGTCGCACAGGTCGGAGTAGAGGAAGCTGCCGGCGAGGGAGGTGAGACGCGGATCGTGCACGACGACGCCGCCGATCACCGCGCACCGCCCCTCGTGCGGGTACGTAAGGACGGGCGCCGTCAGCTGCGACGCGGGCGGACACTGCACCGTCGTCGAGTCGGTCTGCGTTCCCTCCACGCACGGCCAGCCGAAGTTGAGGCCTTGATCGGCGATCGGGACGACATCGATCTCCTCCTGGTCGTTCTCCCCGACGTCGGCGATGTAGTACAGCCCCGTCTTCGTGTCGATGTAGTCGCGCCAGGGATTGCGCAGGCCCTTCGCCCACTGCTCGGCCGCGCCGGTGACGGGATCGACCCGGACGATGCCACCGAGCATCGACGTCGGATCCTGCGCGTACTGGCCGATGACGGTGTACGTGCCGTTGTCGCCGTCCCCGATCGGGACGTAGATGTCTCCGTCGGGGCCGAAGGCGATGTCGCCGCCGCGGTGGTTCGCACCCGGCGTCGCGACCTGGAGGACGATGTGCACGGACTTCATGTCGACCGCCCAGTCGTCGTCCATCGCCGCCGACACGAGGGTGTCCTCGCCGCTGCCCTCGTCGGAGATGTAATAGAAGTAGACGGTTCGGTTCTGCGCGAACTCCGGCGAGAACGTCATGTCGAGGAGTCCGTTCTCTCCGTCGTCGCGAATATCGCTGCCGAAGTCGGCGACCACGTCCTGCGACGTCCCGTCGAGCATGACCACCTTCCCGTCCTGCTCGACGGCGAAGACGCGATTCGCGTCCGTAGGCGCAACTGCGACGTCGGTGAGCGGCCCGAGTCCGGAGGCGAGCTGCGTGAATGCAAGCTTCTGTGGAGCGGGCGGCGACGAGGGAGAGGCCGCAGCCGCAGTCAGCCGGCCACCACGCTTGGCCACGGTGCACCGGTAGCCGTAGCTCCCTGCCTTCGCGAGGTCGACCGTCAGCGTCGCCGTGCGACCTGGGCGAAGCAGCCGCGTGCGCAAACCGGCCACGACGAAGTCGTCGAGGCTCGAGCTGCGATTCGAGACGACGAAGGTGACCGGGCCGACCGGAACGGTCTTCTGCGAGAGGACGCACCGGCCGCCGCCGACGGTCACGTGCACCCTCGCCGCGGGATTCCGCGCCACCCCCACGACGGCCGCGAGAGCGGCCACCGTTGCGATCGTCGCCCGACCCACGGCGGGATTCTGCGCATTCCTATGTAAATGTGACGTAAGAACCGTTCTACGGGTGGAGCGAGGTCGTATCGACGACCTCGAAATCGCTTCCCGTGATGCGGCCGATCGTGTGCAGTGCGTCGTTCGACCAGTGCGGATCCGGCGCGCCGCTGATGTACCAGTCGGATCCGTTGTCGGCCAGGATCATCCCGTACGTCTTCAAGGCCTGGAGGACGATGCGGGCCTGGCGCGGGAAGCCCGAGATGTCGACGCTCGCCTTCAGCCGGACGCGCAGGCCCATCGGCGGCAGCGAGGGATCGTTCGACGACGACGCGTAGTGGCGCGCCGGATAGACGTACGCGCGGCGCGTGTGCTCCGCCGTGAACCGGAGCGCGTGGTCGATCACGCCGCGCGCGACCTCGTCGTAGCGTGCGAGGCCGGGGAAGATCGGCAGGCCGGCCGCGTCCGCGGACGTCCAGCCCGCGGGCCGCAGATGGTTCGACCGCAGATTCCAGGTCGCGCCCGAGCCGGCCTTCCAGCCGCCGCTCGACGTGGGGTAGAGCGCGAAGAGCTCATACAGACGGCAGGCCGACTTGTCGACGAGGATCGCGTGGCGGTCACCCGTCGATGTGCGTCCGCCTTCGATGTGCACCGTCTTCGGGATCGGATACGCCACATGATCGGACTCGTCCGAGTAGTCGAAGCTGACGTGCGAGCGCGGCGTCGTCTTGGACACGACGTCGAAGGGGATACCGATCGGCTGGCCGCCGTAGAGGCCCGACCCGAAGTCGGGATGCAGCCCGGTGTCGAGCCCGATGGACGCGATCATCTGCGCCGAGTTCGCGGCCACTGGCAACGTGTCGACGCGCTCGTTCCACGCGTTGTTCGCCGGAAAGATCGGGCACGCGGGCGCGCCCGGCAGCCGCAGCGCCTGCGCCGACCCGCCGCCGAGGAGCAGGACGACCGCAGCGACGACGACGACGGCACGGGTCATGCGGCGGGCAGGCGAACGGTGACAGACGTTCCTTCGCCTTCGCGACTCGAGAGCTCGATCGTGCCGCCGTGCTGGTCGACGAGCGTGCGCGTGATCGCCAGGCCCAGCCCGGTGCCGGGAACTGCGAGCTCGTTCGCGCTGCGCGCGCGGTAGAAGCGCGAGAACACGTGCCCCTGCTCGTCGGCGGGGATGCCGATTCCGCTGTCGGTGACGACGATCGTTGCCGCGCTGCCGTCTGTCCCGAGGGCCACCTGCACGACCCCTCCATTGCGGCTGAACTTCACCGCGTTCGAAAGCAGGTTGTCGAGCACCTGGGCGAGGCGCCGCTCGTCTCCGACGATGGTGGGCACGCTGTCGGTATTGAGCTCGACCAGGACGTGTTTCTCACCCGCCCACGGACGTACGGCCTCGACCGCGCGCTCCGCGACGACCGCGAGATCGATCGGGTCGTGCTGGAGGTCGACGCGCCGGGCCTCGATCTGCGCGACGAGCAGGAGATCCTCGACGAGGTGATGGAGACGCTCGGCGCTTCGACGGATGACGTCGAGATACGTGCGCCCGGTGTCGCCGATCCGGTGCTCCTCCTCCTGGAGCATCTCGAGGAACCCCGAGATGGACGTGAGCGGCGTCCGCAGCTCGTGCGACACGGTGGCGACGAACGCATCGCGCATGCGCTCGAGTTCCTTGTCGGCAGTCACCTCGCGCAGCGTCCAGATGCGGCCGACCGCACGGCCGCTGCGGTCGCTGACCGGTGACGTGTAGCCGCGGAAGACGCGGCCCGTACCCTGGAGCTCGAACTCGTCGGTGGTCGCCTGCCCGGGCGACTCCGAGATCTCCAGCATGCGCTGGCGGTAGCGCTCGGGATCGGCGAGCTTGTCCGCGACCGAGAGCAGGCGCTCGACGACGGTGCCCTCGGTCGGCATGCCGAGGTCGATCGCCATCCGGACGAGCGGCTCGTTGACGATGAGGATGTTGCCCTCGACATCGGTAAGGCAGATCCCGTCGATGGTGGCGTCGATCAACGCGCGTTGCCGAGCGACCGTCGTCGCCCTCGCGCGCTCGCTCGTCCGAAGCTGGTTGCCGACGACACCGGAGCCGAAGCCGAGGACGCAGAGGATGGCGACGCGGACGATCGTCTGCGATGCGGTCGGGTGCGTCGAGTCGGCCGCTGCGGCCGCGATCCAGAGGCCGCCTGCACCGCCGCCTGTGACAATGCCGGCGGCGGCGCCGCTGTCGACGCCGATGAGCATCACCCACGGCGCGAACACGATCACCCCGGTGAGCGCGCTCGAGTCTGTCGCGACGACACTCGCGAACGTGATCAGCATTCCCACGAGTGAGACGGCCGCGACAACGAACCTGCGGCGAACGAGTGTGTGCCTCATGAGAGCTGCACGGGCGGGTACTTCGCACGCACGTCGTCGATGAACGAGGCCAGCCGCTCGGCAAGCGCGGCGTCGGCGATCTCGAGGACGTTCTCGGCGTTGAGCTCGCCCGAGTGCGAGAGGTTGAAGCTCCCGACGAAGACGACGTCGTCGGCGACCGTCACCTTTGCGTGCATGTAGTCGTGCACCGTCCCCGGCCCGTACGGCGTCGAGATCTTCCCCGAGAACGGCGCGTGCGTGAGCACCGTCCGCAGGAGGGGCTCCTTCCACGACGCGTTCCCGTTCTCGTTCCACTGGTGAATGACCTCGAGCACCTGCGTGCGGTCGACGACGCCGGCGACGTCGATCTTTCCGTCCGTCACCACCTGCGCGAGCGTGGCGAGGATTGGGGCCGACGAGAGGACGGGTGACGCGATGCGGACGCGCCGCGTCGCGGTGCCGATCGCCTTCGCGATGCGATGCGCGAGCTGCTCACCGCGACCGGGGCAGAACCACGGCCGGATCGCGGTGTCGGACACCGAGAGCGGGGAGGTGTCGACCTTGCCGCTGTGCTGGACGTCGCGGCGCGTCCAGAGCTGCTCGAAGTCCGCGGTGTAGCGCGTCGCGAGCTCGGGCGAGTCGACGGTGATGATGACGTTCTCCTCGCGCGTCCACGAGTCCCCGGTCCAGTTCGTCGATCCCGTCCATACCGACGCCGCGTCGCGGACGATGTACTTGTGGTGCATGAGGTCCGGGATGCCGGGGATTGGGGCGGTCGGGAACGGCAGCGACGCCATCAGGTCGGGATCGGTGCGCGGCGGCGGCGGGACGGGAACGTTCCTCGGATGGTCGACGTTGTAGGCGAGCCGCAGCGCGACGCCGCGCGTGTTGGCGTCTCGGAGCGCCCCGCCGACGATCGCTGCGAGATCGTCCGGCAGGTTGAGGTCGTACACCGCGATGTCGAGCGTGTGCTGCGCTGCAGCGACGAACTCGGCCAACGCGTTCGCGGTGTCGACGGCCGGCTGGCCGCCGTCGGTCAGTGTGCGGACTTCGATCGCTTGTACTCGCGCTTGGCGGCCTGGTAGTCGGTGAGCGCCTGCGCGGAGTCGACGTCGCCGAGCGTCGGATGGTTCGGCGCCACCTCTCGGGCGACGTCGACGCCGAAGCGCTTCGCGAGCACGGCCGTCATGCTCCTCACCTTCATGTCGCCGAAGCCCGGGAGCGCGGCGAGGCGCGTCTTCAAGTCTTCGCCGTTCTTCGCGTCGCCCCAGATACGCGACGCGTCGCCGCCGTACTCCTCCGCGACGAAGGCGGCGAGGTCGTGCACGCGCGCGGCCATCGTGCCGGGGAAGCGGTGAACGGCCGGCTTCTCCCGGAACGCGGGCTCGAGGTCCGTGCGGGCCAGCTCATTCGGATCGAGGGTGCCGACACGCTGCTTGATCCGCAGAGGCCCCTGGAACGCCTGCTGCACCGTGATCTGCTGGTCGAGCGCGAACCCGACGAGCAGCGCGAACGGGTCCTCGGCCAGGAGCTTGTTGGCCTCGTCGTTCTCGGTGAACCAGAGCCGATCAGGCGCGGCCATGCGGTGATCCTATGACCTACTCTGCTCGTATGGCTTCTCTGGACGTCTTCAGCCCGGAGACGAGGGCCTGGTTCGAGCGCGAGTTCGCCGCGCCGACGCCCGCGCAGGCGAAAGGCTGGCCGGCGATCGCGTCCGGCAAGCACACGCTCATCCAGGCGCCGACGGGCTCCGGCAAGACGCTCGCCGCGTTCCTGTACGCGATCGACAAGTTGACGCCGACGCCCAGTGCGGGGCTGCGCGTGCTGTACGTGTCGCCGCTGAAGGCGCTCAACTACGACGTCGAGCGCAACCTGCGCGGGCCGCTCGCGGGATTGCGCTCGCAGCTGAAGGTCGCAGTGCGCACGGGCGACACGCCGCAGAAGGAGCGCCAGGCGATGCTCCGCGACGCGCCCGACATCCTCATCACCACGCCGGAGTCGTTGTTCCTCATGCTCACGTCGCAGGCGCGCGAGCTGCTGCGCTCGGTCGAGACGGTGATCGTGGACGAAGTGCACGCCGTCGCCGGGACGAAGCGCGGCGCGCACCTCGCGCTCTCGCTCGAGCGGCTCGAACGGCTGGCCGGCGGCTTCCAGCGCGTCGGGCTGTCCGCGACGCAACGGCCGCTGGAGGAGATCGGCCGCTTCGTCGGCGGCGGCCGGCCGATCGAGCTCGTCGATGCGGGCGTCGCGAAGCGGCTCGACCTCGAAGTTGTCGTTCCGCTCGAGGACATGCGCGAGCCGACCGAGCAGCACTCGATCTGGCCGTCGATCTACCCGGCGATGCTCGAGCTCGTGCGCGCGCACCGCTCGACGATCGTGTTCGTGAACAACCGCCGGCTCGCCGAGCGGCTGGCGCTACGCCTGAACGAGCTCGCAGAGGAAGAGGTGGCACGCGCGCATCACGGTTCGCTCGCGCGCGAGCAGCGTGTCCTCATCGAGGAAGACTTGAAGGCGGGGCGCATACCGTGCCTCGTCGCCACCTCGTCGCTCGAGCTCGGTATCGACATGGGTGCCGTCGATCTCGTCATCCAGGTGGAGTCGCCGAAGTCGGTCGCGCGCGGCCTGCAGCGCATCGGCCGCGCCGGGCACACGCTCGACGCGGTGTCGAAAGGCCGCATCTTCCCGAAGTTCCGCGCCGACCTGCTCGAGTCCGCGGTCGTCCTCCAGCGCATGCTCGCGGGCGCGATCGAGGAGACGCAGATCCCGCGCAATCCTCTGGATGTGCTGGCGCAGCAGATCGTCGCCATCTGTGCGGACGAGGAGATCGAGGTGGCCGACCTGCACACGCTCGTGCGCGGCGCGTATCCGTTCGCCGATCTTTCGCGCGCGCAGCTCGAGAACGTGCTCGACATGCTCGCCGGCCGCTATCCGTCGGACGAGTTCGCCGAGCTGCGGCCGCGCATCGTGTGGGACCGCACCGCAGGCGTCATTCGCGGGCGGGAGGGCGCGCGCCGTCTCGCAGTGACGAACGCGGGGACGATCCCCGACCGCGGCCTCTTCGGCGTCTTCATCGTGAACGGCGGCGGACGCGTCGGCGAGCTGGACGAGGAGATGGTGTACGAGGCGCGTGAAGGCCAGGTGATCGTGCTCGGGGCGTCGTCGTGGCGCATCGAGGAGATCACGCGCGACCGCGTGCTCGTCTCGGCCGCGCCCGGCGTGCCCGGCGCCGTGCCGTTCTGGAAGGGCGAAGGCGTGGGGCGGCCGTACGAGCTCGGAGCCGCGATCGGCAAGTTCTCGCGCGACCTGCTTGCGCAGCACGAGCCGAAGATCGAGGGGCTCGACGACCGCGCGGCGTGGAACCTCGTCGAGTACCTGCGCGAGCAGGAGCGCGCGACCGGCGTCGTCCCGTCCGACCGGACGGTCGTCGTCGAGCGCTTCCGCGACGAGATCGGCGACTGGCGGATCTGCATCCTCACGCCGTTCGGCGGCCGCGTGCACGCGCCGTGGGCGATGGCGGTCGCTGCGCGGCTGCGCGAGTCGCTCGGCGTCGACGTCCAGTCGATCTGGTCCGACGACGGCATCGCGTTCCATCTCCCCGAGTCGGACGCGCCGCCCGCGACCGATCAATTGATCCTCTCGCCCGAGGATCTCGACGAGCTCATCCTCGCCGAGGTGGGGCAGACGGCGCTGTTCGGCGCACGCTTCCGGGAGAATGCCGCGCGCGCGTTGCTCATCCCGCGGCGTCGGCCGGGCGAGCGATCGCCGCTGTGGCAGCAACGGCTGAAGGCGCAGAACCTGCTGCAGGTCGCGCGCAAGTACGCGAGCTTCCCGATCGTGCTCGAGACGTACCGCGAGTGCCTGCAGGACGTGTTCGACATACCTGCGCTGAAGAAGCTGCTGCACGGGCTGCAGACGCGCGAGATCGATCTCGTCGACGTCGAGACCTCGAGCGCGTCGCCGTTCGCGTCGTCGCTCCTGTTCGACTACATCGCGACCTACATGTACGAGGACGACACGCCGCCAGCGGAGCGTCGCGCCCAGGCGTTGTCGCTCGACCGCGATCTGCTGCGCGAGCTACTCGGGCAGGAGGAGCTGCGCGAGCTCATCGACGTGGACGCGCTCGCAGAGGTGGAGGCGTCGTTGCGGTCGAAGCCGCGCAACGCCGACGAGCTGCACGACCTGCTCCGTCTCCGCGGCCACCAGGTCGAGTTCGATCCGGGATTCGCGGAGACGCTCGTGCGCGAACGGCGCGCTTATCGGTTCGGCGATGCATTGGCGGCCGCCGAGGATGCGGGCCGCTACCGCGACGCGCTCGGAGTCATGCCGCCGTCGGGCTTGCCGGAGGTGTTCCTCGAGGGCGGTCCCGATTCTCTGCGGCAGCTCGTGCGCCGGTATGCGCGCGGGCGGGGGCCGTTCACGACGGCGCAGGCGAACGCGGCCTTCGGCGCCGACGTCGAGGAGGAGCTGCGCGGGCTCGAGCGCGACGAGCAGCTCGTGCGCGGCGAGCTGCGTCCAGGCGGAACGGAGCGCGAATGGTGCGATCCCGAAGTGCTGCGCCGCCTGCGGCGCGCATCGTTGGCCGCGCTGCGGCGCGAGGTGGAGCCGACGGAGCAGGCCGCGTTCGGTCGCTTCCTGCCGAACTGGCACGGGATCGACCGGCGTGCGTCGCTCCGCGAGGCGCTCATCCCGCTGCAGGCGTTGCCGCTGCCGGTGTCGCTGTGGGAGTCGGAGGTGCTGCCGCGCCGCGTGCCCGACTTCCGCCCGGAGCAGCTCGATGCGTTGTGCGCGTCGGGAGAGTTGGTGTGGGTCGGCGCGGGGCTCGACCGCGTCGCGGTGTTCTTCCGGGACGACGCGGGGCTGCTCGGCCAGCCCGGCGCCGCGCCTTCGCCCGAGGAGCTGGAACACGACGCAATCCGCGCCGCGCTGGCCGGCGGCGCGCTCTTCTGGAGCGACTTCGGCAGCGACGAGCTGCTGCCCGCCCTCTGGGATCTCGTCTGGTCCGGCGAGGTCACGAACGACGCCTGGCAGCCCCTCCGAGCCACGTCTCGGTACCAGGTACCGTCACAAAAGCGTCACAAGCCTACGGCTCGAAGGTTCACGCGCGCGCGGCCGAACTCAGCGATTGCCACGCAGGGCCGGTGGTCGCTCGCCGCTCCGTTGTTCGCGGGCGAGCGCGACCCGCGCGCACTTGCAGAGCTTTTGCTCGAGCGCCAAGGGATCGTCACGCGCGATGGCGTTCGCGGCGAGGGCATCGCCGGCGGCTACGGCGCGGTGTACCAACAGCTGCGCGCACTCGAGACGCTGGGGACGTGTCGGCGCGGCTACTTCGTCGAAGGGCTCGGCGGCGCACAGTTCGCGCTTGGCGGCGCCGTGGAGCGGCTGCGCGAGCTCCGGCCGCGCGAGGGCGACGAGCCGGAGGCTTTGGTGCTCGCCGCGGCCGACCCGGCGCAGCCGTACGGCGCCGCGTTGCCGTGGCCGAAGCGTTCGGGCGCTCGTGCAGCGCGCGTCGCCGGCGCGCACGTCGTCCTACTGGGCGGCGAGGCGGCGCTCTTCGTGGAGCGAGGCGGCCGCTCGCTCGTGGCGCTGCGCGAGCCGGATGAGGAGTGGCTACGCCCCGCGCTCGCCGCTCTCGTCTCCTACGTGAGGCGCGGGCGCACCAAACGCCTCGCGGTCGAGCGCTTCGACAGCGAGCCGATCGCGGACACGATTGTCATGCCGCTGCTCATCGAAGCCGGCTTCCTCGCAGGCCCGCGCCGAGCCGTCCTCCGCGCATAACTCGTCACACCGACGCCGGGGTAACTGTTACCGGCCTTTACGGTGCCGCGCGGCTCCCCGAAGGCCGGTAACAGTTACCGAGTCGTGCGCGTCACAGACGTGTCACGCCGGCTACCCGCGCGGCAACACGAGGTCGAACCGCGTGCCCCACGGGCCGGGCTCGTAGTACAGGTCCCCGCCATGCGCGTTCGCGTACGCCTTTGCGATCGCGAGGCCGAGACCGGTGCCGCCGCTCGTGCCGCCGTGCTCGAACCGTTCGAACAGCCGCGGCACGAGTTGCTCGGGGACGCCGAGGCCCGCGTCGGTCACCGTGATGCGGATATGCCGGTCGCGCGCCTCCGCGCAAATGTGCACCGGCGGCTTGCCGTGCTGCCGCGCGTTCGCGATGAGATTCGTCACCACGCGCTCGATCACGAGCGGATCGGCCACGACCGCCAGCGCGGGGTCGACGTCGACGAACACGTCGTCGCCGGTCACGAGGTCGGTGAGCGTCCGGTCGAGCACGATCGGCTGCGGTTGCACGTCGATCGCGCGCGCATCGAGCCGCGAGAGATCCAGGAGTTGCTCGATCAGTCGCCGCAGCCGGTCGCTCTGGTACCACGCCGTCTCCTCGAGCTCGGCGCGCACCTCCGGCGCCAACTCGTCGCCACGCGCACGCAGCGTCGTCAGCAGCCCGTACACGCTCGTCGCCGGCGTGCGCAGCTCGTGTGACGCGATCGCGACGAAGTTCAGCTTCATCTGGTCGAGACGCACCATCTCCTGGTGCACACGCGCCTTCTCGATGGCGAGCGCCGCGCGCTCGCCGACGAGCTGGAGCAGCTCGACGTCGTCGCGCGTGAACTCGTGCGGCTGCAGAGTGCCGACGTGGATCACGCCGATCACGTCGTCGTGCACGATGAGCGGCACGCCCATCAGCGACTTGATCCCCTTCTCGTGCAGGATCGGATTGAGCACGTGTGCGTGGTCGACGTCGGGGAGGATGACCGGTCGCCGGTCGGCGGCGATGCGGCCGGCGAAGCCACCGCCGACGGGGATGCGCACACCCTGCTCGACCTCCTCTTCGATCCCGACCGCGGCCCGTGCGACGAGCTCGTTCTGCTCGGGGTCGAGCAGAAGGGCGGCGCACGTGTCGACCCCGAGGATGTCCCGGGTCCGAAGCAGGAGTGCCTGCAGCAGCTCCTCTAGCTCGAGGTGCGCAAGCGCCACGTCGGTCACCGCCTGCACGCACTCGAGCCGGCTTCTCGCCTTCCGCTCCGACTCGAACAACTGCGCATGCTCGATCGCCAGCGCGGCGCGGTCGGCGACGCGCTGCAGGAGCTCGGTGTCGAAGCGGCGCGGCTCGAGCGCTGCGACCTGCAGCTCCCCGATCAGCACGCCGGAGACCTCGAGCTGGACGACGTATGTCGAGACGGTGTCGTGTAGCGGCCCGGTGGAGACGACCCGGTCGTGCTCCTGCGTGTGCACGACGATTGTGCACGAGTCGACGCCGAGGATCTCGCAGATGCGCGCGACGAGCGTCCGCAGCAGCACGTCGAGCTCGAGGTGAGCCAGCGCGGCGTCGGTGATCGCCTGCAGCTGCTCGCCCTGCCCGGACCCGGTGGTGGTTCGCAAATGCACCCCCGGGCCATATCGCCGTTAAACCCTCCTTCCAAACCGGAAGGACCTAAATCGAAAGCAGCTTGTAGCCCATCCCGCGGACGGTCACGAGCCTCTGCGGCCGCGTCGGATCGCGCTCGATCTTGCGCCGCAGGTTGGAGACGTGCACCTCGCATGCGTGCTCGTCGCCGACGTGCTCGCTCGCCCAGAGATGCTGCATCAACTCGCGCCGTGAGACGATCCGCTCCGGCCGCTCGGCCAGGATCGAGAGCAGCTTGAACTCCGACAGCGTCAGCCGCACTGGCTCGCCGTCGACCGTCACCTCGTGGCGGACGAGGTCGAGATAGAGGCCGCCGAGCTGCCGCACCGCGGAACCGCCGTTGGCGCGGTCGAGCTCGCGGCGACGCAGGATCGCGCGGACGCGGCTGAGCAGCTCGGCGCTCGAGAACGGCTTCGTCACGTAATCGTCTGCGCCCAGCTCGAGGCCGAGGACGCGGTCGCGCTCCGCGTCGCGCGCGGTCAGCATCACGATCGGCACATCGCTCTCGGCGCGCAGCGCGCGGCACACCTCCGTGCCTGACATCTGCGGCAGCATCACGTCGAGGATGACGATGTCGTAGTCGCGCGCACGCGCAGCAGCGAGCGCGCGCATGCCGTCGGACTCCTCGTCGACGTCGAACCCTTCCCGGCGGAGCGTGAACGCGACGACGTCGAGGACGCCGGGATCGTCGTCGACGACGAGCACGGTGCTCACGCGGGCACCTGCTCGCGTACCTGCGCACGCTCGAGAACGATGCGCACGCGCGTGCCTTCGCCGGGGGCCGAGTCGAGCTCGATGCGGCCGTCGAGACTGCGTACCGCCTGGCGGACGATCGCGAGCCCGAGGCCGAAGCCCTCCGGGTCGCGGTCGGCGCCACGGAAGAACCGGTCGAACACGTGGCGCTGTGTCTCGCTGCTCATCCCGATGCCCGTGTCCTCGACCTCGACGCGCACGGTGCGCCCCGTGGCGTACGCGCGCAGGACGACGCGACCGGTGAGCGTGTGCTTCGCCGCGTTCTCGCCGAGGTTCCGCAGCGCCTGCTCGAGCAGGTCGCGGTTCACGTTCGCAGCAACCTCCGGCGTGCATTCGACCTCGACGACGACGCCGTCGCGCGGCCGCAGGTCGTCGGCGACCTCGCGCAGGATCGGCTCGATGATGGTCGGCTCGAGCCGCGGCCGCTCCTGGCCCGCGTGCGCGCGCGCGAGCGCGAGCAATGCATGTGCGAGCCGCGCCAGCCGCGCCGCCTCGCGCTCGATGTGTGCGAGGAAGCGGTCGCGCTCCTCAGGGTTCTCCTTCGCGCCCGCCTGCAGCACCTCGACCGCGCCGATGATGGTCGTCAGCGGCGTGCGCAGCTCGTGCGCCGCGTTGGAGACGAACTCGCGCTCGGCCAGCTCGCGCCGCTCCTGCTCGGTCAGGTCGTCGAGCACGATCAGCACTGTGTCGCCTTCCGGCTGCGCGGGGATGCCGACGAGCGCGAGCGCGCGTTCCTCGTCCGGCCGTACGTGGGCCTGCGCGAGCGACGCGTCGGGATCGAAGAGCCGCTCCACGAACTCGCGCAACGAGAACCCTTCCCACGGCTCCGGCAGCTGGTCGCCCGCGGCGAGCCGCACGCCGAGCAGCCGCCGCGCCTCGTTGTTGGCGAAGTTGACGGCGAGCTCCTGGTCGACGGTGACGACGCCCTCGTGCAGGCGCTCAAGGAGCATGCGCAGGCGGTCGCGTTCGCCCTCGATGTGGCGGAACGAGCGGCGGAGCTGTCGCCGCATCCGTTCGAAGTTGTACGTGAGCGTCCCGAACTCGTCCCGGAAGCGGAAACGCAGCGGCGTCTCGAAGTCGCCGTGCGCGAGCGCCTCGGCGGCGAGCGAGAGCCGTCGCAGTCGTAGCGCAATCAGCTGCGCGAGCAGCAGGCCGACGATGACGCCCACGACGCCGGCGATGATGCCGGCGCGCAGCGCCTGGTTCCGGACGATGCCGATCGCGGCGGCGACGTCGGGCCGCTCGCTCAGCGCGACGACCGCCTCGCCGGGCAGCGGCACGGCGGCGACGAACGTCTTCCCGTTCGTCGTTCCGCCGACGGACTCTCGCCCGCCGAGCGCCGTCGCGACCGCATTGCGCGCGAGCCCGGCGGCCGGGATCGTGCGATAGACGTGCAGCTGCACGTTGAGCTGCTTCGCCAGTCGCCGGAGCCGCGCAGGGGTCGGATTCTTCGCGGCGAGCCGCGCGTCGGAAAGCGCGAGCGCCTGGGCATTGCCGCGGAACGCGTTCTCCGACCGAGTCGAGAACTGGGAGACCACGATCGCCGTCGAGGTGGCGGCGACGACCGCGAAGGCCGCCCCGAGCCACCAGCGCACGCCGATGAACCGGCGGGTCATGTCTAGATCGTAGGGTAGGCCTCGTGCCCGAAGGTGACTCGCTCCACCGGGCGGCGCTGCGGCTGCAGGTGCTCGTCGGCCAGAAGGTCGATGTCGAGACGCCTCATCCGCGCGCGGCCGCCAAGCGGCTGGCCGAGCGGTTGGACGGCCTCGTGCTCGAATCCGTGGAGGCGGCGGGCAAGAACCTGCTCCTTCGCTTCCAGGGAGGCCATGTCCTCAGAAGCCACCTGCGTATGACCGGCCGCTGGCGCATCGAGCCGCGCGGCGCACCTCGCGCCGGCCTGCCGTGGCTCATCCTCCGTGGCGCCGAGCACGAGGCGGTGCTCTGGAACGGCCCCGTCCTCGAGCTCGACGGCGCCGCCCGACGGCGTCTCGGCGCCGACATCCTCGACGAAGATCCCGCCTACGACGCGATGCTCGAGCGGCTGCGGGAGGTGCCTGACCGCCAGGTCGGCGACGCGCTCGTCGACCAGCGTCTCGTCGCCGGCATCGGGAACATCTGGCGCTCGGAGGCGCTGTGGGAAGCCCGGCTCTCCCCGTGGCGCCCCGTCTCCGAGGTGTCCGACACCGAATTGCGCGCTGCGCTCGAGGCGGCCCACCGGCTCATGGCCGCATCCGTCGCCGGCGCGCGCCCGCTCCGTCGCGTCTACCGCCGGACCGGCCGCCCCTGCCGGCGCTGCGGCGCGCCGCTCCGGGCGCATGCCCAGGGCGACGGCGCCCGCATCGCCTACTGGTGCCCGACCTGCCAGAGAGGAGGCAAGGAACCGAAGTCGTAAGCAGGAGGTCCATGCGTTCGCCGCATCTCTACGACTCGCTGCGCCGATTCTGCCTCGGCGCCTTCGCCGTCTTCCACGGCGAGGACGTGCCGTTTGCGTTCGACGAGCACGCGCCGTCGTTCTACGAGTACCGGCCGCTCGTGAAGGGCTTCATCGAGGGCCAGGCCGAGCGGCTGCGCTCGCGCCAGGACGTGCAGGAGGCGCTCGACGATCTCGCCCGCGAGCCGCTCGCGCGCGTGTACAAGGACGCGTATCGCACCGTGCTCGTGCCGCTGCTCGTGCGCGTCGCGGAGGGCTGCGGCGGCTTCGACTGGGACGACGTCGCGTTCGACCGCGCCTACGAGGAGGCCGAGGCGCTCCTCTTCGGCAGCGGCCACGCGTACGGCGCGATCGCACCGCTCGTCGGCCTCTCGTGCGGCAGCGACATCGAACTCGGCCAGGGGATGCGCGTCCGTCAGAGCGCGACCGGCGAGTTCACGGCGTTGTGGCCCGAGTCGTCGGGACTGCTGCCGCGCGACTTCGGCCGCGAAGTCGATCGCGCGTGCGTGCTCGAGCTCGAGCGGCGGCTGGAATCCGGAGCAGAGGATGCGCCGGACGCGCCCGGCGAGCTCGCCGACGCCGTCACCGCCATCCGCCTCGCCACCGCCGCTCCCGTCGCGGCCGGCCCCGTGCTCTTCGAGCGCCTCGACTGGCGGCCGTTCGGCATCCGGCCCGTGCTCCCGATCGCGGCGACGCCGCCGCCCGGCGAGTCGACGCGGCTCGATCCGTTCCGCGCCCAGGTGGCCGCGAAGCTCATTCCGCAGCTCGCGCTCGCCGACGCGGACGCGCACTTCGGCGACGCGCTCGACCGCTGGGAGCTGTCGCTCTTCCAGGACGACCCGTTCCGGGGCGAGCAGCTGCGACACGCGCTCGACGCTGCGCTCGGCGAGGGCGATGGGAGATGGGCCGCGGCGATGCGCGCGGCAGCCCTGCTCGGCGAGACGGCCGAGGAGCGCGGCGAGCTGGCCGAGTCGTTCCGCACGCCGACCCCCGATCTCGTCCGCCGCATGCTCGTCGCGATGCTCCTGCACGGCGATCGCGCGCAACTCCTACGTGAGCTCGATCACGCGCTCCTCGGCCTGCAGGCCGGACGCGCGCGCGTCGCAGAGCTGCGAGCAAGCTGACACGGTTGTCCGACTACGGTCACGGGATGGACGAGGCCCGCGCGGTGCTGCACCGGCTCGAGCGCATCGAGGCGCTCGAGCAGGAGGGCGCGCACCCGGCGGCGGTGCTCTCCGAGCTGCAGCAGCTCGTGCGCGAGGCCGAGGCGTGGGCGCGCGTCGAGGGCGATGAGCGTGCGACGACGGCAGCGGCAGCGCTGGCAGCGCATGCGATGATCGTCGTGTGAGCGTCGTTCACTGGGACGAGATAGCACCGCGCCGTTCGCCGAAGCCGGCGGCGGGCGGCGACTGGTTCTTCCTCGGCGAGGCGGCCGGGTCGGTCGGCGTCGGCGTGAACCGGATCCTGCTCGGGCCGAGCGAGATTTCCACCCCCGCGCACGTGCACGGCGCCGACGAGGAGACGTTCTTCGTCCTCAACGGGACGGGGCTCTCGTGGCAGGACGGCGAGACATTCGAGGTGCGAGCCGGGGACACACTCGTGCACGCGCCGCGCCTGGCCGCGCACACGCTCAAGGCCGGCCCGCAGGGGCTGGACGTGCTCGCGTACGGCCCGCGCAGCCGGCTCGGCGGTTCGTACCTCCCGAAGATCGGCATCTACTGGCTCTGGCCGACGTGGACGGAAGCCGGTACGGGCGCGCATCCGTACGACCGCGACCAGAAGCTCGAGTGGCCCGAGCCGAGCGAGCGGCCGCCGTCGATCGTGAACGTCGACGACATCGAGGCGCACTTCGGCGGGCGTTCGCGCTCACTCGGCGCCGCCGCAGGCGCGACGCTGACCGGGCTCAATCTCGTGTCGCTGCCGCCCGGCGAGGAGGGCGCGCCACCGCACTGTCACACGGTCGAGGAAGAGCTCTTCATCGTCCTCCACGGCGAGGGGGAGCTGGAGCTGTGGGCGGCGCCCGATCCCAAGCACGCGTTTCCGGCCGACCCGACGGAGGCGCTGCCGGTGCGCGCCGGCCACATCGTCTCGCGCCCGCCCGGGACCCGTATCCCGCATTCCTTCCGGGCCGGCGCGGCCGGGCTGACCTATCTCGCCTACGGGACGCGCGACCCGGCCGACATCCTCTGGTACCCGCGCTCGAACAAGGTCTTCTTCCGCGGCCTCGGGGTCTTCGCCCGCTTGGAGCTTCTGGATTACATGGACGGGGAGCCCGGATAGCCAGTTCGGGGTAGTCAGGCCGTGAGGTTCCTGCCGATAAGCACATCGGAACGACTGTGCGGCGGGTTCTCACAAATAGGAAAGTCCAGGTCATCTTCAACGGTGGTCTCGCCGCGGTGCTCCTCGTCGTCGCGGTCGTCGGCGGGCGGAAGTTCGCCCACAGCGGCTTCCCGCTGAGGCACGCCGACCCGCTCCTCGTCTCCGGCGCGATCCTCCTCTTCCTCGTCGCCTACGCGTTCAAGGCCTGGGGCTGGCAGCGGCTGTTCGCGGCCGACGATCGCCCCGGCGCGGGCGCGCTCGCCTTCGCGGGCGGCGCGGCGTGCGTCGGTGGCATCGCACTGCCGGGCCGGCTCGACGACGCGCTGCGCATCGCATGCGTCAAGCGCTTCCCCGGCGTGCGAACCGGGCTCGGCGCGGTCGCGCTCAGCCTCGTCGTCCTCGGCCTGCTCGACAACGTCGCGCTCGCGCCGTTCTCCGCGGTCGCCGCCGTGCATGCGCACTCGTGGACGGTTCGCGTCGGCTTCGCGGTCGTCGCCGGCGCCGGCATCCTCGCTGCGCTGCTCGTCGCCTCGCTGCCGCATCTCGCCGGTCGCAGCTTCGTCCAGCGCTTCCGGGTCGGCCGCTGGCTCGCGTCGCATACGCACTCCAACCGCCGGGCCATCGCGGCACTCGTCTTCATCTCGGTCTCGTGGACGCTGCGCGCGACCGCCGTCTTCTTGCTGCTCGACGCGCTCTCGATGCGCACCTCGTTCCCGCTCGCGCTTGCGTTCCTCTGCGCATCGGCCGCGTCGGCTGCGCTGCCGATCGCACCTGCGGGCGCGGCCACGCAGGCCGGCGCAGGCTCTGCGATCCTCATCGCGAGCGGCGTGCACGCGGGCGACGCGATCGCGTTCGCGGTCTCAGCTCAACTCCTCGTCGTCGGCACCGGCGCGGTCGTCATGCTCGTCCTCGCCGGCTGGCACTTCGCCACGCGCGGGCGCGTTGCGGTCAGGCTTCTGCCGGCCCCGCTGCCGGCCCGCGCATAAGTCGTCACACCCACGCCGGGGTAACTGTTACCGGTCGTACCGACTGGGCTCCAACACCGAGAGGCCGGTAACAGTTACCGGCACGTAAGTGTCACGCGTTCGACGCGGAGGCCTGCGCCTGCGCCGGCTGCCCGCTAGCGACGAAGTCCTTGCCGCGCACGAGCACGAAGGCCAGGACCGCTCCGGCGAGTGCGACGAACGTCGACACGAGCAGGATCTGGTTCAGCCCGTGGATGAACTGCGCGGACGTGCCGCCCGGCCGGTAGTACGTCTGGAAGATCGCGCCGAGCCCGGCGATGCCCGTGGCGATGCCGACCTGCCGGAACGTGTTGTTCACGCCGGCCGCCATCCCCGCGCGCTGCACCGGCACGACGCTCACCGCCGTCGTCGCGAGCGGCGGATTCACCATCCCGATCCCGATGCCGCCGATGAGGAAGCCGGCGAGCAGCGTCGTCCAGCCCGACGACACCTTCACGCCGTACATGAGGTAGAGCGCGATCGTGACGAGCCCCATGCCCGACCCGAGCAGGATGCGGATCGGCACGCGACCCACAAGCCGCCCCGTCGCCGGCGCGACGAAGAACGAGATCATCGACAGCGGCAGGAACCGGAGGCCGGCCTGAAGCGGCGAGTACCGGAGGATGTCCTGCAGGTACAGCGTGAAGTACAGGAACATCGCGAACATCGAGGACGAGATCGTGAACGCGACGATCTGCGCGCCCGCGAACGCCGGCACCTTGAAGAGCCGCACGTCGAACATCGGCCGCTCCTGCCGGAGCTCGACAAGGCCGAACACGATCAGCGCCACGACCGACCCGGCCAGCAGCCCGACGACGCGTCCGCTCGACCAGCCCCAGTCGTTCCCGCGCAGCAGCCCGAGGACGAAAGCAAAGAGTCCCGACCGACAAGGTGATCTGCCCCGGGACGTCGACCCCTCCGTGCCCCTCGTCCCGCGACTCGCGCAGCATCCGCCCCCCGAAGAACAGGCAGGCCGCGCCGATGGGGAGGTTGACGAAGAAGATCCACCGCCAGCCGGCCCACTCGGTCAGCGCGCCCCCGACGAGCGGCCCGATGGCGACCGCCGCTCCGATGGTCGCGCCCCAGATCCCGAAGGCCGTCCCGCGCTCCCGTCCGTGGAATTCCTGGGTCAAAAGGGCCAGGGAAACCGCGAACATGATGGCGCCGCCGATACCCTGCGCGCCCCGTGCCAGGTTCAGGAACAGAGGGTCCGTCGCCGCGCCACAGAGGGCGGAGGCGGCCGTGAACAGCACAACTCCGGTGAGGAACACCCGCTTGCGGCCGAGCAGGTCGCCAAGCGATCCCGCGTTCAGGACGACGCTCGCCAGCATGAGCGAGTACGCGTCCACGACCCACTGGAGGTCGGTGAACGAGCTGTGCAGGTCCGTCTGGATCTTCGGGAGCGCCACGTTGACGACCGTGATGTCCAGCAGCAGCATGAAGATGCCGACGCAGACGATGATGAGAGTCCGCCACTTCCGGTCCATGCCTGCGACCGTATCCCAGCAGGACTCGCCCATGCGGGCTGGAATGGTGAGCGACTATGGCGCTTGCGCGTTTGCTTCCGCGCCCCCAGGGCCGGGGGCGGGCAGATCGGGGACCGTCGGTGGCTAGGGTCATCGCGTTCGCGAACCAGAAGGGCGGGGTCGCCAAGACGACGACGACGCTGAACCTCGGCGTCGCGCTCATGGAGCAGGGCAAGCGCGTGCTCGCGGTCGACCTCGATCCGCAGGGCAACCTGACCATGTCGCAGGGCTGGAACCCGGACGAGATCGAGCGCTCGCTCTTCGACGTGCTCGTGCACAAGCTTCCGATCACCGAGATCGTCCGCAAGGGCGAGATCGACGTCGCCGTCTCCTCCATCGACCTCGCAGGCGCCGAGCTCTCGCTGTCGTCGATGATCGGCCGCGAGCGCGCGCTCGACAAGGCGCTGCTCCCCGTGAAGGAGGACTACGACTACATCCTCATCGACACGCCGCCGTCGCTCGGCCTCTTGACGATCAACGCGCTCGTCGCGTCGAACGGCGTAATCGTGCCGGTGCAGTGCGAGTACCTCTCGCTGCGCGGCCTCGTCCAGCTCGAGAACACGCTGACGATGATCCGGGAGAACCTGAATCCGGACGTGGCGATCCAGGGAATCCTCCCGACGATGTACGACAAGCGCCTCCTGCACTCGAAGGAGGCGGTCGAGATCCTGCGCGAAAATTTCGGGGACCTCGTGTTGAACACGAAGATCCGCAAGACTGTGCGGTATGCGGAGGCCCCGGTGAAGGGAATGTCGGTGTTGAAGTACGACCCGACCGGAGAGGCAGCGAGCATGTACCGCGACCTCGCCAAGGAGGTGCTCGATGGCGCGTCGGCGCGCCAGCATGCGTGAAGGCCCGCTCGCGGAGCTCTTCCGCGCGACGGAGGCTGCGCAGCGCCAGGCCGAGGGCCAGCCGCCGCCTGCCGACGTAGAGCCTGAAGGGCAACAGAAGGAGCCCGAGGAGCGCACGGTCGAGCACGTACCGAGCTGGGAGGAGGCGCGCGGGGAAGCGCCGGCGCCGCCGGCGCCCGCACCCACTCCGCCGCCACCGCTCCCGCCGCCGCCTGCTCCCGTTCCGCCGCCGCAGCCCCCTGCGCCGCAGCCGCCTCAGATTCGGCACGAGCCTCCTCCCGTCGCCCGCTACGTCGAGCCGATGCCGGAGGCGCCGCCGCGTCTGTACCGCGCCCCGTCGGCCGACACCGGCGCGTACCTCGCCGTCATCAAGGTCGTCGGCGTCGGCGGCGCGGGACTGAACGCGGTCAACCGGATGATCGACGCCGGCATCAGCGAGGTCGACTTCGTCGCCGTCAACACCGACATCCAGGCGCTGCACATGAGCGACGCGCCCCAGAAGATCCACATCGGCCGCGAGCTCACCGGCGGCCTCGGTTCCGGCGCCGACCCCGACGTCGGACGCCGCTCCGCCGAGGAGGGCTACGACCAGCTCAAGAACGCGCTCCGCGGGGCGGACATGGTGTTCGTCGCCGCGGGCGAGGGCGGCGGTACCGGCTCCGGCGCCGCGCCGGTCGTGGCGAAGATCGCGCGTGACCTCGGCGCGCTCACGGTCGGCATCGTGACGACGCCGTTCAAGTTCGAGGGAACGAAGCGGCGCATGCAGGCCGACCAGGGTGTGCAGGCGCTGCGCGCGGCGTGCGACACGACCATCGTCATCCCGAACGACCGCCTGCTCGAGGTGCTCGACAGGTCGACCTCGATGCTCGACGCGTTCAAGGTCGCCGACGACGTCCTCCGCCAAGGCGTGCAGGGCATCACCGACCTGATCACGCTCCCCGGCCTGATCAACCTCGACTTCGCCGACGTGCGCACGATCATGAGCGACTCCGGGACGGCGCTCATGGGCATCGGTTTCTCTTCGACGGGCGAGAACCGCGCGCGTGAGGCGGCCGAACGTGCGCTGCGCTCGCCGCTCATCGACGAGGAGATCACGGGCGCGACCGGCATCCTGCTTTCCATCGCCGGCGGCGACGACATGACGCTGATCGAGGTGAACGAGGCGGCAGAGGTGATTCGCGCCGCCGCCACCGAGGAGACGAACATCATCTTCGGCGCCACCGTCGACGACCGGCTCACCGGCCAGGTGTGGGTGACCGTCGTTGCGACCGGCATCGGCCGCGGCCGGCGCGCGCATCGCCCGACGTTCGCGACGCCGTCGCTCATCGACGACGGCGACGTCGACGTGCCGTCGTTCCTCAAGCAGTAGTGGACGCGTTCCTCGCGATCGCGAGCAAGCGCGACGAGCGCCGCTATGCCGATCGCCCGGTGGCCGACGAGCATGTGGAGCGGATCCTCGACGCGGGCCGCCTGAGCGGCAGCTCCCGCAACACGCAGAAGTGGCAGTTCGTGGTCGTCGCCGACAAGGCGGCGCTGGCGGAGGCGGTGTACGCGCCCGAGAACGTGCAGACCGCGGGCCTCGTCGTCGCGATCGTCGGCGACGCGTTCCCGTTCGACGTCGGCCGGTGCGCGCAGAACATGATGCTCGCCGCCTGGGACCTGGGCGTCGTCTCGTGCCCGAACGGTACGAAGGACGCCGACCTGGCCGCGTCGATCGCCGGCGGCGAGGTGAAGATGATCCTCTCGTTCGGCTATCCGCAGCGCGAATTGCACGTCGAGGAGCGGAGCGCGGAGGATTGGTCCGCGAGCGCGAAGCGCAAGCCGCTCGACGACCTCGTCATCCGATAGCGTTTCGGTCGTGCCCGGTCGCCGAAATCGCCCGAAGCCGCTCATCGCCGTCGGCGAGGTGGTCATGTGGGTGCTCTTCGTGCTGCTGCTCTTCCCGGCCGGAGTCGTCGGCTGGGCGGTGGGCCACTACACCGGCCACCAGGGCGGCGGGACGCGCACGGTGACCGTGTCGGCTTCGGCCCCCGCGACCACGACGGCGCCGACGACGACCGCCAAGGCGGCCGCGACGACAACCGCCGCTACTTCGCCGACCGCGGCCGGGAAGGCGGTCTTCCTCTCCGCCGGCTGCGCCGCCTGCCACACGTTCAAGGCGGCCGGGGCGACCGGAAAGGTCGGCCCCGATCTCGACACGGCCCCTGCCATCGACGCGAAGAAGGACAACATGGCGCTCGCCGCCTTCGTGCACGAGTCGATCGTGAGCCCGAACGCCTTCATCGCACCCGGTTTCCCGAAGGGCGTGATGCCGCAGACCTTCGGCACGTCGTTGAGCAAGGCGAAGATCGACGCGCTCGTCTCCTTCATCACGGGTGGCAAGTGATCGAGGCCATCCACATCGGCCCGGAGGAGGGCGGCCCGCTCGAGCCGGTCGACTCGGTGCGTGCGTTTGCGGGCAAGGGGCTCGAGGGCGACCGACACTTCCGCGACGGCGGCGCGAAGCCCGGGCAAGCGTTGACGCTCGTCGAGGCGGAGCAGGTCGAGGACGTCGGGCTCGGCGTCGGCGAGGCGCGCCGGCAGATCACGGTGCGCGGCGTGCAGCTGAACGACCTCGTCGGGAAGGCGTTCAAGGTGGGCGAGGTGGAGTGCTACGGCGTCGAGCTGTGCGAGCCGTGCGGGCATCTCGAGTCGATGACGCGGCCGGGGATCATCAAGGATCTCGTCCATCGCGCCGGCATCAACGCGGACATCTTGAGCGACGGCGTTATTCGCGTCGGCGACTCGATCTCGATCTAGTTAGGGCAGCGTGCAGGTCGGCCGCTGGCCGGCGAGCGTGTCGAGCGCGCTGTCCGCGCTGACGATGAACCCGATGCGCGCCGTACGCGCGTGCAGGGTCGTCAGGCGCAGCATTCCGTCCGCGCCCTGGCTCAGGCACCCGTCCGACGTACGCCAGTACGGCGACCAGCGCACGGCGATGCGGTACGTCCCCGCGCTCTGGACGCCGACGATGATGCGCGTCTGCGTCATCGCGTCGACGCGCGGCTTGCCGGGACCGGTGACGATCGGCCGGACGTGCGGGACGCGGTAGATCGAGATCGTGCCGTCGCCGTACACCCTGGTAAGGCCGGCGCGGCCGCTCCGCACGAGCGCCGCCTCCGCGATCGAACTGTAGTCGGGCGTCGTCCGCGCGAGCACGACGTACCCGACGCCGAGCCCGTGCAACCAGCTCAGGTAGGCAGTCGGGCCGAGCTTGCTGTACAGGATCTCGTTCTGCGGGAAGTCGTCCTGCCGGAACCAGCCGCGCGCGAGCGGGATGTTCGCGTCGGCGAGGTAGACCGCCGGCCAGTGATCGGCCGTGTCGACCGCCTCGACGCGGACGTTCGGTCCTGCGTGCGCATGCAGGAAGGCGATCGCGCCCGTCCACGTCGATGCGTTGGCGGTCACATCCGCTTGACCGTGCATGAAGCTCGCCGCGAGCGGCGAGACGTTCCACGAAACCGCCAGCGCGACGACGCCGATCGCGATCGGCAACGGCCGCCAGCGCCGCAGTGTCAAGACGAGCACCGCGAGCGGGATGGCGATGAAGCGCAGCCGCTCGATGTTCCCGCCGAGCTCTGACGGAACGACGTAGGAGCCGATCATCGCGGCGAGATAGACGGCAAAGAAGAAGCGCAGCACGCGCGCCCGCTCGACGCGCCACGTCAGTGCGAGCCCGAGCACGCAGAACGCGGACCCGGCAAGCACGTCAGCGGTGTAGAACGGGAACCGGCCACCGCCCGGGAAGAGTCGCCACAGCACGAACTCGCCGAGACCGGCGAGCGCGATGACTGCAACCGGAACCCACGCGCTCCGCAGCGAAACACGCCGGCCGAGCAAGATGCCGGCGAGGATGATCGCGAGGAGGAGGAACGCGAGCGGGCTCGCGGCGAGCGACAGAACCGCCAGCGCGGCGAACCGCCAGCGCGCGTTCGCCTGCAACGCCCAGATCGCGAGGAGCGCGAGCGCGAATCCAAGCGCGAACGGGAACGCGGCCGAGAGGACGATCCCCGCCCACACGACGGCGAACGAGCGGCTCGACCAGCGCGTCGTCGATCCCCACTCGCGCCAGACGATGACCGCGAACGCGAGCGACGCGAGCGCGACCGTCGCGACCGCGAGCAGCTTGATCCCGAATGCGGCGGCGAGCGGGTAGTAGATGAGGCTGTACGTGATGAAGCTGTACCGGCCCGCGTACCAGAAGTTGTTCCAGAGCGTGAAGCCGTGCTCGAGGAAGAGCGTGCGCTGATACGCGTGCGCGGCCAGGTCGGTGCCGGGCGGGCCGAGCCACGCGAGCAGTGCCGCGATCGACGCGGCGGCGGCTGCACAAAGCAGCGCCTCGCTCACGAGCGGATGGCGCCGGACCATGTCCGGAGGTTACCCCTAGGTCAGGGAGACAAGCGCCATTGCGCCGGCCGCTGCGGCACCCGCGGCTGAGAGGAGCGCGACCCGGCGGATCCCCGGCGACCGGTAGGGCGCGAGCCAGAGGACGCTCGCGATCCCGATGGTCAGGCCGACGGCGGTCTCGAGCGCCTGGAGGGTGATCCCCACGGCGAGCCCGCGGTCGAAGGAGATCCCGTGCGCGCGGAAGGCGATAGCGATCGCTGCGCTCGCGATGCCGATGTTCCCGGGCGTGAGCGGGACGAGGCCGGAGACATCGAGCGCGGGGAGGATGAGCAGGGCGGCGACGAGCGGCCGGTGGATCCCGATCGCGGCGCTGATCGCGGCTGCACCGGCGAAGCGGCCGAGGACGGAGAAGAGGACCCAAGCGGTGAGGGACGCGATGTCGCGCAGCTCGAGGTGCCGGCGTGCTCGACGAGCAAGCAGGGCCGCCGCGACGACGAGCCCGACCGCGACGAGCGACGGCCACCACGGGACGACGCCGAACACCGAGCCTGCGGCGACGAGGACACCGAGGACTGCCGCGCGCGCGGCCGCGACGGCGACGAATGCGCCTCCCGTCGCCCAGACCTTGCGCTCGCCGGGAACGAGCCGCGAGAAGAGCGCGAGGCGGACGGCGTCGCCGGCGCGGGCCGGGACGAAGGTGTTGACGAGCGAGCCGGCGCCGTAGCGGGCGGTGGCGTCGGCGAGGGTCGTCCTCCCGCCGCAGAGCCCGATGGCCGAGCGCCAGCAGCCGGCCGAGCCGACGAGCGAGAGGGCGAAGGCGATGGCGGCGAGCCAGAGCCAGCGCGGGTCGGCGCGCCCGAGCGTTCCGAGCGCGCTCCCTACCCGCGAACCGAGGATCTGCGGGCGTCGCCACCGCAGCGGCGAGCGCGCACAGCAGGAGCGCCCCTGCGGCGAGGCTGCTCCTGCTGACCCTCCGTCTTAGCGCGACCAACGACCCCAACTGTCCTCGCTTGTATAGACGCCGAAGCGCCGGGTTGGTTTGCTCTCGGGATGAGAGGCGCGATTGCAGCCGGGCATCCCCTCACCGCGGCGGCCGGGGCGGCCGTCCTGGAGGCGGGCGGGAACGCGGTCGACGCCTGTGTGGCGGCCGCTTTCACGTCCTGGGTGTGCGAGAGCATGCTCACCGGGCCGGGCGGGGGCGGATTCATGCTCGTCCACCGCGGGGGCGAGACGGTCGTGTTCGACGCGTTCGTGGCGGTGCCGCGCGCGGGGGCAGCCGAGACGGAGCTGCTCGCGATCGCGGTCGACTTCGACGGGGACACGCAGCAGGTGTTCCACACCGGGCCGGGCTCGGCGGGAGTGCCGGGGACGGCGTTGGGATTGGAGGCGGCGCACCGGAGCTTCGGGTCGCTGCCCTGGGCTGAGTTGGCCGCGCCTGCCGCAGCGCTGGCGCGCGCCGGCGTCGAGCTGACGCCGGCGCAGGGATACCTCCATCGGATTCTCGACGGGTTGCTGCGTCATTCGCCGGAGGGCGACGCGATGTACGGCGGGCGCGTGCTCCAGGCGGGCGAGCGCTTCCGGCTCCCCGATCTCGCGGACACGATCGACCGCATCGCCGTCGACGGCGCGCGTGTCTTGTACGACGGCGACCTTCTTCCGTTCTCGCGTGAGGATCTCGAGTCGTACGCAGTGATCGAACGCGAGCCGGTGTCGGTCGCGTTTCGCGGCAGCGAGTTCCGTTCCAACCCGCCGCCGTCGAGCGGAGGGAGGTTGATCGCGCTCGGCCTCGAGTCGCTCGGCGACGACCTCGACATCGTTCACGCGATGGAGGTGATGGAAGCGGCCCGTGTTCCTGCCGCAGGCGGGACGACGCACATATCGGTCGTCGACACGCGCGGCGATGCGGCGTCGCTGTCGTGCTCGCTCGGGTCGGGGAGCGGCGTCGTCGTCCCCGGGACGGGGATTCACCTGAACAACATGCTCGGAGAAGCGGACCTGAAGGGGAGCGCGCGACCGGGAGAGCGGCTGACGTCGATGATGGCGCCGTCGGTCGTGCTGCAGGACGGCCGCCCGCGGCTCGTGATCGGTTCCGCCGGCTCGGAGCGTCTGCGCGGCGCGATCCTGCAGGTCGTGGCGAACGTAGTAGGTCGTGGCATGGGAGTCGAAGACGCAGTCGACGCGCCGCGTTTGCATCTGGACGGCGGCGTCGTCCACGTCGAGCCGGGGATCGAGCTCGAGCGGGAGAACGTCGTCCGCTTCGGCCGGAGGAACCTGTACTTCGGCGGAGTGAGCGCGGTCGAGGTGCGAGCCGACGGCGAGCTCGCGGCGGCGGGCGACCCGCGCCGAGGCGGTGCGGGCATGGTGGTGGCGTGAGCGACTTCGTCGTCCGTCGTGCGGAACCGTCAGACGCGGAAGCGTTGACGCGTCTAGCCGAGGAAGTCAGCGGCGAGCCGGAAGCGTGGCTCATCTCAGCCGACGGCGAGTGGCGCTCGGTCGGCGACGAGCGGAGGTATCTGAAAGCGGTGCGCCGCTACGCGCATGCGGCGGTGTTCGTCGCGGAGCGGGAGGACGGCGCGATCGTCGGCCGGCTGTCGGTCGCGCGCGACGCGCATCCCGCGAGCGCCCACGTCGCCGACATCGGCCTGATGGTCGCGCAGGACGCGCGCCGGCAAGGCGTGGGGCGGGCGCTGCTGGAGGCGGCGGTCGACTGGGCGCGAGCGTCAGGCGTGAGCAAGCTCGAGCTGCACGTGTTCCCGTGGAACGAGCCCGCGATCAAGCTGTACGAGAACTTCGGCTTCGAGCGCGAGGGCTTCAGGAAGGGGCACTACCAGCGGGCCGGGGAGATGGTGGACGCGATTTTGATGGCGTTCAGGAGCGAGTAGCGACGCAGACCCAGGGCTACGCTGAGGCGTGCACGAAACGCTCGAATCGGTCTGCGAGGCGTCCCGGATCCGGCTTCCAGGTTCGACGAGACGGGAAACGATGATCTTTCGGACAAGGGCCAAAGTGACCGCGTCTTGTTGGGACGATGCGCAGCTCGCTCGGCTCGCTCTTCGCGTCGAGAAGCGATAGAAAAGGCGTGTGGCCTTTCCTCAAGTCAGCACGCGTCACGCTGTGCTCGCAGCAGTGGCCGAGTACGACCGTATGGGCGGCCCCGCGTTTTACGCAAAGTACGGCTTTGGGCAGGCGCTCGAGTACTTCCTCATCGTGGACAATCAACGGTACGACTCAAAGGCGATTCTTGCCGCCGCCCAGGGTTTCGAGCATCCGGATTTAGGCCCAGCCTTCAACGATTTCTCAGGCGGCAAGCCGGTCCAGCGAGCTCTCGAACGGCTGGGCTTCACGGTGCAAGACCCCGACAACACCTCCGGCGTGGTAGCTCCATCCGGGGCGCGAACCCGCGATGCGATTCATCTGGTCGTTAAGTGGTCTGCGCGCTACGGCGCGGACACCGTCACACAACATCAGGCTGTCGCCGAGCTCCGGGGTGCCGTTTGGTGGGGATTGCGGAGCGACACGGACTTCAGAGTTTCTGAACGATGGGTTTCTCAACTGCGGGAGCAGCTCGCGGGAGGAACTGAAACCTTCGTGTTCATTTCTGGTCCCAGTTGCTGGCGCACGAAGCTCTTGACCGTCACGTACGAGGCGGAGGACGTCGAAGCTGATCTGATTCCGACTTACTATCCAAGCGGGGCGCGGTACCACCTCTGGGTGAAGCTGACTGATTTCAGACAGGTCGAGAGAAATGAACTACTCCGCGGACTCGACCCGGTTGCGCATCCCGGACGGCCGGTGGCCCTCGGCAACCAGACCAACCCCCTGATCGTGAGCCTTAGAACAACCCCACGGGTGTGGTGGGTGAATCAAGGATCGAGCTTTCGGCGGGCGAGTGAGGGCGGATACCTATGGGCGCCGCTCGTCGACAAGGGTGGAAAGACACCCGAGCACTGGGCTTCATGCGTCTGTGGAAGCCCTTCAGAAGCTCGACCATAGACCCGTCCTCGTCATCGAGAAGATGTCTCGACACATGGACTTCGTAGTCAGGGGCGACACCGATGAGATCCTGATCGAACGCGCGGTGATGGATTGAGCACAGGCTGAGTCCATTCGCGATCACTGGGTCGCCCTTGAGCTCGACGTCTCCGGTGATGTGTGCCGCATCGAGTAGCCGCGATTCTTTCAGCCGGCAGATCGCGCAGAGGCTCGAGTAGGCGAGACGACTTTGGCGGAGCGATGCCCAGCCGCGAGAAATGCGGGCCTCTGCGCCTTACGTGCTGTCGCGCCACCGCGGACTGGACGACGTACGAAACGATCGGAGGACTCAAACCAGACAGCAACGGATTGAGCTTCCAGGAGGGCCACTTCCTCGACGCGATCCGTAAGAACGAATGGCTTGTAATCGACGAGCTCAATCGCTCGAACTTTGACCGCGCGTTTGGACAGTTGTTCACCGTGCTGTCCGGTCAGGCGGTGGAGCTTCCATACGAGCGGCATGCAGGGCAAGGTCGCCTCGCGCTTGTACCTGCAGGAGCGCAACACGGTTTCGTTGGGGCAGACGTCCTGGAGATCCCAAGGGGCTGGCGGATCATCGCCACGATGAACGTCTTCGACAAGTCGCTCCTCTTCGAAATGTCGTTCGCCCTCATGCGCCGCTTCGCGTTTGTAGAAGTCCCCTCACCTCCGTTGCACGACTTTGAAGAGCTGAATCGACCGAGGCTGTCGGCCTGAGGCCGCCCGGACTAGGGCTCGACGCTGCACTTTGAGCTCGGATCCCATTCGGGGATGATGAGCTGGAGGTCGGTGCGGCGTTTCGTCTGCCCTGGGTGCGAGACGCACTAATCGCGGAGATCAAGGCGAGCTTGCAACACGCCTGCCGCTCTATTACGTCCTCAACAAGGACGGGTTCTGGCTCGTCTATCGGGCCGATCATGCGGCCCGGAGTCACGAGGACTCGACGTGCACCTTGATCGTCTCCCGTTATGAAACAGGGGTAGATCGGTTTGTACCGACCTGGTGCGGTCGCCACGAAGTAGACAAGCGGAGCTTGGGAGAGCTTGGGAAACGCGGGCCGACCGAAGCGCTCGACTGGTTCCGGGCGGTTCGATTGGCCCGGTTTCGGAGAGCATGGTGATCGTCTGGCGCTTCTGGTCGAGGTCAAAGGCGGTGAGCAGCGAGGTGTCTGAATCCGCGCGTGCGGCCGCGACTTGCTGAACGCAACGCGGGCCGACCGAAGCGCTCGATTGTCGGGCTGATCGATTGGCCCGGTTCGATAGGCATAGAAGAAACCGTCGGGCGCTTCTTCGTCGTCGTAAGGCGTGTTCATCGACGTGTTGATTGACAGTGCGGCGGCGCCTTGCTGAACGGCCGTGCGCAAGCCGTCCTTACTGCGGCGATGTCAGCGCCTTTGTCGAAGAACGGTGTCTGCTCAACTTCATAGCCGAGCAGCACGCGCAGCTCAGCGAACGGGGCCGCGAGTCGAGGCCATCCATGCCGTCGATTTGCTCGAAGCGGGGATCCGGAGCCAGCACCGAGCTGACTTTCGGCAGCGAATGTCTTGAGCTTGAGCCCTTAATCGGACTGAGTTGACCAACATTTTACGGTTGCACCAGGTTCGTCCGGGTCCGGATCCGTACCGCCCCTCCGCTAGCCAGCAACGGAAACGGAGGTACCCGAATGCACAAGCTCATCCTTCCGCTCGCCGCTGCCGCCGCATTGGCGCTCCCGGCGAGCGCATTCGCACACGACGGCCACCACGGCCGCCACCATCACGGACGCCACAACGGCGGATTCACCACCCTCGCGTTCCACGTGAAGGCGCACAGCCACGGCACCCGGCCCGCGACCGCCGGCGCGACGAAGCTCTCGGGCGTAGGCACGAGCTTCGGCGTCGACTCTGCGTCCATCGACGGCTCGACGTTCACCGCACGCTCGCGACCACGTGGTCGTCGGCGACAGAAGACCTACGACGGCGCACCGTCAGCTGCGCGCGCGACGTGATCGCGCTGACGAGCACGAGACGTCCTACCGGCAAGCCTGCTCGTGGACGAGGAACGGCACCACGCTGTACGGCTTCGCCGGCTCCTCCTCGAACGGCATGCACGCGTTCCTGAAGGAGGACGGAACGACCGTCACCGGCGCCGTCTTCGGCGGTAACAAGGGGCTGCACCTCGGCGCTTTTGCCGGCCTTGGTAGCGGCAACTGCGACCACCACTAGGCGCTGAAAACTCGCAAGGGGGTGCCGTCGGCACCCCCTTGTAGAGTGGCTTGGCCGTGCCCGAGACCGCTCCTTTCGTCCACCTTCACGTCCACTCGGAGTACTCGATCCTCGACGGCGCGTGCCGCATTCCGGCGCTCGCCGCGCGCGCTGCGGAGCTCCAGATGCCGGCCGTGGCCCTCACCGACCACGGCTCGCTCGCCGGCACGATCGACCTCGTCAAGGCGGCGAAAGCCAACGGGATCAAGCCCGTCATCGGCTGCGAGGTCTACGTCGCCGACGACCGCCGCGCGCAGACGAAGGGCTACGCGCACCTGACGCTCCTCGCCGAGACGACCGCCGGCTACCACAACCTCATCAAGCTCTCCTCGCTCGGCTACCTCGAGGGCTACTACTACAAGCCGCGCGTCGACTGGGAGCTCCTCGAGCGCCACGCCGACGGGCTCATCGCGCTCTCCGGCTGCCTCTCCGGCCGCGTCTGCAAGGCGCTCGAAGAGTCCCGCCCGCAGGACGCCGAGAAGGAGCTCGACCGCCTCGTCCAGGTCTTCGGCGCAGGCGACGTCTACGTCGAGCTCCAGAACGCGCACCTCGACGTGCAGCAGCGGATCCTCCCCGAGCTCGCCGCGCTCGCCGCCAAGCGCTCACTCCCGACCGTCGCGACCGGCGACGTCCACTACCTCCGCCACGAGGACGCGCGCGCACACGAGGCGCTCCTCTGCATCCAGTCCGGCGACTCGCTCAAGAACCCGAACCACTGGAAGTTCGACACCGACCACTTCTACTTCAAGTCGCCGGAGGAGATGGCGCTCGACTTCCCCGGCCACGAGGACGCGATGCGGCGCACGCTCGAAGTCGCCGAGCGCTGCAACGTCGAGATCGTCCTCGACCGCATCCTCCTGCCGAAGTTCCCGACGCCCGACGACCGCGACGCATTCGACTACCTCGTCGAGCTGTGCGAGAAGGGCCTCGAGAAGCGCTACGACAAGGTCGACGCCGACCTGCGCGAACGGCTCCAGTTCGAGCTGAAGACGATCCGCGAGATGGGGTTCGCGGACTACTTCCTCATCGTCTCCGACTTCGTCCGCTTCGCGAAGCGGAACGGCGTCTCGCGTCGGCCCCGGCCGCGGCTCCGCCGCCGGCTCGCTCGTCGCCTACAGCCTCGAGATCACCGACCTCGACCCGATCCGCTACGACCTGCTCTTCGAGCGCTTCCTCAACCCGGGGCGCAAAGAGCTGCCGGACATCGACATCGACTTCGCCGTCGAAGGCCGCGAGCGCGTCATCAACTACGTGCGCGAGAAGTACGGCTCCGACCGCGTCGCGCAGATCATCACCTTCGGGACGATGGCCGCGCGCGCCGCCGTCCGCGACGCCGGCCGCGTGCTCGAAGTCCCGTACGGCGTCGTGGACAAGATCGCGAAGCTCATCCCGGAAGGCCCGGGGCAGACGCTCGACGACTGCCTCAAGCCCGGACAGGAGCTGCGCCAGTCGTACGACGCCGATCCGCAGACGAAGGAGATCGTCGACCTCGCGAAGCCGCTCGAAGGCCTGACACGCCAGGACGGCATCCACGCCGCCGCCGTCGTCATCGGCGCCGAGCCGCTCATCGGCAACGTCCCGCTCCAGCAGAAGGGCGCCGACCAGGAAGTCGTCACCCAGTTCTCGATGAACACCGTCGCCGCGCTCGGCCTGCTCAAGGTCGACTTCCTCGGCCTGCGCAACCTCGACGTCATCGACAAGGCGGTCGAGCTCATCGGCGGCGCTCTGCGCATCGAGGACATCCCGCTCGACGACAAGAAGGTCTACGCGATGCTGGCCCGCGGGGAGACCGCCGGCGTCTTCCAGTTCGAAGGCTCCGGCATGCGCGAGGCGATGCGGTCGGTGAAGCCGACGGTGTTCGACGACCTCATCGCGATCGGCGCGCTCTACCGCCCGGGCCCGATGCAGTACATCCCCGTGTACGCGCGCCGCAAGAACGGCCTCGAGCAGGTCAGCTACATCGACGAGCGGCTGAAGGAGATCACGAGCTCCACGTACGGCATCTGCATCTACCAGGAGCAGTACATGGAGATCGCAAAGAAGGTCGCCGGCTTTTCCCCCGCGGAAGCCGACGACCTTCGCAAGGCGATCGGCAAGAAGATCCACTCGCTGATGGCCTCGTTGAAGGAGAAGTTCCTCCAGGGCTGCGCGTCAAACGGGGTCGCCACCTCGGTCGCCTCCCAGCTCTGGGCGGACATGGAGCAGGCGCAGGACTACTCCTTCAACAAGTCGCACGCCGCCTGCTACGCGCTCATCTCCTACCGCACCGCCTGGCTGCGCGCGAACCACCCGCGCGAGTACATGGCCGCGCTCATCTCCTCGGTCATGAACACGAAGGATCGCGTGCCCTACTACGTCAACGCGTGCGACGAGCTCGGCATCGAGGTGCTCCCGCCGGACGTGAACGAGTCGCAGATCGACTTCGCCGTCGTCGAGGGCAAGATCCGCTTCGGATTGAACGCGGTGAAGAACGTCGGCGAGAACGCGTGCCGCGCCATCGTCGCCGCGCGCGCCGACGGCGGGGCGTTCACGAACATCTGGGACTTCACCGACCGCGTCGACCCGCAGCTCGTGAACAAGCGCGCGCTCGAATCGCTCATCAAGGCGGGCGCGCTGCCCGGCTCGCGCAAGGCGATGCTCGAGGTGCTCGAGCAGGCGCTCGGCTCCGGCACCGCCGCGCACGACGCGCGCCGCTTCGGGCAGGGATCGATCTTCGACCTCGGCGACGAGCCGCAGCAGGTGCAGTACCCGGCGCTCTCGACCGAGGAGTACGAGAAGTCCGACCTCCTGCACATGGAGAAGGAGAGCCTCGGCCTGTACGTGTCCGAGCATCCGCTCGCGGCGGTCAAGGATCAGCTCAAGCGCAAGACCGACTGCCCCATCATCGAGCTCGAGCGCAGGCGCGACGGCGAGATCGTCCTCGTCGGCGGGCTCGTCTCCTCGCTCAAGCAGCTGACGACGAAGAAGGGCGAGCCGATGGTGTTCGCCACCGTCGAGGATCTCACCGGCTCGGTCGAGGTGGTCGCGTTCAACTCCACGTATGCGCAGGCGCGCGACGCGCTCGTGCAGGACGCGATCCTCATCGTCAAGGGCCGCGTCGATCACAAGCAGATGGGGGAGACGAAGCTCGTCGCGCTCGAGATCACCGCCTTCGAGGCGACGCCCGAGCGCAAAGAGGTGCGGCTGAAGGTGGACGGACGGAAAGCCCCTGCCGGCCTCATCCACGAATTGGGAGACCTGATCCGCCGTTATCCGGGGGAAGCACGCGTTCACGTTGACGTATTGACCAGCGAAGGTCCTGCGGCGTTCACAATCGGACCGAAGGTTCAGCCGATCGCGGACTTCTTCGCCGAGGTGAAGTCCTTGCTCGGTGAAGCCGCGGTTCTCTAGGCGACCGTCCGGGTATACAGCTGGCAGTGCACGCACTCCCGCCGAAGCCGCCGATCGTCGTCGTCGACCCGGCCGGCGACAGCGGCACCGCGCCCGACATCACCAAGGTGCGGGTGACCACCGGCGCGAACGGGCGGATCAACTTCGTCGTCGTGTTCGCGACGAAGTACGGCAGCAACTCGAGCCTGTACGTGTACATCGGCTCCGACGACTACCGGCTCGGCCCGGGCGGGCTCGAGGTGTGGGACCCGCCCGCGGACGACTACGAGCCGCTCGGCTCCGAGTCGGGGACGTTCTCGGTCGCGCCGGGAGGCCGTGCGCTCGAGGCGACCGTGTATCGCGTCCGAGCTCGGGAACCCGAAGACATTCCGCTTCACCGTGCAGAGCATCGACGGTGACGGGGGCACGGGCCAGGTGGACATGACGACCGCCGCGACCTGGCGGGCGAGGCGTTGATGCGCCGGCTCGTCGTCGTGGCAGCCCTTGTCGCGGCCGCCGTCGTCGTGTCCTCGGCGAGCGCGATCAACGCGCCGCCGACGAATTTCACAGACCCGTCCGGGGATGCCGGTACCGCGCCGGACATCACCGGCGTCTCCGTCACGAACGACGATCACGGTCTCTACACCTTCACCATCACGTTCGCGACCCCGTATAGCGACACGGCCGGGGCGGAGATCTTCTTCGACACCGATCAGAACACGAGCACCGGAGATCCGCTCGGCGCGGAGTACGTGCTCCTCGACGATCACGGCTCGCACAGCTTCGCCCTCTTCTCGTGGTCCGGCTCTCAGTGGCAGGAAGCCTCCGCGCCGACCGCGGGCGTCGTGGTTGCAGACGACAACATGTCCATCACGTTCACCATCAACAAGTCCGACCTCGGGAACGTCACGAAGTACAACTTTTTCGTTCTCAGTACGGACGGCGACGGCTCGACCGGACACTACGACGCCGCTCCGTCAGGCTCTGACTGGTTTACGTACGGCTACCAGACGGTCTTCACGCTCGCGGCCGGCTCGTCGCACGACGGCGCCGCGAAGGCGGGCGGCACGTGGACGGTCTCGATGAGGGCGGTGCGCTCCGACACGAAGGCGACCGTCGGCTCGGACGGGACGATCGCGTGCAAGGCGACCGAACACTCGAAGAAGCTTGCCGTCGTGAGCCACGCGTTCGTGTCCTCCGGCGGCGGGGGAGGCTCCTCGGCCGTGTGCACGTTCCGGGTGCCGAAGAAGCCGAGGGGCGCTGCCGTACATGCGACGGTCACGGTCTCCGATGCGGGGCAATCCGCGAGCAAGAGCTTCTCCGCGAAGACCAAGTAGGCCCGACCCCGGCTACCGTGGTCGTATGGCCCGTCGGGAAGATCTCCGCAATGTCGCGATCGTGGCGCACGTCGACCACGGGAAGACGACCCTCGTCGACGCGCTCCTGTGGCAGTCCGGCTCCTTCCGGGACAACCAGGACGTCAACGAGCGGGTCATGGACTCGATGGATCTCGAGCGCGAGAAGGGCATCACGATCCTCGCCAAGAACACCGCCGTCCGCATCGGCGACGTCAAGCTGAACATCGTCGACACGCCCGGCCACGCCGACTTCGGCGGCGAGGTCGAGCGCGGCCTGACGATGGTCGACGGCATCCTCCTGCTCGTCGACGCGAGCGAAGGCCCGCTGCCGCAGACGCGGTTCGTCCTGCGCAAGGCGCTCGAGGCCCAGCTGCCGGTCGTGCTCGTCGTGAACAAGGTCGACCGGCCGGACGCGCGCGCGAAGGAGGTCGTGGACGAGGTGTACGAGCTCTTCCTCGATCTGGACGCGGACGAGTCGCAGATCGAGTTCCCGATCGTGTTCGCGAACGCACGCGCCGGCCGCGCCGGCTTCGAGCCGGACGAGCTCGCGCCCGACCTCGGGCCGCTCGTGCAGACGCTGCTCGCGACCGTGCCGCCGCCGTCGTACGACCCCGACCATCCGTTGCAGGCGCTCGTCACGAACCTCGACGCGTCGCCGTACGTCGGCCGCCTCGCGCTCCTGCGCATCCATCACGGCACGCTGCGCAAGGGCGCTGCGATCGCGTGGTGCCGCGCCGACGGGACGATCGTGAACGCGCGCGCGACCGAGCTGTACGTGAGCGAGGCGCTCGACCGCGTTCCCGTCGACGAGGCGGGACCGGGGGAGATCGTCGCGCTCGCCGGGCTGCCGGAGGTGACGATCGGCGAGACGATCGCCGATCCGGACGACCCGCGTCCGCTGCCGGTGACGACCGTCGACGAGCCGTCGCTCTCGATCACGATCGGCATCAACACCTCGCCGCTCGCCGGCAAGGAGGGCGACCGGCTGACCGCGAGCCAGGTGAAGGCACGGCTCGACCAGGAACTCGTCGGCAACGTGTCGTTGCGCGTGCTGCCGACGGCGCGCCCAGACGCGTGGGAGGTACAGGGCCGCGGCGAGCTGCAGCTCGCGGTGCTCGTCGAGCTCATGCGGCGCGAGGGCTTCGAGCTCACGGTCGGCAAGCCCGAGGTGCTCACGCGCGAGATCGACGGCAAGCGGCACGAGCCGGTCGAGCGCGTCGCGATCGACGTGCCCGAGGACTACATCGGCGTCGTCACGCAGCTCCTTGCACTGCGCAAGGGGCGCATGCAGAAGCTTGTCAACCACGGCACCGGCTGGGCGCGCATGGACTACCTCGTCCCCGCGCGCGGGCTCATCGGTTTTCGCACCGAGTTTCTCACCGAGACGCGCGGCACGGGAATTCTCCATCACGTCTTCGACGGCTGGGAGCCGTGGCAGGGCGAGATGCGCACGCGGCCGACCGGCGCGCTCGTCGCCGACCGGCGCGGCCCGACGACGGCGTTCGCGATCCTCAACCTGCAGGAGCGCGGCTCGCTCTTCGTCGAGCCCGGCGTCGAGGTCTACGAGGGGATGATCGTCGGCGAGAACGCGCGCGCCGACGACCTCGACGTGAACGCGACGAAGGAGAAGAAGCTCACGAACATGCGCGCGGCGAGCTCGGACGAGACCGTGCGCCTCATCCCGGCGCGGCCGCTCTCGCTCGAGCAGGCGCTGGAGCTCATCCGCGACGACGAGTGCGTCGAGGTGACGCCGAAGAGCATTCGGCTGCGCAAGGTCGAGCTGTCGGGGACGAAACGCGCTTCCGCCACGTCGCGGCGGAAGCGCGAGCTCGTCAGCTGATTACTTCTTCGCCTTGCGTGCGTGCTCGATCGTGAACGTCCCGGTCTGCCAGTTGAAGCTCGGGTCCTTGAAGAACCCGTTTGCGGAGAACCTGATGGCGACGTTGTCGCCGACGCTGAGATTCGGCAGCGTCGCACTTCCGATCTGGAAGGTCACGTTGTTGCCCTTCAGCACGGTGTCGTAGGGACCGCTCCTCGTGACGTTCACGCGGAGCGTCGAAGCCGAGACGGCGTCGACCGTGCCCGCCGCGAAGTGGCAGTTGCAGCGGACGTTGATGCGCTGCGCGGTGAGCGCCGATGCGTCGGTGCCCGTTGCGACCACACCGACGAGGTCGCCGGGATCGATGCTCGACTTGCCCTTGCCGTAGTTGATCTGCGTGGACGAGTCGATTGCGACATTGACCGTCTTGCCGTCGAGCTGTGTGTCGTGCTTGCCCGTCCAGAGGACGTTCACGCTGACGGAGCTCGAGCTCGCCGAACCGACCGAGCCGGCGAACCAGTGGGCATGCGACGAAGCCGGTCCGTTCGCTGCGACTGATGTGAGCGGGAGCGCGGCCACGGCGAGCAGCGCCGCGATCCCGACGGTGAAGGATTTGCATCTCATGACCGAGATCGTCCCCCAGTCACGTTCGGCGACGGTCAGCTGAAGGTCAGGTGCACGTCAAATGCATGTAAGAGCTGCACCCCGTTGACGCGACGTGACCGTAACGCGCGGCGCTATACCTGAGTCGTGGAGCTCGGGATCTACACATTCGGCGAGCTGACCGACGACGCGCAGACTCCGGCCGAACGGGTGCGCGACCTGCTCGAGGAGATCGAGCTCGCCGACCAGGTCGGGCTGGACGTCTTCGGCGTCGGCGAGCACCACCGTCCCGACTTCATCGTCTCCGCGCCCGCGGTCGTGCTCGCGGCAGCGGCCGTGCGGACGAAGAACATCCGGCTGACGAGCGCCGTGAGCGTCCTCAGCTCCGACGACCCGATCCGGGTCTTTCAGCAGTTCGCGACGCTGGACCTGCTCTCGAACGGACGCGCCGAGATCATGGCCGGCCGCGGGTCGTTCATCGAGTCGTTCCCGCTCTTCGGCTACGACCTCGAGGACTACGACGAGCTCTTCAGCGAGAAGCTCGCGCACCTGCTCGAGATCCGCACGCATCCGGCGGAGCTCGGCGTCTACCCGGTGCCGCAGCAGCCGATGCTGCCCGTCTGGGTCGCAGTCGGCGGCACGCCCGAGTCGGCGCAGCGCGCCGGGACGCTTGGACTGCCGATGGCGCTTGCGATCATCGGCGGCATGCCGGAGCGGTTCGCGCCGTTCGCGGAGATCCACCGCCAGGCCGCGCTCGAGGCAGGCTTCGATCCGCCGCCGCCGCTCTCGATCAACTCACACGGGCTCGTCGCCGACACGTCGCAGGCCGCGGCCGACGAGGCCTACCCGGCCCTCAAGATGATGATGGACCGTATCGGCCGCGAGCGCGGCTGGGGGCCGCTCGAGCGGCCCACGTTCGACGCCTCCCGCACCCTGCGCGGCGCGAGCTTCGTCGGCAGCCCGCAGGAGGTGATCGAGAAGATCCTCTTCCAGCACGAGATCTTCAAGCACCGGCGGTTCCTCGTGCAGTTCAGCGTGGGGACGCTGCCCCACAAGAGCATCATGCGCTCGATCGAGCTCTTCGGGACCGAGGTGGCCCCGGTCGTCAGGCGGGAACTGGCCGGTCTCAAGGAACCTTTACGAATCCCCTAAACCGGAAGGCCCGTTTTACCGAAGAAGGGACAGTGATGTCTGCGGTCGATACCTACATCGAGACGGAATCCGAGCGCGTCGAGCGCTGGCGGATGGAGGAGCTCCTCCGCGTCGGCTTCGACGTCGAGTCGGCCACGCTGATCGCCGCCGAGCCCGGCGTCGACCTGCACGCCGCGGTCGGCATGATCGAGCGTGGCTGCCCGCCCGAGCTCGCCGTTCGCATCCTCCTCTAGCCTCCCCGCCAGGCAGAATGGGCGCCGGTGCGCGGCGTCCTCCTGTCCATCCCGTCTCCGCCGACGGGCGTGTACCACGTCGGCCCGCTGACGATCCACATGTACGGGCTGATGCTGCTGCTCGCGATCGCGGCGGCGATCTGGCTCACCGGCAAGCGCTGGGTGCGCTGGGGCGGCGACTGGGATCTCGTCTACCGCGTCGCCATCTGGGGCGTGATCTTCGGGATCATCGGCGCGCGCATCTACCACCTGATCACGAGTTGGAACCAGGATTCGGCGATTCAGGCGCACTGGTACGGGCCGTTCGCCGTGTGGTCGGGCGGGCTCGGCATCTGGGGCGCGATCCCGTTCGGGGTCGCCGCAGGCGCGTGGGTCGTGCGGCGGAGCGGGAACTCGATTCGCCTGTTCATGGACGCTGTCGCGCCCGGGCTGCTCCTGGCGCAGGGCATCGGGCGCTGGGGCAACTACTGGAACCAGGAGCTGTACGGCAAGCCCACGACGCTGCCGTGGGCGCTCGAAGATCGACGCGAACGGCGCGGCGAACTCTACCACCCGACGTTCCTGTACGAGTTCATCTGGGACGTGCTCGCGGTGGTCGCGCTGCTCTGGATCGACCGGCGCTTCACGCTCCGGCGGCCGGCGCTGTTCTCGTTGTACGTGGCCTTCTACACCGCGTTCCGCACGTATGAGGAGACGCTCCGCATCGACCCGTCCAACCATTTCCTCGGCCAGCGGATCAACTTCTGGGTGTCGCTCGTCGTCTTCGTCTGCTCGGTCGCGTTCTTCATCTGGTGGCAGTTCCTACACACGCCGTCGGGGGAGAAGCCGGAGGTGAAGAAAGCCCGGCCCATCCCCAAGGGGCCGACCATGGCTGTCCCGCGGGGTCGCGTCCGGCAACGCGGATAGGGTCCCTCCGGATGATCGTCCGGGAGCTGGAACTCGACCTCGACGCCTTCGAAGGGCCCTTCGATCTGCTGCTGACGCTCGTCCTCAAGGACGAGCTCGACCTGGTCGAACTGGACATCGCCGCGATCGTGCTGTCGTTCCTCGAGCGGCTCGCGGAGCGCGACGAGCTCGACCTCGACGCGTGCGGCGAGTTCCTCGTCCTCATCTCCGCGCTGCTCGAGCTGAAGGCGCGCGGGCTGTTCCCCGAGGAGGCGGCCGAGCTGGCCGAGTTGGAGCCGGAGCAGGCCGCCGAGGAGCTCGCGCGGCGCCTCGCGGAGTACCGGCGCATGAAGGAGGCGGCCGGCTGGCTGCGCGAGCGGCTGGAAGTCGAGGGCGACCGGTATTTCCGTGTGGGGCCGGCGCCGTTGGCGCCGAAGGTCGAGCCGACGCTCGCGCCGCACGATCCCGGGCGGTTGGCGGCGGCTCTGCGGTTGATGGCCGTTCCGCCGCCCGAGGTGTCGCTCGCGCATATGGCGCTGCGCTTCCCGCCGGTGGTGCAGTTCCTCGAGCGGTTCCGCCTCGTGCTGAAGCGGCGCTCGCGGTTCGACTTCGACCAGGAGGTCGGGGAGCTGTCGAGAATCGAGCAGGCCGTTGCCTTCCTGGCGTTACTCGAGCTGCGCCGCGGGGGAGAGATTTCCATCGAGCAGGCGGCCCCGTTCGCGCCCATCAGGATTTCCCGTTCCGACGTAGAAAGAGAGGATTCATGGACGCTCCGCTCCGCCTGATCGCCAGCAACCCGCTCGACCAGCTCGCCAAGACGGTCGAGGCGCTGCTCGTCGTCGCCTCCGCGCCGCTGACGGCGCAGGAGCTCGCCGAGGCGGCGGCTGACGACCCGGAGCGCGTCGAGGCGGCGCTCGGGCTCGTGGGCGAGCGCTATCGCGAGGGGCGCAGCGGCATCGTGCTGGAGCACGTCGCCGGCGGCTGGGCGTTCCGCGCGTCGCGCGAGGCGGCCGAGGCGTGTGCGCGGCTGATCGAGAAGCCGGCGCAGCGGAACCTGTCCCAGGCAGCGTTGGAGACTTTGGCGATCGTCGCGTACCTCGGGCCGTGCACGCGGCCGGACGTGACGCGCATCCGCGGCGTCGCGGCCGACTCGGCGGTCGCGAGCCTGCTGGAGCGCGGGCTGATCTCGGAGGCGGGGCGGGACGAGGAAGCAGGCGGCGCCATCAGGTACCGGACGACGCCGTTGTTCGAGCGAGTGTTCGGCCTCGAGAGCCTGTCGGAGCTCCCACGCCTCGACGACCTCGGAGCGAGCGTGGACGAGATCCGCGATCGGCTCCACACGGTCGCCGAAAAGCGCACCGCGTAACGCACACAAGACACGTCCGGGGCCAGGCCCCGTTACGAAAGTGTTACGGCTCGGCGACGTATCGGCGCAACGCCGCCCGGGCGTGCTCGAGTGGATCGCTGAAGCAGCGAAGAACCGGCCGTGGATCGACGAATGACGCCGGTTCCGCCAGCCCGACCGTGCCCGCGTAGCTGCTCCACGGCCAGTCCTCAGGTTCTTCGCACAGGAGTGCTTCGACCGGATTGCGCGCGACGTACTTGACGACGCCGAGCAGATCGTCCTCATCCATCAGCCGGCGAGCGCCATAGCGCCTTCCTTGGACGTGGCCCTTCATCGCGTGCCGGAAATTGAAGTGCGACGCGTACCGGAAGTTGAGCGAGTGCATCCCTTTCGCGAGCACGCCCGCGTTGACGGCGAGGACGAGGTGGTAGTGCGTTCCCATGACGCAGTAGCTGAGGCACTTCCAACGAACGCGGGCGGTTGCGAGCGCGAGCTCGCGGAGAAAGACGATGCGGTCCTCGTCGTCGCGGAAGAACGCATCAGCCGCCCACACACAGTGCGCGTAGACGTGGAAGACGCCGGCTTCGAGATCACGTGGAGACCGCGCCATCGCGCGACGATGCCCACCGTCACCCTTGACCGCAATTGTCTTTTCCGCAGATGGCACACACTCGTGACGGGGCCTGGCCCCGGACGTGGGGCTAGGGGACGAGTCGGCGGAGGCCGCGGGCTGCGAGGACGAACAGTGCGGTGAAGCCGAGTGGCGACGCCCCAGAAATCGACCGCGAGATGGCCGACGATCGCGGCGCGGATGAGGACGCCGGCGGAGATGCCGGCGAGCCACGTTGCTGCTAGGCGCCGCCGAGTGCCGCGTTGGTAGAGCTGCGACACGACAGCGACGGCGAACCACCCTACGAGGATGCACGCCGCATCCCGGAAGAACGCTCCCACCGACGCGCCGTGGTTCAGCACGCCGACGGCGACGAAGACGAGCAGCGCGGCAGCGTCCCACGCTGCGGCCTTCTTCACAGCTTGCGGATGATCTCTTCGGCCTCTTCGCGCGTGAACGCGCGCAGCGTCTCCGTGTCCTCGCCGCCGCCGGCGCCGAGTTTCGTCACGATCTCGAGCGCGGTCTCGTCGTCCGGAGCCTCGAACACCTCGACGACGTCGTAGCGGCCGAGCGTCACCCAGACGCCGACGAGCTTCCCGCCGGACTCCTCGATGAGCCGTTCGCCGTCCTCCACGCGGTCCCGCCAGGCCGGGAGGCCGGCCCGGCCCGCCGTCGTCCACCGCATGAGCGAGATGTAGTGCGGCACGAGGGTGCGTATCTTCTCAGTCCGTGCGTCTGAACGCCTACCTCGCCCGCGCAGGAGTCGCCTCGCGCCGCGGCGCCGACGAGCTGATCAAGGCCGGCCGCGTCACTGTCAACGGCGAGCCGGGCCAGCTGAACACGTTCGTCCAGTCGCGCGACCGCGTCGCCGTGGACGGGGAGCTCGTCGCGCTTCAGAAACTCACGTACATCCTCCTGCACAAGCCCGCCGCGGTCGTCACGACGGCGCGCGACCCGCAGGGCCGCCCGACCGTCGTCGACCTCGTTCCGGCCGAGCCGCGCGTCGTCCCAGTCGGGCGTCTCGACGCCTACACGACCGGTGCGCTCCTCCTCACGAACGACGGCCAGCTCGCGCACCGCCTTGCACACCCGCGCTACGGCGTGGAGAAGGTCTACGACGCAACCGTCGAGGGCGCACCGGACGACCAGGCCCTCCAGGCGCTTCGTGACGGCATCGAGCTGGACGACGGCCCGACCGCCCCCGCGCGCGTCAGCCGCCTCGGCTCGAACCGCATCGAGCTCGCGATTCACGAGGGACGCAACCACCAGGTGCGCCGCATGCTCGAATCGGTCGGCCATCCGGTGATTCACCTCCATCGCAGCGCATACGCGGGACTGACGCTCGACGGACTCGAACCGGGTGCGTGGCGCGAGCTCGAGCCTGCAGAAGTCGAGCTCTTGAAGACCTCGTAACAGCCTTGTGACAGGCCTAGTTTGGCCCCCCCGATCAGGGGTAGCTTCGCCTCGTCGTCAGTTCCCGATGAAGGGGGAGGAATGAGCAAAGGGGCTCGTAGAGCCGCGCTTGCGGCTGCGGTTGTGGCCGTCGTTGGGGCCGCATCTGCATTCGCCGCGACCAGCGGCCCGTCGGCGTCCGCAGCGTCGACACCGTCCGGATGTCACCTCGCAAACGGCATCCAGCACGTGATCGAGATCACCTTCGACAACGTCCATTACAACCGTGACAACCCGAACGTGCTGTCCGACCTCGAGCAGATGCCGGCGCTCACGAACTTCATCACGAGCAACGGCACGCTGCTCTCGAACAACCACACGCCGATGATCGGCCACACGGCCGACGACATCATCACGAACCTTTCAGGCCTGTATGGCGACCGCCAGGGCCAAGGTCTCACGAACTCGTACGAGACGTACCTCCCGAACGGGAACGTCACGTCGAAGTCATCGTTCGCGTACTGGACGAGCACGTACGGCGTCGACCAGTTCCCGAACCAGCCCTACTCGGCTTCGGTCCCCGCGGCCGGCTCGCCGCCTTCGACACCCCCGGCTCCGTGGGTTCCGTTCACGCGGGCCGGTTGCGACGTCGGCGGCGTCTCCACCGCGAACATCGAGCTGGAGAACGTCAACCCCGACATCGCGAACTTCTTCGGGGCGAACTCGCCTGAGGAGGCGCAGCTCAACGCGGATCCCGACTCGTTCAAGGATCAAGAGGTCGCCGATTACGTCGGCCTCGGCGTCCATTGCGCGCAGGGCAGCTCGTTCTGCTCGACGGACTCGCGGCCGGTGACCGACGCGCTCCCGGACGAGCCGGGTGGCTACAAAGGCTTCGACGCCGTCTTCGGCCACAAGTACCTGCAGCCGCAGCTCAAGGGCGCCGCGAACGCGGCGGGCGGCATGCGTAACGTCGGTGGAAACTCGTACCCGGTGTACGACTCGAACGGCAATCTCGTCGACCTGAACGGCAAGGAGATGGACGGAGCGTTCCTGCCGGCCGGCGACGCAGGGTTCCCTGGCTTCGGCGGCATCTCGGCGGCGCAGTCGCTCGCCTACGTCGCCGACATGCAGGAGACCGGTGTGCCGGTCACGTACGCGTACATCTCCGACGCGCACGAGAAGAAGTCGGGCCAGTCCGGCTGCTCGAACGGCGGCACGGCGCAAGGCCCCGGCGACAGCTGCTACCAGCAGACGCTCGCCAACTACAACGCCTCGTTCGCGACGTTCTTCCAGCGGCTCGCGGATGACGGCATCAACAAGAGCAACACGCTGTTCGTGTTCGCGGCGGACGAGGGCGATCACTTCGCCGGCGCGAACGTCAACCGCGCGGTGACCCCGAACTGCACCGGCACGCCCGACACGACCACGTACAGCTGCAGCTATCCGGCCGGCTCGATCGGCGAGCAGCAGGTGTCGATCCACGGGCTCCTGTCGTCGCAGCAGGGCAACTCGACGCCGTTCTACAACGAGCCGCAGGGGAACGCGGTGTTCATCACCGGCAACCCCGACCCCACGACCGATACGACGCGGAACCTCGAACGGGCCTTCCTCTCTGCGACGGCGAACGACAGCTACGACAACACGACCGAGACGGTGGCTGCCTACGCGGCCGACCCTGTCGTGGAGCAGTTGCTGCACATCGTGAACGCGGATCCGAACAGGACGCCGTCGTTCACCGTGTTCCCGAGGCCGGACTTCTACCTGTCGACCGGCTTGGGTGACCCGACGTCGAATCCGAAGACGCCGAACTGCCCGACCTCGACGGCGGCGACGGCGGCGGCGAACTGCGTCATTCTCAACAACGGGTTCGCGTGGGATCACGGGTACTACGCGCCCGAGATCGACAACACGTGGCTCGGCCTCGTCGGCCCCGGCGTCGCCAACAAGGGCGTCGACGGATTCACCGCCGGTGAAGGCCCGAGCTCGCAGGACGGCTCCAACTCGAACCCGCAGCCCGTCACCTCGGTTGCGAACCCGGGCACGTGGGCCGATCACACGGACATCCGGCCGACGATCCTCGCCCTCACGGGGCTGAAGGACGACTACATCGACGACGGCCGCGTGCTCGTCGAGGACCTCACGGTCTCGCCCGGGAAGACGGGGCAGCCGAAGTTCGAGGACCTCGCCGCGTGCTACAAGCAGCTCAACGCAAGCGTCGGCGAATTCGGCACCGACGTCCTCCTCGCCGACTCGGCTGCGCTCAAGACGGGAACGAGCGCCGACGACTCGACCTACCAGTCGGAGCTCGCGAAGATCACGGCGCTCGGCACCGAGCGTGACGACGCCGCGAGGCAGATCAAGAACGACCTGTTCGACGCCGAATTCAACGACCACCCGATTCCGGGTGCCAACGACCTGAAGACCTGCAACGACATCCTGTCGCAGGCTCAGGCGCTCGCCGGACAGGGCTAACTACAAGCCACGGGGGCGGGCCGCTCCAAAAAAGCGGCCCGCCTCAGGCTTCGCGAAGCCCATGCGCTCATACATCTGCTCGAGCGTCGGCTCGCTCGCGCGGCGGGCCTTGTCGGCACCGACCGCAAGGAGGTGCTGCAAAGCGCGCTCGTCCGCGCGCAGCTGCGTGAAACGCTCCTGGATCGGCGCCAGCAGCTCGACCACCGATTCGCCGACCGCCTCTTTCAGGTCGCCGTAGCCGGCGTTCTCGAACCGCTTCGCGAGCGCGTCGATCGGATTGCCGGTGGCGACGCTCATGATCTCCAGCAGGTTCGACACGCCGGGCTTCTCCGCCGGGTCGTACCGAACCTCACGGCCCGAGTCGGTCACTGCCGACTTGAACTTCTTCCGGATCGCGTCCGGCGGGTCGTTCATGTAGATCGCGCCCTGCTCGCTCGAGAGCGTCGTCGACATCTTGCTCGTCGGATCCTGGAGATCCATGATCCGGCCGCCGACCGACGGGAACTGCCCGTCGGGCACGCGGAACGTCTCGCCGTAGCGGAAGTTGAAGCGTTCGGCGATGTCGCGCGCGAGCTCGAGGTGCTGGCGCTGGTCGTCCCCGATCGGAACGAGATCGGTCTGGTACAGAAGGATGTCGCCCGCCATCAGTACCGGGTACGTGAACAGCCCGGCGGACACGAAGTCGTGCCGGTCCGACTTCTCCTTGAACTGCGTCATGCGGCCCAACTGGCCGTAGCTCGCGACAGCCGACAGCAGCCATGCCGCCTCGGCGTGCGCGGTCACGTGGCTCTGGCAGAAGACCGTGGACTTCTCGGCGTCGAGACCGGTGGCGAAGAGGATCGCCGCGAGGTCGAGCGTCGAGCTCCGCAGGTCGGCCGGGTCGTACTCGACCGTGATCGAATGGAGGTCGACGATGCAGAAGAACGCGTCCCCCGCCTCCTGCGTCTGGACGTACTGGCGGAAGCCGCCGCTGTAGTTGCCCAGCGTCTTTCGGCCCGTGGGCTGAATACCGGAGAAGACTCGGGGCTTGTCGGCCATGGAGGGTGATTCTGCCTAAGCTGTGAACATGGCCGTGACCGGTGCACCAGAGCTCCTGATCGTCATGGGAGCAAACGCGTCTCCCGAGCAGGTGGACGACGTCGTCGCCCGCCTCGAGGAGGCCGGCTGCGGCGCGGTCGTCACGCCCGGCCGCGAGGCGACCGTGATCGGCGCCATCGGCGAGCGCGAACTGCTCGCCGCGCTGCCGCTCGAGGGCTACGCGGGCGTCGAGCAGGTGCTCCCGATTCTGAAGCCGTACAAGCTCGTCTCGCGGGAGCTCTCGCCCGACCCGACGGTGATCGAAGCCCGCGGTCGCCGCATCGGCGACGGCTACTTCGGCTTCATCGCCGGCCCGTGCAGCGTCGAGAGCCGCGAGCAGACCCTCGAGACCGCACGCGCCGTCGCCGCCGCCGGCGTGACGATGCTCCGCGGTGGCGCGTTCAAGCCGCGCACCTCTCCGTACGCCTTTCAAGGGCTCGGCGACGAGGCACTCGAGATCCTCATGGAGGCGCGCGAGGAGACAGGCCTCCCGATCGTCACCGAACTGATGGATCCCCGCCACGTCGAGCAAGTCGTCGACGCGACCGACGTCATCCAGATCGGCGCACGCAACATGGCGAACTTCTCGCTCCTCGCCGAGGTCGGGCGCGCGCGCAAGCCGGTGCTCCTGAAGCGCGGCCTCTCGGCGACGGTCGAAGACCTCCTCATGGCGGCCGAGTACATCGTCAAGGAGGGGAACTCCGAAGTGATCCTGTGCGAACGCGGGATCAAGACCTTCGAGACGTCCACGCGCTTCACGCTCGACATCAGCGCCGTCCCCGTCCTGAAGATGGAGACGCACCTGCCCGTGATCGTCGACCCGTCGCATCCGGCCGGGCGCCGCGACCTCGTGCTGCCGCTCGCGCGCGCCGCCGTCGCCGCCGGCGCCGACGGCATCATCGTCGAGACGCACCCGCGCCCCGAAGAGGCGCTCTCCGACGGGCCACAGCAGATTCCGACCGCCGACTTCCCCGATTTCGCGGCAGAGATCCGCGCGCTCGTGTCCCTTATGGGACGCACGATCGGGTAGCGGTGCGCATCGAGCCGGCAACAGCCGTCGTCGGCCATGTCGCCGTGCCCGGCGACAAGTCAATCTCCCATCGCGCAGTCCTGCTCGGCGCGATCGCGGAGGGCGACACACACGTGCGCGGCTTCGGCCGCGCCGGCGACACGCAGGCGTCGATCGACGCGGTGCGCGCGCTCGGGATCGAGGTCGAGGATCTCGCCGACGACGAGCTGATCGTGCACGGTGGCGAGCTCCGCTCCGGCTCGGTCGACTGTGCGAACGCGGGCACGCTCATGCGGCTTCTGATGGGAATGCTCTCCGGCCTCGACGGCCGCTACGTGCTCACCGGCGACGAGTCGCTGTCGTCGCGGCCGATGGAGCGCGTCGCGGATCCGCTGCGCCGCATGGGCGCGCGCATCGACACGAGCGAAGGGCACGCGCCGGTGGAGATCGAGGGGACGTCATTGCTCGCGATCGACTACGAGCTCCCGGTCGCGAGCGCGCAGGTGAAGTCGGCGATCCTGCTCGCGGGGCTCTCGGCCGACGGCGCGACGACAGTGGTCGAGCCGGTACCGACGCGCGACCACACCGAACTGATGCTCGAAGCGGGCGGCGTGCCGGTGCAGCGGCGCCCGACGTCGGTCACCGTCCAGGCGGGCGTGCTCAGGCTGGGCGAGGTCGAGGTGCCCGGCGACTTCTCGTCCGCGGCGCCACTCCTCGTCGCGGCTGCGCTCGTTCCCGGCAGCGACCTGACCGTGCACGGCGTCGGACTGAACCCGCGCCGCACCGGGCTGCTCGAGGTGCTGAAGCGCATGGGCGTCCGCGTGTCGATCTTCAACCGGCAGAAGTTCGGCCGCGAGCTCGTCGGCGACGTGCAGGTGCAGCACGGCGAGCTCTCCGCCACCGAGATCGGCGCGAAGGAGGTGCCGCTCCTCGTCGACGAGCTTCCGCTCGTCGCGCTACTGGCGGCCTCAGCCCACGGCGAGACGATCGTCCGCGGCGCGGCCGAGCTGCGCGTGAAGGAGAGCGACCGCATCGAGGCGGTCACCGACCTCCTGCGCGCGACCGGCGCGCACATCAAGTCGCGCGAAGACGGCTGGGCCGTCACCGGCGTCCCGACGCGCCTCCGCGGCGGGGTCGTCGAAGCCCGCGGCGACCACCGCATCGCGATGCTCGGCGCCGTTGTCGGGCTGACGTCCAGGGAAGGCGTGGACATCGAGGACGCCGAGACGGTCGCTATAAGCTTCCCCGGCTTCTATGACGTTTTGGACTCACTGGTGAGACGATGATCGTCGCGATCGACGGGCCCGCAGGCGCGGGCAAGAGCACGGTTGCGCGCGCGCTCGCGGAGCGGCTCGGCTTCCGCTACCTCGATACGGGGGCGATGTACCGCGCCGTGACGTGGCTCGCGATGAAGCGCGGCGTCGACCTCGGCGACGCGAACGCGCTGGCCGAGCTCGCGCGCGCGGAGCAGGTGACGTTCGACGGGGACGAGCGCGTGTGGATTGCCGGCACCGACGTGACGTCGTCGATTCGCGGCGCGCGTATCGACCGGATGGTTCCCGTCGTCGCCCGGCACCCACCCGTGCGCGAGGTCATGCGCGAGCGGCAGCGCCAGCTCGGCAAGGACGGCGACGTCGTCATCGAGGGCCGCGACATCGGCACCGTCGTTGCGCCGAGCGCGGAAGTGAAGGTCTATCTCACCGCCGACCGCGCGGAGCGCGCGAAGCGGCGCAGCGCGGAGCGGCCCGGCATCGGGGCGGACGCGCTTGCCACCGACCTGCGCGTGCGCGACGAAAAGGACGCGGAGCGCATGCGGCCGGCCGAGGACGCGCAGGAGATCGACACGACGAACCTCCAGGTCGAGGACGTCGTCGAGCGCATCGAGGCGCTCGTGCGCGCGCGTACCGCGGTTTGAACTCCGTCGAGTTCAACTGGAAGTGGGGGCGCGTCCTCATGGGCGGCCCGACTGCGCTCATGACGCGGCTGCACGTGTACGGCAAGGAGCGCATGCCGCGCAAGGGCGGGATCGTCGTCGCGATGAACCACTTCTCGTGGGCCGACATCCCGGCGTACGGGTGGGCGACCCCGCGGCCGCTGTACTACCTCGCGAAGGCGGAGGCGCACGACGTGCCGGTCGCGGGCGCGTACCTGCGGCTGTTCGGGTCGTTTGCGGTGCGGCGCGGCGAGTCCGACCGCGAGGCGGTCCGGCGCATGCGCGAGATCGTGCGCGGGGGAGAGGCGCTCGGCGTCTTCGCCGAGGGCACGCGGCAGCGCGCCGGCGTGCCAGGCCCCGTGCAGCCGGGCGCAGCGATGGTGGCGCTGAACGAGGACGTGCCGGTCGTCTGCGGCGCGATCCACGGGTCGCAGACGTGGAAGATCGGCAACTTCGCGCCCGTGTCGATCGTGTGGGGCGAGCCGATGCGGTTCGAGGGACTTCCCAGCGGGTCGAAGGGCTACCGCGAGGCGTCGGAGCAGATCCAGGCCGAGCTCTACCGGCTCTGGTCGTGGCTCGTCGAGCTGCACGCGGCCGGCCGGCCGCGCGACGTCACACTTCCCTAGTGGCGACTGAAACCGGCCTCCTCGGCACCGTCGCGATCGTCGGCTTTCCGAACGTGGGCAAGTCGACGCTCGTCAACCGCCTCACGGGCACGCGTGCGGCCGTCGTCCACGAGACGTCTGGCGTCACGCGCGACCGCAAGGAGCTCATCTGCGAATGGACGGGAAGGCGGTTCCTGCTCGTCGACACCGGCGGCGTCGACATCGCCGACGTGACGCCGATCACGCGGTCGATCGCGCAGCAGGCGCGTGAGGCCGTCGCCGAAGCCGACCTCGTCCTCTTCGTTATCGACGCAAAACTCGGGATCACGCCCGGCGACGAAGAGGTGGCGCAGATCCTGCGCGAGTCGCACAAGCCGATTCTGCTGCTCGCGAACAAGATCGACGACCCGCGCCAGGACTCGCTCGCCTTCGAGCTGCACAAGCTCGGCCTCGGCGACCCCATTCCGATCTCCGCGCTGCACGGGCACGGCGCAGGCGACCTCCTCGACGAGATCGTGCGCTACCTCGAATCGCACGACGCCGCTCCACGCCAGGAGTTCCCGCCGGAGGCGATCCGCGTCGCCATCCTCGGCCGTCCGAATGTCGGCAAGTCGAGCCTCGTCAACGCGCTGCTCGGCCGCGAGCGCGTGATCGTGTCGGAGATCCCTGGGACGACGCGCGACTCGATCGACACGGTGCTGCAACGCGGCGACCGCACGTTCGTGCTCGTCGACACCGCCGGGCTGCGCCGGAAGCGCAAGCACCGCCAGGGCATCGAGTACTACTCGGAGCTGCGCGCGCTCGAGGCGGCGGAGCGCGCCGACGTCGCGCTCGTCCTCATCGACTCCACGCAGGGCGTCGTCGAGCAGGATCTCGCCATCGCCGACGTCTCACGGAAGGCCGACTGCTCGACGCTCGTCGTCCTTTCCAAGTGGGACGAGACGACGGTCCGCATCGAGGACGTGCGCAAGCGGCTGCGTCGCCGGCTGCGCCAGCGTCCGGAGTTCATCGCGGTCTCGGCACAGAGTGGCCGCGGGCTCGAGCGTCTCCTCGACAACGTCGCCGAGCTCTTCGACAAGCACATCGCGCGCATCCCGACGGTGGAGCTGAACAAGGCGCTCGCCGACCTGACCGAAGCGCGTCAGCCGCCGACGCGCGCCGGCAAGCGGCTGAACATGCTGTACGGCACGCAGGTGCACGAACGGCCGCCGCGCCTCCGCATCTACGTGAACGATCCCGGGCTCGTCACGCGCGACTACGGCTTCTGGGTCGAGAACGAGCTGCGCGAGCGCTTCGGCCTCGACGGCGTGCCTGTGTCGATCGACTTCGTTCGCCGGTCGTGAGGTTCCTCGTCGTCGGGGCGGGGTCGTGGGGCACGGCGTTCACGCGCGTGCTGCTCGACCGCGGCCACGACGTCGTGCTCGCGTGCCATACGGAGGAGCAGGCGCAGGCGATCGCCGAGACGGGGCGCAATCCGCGCTATCTGCAGAAGGTCGATCTGCGCCCTGCGGAGACGGTAACGATCGCCGACGCGCCCGCCGACGTCGACGTCGTCGTCGTTGCGGTCCCGAGCATCGCGTTCACGGACGTCGTCGCCGCGCTGCCGGGCGACGCGCCGGTCCTCAGCCTGACGAAGGGCCTCGATCCCGCCACCGGCGAGCGGCTCTCGACGCGCGTGCGGGGCCGCGGCGTGGCCGTCCTCTCGGGCCCGAACATGGCGGAGGAGATCGCCGTCGGCCTGCCGACCGCGGCCGTGATCGCGAGCGAGGACGGCTTCCTGGCCGGGCAGCTGCAGCATGCGATCAACTCCACGGTCTTCCGCGCGTACGTGAACCCGGACGTCGTCGGCGTCGAGCTGTGCGCAGCGGCGAAGAACGTCATCGCGCTCGCCGCCGGCGCCGTCGACGGGCTCGACCTCGGGGACAACGGCAAGGCGGCGCTGATCACGCGCGGCCTTGTCGAAATGGCGCGCCTCGGCGACGCATTCGGCGCCCGCAGCGAGACGTTCTCCGGTCTCGCCGGCATGGGCGACCTCATCGTCACCTGCTGGAGCCGCCACGGGCGCAACCGGCGCGCAGGCGAGCTGATCGCGCAGGGCGTCGCGCCCGCCGACGCGGTCGCCGAGATCGGGCAGACGGTCGAGGGGATCACGACCGCGCCCGTGCTGCTCGAGCTCTCGCGGCGGGTCGGCGTCGAGCTGCCGATCACCGAGGGCGTCTCCGCCGTATTGTCCGGTCAGAGCCTCGCGGAGCTGGCGGGCCGGCTGATGGGTCGTCAGCCGACCGAGGAATAATGTCGGCTAGCGTGCCGCCCATGCCAAAGCGCTCCTTCTCCTTCACATCCGAGTCGGTCACCGAGGGTCATCCGGACAAGATCGCGGACCAGATCTCCGACTCCGTGCTCGACGCTGTCCTCGCGCAGGATCCGAATGCGCGTGTTGCGTGTGAGACGTTCATCACGACGGGGTTCGTGATCGTCGGTGGTGAGATGTCGACGGATTCGTATGTCGATATTCCGCGGATCGTTCGTGAGCGGATTCGTGAGATTGGTTACACGCGTGCGAAGTACGGCTTCGATGCTGAGACGTGCGGGGTCATGGTGTCCGTCGACGAGCAGTCGCCCGATATTGCGCAGGGCGTCGACTCCTCGTTCGAGCAGCAGCATGGCGATGCGGATCCGCTCGACTCGGTTGGCGCCGGCGACCAGGGAATGATGTTCGGCTACGCCTCGAACGAGACGGACGAGTTGATGCCGCTGCCGATCATGCTCGCGCACCGGCTCGCGAAGCGGCTGAGCGAGGTGCGCAAGGCGGAGATTCTTCCGTACCTGCGTCCGGACGGAAAGACGCAGGTGACGGTGCGCTACGAAGAGGACGAGAACGGGCATCGGCGCCCTGTCGAGATCGAACGGATCGTCATCTCGACGCAGCACCGCGAAGGGATCGACATCGACACGCTGATGAAGCCGGATCTCATCGCGCACGTGCTCGAGCCGATCCTCCCGAAGGAGCTGTACGACCCGAGGCGCCTGGAGGCGAAGGACTTCTTCTACTGCAATCCGACCGGCAAGTTCGTGGTCGGTGGCCCGATGGGCGACGCTGGATTGACGGGGCGCAAGATCATCGTCGACACCTACGGGGGCGCTGCGCCGCACGGTGGCGGCGCGTTCTCCGGCAAGGATCCGACGAAGGTCGACCGCTCGGCCGCCTACGCGGCGCGATACGTGGCGAAGAACGTCGTCGCCGCGGGCCTCGCCGACCGTTGCCAGATCCAGGTCGCATACGCGATCGGCGTCGCGCACCCGATGTCCGTCCTCGTGGAGACGTTCGGGACGGAGAAGATCCCTGCGCCGCAGATCGAGGCGCTCGTCCAGGAGCATTTCGACCTGCGTCCGGCGGCGATCGTCCGCGATCTCGATCTGCGCCGGCCGATCTATACGAAGACGGCGGCGTACGGCCACTTCGGCCGCGACGACGGCGACTTCACGTGGGAGCGCACCGACAAGGCCGACACACTGCGCGCGGCCGCCGGGCTCTCCGTGCCCGCAGCTGTCTGAGCACGTCCTCATAACCGGCGGCGCCGGCTTCATCGGCTCGCACCTCGCCGCCGAGTTGCGCGCGAGCGGCAAGCGCGTCCGTGTGCTCGACAGCCTCGTTCCGCAGGTGCACGAGGGCGCGGATGCCGTTGCGCCCGACATCGTCGGTGACGTCCGGGATCCGGAAGTGGTCAAGCGCGCCCTCGAGGGAGTGGATGCGGTCGTGCACCTGGCGGCGCGCGTCGGCGTCGGGCAATCGATGTACGAGATGGCGGAGTACACGTCGGCGAACTCGCTCGGCACCGCCGTCCTGCTGGAAGCGCTCGCCGAGAAGCCGGTACGGAAGCTCGTCGTCGCGTCGAGCATGAGCATCTACGGCGAAGGGCTGTACCGCGGCGGCGATCCGGGCGAGCGCACGCGTGAGCAGCTCGAGCGGCACGAGTGGGACTTCCCGGGGCTGGAGCCGCTGCCGACGCCGGAGACGAAGCGGCCGGCCCTCAGCTCCATCTACGCCCTGACGAAGTACGACCAGGAGCGTGCGTGCCTCGTCGCCGGCGCCGCGTACGGGATCCCGACGGTGGCGCTGCGGCTGTTCAACGTCTACGGCCCGGGGCAGGCGCTGTCGAATCCGTACACGGGCGTGCTCGCGATCTTCGCCGCGCGGCTGCTGAACGACCGCGCGCCGCGCATCTTCGAGGACGGCGAGCAGCGGCGCGACTTCGTCTCGGTGCACGACATTGCGCGCGCGTTCGCGCTCACCCTCGAGCGTGACGGCGCCGACGGGCAGGCGGTGAACATCGGGAGCGGGGAGAGCATCACGGTGAACGCGCTTGCGGAACAGCTCGCGCATTCGCTCGGCAAGCAGACCGCGCCGGAGGTGACGGGCGAGTTCCGCGTCGGCGACATCCGTCATTGCTTCGCGGACGTGAGCCTCGCGCGGGAGACGCTCGGCTTCGAGCCACGGGTGACGCTCGCCGAGGGCATCGCCGAGCTGGCGGACTGGCTCGCGGGCCAGACGGCAGTCGACCGCGTGGACGAGGCCGCCGCCGAGCTCGCGCGCCGCGGCCTTACCGGCTGACCACGGGGACACTCCCCATCGCGGGAACCCGAGGATCTCGTGGCCCTGACGTATTCCGCGCGACCCCGTCATGGGGACACTCCCCGTAACGAGATTGCTGGGAAGTCGTTACGCCGGCTTGACGAAGAGGCCGGCGGCGGCCTTCTCGGAGATCGAGCGCTCGCCGCCGTTCAGGCCGATCGTGACTTCGTCTGCGGCCGGCTGCGTCGCGCGCACGACGATGCTCGTCCCCGGCACGAGGCCCTGGTCGTAGAACCAGTGCAGGAGCTCGCCGTCGTGCTCCGCGAGCCGGACGATCGTCGCCTTCGTCCCGGGCTCGAGCGCAGCGAGCGGCGCGAGCTCCAGGTTCTCGGCCTGCTCCACCTCCGGGTCGACCGGCCAGCCGTGCGGGCAGCGCTCCGGATGGCCGAGCTTCTCGTCGATGCGCGCGACCATCTCGTCGTCGAACGTGTCCCCGAGCTCGTCCGCGCGCTCGTGCGCCTCGTACCCGGTGTAGCCCATGAAGTCGGTGAGGAGCCGCTCGATGATGCGGTGCTTGCGGACGACACGCTCCGCGCGCTCGCGGCCCGTCTCGGTGAGGAGCGCCTCCTTGCGCGCGCCGCGCTCGATCAGCCCCTCGGCCTCGAGCCGCTTCAGCATCTCGCCGGCGGACGCCCGCGAGACGTGCAGCATCTCCGCCACGCGTGACGCCAAGGGCGGGGAGCCGGCCCCGCGCGGCGTGTACTCGCCGATGGGGAAGGCGAGGAAATAGATCGTCTCCAGGTACTCGTCGACCGAATGTCCCTGCGCCATCTGGCTATATTGCCCGACAGCCGCTGTAAGGCGACCCTTACACCATGAGCACCGGACACATCCTCCTCCTCGGCGCGATCGCCGGCGCCACCATCTTCCTCGGCCTGCCGATGAGCCGCGTGCGCTCCCTGAGCGCCAACGCCCGGGCCGGCCTGTCCGCGCTTGCCACCGGGATCCTCGTGTTCCTGCTGTGGGACGTGCTTACGAACGCCGTCGACCCGATCGACGCGGCGCTCCACGCCCACCACTGGGGCCGCTTCAGCTGGCTCGCCGCCCTCGGTGCCGCCGGCTTCACCGCCGGCCTCATGAGCCTCGTCTACTACGACGCCTGGATGAAGCGCCGCGCGAACCGGCGCGCGACGACGCTCGTCGGCCCGGGAGCGGCGGCGGTGGACGAGTTCGCGCACCGCGGCCACTTCGATCTCACGACGCCGGCAGTCCGGCTCGCGTTCCTCATCTCGATCGGCATCGGCGTGCACAACTTTGGCGAGGGCCTTGCCATCGGCCAGGCAGCGGCGGCGAACGAGATCAGCCTCGCGGTGACGCTCATCATCGGCTTCGGCCTGCACAACGCGACCGAGGGCTTCGGCATCTGCGGCCCGCTGACCGGCGACGGGATCCGCCCGAGCTGGCGCCTGCTCGCGATCCTCGGCTTCATCGGCGGTGCCCCGACGTTCCTCGGCACCGTCGTCGGCCAGGCGTGGACGAGCAGTGCCGTCTCCGTCGTCTTCTTCACCGTCGCTGGTGGATCGATCCTCTACGTCGTGCAGGAGCTGTTCGCGGTCAACCGCAAGTACGGCAACCCCGTGCTGATCACGTGGCTGATGCTGGCCGGGATCCTCGCCGGCTTTGCGACGGACTTCGTCGTCACCGCCGCCGGCGTCTGACCCGGCTCAACAGGTGAAGGACGCGTGGAACGCGACCTTCGCGCCGCCGAGCGCCGGCTCGATCTTGCCGGTGGCAGTGCCCGCCTTCGTGTTGTGCGTCAGCGTCAGGGTTAGCGAATCCGCGATGTAGTTCTTGCCGGCCCTCGTCATCAACACCGTCGTGCCCGAATACGAGCCGTCATGCGTCGCGGGCTTCGCGGAGCTTCCCGCGGTGAGCAGGAAAGAATCGGGCGCGTGCTTCGTCGGCTGGGTCACGACCGCGCCGAAGCTGAGGTAGTAGTTCCCCACGGCCTTCTTGCACAGGCCGTTCTTGAGCGAGAACGTCGTAGCGCCGAGCTTCACGGTCGCCTTGGCGTGGCCACAGTAGATGAGGACGCTCACGCCGTTGATCGTGCCCGGATGGGGACACGACTGGGCTGAAGCCGGCGCGGCGCCGGCCGCAAGCACGCACGTGGCTGCCACGGATCCGAGGACGCCCGAGCGCATGCCGGGATTTGTATCAACCCGTCCATCGACCCGGCTACGCTCGATCGGTGACCCGCTACGCCTCCGTCTACCCGCTCGTCACCGCCCGCGCCGTCGCGAGGCCGTTCACGTATGAGGTTCCGGCGGATACCGCGAAGGGCGATGTCGTCGAGGTGCTCTTCGGGAACGCACGCCGCCGCGGCGTCGTCACAGAGGTCGACGTCGAGCGTCCCGAAGGAGTGGATGCCTCCGCGATCGAGCGCGTCGCCGAGACGCTGCCGCCTGCGCTCGTCGATCTCGCGCTCTGGCTCGCCGACTACTACGGCTCGACACCGGCGCGTGCACTCGGGCTCGTCGCCCCGTCGTATCCGAAGCGGCGCGGCGAGCGGCGTACCGTCGGCCACGCGATCGAGGCCGAGGCGGCGCCGACACAGTTATCGCCGCCGCAGGAGGCCGCGCTCGGTCGCATCGAGGCGCTGATGGATGCGGGCGGCGGCAACGTCCTGCTCTGGGGCTCGACCGGGAGCGGCAAGACCGAGGTGTACATCCGCGCGTGCCAGGCCGCGCTCGGCCGGGGCCGCGGCGCGATCGTGCTCGTGCCGGAGATCGCGCTCACGCCGCAGGCACTCGGCCGATTCCGCGAACGGTTCGGCGACCGCGTCGCCGTTCTGCACTCGGGATTGAGCGAGGCCGAGCGGCGCGACGAGCGCGAACGCATCGCATCCGGCGAGGCGCCGGTCGTCATCGGTGCGCGCTCGGCGGTCTTCGCACCGGTCGCGTCGCTCGGCGTCATCTGCGTTGACGAGGAGCACGACGCGTCGTACAAGCAGGATTCGGATCCGCGGTACGACGCACGCACGGTTGCGGCGAAGCGTGCCGCGCTCGAAGGCGCGGTCGCCGTGTTCGGCACGGCGACGCCGCGGCCGGAGTCATGGCAATCGCTGGAGCGGCTCGAGCTCGGCGGACGGCTCGCCGCGCCGATGCCGTCGGTGCGGGTCGTCGACCTCCGCCGACAGGCGGGCTATCCACTCTCGGCGCCGCTCCTCGCCGAGCTGGGGAAGATCGTCGAAAGCGGCGGCAAGGCGATCCTGCTCCTCAATCGCCGCGGCGTTGCGCCGGCGGTGCACTGCCGCGCGTGCGGTGCGACGCGCCGCTGCCCGAACTGCGACGTGGCCCTCACGCTGCACGGCGACGCCGCGCTGCACTGCCACCACTGCGGACGCATGGAGGCGATGGGGGAGACCTGCCCGGCGTGCGGATCGGCCGAGCTCGCGCGCATCGGCGCCGGCACGCAGCGCCTCGAAAAGGAGCTCGCGAAGCATCTGCCGGAGCTGGAGGTCATCCGACTCGATGCGGACGTCGACGACGTGCGGGAGCCGCTCGAACGCTTCGCGCGCGCGAAGCGTGCCGTCCTCGTCGGCACGCAGATGGTCGCGAAAGGCCATCACTTCGCCGGCGTCGAGCTGGCCGCCGTGGTGGACGCCGACACCGGCCTCGGGATGCCGGACTTCCGCGCCGAGGAGCGGACGTTCCAGCTCCTGACGCAGCTCGCCGGCCGCAGCGGCCGTGACGCGCCCGGCCGCGTGCTCGTACAGACCTTCCAGCCGGACGCGCGCGCGATCTCACACGCCGCGCGCCACGACGTGTCCGGCTTCCTCACCGAGGAGCTGGAGCGAAGGCGCGAGCTCGGCTATCCGCCGTTCGCGCATCTCGTGCGCATCGTCGTCACCGGGCCGGAGCAGGACGACACCCTGCGCGCGCTCGAGGAGCTGAAGGCCGGGCTCGCCGGCCACGAGCTGCTCGGCCCGGCTCCGTTGCTGCGACTGCGCGGCAAGCATCGCGCACAACTCGTCGCGAAAACGGACCGGCCGCGAGCGCTCGCGGCGAGAGCCGCTGCGCTCCTCTCAGCCGCAGCTCCGGCGATGCGTCGCGCCGGGCTGAGCGTGGTGGTCGACGTGGACCCGCAGAGCCTCTAATCTCTCGCCACATGAAGGACTTCAAGGCGTTCCTCCTGCGCGGGAACCTCGTCGAGCTGGCGGTCGCCTTCGTCATCGGCACCGCATTCGCCGCGGTCGTCACCGCGCTCGTTCGAGACTTCATCACGCCGCTCATCGGGGCGATCTTTGGGAAGACTCAGTTCTTCAACCTCAACTTCACCATCCACCGCAGCGTCTTCCTGTACGGCGACTTCATCAACTACCTGGTCACCTTCGTCGCGATCGCCGCCGTCGTTTTCTACTTCATCGTCAAGCCGATGAACGCCCTTACCGCGCGCCGGCAGAAGGACGAGCCGACGACAAGGCCGTGCCCGCATTGCCTCAGTGAGATCCCGCTCGCCGCGAGCGTGTGCTCGTTCTGCACTAGGGATGTTCAGCCGGCCAGCGCCTGAGGATCCAGTCGGCGTCGAGCGGCTCGCGCTCGTACCGGCGGCCGTTGATCCGGATGAAGTCGCGCGTGCGCGGATCCATGGGAAGGCGCGCCTCAGCGGGGAAATACCGGTTGTGCGTCGCGATGAGGTCGTTGATCTCGGAGAAGTCCCACTCGCGTGCAACGCGAGGCCAGTCGGCAGGATCGGTCTCGCGCCACGCGGCGTCCAGTTGTCTTTCATGCTGGTCGAGCAGCACCTCGATGGCGCGCAGCCGGCGCATCCACACGAGCGGCCCGCCGAGGGCGCGCACGGCCGACTCGGCGTCGGGCCGGAAGTTGCGCAGCCGCTGACGCAACGGCTGTCCCTTGACCGGGCTCTCGGCGAGGTCCGCCTCGAGCACGCGCCGCTCCTCGCGGTCGCGTGACGTCTCGGGACGGATCGCACCCTGGCTCATGATGTCCTTCAACTCCCGCGGATCCACGTCGTTAGTGTGCCGACTGCAATGTCCAAGGTCGAAGGCGAAGTCATCGAGGAGGAGCTGGACGCCGAGAACGAGGCGCGACGTCGGCTTGCCCTCGCCCAGATCCGGCAGTACCCGGACGTGGCCCTGAAGATGGCCGCTCGGCCGGTGGAGCTCTTCGACGACGAGCTGCGGAGCCTCGTCGAGCGGATGAAACGGCTCATGCGCGACGCGCACGGCATTGGGCTCGCCGCGAACCAGGTCGGCACCCTCCAGCGCCTGTTCGTGTTCACGCCGAGCAAGGACGTCGTCGCCGCGGTGGTCAATCCCGAGATCGTCGAGCGCGGCGACGAGACCGACTTCGCGGAGGAGGGGTGCCTCTCCATCCAGGGCGTGCTCGTCCCGATCGAGCGGCCGATGCGCATCACGCTCGAGGGCAAGGACGAGAACGGCGAGGACGTGCGCTTCGAGTTGGACGACATCTTCGCCCGCGCTGCGCAGCACGAGGTCGACCATCTCGACGGCGTGCTGATCATCGACCAGACGACGCCGGAAGCGCGCCGCGAGGCGCTCGCGCTGCTGCGCCCGCGCATCGTCATTTCCTAGTGAGCCGACTCGCGGTCGCGGCGACCGCGCCCTTCGGCGCCGACGTGCTCGGGCGCCTCGCCGCGAAGCACGACGTCGTGCAGCTGCTGACGCGCCCGGACGCGCCGCGCGGGCGAGGCCAGAAGCTTGCGCCGTCGCCGGCGAAACAGGCGGCGGAGCGGCTCGGCATCCCCGTCGTCCACGAGCGCGACGATCTCGCCGCCGACACCGTCGTCGTGTGCGCGTACGGGCTGCTCATTCCCGAGTCGCTGCTGTCGCGCGCGCTGTGGCTGAACGTGCACCCGTCGCTTCTGCCGCGCTGGCGCGGGGCGGCGCCGGTCGAGCGCGCGATCATGGTCGGCGACGCAGAGACGGGCGTGACCATCCACCGCACGACGAAGGAGCTCGACGCGGGGCCGATCGCGGCGCAGGAGGCATTCGGGATCGGGCCGGAGGACGACGCCGGCGTCGTGTACTCGCACGCGGCCGAGGTCGCGGCGCGGCTGCTCGACGGCGTGCTCGAGCATCCGGTGTTCACGCAGCAGCCGGACGAGGGCGTCAGCTACGCGGAGAAGATCACCGCGGCCGATCGCGAGCTCGACGCGTCACTGCCGGCGCAGGAGCTCGTGAACCGCGTGCGTGCGCTGTCGCCGCACATCGGTGCACGGATGGGCGATCTCGTCGTCTGGAAGGCGCGCGCCGACGGCGGCGAGTTCGTCCCGGTCGAAGTCCAGCCGGCCGGCGGCCGGCGCATGGACTACGAGGCGTATCTCCGTGGCCGACGTTAGCCCTGCGCGGCGCGCCGCCTACGAAGTCCTGCTGCGCGTGTTCGAGCAGGAGGCGTACGCCGATCGCGCGTTTCGCACAGCGGCGAAGGGTCTCGACGAGCGCGAGCGCGGGTTCGCGCAGCGGCTCGCGTACGGCGCCGTCCAACGCGTCCGCACGCTCGACCACGCGATCGAGACGCTCGGCAAGCGCCCGGTGCGAAAACTCGACCCGCCCGTCCGCGCCGCGCTGCGGCTCGGTGCGTACCAGCTCGGCTACACCGAGACCGCGCCGCACGCGGCCGCGAACGAGTCGGTCGAGCTCGTGCGCCGCGCCCGTCTGGAGCGCGCCGTCCCGTTCACGAACGCGGTCATGCGTCGCCTCACCGCCGGCATGCGCGGGCTGCTGGACGCGCTCCCGGACGGTCCGCTGAAGGAGTCGTATCCGGACTGGATCGCCGACGTCTGGACGCGGGACTTCGGCCCCGACGAGGCGCTCGTGCTCATGCGCGCGCAGAACGAGCCGCTCGAGACCGTCGTCCGTCTCGTCCGCGGCGGCCCGCCGGGCGAGGCAACTGATATCCCGGGTGCATATCGCGTCGACCGTGTCGACGACCTTGCGGTGGCGGAGGGACGCATCTGGCCGCAGAGCCGTGGCTCGCAGCTCGCCGGACTCGTGGTCGGCTCGCTGGAGGGCGAGCGCGTGCTCGACCTGTGCGCGGCGCCCGGCGGCAAGGCAACGCAGCAGCGCGGCGAGGTGACCGCGGTCGAGATCGACCCGCACCGCGCGAGCGAGCTCCGGGAGAACGCGGCGCGGCTCGGTGCGTCGAACGTCAACGTCGTCGAGGCGGACGCGACCGCGCTCCCGCCGGAGCTGACCGGCTACGACCGCGCGCTCGTGGACGCGCCCTGCTCCGGCCTCGGCGTCCTCGCCGCGCGTCCCGACCTGCGCTGGCGCGCCAAGCCGCTGCCCGAGCTCCAGCTCGCCCTCCTGCGCTCCGCCGCCGAGCGCGTGCGTCCCGGCGGGACGATCGTCTACTCCGTCTGCACGATGAACGCGGACGAGAACGAGGCCGTCGTCGGGGCGAGCGGGCTCACCGTCCTGCCGCTCGGGGAGGAGTGGCCCCAGTTCGCCCATCCCAGGCGGCCGGAGTTCCTCCTGACGCTTCCGTATGAGCACGGTACGAGTGGCTTCTTCATCGCCCGCCTGACCGCTTAGAGTCGCCCCATGGGCTGGCAGGAGTGGGTGCGGACGGTCGAGATCGAGCCGTCGCTCTACGCGGCTGACTTCTCGCGGCTGGGAGACGAGGTCGAGATTCTCTTGCGCGCGGGCGTGCGCGTCTTCCATTTCGACGTCGGGGACGGCCACTTCGTCGAGCCGATCACGATGGGGCCGATCGTCCTGCGCTCGATCGCGCCGATCGTGCACGCGATGGACGGCGCGATGGACTGCCACCTCATGGTCGACAACCCGCAGCGCCACTTCCCGCAGATCGCGGAAGCCGGCGGCGACAGCGTGACCTTCCACTACGAGGCCGTCGACGACGTCCCCGGGACGATCGCGGTCGCGCGCGAGCACGGGCTCCAGGTCGGCGTCGCGTTCAATCCCGAGTCGGAGCCCGAGGACGTGGCGAAGGTCGCCGGCGACGCGGACATCGTCCTGTGCATGAGCATCCACCCCGGCTACTCCGGTCAGGAGTTCATCGAAGGCTCGCTCGAGCGCATCGCGCGCACGCGGGCTGCGCTTCCGGAGTCGGTGCACGTGCAGGTCGACGGTGGCATCGACAACGACAACGTCCGCTCCGTCTACGACGCAGGGGCGACGCTCATGGTCGCCGGCAACGCGATCTTCGGGCGGGAAGACCTGCCGCGCGCGTACCGGCGGCTGGTACAAGCACTGGCGTGAACTTCATGCAGCGAGCGCTCGAGCTCGCGGAGCGCGGCCGGGGCAAGGTGCGCGACCATCCACTGGTCGGCGCGGTCGTCGTTGCCGACGGCGAGATCGTCGGCGAGGGCTGGTACGAGTACGACGCGGTCGACCACGCGGAGACGGTCGCACTCGCGCAGGCGGGCGAGCGAGCACGTGGCGCGACGCTGTACGTGACGCTCGAGCCGTGCGCGCATCACGGCCGCACACCGCCCTGCTCCGACGCTGTGGCTGCCGCGGGCGTTGCGCGCGTCGTCGTCGGCGCGCTCGATCCGAACCCGAAGGCGGCCGGCGGCGTCGACCGGCTGCGCGCGGCCGGCGTCGAGGTCGAAGTCATCGAGAGCGTCGACGCACGTCGGCAGAACGAGGCGTGGCGCACGTGGGCGGCGCTCGGCCGTCCGCACGTGACGCTGAAGCTCGCGATCACCGTCGACGGGCGCGTGACCGTTCCCGGGCGGCGCTGGGTGTCGGGCGAGGAGTCGCGCCGCCTCGTGCACGAGCTGCGCGCGTCGGTGGACGCGGTCGCGGTCGGCATGGGCACGGTGCGCGCCGACGATCCGCGCCTCGACGCGCGCGACGTCGGTGCGACGAAGCAGCCGCGCCGGCTCGCGTTCGGCCACGGAGAAGCAGGGGCGCTCGAGCTGCGCAGCGGCCCGCTCGAGGACGAGCTGCACGCGCTCGCTGCCGAGGGGGTGCAGTCGCTCCTGCTCGAAGGGGGGCCGACGATTGCCACCGCCTTCGTGGCCGCCGGCCTCGTGGACAAGCTTGTCCTCTTCGTCGCCCCGGTCGTCGCGGGCGAAGGCCCGCGCTTCATCGGCGACGTCGCGGCCGAGGTCAAGGGGATGCGCGCGCGGCGGGTCGGCGAGGACGTGCTGCTCGAGGGATACCTCCACGAGCCGTAACCTGTCTGCATGTTCACGGGGATCGTCCGCGAGCGCGGCCGCGTCGTCTCCTTCGACGGCTCGCGCCTCGTCGTCGAAGCGCCGGGAACGTCTGCGGCCGTCGGCGACTCCGTCGCGATCTCCGGAGTGTGCCTAACGGTCGTATCCGCTGCGCCGCTCTCGTTCGACGTCGTCGGCGAGACGCTCGAGCGCTCGACGCTCGGCGGGCTCGCTGCCGGCGACGAGGTCAACGTCGAGCCCGCGCTGCGCGCCGGTGAGCCGATGGGCGGCCACATCGTGCAGGGGCATGTCGACGGCGTCGGCTCGCTCCGCGGAGCCGCGGACGGGCTCACGTGGTTCGACGCCCCGCCCGACGTCCTCCGTTACTGCGTCGAAAAGGGCTCGATCACCGTGGACGGGACGTCGCTCACCCTCGCTGGGCTCGACAATGCCGGCTTCGCGGTCGCGCTCGTCCCGCACACGCTCGAGGCGACGACGCTCGGAGCGCTCGAGCCGGGCGACGCGGTCAACCTCGAGGTCGACGTGATCGCCAAGTACGTCGAGCGCCTTACCATGAACCTATGAGCTTCGCGTCCGTCGAAGAGGGCATCGAGGAGATCCGCGCCGGGCGGATGGTGGTCGTCGTCGACGCCGACGATCGCGAGAACGAGGGCGACCTGACCATCGCCGCGCAGTTCGCGACGCCGGAGGCGATCAACTTCATGGCGAAGGAGGGGCGCGGCCTCATCTGTCTCGGCCTCACCGGCGAGCGGTGCGACGCGCTCGGCCTGCGCATGATGACCGACCGCAACGAGACGCCCTATGGCACGGCGTTCACCGTCTCGATCGAGGCGCGCGAGGGAATCTCGACCGGAATCTCCGCGCAGGATCGCGCGCGCACGATCCAGGTGGCGATCGATCCCTCGAAGGACGGCGCCGACCTCGTGCAGCCCGGTCACGTGTTCCCGCTCCGCGCGCGCGACGGCGGCGTCCTTCAGCGTGCAGGCCAGACGGAAGCCGCGGTCGACCTCGCGCGGCTCGCGGGGCTCATTCCCGCAGGCGTCATCTGCGAGGTGATGAAGGACGACGGGACGATGGCTCGCGTTCCCGATCTGATCGAGTTCTGCGCCCGGCACGACATGAAGCTCGTGACCGTCGCCGACCTGATCGAGTACCGGCGCCGGCACGAGAAGCTCGTCGACCGCGAGATCACCGTCCGGCTCCCGACCGCGTACGGCGACTTCGACGCGGTGCTGTTCCGCGAGACGCTCACCGGCAAACAGCACGTCGCGCTCGTGCACGGCGACGTCGACGGCGAGCAGAACGTGCTCGTACGCGTGCACTCGGAATGCCTCACCGGCGACGTCTTCCATTCGCTTCGCTGCGACTGCGGCGAGCAGCTCGACGCGGCGATGAAGCTCATCTCCGACGAGCCGCGCGGCGTCCTCCTGTACATGGCGCAGGAAGGTCGCGGGATCGGATTGCTGAACAAATTGAAGGCGTACGAGCTGCAGGAGGGCGGTCTCGACACGGTCGACGCCAACCTCGCGCTCGGCTTCGCCGCCGACGAGCGGGAGTGGGGGATCGGCAACCAGATCCTCAGCGAGCTCGGCCTCACCACCATCCGGCTCCTGACGAACAACCCGAAGAAGGTGTCCGGGCTGCAGGCGTTCGGGCTGGAAGTGACGGAGCAGGTGCCGATCGAGATGCAGCCCCATCCGGAGAACCGGCGGTATCTGGCCGCCAAGCGGGATAAGCTCGGCCACGGCCTGCACCATCAGGGACTGCGGTTCGAGGAGGACGAGTGAGCGACGAGAGCGGCGAGCACTGGCCCGGCGAGCAACTCGTCGAGGCCGAAGTCGAATCCGAGGAAGAGGTCGAGGTTCGGGAGGACGACACCGGCGAGGAGCCGGCCGTCGTCGCGGAGCCGGAGCAGCTGGCGGGTCACGCGCCCGGCGCGCTCGATCTCCCGGACGGGCTCGACATCGTCGAGGGCTCGCCGCAGGGGACACGGAAGCGCATCGCGATCGTCCTCTCCCGCTTCAACGGCGACGTGACGAACAGGCTGCTCGAGTCGGCTCTCGCGGAGCTCGACCGCGCCGGGATCGAGCGCGAGCACGTGACCGTCATGCCGGTGCCCGGGGCGTTCGAGCTTCCTCTCGGCGCAATGGCCCTGGCGAAGACGCGCCGCTACGTCGCGATCATTGCGCTCGGCTGCGTCATCCGCGGCGAGACGGCGCACTTCGAGTACGTCGCCGGCGAGGCGGCGTCGGGCCTCCAGCTCGCCGCCCTCGAGACCGGCGTTCCGGTGGCATTCGGCGTCCTCACCACGAACACGCTCGAGCAGGCGATGGCCCGCGCGGACAAGGGTGCAGAGGCCGTGCGGACCGCGCTCGAGATGGCCGACCTGTTCAACCAGCTGCGCGCCACCGCCAAGGCGGGCTAGCCGGCGAAAGGTGGAGTCCGCGCGGTCGTTTGGGGACGATCGGGTGAGCTCGCACGCTGCGTGTTCGTAGACGGGGCGAGACCGTCTGGCCTCGCGTCAGAGGTCTACGCCGGGAGCGGCGGCGCCGGCGCAGCCGGCACCGCCTCTTATGGTCGGCGTCGCAAGCGACGCCTTAGTCGCTACACTGCCCCGCCGATGTCGAAGGTCTGCTCAATCTGTGGGAAGAAGCCGGGGTTCGGGAACCATCGGAGCCATTCGATGGTGGCCACGAAGCGCCGCTTCAACCCGAACCTGCAGCACGTCCGCATGGTCTTGAACGGCAAGGCGACGCGGGCGTACGTCTGCACGCGCTGCCTCAAGGCCGGCAAAGTCACCAAGGCCGTCTGATCTAGGTCCGGTCATAGGCAGCATCCCGCCTCGGAGCCGGTCATATCGCCGCGCTCGGGCCGGGACCACCGTCTGCGCGGCTTGGCCGGCGGCGAGCGCCGTGACTCCGCCTGGCACGCGATCATCGACGGCGAGAGTGACGGTCAAGGCAAGCTTTGAGGCGTGCCTCGCCGCCGCGCAGAAGTCGTGACACCAACGACGGGGTAACTGTTACCGGTCTGCGCCGCGCGGCACCGTTGAGCCACGACCGGTAGCTGTTACCGGCCTGAAAGTGCCACGACTCTCCGGCGCCGTTGCGGATGAACTCCATGCTTCGCGCCTCCATGCGCAACCTTGAGCGTCGGCGGGTCGTCCAACCCGCTGGTGCAGGCGGTGTCCTCCTCTTCCCTCGGCAAGATCACGATCGCGAACGCGGCGATCGAGCACATCGTGGGCGAGACCGCCCGCGAGTGTTACGGAGTGGTCGCGATGGCAGGCCCGAAGTGGCTGCCCGAGCGCGCCCGCAAGGGGATCGAAATCGGCCGCGACGGCGACGAAGTGACGATCGACCTGCACGTCGTCGTCGAGTACGGCCTCAACCTCGCTGAAGTGGCGTCGACGATCCGAAACCGCGTCTCCTATGAGGTCGGCCGCATGACGGGTCTTCCAATCCGTGCCGTCGAAGTGCACATTGATGACGTGCGGAGACCGAAGTGAAGCTCAACGGCGATCTGGAGGTCCTCCAGAAGATCGTCGACGGCGCGCTCGCCTCGCTCGAGGCAAGCCGGCAGCGCATCGACGACCTGAACGTCTATCCGGTGCCGGACGGCGATACCGGGACGAACCTGACGATGACCGTGCGCGCGGTCTCCGAGGCGGTCGAGCAGACCTCGGCCGCGAGCCGGCAGTCGCTTGCCCGCGACATCGCACGCGGCGCGCTCATGGGCGCGCGCGGCAACAGCGGCGTGATCTTCTCCCAGATCGTGCGCGGCGCGGCCGACGTCCTCGGCGAGACCGACGGCCCGCGCATCGACGCGAATGCCGCCGCCCTGGCGCTGCGCGGGGCGTCCGACGCCGCGTACCGGGCGGTGCGCAGGCCGGTGGAGGGAACGATGCTGTCGGTCATCCGCGAGCTCGCGGAGGAGGCGGAGGCGCGCGCGCTCGAGGGACCTGCGCTCGGCGACCTGCTCATCGAGCTCGTCCGCCGCGGCGAGATCGCCGTCGCGCGGACGCCGGAGAACCTGCAGGTGCTCCGCGACGCAGGCGTCGTCGATGCGGGCGGGGCCGGGCTGCTCGAGCTCGTTCGCGGCGTGGCCGCGACGGTGAGCGGAGAGCCCTTGCCGCTGCCTCAGCCGCGTGAGGAGCCGCTCAGCTTCGAGGCCGTGCACCAGGAGCTGTCCCCGTACCGCTACTGCACGGTCTTCCTGGTCGAAGGGCGCGACCTCGACCGTGACGCCCTGGAGGCGAAGCTGGAGCAGCTCGGCGACTCGTTGCTCGTCGTCGGCGACGAGAACGCATTGAAGGTGCACGTGCACACCGACGACCCCGGCGCGGCGCTCTCGCTCGGCACGGAGGTCGGCACGATCGATCGGATCGAGATCGCGAACATGCACGAGCAGACGCATCAGCGCGAGGAGCGGTTGCTCGCTGCCGCCCCGGACCCGCCGGCGGAGGCCGCGGCTGCGACGGGTGTCGTGGCCGTCGTCGCCGGCGACGGGAATCGCCGCCTGTTCGAGACGCTCGCGCAAGGGATGGGGCCGATCGCGATCGTCGAGGGCGGGCAGACGATGAACCCGTCCACCGCCGACCTGCTCACCGCCGTGCAATCGCTCGCCTCGGAGGAGGCGATCCTCCTGCCGAACAACTCGAACATCGTCCTCGCCGCCGAGCACGCCGCCGCGCACGCGGGGCGGCCAGTCGTGGTGGTCGCAGCCGACTCCATCCCCGCGGGGCTTGCAGCGATGGTCGCGTTCGACGGCTCCCGAACGGCGGCCGAGAACGCGGCGGACATGCGCGAAGCGGTCGCGGCGGTCGCGGCCGGCGAGGTCACCGTCGCGTCGCGCGACGTCGAGCTCGGCGGCATCTCCATCCGGAGGGGCGAATGGCTCGGTCTCGCCACGGGGGAGCCGGTCGCGGGCGGAACCGACTTCGAGGACGTCGCGGTCGCCGTTGCCGAGCGGCTGCTGGCCGAGCCGCGCGACCTGCTCACGCTCCTCGCCGGGTTGGACGCGCCTCCGCTCGACGAGCTCGTCGAGCGTATCGCCGCTGCGCACCCCGATCTCGACGTCGACGTGCAGGACGGCGGTCAGCCGCACTACCCGCTGCTTCTCTCCGCCGAGTAGTCTCAAGACGTGACCGGGGCGGCGCCCGTGCGGATCCTCCTCGTGGAGGACAATGCGGTGTTCCGCGAAGCGCTCGAGTTGTTGTTCTCGCTTCGCGACGACATCGATGTGGTCGCGTCCGTCGGCGACGGCGGCGCCGCCGTTCCCGCGGCGATCGAGCACAACCCCGACGTCGTCCTCATGGACTACCGCCTCCCAGGCCTCGACGGCGTGCAGGCGACGCGGGCAGTGCTGGCCGCGTGCCCGCAGACTGCGGTCGTGTGCCTCACCGCTTCCGCCGGTGGGCACGAGATCAACGCGTTGCGGGAAGCCGGGGCGACCGCGTGCCTGCGCAAGGACCAGGAGCTGGAGGAGATCGTCGACGCGATCAAGAACGCCGCCGGCAGCCGCGCGTGAATCTGAACGCCGCGAACACGGCGATCGTCCTCGACTCGACGGCGGACTTTCCCAATGCAGCCGACCGCTTCCCGAACTGGCGCGTCGTCCCGCTCTACGTCAACTTCGGCACCGAGAGCTACCGCGACGGCGTCGACCTGACCGCGGCCGAGTTCTACGCGCGCCTGCCGACGTCGGAGACGCTCCCGACGACATCGCAACCGACGCCGGCCGACTTCCGTGCCGTCTACGAGGAGCTCGCGGGGTACGAGCGCATCTTCTCGATCCACATCGCCGCGAGCCTCTCCGGAACCTTCCAGAGCGCGGGGCTTGCGGCCGACGACCGCGTGCGCAGGATCGACTCGGAAACCGCGTCTGCTGCCATCACGATGCTCGCGCTCGCGATCCAGCGCAGGCTCGAGCGCGGCACGACCGACGACGAGATCGACGCGCTCGTCGAGCACTACCGCGAGGGGCACGGCTTGCTGTTCACGGTGGACACGCTCGAGTTCCTCGCGCGCGGCGGTCGCATCGGCCGGGCGAGGGCCTTCGCGGGCGAGTTGCTCCACGTCAAGCCGATCCTGACCATCCGCGGCGGCGAGGTCGTGCCGGTCAAACGCGTCCGTGGGAATCGCAAGGCGTTCCAGGAGTTCGTCGACACAGTGCAGACGGTGACAGTGGACGGGCCGGAGCTGCGCTTCGGCACCGCCCACGCGGACGCGCCCGAGCGGGCGGCAGAGCTCGTGAAGATGGTGCGCGACCTGCGCCCGCAGTCCACGATCGACGTGGAGACCGAGCTCGGGGCCGTGATCGGGACGCATGCGGGTCCGGGGACCGTCGGCCTCTTCTGGTTCGACGACTCCGTCCGGTCCGCCTTCTAGCGTTGCAAGCGCTCTGGCGCTGAGCACGATGATCGAGACCCGTCGACAGACGGCGTTTGCAAGGCTGGACCAACCACCGGCCTGGCCGGCGACCCGCGGGAGGCCTCGCCCGCAGCGCCTCGAAGCCTCGCTCGACTCCCTGCCCGGGGTGGGCGCGACGCTGAAGCGCAAGCTCGCGACCCTCGGCATCACCACGGTGCGCGACCTGCTCGAGCACGTGCCGCGCCGCTACGAGAACGCGGCCGACGAGGTCGCGATCGCCGAGTTGCACGGCGACGAGGAGGTCGTGATCGTCGGCGACGTCCTCAACGTCTCGAAGCGCCCGCTGCGCGGACGGCGCACGCTCGTCACCGTGCGCGTCTCCGACGGCACGGCGTCCATCGGCGCGACGTGGTTCAACCAGCCCTGGATCGCCGACCAGCTGAAGCCCGGAATGCGCGTCCGGTTGCGCGGGAAGACCGGCCGCTACGGCTTCGACGTGCGCTCCTACGACCTGGGAGAGGCGCGGGCGACCGCCGACTTCGCTCCGGTGTATCCCGCGGCGGAGGAAATCGCGGCGAAGACCGTGCGCCGCGTCGTCGAGGCTGCGCTGCCGCATGTCTTCGACTATTTCGATCCACTGCCGGCGGCGGTGCGCGCCGGCGAGTCGCTGCCGCTCAAGCGTGACGCGCTCGCGGTCGTCCACCGGCCGCGGAGCGAGGACGAGGCGGAGATCGGCCGGAGGCGGCTCGCGTTCGACGAGTTGCTGCTGCTCCAGATCGGCATCGCGCGACGCGCCGCCGAGCGCGAGCGCACGCTCGCACCGTCGCTCGGCGAGGCGGGCGACCTGATCGTCCGCTATCGCAAGTCGCTCCCGTTCGCGTTGACGCCGTACCAGGAGCAGGCCATCCGCGAGATCGACGACGACCTCACGCGCACGGTGCCGATGCAGCGCCTCTTGCAGGGCGACGTCGGCTCAGGCAAGACCGTTGTCGCGCTGTACGCGTTGCTGCGTGCGGTCGAGAATGGCCGGCAGGGCGCGCTCATGGCTCCGACGGAGACGCTCGCCGAACAGCACTTCAACACCGTCTCTGATCTGTGCCTCGCGCTCGGCGTGTCGTGCGGCCTGCTGACGAACGCGACGCCGAAGCGCGAGCGCGCGAGCGCGCTCGGCGCCGACGTCGTCGTCGGCACACACGCGCTCATCCAGGAGGGCGTCGAGCTGCGGGACCTCGCGGTCGCCGTCGTCGACGAGCAACACCGGTTCGGCGTGGAGCAACGGCAGGCGCTCGCACAGGGACGTGGCCCGCACGTGTTGCACATGACGGCGACGCCGATTCCGCGCACGCTTGCGCTGACGGTCTACGGCGACCTCGCCGTGTCGGAGATCGCGAAGCCGCCGGCGTCGCGCAAGCCGGTCATCACGACGCACATCGGCGAGGAGCGGGCGTCGGAGGCGTACACGCGCTTGACCCGGCTGCTCGACGAGGGGCGGCAGGCGTATGTCGTCTGTCCGCTCATCGAAGCGTCGGAGACCTCGCGCGCCCGAGCCGCCGAGGCCGAGGCGGAGCGGCTACAGCGCGCGGAGCTGCGCGACTTCCGCGTCGGATGCGTGCACGGCCGCCAGAAGGCGGCGGAGCGGCGCACCACGATGGCGCGCTTCAAGGCGGGGGAGATCGACGTCCTCGTTGCGACCACCGTCATCGAGGTCGGCGTGGACGTGGCGAACGCGACCGTGATGATCGTGCAGGAGGCCGACCGCTTCGGGCTTGCGCAGCTCCATCAGCTGCGCGGCCGTGTCGGCCGCGGCGCCGAGCAGTCGTTCTGCGTGCTCGTCTCGCGGCCGATCGAGGAGCTGACGGAGTCGGCGCAGAGGCGCCTCGACGCGCTCGTGGCGACGACGGACGGCTTCGAGCTCGCGGAGGTCGACCTCGACCTCCGCAGCACCGGCCAGCTGCTCGGCACGCGCCAGTCCGGGATGTCCGACCTCCGGTTCGCCAACTTCAAGCGCGACCGGGTGTTGCTCGAGCAGGCGCGCGCTATAGCTCGTCGATCGCCGGCGCTGCTCGAATCGCCGGACTGAGCGTTCCCCAGACGGCCATCGCGACGCCGAACGTCGCGAACACCGCGATCGTCGCCCGAGCGGAGACGGTTGCGAGCAGGAATCCGGCCGCGAGCGGCCCGAGCGCGGCAGTGGCGCCGGTCAGAGAGCTGATCGCCGCCGTCGTGCGGCCGATCAGCCGGTCCGGCGTGAGCGAGAGCTGGTACGGCCAGACGATCGAGTCCGTTGTCGGAATCGCGAGCGCAGTCGGGATGAGGCTTGCCGTCAACACGTAGACGCTCGGCCAGATGAGGAAGAGCGCGCAGCCGGCCCAGGTCCAGAACTCGAGCACGATCAGCGCACGCGACGGAAGCAGCGTGCGCATGAGCGGCGAGATCGCGGAGCCGACCAGGAGCGCGGCGCCGAAGACGGCGACGAGCGCGCCGATCTCGGCGCCCGACAGCCCTTGCCGCTTGGCGATGACGACGAGCGCGAGCGACACGCCGGGGAAGACGATCTGCGCGAACGTGAAGATGCCGACGATCGTCCGCAGGAACGGGTTCGACCAGAGGAAGCGGATGCCCTCCAGCAGGCTGTGCACCATCGACGCCGACTCACGTTCGCGCTCCTCCTCGAATCGCGTGCGCATCGCGAGGAGCGACCCGGTCGACGCCGCGTAGGAGCCGGCATCCGCGAGGAACGGCAGCGCGCGGCCGAAGCCGAAGAGGATGCCACCGAGCGGCGGGCCAGCGAGCCGCACGATCGCGGTGCGCGCGGTAAGGACGTTCGTCGCCATCGGCAGTTGCGGCCGCGGAACCACGGAGCGCATCGCTCCCATCTGTGCGCCGCTGAAGAGCGCGGCGCCGGCGCCTTCGACGAACGCGACGATCGGGATCTCCCAGAAGGCCACGTGATGGAGGACGAGGGCGACACCGAGCGCGGTCACGGTCACCGTGCGGACGACGTCGGAGGTGATCATGATCCGCTTCCGGCTGAACCGGTCGGCGGCGAGCCCGGCCGGAAGCGCGAAGAGCCAGAGCGGAATGGCGCGCGCGAAGGCGACGATCCCGGCTTTCGCCGGCGAGTGCGTGAGCGCCAACACGAGCAGCGGGTACGCGATCTGCGTCACCTGTGTCCCGACGTTCGACAGCAGCTGCCCGCTCTGGAGCAGCACGAAGTCGCGGTTGCGCCGGAGCGGGACCGATTCCACGCGCGGCACCGTATAGACAGGATGGACCGGCGCCAGTTCCTCCTTGCCCTTGCAGCCGCTCCGGCCGTCCTCGCGCACGAGCCGCTCGCCTACGTCACGGCCGACACGGAGGCGCAGGTCGTCCTCGTCGGGATGACGACCGGGCACGTCTATCGCCGCATTCCGACGGCGCCATCCCCGTTCAGCATCGAGCGCGTGGGCGACCACGCCGTCGTCGCGCACACGGTCACCGGCCGCGTGACGGTGCTCGAGCGGCACGTGATCGAGGGCTTCGGCGAGCCGCGCTACACCGCAGCCGCGCACGACGGCCGGCATGCGTTCGTAAGCGACTCGGGGCACACCGAGCTGGTGGCGATCGACGTCCTGCGCGGCGTCGTCGTCGGTCAGGTGAAGCTGTCGCAGTGGCCGCGTCATGTGTCGCTTGCGCCGGACGGACGCACGCTATGGGTCGGGCTCGGGACGGCCTCGAACGCGATCGCCGTCGTCGACGTCTCCGACCCGGTGCGGCCGCGGCACACGGGGACGGTGAAGCCGCCGTTCCTCGCGCACGACGTCGGATTCGCGCCGAGCGGGCGCGCGTGGATCACCGCCGGTGAGGCGAGCACGATCGCCGTGCACGGCGGCCCGACGCTTGCGGCGGACGGCGCGCCGCAGCACGTGACGTTCCTCGGCGACCGCGCCTACGTGACGAGCGGAGCGTCCGGGACGTTGCGCGTCTACCACGAGCCCACCGCGCAGCTGCTGACCACGACGCGGATCCCGGTCGGCTCCTACAACGTGCAGTTCGCCGCTGGACGCGTGCTCACTCCGTCGCTCGACGAGGGGACGCTGTGCGTCCTCGACGCGAACGGACGGGTGCTCGAGAAGGTCAGCGTGGCGCCGTCGTCGCACGACGCCTGCCTGGCCCAGCCCTAAGCTTCTGCGCGTGCGGATCATCGCCGGCTCCCACAGGGGCCACACGATCAACGCCCCGGCGGGGCAGCACACGCGGCCGACCTCGGACCGCGTGCGCGAGAACGTGTTCAACATCGTCGGCCCCGTGGACGGCGCGGCCGTCCTCGACCTGTACGCGGGGTCGGGCGCGATGGGGCTCGAGGCACTCTCGCGCGGCGCCGCCAGAGCGGTCTTCGTCGAGTCGGACCCGGACGCCGTGCGCGCGATCGAGCGAAACCTCGACAAGCTCAAGCTGCAGGCGACGGTTCTGCGCCGCGACGCGATCGCAGCGCTCTCCGCCGAAGCCTCGGCAGGCAGGAAGTACGATCTCGTCCTTGTCGACCCTCCGTACGACATCTACACCGACGTCCAGCCCCAACTCGCGCGCTATCTCCCGGCCGTCCTCTCGGACGACGGGATGCTCGTCGTCGAAACGGATGCGCGCACGCAGCCGGAGCTGCCGCTCGAGGAACGTACGTCGCGGAAGTACGGTCAGACACGCGTGACGGTGTACGAGCAGTGATCACGGCGATCTGCCCCGGCTCGTACGATCCGGTGACGAACGGTCACGTCGACGTGATCGGCCGAGCCGCCGGCATCTTCGACCGCGTCGTCGTCGGCGTCGTCGGCGAGCCACGCCATAAGCAGCCGATGTTCACGGTCGAGGAGCGCGTCGACTTCCTGCACACCGCGCTCGCACACTTGCCGAATGTCGAGATCGACGTCTTCCGCGAGCTCGTCGTCGACTTCGCGCACCGCTGGGAGGCGAAGGCGATCGTGAAGGGCCTGCGCGTCATGTCGGACTTCGAGTGGGAGTTCCAGATGAACCAGCTCAACCGGCACCTCGCGCCCGACATCGAGACGATGTACGTCATGGCCAACCCGAATGTGAGCTTTGTCTCGTCCAGCGGGGTCAAGGAGATTGCAGCCTTCGGCGGCGACATCTCCGACCTCGTGCCGGAGCCGGTCGCCCGCCGCTTCAAGGAGATGTTCCCGGCAGGACGTCCGGGGACGCCGGAGAATCCAGGGGACTGACAGCCCTACGGGCTAAACTGGAAACCATGGACGTCCTCGTTCTCATCGACAAGCTCGACGACCTCGTGCACAACGCGAAGGCCGTCCCTCTCACCGACCAGGTCCGCATCGACCGCGAGGAGATCTACGACATCCTCGACCAGATGCGCGCGACCATCCCGGAAGAGATCAAGCAGGCGCGCTGGATCGTGAAGGAACGGCAGGAGATGCTCGCGGAGGCGAAGCGCGAGGTCGACAGGCTGCTGGCGGAGGCGCGCGAGCAGGCGGTGCGCGAGGCGTCGCAGACCGAGATCGTGAAGATCGCCGAGCACCAGGCGCAGGACATCGTCGACGACGCCCGCCGCCAGGCGCGTGAGACGCGTCTCGAGATGGAGGACTGGGCCGACGGCATCCTCTCGACGCTCGAGGTCAACCTGGACAAGTTCCTGTCCGCGGTGAAGCGCGGGCGCGAGCGGCTGCACGAACGTTCGCAGGAGACCGTCGTCGCGGGCATCGGCCCGACGGACGGCTCCGGCGACGATCTCGGCTACTAGCTCTCGCGCGAAGTGCTGCGCACTTCGCGCGATCAAGGATGCGCCGCTTCGCGGGAATCGCTCGGCGGCGAAGCCGCCGAGCTTTTACACGGCGTCTTGGGTCATTGGTAGTTCCGCGCGCGTCGTGGTGGCTCCGCCATCCCGACGCGCGAAGCTCGCCTCCGCGTAAGCCCTCGGCTTACGCTCCGGCCTTGGTGTTGAGCCCGGCGAGCGTCGAAGACGCGCCGGCTCCTCGCCCTGCCATGTAGTCGCCGCCGAGCTCGGCCGCGAGGTCGACGAACGCTTGCGACGCGGCGGAGCGATAGCGGTCGCGATGCCAGACGACGCCGAGCACGCGCGGCGGTAGCCGGCCGCCGAGCGGCACTGCGACGAGCGCCTGGTTGCGTGGGTTGACGACGAGGTAGGGGACGACCGCCGCGCCGAGGCCCTCGGCGACGAGCGACATCAACGTGCCGTTGTCGTCCGTCCGGAAGACGACGTTGAGCTCGGACACGTGGCCGCGGAGGAAGCGGTCGGGCTCGCCCGTTGTCCGCCAGCCGATGAGCGGCATGCCGGCGAGGGAGCGGAGCGGCAGCGGATCCTCGCGGTGCGCGAGCTCCGACTTCGCGGACACGAGCAGCACGTACGGATCGCGCAGGACCTCCCGCGATTCGAACGGCCCCTCCGGCAGCGGCAGCTCCGCGAACGTGAGGTCGAGCTCGCCGCGCTCGACCAGGCGGAGAAGCTCCGGGACGTCGGCTTCCTCGTGCACCTGCACGTCGACGCGCGGCCATTCGTCGCGGAAGCGCCGGAGCAGCGCGGGGAGGATGCGCGCGCCGACGCTCTGGAGGATGCCGACGCGGAGCGGGCCGGCCGCCCCCTCGGCCAGGGCGGCCATGTCTGCCTGGGCCGCGTCGAGCTGCGCGACGATCGCGTCCGCGTGCCGGAGCAGGAGCTGTCCTGCCTCGGTGAGCGACACGGGGCGCGGGCCGCCCGGGCGAATGACGAGCCGCTGGCCGACGACGCGCTCGAGGTGCGCGATCTGCTGGCTCACGGCCGACTGCGTGTAGCCGAGTTCGCGTGCCGCGCGGCCGAACGAATGCGTGCGTCCCACGGCTTCGAGCGCGGCCAGATGGCGCAGTTCGAGCCCGAGGAATCCATCACGTTTATTCATGTTAAGCAATTATATCCCGATTTGCACTAATAGTAGCGGGCTAGGCACGGTGAAGCTATGAAGCTTGCTGCCGCCCTTGGTCTCGTCTACGTCGTCTGGGGATCGACGTACCTCGGCATCGCCGTGGCCGAGCGCGGGCTGCCGCCGCTGGTCATGCTTTCCATCCGCTTCCTCATCGCCGGAGCCCTGCTGTACGCCTGGGCGCACCGCCGCGGTGAGGTCGCCGCCGAGCGGCCGGGCCGCCGACAGTGGGGCGCCGCAGCCCGGGTCGGCGGTCTGCTGCTCGTCGTCGAGACGGGCGCGCTCGCGTTCGCCGAGAAGCACGTCGCCACCGGCCTCGCCGCCCTCGTCGTCGGGTGCGTGCCGCTCTTCATGGCCGTCATCGACCGCGCTTTCTTCGGTATTCGTATCCCGCTCCTCGCCGCTGCGGGGATCCTCGCCGGCCTCGCCGGCGTCGGTCTGCTCGCAGGCGGCGGCGGCACGATCGATCCGCTGTGGACGCTCGTGCTCCTCGGCGGAGCGCTCGCCTGGGCGGCCGGCTCGGCCTACGCCCGCGTCGCCCCGCTGCCCGGCAGCTCCGTGCTGAGCGCCGGCATGCAGATGCTGTGCGCCGGCGTCATGCTCGCCGTCCTCGCAGGCGCGACCGGCGAGTTCGGCCGCGTGCATCCGAGCGCGATCTCGCTCACCTCCATCGGCTCGATCGCCTATCTCGTCGGCTTCGGCTCGATCCTCGCCTACACGGCGTACGGCTGGCTGCTCAAGAACGCGTCGACGCCGTTGCTCTCCACGTACGCCTACGTGAACCCGGCCGTCGCCGTCGTCCTCGGCTGGGCGCTCGTCGGTGAGCATCTCGGCGCACGCGAGCTCGTTGCGGGCCTCATCGTGCTCGCGTCGGTCGCGCTCATCCTCGTGGCCCGCAGGCCGGCGCCCGCGCCCGTCACCGCGCTTCCGCGCCGGACGCCCTCTGCGGCGCCCGAACGCGCCGCCGCGTAGCGCTACCGTAGGTTCGTGACCACGTTCAACCTGCGGCATCTCCGGCTGCGCATCGGAGAGCAGTTCAACGAGCGTATCGAGGTGGAGATCGAGCCGCTCGTGCTCGGCGGCCAGGCGTACGCGCCTGACCCTGCGCTCGTCCCGGCTCAGCTGACGGTGACGAAGGCCGCCTCCGGCTTCGTCCTCAAGCTGTCGTTCCGCGTCCGCCTCGAAGGCCCGTGCTTCCGCTGCCTCGCCGACAGCGTGCTCGAGCTCCGCATCGACGCCCAGGAGTACCAGGCGACGAGGCCGGGGGAGGACGAGGACCTGCGCTCGCCGTACGTCACCGACGACGTGCTCGACCTCTCAGCGTGGGCGCACGATGCGATTGCGCTCGAGCTGCCGGACAAGATCCTGCACGACCCCAACTGCGCCGGCCTGTGCCCGGTCTGCGGCAAGGACCTGAACGTCGAGCCGCACACGCACGAGGAGCAGCACGGCGACTCCCGCTGGGACGCGCTCGAGGAGCTCCGCGGCGGCCTCTAGCCGAAGTCGACGTCGCTGGTTTCGACGGTCCCGGCCGTCCGCCCCGGCGCGGTGTGGAACTTCCAGTACAGGTTCGTGTGCGCGATCACCTTGTCCGGCGTCGGCGCGCCCCAGGGCGACTGGTCTTCCGTCGTGTGGGCGTCGCTGACGAGCGTCGCGTCGTAGCCGCGGACGATCGCGCCGTGGAGGGTCGAGCGGATGCACTCGTCGGTCTGTGCGCCGGCGATGACGAGTCGCCCCACGCCGAGATTCGACAGCACGGTCTCGAGACTCGTGTCCTCGAAGGAGTCAGCGTACGTCTTCGCCACGAGCGGCTCGGCCTCGTCCGGCGTCAGCTCGGGAACGATCTGCCAGCTATCGGTGCCCTGCGCGAGGTTCTCGTCGTTTGAATGCTGGACCCAGACGACGGGAACCTGCTTCTGCCGGGCCTTCTCGACGAGCGTGGCGACGTTCGCGACGACCGCGTCGCGCTCGTGCGCACCACCGACGATGCCGTTCTGCACGTCGATGACGAGGAGCGCGGTCTTCGGACGGTTCTCGAGTGTGGTCATGGCCTCCCCCTAGCGGTTCACGCCGGACATGTCGGAGTAGCGGTCGCCCGCAGCTTCGCCGATCTCGTCCAGCTCCGCGAGCTCCTGCCCCGTCAGCTCGATCTCGCTCGCGGCTGCGTTCTGCTCCAGGTAGGTCCGCCGGCGCGTGCCGGGGATGGGGACGACGTCGTCGCCGCGCGAGAGCACCCACGCGATCGCCACCTGCGCCGGGGTCGCGCCCTTCGACTCCGCGAGCGTCTTCACGTGCTCGGCCAGCTTCATGTTGCGCTCGAGGTTCTCGCCGATGAACCGCGGATGGTTCTTGCGGAAGTCGCCATCGTCGAGCTCGTCGGGCGACGTGAACCGGCCGGCGAGGAAGCCGCGGCCGAGCGGGCTGTACGCGACGAGACCGATGCCGAGCTCGCGCAGCGTGTTGAGGATCGGGCCTTCGGGGTCGCGCGTCCACAGCGAGTACTCCGACTGAAGTGCAGCGATCGGATGCACCGCATGCGCGCGCCGGATCGTCTCCGCCGACGCCTCGGACAGGCCGAGGTGGCGCACCTCGCCTGCGGTGACGAGCTCCGCCATCGCGCCGACGGTCTCCTCGATCGGCGTCTGCGGGTCGACGCGATGCTGGTAGTAGAGATCGACGTGGTCGGTGCCGAGCCGCTGCAGCGATCCCTCGATCGCCGTGCGGATGTACTCGGGCCGCCCGTCCGGCCGCCGGTCGCTGAAGGCGCCGATGAACTTCGTCGCCACGACGAACTCATCGCGTCGGCCCTTGATCGCGCGGCCGACGAGCTCTTCGTTCACGCCCCGCCCGTACATCTCGGCGGTGTCGAGGAATGTGATCCCGAGCTCGAGCGCCCGGTGGATGGTCGCGATCGACTCCGCGTCGTCGCCCTGGCCGTAGAAGGCCGACATACCCATGCAACCGAGACCCTGCTCGGAGACGACGAGACCCTGGCCCAGCGTGCGTTTCTCCATGGTCGGACCGTAGCCGCCCGTGGCTATACTGCGCGGCGCTCATGGCCGTCCCGAAGCGGAAAACCTCCAAGTCGCGCCGCGACAAGCGGCGTGCGACCCACGCGATCTCAGCGGCGGTGGTCAACGTCTGCCCGAACTGCGGCGTGCCCAAGCGGCCGCATCACGCGTGTGCGAACTGCGGGACGTACAAGGGCCGCGAGGTCGAACCACTCCGCATCGACGCGCCCTAGGTTCAGTGCCCCGGATCGCGGTCGACGCGATGGGGGGAGACCGCGGCCCGGCGGAAGTCGTTGCGGGCGCGCTCGAAGCGGCCGACGACGGGCTGACGCCGATCCTGTACGGCTCGGCGGGAATCGATACCGGCGGCCTCGAGCTGCGTGAGACCCACGGCGTCATCGAGATGCGCGAGAAGCCGGCCGAGGCCGTGCGCGGAAAGCCGGAGAGCTCGCTCGTCTCGGCGGTCCGTGCGGTCACCGAGCGCCACGCGGATGCGGTCGTATCGGCCGGCAACACGGGCGCCATGCTCGCCGCCGGTCTGCTCGAGCTGCGTCGCGTCCCCGGTGTACTGCGTCCTGCGATCGCCGTCCCCATTCCGGCGCAGCGCGGCCCTTCGGTACTCATCGACGCCGGCGCGAACGCGGACGCGCGTCCCGAGCATCTCGTGCAGTTCGCGACCATGGGCGCGGTCTTCGCGGAGGAGATGCTCGGCATCGTGAACCCTGTTGTGCGGCTTCTCTCCATCGGCGAGGAGCCGGAGAAGGGGAACCAGCTGACCATCGAGGCGCACGCGCTGCTCGCCGCCAGCGACCTCAACTTCGCGGGCAACTGCGAGGGCCGCGACATCCTGTCCGGAGCCGCCGACGTGGTCGTCACCGACGGCTTCACGGGAAACGTCGCGCTGAAGCTTCTGGAGGGGACGATCATGAGCCTCCTCGACGCGTTCCGCGAGGAGATCGCCGCCAACACGCGCGGCACGGTGGGTGGGCTGCTCATCCGGCCGGCGGCGCGGCGCCTGCGCAAGCGGCTCGATCCGGACACCTATGGCGGCGCCTATCTGCTCGGTCTGCGCGGCCTCGCGGTGGTCGCGCACGGGAATTCGTCCCGGACGGCGATCGCGAACGCGATCCGCCTCGCCGCCCGCGGAGTCGAGCGCGACGTCGTCGGCAGGCTTGCAGCCCGGATGCAGCAGCCCGCTGAGGCTGTATGATCGGCGCGCTTTCAGCCCCCGGAAACCAAATGAGGTGACATGGCAGCGTCGCGTGAGGAAGTCTACGAGCGGGTCAAGGAAGTTCTGACCGAGCAGCTCGGAATCGAAGAGGCCGACATCACGGAGGAGGCCTCGTTCCAGGAGGACCTCGACGCCGACTCGCTCGACCTTGTCGAGCTGATCATGGAGCTCGAAGATCAGTTCGGAATCAAGATCTCCGACGAGGACGCCCAGAAGATCACGACTGTCGGGCAGGCCGTCGACTACGTCGCGTCGCACCAGTAGCGGCACGCGCGGTCGAACCCTCGCCGAGCTGATCGACGCGCTTCCTGCCGCGGCAGCGGCGACGGCATTCACTCACTCGTCCTGGGCGGCGGAGCGCACCGCCTCGTACGAGCGCCTCGAGTTCCTCGGCGACAGCGTGCTCGAGCTCGCGGTGGCGCACGCCCTGTACGCGGGGCATCCGGACTTCTCCGAAGGACGCCTCGCGAAGGTGCGCTCGCACGTCGTGTCGCGTGCAAGCTGTGCGGTCGTCGCCCACGAGCTCGACCTCGGCCGCCGGTTGGCCGCGTACAGCGACGGCGAGGACGCGAGCCGCCTCGCCAAGAATCGGAACGTGCTCGCGGCGCTCCTCGAAGCGGTGCTCGGCGCACTCTTCCTCGAGCACGGCTTCGCTCCGATCGAGGAGGCGATCGTGGACGCATTCTCGGATCGCATCGAGTACGCGCTGACGACGTTCGTCGACCACAAGACCGAGCTGCAGGAGGCGCTCGCCCGCATGGGCCGCCAGGTCACCTACGAGGTCGTGGACGCCGTCGGGCCGCCGCACGAGCGGCACTTCACGTGCGCCGCGGTCGTCGACGGCGAACGCCTGGGCGTGGGCGAGGGCGGGTCGAAGAAAGCGGCCGAGCAGGAGGCCGCCCGCGAAGCGCTCCAGGCTCTGGCATCCTGAGAGCCGTGACCCGCCAGAAGCATTCCGACAAGGCGCTCGACGAGCGGCTCGAAGAGCCGGACGAGCAGGCCGAGCCGCGCGGGATCCTCGAGCTCTTCGAGCGGGACGAGGACGCCCCGCTCGCCAGAGAGCCCGGGGAATCCGACGACAAGTAGCGTCGTCCAGGGCCGCGGTTAGGGTCCCCTTCACGTGCATCTCCGTGCCGTCAAGATCCGCGGGTTCAAGTCGTTTCCCGACCCGGTCGAGGTTCGCCTCGAACCGGGCGTAGGCGTAATCGTGGGCCCGAATGGATCCGGCAAGTCGAACGTCTCCGACGCCATCCGCTGGGCCGCCGGCTCGCTCAGTCCGCTCGAGCTGCGCGCCGAGAAGCCCGACGACGTCCTGTTCGCCGGCGCGGCCAACCGCGGCGCGGCCGACTACTGCGAGGTCGAGCTCATGTTCGACAACTCGGACGGCACGCTGCCTGTCGACTACGCCGAACTGTCGGTCGCGCGCAGGCTCCACCGCGGCGGCGAAGGGCAGTACCTCCTCAACAAGACCGGCGTCCGGCGGATCGACCTCGTCGAGCTGCTCGCTGACCTCGGGCTCGGCCAGGGCATGCACTCGATCATCGGCCAGGGCAAGGTCGAGGCCATCCTCGCGTCGAAGCCGGAGGAGCGCCGCGCGCTCATCGAGGAGGCTGCGGGGCTCGGCCGCTTCAAGGCGCGCCGGCATCGCGCCGAGCTGAAACTCGCGCGCGTCGCGATCCAGGTCGAGCGTGCACGCGACCTCGAGGCGGAGGTCCGCAAGCGGCTGCGCCCGCTCGCATTGCAGGCGACGGCGGCCGAGCGCGCCGAAAAGCTTCTCGGCGAGCTCGCGAAGTTGCGCGCGCGCATCGCCGAGCTCGATCTCTCGACGCTCGACGACCGGCTCGGCGAGGCCGCCGGGCGCCGTGCGGCAGCCTCACTCGCGAAGCGCGGAGCCGAACAGCGGCTCGAGGCCGTGCTCGCCGAGCGCGGGCAGGCGGAGGAAGAGCTCGCGGACGCGGCGGGCGCGCGCGAGCAGACGATGCAGGAGCTGTACCGGCTGCGCAGCGCCGCCGAGCGCGTCGGCATGCGGCGGGAGTCGGCGGAATCGCTGCTGCGCCGGTTGCGCGACGAGCTCGAGCAGCCGCGCCGCGTCCTCGATGAGCGCGTACGCATGGAGCGCGCCGCGCTCAGCGAGCAGGTGTCCTTGCTCGAGGAGCGCTTGCGGGCGCTCGATCGGGCACTCGCGGAGCGCGAAGGCCTGCCGCCGGCGGCGCGCGCTCTCGCGGAAGAAGGTGAGCGCATCGTTCTCTCGCTGCTCGACGTCGAGGCAGGGATGGAGCACGCGGTAGCCGCATCGTTGAGACAACGTGCGTCCGCCTTGGTTGTCGACGACATCCACGCCGCGTTCGCGCTGCTCGAGCGTGCTCGGTCGGCCGGGCTCGGCTCGCTCACCGTCGTCATCGGTCGCCGTGAGCCTGAGCTGCCGGTCGTTGCGAAAGAAGATCTCCTCTCGTCTCCTGTTGCAGCGGTGACGCGCGAAGGGTTCGGCTACGACCCCGTACATGGTGAACTCTGGTTTGCGGGCGAGACCGCGGAGGCCGTGCAGCTCGAGCTGCAGGCTCGCCGGCGCACGCTCGCATCCGAGCTGGACGCGCTACGTCGGCGTGTCGAAGCGCCCATCCCGGACGCCGCGTACTCGGTCGAGGCCGACCCGATCGTCGCGCGCAAAGCTGCCCTCGTCGAGCGGCTCGTGCGTGTGCTCGACATTCCCGCGTCTCGATTCGAGACACCGCTACGCGCGCGCGTCGACGCCGGGGCGGCCCGCACCGGCGAGCTGGGCGAGGAGCTCCGCCGGCTCGGCGCAGCCGAGGTCGAGCTGCGGCAGGCGTTGTCGGAGGCGGCAGAGCGCGCGTCGGCGATCGACGTCGAGACGGCTCGCATCGAGGCCGAGGCCGACGAGGCCCGGCGCCGGCTCGCGGACACCGGCACCGAGGACCGCGCGGAAGGTGACGACCGCGACGAGCTCGCCGAGCGTGCGGAGCGCCTCGAGCGGCGCCGCGAGAGCCTCGGCCAGGTGAATCCGCTGGCGAAAGAGGAGTACGACGCGGAGAAGATCCGGCTCGAGGAGCTGACGACGCAGCGCGCGGATCTCGAGCAGAGCCTCGACGAGCTGGACAAGCTGCGCACGGAGCTGACCGAGACGGTCGAGCGCCGCTTCGCGGAGACGTTCGACGCGGTGCAGGCCAACTTCGCGGAAGTGGCAGCGACGCTCTTCCCCGGTGGCGAGGGCCGGCTACGGCTGACGGAGTCCGAGGACGAGGACGAGCAGCCCGGGATCGAAGTGGAGCTTCGCCCTGCCGGGAAGCGCGTGCAGCGGCTGTCGCTTCTGTCCGGCGGCGAGAAGGCACTCGGCGCGATCGCGTTCCTGTTCGCACTCTTCCTCGCGCGCCCGTGCCCGTTCTACTTGCTCGACGAGGTGGAGGCTGCGCTCGACGACACGAACATCGGCCGCTTCGTCGAGCTGCTGCGGCGCTACGCGGACCGCGCGCAGTTCGTCGTCATCACGCACCAGAAGCGGACGATGGAAGCGGCCGACATCCTGTACGGCGTGACCATGGGCGGCGACGGCGTGTCGCAGGTCGTCTCGCGCCGCCTGCCGCGCGAAGAAGCAGAAGCCGTCAGCGCGGCGTAGTTACGCGCGGCCGCGGCCGCGCAGCTGGCGCTTCACGGGCTTGCGTACGTTGAGCTCCTCGGCCTGGGCGAGATGCTTCTCGAGCCACTCGAGGCTCTGCTCCTGGAAGCGGATGAACAGGTCGAGCTCCTTGTCGGTGTACCCCGACGCCCATTCGATCGCCTCGGACGCCGTGCCGTAGATGTCCTCCGACTTGCGTGCCACTTTCGCCGTCACCTCGATGACCACGCGGCGGCGATCGTCGGGATCGGCGACCCGGCGCGCATAGCCGGCTTTCTCGAGGCGGTCGACGATCGTCGTGACGGCGCCGGTGGAGAGGCGCAGCTCGCGTGCGAGGTCGCCCGCGGTGATGCGTCCTCCCGCCTGGTCGATGACGTCGATCGCGCGGCCGTCGGTGGTGTTGATGCCGAGGTAGAGGGCCGCGGCCTCGTCGAGCATCTGGGTGAGGACCTGGGTCCGTCTCACCAGCGCCATGCCGCGGAAGATCTTCTCGTCTCTTGACATTCAGATATCTCGATAACTAAGATACATGACAGTCAAACTAAGTGTAGGAGGTAGCGGTGGATTTGGCAATCGAGGCAGAGGGCCTCGTCAAGACGTATCCAAAAGGGGTTCGCGCGCTCGACGGCGTGACCTTCTCCGTGGAGCGTGGAACGGTCTTCGGCCTGCTCGGGCCGAACGGCGCCGGCAAGTCGACGACGGTGAAGATCCTCACGACGCTCACCGAGCCGGACGAGGGACGCGCCGTCGTTGCCGGCCGCGACGTCGCGCGGGAGCCTCTGCGCGTCCGGCAGTCGATCGGCGTCGTTGGCCAGAAGCACGGGATCGATCCCGAAGCGACCGGGATCGAGAACCTTCGCCTGCAGGGCGACCTATACGGCATGCCGCGGCGTGAGGCGCGGGCGCGCGCGCAGGAGCTGCTTTCCCGCTTCGGGCTCGCCGACGCGCAGAAGCGGCTCGTGCGCACGTACTCCGGCGGCATGCAGCGCAAGCTCGACGTCGCGCTGGGGATCATGCATCGGCCAGAGGTGCTCTTCCTCGACGAGCCGACGACGGGTCTCGACCCCGAGGCGCGCGCGGACATGTGGGAGGAGATCGCGCAGCTCACGACCTCCGAGGGCATCAGCGTCTTGTTGACGACGCACTACCTCGAAGAGGCGGACAGGCTTGCCTCGCAGCTCGCCATCGTCGACCGCGGCCGCATCGTGGCAGAGGGCACGCCGGACGAGCTGAAGAGTGAGCTGCACGGCGATGCCATCGTTGTCGAGCTCGCGGCGTCTGCGAACGGACGCGCACTCGATGCGATCGCCGCCGTCGATGGCGTCACCGAGACGGCGATCGAGGGACGTGTGCTCCGCGCGCGCGCTGACGCAGGAGCGCGTGCGCTGCCGGCTGTGCTCGCCGCGCTCGACGCCGCCGGCGTGGCGGTGGAGACAGCGACGGTCTCGCGGCCGTCGCTCGACGACGTCTACCTGCGGCATACGGGCCGCACCTTCGAGGAGGCTGACCAATGAGGCTCGCAACGCGTCAGACGCTGTCGCTCACGCTCCGCGCGCTGCTCGCGCTCTGGCGGCAACCCTGGTTCGTCGCGATCACGCTCGTGCAGCCGATGATCTGGCTGCTGCTGTTCGGCGCGCTCTTCAAGAAGGTGGTCGAGATCCCGGGCTTCCACGGCGGCTCGTACCTCCACTTCCTCACGCCGGGCGTCGTCGTCATGAGTGCGCTCTTCGCCGCCGGGTGGAACGGGATGGGGCTGATCGACGCGATGAACCGCGGAATCATGGACCGCTTCCTCGTCACGCCCGTATGGCGGGGCGCGCTCGTTGGCGCAAGTTGCATCCACGCTGCGGTCGTCATTCTCATCCAGACCGTCGTCATTCTCCTCGTCGCGTTCGCTGCCGGAACGACCTTCTCCGCATCGACAATGGTCATCATGCTCGTGTTGCCGGTGCTGCTCGGTGGCGCGGTAGCGGCGCTCTCGAACGCGATGGCGCTCGTCACGCGGCAGGAGGAATCGCTCATCGGCGCAGTCCAGTTCGTCGTGCTGCCCGCGAGCTTCCTCAGCTCCGGGATGATGGCGTCGAACCTGCTGCCGGGATGGATTCACGGCGTCGCGCGCTACAACCCGGTGAATTGGACGGTCACAGCGGTGCGCTCGTCGGACTGGTCGCTCATCGGCGAGCATGCAGGTCTCCTCGTCGCGCTCATGCTCGTGTGCGGCTGGCTCGCGACGCGTGCGTTCCGCGTGTACCAGCGGGCCGTCTAGTCTGGCCGCGTGCCGCGCAGCTGGTCGGAATTACTCGGTGAAGACGAGGCCGCGCCCGAGCCGGAGACGGAACGGGCGGGCCTCTTCGGACGCCTGCGGGACTCGCTCTCGAAGTCGCGCCGCGCGCTGACGGAGCAGATCCAGGTCGCAGCATTCGATCCCGGCGACGATCTCTCGTGGGAGCGGCTGGAGGAGGCGCTGCTGCAAGCGGACGTCGGCGTGCCTGCGACCGCCGAGCTCGTGCGCCGGCTCGAAGCGCGCGGTGACATCGCCGCGCTCCCGGACGAGATCGCTCTGCTCTTCGGCGAGGCGCCGACGCTGGACGTGAAGCACGCGCCGGCGGTCATCCTCGTTGTCGGCGTGAACGGCACGGGGAAGACGACGACGATCGGCAAGTTGGCGGCCATCCTCTCCGCGCACGGCCTCTCCGTCGTCGTTGCCGCGGCCGACACGTTCCGAGCCGCCGCCGAGGAGCAGCTCGAGATCTGGGCGCAGCGCGCGGGCGCCGACTTCGTCGGGTCGGAACGAGGCGCCGATCCGGCCGCGGTCGCCTACGACGCCATCGAGGCGGCGCAGGCGCGCGGCCGCGACGTCGTGCTCGTCGACACCGCCGGGCGCCTGCATACGCAAACCAATCTCATGGAGGAGCTCGCGAAAGTGCGCCGCGTGATCGAGCGCAAGCTCGACGGCGCGCCGCACGAGACGCTGCTTGTCGTCGACGCGACGACGGGCCAGAACGGCGTGCAGCAGGCGCGTCTCTTCAAGGAAGCGGTCGGTGTGACCGGCGTCGCGCTGACGAAGCTCGACGGGTCGGCAAAGGGCGGGGTCGCAATTCCGATCGCCTACGAGCTCGGCCTCCCGGTCAAGCTCGTCGGCGTCGGTGAGCAGGTCGGAGACCTGCGTCCGTTCGACGCGCAGGATTACGCGCGCGCTCTTACTTCGGCGGGATGAGCTTCACCGCGTACTCCACGATGCTGCCCGGGTTGACGACGTTGACGTTCGCGTAGAACTCGACCTGGACCGACTTGTAGTCGCCGGCCTTCCAGCCCGTCTTGCCGAGCGCGTCTTCGAGCGCGGCGTTCCACCCGTCCCAGTGCCCCTTGATCGAATCTCCGGCCTTGGCCGTCCCCGTCACCGGCTTCTGTTTCTTCGCCATGTTGTGCCCTCCCTCGGTCTTGGTTGCGCGACGTTATCGCGCTGTGCGGGCCATGACCAGCTCCGCGGCGGCCACGTTCCCCTTGCGCTCGTGCAACTCGATCGCCTCGGTCAGGCGCCCGGAGGCCGCAAGAGCGTCCGCGAGCCGGATCGTGTCGGTGCCCTCGAGGCGGGCGAGGGCCTCGGCGGCGAGCCGCGCGGCTTCGTCCGGCTGTCCGCGAAGCTCGGCGAGCCGGGCGGCGGCAAGGCGCGTGTCGACGAAGCCGCCGAGGTCGCGCTCGTCGACGGAGCTCCGAGCGAGCTCGACCAGCTCCTTCGCCTCATCGAGCCGGCCGCTCTCGAGGACGACGCGTGCGAGCGACGCCGCCATGTATCCCGCGAGCGGCCTCGCGCCCGCGTCTGCGAACAACCCGCGGCCGAGGCGGAGCTCGCGCTCCGCGGCGCCGAGATCCCCGGCAAGGATCTCGATTGCGGCGATCACCTCCGCGAGGCCTGCGCGGAGGAGTGGGAGGGCGAGCTCCTCGTAGATCGCGGCCGCACGCGCAGCGTGCGCGTGCGCCTCGTCGAACGACCCTTGCATCGCGGCGAGATACGCGAGCGCGCTCACGACCGCCGCTTCGAGTACGCGGCTGCGTGCCTCGTCGTCGAGGAGCTCGCGGCAGCGTCGCGCCGCGCTCGCAGCCGGCTCCGGTCCGTACACGAGCGCTGAACAGAAGAGGTCGGCCGTGCGCGTCACCTCGGCGGCGTCTTCCGCGCGGCGCGCATGCTCGAGCGCGCGTTCGGCATGCTCGGCCGCTTCGGCGCAGCGTCCGGCCGAGTACGAAAGCAACGCGAGGCGACGCCATGCGCGGCAGAGGCCGGCGTCGTCGCCGAGCGAGCCAAAGACGCGCACCGCCTCCGTCGCGACCTCACCGAGGTCGTCGTCCGCCGCGTGCAGCTGGTGCCGCCGCGCCGCGCGCTCCAGTCGTGCGTACCACTCCTGCTGCACGTCGCCGGTGCGGGCCGCCGTCTCGATTGCGTCGTCGATCGCCGCCGCCGCCGCGTCGATGTCGCCGACCGCCCAGCTCGCGGCCGCGAGGCCGCGTAGCGCGACGGGCCGGCTCTGGCCGAGATCGGCGAGCGAGAGTGCCCGGTCGAGCAGGCTCCGCGCCGCAGGCATGTCGTCGCGGACGTGCGCGCGCCGTCCGGCTGCCGCAAGCAGGGCTCCGGCGCGCTCTGCGAGTGCCTCGTCGGGAACACCGAGCTCCGCGCGATAGCGGGCGGTCTGTTCGAGGTGGTACCCGACGAGCTCATCCTCTGCGCCGCGCGCGTCGAGCCACGCTGCGAAGCGCTTGTGCAGCTCGGCGCGCAGCGCTTTCGGGATCCCGCTGTATACGGCGTCGCGGATGAGCGCGTGGCGGAAACGGAAGCGGTCCTCGTCCTGCGCGCCGGAAAGGTCGGGACGGATGAGCTCCTTGCGTACGAGCGAGAGGAGCGTCGCTGCAACGTCGTCGCGTTCCTCATCGCGCGAGAGCTCGGCGACGGCGGCGCGCGAGAAGTCGCGGCCGGCGACCGAGGCACGCTCGAGCACCGCCCGGTCGTTCGGCTCGAGCCGGTCGAGGCGCGCCGCAAGCAGCGCCTGGATGGTCGGCGGGATGGCCGCGTCAGGCCCGTACTCGGCCACCATGGCGACGAGCTGCTCGAGGAAGAGCGGGTTGCCCTCCGCCGCCTCCTCGATCTGCTGCCGCGCCGGACGGTCGATCGGCCACTCGGCCGTGAGCTCGTCGAGGAGCGCCGCCGACTCGTCTCCGCTCAATGCTTCGAGGGCGATTGCTGCACCCGGCCAGCGCGGGCGCTCGTCCGATAGCTCCGGCCGCGCGAGGCACAGGAGGAGGATCGGCGCGGCGCGGCTCCAGCCGGCGACGTACTCGATGAGGTCGAGGAACGTCGGCTGCGCCCAGTGCAGATCCTCGAAGCAGACGAGCAGGGGCCGCTCGGCGGCCAGCCGTTCGAACAGGCGCCGGACGGCGAAGAATGTCTCCTCGCTCGACGCGCCGGCGAGCAGTTGCTCCTCGCCGGCTTCCTCGAGCAGCTCGCGCAGTGGCAGGAACGTGATGCCGTCGCCGTAGGGAACGCAGCGCGCGGTGAGCACGCGCGTGTCCGGCCCAGCACGGGCGAGGAACTCGCGCGCGAGGCGCGACTTCCCGACGCCGGCCGTGCCGGTGACGGTGACGAGGCGGCAAGCGGTGTCGCGCACTACCGCACCGAGCTCGTCGTCGAGCACGGACAGCTCTCGCACGCGGCCGACGAGCGGCGCGTCGAGGCGGCGCGCGTACGGCGTCGCATCCGCGATCGTGTTGAGCACGCGCCAGGCCTCCACCGGCTCGCGTTTGCCCTTCGCCGCGACCGCGCCCGCCGGTTCGAGCACGGTCGCATTCGCGACCAGCCGCCGGGTGGCCGCGCCGATGAGGATCTCGCCGGGCGCCGCCGCCTCTTCCAGCCGTTTCGCCGTGTTGACCGCATCGCCGGTGACGAGCGTCGTCGCGCCGTCGCCCGTCACGACCTCGCCGGTGTTGACGCCGATGCGGACCTCCAGGCCGAGCGGGATCGCGGCATCGCGCATCTCCACCGCCGCCTGCACGGCACGGAAGGCGTCGTCCTCGTGGACGGCCGGCACGCCGAAGACGGCCATCACCGCGTCGCCGATGAACTTCTCCACCGTTCCGTCGACTCGTTCGACCGGCGCGCGCATCGCTTCGAACCAGCGGGTCATGACCGCTCGCAGCGCCTCCGGGTCCAGCCGCTCGCCGAGCTCGGTCGAGCCCGCGACGTCGCAGAAGAGCACCGTGACGGTCTTCCGCATGACGGCGGCTGCGGCGGCCATGCCGACAGTGTCCCTCCAAGAGCCAAAAGGCGCAAAGTGCCGCCAGTACACTGGCCAGCTGTGTTCGACGCCCTTTCGGACAAGCTTCAGAGCGCCCTCGGCGACCTCCGCGGCCGCGGAACGCTCGACGAGGAGACGATCTCCCGCGCCATGCGGGAGGTGCGCCTGGCCCTGCTCGAGGCGGACGTCAACCTCGAGATCGCGCGCGAGTTCGTCGCCCACGTGCGAGAGCGCGCTCTCGGCCAGGACGTCCGCAAGAGCCTGACGCCGGGCCAGCAGGTGGTGAAGATCGTCCATGACGAGCTCACCGCTCTCATGGGCTCCGGCTCGTCGCAGCTCGCGTTCTCGCCGCGGCCGCCGACGACGATCCTCCTCGCCGGGCTCCAGGGGTCGGGCAAGACGACGGCCGCCGGCAAGTTGGCGCTCCTGCTGAAGAAGGACGGCAAGAAGCCCGCGCTCGTCGCCGCCGACCTCCAGCGTCCGGCTGCGATCGAGCAGCTCATCCAGCTTGGCGAGCAGGTCGGCGTCCCGGTCTACGCCGACGAGCGCTCCGATCCGGTCAGGGCCGTGCGCGACGGCATCGAGCGCGCGAAGGCGGACGGCCGCGACGTCGTCATCCTCGACACAGCCGGGCGCCTGCACGTGGACGAGCCGCTCATGGAGGAGCTTGCCGCCGTGCGCCGCGAGGCGAAGCCGACGAACGTGCTCCTCGTCCTCGACGCGATGACGGGCCAGGAGGCGGTGAACGTCGCGAAGGCGTTCCAGGAGCGCATCGACTTCGACGGCGTCCTCATGACGAAGCTCGACGGCGACGCGCGCGGCGGCGCGGCGCTGTCGGTGAAGCACGTCACCGGCCGTCCGATCAAGCTCGCGTCGGTCGGGGAGAAGCTCGACGCGCTCGAGTGGTTCCATCCCGACCGGATGGCGTCGCGCATCCTCGGGATGGGCGACGTGCTGACGCTCATCGAGCGCGCGGAGGCCGCGGTCGGCGACGACGAGAAGGAAGAGCTCGAGCGCCGGATGATGAAGGGCGAATTCTCCTTCGACGACTTCCTCAAGAGCTACAAGATGCTGCGCCGCATGGGGCCGCTCCAGGGCGTCCTGAAGATGATCCCGGGCATGGGCAAGCAGCTCGAGGGGCTCGACCAGGTGAACGAGAAGGAGCTCGGCCGGGTCGAGGCGATCATCCTCTCGATGACCCCGCACGAGCGGCGCGTCCCACACGTCATCGACGGCTCGCGGCGGAAGCGGATCGCGGCCGGGAGCGGCACCACCGTGCCCCAGGTGAACCAGCTGCTCGAGGCCCGAAAGCAGATGGCGAAGATGATGAAGGCGATGGGGTCAGGCAAGATGCCCCAGATCCCAGGAGCTGCCGCCGGCGCGAAGCCGAGGGCAAGCGCCACACGCAAGTCCTCCAGTAAGCGAAAGAAGAAAGCGAGAAGGTGAGTCAATGGCAGTGAAATTGAGGTTGACGCGGGTCGGGTCGAAGAAGAACCCGATCTACCGCGTTGTCGCCGCCGACACGCGCTCGCCGCGTGACGGCAAGTTCATCGAGATCGTCGGCCGGTACAACCCGCAGCACGAGCCGTCGCTGATCGAGTTCGACGAGGAGAAGGTTCGGAGCTGGCTGCAGAAGGGTGCCCAGCCGACGGATCCCGTCGCCAAGCTGCTCAAGGTCAAGGGCATTTCCTAGCCGTGGACGAGCTGCTCGCGGAGTTGGCGCGGCGGCTCGTCGACGAGCCCGACGCCGTGCGCGTCGAGCAGGTCGAGGGCGACGACGGGTCGCTCGTCTTCCGGCTGCACGTCGCCGAGGGCGACGTGGGCAAGGTGATCGGCAGGCAGGGGCGCATCGCGCGTGCGCTGCGGACGATCGTGCGCGCCGGCGGCCCCAACGCGGGTCGCCGGATGCAGCTCGAGATCGTCGGGTAGTGGTCGCCACTCTGTACGACATCCACGGGAATCTCGCCGCGCTCGAGGCTGTCCTCGCCGAGGTTCCCGGTGGCGCGACCATCGTCGTCGGCGGGGACGTCTGTTTCGCAGGTGAGCAGCCGGCCGAAGTGCTCGAGCGGCTGCGCTCGCTCGGCGATCGCGTCATGTGGGTGCGGGGCAACACGGATCGAATGATCACGACGGAATCGCACCTCTGCGACGAGCAAGTCGCGTTTCTGCAGGGCCTTCCGCCGACGGTGCAGATCGATCGTGTTCTGTACTGCCACGCAACCCCGCGCAACGACATGGACATCTTCACCGAGCGCACTCCCGAGGAGCGCATCGCATTCCTCTTCGAGGACGTCGACGCAGACGTCGTCGTGTGCGGGCACACGCACATGCAGTTCGAGCGCACGATCGGCGGCAAGCGCGTGATCAACTCCGGCAGCGTCGGCCATCCGTTCGAGGAGAAGCCGGGCGCGTACTGGACGCTCGACCTCGAGCATCGCTTTACGCCGTACGACGGCGCGTCCGCCCCGGAGCGCACGCGGGCCGAAACGCTCGCCGAGTACACGCGCATTGGGCTCTGACCTCGTCCCGGTGGGGCGAGTCGGCCGTCCGCACGGGATCGACGGCGCGTTCTTCGTCGAGGTTCCGAGCGACAACGCCGCCCTCTTCGAGAACGGCGCCGAGCTCTACCTCGGCGATGCGCCCGCGAAGGTGGTCGTCTCCCGCCGCGGCGGCGGGAACCGGCCGGTGATCAAGCTCGACCGCCTGGCCGAGCGCGGCGCCGTCCTGGCCGTCCCCCGCGAGAGCCTTCCTCCGCTCGGCGAGGACGAGTACTACGCCTTCCAGCTCGTCGGCCTGGCCGTGGAGGAGGAGGGAGGCCGGTTCCTGGGCCGCGTTGCCGACGTGGTCGATTACCCTGCGAACGACGTGCTCGAGCTGGACTCGGGCATGTTCCTGCCGCTCGTCGAAGCCTGCGTGCGGTCGGTGGATGTCGAGGGTGGGCGGATCGTGGTGGCCGAAGGCTTTGCAGACCCGCAATGAGAGTCGACGTCTTCACCCTCGTCCCGCACGCGTTCGCCTGGCTCACGGAGCAGCGGCCGATCGCAGGCATCCTTGGAGACGGGCTCGAACTACGCCTTTTCAGCTACCGCGACACGACGCCGCTGCGAGCCGGCCAGGTCGACGACGAGCCCTACGGCGGCGGCGCCGGGATGGTGCTGCGCGTCGACGTCGTCGCGGCGGCGCTCGAGGCGGCCTACGGCGGCGCGCCGCCTCACCGGGTGATCGCGCTCACGCCGCAGGGGCGGCCACTGACACAGGACGTCGTGGAGGAGCTCGCCGGCGAGGAGGAGATGACGCTCCTCTCCTCCCGATTCGAGGGCTTCGACGACCGCATCGTGCAGCACCTCGCGAGCGACGCCATCTCGATCGGCCCATATGTCCTCTCCAATGGAGAGCTGCCGGCGATGGTTCTGCTCGACGCGGTCGCGCGCCGGCTGCCGGGCGCACTGGCCGAGGGCTCCGGGGAGATGGAGAGCTTCTCGGCCGAGCTCGGCGGCGCGCTCGAATACCCGCACTACACGCGTCCGGCCGAGTTCCGCGGCTGGACGGTGCCGGACGTGCTCCTCTCCGGCGACCACGCGCGCATCGACGCCTGGCGGAGGGAGCACGTCAGATGAGGGACCCGCTGGGCCGCCTCTTCCCGAACTTGCCCCGGCCCGTCCGCGTCGCGCTCGACTGGTTCCTGACCATCGCGGGGGCGATCGTCATCGTCCTCGCTCTCAAGGCCTACGTCGTGAACCCGTACCGGATCCCGTCGTCGTCGATGGAGCCGACGTTGCACTGCGCGCGTCCCGCGCCGGGGTGCGAGGCCGGCTTCAGCGACCGGGTGCTCGCCTGCAGGATCTGCCTCGACTTCTCCAGCCCGCACCGCGGCCAGATCATCGTCTTCAATACGCCGCCGCTCGCCCTGGTGAAATGCGGCGCCGGCGGCACCTTCGTGAAGCGCCTGATCGGGCTCCCCGGGGAGACGATCAAGGAGGACAACGAGGGCTATATCTGGATCAAGCCGCCCGGCGGGACAACCTTCCGCAAGCTGAAGGAACCGTACGTCCAGGCCCAACGGCGCTTGGCAGACACCTCGCATTATGGAAAGAGTTGGCAGGTGCCCCTGGGCGACTACTTCTTCATGGGAGACAATCGCGCCCAGTCGTGCGATTCGCGGGAGTGGGGGTCGGTCCCGCGGAAGAACTTGATCGGAACCGTGTTCTTCGTCTACTGGCCCCCCAACCGCATCGGGTTCCGCTAAGGAGCTGGCATGAGCAGGCTCGAACAGGTGGCCCCGGGGCTGCGACGCTGGTCGGCCTGGCATCCCGAGTGGCGGCAGGAGGTCGGATCCGTTGCCGTGGATACGCCCGACGGGCTCGTCCTCATCGATCCGCTCGACCCGCCGCCGGAGGTGCGCTCGCCGGCGCACGTGCTCATCACGCTCTACGCGCACGGCCGCTCCGGCGGCGAGCTCGGAGCCGATCACGTCTGGGCGCCGGCCCGCGGCGTCCGGAAGCTGAAGAACCGCGGGGTCGTCGTCACCGACCCGTTCGAGGCCGATCCCGAGCTGCCGGGCGGGATCAAGGCGTTCGCGACCGCCCGCGAAGGGGAGGTCGTCTACTGGCTGCCCCAGCAGAAGACGTTGGTCGTCGGGGACGTGCTCCTCGGGGCCGGGGCGAAGCCGCATGCGACCTCGGAGCCGCTCCGGCTCTGCCCGGAGAACTGGCTCGAAGGGGCGACGACGAAGAAGCTCGTGAAGTCGCTCCTCCCGCTCCTGGACCTGCCGGTGGAGCGGATCCTCCTCGCGCACGGCGCCCCCGTGCTCCAGGGCGGCAAAGACGTGCTCGCGGCGCTCATCGCGCCCGAGAAACCCTGAATTTTCGCTAACCTGCCATCCGGCCTTCGGGCCGCCTTTCCCATGAGCAACGTCATCGATTCGATCGAGCGCGCCCAGATGCGCAAAGTTCCCCGCTTCAAGGCGGGGGACACGGTTCGCGTGCACTTTCAGGTGATCGAAGGCCAGCGCCGCCGCGTGCAGGTCTTCGAGGGCATCGTGATCAAGCGACAGGGCTCGGGCGCCCGCGAGACCTTCACCGTCCGGAAGCAATCGTTCGGCGTCGGTGTCGAGCGGACATTTCCGCTGCATTCGCCCAAGATCGAGAAGATCGACGTGGCCGCCATCGGCGACGTCAACCGCGCCAAGCTCTACTACCTCCGTGGCCGCGTCGGCAAGAAGGCCCGCGTCCGCGAGCAGCGCTACAGCGGCGCAAAGCCGGAGGTCGTCGTGGACGAGCCTCTGGTAGAAGAAGAAGTGCCGGTCGCAGAGGAGCCAGAGATGGAAGAGGCTCCGGCGGCCGAAGAAGACACTGTCGCAACGCCCGAGTAGCGCGCTATCGTCGGCCGCGTGAAGCGGACCGGCCAGAGGCTCCTCAAGTTCGACCGGAACCTCGGTGCACGCTTCGTCGCCGGTGTCGATGAGGCGGGACGGGGATCGCTCGCGGGCCCGCTCGTCGTGGCGGGCGTGCTACTCGACTACGCAGCGCTGAAGGAACATCGCGTGCGGCCGCTCGCGTATCTCAACGACTCCAAGCAGTGCTCGGAGGAGCGCCGTGAGGAGCTCTTCCACGCCGTGCTCGGTTGCGCAGAGAAGGTCGTCGTGCGTGCGATCCCCGCCGGCGACATCGACCGCAACGGCCTGCACAAGTCGAACCTCGCCGGACTGCGCGCGATGCTGCAGGCGCTGTCGCCGCCCGCGGACGCATGCCTCGTCGACGGCTTTCGGCTCGGTCCGCTCGCGCCGGAGCACACCGCCGTCGTCGACGGCGACGAGAAGAGCGCGGCGATCGCGGCCGCGTCGATCGTCGCGAAGGTGACGCGCGACCGTTTGATGCGCAGACTCGACGCGCTCTATCCCGCGTACGGGTTCGCGCAACATGTCGGCTACATCACGCCCGGACACTCGGCGGTCGTGCGCGAGCGCGGGCCGTCCGCCGTGCACCGCCTGTCGTTTCAGGCTCTCTGTTACCGGTGAACTCGGCCGAACGTCGGGCCGCGCGCTGGTACCGGCTGCGCGGCTGGCGCATCCTCGGCGCGAACGTCTGGGCGGGACGCAACGAGATCGACCTCATAGCGCGGCGCGGCCGGAATCTGCGCTTCGTCGAGGTGAAGGAGAAGGCCGGGCCGCGCTTCGGCGATCCGGCGGAGATGGTGACCGAGGAGAAACAGCGCCGCGTGCGGCGCGCCGCCGCTGCGTTCCTCGCCTCGCATCCCGAGCTACGCGGTCTCGACGTCTCCTTCGACGTCATCGCGGTGCGCGAAGGTGAGTTGCGCAGGATCGCCGACGCCTTCTAGGGTGAGGTCGTGGACTGGTACGTGCTGAACGCGCGCGATTGCCCGTGGGTCGAGGGCGACAAGACGGGCCTGTACGTCGGCTTCGAGGACGAGGAGAACAATCCGTTCCCGCAGCTCGGCGTGAACATCCGCATCCTCGAACCGGGGCAGGCGATCGGGATGTACCACTCCGAGCCCGGACAGGAGGACTTTCTGGTCCTCGAGGGCGAAGGGGTGGCGATCGTCGACGGCGAGGAGCGCCCGATGGCCAAGTGGGATCTCCTCCACTGCGAGCCCGGCGTTGCGCACATGATCAAGGCGACCGGCGACCGGCCACTTCTGCTCGTGTGCGCGGGCGCGCGCATCGACGAGGAGATCGACGGAACGATGTACGTCGCGAACGACGTCGCGCGACAGCACGGAGTCTCGGTCGACGCCGACACGTCCGACAACAAAGCGGTGTACGCCGACTACACCTTCAAGTGGACCGACTACCAGGACGGATGGCTCCCCGAATGAGCGACTGGTTCATCGTCAACGCGCGCGATGCTCCATGGCTCGACACGACGATGGGCAAGTTCTGCTCGTTCGAGCCGGACGGAGAGCGGTTCGCGCAGATGGGCTTCAACCTGAACGTGCTCGCGCCCGGCGAGCCGATGGCGATGTACCACCGCGAAGACGGGCAGGAGGCGTTCCTCGTGCTCGACGGCGAGTGCACGCTCATCGTCGAGGGAGAGGAGCGGCCGTTGCGGAGGTGGGACTTCTTCCACTGCCCGCCGCAGGTGCCGCACGTGATCGTCGGTGCGGGGGACCGGTCGTCGCTCGTCCTTGCCGCCGGGTCGCGCATGAACGGCCGCGGCGTCTTCTATCCGGCCGATCCGGTCGCCCAAAAGCACGGCGCTGCGTCCGCCGTCGACACGGCCGAGCCGAAGGAGGCCTACGTCGGTCGCACGATCGAGAAGGCGGCCTACCAGGAGGGCTGGCTGCCGGCGTAGCGAAGTCCACGGTTCGTGGCCGTCACGCAGGAGGAGCTGTATTCGACGCTGGACCTCGAGCTCTCGTGGTCCGAGCGCGAGCTGCCCGAGAACGTGCGCACGAAGCACGTCCACCGGTTGCATCCGTACCACGGCAAGTTCATCCCGCAGCTCGTCGAGGTGCTGCTCGCCCGGTACCTGCCGGCCGGTGGGCGCGTGCTCGATCCGTTCGCCGGATCCGGGACGACGCTCGTGCAGGCGCTCGAGTCGGGGATGGACGCGACCGGCACGGAGCTTGCGGCGTTCAACTGCTTGCTCATGCGCGTCAAGACCGCGCACTACGACGTCGAGGCGCTCGGCGCGGAGTTGCGTCACGTCTGCGCACGGCTCGGCTCGCGCGCGACGAAGGCGCGGCCCACGGCATACCTGCGCCGGTGGTACGAGCCGCAGGCGGCGAAGGAGCTACTGGCCTACCGCGAGCTGATCGGCGAATACGAGCATCAGGATGTGCTTCGCGTGATCCTGTCGCGTGCCGCGCGCTCCGCGCGACGCACGGCGCACTTCGATCTCGAGGCTCCGCGCGCGCCGCAGGTCGGGGAGTACTGGTGCCACAAACACCGCCGCACGTGCCGCCCGGTCGAGTCGGCCGCGGCATTTCTCAGGCGCTACACGCTCGACACGCTGACGCGCATCACCGAGTTCGCGTCCGTCCGCGACGAGTCGCGGGCCGCCGCGGTTTTCCATGGCGACTCGCGCACGGTCGAGTACGAGGAGGTCTTCGACGGCGTGCTCACGTCGCCGCCGTATCCGGGGCTGATCGACTACCACGAGCAGCATCGCTATGCGTACGAGCTCCTCGACCTGGACGACCGCCGCGAGCTCGAGCTCGGCGCCGCCGAAGGGGGAACCTCGCGAGCGGCGCTCGACGCCTACACCGAGGGGATCGCGGCCGCGCTCGCCAACGCCGCCTCCGCGCTCGCGCCCGACGCCCCGCTCCTGATCGTCGTGAACGACCGCCGCAACCTCTATCCCGTCATCCTCGAACGGGCGGGACTGCGCCTCGAGGGCCGTCTTCGCAGGCACGTGAACCGGAGAACGGGCCGACGCGCCGGCGAGTACTACGAGGACGTCCTCGTCGCGCGTCAGTAGTCTCGCCTGGTGAAGTCTCCCGTCCCGGATCGTCCCGCCGCAGAGCTGCTCGGCGCCGCGCTGCGCGATCTCGGCTACGAGAGCGACGCGATCTCCGATCTCGTCGGCGACGAGGTCGAGGAGCGCGAAGAGGTCGTCGTCGCCGAGCGCCGACTGTCGGAGTCCCCGCTCGAGACCGCGATCCGCCTGCTCTACCTCGAGCTCGCCGTTCCGGAGAGCAAGGCGGTCGCCGCGTTCGGAAGCGCCGCCGTCGATGCGCTTCTCGCCACGAAGCTCGTCAGCCGGCGCGGGGACAAGTTCGTCCCGCATGTGCGCATCCTTCCGGTGGACGACACGCTCCTCGCCTCGGACGGATTCACGCGCGACGCCGACGACCCGCCGGACTACGTGGCGACCTATACGCCGACGGCGCGCACGTGCGACTTGCTGACGCCGAGGCCGCGCGTCCGGCGTGCGCTCGACGTCGGCACGGGCAGCGGGATCCATGCGCTCCTCGCCGCGCGACATGCAGATCACGTCGTCGCGATCGACGTCAATGATCGTGCGCTCGCGTACACCGAGCTGAACGCGGCACTCAACGGGTTGGACAACGTCGAGTGCCGCAACGGCAGCTTCTTCGCGCCCGTCGACGGAGAGACGTTCGGTCTGATCGTGTGCAACGCACCGTTCGTCGTCTCGCCCGAGCAGCGGTGGGCGTACCGCGACAGCGGCTTCCGTGGCGACGATGTCACTGCGCACGTCGTCAACGAGGCGGCCTCGCATCTCTCGCCCGGTGGCTACGCGACGCTGCTGGGGAGCTGGCTCATCGAAGACGAAGACCGGCCGGAACAGCGGCCGAGATCGTGGGTGAAAGGCACCGGGTGCGATGCGTGGATCCTCACGTCGATCGAGAGCGATCCGCTCGAGCACGCCGCGAGCTGGAACGGGAGCTTCTTCGCCGATGCGAGCACGTATGCGGAGGCGCTCGAGCGCTGGACGAGCTACATCAGCGAGCTCGGCGCGCGCGGCGTGGGGGAGGGCGCGATCCTCCTGCACCGGAAGAAGGGGAAGACGAGCGTTCGCATCGACGAGATCGACGAGGACTCGCTCGAGGAAGCCGACAAGCAGATCCGGCGCGCCTTCGCGAACCGGCGACAGTCGTCGGACGGCTTGCTCGACCTGCGTCTCGCGCGCGCGATGCCGCTGCGGCTCGAGCGCGAGCTCGGCCGGAGGTCCGCCGACGTCGTCCTCGCCGAGGGCACGTGCTCGATCCTCCCGACGACGCCCGCGGGGGCGGAGCTCGTCGAGCGGCTGGACGGGAAGAAGACGCTGCGCAAGCTCGGCGCCGACAAGGGCGCGGTGAAGCTCTGTCGCGAGCTGCTTGGGCTCGGCGCGTTGAAGATCCTCCACTAAGCCGTATCGGTTCCACTCGTAGCGTGGCCTGCGTGCTCGCACGCGCGATCACGCATGCGCTCGTCGGACTCGAGCCGCGCCGCGTCGAGGTGGAGGCGGACGTGCACGAGAACGGCTTGCCGACGTTCGCGATCGTCGGGCTGCCTGATCGCGCCTGCGCCGAGGCGCGTACGCGAGTTCGCAGCGGGATCTTCTCCGCCGAGCTCGAGTTCCCACGGGGGCGCGTCACCGTCAACCTCGCGCCCGCCGAGCTGCGGAAGGAAGGCTCCGGCTACGACCTGCCGATCGCGCTCGCGGTGCTCGCGGCCTCGCGGCAGATCCCGCAGACGGAGCTGAGCCGCCACGCGGCCGTCGGCGAGCTCGCGCTCGATGGGCGCCTGCGCCGCGTCGGCGGCGTCCTCGCGGTCGCAGAGGGCGCCCGCCGCCTCGGCATCGAGTGCTTGCTCTGCCCGCCCGAGTCGGCGCCGGAGGCGGCCCTCGCCGGCGTGCGGCCGATTCCGGTCGCCCACCTCGCCGAGGCGGTCGCGTACCTCCGCGGCGAGCTGGAGCCCGAGCCGGTGGAGGCGCCCGCCGAGGCGGAGGCGGTGTCGCTCCCCGATCTCGCCGAGGTGCGCGGCCAGGAGCGGGCGCGGCGGGCACTCGAGATCGCCGCCGCAGGTCGGCAGAACCTCCTCCTTGCCGGGCCGCCGGGGACGGGGAAGACGATGCTGGCGCGCCGGCTGCCGGGCATCCTGCCGCCGCTCGACGCCGAGGCCGCGCTCGAGGTGACGCGTATCCATTCGGTCGCCGGGCTCCTTCCGCCCGAGCAGCCGCTGATGCGCACGCCGCCGTTTCGCGCGCCGCACCACAGCGCATCGACGGCCGCCATCGTCGGCGGCGGGCCGGGCATCCGGCCGGGCGAGGCGAGCCTCGCGCACCAGGGCGTCCTCCTGCTGGACGAGCTCGCCGAGTTCCAGCGCCCTGCTTTGGAGGCGCTGCGGCAGCCGCTCGAGGACGGCGTCGTCTGCATCGCGCGTGCCGCCGGCCGCGCAGTCTTTCCTGCGCGCTTCCAGCTCGTGGCGACGATGAACCTCT
>CAVUTE010000002.1:0-13857 GCA_963744355.1 uncultured Actinomycetes bacterium
GCGCGCAATCGCCGCGCGTACTCGATGCCGTCCGCGAGCAGGACCCAGTTGTCGCTTCGCACCCCAAGGCGAGCACGGCGGCACGTCACGCGGTGGAGATCGCGGCGGGGGTCGGACACGACGAGCGCCTTTCCTGCCGTGAGCGTGTCCGTGTGCCGTGTCGGCCCGGCGAGAAATACCTCCACCATCTCGGGGTCGAGCCCCGCCGGATCGGCGACGCCCCACCACCCGAAGGCGAGCGTGCGGCCGGTGCGCGAGCGCGACACCGTCCGCCGCCGCCGACCTAGCAGCCTCCCCGGCCGCACCGATCCCGATGAGCGTGACCGTGACCCGCCCGATCGTGCCGGCCGAGGTCGTTCCGGCGGCCGCGGCGAGGACGACGCCGGTGACGGCCTCCGGCCGCAGCGCCGCCGCCCGAAGTGCGACGAGGCCGCCGAGCCAAATGCCCGACCCAGGGAGCCGGCCGCGCATTCTGCGCCTCTGCGACGGCCAGCACCGCCTCGGCGAAGGGATCGGCGAGACCGCGTCGCCGAGCGGAGCGGAGCCGCCGTGGCCGGGCAACTCGGGCACCAGCACCCGCCGCCCGGCGGCGAGGGCAGGCGCGATCAGCCGCCCAGTTCGCGGCCCCACCGCCCAGGCCGTGGACGAGCAGGAGCGGCGGCCCGTCCCCGCCCACGAGGTACCGGATCACGCGTCCCCCCTCGTGGGTCGGGTGCGCTCTTCGAATCCCTCGAGATCCGGTTTGCCTTCCGTCGGCATGGGGGCATATTCTCTGCTCAATGGATGTCTTTCTGGGACGGGCCGAGTGAAGCCCGTCAGGTCGACAAGCAAGGGTCACGCAAAACCCGTCTGAGCGCTCGGCGCCGGCGGGTTTTTTCGTGCCCGAGGAAGGAGCAGGCCGAATGGCGAGATCGCCTACCACCCCGAAGAGCTGTCGGAAGAGTTGAAGATCGACCGGCAGGAGGTGATCAGGCTCTGTATGCAGGAAGGCGTGCCGATCTACCAGGGCAAGATCGATAAGCACCTCTTCCAGGTGCAGCTCGAGGCGCTGGGGGCGTTCCCAAGGCGAGCTGGGGAGCTTTTCGCGCAGGCGCTTTTCGGCGAGAGCCGCCCGACGAGGCGGCTTTCGTCTTTTCGGGCGCCTTTCCGTCTCCGCGGCGCTGCTGCGCGTCGACGACGCTCTGCCGTAGCGCCTCCATGAGATCGATGACCGGTGCTTCAGGGGCAGGCTCCGGCCGCGTGATCTCTTGCCGGCGAGCTTCGCGTCGAGCATCGCCTTCAGAGTCGCGCCGGTACTCGTTCTCGAAGTCGGCCGCGTTCCACTCGCCGACGAGGCTCTCGATCACCTGGCCCGCCAACGCGAGCTCGGCCTTCTTGACCTCGGTCGCCTCAACCGCCTCCTCGATCTCCGCCTTCGAGCGGACGTCGTCGGCAAGAAGAGCGTCTCCAGGGCGAGCGGGTCGCCCTGCGGGCGGATCAGGCAAAGGTTCTCCTTGCCCCACAGCACGAACTTCCCCGACCGCCGCCATCCCCGACTCCTCCATCGCGCGCAGGAGGAGGACGTACGGACGCCGCTGCGCCTCCGAGGCCGCGGGCGCGAGGTAGTACGTCCGGTCGAAGTAGACGGGGTCGACCTGTTCGAGCTTGACGAAGCGGAGGATCTCGATCGACTGGGAGCGCTGGAGCGCGACCACCTCGAGATCGGACTCCTCGACGATGACGAACTCGCCCTTGGCGACCTCCCAGCCCTTGACCAGCTCGTCCGCCTCGACGTCGCGCTCGTGGAACGGGCACCACCGCTTCTGCTTGATCGGCGTGCCGCACTCCCGGTGCAGCGTCCGGAAAGAGACGTCGTCCCGCTGGGTCGCCAGCGCGGACCGAATGGGGATGTTCGCCAGCCCGAAGCTGATCGATCCGTTCCAGATCGTCCTCATGGGATCGACCGAATTCTAGTCAAGTGGCATATCTCCTTTGGCGATGCAAACGGACTCGCGGGAAACCCGCGCGTCCTCTCGCCGGCATCGCAAGCGACGCCTAGGATGCCCCTGTGCCGCTCGAAACTCGTACTGCGCCTGCCCTCTGGCGGTACGTGCAGGAGCAGCGCCACGCGATGCCCGGGTACCTCGAGGAGCAGCCGGAGGGCTGGCGGGAGGTCTCCTGGGAGGAGGCCGGCCGGCGGGTCGACGCCCTGGCGCGGGGGCTCCTCGCCCGTGGCATCCGGCGCGGGGACGCGGTCGCCGTGCTCTCGCGGACGCGCCTCGAGTGGATCCTCCTCGACTGGGCGATCATGTCCATCGGCGCCGTCGTCGTCGGGCTCTACCCGACGAACACCGCGAGCGAGTGCGGATACATCCTCGGCCACTCCGAGGCGGTGCTCGCCTTCGTCGAGGACGACGCGCAGGCCGCCAAGCTCGCCTCCGTCTACGACGGGCCGGTCGTGCGGTTCGACGAGCTCGACGCGCTCGAAGCCAGCGCCGGCGAGCTCGAGCCGGAGCCGGTCGGCGAAGAGGCTACCTCGCGACACTCATCTATACGTCCGGGACGACCGGCCCGCCGAAGGGCTGCATGCTCACCCACAAGAACCTCGTCACGGCGGCCATGGGCGTGCGGAACGAGCTCCAGACGAGACCGACATCGTCCTGCTGTTCCTGCCGATGGCGCACAGCTTCGCGCGCATCGTCCACGGGGGCGCCGCATACCACGGCTCCACACTCGCGATCGTGTCCGACGTGGCGCGGCTGCCCGAAGCGCTCGCGCGCACGCGGCCGACGATCCTCCCGGCCGTCCCGCGCGTGTACGAGAAGATCCATGCGAACGTCGTCGGCGAGATCGAGCGGTCGAGCCCGGTCAAGCGCGCGATCGGCCGCTGGGCGCTCCGCGTCGGCGCAACGAACAAGCCGGGCAGCGTGCGGGGAAAGATCGCGGACGCGCTCGTGTTCAAGAAGATCCGAGACCGCCTCGGCGGACGCATCCGCATCGGCATCTCCGGCGCGGCACCGCTCGGCATCGACGTCCTGGAGTTCTTCCGGTCGCTGAACATGCTCGTGATCGAGGGCTACGGGCTGACCGAGACGTCGAGCTCGCTCAGCGTCAACGATCCGGATGACTACCGCTTCGGCACCGTCGGCCGGGTCGTCGACGGCTCCGAGGTGAAGCTGGACGAGGACGGCGAGATCCTCGTGCGCAGCGACAGCGTCTTCAAGGGCTACTTCAAGGACCCCGAGGCCACCGCGGCCGCCTTCACCGAGGACGGCTTCTTCCGCACCGGCGACATCGGCGAGATCGACGGCGACGGCTTCGTGAAGATCACCGACCGGAAGAAGGACATCATCATCACCGCGGGCGGCAAGAACATCGCGCCGCAGAACCTTGAGAACGCGCTCAAGGCGTCGCGCTTCATCTCGCAAGCGCTCGTGGTCGGCGACCGGCGCCCCTACGTGACCGCGCTCATCACGCTCGACCCGGACGAGGTCAACGGATCGGAGCGCGACCCGGAACAGCTCGTGCAGGAGGCCGTCGACACCGTCAACCGCGATCGCGTCCGCGTCGAGCAGATCAAGCGGTTCACCATCCTGCCGCGGGACTTCTCGCAGGAAGCCGGCGAGCTCACGCCGACGATGAAGCTCCGCCGCCGCGTCGTGCACGAGCACTTCGGCGACGAGATCGAAAAGCTGTACGCCTAACCCGAGGTGATGCGGCGCGCGCCGTCGTACGTGGCGGCGTACCAGGCTTCGGAGAGGCTGTCGATCCGGACGACGTCTCCGGTGTGCGGAGAGTGGATGAACTCACCGCCGCCGATGTAGATCCCGACGTGGCCGAGCCCGTCGAAGAAGACGAGGTCGCCGGGCTCGAGGTCGCTGTACGCGACCGGCACGCCCATCGCCCACTGTGCGCCGGTGTAGTGCGGCAGCGATACACCGACCTGCGCGTACACGTACATGACGAAACCGGAGCAGTCGAAGCCGCTCGGAGTCGATCCGCCCCAGACGTACGGCACACCGAGGTACTGCATCGCGATCCCGACGACGCCCGTGTACTGCGACGGAGGCGCCGGAGGCGTGATGCCGGTGCTCAGATCCAGCGCGGGGTTTTGGCCCGGCGGCTGGTAGGTGGCCAGCCGCTGCTGCGCCTGCCGCTCGAGTGCAAGCTGCCGCGCGTGCTGCATCGCGACGAGATGCGCGATCTCGCCCTTGATCGAGTTGTACAGGCGCTGCTGCCGCCCGAGCTGCGACGCGATCCGGTCCTTCGCGGCCGCCCGCTGGCGCACGAGCGCGGTCTGCGCGCGACGATCGTGCACGAGCGTGTGCTGTCGGACGGTCACCTCGCGTTTGAACGAGACGACCTGGTGCACGACTGCGACGTCCTGTGTCGAAAGCGACTGGACGGACTCGATGCGGTTGACGAGATCGTCGATGCTCGTCGCGCCGAGAACCACTGCGAGCGTCGATTGGTTGTCGCGCGTCGTGTAGATGGAGACGAGGCGCTGCGAGAGGTCCTTCTGCGCGATGACGAGGTTCGAGCGCGCGACGTGGAGCCCGATGCGATTGATCGCGAGGCTGTGCTCGATCGCGTGCAGCTTGACGTTCGCGGAGTCGTAGCTGTTGCGCGCGCGCTCGAGGTTCGAGTCGAGCTGCTGGATCTGCAGCATCACCTGCTGCGCCTCGGCTTGCTTCGCGCTGACCGAGGGGTCGGCTGTCGCCACACCGGCCGCAACGCAAGCCGCGGCGAGGGCGATGACGAGGACCGGCACGTGTCGCTTCAGTGTCTGGATGACGTTTCCCGACGTTCACCCGGCGCGTCCGCACCGGTCTCCCACACGTCACAAGGTCGGGACGCTACCAGGGCTTTCGGACACTGGCAACCGGTAAAAGCCGTGAAAATTGCCGCAAATTGCCACTAGCCTCACGCCAGGATCCGGCAAAAGACCCTGCACAAACTGACCGAAATCACCGGATTCGTATGGTACGGTCGGCCATCGTGAGCGCCCGAAGGACACGATCCGCGGCGCTGCTCGCCGGCGTCTCTGCGGTGCTCGTCTTCGCCGCCGGCTCGCCTGCGGCCGCCGGCCCCGCGTCGCACGTGGGCAGCCTGCAGGCGGAAGAGCACGCCCTCGCGGGACGACTTCATAGCGCGTCGCTCGACCTCTATGCGCTCGATTCGAGTCTCGCGGCCGCGCAATCGAGGTTGACGAACCTGCGTGCCGAAGCCGCGCACCTTCGCCTCCAGCAGGCGCAGCTCGCACAACGGATCAGCGCGACGCAACGCACGCTCACGGTCTCGCAGCAGCATCTCGGGGCGAACCTCCGTTACATGTACGAGCAAGGCGACACCGATCCCGTCGCCGTCATCCTCGGCGCCGAGTCGCTCGACGACGCCGTGTCGACGCTCGACGGGCTGAAGCGTGTTACCGACCAGAGCAGCGGCTTCGTGGTCGCGTCTGCACTCGCGAAGCACCGGCTGCAAACGCTACGCGCAGTGCTGTCGACACATCGGGCGCGTATCGAAAGCGCGGTTCGCGCCGCTGCCGGCACGACGAGGACACTCGCGTCGGCGCGCGCCGACCGGCTTTCCTTCATCTCCGGCCTGCGCGCGCAGCAGCAGTTGAAGGCGTCGCAGATCCAGCAGCTCGAAGAATCCGTGCAGCGGGCTGAGGCCAGGTCGAAGACGCTGACGGCGGCCGTGGCCGCGAGCGGGCCGGTGCCTGCGGTCGTCGGTGATCCGAGCCCAACCGCCCCGGCGGCGCCTCAAAGCAGCGGCGGCCGCACGCTCGTCGTGTCCGCCACCGGCTATTCGCTTACGGGTCACACCGCGACAGGGCTCCCGGTCGGCTGGGGCATCGTCGCCGTCGACCCCACGGTCATCCCGCTCGGCACGCGTATGACCGTCCCGGGCTACGGCGAGGCCGTGGCGGCCGACGTCGGCAGCGGCGTCCGTGGTGCAAGCATCGACCTCTGGTTCCCCACCGTCGCGCAGGCGTTTGCCTGGGGGCGGCGGACAGTCACCATCACCCTCCACTAGACTTGGCCGCGTAAGGGGGGTGTGAAGATCTGACAGAGCCGCTTTCGGCCAGCGATGAGCGGGGACTCGAGACGCTTCGCGTCTTGATCGTCGACGACCATGACCTGTTCCGCACAGGCCTGCGCAACCTGCTCGAGGAGCAGGGCGTTCTGGTTTCGGGCGAAGCTGCGTCCGGGACGGAGGCTGTCAAATCCGTGCGGGAGGTCGCTCCCGACGTCGTCGTCATGGATCTCAACATGCCCGGCATGGGCGGCGTCGAGGCGACCCGCCACATCGCGGCGATCGCTCCACTGACTCGCGTCGTCGTGCTGACCATCTCCGACGAGGACGCCGACGTCCTGGATGCGATCCTCGCCGGCGCGTGCGGCTACCTGTTGAAGGACGCGTCGATCGACGAGTTGCTCGCCGGCATCCGCGCCGCGTCGCGCGGCGAGTCGCTGATCTCTCCCGGCATCGCGGCGAAGGTTCTGCAGCGCGTGCGGGCGACGAGCGCGCAGCCGGAGATCGCGGACGCGATCCGGTCCGAGCTCTCCGACCGCGAGATCGAGGTGCTGAAGCTGATCGCGAACGGCAAGGACAACGCCGTCATCGCCGGCGAGCTTCACATCAGTCCGAAGACGGTGAAGAACCACATCTCCAACATCCTCATGAAGCTGCAGATCGACAACCGCATCCAAGCAGCGGTTCGCAGTGCGCAGCGGAATCGTCTAGCAGCGGTGTACGCAGTGCGCAGCGGAATCGTCTAGCCGAGGCGCCGCTTGTCGGCGCCGACCTCAGGACGCGCGGCTTCGCCGCGTGTCTGTCTGCTCTGCCTGACTCCAACGCTTGAGGCCGAGCAACCGTTCTAAGACGCGTGCCGCAGCGCGCGCGTTCGTGCCTGCAGCCGCCGCAGCATCGTCCGCAGGCGTCCGAGCTCGAGGTCGGCGTGCGTGAGCCGCCGGCCGAGCGCGACGATCTCGTCCGTGATGTGCTTCCCGACGGGGTCCTCGACCGTCCGTGCCACCTCGCCGATCCTGCGCTCGATACGCGACCGCTCGGCCTCGAGGGCGAGCGCCTCGGCGTAGCCATCGGTCAGGGTCTCCTCCATGCTTGCAAGCGTCGGCGCAGCCTCCCCGCTCGCAGGGGCCTCGAGCAGCTCTTCGATCCGCTGCAGCACGGCGTCATCGTTTCCGCCCACGACCCCGATTATCGAGGCCCGTTCTCCGGGCGAACAGGGCCTCCCGACCCATCTTCGCCGTCCATACGACCCATCGCCCTTGACGATCCCGATACCGGCCCAAACAATGAAACGGCACGTGCTCGCCCGCATCGTCGCATCCCTCGGGGTCGTCTCCGCCGCACTCGCCTCAGCCGCTCCGGGTGGCGCTGCGAACGGCTCGCTGCCGTCCCTGCTCTCCAGAGCGCTGCACGCGCCGTTCGTCGACTTCGCCACCTCCGGCGCCGTGGCGGTCGACCTCTCCACCGGCCGCGTCGTCTTCGCGCACAACGCGACGCTGCCCCTCCGGCCGGCCTCGAACGAGAAGCTCGCCGTCACCTACGCGGCGCTGACCGCGCTCGGCCCCGCTTTCCGGATCGAGACGGACGTGCTCGGAGAAGGCGAGCAGGACGGATCGACGTGGCACGGCAACCTCGTCCTGAAGGGCTACGGCGATCCGACGCTCTCCTCGGAGGACCTCGCTGCGCTCGCGCACCAGGTGCGCGCGGACGGCATCACGGCCGTCAGCGGCGAGGTGCTCGGCGACGAGACCTGGTTCGACGCCCACCGCACAGCGCCGGGCTGGAAGGCGACCTTCTACATCAAGGAGTCGCCGCCGCTGTCGGCGCTCATCGTCGACCGCGGCGCCGTCGGACGATTCACGTCGCACAATCCGGCACTGTCGGCCGCGCAGACGTTCACGAAGCTGCTCGCGCGCGCGGGGGTGGCAGTCGGCGGCGGGACCACACTCGGCGCCGCGGACGACGCAGGCGTCGAGCTCGCGTCCGTCGACTCACCGACACTCGCGGCGATGGTGCACTGGATGGACAAGGTGAGCGACAACTTCACCGCGGAGATGCTCGTGAAGGAGCTCGGCGCCGTGCAGGCCGGCGCGGGGACGACCGCGGCCGGCATCGGTGTCGTCCGCGCCCAGCTCGCCGACGCGGGGGTGCCGCTCGCCGGCGTGACGCTGGCCGACGGCTCGGGCCTCTCGCTGATCGACCGGATGACGGCGTCGACGCTCGTGTCGCTCCTGCGCGTGATGTGGAACGACCCGACGATGCAGCCGGAGCTGCTCGCGTCGCTACCGGTCGCGGGTCGCAGCGGGACGCTGGCACACCGCATGCGCGGCACCGTCGCCGCCGGCGTCGTGCGGGCGAAGACCGGAACGACCGACAACTCAACCGCGCTGTCCGGCTTTGTGGGCGACAGCTACGTCTTCTCGGTGCTCGTCAACGGCGCGCCGGTGTCGTGGACCGCGTCTCGCACCGCCGAAGACCAGTTCGCAGTCGCGTTAGCCGCGCAGCAACTGCACTAGGTCGTCTTCCGCGAGAATCGGCACGCTGGCCTTCTCCGCCTTCGTGAGCTTCGACTTGCCTGGATCCTCCCCGACGATCAGGCCGGTCGTCTTCGAGGACACGGAGTCGGACACCTTCGCGCCGCGCGCCTCGAGTGCCGCCTCCGCAGCCTCGCGTGTGAAGCCCTCGAGCGTGCCCGTGACGACGTAGCGCTTGCCTGTGAGCGGTCCCTCGACCGGGCGCTCCTCCTCGCCCGCCTCGAAGCGCAGGCCCAGCTCGCGTAGCTCCTCGACCAGCCGGCGATTGTCGTCGTCGCGAAACCACTCGGCAATCGCCTCCGCGCGCTCCGGGCCGATGCCCTCCGCCTCGACCAGCTCTTCCTGCGTCGCGTTCATGAGCGCGTCGATGGTGCCGAAGTAGCGGGCGAGCGTCTGCCCCGTCACCCAGCCTACGTCGGGAATGTTCAGCCCGAAGAGGACGCGCGAGAACGGAATCGCCTTCGACGCCGCGATCGCGTCGATCGCGTTGCCGGCACTGATCTCCGCGTAGCCGTCGACCTCCATCAGCTGCTCGCGCGTCAACCGGTACAGCTCGGGGACCGACCGGACGATCCCGAGATCCCAGAGCCGGCGCACCGACTGCTCGCCGACGCCGTCGATGTCGGCCGCCGCCATCACCCAGTTGATCAGCGCCTCGAGGCCGCGCGACGGGCAGGCCCGGTTCGGGCAGCGGTGCATCGCCTCTCCTTCGGGCTTCACCACCTCCGTACCGCACAGCGGGCAATGCGTCGGCATGCGGAAGCGCTTCGTTCCCTTCCGGTGCGCGCCCGCCGGCCCGACGATCTGCGGGATGACGTCTCCGGCGCGCTGGACGATGACGTCGTCGCCCTCGCGGATCTCCTTGCGGTTGATGTCCTCCTCGTTGTGCAGCGTCGCGCGCGAGATGGTGACGCCGCCCACTTCGACCGGCTCGAGCACGGCCCATGGGTTGAGCGCGCCCGTGCGTCCTACGCGGATGAGAATCTTGTTCAGCCGCGTGACCGCGGTCATCGGGGCCCACTTGAACGCGCGCGCCCACCGTGGGCGCTCGTGCAGCGCGCCGAGGCGCGCCTGCTGGTCGAACGCGTCGACCTTGATGACGATGCCGTCGATCTCGTAGTCGAGCTCGGCACGTCGCACCTCCCACGCCCGCACGCGCTCTGCGATTTCCTCGATCGACTCCACGCGCTCCGCGAGCGGGTTCGTGCGGAACCCATGCGCGCGCAGCCACTGCAGCGTCTCCCAGTGCGTCGTCAGCTCGTCGAGGCCCTCGCGGCGCCCTGTCCCATACACCCAGATCGAGAGCGGCCGCTGCGCGGTGATGGAGGAGTCCTTCTGCCGGAGCGATCCTGCCGAGGCGTTGCGCGGGTTCGGCGCCGTCGGCTTCCCCTCGGCGATGAGCCGCTCGTTGAACGCGCGGAAGCCGGAGAGCGGCATGTACACCTCACCGCGAACCTCGACGAGCGGTGGCGCCTCGCCCTGCATTTGCAGCGGGATGGCGCCGATCGTGCGCAGGTTGGGCGTGACGTCCTCGCCCTGCACGCCGTCCCCACGCGTGGCGCCGCGCACGAAGGCCCCGTTCTCGTACACGAGGTTGATGGCGGAGCCGTCGATCTTCGGCTCGAGGACGTAGGCCACGGGCTCGTCGGTCCCGAGCCGCTTGCGGACGTCATCCGCCCACTTGACGATCGCCTCGTCCGTGGTCACCTTCTCGAGCGAGCCCATCGGCGACAGGTGCCGAACCTTCTGGAACTGCCCCGAGAGCGGCGCACCGACGCGCTGCGTCGGCGAGTCGGGCGTGACGAGCTCGGGGTGCTCCGCCTCGATCGCGGCCAGCTCGTCGTAGAGGACGTCGTAGGCGGCGTCCTCCATGATCGGGTCGTCGTCGACGTGGTAGGCGATGAGCGCGCGATTGAGGAGCTCGCGCAGCTCGGCGGCACGTTTCACCGGATCAGATGACGGCAAGCAGCTGCTCCGCCGTGTCGACGATCGCATCCGGGTGCTCGCGCTCGAGGCGCGAACGGTCATGGATGCGACCCCACGTGACGGCCACCGATGCCATCCCCGCCGCCTTCGCGGCCCGGACGTCGAAGGGCGAGTCGCCGATGTAGACCGCCTCCTCGGGGCGGGCGCCGAGGCGCTCGGCCGCGAGGAGCAGCGGCTCGGGATCGGGTTTGTGGCGTTCGGTCTCGTCGCCACCGACGATCACCTCGAACAGATGGCCCAGCGGCACGTGCTCGAACGCGAGCTCGACCGTCGAGCGCCGCTTCGCGGTGACGACGGCCAGGCGGCGTCCCTCTGCATGGAGCCGTTCGAGGGCGTTCTCCATGCCTGCGCAGCAGCGGAGCTCCTCGTGCAACGGCTCGTTGTGGGCGCGATAGACGGTGACGAGCTCGTCCACCCGTTCCGGGTCGAACGCCTGCATCTGGGCCTCGAGACCGGGGCCGCCGACCGCCCGCATCAACTCCTCGTCCGCGTATTCGCGGCCCAGCACCTCGCGGGTGGCGTGGCGCATCGAGGCGAGGATGATGCCGCCGGAGTCGATCACCGTGCCGTCGAGGTCGAACAATACGACCGGAAAGTGAGGCATTTGCCGATCGTAGCTGGGCCCTCCCGGCTCAATCCCCGGGGCTGGCCTACGTCGCACTCGCGATCCGTTGGGCAAAGGTTGAGAGCCCTCGCTCTGAGAAGCTACGTGGGTGCCGGCAGCATCCGACTTCTCCTATCTCGTTGTTCCGCACACCCACTGGGACCGGGAGTGGTACGTCCCGTTCGAGGTCTTCCGGCTGCGCCTCGGCGCCGTCGTCGACGGCGTCCTCGACACGCTCGAGCGCGACGCGTCCTTCAGCTCGTTCACGCTCGACGGCCAGGGCATCGTCCTCGAGGACTACACCGACGTCCGGCCCGACAACGCCGACCGCCTGCGCGCGTTGCTCGCGGCGGGGCGGCTGGAGGCCGGCCCGTGGTACGTCCTGCCGGACGAAATCCTCGTCGGGAGCGAGGCGCTCGTGCGGAACCTCCTCCTCGGCCGACGGGTCTGCCGCCGCTTCGGCGTCGAGCCGACAGTCGCGGGCTACGAGCCCGACAGCTTCGGCCACCCGGCGCAGCTGCCGCAGATCCTCGCCGGGTTCGGCCTCCCGACGTTCCTCTTTTCACGCGGGCTCGGCGACCAGCTCGACGACGTCGGCGTCGTCTTCCGCTGGCGCGCCGCGGGCGCGGAGGTGATCGCGTGCCAGTTCCTGCCGCACTACGACAACTTCGCGCGGCTCACGACCGCGGAGGAGGCGGAGGAACGCGTTGCGCACATCGTCGAGCGTTTCGGTCCGCTCCTCGAGCGGGCCGGGCAGAGCACGATCCTGCTCGCGAACGGCTCCGACCACCTGCCCATCCAGCCGCACTTGCCGGAGATCTGCCGCGAGCTCGGCCCGTCGTTCCGGATCGGCCGCTACTCGGACTTCCGGCCGGAAACCAACGACCTGCCCGTGTACAAGGGAGAGCTCGTCGGCAGCCGGCTGCAGAACATCCTGCGCGGCGTCAACTCCGCGCGCATGTACCTGAAGCAGGCGAACGAGCGCGCCGAACGCCGCCTCCTGAGCACGGAGACGGTGGCCGCGCTGCGGGCGCTGCGAGACGGCTCCCGGTTCCCGCACGAGGACATCCGTCTCGCCTGGCGCGACCTGCTCCGCAACCACCCGCACGACTCGATCTGCGGCTGCTCGTGCGACGAGGTGCACCGCGACATGCTCGTCCGGTACGAGCAGCTCGACCGCACCCTGGAGATCGTGGAGCGCGAGGCGCTGGGCGTCGGCGGCGCCCTGGTCAACCCACTCCCATACCGGCGGACACGCCTCGTGGGCAACGACCTTGTCGAGCTCGAGGGCTTCGAGGGTCGCCGCGCCGAGCGGCGGCCGGCAGACGTCGTGCCGGTCGAGCTCGACATCGCCTTCGAGGACGAGCCGGACATCGGCGACCTGTACACGTTCTGCCCCGGCGGCCCCGTCCGGTGCGCGGAGCTCGTCGGATCAAGCGTCCGGGCCGACGGCGCCCTGCTGCTCGAGCACGAGCTGCCGGGAATCCGGATGTCGACGGTCGCGCGCGCCATGGCAGACCGCATTGAGCTCCGAACGACGGTCGAGAACGAGGCCGATGACCACCGCCTTCGGGTCCACTTCCCGGTGTCGCACGCGGGCGAGTGTGCGCGCGCGGAGAGCCAGTTCGCGATTGTGCGCCGCCCGGTCGAGCCCGTTCCGCCGCAGGCGGAATGGGTGGAGCCCCCGATCGCCGCCGCGCACACTCTCGGAGCCGTTGCGCTCGGCCCGCTCGCCCTCCTCACCAAGGGCCTGCCGGAGTACGAGGCCGGCCGGGACGGGCTGCGCCTGACCCTCCTGCGCTGTGTGGGGACGATCTCCCGGCCGAAGGGCCTGCCCACACGCCCCGTGGACGCGGGACCGGACATCGCCACGCCCGACGGTCAGTGCCGCGGTCGCCACGTCTTCGAGTACGCCGTTCGGTTCGACGCCGACCGCCTCTCGGACGCCGCCCTCATCCGAGCCGGCCAGGACTACCGCACGGACTTCCTGACCGGCGATCCGTTCGCGCCGCCGTTCACCCTGGAGGGGGACGTGGTCTTCTCCTGTCTGAAGGGCGCGGAGGACGGCGACGGCTCGATCCTTCGCGTCTTCAATCCGAACGCTAGGCCCGAGACCGTCCGGATCGAGGGAGTGCCCGCCGTCCGCGTCCGGCTCGATGAAGAGGCGACCGTCGCCGGGAGCTTCGAGCTCGCCGCGGGCGAGATCGCCACCTTTCGGCTGAGGATGAGTTCGGTATGAGTTGAGAGGCCCTACCCCTTCCTGGGGATGCAACCGCACCGCAAAAAAGGAGGATGCGTTTTGCGAAGAACGACTTTTCTGCGGACATCTCCTGGGAGGTGAAGATCTCGTGATTCGGTGGTATGCACGCGCGTGGGATGCGGCAACGCTCCTCAAGGGGGCCATGGCCCTCGCCGCCCTCGTTGCGCTCGTCGTTGGTGCTGGCGCTGACTGGCGCTGGGACTGACATCTAGCCGACTTCAGGCGGGATCGGCCGTGCGGCGGCCGATCCCGCTTCGGCTCTCGAACTGAAACCAAGCCATGAACGGAACCCTGATCTGCGGCATGCCAGCTCGTCTATTCGCCTATATCTCGGCGACGACGGCACTTGCGGCACCCGCGATCCTCCTCGCCTTCGTCCTCATCGTCCTCCATCCGCCATCGATTGCGACGGGGCCGGCGCGGCACTCTTCTTTGCTCTGGCCCTTCTCGCCGATCTG
>CAVUTE010000003.1:0-20123 GCA_963744355.1 uncultured Actinomycetes bacterium
AGCTCCGCAACGTCGTCGACGTCGACGTCGAGGTCCGAGACGTGCGCTGCGATGCCGGTCGCGTCGACGACCTCGCCGGCAATCCACAGGACGTAGTCGAGCTCGTGGGAGAGCGTCAGCGCCGCGCCGCCCCCGAGTTCCTCGCGCGCGGCGGAACCGCGGCGGTAATCGTCCTCCGCATGCCACTCTGGCAGGTAGCTGCCGGCTTCCGCCCGTACCGCCAATAGACGCCCGATGCGACCCGTCGAGACGGCACGTTCGATAGCAACGACCGCCGGATGGAAGCGCAGGTTGTAGCCGACCGCGATCGACACCCCGCATGCGGCGGCGGCGCCGACGACGTCCGCGGTGCCTGCGGTTGAGGGCGCGAGCGGCTTCTCGACGAGCACGGGGCACGCTCGTTCGAGCGCCCATCGTGCCGTCGCAAGGTGCTCGCTCGCCGGCGTGGCGACGACCACCGCCTCGGGCTTCCAGTCCGCTGCGGCCGAAAGCGCGTCGAACACCGGCACGGCGAGCTCGCGCGCGAGCGCCTCCGTCGGCCGGCCTGGACGGCGCACGAGCGACACGTCGTGCCCGAGGAGAACGGCGTTTCGCACGTGCCGAAGGCCCGCCGGCCCCGAGCCGACGACGACGACCTTCAGGTCGTGCTCCTCGTGACCCGCCAGGCGCGGGCGATCTCGACGAACGGAGCACCAAGCACGGAATCCTCCGAGGGCCGGGGGAACCCGCTCGGCGACGAGGAACTCGTTCGGAAGCTCGATCCCGCCGACGACCTCGGGCCGCCCGGCGAACCGGTCGCGCTGACGCGCGTCCTCGTGCCATTCCACCCGGAACCCCTCGGCCTCGAGAAACGACTGCATCTCGCCTCTTCCGTACACGTTGAGGTAGCACCGCATTCCCTGATACCCCTCCTCGAGGAGCACGTCCGGCAGGTAGCGCACCTCGGTGCGCTCGCCGAAGCTCGCCCGCACAACGAGCCAGCGGTCGGTCGCGCGCGCCATAACCTCGAGGGGAAGCTCGAACGCGGGCATGTAGCCGAGCGTGCTCAGGCTGATGACGCAGTCGTAATGCTCGTCAAGTGGCAGCTCCTCGATCGGCAGCGCGCGCAACGATGCGGCGGCCAATCCGCGCTCTTCGCCGAAGATTCGACCGATCTCCACGGCTCGTTCGGAGAGGTCTACGCCGTGGTACTCGACGCCGAGTGGGGCGAGCGAGCGCTGAAGGTGGCCGGCCGCGGAGCCGACGTCGAGCACTCGCATGCCCGACTCGAGCCGCGGCGAGAGGAGCTCGACCGTCTGGCGAACCGCGTCCATCTCGGCCGCCGCCCCCGAGGCGCGGGCAACGCAGAGCTCGACGTAGTACTTCGAGTGGTCCCAGACCGAGCGCGGCCGAGCGGCACCCGGCTTCAGCGTCTCTCGAAGAAAGCGCGATCCGGGGCCGTCGTCCGGCGCGACGAGAGCCACGGCGCTCTCACCGAGGTCGGTCGAGCCGGCGACGGCGATCTCCTGCCAGCGAAGCCGTGCGGGCGGCGTCCACCGCCAGCGAGTCGAATCGAGGCGTACGAGACCGTCCTCGACGTGCAGGACGTCTCCGTCCTCGGTGCGAACGGCGAGCCAGGGGATCGACTGGAAGAGCGGCGCGCTGGCCCGAATGTGGACGACGCCCGCATGGTGGGCCGCGTCCAGCTCCAGTGACGGCGCCGACGGGACATCGAGATACGCACGCGCCGCCTCGATGGGCGCCGCGTATCGCCAGGTGACTGCGGGGTATCGCGCTGCGACCGATACGACGAGCTCGCGGAACGCGTCGATGCGACCGGCGATGTCGCGGTAGTCGTGGTCGAAGCAGGCGAGGACGGCCGGCTTCCCACCGGCTGCGAGTTCGAATGCCGCCGCGACGTCCTCCTCGTCGAGCGCATGGACACTCGTCTTCAGGTCGAGGCACCGCGCCATTCTCCGCCGGCCTGCGCCGGGGCGGTGGAAGTCGTCGGGGGATGGGTGGTACAGGCTCCAGTCCGACACGCCCGAGCTCCAGTCCACGACTCCCGGCACGGACAGCGGAGCTCTATTGGTGTAATCGAAGGGAAACCAGGCATCCACCCAGTTGGATGACCGGTCGTCCATGATCGTGCCGCCCGCGCGGAAGCAGGCCGGGAACCAGCTCCGTTCGAGCGCCTGCCGCGAGAGGATCAGCGCGTATTCGTCCCCGATCTCCCAGTCGAGCCCCCACTCGTTGCCCACTCCGTCCGCAGACGGATGATGGTAATGCCAGTGCTGCTCGTCACCGAAGAGGCCGAACGAGTCGCCCCATCGCTGCAGGTAGTGATCGCGAACGGCGTGGTATCCAAGCGCACGCCCGCGCGGATTCGTCGTGAAGCCGGTCCACGTGAGGAAGAACCAGCCGACCTTCAGGCCTGCTCCGGAGGAGTCGGGAAGCCGCATCCGGAAGGACGGCTCGAAGAGCTTGTCCATCGCGGCATCGACGAGATTCCACGTGCCGAGGAGCTCCGGGTTCCCGGGCTCGCTGCAGGGCCCTTCGGTGTCCATGCAGAAAACGACCTGAACCTCGGGAAGCATCGGTGAATCGTAGTTAGGAAGGATCGCGGAATACCGGGATCCGTTCCGCGAGCCTGGACGCCGGGTTCATCACGAGCAGCTCGACGCCCCGCGCGGCGAAGTAATCGCGCCAGTCGCCCATCATCTGGGCGATGAGCTCGCCCGCGACGAAGGGATCGTCTGCCTCGACCGGCACCTTCTCGTACGTTCGCGTGACCCCGGCCGGGAGCCAGAAGTACTCCTTGTTGTAGAGATCGACGCCGGCGAGCACGATTCGGCGGTAGCCGACCAGGTAGGCGAGATTGACTCCGTCGAAGATGGAGCTGTACCCATGCGCCAAACCGCGGGCGAAGCTCTGACTCGGTGGCACATTCACGCCGCGGGCGAAGCGACGGAAGCGATAAACCCGGCTGCCTGGATTGAGGAGCCTACGCGCGATGAGCTCGTTCCCGCGTAACGCCCGGAAGCCTCCTTGCACCACGAAGACGGTTTGCGAGTAGAGCGGATTCTCGCGGAGCCGTTGCGCGTACTCCCCGAGGAAGTCGACTTCACTCGTCAGGTGATAGTCGGCTCGGACCCAAGTCTGTCGCGGGAACTCGCGCAGGCTGACCGTGTTGCAGCTCGCGATGTACGACCACTCCTCTTCGCGGATGTCCAGCAACGAGCGCCCGCTTCCGAAGACGAATGCAGTGTCGCTCGTGCGGGTGGCGAGCAGCTCGTCCTCGCTCAGGATTCGGTAGCGCCGGCGGCCCAGTCGGTCGCCGAGCCACCAGAATCCCTGCGTCGCGAGCGCCGCCGGTCGGACATGCGCCGGCGTCCGCGCCGCGACTGCCTGCAGAATCCGCATCGCGTTCAGCGGGAATAGGCGTCGACGCGATACCGGGCGATGTTTCGCTCGAGCCACGCCGCAGTCTCGGCGAGGCCCTCCTCAAGGGTCACGGCCGGCGCCCAGTCGAGCAGCGCGCGAGCTGCGTCGGCGTTGGCGCAGAGTCGTTCGACCTCGCTTCCCATCGGCCTGACCCGCTCCGCCTCGCGCATGATCGATGCGCTCCGCCCGAGGAGCGACGCAATCTTCTCGACGAGATCGGCGATGGAGATCTCGAATCCGGAGCCGACATTGAGCACGCGACCGATGGCGTCGGTGCGATCCGCCACCCGCACGAACGCGTCGACGGTGTCGGAGACGAAGGTGAAATCCCGTGTCGGTGTCAGGTTCCCCAACCGAACGGTCTCGCCTCCGAGGAGCTGGGTCGTCACGGTGGGGATCACCGCACGCGCAGACTGTCGAGGCCCGTACGTATTGAACGGACGGACGGTCGCGACCGGCAGCCCGTACGCAAGATGGAACGACTCCGCGATCTTGTCCGCCCCTATCTTGCTCGCGGCGTACGGCGACTGGGCCTGGAGCGGATGCGACTCGTCGATCGGCACGTACTTCGCCGTCCCATACACCTCGCTGGTCGACGTGTGCACGACGAGGCGCACGCCGGCACGCTGTGCGGCCCGAAGCACGTTCACCGCTCCCGTGACATTCGTGTCCACGTACGACTGCGGCGCCTCGTAGGAGTACGGAATCGCGATCAACGCCGCGAGATGGAAGACGGTGTCGACACCGGCGCATGCGCGCTCGACACTGTCGCGGTCGCGAATGTCACCCGGAATGATCTCCATCTCGGACGCCGCCGCCGACTCGTCCAGCCACTGTCGCGAGCCAAGCGAGTCGTACTCGACATAAGCACGGACGCTCGCACCGAGGCCCATGAGACGCTCGGAGAGGTGGCTGCCGATGAACCCGCCTGCGCCGGTCACCAGCACCGCGCGACCCGACCAGTCACTCACAAGGCCTTCGAAGCTCTCCGATGGCGCGCTCGTAGTCCTCGAGGCGGCCGATGTCGAGCCAGAACTCGCGGAGGGGAAATCCGACGACTCGCCGGCCGCTCTCGACGAGGTGCGGATGAGGTCCGGCATTTCCAACGCGCGCCCCCGCTCGACGAGACCGACGACCTCCGGAGTGAGCAGATAGATGCCCGCGTTGACGTAGCCGCGGACGATCGGCTTCTCCGTGATCGCAGTCACATCGGCGTCTCGAAGCTCGACGAGGCCGTAAGGCACGCGCGCTTCGTACGGCCGGTGGTCCGGCGACCGTCATATCGGCACCGTGCTCGTCGTGGAAGCGATGCATGGCGTTGAAGTCGATTTCGGTCAGAAGATCTCCGTTCATCACGAGGATCGGACCATCTGCGTCGACGAAGCCGAGGGCCTCCGGCCCGCGGTTCCGAGCGGGTGTTCCTCAGGGACGTACTCGATCTCGACGCCGAACTCGGTGGCCATCCCCGAAGTGCCGGACGATGTCGTCCGCGCGGTAATGCGTCGTGACATTGACGTGGCGGATACCGGCGGCGCGCAGCTGTTCGACGATGCGTTCGAGCAGCGGGCGGTCGCCGACCGGAAGCATCGGCTTTGGCGTGTCCTTCGTGAGCTCGCCGAGGCGTGTGCCGAAGCCGCCTGCCATCACCACGGCGCGTAACGGCGGCCCCTCGCCGTCGATGAGCTCGTCGAGCAAGGCAAGCTCGCTGACACGACCCTCTCCATCGACGAGCGGGACATGGCGGACGTCGTAGCGGCGCATCAGCGCGAGGAGGTCGACGGCGCTCGCGCCCGCCGGCGCGGTGAGCGGGTGGGGACGCCTTCCGCCAAGGCGCGCTGGCGCTCGAAGAGCACGGCGACGGTGGCGCCGAGATCGACATCCGCGAGCATCGCCCGCCGAACGTCGCCGTCCGTGATGGTCCCGCGGAGTTCTCCGCCTGGAGTCGTGACGAGCGCAATGCCGGTCAGACCGGCATCGATGCACGCCATAGCGTCGCGAATCGTCGCGCTCTCGGACAGGAGTAGGGCTTCGAGGTCTCGCATCAGGCGTCGACCTGTCGCAACGGACGTGCGGGACCCCGACGACCACGGTCGAGCGCTCCACATCGTCGACGACGACGGCCCCGGCGCCCACGACGGCGCCGGCCCCGATCCGAACGCCCTGGATCACGACGGCGCCCGCTCCTACGTGGGACTCCCTCCCCGATCTCGACGCCGCTGGCGATGACGGCGCCGGTCGCGACGTGAACGTGGTCTCCGGATGCGGCAGTCGTGCTCGACGACTGCGTTCGTGTTCACCACGACATCGTCACCGAGAATGGCCTCGGCGTTCACCCGTGCCCCGGCGAGCAACGTCGGCCCGATTCCGAAGCGCGCCGACGGCGAGACGCTCGCAGCTGGGTGGATGGCTGCGACGACATCGAAGCCCTGGCTTCGCACTCGTTCGAAGAGCCGGGACCGGGGTCGTGTGTCAGCGGAGCTCCCCAGCCCGATGAAGGCGTGCGACACCCCTTCATCGTAGTGTCGCCTAAGGAGGGAATCGTCTCCGAGCACAGGGACACCGAGCACGGCGGCACCCCAGATGTCCTGCCGCGGATCGAGAAGCCCGACGAAATCGAATCCCCCCATGGCGCGCAGACACTCGACCACGACCTTCGCGTGGCCTCCGGCGCCGAGCCCCAGCACCCTGAGCTCAGACATCCGCGTCCTGAAAGCGCTTCACCAGGATCGACGGTCCAAGGTCGATCGACCGGAGGACGTCGACGATTCGTTCGGACGCATGCCCGGTGCCATAGGGGTTGACGAGCTGTGAGAGCGAGGCGCGAAACTCGGAGGATGTCGCACGCCGAATTGCCGCGACGATCGAAGCACGATCGTCCGCCGCATCGATGACGTTCGCAGCCCGGAGTCTTCCCTCTGCCGGCTCCCGACGTTGACGACAGGGAGCCGGAAGGATGGTGCCTCCACCAGGCCGGAGGAGGAGTTCCCAACCATCGCGGCGGCAACCCGCATCATCGAGTAGTACGCGCGCGGTCCAGAGATTCGTGGCGCTCACCGCGCTCTCGTGCGTCGCGATGTAGTCGCCGATCCGCCGCCGGATGAGCCGGTTGCCGGGATCGGCATTCGGATACGTGAACACCAGCGGCAACGAGACTTCGTCGAGCGCGGCCAGCAACTGACCCAATCGCACCGCGACATCGAGCTCGTCGAGCGTCGGCGCGTGGTACGTCACGAGCAACGGCGGAACATCGAGTGGAAGCTGGATCCTCTCCTCGAGCGCCTGGTCGCCGATCGGGTCGAAGTCGGCGATCTCGTCGAGGGCGGGTGCGCCGGTGACGAAGACGCGCCATGGCTCTTCGCCGAGCTGAAGGATCCGCCGCGCATGGACATCCGCGGAAGCGAAATGCACGTGACTGAGCTTGGTCACCGCGTGCCGAATCGACTCATCGAAGGCACCCTCGGTCAGCTCGCCGCCGTGCACATGTGCCAGGGGAATCCCGAGGGCCGTCGTGGCAGACGCGACGGACAGGAGCTCGAAACGGTCGCCTACGACGAGAACGACATCCGGGTGAATGCGAGCGAGCTCCGTCGCGAGCGCTTCCGTTCCGACGGCAATCGCAGAGGCCATGGACTGTCGATCGTCCATCGTTGGTGCGAACGGCACACGCGCTGCGATCGAGAACCCATCCGCTTCGATCTCCGCGACCGTGTTTCCGAGGCTCGGGTCGAAATGGCTGCCGCCGACGACGAGCGCGAGCTCGAGCCCTCCATCCGCGTCGAGTCGAACGGATGATCGGAGCGAGGATTCCGTAGTCCGATCGGCCGACGGTGACGACCGCGACCGTCCTCAACCGAGATCGTCCAGCGCAAGCAACTCGTTCCGGGCAAGACTCCGGGTCACTCTGGACCCACGATCTGGTCGATCCGATCGGGCGAGATTCCCGTCCCGGGCCGGAGCGCGGTGAGCATCTCGCGCGTGAGGACGGCGCCGGCAGGAATGTCGAGTGCGGCGGCCAGGCTGCGCCGTACCGCGAGTGCGTTCTGCCGCTCCGTCTCCGTGGGTCTCTTGATGCCGTCACCCAACGAGGCCTCGACGAGGCGGATCGATGCGACGAACGACGCCAGCTCGGCCGGCTCGAGCGAAGCACGCTGATCCGGCCCGGGCAACCCGCGATCGAGCGTGAAATGCTTCTCGACCACGCACGCGCCCAAGGCGACAGCGGCCAGCGCCACCTCGATGCCCGCGGTGTGGTCCGAATACCCCACCGGCACCCCGAGTGCGTGACGCATGCTCACCATGGCGCGGAGATTGACGAGCTCCGCAGGTGCGGGATATTCGGAGACACAATGGAGCACGACGACATCCTTCGCGCCTGCGTCGCGCAGGATACTTAGGCCGCGTTCCACCTCGTCGAGATCGGCCAGACCGGTCGACAAGAAGACGGGTCGCCGACGCCGACCGATCTCCTCGAGCAGCGGTCGATTCGTGAGGTCACCCGAACCGACTTTGAACGCTTCGACTCCGAGCCTGTCGATCAGTTCGACGCTCGGGCTGTCGAACGGTGTCGAAAAGAAAGGTCAGACCGCGCGCCTCTGCGTGCTGCTTCAGCGTGACGTGCGCATCCCAGTCGAGCTCCAGCCGCCGAAGCATCTCGAGTTGACTCTCGGCGGCCTCCGTGGTCTCGAGTTGGTAGCCCGCTTTCGGCGCGGTCGGAGTCGCGACGTAGTCGGCGCGGTAGGTCTGAAACTTGACCGCGTCTGCGCCCGCATCCGCCGCAGCATCGACAAGCGCAACCGCGAGCGCGGAATCTCCGTTGTGGTTCACGCCGGCCTCGGCGATGACGAAGCACGGTCGGCCTTCCCCGATCTCCCGGTGGCCGACAGTTACCACGCCGTCCAGCCTCCGTCGACTACGAGATTGTGGCCGGTCACGTATTCGGACAGATCGCTCGCGAGAAACGCAACGGCGCCCTTGACGTGCCTCCTCCGCGCCAATCGCCGCAGCGGCGTACGCGCTCGATAGCGCTCCTGGAAGATCTCGGGCTGCCCGCGCTCGACCCCGCCAGGCGAGATGGCGTTCACCCGGATCTCGGGCGCAAGCGTCGTGGCAAGCGCTCGCATGAGCTGGAGCAAGCCCCCCTTCGACGCTCCATACGCCGCCGGGTTAGCCATAGCGGTCCCGTCATACAGCGACAGGTCGGGCCCCACGAGGCCGTACGTCGAACCGAACAGAATGACCGATCCGTATCCGGAAACGGCGAGCGCGGCCCTTGCCTCCTGCGTGAGTACGAACGCGGACGTGAGATTCACGCGCATCGCAGCATCCCAGGCATCAACTCTCTGTTCCTCGAAGGGAACGGCCCAGCCATCGAGCGTCGAGGTGCCGACGAGCGCGGCAGCATGCACGAGCACATCGAGTCCGCCGAGCGCATCTACGGTATGCCGAACGAGGGCACGAGTGGCATCCTCGTCGGCGAGGTCGCATTGGATCGATGTCGCTCGCCCGGGGCCGTGCGCGTCGAGAGCAGCCGCACGAACGGTCGCCGCCTCCACGTCGATATCGGAGACACAGACCTGCGCGACCCGGTCCACGGCGCCGGCCGATCGCTCGCCGATGCGTCCCGGCCCCGCCGCAGACGAGCGCACGCCGACGACTCAGGTCGCCGAGTTCACGCAGTGAACGCATCGCACCGGGCATCCGCGCAATGGTACTTCTGAGCTCTTGGCGCACTCGCGTCCCGCAGCCTCACCCTCGTTCGCGGAGCTCCTTGAGCAACACGAGGTCGCCTGCGGTTCGGAACCACGCCCAGAAGAGCGACAGCGCGAGCCCGGTGAGCCCGTCGAGGTAGCCACGCTTGACGACGAAGCTCCACCAGAACTCGCGGCCCGGCATGGTCAGAACGGCGCGCCAACCCGTCACCTCACCAGCGTTTGCGCGGTCTCGCCGTTCGAGGCGGAGATAGCGACGGTGACGTGCGAAGAGTTCGCGATAACTCTCGGCCCAGTAGTGCGCGATCGCCGTCTCGGGCGTGAACGGCAGATCGAGAACGCGGTATCCGTCGTGGATCGTCATGCCGCCCCAGATTGCCGGGGTGAGGGTGACGGCGGTTCGTCGCACCAATAGGCGACGCCGGTTCGCCCCACCCCAGACGGTGCCTTGGAGTGGTCGCCCGGCAAAGAGGTACTGCCGCGGCGCATCGACCGCCGCGACGTCGGCAGGGACAACCGGAAGGAGTTTGGCAACCTCCTCAGCGGGCGCCGGCGGCACCACCTCGTCCGGGTCGACGACGAGGATCCAGTCGTACCGCGCCTGCGGCGCGATCGCCACGCGCGCTGCTTCTGCAATCGGGACGTACCCGTGCCGGATGACGCGTGCACCGTGATGCTCGGCCACCGCGACGGTGTCGTCGCTGGAGTCCACATCGACAACGATCAGTTCGGCGCAGAATGCGATCGAGTCGAGACAGCGTCCGAGCAGGTGAGCTTCGTTCCTGCTGGACACGATCGCACTGACAGCTACGCTGAACGGAGTGACCGCCATTCTGGGGCTCAATGCCTATCATGGCGACGCAGCCGCGGCCCTTGTCGTCGACGGGGAGCTCGTTGCCGCAGCCGAAGAAGAGCGATTCAATCGGGTCAAGCACGTCGCAGGTTTCCCGTCCCTCGCGGCAGAATGGTGCCTTGCGGAGGGCGGCGTTCCACCGGAGCATCTCGACCATACTCGCCGTCTCCCGGGATCCGCGGGCGAACGTCGGTCAGAAGCTATTGCGGACGGTCCGCACGGCGCGAGCGCGCGCTACCTGAAGGCTCGTCTCCAAAACGCGGCGAAGATCCGCGACGTGAAGACGGCGCTCGCCGACTCGCTCGGCGTCGCTCGCGAGACGCTGCCCGCGCAGGTGCACAACGTCGAGCACCACCAGGCGCATGTCGCCTCTGCGTTCTTCGTCTCTCCGTTCGACGAGGCAGCCATCCTCTCCGTCGACGGCTTCGGCGATTTCTGCTCGACGATGACAGCCGTCGGAAACGGCAACTCGTTCCGAGTGCTCGACCGCGTCCTCTTTCCGCATTCGCTCGGGATTTACTACGCGGCGCTGACACAATGGCTCGGCTTCCCCGAGTATGGCGACGAGGGGAAGGTCATGGGCCTCGCGCCGTATGGCGATCCGTCACGCCACCTTAAGGCGATGCAGGACATTCTCCAAGTCGACGGAGACCTCTTCTCGCTCAACCTCGACTACTTCACGCACGACAAGGAAGGCGTCGACATGACGTGGGACGAGGGGTCGCCGCGCATCGGCCGCGTCTATTCCGACAAGCTCGAGGAGACACTGGGGCCGGCGCGAGCCACGCGCTGAGATCACCCAACTCCACGAGGACGTCGCCGCAGCGATGCAGAAGCGACTCGAAGAGGTCTATCTGCACATCCTCACGCGCTTGCAGGCGCGAACGGGAATGTCCGATCTCTGCCTCGCCGGCGGCGTCGCGCTCAACTGCGTCGCGAACGGTGTCGATCTCGAACCGCATTGCCAGGGCTCTACCGCGCCAGCCGGCTGCCGCCGACTCCGGCACCGCGCTCGGCGCCGCCTACTGCGTCTGGAACCAGGACTCGGCCTACCGAGCTCCGTCATGAGGCACGCGTACACCGGCCCGGAGTACTCCGACGCCGAGTTCGCGGCGGCGCTCCAAAGCGCTGGGCTCGACTCAACGCATCGATGATGACGAACTCTTCGGCACGGTCGCCCAGCGAATCGCCGGACGGCAACGTCGTCGGCTGGTTCCAGGGCCGCATGGAGTTCGGGCCCGCGCGCGCTCGGCAACCGCTCGATCCTCGCCGATCCGCGGCGCGCCGACATGAAGGACATCCTCAACGCCGGATCAAGCACCGCGAGCCGTTCCGGCCCGTTCGCGCCCGTCGATCCTGGCCGAGGCGACAGGCGAGTGGTTCGAGCAGCGACTACTCCTCGCCGTTCATGATGCATGGTCTACAAGATCGAGACCGAGCAAGCGGGCCACGATTCCGGCCGTCACCCACGTGGACGGCACCGGACGCGTCCAAACCGTCGATCGCGACGTAACCCTCGCTATTACCGGCTCATCGAGCGGTTCGAGAACACTGACAGGCGTGCCCGTCGTCCTCAACACCTCGTTCAACGAGAACGAGCCCATCGTGCGCACTCCCGCCGAGGCGGTCGAGACGTTCCTGAGGACGAAAATGGACGTCCTCGTCCTCGGCAACTATGTCGTCCGGCGCGACGGCACGTCGTAAGCGACGATCTCATCGTCGCGGCTCGCGCGCGTCGCATTCCGGCGCCCGACAACGGCGGCGATTCCGCAGAGAACGAAGGCGGGCTCGAACGGCAACCCGTACTCGAGCGCTTGCGGATTGCCCAGCATCGTTTCGGTGATGACTGCGAGGCCCAGGGCAATGGTCACGAGAAGCGCCAACGAGCCAGCCGGCCGTCGCCATATGAGCGCCGCAAAGCCCACGAACAGCCATATGACGGCCCACGGGTACCCCCGCGAGATCGCGTTCAGTATCCGCGCGAGTCTCACGGAGCCGGACCGACCCGGAATGTCGTCTTGAAGTTTGCCGACGGCGCGATCGAGTCGAACCACGCGCGCTTCGACCGGCGCCGTCCCATTGGCCGTTGAAGCAAGCCACCAGTACCTCCCTCCGAGATCGCCGTGGCCGCTCGCGGGGACGGGGCTCGTCCGAGCCCGTACCACCTGGGCCCGGGCAGAGAGCGGCGCAGACCACTGGTACGGATACCGGAGCTCGTCCCAGACCGCACCGGCGACGTCGCGGACGTAGAGATGGAAATGGCGCTTGATCGCTTCGATCGCGACCGTGCGCAGGATGGCGTAGTCGCTGTGCCAGCCCCATTCACGATCGACGACCACGACCGTATCGCTCCACATTCGGTCACTGGCGAGCCGGAAGAACTGATCCACCGTCGAGATGCCTTGCGTTGTGTATGGCGCCCTTCCCAGTAGGTCGCGCTGTACCGCGTCCGCAAGTTCGCGCGACGCCTGACCGTTGTCAGGTCTCACGAGCTTCTCCATGTGGAAGACACGGTAGAAGGGAAGATCAGCCCAGCCCGCTCGCGCAACGACGAAGCTGCCATATCGCAGATCGTTGTACCCGGCCCACGTAGTCAAAAGGACGACAGCGCTGGCGGCAAACGTGGCGGTGTGCAGAAGACGCTTCCGCCAAGTCGTCCGAAGGAGCAACGGCGCGACGGCGAAGACGAGAAGAATCTGACTTCCCGGACGGGCAAGCACCAAAGCGAGCAAGAGCACGCCGCACATGACGAACCTCTCCACACGCGGCTTCCGAAGCGCGCGAATCGTGGCAAGCGTCCAGAGCGAGAGGACGAACGCGAAGATCGGATCGCTCGAGACCTGGTGGAACAAGGCGCCGTAGCCCGGATACGCGAGGATTCCGACCGCTGTGAGAACACTGGCCGCAGGCCCGAACTCGAGCGCTGCCACCGCGAACGCCGAGACGGAGACCGCGTAGAGAACGGCCATCCCCGCCTCGGCGAGCAGCGGGCCGCCGAGCTGTAACAGCGGGCCGTAGAAGAGCGGGGCCAACGGCGTGCGATAGAGCATCAGTGCCGGGTACGCAGGATGCGCGCGCCACATATCCGCGTAGTACATGAGATACGTCGTCGAATCCCTGCCCCCGGTGAGCGGCCAGGCGATGCTCTCGAGCCCGTAGGTCGCAAGGGCAGCGAAAAAGCACGAGGCCGCGATGCGCCGCGCATCGACCCATACCGACACGCTCGCCCAGATGCGTTGCAGGCGAACGAGCAGCGCGTTCATGGGCGATGGCGCCGAAGAACTGCGTGTTCGCTCAAACCGAGGATGCTGAGGAAGAACGATGCGAACCCTCCCTGGCAGCCGGCCGCGATCAGTGCGAGACCGAGGATTCCCAGCCGAGGGTCATTCACCCCATCGAAGAACGAGACGAGGGTGATTGCCGTGCCCGCCACACAGGCACCGGCGGAGAGTGCCAAGCCGTGTTCGAGACGGAAACGTCTCCATCCCCGTTCCAGTCGGTCGTCGTGCTCACCTAGATAGACAACGGCGTAGGTCCGCGCAAAGAGCCCGAGTTGGATGACCCCAAGCCCGAGCAGCATGAGCATCGCCAGCGCAACCGAGACTCCGGTCCAGCTGTCTGACAGGCTCGGAAGGGCAGCAAGCGCGACCGATCCTGCGAAGCCGCTGACCGCTGCCGCGCCGCCGGGCAGGACGAAGAGGAACGCAGGGCTGTGGACGAGCATGAAGCGGACGTGACGCCACGCGTCGCCGAGGCGAGAGAGCTTCGACTCGCCGATGCGAACGTGGTAGTCGATCGGGACCTCGTCGATATGAAGGCTGCGCTTTCCGGCTTTGATGACCATCTCCGACGCAAACTCCATGCCGGTCGCCGAGAGCTGCAAGCCCGGGATGACGTCCCGGCGCAGGGCCCGCAGACCGCAATGCGCGTCCGACACGCCGGTTCGGAAGAGAAGGTTGAGCATCCCGGTAAGAATGGGATTGCCGACGTACCGGTTCATCCACGGCATCGCGCCCGGATCCATCGTCCCCTTGAAACGAGAGCCGAGCACGAGGTCGGCTCCCCCGCGCAGACGCGTAACGAAGTCGCCGATGCGATCGAGTGGGTAGGTCCCGTCGGCGTCTGCCATCACGACGTACGTGCCGCGGGCCGCAGCGAGGCCTGCGATGTAGGCGCTGCCGTAACCGCGGCGATGCTCGCTGACAACCGTGGCGCCGGCGCCGGCAGCGAGCGCGGCAGAATCGTCCTCGGATGCATTGTCGACGACGATGACCTCACCCGTGAGATGAGCGGTCTCGAGGCCGTGACGGGCCTCGGCGACGACGTAAGCGATGCCTGCGGCCTCGTTGAGACACGGTATGACGACGGAGACCTCGACAGGCTCAGCGGTCTCGGATCGCGAGAGCGTTTCCGTGACTGCGATCTCCATCGGCCACAGCGATGATAGTCGCGGCCTAGGATACGCAGGTGTCCAGGTCGTTTCTCGGACCTCCGACCGGTCAATACGAGTCTCTCGACAGAATGGCCGGCGCGGGGAACTACAACGACTGGCTCGTCGAACGCGCCGCGCCGTTCGTCGGCCAAAGCGTTCTCGACTTCGGAGCCGGCATCGGGACGTTCTCGGCGACGCTTGCGAGTCGCGCCGCGATCGTCGCCGTCGAGCCTGACCCCCATTTCGTCCCGACGTTGCGCGAGCGCCTCGCCGGCTACGAGGAGGCCGAGGTCGTCGAAGCGGACGCGAGCTGGCTCGAGCGTGAGGATGTGAAGGGCCGGTTCGACACCGTCGTGTGCTTCAACGTTCTCGAGCACATCGTGGACGATGAATCCGTCCTTCGCGACTTCCACGACTGTCTCGTTCCAGGCGGCAACGTACTCTTGCTCGTGCCGGCGCATCGCGCATTGTTCGGGGAGATCGACCGGAGCGTCGGCCACGAGCGCCGGTACTCGCGTCGGCTGCTGCGGAGCCGGCTCATCCACGCGAAGCTGACACCGATCGAGATCCGATATGTGAATCCCGTCGGTGCGCTCGGATGGCTCGTCTCCTCCCGGCTGCTGAAGCGGAACCAGGTGCCAGTCGGGCCGCTCCGAGCCTACGACCGGCTCGTCCCGCTGCTTCGCTCGCTCGATCGGTTGTCGCTCCCGTTCGGGCTTTCGGTTTGGGCAGTCGCCCGCCGTTCCCCGGCGTAGACCGCGACGAGCGCATCGGCGGCCGCATCGGGAGACCACTGGCGGCACGCCGTCGCACGAGCGGCCGCGCCGAGCCGACTCCGCAGGTTTGCATCGGCAAGGAGCGCTTCGATCGACTCGCGAAGCATCGCAGGTCCAACGAGGATGCCGGTCACGCCGTCGTCGACCGCGTCCACAAGACCTCCAACGTGCGTTGCCACGACCGGTCTGCCAAAGGCCATCGCCTCTCGCGCGACCATTCCGTAGCCCTCGCGCCGCGATGGGACACAGACCACCGCGGCGCGCTCATAGTACGCGCCGAGCTTCGCCGGCGAAACAGCGCCGACGCTCTCTGGCACCGCGATCGGACCCGCGCCGACGATGACACGCCGCACGCCCTCCGTCGCCGTGAGGAAGTCCTCGATCCCCTTCTCCGCAGAGAGACGCCCGACGTACAGCACATGGGGCGGTTCCACCGGCTCGCCGACCGACTCGGGGATCGCAACGCCGGTGGGAACGACGCACACGTCTCGCGCACCGAGCATGCGCGCCTCGCCGGCGAGAAAACTCGATGCGCCGATCACGAACCATGCCCGCCGCAGGATCCACCGTACGAGCCGCGGAGCGCGCCGGGCAATCTCGACATCGGTCCCCCACACTTGGACGACGAACGGCTTGCGGAGCGTCGCGGCGACCGCCCCCGCGAAGAGCCAGTGCGCATGCACGAGGTCGCAGTCGCTCCGCGCCGCGCGACGGAAGTTCCAGAAGAACGCCGGAAGGAGCAATACGAGCCAAGGCCGCGCCCTCAGGTTTCCGAGGACACCGTGGCCGTACGCGATCCCAAAGTGGCGAAACGAAGCCGGCGAGACGACCTCCACCTCAACCCCGCGCGCCCGCACAGCCTCGACGGCATCCGCCACGAAGCGCCCGGCCGGGTCGTCAGGCCCGCGCGGGTACGACGTCGTCAGGACGAGGACCTTCACAGCGCCCGACTGTACTGACGGAGCGCGGCATGCGAAACTGACTGCCCGGTGTCAACGACCGTGCGTCGCCAGCCGCAGAGCTCCCTTCAAGCCGCGTACGGGCCGCTCGCGTCCTTCTTCGACAGCTTTGCAGCCGTCGCGAGCAGCTGGCAGAGTCGCAACCGCGCCTATCACGACCTGGTTGCGCGGATCGCCCGCTTTTACATCCTGCCGGGCGCGTCCGTCCTGGAGATCGGCTGCGGCACGGGCGACCTCCTCGCCGCCCTCCGGCCACGGCGCGGCGTCGGGATCGACGTCAGTGAGGGAATGATCGAGCTGGCCCGCGAACGGCAACCGGAGCTCGACCTCCACGTCGGCGCCGGCGAGGAGCTCGACCTCGGCGAGACGTTCGACTACGTCGTCCTCAGCGATCTCGTGCCGTACGTCCACGATCTCGTCGCCCTCTTCGAGCGGGTGGCCGTGCACTCGAATCCGCGAACGCGCGTGATCGTGAACTCATTCAGCTCCGTCTGGCGGCCGGTGCTCGCCGTCGCCGAGTGGCTGCACCTCAAGCCTGCCAAGCCGCTCCGGAACTGGGTGTCGCCGCAGGATGTCCGCAACCTGCTGGAGCTCGCCGGCTTCGAACAGGTGACGCTCTCGCGCCGGATTCTCATGCCGAAGAACGTCCCTGTCCTCAGCGGCGCCCTCAACGGCGGTCTCGCCAACATCTGGCCCTTCAACCATCTGTGCCTCACCTGGTGGATCGTCGCCCGCCCGATCCCGACGCGGACGATCGAGCATTCGGTCTCCGTCGTCTGCCCGTGCCGCAACGAGGAGGGGAACATTGCCGACCTCATCCACCGGCTGCCGGAGATCGGCAAGGAGATGGAGGTCGTCTTCGTCGAGGGGAACTCGAACGACGACACGCGTGCAGAGATCAAGCATCAGATCGCGCAGCATCCCGAACGGCGCATGCGGCTCGTCGACCAGCCGGGGAAAGGGAAGGGCGACGCCGTCCGCGCCGGCTTCGCCGCCTCGCGCAACGACGTGCTTCTCATTCTCGACGGAGACCTGAGTGTCCGGCCGGAAGACCTGCCGAAGTTCTACCGCGCACTCACCGAGGGACGCGGCGAACTGATCAACGGCTCACGCCTCGTCTACGACATCGAGCCCGGCGCAATGCGGTTTCTGAACATGGTCGGCAACCGCGTGTTCTCGCGTTGTTTCAAGGCGATCACCGGCCAGCACGCCAAGGACACGCTCTGCGGCACGAAGGCGCTGCTGCGCGAGGACTACGAGCACATCTCCGCCGGACGGTCGTACTTCGGCGACTTCGATCCGTTCGGCGACTTCGACCTGCTGTTCGGGAGCGCCCGCCTGGGTCTCAAGATCGTCGACCTCCCCGTTCGCTACCAGCCGCGTGCGTACGGGGACACGAACATCAGTCGCTGGCGGCACGGGATTCTTCTACTACGGATGACAGTCTTCGCCTTATGGAAATTCCGGGTCGAGCCATCCCTGATCGACGACACAGCCTGACCCGCGTTGCCATGACGCTCGCTCCGGCCGCGGTCGTGGTCGCGGCCGCCGCCGCGCTCGTCGCCGCGCAGCCCGTCACAGGCCCCTGGTGGATCAACGCCGACGCCGACGCCACCTACTCCGCGTCCGCGTTGAACATCATCTCCGGCGACCAAAGCCGCTACTTCGACCACCCCGGACTCCCGAATCAGGAGGTGCTCGCGATCACATTCGGCGTCGTCTCGCTCGCGCACGGCGGGCCGACGCGGAAGTGGGCAACCGGCGAGATGATCCATCTCGACCGGGCGCGGCCCGTCTTTCGCGGCTGGGCGATCGCGTTCTACATCGGCGGGGCGTTGCTCGTCTATCTGCTGCTCGGCCGGCTCCTCGGCCACTGGACGTGGGGCCTCGCCGGCGGGCTCCTCTGGCTCGCACAGCCCGACACGACGGACTCGATCCAGATCCGTCCCGACGTGCTCCTATGCGCGCTTCTGCTCTCGACCGGTTACGTCGTCGTGCGCGCATGGCAGAAACGCAGCGCGGCGACGTTCGCCGCGGCGGCGGCGATCGCAGGCTTCGCCCTGATGACGAAGCTCCATGCCGTCGCGATCATCCCGATGATCCTCCTTGGGACCGTCCTCGGATATCCGGGCGTCGAGTGGCGGCAGAACCTCAAGACCGAGGTGCGGTCGTTCGTCGCCCGGCACCGCGCAGGCGTCGCGATTGCTGTCGCCCTCTGGATCCTCCTCTTCTTCCTCCTGAACTGGCACCGACTCTCGATCTCGACGCTCGGCATCGACGGCGGCCTCCTTGCGGCGCTCGCCTTCGTCGTCTTCGACTACTGGCTGCTGACAACACTCGTTCACAAGTGGGTGCGAATCCGCCTCCTGCGCCGAGTGTTCGACCCCTTCTACCTCTGGTTGGCGGGAGCGTTTGCGATCGGGATCGCCATCCCGCTCGCGCTCGTCCTCGAGTACAGCCCGTGGATCCTGAGCCAGACGTTCCAGTCGCTGATCGGACGGAACGTGAACGCGGGCATCACCCCGTTCAAGCTCTCGGTGACGCAGTTCACTTCATTCCCACTGCTCGAGGCGACGATCCTCATCGCGATCTCGCTCGTCGCGGCGCTGGTCGGCGTCCTCCGTCGCGATGCGCTGCCCGTGATCTTGTTCGTCGGCGCCGGCGCGACGACGCTGCTCGCCACGGTGCGGCTGGGGGAAGATCGGTATTTCGCGCCCGGCTACGTCCTCGCCATTCCCGCCGCGCTGTGGCTGTTTCGACGCCGCGGCACCGTCGTTGCACCAATCGTCGTCTGGGCGCTCGTCGCCGGCATCCTCATCCCGACGTTCCTGCACATGCGCAACGCCACGCACGCGGCGAGCGCGGCAGAAGCGCAGTCACGCGCGACGACAGCCCTCGCCAACAAGGTCCTGCGGCCGAACGAGGTCGCGCTCGTCCCCAGTTACTACTCCCCCGTCGCCGACGCACGCTGGTGGGGGCTCGTCCACCAATACGTCTTCTCGCCGCCCGACTATCCATACCGCTTCATCCCGGACGAGGCAGACGCGCTTCCGGCTGCGATGGATGAGGGCAAGCACGTCGCCGCATACGTCGGCTCCGCCGCCCTCGACATCGGCAAGCGACAGTCGCTGCAGCTCGGGAGCGGGACGTACGAGGCCGAGCCGGTTGCGGGTGGCCGCGACTACGCGTTCATGGGGCTCGGCGTCGTCAGACTGCTTTCGGGGCCTGGGACGTAGTTCGCTCGAGCACGACGAGGCAGCGGAACGCGAGCAGCGGCGCGAGCGGTCGCAGCGCTCGCTCCATAACCGCAAGCGGCGCATACATCGCGTCGCGAACGAGTCGCGTGCCGGTGAAGCCACCTGAGAGTGGATAGAGGACGAGCGCGAGGCGCCGCCGCTCGACAACTGCGAGCTCGGGCCAGTCGTGCTGGAACCGATTGAGTTGCCTGAAGAAGATCAGCGTCGCGCGGGCTTGATTCGAGTCGAGCGGCCCGCTCGCGACGCGCGGGTCATCTCCGAAGGCCTCGCCTCGGAGGTCGGTGCGCTCGCGATGCAAGAGCTTGTACGCGACTGTCGACGCCGGCGAGCAGTACGGATCGAGGATGACGACGTGCCCGCCTGGCGCGAGCACACGTCGCGCCTCGTCGAGGAACCGGCTCGGCCGCGCGAGGTGATGGAAGACGTCGACCAGGACAAGGTTCGCGACCGAACCGGCCGGGTAGGGCAGGTTCTCGCCGTCAGCGACGACGCCCGTCCACGGCGTCTTCTCTACATCGGTGAGGATCGCGTCTGGGATCGTCTCCTTCAGCGCACCGAAGCCGGAGCCGAGCTCGATCGTCGGGGCCGCGACGTCGGCAAGACGATCGCGGATCGACTCGTGCCACTCGCGATAGAGGCGCCGCACGAGCGGACGCGTACGCCATGCGGCTTCTTGCCGCTCGAGCTCGGCGACGAGGCCGCTCACGAACGCTTT
>CAVUTE010000004.1:0-400000 GCA_963744355.1 uncultured Actinomycetes bacterium
GCCGGATATGAGCCCCGAGCTCCTGGTCAGCCAGAAGAACGAGATCCGGGAGAGCCTGCGAGCGGCCGGGGTCGATCCAGCAGCCTTCAGCTGGGGTCGGTCTAAGAGTTGGTGGTCGAATCGGCAGGCCCCCGTCCTCCGACAGGCCAACGGGAGCTTCTATTTCTTGGTCGACTTCGGAACAGCGGGCGTTGGGCTTAAGTACGTCCCTTCGGACGATCGGCCGCTGGAGCAGCTGAGTGTCGACAGTTGGCTGGATGTTCGAATCCACGCAGCGAAGTGGGCCAACTGCGTCGCCCGAGAGCTCAATACTGTCGATCTGTGGGCGGAGCAGGCGAGGAGCCGGGAGCTCGCGTCAGCCGGGGGCAATGAGGCAAATAACGAGCCGTTCGGCTCAGACGACGTCGAACGTGTCGCGGCCGTTCTTGCCGAGATGCGGGAGCTAGTCACCGCGACGTATCAGCTGACAGCTGAGCAAACGGAGATGCTAGACCGGCGGCTTGGCTATCTCGAACGAGCGTCGACGCGAGTCGGACGCGTGGATTGGGTGAATCTGCTGATGGCTGCGTTCATGCAGCTCGTCATGCAAGGCGTACTGAGTTCTGATGCCGCTCGAGATGCGCTCGCCCTCGCCCGGCGCGGGTTGACCGGGTTGTTCCCAGAGCTCACAGCTCTGCCGTAAGGGAGTGTGGGGTAACGATGCCGGCGCGAGTCCTGGCGTTCGAGGCCCGGGGTCTCGTCGTGAAGTGGAGATTCGGTAGTACGTTCACGATTGCCTATGGCGAGATACTGACTGCCGAACGACTTCCGTCCGCGTGGGGTCTGCGACTTCACACTCGAACGACGAGCGGTATCCGAATACCGGTGCGCGGAGAAGCGCGACTCGCGATAGAAAACGAGCTCAGACGTCGCGGCGTCCGCATTGTCGATGGGTACGGCGCGATCATCGCTCCTGCGCAGGCCGACTTTGAAGACGAGCTGGCGCGAGGCCCTGAGTCTGTGCGACAATTGTCTGACGATGCCTGAGGCGAATCGCGAGGCGGGCGACCCGAAGCTGATCGCCTTGTTCGACAAGTACGAGGGTCGGCTTGTGTCCCCCGGAGGAGCGGCGGGTCTCCTCGGATTGTCGCGGCAGACAATCCATACGCTCTGCAAGCGGGGTGAGCTGCGCGCCTTCCGGAGTGACGAGGAGAAGCGGGACGGGCCTCACTGGGTCTACATACCGCTGGACGACATCTATGCCTACGGGGACAGAGTCGGGCGTTCGGTTCGGGGGCGGCAGGGGCGGAAACGAAGCGCTTGACTCGGTAGTACAATCGTACTACCATGGCGGCCATGCGCGGCCCGACTGGGATCGAGAAGCACTACACCGGACGGCAGGTGGCAGACCTTCTCGCGGTATGCCCGGAGACGATCAGGCGACTTGCCGCGAGGGGCGGCTGCGGTCGCTGCGCGTCGGCAGTGAACGCCGATACCCCCAGAGCGCGGTTGAGGCGTGGCTACGACAGTGTGGGGACGCGGCGTGAGCATCCGGAAGCGCGGCAAGCGGGCGTATCAGGTACGGGTCGCGCCGTTTCCGGCGAAGACGTTGCCGACGAAGGATGCCGCCGAGAAGTACGAGTTGGACCTCATGCTCCGTCGGTCGCAGGGTGATCGATATGTAGAGAGGCAGAGAACACTGGGCGAGGAGATGGATGCATGGCTCGCGCGCAAACGGTCAATGGTGGAGCTCCGGCCCGCAACGATCCGGTTCTACGAACAGTCGGCGCGCGTGTGGCAGAAGCTTGCGGACGTTCCTGTGTCGAGTCTTCGTCGGGCGCAGGTTGAGGATTTCGTTGCGGCGAGAGCTGACAAGCGCCGGCGGGCGGCTAAGAACGAGTTGGAGCTCCTGAAACGTGTCTTGCGGGATGCTCGCGCGCGCGGGCAGCGGGTTGATGAGGCGGTACTTGCTATCCCTCACGTCCAGCATGCGTCGCGCGAAGGATGGGCTCTGACAGTCGAGCAGCTGTATGAGCTCTCGTCCTGGACGCCGGATCACTCGAAGCGACTTGTGCTCCTGGCGGGCATGGTCGGACAGCGACAGCGTGTTTGGTTCGAGATGACGGATGATCTGCTCGACCTGCGGGGCGGAACGCTTGCGATTCCTGGTCAGCTCTCGAAGAACAAGCGACCGCATCGGCTCTACCTCAACAACGTGCGAGCGGACGCTGTTCCGGGAGCAGTTACTCATCCGGGCTCCAGGCACGGCGCTCGTGTTCCCGACCCCCACCGGCAAGCAGTGGACGGAGAGCGCGTTTCGTCAGCGCGTGTGGGAGAAGGCGATCACGGCGGCGGCAAAGGGCGAGAGAGTGCGTAGGGGGTCGACCTTCGGTCTTTGAAGGGTTCAAGTTTCACCTGCTTCGGCACACGGCGGGTTCACTGATGGCGCTGGCCGGGATGGACGCGGCGGTCGCTGCGGAGCGCTTGGGCCACACCGACGGCGGCGCGTTATACCTCCGGACGTATCGGCACCTATACGAGGCCGAGAAGCGGACGCAGGCGTTGCGACTCGAGGCGCTGATCCGGGCGAGCTTGGACAGCTCTTGGACAGAAGACGCGGCGGGCGAAGAGATTCTGCGCAACGAAGCCGGAGACGCTGATGGGCGCGGCTGGGATCGAACCAGCGACCCCTCGCGTGTGAAGCGAGTGCTCTCCCGCTGAGCTACGCGCCCGGGACGCCGAGTTTAGCGTGGACCCGGCGCCCGCTTCCGTGGCGACGGAGCACGCCGAAGACGCCGCCGCACACCGCGGCGGCGAGCACGAACGGGATCCAGTCTCCCGTCGCGCCGGCGATGGCTCCTCCCGCCGCCGGCCCGACCACGGCGCCGCCGGCCCACGCGACGTTCATCAGGCCGAACGCCATCCCCTGCGCGAGGCCGACCTCCTCCGCTCCGTCGGCGAGGAGTGCGAACGCGGTCGTGAACAGCACGCCGTAGAACAACGCCGCGACGACGATGACCGGCGCATACGCGGCGGGTCGCGACCCGAGTGCGAGCGCGACCGACGCCGCCGCTGCGCCGACGAGCGCGATGCGCGTCGGTCGCAACGGCCCCGTGCGATCGCTCATCCGGCCCGCGAACGGCGCCTGGACCGTTTCGAGCGCCGCGGCCGTGAGCCATACCCCGCCGATCGCCGCCGCTCCCCACCCGGCTGCAGCGAGATGGAGCGGCGCAAGCGTCCCGAGGACGCCGAACAGGAGCGACCCGAGCGACATCAGGACCAGCCCCGATAGGAACGTTGGGTTCCGCAAAGCGCGCTTGACCGCGGCGAGTGACGGCTGCTCGGTCGGCGCCGGCTCGATCCGCAGCGCCCAGATGCCGAGGACGACCGACGTGGCGGCGAGCACGGAGAACACGACGTCCCGCCCGGCAAGCGCCGCCGCCGCGCCGACGACCGGCCCGAACATCGCGCCGAACGTCGCCGAGCCCATCGCCGTTCCCATCATCTGTCCGCGACGCTCGCGCGGCACCGCTGCAAGCAGCCACGCGAACGCGCCCGCCCACGTGAAGCCGCTGCCGCCGCCCTGCAGCAGGCGGGCGGCGAATAGTGACCAGAAGCTGCCGGCGAACGCGAAGCCGAGGCTCGCGAGCCCGACGAGCGTCAGGCCGATCAACACCGCGCGCCGCGCGCCGAGCCGTGTCGCAGTGATGCCTCCCGCGAGCCCGGCGACGAGCGCGCCTCCCGCGTAGGCGGCGACGAGGACGCCCGCGCGCGACTTCGACAGCCCGAACTCGTGCGCGAAATGCGGGAGGAGCGGCGTCAGCGCCGCGTACAGCATCGTGTCCACGAAGACGAGTACGGCGCAGAGGAGGACGAGACGGCGCATCGGCTCGAGGCTATCTACCCTGCGCCCTGTGACGATCGGCCGCCGCCGCGCCGTACAAGAGGGCGTGAACGCGGCTTCGACCTCGCTCGACGCTCCGACGGCCTTTGCCGCGCGGACGAGCTTCGCCGAGGTCGTTGCCGAGCAGTTGGACGCCGTGTACGGGTATCTCGTCTATCTCACCGGCGACCGCTCCGCCGCGGAGGACCTCGCCGCGGAGACGTTCGAGAAGGCGTTCCGCACGTGGCGCAGGTACGACCCGCGCCGAAGCTCGCCGCGCACGTGGCTGTGCAAGATCGCGCACAACGTCGCGATCGACTGGTTCCGCGCCGAGGCGCGCCGCCGCCGCCGCGAGGACACCTTTGCGCAAGGACAGGATCTCGTCGACGAGCTCGGCGACGGATTGCCTGAGGCGATGGAGCAGGCGCTGCGCGAGCTTTCCCCCGCAGAGCGCGAGGTCGTGGCGCTTCGCGTCCTCCTCGAGCTGGACGGGCCGAGCGCGGCGCGGGTACTCGGGATCAGCCAGACGGCCTGCTCGACGCGGCTGAGCCGCGCATTGAAACGACTGGAAGAGAGGTTGGGCGATGTCCGCGAATGACATGACGATTGGGACGGTGCTGCGCGGGCACGCGCCGCGCGCTCCGCAGTCGCTCCGCGCGCAGGTGCTCGCGCTCGAGCCGCGCAGATCGCCGTCGCGGAAGCTCGTGCTCGTCCTTACCGCGGCGCTTGCGATCGCGGTCGGCGCGGCGATCGTGCACGGCCTCGTCTCGTCTGCGCCGAAGAGACAGCAGACTGCGTTGCAGCTCAAGTCCGCGCCGCGCTCTGCCTTCGCGCCGGTGACGCATGGCGGCGGCGGCGGCGGCGGCGCACTCAGCGGTCAGGTCGACGGCGCCCCAGGGAGCGGGGTCGACCAACTCCTGCCGTCCGTCGGCGGCTCGACAACGCGCCTCCAACGCACCGAGGCGACGCTCGAGGTCCGCGTCAAGGACGTCGCCTCGGCGACGACCCGCGCGACGCAGATCGCGACCGCGCTCGGCGGTTACGCCCAGTCCGTGAACTACAGCTCCGGCGGCTCGTCCTTCCTCGAGCTGCGTGTGCCGGCGCAGAACGTGAAGACCGCGATCTCGCGCCTGACGAGCATCGGCACGATCGTCTCGCAGAACCTGTCCGTCACCGACCTCGAGCACGACCTCCAGGCAGAGTCGGCGCAGATTGCGGAGCTGCGGCGCACGGTCGCGGCCCTCACAGCAGCGCTGCGCGACCCGTCGCTCCCGGACGCGCAGCGGGTCATCCTCCAGATCCGGCTCGCGAACGCGAAGCGCGCGCTCTCGCAGCGCCTGCACGCGCGCACCGGGACGATCGCCGCGGGCACGAACGCCACCATCTCGCTCACGCTCAGCACGAAGGCCGCGGTCATCCCCGTCCCGCACCACCGCGGCCGGCTGGGCCGGATGGTGCACTCAGCAGTCGGGTTCCTCGGCCTCGAGGGGACGATCGTGCTCTACGCCCTGATTGTCCTCAGCCCGATCGCCCTCCTCGCGGCGCTGCTCTGGAGCCTGCGCGAGGCTCGGCGCCGCCGGGACGAGCGCCTTGTGATGGAATAGCGCCCGTGCTGCTCGCGGGCCTCACCACCGGCCACAAGATCGGGCTCGCCCTCGTCGCGCTCGTGTTCATCTCGTTCGCGCTGACGTCGTCGTTCCTCGCCCCGCGCCGCCGGCCGGACTTCCCCGGCAAGAACGGCCTCAGCGTCTTCATCATCGCGTGCGTCTTCCTCTTCGTGTCGATGATCAGCGCGGTCGTCATCTTCGATGTCGAGGCAGACGCAAAGGGCGCGTCGACGACGACCGTTGCGGGCATCACCGTCAAGGCGACCGAGGTGGAGTTCAAGATCACGCTCTCGACGCACAAGGTGCATCACGGCGTCGTCACGTTCGTGGTCAAGAACGCCGGCCACGTCGCGCACAACCTGACCATCCAGGGCGGGAAGCACACGACGAACATCGCACCCGGCAAGACGGTGAAGCTGACCGTCACGCTGAAGAAGGGCTCCTACACGCTGTACTGCAGCGTGCCCGGTCACCGCCAGCTCGGCATGGTGACCAAGCTGACGGCGACCTAGGCGTCGCTGACGAACGGAGAGGGCGGGATTTGAACCCGCGACGCACCTTTCAGCACGTACGCGATTTCCAGTCGCGCTCCTTAGACCACTCGGACACCTCTCCCGGTGAAAACTGGCGGAGGGGGAGGGATTTGAACCCTCGATCCGCCTAACGACGGATAACGGTTTTCGAGACCGCCGCATTCGACCGCTCTGCCACCCCTCCAGCGGAGAAGGAGGGATTCGAACCCTCGATGGAGCCATTCAGCCCCATAACGCCTTAGCAGGGCGCCGCCTTCAGCCACTCGGCCACTTCTCCAGGACGGCACAGGTTACCCAGCTAATCGTGGATGCGGGCGATCAGCTCGCGCCGTCGCATGACCCGCATCGCCGATCCGGCGAGGCGCACCTCGTAGCCTCCGTCGGCGGGGAAGAGCACCTTGTCGCCGGGCGAGACGCCGTCCGCCTCGGCGCCGACGGCGGTGACGATTCCGCTCCGGCACTGCGTCTCCGCGCTCGCCGGGATGATCAGCCCGCCGCGCGTCTCTGCCTCCTCGTCGCTCTGCTCGATAACGACGAAGTCGTCCAGCGGCTCCAGCGTCAGGCGGATCGGGTGCGTGTCCTCGAGCATGCATTCACGATACTGCGGCCATGCCGTCGCCGTTCGTCGAGCTCGAGCTCGGGGGCCGCACCGTCAAGGTGACGAACCCGGACAAGGTCTACTTCCCGGCCCGCGGCGAGACGAAGCTCGACCTCGTGAACTACTTCGTCGCCGTCGGCGACGGGATCGTGCGCGCACTGTACGAGCGTCCCTGCCAGCTGAAACGCCAGCCGGAGGGCGTCGGCGGCGAGGTGATCTGGCAGAAGCGCGTGCCCGAGAAGCGGCCGGACTGGATCGAGACCGCGCGCGTGACGTTCCCGTCCGGCCGGCACGCGGACGAGCTGTGCGTCACCGAGATCGCGCACGTCGCGTGGGCGGCGAACCTCGCCACGCTCGAGTTCGGCGCGTGGCCGTCGCGGCGGCTCGACCCGGAGAAGCCGGACGAGTTGCGCATCGACATCGACCCGCAGCCCGGCACCGGCTTCGCCGAGGCGAAGCAGGTCGCTGCCGTCGTGCACGAGGTGCTGGACGAGATCGGCTACGTCGGCTGGCCGAAGACGAGCGGCAACCGCGGCGTGCACGTCTACTGCCGCATCGAGCCGAACTGGGAGTTCCGCGTCGTGCGCCGGTGCGCGCTCGCGTTCGCGCGCGAGATCGAGCGGCGCGCGCCTGACCTCGTTACGACCGCGTGGTGGAAGGAGGAGCGCGGCGAGAAGGTGTTCGTCGACTACAACCAGAACGCGCGCGACCGGACGATCCTCTCTGCGTACTCCGTGCGCGGCCGTCCGGACGCAACCGTGTCGGCTCCGGTCGCGATGGGACGAGCTGCCCGACGTCGAGATGGAGGACTTCACCATCGCGACGATGCCGCCGCGCTTCGCGCAGGTCGGCGACCTGCACAAGGGGATCGACGAGGCCGTCTGCGATCTGCGCGTTCTGCTCGAGTGGGTCGAGCGCGACGAGGCGCAGGGCGAGGGCGAGGCGCCGTATCCGCCCAACTTCCCGAAGATGCCGGGCGAGCCGAAGCGCGTGCAGCCGTCGCGCGCGAAGAAGGACTAGGCGAGCAGATCTTCGACGGCGAGGTCGTCCGGCCGGCGCGGCGGGACGCACCTCGCGCCACGTGCACTGCGTCGGGATCCTTGTCCGGGCGGAAGCGGATCAGCTTCGTGCCGTGGCGGAAGCGGCTCTTCTCGAGCTTGTCGTACCGCACCTCGACGACGAGCTTCGGCTTCAGCGCCGCCTCCTCGAGACCGTTCGTGCCCCAGCGGTTCGGCTCCGAGAAGCGGCGGTCGCTCTTCTGGTCGAGGAGCGGCAGCACCTTCGCGGCGATCTCCGCCTGGTTCTTCGCGCCGACCGCGCACGAGCCGACGTAGTCGAGGTGCCCGTCGTCGCGGTAGAGGCCGAGCAGCAGCGTCGCGATCGTGTCGCGGCCTCCCGCCTTCCAGCGCAGGCCGGCGACGACGCAGTCGGCCGTCTTGTGCGGTTTCACCTTCACGACGCCGTCGCGCGAGCCGGGGAGGTACGCCAGGCCGAGCTTCTTCGCGACGACGCCGTCGAAGCCGGCGGCCTGCAGCGTCTGCAGCCAGTCGCGGCCCTGCGCGACGTCGTCGGACACCGGCGAGAGCGGAATGCCCGCTGCGACCTTCTCCAGCTCGGCGCGCCGCTCCTCGATCGGCTTCTCGTGAATCGTCTTCTTGTTCCAGAGGAGAAGGTCGAACGCGACGAACGTCGCCGGGATCTCGGCTGACAGCTTGCGGACGCGGCTCTCCGCTGGATGCAGCCGCATCTGCATCGCGTCGAAGTCGAGCGCACCGTTGCGCGAGATGACGATCTCGCCGTCGAGCGCCGAGTGCGGCGGCAGCAGCTCGCCGAGCTGCCGCAGCTCCGGGAAGTAGCGCAGCAGCGGGCGGCCGTTGCGCGACCAGAGCGCGAGCTCGCCGCCGTCGTTCTCGAGCACGCCGCGGAAGCCGTCCCACTTCGGCTCGTACCGCCAGCCGCCGCGCTCGGGCAGCTCGGAGACGAGCTCCGCCTCCATCGGCGGGAACGGGACGTTCGGGCCGGGCTCGCTCTGCATCCTCGCGAGCGTAGTCCACGTCTAAGCTCGGAAGATGCGAAGGGTCGTGGTCACGGGGCTCGGCGCGGTGACGCCGATCGGCAACGACGTGCCGTCGACGTGGCGCGCGGCCGTCGCCGGCGAGAGCGGCGTCGACTTCATCCGCGCCTTCGACGCGAGCGCGTTCCCGGTGCGGATCGCCGCCGAGGTGAAGGACTTCGACCCGACGTCGGTCGCCTCGCCGAAGGAGGTGCGCAAGCTCGAGCGCAACGTCCTGCTCGCGCTCGGCGCCGCGCGCGAAGCCGTTGCCGACGCGGCGCTCGACGACGCGTACGACCCGGGGCGGGTCGGCATCCTCTTCGGCACGGCGATCGGCGGCCTCATCGGGATCGTGGAGCAGGCCGACGTGCTGCGCGAGCGCGGGGCGGACCGCGTGCTGCCGACGTTCATCCCCAGCGTGCTCGTCGACGCGGCGAGCGGGCAGCTCGCGATCTCGCTCGGCTTCCGCGGGCCGAACTACGCGCCCGTCTCGGCGTGCGCGACCGGCTCGCACGCGGTCGGCGAGGCGGCGGAGATGATTCGCGCGGCGACGCCGACGCCGTGCTCGCCGGCGGCACGGAGGCGTGCATCCACCCGCTGATCCTCGCCGGCTTCTGCGCGATGCGCGGCCTCGTCGCCGAGGAGGAGCATCCGCCGCGTGCGTCGCGCCCGTTCGACGCGACCCGCGCCGGCTTCGTCATGGGCGAGGGCGCCGTGCGTGCTCGTGCTCGAGGAGCTCGAGGCCGCGCGAGCGCGCGGCGCGACCGATCTACGCCGAGATCCTCGGCTACGGCGCCTCGAACGACGCGCACCACATGGCGCAGCCCGATCCCGAGTCGGTCGGCGTCGCGGAGATGATGCGCAGCGCGCTCGAGCGCAGCGGAGTCGAGCCGTAGCGCGTCGGCTACATCAACGCGCACGGGACGTCGACGCCGCTCGGCGACCTCGCCGAGACGAAGGCGATCAAGGAGGTCTTCGGCGACCACGCGTACGAGCTGGCGGTCTCCTCGACGAAGTCGGTCACGGGCCACTGCTTCGGGGCCGCCGGCGCGATCGAGGCGATGATGTGCGTCCTCGCTGTGCACGAGGGCGTGCTCCCGCCGACGGCGAACTACGAGCACCCCGATCCGGAGTGCGACCTCGACTACGTGCCGAACGGGCGCGCGAGGCGCACGTGGACGTGGCATTGTCCAACGCGATGGGACTCGGCGGACACAACGGCTGCGTTCTCGTGGGGAGAGTGGAATGAGCTTCACGTTCGAGGAAGCGGACGAGTACGCGGCAGCGCACTCGACGCCGGCGACCGAGGTGCTGCGGCGGCTCGGCGAGGAGACGGAGAAGCGACGACGGACGCGCCGCAGATGTCGGTCGGCGCGCTCGAGGGTGCGTTCCTCCGGTTTCTCGTCGCGCTGAAGCGGCCGCAGCTCGTGCTCGAGCTCGGCGTCTTCACCGGTTGGTCGTCGATCGAGATGGCGAAGTCGCTGCCGCCGGGCGGGAAGATCGTCGCCTGCGACGTCAACGCCGAGACGACGGCGATCGCGCGCCGCTACGCGGAGGAGTCAGGCGTCGCCGATCGCATCGACTACCGCGTCGGCAACGCGTTCGAGACGCTCGAGACGCTCGACGGCCCGTTCGACCTCGTCTTCATCGACGCGTGGAAGCCGGACTACGTCGACTACTACGAGGCCGTGCTGCCGAAGCTCGCGGACGACGGCGTCATCCTCGCCGACAACACGCTCTCCGCTCTCGCCGGCAACGAGGGGATCGCGACCTTCAACGAGCACGTGATGGCCGACGAGCGCGTCGAGTGCGTCCTCGTGCCGATCCGCGACGGCGTCACGCTGATACGACGGCGACCGTGAGCTCGTCGAGCGAGCCGATGGTGACATCGGCGAGCGCGAGCGCATCCTCGCCCGGCGGATAGCTCGGGTTCGGAATCGCGACGACGCGCATGCCGGCGTTCTTCGCCGAGCGGATGCCACCATGCGAGTCCTCGACGGCCGTACAACGCTCGGGCGCGACGTCGAGCCGGCGGGCGGCCTCCAGATAGACGTCCGGCGCCGGCTTGCCCTGCGCGACCTCCTCGGAGGAGACGGTGACTGCGAAAAGTGGCTCGAGGCCGGCGACGTCGAGCACCGTGTCGATCAGCTTGCGGTTCGACGACGACGCGAGGCCGAGCGGGAAGCGCGCGGCGAGCCGCTGCACGGCGTCGACCGCGCCGGGGATGAGGGGGAGATGGTCGCGGTAGGCGGCGAGCATGCGACGCACGACCTCGGCGTTGATCTCGGTCGGCTCGTCCGGAACGCCGGCGTGCTCGTGTAGGTAGCGCGACCACTCCGGTGAGCTCATGCCCATCATCGCGCGCTGGATCTCGGCGTCGTACCGGCCGCCGCGCTCGCGGACGTACGCCTCGCGGACATCGTCCCAGACTTCTTCCGACTGGATCAGCACGCCGTCCATGTCGAAGACGACGGCGTCGGTCACAGTCGGTGGTACGTGCTCTCCCGGTACATGAGCGCGCTCTTCGCCGGGCCGTGCTCGACATTGACGACGTCGCCGATGAAGAACGTGTGGTCGCCGGCGTCGTGCTCGGCACGCGTCGTCGCCTCGATCCAGCCGACAGCGCCGTCGATGAGCGGTGCGATCTGTCCCTCGTGCACGGCGACGCCCTCCCAGTGCACGATCGGCGGCCTGCCGGACGCGAAGCGCGCGGCGAGCTCGGCCTGTTCGCCGCCGAGCAGGCTGACGGCCCACGCGCCCGACCGGCGCAGAAGCTCGTAGCAGGAGGCCTCCTTCCCGATCGACACGCCGACGAGCGGCGGGTCGAGCGAAAGCGAGACGAGCGACGACACCGTGACGCCCATGCTGTCGCCCTCGTAGTCGACCGTGAGCACGGAGACGCCGTGCGGCCAGTGCCGCATGAGTCCGCGCAAATCGTCAGGGGCGACCATGGGGCCGATCATATGGAGGAGCGGCGGGGGTGGGATTCGAACCCACGGGCCCCGAAGGACTCAACGGCTTTCAAGGCCGTCCCGTTCGACCGCTCCGGCACCCCGCCGCGCGGTCGCATTGTCGCAGGCGCTAGCGCTGGACGTGCGCCGGCGCGCCGTACTCACGCAGCACGTCGGGCACGTCGCCCTGGAAGTTCTCGAGGATCGCGAGCGCCATCCGATCGACGACAGCGGTGCCGTTCAGCATGTGCACCGGTTCGAGGTTCTTCCCCGCCCGGTGCCGGATCCCGAGACGGCGCGACTGGAAGTCCGTCGTGTTCGAGATCGACGCAGTCTCGCGGTAGCGGTCCTGGCTCGGGAACCAGATCTCGACGTCGTACGTCTTCGCGGATGCCGACGACATGTCCCCGGCGGGAAGCACGACGACGCGGTACGGCAGGCCGAGGTCGCGGACGAGCTCCTCGGTGTTGCCGAGCAGCAGCTCGTGCTCCTCCCAGGACGACTCCGGTTGCGTGATCGAGAACTGCTCGACCTTGTTGAACTGATGCACGCGGATCATGCCGCGCGTGTCGCGGCCGGCCGCGCCCGCTTCCCGGCGGAAGCATGGCGAGAACGCGACGTAACGCAGCGGGAGGCCTTCGACGATCTCGCCGGCGTGCAGGCTCGCGAGCGGAATCTCCGCCGTACCGGCGAGGTAGAGCTCGTCCGCCGGGATCTCGTAGACGTTCGCCTCGTCGGAGGGGAACGCGCCGGTGCCGATCAGTGCCTCTTCGCGGACGAGCACAGGCGGCAGGACGGTGACGAATCCCTTCGCCGCGAGTCGGTCGAGTGCGTATCGGTAGAGAGCGAGTGCGAGCCGGCCGGTGTCGCCGATCCAGTATCCGAACCGCGCGCCGGACATGCGCGCCGCGCGCTCCATGTCGAAGCGGCCGATCTCGAGATGCTCCTTCGGGTCCGTGAGTCTCGGCGGCTCGCCGACGCGGCGCACCTCGCGCACGTCATCCTCGGTCGAGCCGTCGGGGACGTCGTCGGCCGGCGGGTTCGGGACCCGGAGCACGAGCTCGTCGCGCGACCGTTCCGCATCCGCAAGCTCGTGCTCGGCGCGCTGCAGCTCCTCTTTGACGCCGCGCAGCTCCTCGAGTTGCTCGGGCGTCGGCTTGCCCTTCACCTTTGTCTGCGCGCGGAGCTCGTCGACGCGCGGGACGAGCGACCGCCACCGCTCGTCGGCCTCGAGCAACTGGTCGAAGGATTCGGCGGCGCCCTTGCGCGCGAGCCGGCGCCGGAAGTCGTCCGGGTCGTTGCGGGCTGCGCGCAGGTCGATCATCGAAGTGAGTCTACGAAGGCCTCGAGCAGGACCGCGACTCCCTCCTCCTGCACGGGCGGGACCACGAGGTCGGCGAGCGCGAGGATCTCCGGCTGCGCGTTCGCGACGGCGACGCCGAAGCCGGCCCAGGCGAGCAACTCGCGGTCGTTCTCGCCGTCGCCGCACGCGACCGTCTCCGCGGGCGTGAAGCCGAGCAGATCGGCCACGAACTGCAGGCCGGCCCCCTTGCTCACATCCGGGTGCGCGAATTCGAGGAAGTACGGGAGCGACTTGGAGATGAAGAGCCGGCCGGCGAAGTGCGGCTCGAGCTCGGCCTCGAGCGTGTCGAGCGCGGCCGGATCGCCGACGGCGACGAGCTTCGTCGGGTCGTCGTGGAGCCAGTCGCGTAGCGGCCCGACCGCGTGGATCTCGAGCCCCTGGAAGTCGGCGTAGCGGCGCGCCTCCGGCGTCACTTCGGCGACGTAGAGGAGATCGTCGACGTAGCAGTTGAGATGGAAGCCGGCCGCGACGACGGCGTCGATCGCCTCGAGCGCAACGGGGCGCGGGATGGGAATGTGCCGGAGGAACTCGCCTGTGACGGGGTCGGCGACGACGGCGCCCTGGTAACAGATGACCGGATCGTCGATACCGGCCTCGATGACGTACGGAAGCACCGCGCGGAACATCCTGCCCGTGACCACGATCACGCGCACGCCTGCGGCGCGCGTCGCCGCAATTGCGGCCTTCGTGCGCGGACGCAGGACGGCGTCCTCGGCGATCAGCGTCCGGTCGAGGTCGACCGCGAACGCCGCGAGCGGACGGGGAAAGCAGGGCGGGAGGTCTACGGAACCGTGCCGCCGGTCGACTTCACGACGTAGGCGGCGACGTCGGCGATCTGCTGGGTCGAAAGGGTCTTCTTGAACGACGGCATCGCCGCGCCGCCGTTCGTCACCTGCGCTGTCACCGCGCGGTAGTTCGGCTTCAGCTGATCGAGGTTCGGCCCGACCGTGCCGGTCGCGTGCGCCGCGGCGAGCGTGTGGCAGCTGGCGCACCCGGCGCTGCCGAAGACCTTCGCACCCGCCGTCGGATCGCCCTTGAGCTTGAACGCCGGCGTGATCGGGAACGTCGGCGCCGCGGGCGCCTTGCCGATGACGGTCACCGGTGTCGGGCTGACGACCCCCTCCGCGCCGCACCCGGCGAGCACCCCGCATGAGAGAACGATGAGAACCGCCCAGCGCACGACGCGAGACTCTACCGGCCGGGACTACCATGTGACTCGTGAAGCGCAAGACGTACGGGCGTGATCGGGGGCTGACGTTGCGGATGCTCGCCACGGGCGGGCTCCTCGGCCTGCTGTACGTCGTCTTCGCCGTCGTGCTCTTCTCGGCGCTGAACGTCGGGCTCGCCCCGATGCTCGTGATCGTCATCGGGCTCGCGGTCGTCCAGTACTACACCTCGGACAAGCTCGCCCTCGCCGCATCGGGAGCGAAGATCGTCTCCGAGCAGGACGCGCCGGAGCTGCACGCGATGGTCGAGCGGCTCTGCGCCATGGCCGGGCTGCCGAAGCCGCGCGTGGCGGTCGTCGACACCGACGTGCCGAACGCCTTCGCGACGGGGCGCAATCCGAATCACGCAGTCATCGCCGTCACGACGGGGCTGTGGCGCCGACTGGAGCCGCAGGAGATCGAGGCCGTGCTCGCGCACGAGCTCTCGCACGTGGCCAACCGCGACGTCCTCGTGATGACGGTGGCGAGCTTCTTCGCCATGTTGGCCGCGCTCATAACCCGCTTCGGCCTCTACTTCGGCATGTTCGGCGGCTTCGGCGGCGGAGGAGGCGGCCGAAGAACAACAACAACAACCAGGGCGGCGTCCCGATCTGGCTGATCGTCTTGGCCGTCTCCATCGTCACGTATGCGATCAGTTACGTCCTGATTCGGACGCTCTCGCGCTACCGCGAGTACGCGGCCGACCGCGGCTCGGCGCTCATCACCGGCGCGCCGGAGAACCTCATGAGCGCGCTGCAAAAGATCTCGAGCGGCATCACCCAGATCCCGCAGCGCGACCTCCGCGAGGTCGCCGGGATGAACGCGTTCTTCATCATGCCGACCAACTGGCGGCAGCAGATGAGCGAGATCTTCATGGATCACCCTCCGCTCGAGAAGCGCCTCGCCGCCCTCTCCGCCATCGCGCGCGAGATGGGCCGGCCTGTCTCCTAGATTGGGGCGTCGAACAGGGCGAGCCAGCGGCTCAGGTCCTGCTCGACGGGCAGTTCCGGTTCGAGCTTCGCCTTCAGCTCCATCTCTTCCGCGTTGTCGCGCTCGTTCTTCACGCCCGTCGGAACGAACGGCCAGAACGTCCCCGTCTTGAAGCCGTAGATCCAGTACACCGGGTTCTTCCCGCCTTGGAACTTGAAGGCGGCCGCCAGCAGTTGCGCCCCGAACCCCTTCGCCTCGAGCTCGGACGCGACCGTGTGCACGCCGGCCACCTGATCCTCGAGATCGGGGTCCTTGATGATCACCCACTCGTAGCCGAACGAATCGGTCTTGCGATCGAGCGTCGAGCCGCTCGAGGTCGCGACCGCCTGGAGCAGTTGATCGATCTCCTGCTCGGCCGCCGTGAACTCGCCGGCGGACAGCGGCTTGAAGATGACCGCGCCGACGCCTGCGGTCGTGAGCGAGCAGTCGGTGTCGAGCGTGACCGCGGCGGTGCTGATCGCGAACAGCCGCTCGGCGGCAGGGGCTTTCAGCTTCTTGCGGCCGAAGAGAACGTCGCCCAGGCCCAAGCCGCTACTGCTGCGGCTGCGCCGGGTCGGGCGCAGGCTCGGCGTCGCCGGCTGCGATCTCTTTCTTCGCGCCGTCGCCCGAGCCGACCTCTGCCTTCAGCTTCGCCAGCTCGCTGTCGACCTGCGACGACGCCGAGATCTGCGCCAGCTCGCGGTCGAGCTGCGTCTGGTCGCCTGCGGTCAAATCTTCGAGCGCGCCTGTGCTGGTCAGCTCGTCGATGGCGGAGGCGCGCGCCTGTAGTTCCTCCGTCTTGTCCTTGGCGCGCTGGACTGCGAGCCCCGTGTCGGCCATTCCCTTGCCGATACCGGTGGCTGCTTCGCCGACGCGCACCTGCGCCTCGGCGGCGGAGTACTGCGCCTTGAGTACTTCCTTCGTCGAGCGGAACGTCTCGATGCGCGTCTCGAGCTGTTGCTGCGACGCGACGAGCTTCTCCTGCTGGTCGGCGAGCCCCTGTACCTGCCCGTCCATGCTCTGCAGCTGCTGCTGCGCGACCGCCTTGCGCTCGAGTGCCTGCTTCGCGAGATCGTCGCGATTCGCCGTGACGGCCTGGCGCGCCTGCGTCTCGAGCGTGACGACGTTCTGCTCCAGCTTCTGCTGCTGGAGCTCGAGGCGCTTCTTCGCCGTGACGACGTCTGCGACGCCGCGCTTGACGTTCTGGAGCTGCTCGAGCATCTGCTCGTACGAATAGTCGAGCGTCTCGGTCGGGTTCTCCGCCCGATTGAGCAGCTTCGAATACTTCGCCTTGATGATCAGCGTTGTGCGAGACAGAAGCCCGGCCATGTGTTCGTTAGCCTAGCTGCTTGCTCGTCGAGCGGAACATGCATCCCGACTGGCTCTCGAACGCCTACGTGCTGGCCGACGCGGAGGGCGGGACGGCCGTCTTCGTCGACGCCGGAGCCGACCCAGCGCCGCTCGTCGCGGCGCTCGAGCGCTGGGATGCGAGCCCGGCGGCGATCCTGCGCACGCACGCGCACCACGACCACATCGCCTGGGAGGAGGAGCTGAACGAGCTCTACGGCGTCCCCGTTGTCGCCGAGCCGGGGGAGTGGGACTTCGGCGGCATCCACGTCCGCGGGGTCGCGACGCCCGGGCACTCGGACGACATGGTGGCGTTCGTCGCCGGCGACGAGCTCGTCTTCACCGGCGACACGCTCTTCAAGGACGCGGTGGGCGGCGGCGACCCGGCGCTCCTCCGCTCCTCGGTCATGGACGTCTTCATGGCGCTTCCCGATTCGATGCGCGTACTGCCCGGCCACACCGACGAGACGACGATCGGCCGCGAGCGCGAGCACAACGCGTTCGTGCGTGTGTGGTCCGGCGCCGAGCCGGAAGGCACCGAGCGAGTTCAGGTTGGCGGCCGCGATGCGACGCTGCTCGTGTGGTCGCCGGACTACGACGGCAAGGGCAAGGCCTGGGTGCGGTTCGACGACGGCAGCGACGCCATCGTCGGTGGCTCGCGCGTACAGCGCCCCTAGCGGAACCGCAGCGCCCGCTCGTTCGTTGTACCGACTCACACCCGAGACAACAGGGAGGCTCGATGCTTCTCCTCGTGTTATTGGCTCTGCTCGCGATCATTGCCTTCGGCGTGGGCTTCACGGTCCACTGGCTGTTCGTCGTTGCCGTCGTGGTTGCGCTCGTCTGGGTGATCAGCCTGTTCGCAGGCGGCGCCGGCGGCCGCACGCGCGGCTCCTGGTGGTAGGAGCACGAACCGGCCGGCAGGTCCCGCAGCTCGGCTGCGGGACCTGTCCGGAACCGCCAGTAGGTTCCCGATGTGCGCCTGCTCGTCGCCCGTTGCGAGGTCCGCTACTCCGGCCGCCTGAGCGCCGTCCTGCCCGAGGCGGTGCGGCTCCTCATCCTCAAGGCGGACGGCTCCGTCCTCGTGCATGACGATGCCGGCGGGTTCAAGCCGCTGAACTGGATGACCGCGCCCACGGTGGTCGAGGACGAGGGCGACCGGCTCGTCGTCCGCAAGGCGAAGACTGAGGATGTGCTCGAGATCCGCCTCGCCGAAGTGCTGAGCGACGTCGTTCACGACATGGGTGAGTCGCGCCGCGCTGCAGAAGGACGGCGTGGAGCGCGACCTCCAGCTGGAGCTCGCCGCTGCGCCGGGAGCGCTCGGCGAGGGGCTCACGCTCGTCAAGCGCGAGTGGCCGACCGAGATCGGGCCGGTCGACCTCATGTGCAAGGACGGGGCCGGCGAGTGGGTTGCGGTCGAGATCAAGCGCATCGGGACGATCGACGCCGTCGAGCAGCTGACGCGCTACCTCGCGTTCATCCGCAAGGACCCGGCGAAGTCGGGCTGCCGCGGCATCCTTGCCGCGCAGGCGATCAAGCCGCAGGCGGTCGCGCTAGCCGAGTCGCGCGGGATCCGCTGCGTCGAGGTCGACCTGGCCGTGCTGCGCGGCGAGCGGGAGCCGGATCTGACACTGTTCGCGGCCTAGGACAAGGAGGCCGTCAATGGCTGTCAAGCTTCATCGCTGCAGCAATCTGTGGGCGAAGTTTGGGCCGCATCCCTGCTGGCGTGTGCAGAAGGCGCTCGACGCGCAGGGCATCGAGTACGAGATCGTTCCCGGTCCGTGGCCGAGCAGGAAGACGCGCACGTCGGTGCTCGAGGGAACGGGCCAGGCGCTCTATCCGGCCATCCAGTTCGAGGACGGCAGCTGGTATCGCGCCGAGTCCGCCGACATGGCGCGCACGATCCGTGAAGGCAAGCTGATGGACAAGGCGTGCGGCTCGGCTGCTCCGGCCTCCGGCTAAACTGGCGCGGACTCGGGGCTATAGCTCAGTTGGGAGAGCGCCTGGATCGCACCCAGGAGGTCGGCGGTTCGAGCCCGCCTAGCTCCATCCGAGTCCTGGTCAGCTCTGCCAGGCGAACGGCGATGCAGCCCGAGGCTGCTGGACGACCGCCGCAGCTTCTACCTCGTGCAGGCGCTCCTGCGCCGCACGCAGCGTTTCGATCATCGTCGCGCGGTCGGCCGCGTAGGCGGCGAGCTCGTTTCGCGTTGCCTCCAGCTCGACCTGGGCCTGCTGGAGCTCCCGCTCGCATGCGTCGCGCTCGATCTCGGCCTGCCGTGCGGCCGCGAGGTCGACCTCGAGTGCCGGGATGCGCGCGGCGTTCATGCGCGCCGTCGCCAGCTCGGACTCGAGCGACTGGATGCGCTCCTCGGCGAGCCCGACGGATGCGAGCTCCATCTCCAGCTCCGTGATGCGGGCCTGCGCCGCCACGAGCTCCGGATCGGGGCCCTGGACGACGACGACGGGCTCGGGCACGAGCTCGGGCACGAGCTCGGGCACCCGAAGCGCAACGACCTCGGCCTCCACGATCTCGGTCTCGACGACCTCGGCCTCCGGGGGCGGCGCGACCCACGACGCCGGAAGGGGCGCCGACGCGGGCGGGCTGATGGGCGGGAACGAGACGAGGCCCGGCGTGCCGAACCCGGTGGACAGGCCGTACTCGGTCTTGACGAGGCCGCCCTGCTGCGTCGCCAGCGCCTGTGCGACCGTCGCTGCGGTCACATAGCTGAGGCTGATCAGGACCTGCCCGAGCGGGAAACCCGTGCGGGCGTGCTCGTCGAGCGCCGCCTGGAGCTGTTCCTCGGTCAGATGACCGCGTTCGACGAGGAGCCTCCCAAGGGGAGGAGTCGAGACCTCAGGTTCAGCCACGCGCAGATCGCCCGTGCCGAGTGCATCGAACATCGATTGTCTCTTTCGCCGCAGTTACCTTGCCGCAGAGATGCACTCCAAGTTTCGTCGGAAACGGGCGGCAGGCCGCCACCCGGAAAGGTGATCCGGCGTGTGAAACGCGTATGGGTTCTCCTCTTCGCGGTTGCGCTCCTCGCGGGATGCGGCAGCGGCGGCCACCGCGCGACGCTCACGGTGCCGGGCTACGGCCCCTATCCCGCTCAGACGATCACGGGCTCGCCGAGCCCGGCCGAATGTGCGAAGGACGCACGGATTCTCACGCGCGACGGGCTCGCGCTCCTCGCCCACTCGAGCACGAGCGCGGCGTATCCGGCGGATCTCTACTACTCGATCCTGCGCGAGGACTTCGATGACTTCGAGGCGCGTCACTGCGACCCGACGGTGCTCGGCCCCGCGATGCGGCAAGGCCTGACGCCAAAGCAGCGCGCGGCGCTCGTCGCCGACCTCCCGAGCGAGATGGCGCAGGTCGTCCGGGACGGCCTCGGAGGCACGTAACGCCGCCTGAACAGCCCGCGAAGTAAGGTCGGCAACATGGAAGCGCCGGCCTCCGCGACTCCGCGCGTCCTCCACCTCGCGCTCGTCACGGGCGGCGACCTGCTCGACCCCGCAGGCGCGAAGCTCGGCCGCGTCGACGACCTCATCGTCCGGCTGGGCGAGGACGAGTACCCGCCCGTCACCGGCCTCCTCGCCACCCTCGCCGGACGGCAGGTGTTCGTCCCCGCCGATGCGATCGCGGAGATCGAGCACGGCCGCGTCCGCATGCGCGCACGACGGCTCGACCTGCAGCCGTTCGAACGGCGCCCCGACGAGGTGCTCCTGAAGAAGGACGTGCTCGACCGGCAGCTGATCAATGTCGACGGCGCCCGGCTCGTCCGTTCGAACGAGATCGAGCTCGCGCGACTCGACGGCTGGTATCGCGTCGTCGGCGTCGACATCGGCCTTCGCGGGCTTCTGCGCCGGGTCGTCCCGCGAGCCCTTGCGCACTCGGTCGGGACGAACGAATTCCTCGACTGGGCCTCGGTCGAGCCCTTCACCGGCCACGTGCCGAGCGTGCGCCTGCGCGTGCCCCACCCGAAGCTCGCGCGGCTCCATCCGGCCCAGCTCGCGGACCTCGTCGAGCAGGCCTCGCACCACGAGGGGCAGGAGATCCTCGGCGCGGTCGGCGGCGACCCCGAGCTCGAGGCGGATGTCTTCGAGGAGCTCGAGCCGAATCACCAGCAGGAGTTCATCGAGGAGCGCTCCGACGCCGACGTGGCGGAAGTGCTCGCGCGCATGGAGTCCGACGACGCGGCCGACCTCGTGAGCGAGCTGCCGGAGGAGCGCCGCGACGAGGTCGTTCGCCTGCTCCCGCTCGTGCAGCGGCGGCGCGTGCGCGCACTGCTCGGCTACGACCCCGCCACCGCGGGCGGGCTCGATGAGCCCGGAATTCCTGTGCGTGTTCTCGCAGGCGACCCAGCGCGAGGTGCTCGAGCGCATCCGCACCTCGCACGTCTCCGCCGAAGCGCTCGGATGGATCTACGTCATGAACGCGAGCAAGCGGCTTGCCGGTGCAGTCGCGCTCGTCGACCTGCTGCGCGCCGGTCCGGATTCCTTGCTCGGCGACGTCGCCGACATGCCTCAGCGCCTCCGCCCCGACGCCGAGCTCGAGGAGGTCGCTCGGCTGATGACCGACTACGACCTCACCGTCGTCCCGGTCGTCGATGGGGAGGATCGCCTGCTCGGCGTCGTCACCGTCGACGACGTCCTCGAGCTCGTCCTCCCGCGCGGATGGCGTCGCCAGTTCGGGCTCTTCGGCGAGTGATGCGGAGCCGCTCGCAGCGGCTCCTCGTCTTCCTCGCAATCCTCGGCCCCGGTCTCATCGCCGCCAACGCCGGCAACGACGCCGGCGGCATCGCGACGTATTCCTCGGTCGGCGCGAAGTACGGCTACGACCTGCTCTGGATGATGGTGGTGATCACCGTCTCGCTGATCGTCGTCCAGGAGATGGCGGCGCGCATGGGCGCGGTGACGGGCAAGGGCCTCGCCGAGCTGATCCGGGAGGAGTACGGCGTGCGCTGGTCGTTCTTCGCGACCGCCTCGGTGCTCGTCGCGAACCTCGGGATCTGCATTTCCGAGTTCGTCGGCATCGGCGCGGCGCTCGGGCTCGCCGGCATCCCGTTCCAGGTGTCGGTGCCGATCGCGGCGGCGGCGGTGTGGCTGCTCGTCGTGCGCGGTTCCTACAAGGTGGCCGAGCGTGTCTTCGTGCTGATGACGATCCCGTTCTTCGCGTACCCGATCGCGGCGGTCCTCGCTCACCCGAAGTGGGGCGACGTCGGAAAGGCGATCGTCGAGCCGCACATACAGCTCAACTCTGGCTACCTGTTCCTGTTCATCGCCACAGCGGGCACGACCATCACGCCGTTCATGCAGCTGTACGTGCAGTCGGCGGTGGTCGAGCGCGGCATCGGAGTCGACGAGCTGCGCGCCGAGCAGCTCGAGGTCGCGTCCGGCTCGATTTTCGCCAACCTCGTGGCGGGCTTCATCATCATCGCCACCGGGGCGACGCTGTTCGTGCACGGCCACCACACCGTGAACAGCGCCGCCGACGCGGCGCGCGCGCTCAGGCCGTTCGCCGGCCGCTTCGCCGAGGTGCTCTTCGGCGTCGGCCTGCTCGGCGCGAGCCTGCTCGCGGCGGCGATCCTGCCGGTGACCGCCGCGTACGTCATCGCCGAGACCTTCGGCTTCGAGAAGGGCATCAAGCACCGCCCACGCGAGGCGCCCGTGTTCGTCGCCGTGATCACCGTCCTGATCGCGATCGGCACCCTCGTGGCGATCATCCCGGGCGTCCCCGTGATCAAGCTGCTCATCGCCGTCCAGGTCGTGAACGGGATCCTGCTGCCGATCACGCTCTTCTTCGTCTGGCGTCTCTCCGCCAACCGCGAGCTGATGGGCAAGCATGCGAACGGCCCCGTGTTCAACGTCCTCGCGGGGCTCACGGTGCTCGCGACGTCGTCGCTGTCGTTCCTGTTGCTGGGCGTCACGTTCTTCGGGTGAGGAGCCGGCTGCCGCTCGCGCGACACTCATTTACCTCGCCGCCCAGCGGGTCCCTAACTCTTTGAGCCGGTCCGACGTCTGAAAGAACAGAAGGAAACGATGCTCACCCCCGTGCCGCCATCGGATTGTCAGCGGGCGCGTGAAGCCGTCTCCGTTCAGCTCGACGGTGAGCTGTCGGAACTCGGCTCTGCCCGCCTCTCAGCGCACCTGCGCGAGTGCGACGCCTGCTCCGCCTACGCCTTCGAGGTCGCGGCGATCGCGACCCGGCTTCGGGCGGCGCCGCTCGAGCGCCCACGGGTCGCGGTCGCGCTGCCTGTGCGCCGCCGGCGCGCAGGGCTCCAGATCGCGGCCGCAGCCGCGGTGGCGGTCGCCGCCGCCTCGTCGCTCGCGCTCGGGCACGCCCTCCGCGCCTCGAATCGGCCGGCCCAGACGGCCACCCAGGTCGTGACGGCCCCGAGCCTCCAGCAGGACATCGTCAGCCAGCACATCCTGGCCATGGAGCGGAAGCTCGTGCCCTCCAGCACCCTCCGGGTCGGCCCGGTCCTCGCCCTCTAGCGTTTTCCGGCCCTTCTAACTAAGCTACCGCGCCGTCGTCTTACGACGTAACGGGACGCCCCTGTGGGGCGTGGAGCGAGCAGGCGCCGCCGACCAGAGATCCAGCTCCCGGCGCCGAACAAAGACGGAGGGAAAATTCATGCACAAACGCCTCTGGCTCCTCGCGGGAGCGGCAGCAGTCGTGCTTCTTCTGGCTGCGTCCGCCACCGCGAAGACCAAGGTCGCCGGCTCGGCTGCCGTTGCTGACGGCACGCCGGCCGCCGCGCCGTTCGCTCAGGCGTGGGCGCAGGTGCCGAGAACGACGGCCGGCCGCAAGGCCGCGAACGTCGTGGTGTTCGGCGCAGAGCAGGACATCGACGGGTTCAACACGAACCTCAGCTGCTGCAACGAGCTGTGGGCTTCGTGGATGGGTGGCGGCGAAACGACGTACGGCCCGTTCATCCAGAACCAGAAGGGCTTGTGGATCCCAACCGGCATCACGACGTCGGCGGCCGCGAACTCGAAGGGCGTGTCCTACACGATCAGCCCCAAGGCGTACTGGTACTGGGGCGGCAAGAAGGTCCCGGTCACCTACCAGGACTTCGTGTACACGCTGCAGCAGATCGACAACCCGAACAACGACCTCGCAGGTCGCACCGGGTACAGCAACCTCGATCCGACGCACTTCACGCACAAGGGGCAGAAGCAGGTCACGTTCTTCTGGAAGACGAAGAACTGCACCTCCGACTTCCCGTGCGGTCCGTACGCGAACTGGCAGAGCCTGTTCGCCGGGATCTATCCGGCCGCGGCCCTCAAGGGCCTCGACTTCAACAAGATCTGGACGAACTGCATCTGCGGTAGCGACGGCGCTCCGGTCTCGGATGGCCCGTACTACCTCTCCAACTACACCAAGGGCCAGGGCACGGTCCTGAAGGCCAACCCGTACTGGATCGGCAAGAAGCCGGCCATCGGGGAAGTGGACTTCAAGATCATCTCCGACACCAACTCGGAGGAAGAGGCCATGCGCGGTGGTGAGGTCGACGCGATCTCGCCGACGTTCGGTCTCTATCTCCAGCCGCTGAAGAGCACGCCCGGGATCACGTTCAACCAGATCCCCGGCTACTACTTCGAGCACATCGAGATGCGCGAGGGCAATGCGAAGGCCGCAGACAGCGTCAACGCTGGCTCGACCAACAAGCTCCTGCGTGCTCCGTGGTTCCGCGAGGCCATCGCGATGTCGATCGATCGCCAGTCGATCATCAACACCGTGTACGGCGCACTCGCCGGCAACACGAAGCCGATGAACAACGCGATCTACTACTCCACTGAAGCGGCATACAAGCCGGACTTCGCGAAGTGGAACTTCAACCCGCAGAAGGCGCTCGCCTTGATGGCGAAGCACTGCACGGGCGGTCCCTCTTCCGTCGATCCGAGCAACTCGAAGATCTGGACCTGCTCGGGGCTCCCCGCGACCATCAACTGGTCGTGGACCTCGGGTAACTCGGTTCGGGCAACGTCCGAAGCGATCGCCAAGGCCGAGATGAAGTCCATCGGCATCCAGGTCAACGACAAGCCGCTCCCGCCGAACGTCATCTTCGGCTCGTCGGGGCTCCCGTCCGGCAACTACGACGTTGCCGAGTTCGCGGAGATCACGACCGGCGACCCCGGTGACTGGTACGACTCGTGGCGCTGCCAGGGCGCCGGCAACTGGACCGGCTACTGCAGCCACAAGGTCGACACGCTGGTGAAGGCCGGCAATGCCGAGCTCGATCCGGCCAAGCGGACCGCCGACTTCCAGGCGGCCGACAAGATCATGGCGGACACCGTCCCCGTGTTCCCGCTGTATCAGCGGCCCACGCCGCTGATCTACAAGTCGTCCCTACTCGGGATGGTCAACAACCCGGCGATCGTCGGCCCGTTCTGGAACATCCAGGATTGGCACTGGTCGTCGTAGTAACGGCGTAGAAGGCGGGTTAGACTACCCGCACTTCGAAGCATTCCTGGGGCTCCGTTCGCTGAAGGGCGGACGGGGCCCCCAGGTCAAAAGAGGCCTCGGACAATGCTCACCTATATCGCGCGGCGCATCCTCTACAGCATCCCGGTCCTGCTCGCGACGAGCTTCCTGAGCTTTACGTTCATCACGAAGGCGAGCGACCCACTCGCGAACCTGCGGGCGAATCCGCGCACGAACTCGCCGGGGATCCTCAAGCACCTCGCGCACGTCTACCACCTCGACCAGTCGCTGCCCGTGCGCTACTGGTACTGGCTGCAGGACGTCTTCGTCCACAAGCTTGGGCAGTCGCTGCTGACCTCGCAGCCGATCTGGCCCGACATCTCCGTCGCAATCGAGCACACGCTGCAGATCATCCTGCTCGCGCAGGTGATCGCGCTCGTGCTCGGCGTCGCCGTCGGGATCTACTCCGCGATCAGGCAGTACTCGCCATTCGACTACGCGATGACGTCAATCAGCTTCCTCGGATATGCGATGCCGACGTTCTGGCTCGCGCTCATCCTGCAGATCCTCTTCGTCGACATCTATCTCAAGTGGCACGTGCGGATTTTCTACACCTCGGGCCTCAACAGCGGTGTTACGAGCTCGACGTGGTCGATCGACCGCTTGCAGCACATCGCCCTGCCGGTCGTCACGCTCACCGTCGTCAGCTTTGCGCTGTACAGCCGGTACATGCGCGCAACGATGTTGGACGTGATCAACAGCGACTACGTGCGCACGGCCCGTGCAAAGGGACTGCCGGAACGGTTGGTGATCTTCAGGCACGTGGTCAGGAATGCGCTCATTCCGATCGTGACCGTCTCGGCGCTGCAGTTCGGAGCGCTGCTCGGCGGTGCGATCGTGACCGAGTCGATCTTCCAGCTCAACGGAATGGGCTATTTCTTCATCTCGCGACTGCAGACGAACGATGTCTACTCGGTGATGGCCTACGTCATGATCGTCGCCATCACGGTCATCACCTTCAACCTCCTGGCCGACATTCTGTACGGCTACCTCGACCCGAGGATTCGCTATGACTGAGCCGACCACACCGCTGGACGTCAAGCCGGTGGCCATCATCGATCCCATGGCGATCTCCGTTCCGCTCGACCTCGCTGCGGCTGAGGGCATGGAGCTCAAGACGCGCAGCCAGTGGTCGTACGCGCGTCGCCGGTTCCTGCGCCACAGACTCGCGATGATCGGCCTCGTCGGGCTCATCATCATCTTCGGCGCCGGCGCGCTCGCGAGCCTCGTCGCGCCGTACTCGTTCGACCAGATCGACCTGACGTACGTTCTTCATGCGCCGACGACCGTCGGTCACCACGTCTTCGGCACGGATGAGATCGGACGCGATTCCCTCTCTCGCATCATCTATGGCATCCGGACGTCCGAGCAGGTCGGCCTCACTGTCGCCGTCGTGTCGACGCTGTTCGGCCTCGTCGTCGGCGCCATTGCCGGCTACTACCGCGGCTGGCTCGACAACGTGATCATGCGGATCACCGACCTGATCCTCACGCTACCGTTGCTCGTCGTGCTGCTGACAGTCGCGGCCCTGCTCGGGCGGTCGAGCAGCGTGTGGACGATCGTCTTCATCATCGCGGCCTTCTACTGGACGGGGATCGCGCGCATCGTGCGCGGCGTCTTCCTGTCACTGCGTGAGAAGGAGTACGTCGAGGCGGCGAAGGCCGTCGGCGCCGGCGACCTGCGGATCATGTTCCGCCACATCCTTCCGAACACGCTCGGGCCGGTCGTCGTGACGGCCACCCTCGCTGTCGCGGACGCGATCATCCTCGAGTCCTTCCTCTCGTTCCTCGGGTTCGGCATCGCCGACCCGACGCCGTCCCTCGGCAAGCTCGTGGCCGAAGGGCAGCAGTTCCCGCAGAAGTGGTGGATCACCGTCATCCCCGGTCTCGTGCTCGTCCTCATCGTCATCTGCGTCAACTTCGTGGGCGATGGCCTGCGCGACGCGCTCGACCCACAGCAGAGGCGAGTCCGGGCCTGATGGCCGCTGAGGCGCTGCTCTCGATCCGCGATCTCGCGGTCGAGTTTCGAACCGAGGACGGGATCGTCCACGCCGTGGACGGCATCTCGTACGACGTCTTCCCCGGCGAGACGCTCGGCATCGTCGGCGAGTCCGGCTCGGGCAAGAGCGTGAGCACCATGGCCCTCCTCGGGCTCATCCCGCAGCCGCCGGGCCGGATCGCGAGCGGCACGGCGATGTTCCAGGGCAGGGACCTGCTGAAGCTGTCGCCGAAGGAGCTGCGCGCGTTCCGCGGGGACGAGGTGGCGATGGTCTTCCAGGACCCGATGACGTCACTCAACCCGGTGCTGAAGGTCGGCTACCAGCTCGCGGAGACGATCAGGACGCACTATCCGAAGACGCCGGACGACGCGGTCAAGAAGCGAGTGGTGGACCTCCTCCGCCTCGTCGGCGTGCCGAACCCGGATGAGCGCTCGAAGCAGTATCCGCACGAGTTCTCGGGTGGCATGCGGCAGCGCGCGATGATCGCGATGGCGATCGCGAACTCGCCGTCGCTCCTCATCGCCGACGAGCCGACGACCGCGCTCGACGTGACGATTCAGGCGCAGGTGCTCGAGGTTCTGAAGACGGTGCAGGAGGAGACGCAGGCAGCGACGATCCTCATCACGCACGACCTCGGCATCGTCGCCGAGATGTGCGACCGCGTCCTCGTCATGTACGCGGGCCGCATCGTCGAGGCCGGTGACGTGCTCACGATCTTCCGCGCGCCGCGGCATCCGTACACGGTCGGGCTGCTCGACAGCCTTCCGAAGCTGACGGAGGACGAGGAATGGCTGCGGCCGATCCCGGGCTCGCCGCCGTCGCTCATCAACCGTCCGTCCGGCTGTGCGTTCCATCCGCGCTGCTTCCTGACGCAGGGGCGCCCGCGGTGCCGTGAGGACGTGCCGGAGTTGCGCGACATCGAGAGTGCCGGCCATTTCGCGGCGTGCCACTTCTCCGAGGAGCTTGCCGGCCATCAGTCGAAGTTCTCGGAGCCTGTCGAAGCGGGGAGTGGGACGTGAGCGCGAACAGCAACGGCCAGCACGACATCGCAGCCCTCGAGGCCGGGCTCGAGGGCTGGGAGGCGCGCGCGGACCGGCTGAAGCTGCTCGGCCAGCGGCTGCTCAGCTCGAGCGTCGCCATCTCGGCCGTGTCGGTCGTCGCGCTCTTCACGCCGTGGCTCCGCGTCGCAGAGGTGCACGGCATCGCCGTCGGCAAGACGTTGACGGGAACGAGCGGCGCCGGCTGGTACGTCGTCATCGCGCTCCTGGTCGCCGTCGTGCTCGGGGCGATCGGCTACAAGATGCGCCTGTTCCTGATCGCGGCAGTGGGGGCGCTGGCGGCCTGCGCCATTTCAGCGTTGACGATCGCGATCGCGGCCTCGCCGAAGAGCGTCCATCCGTCCCTCCCGCTCGGGAAGGGGGCGGCGCACGGCGGCGCGGTGACGCCGGCGTGGGGGCTCTACCTGACCATAGTCACGTGTCTCCTCGTCGCTCTCGCGCTGGTCGCGGTCACGCTGTTGACGCGGATTTGGGATCTCGCCGAGGACGAGCTCGACCGCGCCGAGGCGGTGCTCGCGGCGGACAAGCCGGGCCTCCTGCGCATCGAGAACCTCGTGACGCACTTCCCGATCAAGGCGGGACTCCTCAAGCGGACGGTGGGTCAGATCCACGCGGTCGACGGCGTCGACCTGACGGTGTACAAGGGCGAGACGATCGGCCTCGTCGGCGAGTCCGGCTGCGGCAAGACAACGCTGTCGCGCACGATTCTCAAGCTCGTCGAGCCGACGAGCGGGCGCATCTACTTCAACGGTCGCGGCATCAGCCGTTGGGGTCGACGCCGCATGCGGCCGGTGCGGCGCGAGATGCAGATCGTCTTCCAGGATCCGTACGCGTCACTCAATCCGCGCATGACCGTGCGAGACATCATCGGCGAGCCGCTGCGGATCGCCGGCTCGTACGGCGGCGACCGCGGCCGGCAGCGCGTGGATGAGCTGCTGCGAACGGTCGGGCTCTCTCCGGAGCACGCCAACCGGTTCCCGCACGAGTTCTCCGGCGGCCAGCGGCAGCGCATCGGCGTCGCGCGCGCGCTCGCGCTCAACCCGCAGGTGATCATCCTCGACGAGCCGGTGTCGGCGCTCGACGTCTCCATTCGCGCGCAGGTCGTGAACCTGCTCGAGTCCCTTCAGCGCGACTTCGGCCTGACGTACATCTTCGTCGCGCACGATCTCTCCGTCGTCCGCCACGTCTCCGACCGCGTCGCCGTCATGTACCTCGGCAAGATCGTGGAGATCGGCGACAAACATCAGATCTACAACGAGCCGGTGCACCCGTACACGCAGGCGCTCCTGTCGGCGGTGCCGATCGAGGAACCGTCGCAGCGCGGCAAGCGGAAGCGGATCGTGCTCGAAGGCGACGTGCCGAGCCCGGCGAACCCGCCTTCCGGCTGCCGTTTCCGGACGCGGTGCTGGAAGGCGCAGCCGATCTGCGCCGAGGAAGAGCCGGCACTGATCGACCGCGGGCAGGGCCATCCGGCGGCCTGCCACTTCGCCGAGATCGTGAAGCCGCTCGACCTCGTCGCCTCGTAGCCGCACCGGGGCACCACCGGGGACACTCCCCGTCACGAGAACTCCACGAAGCCGCGCAACAGGCGTAGCGCTCTCTCGGAATCGCCGCCGAAGTACGCGCGGATCGGCCTTTGGTCGACGAACGCAAAGTCGGCGTCCAGGCCGGCTGCGCCGCGATAACTGCTCCACGGCCACTCGTCGGGGCTGGTGCAGAGGCCGCCTCGGACAGGGTTCCGGGCGATGTAGCGGAACGCGCGCAGCATGTGCAGATCGTTCTCCACTGGCTCAGCGCTGTACCGGTCGCCGCGAAGATGACCCCAACGGCCGTGACGTTTGTTGAACTGCTGCGCGTATGGGCCATTGAGTCCGTGCATGCCTGGCTGTAAGAGGTCGAGCTTGATGTCGACGAGCAGGTGATAGTGCGTCGTCATCAGGCAGAAGGAGCGGCATGTCCAGCCGAGTCGTTCGGTCGTCCGCGCGAGCCTTCGGCAGAAGTCCATCCGATCCACGTCGTCGATGAACATCGGGATGGGGCCGGCGCTCCGGTGGGTGACGTGATAGGTGCCGTCGGGAAGGTGTCCGCGGGCCTGCCGAGCCATGAGAACGAGTTTGCGCATGGCGATCGCCACGAAAGTGCGCCGACTTCCTCACCTTCTCGTTACGGGGAGTGTCCCCGAGGTGTCGGGTCAGCCGCGGTGCCTCGTGCGTGCTCGGGCGTCGCGGATGCGTATCTGCCACTTGCGCTTCTCCTCGCGCCGCAGGCGCGCGTCGGTGCGCATCGCGATCGCTCGCAGCTCGCGCTGCAGCTTGAGCCAGCTCTGATGCCGATCGCGCGAGAGCGCGCCCGAACGCAGCGCCGCCTGGACCGCACAATCCGGCTCCGTCTCGTGCGAACAGTTCGCGAACCGGCACTGCAGCGTGAGCTCCTCGATGTCGCCGAACGCTGCCTCGACAGCTCCGGCGCCGCCGTCCCACAGTTGCAGCTCCCGCAGCCCGGGCGTGTCGATCACGACCCCGCCGCCGGGAAGAAGGATCAGCTCCCGGTGCGAGGTCGTATGCCTGCCCTCGTCGTCGTCGGCGCGCGTCTCTTTCACCGCCATCTGCTGATACCCGACGAAGCGGTTCACGAGCGTCGATTTGCCGACACCGCTCGATCCGAGCAGCACCGCCGTCGTCCCGTCCGCGATCCGCGCGCGCAATGCGTCACATCCCTGCCCGGTCACCGCCGACACGACATGGATGGGAACGCCGACCGCGACCGCTTCCACGCCGGCGACGAGCACCGCCGGATCGTCCATGCGATCGGCCTTCGTGAGGACGATCTCCGGTGTCGCGCCGCTTTCCCAGATGGTGACGAGATAGCGCTCGATGCGACGCGGCTCGAGATCGGGGCCGAGCGAGCTGACGACGAACGCAATGTCGACGTTCGCGGCCAGCGTTTGCGACTCGGACGTGAGCCCGGCCGCCTTACGCACGATCGCGCTGCGGCGGGGGAGGACGACACGGATGATCGCACCGGCGACGCCGACCCAATCGCCGACGGCGACGTCGGCGCCTTCGTGCAGCATCCGGCCCGGCAGCCTGGCGCGCACGTTGCCGTGCGCCGTCGCGACGTCGAACGCACCGCGATGCGCCGCGACGACACGGCCGGGCTCGAGGCCTTGCTCCAACTCATCGGCGAGCTCGGTGTTCCAGCCGAGCGCGCCCAATTCGAATCCAGGCAACGCAGATCTCCTTCGAGACGGAAGAGGGACGCCGCGCGTCCCGAAGGACCGCCGACGCTAGGTCAGGAAGCGGGAGGCGACAATCACAAGCGTCATGTGTTCGAACCTCCTCTGCGTGGGGGATGGAACCGCGGTGAAGGCTAGGCGCCGGGAGCCCAGCCGTCAAGCGACGGCTCGCCGCCGAACTGGCGCCGGATGTGCGAAACGGCGAGGACACGATGGCCTCCGCGTGTCTGCACGAAGACCCACTGGTCGGCCGCGGGCAGTGAGGACAGAAGCCAATGGCCGTTCGGCGACCATGCGAGGCCGGCCAGCCTGCTCGGTGCGGCGAAGAGCGTTCGCACACTCCCGTCGGCCAGCAACAGCACGCCGTTGCCGCGCAGCAACGCGAGCCGTCCGTCGGGAGCGAACGCGAGCGCGTGCACGCCGCCGACGCGGAACGTCTGCGTATGCCGAGTCGCGACTGCTGAGCTCCACGACTCCGCCACGCGTGGCGAGGGCGAGTGTCTTCCCATCCGGTGACCATGCAAGCGCGCGTGCGCCGGCGTACGCATCGAGAGACCACGCGTCTTCCGATCCGGACTCGCCCGCGGGCATCGACGTACGCGAGGATGTGCTTGGTCGTTCCCGGCTGCCAGACAGGCGCCACGCGCGCCGCTTCCGACAACCGTGTGTCGCCCGTGCCGTCCCCCGCGACGACGTGCAGGGAGTTGCTCGTCAGGTACGCGATGCGCGTGTCGGTGCGCGTGCCGCCCCAGCTGAGGAAGCCGATCCCCGGTCGCGCGAGCTGCCAGTGGACGCGCCCGCTCGCCGGCTCGATCGCTGCCAGCTCGTTCCCGGTCGCCCCGACGACGAAGAGCGCGTGCGGCGACCACGACGCCTGCGTGTACGCACCGAGCCGGCGCGTCGACCCGTCCGCGGCGACCACCCACGTTCCGCCTGCGCCGCTCACGAGCAGGCGGCCCGCCGACGGGAGCTGGAAGAGCGCGGGCTGCGCGCCTTCGATGCCGATCGACCGGCGCACCGCGTTCACGACCGCGCGCCCCGGAGGTGACAGCGCCGCGGCCACGACGGCGACCGCGACTGCCGCGAGCACGAGCGCGGGCCGGATGGGGCTGCGGCGGCGGCGCACGACGGGCTCGCGCTGCGCATACGCCTCGCGGACGACCGACCACGCGCGCTCCTCGGCCTCCGCGTCCGACGGCACGGCATCGAAAAGACGTCTCACTCTCGCACCGCCTCTTGCAAACGGTCGAGGCCACGCCGCAGGCGCGAATTGACCGTGCCGCGCGGCAGGTCGAGCAGACGGGCGATCTCGCCCGGCGTGTACTCGAGCAGGTAGCGCAGGACGATCACCGCCCGCTGTTCCGGCTGCAGCAGCGCGAGCCCTTCGGCGAGCGCGCGGGCGTGCGCCGACGGCTCCCGCTCGCCCGCAGCCTCGAGCTCGACGTCGCTGAAGCTCTCGCGCCGCAACGCGCGGGCGCGCGACCAGTCGATCGCACGGTTGACGACGATGCGATGGAGCCACGGGCCGAACGGTCGCCGCCGGTCGAACCGGTCGAGCGCGCGAACGGCCGCGAGGAACGACTCCTGCGCGATGTCCTCTGCGGCGGCCGCGTCGCCGACGACGAGGAGCGCCGCACGGTAGGCCCGCGGCCAGTGGCTCCGGAACAGCTGCTCGAACGCCTCGGCCGAGCCGCGCTGCGCGTCCCGGATGAGCGCGCGCTCAGTCCGGTCGCCGGCCACCGGGAGGTCCAGCCTGAGGGCACCCACGTTGGAGGACACCGTCCCTATACGGTTACACAGCCGTGAGAGGTCCATTGACCGAGAGCCAGCTGGCGCTCTTCGACGAGCTCTACTTCGGCGTCGTCACAACGCTCCGCCTCGACGGCTCCCCGCAGACCACGGTCGTCTGGGTGGAACGGGACGGCGACACGGTCTCCTTCAACACCGCGTACGGGCGCGCAAAGCCGGGGAACCTCGAGCGCGACCCGCGCATCTCCGTCCTCGTGACTGCCCCGGACTTCTACCACTGGGTCGCCGTCGACGGCCGCGCCGAGCTGACGACAGACGGAGCGGAGGAGCAGATCGACCGGCTCAGCCGCAAGTACGACGGCAAGCCCTGGCCGTACGTCGAAGGCCAGCGACGTGTCCGGGTACGCGTGGTACCCGAACACGTCACCGCCTACGGCGTCTAGACGCTTCTTCAGATCCGAGAGGATCTCGTTCGCCGCGCGATTGCCTTCCTGCGCGCCGCCTTCCATGTAGCCCTGGAAGTTGATCGAGCAGTGCTCGCCGGCGAAGTGGATGTTCCCCTGCCGCATGCCTCTCGTAGCCGCTGAAGCCGGTGTACTGCCCGGGCTTCCAGTACGAGTACGAGCAGGAGGAGGTTCGGGTCGGTGAATGGCGTCGACAGCATCGCCTTGCCGTTCCACTGCGCGCGTGATGCCGGGGTAGATCGCCTCGATCTGCTGAGAGGAACTGACTGCACGGCCTTCGTCGACGGCCGGGTTGTTCGCCGTCGTCGTGTACGGGTTCGACTGGCCGAGCGACTGCGCAACGTTCGCGCCGGGGTACTCGACGAGGATTCCGGTCGCGCCGCGACTGGCGCGCGCGTGACGTCCCAGCCGCTCTGGAACGGCAGATCGGTGTAGATCGAGCCGGTGCTCCCCTGCGCGTTCCAGAGCCGCGAGTTGAACTGGACGTTCAGCTTCACGTTGCGTCCCGAGCCGAGCTGCGTGATCGCCGTCTGCTTGAGCTGGTCGAAGCCGGCCTTCTTGTAGTCGAGCGTCCGGAGCACCGAGAAGCTCATGCAGAGGATCACCTGGTCGGCGGTGATCGACGTCCCGTTCGAGAACGATGACCTTGATCGAGCCGTCGCTGTTCAGCGCGATCGAGCGACATGCCGATAGCCGAGGTGGACGCTCCCGCTCGGCAGCGCGTTCGCGATCGCGATCGGCAGGTTCGAGTTGCCGCCGACGATGTGGTAGCGCTCGTCCGACTGCGCCGTAGCATCGTTGAAGTCGCCGGCCCGGCCTGGAACCCGAGCAGGTAGACGAGGTTGAGCGACGACTGGTCGGTCGTCTCCGCGCCGTACTCCTCGTTGTACGCGGCGTTCAGCAGCGTGCCGAACTGCGAGCGAATGCCCGCCGGGCACGTACTTCGCGATCCAGTCGTGCACCGACATCTGGTCGAGCATCTGGCCCGTCGGCGTGGAGCTGTTGTACGAGCGTCGGATAGCCGGCCGCTGGATCTGGCTCCTGGAGGTCGTTGTGCACGGCCTTGAAGTCGGCTGCTCGCCTGCGCGTACGTGTAGTCGGCGCCGAAGATCCAGTACGTGTCGCTCGGTCCCGTTCGGCTGCGCCTGCAGCAGGTCGACCGTCGGCGAGGCTCGAAGCGCTGCGCGAGCTGGAGGATCGTCTTGTGGCCCGAGTCGATCAGCTCGCCGCACAGCTCCGCCTGCTGGCCGTTGTCCCAGAAGCCCGTGCCGAACTCCGGTCCAGTCGGAGTGCATGCGGCCGCCGATCCGGCCCGACGACTCGTACACGTCGGCGTAGACGCCCTTGTCCTGCAGCGTCAGCGCGGCATGCGAGGCCGGCGATGCCGCCGCCGATGATGGCGATGCGCGCATTCGTGCCGCCTTTCGCTGCGCGGGCGTGCTCGGCGAAGTACGCGGAACCGGCGAGAGCGCCGGCGCCGGCGACGCCGGCTCGCTTCAGAAACTCGCCGCGAGTCGTACGCGGCGTCATCGGCCCGTCGCTCGTGGAGCTCCGAGACCGGGATCCCCAACCGGTCGGCTGCGTGCTGATCGTCCGCAAGCCGCCGCAGGGCACGGAGAAGAGGTGTCCTCGGCATGTGCGCACCTTTCGCAATTCGGGCCTGGATGTCAAGACGATTGACGGAATGCGTGATTTCGTGGTACGAATCCCGCGCATTGCGCAGGGTGCACGCCCAGAGGCTCGACTCGCCGCGAGGCCCCGTCGCCCCGGCGCGGACGGTCGACGACCTCGACCGCAAGATCATCGAGGAGCTCCAGGCCAACGGCCGCGAGTCGTTCCGGCGCATCGCCGCGCGTCTCGGCGTCTCGGAGGCGACCGTGCGCGCGCGCTACGCGCGGCTGACGAGCGAGGGCATCCTCCAGGTCGTCGGCGTCACGAACCCGCTCGGGCTCGGCTTCGACCAGGCGCTCGTCGGTGTGAAGACCTCGGGTGCACCTGACACAGTTGCGGACGAGATCTCGCGCTGGCCCGAGGCCGACTACGTCGTCGTCACGGCGGGTCAGTTCGACCTCGTCGTCGAGGTCGTCGCTGCCACCCGCCGCGACCTCCTCGATCTCACCAACAGGATGCGCGCGCTCGACGGCGTCGTCTCGACCGAGACCTTCTTCTACCTCGAGATGTGGAAGCAGCTCTACGACTGGGGCACGCCGTGACGCTCGACCTGCGCCAGGCAGCGCGCGACAACCTCTGGCTGCACTTCACGCGCATGGGTGGCGCAGATCCGCCGATCATCGTGCGCGGCGAGGGCTGTTACCTCGAGGATCTCGAAGGGCGCCGCTATCTCGACGCGCTCGCCGGGCTCTTCGCCGTCCAGGTCGGCTACTCGTACGGCGAGGAGATGGGCCAGGCCGCGCTTGCGCAGATGCGCGAGCTCCCGTTCTACACCAACTGGTCGTATGCGCACCCGCGCGCGATCGAGCTTGCGCACGAGGTCGCGCAGCTCGCGCCGGGCGACCTGAACCGCGTCTTCTTCGTCTCCGGTGGCTCGGAGGCGGTCGAGTCGGCGTGGAAGCTCGCGCGCCAGTACCACCAGGCGCGCGGCGAACGCCGGTGGAAGGCGGTCTCGCGCCGGCTCGCGTACCACGGCACGACGATGGGCGCGCTCTCGATCAACGGCATCGCCGCGCTGCGGGCGCCGTTCGAGCCGCTCGTCCCCGACGTGATCCACGTGCGCAACACGAACCGCTACCACCGCCCCGCGGGCGAGACCGAGGAGGAGTTCACCGCGTTCCTCCTCGACGATCTCGAGTCGGCGATCGTGCAGGAAGGGCCGGAGACGGTCGCGATGGTGATCATGGAGCCGGTTCAGAACGCCGGCGGCTCGTTCACGCCACCCGCGCGCTACTGGCGCGGTGTCCGCGAGATCTGCGACCGCTACGGGATCCTGCTCGTCGCCGACGAGGTCATCACCGGCTTCGGCCGGATCGGCTCGTGGTTCGGCTCCGAGCTGTACGACATCCGGCCGGATCTCATCCTGAGCGCGAAGGGCCTTTCGTCGGCATATGCGTCGATCGGCGCGGTGATCGCGGCCGACCACGTCGTCGAGCCGTTCCTCGACGATCGAGCGATGTACACGCACGGCATCACGTTCGGCGGCCATCCGGTGCAATGCGCGATCGCGCTGAAGAACATCGAGATCATGAAGCGCGAGCGCGTCGTCGAGAACGTGCGCGACACCGGTGATGCGTTCCGCTCGACGCTGGCGCAGCTCCTCGACCTGCCGATCGTCGGTGACCTGCGCGGGACGGGCTTCTTCTACGCGCTCGAGCTGGTGAAGGACAAGGAGACGAAGGCGAGCTTCGACGATGACGAGTGCGAGTCGCTGCTGCGCGGCTTCCTGTCGCCGCGGCTTTTCGAAAAGGGGCTGATTTGCAGGGCGGACGACCGCGGCGACCCTGTCATCCAGATCTCGCCGCCGCTGATCGCGACGCAACGGGAGTTCGATGAAATGACCGGAATCCTCGGGGAGGTGTTGACCGAAGCATGGCAACGTATCCAGTAGAGATCGAGCGGACGACCGCGCTTGCGTTACAGGAAAAGGGCAAGCTCATCAAGTCGCTGGGCCGGTTCGACATGGTGTTCTTCACCATCTGTGCGTTCGTCGGGCTGGACACGCTCGGCACCGTTGCGAACAAGGGGCCCCAGGGCTTCTTCTGGCTCGTCATCCTCGCGCTCGTGTTCGTGGCGCCGTACATGCTCCTCATGGCCGAGGTCGGCAGCGCCTTCACGCAGGAGGGCGGCCCGTACGAGTGGACGAAGATGGCCTTCGGCCGCTTCCACGGTGGTATCGCGGCCATCCTCTACTGGGTGACGAACCCGCTGTGGGTGGGTGGCTCGCTTGCGTTCATCGCCACCAGCTCGTGGTCGGCGAACGTCTTCAAGATCGGGAACGGCTCTTTCGGCGACTACGTCTTCAAGTTGATCTTCATCTGGATCTCGATCGGGGTCGCGATCGTCTCGCTCCGCTACGGCAAGTGGATCCCGAACTTCGGTGCGTTCCTCCGCCTCATCGTGCTCGGCTTCTTCTCGATCACGGTGATCGCGTACGGGATCAAGCACGGCGTCGCGGGATTCGCCACGTCGCAACTCAGTCCGAGCCGGGCGATCTTCTTCGGCCTCGTGCCGCTCCTGCTCTTCAACTACGTCGGCTTCGAGCTGCAGAACGGCGCCGCCGAGGAGATGGAGAACCCACAGAAGGACGTTCCGCTGTCGATCCTCCGCAGCGGCATCACCGGCGTCCTCATGTACGCGGTGCCGATCTTCTGCATCCTCCTCATCCTGCCGGCGAAGGCAGTCACCGGCATCGGCGGTTTCATCGACGCCGTCACGCTCGTCTTCCACGGCGTGTACGGCGGAGCTGCGCACCCGCTGTTGATCGTCATGACGCTGTGCTTCGTCGGCGCGCTCGTCACGTCGGGCGCGGTGTGGATGATCGGCTCCGATCGGATTCAGGCGGTCGCGTCGTACGACGGCGCGTTCTTCCCGTTCTTCGGCGTGTTCAACAAGAAGCTCGGGACGCCTGTGCGCGTGAACGTCATGTCCGGCGTCGTCTCGAGCGCGTTCTGCATCGTCGCGCTCGCCGCGTTCAACGGCGGCGCAAACGCGAAGTTCGTCGTTGTGCTCGACATCGCCATCTCGACGACCCTGCTCTCGTATCTGTGGATCTTCCCGGCCGCGCTGAAGCTGCGGTATTCGCACCCGCACGTGCACCGGCCGTACGTCCATCCATTTGGGATGCGGGGCATCTGGGTCTCGACCATTCTCACGACGGCCTGGATCGCGCTCGGGTCGTGGGTGGCCGTGTTCCCCGACACGCTCGAGCGGCTCTTCGGCGTCGGCTATGGGTTCAAGGACTCGTGGAGCGTGAGTCAGGGGACCTTCGAGGTGCTGACGCTCGGGACGTTGGCCGTGATCGTCGTCCTCGGCATCATCGGGTACGTCGCCGGCGCAGGCGTGCGCGCCGACATCGTCGATATCCCCCTCGAACCCGAGGCTGTCTCAGCCCCTGCCTGAGCAAGCCAGGGCCCCGCCGGAAGGCGTACCGGCGGGGCCCGAAAAAGAGGATCCACAAGGAGGGAAGGTCCTGATCCATTTGGGTCTGGCCGCGCCGATGCACAGAGCGACAAGCGGCACTCTGAAAGGACCCTCCATTGATGAACAATCGTCTGGTCCGCTTCGCGGTCGCCTTCGGGGCGGCAGCGGCGGTCGCCGGTGGCGCATACGCGTTCACGGCTGCGAACACCGTTCCGACCAGCAACGCCGGTGCAGGTAGCGGGACCGTCTCCGGGTACACGGTCACGAACGTCCACTACGCGCTCGACGCTACGACGCCGGCCAATGTCGACTCCCTGACGTTCAATGTCAGCCCGGTCATCCCGAACACCGGGAGCGGCAAGGTCATCGTCCAGGCGCTGCTGTCGTCCGGCGGGCCGGACACGTTCACGTGCACGACCAACACGGCCGGCGACACCGTGACCTGTGCAACGACGTCCCCGCAGTTGACGGCGGCCTTGCTGTCCTCGCTGACCGTCGTCGCGGCGCAGTGAAGGACGGGCGAGAGCGTCATGTTGTCCTTCTCTTCCTCATTGGCGCTCTCGCCCTCTCCCTCTTCCTGCTCGCTCCGGTCCAGGTCGGCGGATCGACGACCTACACCTCCACCGTCGGCGACAGCATGGAGCCGATGTTCCACAAGGGCGATCTGGCCATCATTCGCCCTGCGTCGAACTATGCAGTCGGCGACATCGTCCTCTACGAGAGCCCCGTACTGCATCGCCCTGTGCTCCATCGCATCCTCGTCATCCAGAACGGCCACTACTTCTTCAAGGGCGACCACAACGACTTCGTCGACCCCGGGTACGCGACGCGCAGCGAACTGCTCGGCAAGCTCTGGGTTCACATCCCGAAGGCCGGCACGGCGCTCGCCTTCATCGGCAAGCCGCAGCATTCCGCCGCGCTCGCCGGCCTCGCGGTCCTCTTTCTCGCGTTCCCCCGTGCCCGTCGCAGACGGAGGAAGGGCAAGAGCGTGAACGGCCCGAAGGCATTGCGCCCGCACCGTCCGCAGCGTTCGGCCGAGGACATCCTCACGCTCGCGCTGCTCGCCGGCATCGCGCTCGCCCTCGCAGTCGCGTTCACCTCCCCGTTGAAGCGCACCGTCCAGGTTCCCGGGGCATATCAACAGTCCGGGACATTCGCCTACTCGGCGCCGGTCATCAAGCCGAGCGCGGCGTACCCGAGTGGGTTCGCGCGCACAGGCCAGCCGCTGTTCATCCAGGACTTCAAGACCATGACGATCAGGTACGCGTACCACTTCACCTCGCAGCTCCCACACGGTGTTCTCGGGACGATCGAGTTCGCCGCTGTCCTTTCGTCCGAGTCGTCGAGCTGGCAGCACACGTACGTGCTCGCGAAGCCGCGTCCGTTCAGGGCAGACGACGCGACCCTCCGTTACAGGTTCGCGCTCCGGGGACTTACGAGCATCATCACGACGCTGACAGTCGCATCAGGCTCGCCCTCGGCGGAGTACGACATCGTGCTGAAGCCCATCGTCCACGTGCACGGCGTGGTGGACGGCAAGGCGATCGTCTCGACCTTTTCGCCGACGCTTCCCTTCATACTGGACGGCCCGACGCTCAAGCTCAACATCGCCGCGGCGCCGACGCCGCTGGGCGCAACCTACGCGCAGCCGTCCGCAGCGGCGGATCTTGCGGCCGCGGTCAACCCGTCGGCGTCGGGAAGCATCCCGGGATCGGCCGGGAACGAGGTCATGGTTGCCGGCCGCCGGATCCCGGTGGCCGATCTGAGAGGACTGGGTGTCGGGCTCGCAGGCCTGGCCCTGCTCGTGCTGCTGACGCGGCCGATGCGTCGGCGCAAGGACGTCTGGACGCCCGAGCAGGACCTCGCGGCGCGACAGGGCTGCGTGGTGGTCGACGTCGTGGCGCTCGAGAGTTCCGGTGTTCGCACAGAAGTGCCCGACTTCGCAAGCCTCGTGGCGTTCGCGCGCTATCTCGAGCGGCCCATCCTCCACGACCTGCAGACGGGCGCCTTCGCGACCGAGGACGGCGGTCGCCTCTATGCGTATCGGCCGGCCACGGAAGAGCCGGTTGCGGCGCAGCCGGTCGCGCCGTCACCGGCGCCCCGCCGCAAAGGCGTCCGGCTGCGCTGGCTCGGCGCAGGCCTTGCGGTCGCTGTCGTGGTCGGCCTCGTCGTGAGCTTCACCGCGGCGAACGTCGTCCCGCTCACGAACGCCGGCGTCAGCAGCGACGCCACCTCGCTGAGCGAGCTCGCGCCGTCGGGGTGCGCCGGCATGGGCCTCACGAAGCTCGTCGTCGCGAGCGGCGGAAACGCGACCGGCTCGGCCGGGAACGACCTCGTCCTCAACAACTCGACGACGAAGGGGACCCTGAGCGGGCAGGCCGGCAACGACTGCATCGTGTCCGGCGCGCCGAAGAGCACGCTCGACGGTGGGCTGGGAACGGATGTCTGCATCGGCCCGTCCGGCACGATCTTCAAGAACTGCGAAGCGACGTACTCGGCGCCCTAAGCTCTGCGGGTGGGACTCACCCTCTGCGACGTCGGGCCGCGCGACGGCCTCCAGAACGAGCCCGAGGCGCTGGCGCCCGCTGTTCGCGCCGATCTCGTCGGTCGTCTGGCCGCCGCGGGACTGCCGCGGATCGAAGCGGTGAGCTTCGTCCGCGGCGACCGCGTCCCGCAGATGGTCGGGGCCGAAGAGGTCGTGGCGGCGGTCGAACGGCGCCCCGGCGTCGAGCTGTCCGGGCTCGTCCTGAACGAGCGGGGCTGGGAGCGCTTCCGGGCCGCCGCGCTCGATCGCGTGAACGTCACGTTCGCCGCGACGGAGTCCTTCAACCGGGAAAACGGGAACGTCTCTCTCGCCGATGCGGTCGCGACCGCGGAGTCCATCGTCGCGGGAGCGAACGTGCCTGCGACGGTCACGATCTCCTGCTCGTTCGGCTGCCCCTTCGAGGGCCGCGTCGACCCCGGCATCGTCGCCGAGCTGGCCACGCGCTTCGCGGGGCGGGCCGAGGTCGTCCTCGCCGATACCATCGGCGTCGCGACGCCGTCGCACGTGCGCGCGCTCGTCGAGCGGACTGGGGCGGAGGGATTCCACGGGCACAACACGCGCAACACCGGCTACGCAAACGCGCTCGCAGCGGTAGAGGGCGGCGCGCGTCTTCTCGATGCGTCGATCGGCGGCCTCGGCGGCTGCCCGTACGCGCCGAAGGCGACGGGCAATGTCGCGACCGAGGATCTCGTCTACCTCCTCGACGGCGAAGGGATCGAGACCGGCGTCGACCTCGACGCGCTCATCGCGATCTCGGCGTGGCTCGAGGGCTTGCTCGGCCGCCGGCTCGAGGGCTACGTCTACCGCGCCGGCAACTGGCCGTAGGACATGCGCGAGGTTCGGGTCGTCTGGGGGCTGCTCGCCGCCGAGGCCGTTGCCGTCGTCGTCACCTACTCACGGCTGCCCGCGAACAAGCTCTACAACGTCACCGGTAGCGGCCTGCGTGGGGGCTTCAGCCGCTTCGTCGTCGAGCTGAACTTCCCGGACGCGCTCATCGCACTGGCGATCCTCGGCGTGCTCGCGCCGCTCCTTGCGCCGGCGCTGCGCTGGGTCGCAGCCGCGGCGGCGGTGCTCTGCGCGTACGCGGTGCTGCCCGGCGTCGTCCAGCAGAGCAACCTGGACGCGAAGTGGGAGAACGCGATCCCTGCGGCGGGCGTTGCCCTCGCACTCGCGCTGACGTTCCTCGCGCGCAGGCCGCCAGCATCGCGGTCGCGAGGAGACCGGGCTCGCATCGTCGTCGGCGCGGTTCTCGTCGTGCTCGCGGCGCCCTGGATCGCGGCCGTGCTCGGCTTCTACCTCGACGGCGTGCCGGTGCTCGGCTGGATGTTCCAGACCGGGAAGCTGGCCAGCTTCCACGATCCGCTGCACCATGCTGTCCATCACGGCGTGCACCACGGTCTGCAGGGGCTCATGTTCGCGCTGACGGCGTTGATTCTTTCGCGTGTCCCGAACCGAGTCTCGCTCTACCTTGCGCTGCTCTTTGCCTTCGGCGTCGCGAACATGCTGAACGACGGCTGGCTCGAGCAGGTCGTCGAACGCGGATGGAGCTCGCATCAAGTCCCGAGCGTGCTCGGGTTCTCGGTCAACTGGTTGTGGGGCGCGACCCTCGTGCTGACTGCGGCAGTTTGGGCGGCGGCGAGGGGTAGAGCGGCCGCTCGCCGTCCACTGTGAGCGGCGGCGCGACGGTGATGCCGTCTCCGAGCTGCTGGAAGATCCCGAGCGCCGCCGCGTGCTCGTCCGCCATCGCCTCGGGCACGGTCCGCACCCGCGTGGCGGGGATGCCGGCATTGACGAGCTCCCGTTCCCAGTCGTCGGTCGGACGGCCGGAGAGCGCGCCCTCGATGGCGTCGCAGAGCGCCTCGCGGTTGCGAACGCGATCCGGGTTGGTGCGGAAACGCGGGTCGTCGGCGAGCGCGAGCACTGTCCGCAGCCGCGCCCAAAGCGCGTCGCTGCCGGCGGCGATCATGAGATCGCCTGCGAAGACTTCATACGGCGCGATCAACGGGAAGGCGGTGCCGTGTCGTCCAGGAGTCTCGCCGGTCGAGGCGACGCCGGCGATATGGCCGGCGAGGAGCGCGAGCGCGGTCTCATGGAGCGAGACAGCGATCGTGGCGCCCCCGCCGCGGATGAGGGACGCCAGCACTCCGATCGCCGCCCACTGGCCGGTGGCGAAGTCGATGAGCGAGACGCCGACGCGTACGGGCGGCCCGTCCGCCTCGCCGGTGACGCTCATGATCCCGCTCGCCGCCTGGACGAGCGGGTCGTAACCCGGACGATCTGCGTACGCGCCGATCGAGACGTGCACGAGCGAGGGCTTGCGTGTCCGCAGCGAGTCGGCGTCGAGCCCGTGTCGCTCGGCGAGGCCGGGGCGGAGGCTCTGCACGAAGATGTCGGCGCCGTCTACGAGCTCGAGCATGCGTTCGCGTTCATGCGCAAGGTCGACGATGACCGTCCGCTTCCCCGCGTTCGCCGCGAACCAGAGCGCACCGTCCTCGCCGACGAACGGCGGTCCCCAGGCGCGCGCGTGATCTCCTTCGGGCGGCTCGACCTTGATTACGTCGGCGCCGAGCGCGGCGAGCAGTTGCGTGCAATACGGGCCGGCGAGCGACGCGGTGACGTCGACGACGACCCTCCCCTCGAGCGGCTGGAAGCTCACGGATGGACCCAGACGTCTGCCTCCGCATGCGGCGTCGTCACGCGCTGCTCGATGCGCGCGCCGAGCTTCTCCGCCACACGCTGCGACCGTACATTTGCGGGATCGATGAGCGAGATGATCCGGTCGCGCTCGATCCAGTCGCGCGCCGCCAGCGCCGCTTCGGTTGCGTAGCCGTAACCCCAGTGGGCGCTCAGGATCGCCCAGCCGAGCTCCGTCTCGGCGCGGTCGCCGGCGAGGTCGTACGCGGACGGCTCCCACGTCCGATTGTCCCAGACGATGAAGCCGACGCGGCCGATGAGCTTGCTGTCGAGCTCGACGACGAACGGGCCGACGCCGTTCATCTCCCAGCGTCCGATCCACCGCTCGATCAGCACGGTTGGATCCTCCGGGCCGCCGATCCACGACTGCACGGCGTCGTCCGCGACGAACTCCGTCAGGTCATCGTCGAGCCGCGGCTTCCGCAGCAGCAGCCGCTCAGTCTGAATCAATCGGCACCATGATCGTTCGTTCGAACTCGATCACGACCTCGTCGCGCTGGTTGAGCCCGCGCGTCCGCACGGTGACGATTCCCTGGCCCGGCCGCGACTGGGACTCGCGCTTTTCGCAGGATCTCCGTCTCGGCACGGATCGTGTCGCCGGCGAAGACCGGTGCCGGAAGCCGCACCTCGCGCCATCCGAGGTTCACTGCCTGCTCGGAGACGTCCACGACCGAGAGCCCGGTGACGAGCGCGAGCGTGAACGTCGAATCGACGAGCGGGCGCTTCCACTCCGACTTCGCGGCATGCTCGGCGTCGAAGTGGATCGGGTTCGTGTTCATCGTCAGCAGGGTGAACCAGACGTTGTCGGCGTCGAGCACGGTCCGGCCGAACCTGCTCCGGTAGACCGCGCCCACCTCCATGTCCTCGTACGTCCGCGCCACGGATTCGATCATCGCATCAACCCGTGAGGACGACGTTCGCAGGCGCCCACGGCGCCGAGTATGCGCGCGGCGCAAGCTGCCACTCGAGGAGCTGCGCGGCCTTCAGCGTTCGAGGCACACGGATCTCCATTGCGAAGGTCACCGACTGCCCCGGAGCGATCGCGCCGACGCTGGTGCAGTTGAGGAAATGGATCTCTTTCGCGATGCCCCGCCCTGCGAGCAGCGCCTTGGCGGTGCCGAGCTCCTCGACGTAGACCGGGCACTGCGCGAAGCGATAGGGCCGGCGACTCGTGTTCCGCACGGTGACGCGGTAGCGCAGGGTCGAGCCGCGGACGGCGTCGTACACCCCGGAATCGAGTGAGGCTTTCAGCGGGATCGTCGTCGACTGCTTCGGCGGCGGCGGGTATGGCGTGAAGGTCCCGACCTCGAGGCGCGAGCTCGGCGGCGTCCCATAGCAGAGGGGGTGCGCGTTGGGTCGCAGCCGTACGGCGTCGCCGGAGGGGAGCCGCAGCTCCATCGCGGTCGGCGGCGGCGACATCTGCCCGGCGCCGGGATTGCCCGGCGCGCACCAGGCGTCCCAGACGAGCTCGACCGACGCACTGCGCCCGGTCGGCAGCGCGCGGACGAAGAACGGCGCCGGGAGAAGGCTTGGCCGTGGCTGGACGTCCTTGCGCAGCGGGACTTCGCTCTGCCGGATGCGTGCGGACGGGCCGCCCGTGAACCGAATCCGCGGCTGCCCGACCAGAGAGCACGGAGGTCCGGCGTTCCTGAACAGCACCACTCCCGTGTACGCCCCGCCCGTGAGCCCGTTCTGGAAGATGCCTCGGCCCAGGACCCCGCTCACGCGGAGCCGTGACAACCGGCACGGCGCCGCTGTCGCCGGCGCGACGAGCGAAGGCGGTGAGGCGGGAATCCAGGGAACGACTGCGGGCACGGCTCGATGGTGCCAGTCCCCGGGTAAGGTCGCCGGGATGGCGAACCGCCTCGCGCAGGAGACGAGCCCGTACCTGCTGCAGCATGCGGGCAATCCCGTCGACTGGTACCCGTGGGGCGAGGAGGCGTTCGCGCGCGCCCGCGCCGAGGACAAGCCGGTGCTCCTCTCGGTCGGCTACGCGGCCTGCCACTGGTGCCACGTCATGGAGCACGAGTCGTTCGAGGACGAGGAGACCGCCGCGCTGATGAACGAGCTCGTCGTCAGCGTCAAGGTCGACCGCGAGGAGCGCCCCGACGTCGACGCGCTGTACATGGACGCGGTCGTGTCGCTCACGGGGTCGGGCGGCTGGCCGATGACCGTCTTCCTCACGCCCGACGGCGCGCCGTTCTTCGGCGGCACGTACTACCCGCCCGAGCCGCGCCACGGACTGCCGTCGTTCCGCGAGTTGCTCGTCGCCATCGCCAACGCATATCGCGAGCGGCGCGACGACGTGACCGAGCAGGCCGGCGTCCTCGTCGACGCGATGCGTCGGAGCGCGCAGATCGCGCCGTCGCGCGAGCCGCTCGAGCGCGGGATCCTCTCCGAGGCCGTGCGTGTGCTGCGCGGCCAGCTCGACCCCGAGTGGGGAGGCTTCGGGCGCGCGCCGAAGTTCCCGCCCGCATCGACCATCGAGTTCCTCCTCCGCGCCGGGGAGGTCGAGTCGGCGACGAAGACGCTCGACGGCATGGCCGCCGGCGGGATGTACGACCTCGTCGGCGGCGGCTTCCACCGGTACTCGGTCGACGAGCGGTGGCTCGTCCCGCACTTCGAGAAGATGCTGTACGACAACGCGCAGCTCGCGCCCGCGTATCTGCACGCGTGGCTCGTCACGGGCCGCGACCGCTACCGCGAAGTGGCAGAGCAGACGCTCGACTACATGGTGCGCGAGTTGCGGCTCCCGAGCGGAGGCTTCGCCTCGTCACAGGACGCCGACACCGACGGCATCGAAGGACTGACGTACACATGGACGGTGGAGGAGGGCGCGCCGCCAGAGCTTCTGCAGCCGTTCGAGCACGGGCGCTCGATCATCCGCGGCGTGCTCGACGAGAAGACGCGTGCGCGACTCCATGCGACTCGCGTGCAGCGACCGCAGCCTGCGCTGGACGACAAGGTGATCGCATCCTGGAACGGCCTCGCGCTCGCCACCCTCGCCGAGGGCGCGCGCCGGCTCGGGCGCGCCGATCTGCTCGACGTCGCCCGGGAGCTGGGCGACCTGCTCGACGCCGATCCGCTGTGGCGCACGCTTCGCGACGGCCGCGTGCGTCACCCCGCGTACCTGGACGACTACGCGAACGTCGCGCACGGCTTCCTCGAGCTCCACGTCGCCACGGGCGAGCTGCGGTGGCTCCTCGCTGCGCGAAGGCTCGCGCTCCGCGCGGTCGAGCTCTTCTCGGACGAGGAGCGGGGAGGCTTCTTCCTCACGCCGGTGGACGGAGAGGAGCTGGTGGCGCGCCGCAAGGACCTCGACGACAACCCGATCCCGTCCGGCAACTCGATGCTCGCCTTCGTCCTCATGCGCCTGGCGCGGATCTGGGGTGAGGACGACCTGGAACGGCGCGCGGCCGGCGTATTGCGCCTGGTGCGCGACACCCTGCCGCGCGCACCGTCGGCGTTCGGCTGGGCGCTCTGCGCCCTCGACCTCTACCTGTCGACGCCTCGCGAGATCGCCGTCATCGGGCCGCCCGGCAGCGAGGTCGCGCAGGCCGCCCTGCGCCGCTTCGACCCGAACGCGGTCGTGGCCTTCGGCCCGTCCGATGACGTGCCTCTCCTTGCGGGGAAGGGCCTCGTGGACGACAAGCCCGCCGTCTACGTCTGTGAACGATTCGCGTGTCAGGCGCCGGTCACGGACGCCGCCGCCTTTGCCGATACGTAGAGCGTGCGTTCCGGCCTTGTGCTCGTCATGCTCGCGCTCGCGGGCGTCCTCGCCGCGACGGCATCCGCTTCAGCGCGGCCAGTGACGGCACGGGACCGCGTGCTCCTCGCGCGGCCGGCCACATCGGAGGAGAAGGTCGCGGAGTCGGTAGCCGAGCGGCTCACCGGTCATCGCGACGTCTCCGTCCGCTGCGGCTACACCGGAATCCCCGATCCCTACGTGCTCGGCGCGACGCCGATCGCCGACGGCCACGCCTTTGATTACTTCCTCATGCGGCCCGCCGAGTGCACGTACCTCGCGTGGTTCCATCAAGCGCCGAAGCGATGGGACCCGCGAACGTGCAGCCCGACGGATTGCCAGATCGGTGTCGACATCATCTGGGCGCTGGAGACGGTCGCGCACGAGTCGTACCACCTGCTCGGGTACACGAACGAAGCGCAGGTGGACTGCTACGGCATGCAGTCGATCTGGTTCGTCGCAACGCAGCTGGGCGCGTCCGTGGCGGAGGCGCAGGCGATGGCCGCGCTCTTCGCGCAGCGGATCTATCCGCTGCGGCGCCTCGAGACGCCGGCGTACTGGTCGCCGCAATGCCGCGACGGCGGCGCCTACGACCTGCGCCCGGCGTCGCACGACTGGCCGAGCTAGACGACGAAGGCTTCCGGCCGCTCCGCACCGCGCGCGAAGCGCGTGGCGGAGAACGCCGAGAGGTCGAGCGTCGGCTCCCGTCCGACGACGAGCTCGGCGAGATGCTCGCCCACCGCCGGTGCTTGCTGGAAGCCGTGACCGGAGAACCCGGTCGCGTACAGGAACCGCGACGCTTCCTCCGCCTCGCCGACGAGGGCGTTCCAGTCCGGGCTGACGTCGTACCACCCCCACCACGTCGACTGCACCGGCAGGTCGGCGAGCACGGGTAGCCGTCGCGCAGCAGCCTCCGCCACCTCCTCGAGCGCGCGCTCGCGCCCGCCGAACGCGAGGCCGGGCCCTTCCCGGTGGAAGTAGAAGCCGGTACTGAAGTCGATCGTCAGCGGTACGCGCGCGGGCAGGCCGCCGTCTTGCGGCGTGAACCACATGGATCGTGCCTCACCTTCGACCGGGAGCCCGACGCCGGCGAGCGCGGCGACGTCTTTCGACCACACGCCTGCGCAGCAGACGACCGTGCCGGTGGCGATGCGGCCGCCCGTTGTCTCGACAGCTTCGATCTTCCCATCGCACACGTCGACGGCGGTCGCGGCACAGCCCTGCAGGACGGTCGCGCCGGACTCGCGCGCGTACCACTGCACCACCGCCTCGGGCGTCGCGTAGCCGTCGGTCGGGCAGTACGCCGCGGCGAGGATCCCGTCGAGCGAGAGCTGAGGCAGGAGTTGTGCCGCCTCTGCGGGCGAGAGCTCGCGTGACGGGACGCCGAGCGACCCTTGCAGCGCGAGCGCGTCGCGGAAGGCGGCGACGTCTTCCTCGCGGTCGAGCAGGAAGAGATACCCGTCCCGCCTGAATCCGATCTCGTCCATAGCTTCGAACTCGGAGAGCGAGCGCAGTGCGATGCGAATGTTCAGCTCGTCCGCGAACTGCGCGCGGATACCGCCTGCCGACTTGCTCGTCGACCCGGAGGCGAGGGTGTCGCGCTCGAGCAGGACGACGTCCTGCACTCCTAGCCGTCGCAGATGGAAAGCGGTGGCGGCGCCGAGGGCGCCGCCACCGATGACAACGACGTCTGCCGTTCTAGCGGACCTTGTTGTACAGCTTCCCGAAGGCGGCCCAGTCACCGGTCGCCCCGCCGGCCCACTTGACCAGGATCTCCTGCTCCGTCGGGAAGTTGTCCTTCGCCGACGTGTTCATCGTGATGCCCGGATAGAGGAACGGGTCCTTCACGTTGGTCATGCTCTTCAGCGCCTTCATCAGTCCGGCGCGCGTCGGATTCTTGCCGGCCTGCTTGAGCGCATAGACGAACGTCCATGCCGCGCCGAGCCCGTAGACGACGTTCGCGTCGCCTCCGTTGAGGCTCGGGAGAAGCGGCGGTGCGTACGTCCCGATGATCGATTTCGCGAGCGTGACGCCCGGCAGGTTCGCCTGCGAGGCCAGCGTCGGGTCGACGAGATAGCTCGTCGAGATGACGCCGTCCACGTTTGCGCCGTTCTGCGCCGCGATCTTGAGAAAGACCGGGTTGCCCGACACGTTCCCGAGGAACGTCGTCGGAGTCCAGCCGACCTTCGTCGCGGTGACGAGCGCCGTGATCGCCTGCGACGGAAGGGCGAAGATCACGAACGTGTCAGCCCCCGCCGCCTTGAGAGCGAGGATCTGCTGCACGAGGCTCGTCTGCGTCGGGTCGTATGACTGCGAGCTCACGATCTGGCTCTTCTTCGCTCCCAGCCCGACGCGCAGTCCGGCGAAGTAGTTCTTGCCGAATGCATCGTTCTGGTAGAGCACGCCGATCTTCGCGTTCGGCATGTTCGCCGCGATGTACTTGCCGTAGACCTTGCCCTCACCCGGATAGTCCGGCTGGTAGCCGATCGTCCACGGGTACTTCTTCGCGGAGAAGCCCCAGTACGAGTCGCCGGTGGCGATGAGCACCTGCGGCACCTTCTTGGTGTTCAGGTAATTCCAGATCGAGAGGTTCGGCGCGGTGCCGAGGCTCCCGAAGTCGGCGAAGATGCCGTCCTGCTCGACGAGCTGCTGCGTCAGCGGCACCGTCTTCGACGGGTCGTACGCATCGTCGAGGACCGTGAAGTCGATCTTGCGCCCGTTGACGCCGCCGTGCGCATTGACGTAGGCGAAGTACGCGCCCTCGGCCGCGGGAATCGTCTTGTAGAGCGACGCCACCCCGGTGAGCGGGAACGTGCCGCCGATGTGGACGGTGGTGGACGTGACGCCCGGCGTCGCACGATGTGCCCCGAAGGCGGCCGTGGCAGCCACCGCCGCGAACAGCGCGAGGCCGGCGAGAACCGCCATGAATCTGCCCTTCCTACGCATCAACCCTCCTATGGCTCCTTGTCCGGCATCGAGGCCGGATACCGAGTATGACGTTCTTGGATCCGATTAGATAGGGAAAATTGAACGGCGAGTCAAGCCTTTACGCGGAGGCGGCGGAGGCGGGGGACGAGACCTGCCACCCCGGTGGGGAGCAGGATCATGACGACGATCACGAACAGGCCGAAGACGACGTCCTGGCCGTGGGCGGACCCGATCACCGGCGCTGAGGCCGAGAGCGTGGGGAGGAGCGCGATGAACGCCGCGCCGAGGAGGACGCCCCAGAGCGACCCGAGCCCGGCCACTGCGGCACCGACGAGGATCTTGAGTGACAGCGTGACGGAGAACTCGTTCGGCTGGGCGAAGCCGTTCGTGACCAGAACGAAGAGCGAGCCGGCCACACCCGCGAGCGCAGCCGAAACCCCGAAGGCGAGCGTCTTGTAGATCGCGAGCGTGACGCCCGACGACGTGGCGGCCACCTCGCTGTCGCGGATGGCGCGGAAGGCACGGCCGGTCCGTCCGCGGAGGACGAGCCACGTGAACAGGAACGCGATCGCGGCCGTCGACCACGAGACGCCGTACAGCCAGGAGTTGGACACGGTCTTGCTCGCCGAGATGCCTGCACTGCCGCCCGTGAACTTCGAGAACTTGAGCGGCAGCTGCGGAATCGACACGGCGAGCGCGAACGTGGCGAGCGCGAGATAGACGCCGGACAGGCGCAACGCCGGCAGCCCGACGAGCACGCCGCATCCGAACGTGATCACGAACGCGAGCGGCAACGTCAGGATCAGGTTCGTGTTGTGGTAATGCGACATGATCGCGGTCGTGTAGCCGCCGATCGCCATGAACGCGCTATGCCCGATCGATATCTGCCCGGTGTATCCGGTCAGGACGTTCAGGCCGAGAATGGCGATGAGGTAGACCGCGACGCTGGCCGCGAGCCCGCGGTGATAGTCACTGAGCCCGAACGGCAGCAGCGCGAAGAACAGCGCGGCGATTGCGACGGCGACGAGTGCGGGCGCGTTGCGTTTCATACCTTCCGCACCGTCCGGTGACCGAAGAGGCCCGTCGGCTTGACGAGGAGGACGAGCAGCAGCGCCGCGAAGGCGACAGGCAGCTGCAGCACCGAACCGACGAAGTGCACGTATTGGCCGATGAGGTTGAGAAAGATGCCGAGCGCGATGCCGCCGACGAGCGCGCCGCCGGGGCTTTCGAGACCGCCGAGCACGGCGGCTGCGAACGCGTACAGCAGCACGGGCTGCATCAGCGTCGGCTGGAGGACGTACTCGGCCGGCTCCGTCATCAGGCCGGCGACCGCGCCGAGAACGGCGGCGAGGCCCCAGCCGACCGCGAGCAGCGCGTTCGTGCGCACGCCGACGAGACGCGCCGCCGCCGGCCGCAGCGCGCCCGCGCGCATGCCGAGGCCGAGCTTCGTGAAGCGGAAGAACGCCCAGAGCGCCGTCACAGAAACGAGCGTGATGACGATCGTGCCGATGTCCTGGCGCGCGATCGGAACGCTGCCGAGGTGGTAGATCTTGTTGCCGAACGGCGCCTGCATGAACCGCTGGTTCGCGCTCCATTTCCACTCGACCAGGCCGTCGATGAGGATGAAGAGCCCGACCGTCACGATGACGACGGCGATCACGGAGCGGCCCTGCACAGGGCGGATGAAGACCTGTTGCGTCACCACGCCGAAGACGAATGCGAGCGCGAGCGTGAGGAAGAAGGCCTCCCAGTACGAGAGCCCCCAGAGCATGAGCTGGTAGGCGACGTACACCATCGCCATCGCCATCTCGCCCTGCGCGAAGTTGATCACCTCGGTCGCGCGATAGATGAGGACGAGCGCCAGGGCGAGGCTTCCGAACACGACTCCGGTCGCGACTCCGGCCACCGTCAGTTGCGCGAAGATCGTGCTTCGGAGCGAGCCGACGGTGAGGAAGATGGCCGCTGCGACGAGAAGCAGGAGCACAGGGCTCGCCGGAAGGCGTCGCTGAGGCAGGGGGAGTTTGCGCGCGAGCTCGACCATCAGTATCCGAGGTAGCTCCGGCGGACGGATTCGTGCTGCTGCAGGTCCGCGCTCGGGCCGGACAGCGCGACACTGCCGACCTCGAGCACGTACGCGGTCTGCGCGAGCTGGAGCGCGATGTGCGCGTTCTGCTCGACGACGAGGACGGTGACGCCCTCACTCTCATTCAGCTCCTGGACGATGCGGAAGACCTCGGTCACGAGCAGCGGCGCGAGCCCGAGCGACGGCTCGTCGAGGAGCAGCAGGCGCGGGCGCTGCATGAACGCGCGCGCGAGTGCGAGCATCTGCTGCTCGCCGCCGCTCAGCGTTCCGGCCTGCTGGGAGCGCCGGTCCTCGAGCCAGGGGAAGTACGCGCCGACACGCGCGAAGTCGTCTTTGAGGTTGCCGCGCCGGGTGTACGCGCCGAGGCGCAGGTTCTCCCACACCGTCAGCTCCGAGAAGGTGCCGCGCCCTTCCGGGACGTGGGCGACACCGAGGCGGGCCACTGCCTCCGGCCCGCCGCGCAGCGCGTTGCCGGCGAACCGGATCTCGCCGTCGCGATGCACCGTGTTCGAGATCGCGCGCAGCGTGGTCGTCTTGCCGGCGCCGTTCGCGCCGAGCACGGCCACGATCTCGCCTTCGTCGACCGTGAGCGAGACGCCGTGCAACGCGTTCACCGGTCCGTAGCGAGCGTGGACGTCGCGCAGCTCCAGAAGCGCCGTCATGCCGCGCCCTCGAGCTCGCCGCCGAGGTAGGCCTCGATCACCTTCGGGTCGCGCTGCACCTCTGCAGGCGGGCCGCTCGCGATCGTGCGGCCGAAGTTGAGGACGTGCACGTGGTCGGACACGCGCATGACGAGGTTCATGTGGTGCTCGACGAGCAGCACCGTCAGGTTCAGCTCGTCGCGCAGCCGCCGCAGGAACAGCGCGAGCTCCTCGACCTCCTCGTGGTTCAGGCCGCCGGCAGGCTCGTCCAGCAGCAGCAGGCGCGGCTTCGACACGAGCGCGCGCGCAATCTCGACGCGCTTCATCGTCCCGAACGGAAGCCCGGCCGCAGGGAGGTGCGCGACCGCGCCGAGGCCGACGAGGTCGAGCGTCTCGAGCGCGCCGCGACGAACGTTCGCCTCACGCTCGAAGAACGACGTCGTGTGTGCGCCGACGAGCACGTTCTCGAGCACTGTCATCGTCGAGAAGAGCTCGACGTTCTGGAACGTGCGTGCGATGCCGAGACGGACGACGCGGCTTGGCGGTGTGCGCAGGATCGAGCGGCCGTCGAACGTGACGTCGCCCGACTCGAGCCGGTAGAGGCGCGTGATGACGTTGAACGCGGTCGTCTTGCCGGCGCCGTTCGGCCCGATGAGCCCGGCGATCGTCCCCGGCTCGACCGCGAGGGAGACATCGTCGAGGGCGACGATTCCGCCGAAGCGGAGCGTCGCGTTCTGCAGCGAGAGGAGGGCCATCAGGGGCTCGAGTCCAGGTATTCCTGCCAGAGGTGCTCCATCGTCGTCAAGCGCGACGCACCGACGTGGGCCGGGTCGTACGCGAGTTGGTTGACCGCACGAACGATCCATCGCCCGTCGGCGCCGACGTCGAGCACGTTGATGCAGCCCGGGGACTGTTCGAACCCGCCGAAGAAACTTCGGTCGCCGGTGAGCGCATGGCTGATGATCGCGCGGTTGACGGCGCCGTGGAGGACGAGCAGCGCGACGTCCCAATCCACATCGGCGAGGAGCGCGTCCAGCTCGGGGAGGACGCGGTCGAGGAGCTCGCCGATCATCTCCCCGCCGAGAAACCGCGTGTCGGGCGGAACGACTCCGCGGAAGGCGGCGCTCATCATGGCGTGTACTTCGTCGCTCGCGACGCCGCGGATGTCGCCGCTCTCGATCTCACGCAACGCGTAGTGCGATTCCGGCTCTCTGCCGGGGGCGACGATCCGGGCGGTCTCGAGCGTGCGGGCGAGCCCGCTCGTCAGGACGCGGTCGAAGGCGACGTCGCGAAGCTCGGCCGCTGCCGTCTCCGCCTGCACGCGACCGCGTTGCGTGAGTACCACCTGCTCGGGGTGCACGCCGTCGAAGTAGCGCACCTCGGCGTGACGCATGAGGTAGATGCGGCGACGCACTACGTCGCGCGGAGCGAGTGCCCGCCGGCCTTCTGCATGCCGGCGACCATTCCCTCCGGAGCGACTCCATCCGGAAACCGCTCGAGCATCGCGACGAGCAGCCCGTCGGCGTCCCAGCCCTCGTCGCGCTGGAACAGCTCGCCCGAGGTCCAGCCCTGCAGAGCGTTCACCGCGCCGCCCCAGATGTGGATGACCTGCCCCGTGATCTCCTGCGCGTCGTCCGCGCAGAGCGCAACGACGACGGGCGACATGTTCGCCGGGTCGAGCGGGTCGAAGCCCTCGGGGCGCTCTCCCATCTCGAACGTCTCTTCGGTCATGCGCGTCCGCGCGTTCGGTGCCAGGCAATTGACGGTCACGCCGTAGCGGCCGAGCTCCTGCGCGGCGATGAGCGTGAAGCCGGCGATGCCCGCCTTCGCGGCGCCGTAGTTCGTCTGGCCGACGTTGCCGAAGACACCGGAGGGGCTGGACGTATTGATCACCCGCGCGTGCAGCTGCTCGCCGGCCTTCGCGCGCTCGCGCCAGTGCGCGGCCGCGTGACGCGTGACCGCGAAGTGTCCCTTCAGGTGCACGGCGATGACGGCGTCCCACTCGTCCTCGTCCATGTTCACGAGCATGCGGTCGCGGAGAATCCCGGCGTTGTTGACCACGATGTCCACGCCGCCGAAGGCGGCGACCGCGTGCTCGACGAGCCTACGCGCGCCCTCGAAGTCGGCGACGTTCTCACCGTCGGCGACGGCCTCTCCGCCGGCTGCCTCGATCTCCGCGACGACTTGCTCGGCAGGCGACAGGTCGGCGCCCTCACCGGCGAGTGAGCCGCCGAGATCGTTGACGACCACCTTGGCCCCGGCTTCGGCGAGGGCCAGCGCATGCGCGCGGCCGATGCCGCGCCCGGCGCCGGTGACGATCGCGACCTTGCCGCTCAGATCGGGCACGGGGCGGAGCCTACTGGAGCAACGCGGCCGCGTAGTCGGGAAGGTTCATGACCTCGGTGTCGCCGCCGAGCGCGTGCGCGCACCGGGTCGTGTATGCGCGCGCGTAGACGGCCGCCGCCGCGGCGGTGGCCTGCTCCTCGCGCGTGAAGGGGGCGGTGCGAGCACGTTCGTAGTCGGCGATGAACATCAGGGCCTCGTCGACAGTCGGAAGAGGCTCGATGTTTCGCGTGAAGTGCGCCGCCGCTTCGCCGGCGAAGACGGTCTCGAACCCGACGCTCAGGCTGTCGCAGCCGTAGACGACGGTCGGCCTGATGTCGGCCCAGCGGACGTGCTTCGCCGTCCAGTCGTGGTGGGCGATGACGATGTCGCCGCCACCCTGGTCGCGCCGAGTCTTCGCTGCGGCGGCGATGTCGTCGATCCACTCCGCACCTGCAGCAGTGGCGTCGAAGTCGATGAGGACGGAGTGGGGCGCGGGCCAGAGTGGCCCGTCGGGCGGCGGGAAGAACGGCGGGAGGTCGACAGCCGGGTGGACTCCGCGCGTCAGCCTCGTCAGGCGGACGAGCAGCTGCGCGAGCGCGTTTCGGGCTCTGGGCTCGTGCGCGTCGCGGCGCGCGCCGTCGTCGCGCCACTCCTCGAGCGTGCCGCGCCCGCGCACGCCGAGTGGACGCGGCACGGGGAAGCCGTAGCGCCAGAGATGCTCCTGTACCTGCTGCATCGCGCCGAGGCGCTCTGCCGTCGCGGTGCGGTGCACCTTGAGCGCCACGCGGTCGCCGCCGCGGACGACGAGGCCGAAGAGGGCGCCGACGCCCATCTCGAAGGCGAAGCACTCGACGGCCTCCGGGCAGAGCTGACGCCAAACGGCGTCGCGATCAGCTGTGCCGAGGATCGAGTGCTCGAGCTCGTTCACGTGTAGCGGTCGAGATAGCGCGGACTGGCGATCCGCAGGCGCGCCTCCACGTCGGCCTTCACCTCGGCGAGCATTCCCGGCTCGACGTCGCCGGCGCGGATGCGGCAGGCAAGCTCGCGCCGCGTGGTGTCGTCCTCCGGCGGAAGCGCGGCGAGCTCGCGGTAGACGATGCCGAGCGCGTTCATCGCGACGAGCATGCGGAAGCGCAGACGGTGGTCGGTCAGCGTCGGCAGGATCTCGCCGCCGAGGAACTCGGCGATCGCCTCCGTCAACTCCTGCGCGGTCGGGCGCTCGCTCATGTCCGCACCTTCTCCAGCAGGTGGCAGATCTCGTACTCGACCTCTGCACCGAGACGCCCGAGGATCGCGAGCTCGACGCTACGGTCCTGGCCGTTCAGGTGCCGCTGCGCCTGCGTGAGGCAGCCGATGGCCCAGCCGACGTTGCCGGCGAGCTCCCAGTAGTCGAGCTCCTCGGGCCGGACGTCGAGGCCGGTGAGCTCGTTGTACCGCTCGACGTATTCACCCACGTCGGCGATCCCGCCGAAGCGCTTCTCGTCCACGCCGAAGCGCCACGCGCGCACGAGACCGAAGCCGAGGTCGCGGACCGGCTCGTCGATATGCGCGAACTCCCAGTCGAGGATGCCGACGAGGCCGTGGTCGTCGACGACGACGTTTCCGATGCGGTAGTCGCCGTGGGAGACGACGGGCTCGCGCGGCGGAGGCCGGTTCTCGCGCAGCCACCACAGGCCGAGCTCGATGGCGGGATGCGGCTCGTCGACGTCGTCGAGCTCGGCCATCATGCGTTCGAGCCTCGCCTCCTGCAGGAACGAGAGGCGCTCGCGCGGAATGGCATGGATCTTCGCGAGCTCTTCCGCGAGCTGGACGGGCAGCTGCGCCGGGACGTCCATGCGAACGATTCGCCGGCCGATCGTCTCGCCGTCGAGCCGTTCCATGACGAACGCTTCGCGGTCATCGAGATCTGCGATGTAGAGGATCGGGCGAGGAACCTTCACGCCTGCTTCGTAGGCGGCTTCGAGCACCTCGAATTCTTCCTTCAGGGACAGCGTGTGCCGGTGGATGACGCCGACCGCGGCGCGGCGGACGAGCAGGCGTTCGCCGCCGGCGTCCACGGCCCAGGCCTCCTTCGACGCGCCGCCCGCGAGGAGCACGGGCTCCGAGACGGGACCGAGCACGGCTTCGAGCGCTTCACGCATCTCTATGCGATCATCGCTGTCGATGGCAACCGTTGTCATCCCGGATCTCGTTGCCGACCGGCGTGAGCGGGTTCGCGGGTTCATGCTGGAGCACGTCTACCCGAACGAGGCGACGCTCGGCGCCGAGGACGAGGCGGCCGACGCGCTCATCCGCGAGCTCCAGCACGAGGCGAAGGAGGCGGGGCTCTGGGCGCCGCATCTGCCGCCGGAGGCGGGCGGCAGCGGCAGCGGCTTCATCGAGTACGCCTACCTGAACGAGGAGATTGGGCGGAGCCTCATGGCGCAGCTCGTGTTCGGCTGCCAGGCACCGGACGCGGGCAACGGAGAGATTCTCCACCTGTACGGCACCGATGAGCAGCGGGAGCGATTCCTGCGTCCGCTCGTCGCCGGCGAGACGCGCTCGTTCTTCGGCATGACCGAGCCGGAGGTGGCGGGGAGCGACCCGACGCTGCTGCGCGGGCGCGCGGTGCGCGATGGCGACGAGTGGGTGATCGACGCGCACAAGTGGTTCTCGTCCGGCGCCGACGGCGCGGGATTCGGCGTTGTCATGGTCGTCACCGATCCCGACGCCGAGCCGCACCGGCGCGCATCGATGATCCTCGTCCCGACGGACACGCCGGGCTACGAGCTCGTGCGCCGCATTCCCGTGATGGGGCACGAAGGGCGCGGTTGGGGAACGCATTGCGAGACGCGCTTCACCGGCGTGCGCGTTCCCGTCGAAAACACCCTGGGCGAGCCGGGCGACGGGTTCCGCATCGCGCAGAAGCGGCTCGGTCCGGGGCGCATCCACCACGTCATGCGGTGGCTCGGGCAGATGCAGCGGGCGTTCGAGCTGATGTGCTCGTACGCGCTCGAGCGCGAGGCGTTCGGCGGCCCGCTCGCGGAGAAGCAGACGATCCAGAACTGGATCGCGGAGTCGGCCGCGGAGATCCAGGCCTGCCGGCTGATGACGCTGCAGGCCGCGCATCGTCTCGACGAGGGCGACGAGGCGCGTGTCGAGGTCTCCCTGATCAAGTTCTTCGCGGCGAAGGCGCTCAACGACGTCATCGATCGCGCGCTCCAGGTGCACGGCGGCCTCGGCATGACGGAGGACACGCCGCTCGCATCGATGTGGCGCTCTGCCCGGGCGGCGCGCATCTACGACGGAGCCGACGAGGTGCACAAGATGGTCGTGGCGCGGCGCATCCTGCGGGACTTCGAAGACGGAGGAACCTGGCGCTTCACGTGACGCTCGAGGGTCCGTGCGTGCGGCTGGAGCCGCTCGAGCCGCGCCACGAAGAGGCGCTGTGGGGGATAGCGCAGGATCCACGCGTCTGGACACTGATGAAGGTGCGCGGGAACGAGAGCCGCGATCTCTTCAGGCAGTGGTTCGAGTCGATCGAGCTCGGGTTCGCGCACTTCTTCGACGGCGAGCTCGTCGGGCACACGAGCTATCTGAACGTGAATCCCGGCGACCGCGTGGTCGAGGTCGGGAACACGTGGCTCACGCCGGCGGCGTGGGGAACGCGAGCGAACACAGAGGCGAAGTACCTCCTGATGCGGCACGCGTTCGAGGACGAGGACTTCTTCCGCGTCGAGTTCAAGACCGATGCAACGAATGCGCGTGCGCGTGCGGCGCTGGCGGCGCTGCCCGCCGAGTTCGAGGGCGTCTTCCGGAAGCACATGCTCGTGCGGGGCGGCGAGCGCCGAGACTCCGCCTGGTACGCCGTCATCGACGACGACTGGCCGGCAGTGAAGGCAACCCTGGAGGCGCGCCTCGCCGCCGTGTCGAATTCGTGACACCGACGAGGGGTACCTAGTACCGGCCTCGGCCACGCGGCGCCACTGTGCCAAGGCCGGTACTAAGTACCGGCCCGAAAGTGTCACGAGTTCGTGTCGGCGCCGCGGATGATCTGGGTGCAGCGCGACGATGCGAGCAGTTCGCCGTCCGCGTCGTAGAGATCGGCCGCGCAGAACGCGACGCGCCGGCTCCGTTGCACGACGCGACCCTCCGCTCGCAGCATGCCGGGCCGCGCCGACCGCATGAACTCGCAGTGCAGGTCCGCCGTCAGGAAGCTTTCGTCGTCGCCGAGCACCGACCAGCATGCGCCGCCCATCGCCGTGTCGAGCAGCGTCGTCACCATCCCGCCGTGGACGATGAAGCCGCCGCTCCCGTCGTGGAAGCAGTACTCCGGCGCCGCCTCCCACTCGATCACCGACCGGCCGTCGCCCTGCTCGATACCGCGGTACGCGAGCGTGCGCCAGATGTGCGGCGCCCCGGGCGCCTCGTCGCCCCAGGCGCGACGCGTCCTCGCCATCAGCGCGGCCCGGGGATCCCGGGAAAGCGAAACGGCAGCACGCGGTTCGGCTGGACGATCCACGCGCGCCCGGTTTCTGCGTCGTTCATCACGGTCAGGGCTGCCTCGGCGACGAACGACGCCTCCATCAACGGCACAGGGAGGACTCCACGAAGCTCGTCCTCGACGATCGGCGTGTCGGTGAAGCCGGGGCAGAGCGCGTTGATACGAATGTCGTGCGCTAGGAGACCGTCGGCCGCGCCGCGCACGAACCCGACGACCGCGTGCTTCGTCGCCGTGTACATCGGATCGAACGGCATGCCGGTCAGTCCGGCGAGCGACGCGGTGCACACGATCGAGCCGCCGTTCGGCATCAGCCGGCGCGCGCACTCGCGTGCGCCGTAGACGACGCCGAGGAGGTTCGCGTCGACGATGCGTGCGATCTCGACGTCCGGAAGTTCCGCGACGTCCGGGTAACCGATGCCGATTCCGGCATTGAGGAACGCCGAGTCGAACGTCCCGTCGACGGCGCCCCACGCCTCGACCGATCCGACGTCGAACTCCGGCAGGTCGAGCGCGAGCACGTCCCAGCCGTCGAGCGCCGCTGCGATCGCGCGGCCGATCCCGCCGCGGCCGCCGGTGACGAGCGCCCTCACGGGATGAGCACCACCTTGCCGACGCTCTTGCGCGACTCGACGAGCTCGTGCGCCCGGTCGACCTCGACGAGCGGGATCTCGGCGCCGACGACCGGCCGCAGCGCGCCCGTCTGCCACAGCGCGAGCAGCTCGCCGACCGCCTCGCCGACGACCTCCGGCTCGTGGCGCAGCAGCCGGCCGAGGTAGAAGCCCTGAACACCGACGTTGCGGCCGACGAGATTCGCCGGGCTGATGTCCGGCCAGATCCCCGCGGCGAAGCCGATGGCGATGAGATTCCCGAGCGGCCGCATCCGGCCGATCGCCTGCTCGAACAGCTCGCCGCCGACGGGATCGACGACGACGTCGACGCGCAGGTCGTCCGGGATCTCGTCGTACGTGTATGCCGCCTCCGCGCCGAGCTCCAGACAGAGGTCGAACTTCTCCTCCGAGCCGACGGCGGCGATGACTCGCGCGCCGAGCGAACGCGCCACCTGGATCGTCGCGCTGCCGACGCCGCCGGCAGCCGCGTGCACGAGCACGCTCGATCCGGGCCGCACGCGCACCTGCCTCGTCAGCGGGATGTACGCCGTCAGGAACGTGAGGAGGAACGACGCGCCCTCGGCAAAGCTCGCCTGATCGGGGAGCGGCACGATCTGTGCGCGGTCCACGACGGCGAGCTCCGCGTAGCCGCCGCTGCCGATCGCCATCACGCGCGTGCCGTCCTCGAGCTCGCCTGCGACCTCGCTGCCGAGCACGACCGGCAGGTCCGGCATCTGCGGATAGCGCCCGCGCCGGATGAGGGCGTCCGCGAAGTTCACGCCCGCGGCGCGCACGCGAATGACGACCTGGCCCCTGTCGGGCTCGGGGTCGGGGACGTCGGCGAGCTCGAACGGCCCGTCGACCTCGTGCAGGAGCGCGGCCTTCAACTGGCTTCGACCGGCTCGTGCGCGAACTGGTCGCGCAGGGCCGTCTTGCGGAACTTCCCGACGCTCGTCTTCGGGATCTCCGTGACGAACTCGATGCGATCCGGTAACCACCACTTCGCGAACTGCGGTGCGAGGAAGTCGCGCAGCTCATCCGCGCTCGCAGAGGCTCCTTCGCGGAGCACGACGGCCGCGAGCGGCCGCTCAGCCCACTTCTCGTCGGGAATCGCGATGACGGCGGCTTCGGCGACGGCGGGGTGCGCCATGATCGCGTTCTCGAGCTCGACGGACGAGATCCATTCGCCGCCTGACTTGATGACGTCCTTCGAGCGATCCTTGATCTGGATGTACCCGCGCGGATGGATCGACGCAATGTCGCCGGTGCGGAACCAGCCGTCGTCCGTCCAGCGGTCGGCCTGCTCGGGCGTCTCGTAGTAGCCGGACGCGACCCACGGCCCGCGCACCTCGAGCTCGCCCATGGCCTCGCCGTCCCACAGAATCTCCTCGTCGCCGACTCGAATGCGGATCTCGACGAACGCGAGGGGCATGCCCGCCCATGACTCGATGTCGAAACGAGTCTCCTCGTCGACGTTCGCGAGGTCGTGCGGAAGCGTCGCCGTCGACGCAACCGGCGAGGTCTCGGTCATGCCCCAGCCCTGCACGATCTTGAGACCGTGGCGCTGCTCGTACGCCGCGATCATCGCGCGCGGGACGGCGGAGCCGCCGACGAGCATCGCCTTCATCGCCGAGAGGTCCCACTTTCCCGGATTCGCGTCGAGCTGCTGGAGGATCCCCATCCAAATCGTCGGGACGCCTGCCGCCCACGCGACCTTCTCCTGCGACATCAGGTCGAGGAGGCTCTCCGGATCGAGGTGCGGCCCGGGGTACACGAGCTTCGAGCCGCTCATCGTCGCGAGGTAGGGGTAACCCCAAGCGTTCGCATGGAACATCGGCACGACCGGGAGGATCGCGTCGTTCACCGCGATGCCGAGCCCGAGCGGGTTGTTCGCCGCGACACCGATGCTGTGCAGCACGGTCGAGCGGTGCGAGTACACGACGCCTTTCGGCTGGCCCGTCGTGCCGCTCGTGTAGCACATGGCGGCGGCCTCGTTCTCGTCGAGCTCTGGGTCGCGCCACTCGTCCGCGGTCGCTGTAGCGAGCAGATCCTCGTACGAGTCCTCGACGACGAAGACGTGTTCGATCTTCGTGCGATCCCTGAACTGGTCGAGAAGCGGGACGAGCGAGCGGTCGACGATCACGACGCGGTCGGCCGCATGGTCCGCGATGTACGCGAGGTCGTTGGGGTGGAGGCGGAGATTGAGCGTGTGCAGGACGAAGCCACCGCACGGGATGCCGAGATAGGCCTCGTGGTGCTGGTGGTGGTTCCAGCACAGCGTCGCGACGCGATCGCCGCGCTCCAGCCCGAGCTTCTGCAGCGCGACGGCGAGCTGTTTCGAGCGGACAGCCGCCTCCCGGAACGTCGTCCGGTGGACGCTCTTGTCCGGCAGGCGCGTGACGATCTCGCCGTGGCCGAGGAAGGTCTCGGACCGCCGCAGCAGATGCGGCAGCGTCAGCTGGAAGTCCATCATGAGGCCGTCCATCAGGCGGTGACGGCTACGCCGAGCAGCGCGTCGGCGATCTCGGCGCGGAGCTCGGCGGGACGGCGTCCGAAACCTTCGAGCCAGAGCGCGCGCTTGTAGAAGCGGTGCAGCGGGTGCTCCCATGTGAAGCCGATCCCGCCGTGGACCTGGATCGATCGCTCGCACGCCTTGACGGCCGCCTCCGTTGCGAAGGCCTTCGCCGCTGCGGCGGCGAGCGGCGCCTGCTCGTCCTCCTCGGCGACACACCAGGCTGCCCAGTAGGCGAGCGAGCGCGCGAGCTCGACGTCCGCGTACGTGTCGGCGAGCTGATGCGACACGGCCTGGTAGACGCCGATCTTCTTGCCGAACTGCTCGCGCGTCTTCGCGTACTCGACTCCGAGCTCGAGCGCGCGCTGCGCGACGCCGACCGCCTCGGCTGCCATTGCCGTCCGTGCGCGCGGGACATCGCGCGCGCCCGGGAGTGGTGTTCCGTTCGTTCGCTCGAGCCGGCCGAGCGGTCGCGACGGATCCACGGTCGGTAGCTCTTCCCCGCGCGCCGGCTGCGCGTTGCCGTCGGAATCGACGACCATGTCGACCGAGCTGAGCCAGGGAACGAGCCCGCGATCCTCCGCCGACCATTTCGTCGTGCCGGCCGCTGCCGCCTCGCGATCCTCCGGGCCGAGCCATGGGAGGACGAACGCGACGGTGACAAGGAACGGCCCAGGGTAGAGCGCATAGCCGCTCTCCTCGAAGAGGATCGCCTCCTCGACGAAGCTCAGGTCGGCGCCGCCGAGCCAGCCGAGCTCTGCGAGCTCCTGCCAGCGGTCGTCCTGGTTCTCCCAGTCGCGATCGAGCGGATAGTTCGCGGCGAGGAACCCGCGTACCTCGCGCTGCAGTTGCCGCTGCTCGTCGGTGAAGGCGAAGTCCATTACCTGCTCCTCGGGAGGCCGAGCACGCGCTCGGCGACGATGTTGCGCAGCACTTCGGAGCTCCCCGCCTCGATCGTGTTCCCGCGGCTGCGCAGCTGTTGGTAGTGCCACCAGCCGTCGTCGAGGATGCCGTCGGGACCGAGCAGCTCGCGGCCGAGCTTCGTCAGGCGCTGGTTCTGCTCCGACCAGCGCAGCTTGATCGCCGATCCTTCCGGCCCCGGGACGCCGGTGCGCTGGTATGCCCCGAGCGAGCGGTAGTTCGTGTAGCGCAACGCCTGCATCTCGATCCACTCGGCGGCGATCCGCTCGCGCACGCCGGCGTCGCCGTTGACGTGCTCGCGCGCGGTCTCGACCAGGCGGCCGACGCCGACGTCGAGAGCAGCAGTGAGTGCGAAGCCGAGGGTGCCGCGCTCGTGCAGGAGCGTCGTCATCGCCACCTGCCAGCCGTCGCCTTCGTCGCCGAGGCGATTGGACACCGGCACCTCCACGTCGGTGAAGAAGATCTCGTTGAACTCCGCCTCGCCGGTGATCTGCCGCAGCGGGCGTACTTCGACGCCGGGCGAGTGCATGTCGACGATGAGATACGTGAGGCCCTTGTAGCGCGGCGCCGCGGGATCGCTGAGCGTGACGAGGATGCAGAAGTCGGCGATGTGCGCGAACGACGACCACACCTTCTGACCGTTGACGATGTAGACGTCGCCACGGCGCTCGGCGCGCGTCCGCGCGGCGGCGAGGTCGGAGCCGGCGTCAGGCTCGGAGAAGCCCTGGCACCAGATCTCCTCGGCTGACAGGATCTTCGACAGGTGCGCCTGCTTCTGCTCGTCGCTGCCGTGCGCCATGATCGTCGGCCCGGCCATCCCGAGACCGATCACGCCGACGTGCGCCGGAGCCTGCGCGCGCGCCATCTCCTCGTAGAAGATCGCCTGGAAGCTGTAGGGCGAACCGGCGCCTCCGTACTCCGCCGGCCAGGTCAGGCCGGCGTACCCGGCCTCGTACAACTTGCGGCTCCAGGCGCGGCCGAAGTCGTCGCCGAAGCGCTGTTCCCCGCCCCGCCAGCCGCGCCGCTCCTCGGGCAAATTCGCGTCCAGCCACGAGCGCAACTCGGCCCGAAAGGCGCCTTCCTCCGCGGTGTCGCGCAGGTCCACGACGCCGAGCCTAGCTCGCCGCGGGAGCGGGCACCAAGTCAGGTGTCCGGACGATGTCGCGGCGGCGTGCCGGGAGGAGGCTGACGACGCCGACGGTGACCGCGACGCCGACCCATTGTGTCCATCGCAGCGAGCTGTTGAAGACGTACAGGCCGACGAGCGTGGCGGTCACCGGGAATGCGAGCTCGCCCAGGGCGGCGAGCAGCGCCGGCGTGCGCTGGAGGCCGTAGTAGTAGAGGCCGAGCGCGGCCAGCCCGGTCACGAGCGCGAGCACGGCGATGTAGAAGCTGTCGTGCGCGTCCGAGTAGGCGGCCGCTCCGACGATCGGAAGGGCGCACCCGCTTGCGATCAACCCGAATGCAAAGCGGACGGTGGTGACGTGCTCGAATGCGAGCTTCCGGCCCAGGTAGCGGCCGAAGACGGTGCCGAGCCCCCACAGCGCTGCTGCGCCGAGCGTCTCCGCGATCGGCGTCATGCCGTGCACGTGCGGCGCGAGCGGGTGCGGCAGCGCGATCAGCCAGATTCCTGCGAGAGCCGGAAGGAGGAACCACGCGAACTGCGGGCGCGGCTGCTCGCCGAGCACGAGCCACGCGCCAACGACGGCGATGAGCGGCTGCGACTTCTGCAGCACGACGACGGTGATGAAGTCGCCGTGGAAGAGCGCCTCGGTGAAGAGGATGGTGGCGATCGCCGACGCGCCGGCGCCGACGAGGATGCCTGCGAGGATGTAGCGAGGCCCGGCACGCCAGAGCGAGGCCAGTGCCGGCACGAGCAGCGTGATCGTGCAGGCGACGAGGACAACGTGCTCGCCGAACACGATCGTCGTCGCGCTCGTCGTGTGCGCCAGCGGCTTGCGGATGAGGCCGTCGAGCCCCCACATCGTCGCGGCGATGCTCACGAGCACGATCCCCGGGACGTTGGCGAGGCGTTGCGTCATCGCTCGAAGCGTAGGAGATCGGCCACAGGCTGCCGAGCGCGCACGAGTCGCGCGGCTCCGTCGGCGACGAGCACCGCGGCTGGATTCGGGACGCCGTTGTACGTCGACGCCATCGCAAGCGTGTACGCACCGGTCGCCGGCACCGCGAGCAAGTCCCCGCGCCGCGGGTGCGGGAGCGCGATCGCATCGATGAGGACGTCGCCCGACTCGCAGTGCTTGCCGGCGATCCGGAAGACACCGTCCGGGAGCTCGTCGGCGCGGTTGGCGAGCAGCGCTTCGTACCGCGCGCCGTAGAGCTGCGGGCGCGGGTTGTCGGACATTCCCCCGTCGACCGCGACATACGACACGCCACCGGATTCCTTGACGACGCCAACGCGGTAGAGCGTCAAACCGGCTCGACCGACGAGCGAGCGCCCCGGCTCGAGCACGACCTCGACGCCGGCGGGAAGACGCGCCACGAGCGGCGGCACGAAGTCCGCGATTTCCGGGACGTCCTCGTCGCGCGTGTACTTGATCCCGAGGCCGCCCCCGATGTCGAGCACCTGCGGGGTCCATCCGAGCTCGGACTCGGCGTGCGCGCAGAACGCAACTAGCCGATCGACCGCGACGAGGCTCTCCTCGACGCGCGCGAGCTGGGAGCCGACGTGGAAGTGGATGCCGGCGACGTCCATGCCGAGCGCACGGGCCTCGGCGATCGCGGCGAGCGCCGCGTCCGGGGCAAGGCCGAACTTCGACTCGTCGTGCGCCGTCTGGATCGACTGGTGCGTGACGGCCTCCACACCGGGCGTCAGCCGCACGAGCACACGGGCGACGCCGGCGGCCGCCGCGCGCGCCGGCTCGTCGGGGGCGTCGAGGACGACCGTTGCTCCCGCTTCGGCCGCAGCACGGAGCTCGTCGTCCGACTTGTTGTTTCCGTGGAAGAGGATGCGGCCGCCGTCGAGCCCGGCTTCGCGGGCGAACGCGAGCTCTCCGAGGGTGGAGACGTCGGCGCCCACGCCCTCTTCTGCCAGGACGCGGAGCAGCGCGACGTTGGCGAAGGCCTTCGTCCCGTAGACGATCGAGGCGCCGGGCGCTGCCGCTCGGTACGCGCGCGCCTGCGCTCGGATCGTCTCCTCGCAGTAGACGACGAGCGGCGTCCCGTGCTCCTCCGCGAGCTGCGACGCGGCGATGCCGCCGATCGAGAGCTGCCCGTCGGCGATCTCGGCGGTGAGTGGGAGGAGGTCGAGCACGGAGCCAGTCTGCCCTGTGGAAGAACCGGCGCGAAAGCTGGACGCTCTCGTCACCATTGCGGCGTCGCGCCGAAATAGGATCGCGCTCAGGTCGGTGGGGGGAGGGAGTCGGGACCCGGGTTGCACGCGCGTGGACCAAGAAAGTGCGCGAATCCGGCTTGGTTGCTACGATCGCCGCGGTGAACAGGGAGCTCCTTCGATAGCCCAGGAACGGACCGCGGCGAGGCCGCGTCGAGTTCCCCCGGCCTCTCTCGCGAGAGGCTTTTTCGTTTTTGGAGGATGAGAAGAGAGGCGATGGACCGGTACGAACCCGAGCAGATCGAGCCGAAGTGGCAGCGCGTCTGGGCCGACGCGCGGGCGTTCAACGTCCCCAACCCCGAGCCCGGGGCCAAGGACGAGAAACGCTGGTACCAGCTTGAGATGCTGCCCTACCCGTCCGCGAAGAGCCTGCACATGGGGCACGTCTTCAACTACACGATGGGCGACGTCGTCACGCACTACCACCGACGCAACGGCGCGCGGGTCTTGAGGCCGATGGGCTGGGACGCCTTCGGCCTGCCGGCGGAGAACGCGGCGATCCGCGAGGGCGGCCATCCGCGCGACATCACCGAAGCGAGCATCGTGCTGATCCGCGAGCAGATGCAGCGCCTCGGCTGGGCGATCGACTGGGACCGCGAGGTCTCGTCCCACGATCCCCGTTTCTACAAGTGGACGCAGTGGCTGTTCCTGCGCTTCTTCGAGCGCGACCTCGCGTACCGGCGCGCGGCCCCTGTCAACTGGTGCCCGAACGACCAGACGGTGGTTGCGAACGAGTACGTCGTCGACGGGCGTTGCGAACGCTGCGGTGCGCTCATCGAGCTCCGCAACATGACGCAGTGGTTCTTCAAGACCACCGCGTACGCCGACGAGTTGCGCGAGTACGAGTTGCCGCCGGGGGGCGAGTGGCCCGAGCGGACGAAGACGATCCAGCGCAACTGGATCGGCCGCAGCGAGGGTGCCGAGATCCTCTTCCGCGTCGACGAGCTCGACAAGGACATTCCCGTATTCACGACGCGGCCGGACACGCTGTTCGGCGCGACGTTCTTCGTGATGGCGCCGGAGCACCCGTTCGTCGAGGAGTACGCGAGCGAGGAGGCCAAGGAGTACGCGAAGCATGCGGGCGCGCGGCGCGCAGAAGACCGCGCGGCCGAAGAGGAGAAGACGGGCGTCTTCACCGGCCACTACGCGACGAACCCCGTGAACGGCGAGAAGCTTCCGATCTGGGTCGCCGACTACGTGCTGATGGACTACGGCACCGGCGCGATCATGGCCGTGCCCGCGCACGACGAGCGTGACGGCGAGTTTGCGCGGACGTTCGACCTGCCGATTCGCACCGTCATCGACGAGGAGGGCGTGCTCGTCGACTCGGGCGAGTTCACCGGCACGCCGTCGGAAGAGGCGAAGACCGCGATCGTCGAGTGGCTGCACCGACAAGGCCGGGGTGCGCCGGCCGTCTCGTTCAGGCTGCGCGACTGGAGCTTCTCGCGCCAGCGCTACTGGGGCGCCCCCATCCCGATCATCTACTGCGACGCGTGCGGTGTCGTGCCTGTCCCCGACGAGGACCTGCCCGTGCTGCTCCCCGACGTGGACGACTACCTGCCCAAGGGCAAGGCGCCGCTCGCCTCCAACGAGGAGTGGCTGCACGTCGACTGTCCGCGCTGCGGGGGACCGGCGACGCGCGAGGCCGACACGATGGACACGTTCGTCGACTCGTCGTGGTACTTCATCCGCTACGTCGACCCGACGAACGACGAGGCGCCGTTCGGCCGCGACGTCGTCGATTACTGGATGCCGGTGTCGCAGTACATCGGCGGCATCGACCACGCGACCGGCCACCTCCTGTACTCGCGCTTCTTCGTGAAAGCGCTGAACGACATGGGGATGCTCGGCTTCCGCGAACCGTTCGCGCGCCTCTACCACCAGGGCTGGATCACGATGGGCGGGACGAAGATGTCCAAGACGAAGGGCAATCTCGTCGGCCCGGACGAGCTCGTCGCGGAGTACGGCGCGGACGCCGTTCGCCTCTACATCATGTTCATGGGGCCCGGCGACCAGGACAAGGAGTGGTCCGACTCGGGCATCGAGGGCACGGTGCGCTTCCTCCGCCGGCTATGGCGTCTCGTCCACGAGGTCGCGGAGCAGGCGCCGGCCGACGGTGACCCCGGGCCGCTCACGCGCAAGACGCACCAGACGATCGCGCGCGTCAGCGACGACATCGCGCGCAGGTTCCAGTTCCACACGCCGATCTCCGCGTTGATGGAGCTCGTGCATGCGATCGCCGAGGATCCCGCGGCTCCCGATGCGCGCTTCGCCGCCGAGACGGCCGTGTCGCTCATCCAGCCGTACGCGCCACACATCGCAGAGGAGTTGTGGCAGGTGCTGGGACAGGAGCGGCTGTGGGAGCAGCCCTGGCCGGTCGCCGACAGCTCGGCACTCGAGGAGGAGACATTCGAGCTCGTCGTCCAGGTGAACGGCAAGGTGCGCGACCGGATCGAGGTCGGCGTCGAGCTGTCCGAGGACGAGCTCGTGGCGCTCGCGCTCGCGTCGGAACGCGTGCAGGCGCATCTCAACGGCGCGCAGGTACGAAAGACCATCGTCGTGCCGCGGAAGCTCGTGAACATCGTCGTCGCCTGACGTGTTCAGCGTGGACGACCGGCAGCGTGCGCACGAGCGCGTGCTCGCGCTCGCGGAGAACGACTCCCGCGTCGTCGGTGGAGCGGTTGTCGGCTCGCTCGCGATCACGGACGGCGACCGGTGGTCTGACCTCGACCTGACCTTCGCGGTCGCGGACGGCGCAGCCGTCGACGACGTGCTCGCGGACTGGACGCGCGCGATCGAGATCGAGCTCAACGGCGTCCGCCTCTTCGACCTGCCGAGCGACCCGAGCATCTACCGCGTGTTCCTCCTACCCGGGTGCCTCCAGTTCGACCTGTCGTTCACGCCCGCCTCCGAGTTCGGCGCGACGAGCCCGAAGTTCCGGCTGCTCTTCGGCTCAGCCGTCGAGCGGCAGCCGCCGGTGTCGCCGGATCCGGACGAGCTCTTCGGGTACGCCGTCCACCACGCGCTCCGGGCGCGCGTCTCGATCGAGCGTGGACGCGTGTGGCTCGCGGAGTACTGGATCACGAGCGTTCGCAACTACGCGCTCAGTCTCGCCTGCGTCGACCACGGGCTCTCGGCGCACCACGGCCGCGGCTTCGACGAGCTACCTGCCGGCGTGCTCGCACGCTTCAACGGTGCCCTCGTGCGCGCACTCGATCGCGCCGAGCTGCTGCGCGCATTGCGTATCGCCATCGACGGACTGCTCCACGTCGCCGGCGTGCCCGGGGACGCGGTTGCACTGCAGCTACGCGAGCTCGTGGAAGACGACACCCTGTCGTAACGATTCCGCCGCGACGATCGCGGCATGCAGCACCGACACCTTCTCGCCGCAGGTCTGCTGGTTGCCGTTGCACTCGTGCTCGGCCTGAACGTCTTGCACCGCGGACACGCGCCTGCAGCGATTCCTGTACTGCGAACCGCGACGCACGCACGCGCGCCGGCAGCCACGCAGCTCGTCGTCGACGTCGCCGGCGCCGTCCGGCGGCCGGGCCTCTACCACCTCGATGCCGGGACGAGGATCGCGGACGCGGTCGCGGCGGCCGGCGGCGCAACTGGAAAGGCCGACGTCACGCTCGTGAACCTCGCGGCGCCGCTCGCGGACGGCGAGCAGGTGCTCGTCCCCGCGCGCGGGGCAGCCGGCGCTGGAACAGGCGGCGCGCCCTCGCCGACCGCGCCGCTCGATCTGAACACCGCGAGCGCCGACCAGCTCGACGCGCTCCCCGGCGTCGGGCCGGCCACGGCGCAGAAGATCATCGACTACCGACAGGCGCACGGTCCGTTCCGGAGCATCGACGAGCTCGAGGGCGTCCCGGGGATTGGGCCGTCCAAGCTCGCACAGCTCAAGGGCCTCGTGATCCCCTGATCCGGCCGACGGCCCACGTGGCCGCTGTTTGCGTCGGGCTCGCTGCGGCGAACGTCGCGCGCTTCTCACCGGTGCCGGCGGTGGTCGCGCTCGCATGCGCCCGCGCGCCGTGCGCGCTCGCCGTCGCCGGCTGGTGGTGGGGAAGCAGGCGGCTGCACGCGCTCGATCGCAGCGTTCTCCTCCCGCGCGTCGGGACGGCGGAGCGCGCGCTCGTCGAGACGGAGGAGCCGCCGCGGGTCGGACGCTTCAGCGTGCGCATCCGCGTGCTCGTGCTGCGGTGGGGTATCGCACGTCCGCACGAGCCGGTGCTGCTCGAGCTCCCCGCCGGGCGTGCGCCGCCGCAGGGTTCGTTGTTGTCGGTGGTGGGGATCCTGAAGCTGCCGCGCGGGCCGTCGCATGGGTTCGACGAGGCAACGTGGCTGCATCGACAAGGCGTGCACGTCGTTCTGCGTGTGAAGGAGTGGCGCGTCGTTGGCCGCCGCGGTGGGATCGGCGGCGTCGGCGACCGGCTGCAGCGCTGGCTTGCCGCCGACTCCGCCTTCGGTCTGCAGGGCGAGCGCCGTGCGGTCATCGAGGCGGTTGTGCTCGGCCGGGCGCAGGGCCTCGACGACACGCTGCTCGCGCGCTTCCGAGCTTCCGGCCTCTACCACTGTCTCGCGGTCGACGGCCTCAAGGTCGCCACTGTTGCCGGCGGCGCGCTCGCTCTCGTGCGGCTGTTCGGCATCGGCCGCATCGCCGCCGAGGTTGCGGCGCTCGCCGCCGTCGGTGCGTACACGCTCGCGGTCGGATTCCATCCCGCAGTGGTGCGCGCGGCTGTCGCGGCGGCGCTCGGCTCCCTCGCGTGGCTCTCCGCCCGCGAGCGCGACCGCTGGCATGCGCTGCTCGTCGGTGCGCTCGTCTTGCTCGCGTGGAACCCGATGTTCGTCCTCGACGCCGGGTTCCAGCTCTCGTTCGCCGCCGTCGCCGCGATCTTCATCGTCACACCACGCGTCGTGCGCAAGCTCGAGGGCTATCCCGTCCCGCGCTGGCTCGCGCAGCTGATCGGCGTGTCGACGGCCTGCGGCCTCGCCACCGCGCCGGTGACGTGGGTGCAGTTCCACCAGGTGTCGGTCGTGACCGTGCCGGCGAACGTCGTCGCCGTGCCGGTCGTCGCGGAGATGCTCGTCGTCGCGCTCGCGACCGCGGTGATCGCGCCCGTTACACCGCCGGTCGCGGCCGCGCTCGCGCAGGTGAATGGCTGGGGCGCGTGGTTCGTCGCCGGCTGCGCGCGTGGCTTCGGCGGCCTGCCGGGCGCGCAGGCGACGTCTCCCGCTGCCGTCGCCGTGCTCGCCTCGGGGCTGCTCCTCGGCGGCGCGTATTGTTGGCACCGTGGCCACTCCGGAGCTGAAGCCGGTCTATCTCCTCTCCGGAAGCGACCGGCCGAAGATCGCGCGCGCGCTGCGCCGCCTCCGTGACCGTGTCGGCGACGACGCCACCGAACAGCTGAACGCACGCGAGTCGAGCGGCGTCGACGCCGCTGCGACCTGCAACGCGATGGGGCTCTTCATCGGCAACGGCCGGCTCGTGATCGTCGACGAGGCCGAGCGCTGGAAAGCGGACGACGTCAAGGCCGTTACCGAATACCTCTCGTCGCCGGCTCCCGCGACCGTGCTTGCGCTCGTGGCCGGCGAGTTGAAAGCGGACTCCGCGCTCGCGAAGGCCGTGAAGAAGGCCGGGGAGCTGCTCACCTACGAGGTACAGAAGCGTCGCGTGCCCGAGTGGGTTGGCGAGCAGTTCGCGCGGCTCGGCGCGAAGGCCGACCGCGACGCCTGTCGCGCGCTCGTCGAAGTCGTCGGCGACGACCTGGACGATCTCTCGAGCGAGATCGACAAGCTCGTCACGTGGGCGGGCGGCGACACGATCACGATCGCTGCCGTCGAGCAGCTCGCCGTCGGACGCGCGGAGACGCCGATTTTCTCCGTCACAGACGCGTGGGGGCGACGCGACGTCGGTGGCGTGCTCGCCACCACGGAGTCATTGCTCGAGCGCACGCATCGCACGCGTTCGGGCGAGCTTCTCCGCATCGTCGCGTCACTCGTCGGGCACGTCGGGCGCGTGCGCAAGATCCAGCGACTCGCCGACCAGGGCGTGCGCGCGCGCGACGCGGCGGGAACGCTGAAGATGCACCCCTTCGTCGCCGAGAAGGCGTTCGCGCAGGCGGCGAACTTCTCCGCCGAGGAGCTCTCGGCCGCGGTTGTCAGACTCGCGGAGGTGGACGCAGCGGTGAAGGGCGGCTCGAGGATGCCGGCAGAGCTGGAGCTCGACCGCGCGCTCGTCGACGTGACGCGGCGCGCGAGCTAGGACTTCTTGCCGGCGAGGAGCCGGGCGGCCTGCGCCTTGCGGCGGGACGCGGTGTTGCGGTGCAGCCCGCCGTGTGCGGCGGCCTTGTCCAGCCAGCTGACGAGCTCGCGGTGACGCTCGCCGACGGCAGTCGCGTCGCCGCCATCCGCGGCCTCCTTCAGACGCCGCATGAGCGTCTTCGCCGTCGACTTCCAGCGCAGGTTCTCCAACCGCTGGCGTGACGCCTGGCCGACCCGCTTTTTCTGTTGCTTGATGTTGGGCATTGGCGTGAAAAGGCCCGCAATCGCGGGCCGCAGAATGGTAGCAAGAGGCCGGAACGACTGGGGCGCTCCCTATGCTCATGCCGTGAGCGACGCCGACCGCGAGCGCGATCTCCGCCGGCTGGAGCGCGACCGTCGCCGACGCGAGGAGGGCCGGGCCGCCTATTTCGACGGTTCCGAGTCGCTCGACCGCTGGCCGCTGCTCGCGGACATGTCCGAGCAGCCGACGATGGCGCTGCCGGTCCCCCCGCCACGACAGAGTGCGACGGCTCCGCCGCGCCGCGCCATGTCGGCGGCGATCTTCGCCGTCGCGACGGGGATGTCCCGGGTCCTCGGCCTCGTGCGCGAGGTCATCGCGTCGTACTACTTCGGCGCGACCGGCAAGATCAACGCCTTCACGGTCGCGTTCCAGCTGCCAAACCTCGTTCGTGCGCTCGTTGCGGACGCAGCGCTCTCCTCCGCGTTCGTGCCCGTGTTCAGCGAGCTGCTCGAGAAAGGCGAGCGCAAACGCGCGTGGCGCGTCGCATCGAGCCTGTTCTGGCTGATGTTGCTCGGGCTCACCGGGCTGACGGTGATCTTCATCCTCGTCGCACCGTGGGTCATCGACCTGTTCGGCAACCCGGGTCACGACAAGGCGTTGGCGGTCGGACTCTCGCGCGTGCTCTTCCCGATCGTGACGCTGTTGGGTGTGTCGGGGATCGTCGTCGGGATCCTCAATAGCTACGACCACTTCACCGTTCCCGCGATCTCGCCGGTGTTCTGGAACCTCGCCATCATCGCCGGGCTTGCGATCGGCGTCCCGCAGGCGCACACGATGAACACGAAGCTGTACGTGTACGCGGTCTCCATCCTGATCGCGACGTTCATCCAGGTGCTCTTGCCCATACCGTGGCTGCGCGGCCGCGACGGGCGCCTGCAGCTCGTGATCGACTGGCGCGACCCGGCGGTGAAGCGTGTGCTCGTGCTCATGGTGCCGGTGACGCTCGGGCTTGGCCTGATCAACGTCAACGCCGTCATCGACACGTTCTTCGCCTCGCGTCTGATCAGTGCCGACTATGCACCGACCGCGATCCAGAAGGCGTTCCTCGTCTACATGCTCCCGCAAGGGATGTTCTCCGTGGCGATCGCGACCGTCCTTTTCCCGTCGCTGTCGCGCTTCGCGACGCGCGGCGACATGGACGGCTTCCGCGCGACCGTGAGCACCGGTCTGCGGCAGATCGGGTTTCTCCTCATTCCGGCTGCGGTCGTCAGTGCGGTGCTTGCTGAGCCGATCGTCCGCATCCTCTTCCAGCGCGGCCATTTCACGCCGTCCCAGACGCCGGGCGTTGCGCACTCGCTTGCCGCATTCAGCGCAGGCCTCGTCTTCAACGGCGCCATGCTGATGCTGAACCGCGCGTTCTTCAGTCTGCAGTCGAACTGGATCCCGACGGCGGTCGCGCTCGGCAACCTCTTCCTGAACGGGGTTCTCGACTATGCGTTCTACCGGTTCGGCGTCTGGGGGATTCCGCTCGCGACCGCTGTCTGCAACGTCGCAGGCACGTGGGCGCTGCTCGTCCTGCTGCGCCGCCGGCTCGGGCGCATGCACGGCGGTGAGATCGCGCAGACAGTCGCACGCGTCGGCGTCGTTTCGGCCGTGGTCGCCGCCGTCGCGTGGCTCGTGTGGAAGCCGCTCGACTCCGCGCTCGGCCATTCGTTCGGCGCGCAGGTCGTATCGCTCGGGCTCGCGCTCGCCGCGTCTATCGTCACGTACCTCGTGGGCTGCCGCGTGCTGCACGTCCGTGAGCTCGACACGTTGCTTTCGCTTCGGTCGCGTTTCCGGCGCGCGTGATCGAGTTCCGTCCGTTCGACGAGAGCGACCTGCCACTTCTGCGTATGTGGCTCGAGCGCGAGCACGTGCGCCTGTGGTGGCGCGAGCCGATCGAGTACGAGCTCGCGGAGGACATCGACGGCCGCTGGATCATCGTCGTCGACGGCCGGCTGGCGGGGATGATCCAGTCGTACGACGAAGAGGTCGACCTGCTCATCGGCGAGGAGGACTTGATCGGTCGCGGCCTCGGCCCGCAGGTGCTGTCCCGGTTCGCGCACGAGGTGGTCTTCGCGCGGCCGGGCGTGATGGCTGTCGTCGCCACAGTCGAGGAGGGGAATCGCCGCTCCTGGCGCGCGTTCGAGAAGGCCGGCTTCCGCCACGTCGGTGACGTCGAGGAAGGCGGGCTCCCGCACCGGCTGATGCGGCTCGACCGCAGTTAGCCTGTCGGCATGGAGATCTTCAAGCTGTTGTCGGCCGCGCCGTACGAGCACGCGACGGAGGAGACGCCGGACGGGTTCCGGTGCAATGCCGTCACCATCGGCCCGAAGATCGGGGCCGGCGATGGTGTCGTCCGCATCGCCATCCTCTCGACGAAGAACGAGTTCGGCATCGCCGAGTACCCCGACAGCGACAAGGTCGGCGTCTGGGCCGGCGAGGCCTATCACACGCTTCGCCGCTCCGACCATCTCGACTACCGGGACGGCGAACGGTAGACGTGGATCAGAGCAGATCCGAATGTGTGGCCCCGGCCGGGTTGGACACGCCTGCGGCTATCGCAGCGACAACTCCGACAGATAGAGCCAGAAGAGCCCGGGACACCACCAACGAATGATGGACCACGACTGGGCGATGCACGAGGGCGCGGGGGTCGGCGCCGGAGCCGTACTCGGGCCCCGGCGCCCTCTGCCTGCCGGCAGATGGGCGCCCGTGGCCCCGACCTTCGCCTCACGGAGCCGAGGGAGCCGCGACCAGGGGCCCAACGAGCCGGTCGACCGCAGGCAGGAGCCTTTCTGGAATCTTCGGGAAGTCGCAGTAGCCGTGCCGCGCCGCCCATACACGGCCGCAGATGCGCGCGACGGTCATCGTCACGCCTGAGAGCTTGCTGAGCCAGGGCGCGACGTAGTAGACACGCTCGCCGTGGTGTTTTTGCAAGAAGTCTCCAGCTGAGGGCGACTTGGCGAGGTAGCGCGCAAGCTTGCCGAGGTAGCCGTGGAACTTCTGCGCCTCATGGCGGCCTTGCTTCGCGACGACGAACCGGTAGCGGTCGACGTTCCCGAGCTCGTGGTGGCGAGCGGCGCGGGGAAGAGCATCGAAGAACGCCTTTGTAAACGCGATCTCGAGCGCGGTCGTGTGCGGACAGACGACGTGCTCATGCGGGACGCCGCGCTGTTGGTCCTCAACCACGGAGATCATGACCCCGAGTCGTTTCGCTTGCTCCTTGTCGATCTCGTAGCCGGCTTTGCGTAGCTTTCGCAGCGCCTCCGTGCGTGCCATCTTCTTTGCCGCGCGCGACCGGGCCGGGAACAGGCTTCGCTCTCGCTCCTCCACCCACGGGCGCACGCGGCATCCCGCTGGTCCCGAGCAGCGCGAGCCGTCCGCCGGGTGGCCGCATCGCTCCGTGTCCCACCATCCCGGCTTGTGCGTGCAGGTCAGCACCGTTGCGAGCACGCGCCCGTTACCGCCGTGGAGATCGGTGTACGCCGTTAGAGCAGCGCGGACGATCTCGCCGACCCGTCGACCCCACACGGGCCGAACGGCGTCACACCACCGTCGCCCGCACGTCCGCGTCCCTGGCCAAAGAATCGTTCCGCAGCCAGGACACTGGACGCGCGTGGACTCCAAGCCGCCAAGGCGTATCCACTCGACTGTGGCCCGCGTGTGCGCGAACGCGGCAAGCTCCTCCGGCGTGTGCTCATGCCGGTATCGAGAGACCCGCTCCGTGTGTTCGTGTCCGTATCGCGCCCGTGCGCGCGGCTCAACCGGCAACAGCGCCAGTTGGCCGCCCGCAGTAAGCTCAGCCCGCCGGCTCATCGCCTGCACCACCAGGCGGGGTCGCAGCAGTTCCGACCGGCCCGCGCCTCCAACGCGGGTCGGTTGCTTTCAGCGCCCCAACGCGAGACCTCACCGAGACCTCACGCCGACGCGAAAACGCAGCGCCTACAGCATCAGCGGCACAAGCGTCTAACCAGGAAGTTCCCGTAAATCGGCCGGAAACGCCTTCCCGAGTACCATCGCCCCGGAGCCACTTTGGACCAGAGCAAGATCCGCAACTTCTCGATCATCGCGCACATCGACCACGGCAAGTCGACGCTTGCCGACCGCATTCTCGAGCTCACCGGTGCGGTCTCCGCGCGCGACATGCGTGCGCAGGTGCTCGACACGATGGACCTCGAGCGCGAGCGCGGGATCACGATCAAGGCGCAGGCCGTCCGGGTGACGTGGAAGGGACACGAGCTCAATCTCATCGACACGCCCGGTCACGTTGACTTCACGTACGAGGTGTCGCGGTCGCTGCAGGCGTGCGAGGGCGCGATCCTCGTCGTCGACGCCGCGCAGGGGATCGAGGCGCAGACGCTCGCGAATGCGTACCTCGCGATCGAGAACGGCCTCGAGATCGTCCCGGTCGTGAACAAGATCGATCTGCCGCAGGCCGATCCCGACGGCACCGCCGTCGAGGTCGCGGAGCTGCTCGGCGATGACCCGACCCACGTCGTGCGCATCTCGGCGAAGACGGGGATGAACGTCGGCGACGTCCTCGACGCAATCGTCGCGCGCGTCCCCGCGCCGGTCGGCGAGCCGGACGCACCGCCGCGCGCGCTTGTCTTCGATTCCTCGTACGACCAGTACCGTGGCGTCGTTGCGTTCGTTCGAGTCGTCGACGGCTCGTTCTCGGAGCGCGAGGCATTGCAGACGATGGCCACGGGCACGCGCTTCGACGCGGAGGAGCTCGGCTTCTTCTCGCCGACGATGACTCCGGTTCCCTCTCTCTCCGCCGGTGAGGTGGGCTACGTCATCACGGGCCTGAAGGACGTCTCGCGCCTGCGCGTGGGAGACACGCTCACGTCGGTCGCGCGCCGCGCGAAGGACGCGCTGCCGGGCTACAAGGACGTGAAGCCGATGGTGTTCGCCGGTCTCTTCCCGACCGACTCGGACGCCTACCCGGAGCTGCGCGACGCGCTCGAGCGGCTGAAGCTCAACGACGCCGCGCTCTTCTACGAGCCGGAGACCTCGCAGGCGCTCGGCTTCGGCTTCCGCTGCGGCTTCCTCGGACTGCTGCACATGGAGATCGTGCGCGAGCGGCTCGAGCGCGAGTTCGACCTCGATCTGCTCGTCACAGCGCCGAACGTCGCCTATCGCGTCAAGGAGACGAACAGCGACGAATGGCGCGAGGTGCACAACCCGGCCGAGTTCCCGCGCGAGGTCGAGGAGGTCGAGGAGCCCTACGTGAAGGCGTCGATCATCGTCCCGAAGGAGTACGTCGGCACGGTGATGGAGCTGAACAACGATCGCCGCGGAACGTTCGACCAGCTCGAGTATCTCTCGCCCGAGCGCGTGCACCTGACGTACGAGCTGCCGCTCGGCGAGATCGTCCTCGACTACTACGACCAGTTGAAGTCGCGCACGCGCGGCTACGCGTCGTTCGACTACGACCTCATCGGCTTCAAGCCGGGTGCGCTGGTGCGTGTGGACGTCCTCGTCGGCGGCGAGCCGGTCGACGCGCTCTCGCTCATCATCTATCGCGACTTCGCGTACGACCGCGGCCGACTGCTCGTCGACAAGCTGCGCGAGGAGATCCCGCGGCAGATGTTCGACGTGCCCATCCAGGCGGCGATCGGCGCACGCGTGATCGCGCGCGAGACGGTGAAGGCGCGCCGCAAGGACGTGCTCGCGAAGTGCTACGGCGGTGACATCTCGCGCAAGCGCAAGCTGCTCGAGAAGCAGAAGGCGGGCAAGAAGCGGATGAAGCAGGTCGGCGCCGTCGAGGTGCCGCAGGAGGCGTTCCTCGCCGTGCTCAGCATCGGTCAGGGGAGCAAGCAGTCGTGAGTCTCGAGATGCGCAAGAGCTGCGAGCGGTGCGGCGCCGGGGTGGCTCCGGACGGCGACGCGGTGATCTGCTCGCTTCGAGTGCACGTTCTGTCGCCGCGTGCGGCGCCGAGATGAACCACGTGTGCCCGAACTGTGGCGGCGAGCTCCTGGCTCGGCCGAAGAGGTCGGCGTGAGCGGCGTCCGCCATCTGTACGTGCACCTGCCGTTCTGCGCGCACCGGTGCGGCTACTGCGACTTCGTCACTGCAGTCGGCCGGCGCGACCAGCACGGCGCATATGTCGACGCCCTCCTGCGCGAGCTCGAGCAGGAGCGCCACCTTCTCGCCGATGAGGTCGAGACCGTCTTCCTCGGTGGCGGCACGCCGACCTTCACGGCACTCCCGGAGCTCGTGCGCCTACTCGAGGCGCTGCCCGCCGCGGAGGAAGTGACCGTCGAGGCGAACCCGGAGACGGTGACCGCTGAGCTTGCCGAAGCGCTGCGCGCCGCCGGCGTCACACGCGTCTCCCTTGGCGCCCAGTCCTTCCAGCCGCGACTGCTGAACGTGCTCGAGCGCGGCGCGCAGCCGGACGACGTGCGCCGCGCGTTCGCACGCCTGCGCGCCGCCGGCTTCGACAACCTCTCGCTCGACCTCATCTACGGCATCCCGGGCCAGACCGTCGTCGACCTCGAGGCCGACCTCGCAGAAGCGCTCGCGCTCGAACCCGAGCATCTCTCCTGCTATGAGCTGGAGGCGAAGCCGGGCACGAGGTTCACGCACGCTTGGGGTGATGAGCTCGCGCGACAGGCCGATGCGATGGAGGACTACTTCGAGCGCGTCGTCGCGACGCTCACGGGCGCGGGATACCGCTGGTACGAGACGGCGAACTTCTGCGTCGGCGACCGGCGCGCGCTGCACAACCTCGGCTACTGGCTCGGGCACGACTACCTCGGCATCGGTATGGGTGCGGTCTCGACGATCGCCGGCGAACGCCGCCGCAACACCCCGAAGCTCGCGCGCTATCTCGCCGGTCACTACGAGCGCGAGCTCGAGACGATCGACGACGAGGTGCACGCCCGTGAGCGGTTGATGCTCGGCCTGCGCCTCGACGACCCGCTTCCGCTCACGGGCCTCGAGCGCGCGCTCGACCCCGCCGGCCTCGCGCGCGTCGAACGGCTCGGGCTCGCCGAGCGCGTCGACGGCACGCTCACGCTCACGGAGCGCGGGCGCTTCCTCGGCGGCGCGGTGACCGCCGAATTGGTCGCGAGCTAAGGCGTCGCTTGCAATGCCGACCATGAGAGGTCGCGGCGGCCCCGACCGGCGCGACCGCTAAAGTTCCTGCAAATGCAGCTAACCGAGCGGCAAAGAGAAATTCTCCGACGCGTCGTCGAGGAATACGTCGCGACGAGCGAGCCCGTGGGCTCGAAGACCCTTGTCGACCGCGCCGGTCTTCCCATCGCGCCGTCGACGGCGCGCGCCGAGCTCGCCGAGCTCGAGTCGCTCGGCCTCCTTACGCATCCGCACACCTCCGCCGGCCGGGTGCCGACCGAGGCCGGCTACCGCTATTACGCCGACGAGGTGCTCGGCCGGATGGCGCCGCAGCCGGCGGAGTTCCCGCTCGACCTGCACACGACCCGGACCGAGGTCGAGTCTGCGCTGCAGGCCACGACGGAGATGCTCTCGCAGGTGACGCGGCTCCTCGCACTCGTGTCCGCGCCGCCGCTCGAGGCGACGACGATCGTCCGCGTCGAGGTCCTGCTGCTGCAGCCGGAGCTCGTGATGGTGGTCGTAATCACGTCCGCGGGCGGAGTCACAAAACGGCTCTTCCACTTCGACGAGGCGGTCGATCCAGGGCTCGCGCAATGGGGGAACGAGTACCTGAACGAGACGGTCTCGGGCCTTCAGCTCGGGACGACGTTGTTGCGCCGCCGCTTCGACGATCCGGGGCTGAGTGTCCGCGAGCGCGCATTCCTCACGGCATTGCGGCCGGCGTTCACCGAGCTCGTGTCGGCCGCCCAACAGCTGTACGTCGGCGGCGCAGCCGACCTGCTCGGCGACGTGCGCAGCGACGAGCTCGAGGCATACCGAAGCCTCTTCGAGCTCGTGGAGAAGCGCGCCGCGCTCCTCGACGTGCTCGGCGACGCGAGCCTCGACACACGCGGGCCTTTCGTCCGCGTCGGCCGCGAGCTCGCGCACCCGGGCTTGCAGGAGATCGCGCTCGTCGGCGCCGCCTACGGCGTCATGCATCGTGTCCTCGGCGCGGTCAGCCTGATCGGCCCCGTGCGCATGGACTACGAGAAGGCCGTCGGGGCCGTCCGGTCCGCCGCCACCGAGCTCTCCCGCTTCGCCGAGTCGGTCTACACCGACCGCTAACCTCGTTCCATGGCGACGACGGAGCGCGACTACTACGAGCTCCTCGGCATCTCGCGCGGCGCGGACGAGGGGGACATCAAGAAGGCCTTTCGCCGGCTCGCGCGCGAGCTGCACCCGGACGTCTCCTCCGCGCCCGACGCGGATGAACGCTTCCGCGAGCTCGTCGAGGCCTACGAAGTGCTCTCGAAGAGCGAGACGCGCGAGCTGTACGACCGGTACGGCCACGCCGGCTTGCGCAGTGGCGGGTTTCAGCCCGGCCACTTCGACTTCGGCAGCCTCTCCGACCTCTTCGCAGCGTTCTTCGGCGACGATCTCGTCGGAGCGCGCGCACGGTCGCGCGGTCCCGATCTCGCAGCCGAGGTCGAGATCGAGCTCGTCGAAGCCGCGCGGGGCGCGACCCGCAAGGTGCCGTTCCGCGTCGCCGTGACCTGCACGCACTGCGGCGGCGACGGTGCCGAGCCGGGAAGCGAGATCACGACGTGCCCGACCTGCGGCGGCGCGGGACGCCTGCAGCAGGTCTCGCGCAGCGTCTTCGGCGAGTTCGTGCGCACGCAGGCGTGCCCGACGTGCGGCGGTTCCGGCCGGAGGATCGAGACACCGTGCACGGTTTGCGAAGGAGCCGGGCGCGTCGTCGAGGAACGGCGGCTCGACGTCGAGATCCCTGCAGGCATCCACGACGGCCAGCAGATTCGGCTCAGCGGCGAAGGGCACGCAGGCACGCTCGGCGCACAGGCCGGCGACGCCTACGTGCGCGTTCGCGTGCGGCCTGACCAGCGTTTTGTGCGCGAGGGCAACGACATCTTCTCCACGGTAGACCTGACGATGACCCAGGCGGCGCTCGGCGCGACGGTCGCCGTTCCGACGCTCGAAGGCGTCGAAGAGCTCGAGTTCGAGCCCGGCACGCAGCCAGGGACCGTCCGTGTGCTGCGCGGCAAGGGGATGCCGGTGCTGCAGAGCTTCGGGCGCGGGGACCAGCGCGTGCTCGTGAACGTCGTCGTGGCGCGCCATCTGAGCGACGAGCAGCGTCTGCTGCTTCACGACTTCGACGCGCACGCCGACGAGCGGACGTACAAGCCCGACGAGGGTTTCTTCGACAAGCTCAAGAGCGCCTTCCGCTGAAGCGTTACGTGATCGTCGGCGGCGAGCCGGAGCTCGCACTGCTGCTGCATCTGTTTCCGGAAGGCGTTGAAGAGCTCGACGGCGCGTTCGCCGTCTACTCGGACGAGCCGCCGATCGGCTTCGACATGATCGAGGCCGAGGACGTGCGCGAGGGGTGGGAGGACGCGTGGAAGGACTTCCACCACGGCGTCGCCATCGGGCGCCTCTGGGTCGGGCCGCCGTGGGAGTCACCGCCCGCCGGGGCGATTCCGGTCGTGATCGATCCGGGCCGCGCGTTCGGCACCGGCGCGCATCCGACCACGCGGCTCTGCCTCGAGTTGCTGCAGGAGGCCGAGCCGACGAGCCTGCTCGACGTCGGTTCCGGCTCGGGCGTGCTCTCCATCGCGGCCGCGAAGCTGGGCTTCGCGCCCGTCGGGGCGTTCGACCTCGACGAGATCGCAATGGAGACGACCGCCGCGAACGCCGAGGCGAATCGCGCCGACGTCGACGTCCTCGACGAGCTGCGGCCGGCGGCGGTCGCGGTGATGAACATCGCGCTCGACGTGGTCGAAGGCCTGCTGCCCAAGCTGCAGGTCGAGCGGGCGATCGTCTCCGGCTATCTCGAGCGGGACGACCCGCGCGCAGCCGGATGGCAACGCCTCGACCGGCGTGTGCTGGACGGCTGGGCGGCAGACGTGCTCGAATTCCGTCCGTGACGACGTTCTCCGTCCAGTTCCTTGGCTGCAAGGTCTCGCACGTCGACGCGCACGAGGTGCGCGAGGCGCTTCTTGCCGGCGGTCACGACGAGTCCGACGACTCCGAGGTCGCAGTCCTCAACACGTGCTGCGTCACGAACGAGGCCGTGGCGAAGTCTCGCAAGGCCGCCGCGCGCGCCGCGAGGACGCACCGGCGCGTGTACGTGACCGGGTGCGGTGCCAACCTCGCCGGGCAGGCGTTCGCAGGCCTGCCGTCCAACGTCGTCGTCGTCGCGCAGCGGAGTGAGGAGACACCGGCGTTCGTCGCGGGCGACGTCGGCGCGATCGGCTGCGTGCAGGCCGACGCGCGGCTCGACCGCGTGCGCGCGTTCGTGAAGGTGCAGGACGGCTGCAGCTTCTCGTGCAACTTCTGCGTCATTCCGCTTGTGCGCGGCGCCTCGCGCAGCCGGCGGGCGCCTGCGGTGCTCGGCGAGATCGCGCGCCGCATCGCGCAGGGACACCGCGAGGTCGTGCTCACCGGCATCAATCTCGGCTGCTACCGCGACCGCGAAGCGGGCTACGACCTGCCGCGTCTCGTCCGCGCAGCGGGCGCGACGCCCGGTCTCGAGCGCCTGCGCCTGTCGTCGATCGAGATCAACCACGTCAACGAGGCGCTCGTCGCCACGCTGCGGGAGACGCCGAAGGTGAGCAGGCACCTGCACGTCCCGCTGCAGTCTGGTGACGACGGCGTGCTGCGCGCGATGGGCCGTCGCTATTGCGCGCAGACCTTCCTGCGTCGCCTCGCGCCGTTGCAAGACGAGTTCAACCTGACGAGCGACGTCATCGTCGGCTTCCCGGCCGAGGACGAGCTCGCGTTCGCAAACACGCTCCGCGTCGCCCGCGACGCAGGCCTGACGAAGGTGCACGTCTTTCCGTACTCGCCTCGGCCGGGGACGGTCACGCAGCACGACGATCCAGTCCCGCCTGCGGTGAAGCGGGAGCGGAGCGCGCGACTGCGCGAGCTCTCCGACGACGCGTCTCGCGCGCGCTGGAGGACGAAGATCGGGCGCGACGATCTCGTGCTCGTCGACCGCCCGGGCCGCGGGTACGGCGACGACTACTCGCCGTGGATCGTCAGCGGTCACGAGGTTGGCCGCTTCGTGCGCGTCCGCGGAGCCTCGGTCACCGAGGAGGGGATCCTCGCTGGCTGAGGATTGCCTCTTCTGCCGGCTCTACCGGGAGGGCGACCACGTCGCGGCCATCGACGGCTTCGTCGCCATCCGCGACATCAACCCGCAGGCAGGGACGCACCTGCTCGTCATCCCCGAGCGGCACGTGCAGAACTTCCAGCACATCGCCGAGTTCACCGCCGACGAGGACAAGCGCATGCTCGACTTCATCGCCGCCGTCGCTGCAGGAGCGGGCCTGACCGACTACCGTGTCGTCGTCAACGCCGGTGCGGGAGCCGGCCAGACGGTGTTCCATCTCCATTGGCACGTGCTGGGCGGCGGCTTGACCGGGAGGATGACGTGAGTCGGATCGAGACGATCGAGGGGGAGCTGCGCGAGGCCATGAAGGCCCGCGCCGCCGAGCGCCGTGACGCGCTGCGGCTCATCCTCAACGCGCTCAAGGTCTCGGAGAAGGAGCTCCAGCGGCCGCTGTCCGAGGACGAGGAGCTCCAGGTGCTCCAGCGCGAGCGCAAGCGCCGCGTCGAGGCGGCCGAGGCGTTCCGCGCCGGCGGCCGCGAGGAGCAGGCCGCGTCCGAGGAGCGCGAGCTCGCCGTGCTCGAGGAGTTCATGCCCTCGCAGCTCTCGGAGGAGGAGATCGAAGAGATCGTCGACGACGCCATCGCGGAGGTGGGCGCGACGAGCATGGCCCAGCTCGGCCGCGTGATGGCGGACGTGATGCCGCAGGTCGCCGGCCGCGCCGACGGCTCGGTCGTCAGCCAGATCGTGAGAGAGAAGCTGGCGTAAAGTCGGGAACCGAGAGCCCGCCTACACTGAACGTGTGCAGGACGTTCTCGAGGTTCCGAACGAGGTGGCAGCCGAGCTGGCCGGGATCGGCGACGGCGTCCTGGGCGCGCTCCGGGAGCGGCTCGGCTGCACGATCAACCTGCGCGGCAACCGGCTGACGCTCGACGGCGACGACGCGAAGGTCTCGGAGGCGCGCGCGGTCGTGGAGGAGCTCGTCGAGCTCGTCGAGAGCGGGCAGGAGGTCGGCGCCGGCACGATCGACACGATCCTCAACGCGATCGACCAGGCCGACGACGTTCGCGACATCTTCGAAGATGTCGTCTGGTCGCATCGCGGCAAGCGGATCACGCCGAAGACGGTCACGCAGAAGCGCTACGTGGACGCGATCCGCGAAGGCACCATCACGTTCGGCATCGGGCCTGCAGGCACGGGCAAGACCTACCTCGCCATCGCGCTCGCCGTCGCCGCTCTCTCCGAGCGCCAGGTCGGGCGCATCATCCTGACTCGTCCCGCGGTGGAGGCGGGGGAGAGGCTTGGCTTCCTGCCCGGCGACGTGCTCGCGAAGGTCGATCCCTACATGCGCCCGCTCTTCGACGCGCTGTACGACACCATGGATCCGGAGCGACTGAGCACGTACATGGAGCGCGGCACGATCGAGGTCGCACCGCTGGCATTCATGCGCGGAAGAACGCTTAATGACAGCTTCATCATCCTCGACGAAGCGCAGAACACCTCTCCGGAACAGATGCAGATGTTCCTAACGCGCCTCGGTTTCGGCTCCAAGGTCGTCGTCACCGGGGATGTCACGCAGGTCGACCTGCCGCGCGAGCAGGCGTCCGGCCTCATCCAGGTGCAGGACATCCTCGGTGACGTGGACGGAATCTCGTTCGTGCAGTTCGGCCACGAGGATGTCGTGCGGCACAAGCTCGTGCAGCGCATCGTCGAGGCGTACAAGAAGCACTCCGAAGAGACTGGGACACAGCGGCGCCGGTGATCGAGGTCGAGGTCGAGAACCGCTCGGGCATCGACGTCGACGAGGACGGTGCCGTCGAGCTTGTTCGTCGCGTGCTGGCCGCCGAGGGCGTCGACTCGGGCGAGATCGGGCTCGCCTTCGTCGCGCCGGAGGAGAGCCGTGCGCTCAAGCTCGAGCATCTCGGCATCGACGAGGCGACCGATGCGCTCGCATTCCCCGTCGACGGGCTCGAGGAGCTGCCGGCCGGGCTTCCGCGCCAGCTCGGGGACGTCGTCGTGTGCCCCGACATCGTCGGCGCGGAATGGCGGGCGCCGATCGTGCACGCGGTGCTCCACCTCGTCGGGTACGACCACGGAGAGGCGATGGAAGCGAGAGAGGCGCTGCACCTGTGACAGTGACGACACCGCCGCCGCCGCGCGAGCGCGCACGCGAGACGTCGCCCCCGGCGCCGGGGCGCGCGCCGACGCTGCTCGACAGCTTCAACTACGCGTTCGAAGGGATCATCCACGTCCTTCGCACGCAGCGGAACCTGCGCATTCACTTCGTCATCGCCATCGTCGTCGTCGGGGCGGCGGCGGCGGTCGGCGTCGGGCGTGACGATCTCATCCTGCTTCTGATGGCGATCGCGTTCGTGCTTGTCGCGGAGATGATCAATTCCGCGATCGAGGGTGCCATCGACGTCTCCACCACGTCGTTCGACCCGAACGCGAAGCTCGCAAAGGACATTGCCGCCGGAGCGGTTCTCATCGCCTCGGTGACGGCGATCGCCGTCGGTTACCTCGTCTTTGCCCACGCGGCCGCGCATCGCACTGCGCGCGTGCTCGACCGCGTCCGCGACGCGCCGGCCGAGATTACGCTCGTCGCGCTCGTCCTCGTCGTCCTCGTCGTCATCACCACCAAGGCGCTGACGCGCAGCGGCACGCCGCTGCGCGGCGGGCTGCCGTCGGGTCACGCGGCCGTCGCGTTCGCGGGGTGGATGGCGGCGACCTACGTCGCCAGCGACCGCCATCGTTTCCTGATCTCGTCGCTCACATTCGTCATGGCCCTGCTCGTCGCGCAGACGCGGGTCGAAGCCGGCGTCCACTCGCGGCTCGAAGTGCTGTACGGCGGCGCGCTCGGCGCGCTCGTGACGCTCGTCGTTTTCCAGGTGCTGACATGACAGCCCCGGAGCTCGTCGAGCGCGCGGAGGCGGCTGCGGCAAAGGCGTACGCGCCGTACTCGAAGTACTTCGTCGGGGCATCGCTCCAGACGACGGACGGCCGCATCTTCGACGGCGTCAACGTCGAGAACGCCGCCTATCCGCTCGGTGTCTGCGCGGAGAAGTCCGCGATCACGGCCGCCGCGACAGCGGGCGTGCGTCCCGGCGAGATCGACGCGATCGGCATCACCGCGTCGCCGTGCGGTGGATGTCGCCAGTGGCTGCACGAGTGGCGCGTGGGACGCGTGTGGTTCCGCCGAGCCGACGGCTCGATCGCCGACTATGGAGCGGACGAGCTGCTCCCGGACACCTGGGATCTTCCCTCGTGAAGTCGGGCTTCGTCGCGATCGCCGGCCGGCCGAACGTCGGCAAGTCGACGCTCGTGAACGCTCTGTGCGGCGGCAAAGTCGCGATCGTCTCCGACAAGCCGCAGACGACGCGGCGGAGGATCTTCGGGATCGCGAATGGCGACGACTACCAGCTCGTGCTCGCCGACCTGCCGGGCTTCCAGCGTCCTCGCGACGCGCTCACCGAGCGGATGCAGCACACGGTCGACAGGTCGTTCGAGGAGGTCGACGTGGTCGTGTTCGTGCTCTCCGCGCGCGAGCGGATCGGCGCCGGCGACCGCTTCATCGCATCGAGGGTCTTCGCTCTCGACGTGCCCGTCGTGATCGCCCTCAACAAGGTCGACCGCCTGAAAGCGGGGCACATCGCCGAGCAGATGAACGCCGCCGCGCGGCTGGGGAACTTCCACGCGCTCCATCCGGTGAGCGCGAAGACCGGCGACGGCATCGCCGAGTTGCGCGCCGAGCTCGTCGGGCTCCTGCCGGAGGGGCCGCTCTATTTCCCGCGCGAGCAGCGAACCGATCTCAGCGTCGAGGCGCAGATCGGCGAGCTGATCCGCGAGAAAGCGCTTTGGCTGACGCGCGACGAGATCCCGCATGCCATCTCCGTCGAGATCGAGGAGATCGGGGAGAAGGTGATTCGCGCGTTCCTGCTCGTCGAGACCGAGTCGCAAAAACAAATCGTCGTCGGCAAGGGAGGCGGGATCGTCAAGGACATCGGCACGCGCGCCCGGCCTGAGATCGAGGCACTCGTCGGACACCAGGTCTTCCTCGAGCTCGTCGTCAAGGTGCGGCCGCGCTGGCGCGCCGACGAATCGCAGCTCGACCGGCTCGGCGTCTAGCTACACGTCGCGCCGCCGTGGGCGGCGAGCCACGCCTTCAGCGCGTTGACCCGCTGAATCGCAGTCGCCAGCTCGGCGCGCACGGTCGCGCTCGCGGCCGCGTCGTGGACGAGGCTCGCGTAGCCCGCTTCGCTCGCGGACGTCTGGCTGTAGAGCATGAGATCGACGCCGGCCGCGAGCGCGCGTGCCGGCGCGCCCGGAACGTGCGCGACCGCGCCCGCATCGAGCGCGTCGGTCACGACGACGCCGTCGAATCCGAGCGTCCCGCGCAGCAGATTGGTGACGATCGCGTGCGAGAAGACGGCCTGGACGCCGCTCGGGTCGAGTGCCGGATAGGAGGCGTTCGAGACCATCACGAGCTTCGTCCCCGCAGCGATCGCGGCCTTGAACGGCGCCAGCCGCGCGGTGAGGAACGCGGCGCTCCGGCTGATCGTCACCGCCCGGTCGTCGGTGCTTGCGACCGCGCTGCCGAGCCCCGGGAAGTGCTTCGCCGTCGCAGCCACGCCGCCGCTCTGGAGGCCGGTCACGAACGCGCTCGCCAGGCTTGCCACGAGGGACGGATCGCTGCCGAACGACCGCGTACCGAGGAAGCTGCGCGGCGTCGAGATCGTGTCGGCGACCGGCGCGAAGTCGATGCCGACGTGGGCCTGCCGCAGCGCGGGCGCCGCTGCGGCCGCCTGCGCCTGCGCTTCGGTCGCCGTTCCCATCGACGCCGCCGCCAACGTGGGCGCCGCCCATGGCAGACGCCGGACCGACCCGCCTTCCTGATCGACTCCGACGAGCAGCGGCGAGCCGCGTCTGCAGGCGACCGCCTGCAACCGGGTGACCGCCGCTGCCGTCGTCCGTGCGCTCGTCCAGCTGTTCCCGAGGAGGAGCACGCCGCCGACCTGGCCGGCCGCGACGCGTGCGATCAACGACGGCGTCGGTTGCCCACGGAGCGGGGCGATGATCACGGTTCCGCTGGGCGACGCGGCCGCAGGCCCGGCCCAGACCGCGGCGAGGGCGACGGCGACGCTACGCGCGAGCCAGCGTCGGTGCCGCGGTGCCGGCGAAACGGGCTCCGGTCTCGGGATCGAAGTAGTGGAACCGAGAAGGATCGACCGCGAGGCGGAGCGGAGCACCCGGCTGCGCCGAGGTCGACGGAACGACGCGGGCGGTGAAGAGCGTCCGCGATTCTCCGATGATCACTTCTTCTTCGTCCGCCTCGCGTGCGCCGCTCACGTCGACGGGCACGGCGTCGAGGGAGAAGATGACGTGCGTCTCGGCGCCGAGCTCCTCGACCACTTCGACTTCGACGTCGACGTGCGGCAGCGAGGGATCGGCGAACGCGGCGTCCTCGAACGCCTCCGGCCGGATCCCGACGACGACGCGTCCGTGCACGCCTGCCGGCACCGTGCCCGGCGCGATGGGGAGCGTGAAGCCTGCAAACGTCAGCACGCCGTCCGAGAGGTCGGCTTCGGCGAGGTTCATGGCCGGCGAGCCGATGAACGCCGCCACGAACAGGTTGGTCGGCCGGGCATACAGGGCCTGCGGCGTGTCCACCTGCTGGACGCGGCCGTCCCGGAGAACCGCCACGCGCTGGCCGAGCGTCATGGCTTCGACCTGGTCGTGCGTCACGTAGATCGTCGTCGTTCGCAGCCGCGAATGGAGGCTGGCGAGCGAGGCGCGCATGCTCACGCGCAGCTTCGCGTCCAGGTTCGAGAGCGGTTCGTCCATGAGGAACGCCTTCGGCTCGCGCACGATCGCGCGCCCCATGGCGACGCGCTGGCGCTGGCCACCGGACAACGCCGCAGGCTTGCGGTCGAGCATCTCCTCGAGGCCGAGGAGCTTCGCCGCCCGCTCGACGCGCTCCGCGGCTTCCTTCTTCGGCGTCTTGCGCACCTTCAGGCCGTAGCCGAGGTTCTCGCGCACGCTCATGTGCGGATAGAGGGCGTAGCTCTGGAACACCATCGCGACGTCGCGGGACCGCGGGGGCAGCTCGGTCACGTCGCGGCCGTCGATGCTGATCGTGCCGCCGGTGGTGTCCTCCAGGCCAGCGATCATTCGGAGCAGCGTGGACTTGCCGCATCCCGACGGACCGACGAGGACGAGGAACTCGCCGCTCTCGACCTCGAGCGAGATGTCGTCGACGGCGACCACGTCGCCGCTGAAGACCTTGCTGACACGATCGAGCACGATCCCCGCCACAGCCATGCAGTCTATACCGGCGGTCGGCGCGAAACGCAATGGCATTGACCAATTTCGGAGCACTGGGCTATAGTGCGCCGGCCATGAGCGTGCCCAAGGTGACGAAGCAGAGCCACACGCGCCAGCAGGTTTTCGACCTCATCCAGCAGCTCGGCGTCGGCACCGCCATCCCGTCCGAACGGCAGCTCAGCGCCGACCTCGGCGTCTCCAGGTTGACCGTCCGCGCCGCGCTCGACGACCTCGCGCGCGAGGGCTATCTCGTCCGTCGCCGCGGCAGTGGGACGTACGTCCAGCAGCCGAAGATCTCCCAGGAGCTGACCATCACCTCGTTCAGCGAGGACATGCGCCGGCGCGGGATGGTGCCGGGAAGCCGCACCTTGTCCATGACGACGATCCTCGCCGGGGCCCAGCTGGGCCGGTTCCTGCAGGTGTCTCCATCGGAGCCAATCCTTGTGATCAAGCGGCTTCGGCTCGCCGACGGGGAGACGATGGCGATCGAGACGCTCCATCTGCCGCAGGGGCTCGTGCCAGATCTCAGCGCCAAGGATCTGACCGGATCGTTCTACGCATTGCTCCAGGAGCGGTACGGCATCCATATCGCCACGGGCACCCAGGCGATCGAGCCGACCGTGACGAACGAAGAGGAGTCGGCCGCCCTCGGCGTTCCGCTCCACTCACCCGCCTTCCTCTTCGAGCGGACGAGCGTCGACGAGCGCGGCCGCACGGTCGAGTTCGTCCACTCGGTCTACCGCGGCGATCGCTACCGGATCGTGACCGAGCTGCAGCGCCCTCAGGGCTGAGCTCAGGACCGACCGGTCCGCTTTCGGAACCCGGGGTTGACACCGTTGGTCCGGTGTGCCAATGTCCGACCGTGGCCAACTGGTATAGACCAATCGACGCACCGACCACCGTGTGCAGTCCCGCAGGCCACCGGGGCGCAGATGCGCCGGGCGTCGACGGCTCGAGGAGACTTGCATGAGACTACGAGTTGTCGTGGCGGCCGCTCTCGCCGTCGCGCTTGGCGTCATGGCGGCATCCGCCGGCGCGTCGAGCGGGCATCAGCAGGCCAACAAGTTGACGGTCTGGCTTCAGGTCGACGCACAGTCGGGTTGGCCCGACGTCGTCGCAGCAGCGAACCAGGCCTTCCAGGCGCAGAACCCCGGCTGGACGGTCAACGTGCAGTACCAGAACTGGGGCGATCATCTCCAGAAGTTCGACGCGACCATCGCCGGTAACGACACCCCTGACGTGATCGAGATGGGGAACACCGAGATGACCGCGTACATGACATCCGGAGCGTTCGCCGACCTCACCGCGAGCAAGTCGCAGTTCCCCAACTCCGACCACTGGCTCGCGGGGCTCGCGAAGTCCGGCTTGTACCAGGGCAAGCTCTACGGCGTGCCCTACTACGCCGGCTCGCGTGTGGTCACCTATCGCACGGACCTCTTCAAGAAGGCGGGCATCGCGAAGCCGCCGACGAGCCTCGCGCAGTTCACGTCCGACCTCAAGAAGGTCGCGGCGCTGGAGAAGGGCGTGAAGGGCTTCTCGGCCATGTACATGGCCGGCACCGATTGGTACAGCGCGCTCGACTGGGTCTTCGATTACGGCGGAACGATCGCCACCACGCACGCCCACAAGTGGGTTGGCGCGCTCAACTCGAAGCAGTCGATCGCCGGGCTCACCGCGTACAAGAACTTCTTCACCGCGGTCGCTCCCAAGTCGGCGGCAACGCTCGACGAGGCCAATCCGGCGCCGTACACGGTGTTCTCGCAGGGACTGGCGGGCGCGATTCTCGGCCCGGCGTGGTTCAGCTGCTGCACCGGTACGAAGTACAAGTCCGTCACCGGGCAGTTCGTGATGCCGAGCCACGTCGCAGGCAAGCCGATCCCCGGCTTCCTCGGCGGCTCCGACGTCGCAGTGCCCGCGGAGAGCGGTAACAAGGCACAGGCGATTCAGTGGATCGCCGACTTCACCAGCACGGCGAACGAGCAGGCCCTCCAGAACAAGGGGAACATCCCGAACGCGACGAACCTCCTCGGCAACACGGTGAACGCCCGTGCCGCGGCGCAGAGCTGGTTCGTGCCCCAGGCGAAGCACTGGGTCGACGTCGAGAACGGGAATATCCTCCGCACGATGCTGGGGCAGATCCTCACCGGGAAGCTGTCGGTGAAGCAGGCGGCAACGACCGCCAGCGACAACATCGCGTACACGCTCAACCAGTCCTAGCCGGACGGCTGGACTGAACGAGATGGCAAGCGCCGCCGAGACCACACCCAAGTGGTCTCGGCGGCGCCGTTTCACGTGGCGGCGTGCCGGCCAGGGCGCGGTTCCCTACGCGCTCGTTGCCCCGGTAGTCGTCGTCATGGGGGCGATCCTCGGCTACCCGCTGTACAGCCTCGTGCGGATCGCGCTCGACCGCTACGGCCTGACCGAGCTGATCCAGCACAAGGGCGTCTACATCGGGCTGAAGAACTTCGGCAGCGTCCTCCACGACAGCGTCTTCTGGCACACGCTGCTCCGCACGATCGTGTTCGCGGCCACGAACGTCGGACTGACGATGGTCATCGGGACGCTCCTCGCACTTTTGCTCGTCCGCATCTCGACGTGGGTCCGGATACTTCTCACCTCCGGCCTCGTGCTCGTGTGGTCGATGCCGCCGGTGGTCGCCGTCCAGGTCTGGAACTGGATGATCAACTCGCAGAACGGCGTCCTGAACTACATCCTCACCGAGCTGCACTTCGGCGACTACTTCCAGCACAACTGGATGCAGACGCCGCTCTCGCAGCTCGGCATGGTGACGACGCTGATCGTGTGGGGTGCGCTCCCCTTCGTCGTCATCACCATCTACGCGGCCCTCTCGCAGGTGCCGCGGGAGCTCGTCGAGGCGGCTGAGATCGACGGCGCCCGCTCGTGGCGCGTCTTCCTCGACGTGACGGTGCCCGTGATCACGCCTGTCCTGCTCATCCTCACGAGCCTGTCCATCCTCTGGGACTTCGGCGTCTTCACGCAGGCGTACCTGCTCATCGGGCAGCCGCACATCACGAGCGCGAATTACCTGATGGGCATCTACCTCTTCGAGCAGGGCTACGTGAACGCCAACTTCGGCTTGGGCGCCGCCATCTCCATCCTCATGCTCGTGATCGTGGCGGCGATGAGCGTCGTCTACGTGCGACGGATGCTCCGGATCGGGGATGTGACGTGAGCGTCCGCAACGCCCGCCGCAACGCGTGGAACGCCGTTGGCGTCGCCATCTTCGTGGTCATGATCTTCCCCGTCTTCTGGATGGTCTCGACCGCGTTCAAGAGCGACGACCAGATCAACGGGTTGAATCCGACGTGGTTCCCGCTCCATCCGACGCTCAAGCACTTCCGCGACGCGCTGGCGAAGCCCTACTTCTGGGATGACGTGAAGAACAGCATCATCGTCGTCCTCGTCACGGTCACGATCGCGATGGTGCTCGCGTTCCTCGCCGCGGTCGCGCTCTCGAAGTACAGGTTCACCGGCCGGAAGCTCTTCATCGTTCTGGTCATCGGCGTCCAGATGCTTCCCGGGGCCGGCCTGATCATCCCGCTCTACGTCGTCCTCGCCCGCTACCACGAGGTGAACACGCTCACCGGCGTCATCCTCGTCTACCTCACGGGAGTCCTGCCGTTCTCGGTCTGGACGCTGCGGGGATTCATCCTCGGCATTCCCAAGGATCTCGAGGAGGCGGCGATGGTGGACGGAAGCACGCGCCTCGGCGCGTTCGCGCGGATCCTCCTCCCGCTCGTCGCCCCGGGGCTCGTCGCGACGTCGGTCTTCGCGTTCATCACCAGCTGGAACGAGTACATCTTCGCCCGCGTCCTGCTGAACGACGGCTCGAAGCAGACCATCACCGTCTGGCTCTCGTACTTCCTCGGCACGAGCCGGCAGACCGACTGGGGCGCGCTCATGGCCGCCTCGACGCTCACGGCGATTCCCGTTGTCGTCTTCTTCCTGCTCATCCAGCGCCGCATCGCTTTCGGGCTGACCGCAGGCGCAGTCCGAGGGTAAGTGGTATTGACCACTGACCCGAGATGCGAAAGGATGCACAGGTGACCCTCCAACCGCGCGCGGCGAGCAGTGGCTGCTCGTACTTCGGAGTACGGGTCGTCCGCCACGTTCGGCGCGACATGGCCGATCTCGCCGCGCGCGGCTATACCGGCGTGCTCCACACGTTCTCCGAGAACGACCTCTACTACTACCGGGGGACGTTCGCCGAGATGGTCGCCGCCTCCCACGACGTCGGGCTGACCGTGCAAGTGAGCCCGTGGGGGCTCGGCCGCACCTTCGGCGGCGAGGCAGAGAGCCGGTGGGTTGCGTTCCATCCCGAGGAGTGCCAGGTGATGGACGACGACCGCCGGGTCGCCGCGGCGTGCCTGAACAGTCCGGCGTACCGCGCGTTCTGCCGGGAGTGGGCCGCGGCTGCGCTCGACGCGGGCGTCGACTCGATCTTCTGGGATGAACCGGCCTGGGTCGTTCCGATCCACGTCGGCGTCGACGACGAGGCGCGCTGGACGTGCCGCTGCGACCACTGCCGCGAGCGGTTCGGCGGCGATCTTCCGCGCGAGCAGACGCCGGAGGTGCGCGCATTCCGCGAGGCGTCGGTGGTCGACTTCCTGCGCGAGGTGGTGGCCGACGTGGCCGCGCGCGGCGGCGACAACACGATCTGCCTGCTGCCGTCCACCGAGGGGACGCAGGGCATCTCCGACTGGGACGCGGTTGCCTCGCTCCCGGGACTGACGACCTTCGCCACCGATCCGTACTGGAAGCACTGGGGCGAGCCGGCCGGCCCGTTCGTGCGCCGGTTCGCGCGGCTCCTCGGCGAGACTTGCGCGCGCCACGGCGTCGGCGCGCAGCTGTGGGTGCCGAGCTTCGGGCTCACGCGCGACGAGATCCCCGAGCTCGAGGCGGCGATCGCGGCTGCGCGGGAGGAAGGCATCGACGATCTCTGGACATGGGGCTACGAGGCGTGCGGTCACATGACCGCCATTGCGACGCCCGATGCGCCGCTCGTGTGGGAGGCGGTCACGACCGCGCTCACGGGCGCGCCCGCGTTGGAAGACCGGCCGACCCGCGCGCTCATCGGACTCATGAACGCCGCGGACGACGCGGTCGCCGATGCGGTCGCCGTTGCCGGAGACGAGCTCGCGACCGCGGTCGACGCAATCGTCGAGCGGCTAGCGCGCGGCGGCAGGCTCGTCTACGTCGGAGCCGGCACGTCCGGGCGGCTCGCCGAGCTCGACGCGTTCGAATGCGGCCCGACGTTCGGGTCGCCGGCCGGCGAGGTCGTCGCGTTGTCCGTCGACGAGATCGACGCCGAGGACGACGAGGAGCTCGGTCGCAGGCTCGTGAGCGAGGCGGGCGTTGGCGCGGACGACGCCGTCGTTGCGGTGAGCGCCAGCGGGTCGACGCCCTTTACAGTCGCCGCCCTTGGGGAGGCGCTCGCCCGAGGTGCCCTCGGTGTCGCCGTCGTGTGCGCACCGAATAGTCCGCTTGCCGCGGCGGCGGACCACGCCGTCGTCGCCGACGTCGGCCCGGAGCTCGTCAGTGGGTCGACGCGCCTGAAGGCCGGGACGGCGCAGAAGATGATCTTGAACGCGATCTCGACGGTGACGATGATCCGGCTCGGCCGCACGTATGCCGGCCTGATGGTCGGTGTCGTCCAGCACAACGAGAAGCTGCGCGAGCGCGCGCGCCGCAACGTCGTGCTTGCGAGCGGCGCTCCCGAGGACGCGGTCGACGCCGCACTCGCCGAGGCGGGCGGCGATGCGCGCGTCGCACTCGTCGTGCTGCTCGCGGGCGTCGACGCAGAGGACGCTCGCCGCCGGCTGGAGGGAGCGCGCGGATCGGTCAGCGTCGCTCTCGGGAGCCGGCGATGAGACTCGGCGTTGAAGCGGCGCTTGTTCGCGGCGAGCTCGTCGCAGGAGACGTCGACGTCGAAGACGGAGTCGTCGTGGACCTCGGCCTCGCCGGCGGCATGCGTGGCCGGATTGCGGTGCCGGGCTTCGTCGACCTCCAGGTGAATGGATTCGGTGGCGTCGACTTCCTCGCCGCAGCGACCGAGGACTACGTGCGGGCCGGCGAGGCGCTGCTGCACACGGGAGTCACCGCGTACCAGCCGACGTTCATCACGGCGGCCGAGAGCACGATCATCGACGCGCTGCGCGCGTTGCCCGTCAACGGCGCGCGGCCGCGGATCCTCGGTGCGCATCTCGAAGGGCCGTTCCTGTCGCCGGAGCGCCTCGGCACGCATCCGCAGGCCCATCGGCGCGACCCGGACCTCGACCTGCTCGAGCGGCTGCTCGAGCCCGGCGGCGTGACCGAGATGACGCTCGCACCCGAGCTGCCCGGCGCGGGCGCGGTTATCCGCCGTCTGCTCGAACGCGGCGTCGTCGTCTCGGCCGGCCACACGAACGCGACCGCCGAGGAGGCGCACAACGCGTTCGATCTCGGCGTCTCGACGGCGACGCACCTCTTCAACGCGATGCGGCCGTTTCGCTCCCGCGACCCCGGCATCGTCGGCGTCGCGCTCACGCGGCGCGAGGTGTTCGTGCAGATGATCGTGGACGGCCACCATCTGGCGGACGAAACCGTCCGCCTGGTGTGGGCGGCTGCCGAAGGCCGGCTCGCGCTCGTCACCGACGCGACCGCGGGCGCCTCGAACGGCGACGGCATCTATCAGCTCGGCGAGGTCGAGATCGAGGTCGCCGACGGCCCGCCGACGCGGGAAGACGGCGTCTTCGCCGGCACGGTGCTGACGATGATCGACGCGATCCGGAACGTGCATGCGCTCGGTATCCCGTTCGAGGACGCGATCGGCGCGGCGACGACCGTGCCCGCGCGCATCCTCGGCCGCACGGACGTGGGCGTGCTCGAGCCCGGTGCCGCCGCCGACATCGTCGTCATCGACGACCGCCTCGACATCGTCCATGTTCTCTGCGCGGGAGAAGAGCGTGTCGTGGCTCGAGACTGAGCTGCGCGAGCAGCCGGCCGCGCTTGCACGGCTGCTCGAGCAACAAGCGAGTCGCGCGGCGGAGCTCGCCGCTGCATTCCGCCGCGACGACGTTCGCTACGTGCTGATCGCGTCGCGCGGCAGCTCCTCGAACGCCGCGCGCTACGCGCAGTACGTGCTCGGCCGCGCGAATCGCGTTCCGGTGATGTTCGCGACCCCGTCGCTGTACACGATCTACGAGCAGCCGCCGCGGCTCGACGGCGCCATCGTCCTCGGGATCTCGCAGTCGGGTGCGTCGCCCGACGTGCGCGCGGTGCTGGCCGAAGCGCGTCGGCAGGGTCGTCCGACGATCGCGCTGACGAACGACCCGCGCTCGCCGCTCGCAAGCGAGGCCGAGCATGTGCTGCCGCTCGAAGCCGGCGAGGAGAAGGCGGTCGCCGCGACCAAGACGTACCTCAACTCGCTCGGCGCGATCGCGATGCTGTTCGCGGCGATCAGCGACGATGCCGTCGCGCGCGCGGAGCTGGAACGCATGCCGGGCCTGCTCGAGGAGCAGATCGAGCTCTCGTTCGAACCTGCTACTGAACTTGCCAGTTACATGGGTGTCGTGGGAGCGACGGTCGTCGCGCGTGGAGTCAACTACGGAACGGCGTTCGAGGTCGCGCTGAAGATCCGTGAGCTGTCGGGTCTCATGGTCGAAGCGTATTCGCCGGCAGATCTGATGCACGGGCCGATCGCCGCGATCCGCCCTGGCTGGCCCGTTGTCGTCGTCGCGCCCTCGGGCCCCGCGCACGAAAGCGTGGCCGAGCTCGTGCCCGCGCTCGTGGCACGGCAGGCGCGGCTGCTCGCAGTGTCCGACGTGCCCGAGCTGCTCGCGCAGGCGGACACGGCGCTGCCACTCGTCGCGGGGGTGCCCGAGTGGCTGAGCCCGCTGGTCGCGGTCATCCCCGGCCAGGTGACGGCGATGCGACTCGCCCGGCTGCGCGGCCTCGACGTCGACAACCCGGCGGGTCTTCGCAAGGTGACGCTCACGCGCTGAGTGGGCGTCGCAGGACGATCAGGTCCTGCGTCGGATTGCCGAGTGCTCCCTCCGGCTCGATCCGGACGACCTCGAAGTCGCGGGCGAACGTCTCGCGGAGGTATGTCTCCGGGTGATACGCGCTGCAGAGATTGCTCCCCGGCAGCTCGCCCCAGCGGACGACGAGCTCGCCGCGCTCGAACCGTTCGCGCTCCTCGGGCTCGAGCCGCGGCAAGTACGAGCGACCGTGCGTCGTGAACAGGAGCCGTCCGCCCGGTCGCAACACACGGCGCAGCTCGTCGCGCCATGCGGTTTGGAGCTCGTCCGTGAGGTGCGTGAAGACGGAGAGCGCGTAGACGAGATCGAAGCTGTCGTCGTCGTACGCGAGTGGAGGAGCGAGCCCGTTCTGATCCACGCGCGCGAACGGGAGGTTGCTGCGGCACCACTCCGCTGCGCCGGCGTCACGGTCGCTTCCCGTCGCGGTCGCCGGATGGCCTTGCCAGTATCGAAGCACGCGCCCGCAGCCGCAGCCGAAGTCCAGCACGGTGTCGATCTCCTCGAGGGGGACGCTCGCCTCGATCGCGTCGTATGCCGCGCGCCCGCTCCGCAGGAACCAGTCGGAGTCGGCCGTGCCGGCCACGCGCACCATCAAGCGCCGCGGCGGAAGCGGCGGGCCGTCGACCTGTTGCACACGCGTGGGGCGGACCGCCATCGCGAGCTCGTACGCGCGAAAAGCAGGGCCGAGAAGACCTGTTCGCTGCGCAAGTCTCAGGAGTCGCCGCTTCACGGCGGCTGACGGTACAGCGTCGAGCCTCGAGCCACGGGCTGGCCCTACACTGAGCGCGTGGCGCAGGCGCCTGTACTCCCGGCCGGCTTCGAGCTCCCGCTCGAGCCGCGACTGCCCCGCATCGGGTCCGTCGACGCGGTCGCGCTCGAAGAGCGCGCAGCCTCGCTCGCGAAGCGGTCGATCAAACGCGACGCGAAGGTGTTCGCGCTCCACCTCGCGATCCGGACGACCGACTTGACGACGCTCGAGGGCGCGGACACGCCGGGCAAGGTCGCGGCGCTCTGCTCGAAGGCGATGCGGCCGGATCCGTCGGATCCGTCGATTCCGTCGTGCGCCGCCATCTGCGTCTATCCGAATCTCGTTCCGACCGCGCGCGAGCGCCTCGAAGGAAGCGGGGTGCACGTCGCCGCAGTGGCGACCGGCTTCCCGTCCGGCCAGTACCCCACGTCGATCAAGGTCGCGGACGTGCGTAGCGCGGTCGAGCTGGGAGCCGACGAGATCGACATGGTCATCGACCGTGGCGCGTTTCTCTCCGGGCGGTACGCGAAGGTGTACGACGAAGTCGTGCGCGTGAAGGAGGCGTGCGGGGACGCGCACCTGAAGGTCATCCTCGAGACCGGCGAGCTCGGAACGTACGACAACGTCCGCCGCGCGACGCTTCTCGCGATCGCCGGCGGCGCCGACTTCGTGAAGACGTCCACCGGCAAGATCTCGCCCGCGGCGACGCTGCCGGTTGCGCTCTGCATGCTCGAAGCCGTGCGCGACGTGTACTTCGAGACGGGGCGGCGGGTCGGCTTCAAGGCGGCAGGCGGCATCCGCCAGGCGAAGCAGGCGGTGCAGCATCTTGTCGTCGTGCACGAAACACTCGGAGCGGAGTGGCTGACGCCTGACCTCTACCGGCTCGGCGCGTCGACGCTGCTGAACGACATTCTCATGCAGCTGCGCAAAGAGAAGACCGGCGCCTACCAGAGCCCCGACTACTTCACCCTCGACTGACGTGTGGACGAAGACTTCGCCTCTCGGCACACAACTGCGACCCCGCAGTAACGCCTGCCGGCCTACCGTTCTCCCCACCCAAAAGGGTGGGGGGATGGAGGTGGGAGCACGCCGCGGCCCCGAGGCCCCGGATGGCTGAGCTCGATCGCCCAGGCGCCAGTCCGGTCGTCCCGTCCGACTGGACGTACGCGCCCGCTCCCGAGTCGCGCGACGTCGTCCACTTGCGCGACCGTTACGGCTTCTTCATCGGCGGCCAGTGGGTGGAGGCGAGCGAGACGTACGAAACGATCTCGCCTGCGACTGAGGAGCCGCTCGCCGTCATCGGCCAGGCGAGCGTCGCGGAGGTCGACCGTGCTGTCGTCGCTGCGCGCACGGCCTTCGCCGATGGATGGTCATCGCTGCCGGGATCGGAGCGGGCGAAGTACCTCTTCCGGATCGCGCGCATCCTGCAGGAGCGCGCGCGCGAGTTTGCGGTGCTCGAGTCGCTGAACGGCGGAAAGCCGATCAAGGAGTCGCGCGACGTCGACTTGCCGCTCGCGGCCGCGCACTTTTTCTATTACGCAGGATGGGCGGACAAGCTCGAGTACGCGTTCCCGAACCGGCGCCCGCGCCCGGTCGGCGTTGCCGGCCAGATCATCCCGTGGAACTTCCCGCTGCTCATGCTCGCGTGGAAGATCGCGCCCGCGCTCGCGTGCGGCAACACCGTCGTGCTCAAGCCGGCGGAGACGACGCCGCTGACGGCGCTCCTCTTCTGCGACGTCCTGCGCCAGGCGGAGCTGCCGGCAGGCGTGGTCAACATCGTCACCGGCGACGGCCGAACGGGAGCGGCGCTCGTCGAGCACGACGGGGTGGACAAGATCGCGTTCACCGGATCGACGGACGTCGGAAAGGCGATTCAGCGCCGCCTCGCCGGTTCGGGGAAGAAGCTCACGCTCGAGCTCGGCGGCAAGGCGGCGAACATCGTCTTCGACGACTGCGCGCTCGACCAGGCGGTCGAGGGAATCGTCAACGGCATCTACTTCAACCAAGGGCACGTGTGCTGCGCCGGCTCGCGCTTGCTTGCGCAGGAGTCGATCTACGAGCCGCTCGTCGAAAAGCTGAAGCGCCGCCTCGAGACGCTGCGCGTCGGCGACCCGCTCGACAAGAACACCGACGTTGGCGCCATCAACTCGGCGATGCAGCTCGACAAGATTCGCGAGCTCGTCGAGTCCGGCCGAGCGGAGGGCGCGGAGATCTATCAGCCGCCATGCCGTCTCCCGGAGAAGGGGTACTGGTTCGCGCCGACCGTGTTCACGAACGTCGCGCAGAGCTACCGCATCGCGCAGGAAGAGATCTTCGGTCCGGTGCTGTCGGTGCTCACGTTCCGCACTCCGGAGGAAGCGGTCGAGAAGGCGAACAACTCGCCCTACGGCTTGAGCGCGGGGGTGTGGACGGAGAAGGGATCGCGGATCCTCTGGATGGCGCAGAGGCTGCGCGCAGGCGTCGTCTGGGCGAACACCTTCAACCGCTTCGACCCGACCTCGCCGTTCGGCGGGTACAAAGAATCGGGCTTCGGGCGCGAAGGCGGACTGCACGGGCTCGAGTCCTACCTGAGGTTCGACGACTGACGCGCCTGCCGATCAAGAAGACGTACAAGCTGTTCGTCGGCGGAGCGTTCCCGCGGAGCGAATCCGGTCGCACGTACGAGGCCGAGGGTCAGAACGTCGCACGCGCGTCGCGCAAGGACGTGCGCGATGCCGTTCGCGCCGCGCGCGCTGCGCAGCCCGGATGGGCCGCGGCGACGGCGTACAACCGCGGCCAGGTGCTCTACCGGCTGGCGGAGATGGTCGAAGCGCGCATTCCCGAGTTCGCAGAGCTGTGCAGCGGCCGTGACGAGGTGGAGCGCTCGATCGACCGTGTGGTCTGGTACGCCGGCTGGGCAGACAAGCTTCCGCAGGTCCTCGGTGGCGCAAATCCCGTTGCCGGCCCGTACTTCAACTTCACCATCCCGGAGCCGACCGGCGTCGTCGCGGTGCTCGCACCGGACGAGCCACCACTCCTCGGTCTCGTGACGCGTCTGCTGCCTCCGCTCGTGGGCGGCAACGCCGTCGTGGCCGTCGCCTCGGAACAGCGGCCCCTGGCCGCGATCGAGCTCGCGGAGGCGATCGCGACGAGCGACCTCCCGGGCGGCGTCGTCAACCTGCTCACGGGCTTCCGCTCCGAGCTCGCTCCCGTCCTCGCGTCCCACATGGATGTGAACGCGCTCGACCTCGGCGCCGCCAACGGGGCCGCAGCAGAGCTCGAGCAGCTCGCCGCCGAGAACGTGAAGCGCGTCGTCCACGGCGGTGTCGACGTCCAGAGCCCGTGGGAGATCGCCAGCTTCCTGGAGCTCAAGACCGTATGGCATCCGATCGGCCAATGACCGCTCGATACGCTACGGGCGCAGGAATGGCGCAACGCCGATTCAGTCACGCCATCGCCGAAGGCGACGGCATCTCCGTCATCGCCGCCGTCGAGGACCCGGACTCAGCACGCGCCGCGCAGGAGCAACGCGCGGAGGCGCTCGTCGTGCGCGGCGACCCGAGTGCGATGCGCGCGACGAGCTCGCTTCCGATCCTCTGGCGCGCCGATGTCTCGCTCGAGCGCGCGTCCGCGTCCGCTGACGCGTACCTGCTCGTCTTCGATGCACTCGACGAGGACGACGGACGGCTCGAGGAGCTCCATGCGCAGGCGCTCGAGCTCGGGCTCGACTGCGCCGTCGAGGTCCGGGACGAGGAAGAGCTGGAGCGAGCCCTGGAGCGCGTCGACCCCGAGATCTTCCTGCTCTCGCCGGTCGAGCGGGACGACGACGAGACGCCGCTCGAAGTCGTGCTTGAGATGCTCGTGGCGGTGCCTGCCGGGAAGCTCGCCATCGCCGATCTGCAGCTCACAAACCGCGAAGAAGTCCTGGAGCTGGAGCGCGCCGGCTGCGACGCGGTCATCGTCGACGGTCACGAAGTCTCGCCGCTCGTCGGCGGGCTGCCGCCTGACGTTTAGGGCGCTACGCTGTTCGCCATGAGGGTGACCGCGGCCGCGGGTCTCGTCGCGTTGGCGCTGGGCGTTCTCGCGCAGGGCGCTGTCGCTGCACCGAAGGCTGCCTGCCCGGCGACCTGGGCGACGGGATGGCAGAAGCTCGCGGACAAGGTCGGGGCACCGGTCTATTGCCCGAGATGGATGCCCAACCCGCTCGACGCGCACATCGGCGGCCAGTACCAGGACATCTATTCGATCGGCAAGGACCGCAGCTACCTCGTCGGCTTCCTCGAGCACGGCGACCTCGGAAGCGGCGACGTGCACGTGAACTTCCGCGGCTATCCCGGACGCTCGACGATCCCGACGTGCCCTGGGCCCGTGGGGAAGACGACGGTTCCGTGCTTCGCGGATCCGGTCGGCCACATGGCGGCGAACGGAATCAAGGCGACCGTGTACCAGGTGAATCAGGGCGCCGACCAGTGGCACATCCTGCTCTTGTGGCATCACGGCGGCGGGCTGTACACCGTCAGCCAGCACGTGATCATTCCGTATGACAACGCAACGCGGGTCAAGCAGAACCTCCTGCATCTGCTCAAGAGCCTCGTGCTCGTGCAGCCCGCGCGCTGATGCGGCTCACACGGCGCACGTTCCTCGGCGGTGCGGCGGCCGCGGCCGTCGGCGGTGGGATCTACGAGCTCGTCGACCAGCTCGGGTCTGCGCCTGCGCGGCCGCTCGCCGAGCCTGCCGGCATGCCCGCGGAACAGCATCTCCTCGACCTCGCAACCACCCAGAGCGAGGGCGTCGAAGTTGTCGTCCCGCCGCTGCACAGCGCGGTCGTGACGGCGAATCTCGACAACCTCTCCGACCTGCGCGGCGCGCAGCGGCAGCTCGAAGACGTGCTTCGGCGCATCGACTCGACGTATGCGCTCACGCCCGCCGGGCTCGGCGTGACCGTGGCATGGAGTCAGACGTACTTCGACACGTATGTCTCGGAGCAGGCGAACACCCACCTCCCGTACGACCGCCGCGCGCAGAAGCCGGTGCTCCTCCCGACGCGGCGATTCCCGAGCGATCCAGCGAACACGATCCTCGAAGCGAACGACGTCGCCTTTCTGTTCCGCAGCGACCGCGTGGAGCACATCGAAGCGGCGCGGAAGGAGATCTTCGACCTGCCGTTCTTCACCGTGGCGAGCATCCGGCACGGCTTTGCCGGCGGCGGTTTCGGAGGTGGCCAGAGCTTGCCCAAGAAGATGGCTGTCGCAGCCGGCGTCCCGGGCGCGGATCTCATCCCCGACGGCTCCGAGCTCTTCCTCGGGTTCACGTCGACACAGAAAGCCGGCCTCGGCCCGGGAACGATCGCGAACCACGAGACCCTCGGGTACGTCGATCTCCGCTCCGGCTATTTCCGCAACGGTACGCACATGCATCTCTCGCACATCAGCGAGGACCTCGAGGCGTGGTATCTCAACTTCGACTTCGACGAGCGCGTGCTGACGGCGTTTCGTCCCGGCATGACGAACGTGCGGCAGGGAATGCAGACCGTTCCGCAGGGACCGGCGGCCGTCTCGCCGGAGGCGGAGCTCGTCCGCCAGTTCCATAAAACCGGACGGTTCGGTCACAGCGCGTCCATCCAGGCGACGTCTCGTCTGCTGCAGGACACCGTGGGAGAAGACGGCACCCATTACCCGAAAGGGACAGCGATTCCGCAGCGCGCCGACTTCAACACGCTCGACAACCCTTTCGCCTTCTCGTCCGACCCGGCGCACGACGGCCTCAGCAAGGAGCCGGCGGCCGGCGTCCACTTCGTCGTCTTCAACCCGTCCGGGGACGACTTCGAACGGAACCGGCTGGCAATGGACGGCGTCTTCCCCGGCGGCAAGAAGCTCCCGGTCCAGCCGCGGAACCGCGCGGCAGGCTTCAACTCCGTGCTCACGACGACGCACCGGCAGAACTTCCTCGTCCCGCCGCGCCGGCACCGCTCGCTCCCGCTCGCAGAGCTGTGAACTAGAAGCGCGTCGCCGCCAGCAGCGCGAGCGTCAGCGACAGCGGGACGAGCGCGAGCCCGAGCAGGCTGTAGCGAACGACGGAGGGCTTGGCCTCCGCTGCGCGTGCAACCTGCAGCCAGAGGACGGCGGAGAGCGATCCCGACACGGCGAGGTTCGGCCCGAGGTCCAGCCCGAGGAGGAGCGCGCGTGGGTGAGCCGGAGTCTCGGCTGAAAGGACCGACGCCGCAGGCAGGTTGTTGACGAGTACCGCCGCCCCGACGCCGAGCCAGGCCGTCGTCCAGCGACCCATGTGCGTGGCGAGATGGCCGAGGCTGTGGATCGCACGGGCCAGCGTCCCGAGAAGGACGGCGACGCCGAGCACGCCGCCGAGCAGGATCGGGTTCGCTGCGCGCACCGAGGCACGCAGCGGGACTCGGCCGGCGAGAACGGCAGCGGCGCCGACCGCGAGCACGGGCAGCGCAGGCCGTGCCAGCACGAGCACGAGGACGGTGGCGACGGCCACCGCCGACGAGCCGGCGCGCGGCCTGAAAGCCGCGCGCTCGACCGCAGGCGCCAGCGTCGGTCGCAGGTGGCGCCTGAAGACGATCGCGAGGAAGACGATCGTCACGGCCACCGCGACGACCCATGCCGGCCACAGGCGCGCGGCGAACGTCGATCCCGACACAGGGTTGTGCGCGAGCACGATCAGATTCGTGAGGTTGGAGCCGGGGAGGAGCAGCGACGCGGAGTTCGCCATGAACACCGCGCCGTACAGAAAGGGCTCCTCGCCGAGGCCCCGATGCCTGGCCGCGTGGAGGAGCACCGGTGTGAGGAAGACGACGGCCGTGTCGAGGTTGAGGACGGCGGTGACCAAAGCCGTGACGAGCAACAAGGAGGCGAGGAGCGCTGCACCTCCGCCCGGCGCGCGTGCCGCGAGCGCGCCCAACTCGGAGAAGAGCCCTTCGCGCGCCGCTGCGGCGCCGACGAGAAGGAGGCCGGCGACGAGGGCGAACGCAGGCCACACTTGCGAAAACGCCTCGTGGGCGTGCCCCCAGGTCACACGCGGAATTGCTACCCGAAGAAGGCTTGCGCCACCGCGTACCACTCCGGCGGCACGGTCTTCAGCTCTGCGGTCGCCTCGGCGAGCGGAACCGCGACGATGTCGTCGCCGCGCAGCGCGGCCATGGTTCCGAACTCGCCGGCGCGCGTGAGCTCCGCCGCCTTCAAGCCGAAGCGGGTGGCGAGCACGCGGTCGCGCGGCGTCGGGCTGCCGCCGCGCTGCACGTGCCCGAGCACGGTCACGCGCGTCTCGAACCCGGTGCGCTGTTCGATCTCTCGGCCGAGCACCTCGCCGACGCCGCGGTTGCCGAGGATGACGTGCCCGAACTGGTCGACCTCGCCGCTGTCCTGCACGCCCGGCAGCTCGCACCCCTCGGAGATGACGACGATGGAGAAGTTCTTCCCGCGCGCGTGGCGCTTGCGGATCGACTCGGTGACCTCGTCGAAGTCGACCGGCTGCTCGGGGATGAGGATCACGTCGGCGCCGCCGGCGATTCCGCTCATCACGGCGATCCAACCTGCGTGACGGCCCATCACTTCGACGACCATGACGCGGTTGTGCGACTCGGCCGTGGTGTGCAGCCGGTCGATCGCCTCGGTCGCGATCGTCACGGCGGTGTCGAAGCCGAACGTGTAGTCCGTGCCCGAGAGGTCGTTGTCGATCGTCTTGGGCACGCCGACGACCGGGAGCCCGTACTCGGTGAAGAGCCGCGACGCCACGCCGAGCGTGTCCTCGCCGCCGATCGCGACGAGCGCGTCCAGCTCGCGGTCGCGGAAGCTTTGGAGGACTTTCTCGACGCCCCCGTCGAGCTTGAACGGGTTCGTGCGGCTCGTGCCGATGATCGTCCCGCCGCGGGGGAGGATCCCCGACACCTCCTGCACGCCGAGGTCCTGGAAGCGGCTTTCGACGAGGCCGCGCCAGCCCTCGAGCACGGCGACGGAGTCCCAACCCGCCTCGTCGGAGCTGCGGACGACGGCCCGGATGACCGCGTTCAGGCCGGGACAGTCGCCCCCGCCGGTGAGCATGCCGACCGTCTTCGCCATCCGCCCTAGTCATAGCCGCTCGGACGGGGCTCCGTGTCCGTAATCGACGGTTTGATGCGGCGGGTGGGACTCGAACCCACACGTCCCGAAGGACAATGGCTTTTGAGGCCATCGCGTCGACCAATTGCGCCACCGCCGCGGGCGACCAGCATTGTAGGCCCTCCCGAAAACCTCACCGAGCAAGCTTGAAACCCGGGCAAGGGCGCGAAATACTCCCCCAACGCAAGTCCGAGGGCGGATAAGGCTCTTCCCGCGGCACGGAACACATCGGGTCGGACAATGGAGGAGGGAGCGTTGAATAAGAAGTTTTCGCTGTTGGCGCTCGGTGTCGCGGCGGCCGTTGCCGTCGTCGTCGCCGGGACCACCGGCAGTGCCCGCAGCGCGACGGCCGGCGTGACGCCGCTGCCGTCGTCGTCGTGCGGCCCCATCGTCTACAAGGGGTCCGGCTCGCCGGACTTCATCGTCGCGTCTGACCTGCCGCTGCAGGGTGCGATCCGGCACCAGACGGTGCAGGTTTCGCGTGCAGAGATCTGGGCGCTGGCGAACGCGGGCTGGAAGGCCGGCCCGTACAAGATCGGCTACCAGTCCTGCGACGACTCCACCGCTCAGACGGGCGGCTGGGACACGGCGAAGAGTGCGACGAATGCCCACCTGTACGCGAACAACCGGTCGGTCATCGCCGTTCTCGGGACGTTCAACTCCGGCGCCGCCAAGATCGAGGTTCCGATTCTCGACCGGGCGTCGCTGCTGATGATCAGCCCGGCGAACACGAACCCCGGACTCACGAAGAAGTGGGACGTCGGCGAGCCGCAGAAGTACTACCCGACCGGCGTTCGCAACTACGCCCGCGTCGTCGCGACCGACGACATCCAGGGCCCTGCTGACGCGATGTGGTCGAAGGCGCTCGGCTTCAAGAAGGTGTACGTCCTGAACGACAAGCAGACGTACGGCTTCGGCGTCGCCACGACCTATCGGGCAGCAGCGACGAAGCTCGGCATCAAGGTTGCCGGCTTCGAGGGTTGGGATGCGAAGGCGTCGAGCTACGAGGCACTGGCGACCCGGATCAAGGCATCGGGCGCACAGGCCGTCTTCCTCGGCGGCATCGTCTGCAACAACGGCGCAAAGCTGATGCAGGACATCAAGTCGGTGGATCCTCATATCCAGCTGCAGATGCCTGACGGCTTCAGCGATCCGAACGCGAACGGCACGGTCGGCAACGGCGCGTACATCAGCGTCGCCGGCGAGCCGCCGAAGGCTCTGACGGGCGTGGGCGCCACGTTCATCAAGAGCTTCGGCAAGCAGATCGGTGCCACCCCGAACCCGTATGCCGCATACGGCGCGCAGGCCATGGACGTCGCCATCTCGGCGATTGCCAAGGGCGGCGGCCAGCGGGCGGCGACCACGAAGTCCGTCTTCGGGCTCACGGTCACCAACGGGATCCTCGGGACGTTCACGATCAACGCGGCAGGCGACACGAACCTGACGCCGATCACGATCTACAAGCAGGCCGGTAAGAACCTCAACCCGGTCAAGACGCTCGTGCCCGGCGCGAGCCTCATCGGCGGGTAACCAAGAGGACAGTTCGGCACTAAACCGGGGGAGGCTCATCGAGCCTCCCCCGGTCTCATCAAACGAACTCCCCGATGGCAACCCACGCTCACATGGAAGTGCCGCTGCGGCGGAGGCGCTCGTACAGCTCGTACGTGATGCCGGTGGTCGCGACAGCGCTCGTCGGCCTGCTCCTCGCGTGGCTCATCGTCAACTTCGTCAAGGGACCGGCCTACTTCGTCACGATCGCGTTCATCGGGCTGACGAACGGCGCGCTCTATGCGCTCGTCGCGCTCGGCTACACGCTCGTCTACGGGATCCTCGAGCTGATCAACTTCGCGCACGGCGACGTGTTCATGCTCGGCGGGCTGTTCTCCGCGACGATGCTCCTTTCGGTCTTCCACCTGCAGGCGAACGCGTCGACACTCGCCCTCGTAGCTGCGATCGTCGGATCGCTGCTCGTCGCGATGGCCGCGTGCGGGCTGCTGAACGCGGGGATCGAGCGCGTCGCCTATCGCCCGTTACGAGGCGCGCCTCGACTTGCGCCGTTGATCACCGCGATCGGGGTGTCCTTCATCCTCGAGGACGTCGCCATCGGCTGGAAGGGGCCGGACTACACCGCGGTGCCGAACCTCCTGCCGCGCGGGGCCGTGTTCTCGGTCGCCGGCATCACGTATACGTGGGAGAAGCTCATCGTCCTCATGATCACGGCGCCGACGCTCCTGCTCCTCGTCTGGCTCGTGAAGAAGACACGGCAGGGGAAGGCCATGCGCGCCACCGCTCAGGACCGCGACGCGGCGGCGATGATGGGCATCGACGTCAACCGGACGATCTCGTTCACGTTCCTCATCGCCGGTGCGCTCGGCGGCACGGGCGGCCTCGTCTACGCGCTCTATTTCGGTCAGATCCGGTACGACACCGGCTACACGCTCGGGCTCATCGCATTCACGTCTGCCGTTCTCGGCGGCATCGGGAACCTCCCCGGCGCCGTATTGGGCGCGCTCCTCATCGGCTTCATCCAGGCGTTCAACGAGGGATTGCTCTGGCACGCCCCCGGCAGCGACTGGACGCAGTCGATCGTCTTCGGGATTCTCATCCTCATCCTCGTGTTCCGCCCCGAGGGGCTGCTCGGGGAGAGAACCCCGGAAGGAGCCTGACGTGCGCCGCCGCCTCCGCGCAGCGATCTCCGCCGGCTGGTGGGAAGCCCTCGGTCGCCTCGGTCTGAGTCACGAGCGCTGGACTGCGCTGCCGACGACCGCGCGCCGCGCGGTGAAGGCCGGGATCTGGACCGGCATCACCCTGCTGCTCGTCGCCTTCCTCGGCGTCTGGCAGTGGTCGGCGCTCGCGATCGCGGCGGTCGTGCTCGTTCTCGTCATTCCACGCTATGGCAGCGTGACGATTCGGGGCCGGAGGGTCGGCCGATACTTTCTTCCGCTCGCGGCCCTCGCCATCGCGTTCACGTATCCGTTCTACGCGTACAACGCGAACGGCGTCAGCCCGGGGCTACCGCAGCTTCCGATCTTCGGCACGTTCCCGCTCATGAGCACGATGGTGAACATGGGCATCTTCTCGATGATGGCGCTGGGGTTGAACTTCGTCGTCGGCTACGCGGGCCTGCTCGACCTGGGTTACGTCGCCTTCTACGCGATGGGCTCGTACATGGCAGGCTGGCTGGCGTCGTCGCAGTTCTCCCAGGTGAACGTTCGCTTCGGCGGAGTCGGCGTCATCCAGGGGCTGACGGGGATCCACATCTCGATCTGGCTCGTGCTGATCGCGGCGGGGCTCGTCACGGCCCTCGCCGGCGTGATCATCGGGCTGCCGACGCTGCGCCTGCGCGGCGACTATCTCGCCATCGTCACGCTCGGGTTCGGCGAGATCCTTCCGCAGGTCGCGCGCAACGGAGACAGCCTCGGCGGCTTCAACCTGACGAACGGAACCGGCGGCATCACGCCGATCGACCCACCGGGCTTCGGGAACTGGCTGCACCATCACCTCGGTCTGCCGGCGAACTACGGCGCGCTGGGAACGACGTTCGACCGCGACTACTTCTGGACCGTGCTCGTGCTCGTTCTGCTGACCATCTTCTGCAGCGCGCGCCTGCGCGAGTCACGGCTCGGCCGCGCGTGGATTGCGATCCGGGAGGACGAAATCGCGGCATCGGCGATGGGCATTCCGCTCATGCGCACGAAGACGTGGGCATATGCGACCGGAGCGTTCTTCGGCGGCGTCGGCGGCGCGTACTACGCGAGCTACAACGGCAGCTCGAACCCGGACGAGTTCTATTTCCAGATCTCCGTCTTCATCCTGGTCATGGTGATCCTCGGCGGCATGGGCAACATCTGGGGCGTCATCTTCGGCGCGTGTTTCCTTACCTATCTGAACTCGGAGGGGCTGAACAACATCGGCGCGTGGCTGAACGGGCACTTCGGGCCGGGCGGATCGGACGTCCAGATCTGGCACAAGGCGCTCGACGTTCCCGAGTACAACTTCGGGATCTACGGCGTCATCCTCGTGGTCGTGATGCTGTTCCGCCCGGAGGGCCTGATCCCGAGCCGGCGCCGCGCTGCGGAGCTCCACGAGGGTGTCCACGACGAGCCGCTCTACGACGCCGCCGCGTGATGGACGAGCCACTTCTCCAGACGTTCTCGTTGCGCAAGGAGTTCGGCGGTCTCGTCGCGGTCGACGACGTCGACTTCTCGGTACCGCAGGGATCGATCGTCAGCCTGATCGGTCCGAACGGCGCCGGCAAGACGACGTTCTTCAACATGCTCACGGGCGTCTACAAGCCGACGGCAGGCAGCGTCGTCTTCGCCGGCGAGGACCTGACGGGGAAGCCTCCGCACGCGTACACGCAGCGCGGCATCGGCCGCACGTTCCAGAACATTCGCCTCTTCCAGAACATGACCGCGCTCGAGAACGTCCTCGTCGGGATGCACACGCGCCTGAAGGGCACGCTCATCGAGGCGATCCTGAGGACGCCGCGGGTCAAGCACGAGGAGGTCGACGCGCGCGCTCGCGCGCGCGAGTTGCTCGACTACAGCGGGCTGCGGCGCAAGGACAACGAGATCGGGCGCAATCTCTCGTACGGCGACCAGCGCCGGCTCGAAGTCGCGCGCGCCCTCGCCACCGATCCGAAGCTGCTGCTGCTCGACGAGCCGACCGCCGGCATGAACCCGCAGGAGACGGCGGAGTTCACGGACTTCGTCGCAAGGCTCCAGGCCGACCGCAAGCTCACGGTTCTCCTCATCGAGCACGACATGCGCGTCGTCATGGGTGTGTCCAACCGCGTCACCGTCCTCGACTACGGCGAGAAGATCGCCGAGGGTACGCCGTCGGAGATCCAGAAGAACGAGCGAGTCATCGAGGCGTACCTCGGCAGCGCGGCGGTGAGCACGTCGTGAACACGCAGCCGGCCACGCTGCTCGAGCTGAAGGGCGTGGAGACGTACTACGGCTCCATCCAGGCGTTGAAGGGGATCTCCATCGACGTGCGCGAAGGGGAGATCGTCACGCTCATCGGCGCCAACGGCGCCGGCAAGTCGACGACGCTTCGCTCGATCAACGGGCTGAACCATCCGCGCAACGGAACGATCTCGTTCCAGGGCCGCGACATCACGCACGACGCGCCGCACTCGATCGTCAAGCGAGGAATCGCGCAGTCGCCGGAGGGCCGCAAGCTGTTCCCGCGCATGAGCGTGACCGAGAACCTCGAGATGGGCGCGTTCCAGCGTTCGGACCGCAGCGCAATTCGCGAGGACATGGAGCGTGTCTTCACGCTCTTCCCGCGCCTGGCCGAGCGGCGGACGCAGAAGGCGGGGACGATGTCCGGCGGCGAGCAGCAGATGTGCGCCATCGGGCGCGCGCTCATGGCGCGGCCGACGCTGCTCATGCTCGACGAACCGTCGATGGGGCTCGCGCCGATCTTCGTCGAGCGAATCTTCGAGACGATCGTCGAGGTCAACAAGCAGGGAACGTCGATTCTCCTCGTCGAGCAGAACGCGCTCATGGCGCTGCACGTCGCGAATCGCGGCTACGTCCTCGAGACGGGAACCGTCGCACTCGCCGACGACGCGAAGGCGCTCGCGCAGAACCCGCAGGTGCGCAAGACGTATCTCGGCGAGACTTAGGCGTCGCTTGCGATGCCGACCAGAAGAGGCCGTGACGGCTTGGCCGGCGCGGCCGCTTAGTTCCCGCGGCCGACGCGTAGTGGGAAGTAGGGCGGGCTGAGGAGGAAGCCGATGCGCGGCGTGCCGCTCGTCCGTCCGCGGGCGAGGTCGAGCGCGGCGCCGATGCCGTGGACGGGAACGAAGCCGAGTTGCCGGACGGCGGTGGCGTCCGCAGCCCCGGCGACGAGGACGGCACCCAGGCGCCCGAGCGCCGGCTGGCACGCGTTCCAATCGCGGAACGGCAGCAGCGGGTGCACGGTGCGGCCGCTGCGATAGTCCGCGATGCCTCGTGGGTTGGACGCGGCGGCGCTTTCGGCCTCGGCGAGCATCTCCGGGTCGCGGCCGATGCGCGCCGCGTGGAAGAACGGGCGATACGGCGTCTGGGTGGGATGTGCGAACGTCCGCGTGAAACGGTGGGCGAGGATGGCGGTGCCACCGTCAACCACCGGAAACGCGTCGCGCCACAGGCGCAGCGCGAGGCCCAGGCCGAGGTACGCCGCCAGCAGCGGGTTCGGCCCTTCGCGCGGGAGGTACGGCGTCGTTCCCGGCACGCCGATGACGATCGCGTCGAGCGGGCCGTCGAGCTCTGCGCGGCGTAGCTCAACCGCTCGCAAGAGCGCTTCGGCGTGCGCCACCGACGGCGGTCCCGCGAACGCCGCCGCGGCGGTCACCTCGGTCTGGAGCGTGTGCAGGATCTCGCGCCGCGCGCGGTCGGGCAGCGCGGCGAAGACGTGGCGGAGCGGCGATCTCGCCACGCGTTCGACCGCCTCGGGGTCATACGGATAGCCGCGGAGCGCGCCGGACGTGCGCGGATGGTTGAGCACGAGCGACACGCCGACGACCGGCAGCCGGCGGACGAGCGCCCGCTCGAGCGCTACGCCGAGATGCCAACCCTGCGACGCGCTCGTCTCGAGAAGCGAATAGGCGCCGGCCGCACGCTGCGCCTCGGCATCCGCCGCCCCGAGCAGCGTGGCCGGCCCGCCGTGCAGCACCGTCTCTGCCGCGCTCACGACGATGACGAGCTCGGTCTCGACGAGTGCGCGATTCACGCGGAGCGCCGGTTGAGACGAATCGTCGAGCACGGCGAGCTCGGGGTCCTCGGCGTCGTGGATGACGACATGACCGTGGAAGCGGCGCGCGAGGTCGCGTGTGACGAAGCTCTCGAGCTCGCGCTGCGTCGTCCGCCGCGCAAGGCCGCACGCGACGAGGATCGTCTGGTAGCCGCTGGGGATTCCGAACCGCTCGAGCTCGTCGATCACGGCGCCGATCGCGAGCTGGCGTGGATCCGCCGCGCTCCCGGGGATCGGCAGCGCGGGCGGCTCGACGACGATCGTCGCTCGCCCGCGTCGGCGCACGAGCGCCTCGAGCGGCTCTCCTTCGAGCGGGAAGCGGAGCGCGTCGCGGACCGCTGCGCCGACGTCCGCGATGCCTGCGCCCGGGGCCGGCGGACGGAGCACGATCGCGTCGTCCGGCGCGGCCGCGATGAGGAGCTTCGTGCCGGCGAGTAGGGGGATCCGGGGCATCGGCGGACCTTAGACTCGATGTATGTCGCCGAAGACGCTCACGGGGCTGGAGTTGGAGCTGGACGACGGGCCCGCGCGCGAGTCCGACCTCTTCCTCGTCGACGGCAACAACCTCGCGTACCGGGCGTTCTTCGCACTGCCTGAGGAGCTCGCGACGACGGAGGGCTTCCCGACGGGCGCGCTGCTCGGGTTCACGAACATGCTGTTCAAGCTCCTGAGCGACTACAAGCCGAAAGGCGTCGCCGTCGCCTGGGACACGCGGCCCGTGCACCGCGCTGCAGTCGCCGAGGCCGCAGACGTCGTCTACAAGGAAGGCCGCAAGCCGATGGCCGATCTCCTGCGGGAGCAGTTCCCGTTCTTCCGGCCGATCGTCGAGGCCTTCGGGTACAGCAACCTCGAGTTCGAGGGGTGGGAAGCCGACGACGTGATCGCCACGCTCGCGACTCGCGCCGACGCAGCGGGCGTGCGCACGTGCGTCGTCTCGACGGATCGCGACGCGTTCCAGCTCGTGTCCGAGAACATCTGCCTGATGATGACGCCCCGCGGCGTCAGCGACGTGCAGGTCTACACGCCCGAACGTGTCGAGGCGCGTTACGGCATCCGGCCCGACCAGATCCCCGACTTCATCGGGCTCAAGGGAGACACCTCCGACAACATCCCGGGCGTCCCGGGAATCGGCGACAAGACCGCAGGACAGCTGATCGCCCAGTACGGATCGCTCGACGGCGTGTACGAGCATCTCGAAGAGCTCTCGCCCGGCCGGCGGAAGAACCTGACCGAGCACGAGGACGACGCGCGTGCGTCGAAGGAGCTCGCGACCATGCGCCGCGACCTCGAGCTCGATTGCGATCCGGCCGAGCTCGTTCTCGCGCCGCCCGATCGGTCGCAGTTGCTCGACATGTTCCGGCGCTTCGAGTTCCGCGGCCTGTTGAACCGCGTCGACACGCTCGACGAAGCACTTCCTTCCGTTGAGAGGGTCGTTGCCGGCACAGGCGTTTCCTGGGAGACGGTCGACGAGTTGCCGAAGCTCGTCGGAGCCCTCTCGGTCGCAGTTGGAGGCGACCGCGTTGCGGTCGCCCGTGATGGGGAGCCCGTGCTCGTCGCGCCCCTCCCTGACGATCTTGCCCTCGCTCTCCGCGAAACGCGGATCACGGCGCACGACTACAAGGAGCTCCCGCAGCTGACGCAGCTTCCCGCTGAGGACACGCTCATCGCCGCCTACCTCATCGAGCCTGGCCGCCCCGGATACCCGATCGACGAGCTCGCGGCCGAGTACGGCGTCGAGGCACTCCCCGAGCCTGCAGCCGAGGAGGAGACGGCTGCGCTTGTGCGCGCGGCCGAGGTCCCGCGCCGGCTTGCGCCGCTGCTGCGCGCGCGGCTGCGCGAACGCGGCAGCGAGCAGCTCTACGACGACATCGAGCTGCCGCTCACGGCAGTCCTCGCAGCAATGGAGGACGCGGGCGTCAAGATCGACACGTATCGCATGGGCGAGATCACGGCCCGGCTCTCCGACCGCGTGGAAGAGCTCGAGGCGCGCGCATACGACCTCGCCGGGGAGGAGTTCATGCTCGGCTCGACGCAGCAGGTTGCGCGCGTGCTCTTCGACGAGCTCGGGCTGACCCCCGGGCGCAAGGGGAAGACGGGCTACTCGACCGATACGCGCGTGCTGCGCACGATCCGGCACGAGCATCCGATCGTCGAGGTGCTCGAGGACTGGCGCGAGCTGACGAAGCTCGTCAACACGTATCTCGGCCCGCTGCCCACGCTGATCGGCGACGACGGCCGCCTACACACGCACTTCAACCAGGCGGTGGCCGCGACCGGCCGGCTCTCCACCTCGAACCCGAACCTTCAGGCGATCCCGATCCGCACGGAGCTCGGCCGGGAAATTCGCAGCGCGTTCGTCGCCGAGTCCGGACACCGGCTCGTGTCGGCGGACTACTCGCAGGTCGAGTTGCGGATCCTCGCGCACGTGTCGGGTGAGCCGAAGTTGCGCGAGGCCTTCGCGCGTGGCGAGGACATCCATGCGGCGACCGCGGCCGAGGTGCTCGGCAAGGAGCAGGCGACGCTGACGAAGGACGAGCGCAACATTGCGAAGATGGTCAACTTCGGGATCATCTACGGCATCTCCGCATTCGGGCTCTCGGAGAACCTCGAGATTCCGCGCGATGAGGCGCAGACGTACATCGACACGTATCTCGCGCGCTTCCCGCTCGTGCAGGACTTCATCCAGCGCACGATCGAGCAGGCCGAACGCGACGGCTACGTGACGACGCTGCTCGGCAGGCGACGGCCCGTCCCGGAGATCCGCGCGTCGAACCGTCAGACGCGAGGGCTCGGCGAGCGGCTCGCCGTCAACTCGGTGATGCAGGGAACGGCAGCCGACATCATCAAGATCGCGATGGTGAACATCTACCGCCGGTTGCGTGACGAAGGCCGCAGCTCGCGGCTCGTGCTGCAGGTCCACGACGAGTTGCTCGTCGAGGCGCCCGACGCGGAGGTCTCGACGATCAAGGAGCTCATGCGCAAGGAGATGTGCGACGCCTACCCGCTCGACCCGCCTCTCGCCGTCGACGTCGGCGCCGGCGACAATTGGCGCGAGGCCAAGGACTAGGGCACGTTCCGTAACCGGGCCTGGCACAAGTGCTGTCAGGCGGCCCTGCAGGTGTTTCGTCCGACACAGCCATGTCCGGGGCCAGGCCCTGTTCCGTCGGTGTCACGACATCGTTCAGAAGGCTTCGGGCACGGAATCAGGGACAAGGCCGAGGCCTTGGCGGAGCTCTTCGATCAGCTGCTGGGCCTCGTCCAGCAGCCGCGCCAGGGCATCGAGCTCCTCGCGCGGCACCTCCACGGTGACCCGAACCGGCGAGCGGGCGCTCGACGACAGCGCGAGCGACTCCTGGCCGTCGCGCACGAGCGCGGTGAGGTCCAGGTACTCGTCCCGGCCGAGGCGCGCGCCCGCGGTGAAGCGCACGTCGGCGGCTCGTAGCCGGCCCGCCAGCACGGCGGGGTAGTGGCCGGGCACGTGAACGGTGGCCTCTGCGCCGCGCAGCCCGACCGCGACCGACCAGCCCCGGTAGCCCTCGCCGGCGTCGTGTCGCAGGACTGCGACGGACACTGATTCCGTGTCTCCAATCGGGTAGCGCTCGTCCACTCGGCCCCAGCGTATCCGTGTTGCAACACCTAACAAGGAAGGCCCGAGGGCGTCTACAAGCCTAGGGCTATACTGCCCGCCTTCTATGGCAAACGACACCATCAGCGACCCGCGGCTCGAAGAAGGCGTCTGGACCACCGGTCCGGACGGCGAGCTGATTCCCGACTACGAGTCGACGTTCCCGACCATCAACGAGGGCGAGGTCGTGAACGGCACGGTCGTCCGCGTCGACAAGGACGAGGTGCTCGTCGATATCGGTTACAAGTCGGAAGGCGTCATCCCGGTCAGCGAGCTCTCCATCCGGCGGTCGGTGAATCCGGCCGACGAGGTGTCGGTCGGCGACGAGATCGCCGCGCTCGTGATGACGAAGGAAGACGCCGAAGGGCGCCTGATCCTGTCGAAGAAGCGCGCGCGCTTCGAGATCGCCTGGAAGGCGATCGAGGCAGCGTACGAACAGGGCCAGCCGGTCAACGGCCGCGTCATCGAGGTCGTCAAGGGCGGCCTCATCCTCGATCTCGGTGTGCGCGGGTTCCTGCCTGCCTCGCTCGTCGACATCCGCCGCGTGCAGGATCTCGACGAGTACCTCGGGCAAGAGCTTCGCTGCAAGGTGATCGAGCTCAACCGTTCTCGCAACAACGTCGTGCTCTCGCGCCGCGCCGTCCTCGAGGACGAGCGCAAGGACATGCGGCAGGCGATCCTCGACCGGCTCAACCCGGGCGACGTCGTCGAAGGGACGATCTCGAACATCGTCGACTTCGGTGCGTTCGTCGATCTCGAGGGGATGGACGGCCTCATCCACATCTCCGAGCTGTCGTGGAGCCACGTCAACCATCCGTCCGAGGTACTCGAGATCGGCCAGAAGGTCGAGGTCAAGGTGCTCGACATCGACCGCGACCGCCAGCGGATCTCCCTCGGGCTCAAGCAGACGCAGACCGATCCGTGGCAGCAGGTGCTCGAGAGCTACCAGGAGGGCGACGTCGTCGAGGGCAAGGTGACGAAGGTGGTCACGTTCGGCGCGTTCGTCGAGATCCTCCCGGGCGTCGAGGGCCTCGTGCACATCTCGGAGCTCGCGCAGCACCACGTCGAGAATCCGCGCGAAGTCGTGTCGCAGGGCGACACCGTGAAGGTTCGCATTCTCGAGGTCGACGCGGAACGGCGGCGGCTGTCGCTGTCGCTGAAGCGCGTCGAGGACGGCATGCCCCTCCAGCCGAAGCCCGGCGAAGAGGCTGCTCCCCTGGCGATCGATCTCTCCGAGGACGTCTTCACGGACGAGGCGGCTGCGGTCGAGGCGCCGGAAGAGCCGGCTGCGGCCGAGGCACCGGAAGAGCCGGCTGCCGTCGAAGCAGCGGATGAGACGGCTGTCCCCGAGGCTTCGGCAGAGCCGGCCGAGGCCGACTCGGAAGCCGAGCCCTCCGCCGAATAGTGGCTCGGCGGCCGCTCGCGGTCGCGATCACCGGCGGCATCGCGGCAGGGAAGAGCGAGGCGCTCGCGGCGTTCTCGCGGCACGGCGCCGCAACGCTGTCCGCCGATGAGATCGTGCACGACCTGCTCGCGGACGACGCTGAGGTTCGGGCTGCGATCCGAGAGCGCTGGGGCGACGCCGCCGTCGACGACCGCGGCCGGATCGGCGAGATCGTCTTCCGCGACCGCGCCGAGCTCGACTGGCTCGAGCAACTGCTCCATCCGAAGACGCGGGCGGCGTCCGACGCCTGGCTTGCGTCCATCGACGCACCCCTAGCGGTGATCGAAGTGCCGTTGCTCTACGAGGCTGGAGGCGAGAGCCGGTTCGATGCGGTGGTGGTCGTCACCGCCCCACCAGAGGTGCGGGAGGAGCGGCGATCGGGGCTCGCCGAGCGCGAGGCGCGGCTCATCCCGGACGACGAGAAGGTGCGACGCGCGGACTACGTGTTCGTGAACGACGGGTCGCTCGCGGATCTCGACGCGTTCGTCGGGAAGGTGTTCGAGGCACTGTGCGTGCGCTGAGGCGGCTCACGCTCGCGGGCGCCGTCGTCGTTGCCGCCATCGGCGCGTTTCTCTACCTCCAGCGAACCGAGCCGCCGTGGTGGGCGCGCCTGTGGTTCCCGCTGCGCTATGCGTCGATCGTCCGCGGCCACGCCGCGAACTACCGCCTCAACCCCGCACTGCTCGCCGCCGTGATCGAGGAGGAGAGCAAGTTCAACACGGACGCACGCTCTCCCACCGGCGCGCTCGGCCTCATGCAGCTCCAGCCCACGACCGCCAAAGGGATCGCCATCCGTACGGGCGGCTCGCGCTTCGTCGTCTCCGACCTCTACAAACCGGAGATCAACGTTCGCTACGGCGCCTGGTACCTCAGGCACTTGCTCGACAAGTACCACGGCGACGAGCGCACCGCGCTCGCGGCGTACAACGCGGGGCAGGAGAACGTCGACCGCTGGCTCGCGAAGGACGAACCGGTGCAGTTCCCGGAGACGCGCGCGTACGTCTCGCGGGTCGAGCGCCTGAAGGGCATCTACCGCCACACGTACCCGAGCCAGCTGGGTTTGAAGGGGTAGCCGTCGTTACCCTGTGTCTGCGATGGCCGAGCTGAAAACCTCCGTCGATTACCGCCCGACCGGCGACCAGCCGCGTGCGATCGGTGAGCTCTCGGCCGGGCTCCGTGCGGGCGAGCGGTTCCAGACGCTCATCGGCGCGACCGGGACCGGCAAGACGGCGACGATGGCCTGGACGATCGAGGAGGTCGGGAGGCCGGCGCTCGTCATCGCCCACAACAAGACCCTGGCGGCGCAGCTCTGCAACGAGTTCCGGGAGTTCTTCCCGGCGAACTCGGTGGACTACTTCGTCTCCTACTACGACTACTACCAGCCGGAGGCGTACGTCCCGCAGGCCGACCTGTACATCGAGAAGGACTCCTCGCGGAACGACGACATCGACCGGCTGCGGCATTCCGCCACGTCGAACCTCCTCTCCCGCCGCGACGTCGTCATCGTCGCCTCGGTGTCGTGCATCTACGGCCTCGGCTCGCCCGAGGAGTACAAGGAGCGCGTCGTCTTCGTGACCGTCGGTGAGGAGCAGGACCGCGACCTCATGCTGCGGAAGCTCATCGACATCCAATACGTCCGCAACGACACCCTGCTCGGGCGCGGGAAGTTCCGCGTGAAGGGGGACATCGTCGAGATCCAGCCCGCGTACTCGGAGACCGCGTACCGCGTCTCCTTCTTCGGCGACGAGGTGGAGCAGATCACGCACTTCGATCCGCTGACGGGCGAGGTTCTGTCGCGCTACGACACGATCACCATTTTCCCGGCGACGCAGTACGTCACGTCGAAGCCGACGATCGAGCGCGCACTCGGCGAGATCCGGCAGGAGCTCGACCAGCAGGTCAGCGCATTCGAAGCGGAGGGGAAGATGCTCGAGGCGCACCGGATCCGCCAGCGCACCGAGTACGACCTCGAGATGATGAAGGAGCTCGGGTTCTGCAACGGGATCGAGAACTATTCGCGCATCCTCGACGGACGGCCGCCCGGGTCTGCGCCGCACACGCTGCTCGACTACTTCCCGTCCGACTTCGTCGTGTTCATCGACGAGTCGCACCAGACCGTCCCACAGGTCGGCGGGATGTACGAGGGCGATCGGTCGCGGAAGCAGACGCTGGTCGACTTCGGGTTCCGGCTCCCGTCCGCGCTCGACAACCGTCCGCTCCGCTTCGACGAGTTCCTGGCCAAGGTCCCGCAGATGGTCTTCGTCTCTGCGACTCCGGGGCCGTACGAGCAGCGTCACTCGACGAAGGTCGCGGAGCAGCTGATCCGGCCGACAGGCGTCGTCGACCCCGACGTCGAGCTCCGCCCGACGCGCAACCAGATCGACGACCTCCTCGGCGAGATCCGGCAGCGCGAGGCGGTGGGGGAGAGAACGCTCGTCACGACGCTCACCAAGAAGATGGCCGAGGACCTCACCGATTACCTGCTCGAATCGGGCGTGAAGGCCCGCTACCTCCACTCGGAGATCGACACGCTCGAGCGCATCCAGATCGTGCGCGAGCTGCGGCTCGGCGAGTACGACGTGCTCGTCGGCGTCAACCTCCTCCGTGAGGGCCTCGATCTCCCGGAGGTGTCGCTCGTCGCGATCCTCGACGCGGACAAGGAGGGATTCCTCCGCGGCCGGACGTCTCTGATCCAGACGATCGGGCGCGCTGCGCGCAACATCCACGGCAAGGTGCTCATGTACGCCGACAAGCAGACCGAGGCGATCAACGCGGCGATCGACGAGACGAACAGGCGGCGCTCGATCCAGCTCGCGTACAACGAGGAGTACGGGATCACGCCCACGACGATCACGAAGGGCGTCTCCGACATCGCCGAATTCCTCACGCTCGACTCGCCGCACGTCCCAAGAGGCCGCCGCCGTGGTGCGAAGAAGATCGAGGGCATGGACCGCAGCGAGCTGGAGAAGCTCGTCGTCACACTCGAGGAGGAGATGCTCGTCGCGGCCGAGGAGCTCAGGTTCGAGTACGCAGCCAAGCTGCGCGACGAGATCAAGGATCTCCGGCGCGAGTTGCTGGCGGTCGAGGCGACGGCGTGATCCTCGGCGCCGTCACGGCCGGCACCGTCGTCGGAGTGCTCATCTCTGCGTTCGTCACCGGCGGTCTCGCGCGCCTGGCAGTGCCGGGCCCCGACCCGATGCCCATCTGGCTGACGATCCTCGTCGGCCTCGGAGGCTCGCTCGGCGGCGGCGGCGTTGCCTACGCGGCGGGCTCGCGCAATCCCTACGTCATCAGCACGGTCGGATTCGCGGTCGCGATCGCCCTCGTCGTTGCATATCGGCGGTTCGTGCAGCGGCGGCCGACTCTCGGCCGCGATGCGTATCGCTTCCCCGAGCGTGGCATCGGCGTCGACACCTATCGAGAGCGGCTCAATCGCGCCGGCATCGACCCCGACCGGATCGGCACCGGGTCCGTGCCCGTCACGAGCGCGGCGCCCCAGCAGTCACCGACGCCCGCCACCACCGCCGGCGAGACGCCGACCGAGAACCCAGCCCACTTCATCCGCCTGCTCGACGAGCTGCACGACGCCGGCGTGCTCGACGACGACGAATACAACGCCGCGCGGACGCGGCTGCTCGAAAGTCTGCGAAGCTAAGAGAACGCCATGGTTCTCTGGTACATCATCGCGCTCGTCGTCGAAGCGCTCATCGTCGGAGGACTCGCCCGGCTTGCCCTTCCGGGCCCGGACCCGATGAGCATTCCGATGACGATCGTTCTCGGAATCGCCGGGACGTTCCTCGGCGGGATTGTCGCCTATCTGTTCCTCGGTCATGCCGGCGGCCTGATCTTCGCTCTGCTCGGCTCGACGCTCCTGCTCTATCTGCACCGCCGCTTCGTCCAGCACCGCCCGATCACCGGGCCGGGCGCGAGGCGTCCTCCGTCCTAGCCGAACGAGCGCCGCGCCGTCACGGCCCAGTCATCTCCGCGCCAGAGGTGCGTCTCGACCGCGAGCGCGCCGGAATCGATCTCGTAGACCTGCAGGCCGCGCGCCTCGCCGAGCCGTCGCGGCCGCGGCTGGCCGAGGCCGGGGGCGATCGAGATAACGACGGCGCGTGGGTCGCCGCGGACGACCTCGAACTCGTGGCGCTCGCTCACCGCCGCCTGGTGGATGTGGCCGCCGACGATGAGGTCCGCGCCGGCGCTCACGAGCTCGTGCAGTACGTGGCCGCGGCGCGCGAGCGGGCGTTTGCGGGCAGCGCGCCACGGCGCTCCGATCATGTGGTGATGGAGCGCGACGACGCGATACGCGCCCGGCGCAGCCTGTCCCAGCCGTGTCGCCGCGCCGCGCAACTGCGTATCGCGGAGGCCGCCGCTTTGGTGACGGTATGGCCGCGCAGAGTTGAGCCCGACGACGTGGAGCGACGGCGACGCATACGTCGGCTCGGTCGTCTCCCAGACCCGCTCGAACTCGCGCCACGGTGCCGTGAAGCGAGCCGGGAAGGCGTAGGGGAGGTCGTGGTTTCCGGGGACGGCCACGACCGGCGCACCGAGCGACTGCAGCAGACTGTAGGCCCGTTCGTGCTCGCCGCGGCGACCTCGGTTCGTAAGGTCGCCGGACGCGACGACCACGTCGGGCCGCAGCTCTCCGGCAAGCCGGACGAGCGCCGCCTCGACCTGCGGGTCCTCACGCGTGCCGACGTGGAGGTCGGAAACATGCAGGATGCGTGCGGGCACGGGCGAATGAGGCTATAGATTCCGGTATGAGCGACGAGTCGGCCGAAGTCTTCGACGACCTGTACCTCGGCTTGCGGGCCGGCGGTGCGCTCCGCAAACAGCGGCGCGGCGAACCGCTGACCACCGAGGAGCAGGAGGCGCTCGGCCGCTGGCAGCGCCTCTCGACCTTGCGCAAGGCCATCGCCATCGGCGGCTTTGCCGTCGGCACCTTCGGGCTCGGCTTCACCCTCGGCGGCCTCGTTTTCGGCCGCTGGCGCAAGCCGGCATAACTAGTCTTCGACGTCCTTCGCGGGGAACAGCAACGCCGGCACGGTCTCGTCCGCGGGATCGGTCCCGCGCAGCACGACGTTGACGAGGGTGCTCAGCACTGCGGCGATCGGGATCGCGAGCAGGACGTAGAAACCGCCGAACAGGATCCCGATCGCGGTCACCGAGACGAGCACGACGAGCGGCGAGAGGCCGACCGCGTGCCCGAGCACACGGGGGGCGACGAGCAGGTCCTCGAGCTGTCGCAGCACGAGCACCGCAATGCCCGCGCCGAGCGCCGTCTGCCAGTCGGCGGTGAAGCCGACGCCGACGGCGACGATCCCGATGACGAGCGGACCGACGATCGGGACGATCTCGAACACACCCGCCGCGGCGCCGATCAGCAGCCAATACGGCTCGCCGTCGAGCCAGAACGCGAACGAGAGGACGACCGCGACGAGCGTTATGAGCAGAAGCTCGCCGCGTACGAAGGCGCCGAGCTTGTCGTCGATGAGCAGCCAGGTGTCGCGCGTCACGCGTCGGTGATGCCGCGGGACGAGCGACTGCACGAGGCCGATCGTGCGGTCGCGTTCGAAGATCCAGTACGCGCCGACCGCGAACATGAAGAAGATCCCGATGATGACCTCGAAGGCGGTCTTCGTCGCGGAGACGACGGGGTGGTAGACGTCTCCGACGGACGGCAGCTTCTTCAGCCGCTTCTGGATCGCGACGAGGATCTCGTGCTTGATGCCGGTCGAGTGATTCGCCTGATGTTGGAGCTGACTCGACGTGGTGGGGACCGTCCCGACCGCCTGCTCGACCTGCGTGAGCGCACGCGGGACCAGGAGCCAGAGCACGAGCGCGAGCACCCCGAGCAGCGCGACGTAGTGCACGAGCACGCCGGCCGCACGCGGAATCCGGGCCTTGGTGTGCAGCCAGTCGACCCCGGGGCGCATCGCGGCTGCGACGATGAACCCGAGGAAGACGAGGGCGATGACCGCCTTGATCTTCCAGAGAGCCAGCGCCGCGACGACGATCGAAAGCGCGACCAGCGTCGCGGTCGCTGCGCGCCTTGCGGTCCCACCCATGGCGAGGGGTTTGTCGCCTCGCGGCGAATGCCTCAAACCCATGGTCGGAAGCGCACAGGAGCGGGTATACGTCGACGCACGTCGGCACGGCGTCGTTCTGGTCAGGCCGCTCGGCCGCGCGCTTTTGATCGCGCTCCTCGGAGCGGTCGCCTTTCTCGGGGGCTGGCCCGTCTCCGCCGCCGGCGCTGCGCTGCTCTGCCTTGCGGCCATCGGCGCAGTCGTCGCCGTCTGGCGCTTCGACCGCACGCGCGTCGTCCTGACCGGAGACAAGCTGTTCGTCGTCCACGGCACCCTGCGCCGCCGCGCCGCCGCCGTCCGTCTGGAGAAGATCCAGACCGTCGAAGTCGAACAGTCCCTCCTCGGCCGCCTGTTCGGCTACGGCACGATCGTCGCCGGCGATTTAGAGATCAGCTGCGTCGCAAGACCGGCCGACGTGCAGGTCTTTCTCAGCAAGTCTTTATCCGGCACCTGATTTAGCCGACTACCTTGGGAGAGTGCTTCGCCTGGAGCGTCATCGTCTTGGTCCGCGGATCTTCGTCTGCGGGCTGCGCGTGCACGAGTTCGCGCTCGGCTTCGTCGTGCTCGGCGCCGCCCTGCTCATCGGTGGCCTCACCGAGGCGTGGGACCTGAGCCGGGCGACCATGGGGGCGACCGCCGCCGGCTCCTGGCTCGTGATCAAGGACTGGCGCGACCTGTTCCCGTCGACGCGGAACACCGCCTCCTGGAGCTTGCTGCCGCACCGCGTTCCGAAGGACTAGAAGCCCCCTTCCGAACACACGTTCGGTGCAGTACAATGGCCATTCCATGGCTGCCGATGAGTTGGTCGTCCACGGCGCCCGCGAGCACAACCTCAAGGACATCACCGTCCGCCTGCCGCGGAACCGCCTGATCTGCATCACCGGGCTCTCCGGGTCCGGCAAGTCGAGCCTTGCCTTCGACACGATCTACGCCGAGGGGCAGCGCCGCTACGTGGAGTCGCTCTCGGCCTACGCGCGCCAGTTCCTCCAGATGATGGAGAAGCCGGATGTCGACCACATCGACGGCCTCAGCCCGGCGATCTCGATCGACCAGAAGACGACGTCGCGCAACCCGCGCTCGACGGTTGGCACGGTCACCGAGATCTACGACTATCTCCGTCTGTTGTACGCACGGGTCGGGCGGCCGCATTGCCCGATCTGCGGCAAGCCGATCGCCGGCCAGTCCATCGACTCGATCGTCGAGCAAGTCCTGCAGCTCGAGGAGGGAACGCGCTTCACCGTCAACGCGCCGGTCGTGCGCGACCGCAAGGGCGAGTACAAGGACGTCTTCGAGGAGCTGGTGCGCGAGGGCTTCACCCGCGTGAAGGTGGACGGCGAGCAGTACCTGCTCGAGGACGGCGTGCCGCCGCTCGACAAGAAGTTCAAGCACACGATCGAGGTCGTCGTCGACCGGCTCGTGATGAAGAACGAAGGCGAGCTGCGCCTGCGGCTGACGCAGTCGATCGAGACGGCCGCCGGCCTCGCCGAGGGCATCGTCCTCATCGATCCGCTGGACGGCGGCGAGCCGATGCTCTTCTCCGAGAACTTCGCATGCCCCGATCACGGCGTCTCGCTGGCCGAGCTGCAGCCGCGCGTCTTCTCGTTCAACGCGCCACACGGCGCTTGCCCGCGCTGCACCGGCCTCGGCTCGCAGCAGGAGATCGACCCCGATCTGCTCGTACCGGATCCGTCGCTCTCGCTCGACGACGGCGCGCTCGTCCCCTGGTCGGTCGGAGGGTCGTCGGGCTTCTACGAAGCCGTGATCCAGGCGATCGCCGACCGCTACGAGGTCGACACGTCAAAGCCGTGGTCGGAGCTCACCGAGGAGCAGCAGAACCGGTTCCTCTACGGCACCGACGGTGAGCGCGTGTACGTGCAGTACCGCAACCGCATGGGCCGGCGCCGCCAGTACATGCTCGCCTTCGACGGCATCGTCTCCAGCCTTCAGCGTCGCTACAAGGAGACGGACTCCTCGCAGCAGCGGGAACGGATCGAGGAGTACATGTCGCTGCGTCCCTGCCCCGTGTGCAAGGGCGCTCGGCTGAAGCCGGAGGTGCTCGCGGTCACGGTCGGTGGGCGCTCGATCCACGATTTCACCCAGATGTCGGTGTCGGCCTCGCTCCGCTTCCTCGACGAGCTCGGCCTCACCGAGACGGAGCAGCTCATCGGCCACCGCATCGTCAAGGAGATCCGCGAGCGGCTCACGTTCCTCGACGACGTGGGCGTCGGCTACCTCACACTCGACCGCGCCGCCGCCACGCTGTCGGGCGGCGAGGCGCAGCGACTCCGTTTGGCGACGCAGATCGGCTCGCAACTCGTCGGCGTCCTCTACATCCTCGACGAGCCGTCGATCGGCCTCCACCAGCGCGACAACGCTCGCCTGATCGCCACGCTCGAGCGGCTGCGCGACATCGGCAACACCGTCGTCGTCGTCGAGCACGACGAGGAGATGATGCGGCGCGCCGACTGGCTCGTGGACATGGGGCCGGGAGCCGGCGTGCACGGTGGCGAGGTCGTGGCGGAAGGCCCGGCGGCGAAGGTGGCGCGCAACCGGCGCTCGACGACGGGGCAGTTCCTGGCGCACACGCGGGCGATTGCGATCCCGGAGCGGCGCACCGAGGAACGCGGCAGCTTCGTCGTGCGGGGCGCCTCGCAGCACAACCTCAAGAACATCGACGTCGAGTTCCCGCTCGGGAAGTTCGTGTGCATCACCGGCGTCTCCGGCTCGGGGAAGTCGACGCTCGTGAACGAGATCGTCTACAAGTCGCTCGCCAACCGGCTCAACCGGGCGCGCGTCAAGCCGGGTGCGCACGCGGGGGTGGAGGGCATCGACGCGTTCGACAAGGTGATCGAGATCGACCAGCGGCCGATCGGGCGGACTCCGCGCTCGAACCCGGCGACGTACACGGACTTGTTCACGCACGTCCGCGAGCTGTACTCCCTCACGCCCGAGGCCAAGGTGCGCGGCTACAAGCCGGGCCGCTTCTCGTTCAACGTCCGCGGCGGGCGGTGCGAGACGTGCAAGGGCGACGGCCAGATCAAGATCGAGATGCACTTCCTACCGGACGTCTACGTGTTGTGCGAGACGTGCAAGGGCGCACGGTACAACCGCGAGACGCTCGAGGTGCGCTTCAAGAACAAGTCGATCTCCGATGTGCTCGACATGTCGGTCGAGGAGGCGCTGGAGTTCTTCGCCAAGATCCCGAAGCTCCGCCGTCGGCTCCAGACGCTGCACGACGTCGGGCTCGACTACATCAAGCTCGGCCAGTCGGCGACGACGCTGTCCGGCGGTGAGGCCCAGCGGGTGAAGCTCGCGGCCGAGCTGTCGAAGGTCGCCACCGGGAAGACGCTGTACATCCTCGACGAGCCGACGACGGGCCTCCACTTCGCGGACATCGAGAAGCTGCTCGAGACGCTGCAGCGACTGGTCGACGCCGGCAACACGATGATCGTCATCGAGCACAACCTCGACGTGATCAAGCAGTCCGACTGGATCGTCGATCTCGGCCCCGAAGGCGGCGAGGCTGGCGGCGAAATCGTCGCCGTCGGCACGCCGGAGGAGGTCGCCGAGGTCGAAGGCAGCTTCACCGGCCAGTTCCTTCGGCACGTGCTGCCGGCGACCGCCGTCGCCGCTTAGAGCACTGCCTGTGTCTGTGTGACGCGGGCGACGAGCTTGCCGGCGTCGTCGTAGAGCTCCGTGTCGACGACGATCGTGCGCCTGCCCGTGTGCAGCGGACGTGAGATCGCGTGCACGTGTCCTGCACGAACAGGCCCAAAGAAGTTCGTCTTCGACTCGATCGTCGCCGTCCCGCGCGCACCTTCCGGGAGGTTGAGGAAGGCGCAGAAGCCGCCTACGTTGTCGGCGAGCCCCATCAGCGCGCCGCCGTGCATGACGCCGCCCGTGGTGCAGATCTCCTCGCTCCACGCCAGCTGCGCACGAACCTCATGCGGCTCGGCCGACACCACCTCGACGCCGAGGAATGCCGTGAACGGCGCCGCGGCCGCGACCTGCGCGGTGAGCTCCGGATCGGCGGGCTCCACGCGGAGGAGGCTACCCTGCCGCGCATGAGCAGCGAAGCGGCTCCGACGTCGGCGTTCGAGCGCACGTGGTGGCGTCGCGCCCCGGCCGTGCTCGTTGCACCGCGCGCCGTGTTCGTCTCGCTCCGCGACGAGTCGCCGGACGCGACCGAGGAGCGGCAGGAGCCGATCACGGCCATCGTCGGGCTCGCAGGCATCGCAGGCGTGCTCGGCACGCCCGTCGCGCGGCAGCTGCTCAACGATGCGTCGATGTCCACGTCGCTCGTCCCCGTCTGGGCGTTCCTCGGTGGCGTCTTCTACGCGCTCGCCTTCTACTGGATCGGCGGAGCGCTCTTGTTCGGCGCGTCGCGGCGACTCGGTAGCGCAGGGTCCTGGCGCCGTTCGCGCCAGGTGCTCGGGCTCGCGGCGGCCCCACTCGCGCTTTCGCTGCTGACGCTCTGGCCCGTCCGGATCGCCGTCTACGGCGAGGATCTGTTTCGCACGGGCGGAAACGACTACGGGCGCGGGGACGCGATCTTCGGCGGCATCTACTACGCCGCACTCGCGTGGAGTCTCTGCCTCCTCGTCGTCGGCGTCCGCGCCGTCCACGGCTGGACGATCGGCCGGGCGCTCGCCGCGGTTGCGATCGCCGCCGTGGTGCCCGCACTCATCGTCGCCGCGTCGGTGGTCTGACTGCGTCGAACGCGGCCAGCTCGTCGTCCGGCATCGCATATGTGTGCTGCTGCTCCGGGAAGGCCCCGGTCCGGACCTCCTCCGCGTAGCGTCCCAGCGCTTCGGTGACGGCCGCGCCGAGATCCGCGTAGCGCTTCACGAAGCGAGGAGCGTTCCCCTCGTAGAAGCCGAGCATGTCGTGCCAGACGAGCACCTGGCCGTCGGTGTCTCCGCCCGCTCCGATGCCGATCGTCGGCACGCTCAGTGCCCGCGTGACCGCGCCCGCGACCTCCGACGGGACCGCCTCGAGCACGACTGCGAAGCAGCCGGCCTCCTCGAGCGCCATGGCATCGTCGACGAGCTGCTGCGCACGCTCGGCCGTGCGCCCCTGCGCCTTGAACCCGCCGAGGACCGTGGCGGTCTGCGGGGTCAAGCCGACGTGGCCCATCACCGGGACGCCGGCGGCCGCGATCGCATGTGCGCGCGAGACCGACGTGCCGCCGCGCTCGAGCTTCACGGCGTCGGCGCCGCCCTCCTTCACGAGCCGCACCGCGTTCGTCACAGCCTGCTCGTCGGAGACCTCGTACGAGCCGAACGGCATGTCGGCGACGACGAGAGGTCGCCGCGCGCCGCGTGTCACCCACTGCGTCATGAAGACGATCTCGTCGAGCGAGACCGCGACGGTCGATTCGCGCCCGTGCACGACCATCCCCGACGAGTCACCGACGAGGATCAGATCGATGCCGGCCGCATCGGCGAGCCGGGCGCTCGGTGCGTCGTACGCCGTGACCATGACGATCTTCTCGCCGCGCTTCTTCATCTCGCGCAGCTCGGGCAACGGCAGCTTGCCGGCCGTCCACGATGCGTAGCGTTGGGGCTTCGGCTTGTCACTCATGGGAGGACTCCTTTCACGAGGACGTTGTCGATGAGGCGCGTCGAGCCGATTCGGACGCCGGCGGCGACGAGCGTCGCTCCGTCGAGGTCGAGTAGCTCCACATAGTCGGGGTCGAGACCATTCAACTCCGCCAGTGCGACGGCGACGGGATCCGCGCTTCCGGCCGCCTTCGAGAGCGCGCGGGGGAGACCCAGCGCTCGCTCGCGCTCCGCGGCGGTGAGCAGCACGTTGCGGGACGAGTGCGCGAGCCCGTCGGCGTCGCGCACCGTCGGGAGTACGCGGACGTCGACGCCAAGATTCAGGTCGCGGACGATCTGCCGTACGACGATCGCCTGTTGGGCGTCCTTCTGGCCGAAGTACGCGCGCCTGGGGCGCACGATGTTGAACAGCTTGACGCAGATCGTCGCGACGCCCCGGAAGTGTCCCGGACGCGCGTCTCCCTCGGCGCCGGAATGCTCGATGTCGACCCACGTCTCGAAGCCGGGCGGATACATCTCGTCGGCCGACGGCGCGAACAGCACGTCGACGCCGGCCTCCTCGGCGATCTCCCGGTCGCGCGCTTCGTCGCGCGGGTAGCGCGCGAGGTCGGCCTGCTCCCCGAACTGCGCCGGATTGACGAACAGCGACGCGACCACAACCTCGTTCTCGGCGCGCGCGGCGTCGAACAACGAGACGTGGCCGGCGTGCAGCGCGCCCATCGTCGGCACGAAGCCGACCTCGCTCTCGAGCCGGAGCTCGGCGATGCTGCGGACGACCTTCATGTCGCGAGCTCCGCGGTCGCGCCGGCGAGCGTCTCGTAGAGACGGTCGAGCTCCGGGCGTTCCGACCTGATTGCGGCGCGGTGCGCTTCAACCGTCGACCAGTCGCCGCGTGCGATCGGGCCAGTCAGCTCGAAGCCGTTCTCGATCGTGCGGCGCATGAGCGGCTCGAGCGCCTCGACCGGAGCGCCTGCGCTTTCGAAGAGCAGCGAGGCCGCACGGTGCAGCGTGACGAGATAGTTGGACGCGAACACCGCGCCCGCGTGGTAGAGCGTGCGCGCATCGTCTGCGAGCGTGAACGGCCGAAGGCCGAGCGTCTCGGCGAGCCAGAAGCCCGTGTCTCGGGCGTCGGCGGAGTCGGCGGTGACCGCCGCCCAGGCTCCGTCGAGCTGCTCCGGTCCGCGCGCGCGCGTGAACGTCTGCAACGGATGCATGCCGAAGCGGCGCTCGTGCGGGGCCAGCGCCGCGAGGGGCGTCGCGCCGCTGACGTGCGCGACCCAGGGGCCGACGGGAAGCGCCGCTGCCACCTCCGCGATGGCGCCGTCGGGCACGCACAGGAGCACGAGCTCCGGGTCGGCGGACGCGGGGTCGAGGCCGCGCTCGCGCAGGCGGCCTGTGACGGCCGCGCCGACGCGGCCAGAGCCGATGACGTCGATTCGTGTGAACACTTCGTCGCTCCAGCTCCGTAGTGGATGCCGGGCACCTCCAAGTGTACCCTGAGGACCGTGCCGATCTACGAGTACGTCTGCATGGAGTGCGAGTCGCATTTCGAGGAGCTCGTCCGGGGCGACGAACAGGTCATCTGCCCGGACTGCACCGCGACGAACGTCTCGAAGCAGTTCTCCACCTTTGCCGTCCACGGGGCGATGAAACAGCCCGCGTTCGGCGGCGGCGGCGGAGGCGGCTGCTGCGGCGGCTCCTGCGGCTGCGGCCACTAGGCACTCATGCCTGAGCAACTGACGCGCGCGGAGCGCGCACAGCTCGAAGCGGAGCTGGCCGACCTCGAAGGCCCGCGCCGCCAGGCGGCGATCATCGCGATCGCCACGGCGCGTGAGCACGGCGACCTGTCCGAGAACTTCGAGTACCACGCGGCGAAGAACGAGCAGGGCCTGCTGGAGGCGCGCATCACGAAGCTGCGCGCGCGGCTGCACGACGCGGTCGAGTTCGACGAGTCAACTGTCGCCGCCGGCGGAGTCGTCACGGTCGGATCGCATGTCGAGCTCACCCGTGAAGACGGCGAGGAGATGACCGTCGTGATCTCCAGCGTGGGCGGCGTTTCGCCCGACTCACCCGTCGGCCGGGCTCTCCTCGGCCACTCGGAGGGCGACGACGTGGTCGTCGAGGCGCCACGCGGGGCCTGGCGCGCACGGATCGTCAGCGTCCGGGCGGGCTCGTAGACTCACCCTCCGTGAGCGCAGTCCCGGCCGAGCGCACCGACGACCTCGCAGCCTTTGCCGCATCCGTCGCCGGTTGCACCCGCTGCCGCCTCTCGCAAGGCCGGACGCAGGTGGTATTCGGCTCCGGAAACCCGCACGCCGAGCTGATGTTCGTCGGCGAGGCGCCCGGCTTCCACGAGGACAAGCAGGGGCTCCCGTTCGTCGGCCAGGCGGGCAAGCTGCTCGACAAGCTGCTCGCCGGCATCGGATTGCAGCGCAGCGACGTTTTCGTGGCGAATACCCTGAAGTGCCGCCCTCCGGGGAACCGCGACCCGCAGCCGGACGAGATCGAGGCGTGCGAGAGCCATCTCTTCCGGCAGATCGAATTGATCGAGCCGACCATCGTCGCGACGCTCGGCAACTTCGCGACGAAGCTTCTCTCCGGCCGGCCGCTCGGGATCACGCGCGTGCATGGGCAAGAGCAGTCGACGACGCTCGGCGGCCGCGAGGTCATGCTCTATCCGCTGTACCACCCGGCCGCTGCGCTGTACACGCCCGCGATGCTGAAGGTGCTCGAGTCGGACTTCGCGCGCATCCCGGAGCTGCTCGGCCGTGCGCTCGAGCCGATCGAGCCGGAGCTTGCACTCGTCGAAGCGCCGGCCCGGCCCGCCCAGCAGCTCGGCCTGTTCTAGTCCGTACCCTTCGCTCCGTGGCCGAGACGGTGACGAGCTCCCCCGAGGAGACGGAGGCGCTGGCGGCTGCGTTGGCCTTGCGGCTCGAGCAGGGCGACGTCGTCACCGTCTCCGGCGAGCTCGGCACCGGCAAGACGACGTTCGTGCGCGGCGCCTGCTCCGCGCTCGGGGTGCGCGAACGCGTCACGAGCCCGACCTACACGATCGGGCACCGCTATCACGGCGCGGACGGGGAGGTCTCGCACCTCGACCTGTACCGGTTCGCGGGCGTGTCGGCGGCGGAGTGGGGCGACCTCGAGCCCTACTTCGACGACTCGATCGCGTTCGTCGAATGGCCCGAGGCCGGGGAGGGCGTCCTTCCGGCGCCGCGCTATCGGGTGCGCTTGCGGCATGCTGGAGACGCGCAGAGGGTGGTTTCGATCGACGAATGCTGATGCTTGCTTTCGACACGGCGACGGAGGTGGCGACGAGTGCGCTCGTCGACGACGGCGAGGTGCTCGCCGAGCGCTCCTCGCGTGCGAGCACGCTGCTGGAGGACGTGGACGCGCTGCTGCGCCAGGGCGGCGCCAACGCGCGCGACCTCGATGCGCTCGCCGTCGGCATCGGGCCGGGGAGCTTCACCGGCGTCCGCATCGGTCTCGCCACCGCGCGCGGGCTCGCGCTCGCGCTCGAGCTTCCCGGTGCCGGCGTCTCGACGCTGGCTGCGCTCGCCGCGGGCGCGCCCGGCGCGATCCCGGTGGTGGATGCGCGCCGGCACGAGGTGTTCGCGCTCGTCGACGGCGAGCCGTCCGTGCTCGCGCCCTCCGACCTGACCATCGAGCCCGGCACGGTGTGCATCGGCGATGGCGCGCGGCGCTACCGCGACCTCTTCGAGGCAGCCGGCGCCGTCGTCCCGCCCGATGACGACGAGCGGCACCTTCCGCGCGCGCGCTTCCACGCAGCGCTCGCCGGGGCACTCGGCCCTGTCGATGAGATCGAACCGCTGTACCTGCGCGTTCCCGATGCCGTGCGGAGCGTCCGGTGACCACCCTCGAGCTCCGCCGCCTCGGGATCGGAGATCTCCTCGCCATCGAGGAGATCGAGCGCCGCTCGTACCGAACGCCGTGGTCGCGCTCGATGTTCGCGGGGGAGCTCGCGAAGCCCAGCTCGATATGCATCGGCGCCTTCACCGCCGACGGCGACGAGGACGGCGAACGGACGCTGCATGGCTATCTGATCGTTTCGCGCTACGTCGATGCCTGGCACGTCATGAACGTCGCCGTCGATCCCGACCATCGCGGGCACGGGATCGCGACGCTCCTGCTCGAGCGGCTGTTCGAGCTGACGGCCGACGACGCACGGCGCGGCTACACGCTCGAAGTACGCGTCACCAATACGGTGGCGATCGCGCTGTACGAACGGCTCGGCTTCGAAGCCCGGGGCGTGCGTCGCGGGTATTACACCGACAACCGCGAGGACGCGCTCATCATGTGGAAAGACCCGGTCGCCCGCGAGCGGGCGTGATCCTCGGGATCGAGACGAGCTGCGACGAGACCGCCGCAGCGCTCGTCACCGCCGACGGCCACATTCGCGCCAACGTCGTCTCGTCGCAGGCGGATTTGCACGCGCAGTACGGCGGCGTCGTCCCCGAGGTCGCCTCGCGACGGCACCTGGAGCTCGTTGGCCCCGTCGTGCGCGAAGCGCTCGGCGAGGCGGGCGTCACCCTCGACGACGTCGACAAGGTCGCCGTCACGCAAGGCCCCGGCCTCGTCGGCGCGCTGCTCGTCGGCTTGGCGGCGGCCAAGGCGATCGCGTGGTCGCGGCGCCTGCCGCTCGCGCCGGTCGACCATCTCCGCGGTCACGTCGCATCGCTCTACCTCGAGCCCGATCCGCTCGAGCCGCCGTTCCTCTGCCTGCTCGCGAGCGGTGGCCACACCCTGCTGCTCGACGTGCGCGGCTACGACGACGAGCACGTGCTCGGGACGACGCTCGACGACGCCGCGGGCGAAGCGTTCGACAAGGGCGCGCGCCTGCTCGGCCTCGGCTATCCGGGCGGCCGCGAGGTCGACCGGCTCGCGCGCGAGGGCGACCCCGCCGCATACGACTTCCCGGTCGCCAAGGTTCCCGGGCTCGACTTCTCCTTCTCCGGCTTGAAGACGTCCCTGCTGTACGCGACCCGTGAGCTGAGCGCGGACGAGCTCGACGCGCGACGCGCCGACCTCGCTGCGTCCTATCAGCGCGCGATCATCCGCGCGCTCGTCGGTCGCGTGCGCGAGGCCGCGGCGCAGCTCGGTTCTCCACGCATCGCCGTCGTCGGCGGCGTCGCCGCGAACTCGGAGCTGCGCGCTGCGCTGCCGGACGCGGCGCTCGCCCCGCTCCCGCTCTGCACCGACAACGCCGCGATGATCGCGTCCGCCGGACGCTTCGCCGCGGCGCTCGCGTATCCCGGCTACCTCGGCCTCGATGCGTACGCCTCACGCTGAGCCGCGGTACGTCCTCCGCCGAGCCGACGGCGTAAGCGTCGGCCTGCTCGCGCGCATCCGTGACGTACTGCCGGGCCGGTACACGTTTGGGCTCACGGGCCGCGGCTCCGGCGGCGCGCCGCTCCCGCCCGGGCGCTACGTCGTGACCGTCCTCGCGTATCCAGCCGACGGCGGCCCGCCGAGTCGGCGCGACCTCGGATTTGCCCTCCGATGACCGGTCATATACTCGGATCCGAGGTCCTCCAGAACATTCGGACAAGGAGCAGACCGTGACAGCAGTCGAGGCCGGGGCCACCCACCTCCGCGAGAACCCATTCGAGATTGCCCGCAACCAGCTTCGACGGGTCGCGGAAGCGTTCGACATCGACCCCAACCTCGTCGCCGTGCTCGGCGCGTGCAAGAAGGCGGTCGAGGTCTCCGTCCCCGTGAGCATGGACGACGGCCACACAGAAGTCTTCAAGGGCTATCGCGTCACGCACAACGTCGCGCGCGGCCCGTCCAAGGGCGGCATTCGCTACCACCCCGACGTCACGCTCGACGAGGTCAAGTCGCTCGCGATGTGGATGACGTGGAAGTGCGCGCTGATGGGCATCCCCTTCGGCGGCGCGAAGGGTGGCGTCGTGTGCGACCCGAAGCATCTCTCGCGCTCCGAGCTCGAACGGCTCACGCGTCGCTATACGAGCGAGATCATCAACGAGATCGGCCCGGAGAAGGACATCCCGGCGCCGGACGTCGGGACGGACGGCTCGGTGATGGCGTGGATCTTCGACACGTACTCCATGAACAAGGGCCACTCGGTGCTGGGCGTCGTCACCGGCAAGCCGCTGACGATCGGCGGGTCGCTCGGCCGCGAGGAGGCAACCGCACGTGGCGCGCTGTACTGCATCCGCGACGCGGTCGCGAAACAGGACCGCTCGCTCGCTGGGATGCGCGTTGCCGTGCAGGGCTTCGGCAACGTCGGCAGCTTCCTCGCCAAGTTCATGCACGAGGAGGGAGCGATCGTCGTCGCCATCTCCGACTCGACGGTGGCGCTGTACAACCCGAAGGGGATCGACGTGCCCGCGGCGTTCGCACACAAACGCGAGAACCGCACGCTCGCCGGGTTGCGCGACGCCGAGCAGATCACCAATGAGGAGCTCCTGCTGCTCGACGTCGACGTGCTTGCGCCGTGCGCGCTCGAGCAGGTGATCACCGAGCAAAACGCCGATCGCGTGCGGGCCTCGATCATCTGCGAAGGCGCGAACGGGCCGGTCACCCCGTCCGCGGATGCGATCCTCGAGGACAAGGGCGTCCTCATCCTTCCCGACGTGCTCGCGAACGCGGGCGGCGTCGTCGTCTCCTACTTCGAGTGGGTTCAGGGCCTGCAGGAGTACTTCTGGAAGGAGGTCGAGGTGAATGCGAAGCTGAACGACATCGTCAGCCGCGCGTTCGACGAGACCTGGGAGACGGCGCACAAGCGCGACATGCCGATGCGCGTTGCGGCGTACGGCCTCGCCGTCCAGCGCGTCGCCGAAGCGACCGTCACGCGCGGGATCTACCCATAGTCGACGTCGTCGTCTACCACGCCGCGGGGTGCCATCTCTGCGAGAAGGCGCGCGGCGTGGTCGCCGAGCTCCGCGAGGAGCTCGGCTTCGACTTGCGCGAGATCGACATCACCGGCGACCCCGTCCTCGAGGCCGAATACCGGGAGTGGCTGCCCGTTGTGGAGATCGACGGCCGGCGCCGGTTCACCTATCACGTGCAGCCCGACGCCTTCCGGCGGGCGGTTGCACAAGCAGGCCGGTAGTCCGGCCTGCTAGAACAACTCCCGCTGTTACAAGCTTCATGAGGAGGTAGCGTGGCGGATCGCCTGACGGTAGGCGTCGCCGCTCGCCTGTCGCGGTACCTCCAGGTGCTGACGCAGGCGCGGAAGATGGGCAAGGTCCGGATCTCCTCGCAGGAGATCGCGGAGTACACGAACATCAACGCGACGCAAATCCGCCGCGATCTGTCCGCGTTCGGGAAGTTCGGCAAGCGCGGAGTCGGCTACAACATCGACTCGCTGCTGGGCGAGATCCGCAAGATCCTCCGCACTCAGGGCCAGCACAACATCGCGCTCATCGGCGCGGGCCGCCTGGGCCAGGCGATCGCGAGCTCCGCGATCTTCGCCGAGCACGGCATCAACATCGCCGCCGTCTTCGACACCGATCCGGAGAAGCTCGGCCGGCCGATCGGTCACGTGACCGTCAGCGAATACGGCCGGCTGCGCGAGAGCGTCCATGACAAGAACATCATCGTGGGCGTGCTCGCCGTTCCCGCAGCGGGCGCGCAGCGCGCGGCCGACGACCTTGTCGCGTCGGGCGTGAAGATCATCTTCAACTACTCGGAAGCGCTGCTCGAGACGCCGGCGGACGTGACGGTGCACACGTCGAATCCGGCGGTGGAGCTCCTCTACGCGCTGTACTTCCACCTGACCTGAAGATCGTTATCTGGCACGGGTACCTCTTAGGAGGTACGGGCTCGAACGTGTACACCCGTGCGCTGGCGCGCGAGTGGAGCAACGCCGGGCACGACGTGACGATCGTGTGCCAGGAGCGGCACCCGGAGCGATACGACGTCGGCCGCGCACGCATCGTTGTGCCGGAGCTGCCCGACGGCCTGCTGCCCGTGTTCGTCCTCGACCGCTACGAGGGTCTCGAAGCACGGCTGCTGCAGGACCTCACAAGCGCCGAGTTCGAGCGGTACCTAGGCGTCAATATCGAGGCAGTTCAAGAGCTGCTGCCGGCGGATCTCGTCTTCGCCAATCATGTGCTCCCAGGGGGAGCCGTTGCCGCCGGGGTCGATGCGCCGACCGCGGTGAAGGCGCACGGCTCCGAGCTCGAGTACTCGATGCGCGGCCGGCCGGAGCTGGAGCGCTGGGGGGCAGAGGCGCTCGCGGGCGCGGAAGCGGTCTTCGTCGGTTCGGCGCATATCCGCGCGGTGCTCGAGGACGTCGTCGGCCACGTCGACCGTGTGTACGAAGTCCCACCGGGCGTCGACGTGGACGAGTTCACGCCCGAGGACCGGCTGCGCGCGTTCGCCGGCCTGATCGCGGAGTCCGAGCTCGACCCGCAGGACGGGGACGAGCGCCATCCCGATCCCGGCAACGCGGCGCGCTTCGAGCACGCGTTCGCGCGCGACGAGCCCACGGTCGTCTATGTCGGCAAGCTGATCGAGAACAAGGGCGTGCAGGTTCTCTTCGAGGCGCTGCGCGGCCTCGACGTCCGCGCCGTCGTCGTCGGCTTCGGCGACTACCGCGAGACGCTCGAATCCATCGCGCCGCCCGGGACGATCTTCACCGGTGCTCTCGAGCACCGTCACCTCGTCCACTTGCTTCCGCTCTGCGACGTCGCAGTCGTGCCGTCGATCTTCCCGGAGGCGTTCGGCATGGTTGCCGCCGAGGCGGCATCCGCGGGAGTGCCGCCGATCGTGGCCGCGCACTCGGGCCTCGCAGAGATCGCGGCCGGCGTCGGTGCGGACTATCCGCCCGAGCTGTCGCACCTGACGTCCTTCCCGACCGGCGACGCCGACGTTCTCCGCGAGCGTCTGCGGGAGCTCTTCGCGCTCCCGGACGCGGAGCGGAGGGCGCTCGGAGCCGCCGCCCGCCGGGCGGTCGAGCGCAAGTGGGGCTGGCCGGCCGTGGCCGAGCGCCTGCTGGAGCCGTTCGCGACCGACTAACCTTTTTGTAGTGGGCGACGAGCAGAAGGTCGGGTACGAGGAGCTCCTCGCGACCTCCAGGGCCGCGTTCGAGGCCGTTCCCGACTTCACAGTCGCGGTCGAAGAGGAGTTTGCGCTGCTCGACCCGGCGACCCTCGACCTCGTCAACCGGTTCGAGGACGTCCGGGACGCCGCGCAGAGCACCGACCTCGAACCGCATCTCGTCGGAGAGCTGATCGCCTCCGAGGTCGAGGTGCGGACGGGCCGCTGCGACACGTTCGCGGATGCGGCGGAGAAGATCGGCGAACGGCGCGTCCAGCTGCGCGGCCTCGTCGAGTCGCTCGGCATCGGGCTCGCGTCCACCGGCACGCATCCGTGGAGCCCGTGGCAGGAGCAGCGCATCATCGACACGCCGCACTACCGCCGCAACGACGAGCTCCTCCGCTACGTCGTGTGGCGAAACAACACCTTCGGGCTCCACGTCCACGTCGGCATCAACGGACCGGACCGCGCCGTCCGCGTCGCCAGCGCGCTGCGCAACTACCTGCCCGAGCTGCTCGCGCTGTCGTCGAGCTCGCCGTTCGTCGAAGGCGTGTTCACGCATCTGCACTCCGCGCGCACGGAGATCTTCACGCGCATGTTCCCGCGCTGCGGCATCCCGGACGCCTTCGCCGACTGGCACGAGTGGGAATCGTACGTTCGCTTCCTGTACGCGACCGGCTCGGTCACCGAGCACACGCAGATCTGGTGGAGCGTCCGTCCGCACCTCGCGTTTCCGACCGTCGAGATCCGGATCTGCGACGCGCAGCCGGAGCTCGGTGAGTCCCGCTCGCTCGCGGCGCTTTGTTATGCGCTCACCGCGCGCATCGCTCGCGCGCTGGACGAGGGAGAGGCGGTCCCGTCGTGGCCGAACCGCCTGCTGGAGGAGAACCTCTGGCGCGCGATTCGCTGGGGGCTCTCCGGCGAGCTGATCGACCTCGAGCGGGGCGAGCAGATCCCGGCGCGCACGCGAATCGAGCAGTTGCTCGAATGGGTCCGGCCGGTGGCGGACGAGCTCGGGGCGACGCCGTGGCTCGCGATCCCCGAGCGCAACGCTGCCGAGCGCCAGATCGCGCTGCACGCCGAGGGCGCGACGATGGAGCAGATCTTCGCCGAGCAGGTCGCCGCCGGCGAGCGCATCGCCGGTTGACCGTCGCCGCCGCGCTCATCGCCGCCGACCTAGCGCTGCAGCGCGGCGTCGCCCGCTGGCACGGAGCAGGAGCGCCGCCGGCGGCGGTCGTCCAGCCGGCGGTAACGGAACAGCGCATCGAGCTCCGCATGGCGCGCGATCCGCGGCTCGCGCGCGGCGTCCTCGTCCAGTTGCCGCGCAAGCTCGCGCGAGACGTCGCCGACGACGTCGCCGCTCGCCGTGACCTCCTGCGCCTCGCGCCGCACAAGCCCGGCCCGCCGATCCGTCTCGGCCCGGCACTTCCGGTCGAGCAACTCCGGAGCTACTACGCGGAGGCCGAGCGGCGGAGCGGCGTCGCCTGGCAGGTCCTGGCCGCGGTCAACTTCGTCGAATCCGACTTCGGTCGCCTGCGGGAGTCGAGCGTCGACGGCGCGCAGGGCCCGATGCAGTTCATCCCGGCCACGTGGGCGAGCTACGGGCGAGGCAACGTCCACGACCCGCACGCGGCAATCCTGGCGGCCGCCCGGTTCCTCCGGGCCGCAGGGGCGCCCGCTGCCGAGCGGGCTGCGCTCCTGCGCTACAACCCTTCGAGCCTGTACGTGGACGCGGTCGAGCGCTACGCCAGGAGGATCCGGCGGGACCCGGCGGCCCTGCTCGTTTTCTACGCCCGTCGCCCGCTCGTCCGATAGGATCCCGCCCGCGCCGGGAGTCCCCGGCGCTGATTTTGCGCCTGAAAAGGAGACCTTTCTCACGATGAGCTGGTTCATGCATCACGCAGTGCTGTTCGCGCTCCTGTGCGCAGGCGCCGCGATCCTCTACGGCCTCTATCTCACGAGCTGGCTGCTGGGGCGTCCCGCGGGCAACGAGCGCATGCAGGAGATCGCGCGCGCCATCCAGGAAGGCGCGGGCGCGTATCTGCGCCGCCAGTACATAACGATCGCGATCGTCGCGATTGCCCCCTTCCTGCTGCTCGGCTTCTACCACTCGCTCGGGTGGGGGACCGCGATCGGCTTCCTGATCGGCGCGGTCTTCTCGGCAGCGGCCGGGTTCATCGGGATGAACGTCGCGGTCCGCTCGAACGTGCGGACGGCAGAGGCTGCACGCTCGGGCCTGCCGGCCGCGCTCAACGTCGCCTTCCGCGCGGGCTCGGTGACCGGGCTCCTCGTCGTCGGCCTCGGCCTGCTCGGCGTCGCCGGCTACTACTGGATCCTCGTCCGCGTGTTCAACCACACGTCGGCGTCCGCGGTCCACGATCTCGTCGGGCTCGCGTTCGGCGGCTCGCTCATCTCCGTGTTCGCACGACTCGGCGGTGGCATCTACACGAAGGCTGCCGACGTCGGCGCCGACCTCGTCGGCAAGATCGAGGCGGGCATTCCGGAGGACGACCCGCGCAACCCGGCGGTTATCGCCGACAACGTGGGCGACAATGTCGGCGACTGCGCCGGCATGGCGGCCGACCTGTTCGAGACGTACGCGGTGACGGCAGTCGCCGTGATGCTCCTCGGAATCACCGGGGCGGCATCGCACGCAGGCAAGAACCTGTTCCTCTATCCGCTTGCGATCGGCGGCGTGTCGATCATCGCCTCGATCATCGGCGTGCAGTTCGCACGCGTGCGCCACGGCGGCAACGTCATGAACGCGCTGTATCGCGCCGTGCTCGTCGCGACGGTGATCTCCGCGGCGGTGTTCATCCCGGTGACGAAAGCGTTCAGCTCGAGCGGGCACTTCTCGTTCGGTCACCTGTACGGGTCGGCCTTGATCGGCCTCGCCATCACGGCGCTGCTCGTCGGGATCACCGAGTACTACACCGGTACGCGCTGGAACCCGGTGAAGAGGATCTCGGCGGCGTCGCTGACCGGCCACGCGACGAACATCATCGAGGGGCTCGCCGTCGGCATGCAGGCGACCGCCCTCCCGGTGATCGTCATCGCGGTCGGCATCCTGCTCGCCAACCACTTTGCCGGCCTCTTCGGCATCGGCGTTGCGGTCATGGCGCAGCTGTCGATGACCGGCCTCATCGTCGCGCTCGACGCGTACGGCCCGGTCACGGACAACGCCGGAGGAATCGCCGAGATGGCGGACCTTCCGCCGGAGGTACGCGCGATCACCGATCCCCTCGACGCGGTCGGCAATACGACGAAGGCCGTGACGAAGGGCTATGCGATCGGCTCCGCCGCGCTCGCCGCCCTCGTCCTCTTCGGCTCCTACACCGACGGGCTGCACACGCAGGCCAAGCCCGGTTCCATGCTCAGCCACGTGATCTTCCAGTTGTCCGATGCATGGGTGATCGCCGGCCTCCTCATCGGCGGCCTCATGCCGTTCCTGTTTGCGTCGCTCGCAATGCAGGCGGTCGGCCGCGTGGGTGGCGAGGTCGTGCAGGAGGTGCGCCGGCAGTTCGCCGAGAACCCGGGGATCATGGAGGGGACGTCGCGGCCCGAGTACGGGCGCGCGATCGACATCGTCACGAAGTCGGCGCTGCGCAGCATGCTGCTGCCGGCGGCCGTGCCGATTGCGTTCCCGATCATCGTCGGGATCATCAACGTGAAGATGCTGGGCGGCCTCCTCATCGGGACGATCGTCACCGGTCTCTTCCTCGCCATCTCGATGACCGCGGGCGGCGGGGCGTGGGACAACGCGAAGAAGCTGATCGAGGACGGCCTCTACGGCGGCAAGGGCTCGGCCGCGCACCAGGCGGCGGTCACCGGCGACACGGTCGGCGACCCGTACAAGGACACCGCCGGCCCGGCGATCAACCCGATGATCAAGATCACCAACATCGTCGCGATCCTGATCATCCCGCTGCTGATCTCGATACACGGTTAGCGGTGACTGAGGCAGGTACCTGGTACCGCCACCGTGGCGGTACCAGGTACCGGTCTTTGACGGAGTACCGTTGGCGCTGATGCGCAGGCTCCTCACAGGTGTGCTCGCGAGCGCGATTGCCGTTGCCCTCGTCACGGCCGCCGTCGAGCTCTTCAAGCTCTGGGTGCCGGTCCTGAGTCTCGGCGTGCTCTATGTCTTCGCCGTGCTTCCGATCGCGGTGACGTACGGGCTCGGCTTCGCGGTCTTCACGTCGATCGCGAGCATGCTTGCGTTCAACTGGTTCCACCTGCCGCCCGTCCACACCTTCACCCTGGCGAACAGCTCGAACTGGTTCTCGCTCGCCGTGTACCTCGCGACCTCCATTGTCGTGAGCGAGCTTGCAGCCCGCAGCCGCCGTCGCGCAGCTGCGGCTGAGCAGCGCGAGCGGGAGTCGGCGTTTCTCGCTCGGCTCTCGACCGATCTGCTCGGCGGCCGGACTCTCGACGACGAGCTTCCGGCCATTGCCGGCCGCGCCGCAACGGTTCTCGGCGTCCCATCCGCCGAGATCTCGCTCGGCGGCCAGCGGCCCCCGAGCGACATGGCGCCGTACGAGCTCCAGGCGGCCGGCAGAACCATCGGCGCCATCTACGCGCCCTCCGACCCGAACGCCGATGCGCAGCGCCGCTTTCTGCCCGCCCTCGCTGCACTCCTCGCAGTGGCGGTCGATCGCGACCGGCTCGAGCGCGATGCATTGGAGGCCGAGACGCTTCGCCGCAGCGACCTCGTCAAGACCGCGTTGCTCCGGGCGGTATCGCACGATCTGCGCACGCCGTTGACGGGGATCCGCACCGCGATCGGCGCCCTCCGCAACTCGACCTTGCGGCTGAGCGATCACGACCGGGCCGAGCTTCTCGACACGATCGAGGTGGATTCGGAGCGGCTGAACCGTCTCGTCGCCGATCTCCTGGACCTCTCGCGGCTCGAAGCGGGCGCCGCCGCGCCGGAACAAGAGCTCTGGTCGCTCGACGACCTCGTGCGCGACGCGATCGATTCGCTCGGAGCGCGCGACCACGTCGAGGTGGTCGGCGAGGCCCCGCTCGTCGAGGTCGACGCCGCTCAGATCCAGCGTGTGCTCGCGAACTTCATCGAGAACGCACTCAAGTTCTCGGAGCCGGACTCGAAGGTGCTCGTCCGCATCACGGCGACGCGGAAGGAGGCGATCGTCCGCGTCGTGGACCAGGGCCCTGGCCTCCCGGAGAGCGACCTCGAACGGGTCTTCGAGCCGTTCTACCGCCGGGCCTCCGAGGGGCGCGGCGGGGCCGGTCTCGGCCTGGCGATTGCGCGCGGGTTCGCTGCGGCGAACGGCGGCAGGGTGTGGGCGGAGTCGCGTCCCGACCAGGGCGCGACGTTCGCGCTTGCATTGCCCGTGGTCGAGGCGCCGGTCGAGCTGCCGGCATGACCGGCCAGCGCATTCTCGTCGTCGACGACGAGCCGCAGATCCTCCGCGCTCTCGGTACGACGCTGCGCGGAGCCGGCTACACGGTCGACACTGCGGCGAACGCCACGGATGCGTTGACGACTGCGGCGGCGAATCCACCCGAGGCCGTGATCCTCGACCTCGTCCTGCCGGACGGGAACGGGACCGACGTGACACGCGAGCTCCGCACGTGGAGCGATGCACCGGTGATCGTGCTCTCCGCCGTGGGCGAGGAGCGGGAGAAGGTCGCCGCTCTCGACGCGGGCGCCGACGACTACGTGACGAAGCCGTTCAACGTCGACGAGTTGTTGGCGCGTCTCCGCGCCGTCATGCGGCGATCTCCGGCGGTCCAGGAGCCGGTGCTCGTCATCGGTGTGTTGCGCATCGACGTCGCCGAACGCGTCGTCACCGTCGACGGCAAGCGCGTGAAGCTGAGCCCGCACGAGTTCGACCTGTTGCGCGTCTTGGCGCAGAGCCAGGGAAAGCTGCTGACCCACCGGATGCTCCTGCGCGCGGTCTGGGGGCCGGCGTACCAGGTCGAGGCGCATTACCTGCACGTCTACGTCTCCCACCTGCGCAAGAAGATCGAGCCGGACCCCTCGAGCCCGCGCTATCTCCTCACGGAGCCGGGCGCCGGCTACCGGCTTGTCGACCCGACGTCTGTTTAGACAACTTTAAGAGCGCGACCGCCGGCGTTGAGGCCGCGTTGACGTGCGCCGTCTTACGGTCGTCTCATGTTCGACCTCGCAGCAATTGGAATCGCCGTTGCGTGTTTCCTCGTCATCTTCGGGCTCCTGTACGTACTGGAGCGCGTCTAGTGTCGGCCGCCGACGCGATCGGGCTCGCGATCTCCCTCGCAGTCCTCGTGTATCTCGTCTACGCCCTGTTCCGCGGGGAGCGCTTCTAAGTGCGTCCGGAAGGCATCGCCCAGATCCTGCTGTACGCGGTCGTCCTGATCGCGCTCGCGTACCCGTTGGGCATCTTCATGGCCCGCGTGTACATGCGCGACCGCGACGACGTGATCGAGCGTGGGATGTTCCGCCTCTTCGGCCGGAACAGCGGCAAGGAGCAGGACTGGAAGGGCTACGCCAAGACCGTGCTCGTCTTCAGCGCGGTCTGCTCTGCCGTGCTCTACGCCATCCAGCGCCTGCAAGGCCACCTCTTCCTCAATCCCGACCACCTCAAGGGCGTCGCGCCGCACATCGCGCTCAACACGACCGCCAGCTTCATCACGAACACGAACTGGCAGTACTACGGCGGCGAGTACACGATGTCGTACCTGACGCAGATGGCGGGGCTGGCCGTCCAGAACTTCGTGTCGGCCGGCGTCGGCATCGCGGTCCTCGTCGCGGTCGTACGCGGCATTGCGCGCCGTTCGAGCAACGAGCTCGGCAACTTCTGGCGCGACCTCTATCGCACGATCGCGTACATCCTCGTTCCGCTCTCGATCCTCCTCGCGGTCATCCTCATCTGGCAGGGCGTGCCGCAGACGTTCAATGCGCACGCGACCGCGACGACGCTGCAGGGCGCACACCAGGCGATCGCGCGCGGCCCGGTGGGCTCGCAGATTTCGATCAAGCAGCTCGGGACGAACGGCGGCGGCTACTACAACTCGAACTCCGCCGTCCCGTTCGAGAACCCGACCGGACTGACGAACTTCCTCGAGATGATCTCCATCCTGCTGATCCCGGCGGCGTGCGTGTTCATGTTCGGGAAGATGGTCTCGGCGCGGCGGCACGGCTGGATGGTGTTTGCGTCGATGTTCGTCGTGTTCGCGATCGGCGTTGCCATCAACCTGCCGGCCGAGCAGCACGGCTCGCCGGTGCTTCGCAACTCGGGCGTGAACATCACCATGAGCGGGAGCCAGGCGGGCGGCAACATGTCCGACAAGGAAGTGCGCTTCGGCCAGGCGAACTCCTCGATCTGGACGGTCGCGACGACGGACGCCTCGAACGGCTCCGTCAATAACGGCCACGACGCGCAAACGCCGGTCGGCGGCGCGGTCCCGCTCGTGAACATCTTCCTCGGCGAGGTGATCTTCGGCGGGGTCGGGTCCGGCCTGTACGGGATGTTCTTCTACATCCTCATTGCCGTCTTCATCGCGGGATTGATGGTCGGCCGTACGCCCGAATGGCTCGGGAAGAAGATCGAGGCGCGCGAGATCAAACTCGCGGCGGTCGGCGCGCTCTTCGTACCCACGATGGCGCTGACGATGACCGCGGTGTCGATCGTCACCCACGACGGCCTCGCGTCGATCTACAACTCCGGCGTCCACGGCTTCACCGAGACGCTCTACGCGTACACCTCGCAGTCGAACAACAACGGCAGCGCGTTCGCCGGCTTCGGTGCGACGAGCTTCTCGGCGTCGTTCGGCACGGTCGCCCTCTACCTCGGCCGGTTCGTGCCGCTCTTGGCCGCACTCGCCATCGGCGGGTCTCTCGCGAAGAAGAAGGCTGTCCCCGCCTCCGCCGGCACGTTCCGCACCGACGGGCCGACCTTCGTCGTCCTCCTCGTCGGCGTGATCGCGCTCACCGCCGGCCTCATGATCCTGCCCGCGCTCACCCTCGGGCCGATCGTCGAAGGGCTGATGCACTGATGCGCAACCTCGTGCAGTCGATCGTCGCGATCGTCGCTCTCACCATCGTTTTCGGCTTCGGCTATCCCGCGCTCATGACCGGCTTCGCGTCGGTCGCGTTCCCGCACCAGGCGGCGGGTAGCCTCATCAAGGTCGACGGCAAGGTCGTCGGCTCCAAGCTCGCGGCGCAGCAGTTCTCTTCGCCGAAGTACTTCATGGAGCGTCCGTCCGGCACGGCGCCGGCCTACAACGCGGCGGCGACGACGTTCGCGAACCTCGGGCCGACTAGCCCTGTCCTCGCGAAGAACGTGCACGCCGCGATCCAGGCCATCCTGAAGCTCGAAGGGCCGTACAACCCGGGCCTCACGGTGCATGACATCCCCGTCGACGCCGTGACCACGTCCGGCTCCGGGATCGACCCGGATATCTCGCAGGCGTACGCCGCTCTCCAGGCGCACCGCGTCGCCGCCGTCCGGCATCTACCGCTCGCGACGGTGCAGAAGCTCATTTCGCAGAACACCGACGGCCGCTCGTGGGGATTCATGGGTGAGCCCGGCGTCAACGTCCTCGAGCTCAACGTCGCGCTCGACAAGCTGGGAGGAAAATAGTGGCCCGTCAAAGCGCGAGCATCTTCTCCCGCGACCTCGTGGTCGCGGCTGTCGGAGACTCGTTTCCGAAGCTCGATCCGCGGCTCCAGCTGAAGAACCCGGTCATGTTCATCGTCGAGCTCGGCAGCTTGATCACGACCGTGATCTTCTTCCTCGAGCTCGGGCGCGGGCAGTACGGCAGCCTGTGGTTCGTCGGGGTGATCGCGGTGTGGCTCTGGCTCACGGTGCTGTTCGCGAACTTCGCCGAGGCGATCGCGGAGGGCCGCGGCAAGGCGCAGGCCGACGCGCTGCGCGCGACGCGCACGACGACGAACGCACGGCTGCGCGACGGCCGCGAGATCGCGGCGGCAGACCTCCAGAAGGGCGACGTCGTGGTCGTGGAGGCCGGACAGATCATTCCCGCCGACGGCGAGATCATCGAAGGCGTCGGTTCTGTCGACGAGTCGGCGATCACAGGCGAGTCGGCGCCGGTCATCCGCGAGTCCGGCGGCGACCGCTCGCCGTCACCGGCGGCACGAAGCTGCTGTCCGACAGGCTCGTCATCGAGGTCACGCAGGAGCCGGGCCAGTCGTTCCTCGACCGGATGATCGCGCTCGTCGAGGGCGCGGAGCGGCGCAAGACGCCGAACGAGATCGCGCTCAACATCCTGCTCGCCGGGCTCACCATCACGTTCCTCGCCGCTGTCGTGACGCTGCGGCCGTACGCGCTCTACGCCGGCACGTCGACGTCGCAGACGGTGCTCATCGCGCTGCTCGTGGCGCTCATCCCGACGACCATCGGCGCGCTGTTGTCGGCCATCGGCATCGCGGGGATGGATCGTCTCGTGCAGCGCAACGTGCTCGCCATGTCGGGCCGTGCCGTCGAGGCGTCCGGCGACGTCGACGTGCTTCTCCTCGACAAGACCGGCACGATCACGCTCGGCAACCGCCAGGCAGCCGAGTTCCTCCCTGTCAACGGTGTTGAGGAGCGCGAGCTCGCCGAGGTGGCGCAGCTTGCTTCGCTCGCCGACGAGACGCCCGAAGGCCGCTCGATCGTCGTCCTCGCGAAGGAGCGGTTCAACGTCCGGGAGCGCGAGCTCGGCGAGCACGAGTTCGTCCCGTTCAGCGCGACGACGCGCATGAGTGGCGTGAACATCGACGGCGTGATGATCCGCAAGGGCGCGGCCGACTCGGTGAAGAAGTTCATCGTCGAGCAGGGCGGTAGCCCGCCGCCCGAGCTCGACCGCATCGTCCAGGGCGTCGCCGAGCAGGGCGGGACGCCGCTTGTGGTGGCGCGGGACAATTGGGCGCTCGGCGTCGTCTACCTGAAGGACATCGTCAAGGGCGGTATGAGCGAGCGCTTCGACGAGCTGCGCCGCATGGGTATCCGCACCGTGATGATCACCGGCGACAACCGCGTGACAGCGGCGGTGATCGCGCAGGAGGCGGGCGTCGACGACTTCCTCGCCGAGGCGACGCCGGAGGCGAAGATGGCGCTCATCAAGGAGGAGCAGGGGAAGGGACGCATGGTCGCGATGACCGGCGACGGCACGAACGACGCGCCCGCGCTCGCGCAGGCCGACGTCGGCGTCGCCATGAACACGGGCACGACCGCGGCCAAGGAGGCCGGCAACATGGTCGACCTCGACTCGAACCCGACGAAGCTGATCGAGATCGTCGAGGTCGGCAAGCAGCTCCTGATCACGCGCGGCGCGTTGACGACGTTCTCGATCGCCAACGACGTCGCCAAGTACTTTGCGATCCTTCCGGCGATGTTCGCCTTCACGTACGCGACGAAGCCAGGTCAGCGCGGACCGCTGAACGCGCTCAACATCCTCCACCTCGGCGACCCGAAGAGTGCGATCGTGTCCGCCATCATCTTCAACGCCCTGATCATCCCCGCGCTCGTCCCGCTCGCCCTCAAGGGCGTGCGCTACCGCGCGATCGGCGCGACGGCGCTCCTGCGGCGCAATCTCCTCATCTACGGGCTCGGCGGCATGATCCTGCCGTTCATCGGGATCAAGCTCATCGACCTCGTCGTGCACAACCTGCTGGGAGCGTGACCTCACGGCCAGGGGCCGTTATCGGATCCTCCTCGGCATGGCGGCGGGCGTCGGCAAGACGTACCGGATGCTCCAGGAGGGCCGGCAGGCGATCGAGGAGGGCCGCGATGTCGTCATCGGCTACCTCGAGCCGCACGACCGGCCGGAGACGGCCGCTCTGGCGCGCGGGATGGAGGTCGTCCCGCACTTCCGTGCAGCGCACGGCGGCCTCGAGCTGAACGAGATGGACGTCGACGCCGTCATCCGCCGCGCGCCGGAGCTCGCGCTCATCGACGAGCTCGCGCACACCAATGCGCCCGGGATGCGGAACGAGAAGCGCTACCAGGACATCGAGGAAGTCCTCAACGCGGGCATCGACGTCATCTCCACCGTGAACGTCCAGCATCTCGAGAGCCTGAACGACGAGATCGCCGAGCTCGCCGACGTGCGCGTGCGCGAGACCTTTCCGGACCGGCTCATCGATGAGGCGGACGAGGTCGTTCTCGTCGACCTCACGCCGGAGGCGCTCCAGCAACGGCTGCGCGCGGGGAAGATCTACGCGCCCGACCGCGCGGAGGCGGCGCTCTTGAACTTCTTTCGCACCGAGAACCTCTCGCGGCTGCGTGAGCTCGCGTTGCGCGAGGTGGCCGAGGACGTCGAGTCGCGGCGCAAGAACGCGGTGCTCGATCCGCTCAGCCAGCAGGCGATCGCCGAGCGTGTGCTCGTGCTCGTTGAGCCGCAGGCGAAGTCGCAGCGGATCATGCGCCGTGCGTGGCGCTCCGCCGAGCGGCTCGGCGGCCAGCTCGACGCGATGTGGGTGCGTAAGCCGGGGCATGAGCTGACGGAGGACGAGCAGACGTCGCTCGCGGCGCTTCGCCGCCTCGCGATCGTTCTCGGCGCGCACTTCCTCGAAGAGGAGGGCGACGACCTCGTTGCGACCGTGCGCCGCGTCGCGTACGAGCGCGGCACGACATACGTCTTCGTCGGGACGCCCGACGAGAGCCGGAAGCGGGAGATCCTGAGCGGATCGCTGCTCTCTGCCCTTGTGCGCCAGCTTCCCGGTATCGACATCCGCGTCGTCGCCAACCGGGCCGACCGGCCGGAGCCGCAGGAGTGACCGGCCTCGAAGTCGGACTGATCGTGCTGGTAGCTGCGCTCGCGGCAGCGCTCGTCGCGCTGCTTATTGCGCGCCGCCCGCCTCGGCGACTCCCGGTACGAAAGGGTGCACGCCGCATCCTCGTCCCGTTCTCGGGCAGCCTCGATCAGAGCGTCCTCGACGCCGCGATCCGCATCGCCCGTGCGGAGGACGCAGTGCTCGTTCCGGCGTACCTGCTCGTCGTTCCGCTCCAGTACGCGGAGGACTCGCCGCTGCGCGACCAGGTGAAGGTGGCGATGCCGCTGCTCGAGGCGGTCGAGCTCGCCGCGCTGCGCGCGGGCGTCCCCGTCGATGCACGCATCGAGAAGGGAAGGACGTTGACGCACGCCGTGAAGCGGCTGTGGGAGGCGGAGCCGTTCGACCGCATCGTCGCCGCGGCGCCGGGCTTCACCCCGAAGGAGCTCGCCTGGCTGCTGACGAAGTCGCCGGCTGAGACGGTCGTGCTGAAGCCCGCAGCCTAGGAGTACCGTTGCCGCATGCGACGGCGGCAGAGCGAGCTTCTTCTCGGCGCGCTCGTCGGCGCCGGATCGGTCACGCTGGTGTCGCTCGCGGTGGCGGCGCTCAAGCCGCACCTGCCCGTCCTCAGCCTCGGCGTCCTGTACGTCTTCGCCGTCCTCGCTGTCGCGGTGCGCTGGGGGACTCTGCTCGCAGCAATCACATCGGTCGCGAGCATGCTCGTGTTCAACTGGTTCTTCCTGCCGCCGACGCACACGTTCCAGCTCCGCGACGGCGCGAACTGGGCAGTGCTCGCGGTGTACCTCGTGACCGCGGTCGTCGTGAGCGCGCTCGCTGCACGTGCCCGTGCTCGGCAGGAGGACGCGGAGCAGCGTCGGCGCGAAGCCGACGTCCTCGCAGAGGCGGCGGGCGATCTGCTGCGCGGCGTCGATCTCGCGGCCGAGCTGGACAAGCTGTCGGATCTCGCTGCCGGCGCGCTCGGCGTGAGCGGCGCGCGCATCGAGCTCGGCGACGCCGCGCCCAGCTCAGGAGAGCAGGCGATACCGGTCGAGGTGAATCGGCGCGTCGTTGCGACGCTGCTCGTGGACCAGCACGATGCACCCGATCGCGCAGTCACACGACGATTCCTTCCGGCCCTCGCCGCGCTCCTCGGCGTTGCGGTCGATCGCGCGGAGCTCGAGGCGGAAGCGCTCGAGGCGGAGACGCTGCGTCGCAGCGACGTCGTCAAGACTGCGCTCCTGCGTGCGGTCTCCCACGACCTGCGCTCGCCGCTCACCGCCATCGTCGCGAGCGCCGAGGCGCTCGCGAGCGAAGAGATCCATCTCGACGAGATCGATCAGGCCGCGCTCATCTCCGCCATCCGCGAAGAGGCCGCTCGGCTCGACCGCGTCGTCGGGAACCTGCTCGATGTGTCGCGGCTCGAGGCGGGCGCCCTCGAGAGCCACCCTGAGTTGTGGTCGGTGGACGAGCTCGTCGGCCAGGCGCTCGATGCGGTACGCGCCGACGCCGACCGGATCGTCGTCGAGCTCGACCCGCGTTCGCCACCGGTGCGGGTCGACGCCGGGCAGATCGAACGCGTGCTTGCGAACCTGATCGAGAACGCCCTCCGGTTCTCGCCGCCGGGATCGCCGGTCATCGTGCGTGCGGAACACGGCGCGACCGAACTGCGCATCCACGTCGTCGACCGCGGGCCGGGCATTACCGACGCAGACCGGGCGGCGATCTTTCAGCCGTTCCGTCGCGGCGCCGGCGGAGGCTCCGGGCTCGGGCTCGCAATCGCGCGCGGCTTCGCCGAGGCGAACGGCGGCCGTCTCTGGACGCAGGACGACCCCGCCGGTGGGCACTTCGTCCTCGCCCTCGTCACTGAGGCGCAACCCGCGGTGCGCGCATGAGCGGCCGCGTGCTCGTGGTGGACGACGAGCCGCACATCCTGCGCGCGCTGAAGGCGAGCCTGCGCGGCGCCGGCTACGAGGTCGACACAGCCGACACGGCCGAGGGCGCGCTCACCGCGGCCGCGCTTTCGCCGCCCGACGCGGTCATCCTCGACCTCGTGTTGCCCGACGGCCGCGGCACCGACGTCGCGCGTGAGCTGCGGACGTGGAGCACCGTGCCCATCATCGTCCTCTCCGTCGTCGGCGAGGAGAGCGAGAAGGTGGCCGCGCTCGACGCCGGCGCCGACGACTACGTCACGAAGCCGTTCGGCGTCGACGAGCTGCTCGCCCGCCTGCGAGCGGCCATGCGGCGTGTCGAGTCGTCGCCGGAGCCGGTTTACGAGGTCGGCGAGCTGCGCGTCGACCTCGAGAAGCAGTCCGTCTCCTTCGCCGGCAAGCCCGTCCAGCTGACGCCGCACGAGTTCCGGCTGCTGCGCCTATTCGTGCGCAACGAGGGGAAGCTGCTCACGCACGCGACGATCCTGCGCGAGGTGTGGGGGAGGGGATACGCGGACGAGTCGCACTACCTCCACGTCTACGTGTCGCAGCTCCGACGGAAGATCGAGCCGGATCCCACACGGCCGCGCTACATCCTCACCGAGCCCGGCGCGGGCTACCGGCTCGTCGATCCGACGTCTTGAGACTTTCCTGAGGCGGAGGAGGGCGACGCTGAGGGTCGGTTGAGGCCGCGCGGCCTACCGTCGAGGTATGGCTTCGCTTCCATCGCTTCGACCGGTATCGCTTCGGCCAGGCGCCCCGTTCCTTGCGCTCGCCGCCGTCTCGCTCGCGCTCGACGCCGCGCCGAACGTCCCCTGGGCGGCCGGCGTCGCCGGTGCCGGCGTGTTCGCGGCCGCAGCCGGGGTCCGTCGCGCGCAGTTCGCGACCGGGCAGCGTTCGGCGCGCCGCGTCGCGGACGAGCGCATCCTGCGCGGCCACGGTGTTCCGCACTGGCGTGAGGAGGAGCTCATCTCGCGGCGCGCGCGGGCATCGAGGCGGCGGGAGGTGCAGCGCGTCGTCCGCGCGGCGTCGGCCGAGCGCCTGCCCTCGGCCTCGCCGCTGAACCGGACTGCAGTGCGGAGCTGCGCCGCCTTGCTTCAGACGCTCGCCGAGCGTCTCGGCGACGAGCGGCCGGTGAGCCCGGCAGGGATGCTCTACGTCGACCAGTTGCTGCGCGACCCGTCGAGCGCGCTGTACAGCCGGCACGACGACCTCCTGCCTCGCGCGATCACGCGCGTGCTCGGAGCGCTCGAGCCGTGACGCTCCCCGTCGAAGCGCCGCGCCGCGCCCGCCGCCTCGTCATCGGGCGGCCGATGCGCTCCGGCCAGATGGAGGAGACCCTCCTCCCGAAGACGCTCGCGCTGCCGATCTTCGCCTCGGACCCGCTGTCGTCGGTGGCGTACGCAACCGAGTCGGCGCTCGTCGTGCTCATCGGCGTCAGCGCCGCGTCGGCGCACCTCGTGTTCCCGATCGCGATCGCCATCTCGATCCTCCTCGCGATCGTCGTCATCTCGTACATCCAGACCGTGCGCGTCTACGAGACGAGCGGCGGCGCCTACGTCGTCGCCCGCGAGAACCTGGGCCAGCTGCCGAGCCTCGTCGGCGCAGCGGCGCTGCTCACCGACTACGTGCTCACGGTCGCGGTCTCGATCTCGGCCGGCGTCTTCGCCATCACCTCCTTCGCAGCGCCGCTCGAGTCGCATCGCGTCGGGCTGTCGATCGCAGCGCTCGTCCTCATCGTGCTTGTCAACCTCCGCGGCGTCCGCGAGTCGGGGCTCCTCTTCGCGCTCCCCACGTATCTCTTCGTGACCGCGATCGCCACGCTCGTCGTCGCCGGGCTCGTCGAGCTCGCGACCGGCACCGCGCACCACGCGGTGACGCCGCATCCGCTTCCCGTGGGCGTGGGCACCATCACGCTCTTCGTCCTGCTACGGGCCTTCTCGTCTGGATCGACCGCGCTGACCGGCGTCGAGGCGATCGCCAACGGCGTCAACGCCTTCCGGCGCCCGCACGGCAAGAACGCGGCGCAGACGCTCGCCGTTCTCGGCGTCATCGCGATCACGCTGTTCCTCGGCGTCTCCTATCTCGCCGTCCACCTGCACGCCATGCCGAGCTCGACCGACTCGGTCGTCTCGCAGATCGCGCGCGCCGTCTTCCCGTCCGGCTCGACCGGCTCGTTCATGTACTACGGCGTCCAGGGGCTGACGCTGCTCGTGCTCATCCTCGCGGCGAACACGTCGTTCCAGGGATTCCCGCGCCTCTCGGCGCTGCTTGCCCGCGATGGATACGCGCCGCGGCAGTTCAAGAACCTCGGCGACCGCCTCGTGTTCTCGAACGGGATGCTCGTGCTCGCGACCGTCGCCGGGCTCCTGCTGTGGGCCTACAACGCGAACACCAACAGCCTCATCCACTTGTACGTGATCGGGGTCTTCACCGCGTTCACGCTCTCGCAGGCGGGGATGGTGCGGTACTGGCGCCGGACGCGGGGCAAGGGTTGGCACGCGCGCGCCGCGGTGAACGCGGTCGGCGCGTCGGCGACCGGGCTCGTCACCCTCATCGTCGTCTACACGAAGTTCGCCGAGGGGGCGTGGATCGTGACGGTGGCGATCCCGCTGCTCGTCGTCGGCATGCTCGGCATCGAGCGCCACTACGCGCGCTTCGCGCGCCGGCTGCGGGCCGGCACGGCCGCGGTCGCGGCGGCGTCGCAGCCGCACAACACGACCATCCTGCTCGTCCAGACGCTCGACGACGCCACGGTTGAGGCTGCATGGTTCGCCCACGCAATCTCGACGAACGGATTCCGCGCGGTCCACGTTCCCACCCGGTCGTCGGATCCCGGGATCAGGCCGCGCTGGTTCCGGCTGGGCGACGATCTGCCGCAGCTCGAGCTGCTCGACGCAGAGGGGGGAGCGGCGGACGCCGTCCTCGACCAGGTCTGGCGGCTCCCGCGCGGCGAGGCCGACTTCGTCACCGTCGTCATCCCGGAGCTGTTCCGGTCGCGCTCCGCCCTCGACCAGGCGCGGCGCCCTCTGGAGCTGGCGCTGAAGCTCCGGCTGCTCGCCGAGCCCGGCGTCGCGGTCGCCGACGTCCCCGTGCTGCCGGGCTCGCAGAGGCATCCGCAGCATCTCGTGGCGAGGGTCATCGTCTCCGAGGTCAACGCGGCGTCGATGCGGGCGATCAACTACGTGCGCGCGCTCGGCGTCGACGACGCGCGCGCCGTGCACTTCGCGTTCAACAGCGACGACGCGGCCGACATCCGGCGCGCCTGGGCGCTGCAAGGCCCGGCGCTCCCGCTCGAGGTGCCCGAGGCGCCGTACCGCGACATCGGCGGCCCGCTGCTCAGCTATCTCCGCGACCTGACCGCGGACGAGGACACCGCCGTGCTCGTCGTCATGCCGGAGCTCGTCACGCGCGGCTGGCGGCGGCTCTTGCACAACCAGCGCGCCCTGTACGTGAAGCGGCTCTTGCTCCTCGAGCCGGGCGTCATCCTCGCCAGCGTCCCCTACCAGCTTCTGTGATGCGCCGGCTGAACCTCCGCGCATTCCGCCGAAGGGCGCACCGGCTCGCCAGGCGCACGGCGTCGGTCCGCTACCGCAGCATCGTCGTGCCGCTCCTCGGCCGCACCGAGACCGAGCACGCCCTCGATCTCGCCTGCCGCCTCGCGGCGGACCGTGGCGCGCGCGTCGTCCTCGTCGCACCGCTCGTCATCCCGCAGGAGCTTCCGTTGGACGCCCACTTCGACGTCGAGGCGAAGGCCCTCCGCGGCGCGCTGGCGCACGCGGCGGCGATCGCCGAGTCGTACGGCGTGACCGCGACGCCGCGCATCGTCCGCACGCGCGAGCGCGCCCTCGGGCGCGAGCTTGCCGAGGTGGCGCGGGACCATCGCGCCGAGCTCATCGTGCTGGGCGCGCCGGTCGAGTCGAGGCTTGGCTTCCGCCGCGCGTTCCCGCTCGAGGTCCTCTCCATCCTTCGCGACGCGCCCTGCCGCGTCATGATCGCCACCGGGCCGTTCGCCGGGCGACGGACTACAGTCACCGCGTGGCCAGGCGGCGCCGTCAGCAGCAGGACCTCGAGCGTGTCCTCGGCGCGAACGCCCTCTTTGCAACCGCGTACGGCAACGTTGGCTCTTCGATCTATTACGCGCTCGGCGTCACAGCGTTCTTCGCCCTCGGGCTGACGCCGCTCGTCTTCGTCATCGCCGGCATCTTCTTCGCGGCGACGGCGGCCACCTACGCAGAAGGAACGGTTCGCTACCCGGAGGCCGGCGGCTCGTCGAGCTTCGCGCGCCATGCGTTCAACGAGTTGGCCTCGTTCGGAGCGGCCTGGGCGCAAATGCTCAACTACGTCATCACGATCGCCATCTCGGCGTTCTTCGTGCCGCACTACCTCTCGATCTTCTGGGCCCCATTGCGGCAGAACCCCTGGGACATCATCGTCGGCGCGATCGTGATCGCGTTCCTCGTTGCCCTGAACATCGTCGGGATCCAGGAGTCCGCGCGGATCAACGTGGGTCTCGCGGCGGTGGACTTCGCGACGCAGGTGCTCCTCGTCATCCTCGGCTTCGTCCTGGTGCTCAGCCCGCACCGGCTCTCGGCCAACGTGCACTTCGGCGTCGCGCCGACGTGGTCGCACTTCCTGCTCGCGATCCCGATCGGGATGATCGCATACACCGGCATCGAGACCGTGTCGAACCTGTCGGAGGAGGCGCGCGATCCGGTGCGCAGCATCCCGCGCTCGATCTCCATGGTCGCGATCGCTGTGTTCGCCATCTACTTCACGCTGCCGCTCATCGCGCTCTCGGCGATGCCGGTGCACCTCGTGCAGGGGCACTACCAGACGGTGCTCGGCCTCGGCCCCGAGAAGGGCGGCTTCGCGAATGATCCTGTCCTCGGCCTCGTCGAGCACCTGGGCATTCACGGGACGCTCCTCTCGGTGCTGAAGGTGTACGTGGGCCTGCTCGCGGCGACGATCCTCTTCATCGCGACGAACGCGGGCGTGATCGGTGCGTCGCGCATCACGTACGCGATGGCGGGTTATCGCCAGCTTCCGTCGGCATTCCGCCGGCTGCATCCGAAGTTCAAGACGCCATGGCTGTCGCTCGTCGTGTTCGCCGGACTCGTGTCCATCCTCGTTCTCCTCCCGGGCAAGACGACATTCCTCAGCACGATGTACTCCTTCGGTGCGATGCTCTCGTTCACCGTCGCGCACGCGGCCGTGATCCAGCTGCGGCGCAAGCGCGGGGGAGAGGAGCTCGCGTTCCGCGCGCGCCCGAACTTCCAGTGGCGCGGCGTCGACTGGCCGCTCTTCGCCATCATCGGCGGGCTCGGGACGGGGCTCTCCTGGCTCGACGTCGTCGTGCAGTACCCGAGCACCCGCTATGCCGGCATGGGCTGGCTCGTCTTCGGGTTCGCGGTGTACGTCATCTACCGCAGACGCCTCGGGATATCACTGACCGAGACGGTGCGCACGCCCGTCGTCATCGGCCCGGCGGCGGCGCTCGAGTACCGGTCGATCCTCGTGCCGATCGCGCCCGGCTATCCCTCCGACGAGGCGATGGACGTCGCCTGCCGACTCGCCACCGAGCGGCGCGCGTCGATCGTGGCGCTCACGATCATCGAGGTTCCGCTGGAGTTGCCGCTGGACGCCGAGCTGCCTGACGCCGTTGCGGAGGCGAACCGGCAGCTGGACGAGGCACGGGCGATCGGCGAGTCGTACGGCGTGCGTGTCATCCCCCGGCTCGTGCGCGCGCGCAACTCCGGCCGCGCGATCGTCGACGAGGCGAAGCGGCGCGGCGCGCAGATCATCGTCATGGGCGGGCCGCGGCGGGTGCGCCTCGCGCCCGGGAAGAAGCGGGTCTTCGGCGACACCGTCGACTTCGTGCTCAAGCACGCGCCCTGCCGCGTGATGGTGGCGGCCGGGAGGGCAGCGGCATGATGGACGTCTACCGCCGGGGCATCCTCGTCTTCGGCGTCGTCGCCGTCGCGCTCGGGATCGCGATCATCGTGCGCACCGGCAGCTTCATCGGCGCCCTGGTCGGCTTGCTCTTCGTGGCAGTCGGCGTCGGCCGCGTGTACCTCCTGTACCGCCGCTAGGCTCCCGCGGGCATGGCCCGCAAGCTTCCCCAGCTGCAACGGGCGCTCGACGCGCCGGCGCTGGCATCCGTCGCCTACGGGGAGATCGCCTCCTCCATCTATTTCGCCCTCGGGATCATCGCGCTGCACGCGCTCGGCTTCACGCCGGTCGTACTCGGCATCGTCGGCCTCCTGTTCATCATCGTGGCGCTCTCGTATGCGGAGGGGACGGCGTCCATCCGCGAGACCGGCGGCGCCGCGACGTTCGTCCGCGTCGCCTTCAACGACTTCGCCGGCTTCCTGACCGGCTGGGTGCTCTTCCTCGACTACCTGATCGTCATCTCGCTGTCGGCGCTCTTCTTCCCGCACTACCTCGGGCTCGCGCTGGGGATCCACTCGATCGCGCGTCATCCGGGCGACGTCATCACCGGCTGCGTCCTCATCGGCGTCATCGCGCTGTCGCGGCTCGCGCGGCGCACGAAGCTCTACACGTTCGGGATCGTCGTGCCTCTGCTCGACCTCGTGACGCAGATCCTGCTCGTCGTGCTCGGCTTCGCGATCCTCTTCTCGGGCAGCGCGCTGACACGAGGGATGTCATTGGGGACGTCGCCGTCGTGGCATCAGCTCGCGTTCGCGCTCCCGCTCGCGATGCTCGCGTATACAGGCCTCGAGACGGTCGCCAACTACGCGGAGGAAGCGCGCCGGCCGGGGCGGGACCTTCCGCGCAGCCTGTTCAGCGCGATCGGCGTCGTGGTCGTCCTCTACGTTCTCATCGCGCTCGTCGCGCTCTCTGCCTTCCCGGCGACGAACGGCACGACCGCGCTCGGCACCCAGTGGCTTCATTCGCCGCTGATGGGCGTCGTCTCGGCGCTCCAGCAGCACGTTGCGCACTGGTTCGGGAACGTGTTGCGCGTCTACGTCGGGCTCACCGGGGCACTCGTCCTCTTTGCGGCCGCGACGACGTCAGTCTCCGGTTTCAGCCGCCTGGCGTATTCGCTCGGCGAGCACGGCCAGCTTCCGCGCGCCTTCGGGCGACTGCACCGGCGCACGCACGTGTCACCGGCTGCAGTGGTCGCCGCAACCGGAATCTCCATCGGTCTCCTCATAGGGACGTCGTTTCTCAAAAATGAGGTGACGTTCCTCGCCAGTCTGTTCAGCTTCGGTGTCCTGCTGGCGTTCACGGCTGCGCAACTGGCGGTGATCAGGCTGCGCATGACGAAGCCGGAGCTGCGGCGCCCGTTCCGCGTCCCGTTCGGCGTGCCCGTCCGCGGCGCGGTGATCCCCCTGCCGGCGGTCTTCGGCGCGCTTGCGACCGCGGCCGTGTTCGTATCCGCAATGATCACGCACGTCGGCGCGCGCTACGGCGGGTCGGCGTGGCTCCTCGGCGGCGTCGTCGTGTACCTGGTCGTCCGCCGGACGAGCGGCACCGGCCTGCTCGAGCACGTCGCGGCGAGCGACGAGCAGCCGCTCCCGCAGGCGGTGTTCTCGAAGATTCTCGTGCCGATGAAGCTGGGCGAGATCGGCGAGGAGATGGTGGCGACCGCGGTCAAGCTCGCGCAGGAGCGTGGGGCGGCGGTGGAGGCGCTGTACGTCATCCGCGTCCCCCTCGACGAGTCGCTCGAGGCACCGATGTTCGAGGCCGAGGAGCGGGCCGCGGCCTCGCTCGCCGAGGCGGCTGCGCTCGGCGCGGACCACGGTGTGCCTGTGATCGGGAAGACGGTCCGCGCGCGTTCGATCGGCGAGGCGATCGTCGCGGCGGCGGAGGAGGGCGGGGTCGATCTCATCGTGCTCGGCTCGTCGCCCCGCTGGCGCCGCCAGTCGCGCTTCTTCTCCCCGACGGTCGACTACGTCCTGCGCAAGTCGCCGGCTGAGGTGCTCATCGTGGCGTTCCCGCAAGGCTCTCTGGAGGAGCCGGACGGCGCTACGCTGCAGTCCGGATGAACGCACTGATCATCGGCTGCGGCCGCGTCGGCTCGTCCATCGCCCTCCAGCTTCAGAGGGAGGGCTGGGACGTGACTGTCGTGGACGAGAACGAGGACGCGCTTGCGCGGCTGGGCGAGCACTGGCCCGGCGCTTTCATCGTCGGCCACGGAATGGACGTCACCTTGCTCCGCGAGGCGGGGATCGAGGAGGCGGACGCCGTCGTCGCCTCGACGGACGGCGACAACACGAACATCGTCATCGCGCAGGTGGCCCAGAAGCGCTTCGACATCCAGTGCGTCGTCGCCCGTGTGCTCGATCCGGCCCGCGCGGACTTCTACAGCGAGCGCGGCCTCCGGACGGTGTGCCCGACGAAGACCGCCATCGACTCGCTCATGGACGCGGTCCGCAGCTGCGGGCTCGTGCCCCCGGTGGAGGTGACGCGCTGATGTACGTCATCGTCGCGGGCGGCGGCAAGGTCGGCGCGAACGTCGCCCGGTCGCTGCTGCGGCTCGGCCACGAGGTGACGCTCATCGAGCAGGAGCGCGACCGCTTCGAGCGTCTCGAGGACGAGTTCGAGCATCAGGTCCAGCGCGGCGACGGCACCGAGTTGCACGTTCTCGAGCGCGCCGGCATCGCCCGGCCGCCCGACATCGTGCTCGCGCTCACCGGCGACGACGAGGACAACCTCGTCATCGCGCAGCTGGCGCGTGAGAAATACGGCGTCGAGCAGGTCATAGCTCGTGTGAACGACCCGCGGAATCAGGCGCACTTCGACCTGCTCGGGATCTCGCCGACCGTGTGCGCGACCTCGAGCATCATGGCGCTCGTCGAGCACGAAGTCCCGGAGCACGATCTCATCCATCTGCTCGAGCTGCGCCGCGAGAACCTCGAGATCGTCGAGGTGCAGATCGACCGGGACTCCCCGTCTGCGGGCAAGCGCGTCGAGAATCTCGAGTTGCCGGACGGTGCACGCCTCATCTCCGTGATGCGCTCGGGTCGTGCCGAGATCGCCGTCGGCGCTACGCAGCTCGAGGCGGGTGACCAGGTGCTCGCCATTCTCGAACCAGGCAAGGAGGACGAGCTCCGACGCGTGCTCTTGCGGCGGTAACTGCTCTTGCATCGCTCCTGATCGGGGGGACCGCTCGGACGACTGCCGGCCACGATTGGCTCACGTTCGACTGGACCGCGTCCCGCACCGGCGTCTATCCATACGCGACAGGCATCACCGCCGGCAACGTCAAGTCGTTGAAGCTCCGCAAGGTGACGCTCGACGGCACCGTCGACTCGTCGCCCATCTACCTCAACGGCGTCCTCTTTCTCACAACGACGTACGGGAAGACGGAGGCGATCAGTGCCTCGACCGGTGCGGTCAAGTGGCGGTTTACGCCGCCCGGCTACTCGTCGTGGGCGGGGAGCGCGCAGATCACGACCGCGACGCCGGTGGCCGACCCGACGGAGAAGTGGATCTACGCAGCGTCGCCCGGTGGACGGATCTACAAGTTGTCGGCCTCGAACGGCCACGCGGTCTGGAGCGTCTCCATCACGAAGTTGCCGTCGCGGGAGAAGATCGCCTCGGCGCTCAACTACGCGAACGGGCACGTGATCGCCACGACGGGCGGCTACATCGGCGACCAGCCGCCGTACCAGGGCCACGTCGCGGTCATCGACGCTGCGAGCGGCCGGCTGCTGCATGTGTGGAACTCGCTGTGCGCGAACCGCGCCGGGCTGATCGTGCCGAGCACGTGCCCCGCAAGTGACTCCGCCATCTGGGGCCGCTCCGGCGCGGTCGTCGATCCGTCGACGGGCGACCTCCTCGTGGCTACCGGCAACGCGCCATGGGACGGACGCACGAATTTCGGCGATGCCGTCATCCGTCTCTCCTCCGTCGCGAGCACGGTCCTCGGCAACTACACACCTGCGGACACCGCGCAGCTGAATTCGTCCGACCTCGATCTCGGGTCGACCTCGCCGTTCGTCCTCGACGCAGGCCACATCGGGCAGGGTGGCAAGGACGGGAAGATCCGCGTCCTCTCGGTGGCGCGCATGCGCGGGACGACGCCTCACATCGGCGGCGAGCTGCAGATCGTCTCGACCCCGTCCGGCACCGATCTGTTCACCGCGCCGGCTGTGTGGCACACCGGTTCGTCGACGTGGGTCTTCGCCGCCGACAACGGCGGCATCGAGGCGTGGCACTACCGCAACGGCCGTCTGACCCAGGCGTGGCAGCATCCGACGGGCGGGACGAGCCCGATCGTCGCGGGCGGCCTGCTCTGGGTCTACAACCCAGGCGGCGGCCTGAACGTCTACAAGCCCGGGTCGGGGGCGCTCGTCGCGACGCTTCCCGCCGGCGGTGGGCACTGGAACAGCCCGATCGTCGTCGACGGTCACGTCGCGCTCCCCGAAGGGAACGCGAACGACCACGCCACCTCCGGCGTCCTCGATATCTGGAGCGCGGGCTAGCCGAGCTTGCGGCGCCGCACCTGCGGCGCCTGCTGACCCAAAGCTGCGTACGCGAGCGCCTGCAGCGACTCGTTCAGGTTCGCGAGCTCGCGCGTGAGGCGGAGGAAGTGGTCGTCGTTGTCGAGCCGCTTGCTCACCCTGGCGAGCTCGTCGCCGATGCGGTCGAGCCGCTCGAGCAGGACCTCGAACTGCCGGTCGGAGAGTTCGCCCTCCACGCATTCATTCTAGATCCGCAAGCTCGGCCCGCGAGCGCACGACGACCGTCCCAGGGCCGAGCTCGCGCAGCACCTCGTCGAGCAGGCCGACGACCGCGACCCGCCGGGCCGCGCCAACGTGCGCGAGCGCCACGTCCGCGAGCTCCCGCGGCGCGTCGGTGAAGACGCCGATGCGCACGCCGGCTCCATCCAGGCGCCGCAGCGATGCGCTCGTCTCCGCTCGCGGACGGAAGTGGAGCGGCCCGCGATCGTCGGCGAAGCGCTGAAGCAGCGGGCGCCAGTCGCCGAGGCTCTCGTCAAGGAGCGTGGCGGCCTGCGTCCGGTCCTCCGGCAGGTCGAGCTCGACGTGCGTCCGACGCGCGGCGTCCTCGAGCCAGTCGCGCCACAGCGGCCGCGTGTCGGCGAGGACCGCATCGAGATCGAGCGCGACTGCCTCCACTGCCGAGGCGTCGCTTGCGATGCCGGCTTCAGGACGCGCGGGCTCCCCGCGCGTCCGTCTGTGCTGCTCGACTCCCACGCCTGAAAGTTACTCCCGCGTGAGCCATGCTAGAGTCGCGCTCCACAAACCGGCGAGCGGTAAGGGAACTCCGGTGCAAGACCGGGACGGTCCCGCCGCTGTAAGGGGAGACGCTTCTCCACCACGAACGCCACTGGGCTTGACGGCCTGGGAAGGCGGTGGAGGAGGGAGCCCCGAGTCAGAAGACCTGTCGCCCGCCGCGAAAACCGAACCCCTCGCGGAAGGGAGGATTCGTGCTTCGTCGTTCCCTCGTCGTTCTCGCTGCCCTTGCGGCTGCGCTCGTTCTTGCTGCCATCGGAGGTGCCGCCTCGCGTGACGCCTATCCGGTGACGGTCCACGCAGCCAACGGCGACGTCGTCATCAAGACGCGCCCCACGAGAATCGTCTCACTCTCGCCCACCGCAACCGAGGATCTGTGGGCGATTGGTGCAGGCTCCCAGGTCGTCGCAGTCGACCAGGACTCCGACTACCCGAAGGGCGTTCCCACCACCAGCCTCTCCGGCTACACGCCGAACGCCGAGGCGATCGCGGCATACAACCCCGACCTCGTCGTCGTCTCGAACGACGGCGGCATCGTCGCCCAGCTGCAGAAGCTCGGTATCGCAGTCATGCTCGAGCCCGCTGCGGACAATCTCGCGCAGGCCTACGACGAGATCCGTCAGCTCGGTACGGCGACGGGGCATGCCGCTCCCGCGACCGCCGTCGTCCGGTCGATGGAGAAACAGCTCACCAAGCTGATCCAGAGCGTGCCCAAGTCCTCGCGCCATCTGAAGGTGTTCCACGAGCTCAGCCCCGATCTCTACAGCGCGACCTCGGCGACCTTCATCGGCCGCATCTACAAGCTCTTCGGCTTCCGCAACATCGCCGATGGGGCGGACCCGACGCACAGTGGGTACCCGAAGGTCTCGGCGGAGTACGTCATCGCGCAGAACCCGGACATCGTCGTCCTGTCAGACGACATCTGCTGCGGCCAGACGGCGAAGACCGTCGCCTCCCGGCCCGGATGGCAGAACGTTGCAGCCGTGAAGCACCATCGCGTCATTGCGATCAACGACTCGATCGCGTCGCGCTGGGGGCCGCGCATCGTCGACTTCGTGCGCTTCGTCGCCGCGGTCGCGAAGCGTCCCTAGATGGCGGTCGAGTCACTCCCGCGGCCGCTGCCGCGCGCCGAGCCCCGCGGAGTGTCGGTCCGCTGGGCAGCCGGCGCGGTCCTGTTCCTCGCCGGCTCGCTCGTCGTCGGTCTCGCTGTCGGCCCCGTGCACATCGGCGCGGGGTCGATAGTGGCCGCCGCGCTTTCGCACGTGCCGTTGATCCATGTGCACTCGTCGCTCGACGCGGTGCAGCGCGCCGTGTTGTGGCAGCTGCGCGCTCCGCGAGTCGTGCTCGCTGCGCTCGTCGGAGGAATGCTGGCGATCGCGGGATCGGCGTACCAGGGGGCATTCCGGAATCCGCTCGCCGACCCGTATCTGCTCGGTGTGGCGGCTGGTGCCGGCCTCGGCGCAACGATCGCTATCGCCGACGGTTCGGCGGGGACGAAGAGCGCGATCGTTCCCGTCGCCGCCTTCGCGGGAGCGACGATCGCGGTCGTGTTCACGTACGCGCTCGGCAGCTCCGCGGGCACCGGTCGTTCGACGGGCGCACTCATTCTCGCAGGCGTCACGGTGACGAGCTTCATGACCGCCGTCCAGACATTCGTGCAACAGGAGCACACGAACTCGTTGCGCGACATCTTCACCTGGCTGCTCGGCGGGTTCTCGACCGCGACCTGGCACGACGTCATCATCTCCGCGCCGTACATCGCTCGCGAGCTCCGCGGTGCTCATCCTGCACCGACGGGTGCTCGACGTTCTCAGTCTCGGTGACGAGGAGGCGAAGAGCCTTGGAGTCGACGTTGGGCGGACGCGGCTGATCATCGTGACCGCAGCGACTGTCGGGACCGCGGCCGCCGTGTCGGTGAGCGGACTGATCGGGTTCGTCGGGATCATCGTCCCGCACACGGTGCGCCTGCTCGTCTCCACGAGCTATCGCGCCGTCGTCCCGCTCTCGCTCGTCGTCGGCGGCGGATTCGTCGTATTGACCGACGTGCTCGCCCGGACCGTGCTCTCTCCGTCCGAGCTCCCGATCGGGGTCGTCACGGCGTTCTTCGGCGCGCCGTTCTTTGCGATCGTCCTGCGGACCTCGAGGTCAATCCGGTGACTGCGACCGCTGTCGAGCTCGATTGCGTCTCGGTGAGCTATGGGGCAGCGCTCGCGATCGACGGGCTGAGCGCGACGTTCGAATCCGGCTCGTGGGTCGCGCTGATCGGTCCGAACGGCGCGGGAAAGACGTCGATCCTGCGCGCACTCTGCAGGCTGGTGTCGTTCACCGGCGACGTCCGGATCGAAGGGCGCGACGCGCGGGCTCTGAAGCGGCGCGAGCTTGCGCGCCTCGTCGCACTCGTTCCCGCAGATTCCGGAGACACCACCGTCGATGACGGTCGCCGAATACGTGCTCCTCGGACGGACGCCGCACCTCGGATACTTCGCGAACGAGACGCACGGCGACCGGGCGGCGGCGGGACGCGCGCTCGAACGGCTCGACCTGCTTGCACTTCGCCTCACGCACTCTCGGATCGCTCAGCGGCGGTGAGTTGCAGCGTGCCGTCCTCGCTCGCGCTCTCGCCCAGGAGGCGCAGATCCTGCTGCTCGACGAGCCGACCTCCGCACTCGATCTCGGCCGCCAGCAGAGCGTTCTCGCGCTCGTCGACTCGCTCCGGGCCGGCTCGGACGGGATGACTGTCATCGCGGCGATGCACGACTTGACGCTCGCCGGCCAGTACGCCGACCGCTTGCTCCTCCTCGATCGCGGCCGCGTGGTTGCGGACGGCACCGCGGGAGACGTTCTCTCGGCTCCGAACGTCAGCACCTATTACGGCGCAGATGTTCGGATCGTTCAGGACGATGACGGCGTCTTCGTTCTCCCGGTCCGCCGATGAGGGCGCTGATGGTACAAGGCACGGCGAGCTCGGCGGGAAAAAGCCTCGTGACAACCGCACTCGCACGCCTGCTCCACCGCCGCGGCGTCGACGTCGTCCCGTTCAAGGCGCAGAACATGTCGAACAACGCGCGCGTGGTCGACGGCGGCGAGATCGGAACCGCGCAATACCTTCAGGCGCTGGCCGCCGGCGTCGAGCCGGACGTTCGCATGAACCCGATCCTCGTGAAGCCGGAAGGGGACAACCGGAGCCAGGTCGTCGTGCTCGGCCGCCCCGATCTCGCGCTCAGCCGCCTCCCCTGGCGCGCGCGGCGTGAGGCTCTCTGGCCCGTGATCGAGGAAGCGCTTTCTTCGCTCCAGGCCGAGCACGAGTTCGTGCTGCTCGAGGGTGCGGGGAGCCCGGCGGAGATCAACCTTCGCGACACCGACCTCGCGAACATGCGCACCGCAAAGGCCGCCGGCGCGCGCGTGATCCTCGTCACGGACATCGACCGCGGCGGTGCATTCGCGAGCCTGTACGGAACGTGGGCGCTTCTGCCGGAGGACGAGCGAGCGCTGATCGACGGGTTCGTGCTCAACAAGTTCCGCGGCGATCCGACGCTCTTGCCGCCGGCCCCGGAGGAGCTGCGCGAGCTGACCGGCATCCCGACCCTCGGCGTGCTGCCCTGGCTCCGGCATGCGCTTCCGGACGAGGACGGCGCATTCGTCACGCGAGCGAACGAGGGTGGCCCGGTCGTCGGCATCGTGCGATACCCCACGGCTTCGAACGTGGACGAGTTCAAGCCGCTGGAGCGCGTCGCTCGCATTCGCTGGATCACGACTCCGAGTGCACTCGACGGCGTGAGCATCGTGGTGCTGCCGGGCTCGAAGCATGTTGCGGCCGACCTGGCCTGGTTGCACGCGTCGGGCATTGCGGATGCGCTGATCGCCTCCGACACGCCACTGCTCGGCATCTGCGGGGGGATGCAGATGCTCGGCGAGCGCATCGACGATCCGGCGGGCGTCGACGGAGACGGGGACGGCCTCGGGTTGCTCCCGCTGCGGACCGAGTTCCGGCAGGACAAGACGACGCGGCCGGTCGACGCTCGTTTTCACCCGCTCGAAGGACCATGGCGGGCGCTCTCGGGAGCACGCTTCCGCGGCTACGAGATCCGGCACGGATCGACAACGGGCACAGCGCCGGTCGTTCTATCGGACGGCCTCGGCTTTGCCTCGGGCCGTATCCTCGCACTCGCCGCGCACGGTCTCTTCGAGCAGCCGGAGCTGCTGTCGCGCCTCTTCGGCCATGCAGGAGAGGGATCGCTCGAGCAAGCGTTCGACGAGCTGGCCGATGCAGTCGAGCTGCACCTCGATCTCGACGCCATCCTGCCCCAGCGAGCGCCGGCGTGAGCCGCGACCCGGCAACGCCTCCGCGCGAACGGCCCAAGCGTCCGTCAGGCCCGCGGCCGCGCTCGCTCGTTCTCGTCAACACGGGCGACGGCAAGGGTAAGTCGACCGCTGCATTCGGTGTGGTCATGCGTGCCGTCGCCCGAGACTGGCGCGTGTGCGTCGTGCAGTTCATCAAGTCGGGCCGGTGGAAAGTGGGCGAGGAGGCGGTCGGACGCCGCCTCGGCGTCGAGTGGCTCAAGGGCGGCGACGGCTTCACCTGGGAGTCGACGGATCTCGAGACGAGTGCCGGACGTGCGCGGGCGGCATGGGCGCTCGCGCGCGCTGCGATCGAGAGCGGAGAGTACGAGCTCGTCGTCCTGGACGAGGTCACATATCCGATGAACTACGGTTGGATCGACGCCACCGAGGTGGCGGCGACGATTCGAGGACGTCCCGCGCGGGTGAACATCGTCGCCACGGGTCGGGACGCGCCGGCCGAGCTCGTCGACGTCGCCGACACCGTGACCGAGATGGTGAAGCTTCGGCACGCATACGACCGCGGGATTCGCGCCCGCCGGGGGATCGACTTCTGAGCGCCCGGGCGGCGATCGCGCTGGGCTTCGCTGCCGACCGCGCGCTCGGCGATCCCGCGCGACTTCATCCAGTGGCCGGATTCGGCGCCGCGGCCGAGGCGCTCGAGCGCGTGCTCTGGAGCCCGCGTCGCGTGTCCGGCGTCGCACATGTCGTTGCGCTCGTAGCGGCCGTCGGCGCTGGGGCCGCCGTGGCTGCACGGCGCCGTCCGCTCGTGGGAGCGGCGCTCGTCTGGGCGACGCTCGGCGGCCGCTCGCTCGAGCGCGCGGCGCTTCGGCTTGCTGCCGCACTCGAGGCCGGAGATCTCGCGCAGGCGCGCAGACTCGCACCGGCCCTCGTCGGGCGGGATCCGTCGGAGCTCGACGCCGTCGAGCTCTCGCGTGCGGCGGTCGAGTCGGTTGCGGAGAACACGAACGACGCTGTGGTCGCGCCGCTCCTATGGGCCGCCGCCTGGGGCGCGCCCGCCGCCGCGGCGTACCGGGCCGTCAACACGCTCGACGCAATGATCGGTCACAAGCACGATCGCTACCGGGCGTTCGGGTGGTTTGCCGCTCGTCTCGACGATTGCGCCAGTTGGCCGCCGGCGAGGCTCACGGCGCTGCTCGCAACTGCGTGCGCCCCACTGGTCGGCGGCTCTTCCCGTGCGGCGTGGAGAGCCGCGTGGCAGGACGGTCGGCAGCACCCGAGCCCGAACGCGGGTCGGGTGGAAGGTGCATTCGCCGGAGCGCTCGGGCTGCGGCTCGGCGGGTTGAACCACTATGCGCACGGCGCCGAGCGCCGCCCCGACCTCGGCGACGGCCGTGCGCCGGAGGTCGCCGACATCCGCCGCGCCGTCGTGCTCGCGCGGCTCGTCGGCGCTGCGGCGTGCCTCGTCGCCCTCGGAACGGCGCGTCGGTGAACCTCCGCCTCCACGGCGACACGATCGCCGAGGCCGGGATGATCGACTTCGCGGTCAACGTTTGGCCGGGGCAGCGTTCCCCGGCGCTCGATGTGGCTCTGGGCTCTGCACTGGCGGGCGACCGGTATCCCGACCAGTCCGCCGCGCGACGTGCTCTCGCCGAACGCCACGGGCGCAAGCCGGACGAGGTACTCCCGTTGAACGGCGCATGCGAGGCGTTCTGGCTCCTCGCGCAGTCGCTGCGCCCACGACGCGCTGCAGTCGTGCATCCAGCGTTCACCGAGCCCGAGGCTGCGCTGCGCGCCGCGGGCGCCGAGGTCGTGCGCGTCGTGCGCGAGCCGGAGACATGGTCCTTCGATCCAGCGGACATTCCCGCCGACGTCGAGATGGTGGTGGTCGGCAACCCGAACAACCCGACCGGCGACGTCTGTCCGTCGTTCCGGCACGACGGCGCCCTGGTCGTCGTCGACGGCTCGTTCGCCGACTTCGTTCCGTTCGATCCGGAGGGAGACGTGGTCGTGCGCAGCCTGACGAAGCTGTGGGGCCTCGCGGGAATCCGTGCGGGCTATCTGCTCGGCCCGAGCGATCTCGTCCTGGATCTGGAAGGACACCGGCAGCCGTGGAGTGTCAACAGCCTCGCGTGCGCTGCGCTGGAGGCATGCGCGCTCGACCGAGAGACGCCGCTGCGCATCGCGGCTGAGGTTGCGGCCGCGCGAGAACGGCTCACCCACTCCCTGCGGGAGCTCGGCGTGCGGGTCTGGCCCGGCGTCGCGAACTTCGTGCTCATCCGGCTGCCGACGGCGGTTGAACCGCTGCGAGCGCATGGGATCGCGGTGCGTCCGTGCGCGAGCTTCCCCGGCCTCGACGACAGCTACATCAGAGTCGCGGTCCGGACGGACGCCGACAACGATCGCCTGGTGCGAGCGGTCGAGGCGATCCTGTGACGCTCGTCGTGTACCTCGGCGGGGCCCGCAGCGGCAAGTCGACGCTTGCTGTCGAGCGGGCGAGGGCGGAAGACGCGCCCGTGACCTTCATCGCCACCGGCGAAGCGGGAGACGAAGAGATGGCGCGGCGCATCGCCCTGCACCGCGCGGAGCGTCCTGCACAATGGGAGCTCGTGGAGGAACCGATCGAGCTGCACGCAGCGCTTGTGAGTGTCCCGCAAGGCGCGACCGCCATCATCGACTGTCTGTCGCTGTGGGTGGCGAACCTTGGCGAGCGTGAAGCCGACGAACGTGCGGGCACCCTTGCCGCCGGACGCGACGGCCTGACGATCGCCGTGACGAACGAGGTCGGGCTCGGCATCGTTCCCGCCAACGAGCTCGCGCGCGCCTATCGCGATCGCCTCGGCCGTGTCAACGCAGCCTGGGTCGACGCTGCTCACGAGGCGTACTTCGTCGTCGCCGGCCGAACGCTGAGGCTCGCATGAGCGCATACTCGAAGCCGCGCACCAATGCCGGCCGCTGAGCTGCGCGGCTTCGCTGCGGCAATCTCGTTCCTCACCCGCATCCCGCTCGGACGCTGGACGGAGCTCGACGCCGCCGACGTTGCGCGCGGCGGCGCATTCTTCCCCGTCGTCGGCGCCGCCATCGGCACAGTGGTCGGCGCGATCGCGCAGTCGACGGACAGCTCGCTGACGGCGCCGGTCGCCGCGCTGCTCGGTATCGCCGCCGGCACGGTGCTGACCGGTGTGCTGCACCTCGACGCGCTCGCCGACACTGCCGACGCGCTGACGGCTCCCAGGCGCGAGCGCGCCCTCGAGATCATGCGCGACCACGCGGTAGGAGCGTACGGCGCGGTCGCGCTCGTCCTCGACCTCGGTGTGAAGGCGGCAGCGCTCGCCGCACTCGTCACGCATCACGACGCGCTCCGTGCGGCTGTGTGCGCAGCCGCCGCGGGGCGCGCAGTTCCCGTCGTTCTCTCAGTCGCGTTGCCGTACGCGCGGCCGTCGGCGGGGCTCGGCCGTGTGCTCAGCGGAACGGGATGGCCTCGAGCGGCGGTCGCGGTCGCCACCGCCGTCATCCTGTGCGTGCTCCTGCACGCGGCGCTTCTCCTCCCTGTCGTCGCCGGAATCGCGATTGCCTGTGGGCTCGCCGCGCACCGCTGGCTCGGCGGCGTCACCGGCGACGTGCTCGGAGCGGCAGCCGAGCTCTCGGAGACCGGTGCGCTGATCGCGGCAGTCGCACTTCTGTGACGCGTCTCGTCCTCCTCCGTCACTGTGAGCCCGAGGAGGATATGCGCGGCCGCTGCTACGGCAGCCTCGACGTGGGCCTCTCCGACACAGGTCGCGCTCACGCACGCGAGCTGGCTGCGCGCGTCTCGGCCGACGCTGTCTGGACGAGCCCGCGACTCCGCGCGCGCGAGACCGCCGCGCCGTTGGCGTCGTACCCGCTCGTCGACGACGACCTCCGCGAGCTCGACTTCGGCGACTTCGAGGGTCGCATGTTCGACGAGATCGCAGCGAGCGAGCCGGAGCTCTATCGCGCCTGGATGGAGACGCCGACGCGTATCCGCTTTCCCGGCGGCGAGAGCTTCGCGGACCTGAAGACCCGCGCGCTTCGCAGCCTCGACCGGATTTGGAGCGAGGGCGACGCAATCGTCGTCACGCACGGCGGCGTCATTCGCGCCGGGCTGTCCGAGTGGCTCAGCATCCCCGACGAGGCGATCTTTCGGATCGACGTCCGCTACGGCGGCGTCACTGTGGTCGAACGGGTCGCCGGTACGCCGATCGTCCGTACGGTGAACGCCTGATGGCGACCGCGGCGATCCTGACGATCGGCAACGAGCTGGTCTCCGGTGACGTGCCGAACTCGAACGGCTCGTGGCTCGCGCGCAGGCTCGCGCCGCTCGGCGTGTCCGTCCGGCTGATCGCGGCCGTGCCGGACGTGATCGACGACATCGCGGGGTTCGTGCGCAGGGAGGCGCCGCTCTTCGACTTCCTCCTCGTGACCGGCGGCCTCGGCGGCACGCCGGACGACTTGACCCGCGAGGCGATCGCGCACGCGTTCGGCGTGCAACAGGAGGAGATCGCGGATCTCGCCGCGGATCTGCGCGCACGCTTCACAGGCGATCCCGAGTACGCCGCCGCCTGGGCGCGGCTGCCTGCCGGAAGCAGGCCTCTCCCGAACCCGCTCGGCGGTGCGCCCGGCTTCACGATCGAGAACGTCTACATCATGCCCGGGCTGCCGGCTGAAATGGAGGCGATGTTCGACGCGATCGCAGAGGAGTTCCGGCGCGGCGAGCCGATCGGCTCGTGGCGGCAGACATATCGGACGAGCGAGAGCACGATTGCGCCGCTGCTCGCCGAGGCAGGAGAGCGCTGGCCGGGCGTCGTCATCGGCTCGTATCCGATGTTCCCGCTCGACGGGCCGCACGTGGAGGTGGTGGTGAAGTCGAGCGACGCGGCGGCACTCGCCGCGGCGTCCGCATGGCTCGCGTCAGCGATCGAAGAGCGCAGCTGACGGTAAATAGAACGCCGCGATCGCGAACGTGAGGACGACCGCGGCGAGCGGGCTGAAGAACGCGAGCACGAAGACGGCTCCGTACATCGGCACGCCTGGGATGTAGGCGCGGTCGACCGCCCTCAGCGCCGCGTCCGGTACGGCGTCCGCGATCAGCCGCCGGTTTCGCCGCGCGTACTGCCACCAGATCTGGTGCAGCAGCGCCATCACGACCAGCGTCGCTGCGTACGCGAGCGTTGCCGCATGCTCGCCGTCGCGCCGGAGGTAGTCGCCGACGAGCTTCGTCGGGAACGGCAGGAACGCGACCGTGAGCAGCAGGAGGTTGTTGACGAACAGCATCGTGCGGTCGGTGCGCGCCATCAGCGAGACGGTGTGGTGATGGTTCATCCAGATGATCCCGATGGTGATGAAGCTCGTGACGTAGGCGAGGTATCCCGGCCACAGATGCAGGAGCTGGTGGCCGAGGTTGCGGCCCGAGCCGACGGAGAACTCGAGCACGAGCAGCGTGGCGGCGATCGCGAACACGCCGTCGCTGAACGTCTCGAGGCGACCGGTGCCGTGCTCGTCCATCGGGGAATCGTGGCGCACGCGGATGATGGCGTCCTGCCGTTCCGTCAGGCTCACAGTGTGAGCGAGCGCCAATTCGCCTTTCGTCCCTGGCTCCTCGCGGCCGCGTTGCGGCCGGTCCTGTTCGGCGTCGCGATCGCGGCCGGCGTGCTCGCCGGCGACCGCAGCGGGTCGTTCTGGGTCGGGCTGCTCGCCTTCCTCGTCGCCGAGGGCACGGGGAAGGCCTTGCGGCGACTCATCCGCGGCCGCTACGCGGACGCGGTCTACGAGCTGTTGTGGCCGGCCGCCGCCACCGGGCTCGCGATCCTCTTCACCGAGGTCGGGCTCGTCGAATGGGCGTCGGCGCTCGTCGCGATCGTCGCCGCCGGCCTCGTGAAGAACACGCTCGCGGCCGCCTTTCTCCCGCCTCGCGTAGGAGGCACACGCTGGCTCCGCCTCGAGGAGTGGGGTGTGCCCGGCAAGGACGACATCATCGAGGGCCGCTGGACCGAAAAGGAGCGACGATGAACCTGTATCCCGTTCGTGTCGAAGGGCGGCTCGACGAGCCGCTCGCCCGGTGGCTGTGGCTCGTCAAGTGGCTGCTCGCGCTGCCGCACTGGATCGTGCTCGCCGTGCTGTGGGTGATCGCGCTCTTGCTCACCGTTATCGCTTTCATCGTGGTGCTCTTCACAGGGCGCTACCCGCGTGGCATCTTCGACTTCGTCGTCGGCGTCATGCGCTGGAGTTGGCGTGTGACCTTCTACGCAGTCGGCGCGATCGGGACCGACCGATACCCGCCGTTCACCCTCGCCGACGTGCCCGACTACCCGGCGCGGCTCGAGATCGACTACCCGGAGCAGAACAGGCGCGGGCTGCGGCTCATCGGCCGGTGGCTGCTCGGCATCCCGCAGTACGCCATCGTCGGAGCCTTCGGCGGTGGCATCGGCTGGGGCGCCCACAATCCGGGCGTCACCACGGTGCTCGTCTTCGTCGCCGGCGTCCTCCTCGCAGTGAAGCGGGAATATCCGCGCGGCCTCTTCGACCTGATCATGGGCTTCAACCGCTGGACGCTGCGCGTCACGGCGTATGCGCTCTTCCTCACTGCGGAGTACCCGCCGTTCCGGTTCGACCAGGGCGGGGACGAGCCGAACTAGCCTTACGCGCCTTTTACCGGGTGCCGCGCAAGAAGTATCCCCCGGCAGGCATCTCTCCTAGCAACAACCCAGCTGGAGGGAATCCTGATGAAGAAGCTGACCATCGCCGCGATTGTGATCGTCGCGCTCGCGTGCGCGGGGATAGCGGTCGCCCGCAACGTCGACGCCGGAGCGCAGAGCGCGACCGCCGTCGATGCGACCTTCGCCGCGACGTCGGTGAAGGTCGCCGATACGCACACGTGCACGACCTCGACGGGCAAGACGATCGCCTCGACGAAGGCGACCTACACCGGCACCGCTTCCGGCTCGCCCGATCTCACCGGTACCGCGTCGATCGCCGCCCGCAGCGCGATCGACACGACCGACGGTCTCGGCGTCGTGAGCGGCACACTCAAGATCGGCAAGACCGAGGCGCACTTCTCTGCCGTGTACGACCACGGGGCGCTCGCCGGGACCGCGTCCGGCCATGGTGCGACACCGCACGTGCACCTGCTGGCGAACGTCTCCGCGACCTTCGGCACGACGACCGGGTTCACCGGCGGGAAGATCGGCGGGACCTCTGGCGGATCCGCGGTCGAGCTCGGCCCTGGCGGCTGCGACGGGGCGAAGTCACCGCAGAAGACCGTGAATGCGGACGGCTCGATCACGGCCGTCACAGCGGGGTCGATCACGGTTGGACACTTGACGTGCACGGTCCCGACATCGCTGGCGGTCACGGTCGCCACGAGCTATCCGGTCGGCACGCGTGTTCAGATCAGGTGCTCGAACGTCGCCGGTGTGAAGACGCTGGTCACGATCGACGGGAAGAAGCAGTGAGCTCTCGCCCAATGAGGCGCACGGGCTCGAGATCCGTGTGCTGCAGGTGCTGGAGCATCACCCGGTCGCAGCCCGCCTGTTCGTACTCGTTCAGGCGGGTTGCCACCTCGTCCACCGAGCCGAAGAGCGCGCGCTCCGAGTAGGCGGCGAGCCAGTCGTCGAACGCCTCGTCGCGCGGCCGGCGGCGGTACAGCTCGCGGGCGCGATCGAGCGCCTCGTCGTGCGTCGAGCCGATGACGCAGCCGGTCATGACGGAGAAACGCAGCGGCGCGACCCGTGGACGAATGGCCGCGGCCTCTTCCGGCGTCACGAAGGGCGAGTTGTACTCGTCGGCGAAACGCAGCGCCGGCTCGACCGTGCCGCGCTTGCCGCTGCCGCCGACGAGGATCGGCGGATGCGGCCGCTGCACCGGCTTCGGCAGCCCGGGCGCGTCCTCGAGCGTGTAGTGGCGCCCGCGGAAGTCGACACGTTCCTGTGTCCACATCCGGTGCACGATCTCGAGCTGCTCCGCGAACATCTCGACGCGCACGGGCGTCTCCGGAAACGGGAAGCCGAAGGCGCGATGCTCTCGCTCCATCCAGCCCGCGCCGAGCCCGAGCTCGATCCGGCCGCCGGAGACGTGGTCGGCAGTCGCGGCGGCGTTCGCGAGCAGCGCCGGCGCGCGAAAGGTGGCGGGGGAGACGAGCGTGCCGAAGCGGAGCGTCGTCGTCCGGGCTGCGAGCGCGGCGATCGTCGTCCAGGCATCGTGCGCGACATTCGCGCTCTCGTCGGCCTGGGAGATGTAGTGGTCGGAACGGAACAGTGTCTCGATGCCGTGTTCCTCGCACGCGTCCGCGAGCGCGCACCAGTGCTCCCAGGTGACGCCCTCCTGGCCCTCGATCATGAGCGCGACGTTCATCGTGCGGCGATTGTACGAGCAAGCTCGATGGTGGACCGCCACTCGGTGCCGCCGACGATGCTCGTCACACCGCGGTAGATCAGCGCGCGTAGGAGGTACTGCGCGTCGACGACGTCTGCGAGCTCGGGCGGTGCTCCTTCCCAGACGAGCGCGTCGGCGACGACGATGGCACCGGCAAACTCGCGCGGACGCCAGTAGGGCGTGAAGTCGATGATGGCGGGTGGAAGTGTGTCGTCGAAGAGGACGTTCCCCGTGAGATCCCCGTGGATCAACGTGCTCTCGTCGGATACGGGTCGCAGCGCGCTGAGGATGTCGTCGAGGCCCGGAAAGGGCTCGCCGTCCCAGGCGATGCGATCGCCCGTCGCCCAGGGCTCGACGCCTTTGTCGACGATCTCCGCCGGACGCGGCACCGCGGCCAAAGCGTCGTGGAGGCGTTCGCCGGCGGCGATGATGTCGAGCCAGCGGCCGGGCTCGTGCGTGCCCTCCACGTATGTCCACGCGGTCCACTCATCGACGATGCGTGGCACAGGCGGAGCGACGCGCACGCTGTCGCTCGGCACCCCGGAAAGCACGTCGGCCTGCCACGCGATCTCCGCCGTTGCGCGGTCGAGCGGCTTCAGGACGAGCGGACCGACGCGCCACGACGTGCCGCGGCCGCCGGGCAGCAGCTCGGGCTCGCCATCGACACCGAAGCCTTCCAGGACGTGCGCGGTTGGTCTGGGCATGGCCGATCGAGGCTAGTTGATCGCCCGGCTACGATCGGTCGATGGCTACGACGCGGCCTGAGACGTACCTCGAAGACCTGAATCCGGCCCAGCGGGAGGCGGTTCTCACGACGGAAGGCCCGCTCCTCGTCGTCGCCGGAGCCGGCTCCGGCAAGACGCGCGTGCTCACGCGGCGGATCGCGCACCTGCTCGCGGCTGTCGGCGCGAAACCGCCCGAGATCCTCGCCATCACGTTCACGAACAAGGCCGCCGCGGAGATGCGCGAGCGCCTCGAAGACCTCGTCGGCCCACCGGCACGCGCCGCCTGGGTGATGACTTTCCACGCCGCCTGCGGCCGCATCCTTCGCCGCGAGGCGCCGCGGCTCGGCTACCGCACGAACTTCACCATCTACGACTCCGCCGACCAGCTCCGTCTCGTCAAGCGGTGCCTCGAGGAGCTCGACCGCGATCCGAAACGGTTCACGCCGCGCGGCATCCATTCCCAGATCTCGAACGCGAAGAACCAGCTCGTCGGGCCGGCCGAGTACGCGAGCCGGGTGTCGAGCTTCTACGACCAGACGGTCGCCGACGTATACGAGCTGTACCAGCAGAAGCTGTTCGCGTCGAACGCGGTCGACTTCGACGACATGCTCTATCTCGCGGTCGACGTCCTCGAGCGCTTCCCCGAGGCGGCGGAGAAGTGGCAGAGCGCGTTCCGCTACATCCTCGTCGACGAGTACCAGGACACGAACCACGCGCAGTACCGGCTTTTGCGGATCCTGTCCGCGAAGCACGAGAACGTGTTTTGCGTCGGAGACCCGGACCAGTCGGTCTATTCGTTCAGGTCGGCCGATATCCGCAACGTTCTGGACTTCGAAAAGGACTTCCCAGGGGCGAAGACGCTCACCCTGGACCAGAACTACCGCTCGACGAACGCGATCCTCGAGTCGGCGAACACGGTCATCCGCCACAACCGCGAGCGCAAGGACAAGAATCTCTGGTCCGAGCTTGGCGACGGAGAGCCGGTGCGCGTCGTCGAGGTGGAGGACGAGCACGCGGAGGCGCGCTACGTCGCCGCCGAGATCGCGCTCCTCGTCGAGCAGGGATACTCCGGCAGCGAGGTCGCCGTTTTCTACCGGACGAACGCGCAGAGTCGCGTGCTCGAGGACGTGCTCGTACGCCAGGGCGTCGCCTACCAGGTGATCGGCGGCCCGCGCTTCTACGAGCGCGCCGAGGTGAAGGATCTCGTCGCGTACCTGCAGGTGATCGATAACCCCTACGACGCCGTCTCGCTCGTGCGCATCGCGAACCGGCCGCGGCGCGGAATCGGCGACTCGACGCTCGCGCGCCTGCAGAGCTACGCGGACGCGCAGGGCTTCTCGCTGTGGGAGGCGACAGAGTTCGCGGACGAGGCGGGCGTCGGTGCGGCGCCGCAGAAAGCGGTACGCGCGTTCCGGACGATGATCGAGTCGTGCATGTCGGGCGCGCTCGAGCTCGAGGTGCCGGAGCTGATCGAGCGCGTGCTCGAGCAGTCGGGCACGATCGCCGCCCTCGAAGCGGAGCGCACCATCGAGGCGGACGGTCGCATCGAGAACCTCCAGGAGCTCGTCTCGCTCGCGCGCGAGTGGCAGGAGCAGAACACCGAGCCGAACCTCTCGTCGTTCCTGCAGGAGGTCTCGCTCTACTCCGACCAGGACGCGATCCGCGGCGAGGGCTCGCTCGTCACGCTGATGACGCTGCACAATGCGAAGGGGCTCGAGTTCCGTGCCGTCTTCCTCATCGGCCTCGAGGAGGGCATCTTCCCGCACTCGCGCTCGATCGAGGAGCACGGCGTCGAAGAGGAGCGGCGGCTCTGTTACGTCGGAATGACGCGCGCGATGGAGAAGCTGACGCTGTTGCACGCGTCGTCACGGATGCTCTACGGAGGCCGCTCGTACAACCTCGCATCGCGCTTCCTCGACGAGTTGCCCGAGCAATGGGTCGAGCGAGCCCAGCTGCGGCCGGCGTCCTGGTCGAACTACGGCGCGCCGAAGAGCTCGGTCGCGACGCGGGAGAACGTGCCGACGCTGTCGGCCGGCGAGTCGGTGCGGCACGGCACGCTGGGCGAGGGCGTCGTACTCCGGCTCGAGGCCGGAGGCGTCGCGGTCGTCCGCTTCGCGAGCGACGGTTCCGAGCGGCGGCTCATGCTCGACTACGCGCCGCTCGAAAAGATCTAGGCAAAGAGGCTCTCACATGGCGACACAATCGCTCATTGTGTGAGAGCCTCTTAGCATGGCCCTCGAGGTTCGTCCCAGCGCCGATCGCGCCGAATTCACCCGCGCGCTGTACGGCATCTTCCAGTACTTCGGCCCGACGCCGCCGGACGACGCCGTCGACCGCTGGCTCGGCTGGGTCGGCCTCGAGCGCATGCATGCGGCGTTCGAGGACGGCGAGGTCGTGGGCGGCGCCGGCGCGTTCACGTTCGACTTCACCGTCCCCGGCGGCTCGCTTCCGTGCGCGGGCGTCACGATCGTCGGCGTCTATCCGACGCACCGCCGGCGCGGAATCCTGACCGCGATGATGCGCGCGCAGCTCGACGACGCATACGCGCGCGGCGAGCCGATCGCGGCCCTGTGGGCGTCGGAGGAGACGATCTACGGGCGCTTCGGCTACGGCATTGCATCCTGGGCCGGCGACGTGACCATCGGCCGGGACCGCGGCTCGTTCGCGCGGCCGCTCGAGCGGCGCGGACAGGCGCGCCTGGTCACCCAGGAGGAGGCTTTGAAGCTCTTCCCGCCCGTCTGGGAAGCACTGCGTGCGCAGCGCTCCGGCATGTTCGTCCGCGACGAGAGCTGGTGGGCGGGCCGCGTCCTGCGGACGCCGGACGAGCAGAAGGCAACGCCGAAGCGCCTGGTCGCGCTCGAGCTCGACGGCTCGGTTCAGGCATATGCGGTCTACAAGACGACGCCCGCGTTCGAAGGCTTCGTCTCCAAGGCGAAGCTCGAGGTGATCGAGGCGGTGGGGGCGACGCCGCAGGCGACGGCGGAGATCTGGCGCTTTCTCCTCGACGTGGACTGGATGGAGACGATCACGGCGGGCCTCATCCCGCCCGACCATCCCCTGTTCCTGCTCCTCGCCAGCCCGCGCCGCGCTCGCTACCGGCGGTGGGACGGGCTGTGGGTGCGCCTCGTCGACGTCGGCGCCGCGCTCTCCGGCCGGGCGTATGCGGGCGAGGGCTCGATCGTGTTCGAGGTGCGCGACGCGTTCTGCCCATGGAACGAGGGACGGTGGAAGCTCGAGGGCGGGACGGCCGCGCGGACGGACGCCGCCGCGGACCTCGCGCTCGACGTGGATGCGCTCGGGTCGGCGTACCTGGGCGCGGTCTCCTTCGCCGAGCTTCGAGACGCGCTGCACGTCGAGGAGCTCGTGCCGGGCGCCATCGCCCGTGCGGACGCCGTCTTCGGTTGGCGCCCGTTTCCGTGGTGCCCCGAGATCTTTTAAGGATTTGTCAAGGCGCATAGGAAACGGCCTGGTTGAGCCGTTTATCGGGGTGCCCGTTGCCGGACTGGGCAAGGGATGGTCTAGGGTCCCCAGCCTCCTATGGGAGGGAGAGCACTTCAGGTCGTGGTGGTGTGCGCCGCCGCCTGCGCCGTTGCGGCGCCGGCCGCGGCGAAGCCGGTGGGCGGGCTTGCGCATGTCCGCGAGGCGCGGAGCCTGCACGTCTCGGTCGCGCAGCATCTGACCCGGTCGGCGCTCGACTTCTCGTGGCCGGCGGAGGGGACGATCACGATGCCGTTCACTCCGTATCACCACGGGCTCGACATCGGCATGCTGCGCTCGCTCGACGTGCGCGCCGCTGCGCCTGGCAAGGTCGTGTCGGTCGGGTACGCCACCGGCTTCGAGGGCTACGGGAACATCGTCCTCGTCCAGGTGACGCCGGACGTGGTGACGCTCTACGCGCACCTCTCCTCGTACAAGGTCCATCCAGGCGAGACCGTGGCGCGGGGCGAGCTGCTCGGGATCGCCGGCTGCACCGGCTACTGCACGGGCGTGCACCTGCATTTCGAGGTGCGCGAGAACGGCGTCGCCGTCGACCCGCGCAAGTTCCTGGGCGGGTAGCCGCCCGGCCGAGGCCGCTACACTGCCCGGCGACCCGGGGCGGTTAGCTCAGTTGGGAGAGCACCAGCTCGACAAGCTGGGGGTCACTGGTTCGAGCCCAGTACCGCCCATGAAGAAGAACCGCTGGAGACGATCGGTTGCCCTCGCGCACGAGGCGCCAGTCGAGGTATGAGTCTCGGCGAGCGCTTCGAGCGGCCACAGCTACCGCCTGGGTTTGACGACTCGCGTGCGCGCGCGAGACGCGACGACCCGGCAGGGTGGCGCTTCGATGAGGCCGAACGCGCCGGCGTTTGGCGGGCGATCACCGAGCGGCGCGACATCCGTCGCTTTCGCCCTGACCCGCTTCCCGAAGAGCTCGTAACCCGACTTCTTGAAGCTGCGCACGGCGCCCCGTCGGTCGGGCTGATGCAACCCTGGCGGTTCATCGTCATCCGCGACGAACAAACCAAGACGGCGATGCAGGCGCTCGCTCAGCGCGAGCGACTCGTGCAAGCCGACCACTTCGACGCGCGCACCCGCCAGTTCCTCGACCTCAAGATCGAAGGCATCCGAGAAGCACCCGTAAGCGTCTGCGTCTGCTGCGACCGCGGCGACATCGTCGACGAAGTGCTCGGCCGGCACACAATCCGCGACACCGACCTGTACAGCACCTGCCTCGCGATCGAGAATCTCTGGCTCGCGGCCCGCGCCGAAGGCGTCGGCGTCGGCTGGGTCTCCTTCTACCGCGAACCCGACCTGCAAGCACTGCTCGGTCTTCCCGAACACGTCGTGCCCGTCGCCTGGCTCTGCCTCGGTTACCCCGACGAGCGGCCGACCCGACCCGGGCTCGAGGCCGCCGGCTGGCAGCAGCGCCGCCCGCTCGACGAGCTCGTGCACTCGGAACGCTGGCGCGGCGATTCCGGCGCGTCCAATGGTGCACCGGCACGGACAACGGAAACGCCCGAACCGACGGCGCCGCCCCCGGAATGGGCTCGCAACCTCGCAGCGACTGTCCAACCAGGCGACCCAGTCGCCGCGATCCGCATCCGCGACGACTCCGACGAACTCGTCAAACCCGCCGGCAGCCTTGGCGCACTCGAAACCCTGCTCGAACGGTGGGCGATCGCGACCGGTGCGTTGCCACCGCCCGACCCCCGGGCCGGCATCCTCGTCTTCGCGGCGGATCACGCCGTCGCGCAACATCGCGTGAGCCTCTATCCCGCCCGCGTTGGCGCGCAGGTTGCTGCCGCGGCCGCGCGACACGAAACAGCGATCGGCGTCCTCGCTGACGCCTACCGAGCAGAACTCGTCGTCGCCGATGTCGGTCTCATGGGCGCATTCGTTCACGGCCTCGTCGATCGCCGCGTCGCAAACGGCAGCGCCGACATCACACAAGGACCGGCACTCACGCCGCAACAACTGCAGTCGGCGATCGAGGCTGGATACGACCTCGCGACGCCACTCGCCGCTCGCTGCGATCTCCTCGTGCTCGGGGAGATCGGAATCGGCAACACAACCGTCGCCGCCACACTCCTCGCCGCCCTTACCGGCCTCTCCGCCGAGGCGGTCTGCGGGCGCGGCACCGGCCTCGACGCGCAGGGCCTCGCACGCAAACGAGCAACCATCGCGGCCGCACTCGTCGCCAACACACCGGATCCGCACGATCCGCTCGAGTGCCTTCGCCGCGTCGGCGGCCTCGAATTCGCCGCACTGGTCGGCGCACTCCTCGCCGCCGCAGCCCAGAAGCGCCCCATCGTGCTCGATGGATTCGCCGTTGGCGTCGCCGCACTCACCGCCTACCGCCTCCAACCAGCACTACGCGACTACCTGATCGCCGGACACCGATCCGCAGAACCCGCGCATCACCACGTGCTGACCGAACTCGGTCTCGAGCCGCTGCTCGATCTACGCCTCCGCCTCGGCGAAGCCAGCGGCGCCGCACTCGCCCTTCCACTCATTGCCCTCGCCTCCAGGCTCCACCAGGGCATGCATCGCTTCGACGAAGCGGGCGTCGAGCGAGTCGAGCACGATCAGAACTCGGCTTCGACGGATACGTAGTCGACGGGATCAGGAGCCGTGCGTCGGAAGGTCCAGTGTCACCCCCGACCAGTCGATCACCGACGGCTCGTTGTCGGGGCGAAGGTACGGGGCGTCGTTCTGCGTCACCTGGAGGACGATCGTGTCGCCCGCAGGGAACACCCAGTCGTTGCCGTAGAGGTACGTCTGCAGCACTCCCGCGGCGGGATCTCCGGCGGCCGTTGAAAGCCGGTACGCCCCGCGGGTGACGAGCGTCTTCGAGCCGTCCGGCTTCTGGTCCCACAGCTTGAACGCGACCGTCGCGTCCTGGCCGACGAGCGTGTACGGCAGATGCACGGTCGGGAGTCCGAGCAGGTGCTCGCCGGTCGACGGGAACGAGTAGTACGCGGCGCCCGGGTCCGAGGTGCTCGCGTCCTCGGTGCGGCAGCCGGCGTTCGCAATCGGGTCGCTGTCGGCGCCGTCGGCGCCGTTCGGATCGGCCGATGACGTCGTCGCCGCTGTGGTCGACGTCAGCTCGACGTTCGAGCTTGCCAGTGCGTCCCACGCTCCGGCGATCGGCGCCGGCTGGGCCGTCCCGCTGCACTCCGTCTGGAACGAGTACGCCTGCTGCGGCGGCGCAACGCTCTTCTGTCCCAGGACGTTTGCCGCGAGGAACCCGTACGCGAGCGTATTGATCCGCTGCCACTGCCACGCCGGGTTCTGCGCGTTCGAGTGGCCGACGTCGCCGAACACCATCTGGATGGGATAGCTCGGATCGGCCGCCTTCAGCTTGCGGAACATCTGCAGTGTCTGCACCGGCGGAAACAGTGGATCGGTCCACCCCTGGATCGACAGCACCGGCACCGGGCGCACCGTGCGCGCCTGCAGCGCAGTGAAGTAGTCGGTCGCCTCGAAGGCGTCGCGGGGCCGATACGACTCGACGGTCGCCTCGAGCCCCGGGTCGATACTCGGATCGTACGGCTCGCCCTGCTGCTCACGCTGGAGCTGCTCGTCGAGGTTCGTCCCGAAGTCGGCGGGATTCTCGTCGTAGCGGCCGTTCGCCTCCGCCCGGCCCACCGCCCACAACCCGGCGACATAGCTCTCTTTCGGGATCCCGTACGGGGTCTCGTGGTTCGCGGGCTGGTCGACAGCGGGAGTGGCTCGGCCGTTCGGGGCGAGCGAGTCCAGCAGATCGGTCCACCCGTACAACGGCACGCCCGCCGCGAGCTGGAGCGTCACGCCGTTCGGGCTCTGCCACGGCAGCGAGGTCGCGAGCAGCCAGGTCTGGCCGCCGCCGTACGAGTCGCCGGTCGACGCCAGCTCCTTCGGGGCCGCGATGCCGGCGTCCACCAGCTTGCCGAGCAAGGTCTGCGAGTCGCGGATCTCGAAGTTTCGGTCGGCGAGGTGCGTGTAGCCGTTCGGCGTGCAGTTCACGTCTTGATCGGTGATGCCGCAGGACTGCTGGAAGCCACGCGCCGTGTAGTTGACGGCGACCCACCCCTTGGACGCGAACCACACGTTGTTCCAATGCCACGAGCCGGCGCCGTCGCCCGCCGTCGTGTCGGCCTCCCAGAAGGTCTTGTCCTGGGACCAGCCGTGGAGCATCACGAGAGTCGGAGCGGGCCGCGTCGCGTTGAGCGGTATGGAGATGTCGGTGTCGAGGCCGAGCCCATCGAAGGTCGCGATCTTTCCGGAGCACTTCACATAGGACACGTTGTCCGAGGTGGTGACGTTCGAGCAGGAAAGGCCGAGTTTGCTCTCGGCGAGCTGCGCCAGCGTCGGCGGCGATGCCTTCGCCGGTGCGCCCACCGCCAGGATGGACGCGAGGACGACGGCTAGAGCGAGCAGCTTCGCGGCAGGCGACAGCATCGTTCGGTCCTCCAGGTCTCGGTGGCAGCGGCTGCGAGTACCCGCGCGGCGCCGATTAGACACCTGCGACGACCTCAGCCCACCGTGCTAGGGCCAGAAAGGACAGGGGAGCCGCGCGGCCGCGGCTCCCCTGCGTGATGGGTGGTTACCCGTGCGAGAACGTGCGCCGTGCGGGCAGGCTGGTGAGGCCCGACTTGTCGGTTGCCCGCAACGTCAGGGTGTAGCGGCCGGGGCCGCGGAAGCGGGCAGCCGGCAGCCAGTGCCGCGTGTACACACCGCACGGACGCGGCGGCACAAGCGTGGCGAAGTTCCGCGTGTACGAGGGCTTCCCGGGCCGCGAGTCGGTCTCGTGGATCGCGAGATTCTTGAACGAATCGTCGCAGACTCGGAACCGTGCGTACACGATGTTGCCTGTGAACTCCACCCTGATGATCGTCAGGGTCGGACGGTGGTTCGTGATCGGGTGCGCCGGTGCAACGATCGCCGTGATCGCAGAGGTCGCAGAGCCGGTGCCCTTCGCGTTCTTCGCGGTTACGTGGACGCGCAGCCGGTATCCGAGATCGGCGGTCAGCACGCCGTAGGTCGTACCGGTCGCGCCGATGACGTCCGAGCAGGCTGCGACATCGGCATCGCACCGCTGCCACTGGTACGCGAACGACGTCGGATTGCCGCTCCACGAGCCCGGGGCTGCGGTCAGCGTCTCGCCGACCTTCGGCGTGCCCGAGATCGTCGGCGGCGACGTGCTCTTCGGCGCTGCGCTCGAGGTACCTGACGCGACCTGCGCGGTCTGAGCCGACTGGGCCGATGCCGACCCGTCGGCGTTCGTCGCGGTGACCTTGACGCGCATCGTGTGACCCGCGTCTGCACCGACGAGCGTGTACGTCTGCTGCGCGCCGTTTGCGACCGACACGCAAGAGTTGCCGCCGCCGTTGCAGCGGAGCCACTGGTACGCGAAGCTCGTCGGACTGTTGCTCCAGGTGCCGTTCGACGCAGTCAGCGTCTGGCCGACCGTCGGCGTGCCGGTGATCGTCGGCGGAGCGGTGTTGACGGGTGCCGCCGAACGAGCCGCCAGGGCAGAGCCCGCGAGCGTGAGCCCGATGATCGTTGCAAGGATCGTTGTTCTCTTCATGTGATTCCCTCCTCGCTATGACAACGAGAGGCGTTGAACTTGAGATGCGGCCGGAGCCACGCCCAAACAGATCGCTTACGTAACGGGGCAGGCGATACGCTCGCCGGCGTGGCCGAGCGGACGCGGACGCTGACGCTGCGCGAGCTGAATCGCGCGACGCTCGCACGCCAGCTCCTGCTGGAGCGGAAGCGGCTCTCGCCGGCGGCGGTGATCGAGCGTCTGGTCGGGATGCAGGCGCAGTGGCCGCCGGCGCCGTATGTCGGGATCTGGACGCGCACGACGAGCTTCCGTCCCGCCACGCTCGAGCGAGAGCTCGCCCGCGGCACCGTCGTCAAGGCGACCGTGATGCGGCAGACGCTTCATCTCGTCACACGGCGCGACTATGCGCTTCTCCGCGCTGCGCTCAGCGAGACGAACTTCCCGTGGGAGACGGCCGTCGCGAAGCGCCTCGCCCGGGAGGTGCGGGCGCTCGCTTCGGCAAGCCCCGTGACGACCTTGGAAGCGCTTGCATTTCTCGAACGTAAGCACGGTCTCACCGGCCTCGACGCGCGGCGCGCCTGGCGCGCCGCGCGCGTGCGCGCCCATCTCCTGCACCACCACGAGACCGCGCTCTGGAATGGTCGACCCGAAGGGCGCTACGTCGCGGTCGACGAGCCGGAGTTGCACGTCCCGGTCGAGGCGCGCGCCGAGATCCTGCGCCGCTACCTCGCGGCGTTCGGTCCGGCAACGGTTCGCGACATGGGCGCCTGGAGCATGATGCACGTGCCCGAGCTCAATGCGGCGCTCGCGCGGCTCGAGCTGCGCCGGTTCCGCGACGAACGCGGTCGCGAGCTCCTCGACGTCCTGCGCGCGCCGCTCCCGGACTCCGGCACTCCCGCGCCCATTCGCTTCCTGCCGAAGTGGGACAACGTCCTGCTCGGGTTCGCGGACCGGACGCGTGTGCTTCCGGAGCAGTACCGGAAGACGATCATCGGCGCGAACGGGGACGTCGCACCGACGTTTCTCGTTGACGGATTCGTCGCCGGCATCTGGCGCGTCGAGGACGGCCGCGTAGTGCCGGAACCGTTCGCACAACTTTCACGCGCGAGCCGGCGCGAGCTCGAGGAGGAGGCCGCCCGCCTCGAGGACTTTTACGCCTGAACCGGGTAGTGCAAGGGGCTCTCGCCCACGCACGGACCGTCCGCGCGTGGGCGAGATACCTCAGTGGACTACGACTTCCAGTGCCAGTCCTGGATGTTCCAGAACGGCCCGACGTTGGCCGCGCTGTTGACCATGCCCAGCAGGGTGCTCTTGTAGACGAGCGGGGTCGGCCGCTGATAGAGCGGGAACACCGGGACGGTGTCCGCCATGATCTTGTCGGCCGCCTGGAAGTCGGCGGTCCGCTTGGCCGGGTTCAGTTCTGCATTGCCGGCCTTCACGAGCAGGTCGACCTTGTGGCTGCAGTAGCCGGTCCAGTTGCTACCGCCCTGGCAGCGCCACGAGTCGTACCAGTCACCGGGATCACCGGTCGTGACCTCCGCGAACTCGGCAACATCGAAGTTGCCGGACGGGAGTCCCGTCGAGCCGAAGATGACGTTCGGCGGGAGCGGCTTGTCGTTGACCTGGATGCCGATGGCCTTCATTTCGGCCTTGCCGATCGCTTCGGAGGTCGCTCGAACGGAGTTACCCGACGTCCAGGACCAGTTGATGGTCGCGGGGAGCCCCGAGCAGGTCCAGATCTTCGAGTTGCTCGGATCGACGGAGGAGGGACCGCCCGTGCAGTGCTTCGCCATCAAGGCGAGCGCCTTCTGCGGGTTGAAGTTCCACTTCGCGAAGTCCGGCTTGTACGCGGACTCGGTCGAGTAGTAGATCGCGTTGTCCATCGGCTTGAGGCCGGCGGCCAGCGAGCCGTAGACGGTATTGATGATCGACTGGCGATCGATCGACATCGCGATGGCCTCGCGGAACCACGGAGCACGCAGGAGCTTGTTCGTCGAGCCGGCGTTCACGCTGCTCGCCGCCTTCGCATTGCCCTCGCGCATCTCGATGTGCTCGAAGTAGTAGCCCGGGACCTGATTGAACGTAATGCCCGGCGTACTCTTCAGCGGAGCCAGGTAAAGACCGAACGTCGGCGAGATCGCGTCGACCTCACCACCGCGCATGGCCTCTTCCTCCGAGTTGGTGTCCGAGATGATCTTGAAGTCGACTCTCGCCGATGGCCGGCTTCTTGCCGACGTAGAACGGGTTCGCCTTCAGGACCGCGCCCTGGCCCTTGGTGTAGTTGGAGAGGTAGTACGGGCCGTCCGAGACCGGCTGCCCGTTCGAGCCGCAGATGCAGTTCGTCCAGGTCTTGTTGAAGTCGACCCCTTTGAGGGCCGCGGACGGGTAGAGCGTGTTGAAGATGTATTGCCAGTCCGCGTACGGACCGCACGGGAAGTCGGAGGTGCAGTTCTTCGTCTTCCAGAAGAACGTGACCTGCTTCTGCCCCTTGTGCGTGAAGTGCGTCGGGTCGACGTTGCTGTACCCGGTGCGCTCGACGAGATCGTTGTTCGGGTTGTCGATGCTCTGGAGCGTGTACACGAAGTCCTGGTAGGTGACCGGGACCTTCTTGCCGCCCCAGTACCAGTACGCCTTCGGGTTGATCGTGTACGTGAGGCCCTTCGAGTTCGCGGACGCCGCCGTCGTGATGCCCGTCGGAATCCACAGGCCGGTGTTGTTCTGGATGAACGGGCCGTAGGTGGTTTCCTCGCCACCCATCCAACTCGCCCACACCTCGTTACAGCAGCTGAGCTGCGTGTTGAAGCCGTCGATGTCCTGCTCTGCGCCGAACACGACGACGTTCGAGGCCTTGCGGCCGGCCGTCGTTGTCGGCACCTTCGCCCACGCCTGGGCGAACGGCGCAGCCGCTGGAGTCCCAAGCGACACTCGAGCCGCAGTGGTCTTCGCGGTCGCAGATGCAGCCAGAAGTAGGACGGCCGCTATCGCTCCCGCGAGGAGCGAGATCCGCCGATGCATAGCTCTCCCTTTCAGTCGATGTGCAGCAATCACGTCGACGGCTACGACGACGACGAGCAGGAAAGTGCGAGGCCTCTTTCGCGTCGATTTTTGAGGCCAGTCCGTCGAGAGGCGGGAGGGCACCGGAGGGCCGTTCCCTCCCGCCTCTGCAAAACGGAGGGAAGACACGATGATGCCGACCCGACGTGCCGCTGCGAGGTGCCAGTTTGGGAGCAACTTGTGTGATCGAACTTCACGAGTGTCACTAACTGGATTCCAAATGTTTCGTCGTTATGGCGACGTCCCGATGAGTTTGGGAGAGGCAGACGGTCTAAGTCGCATGTCCCCACGTAGTCGCCAAGTTCGCGAGCTTCTGCTCTCCGTCGACCGTGCCGGCGGAGGCGCGATCGGTCGCCAGATAGAGACGCAGCTGAGAGAGACGATCAGCTCCGGTCTGTTGCCCACGGGGACGGCGCTTCCGTCGACTCGCGTTCTTGCCGAAGACCTCGCGGTCTCTCGCGGTGTGGTCGCTCGTGCCTACAGCCAGCTTGCGGCCGAGGGCTACATCACGCTTCGGCAGGGGGCAAACCCGTGTGTCAACGGCTTTCCGGCGACGGGCAGCGTCGCAGCTCAGCGGCCGGCCGAGAAGCATCGGTTCGACCTGCGTCCCGATCTGCCCGACCTGGCCAGCTTCCCTCGCAGTGCCTGGTCGCGCGCGCAACAGCGCGCGCTGCGGTCGGCGTCGACGCGCGACTTGGGGAACACCGACGGCCGTGGCCTGTGGTCGCTGCGGGCAGAGCTCGCGGCTTACTTGGGACGGTCGCGCGGCGTCCTCGTGCAGCCCGCGAACCTCATCGTCACGGCTGGGACGTCCCAATCGCTCAATCTCGTAGCGCGAGCGCTTGCCGCCGAAGGAGTGTCTGAGATCGCCTTCGAGAATCCGAGCTGTGCTCTTCACCACACGGCAGTTCGTCTCGCCGGCATGGAGCCGCGCGGCATCAGAATCGACGAGGAAGGGCTGATCGTGTCCGACCTCTACGACGCCGGTGGCGAAGTCGTGGTGGTGTGCCCGACGCACCAGTTCCCCACAGGCCCCCGGCTTCCCGAGTCGCGTCGCGACGCACTGATCGAGTGGGCGACCGACACCGACGGGCTGATCATCGAGTGCGATTCCGAGCTCCGTGACGACAACGCGCCCGTTGCTCCATTGCAGAGGCAGGCGCCTGATCGCGTGGTCTATCTCGGCTCGACGCGAAAGACCCTTGGCCCTTGGTCACGCCTGGGATGGTTCGTCCTGCCGGACCGACTCAGCCCGAGTGTGCAGGAGCTGTCCGCGTCGCTCCTCCACGTCTCCAGCTTCGATCAGCTGGCGTTCGTCGACTTCCTTGCGCGCGGAGACTACGACCGTCACATCCGCAAGATGCGCGAGATCTATCGAAAGAGGCGCGCGGTTCTCATCGACAGCCTGCACACGGCGTTGCCCGACTTGGTGATCGGCGGGCCGGCCCTCGGGCTGCACGTCGTCGTGTTGACGGGTCGGAGCGGGCTCGCCCGCAGGGTCTGCGGTTTTGCCTGTGAGCGGGGAGTTGCACTCGACTCCTTCGCCGATCATGCGCTTCCCGGTTACGACGGGCCGGACGGTCTTCTCGTTGGCTTCGGCCAAGTTTCCGAGGCCGCCATCCCCGGCGCTGTCGAGGAGCTCGCGAGAGCCTTCGCGTCAGCCGACGAGTGACTCGATCTCCTTGGCGAGCTTGTTCTCGATCTCGAAGTTCCACGCGGTCTCGGCCACATCGACGACGAGGAACAGCTCCGAGAGCAGCAGCGTCTCGAACGCGGTGACTCCGAGGTGCTCGAGCCACTTGCCGATACCGATCGTGACGGTGAAGTCGTTGGAGTCGCCGGCGACAGAGATCGAAAGCGCGCGATCGGCGGCGATGACCTTGTCGAGGAACCCGCCCTTCTTCGCCTGAATCACATTGCCCTGCGGACTCGAGGCCGACGTCTGGACCGTAAAGCCTTCCGACTGCAGGTGGCTGACGATCTTCGCCTGCAGGTCGTTGAGGTCTGTGCCCTTGCCCTGGAAGTGCTGGACCTTCTCACCGATCATGTCTGTCTCCTCGGGCCTGCCCGGGGTTGACGTGAAGACGGACGCTACCGGTTGCGCGCAGGGAAGCAGGACCGAGCCCGACGGGACTCGGTCCTGCCGCTTCCGATTAGGCGCGCGCAGACTCTGTGGCTGAGAGCGCCTCCGCGGCGGTCTTCAGGAGTTGCGCGACGTCGTCTGGATGCGAGACCATCGCGATGTGGTTCGATGCGACCTCGACGGTCGTCGCGCCCATGCGCTGAGCGAACTGGCGCTCGGCATCGGGCGGAATCGCCTCGTCGTTCTTCGCGACGAGGTACCAGCTCGGCAACGACTTCCAGGCAGGCACGCCCATCGTCTCGCCCAGGACCGAGCCCGCGAGCGGCTGCTGCACCGCGTGCATGACTCTTGCCTTGACCGGGTCGACGTCACCGGCGAAGTGGGCGACGAAGTCGTCCTCCGGTATCCACGCGAATCCCTGCTTGTCGATGTCGAGATGCGCGATGGCGGCCGTCGGCGGCCCTTGAGCAAGGAGAGTGCCGATCGACTCGCCCTCGTCGAGGGCGAACGCCGCGATGTAGACGAGTCCCACGACGTTCGGTGCGTCCGTTCCGAGCGCGGTCATGATCTGACCGCCGTACGAGTGGCCGGCCACGATCGTCGGTCCGTTCTGGCGGTTCAGCACTTCGCGGAGGCGGGCGACGTCGTCGGCAAGCGCGGTCAGTGGGAACTGCGGTGCCGTGACCGTGTAGCCGTCCTCTTGGAGCTGCTCGATGACTGCGCTCCAGCTCGATCCCTCGGCCCAGGCGCCGTGAACGAGGACGATGTTGGGGCGAGTGCTCATGATGCTCCTCCTTTCGCAGCGAGCTCGCGGCGCGCTGCTTCTGCGATTTCCACGTTCGTGTAGGCGTGCCCGTCGATGCCCCAGCCGCCGTCCGGGGCCTCGCTGATCAACACCCAGGTGCGTTCCGCGAGGCTGGGATCGCCGGCGGCTGCGGAGACGATCTCCGTCATCTCCTTGACGACGCCGAGCTTCTTCTCGCGGTCGAGCACGCCGACCGGCGTGAGGACGTTGACGCGCACGTAGGTGTTGTCGCCTCCGGCATTCGAAAGCGCGTCGGGCTCGAGGTCGTGCACGAAGGCGGCGGTGTTGTCTACGAACCAGGGGATGCTGGGCACCTGCTCCCAGCGCATCAGCGCCGCGGTGAGCGCCTTCGTCAGCTCGCGTTTGTCGCTGAACGTTCCGGCGACGGCGGTCACGTCGATCATGGGCATGGCTGGCTCCTTGGGGCGCAAACGATGACAGTCGTCATCGAATCTCGGAGACCCTACCAAAAGCGATGACGACCGTCATCGCTACCCTGGACGCCATGTCCAGCGATCGACGGCGATCACCGGCCCGAGCCCGCATGGTGCGCAGCGCGGCAACGCTCATGCGCGAGCGCGGGTTCCACGGCGTCGGGCTCCGCGAGGTCGTCGCTCACTCCGGCGGCCCCCGCGGCTCGCTCGGGCGCTATTTCCCCGGCGGCAAGACGCAGCTCATGACCGAAGCGATCGACGATGTCCTGGTGGGGCTCTTCGCGGAGCTCGACCGGACGCTGGTCGAGAGCGAGACCTTCGAGGATGCGATCGCCGGCATCGTGGCTCCGTGGCGGCATGTGCTCGTCGAGCACGACTTCGCGCTCGGCTGCCCGCTGGTCGCGACCGTCGTCGATGCTGCGGCCAACGACGACGCGCTCCGCGTCCAGCTCAGCGACCGGCTCGACCGGTGGCAAGCGAAGGTCGCGGACGTCTACGTCAAGTTCGGGGACTCGCCCGCCGCCGCGGCGGAGCACGCGACCATGCTGTTGGCCGCGCTCGAGGGCGCCCTCATCTTCGCCCGGGCGCGTCGCGACGTGGAGCCGATCGACACCGTCGAGCGGTACTTCGCAGCGCGAGTCTAGGAGGCGTGACCTTCACGTCAGGAGGCACCGCTACGGTGACTCGGTGGACCCGCTCGACGGCTTGAACCCCGAGCAGCGGCGCGCGGCCGAGGCCGTGCGCGGGCCGGTCTGCATCCTCGCGGGGGCGGGAACGGGCAAGACGACGACGATCACGCGCCGCATCGCCTACCAGGTCGATGCCGGTGCGTTCGACCCGACGCAGATCATGGCAGTCACGTTCACCGACAAGGCCGGGGGAGAGCTGCGCGCACGGCTCGCTGCACTCGGAGTGACGCGCGTGCGCGCGGGAACCTTCCATTCGGCGGCGCTCCGGCAGCTGCGGCATTTCGCGCCCGCCGAGCTCGGGCGGATCCTGCCGTCGAAGGCGCTGCTCCTGCGCCAGATCGGCAACCGCCTGCGCGCGCCGTACAAGTTCCGGCCGGCCGGCGACCTCGCGTCCGAGATCGAATGGGCGAAGAACCGTCGCATCGGTCCCGAGCAGTACCTCGACGCGGCCGATGACCGGGAGCCGCCGATCCCTGCCGACCTGATGGCGCGCGTCTACGCTGACTACGAGCGGCGCAAGGAAGCCGACGGCCTGCTCGACTTCGAGGACCTGCTCGAGCGCGCCGTGCGCGTTTTCGAGAACGACGACCGTGCAGCTGCGACGTTCCGCGCGCAGTATCGCGCTTTCACGGTCGACGAGTACCAGGACGTGAACCTGCTGCAGCAGACGCTCCTCGATCTCTGGCTCGGCGACCGCGACGATCTGTGCGTCGTCGGCGACGACTACCAGTCGATCTACGCCTTCACGGGCGCAGGGCCGGAGCACCTCCTCGGCGTGCCCGCGCGCTTCTCGCATGCGACGATCGTGCGGCTCGAGGAGAACTACCGCTCGACACCCCAGGTGCTGGCGCTCGCGAACAAGCTCGTTCCCCGGCTCGGCGGCGCCGAGAAGGTTCTGCGCCCGACACGGGCCGGCGGCCCCGAGCCCGTCGTCGCTGCGTTCGCTTCGCCCGCGGCCGAGAGCGCGGCGATCGTCGAGGCGATCCGCACAGCACCGCTGCCGCTCGAGGAGATCGCGATCCTCTGCCGTACCAACGCCCGCCTGACCGACTTCGAAGAGGTGCTGCACGAGGCGGGCATCCCATTCCAGGGCTCATCGTTGCTCGATCGCGACGCCGCCCGCCGGCTCGTACGCCGGCTCGAGCGCGAGGACCGAGAGGCCGCGGGCACGGTGCGCGCCGCTGCAGTCGACGCCGGCTGGCTCGAACAGCTGCCGGACAAGCTGGGTGACCGCGAGCTCGTGCGCCAGAACGATCTCGCCCGGCTCGTCTCGCTCGCGGCGGCGTTCGAAGGCGATGCCGCGGCGTTCGTCGCCGACCTCCGGCGCCGCTTCGATCCCGGCGGCGACGGCGCGCGCGGCGTCAACCTGCTGACGCTGCACCGGGCCAAGGGTCTCGAGTTCGACGCCGTCTTCCTCCCGCGTCTCGAGGAGAAGGAGCTCCCGTCGCGGCAGGCGCGCACGCCGGCCGAGATCGACGAGGAGCGCCGCCTGCTCTACGTCGGGATGACGCGCGCGAAGCGCACGCTCTGGCTCTCGTGGTCCGGGAAGCGCTCGCGCTTCGTCTCCGAGCTCGGTCATGCACCCGCAGAAGGCGCGGTGCGAAGCAAGCAGGAGTGGACGCCGACCGCCGAGCGCCTGCGCGCGTGGCGTCTCGAGCGCGCGCGGGAGGACGGCGTGCCTCCGTACGTCGTCTTCCACGACACCGTCCTGCACGCGATCGCCGATGCGCAGCCGACGTCACTTGGTGAGCTGTCACGGATAGCCGGCGTCGGCCCGGCGAAGCTCGAGCGCTATGGCGACGCCGTGCTTGCGCTGCTCTGAGGCTCGCCGACGAAGCAGACGGTCGTTCGCGGGGCGCCGACGCAGGCGATCCGCCGGAGCCCCGCCGGGCTGGCCGAACCGAGGTCGACCTCGATGTGCCCGACGCGCGTCAGGTGGACAGCCGCGTTCGCACCAAAAGGACTGACTGCAGGCGCAGACCCGTTGCCTCCCCCGGCGGCCGCAGCAGCCGCAATAGCCGTTGCGCCCGTCACGGCCGCTCGTACGAGAAGCCCTGACATGCATCAAAGTTACCCATTGTCAGCGGGCTCCGAAACTCCCTCAATCGAGTGAAACCTCACCAAAGCGTGCTCATGTCGATCGCCGCGCTCCCCGCGGTGCTTCAAGACGGTCTGCTGAGCCGAATACGTCGCCAATGCGAGGACGAAGCCGGCGAGCAAAGCGCCGGTGAGCACGGCCCGCCGGGCGCCTGCGCCGGCGACGATGTCCACGGCGTGCCGGCGCCAGTCGGCGATGCCGTCGTGGAACACCCGCGTGAGATACGCGAGCACGTGCACGGCAATGAGCACGCCCCACGCGACGAAACTGAACGTGTGCAGCGTCCGCAGCTCGCCACCCCGGTGCCCGACGACGATCATCGCGACGCCGGTTCCGAAGAGCATGAGCGTCGACGCGACGAGCAGGGGGGCCAGCAGCCGCAGCAGCGTCCTCGGCGGTCCGGCCTCAACGTACTCGGCGTTCCGCGTGTAGTAGCGCACGAACCGCCAGCCGGTGGTGCAGAGCTTGAGCGCGACCGGCGGGAGCAGCAACATCCCAAGGAAGACGTGCTCGGGCAGGAGCGAACGGAGCACGATCGTGGTCACCGTCTCGACGACCAGGAGGACGAGCAGGACGAGCCCGGTCGAGCTCGTCAGTCGCTCGTTGCCGCGCATACCGGCATGGTGCCTCACGGCCCGGCCGCCGCCTTATCGAGGACGGCGATCACGTCCCCCTGCGTGCGGCGTGGGTCGTCGTTCCAGTCCGCGAGCGAGTCGGAGTCGACGAAGAGAGCAAGCGCATCGAGGGCATCGGCGAGCTGGACGAGCGGGAGCTCCGTCCCGCCGTCCGTCTGCACCTCGAGTGCGGCGACGAGGGCGCCGAGCAGCGACCAGGAGGTCGCGGTCGGATGCCACGGCTCGACCGCGGCCTCGTGGGCATCGCGGCCCTCCGCATGCTGCGTCCAGCCCCGCTGGACGAAATCGCACGCGCTGCGCAGAAGTTGGACCGCTTGCGTGTCCACCCACAGAACGCGTTCCCCAATGGGCGAGAAAGAGTCCTTCTACGCGACCCCGTCCGGAGCAGGGTCGTCGTGATCGGGCTCGAGGATGAAGACCTCGACCGAGATGTCGGGGTCGAAGGTCACCTGGGAGAGGAACGACCGCACCTTGCGGCCGGTGATCTCTTCGATCGCCGCGACGAACGGCTTCTCCATCGCGCGCTGGAAGGCGAGCCGCGTCTCACGGACGGCTTCGATCTCGCCTCCGTCGAGCAGGGTGCGCTCGACCGGCGTGCGGAGGTCTTCCAGGAAGCAGATGACGTGATCGTGCCCCACGAGCGTGCGTGCGAGCTCCGGGCCGCGGCCATAGCTCTCGCGATGCATCTTCGTCATCGCGTTCGAGATCGCCTGCGCTTGCCGGCGCACGGCTACCGGGTCGGTCGCCATCGAGGAGCTCTCACATTCCTCGCCCCTCGCTGAGTGAGCGCCCGGGAGGAATGAGGAGCGAAGTGGAGCTACCCGGCGGGCGTCGTTAGGTCGCTTCCACCATAGCGCGGAGTTGCGGTGATACGGTGACCGAGCGGTGGTGCGGTGCGCGTTCTTGCAGGGCCTTCACCGAGTCCCCGGATCGGCTATTCGATCGCCGAACGGAAGGGGGCAGCCGTGGACGAAGAGCGTGCAGAGGAAATGCGCCGCCAGGCGCTCTTCCGGGAGGTCAACGAACGGATCGAGCATCTCAGCGACGGCTGGGAGATCTTCGACGGATCGATCTCGGTCCTGTGCGAGTGCGGCCGGCCGGGATGCAACGAGCCGATCGACGTGGCGAGGGTCGTCTACGACGACATCCGTGCGACACCACATCGGTTCCTGCTGAAGGCCGGTCACGAGATCGACGACGTCGACGAGGTCGTCGTGCGACACGACGGTTATGTGATCGCCGAGCGACTGGCGCCCGAGGAGGAGTCATGACCGTCGCGGTCTCCGCGCCGCAGCTTGTGTTCTGACGGCTTTCTGCGCTTCGGGACCACGACGACGCCGACGCGGCTCGTGATCGCGGACGGAAGCGTCCAGGCCCGTCTCAGCGAGCTGCGTGGGTGCCGCGCGATCACGGAGATGCTCCGGCCCTGGCTCAAGTGACCTGCATAAGCCTTCGCAGCGCGTCGACCCGTCTGCGAGCGCCCGCCGCTCCTGGGGCCTGAGCAGCTCGATGCGTTTCTGAAGCACCACCGCGCGCGCCGCGAGCGCCTTCTCGAGCATCGCGATTCCGGCCCTCGTGATCGCGACGTTGACGACACGGCGGTCAGCCGCGTCCGGCCGGCGCTCGACCCAGCCCTCGTCCTCGAGCCGCGAGACGAGACGCTGAGCGCCGAGCTCGCGGCCACGGTCACCGAGGTCGCCCGGCTCCTTCTGCGCGAGCGACGCGAAGTACAACAGCGGCGGCGGCCTCTGGTACCCACCGTCGGTCCAGGTCTCGCCGGTCATCACGAATGAGAGTGTCGGCGGCGTGCAGACCGAGGTCGTCATCGGCGCCGGCAAGTCGGGGAAGGTCATCGTCTTCCGCGCCGACAATGGCAAGCGGCTCTGGACGCTGAACATCGGCAAGCACAACGCCAACCAGTACGGCCCGCTTCCGAAGACGCCCGTCACGGTCTGCCCGGGCTACCTCGGAGGAGTCGAGACGCCGATGGCCCTGAACGCCGGCCTCCTCTACTTCCCTTGGGTCGACCTCTGCGCCAAGCAGGGTGCAACCGGGTTCGGCGCCGGAGTGAACTTCGCTTCCGGCAAGGGCGGGCTCGCGGCGGTCAACGCGTCCACGGGCGCGGTCACATGGAAGCACACGTATCCGACGCTCTCCGTCGGCGCCGCGACGATCGCCAACGACGTCGTCTTCACCGAGACGTACTCGGGCGCGATCTACGCGTACAACGCGAAGACCGGAGCCGTCCTCTGGACGACGAAGGCACCGAACGGGATCAACTCGTTCCCGGCGATCACGAAGCACATGTTCATCATCGGGGCCGGAGCTCCCAGCGGCGCGAAGAAGCCGCTGAACGAGATCGTCGCGTACTCGCTGAACGGTCAGTAGACGAGCGGTGCCGCGCGCGCCTTCGGGCGCGCACGGCATCTTCGCTACAACGTTGGCGTGATCGTGTGGATGCACATGGTCGACGCCACCCACGGCTACGCGGTCAAGGGCGTCTATCCCGCGTACCAGCTGGTCGGCAGCGCGGACGCCGGGCGCACGTGGAACGCCCTTACGACCGTCCGGCCGAGCGGCACCGCAACGGTCGCGGGCCGCACGATCCTCTTCGGCACGCAGCTCGGCCCGAGCACGTTCGCCGTCGAGCGGAGCGACGACGCGGGGCGGACGTGGCGGATGTCCCGGCCGTTCCGTGACTCGCACCGAGGCAGCATCGGCGCGCCCGACCTCGTCGACTCGCAGCAGCTCTACGTTGCGATCGGAGAGGGAGCCGCAGCAGGATCGGAGTCGGAGTCGCTGTGGGCGAGCAGCGACGGTGGGCGGTCCTGGCGCTTCGTGTCGCGAACGGGGTTCGCGACGACGCGCCCGGGACAGCTGCCGTTCGGCTGTGACAAGAACGGCTACAGCTTCGCCACGACGAGTCGCGGATGGGCCGGCGGCTTCTGCCCGGGCGGAGCGCCCTTCCTGTATCGCACGGACGACGGCGGCCACACCTGGCGGCGTGTCCCGCTGCCGGGGCTGCGCGCGTGTGCGTGCGACGTCTATCCGCCGCAGCTCTTCGGCACGCGTCGCGGCGTGATGTCGGTCCTCGGTCGAGGCGCGACCGGCGACAAGGCAGTCACGCTCGTCTACTGGACGAATGACGGCGGCGAGCACTGGCGCGTGAGTCGGCCTACCACCGGGCTCGCACCGTCTGCGTCGGTGCCGAATGCGAACACTGCCCTGATCGCCGCAACTGCGCCAGGCATCATTCGCACGGGTCCCTTCGACCGCCTGGTGCGCACGGCCGACGCCGGCCGGACCTGGCGGTCGGTCGCGCTGCCGTTCGACGCTGGGGAGTACCGGATCGACGCGGTGAGCGCGACCACGGCGTTTGCGTACGGCCCCTCCGTGCTCGAGACAACCGACGGCGGTGCGCATTGGCTGGGGCTTCGCGCGTGGCCGGTATGCCAGCTGCAGGAGCCGAATGCGCTTCACGGCACGAGCTCCTTGCTCGTCGCGCGCGGCGCGTCGTCGATGGCGTTGTGCCGCTACGGCGGGCTGGGCGCGAAGGGCGCCGTCGGCGGGCTCGTCGCCTCCGCACGCGTGCGCGGCAATGCGGTTGGAGGGCTCATCAACGAGCTCGACGTCCTGCCGCAGGCGCAGGGCAAGATTTCCTGCCCGCTCGACGACGGCAGCAACATCCTCGCCACGTTCACGTACCCGCACGAAGCGCCGCGCATCGTTCGCGTCGGGCTGAGGGGCTGCGGCACGGTGACGAACGGCCGCGTCACGAGGGGCGCGACGCCGCGCATCGTCACGCGGCTGACGCGCTTCCTGCAGCCGAGCGGTCCGGTGCGTCCGTGTGCCGCGACGCAGCTCGGCGTCTCCGTGCGCACGCAGGGGGAGAACACCACCGCGTGGATCGGAACGATCGTGCAGAACCTCGGCAGAGTCTGCGTCGCGAAGAACGTTCCGGTGATCGTCGAGGTCGAGCACCAGAGGCTGATGCTGCACGTGTCGGGGACGCTCGACCACGGAGGTACGCAGCTCCTCGTCGCCGACTGGGGGAACTGGTGTGGCTCGCGCGTCGGCGTGAGCGTTACGGCAGAAGTCGGCGCGGCCGAGGAGGTCGCGCCAGTCCGGCCGCTACCGGTCTGCCTCCAGCGCGGTCAGCCGTCGCGGCTGTCCGCAGTCCACTGACGCTCGATCGCGGCGACGACCTCGTCGAGCGTTCCTTCGACCTCTCCCCAGTGCCAGTGCTCGAGGTACGCGTCGCTGCCGACGAGGTCCTGCTCCATCGCGCGGCGGTCGATCTCCTGCTGGAACCAGTCCGGCAGCTGCCGCTTACTCGTCGCCGTCCTTGACGAGCGACGGCACGTCCTGCCAGTAGAGAACCTGGACGGTCACTTGTTCTGGACGTAGCGGTAGCCGAAGCGGCCCTTGATGCAGAGGTTGCCGCGCGTGACGTCGTGGTCGTCCGGCGAGGTGACCTTGACGATCTCGCCGTCCTGCACGTGGAGCGTCAGGTTGCAGCCGACGCCGCAGTACGGGCAGACGGTGTCGACCTCCTCCTGCTCTTCCTCGCGCCACGTCGCCGGCCTCGCGCAGCTCGAACTCGCTCGTCGCCATCAGCGCGCCCGTCGGGCAGACGGCGATGCAGTTGCCGCAGTAGACGCAGGCCGACTCGGGCAGCGGCACGTCGAGCTCGGTCGAGATGTGCGCGTCGAAGCCGCGGCCGGCGACGGCGATCGCGAACGTGTTCTGGTGGTCGACGCCGCAGGCCTCGACGCACTTGTAACAGAGGATGCACTTCGAGTAGTCGCGCACGTAGAGGTCGTTGTCGACCTTCACCGCCTGCGCGACCGTGAGCGAGTCGGCGCCGAAGCGCTCGGGCTCGCGCGTCGTACCGCTCGATGTACGCGAGCGCCTCGGGCGCGGTGGAGAGGTCGCACCGACGAGCCGAGCAGCTCGAGCACGAGCCGGCGGCTCGTGCGCACGCGCTCCGAGTCGGTGCGCACGACCATGCCGTCCTCGGCCTTGCGCGAGCAGGCCGGGACGAGCGTGCGCGCGCCCTCGAGCTCGACGACGCAGACGCGGCAGACGTTGACCGGCGTGAGCGTGTCGCCGTAGCAGAGCGTCGGCGTGTCGATCTCCGCAGCTGCCGGCAGGCGTCGAGGATCGTCGGCCCTCCTCGACCTCGCGTCGTGACGCCGTCGATCGTGAGCTCGATCACGCGAGCACTCCGAGATTCTGCATGGCCGAGTCGACGGCGCTCGCGGCGGTCTGGCCGAGGCCGCAGATCGACGCGTCGCGCATCACCTGCGTCGAGGTCGGCGAGCACGGCGAGCTCGTCCCCGTTCGTCTTGCCGGACGCGAGCCGGTGCAGCGCCTCCTCCTGGCGCACGGTGCCGATGCGGCAGGGGACGCACTGGCCGCACGACTCGTCGCGGAAGAACTCGGCGATGCGCAGGACGGCGGCGACGAGGTCGGCGTTCTCGCCGAAGACGATGACGACGCCCGAGCCGAGCGTGACGCCGGCGTCGCGCGCGGCCTCGAAGGAGAGCGTCAGGTCGAGCTGGTCGGGGCGCAGGAACGAGCCCGCGGCGCCGCCGAGCAGCACGGCCTTCGCCGGCTCGGCGCCGGCGAGCTCGAGCAGCTCGCGCAGCGGCGTGCCGAGCTCGAGCTCGTACAGGCCCGGCCGCGCGACGTTGCCGGAGAGGCAGAAGAGCCGTGTGTCGCGCGCGTCGTCTCCGAGCAGGATGTGCGGCACGTTGACGAGCGTCTCGACGTTGTTCACGACCGTCGGCTTCCCGAACAGGCCGACCTCGACCGGGAACGGCGGCTTGTTGCGCGGCTCGCCGCGGTAGCCCTCGATCGACTGGAAGAGCGCGGTCTCCTCGCCGCAGACGTAGGCGCCGGCGCCGATGCGCAGCTCGATGTCGACGCCGCTCGCGTCGATCGCATGCTGCATCCGCTCGCTGCGCGAGCGGGTACTCGGCGCGGATGTAGATGAAGCCCTTCTCGCAGCCGGTCGCGTACATCGGCGATCGCCATCGCCTCGATCAGCGCGAACGGATCCTGCTCCATGAGCACGCGGTCCTTGAACGTCCCCGGCTCCGACTCGTCCGCGTTGCAGACGAGGTAGTGCGGCTGCGCGGGCTGGCGCGCGACCGCCTCCCACTTGGCCCCGGTCGGGAACGCGGCGCCGCCGCGGCCGAGGAGCGGCGACGCCTTCACGCGCTCGATCACGCGCTCCGGCCCCAGCTCGCGCGCGCGCGCGAGTGCAAGGAACTCGGGCTTCGACTCCGGGTCGACGCCCTCGGCGATGCGGCGCAGGAGCTTCAGCCCCGACGTCTGCGGCAGCGGCGGCGCCTGTCGGCGGGATCTGCTCCTCGCGCGGCTCCGGGCCGGCGATCGTGCGCAGCGAGGCAGGCGCGCGCTCGCACAGGCCGAGGCACGGCGACGGGATGCGCGCCCTCGGGCACGGTCGCGCCCGCGAGCGCGCACGAGAGGTCGGTGCACACGTGCAGCACGTCCGGCGGGCCGCTCCTCGAGCGCGATGCAGCGCGTAGAACGTCGCGACGCCGTACGCCTCCGCGGGCGGGACGTCGAGCCGGCGCGACGCGTAGCCGAGCGCGCCCGGCGTCACCCAGCCGACGCGCCGCTGCGCCGCGCGCAGCGCGGGGAGGAGGAGATGGCGGCGCGTGCGGTCGCTGCGCGTGACCCGGCCGTCGCTCGCCGCCTCGACACCGACGACGACGTCGATCGCGTCGCGCTCGTCCGCGGTCGGCTCGGCGTCGAGGAGCTTCAGGTCAGGCAACGGGCTCCAGGCGGATCGCGGTCGCCTTGAACTCCGCCGTGCCCGACTTCGGATCGGTCGCGTCGATGGTGAGCATGTTCGTCGCCACCACGTCGGGGAAGTGGAGGTTCATGAACGCGAGGCCCGGCGCGCAGCGTCGCGTCGTAGCGCGCCGACGCCTCGACCGCGCCGCGCCGCGAGACGATGCGCACGCGCGCGCCGTCGGCGACGCCGTAGCGCGCGCCGTCCTCGGGCGCGAGCAGGATCGCCTCGCCGCCGACGTGCAGCGGCGACGAGTAGCCGCCGGTCTGCACGCCCGTGTTGAACGACTCGAGCCGGCGGCCGGTCGTGAGGCGCAGCGGGAAGTCGTCGTCGAGCTTGTCCACCGGCGGGTCGTGCTCGACCGCCTGGAACGGCGCGCGATCCTCGACGACGTCGTCCCAGAGCCGGCCGTGGAGGAAGAGCGCGCCGGGATCGTTCTCGTCCATGCACGGCCACTGGATGCCGCCGAGCTCCTCGAGCCGCGCGTAGCTCATGCCCGCGTGCATCGGCGAGAGCGAGCGCAGCTCGTTCCACACGTCCTCGGCGCGCGGGCGAGCCGAGGTCGTGGCCGAGCCGCCGCGCGAGCTCGTACACGATCTCGATGTCGTCGCGCGCCTCGCCCGGCGCGTCGACGGCCTTGCGCACGCGCTGCACGCGGCGCTCGCTCGAGGTGACCGTGCCCTCGGACCTCGCCGAGCGTCGCCGCGGCGGGCAGCACGACGTCGGCGAGCTGCGCCGTTCGCGTGAGGAAGAGGTCCTGCACGACGAGATGGTCGAGCCCGGTCGAGCAGCCGCTCGGCGCGCGCCTGGTCGGCCTCGCCCTGCGCCGGGTTCTCGCCGACGACGTAGACCGCGCGTCAGCGTCGCCGTGCTCCATCGCCTCGAACATCCCGGTCAGGTGCAGCCCGTACTCGGGCGGGATCGTCGCGCCCCAGGCGGCCTCGAACTTCGCGCGCGCGTCGTCGTCGAGGATGTCCTGGAAGCCGGGCAGCCGGTTCGGGATCGCGCCCATGTCACCGCCGCCCTGCACGTTGTTCTGGCCGCGCAGCGGCTGCAGGCCGGAGCCCCACTTGCCGACCTTGCCGGTGAGCAGCGCGAGGTTGATGAGCGCGAAGACGTTGTCGACGGCGTTGTGGTGCTCGGTGATGCCGAGCGTCCAGCACAGCTGCGCGTTCTCGCGCGTTCCCGTACGCGTGCGCGAGCTCGCGGATCGCGTCCGCCGGCACGCCGGTGACGCGCTCGGCCTCCTCGAGCGTCCACGGCTCGACCGACTCGCGGAACGCCTCGAAGCCCGGTCGTCGCCCGCCCGATGAACTCCAGGTCCGCGAGCCCGGCTGCGATGATCTCCCGCGCGACCGCGTTCGCCAGCGGGATGTCGGTGCCGACGTCGAGCCCGAGCCACAGGTCGGCCCACTGCGCCGACGGCGTGCGCCGCGGGTCGACGACCATCAGCTTCGCGCCGCCGTGCATCGCCTTCAGCACGTGGTGGAAGAAGATCGGGTGCGCCTCGCGCGCGTTCGAGCCCCAGAGGACGATCAGGTCCGCGGCTTCGAGTCTCCTCGTAGGAGCTCGTCCCGCCGCCTGCACCGAACACCGTCGCCAGACCGACGACGCTGGGCGCGTGTCAGGTTCGGTTGCAGCTGTCGACGTTGTTCGTGCCGAGCGCGACCCGAGCGAACTTCTGCGTGGCGAAGTTCAGCTCGTTGGTCGCCTTGGAGCAGCTGAAGACGCCCGTCAGGGCGCCTTCGTCGAGCGCCTTGCGGAAGCCGGCCGCGGCGCGGTCGAGCGCCTCGTCCCAGCTCGCAGGTCGCAGCTCTCCACCGTCTCGGACGAGCGGCGTCGTCAGCCGTGCGTATTTCATCGGCATGCACGGAGCCTAGACCGGCAGGCCCGCTCGGGCCAGAAGACCGGTAACAGTTACCGTCACGAAAGGGCCGCGAGACCCTCACGCTTCGCTCAGCCGTGCGGCGGGATCCGTGACGAAGGCGTTGGGGTAACTGTTACCGGCCGTTCGCCGGCCAGCCACGCCGTCGTGCGGCGCCGGAGTACGTCCTCGTCGCTCACCGCCCACTCGTGTGTCCGCGCATACAGCGCCTGCGCCTTGAGGTCGGGCCGCCCGGCGACGAGCGGTTCGAGCAGCGTCGGATCGTCGACGGCCGGCGCGAGCACATCGGGCGCGAGCGAGCCGTACAGATGGATCAGATGCGCGCGCGTGGCTGCGTCGAGCTCCACGGGCCACGCAATCCGTTCCAGGCCGGTTGCGCCGGGCAGCGGACGCGGCCTGCGCGAGAGCCGCTTCACGCCGAGGTGGTCGAGCGCGTCGAGCGCGATGCGCCGGTACGTCGTCAGCTTCCCGCCGGCGACGCTGACCATGCCGGAGGGGCCGGTGGAGAACACCGTCTCGCGGCGCGCGTTCGCCGTTCCGCCGTCGCCGCCGGGGAGCACGCGCAGCCCGCAGTACGTCGCGCGGACCGGGCCGATGCCGTCGACGGCGACCGCCGCCTCCGCGAGGATCTGCTCGACGTCCTCGTCGGTGACCGCGACCGTCTCCGGCTCGCCGTCGTGCAGCGTGTCCGTCGTGCCGAGCAGGAGCATCCCCTCCCACGGCACGGCGAAGCTGACGCGCACCTTGTCGTGCGGGATCGTCAGCGCTGCGCCCCAGTCCTGCCCGCCGTCGACGAGGACGTGCGCGCCCTTGCTCAGCCGCATCGACGGCTTCGCGTCCGCGTCCTCGAGCCGGCGGATCCGATCGACCCACGGCCCGGCTGCGTTCACGACGTTGCGCGCGTGTACGGCGATCGTGCGACCGTCCGCCTGCACCTCGAGCGGCTTCACGCTGACGAGCTCCGCGTAGTTCAACACGGTCGCGCCGCGCTCGGCAGCCGCGCGCACGTTCGCGAGCGTGAGCCGCCCGTCGTTCGTCCACGCGTCCTCGTACAGCGCGCACGAGCGCAGCCCCAGGCCGCGCAGCTGGGGGACCATTCGCTCCGCGCGCCCGAGCTCGACGAGGCCGTTCAGCTTCGCGCGCGCGAGCGTCGAATAGACGACGATCCCGGACTGCACGAACCAGGGCCGGTACGGGCCGTCCTCGTACAGCGGGAACAGGAACGGCAGCCGGCGGACGAGATGCGGCGCGACGACGCGCATGAGCAGACGCCGCTCGTGGTGCGCCTCGCGCACGAGGCCGACGTCGCCGAGGCTGCAGGTAGCGCAGGCCGCCGTGGATGAGCTTCGACGACGCACTCGACGTCGCGCCTCCGAAGTCGCCCTTGTCGACGAGCGCGACATCGAGGCCGTGCGCCGTCGCCGCCTCGGCGATCCCGGCGCCGACGATCCCGCCCCCGATCACGAGCAGGTCGAAGCTGCCGCGACGCCAGCTTGTCTAAGACGTCGCCGCGGTCCACAGCGGGTTCGTCCAGGCGCGGCGGCCGTCGGCGTCGGCGACCTCGATCCGGCCGTAGGGCACGTTGTACGGGCGCTCCAGCCGGACGGCGGTGATGAGCCCGGCTGTGTCGCGCGCGAGGATCTCCGAGTCCTTCGGATAGCCGAGCCGGCCGGCGTTCGCGCGCGCGCCGCGCGCGCGGCTGCATACGAGCGTGACGCTCTTCGGCAGGACTGCACTCGACCGTGACCGTGGCATCGTCGACGACGACGGAATCGATCGACGGTCCCGTGGAGCCGTAGAAGTTCCCGACGCGCAACGCTTCGAGCACGGCCTCTTGCGTCTTCTCCGCCGCGCGCACCATCGTCCACGCGAAACCGCTGTCGTAGCCGGGATGGTGCGAGTCGTCGGTCGCGAGCGCGAAGAAGCCGCGCCCGCGCTCGAGCGCCTCGTCCCAGTGGATGGTCGAGTCGCCGCGGGCGATCTCGAGCTCGCAGCCGGAGTTCCACACCTCGATCCCGACGAGCCCCGGGCACGTCTCCCACTGGTCGGTGCGCAGGCCGCTCCAGTACGTGTGCGCGAGATAGGGGACGCCGCCGTTGGCTGCAATCCAGGCCACGACCTCCGCCAGCGGCGCGAACTCGTTCTCGGGGATGACCGGATCGGCTTCGACCCCGAGGGCGAGCACATGTGCATCGTGTTCCGGCCCACCTGCGGTCGCGTTCAGCTCGACGGAGGGGATGACGAGCAGTTTCCGGGTCGAGCGCTCGACCGTCCGGACCCAGTGATCCGTGATCGCAAGGACGTCATATCCAGCCCATTCGTAGTGCCGGACGAGCTTGTCCGGAGGCAAGTCCCCATCCGAGTTGGTCGTGTGGGCGTGGAGCGCGCACCGCAGCCACACGCCGCCGCTCGCCGAACGCGGTCACGAAGCCGAGCCTATCTCGGTAACGGCAGTGGCTTCAACCATTGAATAGTTAGGTCCATATGTGTTAGCTACAAGTCATTCACAATTCATCCGGGAGGGCTGATGGAGGACCACGAAGCGCAAGAGGTCGAGTTCTGGCCAGCTCCGCGAGGAGGGATGAGCTGGACGTCATATGCTAAAGCGGCAGTCGTTCGCGCCGCCCGGGCGTGTACCGTCCTTTCGGCGCCCTCGTCGCAGCCGGCGCTCGCGACCGCGGCCTGGCAGCACGCGCCGCCGCAGCAAGCGAGCGCAATCGGCCGCTACTCGATGGAAAGAGCATGATCGCCGCGGCGAAGAAGGAAGGCACCTGAACGTGATCGCGCTGCCCCCCAACTGGGCGAACTACGGCGCGATCTGACGACGTTCCACAAGAAGTACGGCATCAAGATCCACAGTGAGAATCCGGAGGCAGCTCGGCGCAGGAGATCCAGGCGATCGCGTCGCTGCGGGCGACTCGTGCGCGCCGGACGTCGTCGACGTCGGCGGCGTTCGCGTCGGCGGGCACGGCCAGGGCCTGTTCGCGCAGTACTTCGTCTGAATTCTGGCGACGATCCCGCGCAACGAGAAGGACACGCGCGGCTACTGGTACGGGGACTACTGGGGCGTCATCTCGATCGGCTACAACCAGAACCTCATCGGATCCACGCCGCCCGACCACGTGGGCGGACTGCTGAAGCCCCGAGTACAAGGACAACGTCGCGCTGAACGGCAGCCCGCTGTCGTCGAACTCGGCGGTGTCCGGCGTATGCGGCCGCGCTCGTCAACAACGGCGGGTCCGCGAGCAACATCGAGCCTGGCGTCGACTTCTTCGCAGGATGAAGAGCAGTCGGGAACTACATCCCGATCGACGACAACGTCCGCGCATCGGTGTCGTCGCGTCAGAGCCCGATCACGATCGACTGGGACTACAACAACTCGCGTACATCGCCGAGTTCCCGGGAGCCCGAGTGGGCAGGTCGACGATCCCGGCCGACGGCGTTACGGCGGCTACTACACGCAGGCCGATCAACGCGTCCGCACCGCACCCGTGGGCGGCTCGCCTCTGGGAGGAGTTCCTCTACTCCGACCAGGGGCAGCTCTGTTCCTCAAGGGCTTGCGCACACCCGGCGCGGTTCAACGACCTGGTGAAGGCGCAAGGAGATCCCGAAGGCGCTGCTGACCGCAACTTCCCCCGGCTGCGCTCGTACGCGAAGGCGAAGTTCGCGAGCCTCGGCCAGCAGACGGCACGCCAAGGCGCTCATCGCGACGCAGTGGCCGTCGAAGGTCGGGTCCTAGGTCATAGCGACCCAAGCAGCACCCGAGGCACTCCGGCCGGACATCGCGTCCGGCCGGAGGCGCCTTCCGCTCGCGTGGATCGTGACGCTGCCGTTCTTCGCGTACACGCTCCTCTTCATGTTCCTGCCGTCCGTCGTCGGTGCTCATCGGCGCCTTCGAAGGGCGAGAAGCAACGGCTACACGTTCACGAACTTCACCACGCTCTTCCACCTCCGTACATCGACGCGTTCAAGACGAGCATCGAGATCAGCGGCACGACCGCACTGATCGGCGGAGCGGTCGGGCTCGCCGTCGCGTATGCGGCGATCCGCGAGGGAACGCCGCGGTGGGTCCGCTCGGCGCTGACGACGTTCTCCGGGGTGGCCGCGAACTTCGGCGGCATACCGCTCGCCTTCGCCTTCATCTCGACCTCGGGCCGCTCGGCATCGTCACGGTGTTCGGGCGCAACCACGGCTGGGACCTGTACCGCGCACGGCTTCAGCCTCTTCATCGAAGACCGGCGTCGAGCTCGCCTACATGTACTTCCAGCTGCCCGCTGATGATCCTCGTGATCGCGCCGGCGATCGACGGTCTGCGCAAGGAGTGGCGTGAGGCCTCCTCGAACCTCGGCGCGTCCCAGCTCCAGTTCTGGCGCTACGTCGGCGTGCCCGTGCTCATGCCGTCGCTTCTCGGGCGCGATCATCCTGCTCTTCGGCAACGCGTTCGCCGCGTACGCGACCGCGTACAGCCTGACGGCGGCACGTGAACATCGTCCCGATCCTCATCGACGCGTACTACAGCGGCAACGTGCTCAACAACCCGCACCTGCGCAGGCATGACGTTCGGGATGTTCGTCGTGCTCGCGGTGATGATGGTGCTCTATATCCCGCTCGCAGCGCCGGGCCGCACGGTGGGCGAAGTGAGGCCGACCCGTCGCATCGCGCCCTCCGCGGTCATCTGGCTGCTCATCGCTTCGGGTATTTCTTCATCCCGCTGATCGCGACGTTCATCTTCTCGCTGAAGAGCAACCAGACCGGGCACTGCTGCACGGCCGCGAACTACAGCTGGGTCGTGCACAACAGTGAGTTCTGGCACACGCTCGAAGATCTCGTTCTTGCTCGCGCTGGAGACGATCGTGATCAGCCTCGCGCTCTTCGTGCCGACGATCGACTGGGTGCACCTCAGAGTGCCGCAGGCTACGGTCCGGTGATCGCGTTCCTCACGCTGATCCCGTTCGTCATCCCGCCGATCGTGATGGTCGTCGGCCTGCTGAAGTTCTTCAAGGGTACCCCGAGCTGGTTCTACGTCACAGCCGTGGGGATTGCTCGCCGGTGCTACGTCGTGCTGGCGATGCCGTTCACGTACCGCGCGATCGACACCGGCGTGCGGGCGATCGACCTCCATACACTGGTCGACGCCTCGCGGAACCTCGGCGCTTCATGGCCTTCGACGCTCGTGCGGGTCGTGCTGCCGAACGTGCAAACCGCGGCCCTCGGAGCGATGTTCCTGACGATCGCGCTCTGCCTTGGTGAGGTGGTAATCGCGACGCTGCTGCTTTACAACACATTCCCGGTGGAGATGGTCGTCCTGTACCACCGAGCCAGGGTCGGCGTCTCGGTCGCGCTTTCCATGTTCACGCTCGTTTTCACGTTCCTCGTGCTGTTCGGCCTGTCGTTCGTCGCACAGCGTCGCCGCGGGTGGCGTCGCGGCTCGAGTCGTCTGATGATCGAGCTTCGAGAACGTCCAACGCTTCTTCGGTGACAGCGCTTGCGGGCCTCGATCTCGAGATCGAGGACGGCGAGCTGGTCGCGCTGCTCGGCCCATCCGGCTGCGGCAAGACGACGGCATTGCGGATCCTCGGCGGATTCGACCGCCCGGACGCCGGCCGAGTGCTCGTCAACGACCGCGAGATCACAAACGTGCCGCCGAACAAACGCGACATGGGGATGGTGTTCCAGGCATACAGCCTGTTCCCCAACATGGACGTGCGCACGAACGTCGCCTTCGGTCTGCGGATGCGGCGTGAGGAGAAGCGAGCGCGTTTCAAGCGTGCCGAAGACCTGCTCGCGCTCGTGGGGCTCTCAGAGACTGCCGACCGGTATCCGTACCAGCTGTCCGGCGGACAGCAGCAGCGCGTGGCGATCGCACGGGCGCTTGCAATCGAGCCGACGGTGTTGCTGCTCGATGAGCCGCTGTCGGCGCTGGACGCCCGGGTCCGCAACCAGCTGCGAGCGGAGATCCGCGACATCCAGCAGCGGCTCGGGATAACCACCCTGTTCGTGACCCACGATCAGTCCGAAGCCCTGTCGATGGCGGACCGCGTCGGCGTGATGCGTGCCGGCCGCCTGGAGCAGCTCGACACTCCGGAGAACGTCTACCGGCGTCCCACCACACAGTTCGTGGCTGAATTCGTCGGCGCGATGAACAGGCTGCCGGGTCGTATCGGAGACAACAACGACGTCCAGGTATTCGGTCAGCGCCTGACGTTGCTGAACCCGAATGGCGAACGGCCCGGCGAGGCGGTCGACGCCCTGTTGCGTCCTGAGGCGCTCGAAATAGCGCCCGATTCAGCCGGGCCTGGCACCGTCACCGATCGCACCTTCTTGGGTTCCGCCGTGAGGCTGGAGGTAACACTCGACACCGGCCAAAAGGTGCTTGTTGAATCGTCCAGCCTGGGCACTGAGTTGAAGCTTGGTGAGCGAATCGCAATGCGGATCCTCGCCGACTCGGTGGTCGTCGCACGCGATCTCAGCGAGGAACCGCTACGGGAAATAGCTGAAGAGCCAGCTCCGGGCGGTCGGTGAAGATCCCTTCCGCGCCGAGCGACTCGAGTGCGCGCATGCGCGCCGGCTCGTTCACCGTGTAGACGAGCGGGACGAGGCCGAGCCGCTTCGCGGCGGCCATCCCGCGCCCTGTGGCGCGGGCCTCACGAAAGCCCGCCGCCCACGCGTCCTTCGCGACGCGGACGGTGTTGCCGAAGCCGAGGTGCTGCACCGTCCGCAGCCCGGGCCGGAGCGAGCGAGCCTCCTCGAGCGCCGGCCGCTGGAACGACACGAGCGCGTCGTCCTGCCCGAGCAGGCGCACCGTTCGCGCGACGACCGCGTGCTGGCGGTAGTGCGCCGGTGACTTCAGCTCCACCATCGCGCCGACGCGGCCACGCATGAGCTCGAGCGCCTCCTCCAGCGTCGGATAGGCGCGGTTCGACACCGGCTTGTCGTGCGTGACGACGAGGCGCCCGCCGGTGTCGGCATGGACGTCGAGCTCGATCCACTCGACGCCGATCTCGATCGCGCGCTCGAACGCCGCCAGCGTGTTCTCCGGCCGCTCGAACGATGCGCCGCGGTGGGCTATGACAAGCAACGGCGCATCACGTCGACGTCGATCGCGGTCGATGAGCTCGTCCGCCTGCGCGAGCCGGTGCGGCTCGAGCGTCGTCTTCATCGCGAGCACGTGCCCACGCCTGCCGCGCGCGCCGACGCGATGCCCGCCTCCGTGTCCTCGAACACGACCGCGTCGGCGGGGTCGACGCCGAGGAGGCCGAGCGTTGTCGCGTAGCCCTCCGGGTCGGGCTTGCCGTGCACGACGTCGTCGGAGGTGACGATGGTCCGGAAGAGGGGAGCGAGCCCTGCCGCCTCGACGACGGGCTCGATCTCGGCCCGCGCGGCGCCGGAGCAGATCGCGAGCGGCACGCGCTCGGCCGCGTAGCGCACCGCCTCGCGCACGTGCTCGTGCACCGAGGAGCCGTCGGCGACGGCGGCGCGGTAGCGGCGGACTCTCTCGGCGATGACGGCATCCACGTCCGGATGGTCGTTCCCGAGCCACGTGCGGACAATCTCCGGGTCGGAGAGGCCCGCCAGCCGGTCGAAGTACTCCTGGGCGGACATCGGCCTCCCGTGCTCGGCAAAAAGCTGCATGAAGATCTCGCAGAGCACCGGCTCGTCGTCGGAGAGGGTTCCGTTGAAGTCGAAGACGACAGCCCGGGTCGGCATCCGGGGCACCACCTTAGTGTGTGCGTATGCCGGCGTCCGCGCTCGGGCTCGCTCTCGCCGCCGCGGTCGTGCACGCGCTCTGGAACGTGCTACTGGCGCGGGCCAAGGACGTGGAGGCGGCGACCGCGGTAGCGCTCGTCGTGGCGGAGGTCGTCTTTCTTCCGGTCGCCATCCTCGTCTGGCACGTGCACCGGGCGGTCATCCCGTTCTTGGTCGCGACCGGTGCGCTCCAACTCCTGTACTTCACCCTGCTGGCGACCGCCTACCGCGTCGCCGAGCTCTCGGTCGTCTACCCGATCGCGCGCGGGACCGCGCCGGTGCTCGTGCTCGTCATCGGCGTCGCGGCGCTCGGCCACGCCACGTCGGTCGGGCAGGTCGCCGGCGTCGTGCTCATCGGCCTCGGCATCCTGCTCGTGCGTGGGCTCGGACGTGGCCCAGGCGTTCCTGTGGGGCTCGTGATCGCGTGCGTCATCGCCGCGTACACGCTCGTGGACAAGAACGGCGTCAAGCACGCAGGCGCCGTGCCGTATCTCGAGCTGTCCATGATCGGGCCGACGATCCTGTACGCATCGGCGATCGCGCGGACGAAGGGCACGCGCGCGCTGCGCAATGCGTGGGGGCCGGCGACGGTCGTAGCCGGGATCGCCACCTTTGGGGCCTACGCGTTGGTTCTGCTCGCGCTGCAGCGGGCGGCAGCGGCACCAGTGGCCGCCGTGCGCGAGACGAGTGTCGTCCTCGCGACGCTCCTCGCGAGGCGCGTCCTTCGGGAAACGGTCGGAGCGCCTCGCATTGCGGGGGCTGCCGTCGTCGCCGGGGGCATCGCCCTTCTGGCGCTCACGTAGGAATTGCGCCCATTGACACGAACCCCGCGCCGTGGGTCAATCGGGGGCACCACTACTGGGAGGGCTAACCCAATGACCGAACTGTCCCGCGACGAGCAAGACCTCGCGCGGTTCGGCTACAAGCAGGAGCTCAAGCGCAGCCTTGGCGTCTTCAGCTCGTTCGCTGTCGCCTTCAGCTACATCTCGCCGTCGACCGGCATCTTCGCCCTGTTCTTCCTGGGGCTCACGACCGTCGGCGGCGTCTTCATCTGGAGTTGGCCGATCGTCGCGATCGGGCAGCTGATCGTCGCGCTGGGCTTTGCGGAGTTGTCGAGCCACTACCCGGTCGCCGGCTCGGTCTTCCAGTGGACGAAGTATCTCGCCGGCAAGTCGTACTCGTGGTTCACCGGCTGGATCTATCTCTTCGCCGGCATCCTCACGGTCGCGTCGGTGTGCGCCACGGTGCCGTACGCACTCATTCCGGCGTTCCAGAACATGGGCTGGAATGTCAGGCTCGACTCGACGAACGAGCGCTGGGTCGCCGTCATCACACTGATCTTGATCACGGTGATGAATATCTTCGGCGTTCGCCTCGTCGCCCTCGTCAACAACACGGGCGTGATGTTCGAGGTCCTCGGCATGGTGGTGTTTGCGTTCGTCGTCGCGCTGTTCCACCGTCACCAGAGCGCCGGCGTGATCTTCCACACGAGCGGAACCAAGCTGACGGGGGGGACGTTCCTCATCGCCATGTTCATGGCGCTGTACGTCATCTACGGATTCGACACGGCCTCGACTCTGTCGGAGGAGACGAAGAACCCGCGAACCGAGGCCCCGAAAGCTGTCATCGGTTCCGTCATCGGCGCTTTCGTGATCGGCGGCATCTTCCTGTACGCGATGCTGCTCGGGATCCCGAACATGCATACGGCGATCGCACAAGGCTGGGGCCCGGCGCAGATCATCGACGCGAACTTCGGCAACGCGTTCTCGACGGTGTTCCTGCTCGTTGTGTCGGCTGCGATCTTCGTTTGCTGCCTCGCGATCGAGACGGCGACGATCCGCCTCTGCTTCGGCATGGCGCGCGACGACGCACTTCCGGGGTCGCGCTACCTGAGCAAGGTGAAGAAGGAGCTGCACACGCCGGTCTGGTCGTGTGTCGTCATCGGGCTCCTATCCGCGATCCCGTTCATCCAGTTCGCGGGTGTGGCGATCATCGCGATCGCCGCGACGGGAATGATCTACCTCAGCTACTTGATCGGGAACCTCGCCCTGTTCCGTGCTCGCCTGCGCGGCTGGCCGAAGACCAAGGCGCCGTTCTCCCTCGGGAAGTGGGGCATGCCGCTCACGGTGCTCGCGCTTGCTTATGGCGGCGCCATGTTCGTCAACATGCTGTGGCCGCGTGCGGCGACGAACCCGCGTCCGGCGACGGAAGCGCCCGGGCTGAACTTCCACTGGCACTGGCTCAACAGCCAGCCGGTCCTGTGGAGCGTGCTCGGCGTGATCGTCATCGTCGGGGCGCTGTACTTCGTGCTCGTCCAGCGGAACAAGCCGGCCCATCTCGAGGCGCCGGAAGGCGAGGCGATGGAGCTGCCCGCTCCGGTGCAGATCTAGTCGTCGCGCTGCACGTCTGACAGCAACTGCTCGAACAGCGGGCCGTCGAGTTCCTCGACGGCCCGCTCGTATTTCTCCATCGCCCAGCCCCAGAAGTCGAAGTCGAGGTCGGAGATGCCGACCTGGATCGAGCCCCACAGCGTCCAGCCGTACTTCGACATGAGGCCCCACAGGCGCGCGCGTGCGACCTTGTTGCGCAGCGGCGCGCCGTAGTAGTGCGCGACGAGCTCGTCGAGCTGCGCGAGCGAGAGGTTCGACTCGCTCCAGACGTTGCCGAGCTCGAACGACGGCTCGTTGTTCCCCGAGTACTCGTAGTCGATGAGCCGCATGTCGCCGCCGACGTCGATGAAGTTCTCCGCGAGCAGGTCGTTGTTGCACGGCACGATCTGCTCCGGGCGGACGCGCATCGCGGCCTCGACCGCACGGATCTGCGGCTCGAACGCCTCGTACCGGTCGGGGAGGCGGAAGCCGCGCTCGCGGACGATCTCGAGGTAGCGCGGCTGGATCGCGAACATGTCGAAGTCCTGCAGGAAGCGGCGGCCGGCGTGCAGGCGGCGGCAGGCTTCGGCGACGGCGGCTAGGCGGTCGCCCTGCCGCAGCTTCGCGGCGTCCATCACTTCGCCCTCGAGGAACCCGAGGACGAGCGCGTCGTGCTCGGGCAGCGCGGCGACGAACGGCGCGCCGACGCCGGTCTCGGCGGCTGCGACCGTGTTGTGCACCTCGTTCTCGCGGTCGATCGCGAGCAGGCTCGTGTCTTTCCCTGATATGCGCACGACGTAGCAGCCGGACGCGCTCGTCACCTTGTAGTTCGTGTTCGTGAGCCCGCCCATCAGCGGCTCGACGGCCTGCGCATTGCGCAGCTCCGGGACTGCCTGCAGAACGTCGTCCAACGCCATAAGGTCGCATCATGATCCCTGAACGTGCCCGCGCCGTGGTCATCGGCGGCGGCGTCATCGGCTGCTCCTGTCTCTACCACCTGGCGAAGGAGGGCTGGACGGACTCCGTCCTCGTCGAGCAGTTCCAGCTCACGCACGGATCGACGTGGCACTCGGCGGGGCTCGTCGGCCAACTGCGCTCGTCGATCTCGCTGACGCGGATGATGCAGTACTCGGTCGGCCTGTACGCCGAGCTGAAGGAGCTGACCGGCAACGATCCGGGCTGGCACCAGCTCGGCGGCCTGCGGCTCGCGTCGTCGCAGCCGCGCCTCGAGGAAATCCGCCGCCAGGCGTCGTGGGCGAAGACGTTCGGGCTGCCGATGGAGATCGTCTCCGCGGAGGAGGCGCAGGCGCTCTTCCCGCCGATGTCGACCGACGATGTGCTCGCTGCCGCGTTCATCCCCGACGACGGTTACCTCGACCCGAGTCAGCTGACGTTCGCGCTCGCCGACGGTGCGCGCCGTCTCGGCGCGCAGATCGAGGTCCGCACGCGCGTCACCGGCATCGAAACGCGTCGACGGCCGCGTGTGCGCGGTCGTGACGGACAAGGGCCGGATCGAGTGCGATGTCGTCGTCGACGCCGCCGGCATGTACGCGCGCCAGGTTGCCGCGTTGGTCGACGTCGATGTCCCGATCATCCCGTTCGGGCATCAGTACCTCGTCACGGAACCGTTCGAGCCGGCGCTCGAGCCGCTGCCGACGCTGCGCGACCCGGACAACCTCATCTACTTCCGCACCGAGGTCGGCGGCCTCGTCATGGGCGGCTACGAGCGCAAGCCCGCGCCGTGGGCGCTCGACGGCATCCCCGACGGCTTCGAGGCGAAGCTGCTCCCGCAGGAGTGGGAGCGCATGGAGGAGCTGTTCGCGAATGCGATGCACCGCGTGCCGGCGATGGAGAACGCCGAGGTGAAGATGTTCTTCAACGGCCCGGAGGCGTTCACGCCCGACGCGGACTTCCTGCTCGGCGAGACCGACGTTCCCGGCTTCTGGATCGCGGCCGGCGGGTGCGCGCACGGCCTCGCCGGCGCGGGCGGCGTGGGGAAGACGATGAGCGAGTGGATCGTCGACGGCCGTCCCGAGTGGGACGTGTGGCCGCTCGACTGGCGGCGCTTCGGGCGGCAGTACCGCAGCCGCGAGTACACGCTCGCGCGCTCGTACGAAGCGCTCTCGCAGTACTACGACATCAAGTACCCGGGCGAAGAGCGCAAGGCCGGCCGGCCGCTTCGTCTATCACCGGCATATCAACGGCATATCGCGCTGGACGCGTCCTTCGGAGAGAAGGGCGGCTGGGAGCGCGTCAACTGGTACGAGTCGAACGCGGCCCGCGGCGACGAATCGCTGCGCCCGCGCGGCTGGGCGGGCGCGAACTGGTCGCCCGCGATCGAGGTGGAGGCGCGCGCGGCGCGCGAAGGGATCGCGCTCTTCGACCAGTCGTCGTTCTCGAAGCTCGAGGTGCTCGGCCCGGGCGCGCTCGCGTTCCTCGAGCGGCTTTGCGCAAACACGATCGACCGGCCGGTCGGGACGCTCGTGTACACGCAACTGCTGAACGCGCGCGGCGGGATCGAGGCCGACCTCTCCGTGCTGCGGCGAAGCGAGGACCGCTTCCTCATGATCACCGGCACCGCGTTTGGCACGCACGACCGCGCGTGGCTCGAGCGCAACATGCCGCGCGACGGTTCCGTCTACGTCAACGACGTCACCTCCGCGTACGCGTGCCTCTGCCTGTGGGGGCCGAAGGTGCGCGAGGTGCTCAACCTTTCGCATCCGTACATGACGGCGCGCGAGATCACCGTCGGCGACGTGCCGTGCATCGCGTCGCGGGTGACGTACGTCGGCGAGCTCGGGTGGGAGCTGTACTGCCCGGCGGAATACGGCGCGACGCTGTGGGACACGCTCTGCGTCGACGGCGTCACGCCGGGCGGCTACCGGGCGATCGAGTCGCTGCGGCTCGAGAAGGGCTATCGCGCGTGGGGGAGCGACCTCACTGCCGAGACGACGCCGCTCGAGGCCGGTCTCGGCTTCGCGGTGAAGATGGACAAGGGCGACTTCATCGGGCGCGATGCTCTCGTCGAGCCGAAGCAGAAGCTCGTGTGCATCGTTCTCGACGATCCGCGCGCGGTCGCGCTCGGCTCCGAGCCGGTGCGGGCAGGCGACGAGATCGTCGGGCGCGCGACGAGCGGCGGGTACGGCTACGCCGTCGGCGCGAGCATCGTGTTCGCGTACGTTCCCCTCGAGCACTCCGCTCCGGGGACGGTTGTCGGGGTCGACATCTTCGGCGACTGGGTCTCAGGCGAGGTGCGCTCCGAGCCGTTGTACGACCCGAAGGGGGAGCGAGTCCGCGCGTGAGCACCGTCGTCGTCGGCGGCGGAATCGCCGGCGTCAGCTGCGCGTACCACCTCGCGAAGGCGGGAGTGCGCGATGTTGTGCTTGTCGAGAAGGGTGACCTGACGAGCGGGTCGACGCACCACGCCGCCGGGCTCGTGACGCAGTTCAACCCGTCCCCGACCATGATGCGCTTCCGGCGCTACAGCGTCCAGCTGTATGAGGAGCTGGGCGTGTTCGACGCGGTCGGGAGCCTGCGCATCGCGTCCAGCGCCGAGAGCTTCCTCGAGCTGCGCCGCGGCGTCAGCCGCGCGCACGCGATCGGCCTCGACGCGGAGCTCGTCGGCCCGGAGGAGGCGCGTGCGCTGCTCCCGCAGATCACAGCCGCGTCGCTGCACGGTGCTGTCTGGATGCCGGGCGACGGCTACGTCGATCCGCACATCGCCACCTATGCGGTCGCCGCTGCCGCGCGCGATCTCGGCGTGGAGATCCGCACGCATACGCTCGTGACCGGAATCGACGTGCGCGACGGGCGAGTCGTTGCCGTCGAGACCGAGCACGGGCCGATCGAGGCCGAGCTCGTCGTGAATGCGGCCGGCATGTGGGCGCCGCGCGTCGCCGAGATGGTAGGCGCGTTCGTCTGCTCCATCCCCGTCGATCACCAGCACGTCGCGCTGCACGCAGTCGAGGGGCACGAGCTGCCGCGTCGACACGCCCTGCTTCCGCGACACGGACAACCTCGTGTACGGGAAGGCAGAGAGCGGCGGCGTGCTCTTCGGCGGCTACGAGCCGAATCCGGTGTCGCGCTGGGAGGACGGCGTGCCGTGGGAGCACGGCGCGCAGGTGCTGCCGCCCGATCATGCGCGCTTCGAGCAGCTCATGGCGGGCGCGGTGCGGCGCTTCCCGTTCCTCGACGACGCGGGCCTGCTCGCGCTCGTGTGTCATCCCGACGCGATGACGCCGGACGGGAACCCGCTGCTCGGGCCGATGCCCGGCATCGAAGGGTTCTGGATGGCGGCGGGCCTGTCGCTCAACGGCTTCGGCGGCGCCGGTGGTCTCGGCAAGGCGCTCGCGGAGCTCGTCACCGAGGGCGTGGCCGAGGTGGACGTGCAGCCGTATCGGCCCTGGCGTTTCGGCGGGCCGTATCGCGACACGTCCTTCGCGGCCGCGGGCGCGCGCGAGGTCTACAAGTACTACTACCGGCTGAGGTACCCATACGACGTGTCCGAAGCAGGCAGGCCGAAGCGCCTATCGCCGTTGTACCAACGGACGGAGGCGTTGGGCGCCGTCTTCGGGACGAAGAACGGGTGGGAGCGGCCGGACTGGTTCCGTCCCGGCGAGCCGACGCGGCGGGCGGGGGAGGACCAGCGGCTCGTCGGGTGGGCGAAGCCGATCTGGTTCGACCGCGTCGCGGTCGAGCACGCGGCCATCCGCGAGCGGGCGGGGATCCTCGACATGACCTCGTTCGGGAAGCTCGAGCTGTCCGAGCTCGACGTCCTCGAGCGGGTGTGCGGCGCGCGCATCGATCGGCCGGTGGGATCGGTCGTGTACACCCAGCTGCTGGACGAGCGCGGCCGCATCGTCGGCGACGTGACGGTGACGCGGCTGGCGGAGGACCGCTTCCGCGTGGTCACAGGCGCAGGAGCGGTGGACAGCGACCGCGGCTTCCTCGAGCTCCACGGTGCGCGTGTCACCGACGTGAGTGACGACTACGCGGTCATCGGATTGTGGGGGCCGGCGGTGCGCGGCGCGCTCGAAGACTTCCCGTTCCGAACGGCGAAGGAGATCGACGTCGGCGGCATCCGCGTGTTCGCACAGCGGATGACGTACGTCGCCGAGTATGGCTACGAGCTGTACGTGCGGCCGGACGACGCCGGACCCGTGTGGGACTTCCTCATGGAGACGCTGAATCCCGACCCCGTCGGCTACGTCGCGCTCGACTCGTTGCGGATCGAGAAGGGCTACCGCTACTTCGGCACCGACCTGACGGCGTCGGACACGCCCTTCGACTCAGGGCTCGGCTTCGCGGTGACGAAGGACAAGTGGCCGGAGCTCGACCGCAAGCCGCCGACGATGCTGCGCACGTTGCTCGTCGGCGGGGAGGAGTACCTGACGCTGTACGGCGGCGAGGCGGTGCACCGCGGCGGCGAGGTCATCGGCCGAGTGCGTAGTGCCGCCTACGGCTTCACGGTGAGGCAGAACGTCGCGCTGGCGAAGCTCCCGTCGGAGCTGGCCGAAGGCGAGGAGCTCGAAGTCGACGTCATGGGCGACCTCATCCCGGCCACAGTGGCCCCGACGGACCTGCTGCCCTAGGACACGACCGGTACCGGGTGCCGATACGGCTTCGTCCCGGAACCCTCACGTTCTCGTGTGGGGGAGTGTCCCCATAGTGTCTCGAAGAGGCGGGTGCCGTCTCGGCGACCGACCTCGTTTCTCGATAGCCTCCAGCAGAGGCTTGGATGCGGCGTTCGCTCAGCGAGTCATACATGCAGGTGTTCAACGCCGCGATGACCGCGGCCGTCGACCGCGTCCGGCAACTGCCGGACGAAGAGATCGCGCGGCTGGCGCGGTACTCCGGGATCGTCGGTCTTGCCGCTGAGCACGTGCAGGCGTCGCGCACCGAGCAGAACCGCAAGACCGGCTGACTCGCCCGTAGGAGATGATCGGCGCTGTGGCCGAGCGCCGAGACTTCGCCGTGCTCCTCGCGCTCGCCGCCGTCGACGCGGCGTCCTACAGCGTGATCGCGCCGGCGCTGCCGCAGATCTCGACGCAGCTCCATGCCGCGCCCGGAAAGATCGGCATCCTCGCGGCGGCGTTCGCGGCGGCGTCGATCCTCGGGTTCGCCGTCGCAGGCAGGCTCATTCGCCGGACGACGACCGTCCGCATCCTCGGACTCTCGCTCCTCGTCATGGCCGTCGGCTCCCTCGGCTTCATCGTGGCATCCGGGTGGGCGGCGTATCTGATCGCACGCGCCGCAATGGGCTTCGCCTCCGGCGGCCTGTGGATCGGAATCGCGTTCGCGACGCTCGAACGCTGGCCGGGCCAGGAGTACGTGCGCCTGAGCCGAGTGCTCGCCGCGTACTCGGTAGGCGGGCTCGCCGGACCGGCCCTCGGCGCGATCGGCGGCATCCACGGGCCGTTCGCGGCCTACCTCGTGCTCGCCCTGCTGGGTGTCGTCGCGGTATCAACCGTGTCGCCGGCAAAGACCGGCCGCCGTTTCGAGGGAGACTTCGCCGCGTTGCGCGAGCGCGGCTTCTGGCTCGCCGCGGGCGGAATCGTATTCGCGATGCTCGCGCTCGGCGTCGTCGAGGGCGTCCTTCCCTTGCACTTGGCGGCGCACCTCTCGCAGACCGAGATCGGCGGCCTCTACGTCGGGATGTCACTCGTCGTCGCAGTGAGCGCCGGAGCATCTGGATCGCTGCGTCCTGCGCCGATCCTGCTCGCCTCGACCGTGCCCGTCATGGTCGGCCTCGGCCTCGTCGGGGCGACGTCGAGCGTGCTCGTCTGGGTGCTCGCGCTCGCGGTCGCCGGGATCGGGGTCGGCTTCGCCTACACCGGCTCACTCGGAGTGCTGATCGAAACGGTCGAGCCCCGACGCATCGTCACCGCCATGGTGATCTGGTCGCAGCTGGCGCTGATCGGATATCTCGTCGGCCCGCTCGGCGGCGGCGGGCTCGCGCAGGCGTTCGGCTTCCGAACGATCGGGCTCGTCCCGCTCGCTGCCGCGATCGTGCTCGTCGTCGCGTACGCAGCAGTGGCGCGTGGCCCCCGAGAACGGGGGCCACGCGCGAAGCTGCCTTAGGTTCCCGGAGCGGGCGGCGACACCTTGGTCGTCGCGCCCGAGAGCCAGGACTTGACGAGCGCCTGGTGCGAGTTCACGAACAGCGCCGCGGCTGCGGAGTTGCTCATGTGCTTCACGGCGAGGTTGTACGACACCGAGTTCTGGTCGTCGGACGTCCAGTTGAAGCGCTGGATGAACTTCGCGACGGTCGGTGCCTGCTTCGCGAGGCCCGCCGCCATCACCTTGTACAGGTGGTACGGGGGATACGCGCAGTTGATCGCGGCCGGCTTCAACTTGCCGCACGCCGGAGTCCATGCCGGAAGCGCGACCTGCGAGAACTTGTAGATCGCGTTCTGATACTGCGGCGTGTACCAGTAGAAGAGGACGGGCTTCTTCGCCTTGTAGTCGGACTCGATCTCCGTCAGCTGCGCGGCCTCGGTACCCGCGAAGACGACCTTGAGATTGATCCCGAGGTTCTTCACGAGCGCCTGGTCGTTGGTCACGTAGCTCGGCGAGCCGTCGAGGAACTGGCCCTGCGGCGAGGACTGCGGCGTGACGAACATCTTCCAGTCCTTCTTCACGCCCTGCCACGTCTTGAGCTCCGGGTGCTGCTGCACGAGGTAGGTCGGCACATACCAGCCGATGTTGCCGTCCGGCCCTTCGAGGCCCGCGTCGACGACCTTGTGGTTGCCCTTGACGTACTGGGCGTAGAGCGGGGAGTGGCCCCACACTTCCATGACCGCCGAGACCTTGCCTTGCACCATTGCGGGCCAGGCGGGGATCTCGTCGATCGTGAGCAGGTTGACGTTGTAGCCGAGGTTCTTCTCGATCACGTACTGGGCCACGACGTTGTTCGCGACGGATCCTTCCCACGAGTTGTTCGCGAGAACGATCGTCGGCTTGCTCGAGCGGCCGCTCCCGTTCGCGGCACCGGCCGTGATCGCGACTGCGACCAATCCGATCACCGCGACGACGACCGCAATCCTCCGGGCTTGCTTCATTGCACCCTCCTCGTTCGGTCCCTCATGACGTTGCCACCCGCCCACGATCCGGATTCGACTGGCTGAGCCGGTCGAGCACGATTCCCATCAACACCATCGCGAGGCCGGCGGCCGCGCCGAGCCCGACCTCTGACCGCGAGAAGCCCGTGACCACGTCGAGCCCGAGGCCACCGGCGCCGACGAGCCCTGCCACGACCACTTCGGCCATGACGAGAAGAATCGTCTGATTGACGGCCAACATCAAGTACGGGCGCGCGATCGGCAGCTCGACCTTGAACAGGAGCTGCCAGCGCGTCGACCCGAACGACTGCCCCGCTTCGAGCACGTCGTGCTGGACCGCCCGCAGGCCGAGCGTCGTCGCGCGCACCGCTGCCGGGAGCGCGTAGATGAACGAGGCGCTGACGCCGGCGACGTTCCCGACGCCGAAGAGCGTCACCACCGGGATGAGGTAGACGAACGCCGGCAGCGTTTGCAGGAAGTCGAGGATCGGGCGCAAGATCCTGTCGACCATCCGCCACCGGTACGCGGCGATGCCGAGCGGGATCCCGATGACGAGGTCGAGCACGAGGGAGACGACCACGAGGCTCAGCGTCTCCATCGCGTCCGTCCAGGCGACGAAGTTGTACGACGTCGTGCCCTGGAACGTGTAGCCGGCCGGCGCCTGCATGAGGCCGAGGAGGACGACGCAGCCGGCGAGGAGGACGCCGCGCCGCCAGCCGCCGCGCACCCAGCCGACCGTCCCGACGAGCGCCGCGACGAGGAACCACGGAACGTCGCCGAACCAACGCTGCAGCGGGTTGAGCACGTGCAGCGTCAGGAAGGTCGAGATGGGACCGGCGATGCCGGTGAACTCGTTCGTGACCCAGTTGAGCGCAGTCGTCATCTGGTCGACGAACGAGAAGCCCCAGCCGTTGGGCCAGTCGCCGAGCGAGAGGCCGTAGCGCGCGACGAGGATCGCGACGAGGACTGCGCCCCAGAGGCCGACGTGCTGCCGTCGCGTCAGGTTGCGCAAGGACGCCGTGCGGTCTCGCGTCGCGCGCTGCCCGAACGCCGCCGAGCTGCGGTCGAGCCACATCGCCATCAAGACGATGAGCAGCCCGGCGACCGCTCCTTCCCCGATCTGCTGCGTCTGGAGCGCGTTCAGCACCGGGTCGCCGAGCCCTCCGGCGCCGATCAGCGAGGCGATCACGACGATCGACAGCGCCATCATGATCACCTGGTTCAGCCCGAGCATGATCGCCTGCGCGGCGAGGGGCAGCTGCACGTTGCGCAAGATCTGCCCGCGCGTCGAGCCGAAGGATTCCGCCGCCTCGATCACGTCCTTCTTGACGGAGCGGATACCGAGCTCCGTGAAGCGCACGAGCGGAGGCACCGCGTAGATGAACGTCGCGATGATGCCGGCCGGGTTGCCGATCGAGAAGAGCACGACGATCGGCACGAGATACGCGAAGGCGGGGAGGATCTGCATCAGGTCGAGCACCGGTCGGAGCGTCCTGCTCACCCTCGGCCAGATCGCCGACGCGATGCCGAGCGGGATGCCGACGATCGTCGAGAGGATGATCGCGACGGTCATCAAGGCGAGCGTCGTCATCGCGCTCGGCCACATCTGCGAGATCCCGTTCGGGCCGCCGTTCGGAATCTGCAGGACGCCGAACGAGGAGATGACGAGCGCGGAGAAGAGCGCGGTGCGCCAGGTGCCGACGATCCAGGCGAAGACCGTGGCGGCGCCGAGGACGCCGACCCACGTCATCCAGTGGAGGAGGTTGACGACGTCGTTCGTCGCGCTGTTCAGGAGGTTGCCGAAGCCGGTGACGATGTGGTGCAGGAAGAAGTTCGTGCTGTCGTTGTTCGTCACCCAGTTGCTGAGGCTGTCGAACCAGCGCGGGACGCCGAGGTACCAGCCGGCCGGGAAGCCGGAATGGAAGCCCTCGACGGCGACGGCGACGATGCAGAGCGGGACGGCGACGAGGAGCGGCGGCGCCCACCGGGAGATGCGAACCGCGTTCGGGAGATGAAGCGTCGTCGCGGTCGGCGTGGACACGCTTACGCGGGCAGCTCTTCGGGGACCGACGGCTCCTCGCGGCCCGCGAGGACGTGGATGACCATGCGGCGGTCGAGGATGCCGACGAGCTCGCCGCTTCCGTCCACCACGCCGATCGGCCCCTTGGCGCCGAACACGACCGGGAGCAACTCGCCGAGCCGCTGGTCGTGCCGGACGACTTCCTCCGGCGTCTCGCCGCCGTGCGGCTGCGTTGCGAACGCGGCGGTCAGCACCTTGCCGCGGGGAACGTCGCGCACGAACTCGCGGACGTAGTCGTCCGCGGGCGCTCCGACGATGTCGGCAGGCGTTCCGACCTGGACGAACCGCCCGTCCTTCATGATCGCGATCCGGTCGCCGAGCTTCAGCGCCTCGTCGAGGTCGTGCGTGACGAAGATGACCGTCTTCTGGAGGCGCTCCTGCAGGCGCAGCACCTCGTCCTGCATCTCACGGCGGATGAGCGGGTCGAGCGCAGAGAACGCCTCGTCGAAGATCAGCACCTCGGGGTCGACCGCGAGCGCACGCGCGAGGCCGACGCGCTGCTGCATGCCGCCGCTCAGCTGGTCGGGGTACGACGCCTCGACCGGCGCGAGCCCGACGACGGCGAGCAGCTCTCTCGCGCGCTCGTAGCGCTTCTCCTTGTCGATGCCCTGGATCTCGAGGCCGTACGCGACGTTGTCGATCACCTTGCGGTGCGGGAAGAGCCCGAAGTGCTGGAACACCATCGCAACCTTCGTGCGGCGGAGCTCTCGCAGCTCCTTCGGCTGCGCGCCGAGCACGTCGTGGCCGCACAGGTCGATCGCGCCGGACGTCGGCTCGATCAGGCGCGTGATGCAGCGGACGAGCGTCGACTTTCCGCTTCCCGAGAGGCCCATGACGACGAAGACCTCCCCGCGGCGGACGTCGAACGTGATCTCGCGCGAGGCGACGGTGCACCCCGTCTTCGCCATCAGCTCGGCGCGGGGGAGGTTGACGTCGCCGCTCTCGATCGCCTTCGCTGCGTTCGGGCCGAAGACCTTCCACACGTCGCGGCAGGAGACCTGGACCTCCTCAGAAGAGTCCAATGGTTTTCCCTTCGTCGTCGATGTCGACGTTCTGGGCGGCAGGCGTGCGGCCGTAGCCGGGCATGGTCTGCATGTCGCCGCACAGCGCGACGAGCCAGCCGGCGCCTGTGTACGCGCGGATGTCGCGCACGGTGACGGTGAAGCCGGTGGGCGCGTTTGCGAGCGTCGGATCGTGCGAGAGCGAAAGGTGCGTCTTCGCCATGCAAATCGGGAGCTTGTCGAAGCCGACGCGCTCGTACTCCTCGATCTTCTTGCGGGCGGCCGGCTGGAGCAGGATCCCGTCCGCGCCGTAGACGCGCGTCGCGATCGCCTCGATCTTCCGCTCGATCGAGTCGTCGAGCGGATACACGGGGGCGAAGTTGGACGGCTGATCGGTCGCGGCGACGACCGCCTCCGCGAGCGCGGCCGCGCCCTCGCCGCCCTTCACGACGGCCTCGTTCGCCTCCGCGGCGAAGGCGCCGTTCGCGAGCGCGATGCGCCGGATCTGTTCGATCTCCTCGTCCGTGTCGTTCGGGAACCGGTTGACCGCGACGACGGCGTTCAGCCCGAACTCGCGGATGGTGGAGAGGTGGCGGATCATGTTCGCCGAGCCGGCCTCGATCGCCTCCGCGCCGCCGTCCGGATCGCCGCCGTGATGCTTGAGCGCCTTCACGGTCGCGACGAGGACGACCGCGCTCGGCGTCAGATTGCCGATGCGGCACACGATGTCGAAGAACTTCTCCATGCCCATGTCGGCGCCGAAGCCCGACTCGGTGACGACGATGTCGCCGAGCTTCAAGCCGATGCGGTCCGCGACGAGGGAGCTGTTGCCGTGCGCGATGTTCGCGAACGGGCCGCAGTGGACGAACGCGGGCTGGCCCTCGAGCGTCTGCACGAGGTTCGGCTTGATCGTCTCCTTCAGGAGGACGGTCATCGCGCCTGCGGCCTTCAGCTGCTCGGCGGTGACGGGCTCGCCCTCGTACGTCGAGCCGACGGTGATCGCGCCGAGCCGCGCGCGCAGGTCGAAAAGGTCGCGCGCGACGGCGACGATCGCCATCACCTCGGAAGCGGCGGTGATGTCCCAGCCGGTCTGGCGCGGATACCCGTTCGCGCGGCCGCCGAGGCCGACGACGGTGTCGCGCAGCGCGCGGTCGTTGATGTCGACGCAGCGCCGCCACGAGATCGAGAGCGGGTCGATGCCGAGCTCGTTCCCGTGCAGGAGGTGCGCCTCGAGCATCGCGGCGAGGAGGTTGTTCGCGGCGCCGATCGCGTGGATGTCACCTGTGAAGTGGAGGTTCATGTCCTCCATCGGGACGACCTGCGCGTAACCGGCGCCGGCGGCGCCGCCCTTGATCCCGAACACGGGGCCGAGCGAGGCCTCGCGCAGGCACAGCACCGGGTTGCGGCCGATCGCGCCGAGGCCCTGCGTGAGCGACACCGACGTCGTCGTCTTGCCCTCGCCGAACTTCGTCGGCGTGATCGCGGTGACGCAGACGAGCTTCGCGTCCGGCCGGTCGGCGAGCCGCTCGAGGACGGACAGCGAGATCTTCGCCTTGTACTTCCCGTACAGGTCGACCTCGTCGGGCTCGAGGCCCGCGGCGGCGGCGATCTCCGCGATCGTCCGGAGCGTCGCGTCCTGCGCGATCTCGAGAGAGGAAGGTGTCTTCGTCGCCACCGAACTCCTTTCTACAGCCCGACCTTGGATATGAGTAATATATCTCTTGGATGCAGCTGGCAGATCAGGCGTATATCGCCATCCGCGGCCTCATCGTGTCACTCGAGCTGGCCCCGGGTGCCGTGATCGACGAGCGGGCGCTCATCGAGCGGCTCGGGATCGGTCGTACGCCGGTGCGCGAGGCGCTCCGCCGGCTCGCGCACGAGCAGCTCGTGGAGGTGTTCCCGCGCCGCGGCATGTTCGTGACGAACGTCGACGTGCGCGACCTCGCGCGCATCTCCGAGGTGCGCGAGGCGCTTGAGCCGGAAGCGGCGCGGCTGGCGGCCGAGCGCGCGACCGAGGACGAGCGCGACGAGCTCGCGGAGCTCGGCAGCTCGATCGTGCGGGGCGCCGACCTGATGGACATCGACGAGCGCATCCATCGTGCGATCTATGCAGCCGCACACAACGACCTGCTCGAGAAGACGCTCGGCGAGTACTACGTGCTCGCCCACCGCATCTGGATGATCGCGCTCGATCGCAACGAAGCGCTCGAGGAGGCGGTCGAGGCGCATCGGAACCTCGTGCTCGCGATCGTCAACGGCTCCGGCGACCGCGCCGCGGATCTGATGCGCGCGCACGTCCGCGACTTCGAGCAGGCCATGCATCGCGTCCTGGTGACCGTATGAAGGTTGTCGTCATCGGCGGCGGCATCGTCGGCAACAGTCTCACCGGCTGGCTCGCCGAGCTTGGCGTCACCGACCTGATCCAGATCGACAAAGGTTCGTTCCCGAACCCGGGCGGCTCGACGGGGCACGCCTCGAACTTCATCTTCCCGGTCGACCACTCGAAGGAGATGACGCAGCTCACGCTCGAGTCGATGCGTCAGTACCGCGACGCCGGCACGCTACACGAGTGCGGCGGCATCGAGGTCGCGCGTACCGAAGAGCGGATGGAGGAGCTGCGTCGCCGGATGGCGTCCGCGAAGTCGTGGGGCATCGACGACTGCCGCCTCGTCACGCCGGCGGAGATCAAGGAGCTCGTCCCGTTCATCAACGAGGAGATCCTCCTCGGCGGCTTCTACTGTCCCTCGGTCGCGGTCGTCGACTCGCTCCGCTTCGGCACGGTGATGCGCGAGCAAGCGCAGGCGAAAGGCGCCGAAGTCCTAGCGAACACCGAGGTGACCGGCATCGACGTCGAGGACGGTCGCGTGCGCCGCGTGCGCACGACGCGCGGCGACTTCGACGCCGACACAGTCGTGATCGCCTGCGGCGTCTGGTCGCCGCGGATCGCGCGCATGGCGGGTGCGTCCATCGCGCTGACGCCGGCGGTGCACCAGATGATCGACGTCGGCCCGGTGCCGCGCTTCCTCACCTCGAAGACGGCGGTCGACTACCCGATCGTGCGCGACATGGACACGAACATGTACGAGCGCCAGGATGGGCAGGGCCTGGAGGTCGGCTCATACGCGCACCGTGCGATCCTCCACGAGCCCGACGACATCCCCTCGATCGAGGAGTCGGCGCTGACGCCGACCGAGCTGCCGTTCACGCAGGAGGACTTCGAGCTCCAGCTCGAGCACGCGCTGCAACTCGTGCCGGAGGTGCTCGGCGACGAGTCGGTCGGCATCAAGTACGCGATCAATGGCCTGCTCTCGCTCACGCCCGACGGGCTACCGCTGCTCGGCGAGACGCCCGAGGTGAAGGGATTGTGGGCCGCGTCCGCCGTGTGGGTGAAGGAAGGTCCCGGCGTCGGGAAGTCGGTGGCCGAGTGGATGGTGAACGGCGAGCCCGAGATCGACCTGCAGTCGTCCGACGTCGCGCGCTTCTATCCCGAGCAGCGCACGCCCGAGCACATCAAGGGGCGCACGTCGGAGGGCTTCAACAAGACGTACGGGATCGTCCACCCGGCGGAGCAGTGGGAGTCGAACCGCGGCGTGCGCATGTCGCCGTTCTACGAGCGGGAGAAGGATCTCGGCGCCGTCTTCTACGAGGCGGCGGCGTGGGAGCGCCCGCACTGGTACGAGTCGAACGCGGAGCTCGTCGAGGAGTACGGCGTGCAGGGTCGCGAGCACGAGTGGGACGCGCGCTGGTGGTCGCCGATCATCAACGCCGAGCATCTCGCCATGCGCGAGCGCGCGGCGATGTTCGACCTGACGGCGTTCTGCGTCTTCGACGTCGTCGGCCCAGGCGCGCTCGACGCCGTGCAGATGGTGGCCGCGCGGCAGATGAACGTGCCGAACGGGCGAGTGATCTACACGCCCGTGCTCGCGCCGCACGGCGGGTTCAAGTCCGACCTGACGATCATGAAGATGGAGGACGACCGCTTCCGCGTCGTCACCGGCGGCGCGCACGGGATGGCGGACATGAAGTGGTTCCGCGACCACTGCCCCGAAGGCACGCGCATCGAGGATCACACCTCGTCGGTCTGCACGGTCGGCATCTGGGGGCCGCGCGCGCGCGACATCCTCACCTCGATCACCGGCACCGATGTCTCGAACGAGGCGTTCCCGTTCTCGACGTGGCAGGAGCTCGACAACGGTGTGATTGCGTCGCGCATCTCGTACGTCGGCGACCTCGGCTGGGAGCTGTACACGCCGATGGAGCGCGGCGCCGAGCTGTGGGACGCGCTGTGGGAGGCCGGCCGCCCGCACGGCGTCGTCCCTGCCGGCATCGGCGTGTACGGCACGACCGGCCGGCTCGAGAAAGCGTACCGCGCGTTCGGCGCCGAGCTCGACCAGGACTACGACGTCGTCGAGGCCGACATGGCGTGGTGGAAAGTGAAGGAGGAGGACTTCGTCGGCAAGGCGGCGCACGTCGCGGCGCGCGAGCGCGAGCCGGTGGCGACGCTGTGCACGCTGACGATCGACGAACTGTCGCGGACGCCGCTCGGCCGCGAGCCGATCGTGCGCGCGGACGGATCGCCGCTCGTCGACGCGAAGGGCCGCCGCTCGTACGTCACCTCCGCCGGCATGGGGCCGTCGCTCGGCAAGTACATCCTCATGTCGTACCTCCCGCCGGACGCGCGAGAGGATCTCTACGTGCAGTACATGGAGCAGCTCTATCCCGTCACGGTCGACGTCGTCGGCTCGCGGCCGCCGTTCGACCCCGACAACAAGCGAATTCGGTCGTGAGAACTCTGGTTTGCGTGAAGCGCGTCCCAATGACGGGCGGGAAGATGGTGCTCACCGCGGACGGGCAGGCGCTGGAGACGAAGCACCTCGGCTTCACCATCTCGCCGCACGAGGAGTGCGCGGTCGAGGAGGCGGTGCGCATCGGCGGCGAGGTGGTCGTGCTCACGCTCGGCCCTACGGAGGCGGAGGAGCAGCTGCGCGACTGCATGGCGATCGGCGCCGACCGCGGCATCCTGCTCAAGACGAGCGAGGAGTGGGATGCGCAGTCGACTGCGGCTGCGATCGTCGACGCGATTCGCGCCGAGGAGCCGTTCGACCTGATCCTGTTCGGCAACGAGTCGGCGGACGCGGCTGGGTTCCAGGTCGGGATCCGCGTCGCGCACGTGCTCGGGCTGCCGGTCGTGACCGGGCTGAAGAAGATCGAGGTGGGCGAGGGCCGAGTGCGCTGCGAGCGCGACGTCGGCGGAGCGCGCGACGTGTACGAGGCGCTGCTGCCGGCCGTGCTCACAGTGTTGGAGGGACTGAACCTGCCGCGCTACCCGTCCGTGCCGGGGCGGCTGCGGGCGAAGTCGAAGCCGCTCGCCGTCGTCGAGCCTGCGCGGCCGGAGCAGAAGCTCGAGAAGCTGCGGCTCGTCGTGCCTGATGGGCAGGGCAAGCAGGCCGAGGTCCTCGAGGATGCGGCCGCGGTCGTCGCGGTGATGCAATCGCTGGGGGTCGCGTGATTCTCTGTTTCGTCGACGACGACGAGCTCTCCGCGCAGGCGGTCGGCTTCGCGCGGACGCTCGGGGACGTGCGCGCGGTCACATTCGCCGGCGCGTACCAACCCGCGGCGTGGGCGAAGGCGCTCGCCGCGCAGGACGCGGACGCGATCGTCGCCGCAGGCTCCGATCGCGGCAACGAGCTGCTTGCGCACGTCGGCACGATCCTTGATCAGCCCTTCGCCGCCAACGTCATCGCGTTCGACGGCGACACGGTGACGCGCGTGCGCTGGGGCGGCAGCCTGCTCGAGGAGGCGCGGCTGCACGGCGCCCCGAAGCTCCTCACCGTCGCGCCGCACACGCAGCCGGCCGCGGAGATCGACGATGTCGAGACGCTCGACGCCCCCGACGACGGCTCGCCGAAGGTGCTCGCGCGCGTCGAGGAGTCGTCCGGCGGCGTCTCGCTGCGCGACGCGAAGGTCGTCGTCAGCGGCGGCCGCGGCGTCGGCTCGGCGGAGGGCTTCGCGATCATCGAGGAGCTCGCGGGCCTGCTCGGCGCGGCCGTCGGATGCTCGCGCGTGGTCACGAGCGCCGGCTGGCGTCCGCACGCCGACCAGGTGGGGCAGACGGGGACGAAGATCTCCGCCGACCTGTACGTCGCGTGCGGGATCAGCGGCGCGACGCAGCACATCGCGGGCGCGAAGGGCGCGAAGAAGATCCTCGCCATCAACACTGATCCGGAGGCGCCGATCTTTGCGAGCGCCGACTATGCGGTGATCGGCGACCTGCACGAGGTCGTTCCGGCGATCAGCGCAGAGCTGAGGCGGGTGCGCGGATAGGCGCGATCGCCCTCGCCGCGCTCGTGCTCGTGTGCGGCGGCATCTTCGCGCGCCGCGCGGTCTTCCTGACGCGGCTCGTCGTCAACGCGAAGCCGAGCGACCGGCCGGGCGATGTGCCCGAGCGCGTCGTCGCCGAGGCGGAGATCGTCCTCGGCCAGCGCAAGCTCCTGCAGCGGCTCGTGCCGGGCCTGATGCACGCGTTCATCTTCTGGGGCTTCATCGTCCTCTTCCCGACGATCATCCTGGCGGCGATCGACGTGGCCGGCGGCGGCGATCACACGCCGAGCTGGTACCGCGTGCTTTCCGATGTGTTCGCCGTGCTCGTGCTCGTCGGCGTCGCGACCGCGCTCGTCATCCGCACGGTCGTGCGGCCGGCGCGCTTCGTCGGCTCGCACGTCGGCGAGGGCTACTTCATCCTCGGGCTGATCGCGCTCGTCGTGACGACGCTCCTGCTCTGGCACAGCGTCGGCGGCACGTGGCTCGCGTGGGCGCACCTGGTCGTGATCGGCGTCTTCCTCGCATACCTGCCGTATTCGAAGCATCTGCACATCGCGACGGCGGCGGTGAACGTGTGGATGGCGCGCACGCGCAAGCGTGGGCGGCTCGAGCCGCTGCGGTTCGACGTACCTGACGACGAGTTGCGCTTCGGCGTGGCGACGATCTTCGACCTGACGCGCAAGGAAGTCGTGGACGCGTTCTCGTGCACGGAGTGCGGGCGCTGCCAGGACGTGTGTCCGGCGCATGCGACGGGGAAGCTGCTGTCGCCGAAGCTGTTGATCATGGGCGTGCGGGATCAGCTGTTCGCGCAGAGCGCGGAGCCGATCGTCGGCAACGGCGTGCCGGAGGAGATGATCTGGGACTGCGTCACGTGCGGCGCGTGCGTGGAGGTGTGCCCGGTGTCGATCGAGCACGTCGACCACATCGTCGACCTGCGCCGGAGCCGGCTGATGGTGGATTCGTCGTTCCCCGCGGAGGCGGAGCCGATGCTGCGCGACGTCGAGCGCGCGTCCAATCCGTGGGGGAAACCGCAGACGGAGCGGGCGGCGTGGGCGGCGGAGCTGGGAGTGCGCGTGCTGGAGCCGGGCGATCCGGCGCCGGAGTACCTGTACTGGGTCGGGTGCGCGGCGTCGTTCGACGAGCGGGCGAAGAAGAGCGCGGAGTCGACGGCGAAGCTGCTGCAGAAGGCGGGCGTCGATTTCGCGATCCTCGGGCCGCGGGAGGGGTGCACGGGCGATCCGGCGCGGCGGATGGGGAACGAGTATGTGTTCCAGGCGGCAGCGGAGCAGAACGTCGCGACGCTGAACGAGCAGGGCGTGACGAAGATCGTCGCGAGCTGTCCGCATTGCTTCAACACGCTCGCGAACGAGTACGGCGACTTCGGCGGGAGCTACGAAGTCATGCACCACACGGGGCTGCTGGCGGAGCTCGTCGAAGAAGGGCGGCTAACGCCCGCAAGCGACGCGGGCACGATCACGTACCACGACTCGTGTTATCTCGCGCGCCACAACGATGTGCGCATGGAGCCGCGGAAGCTCTTGAACGTCATCGGGCAGCCGGTGGAGATGAAGAGAAGTGGCAAGAACACGTTCTGCTGCGGCGCCGGCGGCGCGCACATGTGGATGGAGGAGCGGGGGAGCCAGATCAACGTCGAGCGCGCGCGCGAAGCGGCGGAGACGGGCGCAGAGACGCTCGCGGTCGCGTGCCCGTTCTGCACGGTCATGCTCGACGACGGCGTGCGCGAGAACGGTTCCGAGATGCGTGTCGCCGACGTGGCGACGCTGCTCGCCGAATCGCTCGACTAGTCTCAAGGCGTGCCGACGCCGGCGGACATCCTCGGGTACATGCGCACGGTCGCCAAGGGCAGCCCGGTCGATCGGCGCTGGTCGGTTGCCGGAATGGTGCTCACGCAGCTACGGCACGGACGCAGCAACGCGCCGAAGGACTCTCCGCTGACCATGCAGGATGTGATCGCGAGTCCGGAGTACCGCAATCTCATGACGGCGAAGGTTGCAGAGGGGGATCTCGCACCCGACTTCGAGCTCCCGCGTCTCGATGGTTCCGGAACGGTGCGGCTCGGCGTGCTCGTCGCGGAGCGTCCCGTCGCGCTCATCTTCGGCTCGTACACCTGACCACCCTTCCGCGCCCAGGTTGGGACGCTCGAGGATCTCGCCCGGCGCTACGGAGACCGGGTGCATTTCCTGCTCATCTACATCCGGGAGGCGCACCCTGAGGAAGGGTGGATCATCCCCGAGAACCGCCGCTCAGGAATCGCCGTGCACGAGCCGGAGACCGACGACGAGCGACGCTCCGTCGCATCGGACTGTGCCGTCAAGCTCGAGGTCAGCATGCCCGTCGCCATCGACGGCGTCGATAACGCCGTCGCGTCCGCGTACGGCGGCTGGCCGGATCGGCTCTATCTGATCGGTTCCGACGGGCGCATCGCTTTTCAGGGCGGCGAAGGACCGTTCGGATTCAAGCCGGACGCGCTGGAGCAGGCGATCGTCCGCGCCCTCGGCTAGGCGACTGCGGCGCCCACGCCGGCACGGCAGCTGGCAATCCGCTCGAGCCAGGCGGTCGCGCGGAGACGAGCTGAGATCTCCTCCGCCTCCGCCAGCAGTGGCTCAGCCTCTGCGTTCCGGCCCACGGATGCGAGCCATGCACCGTGCCCGATGAGCGTCGTCGCGAGCGGCGGGATCGATCCGTAGTCCCGGTAGACCTGCTCCGATGCGGAGAAGTACGACGAGGCGTCCTCGCCACGCGCGACGGCGAGATGCGCCCTCAGCTGAGAGGTGGTTGCGCGGAAGACGGGGGTGACGTGACCGCCCGGCACGTCGTCTGTGAGCGCGACGAGCTCCTCGAGCTTGTTCGCGTCGCCGAAGTGGGCCGCGACGGCGCCCGCTGTTTCGAGTGCATCGAAGAGGTTCGGCAGACCGAGCGGGCCGCGCTCGCGCAATGCCTCCTCGGCACGGGCGAGAGCCTCCGCATGCTTGCCCTCGGCGAGCAGGATCATGGCGTCCTGGGTCGCGACGCCGATCCTCGCCTGCACCTCGCTGTCCCATCCTTCCTCGAGCGCCTCGACGTCGGCACGGAACTCTTCGCGGGCGAGATTGACCTGGCCGCGTGCGACTCGAAGCTCCGTCAGAGCACTCGAGCGGTAGAAGTTGGTGAGCGCAGCCTCGGCTTCCGCCCGGTCCCAGTCGCCACCGAAATACGCGCCGCTCGCCATGTTGCGGCGGGCACGCTGCTCCTGGTGTCGGTTCCCGACGCGAATCGCGAGCTCCAGCATTCGCTCGTTCACCTCCATGGTCACGTCGATGTGGTCTCGAGCCGACTGCGTGACGAGGAGGTTGTTGTACGCGCGCAACGCGATGTCCGCGAGATCGTTCTGCAGCGCGACCTCTAGCCCGTGCCTGGTGAGCAGCGCCGACTCGCGAGACCGTCCGGCCCAGTTGAGGGCGACGCCCTTCGTGATCAGGCCGTGCGCGAACACGTCGGTGAGATCGAGCGCCTCGCCGAGCTCGAGTGACTGCTCGATCAGGGGGATCGCCTCGGCGTGCCGTCCCGCAAGCGTCAGGTAGCGGGAGAGCTCGGCGACGGCGCGCGCCAGGTCTGCGTCATGCTCGCCCTGCGTCAGCACGCCGACTGCGTCATGCAGTAGGTCGATGGCCTGCGACGCCCGGTGGTCCCAGAACGCCACCTCCGCGAGCGCGACGCGAGCCCGCGCGGCGCCGCGGGAGTCGCCGTCGCTCTCCCGGATCTGCAGGGCCTGCTCGAGATGGGCGCGCGCATCCCCGAGGCGAGCCGCGTAGTACGCGGAACGCCCCGCACGCTCGTGCAACTCGGCGGTCGGCGCGAGCTCGAGCGCCTGCTCGTAGTAGCGGAGCGCGTCGGCGGCGGCGGCGAGCGCGGCCGCGCGATCGCCCGCGTGCACGAGGGCGAGACGCGCGCGTTCTCGGATCGCATCTGCGTCGGCCGCCTCCGGGTCCGCGTCGTACGCGGAGAGCAGGTGGGACGCTACGACCTCGACCGTCTCGTCTCCTGTCGACTCGAGGTACGCCGCCGCCGCGAGGTGGCGAGCCTTGCGTTCCGGGCGCGCGAATGTCTCGTACGCGACCTGTCGCAGCAGGTCCTGGAGGAAGCCGTACTGGCCGAGCGCCGGCGAGCGGGGATCGTTCTGGAGGCCGAAGATCTCGCGGCGGACGAGGAATGCGAGCAGCGGCTCGAGCTCCGCCTCGCTGCGCCCGCTCACCTCTGCGAGCGCTGCCTTCGTGAATGTCTTGCCGAGGACGGCGGCGTCCTGCAGTGCGCGGCGTTCGTCGGGGCCGAGGCCGTCGAGGCGTGCGGCGGCGAGTGCGTGCAGCGTCTCCGGCACGGCAAGCTCGCCGAGCTCGCCCACAGGGACGTAGACGTCGCCCTCGCGCTGCAGCAGTCCCTTGTCGAGCAGCATGCGCACGGTCTCGACCGCGTACAGCGGCACGCCTTCCGCGCGCGTGAGGATGCGATCCCGCGCATCGTTGGGCAGTCCGGGGACGAGCCCTTCGAGCAGCTGCGCCATCGCGTCGTCGCTCAGCGCGTCGAGTGCGAGCGTTGTCGTGTTGCGCGACGCAGGCCAGTTCGGATGGCGGTCGGCAACGTCGGGTCGCGCGAGCGCGACGACGAGGATCCTGTGATTGCGCGACCACTCCAAGAGGTACTCGACGAACTCGAGCAGCGCTGCGTCCGCCCACTGCACGTCCTCGAACACGAGTACGACGGGCGCGCGCTCCGACAGCCGCTCGAAGAAGAGGCGCCATGCGCCGAAGAGATCTTCCTTCTCACGCGCCTGACGCTCGTCCTCGAGCCCGAGCAAGTGCGCGAGCCGCGGTTCGATCCACTGACGTTCCTCTGCGTCGAGGACGAACTCGGTGAGCGCGGTGGAGAGTTTCTCGCGCGCAGATTGTGTGTCCTCACCCTCGGCGATGTGGAAGCGCTCGCGGACCATCTCCGCGAGCGCCCAGTAGGTGACGCCGTCGCCGTAGGAGAGGCAACGGCCGCGGTGCCAGTACATGCGCTCGGTGAGACCGTCGAGGTACTTGAAGAGCTCCCACGAGAGGCGCGACTTGCCGATCCCGGCGATACCGAGGACGGAGACGAGATGCGAGCGGCCCTGCTCGGCGGAGGAGTGGTACAGATCCTTGATGAGGCGAAGCTCGCGGTCGCGGCCGACGAACGGCGGCTCGAGCCCCTCGGAGCGGCGGCGGCCGCCGACGCCGGCGGCGACGCGCAGCGCGCGCCAGAGCGGGATCTGCTCCGACTTGCCCTTCAGCTCGAACGAGCCTGCGTCCTCGTACACGACGGCGGCTTCGCTCGCGCGCCGCGTCGACTCGCCGACGAGCACCGTTCCCGGCTCCGCCGCCGACTGGATGCGTGAAGCCGTGTTGACGAGGTCGCCGGCGACGAGGCCCTGACCGGTGGCGCCGAGCGTCACCGCAGCCTCGCCGGTGAGAACGCCTGCGCGTGCGCGCAAGCCCTCGTCGAGTGCCGCGACGGCCTCGACGAGCTCGAGCGCGGCGCGGACTGCGCGCTCGGCGTCGTCCTCGCGTGCGGTCGGCGCGCCCCACACCGCCATCACGGCGTCGCCGATGAACTTCTCCACGGTGCCGCCGTAGCGGCCGATGACGAGGCGCGCGGTGTCGAAGTAGCGCGTGAGCAGACCGCGGACGTCCTCGGCGTCGCGCGACTCGGAGAGCGGAGTGAAGCCGACGAGGTCGGCGAAGAGGATGGTGACGACGCGCCGCTCGACGTCGGGAGCCGTGGTGGCGGCGCCGGCCTGCGTGGTCGTTACGAGCGCGGTGCCGCATTCTCCGCAGAAGCGCTGACCGGGCTCGTGCGAGGCGCCGCAGCTCGGGCAGCCCGCCGCGAGCGAAGCACCACAGTTCGTGCAGAAACCCAGTCCCTCGCGGTTCGACGCTCCGCAGCTCGTGCACTCGCTCACGAGCGAGAGCCTAGTACCCTCCGATCAGTGCTCGTCGGCCTGGGTCACGTCGACCTCGTCTGCCGCGATCTCGAGCGGTCGCTCGCGTTCTACGCCGCGGTGTTCGGGCCGCTCGGGCTGGAGGCGCCGTTCTTCGTCGAGGGCGAACGCGGCGAGCAGATCCATTACTTGCGGTTCCCGGCGGCCGGTTCCGGCTCGATCGGGCTGCGGCAGGCGCTCGAGGAGCAGGAGTTCGACCTGTACGCGCCCGGCCTGCACCATCTCGCGCTCGCGGTCGACTCGCCGGAGGACGTCGACGGGGCGCACGCTGCAGCCGTCGAGGCGGGAGCGAAGGTACTCCACGCGCCACGGCTCTGGCCGCAGTACCACCGGGAGTACTACGCGACGTTCTTCGTCGACCCGGACGGCTTCCGGCTCGAGGTGGCGACGAGCCGCGACGCGCGCTGAGGAATAGCATCCTCCGTGATGGAGGCAACGGTTCGTGAGGGGCAGGCTCCCGCGGTCGTCGTGGCCCTCCAGCCGGGCGAGCGCATGACCGCGGAGGCGGGCGCGATGATGTTCGTGACCGGCGACATCTCGATGGACGTGGAGATGCCCGGCGGCCTGGTCGGCGGGCTGAAGCGGAAGGTGCTCGCGGGCGAGAGCCTGTTCCTGACGCGCTACGAGGCGAAGAGCGCCGGTGCCGTCGGGATCACTGGGCCGTTCCCGGGCTCGATCCGCCAGCACGAGCTCGACGGCGAGATCATCTGCGAGCGGCACGCGTATCTCGGCCACTTCGGTGACGTCGAGATCGAGAGCGCGTTCGCGCAGAAGCTCGGGATGGGCTTGCACGGCGGCGGCGAGGGCTTCTTCCTGCAGCGTCTCGTCGGCAAGGGCACCGTCTGGCTGCACGCCGGCGGCGACTTTCTCGACTTCGATCTCGCGGCAGGCCAGCGGCTGATCATCGACACCGGCTGCATGGTGATGATCGAGCCGACCGTGAAGTACGAGGTGAAGCTGCAGGGCGGTGTTGCGAAGAGCTTGTTCGGCGGCGAGGGACTGTTCCTCGTCCACATGACCGGTCCGGGTCACGTCACGCTGCAGACGTTGCCGTTCTCGCGCACCGCGCGTCGTGTTCTGGCGGCGGCGGGCGGCGGCAGGGACGAGGGTGGCGTGGGCGGTCTTCTGGGGTCAATCCTCGAGTAGGAGCGTTAGCGATGGGACTTCTCGACAAAGCGAAGGCAGCAGCGGAGCAGGCAGCCGCGAAGGCGAAGGAGGGCGTCGAAGACGTCCAGACGAAGCGTGAGCTGAGCCAGGCGTACAACGATCTCGGCAAGGCGACGTACGAGCTGATCGGAACCGGGGAGGTCTCGAACCCGCGCTTCGACGCGACGGTCGCGAAGATCAAGTCGCTGACGGAGAAGCTTGCGGCGGATGGTAGTTCGACGACGAGTGACGACTCGTACGACTCGAGCCAGCCGCCCGCGATGCCTGTCTAGAAGTAGTGCTGGCCTAAGCCCTCGTCACACTCTCCACAGTGGAGACGCGTCTGCACGAGGCGGAGGCCTCGCTCGGGGAGTCGCCGCTGTGGCCGACCGCAGCGATCATCGCGGCGGCGGTGCTGTACGCGGACCTGCCGACCCGGTTCATCGCCGGGAACTCGGCGGGCGCGTTCTCGGTCGTGCGCTGGGTCGTGCCGGCGCTGACGGCGGTGCTGCTCGCGGCGCTCGTGCTCAGCGTGCCGCACGGGCGTCTGATGCGGAGCCTCGAGTGGGGCGGACAGCAGCTGCGGGTGACGCGGCGCTGGCTGACGATCGGCGCTGATCGGGATCCTCAGCGCGGCGAACGGCGCGTCGATCATCCTGCTGGTTCACCTGCTCGTGAACGGCGCGTCGGCGAATGCGCCGGTGCTGCTGCGCGCCGCCGTGCACATGTGGGTCGTGAACGTGCTGCTCTTCGCGCTGTGGTTCTGGCAGCTCGACGGCGGCGGCCCGCAAGCGCGGCCGACGTGCCCGCCGCACGAGCGCGACTTCCTCTTCCCGCAGCAGACCGAGCCGGCGCTGCTCGTCGGCGGCTGGGAGGCGAAGTTCCTCGACTACCTGTTCGTGTCGTTCACGAACTCGTCGGCGTTCAGCCCGACGGACGCGCTGCCGCTCAGCCGGTGGGCGAAGATGCTCATGCTCGTGCAGTCGGCGATCAGCCTGTCGTTGGCCGTGATGGTGGTTGCGCGGGCCGTGAACATTCTGAAGTAGCGCTGTCCACTGGATTGCTGCCCTTGCTCGAGCAACCCCGAACTAGGCTGCCCGAAGAAGTTTCCGAGCGAGCGTTGATTCCAGGTCTTGGTACTGCTCTTCGGCGACGGCCGGTGCGCCCTCGAGCGCGGCGCGCTCGTTGCTTGCGCGGAGCTTCGCCACCAGCTTTTGGGCTTGGAGATGAGCGAGACGCATCCGTTCTTGCTTCGTCATTCGCGCTCCTAGGCTCAGGGAAGGAACTGTTCCACGACGTAATGAGTAAACCATGCGATCCAGCGGGCACCGCCGTAGCCGCTCGGTGCCGGCAAATCTTTGCTCTCGAGTCCGTTGAGGGTCACCCCATCACGACTAAGGACCGGAAGAAGTACGTCCCAGAGATCGCCAGCTTTCAACAGGTTCGGAGCCTCGCTGACGGTCTTTAGGCTGTCCCACGACGCCTTGGCCAAGTCGTTGTAGCTGGCTTTTTGTTACTTCCCGAAGTGCTGTTGCTCCATCTGGGAGTCCGCGAGCTTTTGGTGCCGCTTGCGAATCCCAGACGATACTCGCCGGGCCCGCCATCAAAGCACCGCGCGACGACTCGCGAGAGACGAGTACCGCCCAGACTTGAGTGACCATCAACAAGACGGCGGTGGTCTTGGCCAATCCGTACGTGCCCCAGAGAGAAGCTCAGCAGGTGCCGGTCGTCCGAGCATCCGCGGCTGCCCGAACGCCACCGTCGCGACCACGAGCCGACGGGCAGTGCTTTCCGGTCGCTGTAATCGCACGAACGGAATGGTGCCGCCCGCTTCCTGAGGCGACGGAAGTCGACGAAGCATCGCGGAGGAAGACCAGAAGGAGCCCGAGGATGACGAAAGCCGATCGCCACTTCGGTCACGAGCCGTGTCCGCTCGCTGCCATGTCGCTGACTTTAGGAGATACGCCTGGACGGAGCAATTCACTTGACGACAATCGCAGGATCGGGCGAAACTGATGGAACAGAGTTCCACCATCTGAGATGACGACCGAAGCCTCCGGCACCCAGGCGATCGAGCGCGCGGCGCAGTTGCTCGTGCGCGTCGTCGAGTCGCGCCGAGCCGCCGTCGATCGGCGAGCTCTCCGACGACTCCGGGCTTCCGAAGAGCACGACTTCCCGCCTCGTCTCGGCGCTCGAGCGCCAAGGCCTCGTCCAGCGCCTCGGCGAGCGCGGTCGGCTCCGGCCCGGGCCCGGTCCTCCTCAGGTACGCGAGCCGCGACGCAGCCAGACGCTCGTCGAGCTCGCAGCAGCCGAGCCTCCGCCGGCTCGCCGACGCCTCCGGCGAGACGATCAACCTCGCCGTCCCCGGACCCGACGGCGTCGAGCACCTCGCACAGGAGGACACAGCGCACTTCGTCGGCGTCACCGACTGGGTTGGCCGCCGCGTTCCGTTCGAGCTCGCCGCGAACGGCAAGTGCTTCCTCACGTTCGGCGGCGCCGGCCACGCGCAGTCGAAAGCGATCCGCGCGAACGGCTACGCGACCTCGATCGACGAGCTCGAGGTCGGCCTCACCGCGCTCGCCGCGCCCGTGCTCGGGGCCAACCACACCGCGATCGCCGCGCTGTCGATCTCCGGCCCCACGTCACGACTGAAAGACCGCATCGAAGAACTTGCACCGCTCCTCAAGACCGAAGCCCAAACGCTCTCCCTACTGATGCGAGGTGCCGCATGACCCACGAAGAGATCCTCAAAGGCCTGTACGACAACACGCTCATCGGCAACGCGCCCGAGGTGAAGGACTTGACGAACGCCGGCCTCGCGGAGGGGCTCGAGCCGGAGTCGATGCTCTACGACGCGCTCATCCCCTCGCTCGAGGAGGTCGGCGCGCGCTTCGAACGCGGCGACTTCTTCGTCCCCGAGATGCTCATCGCCGCACGCGCGATGCAGGGCGCGCTCGACATCCTCCGCCCGCTGCTCGCCGAGACCGGCGCACAACAGGTCGGCACCTACGTCATGGGCACCGTCAAAGGCGACGTGCACGACATCGGCAAGAACCTCGTCAACATCATGCTCGAGGGCGCCGGCTTCACCGTCCACGACCTCGGCGTCAACGTCGCGCCCGAGAAGTTCATCGACGCGATCAACGAGCACAAGCCCGACATCGTCGGCTTCTCCGCCTTCCTCACCACGACGATGCCGATGTTCAAGGCGAACATCAACGCGCTCGAGAAGGCCGGCATCCGCGACAACGTCATCGTCATGGTCGGCGGCGCGCCCGTCACGCAGGAATACGCCGACCGCGTCGGCGCCGACGGCTACGCGGCCGACGCCTCCACCGCCGTCCGCCTCGCCAAGGACCTGATCGCACGCCGCCGGAGCGCCGTCCCCGCGTGATCGAGCTCGTCGAGGCCGCAGTCAAGAAGCCGATCTTCGGCTGCCACATGTGCGGCCAATGCGTGCTGCACTCGACCGGCCTCACCTGCCCGATGGAATGCCCGAAGACGCTTCGCAACGGCCCGTGCGGCGGCGTCCGCCCCGACGGGCACTGCGAAGTGAAGCCGGAGATGCGCTGCGTCTGGGTGAAGGCCGTCGAACGTTCGCGCCGCCTCCCGTGGGCGGACGAGATCCACGACATCCGCCCGCCCGTCGACAACCAGCTCGAGGGAACCTCGTCGTGGGTCAACCTCTACACCGGCCGCGACAAGCAGACGCCGAAGGGCTGGCATGTCGAGGCTTGAGGACGCACTCGCTGCGGGGCGCTTCGTCGTCACGGCGGAACTGCTCACCGTCGACACCGACGGCGTCTACGAGAAGTTCGCCCCGTACGAGGACTACGTCGACGCCGTCAACGCGACTGATAACACCTCCGCGCACGCGCACGCGTCGCCGCTCGCCGTCGCGATCGCACTCAAGCAGCTCGGCATGGAGCCCGTCATGCAGCTCACCTGCCGCGACCGCAACCGCATCGCGCTCGAGGCCGAGATCGCCGGCGCCGCGCTGCACGGCATCGAGAACATCTGCTGCCTCACCGGCGACGACGTCACCGCCGGCGACGAGCCCGAGGCACGACGCGTCTTCGACCTCGACTCGATCCAGCTGCTCGCGCTCGGCCGCACGATGGCGAACGGCACGTACCTCTCCGGACGCACGATCGACCCGGCGCCGCACCTCTTTCTCGGCGCGGTCGAGAACGCCGGCGCGCCGCCGTTCGACTACCGCGTCGACCGCGCGCTGAAGAAGGTGCGCGCGGGCGCGCGCTTCCTCCAGCTCCAGGTCGGCTTCCGGCCCGAGCAGACCGAGGCGTTCATGCGCGAAGCGGTGGAGAAGGGCCTCGCCGCGGAGTGCGCACTCATCCCGTCCATCTGCCTCGTCCGCTCGCCGAAAGCGCTGCGCTACATCGACGAGCACGTCCCCGGCATCGAAGTCCCGGCCGCCGATCATCGAGCGCTGCGAGAGCGCCGCCGACCCCGAGGCCGAGTGCTTCGAGGTCGCGTGCGAGCTCGCCGAGCACGCGCGCTCGCTGCTCGGCGTCGCCGGCCTCCACCTCATCAGCTTCCGGCGCGAGGCCGGCATCGCCCGCCTCTGCCAACGACTCGACATACCAACGAGGGAGACACGTGCAGACAGTCGTCCAGTCGCCGTCTAGAACGGTCGTCATCGGCCCCGACCAGCCGTTCTGCGTCATCGGCGAACGGATCAACCCGACCGGCCGCAAGACATTCCAGGCGCAGCTCCAGGCGGGCGACCTCTCCCAGCTCGAGATCGACGTCGCGCAGCAGCTCGCGGGCGGCGCCGACATGCTCGACGTCAACGTCGGCGACCCGCTCGCGGACGAGATCGCGCTCATGGGCGCCGCGATCCCGCTCGTGCAAGGCCTCACCGACGTGCCGCTCTGCATCGACTCGTCCGTCATCGAAGCGCTCGAGGCCGGGCTCTCCGCCTACCAGGGCAAGGCGCTCGTCAACTCCGTCACCGGCGAGGACGAGCGGCTCGAGGCGATCCTGCCCATCGTCGCGCGCCACGGCGCCGCCGTCATCGGGCTCGCGAACGCGGAGGACATCCCGATGGAGCCGGAGCGCCGCGTCGAGATCGCGAAGAAGATCGTCTCCGTCGCCGGCGACCACGGCATCCCGCCCGAGGACGTGATCATCGACCCGCTCGCGATGCCGATCGGCGCCGAGCCGCGCGCCGTGACGCTCTTCGTCGAGACGCTGCACCTGCTGCGCGACGAGCTCGGCGTGAACACGACGTGCGGCGCCGGCAACACGTCGTTCGGCCTGCCCGGGCGCCACACGCTCGGCGCGGCGTTCCTCGCCGTCGCGCAGAGCCACGGACTGACGAGCGCGATCATGGACTCGCGCCGGCCGGAGATGGTCGAGGCCGTCCGCGCGACCGACTTCCTGCTCGGCCGCGACGAGTGGGGCACCACCTGGATCCGCATGTACCGCGAGAAGCAGGCCGCGGCAACGACGTGAGCGCCGTCGTCGACCTCCCGGAGGAGCAGCACCCCGACCGCGTCCGCCTGCGCTTCCTCCAGTCGGGCGAGGATCGCGCCGTCAAGGAGGCGCGCGTGCTCGCCGGCACGACGATCTTCGACGCCGCCAGCTGGAACGGCGTCGCCATCGACTCAACGTGCGGCGGCCACGGCACGTGCAAGAAGTGCAAGGTCAAGGTCGTCTCCGGGAACGCGCCGATCAGCGCGGTCGATCCGCGCGCGTTCACCATCGAGGAGCTGAAGAGCGGCTGGCGCCTCGCGTGCCGCGCGAACACGCTCGAGGACCTGACGATCGAGGTGCCGCCGCTGCAGACGCGACCGAAGGCCGCGCTCGTCGGCGTCGGGCGCCACGTCATCCTCCGGCCCGCGGTGCAGAAGCGCTACGTCGAGCTCGTCGAGTCGACGCTCGAGGACCAGCAGTCGGATCTCGAACGGCTGCTCGCCGCGATGGACGACCTCGAGCTGCGCGTCCCGCTCGACATCGTGCGCGAGCTCGGCGGCACGCTGCGTCGCGCGGACTGGAAGGTGACCGCCGTCGTCGTCGACGACGTGCTCATCGACGTGGAAGCAGGGCGACACGAGCGGGAGCCGCCACGCGATCGCCTTCGACCTCGGCACGACGACCGTCGTCGCGACGCTGCTCGACCTCGAGACGGGACTGCCGAAGGCGGTGCGGTCGATCCTCAACTCGCAGCAGCCGTTCGGCGCGGACGTCATCTCCCGGATCTCGGCGATCATGATGGAGGACGACGCGCTCGAACGCCTGCAGCGGCACGCGCACGAGACGCTCCAGCAGCTCACCGACGAGGTGTGCGCGGAGGCGGAGGTCGATCCGGCCGAGGTGTACGAGATCGTCGTCGCCGGCAACCAGACGATGATCCAGATCGCGCTCGGCATCGACCCGGAGCCGCTGTCGATGGCGCCGTTCACCGTCGTCGCGCGGCGCATGCCGGACGCGACGGCCGCCGACTTCGGCGTCGCCGTCCACCGCCGCGCGCCCGCCGTCACGTTCCCCGCGCTCGGCGCGTATGTCGGCCCCGACATCGTCGCCGGCATCCTCGCGACGGGCATCACGCTCGACCGCCGCGTGCGCCTCTTCATCGACGTGGGCACGAACTCGGAGATCGTGCTCGGCTCCTCCGCGAAGACGCTCGCGACCGCGGCTCCCGCCGGGCCCGCGTTCGAGGCTGCGCAGATCAAGTGCGGCATGCGCGCCGCCGACGGCGCCATCGAGGGCGTGAAGATCGTCGACGGCGAGGTGCAGCTGACGGTGATCGGCGACGTGGCGCCGGTCGGCATGTGCGGCTCCGGCCTCGTCGACGCGGTCGCCGAGCTCGTCGGCGCCGGCATGCTCGACCACTCCGGGCGCTTCATCCTCGAGACGTCGGACCGCTTCGGGAAGATCGGCGAGGAGAACGTTTTCTACCTCTCCGACGACGTCTATCTCTCGCAGCGCGACGTGCGCGAGCTCCAGTTCGCGAAGGCGTCGATCGCGACCGGCTGGAACATCCTCTGCCGCGACCTCGATATCGAGCCGGAGGAGATCGCGCAGGTGCTACTCGGCGGCTCGTTCGGTTCCTACCTCAGCGCGGCGAGCGCGGTGAAGATCGGCCTCGTGCCGAAGCTGCCGCTCGTGCGCATCGTCTCGGCCGGGAACGTCGCCGGCGAGGGCGCGAAGATCGCCGCGCTCTCGGTCACCGAGCGCGCGGCTGCGAACGCGATCCTCGACGAGGTCGAGTACGTCGAGCTCTCCGGCCGCGCCGACTTCAACGACCTGTTCATCGACCAGCTGAAGTTCCCGGGATGACGAAGGTCGTCGTCAGCTGCGGCGCGCTCGCCATCCACGTGAAGCAGATCGCCGCACGGCGCGGCTGGGATGTCGACGTGCGCCCGGTGCCGCCGGAGCTGCACAACCGGCCGGAGCGGATCCGCGCCGCCGTCGACGAGGCCGCGAACGGCGACGAGGTCGTCGTCGCGTACGCGCACTGCGGCGCCGACCTCGCGGGCTTCGACCGCCTCGCGGGCGCGCACTGCTACGAGGTGTACGGCGCCGAGCACGAGCCGGCGACGTACTTCCTCACCGACTTCCTCGTCCGCAGCTTCGACCGCGTCGTCTGGCGCGGGCTCGGCCTCGACCGGCATCCGGAGCTGCGCGACGACTACTTCCGCAACTACGAGCGCTGTCGTCTGGCTCGCGCAGGAGCCGACGCCGGAGCTGCGCTCCGGCGCGGAGCATGCGGCCGCACTCCTGCAACTGCCACTCGAGGTGCGAGAGACTGGTGTCATCGGGCTCGAACGAGAACTGGAGAAGCTCCTGTGCTGATCAACGAGATGCCGCGGTACGAGATCCTCGACGACTTCGCGCTGCAGGAGCTCGAGCGCGGCTGGCGCCGCATCGTCAGCGAGCTCGGGATCGAGTTCCTGTACGAGGAGGCGCTCGAGGTCTTCAGGGCCGCGGGCCAGAACGTCGAGGGCGAGCTCGTCAAGTTCGACCCCGACTGGATCCTCGAGCAGGTCGCGAAGGCGCCGCCGGAGTTCGACCTGCAGGCGCGCAACTCCGAGCGCACGGTGCACATCGGCGGCAAGCACATGGTGTTCTCCGCCGTCTACGGCTGCCCGTTCGTGCGCGAGGGACTCGAGCGACGCGACGCGACCTACGACGACTTCCAGAACTTCGTCAAGCTCGCGCAGTCGTTCCCGCAGCTCGACTCGCCGGGCGGGACGATCTGCGAGCCGAACGACCTGCCGCTCGACTCGCGCCATCTCGACATGGTGTTCGCGCTGACGACGCTGTCGGACAAGCCGTTCATGGGCTCCGTCACGTCCGGCCCGAACGCGCGCGACACGATTGCGATGGCAGAGATGATCTTCGGCAAGGAGTCGATCGAGAAGACGCCGGCGATCATCTCGCTCATCAACGTCAATTCGCCGCTGCGCTACGACGACCGCATGCTGTCGGCCCTCATCGAGTACGCGAAGGCGGGGCAGGCGACGGTGGTCACGCCGTTCCTGCTCATGGGCGCGATGTCGCCCGTCTCCGTCGCGGCGACGCTCGCGCAGCAGGTGGCGGAGGCACTGGCGGGCATCGCGCTCGTGCAGACGATCCGGCCCGGCTGCCCGGTCGTCTTCGGATCGTTCCTCTCGAACACCGACATGCAGTCGGGGTCGCCGGCCTTCGGGACGCCCGAGTCCGCGGTCGGTCTCTTCTGCACCGGGCAGATCGCGCGCCACTACAACCTGCCGTTCCGCGGCGGCGGCGCGTTGACGTCGTCACAGGTCGTGGACGCGCAGGCGGGCTACGAGTCGATGATGTCGCTCTGGCCGACGTTCCTCGCCGGCACGAACTTCGTCATGCACTCGGCGGGCTGGCTCGAGTCGGCGCTCGTCTCGTGTTACGAGAAGTTCGTCACCGACGTCGAGACGCTGCGGATGCTGCACGCGGTGTTCCAGCCACTGGAGATCAACGAGGAGACGCTCGCGTACTCGGCGCACGAAGAGGTGGGGCAGGGCGGGCACTTCCTCGGCGCCGCCCACACGCTCGAGCGCTTCCGCGAGTGCTTCTACCGGCCGCTCGTGTCGTCGACGGAGAACTACGAGCGCTGGAACCGGAACGGCGGCCGCGACACGGCGACGCGCGCGACCGACATCTGGAAGAAGACACTCGAGGAGTACGAGAAGCCGCCCATCGACGCTGAGCTCGAGGCCGAGCTGAAGGCGTACGTCGACAGGCGGCGCACGGAGCTCGGCGACTGATGTTCATCGCCGGCGCGTGGGCGGAGGCGCTCACGGGCGAGACCTTCGACGCGGAGTCGCCGGTCACAGGCGCGAAGATCGGCGCGATCCAGAAGGGCGGGCGTGAGGACGCGCAGCGCGCGATCGCGGCCGCGAACGAGGCGGCGCCGGCGTGGGCGCGGCTCTCGGCGTTCGAGCGCGCGGCGTTCTTGAACCGTGTCGCGGACGAGGTGGAGAAGCGGCGCGCGACGCTCGTGCACGCGCTCACGCTCGACCAGGGCAAGCCGCTCGGCGAGTCGCGCGACGAGGTGGAGGAGCTCGTCGCGTACTGGCGCAATGCCGCCGAGGACGGCAAGCGGCTCGAGGGGCGGCTCGCGAACTCCGTGTCCGCGAACAAGCGCGTGCTGCTCGTGCGCCGCCCGCGTGGCGTCATCGGCGTGATCACGCCGTGGAACTGGCCGTACACGATGCCGGCGGAGCTGATCGCGCCCGCGCTCGCCGCTGGAAACACGGTCGTATGGACGCCGGCGTCGACGACGGCGGTGGCCGGGACCGCGCTCGCGGAGTGCGTCGCCGAGGCCGACCTGCCGGCGGGTGTCTTCAACTTCGTCACGGGGCCGGGCTCCGTCGTCGGCGACGAGATCGCGCGCAATCCCGGCACGCACGGCGTCGGCTTCATCGGCTCGACCGAGACCGGGCGTCGCGTTGCAGAGGCTGCGGCTGGGAAGGCGGCGATCCTCGAGCTGGGCGGGAACGGGCCGGTCGTCGTCCTCGACGACGCCGACCTCGACCTCGCTGCGGAAGCGACCGTCGCTGCGTGCTTCCTCTGCTCCGGGCAGAGCTGTACCGCCGGCGAGCGCCTGCTCGTGCACCGCGACGTCCGCGAGGCTTTCGTTGCGAAGCTCCAGGAGCGAATGACCGCGGTCGTTCTCGGCGATCCGTTCGCAGACGGCACGACGATGGGGCCGCTGAACAACGAAGGCGTTGCGGGGAAGATGGACGAGCACGTCGCCGACGCGGTGCAGCGCGGGGCAAAGATCGTGCACGGCGGCGTGCGCGCATCGGGCTTCCCAACCGATCTGTATTGGCAGCCGACCGTGCTCGACGGCGTCCCCGCCGACGCGCTCGTCGCGACCGAGGAAACGTTCGGGCCGGTCGCGCCGGTCGTCGAGATCGACTCGCTCGAGCAGGCGATCGAGCTCGCGAACGCATCGCCGTACGGGCTGCTGTCGGCCATCTTCACGCGCGATCTCGCGAAGGGGCTGCGCTACGCGGACGAGGTGAAGACCGGCTGGGTGAACATCAACGAGTCGTCGAACTACTGGGAGACGCACCTGCCGTTCGGCGGGCGCTCCGGCACCGCAAGCGGCATCGGCCGCGTCGGCGGCTCATCGCCGCTCGAGGCGTTCAGCGAGCTGCAGACTGTGGTGATATCGCAGTGATATACGACTACGTCATCGTCGGCGGCGGCTCCGCCGGCTGCGCGCTCGCCGCGCGGCTCACCGAGGACGCCGGCACGCGCGTACTCGTCCTCGAAGCCGGCCGCCCGGACCATCTGTGGGATCCGTTCATCCACATGCCGGCCGCGCTCGCCTTCCCGATCGGCAACCCGCGCTACGACTGGATGTACGAGTCGGAGCCGGAGCCGCACATGAACGGCCGCCGCATCTACCACGCGCGCGGCAAGGTGCTCGGCGGGTCGAGCTCGATCAACGGGATGATCTTCCAGCGCGGCAACCCGCTCGACTACGAGCGCTGGGGGATCGAGGAGTGGGACTACGCGCACTGCCTCCCGTACTTCAAGAAAATGGAGACGTGCCTCGCCGGCGCCGACGAGTGGCGCGGCGGCGACGGGCCGATCGTGCTCGAGCGCGGGCCGGCGGCGTCGCCCCTGTTCGGCGCGTTCTTCGAGGCGGTGCAGCAGGCGGGGTACGAGCTGACGAAGGACGTGAACGGCTACCGGCAGGAGGGGTTCGCGGCGTTCGACCGCACGATCGAGCGCGGCCGGCGCCTGAGCGCCGCGCGCGCGTACCTCCATCCGGTCATGGATCGGCCGAACCTCGAGGTGCGCTGCAACACCTTCGTGGGCGGGGTCCTCTTCAACGGGAAGCGCGCGGTCGGCGTCGAGATCAGCGGCGGTAACGTCGTGCGCGCGAACGAGGTCATTCTCTGCGGCGGCGCGATCAACTCGCCGCAGCTGCTGCAGCTCTCCGGCCTCGTGGACGATCTCCCGGTGGGCGAGAACCTGCAAGACCACCTCGAGGTGTACGTCCAGCACGAGTCGACGCAGCCGGTGTCCATGCAGCCCGCGCTGAAGAAGTGGAAGCGGCCGTACATCGGCGCACGCTGGCTCTTCTTCCGCGACGGGCCGGGCGCGACGAACCACTTCGAGGCGGGCGGGTTCGTGCGTTCGAATGACGAGGTTGCGTACCCGAATCTCATGTTCCACTTCCTGCCTCTGGCGATCCGGTACGACGGGTCGGCGCCGGCGGCGGCGCACGGGTACCAGGTGCACGTCGGCCCGATGTACTCCGACGCGCGCGGCTCGGTGAAGATCAAGAGCACGGATCCACGCGAGAAGCCTGCGCTTCGCTTCAACTACCTGTCGACGGCGCAGGACAAGCGCGAGTGGATAGAGGCGATCCGCGTCGCGCGGAACATCCTCGACCAGCCGGCGTTCGACCAGTACAACGGCGGCGAGACGTCGCCGGGGCCGGCGGTTGCGAGCGACGAGGAGGTGCTGGACTGGGTCGCGCGCGATGCTGAGACGGCGCTGCATCCGTCGTGCACGTGCGCGATGGGCACCGTCGTCGATCCGGCGACGATGCGCGTCTACGGGTTCGACGGCCTGCGCGTCGTCGATGCGTCCGTTTTTCCGTTCGTCCCAAATGGCAACATCTATGCGCCGGTGATGATGGTGGCCGAGAAGGCGGCGGATCTCATTCGTGGGAACACGCCGCTCGAGCCGACCCGCGCCGAGTTCTACCGCCATGCTGAGCGAACAGCGAGTCGCTGACCTTCTCGCCGCGATCGGCGAGCGGACGCCGGCGCCCGCGAGCGGCGCGGCGACTGCGCTGACCGGGGCGCTCGCGGCGGCGCTCGCCGAGCTGGCGTCGCGCTACGCCGGTAACGAGGCGGACGCGGCGCGCGCGCAGGAGCTCGTGTCCGACCTGCTGCGGCTGGCGGACGAGGACGCCGCTGCCTACGCGGCGTTCATGGTCGACCGCAACGACGAGACCCGCACCGAGATCGTGCGCGTGCCGGAGGAGATCGCGAGGTACGCGGACGAGGTCGTCGCGCTCGCGCTGCGCGCCGCCGACCGCCTGAGCTCGAGCGTCGTCGGCGATGCGGAAGCGGGAGCAGAGCTGGGCCGAGCCGCCGCCCGAGTCGCGCGCGGGCTCGCAGAGCTCAACCGTTCTTCGGGATCTTGAGCTCGCGCGCGAGGTAGAAGCCGGACTGCTCCTCGAGCACGTACGGCGCCATTGCCTGGCGCCGCTGCGACTCGACTTCGGACTTGCGGTACTCGTCGCGCGACTCCGCCGACTCCCAGATGGAGATGCCAACGACCTCGTTCCCGTCCGGCGACGTCAGCTCGTACGCGCGCAGCATTCCTGGCGGGAACTCGCTCGGCCGCCACGACCGGCTGAACTCGTCGCGAGTGCCGGGCTTGAGCTTGCGCGTCGTGATCCAGACGTACGGCTGATCGAGCTCCATCAGCCCTAGTTTCTCATCCGGAGCCCGTCATGGCCACGGGCCAGTCTGGCAGGCTCCGGGCTTGCACTTCGGCGCCCACCAGGACCTCGAGCTCCTCGGCCTGCTCGTGGCGGCGGGCGCGGTGCTCGTCCTTGCGCCGGCTCTGCGCGTGCCGCTGCCGATCCTCCTCGTCGTCGGCGGCGTCGTCATGGGCTTCATTCCGGGGCTTCCGCATGTTCAGCTGCCGCCGGCGGTCGTCCTTGTCGCGGTGCTTCCGCCGCTCCTCTACTCCGGCGCGTTCTTCACGTCGCTGCGCGACCTGCGGGCGAACAAGCGGCCGATCTCGTACCTCGCGTTCGGGCTCGTGGGCGCGACGATGGCCGTGGTCGGCGTCGTTGCGCACGATTGGATCCACCTGCCGTGGGCGGTGGCGTTCACGCTCGGCGCGATCGTCTCGCCGACCGACGCGCTCGCCGCGACGGAGATCACGCGCCGGCTCGGTGCGCCCCGCCGCATCGTCTCGATCATCGAGGGCGAGAGCCTCGTCAACGACGGGACGGCGCTCGTTCTGTACAAGGCGGCGATCGGTGCTGCGGTGGGCGGCACGTTCTCGCTCTTCGACACGTCGGGCCGCGTCGTGCTCAACGTCCTCGGCGGCATCGCCATCGGGCTCGGCGTCGGCTGGGTCGTCCGGCAGATCCGCCGCCGGCTGGACAACCCGCCGATCGAGGTCGCGATCGCCGTCCTCAGCGGCTATCTCGCATATCTGCCGGCGGACGCCGCCGGTGTGTCGGGCGTCCTCGCCGCGGTCACGATCGGCGTCTATATGGGCTGGTACACGCCCGAACTGACGAACGAGCGCACGCGGCTCTCGGGCGACGCCTTTTGGGAGATCTTCGTCTTCCTCGTCAACGCGCTCGTGTTCGTCCTCGTCGGCCTGCAGTTGCGCCCGATCCTCGACGGGCTCACCGGGAGCTCGATGAAGGTCGCCGAGTACGCCGTGCTCGTCTGCGCCGCGGTCATCGTCACGCGCGTCGTCTGCTTGCCGATCTTCGCGTACGTGCCGCGCTTCCTCTCCCGGAGGATCCGCGAGCACGACCCGTACCCGCCGTGGCAGTACCCGGTGCTCATCTCGTGGACGGGAATCCGCGGGGCGGTGTCGCTCGTCGCGGCGCTCGCGCTGCCGACCGATTTCCCCGACCGCGAGTTGATCCTGTTTCTGACTTTCTCGGTCATCGTCGCCACCCTCGTTCTGCAGGGCCTGACGCTGCCGGCGCTGATCCGAGTGCTGAACATCAGCGACGACGGCGGCGCCGAGCGGGAGGAGAACAAGGCCCGCATCAAGGCTGCGGAAGCCGCCATCGCGCGGCTGGACGAGCTGGTCGCCGACGGCGCGGTCCGGGAGGACACCGCCGAGCGGCTGCGCGGCCAGTTCACGTTCCGCGCCAGGCGTTTCCGCGCTCGATTCGACGACGGGGACGACGGCGCCATCGAGGAGCAGTCGCAGGCGTACCAGCGGGTGGTCCGGGAGCTCCTCGCCGCCGAGCAGGCGGCGCTGCTCCACCTGCGCAACGAGCGCATCGTCGACGACAACGTCGTGCAGCGCGTGCAGCGGGACCTCGACCTCGAGGCCGCCAGGCTGGATAGTGTCTCCTGATGGATACCGAACAGGCACGCGAGCTGCTCGCCGCCGAGCGTTCCCGCATCGAGCGCTCGCTCAAGCGGCTCGCCCACCAGGACGACGGCGAGGAAGCGGACGACGAGGACCCGGCGAACCTCGCCTCCGACACGTACGAGGACGAGCTCGACGAGGGCCTCTCCGACGATCTGCGCGAGCAGCTCGAAGCGGTCGAACGCGCAGAGGCGCGTCTCGCCGCCGGAACGTACGGCCGCTCGGTCGAGAGCGGCGAGCCGATCCCGGACGAGCGGCTCGAGCTGCTGCCGACGGCTGAGCGCACGGCCGACGAAGAAGCCCGGCTGAACTAGGCCACGACGACGAGGGATTCGAGCGCGGCCAAGGGGCCGCGGTCGGCCAGGTCGCAGCTCGCCGTGACGAAGGCATCGCGAAAGCGCTCGCTTTCGCGCAGCCGCGGCGTGAAGACGAGATCGAGCTCGAGAAAAGCGGCCGGGTCGCGAAGCGAGGCCGTTGCGGCCGCGGCAGCCTCGTCACCGTGCACGTCTGGCGCGCGCTCAGCCGCCGGCACGGTCGCGAGATAGCGCGCCCACCCGGCGAGCGCCAGCGCAGAACATGCGACCGGACCGCCGCGCTCGAGCTGCGCCTCGACGGTCGGGATGAGGAAGCTCGGGAACTTGGACGCGCCGTCGATGCAGAGGCGCGCGATCTGGTCGCGCACGTTCACGTTCGCGAACCGCCGAAAGACGGTTTCGGCGTACTCGCGCGCAGGATGACCGGGTATCTCCGGAAGCGTCGGGATCGCCTCGGTCGAAAGGAGCCGGTCGAGGTAGTGCCGGAAGGCCGGGATCGCCATTGCCTCGTCGACGAACTCCACGTTGGCGAGCGCCGCGAGATAGGCCATGCACGAGTGGCTCGCATTGAGCATGCGGAGCTTGTAGAGCTCCCAGTCGTGCACGCGGTCGGTAAAGAGGGCGCCCGCGGACTCCCACGCCGGACGGCCGGCGGCGAAGTCGTCCTCGATCACCCACTGCCGGAACGACTCGCACACGACGGGCCACGCGTCGTCGATGCCGACGTCGTCGCGAAGCCAGCGGATGTCCTCGTCGCGCGTCTGCGGCGTGATTCGGTCGACCATCGAGGTCGGGAACGTGCACGAGCCCTCGACGTAGCGGAGCAGCTTCTCGTCCCTCGCGGCAGCCACGGTCGCGACCGCGTCGCGCAAGACGGTGCCGTTGTTGGGCAGGTTGTCGCAGCTGAGAAGCGTGAGCGGCCGGCCGCCGGCGCCGAGCCGTGCTTCGAGGCCTGAGACGATCGTCTCGATCGTCGGATTGCCGCCGGCGAGTGAGTAGCCGCCCTCGGTGATCGTCATCGAGAGGATGGCGACCTCCGGGTCCGCGACGCGCCGTGCGAACTCCGGCTCGTCTCCTGCGGCGAAGGCGTAGTCGACGATGCTGCCGACCACCCGAGGCCTCGAGCCGTCGTTGTCGCGCTCGACGAGTGTGTACAGGAGGTCCTGGCGGCCGAGCGCGTCGGCGATCCGTCGATCGGCGTCGAGCAGTCCGACGCCGCAGATGCCCCAGCCGCCGTCCGACGCAGCGACCTCGTCCGTGTACACCGCCATGTGCGCGCGGTGGAACGAGCCGACGCCGACGTGGAGGATCTTCGGCGAGAGCGCGCGGCGGTCGTACCGCGGGCACGGGGACGCCGAGCGCCGCGATCTCGTCGAGGTGTCGGTCGGCGAGGGAGACGGTCACTTGACGGCGCCGAATGTGAGCCCGCGGACGAGTGAGCGCTGCGCCATCCAGCCGGCGAGGATCACCGGCGCGACCGCCATCGTCGACGCCGCCGACATCTTCGCCCAGAAGAGCCCTTCGCTCGTCATGAAGCCGGAGATGAAGACCGGCAGCGTTCCCGAGTTTGCACCCGTCAGGTTGACCGCGAGGAGGAACTCGTTCCAGCTGAAGATCATCGAGAGGAGGACCGTCGCAGCGAGCCCGGGCGCCGTGAGCGGAATGACGATGAGGCCGATGATGCGGAAGAAACCGGCGCCGTCAACGGTCGCCGCCTCGAGGATCTCGTGCGGCAGGTCGGCGAAGAACGAGCGCATCATCCAGATGACGAGCGGCAGGTTGAAGGCCGCGTACAGGAGGATCATCCCGAAGCGGCTGTCGAAGAGCCCGACGCGCTTGTAGATGATGATGAGCGGGATGAGCGCTCCGACGGCGGGCAGCATCTTCGTCGAGAGCACCCACGAGAGCACCTTCGGCGTGTACTTCGTCGGGTTGAACGCGAGGCTGTATGCCGCTGGGAGGCCGAGGACGAGCGCGAGCAGGGTCGAGCCGGCGGCGATGATCGCGCTGTTCTCGAAGTAGCTCAGATAGTTCGCGTTGAGAACGGCGCGGAACTGATCGAGCGTCGCGTGGAACCAGATGACGGGCGGGATCGCGGCGGCGTTCGCTTCCGTCTTGAACGCCGTCAGGAGCGTCCAGAGGATCGGGAAGAAGACGAGGAACGCGACGGCATACGTGAGCAGGTTGAGGCCGAGCCTGCCGGCGCGCGCGCGGCTCTGGCGGGGCGCCTTGACTTCGATGGCGCTCACGCGGTCACTCCCGACCGGAACGTCCGCAGCAGCAGTCGCAGCAGCAGCGCGGCGATGATCGAGCTGAAGATGATCGCGAGCACGCCCTGCGCCGACGAGCTGCCGACGTCGTTCGCCTGCGAGATCGTCTGGTAGATGTAGTACGGAATCGTGGTCGTCGCGGTACCGGGGCCGCCCTGCGTCGCGACGAAGATCTCGCCGAACAGTTGCAGGATGTAGATCATCCCGAGCAGGACGGCGAGCTGGAAGTACGGGCCGAGCAGCGGGATGGTGATGCGGCGGAACTCGGTGAACGGGCCGGCGCCGTCGATGCGCGCGGCCTCACGCACGTCGTCGGGAATGCCCTGAAGCCCTGCCAGGAGGATGAGCATCATGAACGGCGCCCACTGCCACACCGCCATTTCGATGATGCTCAGCTTCGGATGGACGGCGAGCCAGTCGATCCGCGCAAAGCCGACCGAGGTCATGATCCAGTTCAGGAGCCCGAAGATCGGGTTGAGGAAGAGGTTCTTCTGAACGACGGCGTTCACCGTCGGCATGACGAAGAACGGCGCGATCATGAGCGAGCGTGCGACGCCGCGCAACGGGAACGACCGGTTGAGCAGCAGTGCGAACGCAAGCCCGAGCAGAAGTGATCCGCCGACGATCGCGGCCGTGAACTCGAGCGTGTTGTAGATCGCCTGCCGGAAGATCGGGTCCTGCGTCAGCTCGTACGTGTAGTTCGAGAACCCGACCCACTTGTGTGGGATGTCGGGCGACGTCAGGACCCACTGGCGAAAGCTGTACCAGAGGGTCAGAACGAACGGCGCCTGCGTCATCAGCGCGAGGTAGGCGAGCGCGGGAAGGATGAGCCCGATGCTTGCCGCGCGCTGCGTTCGGAGGAAGCCAAAGCGGCCGACGGGTCGCAGGTCGACGGTGGACGCAACGAGCGATTCGGGCCGGACAGTCACCTGGTTTCTCCTGATCCTCGCAAAAGGCGGGACGGGGGCGGCCCGCTGAAGCCGCCCCCATCCGGGTGCCTCGGGGTGGGAGGGAACTACTTCAGATAGCCGGCCTGTTTCATGATCCGGGTCACCTGGCCCTGAGCCAGCGCGAGCGCAGATGAGACGCTGGTGCTGCCTGCGACCGCGCCGGCAAGGTCTTGCGTGACGAGCGTTCCGATGTTCTGGAACTCGGGGATGCCGACGAACTGCACGCCGACGTACGGGACCTTGTGCAGGGTCGAGTGCGTCGGGTCGGCCGTGAGCATCGAGTTGAGCACGATGCCCTCGAACGCGCCGGCCGCCTTCTTGTACGCCGGGTTCGTGTACGTCGAGATGCGCGTGCCCGGCGGGACGCTGGCCCATCCGTTCTTCGCGGCCACGAGCTTGATGTAGTCCTTGCTCGTCGCCCACGTGATGAACTTGAACGCAGCGGCCTGGTTCTTGCTCGACGCCTCGATGCCGAGCGACCACGACCAGAGCCAGTGCGAGCCGAGCGGCGTGACTTCGGTCGGCGCGTACGCGAAGCCGATGTCCTTCGCCACCTTCGACTGTTTCGGGTCGCTCAGTGCGCCGGCTGCGACGGTCGCGTCGACCCACATGGCCGCCTTGCCCTGCGCCATCGCGGTCTCGCACTCGGTGAAGCCGCTCGAGGTCGCGCCGGGCTCACCGGACTTGCGGAGGAGGTTGACGTAGAAGGTGACAGCCTTCACGTCGGCGGGTGACGTGAGCTGCGGCTCCCAGCTGTTGTTGAACCACTCGCCGCCGAACGTGTTGATCACGGTCGTGAGCGGCGCGCCGAATTCGCCCCACCCCGGCAACGCCCGGAGGCAGATGCCGTACTGGTTCTTGGACGGGTCGTTCAGCTTCGCCGCGAACGCGGCGACCTGGTCCCACGTCGGGTGCAGCGGCATCTTCAGGCCGGCGGCCGCGAAGAGCGCCTTGTTGTAGTACATCATCGAGCTCTCGCCGTAGAACGGAAGGGCGTAGAGGTTCTTCTGGTACGAGAGCCCGAGGCGCACCTTCGGGATGACGTCGTTGAGGTCGTAGGCCTTCGACGCCGACGGGGAGAACATCGGCTGGAGGTTCACCAGCCACTTGTTCTTCGCCCAGATCGGCACGTCGTACGTGCCGACGGTGGCGATGTCGAATTGGCCGCCGCCGGTCGCGACGTCGGAGGTCACTTTCTGCCGCAACGTGTTCTCCGGCAGCGTGACGTACTTGACGTTGATGCCGTACTTCTTCGTGAAGTCCTTCGTCAGGCTCTCCATCACGATCATGTCGCCGTTGTTGACGGTGGCGATCGTGAGCGTCGTCGCCTTGGTCCGGGCGCTGCCGACCCCGACGAACGTTGCGAGGCCGAGCGCGACGAGGAGGCCCAAACTCACCACGAGACGAGACAAACGCATGCTTGCTCCTTGCTCGGAATCGGCGTTACGAGATACCCGGGATCGATAACAGCGCCACGAGCGGCGGACAACACCGGCGAGCGGGCAATTTTCGACCGGTTGTGCCCGCTCATTCCCGTGATCCCGGACAAGCTTTGGGGTCCTCTGCCCGTTCTGGCGGCTTTGGTTGCCGGGTTCTTGCCCGTTTGGGCCGTCGAAATGACGCTCCGGCCTTTCTCCAAGGCCCGATTTGCGCCACGATGACGGGGTGGCCGTCGACGTCGACCTTCCTGATTCCCCCGGGCGGGCGACCGGTCACGACCGCCGTCGTTACCTCCTGGCTCGCGCCCGCGCGGAGGGTCGGATCGAGGTCGCCGGCGCGGCGCACGCCCTCGAAGTTTCGGTGGAGACGATCCGCCGCGACCTCAAGGTGCTCGAGGACCACGGGCTGATCCGGCGCGAGTACGGCGTCGCCTATCCCGTCGAGAGCGCCGGCTTCGAGAGCGACCTCGCATCACGCGAGGCGGAATGGATCCCGGAGAAGCGGCGCATCGCGGCCGAGGCGGTCACGCACATCGACGACGCCGAGACGTTGTTCATCGACGAGGGCTACACGCCGCAGTTGGTCGCCCAGGAGCTGCCGACGGAGGCGCCCTTGACCATCGTGACGGCGTCGTTGCCGATCGCGTCGATGCTCGCGCTGCGGGGATCGTGCACGGTGATGCTTCTCGGCGGCCGCGTTCGCGGCCGCACACTTGCAACGGTTGACAGCTGGGCGACATCGATGCTTTCGGACTTCGTGATCGATCTCGCGTTCATCGGCGCGAACGGGATCTCGCGGACGCACGGCTTGACGACGCCCGATCCCGCGGTCGCTTCGGTCAAGTCGGCAGCCTTGCGGGCGGCCCGGCGGCGGATCTTCATCGGGGCGCATGTGAAGTTCTCTGCCACCAGCTTCGTCCGCTTCGCCGAGGTGTCCGACTTCGAGGCGCTCATCACCGACACGGGCCTCGCGCCGTCGGAGGCTCATCGCTACAGCGAGCTCGGCCCCACTGTGATCCGCGTTTGAGTCTGTTCGGCGGCATCGAAGCGGGGGGGACGAAGTGGGTTTGTGCCGTCGGCACCGGCCCGGACGATGTCGTCGACTCCGTCGTCTTCCCGACGGGTGAGCCGGAGGAGACGATCGCACAGGCGATCGACTTCCTCGGACGCGAGGACCTCGACGCAGTCGGCATCGGGTCCTTCGGCCCGATCGACCTGCGGCGCGGGAAGATCACGACGACTCCGAAGCCGGGCTGGAGCGACACGGAGCTCGTATCCACGTTCGCAACCGCCTTCGACGTTCCGATCGGCTTCGACACCGACGTGAACGCGGCCGCGCTCGGTGAGCACCGTTGGGGCGCGGCCGTCGGGCTCGACACGTTCGTCTACATCACCGTCGGCACCGGCATCGGCGGCGGCGGAATGGTCAACGGCCGCCTCCTGCACGGTCTGTCCCATCCCGAGATCGGGCACATGCGCGTGCCGCACGACTGGGAGCGCGACCCGTTCTCAGGCGTGTGCCCGTACCACGGCGACTGCTTCGAAGGGCTCGCCTCCGGCGAGGCGATGAAGGCGCGCGGGGAGCGGTCGGTGGAGCTCGAGGCCGAGTACCTTGCCCTCGGCGTGCTGAACGTCATCTCCATGCTCTCGCCGCAACGAGTCATCCTCGGCGGCGGCGTCATGAACGAGCCGGGGCTGCTCGAGCTGATCCAGCGCCGCGTGCCGGGCCTCGCCGCCGGCTACTTCGAGCTGCCGGACATCGTCGCCCCGGGGCTGGGAGATCGCGCCGGCGTGCTCGGCGCGCTCGAGCTCGCGCGGCTCACCCTTTAGGAGAGTCCGCCTCGCAGCGGTGAGCAACGGCCTCGCGAAGATCAAGGGTCCGCTGAGTCAGGCTTGCAGCAGGACTGTCAGGTTCTTGCGATAACCTGAAAGCCATGGCTCGACGCCTGGCCGAAGTCGCAAAGTACGCGGGCGTGAGCGAGGCGACGGTCAGTCGCGTGCTCAACCAGAAGCCCGGCGTCGCGAAGGCGACCCAGGCGCTCGTCCTCACCGCGCTCGACGTCCTCGGCTACGAGCGGCCGACGCAGCTCCGCGGTGAGCGCGCCCGGCTCGTCGGGCTCGTGCTCCCAGAGCTTCAGAACCCGATTTTCCCTGCATTTGCCGAGGTTGTGGCCGATACGCTCGCGAAGCGCGGCTTCACGCCGGTGCTCTGCACGCGCACCTCGGCCGGCATCTCCGAGGCGGACTACGTGGACATGCTCCTCGAGCACCAGGTCTCCGGCGTGATCTTCTCCGGCGGCCAGTACGCCCAGGCGGCCGCCGACCACGAGCACTACATCCGATTGCGTGGGCGCGGACTCCCGGTCGTGCTCGTCAACGCCGCGTACGACGATCTCGGGTTCCCGCGTATCTCCACCGACGACCGCAGCGCGGTCGAGCAGGCGTTCACGCATCTGCGCTCCCTCGGCCACGACCGCATCGGGATGGTGCTCGGCCCGGCCGACCACGTCCCGTCGGCCCGCAAGCTGGCGGCGTTCGACGAGCTCGGCGGCGCTCCCGAGCTCATCGAGCGCTGCACGTTCTCCATGGAGAGCGGCCAGGCCGCAGGGCGCCGCCTGCTGCGGAAAGGCGCCACGGGCGTCATCTGCGCGAGCGACATCATCGCTCTCGGCGTCGTCCGCGCCGTACGGCGGGAGGGCCGCGATGTCCCTGACGACGTCTCTGTGATCGGCTTCGACGACTCCGCGCTCATGAGCTGCACCGACCCGCCGCTGACGACGGTCCGCCAACCGATCGAGGCGATGGGGCGGAGCGCCGTGGCGACGTTGATGAACCAGATCGGGGGCGCGCCCGTGTCGACCGAGGAGCTCCTGTTCGAGCCCGAGCTCGTCGTTCGGGCATCGACCGGCCCGGTCGGCTCGATCACCGCCCTGAGGGCGGCCAGCGGCCAGTCCTAAGGGCGCTTGCAAGAAATTTGCAAGATTCACATCGGATCTTGCAATCGATTGTTAACTGTGCCATGCTCGCCGCGTGGAAGTCCGCGAGGCAGCGGTCGAAGGCCGCTCCAGCACCAGGGCCGGCCAGTGGTGGCGCGACGCGGTCGTCTACCAGGTCTACGTCCGCAGCTTCGCCGACGCGAACGGTGACGGAGTCGGCGATCTCGCCGGCGTTCTCGAGCGGCTTCCCTACTTGCGCGACCTCGGCGTCGACGCACTCTGGTTCAGCCCCTGGTACCCGTCGCCGATGGCGGACAGCGGGTACGACATCTCCGATTACCGCTCGATCGACCCCGCGTTCGGCACCCTCCTCGAGGCGGAGCGTCTGATCGGTGAGGCACGCGCGCTCGGAATCCGAACGATCGTGGACATCGTCCCGAACCACGTGTCCGATCAGCACCCGTGGTTCCAGGCGGCGCTCGCATCTGCGCCCGGATCACCCGAGCGCGCGCGCTTCTGGTTCCGGCCCGGCTCGGGCGCGAACGGCGAGGTGCCGCCGAACGGTTGGCAGTCGATCTTCGGCGGGTCGGCGTGGACCCGCACGGATGACGGCGAGTGGTACCTCCACCTGTTTGCGCCCGAGCAGCCGGATCTGAACTGGACGCATCCCGACGTCTGGGAGGAGCATGAGGACGTCCTGCGTTTCTGGTTCGACCGGGGCGCCGCCGGCGTTCGCATCGACTCGGCCGCCCTGCTCGTCAAGGATCCCGAGCTCGCGGAGGACGTCCCGCATGCCGGGCCCGGGGAGCATCCGTTCTCCGACCGCGACGACCTGCACGAGATCTACCGGCGCTGGCGCGCGATCGCGGACGGCTACGACGAGCAGCGCGTGCTCGTCGGCGAGATCTGGCTTCCGGACGCGGAACGCTTCGCGCGCTACCTGCGTCCCGACGAGCTGCACACGGCGTTCAACTTCGACTTTCTCGGCTGCCCGTGGGAGGCAGACCGCATGCGCCAGTCGATCGACTCCGCGCTCGCGGCGCATGCGCCCGTCGACGCGCCCGCGACCTGGGTGCTCTCGAATCACGACGTCACGCGGCCCGTGACGCGCTACGGCCGCGCGGACAGCTCGTTCGCGTTCGAGTCGAAGCGCGCCGGCACGCCGACCGACCTCGAGCGCGGCGCACGGCGCGCACGCGCAGCGGCGCTGCTCGCGATGGCGCTCCCCGGCTCGATGTACGTGTACCAGGGCGAGGAGCTGGGCCTGCCCGAGGTGGAGGACATCCCGAACGATCGCAGGCAGGACCCGATGTGGCTTCGCTCCGGCGGAGTCGACCCCGGTCGCGACGGCTGCCGTATCCCGATCCCCTGGTCGGGCGACCATCCGCCGTACGGGTTCAGCGCCGACGGCGCACACACGTGGCTCGACCAGCCGGACGGTTGGGCGGCCCTCACGGTCGCGGCGGAGTCGGAGGACCCCGCTTCGATGCTCTCGCTCTACCGCGCCGGCCTTCGGCTGCGCAAGACGGCGCCCTGGGGCGCCGGCGAATTCACCTGGATTCCCTCCGGCGACGACGTCGTGGCATTCGCGCGCGGCCGGTTCGCCTGTCTCGTCAACTTCGGCTCGGAGCCGGTGGCGCTGCCGCCGGACGCCGAGATCCTCATCGCCAGTAACGACCTCGAAGGAGGTGCGGTTTCGCACGACACGACGGTCTGGTTGTTGAATCCACTAGGTCAAGGAGAGGAAGGACGATGAAATCCCTACGGAGGATTGCCACCGCCGTCGCGGTCGCCGGCCTGGTGGCTCTGTGCGCGACGGCAGCCGCTCTCGGCTCGCGGTCGAGCAGCGTCACCATCAGCGTCGCGTCGCTCATCCCGGGCAGCACTCAGGCGGCGGTCGACCAGTTCAATGCGCGGGTCGCCGAGTTCGAAAAGGCGAATCCCACGATCAACGTCAAGCCGGTCGATTACAACTGGACCGCGCCGACATTCGCGGCGAAGCTCGCCGCCGGCACGCTCCCCACCGTTTTCGAGGTGCCGTTCACGGACGCGCGCACGCTCGGGGACAACGGCCAGCTCGCCGACATCACGCCTTACGTGAAGAAGCTGCCGTACTTCTCGAAGTACAACCCGGCGGTACTCGCCGAGGGCACTGACGCCAAGGGGCAGATCATCGCCCTGCCGAAGGGCGCGTACGCGCAGGCGCTCCATTACAACCGCGCGCTCTTCTCGCAGGCAGGCCTCAATCCGAACAAGCCGCCGACGACATGGACGCAGCTGCGCGCCGACGCCAAGCAGATCGCGCAGCGGACCGGCAAGACCGGCTACGCCGAGATGGCGAAGGACGACAACACCGCCGGCTGGATCCTCACGACCGTCGTGTACTCGCTCGGCGGCCGGATGGAGACTGGGACCGGCACGAGCGCGACCGCGACGCTCGACAACCCCAAGACGATCCAGGCGCTGAACCTGCTCAAGGCGATGCGGTGGACGGACAACTCAATGGGCTCCAACTTCGAGTACAGCTGGGGCGACATCAACCAGGCGTTCGCGGCCGGCACCATCGGCATGTACATCAGCGGCTCCGACGTCTACACGAACCTCGTGCAGGCGAGCAACATCAATCCGAGCATCTACGGCCTCGGGGCGATCCCGCTCGCGAAGAACAAGAACGCCGGCGTGCTTGGCGGCGGCACAGAGGTCGGCGTACGCCCCGACGCGAACGCGGCGTCGAAGGCCGCAGCCGTGAAGTGGATCAACTTCTTCTACGAGTCGCCGCTCGTCTCGAAGGCGCAGGCGATCGCGAACGCGCAGACGCTCGTCGCGAACAAGCAGCCGGTCGGCGTTCCGGCCCTGCCGCTCTTCAACAAGAAGCAATACGATCTGGCCAATAGCTGGATCAAGCCGTACATCAATGTTCCGCTCGGACAGATGAAGCCGTTCCTCACGAACATCTTCGGCGAGCAGCTCATCCCGGAGCCGGAGGCCTCGACCCAGAGCGTGTATCACTCGCTCGACGCGGTCGTGGAAGCGGTCCTGACGAACAAGAACACGAACGTTGTGCAGATGCTGCAGCAGGCGAACAGCACCGCACAGGCGGCGATCCAGCAAGGGTCTTAGTGGGCTGAGCTTGGCTGTCGTCGATCAAACGGGAGAGCCCGCGCTGTCGAGCCGGCGCGGGCTCTCCCGCGACACGGCCGTGCCGCGGCGGACACCGGTCTCGTGGGTGCAGGGAGGCGGCCTCACGACGCTCCTGTTCCTCCTGCCGCTGCTGTTCGCGTTCGGGGCGTTCTCGTGGTACCCGATCGTGCGCACGGTGCTGATGTCGCTCCAGCACACGAACCTCGTGCAGCCGGCGACCTGGGTCGGGTTCAAGAACTTCGAACAGGTGTGGCATGACCCGCTCTTTCCGGTCGCCGTCAAGAACACGGCCTACTTCGCAGGTCTTGCGCTCCTCTTCGGCTATCCGATCCCGCTCGTTGCGGCAGTGCTGATGAGCGAGGTGCGCAAGCGGCGGGGGATCTACAGCGCACTGGCCTATCTCCCAGTCGTGATCCCGCCGGTCGTCGCCGTTCTCCTGTGGAAGGTGTTCTACGACGCGAGCTCGGCGGGGGCGTTCAACACGATGCTCCACTGGATCCATCTCGGCCCGTACCCGTGGCTCCAGTCGGAGCAGTGGGCGATGCCGTCGCTCGTGCTCGAGTCGACCTGGGCGAATGCCGGCGCGACCGTGATCATCTATCTCGCTGCGCTCACGAGCGTGCAGACGGAGCTGTACGAGGCAGCGTCCGTCGACGGCGCCGGGATCCTGCGCAAGGTCTGGCACATCACTCTGCCGCAGCTGCGCGGGATCCTGCTCGTGACGATGATCCTCCAGATCATCGGGACGGCGCAGGTGTTCCTCGAGCCGTATCTGTTCACGTCAGGCGGCCCCGCGAACGCGACCCTGACGGTGCTCCTGATGATCTACAACTATGCGTTCGGCAACTCGCTCGGCGGCGACTACGGCGCCGCAACGGCGCTCAGCCTCATGCTCGCCGGCTTCCTCGCGGTGTTCTCGCTCATCTATCTGCGCGCGACGCGTTCCTGGAGCACGCGATGAGCGACGGCGAAGGCGGCACAGGGCTCATCTCGAGCTCGGAGTGGCGCAAGCCGACTGTCCGGTGGAGCATCGGAACGCTCCAAGCGCTCCTCCTCGTCGCGCTCGTCTTCGGCGGCCTTGGGCCGATTCTTTGGCTCGCGAAGGGCTCGATCACGCCGACGATCGACACGATCACGCACCCGATGGGTCTCTTCCCGCACGGCGCAGCGTGGAGCAATCTGAAGGAAGCGTGGACGACCGTGCACGTCGGTCTCTACTTCTGGAACACGGTCGTGATCGCATTCGGATCATGGGCGTCGCAGATCGTCGTGGCGACGACCGGCGGGTTCGCGCTTTCGGTGCTCCGCCCGAAGTACGCGAAGGTCATCAACGGGCTCTTGCTGACGACGTTGTTCGTCCCGGCGATCGTGCTGCTCGTGCCTCTGTACATCGAGATCGTGCACCCGCCGCTCTTCCACCACTTCTCGCTCATCGACAGCTACTGGGCCGTCTGGCTGCCGGCCGGCGCGAGTGCGTTCAACGTCGTGCTCGTGAAGCGGTTCTTCGACAACCTGCCGCGTGAGATCTTCGAGGCTGCGCGTATCGACGGTGCGGGGCCGTTCCGGCTCTTCTGGTCGATCGTGCTCCCGATGTCGAAGCCGATCATCGGCGTTGTCTCGATCTTCGCCGTGCTCGCGTCGTGGAAGGACTTCCTGTGGCCGCTGCTCGTGCTGACGAACCCGAACGAGCAGCCGCTCTCGGTCCGCCTGCCGGAGATCCAGGCGCAGACGTCGCTGGGCGTGTTCCTCGCGGCGATGTTCATCGCCTGTCTCGTGCCGATCGCCGGCTTCCTCGTCTTCCAGCGCTCGTTCCTGCGCGGCGGCGGGCTCGGCGGCGCGATCAAGGGGTAGCCGCCACTACGCTCTCGCCGTGGACCTGACGGTCTCCGACAATCCGGCCGAGCTGCGCTACGAGCTGCACGACGACGGCGAGCTCGTCGGCGAGATCCGGTACCGGCGCGCGCCCGGCGCGCTCGCGCTCGTGCACACGGAGGTCGCGCCGCGGCGCGAGGGCCTCGGCACCGAGCTCGTGCGCGGCGCCCTTGACGACCTGCGCGCTCGGGGGCTGAAGGTCATTCCGGTCTGCCCGTTCGTCGGCGCGTACATCCGCCGCCATCCCGAGTACGCGGATCTCGTCACGGCCGACGACGCAACGCCCGAATGAGCACGGCCGACACGGCTGCACCGGCTCCGTTCTCGGGCCGGACGGCCTGGGTTCGCAACCTCGAGACGCCGCTGCGGAGCTTCCTGCGCACGGAGACCGGGAGCGCTGCGTTTCTCCTCGCGGCCGCTATCGCCGCGCTCGTGTGGGTGAACGTCGACGCTTCGTCGTACGAGCGCGTCTGGCACACGACGCTCACGATCCGCGTCGGCGGCACCGGCATCTCGCACGACCTCCGGTATTGGCTGAACAGCGGCTTGATGACGCTGTTCTTCTTCGTGGTCGGCCTCGAGGCGCGGCGCGAGTTCGACATGGGGGAGCTGCGCGACCGGCACCGGGTCACGCTGCCGGTGGCGGCCGGCGTCGGCGGGATGGTCGTCCCGATCGCGATCTTCCTCGCCTTCAACGCCGGCAAAGGCACGGCGCACGGCTGGGGAGTCGCGATGTCCACCGACACGGCATTCGCGCTCGGGATGCTCGCCCTCGTCGGCAAGCGCTTTCCGCCCCGCCTGCGCGCGTTCATGCTCACCGTCTCCGTCGTCGACGACCTGCTCGCCCTCCTCGTCATCGCGACCGTCTACACGACCGGCCTGCATGTTCTGCCGCTGCTGATCGCGGTCGGCCTGCTCGCGGCGATCACCGTCGCCGCGTACGCGAAGATCGCACGCGGCTTTCTGTACGCCGTGCTCGGCATCGTCGCGTGGGTTGCGCTGACGAAGTCGGGCGTCGATCCGATCGTGCTCGGGCTCGCGATGGGATTGCTCACGTATGCGACGCCGGCGGCACGCGGCGACCTCGAACGCGCGAGCGACCTGTTCCGCCTCTTCCGCGAGCAGCCGACGGTTGAGCTGGCCCGCGAGGCGCGCATCGGCCTCAAGACGGCGATCTCGCCGAACGACCGCCTGCAGCAGCTCTACCACCCGTGGACGAGTTACGCGATCGTGCCGCTCTTCGCGCTCGCGAACGCGGGCGTTGTCGTGAACACCGGGTTCCTCGGGCACGCGTTCGCGTCGCCGATCACCCTCGGCGTGTTCATCGGCTATGTCGTCGGCAAGCCGGTGGGCATCCTCGGCGGCAGCTACGCCGTGACGAAGATCAGTCGCGGCCGGCTGCGGCCGCCGATCGGCTGGGCGTCGCTCGCGGGCGGGGGAGCGATCGCCGGCATCGGGTTCACGGTGTCCCTGCTGATCGCGACGCTCGCGTTCCACGGGCAGCAGCTCGCCGAGGCGAAGGTCGGCGTGCTGAGCGCGGCGCTGTGCGCCTCGCTCGCGACGTGGCTCGTGTTCCGTGCGACGGAGCTGCTGCCGCGCCGGACGCGCCTGCGGGCGCTCATCGGGACGGGGGAACCGCTCATCGACCTCGCGGTCCCCGTCGACCCGAAGCGCGACCACTTCCGCGGGCCGGTCGACGCGCCGGTGACCCTGCTCGAGTACGGCGACTTCGAGTGCCCGTACTGCGGACAGGCGGAGTCCGTCATTCGCGAGCTGCTGCGCGACTTCGGCGACGTCCGCTACGTCTGGCGACACCTGCCGCTCAACGACGTGCACGCCAACGCGCAGCTTGCCGCGGAGGCCTCCGAAGCGGCCGCCGAGCAGGGCTCCTTCTGGGAGATGTACGCGCTGCTGCTCACGCACCAGGACGCGCTCGCGCAGACCGATCTCATGGGCTACGCGGAGCAGCTCGGGCTCGACGTCGAACGGTTCGGTCACGATCTCGATGAACAGGTGGGTGCGGCGCGCATCGCCGAGGACGTCGACGGCGCCGATCTCAGCTCCGTCTCGGGCACGCCGACCTTCTTCGTCAACGGTCGGCGGCACTACGGCGCGTATGACATCGAGACGCTGAAGCAGGTCGTGCGCGGCGCGCGAGCCCGCGTCGCGGTCAAAGAGTGAGAGGATTCACAGCCGGCTCACAGGAATCGGTGGGAGGCTGGAGATATGAGCACGCAGCGGATCCTCGTCGTCGACGATGAGCCCTCGATCGTCGACGCTGTCGCAACAGCGCTCCGGTACGAGGGTTTCGAGGTGGACGAGGCCACCGGAGGCCGCGAGGCGCTCCGGGCCGTCGCCGAGCGCGAGCCCGATCTCGTCGTGCTCGACTGGATGCTCCCAGACCTGGAGGGCATCGAAGTGGGCCGGCGCATGCGCGAGCGCGGATTCAAGAGCGCGATCCTCTTCCTGACCGCCAAGGACGCGGTCGAGAACAAGATCGAGGCGCTCCGCGCAGGCGGCGACGACTATGTGACGAAGCCGTTCAGCCTCGCCGAGATCGTTGCGCGCGTGCAGGCCATCCTCCGCCGAACGCAGAGCGAGCTCCCCGGCGACATCCTGCACTTTGCCGACCTCGTCCTCGACGAGCAGCGGCACGAGGTCTTCCGCGGAGAGGCGCGCGTCGACCTGACGGGTACCGAATTCAACCTGCTCCGCTACTTCATGCTCAACCCACGGCGCGTGCTCTCGAAGCATCAGATTCTGCAGAACGTCTGGCGCTACGACTTCGGCGGCAACTCGAACGTCGTCGAGACGTACGTCAGCTACCTGCGCCGCAAGCTGAACAAGCTCGGGCCGCCCGTCATCCGGACGGTGCGACAGGCGGGCTACATGCTCGAGCTCGGCGAGCGCTGATGCTGTCTCGTCTGTCGCTCCGCACCCGGCTCATCCTCGGGGTGATCGTGCTCGCCGGCATCGGCATCGTCGCGGCGGATGCGGCGACGTACACGCAGCTGCGCTCGTTCCTCCTGCAGCGGGTCGACAACACGTTGACGGCCTCGCATCCGGGCGTCGAGACCGCCGCGTTCCCGGCGCAGCTCGGCAACGAGCCGCACGGCGACCGAGACATCGGTGGGCTGCTCGGCTCGCTCGGCGGTGACTGCGTCGAGGTCCGCAGCTTGAGCGGGGTCGTCGTCAAGCACGCGTGCATCGCGGAGTTCGGGGCGACCGCGAAGCCGCCGACTCCGGCGTATCCGAAGACCATCAGTCTCCCGAGCAAGCCCACCACCTCCGAGGGCGACCGAGTCAGGTTCCTCGACGTGCACTCGGTGACAGGCGACACGGAGTACCGCGTGCGCGCGTCCATCGAGCGAGACCAGCCGGGGTACGTCCTGTTCATCGCAGCCCCGCTGGCGGGCGTCGACAGCACGTTGCACCGCGTTCTCCTCGTCGAGCTCCTCGCCACGCTCGCCGCGCTCGGAGGCGTCGCCGCGCTCGGGCTCTGGGTCGTACGGCTCGGGCTGCGGCCGCTGCGCGAGATCGAGGAGACGGCGACGGCAATCACGGCCGGCGACCTGTCCCACCGCGTCGAGGTGGAGAACGAGCACACGGAGGTCGGCCACGTCGCCCTCGCGCTGAACGCGATGCTCGGCAGGATCGAGTCATCCGACCTGCGCTTGCGCCGGTTTGTCGCCGACGCGTCGCACGAGCTCCGCACGCCGCTGGCCGCGGTGCGGGCCTACGCAGAGCTGTTCTCGCGCGGGGCGCAGAGCCGTCCGGAAGATCTCGCGCGGACGATGAGCGGGATCACCCGTGAGGCTGAGCGCATGAGCGTCCTCGTCGAAGACCTACTGCTACTCGCGCGCCTCGACGAAGGCCGCCCGCTCGAGCGTGAGCCCGTCCAGCTGGACGACCTCGTCGGCGAGGCGGTCGAGACGGCCCGCACGCTCGACCCCGAGCGGAAGATCGAGCTCGTGACCGAGCCGGTCGCGGTACTCGGTGACCGCGATCGGTTGCGTCAGGTGATGGACAACCTGCTCTCGAACGTCCGCTCGCACACGCCTGCCGCTTCTCCAGCTCGTGTCAGCGTGACGCGCGAGAACGGGCGCGCCGTGATCGAGGTAGGGGACAGCGGCCCGGGACTGACCGAGGACGAGCTCGCCCGCATCTTCGAGCGCTTCTACCGCGCCGACACGTCGCGTGCCCGCGCGAGTGGCGGCGTCGGCCTCGGTCTCTCGATCGTGGCCGCGGTGGCGCGTGCGCACGGTGGCAGTGTCGGCGTCAGCTCCGAGCCGGATTTGGGCGCGATCTTCCGGGTGGAGCTTCCGGTCGCATAGTCGCGCTATCGTGACCGGCCGTATGCCTCCCAAGAAATCCGTCCAGCTCTCCGGCATCGTCGTCGCCCAGACGGCCGTCTCGTCCATCGACCCGGACGAGGGCGTGCTCATGTACCGCGGCTACGACATCGCCGATCTCGCCGAGCATTCGTCGTACGAGGACGTCGCGTACCTCCTCCTGCACGGCGAGCTCCCGGCGGCGGACGAGCTCGACCGGTTCCGCGAGACGCTCGCGCAGCGCGAGCTGCCGCCGCACGTCGAGCAGCTCCTCGACCGCTCCGCCACCGCGGCGCTGCCGATGGACATGCTGCGCACCGCGATCTCGGCGCTCGCCTTCACCGATCCCGACCGGGACGCGAACGATCGCGAGGCGGAGACGCGCAAGGCCGCGCGGCTGATCGCGGCGGCACCAACGGTCATCGGCCGCTACCACCGACGCCGGCAGGGGCTGGAGCCGGTCGATCCCGACCCGAGTCTCTCGTACGCGGAGAACTTCCTCACCATGCTCCACGGCGAGTCGCCGAGCGAGCAGCAAGTGCGGGCGTTCGACGTCGCGATGATCCTGCACGCGGAGCATGAGATGAATGCGTCGACGTTCACCGCGCGCGTGATCGCGGGAACGGGCGCGGATCTGCACGCGGCAATCGTCGGCGCCATCGCCGCGCTGAGCGGCCCGTTGCACGGCGGCGCGAACGAGGCGGCGATGAAGCTCTTCGAGAAGTTCGGGTCTGCGGAACGGACGCCGGACGAGGTGCGCGGCATGCTCGACCGCAAGGAGAAGCTGTACGGCTTCGGGCACCCGCTCTATCGCGCCTACGACCCGCGCGCGATCATCCTCAAGCGGATCTCGCACGAGTTCTCGGAGGACGCCGGCGAGCCGAACTGGTACGCGATCACCGAGGCGGCGGAGCGAACGGTGGTCGAGGAGAAGGGTCTCTACCCGAACGTCGACCTGTACTCCGCGTCGGTGTACACGTATCTCGGAGTACCGACGGATCTCTTCACGCCGCTGTTCGCGGCAAGCCGGATCGCAGGCCAGGCCGCGCACGTGCTCGAGCAGCACGCGGACAACAAGCTCATCCGCCCGTCGGCCGAATACATCGGTCCCGAGCGGCGCAGCTTCCCCGTTCGCACCTCATAGACCGGTAACAGTTACACGGACGAAAGGCTCGCGGAAGCGTCACCAGGTCCGTGCGGTAACTGTTACCGGCCTTTAGCGGCGGACGATGAGCACCGCTTGCATGCCGAGCGCGCGATGGTTTGCGACGCTGCAGTACAGGACGTAGCGGCCGGGGAGATGCCGCGACGCCGGACACCTGCAAGTGAGAGTGCGGCGCGCGTGGATTCTTTCGCCCGGAAAAGCAGAAGGGCCCCCGAGGGGGCCCTTCAGCGCAGTGCGCCGAATCGGGCTAGCTCTTGCGACCGGTGCGGCGACCGGTGGCCCGCTTCGCGGCCGGCCGGCGCTTCGCCGTCGTCCGTTTCGCGGGCCGACGCTTCGCGGTCGTCCGCTTTGCAGCGGTCTTCCGCTTTGGCGCCGCCTTCCGCTTCGCAGCGGTCTTCCGCTTGGGAGCGGCCTTCCGCTTCGTTGCGGTCTTGCGCTTCGCAGCGGTCTTCCGCTTGGGAGCGGCCTTCCGCTTGGTCGCGGTCTTGCGCTTCGCAGCGGTCTTCCGCTTCGGTGCGGCTTTCCGCTTTGCAGCGGCCTTCCGCTTCGGTGCGGCCTTCCGCTTGGTCGCGGTCTTCCGCTTCGCAGTGGTCCGCTTGGCGGTGCTCCGCTTCGCGGTCGTCCGCTTCGCAGCAGTCTTCCGCTTCGCAGTCGACCGCTTCGCGGCCGTCCGCTTCGTACCGGTTCGCTTTCTTGTCGCCATCTGCCTCCTCCTATTGGGCGAGTCCTGTGGCAACGACAGTGCGCAGTATGCGCTTGCCATCGGACGTTTTCACCACTCGGAACGCAAATTCCTTCGCAAGTTGGAAATCTTTTCGATGCGCCCTCGACGTAACCGATCGCGTTCACCGAATACATCCCCTCCGAATCGGCATTGCAAACGACATGCGAACCGAGTGTGCGCGCGTGAATATCCTTGTCCGACATGAAGGTTGTGCTCCCCGACGATTCCCAGCTCGAACTTCCCGACGGCGCGACCGGTCTTGACGCAGCGCGCGCGATCGGGCCGAAGCTCGCCGAGCAGGCGGTGCTCGTGCGCGTCGACGGCCGCGTGCAGGACCTGCGGTTGCCGCTCGCCGATGGTGAGCGGATCCAACTTCTCACCACCCGCGACAAGGACGACCCGGACGCCCTCGCCGTCCTCCGCCACTCCTCCGCGCATCTGCTGGCGGAAGCAGTGCGCCGCCTTTATCCGGGCGTGAAGGTCGCCATCGGTCCGCCGATCGAGAACGGCTTCTACTACGACTTCGATTTCCCGGAGCCGATCCGCGAAGAGGACCTGGAGCCGATCCAGGCGGAGGTCGAGCGCGAGCTCGCAGAGGGTCGCGAGTGGACGCGCGCGGAGATCTCCCGCGACGAGGCGCGCAAGCTGTTCGTCGAGGAGAACGAGCCGTACAAGCTCGAGCTCATCGACACCGCGGAGGGAGACATTTCCCTGTACACGCAGGGGGACTTCACCGACCTCTGTCGCGGCCCGCACCTGCAGAACTCGAAACCGATCAAGGCGCTGAAGCTCACCGGCCTCGCCGGCGCGTACTGGCGCGGCGATTCGACGAAGCCGCAACTCACGCGCATTTACGGGACCGCGTTCTACGACCAGAAGGATCTCGACGCGTATGTCGAGCGGCTCGAGCAGGCGAAGGCGCGCGACCATCGCGGCCTCGGACAGAGGCTCGACCTGTTCCATCTGTCCGAGCACTCGCCGGGCTCGCCGTTCTGGCACCCGAAGGGGATGGCGATCTGGAACGTGCTCGAGGACCTTCGCCGCCGCGAGAACCACGCCCGCGGCTACGTCGAGGTGAAGACGCCGCTGCTCTACGACGTCGGCACCTACATCACCTCGGGCCACTACGACAACTACCGCGACAACATGTTCTTCACCGAGTCGCATGACGACCATCGCTTCGCGCTGAAGCCGATGAACTGTCCGGGGCACATGCTCCTCTTCGGCAGCGCGCTCCGGTCGTACCGCGACCTCCCGTTCCGCTATGCCGAGGCGTCGACCCTCCACCGGGACGAGCTTGGCGGGACCCTGCACGGGCTGCTCCGCGTGAAGCACATCACCCAGGACGACGCCCACATCTTCTGTACCCAGGACCAGATCGAGGGCGAGATCTTCGGCTGCCTGGACTACGCGGCGTTCCTCTACGACCTCTTCGGGATGGAGGCCCGCTTCGAGCTGTCGACCCGGCCGGACAAGAAGGTCGGCTCGGACGAGGAGTGGGACTTCACGGAGGGCGCGCTGAAGGCGGCGCTCGCCAAGCGGGAGATCGACTACGTCCTCCACGAGGGGGACGGAGCGTTCTACGGCCCGAAGATCGACCTGCACATGACCGACGTCCTCGGCCGCTCCTGGCAGATGGGAACGATCCAGCTCGACTCCCAGATGCCGAAGAACTTCGGCCTCACGTACATGGGGGCCGACAACGCCGAGCACACGCCGTACGTCATCCATCGCGCCTTGCTGGGCTCCCTCGAGCGCTTCATCGGCATCCTCATCGAGCACTACGGCGGCGCCTTCCCGCTCTGGCTCGCGCCCGTGCAGGTCCGGATCCTGCCCGTCGGCGAGTCCCACCACGACGGGGCCCAGACGATCGCCCTCAGGCTCGGCGAGCTCGGCTACCGAGTGGACGTGGGGGAGGCGACCGAGACGATCGGGAAGCGGATCCGCACCGCCGAGATGGAAAAGATCCCCTACGTGGTCGTCTACGGCGACCGCGAGAGCGAGGAGAGCCTCGCCGTCCGCGGGCACGGCGGCGAGCAGGAAACGCTCAGCCTTGCGGATTTCGTCACGAAGCTTGCTACCCTGTAGTTCTGAAAAGCAGGAGCGGACCCGTTCCTCACCTCCCGGGCCAGCGTGCTCGCGCGGGGTTCAACCGAGTCGGAAGCGACGAGGATCGGGGCCGCTGCATGCAGCGGCTTTTCTGTGTTCTGTGAACGAAACGAGGAGGAGTAAGCCCCACTTGGTGATCTGTCTTTGAGGCCCAGGCGCCGGCCAATTGAGCCCGTCCGTCCCAGCAACCGGGACACGACGCGCATCAACGACGCCATCAGGGTCCCCCGTGTCCGTCTGATCGACGACGACGGCGCTCAGCTCGGAATCAAGACCTCCGACGACGCCCGCGAGTACGCCTATGCGAAGAACCTCGACCTCGTCGAGGTGGCGGCGCAGGCCGACCCGCCGGTGGCGAAGGTCATGGACTACGGGAAATACAAGTACGAGCAGGAGCAGAAGGCGAAGCAGGCTCGGAAGCACCAGAGCCAGATCCAGGTCAAGGAGATCAAGCTCCGCCCGAAGATCGGGATCCACGACTACAACACCAAAAAGGGGCACGTCGAACGATTTCTGAACCAGCGCGCGAAGGTCAAGGTGACGATCATGTTCCGCGGTCGAGAGACGACCCATCCGGAACGCGGTCGGGACCTGCTCCTTCGCCTCGCCGACGACGTCAAGGAGATCGGGCTCATCGAGTCCCAGCCGCTCCTCGACGGACGGAACATGGTGATGGTGCTGGGCCCAACGAAGAACGCAGGAGTGAAACGAGATGCCGAAGACGAAAACACGCAGCGCAGCGAAGAAGCGCTTCAAGGTGACGGGGACGGGCAAGATCCTGAGGCGGCCGACGATGCGCAGCCACAACTTGGAGAAGAAGTCGTCGAAGCGTAGGCGCGCCTTCCGCAAGGAAGTCGAGCTCGCCGGCGCCGACCGGAGCGCCCTCAAGAAGATGCTGGGGATCCGTTAGCCATGCCGAGAGTCAAGAGATCTGTCAGCGCGCAGAAGAAGCGCCGCAAGGTCCTCGGGCAGGCGAAGGGGTACTGGGGTCTCAAGAACTCCCACTACCGCTACGCCAAGGAGCAGGTCGAGCACTCGCTCGTCTACGCCTACCGCGACCGGAAGAACAAGAAGCGGACGTTCCGGCGGCTCTGGATCACCCGGATCAACGCAGCCGCCCGGATGCACGGGCTGTCGTACAACCAGTTCGTCAACGGCTGCAACAAGGCCGGGATCGAGCTCGACCGCAAGGTGCTCGCCGACCTCGCCGTGAGCGATCCGGCCGCGTTCGAGGCCATCGCCACACAGGCGAAGGCCGCGCTCGAAGCCTGATCACCTGATCACCTCGCGCGACAACGAGAGGCTGAAGCTCGTCCGCAAGCTCCGAGACCGGCGCTGGCGCGACAAGCTCGGCCTCTTCGTCGTCGAGGGGGAGGATCTCGTCGAGGCGGCGGCGATCGAGCCGGTCGACCTGCTCGTCGCCGGGGAGACGGTCGAGGCGGCGCTACTCGCGGAGGTCTCGACGCTCGCGCACCCGCCGCGGGTGATCGGCGTCTACCGTCGCGAGGATCTGCCGCGAGGAGCGCGGACTGCGACCCTCGCGCTCTGGCACGTCGCCGATCCGGGGAACGTCGGGGCCCTCCTTCGCAGTGCCGACGCGTTCGGCGCGGGCGTCGCGCTCTCGGCCGGCTGCGCTGATCCAACTGGGCCGAAGGCGCTGCGCGCGTCGATGGGATCGATCTTCCGCGTGCCGCTCGCCGAGTTCGACGAGCCAGGCGGGCGGCGGATCGCGCTCGTCGCGCGCGGCGGCGAGCCGCCGGCGAACGTCGACCTGAGCGGGGACGTCGTCTTCGTGCTCGGCGCAGAGCGGGTCGGGCTGCCCGAGGACGTCCTCGCGTGCTGCGAGGCGACGGTGACGATCCCGATCGCCGGCGGCGCGGAGTCGCTGAACGTCGCGATGGCCGGGACGGTCGCGCTGTACGAGCTGGCACGTCGGAACACGGTCTGAAAAAGCGTCCGGCCCCGGTTTCCCGGGGCCGGACCAAAAGATTCGCCAAGCCGGTTGCGGTTTCGTCTACCTCGTCCAACCGGCCTTCCGATCTCGGGGTTGCCCCCTCTTCGTAGTGCCGCTCGGTCGGGGTTTCGACCTAGTTCCGCTCCGTGCTTGGCGCAAGAGGAAACCTACGGTGTCACCACATGTCGGTCAAGGGGACACCACAACGAAATTGTCCGCTATTTGCACACATCAAGTTCGACGTGCGATCCACACGGTGTCTTCGCCGCCGTCGTACGGGCGCCGGTCGAACCAGCCGTAACACGCCTCCACCGCGAAGCCGGCTTCGGCGAGCAGCGCCTGCCACCGCTGCGCCTCGAGCCACCACAACGTCATCGACGATTCGCCGCGCTCGCCGCGCACCGAGAGCGTCAAGGTCTGCTTGTTCCGGTCCCAGTCCGCGCGCTCGAAGATGCCCGGCTCGCGCTCGAGCCAGAGGCCGTGCGTCTCCTCGATGTCCTCGTTCGACGGGGCGAAGACGTCGAAGACGAGCCGGCCGGCCGGGAGGAGGAGCGCGCGGGCGGCACGGAGAGCCTCCAGGCGCTCGGCGTCCGAGCTCAAGTGGAGATACGCGCGGAACGGGCAGGTGACGAGCGGGACGTGTTCCTCAACCGGGGGCCGGCGGAGGTCTCCCTGCCGCAGGTCGAGCCGGTCGGACACGCCGGCCCGGCGCGCCTCCGCGGCGCAGACAGCAAGCATCCCCGCGGAGGAGTCGACGCCGATCACGTGCACGCCGGCACCGGCCGTCGGGATCGCGATGCGTCCGGTGCCGACGCCGAGCTCGACCACCGGCCCGCCCGACGCGAGCGCTTCGTCGACGTAGAAGCCGATGTCCTCGACGACGCCGGTGCTCCAGGCGTCGTAGAGGCGCGCTATGGGGTCGTAAGAGCTCATGTCGTATAGATACAGTCGCCGCGTGGACACGCAGGCGCTCCAGCAGGACGCGCTGGACGCGATCGCGTCCGCGACCTCGCTCGCCGCCCTCGACGAGGCGCGCGTGAAGTATCTCGGACGAAAGGCTGAGCTCAAACTCGCCCTGCGCGAGGTCCGCGACCGGGAGACCGGGATGGCGCTCAACGCGGCCCGCGAGGCGATCGAGTCCGCCGTGGCCATCCGCCAGCAGGAGCTGGAGCGAGCGGAGCTCGATCGGACGATCACCGAGGACCGGATCGACGTCACGCTCCCCGGCACGCCGCACCCACGCGGCCACCTCCACCTTGTGACGCAGGTGCGGCGCGAAGTCGAGGACCTCTTCCTCGGCATGGGCTACGAGATCGTCGACGGTCGCGAAGTCGAGACCGCCCATTACCTGTTCGACGCGCTCAACATGGCGCCGAACCACATCACCCGTTCGCCGCTTCACTCCTTCTACGTCGGCGAGGACACGCTCCTGCGCACCGAGACGTCACCGTCCCAGATCCACTCGATGGAAGCACGGCAGCCGCCGATCTACATGGTCTCGCTCGGCCGTACCTACCGCCGCGACACGGCCGATGCAACGCACTCGCCGTTCTTCCACCAGGTCGAGGGCCTCGCCGTCGACCGCGGGATCACGCTCGCCGACCTGAAGGGGACGCTGCTGCAGCTGCTGCGTGCGCTCTTCGGCGAGGACCGGCGTGCGCGCTTCACGACCGACTTCTTCCCCTTCACAGAGCCATCGCTCCAGGTCGCGGTTTCCTGCTTTCAGTGCGACGGTGCGGGCTGTGCGCTGTGCAAGCACTCCGGCTGGATCGAGATCGGCGGATCCGGGATGGTCGACCCGAACGTCCTGCGCTTCGTCGGTTACGACCCGGAGGAGGTGTCCGGCTTCGCGTTCGGCTGGGGCCTGGAGCGCATGGCGATCCTGCGCCACGAGCTGCCTGACATCCGCGACCTCTGGACAGGCGACCTGCGCTTCCTGAGGCAGTTCTGATGAAGGTCCCGATGAGCTGGCTCCGCGAGTACGCGGACCCGAGCGTCACGAACGAGGAGATCGCCGCGCGCCTCTCCGTATCGACGTGCGAGGTCGAGCGGCTCATCCGCCGCGGGGTTCCGGGCGACCTCCGCCTGTTCCGCGTCGGGAAGGTGCTCTCTGCGGAAAAGCATCCGAACGCGGACCGGCTGCAACTCACGGTCGTCGACGTCGGCGGGAAGGAGCAGCAGATCGTCTGTGGCGCGTGGAACTTCGGCGCGGGCGCGACCGTTGCCGTCGCGCTCCCGGGCGCGACGCTGCCGAACGGCGTCACGCTCGAGCGGCGCGAGCTGCGTGGGCAGATGTCGGAGGGGATGATCCTCGCCGAGGATGAGATCGACCTCGGCACCGATCACGACGGGATCATCCTGCTGCCCGACGAGCTCGAGGCCGGGACGCCGCTCGCCGACGTGCTTCCGCTCGTCGAGGACGTCCTCGAGGTCGAGACGACGCCGAACCGTCCCGACCTGCTCTCGATCTACGGGCTCGCGCGTGAGGTGGCCGCGCTATTCGACGTGCCGCTCGCGCCGTGGCCGGGCATCGACCCGCCACGCACCGGCGACGAGAAGATCACCGTCGACGTCGAGGACTGGGAGGGGTGCCCGCGTTACCTCGCCCGCCTCCTCCGCGAGGTCGCCATCGGCCCGTCGCCCGTATGGCTGAAGGCACGCGTCTTCGCCGCCGGGATGCGGCCGATCTCGAACGTCGTCGACGTGACGAACTACGTCATGGTCGCGCTCGGCAGCCCGCTGCACGCCTTCGATTTCGACACTCTCCGCGGCGGCGTCGTCGGCGTCCGGCGCGCGCGCGATGGCGAGGAGGTGCGCACGCTCGACGGCCAGATCCGGAAGCTCGACGCGCGCGATCTCGTGATCAAGGACGCGGAGCGCGCGATCGCACTCGCCGCGGTCATGGGCGGCGAGGAGACCGAGGTGAAGCCGGAGACGACGAACATCCTCCTCGAGGCGGCGAACTTCGAGCCGGTCACGATCTTGCACACGTCGGAGAGGCTCGGCCTACGCACCGAGGGGTCGAACCGGTGGGAGAAGGGCGTCGACCCCTACCTTGCCGAACATGCAGCTCGGCTCGCGACGCAGCTCATCGTCGAAACGAGCGGCGCGCGCTGGGTGGGAGAGACCGATGCGCACCGCGAGCTTCCTGCGCGCCCGGTCGTCGAGTTGCGCCCTGCGCGGGCGACCGAGCTCATCGGCCTCGATGTCCCGGCAGAGGAGCAGTTCGGGATCCTCCACAAGCTTGGCTTCGACATCGATGGCGAGACGGTCACGGTTCCGACGTGGCGCGCCCTCGACGTCACGCGCGAAGCCGATCTCATCGAAGAGGTCGCGCGCTTCGTCCTCGACGAGGTGCCGTTCACGCTTCCGGCCCGCCGCGACGCCATCGGGCGGCTGACGCGCCAGCAGGAGCTGCGCCGCACCGTCGAGGACGTGCTCGCGGGCTGCGGCCTCTCCGAGGCGTACACGCCGAGCCTCGTGGCCGATGATCCCGACCCGAGTGCGCTGCGCCTCTCGCTCCCGCTCTCGGGCGACCAGTCCGTCCTGCGCACAACGCTGCTACCGAGCCTCGTCGCCGCTGCAGAGCGCAACCGCTCGGTCGGGACCGAGAACGTCGCGCTGTTCGAGATCGCGCGCGTCTACCTCCCGACGGGCGAACAGCTACCCGACGAGCACTGGCGCATCGGGGGCGTTGTCGAGGGGACGTATCCCGATGCCAAGGGTGTCGTCGACACGCTGCTCGACGCGCTCAAGATCGAGCCCGAGATCGAGCGCGGCTCGAACCCGCTCCTGCACCCGGGGAAGACCGCGAGGCTGCCGCAGGGATGGATTGGAGAGGTGCATCCCGCGGTCGCGACCGGCTGGGCGGCATTCGAGCTCGACCTCGGTGCGCTTGCGGACGCGATGCCGGCGCGGATCCTCTACGAGGATGTGATCACGTTCCCGTCCGTCCTGCAGGACCTCGCATTCATCGTCGACGAGGACGTGCCGGCGGCCGAGCTCGCCGCGACTATGCGCGAGGCGGCCGGCGCCGAGCTGCGCGACGTCTCCGTGTTCGACGAATACCGCGGCGAGCAGATCGGGGCAGGCAAGCGCTCGGTCGCCTTCCGCGTGGCGTTCGGATCGGCCGAGCGGACGCTTACCGACGAGGACGCGGCGGTGTTGCGCATGCGGATCGTCGACGCTCTGCGCGAGCGATTCGACGCCGAGCTGCGCGCTTAGCGGCGCCGGAGGCGCAGCAGCAGCTTGGCCGCCGCTGCGGCGCTCGCAGCCGCACCGAACGCCGCGCCGACCTTCTTCCCGCGGTCGCGGGCGTTCCCGAGCTCCTCGCGCAATGTCGCGACCGCCTCAGTCAGCTGCTTGCGCTCACCGGCGAGCTCGCGGCGGATCTCGGACTCAGTGGCCATTGCGGAGCGCCTCGGTCGTGAGCCGTGCCTCCTCGAGCGCCTGCTCCGGCACCGGCGATGCGCTCTTGCCGAGAAGCCTGGCGCCGATCATGCCGACGATTCCCGCGAGCAGGAGCAGGACGCCGAACATGACGAGCAGCGTCAGCCAGACGGCCAGCACCGTCGCGAGCGCCGCCGCCGCGGCCGCAAGCGCGAACACGAGTGCGAAGAAGCCGAGGGCGGCCGCCGTCGCGACGAGCCCGAGCCCTACCGCGAGCGCCTTGATCTTGTGCTTCACCTCGGCGGCGGCGAGCTGCAGCTCGAGCCGCACGAGCGAGCGTGCCGACTCGGTGACCCGACGTGCTGCTCCGGTGAGACCGCTCAACGGTTGCGGCCGGTCGTCCACCAGGCGAGCCGCTGATACCACGGCGACTTCTCGGGGAGGATCTGCTCCTCGATCTCGGCGTGCAAGTCCCCAAGCTGCCCAACTGCTTCTGGGGGGATGGTGAGGCGAACTTCGCCGACAGCGATGCTCGCGACGATCTCCGCCGGAACGTATTTGACGTGACCGAGTGCGCTCGTCTTCACGCCGAAGCCGTCGAAGATGTCGTGCTCGGTGTCGCCCGCGATCTCGTGCACGGTGCCGATCTGCTCGCCGACGCTGTCGTAGACGGGCCAACCCTTCTCCACGGCCTTCCAGGCGACGGGGTCCGGCATCAGACCGTCTTGCCTCCGATCATCCACACGGGACCCTGCGTTCCGACGGGGTGCGTGTCGGAAAGGACGCGAACGACGCGCACCTCGCCGGGGATGCCGGCCTCGTCGAGGCGGGTCAGACAGCGGTGCGCCATTCCTGCGGACGCGCCGTAGCCGGCGGTGTGCGCGACGCGGAATTGGAAGCCAGGTTTCTCGAGGCCGCTCTGGTACGGATTGAGGGGCGCGGTGAGCAGCGCCGCGATGTCGATGTGGTCGCTCGACGTCAGCTCGAGCTCGCACAGCAGGTCGCTCCAGTCGGCGGGAAGCGTGCCGACGACGGCGTTCCATTCGGCGGCGAGCGACGGCTTCGAGACGACCGGAGTCGCCGGCGCTTCATCCGAGGAGACGAGTGCAAGCGTGCCTATGACGTCTTCTTCGTCGATTCGCCGCAACAACCGTTGCACCGCTTCGGGTCCGATCGCGCCGCCGGTGCGCTGCGCGTAGAAGCGGATCTCGCGTCCCGACCGTCCCGGGCCTGCTGGCCCGAGCAGCGCAAGCGCGCGCTCGACCTGTGCCTCGTCGTCGATCGTGAGCAGCACGCGCGCGTCCTGCCACCTCGGATCCAGGCCGCTTTCGATCTCCATCCATTGGTCGACGAGTGCCATCGACCGAACCATAAACTGCGCGCCGTGGCAAAGGTTGAGACCAAGACATCGCTCGCGAAGGGCGACCTGCGCGACGTGCTGCGCGAGATGCTGCTCATCCGCCGCTTCGAGGAGAAGGTGGAGGAGCGTTTCCGCGCCGGGGAGCTGCCCGGCTTCCTCCACGTGGCCATCGGCCAGGAGGCTTGCGCCGTCGGCGTCTGCCGGGCGCTGGAGGACGGGGACATCATCGCCTCGACCCACCGCGCGCACGGCCACACGCTGGCCAAGGGCACGCATCCGAACGAATTGATGGCCGAGCTGTACGGGAAGGCCGAGGGCTGCTCGCATGGCTACGGCGGCTCCATGCACCTCTTCGACATCGAGCGCGGGAACATGGGCGCGAACGCAGTCATCGGCGGCGGACTGCCGCATGTCACCGGCGCCGCGCTCGCCTTCCAGATGCGCGGCGAGCCGCGCGTGGCGCTCGCGTTCTTCGGCGACGGCGCGACGAACATCGGGACGTTCCACGAGTCGCTCAACCTGGCGCAGCTGTGGAAGGTGCCTGCCGTCTTCGTGCTCGAGGACAACAAGTGGGCCGAGTCGACGCCGGAGTCGCAGCACTCGCCGATCCGCGATCTCTCCGATCGCGCGAAGGCATTCGGCATGAAGGCGTTGAAGGCCGACGGTCAGGACGTCGAGGCCGTCTACAAGACCGCGCGCCAGGCGCTCGAGTACGCGCGAGCCGGCAAGGGCCCCGTGTTCGTGCACCTCGATTGCGTGCGTCTGCACGGCCACTACATCGGCGACCCGCAGGTGTACCGCGACAAGGACGAGGCGCGAAAGCTCGCGGAGATCCGCGACCCGATCACGTTGCTGCGCGCCAGGCTCGAGCTTTCAGACGACGATTTCGACGAGCTCGACGCGGAGGTCACGGAAATCGTCGAGGCGTCGGTCGAGTTCGCGAAGAACGGCACCGATCCCGCGCCCGAAGACGCGCTGAAGAACATCTATGCCTGAGCTCTCCTACCGCGAGGCCGTGCGCGACGCGCTCGCGACGGCGATGCGCCAGGACGACAGCGTCTTCATCATGGGCGAGGACATCGCCGAGATGGGCGGCTCGATGGGCGTCACGAGCGGGATGCTCGAGGAGTTCGGCCGCGAGCGCGTGCGCAACACGCCCATCTCCGAGATGGCGCTCGCCGGAGCGGCGATCGGCGCGGCCATGCAGGGCATGCGCCCGATCGCGGAGATCATGTACGAGGACTTCATGACGCTCGCCGCCGAGCAGGTCGTGAACCAGGCGGCGAAGCTCCGCTACATGTCCGGCGGGCAGCTCACGGTCCCCGTCGTCTTCCGCACGCAGGGCGGCGCCGGCTGGTCGCCGGGCGCGCAGCACGCGCAGCAGCTCGAGGCGTGGTTCGTGCACATCCCCGGCTTGAAGGTCGTGTTCGCGTCGACGCCCGAAGACGTGCGCGGTCTCTTGTGGTCGGCGATCTACGACGACAACCCGGTCGTGTTCTTCGAGCACCGCACGCTGTACGGCATCAAGGGCAACGTGCCGGAGAAAATCGAGCCGATCCCGATCGGCAAGGCGCGCATCCACCGCGAGGGCGACGACGTCACCGTGATCGCGACCGGCCGCCTCGTGCACGAGTCGCTCCAGGCCGCGGAAGAGGCGGAGAAGCAGGGTGTCTCCGTCGAGGTGGTCGATCCGCGCACGCTGCAGCCGCTCGACGAGGAGACGCTCGTCGCGTCGGTGAAGAAGACGAACCGCGCGGTCGTTGCGCACGAGGCGGTAACGCGCATGGGCTTCGGCGCCGAGGTCGCGGCAGTAATCCAGTACCAGGCCTTCGACTGGCTCGACGCGCCGATCGAGCGCGTGGGCGCAAAGTTCTCGCCACTCCCGTTCGCACCGGTGATGGAGCAGTTCGTCGTCCCGCACGCGGACGACGTGCTGCAGGCGATCCTGCGCACGGTCAACAAGTAATGGCGACCGAGGTCAAGCTCCCGCGGCTGGGCCAGGGCATGGAGTCGGGGACGATCGTCCGCTGGCTCAAGTCCGAGGGCGAGCAGGTGGCGAAGGGCGAGCCGCTGTACGAGCTCGACACCGACAAGGTGACGCAGGAGGTCGAGGCCGAAGCGAGCGGCGTGCTGCTGAAGATCGCGATCCCCGAGGGCGAGGTCGAGGTGGGGAGGACGATCGCCTTCATCGGCAAGGAGGGTGAGAGCGTCGCGGCAGTCGAAGCGCCCGCGCCGAAGCCGAAGGAGGCAGCGCCCGCGCCTGCGCCTGAGCCGAAGGAAGAGCAGCGCGTCTCCGAGCCGACGACGAACGGACGGATCAAGGCGTCGCCGCTCGCGCGGCGCCTCGCGCGCGAGCGCGGGATCGACCTCTCGTCCATCCGAGGCACCGGGCCCGATGGGCGCATCGTCGCGCAGGACGTCGAGACACCTGCCGCGGCGGCGCCTCGCGTGGCAGCACCCACTGCAGCGACCGGCGCGGTGACGTCCACGCCGCTCTCCAACATCCGCAAGACGATCGCGCGCCGTCTCTCCGAGGCGTGGACGGTTCCCGTCTTCACCCTCACCGTCTCCGCCGACATGACGCGGGCGAACGAGCTCGTCGCGCGCCGCCGCGAGATCGAGCCCGACGTGCGGGTCACCGTCACCGATCTCCTCACGCGCGTGTGCGCGCAGGCGCTGGCCCGGCACCCGGAGATGAACGTGCAGTACACGGAGGACGCGCTGCTGTCGTTCCCGAACGCGAACGTGGGCATCGCCGTCGCGGCGCCGCAGGGGCTCGTCGTCCCCGTCGTGCACAACGCCGAGCAGCTGACGCTCACGCAGATCGCTCAGGTGCGCGGCGACCTCGTCGCCCGCGCGCGCGACTCGAAGCTCCGCGCCGAGGACATCGACGGCGGGACGTTCACTATCTCCAACCTCGGCATGTTCGAGGTCGACCAGTTCGTCGCCGTGCTCAATCCGCCGCAGGCGTCGATCCTCGCCGTCGGTGCGACGAGCGAACAGGTCGTACCGCGCGACGGAGAGCTCTTCGTCGTCCCGCTCATGACGATGACGCTCACGTGCGACCACCGCGCCGTCGACGGTGCCACCGGCGCCGAGTTCCTGAAGACGATCAAGGCTTTCCTCGAGTTTCCCGGCCTCGCGCTGTAAGTGACCGCGGGACCGACCGTCTGGTACCACGTTCGCGATCTCGACGCCGCGCGACGCTTCTACCGCGAGACGCTGCTGTTCGAAGAGACCGCGGTCGATTTCTCGAAGCGGTGGGCGCGGCTCGAGCGCGGCGGAATGGACATCGGGCTGGCCGAGGGCGAGCCGCAGCCGGACGGCGCGGTCGCGCACGTCGACGTCCCCGACGTAAAAGTCGAGTCCGAGCGACTGCGCTCGGCAGGGGTCGAGGTCGGGATCGTGCTCGAGCTCACCGGCCAGATGCGGCTGCTCGACGTCTACGACCCGGACGGCAACCGCGTGCAACTCGCGCAGGAGCTCTGATGTTGCGGCCGGCGGACAGACAGGACGCGCGCTTCCTGCGCGACATGCTCCGTCACGCATACCACTGGCGCCTGACCGAGGACGCCGAACGGCCCGTCTACCGCTACGTCCGCAACTGGGGCCGCACCGGCGACGCCGGCGTTGTCGCCATGGAAGGCCCGCACGCGTACGGCGCCGCCTGGTACCGCGTATTCACCGCCGACGAGCCGGGCTTCGGCTTCGTGGACGAGAAGACGCCGGAGTTGACCATCGCCGTCGTCCCGAGCCGGCGCGGCAAGGGCGCGGGCAAGGAGCTGCTCGAGGCGCTGCTGGAGCGCGCGCGGGCCGACGGCTTCGCAGCGGTCAGTTTGAGCACCGACGCGCAGCAGGTCGGTTGGTACGAGAGCTTCGGGTTCGAGGTCGTGTCCGAGTCGCCGCATGCCGTGACGATGATCAAGCGTCTCTGAGTACCATCGACTCGATGGACGTCGACGTCGCAGTTCTCGGTGGTGGCCCAGGCGGCTACACCGCCGCCATCCGTGCCGCGCAGCTGGGCGCGAAAGTCGCCTGCATCGAGAAGGAGCCCGAGCTCGGCGGCACGTGCCTGCGCGTCGGCTGCATCCCGACGAAGGCGTGGGTGCAGACCGCGTTCGCGCTCAAGGAGGCCGAGGAGCACTTCGCGAAGTTCGGCGTGAACGTCGGCGAGGCGAAGCTCGACTTCGCCGCCTCGAACGCGTGGAAGGCAGGCGTCGTCAACCAGATGACGTCCGGCGTCGCGTCGCTCTTCAAGGCGAACGGCGTCGAGTGGGTGAAGGGAACCGGGCGCTTCAAGGACGCGAATACGATCGCGGTCGAAGGCGGCGAGGACGTCACCTTCAAGCAGGCGGTCGTCGCGACGGGCTCGTTCCCGCTGCTGCCGCCGATCCCGGGACTCGATTCGCCACGCTGCGTCGACTCGACCGGCCTGCTCGCACAGGAGCAGGTGCCGAAGCGCCTCGCTGTTCTCGGCGGCGGCATCATCGGCTGCGAGTTCGCGTCCATCTTCCGCCGCTTCGGCTCCGAGGTGACGATCATCGAGATGCTGACGCTCATCCCGCAGGAGGACGAGGACGCGGGCAAGGAGCTCGCGAAGCAGTTCGGCAAGCGCGGGATCACGCTCCATCTCGGGAAGCAGTGCACGCGCGTCGAGGACAACGGCTCGTCGCTCGTCGTCCACTTCGGTGACGGCGAGACGATCGAGGCCGATCTCATGCTCGTCTCGGTCGGCCGCGGGCCGCTCGTCGAGGGCATCGGGCTCGAAGCTGCGGGTGTGCAGTTCGACAAGCGCAAGGGCGTCGCCGCCGACGAGCATCGGCGTACGAGCGTCCCGCACATCTACGCGGTCGGCGACTGCGCCGGGTACTGGCAGCTCGCGCATACGGCGTTCCGCGAGGGCGAGGTCGCGGCCGAGAACGCCTGCGGTCACGACGCCGTGGTCGACAACCGCGCCATCCCGCGGCCGATCTACACGGATCCCGAGATCGCCGGCGTCGGCCTCACGGAGGCGCAGGCGCGCGAGGAGTACGGCGACGACGTCGCCGTCGGTCAGTTCCCCTGGGTCGCGAACGCCCGTGCCGTCATGCAGGACGAGACCGTCGGCTGGGTGAAGTCGATCCACGAGACCCGCTACGGCGAGCTGCTCGGCGTCGTCATGATCGGGCCGCACGTCACCGACCTCATCGAGGCGGCCGTGGTGGCGATCGACGCGGAGTCGACGGTGGAGACCGTCGCGGACGGCATGGCCCCGCACCCGACGCTGTCGGAGGCGCTCAAGGAAGCCGGCCTCGCCGCCCTCGGCCGGGCCATCCACATCCCGAATCGCAAGCCTCGCGCCAAAGCTCCTGCCTGAGCGCAGGTTTTTCGCGAAAACGGGCATCTAGGCGCAAGTTTTCGCCGCCAAGCGCGTCTCAATCATCAGGACGTGCCCTCGTCCCCATCCCCCGGGGCCATGCCGCCCGCGGGCCCCGGGGGATGCTTGACTGCGGCGATCGGATAGCCTCGACCATGAAAAGGAGGTCGGGCATGGGCATCGTCAACAGGCGCAACGCGACGATCGGCTGGGTCGTCGTCAAGCTGGGAAAGCGCGCCGCACGAAAGAAGGCGCAGGAAGCGGTTCCGGCGGCAAAGCGCAAGGGCGGAGCGGTCGCAGGCGCGCTCGCGGCTCTCGGCGCGCTGCTGATGTTGAAGCGAAAAAAGCGCTCGGACACCGCTGAGTGAGCGGCGGCCTCTTCCGCCGCTCCATCGCAGATCTGATCCCGTACGAACCGGGCAAGCCGATCGAGGAAGTCCAGCGTGAGCTCGGCCTCGACAGGGTCGTCAAGCTCGCATCGAACGAGGGGCCGTTTCCCCCGTTTCCGGCGGCGGTCGAGGCGCTCGAGCGCGCGACGCGCGACCTGAACCGGTACCCGGACGGGGGCGTGTACGCCCTGCGGACAGCGCTCGCCGAGCATCACGGCGTCGAGCTCGAGGAAGTGATCGTCGGCGCCGGCGCCGACGGCGTGATCGACCTGCTCTCACAGGCGACGCTCGACGCAGGCGACGAGATCGTCTGCGGCTGGCCGTCGTTTCCGAGTTACGTCCTCGATGCGCTGAAGCTCGGCGCCGTGCCGCGCAAGGTGCCGCTGCGCGACCACGTCTACGACCTGGACACGATGCTCGCCGAGGTCGGTCCGCGCACGAAGCTCGTCTACGTCTGCCATCCGAACAACCCGACCGGGACGGCGAACGGCCGCGACGAGCTGCTCGCGTTCGTCGAGCGCCTGCCCGAGCACGTCCTCGCCGTCGTCGACCAGGCCTACTTCGAGTACGTCGACGATCCCGACTACGCCGACGGCGTCGCAGAGCTGTTCAAGCAGGGCCGGCGCGTCGTGGTCCTGCGGACGTTCTCGAAGATCTACGGGCTCGCGGGCCTGCGCGTCGGCTACGGCATCGCGCCGAAGGACGTCGTGACGGCGACGAGCAAGGTGCGGCGCGCGTTCGACGTCTCCGCGACCGCACAGGCGGCCGCACTCGCGAGCCTCGGCGACGAGGCCGAGCTGGCGCGGCGGCGGGCGGTGAACGCGGCCGGGCGCGAGGAACTCGGGGAGACGCTCCGGGCGCACGGCCTCGAGCCGGCCGGCCCCGCGCTCGGCAACTTCCTCTTCGCCGACGTCGGCGACGGCGCCGCGCTCTTCGACCGGCTGCTGCGCCAGGGCGTCATCGTCCGGCCGCTCGGCAGCTTCGGCGCGCCGGAGGCGATTCGCGTCACCGTGGGCACGCCCGAAGAGAACGCGTTTTTCGCTGTCTGCCTCGGACAGGTCCTCTCGGGAGTCTCGTAACCCGGACAAAAGGGTGCTAGGTTCGCAGGCGCCCTGACAGCTGTCAGCCGTCAGCTGCTGCCTCTCCGGAACCCGGGTTTTCGCCTCCTGGCGATCGCCACACTCGGGTCGAGCGTCGGCACCCTGCTCGCCGCGATCGCGCTTGCGATCGACATCAAGGACAGGACCAATTCCGGGCTCTGGGTGGGCGCCGTCCTCGTCGTCGCCTATCTCCCGACCGTCGTCGTCGGCCTGACGCTGGGGCCGCTGCTCGACCGGCTGCGCCGCCGCGACCTCATGATCGGCGCCGACCTCGTCCGCGCCGCGGTCTTCTTCGCACTCCCGTTCACGAGCAGCCCTGCAGCGATCGTCGCGCTCGCGGCCGTCGCGGGCCTCGCCACCGGCTTCTTCCGCCCCGCGGTCTACGCCGGCGTCCCCAACCTCGTCTCCGACGAAGACCTACCTGCCGCGAATGCGCTCCTCCAGACGATGGAGAACGTCAGTTGGGCGATCGGCCCCGTGCTCGGCGGCATTCTCACCGCCGCGGCAGGCCCGCACACGGCGTACTGGATCAACGGCGCATCGTTCCTCGTCTCGGCCGTGATCATCGCGCGCATCCCGTCGCGCATGCTCCAGAGCGAGACGGCGCTTACCCGCGGCCACTGGCGGGACCTCGCCGACGGCTTCGTCGCCGTCATGCGTTCGCGCGCGCTGCTCGCGGTCCTCGTCGCCTGGGGCATCGCGTGCCTCGGCATCGGCGCCGCGAACGTTGCCGAGATCTTCCTTGCGAAGAACACATTCCACGCCGGCGACGTCGGCTACGGGCTCCTGTACGGCGCGATCGGAGGCGGGCTCGTGGTCGGGAGCTTCGCCGGCAGCATGCTGCTCGAGCGGATCGGGCCTGCTCGGACGTACGCAGGCGCGCTCGCGGTCATGGCGCTCGGCTTCGGCGGCGCGGCGGCGAGCCCCGACATCTGGGTCGCCGCCGCCTGCGCCGCCGTCGGGGGAGCGGGGGATGGCGCTGCGATCGTCTGCAACGCAGTGCTCGTGCAGCGCGGCTCCGCAGACGCGATGCGCGGCCGCGCGCTCACGCTCGTGATGAGCGCGACGTTCCTCGCCACCGCGGTCGCCAACGTCGCGGCCGGAGCTTTGCTCCATACGGTGAGCCCGCGCTGGATCTGGGGCGGCGCCGCAATGGCGTACGTACTCGCCGCCGTCGTCGGCTACTTCCTGGCTCGCGAGCCCGCGAGCGCGGGCGCAACGGTCGAACCGGCGCGCTAACTAGAGTCACGCTCCGTGGCGGGGCGTCGCGACTGGACAAGGGAAACGCTTGCGGCCGGCGTCCGCGAGGGCGACCGGCGCGCGCTCGCACGCGCGATCACGCTCGTCGAGAACGGCGACCCGCTCGCCTACGGCGTCGTCGCCGACCTCTATCCCTCCACGGGCAACGCGTACGCGGTCGGCATCACCGGCCCGCCCGGGGTCGGCAAGTCGAGCCTCATCTCCGCGCTCGTCCGCCACGTCCGCGCGCAGGAGACGACCGTCGGCGTCGTCTCCGTTGATCCGTCGAGCCCGTTCTCCAAGGGTGCGCTGCTCGGCGACCGCATCCGGCTCTCCGACCACTTTCTCGACCCCGGGGTGTTCATCCGCTCGATGGGCACGCGCGGGCACCTCGGCGGCCTCGCCGAGGCGACGCTGCAGGCGCTGCTCGTCCTCGACGCGGCGGGCAAGGACGTCGTCTTCCTCGAGACCGTCGGCGCCGGTCAGAGCGAGGTGGAGGTGATCGGCATCGCCGACACGGTCGTGCTCGTGCTCATGCCCGGCTCAGGCGACTCCGTGCAGGCGCTGAAGGCGGGGATCATGGAGATCCCCGACGTGATCGCGATCAACAAGATGGATCACCCGGCGGCGAAGACGATGCTGAACGAGGTACGTTCGATCCTCGCGCTCGATCGCGACAGCGACTGGCGCCCGCCGATCATCCTCACCGAGGCGACGCGCGGCGAGGGTGTCCCCGAGTTGTGGGAGAGGATCGCGGCGCACCGCGCGCACCTCGAGGAGTCGGGACAGCTCGACGAGCGCCGGCGCAACAACCTCGCCGGCGAGGTGTTCGCCGTCGCCTCGGCGCGCGCAAAGACGCATCTCGAGAACGCCGTCTCGGACGATCCCGAGCTGCGCCGCCTGCTCGACGAGGTGCAGCGCCGGGAGCTCGACCCGCTCACCGCTGTCCGTGAGATCCTCGACAAGGTGTTTCACATCGATGGTTCCGGAACTCGCTGACATCCAGGCTGCGCGGGCGCGCCTCGACGGCGTCGCGCGCGTCACGCCCGTCTACCGCTCTGAGACGCTGTCGCAGACGTGCGGAAGCGACGTGCATCTCAAGGCGGAGAACCTCCAACGAACGGGCTCGTTCAAGATCCGCGGCGCGTACAACCGCATGTCGCTGCTGGACGAGAACCAGCGCGCGGCCGGCGTCGTCGCGGCGAGCGCCGGGAACCACGGCCAGGCGGTGGCGTGGGCGGCACGCGAAGCCGGCGCGAAGGCACGCATCTTCATGCCGCAGGACGCGGTGATGGCAAAGGTCGACGCGACGCGCCATTACGGGGCCGACGTCGAGTTGATGGGCCCCGCGTTCGAGGAGGCGCTCGAGGCGGCGGTGGCATACGCCGCCGAGACGGGCGCAACGTTCGTCCATCCGTTCGAGGACCCCGCGATCATCGCCGGCCAGGGGACGATCGGGCTCGAGCTCGTCGACCAGGTCGAAGGCCTCGGGACGGTGCTCATCCCGATCGGCGGCGGCGGACTCGCCTCTGGCATCTCGCTCGCGCTGCGGGCCGTGCGCCCCGATCTGCGCATCGTCGGCGTGCAGGCGGCGGGGACCCTCCCGGATGGCCCTGGCTTCACGATCGCGGACGGCATCGCGGTGAAACGACCGGGTGAGCTGACGATGTCGATCCTCGAGAAGACGCTCGACGAGATCGTCTCCGTCACCGATGAGGAGATCAGCGCGGCCATCGTCCTCCTGCTCGAGCGGACGAAGCTCGTCGTCGAGGGCGCGGGTGCGGTCAGCGTCGCCGCGCTGCTGAGCGGGAAGGCGAAGGCGCGTGGCGCCGTCGTCCCGATCCTCTCCGGCGGGAACATCGACGCGAGTCTCCTCATCTCGGTCATGCGTCACGGCCTTGCGGCCGCGGGCCGCTACCTCGTGCTGCGCACGCGCGTGCCCGACCGGCCCGGCGAGCTGGCGAAGCTCCTGACGCTGCTCGCGAACGACCGCGTGAACGTCGTCGAGGTCGAGCACCAGCGCGAGACCGGCAACCCCGTTGGCGAGACCGGCGTCGAGCTGACGCTGCTTACGCGCGACCCTTCGCACTGCGACGAGATCGTCGCGAATCTCGGGCGCTGGGGTTACCCCGCGCATCGACTGTCCTAGACTCTTTCGCGTGGCTCCCTGCCCCGTCTGCGGGCACGACACCCAGGCCGGCGCGAAGTTCTGCTCGGAGTGCGGCGCCGCGCTCGTGGCTGAGTCCGAGCGCCGCGAGGAACGCAAGGTCGTCACCGTGCTGTTCGCGGATCTCGTCGGCTTCACCTCGCGGGCGGAGAGGCTCGACCCGGAGGACGTGCGCGCGGTGCTCGCGCCGTACTGGGAACGCCTGCGCGCCGAGCTGGAGCGGTTCGGCGGGACGGTGGAGAAGTTCATCGGCGACGCGGTGATGGCGCTCTTCGGCGCGCCGGTCTCGCACGAGGACGATCCTGAGCGCGCGGTGCGCGCCGCGCTCGCCATCCGCGACTGGGCGCGCGAGGAGGACGACCTGCAGGTGCGCATCGCCGTGAACACGGGCGAGGCGCTCGTGCTCCTCGGCGCGCGGCCTGCGGAGGGCGAGGGGATGGCCGCCGGCGACGTCGTGAACACCGCCGCGCGCCTGCAGTCGGCAGCGCCGGTGAACGGCGTCCTCGTCGGTGAGACGACCTACCGCGCGACGCGCGAGGCGATCGACTACGAGGAGCGGGAACCGGTGTCCGCGAAGGGCAAGTCGGAGCCGATTCCCGTGTGGGAGGCGATCCAGGCCCGCTCGCGCTTCGGCGTCGACCTCGACCAGCGCGCGCTGCTCCCGCTCGTCGGGCGTGCGCGCGAGTTGGAGACGATCCTCGGCGCGTTCGACCGTGCGCGCACCGAACGCGAGACGCAGCTCGTCACGCTCGTCGGCGTTCCCGGCATCGGGAAGTCGCGACTCGTCGCCGAGCTGTTCGCGACGCTCGACGCCCAGCCCGACCTCGTGTGGTGGCGGCAGGGCCGCGCGCTGCCCTACGGCGAGGGCGTGAGCTTCTGGGCGCTCGCGGAGATGGTGAAGGCGCAGGCCGGGATCCAGGACAACGACGACGCGGATGCCGCGGAGGAGAAGCTGCGCGCAAGCGTCGACGCAACGGTCGACGCAGACGATCGTGGCTGGGTCGCGCAGCACCTCCTGCCGCTCGTCGGCGTTGAGCAGCCGGACGACACCGGCGATCGCAGGGAAGAGGGGTTTGCCGCGTGGCGCCGGTACCTCGAAGGGCTCGCCGAGCAGCGGCCGCTCATCCTCGTGTTCGAGGACCTGCACTGGGCCGACGACGGCTTGCTCGACTTCGTCGACCATCTCGCCGACTGGGCGGGCAGCGTCCCGCTGCTCGTGCTCGGCACTGCGCGTCCGGAGCTGCTCGAGCGACGTCCGGGCTGGGGCGGAGGCAAGCTGAACGCGACGACGCTCGCGCTCACGCCGCTCGCCGACGAGGAAGCGGCGCAGATCATCCAAGCGGTGCTCGAGCAGGCACTCCTGCCGGCGGAGACGCAGCAGGCGCTGCTCGAACGCGCCGGCGGGAATCCGCTGTACGCCGAGCAGTTCGCGCGCCTCTTCGTCGAGCGCGGCTCCGCCGAGGACATGCCGCTCCCCGAGACGGTGCAGGGGATCATCGCCGCAAGACTCGACGTGCTCGAGCCGCTGGAGAAGCGGTTGCTCCAGGACGCGGCCGTCATCGGCAAGGTCTTCTGGGCGGGCGCAGCAGCCGAGCTGACCGGCGTCGACCGCGATGAGGTGGCGAGCGCGCTGCACGCGCTGGAGCGGCGCGGGATGGTGCGGCGCGAACGTCGCTCGTCCTTCGGCGGCGAGGACGAGTACGCGTTCCGGCATGTGCTGGTGCGCGATGTCGCATACGGGCAGATCCCCCGCGCAGCGCGCGCCGAGCGGCACGTCCGTGCCGCCGGCTGGATCGAGGATCTTGGGCGCGGAGACGACCAGGCCGAACTGGTCGCGCATCACTACGCCGCGGCCATCGACCTCGGCGCCGATATCGCGGCTGGGGCAGGTGTCGCATTCCGGCGAGCGGGCGAGCGGGCGCTGCGGCTCAACGCGTTCGCGAACGCCGAGCGCTTCTACACCGAGGCGTTGGGGCTGTGGCCGGATGACCGCGAACGCCCGTACGTCCTTGCGGGCCACGCGCGCGCGCGTCTGCAGGCCGAGGGGGAAGCCGGCGCAGAGCTGGATGCTGCGCGTGACGCCCTCATCGCGGTGGGCGACGTCGAGGCTGCCGCCGAGATCGGAGTGCTCGCGGCGAACGTCGCGTGGCGAGCCGGCCTGGCAGGCGACGCGCAGAGCCGGGTGGAAGCCGCCCGTGCACTGCTCGAGGGCCGGCCGCCGTCGAAGGCGCTCGCCGCCGTCCTCGCCGAGCAGGCCAGGCTCGCCGTATTCGCAAACCGAACGGATGAGGGGCGGGAGGTGAGCACGGAAGCGCTACGGCTGGCCGAGGAGCTCGGCCTCGACGAACTGCGTGCGAGCGTGCTGAACACGATGGCCGTTGCCATGACCTTCGACGGCGACCTCGACGGCGCGGATGTGCTCTACGACCAGGTACTCGCGCTCGACGCTCCGACAGCGGTCGTGGAAGTGGCCCGCGCGCTGACGAACCGTGTGGTTACCACCTTGATGAAAGGAGACCACGCCGAGGTGCGCACACGGCATCTCGCGGCGATGGACTTCGCGAAGCGCGTCGGGGACCAGCGCATGATCTTGTGGCTGGATGTCGGCGATGCCTGGCACGCGGAGGGAGACGGGCGGTGGGACGAGGCCCTCGCCCGCGCGCAGGGGTTCCTCGCACGGGTCGCGCCGATGGGCGGGCACTACCTCGAGGATTCCGCTCGCCTCCTCTGCGCCTGGATCCATGCTGCGCGAGGAGGTCCCGGCGTGATCGACGACGTCAACCAAGCGCTCGTGGGCGTTGAGACGGCGCAGGACTGGCAAGCCGTCATCCCAAGGTTCGTCGGTGCCGCCACGGTGCTGGAGGTCGTCGGAGAGAGAGCGCGTGCGCAGGAGCTGCTCGACAAGGTGCTCGCATACGGATTCTTCCCGCGGTCTCCGGGCGTCCCAGGGATGTTTCTCACGGCGATCGTGCGACTGGATCGTGCGGAGGCGTGGATGAGATTGCTCGAGCGCGCGATCGAGACGCCGCGCGTGCGTGCGACCCGTCTCGTTCTGACAGGCCGGGCGGTGGAGGCGGCTGATCTCTTTCCGCAGATCTCCGGCCCCTCCGACGAGGCGGCCGTCCGTTTGCTCGCCGCCGAGCAGCTCGCGGCGCAGGGCCGTCGCGCCGAGGCGGATGTCCAGCTTCAGCGCGCGCTCGCGTTCTATCGCGCCGTCGGCGCGTCGCGCATCGTGCGCCGCGCCGAGACGCTGCTCGCCGCCGCAGGCTGAGCCGTCTAGCTTCCGCCGCAGCGGCGGAACGAGGCGAGCTCGCCGCCGCGCGCGCGCCATTCCGAGATGCCGCCGACGACCGGGCGCGCGGAGACGCCTGCGGCGCTCAGCACGCTGGCCGCCACCGCCGCCCGCGCGCCGGTCTCGCAGATGGTGACGACCGGCCGGCCCCCGCAGAGGCCGTTCTCGGCCGCCTGGCGGACGTTGCGATACGGCATGTGATCGGTGCCGGGGATGAATGCCGCGTCGCGCTCGTCCGCCTCGCGGACATCGAGCACCTCGATCTCGCCGGACGCGAGCATGCGCTCGAGCTCGTCGATCGTCACCGGCTCGACCTGCTCCTCGCCGCCGCCGCGCTGCCAGCCGGCGATGTCGAAGATGCCGACCGCGTGCAGCGAGCGCGCCGCGCGCACGGCCTCCTCCTCGTGGCGGGCGTGCACGACGACCGGCCGGTCGGGGAGCACGAACGCCGTCTTCGTCGCGAAGCTCGATCCGGACACGGGGACGTTGACGGCGCCGGGACGATGGCCGCCGGCGAAGTCGCGCGCGGAACGCACGTCGAGGACGACCGCGTCGCCTGCGTCCGCGACCTCCTGCAACGGCGGTTGCGCTGCGACGAACACGCCGCGGTTCAGGTCGACGATCCGCTCCATGTTCGGCGGCCGCGGCGGCTGCGGCCCGAGCGCGAGACCGAGGAACTCGTCCTCATCCTCGAGGAGCGCGTGGTTGTACCGGCGCTCGAAGCCGATCGTCGTCGACGCCTTCGAGCTCATCGCTGCGCCGCACAGCGAGCCGGCGACGTGGCCGGGAAACACCTCGACGCCGTCCCCGAGGTCGACGAGCCGGTGCAGCGACCGGAAGAGATCCTCCGCGCCGTCACGCGCCTCGACCGCGAGGTCGGGCCGCGCCGCGTCGCCGACGAAGAGCGAGTCGCCGGTGAGGACGAGCCACGGCTCGTCGCCGCGCGACCGGTCGATCACGGCGAAGGCACAGTGCTCGGGACGGTGCCCGGGCGTGTGCAGCGTCCGCAGGACAACCTCGCCGAGCTCGATCTCGGAGCCGTCGGCGACCGGTTCGTGGGGGTACTCGGCGCCGGACGCCTGGTGCACGTAGGTAGGCAGACCGTGCTCGAGCGCCAGCCGGCCGTGTCCGGAGACATGGTCGGCGTGTGTGTGCGTCTCGAGCGCCGCCGTCAGCCGGACGCCGCGCCGCTCCGCCTCTTCGAGGTAAGCCTCGATCCGGTACGCCGGGTCGACCACGACCGCCACGCCCGCAGACTCGTCGCCGACGAGGTACGAGGCGCATCCGAGGTCGTCGTCCACGAACTGCCGGAACAGCACGTGGCGACGCTAGCAGCGAACACGGCTATTTCTCTTGAAGTGACTCCGCTTTACGACTTGTGGACGTGCTCGCACCCGCGAACGGTGTCGCCTGGCTTGACATACGCGGTGTCGTCACCGGTGCCACAGTTTGATCCTGTCGCGGCCTGGTCCGGCGTAGACCGTGTCGTTGCAGGCGGTCGCTCCCTCGCTCAGGGGGAGGCTCGCTCACCCTGGGGGAGGGATGGTTCGGGACACGATCACCCTTTTGCCCCTCTTGCTGGGCGACACAGGCGTCGATAGCAGGCGCAGCAGGCGCTTTTAGCGCGCCATCCACCCCGTCTCAAGGAGATTGCGAATGATCAGCAAGATTCAGACGCGCCTGGCTCGTGAGGAGAGCGGTTTCACCCTCATCGAGCTCCTGGTCGTCATCGTCATCCTCGGCATCCTGGTTGCGATCGCGGTGCCGTCGTACCTCAGCTTCCGCGGCAACGCGCAGGATGCGGCAGCGCAGTCGAACGTCCGCTCGGCGATCCCGGCCGCTGAGGCCTGGTATCAGGACACCGCCGGCGGCAACAGCACCTACACCGGCCTCTCCAACGGCAACCTGGCCAAGGAAGCCCCCGGCGTCTCGCCGAAGGTGGCAGTCAAGGTCCTCGGCGGCGGCGCGGCGTACTGTCTCTCCGACGACGAGGCCATCGGTCACGGCGCCTACTACGTCGGCGGCGACAGCACCAAGATCACCCAGAGCACCCCGCCTGCGATCGTCTCGTCCGTCACCAAGGTCAACGGCACCTCGGCAACGGGCGGCGCCTCCGTCTGCAACGCCCTGTCGTAACCAGATTCTGCCTGGAAGACGGCGGATGGTCAGAGAGGCGCGGGAAACCGCGCCTCTCTGCTGTGCCTGAGCATCAGCGTTCTTCCTCCGCCAGAAGCCGCGACACGTACCACCCGATTGCGACGAGGAAGACGAGCGTCTGCTCGCCGTTCATCGCGATGCCGCCGAGGTTCTGGTCGCGGATGGCCGAGAAGCCCCACAGCCGTGGCGCGTGCTCGTAGAACGAGTAGAACGGGTGCTCCGAGAAGATGAACGCGAGGCCGAGGAATGACGACGCGACGAAGCCGGCGCCGAGATACGCGAGGGCGGCCGGCACGTGGAGGCGCCCCGAGACGAGCGGCCACCAGAAGAGCAGGCCGCCGGCAATGAGGAGACCGTGCTCGATGTTGAGCCCCCAGCCGTTGTCGAGCGCCCAGTTGTAGAAGCCGGCGAGGTGCGTGCCGTACCACGCGACGAGCCAGGCGACGATGGCCCAGCGCGCCCGGATGTGGCTTGCGCCGTGGCGCGTGAGCCACGCCTTCATCGCCGGCGTCAGCCCGAGCAGGACGAGGGCGGGCGCGATGTCGGCGACGAGCGCGTTCTGCAGGAGGTGCACGAGGAGCAGCCGCTTCGCAGCGATCGTCTCGAGCGGCGAGTTGAGCGCGGCTGCGACGAGGAAGGCGCCGGTCGCAAACGACGCGATTCGCAGGCGGCTCGGCCGGTCGCTCCGCGCCGCCCACGTATACGCGGCCGCTGCCGCGACGGCCAGAACGATGTATGCAGGCTCGAAGGAGAAGTCGGTCGGGCTCACGCGCGCCCCTCGCCAGCGTCGCGTTTCACGCGTGCACGAGCCGCGTCGCGCGCATCCTGGGGCGGAGGAGCACGAACGAGAGCGTGCCGAGCGTGACGAGCTGCTCGGCCATCATCGCGACGCCGGCGAGCTGCTGGTCGGTCCGGCCCGGGTACGCCGGATAGAGCGGATGAAAGCTGAAGACGAGCACGTCGGTGAGCACCTGGCCCGCGGCGAACATCGCCGCCGCGAGCGCGATCCGGCCGCCGACGGTGAGGCGCCGGTGCGAGCCCGGGTCGACGAGCAGCGTCCACACGATCAGGCCGGCCACGACCCAGCACGCGTGCTCGAAATAGTGCAGCGAATCGTGGCGCAACGCGAGGTCGTACAGATACGGGACGTGCCAGATCGCGAGGTTCGCGGCCCACAACCCGAACGCGACGCGCGGTTGGAGCACCGTCGACAACACCGCGCGGAGGCGCACGCTACGTGCCAGCGGTGCGAGCACCTGCGCCGGCAGGAGGAACACGAGCAGCGGCCCGCGTACGGCGACGATCATCAGCGCGGGCGCGAGGTCGCCGATCAGCACGTGCTGGAGCATGTGCACCGACAGGTACTTCGTCTCTGCGAGCCGGTCGACAGGACCGACGAGAGCGATGACCGACACCGCGAGGCCGAGCCCGAAGAGGGCGGCTCGATCCCAGCCCGCGATGTCCGCCCGGCCCCGCCGGCGGAGCCGCGCCATGCCCTGCGCGAAGAGCAGCGCGGCGACGACCGCGAGCGCTACGGGCAGCACCTACAACCCCAGGAGCTTCGCGATCACCATGCGCTGCACCTCGTTCGTGCCTTCCCCGATCTCGAGGATCTTCTGGTCACGGTACAGGCGCGAGATGGCGAACTCGTCCATGAAGCCGTAGCCGCCGTGGATCTGCAGCGCCGCGTTCACGACGCGGTTGCTGAGCAGGCCCGTATAGAGCTTCGCCTGCGCGGCCGCGAGCGCGAAGTCCTTGCCCTCGTCCTTCAACCACGCGGCGCGGTGCACGAGCACGCGGCCGGCGTCGATCTCCGTTGCCATGTCCGCGAGCGCGAACTGCACCGCCTGGAACTCGGCGATCGGCTTGCCGAACTGGTGGCGCTCCTTCGCATACGCGAGCGCGAGGTCGTATGCGCCCTGCGCGAGGCCGACGCCCATCGCGGCCACCGAGATGCGGCCGCCGTCGAGGATCTCGAGGAACTGATGGAAACCCTGGCCGCGCTCGCCGAGGAGGTTCCCTTCGGGGACGGCGCAGTCGCGGAAGGAGAGCTCGCGCGTATCCGACGCGCGCCAGCCGAGCTTGTGCATCGGCGCCGAGATGTCGTAGCCGGGGATCCCGTTCGGGACGATGATGTTCGACACCTCGTTCTCGCCCGTGAGCGCCGTGATGGTCACGAAAGCGGTGATGTCGGTCCCGGCGTTGGTGATGAACATCTTCGAGCCGTTCACGATCCAGGCGCCGTCGCGCAACTCGGCGCGCGTACGCGTCGCGCCCGCGTCTGATCCCGCGTTCGCCTCGGTCAGCCCGAATGCGGCGAGCGCCTCGCCCGACGCCAGCCGCGGCAGCCATTCCTGCTTCTGCCCCTCGGTGCCGAACAGGTAGATCGGCATCGTGCCCAGCGACGTGTGCGCTGCGACGGTGATCGCCACAGACGAGTCGATCCGCGTCAGCTCCTCGACCGCGATCGCGTACGAGACCGTGCCCGCGCCCGCGCCGCCGTACTCCTCGGGTATGGGGATGCCCATCAGCCCGAGCTCTGCCATCTCCGCGACGAGCTCGTACGGGAAGCGGGATTCGCGGTCGAGCTCGGCGGCGATCGGCGCGACCCGGGTCAAGGCGAAGTCGCGGACGGTGCGGCGGAGAAGTTCCTGCTCCTCCGAGAGCTGGAAGTTCACGCCAGGCTCGTGGCCAGCTCGGCGATGAGCCGCACGCCGTAGCCGGTGCCGCCGGGCACGCGTAGGTAGTCGCCGCGCGAGCGGTCGATGAAGCCCGGCCCAGCCATGTCGACGTGCGCCCACGGGCCCTCGCCGGCGAACTCCTGCAGGAACTCGGCGGCGAGCGCGGGGCTCGCCTCGCGCAGCGTCGAGCCGTTCTTCATGTCCGCGTACGCCGAGTCGACGTAACGCCGGTAGCGCGGATGGAGCGGGAACGGCCAGGTGAGGTCGCCGCTGCGCTCCCCGGCGGCGACGATGCGGTCGCGCCAGTCGTCGTCGTTGGAAAAGAAGCCGGCATACAGATCCCCGAGCGCGATCGACATCGCCCCCGTCAGCGTGGCGAGGTCGATGACGTGCGTCGCGCCCTCGCGCCGCGCGTACCAGAGCGCATCCGCGAGTACGAGCCGCCCCTCGGCGTCGGTGTTGATGATCTCGATCGTCTTGCCGTTCGCGGCGGTGAGGATGTCGCCCGGGCGGAACGCGTTCCCGCCGGGCATGTTCTCCGCCGCGGCGAGCACTGCGACGGTGCGCACGGGAAGACCGAGTGCCGCGATCACGCCGATGCCTTGCAACGTCCCGGCTCCGCCCGCCATGTCGCCCTTCATCGCGTCCATGCCGCCCGCCGGCTTGATGGAGATGCCGCCCGTGTCGAAGGTGATCGACTTGCCGACAAGACCGAGGATGACGTCCGCATGCGTCGGCTGCGGCGGCTCGTAGCGGAGGACGATGAGGCGTGGCTCGTTGTGCGAGCCGCGGCCGACAGCCAGGAGTGCGCCCATGCCGAGCTTCTCCATCTCTTTCGGGCCGAGCGCAATGGCGGTCAGGTGCTCGTGCTCATCCGCGAGCGCGGCTGCACGCTGCGCGAGGGTCTCGGGATAGAGCTCGTTCGGCGGCATGTTGGCGAGATCGCGTGCGCGGTTCGTCCGCTCGGCGAGAAGCGCGGCTCGCTCTGCGGAGGCGCGGACGTCGCCGCTCTCGAAGACGATCCGCTCGATCGGCTTCGGCTTGCCGTCCGTCTTCGTCTTCCAAAGGCCCGGCGTGTAGCCGCCGATGACCGTGCCCTCGGCGAGAGCGGCGGCCTGCTCGTCGAGCGATAGGGGCAGCCGCTCGTCGAGTTGCCAGGCGAGCGTTCCGCCGACGCGCGAGAGCTCGTGCGCCGCAGCCGCACCGGCGGTGCGCAACGCGTCCCGGTCGACGCCTTCGAGCTTGCCGACGCCGACTGCGACGACACGGGTGCCGTCGCAACGCAGCACGAGCGCCTCGCCGCGGTCCCCGCGCAGCTCTCCCGTCGCGGCGAACCCGGCGAAGCGTTCGTCGACACCGTCGAGCGGCTGTGCAACGAGGACGCCGAGGGCGTCCGCCTTCGCCTGCCCCGGCGGGGCAATCTCGATCGCGACCCCCATGACCGCAGGTTAGAAGAGCTTCTGGAGCTTCATCGCAGCACCCATGTCGCCCTTGACCTTCAACTTGCCGGTCATGTAGGCGCTCGTCGGGTTCTGCTCGCCGGCGATGATCTTCTCGAAGGTCTCCTGCGACGTGGCGATGGTCACGTCGGCGTCGCCGCCGCCCTCGGCGACGGTCACCGCGCCGTTGTCGACGTCGACCTTCCACGTGCCTGCGCCCTCGATGTCGAAGACGTAGGAGTTAGTCATGCCCGCCGTCTTCGACGCATCGGCGCGCGACGGGAGATTCGCAAAGAAGTCCTGCACAGTCTCAGCCATGGACTGACCCTATCTACTCCTCCAGTTCCACGAGAAGGGTTCCGCCGGCCACGCGGTCGCCCTCCGCGACGTGCACCGCCAGCACGCCGGCGTCGTACGGCGAGACGAGCGGAGTCTCCATCTTCATCGCCTCGAGGACGACGAGCGGCTGGCGTGCGGCGACGCGGTCGCCTGCTGCGACGAGCACCTTGATCACCGTCCCGGGCATGGGGGCGGTGAGCGTCGACGTCCCTCCGGTCGGGCTGTGGTCGGCCGCGGAGTCGTCGGGCGGCGGAGCGGGCGGCGGCGCGGGGAGGTTGAGCCGCCACGGCTCGGCCCAGGGAGGCGCGGGAGCTCGCGTCGCCGGCGCGAGCGGCGGGTGCTCGGTGAGGAAGGCGGTGGTGGCGCGGCCGGCGCGCACGACCGGATGGGCGACGATCCAGCGCAAGAAGGGCAGGTTGCTGGTGACGCCGTCGACCTCCGTCTCGGCGAGCGCTTCGGCGAGCCGGTCGAGCGCTTCGCCCCGCGTGGGCGCGTGCGCGATCAGCTTCGCGATCATCGGGTCGTACGAGGTGCCGATCTCGTCGCCCTCGGCAACGCCGGAGTCGACGCGCACCGAGCCGGGGAGGACGAGCCGTTCGATGCGACCGGCCTGGGGCAGGAACGTGCGCGGATCCTCCGCGTACAGTCGCACCTCCACCGCATGGCCGCTCAGCTCGGGGTGGACGTCGAGCGGCTCGCCGCGTGCGATCGCGAACTGCGCGCGCACGAGGTCGACGCCGGTGACGAGCTCGGTGACCGGATGCTCGACCTGGATGCGCGCGTTCAGCTCGAGGAAGAAGAACGCGTCGCCGTCGAGGACGAACTCGGCGGTGCCGGCGCTCTCGTAGCCGATCGCGCGCGCCAACGCGACCGCGGCGCCGCTCATGGCCGCGCGCAGCTCCGGTCCGACGGCCGGCGACGGGGACTCCTCCAGCACCTTCTGATGGCGGCGCTGCACCGAGCAGTCGCGCTCGCCGAGGGCGACGACGGCGCCGTGCCGGTCGGCGAGCAGCTGGATCTCGACGTGGCGCGGCCGCTCGAGGTAGCGCTCGAAGAACACGGTGTCGTCGGCGAAGGCCGCCTTTGCCTCGCGCTGCGCCGCCTCGACCGCTTCGTCCAGCTCTGCCGCGGCGCGCACGACGCGCATACCGCGCCCGCCGCCGCCGGCGGCCGCCTTCACGACCAGCGGGAAACCGATCTCCTGCGCAGATCCCGTCGGCAGCACCGGCACGCCGTGCGTGCGCGCCGTCTCCTTCGCCGCCAGCTTGTCGCCGCCGGCGCGCAACGCCACGGGCGGAGGGCCGATCCAGGTCAGGCCGGCGTCGAGCACCGCCTCCGCCAGCTCGGCGCTCTCGGCAAGGAAGCCGTAGCCCGGATGCACCGCGTCCGCACCCGCCTCGAGCGCGGCGCGCACATGCTCGCCGGGGACGAGATACGACGCGATCTCCACCGTCGCTTCCGCCGAGCGGGCGTGCAGCGAGCCGAGGTCGTCGGGGGCCGCGACCGCGACCGTCCCCAGCCCCTCCTCCGCGCACGCACGGAAGATGCGCAGCGCGATCTCGCCGCGGTTCGCCACCAGGACCCGGTGCATGCCGTTAGTGTCGCAAGCATGGGTGTGCTGGAAGGCAAGGTGGCGGTGATCACCGGCGCGAGCCGCGGCATCGGCGCCGCCGTTGCACGGGCGTTGGCGGCCGAAGGCGTCAAGCTCGGCCTCGGCTCCCGCAGCGGCGACGACCTCGGCCTGAACGCCGTGGCGCGCAGGTGTGACGTGCGGAAGCGGGAGGATCTCGACCGGCTCGTTGTCGACACGATCGACACGTTCGGGCGGCTCGACATCCTCGTCGCGAACGCGGGCGTCGGCGCCTACGGCCCGTTCCTCGAGCTCACCGAGGCGCACGTCCAGGAGATGATCGACGTCAACCTCATGGGCACGATCCACTCCGTGCGCGCGGTGCTGCCGCAGCTGCTCGAGCGAGGCGAGGGCGACATCCTCGCGATCGCATCGGTGGCCGGTCTGCGCGCGTTCCCACATGAGACGGTGTACAACGCGTCGAAGTTCGGGCAGGTCGGCTTCATCCGCTCGCTCGACCACGAGCTCCGCGAGCAGGGCATCCGCTGCACGTGCATCTGCCCCGGTGGCGTGGCCACGGATTTCGCGCTCGACGACGATCGCGGCCGCTCGGAGGACGTGCTCACCGGAATGCTGACGCCGGAGGAGGTGGCCGACGTCGTCGTCTTCGCGCTCACGCGCCCGCGCGGCATGCGCATCCTCACGACGTCGTTCCGGCCGATGACCGAAGACTCTTGGGGGTAGAGCCGGTCCGCTGGGGCCTGCTTTCGACGGCGCGCATCAACGCGGCCGTCATCCCCGGACTGAAGGAATCGGCGGAGAGCGAGCTCGTCGCGGTCGCGAGCCGCACGGAGAAGCGCGCCGCGGAGTACGCCCGCGAGTGGGGGATCCTGCACGCGCACGGTTCGTACGAGGCGCTGCTCGCCGACCCGGACGTCGAGGCGGTCTACATCTCGCTGCCGAACGGCCCGCACGTCGAGTGGTCGATCCGAGCGCTCGAGGCGGGGAAGCACGTCCTGTGCGAGAAGCCGATGGGGCGACATCCGGCCGACGTCGAGCGGGCTTTCGACGCCGCCGACCGGGCCGACCGGCTGCTGATGGAGGCGTTCATGTGGCGTCACCATCCGCAGACGGCGCGGCTGCTCGAGCTCGTGCGCGGCGACGCGATCGGCGACCTGCGGCTCATCCGGGCCACGTTCACGTTCACGCTCGTCGACGACGAGGCCCGCCTCGATCCCGCGCTTGCCGGCGGCTCGCTCATGGACGTCGGCTGCTACTGCGTGAGCGGCTCGCGTTTGCTCGCCGGCGAGCCGGAAACTGCGCTTGCGTGGCACGTTCTGGGAGAGACCGGCGTCGATCTCCGCGTCGCCGGCACGCTCGTCTTCCCGGGGGACGTGCTCGCGCAGCTCGACTGCGCTTACGACCTCCCCTCCCGGCAGGGGCTGGAGGTCGTCGGCTCCGAGGGGACGCTGCGCGTGCCGACGCCGTGGGGCGCGGACGAGCCGGGGATCGTGCTCCAGCGCGGCGACGACGTCGAGCGGATAGCGATCGGCACTGCCGACCGCTACCGCCTGCAGTCGGACCACTTCGGTCGCGCGATCCGCGGCCTCGAGTCGCCGCTGCTCGGGCGCGAGGACGCACTGGGCCAGGCGCGAACGATCGACGCCCTCTTTCGCTCCGCCGAGGCCGGTGGGCAGCCGGTGCAGGTCTAGCTCTTGTCGTAGCACTGCTCGCGCTGTGCGCGGGAACCGGGCGCGGCGCGACCGTCGTCGTCGTCACCGGACGCGGGTGGGGGCACGGCGTCGGCATGAGCCAGTGGGGCGCGCGCGGATATGCGTTGCATGGATGGAAGTGGCCGCAGATCCTTGCGCACTACTACCCGGGCACGCGGGTCGGCGAGACCGCGAACGTGACGGTGCGCGTGCTGCTCGCGGAGTCGCAGCCGGGGGCCGACGTCGCGTGCGCGGCAGGCATGCGCGTCGGCGACGCGACCGGCCGTACCTACGCGATCCCCGCGAAGACGTACAACGTCGGCCCCGGGCTCTTGGTCCACAAGCACCGGTTGCGGTCTCCGCTCGCGTTCTACTGCAACGGCGGCCCACTCACCTGGGGAGGACGCGCATACCACGGCACGCTTGTCGTCTCCAGCGGCGGCGGACGGCTCGCGATCGTGAACGCCGTCGACCTCGAGGACTACGTGCGCGGCGTCATCGGCGACGAGATGCCGCACCGCTGGCCGCTGGCGGCGCTGGAGGCGCAGGCCGTGGCGGCGCGCTCGTACGCGCTCGCGACGATGCATCCCGGCCGGCTCTTCGACCTGTACGCGGATGATCGCAGCCAGGTCTACGGCGGCATGGGCGCAGAGACGCCCGGCACGTTGTACGCCGCGACGCAGACCGAGGCGCGCATCCTCACGTGGGACGGCCGCGTCGCGCGGACGTTCTTCTTCTCCACCTCGGGCGGGCGCACAGCCGACGTGCGCGACGTGTGGCCGAAGCTCGGGGACATCCCCTACCTCCGGTCCGTGCCCGATCCGTACGACGGCAGCTCGCCCGTGCATACGTGGGGGCCGTTCGCGCTCTCGCCGAGGGTGCTCGCGGCTCGGCTCGGCGTTCCGTTCGGCGAGTTGCATGTTGTGCGAAACCGGTCCGACCGCGTCACCTCGCTCGAGGTCGGAAACGTCACGCTCTCGGGCGACGACGTGATGAGACGACTCCGCCTGCGCTCGACGTGGTTCAGCGTCGGCGAGCTCACGCTGACCACGCCGCGAAGCTCGGTCGTGTACGGCCGCAGCGTCGGCCTCGTCGCCGGCGCGCGGGGGTTCCGCGCTGCGGCGCTGCAGGAGCTGACGGCGTCCGGCTGGGTGACGCTCCGGCGTGTGAGCACCGGGACGCGCGTCGCGGTGGCGCCAAGGGCGTACACGATCTACCGGCTCACCGCCGGGCGCGTGCGTGGGCCGGAAGTCGGCGTCGAGGTGGCGCCGATCGTCCGGGCACAACTCGTGTCGAGCACCCTCTTGGCCGGCCAGGTGCTGCCCCGCCCAGCCGGTGTGGTGACGGTTTCCCGCTTCGTCGGCGGCGCGTGGCGTGTGGTCGCGCGTCCCGAGCTGAACGCAAAGGGCGTCTTCCAAACGCCGCTGCGCTTGCGCCCAGGCGGCTACCGAATCGACGTCGCCGGTGACCCGCGCCTCAGGTCGGCGTCGCGGAAGGTCCGTGTGACAGCGCGGCTCCTCGCCTCGCTGCACAAAGTAGTCTCTCGCCCGTGAATCCGACGTTCATGCTCGGAGGCGAGCTCGAGGTGCGCCGTGTCGGCTTCGGCTCGATGCGCGTCGTCAACGACCGCGAGGAAGGCGTGCGCGTCGTCCGGCGGGCCGTCGAGCTCGGCGTGAACTTCATCGACACCGCCGACATCTACGGCGCCGGCCGCAGCGAGGAGATCGTCGCGGAGGCGCTGCACCCGTATCCGGACGGCCTCGTCATCACGACGAAAGGCGGCCTCGGCTGGGGCCTGCAGGACCGCATTCGCGACGGCCGGCCCGAACACCTGCGCGAGGCGTGCGACGCGAGCCTGCGCCGGTTGAAGCTCGAGCGCATCGACCTGTATCAGCTGCACCGCCACGATCCGGAGGTCCCGATCGAGGAGTCGATCGGCGCGCTCGTCGAGCTCCAGCGCGAGGGCAAGATCCGGATGATCGGCGTCTCGAACTTCTCCGTGTCGCAGCTCCGGCAGGCGCAGGCGGTGACAACGATCGTGTCCGTCCAGAATCAGTTCAACCGCGGGCTGGCGACGTCGGAGGACGTGCTCGACGTGTGCACTGCGGAAGGCATCGCGTTCATGCCCTGGGCACCTCTTGGCGAGGGCCTGACGCGCGGCGCCGCCTACGAAGTCCGCTGGCTGCTGGACCGCTCTCCGGTGATCCTCCCGATCCCGGGCACGTCGAGCGTCGAGCATCTCGAAGACACCATGCTGGCCGTCGCCTAGCCGGCGTCGACCGTCACGTGCGCGCGGCGCCGCGCGCGCTCGTCCCGCCAGTGGATGAGCTCGTATGCGTGCAGTCCGATGAGGACGGCGCAGACGAAGGCGACCGCGACGACCGCGTGCACGTGCGTCGCCGCGAGCGTGAGCAGTGCGAGGGCGACTCCGGCGATCGGACGTCCGCGGCCGAGCTGATGCGCGGCGCGCCAGCGAATCGCGACGAACGCGAGCAGGTAGAGCGCACATCCGCAGCAGAGGGCCACCGCGGGCACCCAGCGGAGGTCGGCGTTGACGCTCTTCAACACGCTCCTCATCCCGAACGCGAACAGGACGATTCCGGCGACCATCGGCAGGTGCAGATACGTGTAGACATCGCGCGCGATTGCGGCCCGTTCCGCGCCCTGGCGCCGGACGAGCAGATCGCGCAGGCCGCCCGAGGCGAAGTCGAAGTACGCGAGCCAGAAGGACACTGCGACGAGCAGCCCGAGAAGCGTCGCAACGATCACGTCGCCGCCAAGGTGCGTACCGCGTGCTCCGAACCCGATCGCGCCGAGGGACTCGCCGATCGCGATGATCACGATCAACCCGTGCCGCTCGGCGAAGTGCTCCGGCTCGACGCGCCATCCGTCCGTTTCCACGAGTGCCGGGCCGACGAAGCCGATGAACAACGCCACGGCCCAGATTGCGGGCCGCACGGCCGCGGGGACGAACGCCGCCGCGAGGATGAGCGCCGCGCCGGGGAGGGTTACGCAGGCCGTCCTCCGGACGGCGTCGTAGAGGTCGGGCGCAGACCTGCTCACGACCGCATACAGCCAGACGAACGAGACGACGACCGCAAAGAACGCGACGCCGAACACCGTGCGCTCGGTCGTGAATGCCTCGGGGACGGCGAGCGCCGCGACGAACAGCCCGGCCGTCATCGAGAGCAGCGCGGTGGACACGATTCCCGCCTCGGCATCGGCTGCGTTCGTCAGCCACGCGCACCCGGCCCAGATCCACCAGAGAGCGGCGAGCACGAGCAGGCCGCGGCCGAGGCCCGCCCAGGTCGGCTCGTCCAGCCAGAGCGTTGTGACCTGAGTGAACGCGAAGACGAAGACGAGGTCGAAGAACAGCTCGACGTTCGAGACGCGATGCTGCTGCTCCGAGAAGAGGACGCTCACGTCCGCCAGGTGGGCTTGCGCTTCTCGAGGAAGGCGCTGCAGGCCTTCTTGCCCCTCGTCGCTCGTGCGACGGGCGGCGATCCACTGCGCCGTCTCGGGGCCGTCGGGGCGCTCGCGAACGAGCCGCTTGGCCCAGCGGGCCGCCTGCGGCCCTGCCGACAGCAGCTCGCCGACCACGCGGTCGACGGCTGCGTCGAGATCGTCAGCGACCTCGTGCACGAGCCCGATGCGCAGCGCCGTCTCGGCGTCGAAGCGCTCGCCGGTGACGAAATAGCGGCGTGCCGCGCTTGGCCCGATCTTCGCGAGCGCGAACGGCGAGATGACCGCCGGGATGATCCCGAGCTTCACCTCGGAGAACGCGAACGACGCATCGCGCGACGCGATCGCGATGTCTGCCGCGGCGACGAGGCCCGCGCCGCCTCCGAGCGCGTGCCCTTGCACGCGCGCGACCACGGGTGCGAGGCAGCCGTCGATCGCCTCGAGCATCTTCCGGAGCGCATTGGCGTCGGCGACGTTCTCGTCCAGCGAAAGGTCTGCGGAGGAGCGCATCCAGTCCACGTCGGCGCCGGCGGAGAAGCTCGGCCCGTCGCCGGCGAGGACGACCGCGCGGGCGCGGCCGGGGTCGACGAAGGCCTCCGCCAGCTCGGTGATGAGCGCGGCGTCGAACGCGTTGCGCCGGTCGGGACGCGCCAGCGTGATGCGCAGCACGTGTCCGTCGCGCTCGATGCGGAGGTTCGCCACGCGGCAGAGCTTAGAGTGGGCGAATGCTTCGCGGAGCCTTCGCGGCCGCCCTCACGCCGTTGCGCGGGGACGACACGCTCGACGAGAAGGCGTTCGCGCCGTACGTCGACTTCCTCGCCGCCGGCGGGCTCGACGGCGTGCTGGCGCTCGGGACGACGGGTGAGGGGCTGCTCTTCTCCGTTGCGGAACGGAAGCGCGTCGCCGAGTTGTTCGTGGAGACCGGGAAGCTCCAGGTCGCGGTCAACTGCGGCGCACAGACGACCGGCGACACGGTCGAGCTCGCCGCGCACGCGGCCGCGGCCGGCGCCGACGGCGTCGCCGTCATCTCGCCGCCGTACTTCCCGCTCGACGACGAGAGCGTGCTCGCGCACCTCGCCGCTGCCGCCAATGCGTGCGCGCCGACGCCGTTCTACGTCTACGAGTTCGCGCGCGCGAGCGGCTACGCCGTCTCTCCCGCAGTTCTCGCGCGGCTGCGTGAGCAGGCGCCGAATCTCGTCGGCATGAAGGTGTCGGACACGCCGTACGAGGCATTCGAGCCGTATCTGCACGTAGGGCTCGACGTGTTCGTCGGCCCGGAGGCGTTCATCGGCCGCGGGCTCTCCGCCGGCGCGATCGGCGCAGTGTCCGCGCTCGGGAGCGCGTTCCCCGAGCAGGTCGCTCGCGCCGTGCGCGAGCGGAGCGACGCGCTCTCGTCGCTGCGCGAGGCGGTCGAGCGCTTCCCGCGGCACGCCGCGTTGAAGCTCGTCGTCGCCCGCCGGGGTGTGCCGATGCCGCCGAATGTGCGCGCGCCGCTACGGCGACTGACCGCCGACGAGGAGCGCAGGCTCTTCGTCGCGCTCGCGCCCTGGCTCGACGACCAGTAGGGCTGCGAGCGCGACCAGCACGAGGTCGCGGGCGAGCACGACCGCCGCGATCGAAGGACGGAAGTCGTTCGCCAGCTGCCAGTACCGTGCCGGGAACTCGATCTGCGTCAGCACGAGCGCGACAACGAGCAGCGCCTGCGCGAGCCGGCTGCGCACGAGCGGCACGAGCGGGATCAGCCAGACGAGGTACTGCGGCGAGAGCACCTTGTTTAAGGCGACGAATGCAACGACGGCGGCGGCCGCGTGCGCGACGAGCCGCTCCCGCGTTGCCGGTCCGCGCGCGTACAGCAGCCATACCGCGAGGAGCGCGACGACCTGTGCGACGCTGGAGAACACTGCGGCTGCGTGTGCGCCAGGCCCGCTCAGGTTCTGCGACACCGTCGTGAAGACGTGCAGCGTCGTCCCGGCGTCGTTGTGCAGCGCGATCAGAATCGCGCCGCCGAGACTCTCGAGCTGCAGCGGCCGGTCGAGCTGCACGCCGAAGCTGTGCCCGACACCGCCGGGCGAGAGCACCGCGAACGGAAGGAAGACGACCGCGCACACGGCGGCGACGAGCGCCGTCCACACGAGAGCCGCGCGCCTGCCCCGGCGCCGCCACACCCACGCGAGGCCGATCGGCACGAGCACGGCCGGGAAGAGCTTCGTCGCGATCGCGGCGCCGAGGACGACCGCGCTCGTCGTGTCCCGTTCCCAGAGCAGCGCTGCGAGCGCGCCGACCGTGAGTGCCGCGACCCAGAGGTCGAAGCGCGAGAGCATCAGGTTCCCGAGGAGCAGCGGAGACGCTCCGACGACGAGCATCGCCACGATCGACCGCAGCTGGGGAGGGCGGAGCGCGGCGAGCGCGAGGGCGGCGAGCAGCGTCATCAACACGCCCGCGCCCGCCATCCACTTCTCGAAGGAATGCCCGTACTCGCCGAAGTTCCCCCGCGACGCGGTCAGCTCCGGCGCGAGCATCGGCAAGAGCGCCCCCGGTGGGTACTCGACCGTGAAGTCGCGGTACGGCACCTGCCCGGCGACGATCGCGTCGCCGTACGTCTCATAGCCCGGGGTATCGACGATCTCGCCGGCAGAGCGGTACCAGAGCTGGTGGAGGAGCGTCCACGAGCCGAGGAAGAGTGCTGCCGAGGCGGCGGCGAGCGCCACCCAGCGAGCTCGTGTCACTCGACGTCGTACTCCTCGTAGACGACCGGCTCGACGCCGATCAGCGCCTGCACCTCGTCGAGCTCGGGCAGCTCCCCGAACGCGACGAGGCCGAACCGCTCTTCGCCCTCCTTCGAGATCCAGTGCGCGTCTTCCGGGAGGTAAGGCAGGTGCTCGCGCAATTCCGCGACATTCGTCTTCGAGTCGTACAGGTTCCAGATCAGGATGCGCGCGATCACATGCGGAAGACGCCGAAGGTCGTCTCCGGGATCGGCGCGTTGAGCGCGGCGGTGAGCCCGAGCGCGAGCACGCGCCGTGTGTCGAGCGGGTCGATGATGCCGTCGTCCCACAGGCGCGCGGTCGAGTAGTACGGGTTGCCCTCTGCTTCGTACTTCGCGCGGATGGCGTCTTCGTCGATGTCGCCGACCATGGAGAGGACAGTCGCAGCCTGCTCGCCGCCCATGACCGAGATGCGCGCGTTCGGCCACATCCACAGCTGTCGCGGCTCGTACGCGCGGCCGCACATGGCGTAGTTGCCGGCACCGAACGAGCCGCCCGTGACGACGGTGAACTTCGGCACGCGCGCGTTCGCGACCGCCATCACGAGCTTGGCGCCGTCGCGTGCGATTCCGCCTGCCTCGTACTCGGCGCCGACCATGAAGCCGGTGATGTTCTGCAGGAACACGAGCGGCACGCGCCGCTTGCAGCAGAGCTCGATGAAGTGCGCGCCCTTCTGCGCGGACTCGGCGAAGAGGACGCCGTTGTTGGCGAGGATCCCCACGGGGATGCCCTCGATGTGTGCGAAGCCGGTGACGAGCGTCTCGCCGTACAGCTGCTTGAACTCCTGGAAGCGGGAGCCGTCGACGATGCGCACGATCAGGTCGCGGGCGTCGGTCTGGTTGCGGAAGTCCTCGGGGATCAGCTCGTACAGATCGGCGGGGTCGATCGCCGGCGGCTCCGGCTCTGCGAGCTCCCACGGGTGCGCGGGTGGGCGCATGTGCAGCGTGCGTGCGATGCCGCGCGCGAGCGCGAGCGCGTGCTCGTCGGACGTCGCGTAGTGGTCGACGACGCCGGAGCGGCGCGCGTGCAGGTCGGCGCCGCCGAGCTCCTCGGCGGTCACGTCCTGGCCCGTCGCCGCCTTCACGAGCGGCGGGCCGCCGATGAAGATCGTCCCCGTCCCGCGCACGATGACGGTCTCGTCGCTCATCGCCGGCACGTATGCGCCGCCGGCGGTGCTCGAGCCCATGACGACCGCGACCTGCGGGATCCCGACGGCGGACATCTGCGCCTGGTTGAAGAAGATGCGGCCGAAGTGGTCGCGGTCGGGGAACACCTCCGCCTGCAGCGGCAGGAACGCGCCGCCCGAGTCCACGAGGTAGAAGCACGGCAGCCGGTTCTGCGCCGCCACCTCCTGCGCGCGCAGATGCTTCTTCACCGTCAGCGGGAAGTACGAGCCGCCCTTGACCGTCGCGTCGTTGGCGACGATGACGCACTGCCGTCCCTCGACGACGCCGATGCCCGTGACGATCCCCGCGCTCGGCGCATCGCCGTCGTACATATCCCAGGCGGCGAGCGCGCTCAACTCCAGGAATGCCGCACCGGGATCGACGAGCCGGTCGATCCGCTCCCGCGCCGTCATCTTCCCGCGCGACCGGTGCCGCTCGACCGCCGCCTCTCCGCCGCCGCGCGCGACCTGCCCCGTCCGCTCGCCCAACTCGGCGACGAGGGCCTCCATCCGTTCTGCGCGGGTGAGGGTCGACATGCGTGGAGCCTAATCTCGGGGAGTGATCCTCGCCCACCTCGACCTCGACGCCTTCTACGCCGCCGTCGAAGAGCTGGAGAACCCCGAGCTGCGCTCGAAGCCGCTCATCGTCGGCGGCGACCCGCGCGGGCGCGGCGTGGTCGCGACGGCGAACTACGTCGCCCGCGGATTCGGCATCCACTCGGCGATGAGCGCCGCCGAGGCGATCCGCCGCTGCCCGGAGGCGGTGATCGTGCGGCCGCGCCACAGCCTGTATCGCGAGTATTCGCGCCACGTGTGGTCGACCGTGCGCGGCATCGTCCCGACGCTCGAGCAGACCGGCATCGACGAGGGGTACCTCGATCTCGGCGAGGTCGCGTCCGGGTTCCTCGAGGCGCGTGTCGTCGCCGAGGCGCTGCAGACGGCCGTGCGCGCGGGGACGAGCCTCACGTGCTCGCTCGGGGTCGCACCCTGCAAGGTGGTGGCGAAGATCGGCAGCGACGCGCGCAAGCCGGGTGGACTGACGGTCGTCGTCCCCGGGCAGGAGGCAACGTTCCTCGCGCCGTTCGACGTGCGGCGGCTGCCGGGAGTGGGGCCGAAGGCGGAGCAGCGGCTGCGCGCCGCCGACGTGCAGACGATCGGCGCGCTTGCAGCGCTCGGCGACGATGACCTGCGCCGGCTGCTTCCCGGCAGCGTCGGCAAGGTGCTGCGCGACCGCGCGCGCGGCGTCGACCCGCGCGGCCTGGAGTTCGGGGTCGAGCGCATCTCCATCTCGGTGGAGAACACCTTCGAGCGGGATCTCCTCGACCGCGAGCGGCTGCACGACGAGCTGCGCGGCATGGCGACCGAGGTCGCGAGCCATCTGCGCTCGCGCGGCCAGACCGCCCGGACCGTGACGACGAAGCTTCGCTACGCGGATTTCTCCATCCGCAGCCGGTCGACCTCGCTCGACGTCGGCATCGACGATCCGGTGCGGATCGGCGAGCTGGCGTGCCGGCTGCTCGACCGCGGGCTGCGCGATCGGCCCGGCGCGTTGCGGCTCGTCGGCGTCGGCGTGTCCGGGATGGTGGAGTACCGCCAGCTGGCATTGGACACCGTGGAGTGATAGGAGAGGGGCCGTGTTGCTCCGCCGCCGCCGCAGCCGGAGCGAACTTCCTCAGCTTGCCGAGGAAGAGGTCTACGCACGCTCGTACGGCGAGCGCAGCGACGAGGTGACGAACGTGAAGCCGCGCGAGCCGGAGGAGCCTGAGCCCGAGCAGGCTCCACGCTTGTCCGACCGGTCGATCCGAGATGCTTTCCGTCAGCGGCTCGAACGCCGCGACGACTCCTAGTCGATCGAGTGATCCGCTCCATCAGCAATCAGGTGCCCGAATGAGCACCGGCTCGGTGTCGGTGTCGAGCGACCCGTTCGTGCATGGGACGCTCGCGCGGTTGCTCGCCGGCAAGCATTAACGCAAGGCATACCGCCACGCGTACACGGGCCTGCGTCCGCCGGCGCGCCGGTTGAGGAGCGCGGCGACGTCGCTCTCGCGCGGCAGCCGTGACGCGTGCAGCGTCAGCGCACGCGCGCGGCGGCACACGCCGCGCAGCCCCCCGCCGCCTGCGCATGCCTCAATCACTTCGACGACGCCCTGTCGACGGTCCTTCCGCGCGGCGCGCTCGACGTCGTCGACGCTCGGCAGGAAGCCGTCGCGCAGCGCAGCTCCGACGGCGAGCTCGAAGAGCTGCACGACGTTCTCCTCGATGGACCCGGCGAGCCGGTTCGGCTCGCGCCGGTAGGCGCGCCAGAACCCGGCGTGCGTCTCCTCGTGCAGCAGCGTGCGGACGAGCAGCGAGCGGTCCCCGCACACGCGGCGGCCGTTCACGATCGTGTCGAACGGCAGTCGTGCGCCCGCAACGAAGGCGGCCAGCTGCGTGCGCCCGCGGCTCGAAGGCCACGAGCGAAGCGGCGTGCACCGCCCGTCGTACGCCGCCGGGGTGATCGGGTACCACGTGCCGAGGCCACCGAGAGCGCTCAGTGCACGCCGGCCACAGCTCATCTCGACGCGTTCGCTGCGGCCGAGCTCGAGCGGCCGCAGTGCATGTGGGTAGAAGCGGTCGGCATACGCGATCGCCATCGACATCCCGTGGCCGGGCTGGCGGAAGCGCCACGGATGGGGATAGACCGACGTGCCTCCGGAGGCGAGCTCCTCCCAGACCCATTCGAGGCTGAAGGAGAGGAGGTAGTCGGCGAAGCTGCCGCCCTCGTCGCGCCACCAGCCAAGCTCGAAGGCGTCGGCGAGAAGCGCGTCGGCGCCGCCGGCGAGCGCCCGGTCGAGCTCCCCGTCGCCGCGGCGACCGCGCTCACGTCGAAACGCGATGGCAGCGTCCGCGACGGCGTCCGAAGCCGCCACCTCGCGCCGCGCGCGCCGGATCGTCGATGGTGAAGGGGCGGCGAGCGCGAAGGCCACGAACTCAAGCTAGCCGGAGGAGGCGTACCGCTCCCTCGCCACTTGGAGACGCCGCGAAACAGGGGCGGAGGGACTCGAACCCCCGGCCTACGGTTTTGGAGACCGCCGCTCTACCAGCTGAGCTACGCCCCTAGGCGCGCCTGATAGTACCGTCGTCTGGTGCAGCACAGGGCGCTCGGGCTCCTGTTTTCGGTTCTCGCGGCCGCGTTCGTCCTCGTCGCCGTGGCGGCCACCGGGCACGGCGTGCGTGGCTGGATCATCGCCGTCGCCGCCCTTGCGCTCGCCGTCTGGATGGGCTCGATGGCCCTCTCGGCGTTCCGGCACTGAGGGAAACGGCGGCGTACGCCGTATTCTCTTCCCGTGAGCCGCCCCGACGAGATGCAGGCCCTGTGGCGCGAATACCGGGCGAAGGCCGACCCGGCCATCCGCGACCGCCTCATCGTCACGTACGCCCCGCTCGTGAAGTACGTGGCCGGCCGGCTCGGCAGCGGGCTCCCGGCCCATGTCGACGACGAGGATCTCGTCTCCTACGGCCTGCTCGGACTCATCGGCGCGATTGAGCGCTACGACCCGGAGCGGGACGTGAAGTTCGAGACGTACGCGATCGCCCGCATCCGCGGGGCGATCATCGATGAGCTGCGCGCGCTCGACTGGGTGCCGCGCTCGGTGCGCTCCCGGGCCCGCGACATCGAGCGGGCCATCGGCGAGCTGGAGGCGAAGCTGGGCCGCGTCCCGAGCGACGAGGAGATCGCGGGCAAGCTCGGCCTCACAACGGAGCAGCTCGACGAGAGCCTGTCCGAGATTTCGCGGTCGTCGATCGCTGCCCTCGACGAGCTGTGGACGATCTCCGGTTCGGGCGGCGACCAGGTGGCCCTCATCGACACGATCGAGGACACCGACGCGCCCGATCCCCAAGGTGCCCTCTCGCAGGTCGAGCTCCGCGAGGCGATCGCAGACTCGATCGCCCGCCTGCCCGAGCGGGAGAAGCTCGTCGTCACCCTCTACTACTACGAGGAGTTGACCCTGCGCGAGATCGGCGAGGTGCTCGGCGTCACCGAGTCGCGCGTCTCGCAGCTCCACACCAAGGCGATCCTCCGTCTGAAGGCGCGGCTCGCCGGCTCGGCCACTCGCGCGACGCTGTAGCTATCCCCTAGACTCTCGTTGAATCGCCGTTCAACGAGGGGAGTCGCGATGAAGCGCGCGCTCGTGTTCGTGTGTGTCGTCGCTGCGGTCGTTGCAGGCGGGGCATCGGCGAAGCCGAAGCCGAAGGTCGAGCCGACCGTTGTCGCCACCGACACGGGCTCGATCCGCGGAGCGATCAGCGGAGGCATGCGCGTGTTCCGCGGCGTCCCGTATGCGGCGCCGCCAGTCGGTGCGCTGCGCTGGAAGCCCCCGGAGGCGCACGCTCGCTGGAAGGGCGTCCTCCAGACCACGCAGTTCGGTTCGTCGTGCCCACAGACGCTCGGGCCGTTCGGCGTACCGAGCACAGACGAGGACTGCCTGTTCCTGAACGTCTACACACCGCCGAACGCGAAGCCCGCGTCGAAGCTGCCGGTCATGTTCTGGATCCACGGCGGCTCGCTCATCTCCGGTGAAGGCACCGACTACGACCCGACCGCCCTCGTCAAGGACGGCGTCATCGTCGTGACCATCAACTACCGGCTCGGTCTGCTCGGCTTCCTCGCGCATCCGGCACTGAGCGCCGAGTCGTCGACGCAGGACTCGGGCGACTACGGCCTCATGGACCAGCAGTTCGCGCTCGGGTGGGTGAAGCGGAACATTGCCCACTTCGGCGGCAGCCCGTCGAACGTCACGATCTTCGGCGAGTCGGCGGGAGGCCTCAGCGTCCGTTCCGAGCTCGTGTCGCCGTCGGGGAAGGGGCTGTTTCAGCGCGCGATCATCGAGAGCGGGGCGTACGCGGAGACAGTCCCGACGCTCGCGCAGGCAGAGGCGACGGGCGAATCACTCGCCGCGAAGATGGGTTGCGCCGACCAGACCGCGGCGTGCTTGCGCGCTCTGCCCGTGACGACGCTGCTCGCGAACGAGACTGCGATCACGCAGTACCCGAACATCAGCAGCTTCCTGCCGGAGCAGTATTCGACCGCGTTCAAGACGGGCGACTTCAACCACGTACCGGTGATGTCCGGCTCGAACCACGATGAGTGGATGCTCTTCGTCGACCTGCTCACGACGCAGTCGGGCAACCCGGTGACGCCTGCGAACTACCAGCAGCAGATTGCGACGGAGCTGGAGTTTCCGTCGCCCTCGATAGCGGGGCCCATCGTGGCCGAATACCCGACGAGCGCGTACCCGACGCCGTACAACGCACTCGGCGCAGTCGGCACCGACGCGATCTTTGCGTGCAATGCACGCGAGGACGTCCAGAATCTCTCGCAGTTCACACCGACGTACCAGTACGAGCTCAACGATCCGAACCCACCGTTCCTCTACCCGATCCCGCCGGTCCCGTACTCGCTCGGCGACTACCACTCCGCCGAGCTCCAGTACCTCTTCCCGACGAGCGGTGGCAAGCTGAGCGCCGGGCAGACGAAGCTCGCGGCCGACATGCAGGGCTACTGGACGAACTTCGCCAAGCACGGGAACCCGAACGGCGCCGGCCTTCCGGCCTGGCCTGCGTATACGACGGCGACGGACCAGGCGCAGTCGCTGACCCAGCCGGCGCCCGCGCCGGAGTCGGGGTTCGCCTCCGACCACAAGTGCTCGTTCTGGACCGCGTACGGGGTAGGTGGCTAGACGGAAGGACATGACCCTCTGAGCCTCGGAACCGGGTTACGATCCGGCTAAGACATCACCCGAGGACAGGAGCTCCATGCCTGCTACCGAGCCCGGAAAGATCCGCAACATCGCCGTCGTCGGCCACCGCGGAGTCGGCAAGACCTCGCTCGTCGAGGCGCTGCTGTTCCAGGCCGGGAAGACGAACAGGCTCGGATCCATTGGGCAGGGAACGACCGTCAGCGACTGGGAGGACGACGAGCACCGGCGGCAGATGTCGCTCTCGGGGACGTTCACGCACCTCGACTGGCACGAACGCAAGATCAACCTGATCGACTGCCCCGGCGACGCGGGCTTCCAGGCGGACACGTTCGCGGCGTTGCGCGTCGTCGAGGGCGCGCTCGTCGTCCTGAGCGGCGTCATGGGGGTCGAGGTGAACAGCCTCCGTGTCTGGGCGCGCGCCGAGGAGTACGAGCTCTCACGCGTCGTCTTCGTGAACATGCTCGACCGGGAGCGCGCCGACTTCTTCCGCGTGCTCGAGGCCGCCCGCACCCAGTTGTCGGACCGCTGTGTCGCGATCCAGCTGCCGATCGGCGCCGAGCACGAGATGACCGGCGTCGTCGACCTGCTGCACATGTGCGCGTACCTGGATCCGACCGGCGGCAAGGAAGGCGGGGCGCAGCCGATCCCGGACTCGATGGCGGCGCAGGTGCAGGAGTACCGCGAGAAGCTTCTCGACGCCGTCGTCGAGACGAACGAGGACCTGATGGCGCGCTACCTCGAAGGGGAGGAGCTGCCCGCGGAGGACGTCGCCGCCGCGCTCAAGGGCGCGGTGACCCGCGACGAGCTCTATCCGGTCGCATGTGGTGTCGCGACGAAGAACCTCGGCACGACCGCGCTCCTCGACCTCCTCGTCGAAGGCGTCCCATCGCCGGCGCGCAAGGGAACGACGATCGAATTCGGCGACGCGAAACAGGCGGTGTTCATCTTCAAGACGATCGCCGACCCGTTCGCGGGTCGCATCAGCTGCTTTCGCGTTCTCGCCGGACCGGTGTCGGGCGACACGACGCTCGTCGACCCGCGCACGCACGCGAAGGAGCGCCTCGGCCAGGTGCTCCTGCTCCAGGGCAAGGACAGCGAGTCGGTCGACGCGCTCGGCGTGGGGGACATCGGCGCGGTCGCCAAGCTGAAGGACGTCGTCACCGGCGACGTGCTCGTCGACCACGAGGTGCCGGTCGAGCCGCCGCACATCGACTTCCCGCAGCCGGTGATGAGCTTCGCGATCACGCCGAAGGCGAAGGGCGACGAGGAGAAGATGGCCGCCGGCCTGCGTCGTCTCTCGGAGGAGGACCCGACGCTGCAGATGCGCCGCGACCCACAGACGGGCGAGCAGCTCCTCTCAGGCCTCTCGCAAATGCAGGTCGAAGTCGCGGTCGACCGGTTGCACAGCCGCTTCCACGTCGACGTGGAGCTCCACCCGCCGCGCGTGCCGTACAAGGAGACGATCCGCAAGGAGGCGACCGCGCGGCACCGGTACAAGAAGCAGACCGGAGGGCGCGGCCAGTTCGGCGACTGCGCGATCCGCATCGAGCCGCTGCCCGCCGAGGACGGCGGCGAGCTCAGTTACGAGTTCGTGGACAAGATCGTCGGCGGCGTCATCTCGCACAGCTACCGCCCCGCGGTGGACAAGGGCGTGCGCGAGGCGATGGAGCACGGCGACCTCGCGGGCGCGCCCGTCCAGGGCGTGCGCGTGCTGCTCGTCGACGGGATGGAGCACGCCGTCGACTCGTCGGAGATGGCGTTCAAGATCGCCGGCTCGCTCGCGTTCAAGGAGGCGTACGCGAAGGCCGAGCCGGTGCTGCTCGAGCCGATCATGGAGATCGAGGTGAGCGTCCCCGACGAGACCGTCGGCGCGGTGAACGGCGACCTCAACTCGCGCCGCGGACGACTACAGGGGATGGAGCCCATCAGCGGGATGACGACCATCCGCGCCGAGGTACCGATGGCGGAGATTCTCACGTACTCGCAGGCCTTGACGTCGATGACGGGCGGGCGCGGCGATTACCACATGGCATTTCTACGGTACGAGGAAGTGCCGACGCACGTTGCGCAGAAGATAATCGAAGCAACAAAGCGAGAGCGGGAGACCGCAAAGGCGTAGAGGAACGTTGGTACCTGGTTCCGCGCGCAGCGCGGTACCAGGTACCGGTCGTTCGTCATCACGCCTGCGTCGCTGCCTGCGGATCGCTCGGCTTGTCCCGCAGGTGCGAGATCACGTCTGCGATGTCCGCGAGCTGCTGCTCGAGGTCGCGCTGGTAGTTCTCCAGCCGCTCGAGGAGCTCCTGGCGATTCGGGAAGCCTCCGCGGAAAAGGATCCGCGGGCCGCCGCCCCAGCCGTGTCGGTGGTGTCCGTGCATGTTCACCTCCCTTGCTCGTAGCGTTCGATAAATCGCTGCGTGCGCTCCTGGGAGGTGCGAAGTGCCTCGACCCACTGGTCGAGCAGCTGTCGCCCGCGCTCGGTGATCGCGTAGGTGCGCTTGCCGTCCTTCCAGTCGGAGACGACGAGACCCTCCTCCTCGAGCGCGCGCAGAAGGCGATAGAGGTTTCCCATCTCGACGCGGGACTCACCCGTCAGCTCGGGCAAGCGCTCGAGCAGGTCGTAGCCGTGGGTCGGGCGCTCGCGGAGCAACAGGAGGAGCGCAGGCTCCGTGAACCGTTCCACGCGGGCGAGCACGTGCCAGCGGCCGCGATGGTGGTGCCGGGCGCGCGGGCCTCCTCTCATTCCGCCCGTACATGTAAAACACACATGTATGTCACCATAGCGGCCCCTGATGGCCCTTGGCAAGGGGGCTATAGTCGTCACCTGTGCGGGTCACGAAGATCTCGACGCTGCGGCAATGCGCTGTCTGCGAGCGCACGCTCCTCTTGGGCGAACGCTCCGTGCGCTTCGCGCCCGAGGAAGGAGCGGAGCTCGTGCACGTGTGCCCGCTCTGCCAGGAGACGGCGATCGAGCACGGATGGATCAAGGAAGGCACACCGACCCAGCCGACGATCGCCGGCGACAGCCGCCGCCGTCGGCGCGGCCTGGTCGAGATCCTCGGCCTCTCGCGCTCGAACGGCCAGACGATCGCGCCGCCCGAGCCGATCCTGCGCCGTCTCTCCAACGACGAGGTGGCCGTCCTCGAGGCTGCCGACCTCTTCAACGCGAGCACGTACCGGCGCACCGTCGGCGGCATCGCGAAGAGCCTCGGCGAGGCGCGCGCGAGCATCGTCCCGCTCTCCGGGGTCTCCCGCGAACTGGCCGTGACCGTCGCCTGGGACCTGTCCTGGTACCAGTACCGCGTCAGTCCGGAATCGGCGCAGCCGGTGCGCCTCGAGGCCCGCGGGCACGAGCTGGACGAGCTCGAGTCGAGCTACAAGGACTGGAACACGCGGGTCGAGGACGAGGGCCGTCTCGTCCCTGATATCGCCCGCATCTAGCGGACGACGCCGCACTCCTTCACAATCGGAGCAGGATGATCTACTGCGTCATTCCCCGAGAGCTCGCCGACGAGCTGTACGAGAAGATGGTCGAGTACTACCGGGACAACCCGAACGTGACCGTCATCATCGATCGCCGCGAGGGCAACGACCGCCGGGCGGGCAAGGACGCCGGCGAGCATGCGGAGCAGCGCGAGATCCGCGACCGCCGTCGTGCCCGCATCCCCGGCACGTTCCCGGACACGGATGCGCCCTCCTAGCCACTAGTCTCGTCGTCGTGACGGTGACGGCGGACACGTTCGAGAGCTCGAGCCCGGCCGACGGCGAGACCATCGGCGTCTTCCCGCGCTCGACCGCCGAAGACGTCGACCGCGCGGTCGCGGCGGCGAAGGAGGCGTACGCGCACTGGCGGCTCGTCCCGGCGCCGAAGCGCGGCGAGATCCTCTACCGGTTTGCGCGCATCCTCGAGCAGGAGAAGGGCGCGCTGACGGAGCTCATGACGCACGAGATGGGCAAGGTGCGCGCCGAGGCGGGCGGCGACGTCCAGGAGGCGATCGACATCACGTACTACATGGCCGGCGAGGGGCGGCGACTCTTCGGCCAGACGACTCCGTCGGAGCTCCCGGACAAGTGGAACATGAGCATTCGGCAGCCGGTGGGCGTCGTCGGCGCGATCACGCCGTGGAACTTCCCGATCGCCATCCCGTCGTGGAAGCTCATCCCGGCGCTCATCTGCGGTAACACGGTCGTGCTGAAGCCGGCGACCGACACGCCGGCGCTCGCAGAGCGCTTCGTCGAGCTGCTCGGCGAGGCGGGGCTGCCCGACGGTGTCGTGAACATCGTCTACGGCGGCGGGAGCACCGTCGGCGACCGCATGGTGCGCCATCCCGACATTCGCGTCATCACGCTGACGGGCTCGCGCGAGACCGGCGTCAAGGTCCTGGAAGCGGGAGCGGAGACGCTCAAGCACGTGCACCTCGAGCTCGGCGGCAAGAACGCGATCATCGTCATGGACGATGCCGACCTCAACCTCGCCGTGAACGGCATCGTGTGGTCGGCCTTCGGCACGTCGGGCCAGCGCTGCACGGCGGCGTCGCGCGTCATCGCGCACGAGAAGGTGTACGACGCGCTGCAGAAGAAGCTCGTCGCCGCGGTCGAGAGGCTGCGCCTCGGTCCCGGGTGGGAGGGCGACACCGACATCGGTCCCGTCATCAACAAGGCTGCGCTGGACAAGATCCACTCGTACTCGAAGATCGGCAGTGACGAAGGCGCGCGTCTCCTGACCGGCGGCGAAGTCGCCACGGAGGGCGACCTTGCGCGCGGGTTCTTCTATCGGCCGACGATCTTCGCGGACGTCGACCCGCAGATGCGCGTCGCGCAGGAGGAGATCTTCGGCCCGGTCACAGCGCTCATCAAGGTGCGCGACGCCGACGAGGCCATCCGTGTCTCGAACGGGATCAAATACGGGCTCTCGTCCTCGATCTTCACGAATGACGTGAACACTGCGTTCCGCGCCATGCGCGATCTCGAGGCGGGGATCACGTACGTGAACGCCGGCACGACCGGCGCCGAAGTGCACCTGCCGTTCGGCGGCACCAAGGACACCGGCAACGGCCACCGCGAGGCCGGCCAGGCGGCGCTCGACGTCTTCACCGAGTGGAAGTCGATCTACGTCGACTACTCGGGGAAGCTCCAGCGCGCGCAGATCGACGACTGAGTGAATCGCAAGCTCGTCGTCTTCGTTCGGACAGGCACGAGGCGGTGATCGCGGCGCTGCGGAACGCGCACCCGTACGAGGAGCCGGCGTTCGACGTGTACGAGCTCGTGCAGTGAAGGCGAAGCTCTTCACCGACGGCGGCGCGCGCGGCAATCCCGGGCCGGCTGCGTACGGCTACGTGCTCGAGGCAGAGGACGGGACCGTTCTCGCATCGCGCGGCGAGCGGATCGGCGTGGCGACGAACAACGTCGCCGAGTACCGGGCCTTGATCGCCGGGCTGGAGAAGGCGGTCGAGCTGGCCGTGCCCGAGGTCGAGGTCGTCTCCGACTCGGAGCTGCTCGTGAAGCAGATGACCGGCGAGTACCGGGTGAAGAATGCGGCGCTGCAGGATCTCTCGATCCAGGCGTCGCGCCTCGCGCGCGAGATCGGGAAGGTCTCGTACACGGCGGTCAGGCGGGAGCACAACGAGCTCGCCGACCGGCTGGTGAACGAGGCTCTCGACGCAGGTGAAGCGGGGCGCTGAACCACCAGAGCGGTGATGAATCAAGCGCCGCCGGTGGTCGACGATAGGCGTATGGCGCACCTCCTGACCCTCCTCTCGGGCACGCTTCTCGTCTACGTCTCGGTCACGCGCGGCGCGCTTGCGTTCGCGTGGGCGCTCGGTCGCATCGTCGGTCCGTAGGCCTCTGGAGGGCGAGAGCCGGGGCTATACTTCCGGCCTCGCGCGGATGTAGCTCAGTTGGCTAGAGCGTCTGCTTGCCATGCAGAAGGTCGTGGGTTCGAGTCCCATCATCCGCTCTTCTTAAAGCCCTGGAAACGGGGCTTTTCTGCTGATCGGCCTTTGGCCTGATGAGGTCGTTCGATGCTTGTTGGAACCATTTCTGGAACCATCGTGTTCTCGGCGCATCTGATGGCTAGGTTCGAGCCAGTGCCGCCCATTTCCAGGAAGCCCCGTGGTGCGGCGCATCGGCAATCTCTCACGCGACTGCCGTGCCAATCGTGTTCCCACCAAGGCACCGTCCGGCCCCTCGCCGACACTGGGTGCGTGGGCGAAGCAGCGCAAGGATGTGGCCTGCAACGGCCCGGCTTGTAAAGAGTGGTTGCCTTGCGTCAAGATCGATGACCTTGTCTACGCCACGAGGTCCCCGCATGGCGCGTAGTCCGAAGCTTGGCCCGGCTGCGAACCCTCACTGGTACGGCTATTACGCCGGCTACTCGGCTGACTTCGTCAGCGACGTTCTGGAAGAGGTTGGAGTCTCGGAGACTGACGTCGTTCTTGATCCGTGGAATGGATCGGGAACCACGACGGGCATTGCCTCAGCGATGGGAGTCCGAGCACACGGGTTCGACCTGAATCCAGCGATGGTGCTCGTAGCTCGCGCGAGACTCCTTGATGCGTCCGTTGTCGATAGCCTCGCCGCGCTAACCGAGGAAATCGTTGAGCGTGCGAACGAGACAGAGGCGTTCGTCCTCGACCGCGAGCCCCTGAGCGCCTGGATGTCGCCGGCCTCGTGCGCGCATGTGCGAAGGCTCGAGCGCGGTATTCAGCGAGTTCTTATCGACCACGACAACTACGAAGTGCTTGCCAAGACCGAGCGCCTCGAGAGCGTTTCGAGCTTGGCCGCGCTGTACTACGTCGCGCTCTTTGAGGTTGTAAAGGGTCTGATCCACCGCTTCCGACCAACCAACCCCGCGTGGGTGAAGTTTCCTGACTCGCCGCAGGCCCGCATCCGTCCCAGCCATGACACGGTCCAGGCGCAGTTCCGCGACGCGGTAGACCGCCTTGGGACGGGGGTTAGAACCCAGATGAGCGACGTCGCACGCGGTTATGTGAATGTCGCCAAGGCAGACTCGAAAGCTCTACCACTTGACGACGGATCTATCACCTTGACCCTGACCTCGCCGCCCTACTGCACTCGGATCGATTATGTCGTCACGACGCTGGGTGAACTCGCGGTCATGGGTTATCGACCCGACGGGCCGGAGATCACGTCGCTGCGAAATGCGATGCTTGGGACTCCGACGATCGACCGGAAGCAGGATTTGGAGGAGCTGTCCGGCGAGGCGGCTGCAACTCTCCAACGCATAGAAAGACACCGCTCCGTGGCATCGCCCACGTATTACCGTCGCTGTTTCGAGCAGTACTTCTCGCAGCTACTGGCGTCACTGCGAGAGATTCGTCGCGTGACGGCTCCTCAAGGAACGTGCGGGATAGTCGTCCAGGACTCGTACTACAAGGACATCCACGTTGACTTGCAGGCGATAGTGGTTGACCTGGCTGACGCGTGCGATTGGCGTCTCGAACGACGCAGCGACTTCGACGTACCACACACGAAAGCCGCAATGAATCCGCGGGCTCGGGCTTATAGGCAGAGCTTCGACGCGATCGAGTCGCTCCTCGTCTTCAAGCCGGGAAAAGCCTGATGACGAAGGAGCGCTAACCGATGAACATCGATCCGTCGAGCTGGCCGGTAGCCGACTACTGCAACGCGTATGACCGAGGCGAGATCCGCATCAACAAGAACTACCAGCGAAGCGAGAAGGTCTGGCCGGACGCTGCGCGCTCTTACCTGATCGAAACGATCCTGCTCGGCTTCCCGATCCCAAAGTTCTACCTACACCAGATCACCGACATACGGAGCCGACAGACGGTCAAAGATATCGTCGACGGCCAACAACGCAGCATGACCATCTTTGACTTCTTCAACAACGAACTCCGTCTGACGACGACGATCGAGACAGAGGAAGCAGCCGGCCGCACCTACGACGAGCTCTCAGAGGAACTGAAACGCGCCTTTCTCGAGTACTCGATCGACTATGACCTGTTCACCCAGGCGACGGATCTGGACGTCCGGACAGTCTTCCAGCGAATGAACTCCTACACGTTCCCGCTCAACCCGGAGGAACAGCGCCACGCACTGTTCCAGGGGCCGTTCAAGTGGTTCATTAACCGCCTCTCGGGCCAGTACTCCGAGGCTCTTCACGAGATGGGCGTCTTCAGTCAGAAGCAACTCGTTCGTATGCAGGACGCCAAGCTGCTCACAGAAGTCGCCCATGCGCTCGTGAATGGCATCAAGACAACGAACAAGAAGCTGCTGGAGGCTCTCTACAAGTCGCGCGACCAGACCTTCCCCGAGGAAGCCGCTTTTCTCGCTCGCTTCGAGTTTGCGCTCGACCGAGTAATCGCGTGGAACCAGATCCACGATACGGACCTGATGCGGCCTTATCAGGTTTACGCTCTCGTGCTCGCCGCAATGCACGTCCACGACGAGATTGCGACGCTCCAGCCCATCGTGCAATCGCCGAATCAGGCTGACTTTCCGGCGAACGCAGTGACGAATCTGCTGGCCCTTGCAGACGCGATCGAGAATCCAGATGCCAACCCAGACTTTCAGGAGTTCATCGATGCCTCGTCTAAGGGAACGAACGTTGGTGCAGCGCGGGAGACACGATTCAGGTGGTTCTGCCGTGCGCTGACAGACGGGTTCTAAGTGCACAAGGCACGCCGGCTCGAAGACCTTGGAAGAAGGTGCAGTAGCCGCTCGACGCGCTTGCGCGGTGCCGCGATTGCGCTGCAGCCGCCGCTCAATCGCTCGGAGCGAGCCTCTTCATCGTTCGTCGTCCTCGAGGCTCTGACGTTGTGGGCGAACTTCGCTCGGTTCTATTTCCTGTCATGCGCTCTCGGTGCAAAGAGCCCGGACGGCGGAAGGGTGCAGCTTGGCGTTCCACCCTTTGCCAATGAGAAGGCAGCGTTGGCATTCGCCGCGAAAGGCGAGAAGAACACGAGTCGAGGAGAGCCTGTCTGGCATGACTTCGCGGCGTTTGGTCGCGCCATGGGGAAGCTCAACCTCGCCGATCCAACGCGTCTATCGACGAGTCTCGGATATCCGTCCAAGGTGTTTGACGACCTCCCTCCCTGCCGAAACTTCTTCGCCCACCGGACCCAAAACACCGCAAAGAACGTCAAAAACGTTGCTCGCCGCAATGGGATAGATCCCGACCTCCCTGCAAGCGAGGTTGTTTGCACCCCGGCGACTGGTCGGAGCTACCCGCTGATGGTGGATTGGCTCGATGACCTGACAGCGATCATCGAGATCCTTGCGAAGCCCTAGTTAGCCTTAGCGAGCGGGGCTCCGGCTACGCGTCATTGCTCGCGTTGACGAGTAATCCCGCAATTAGGTTCTTCGTCTTCGAGACAAGGTCCATGTAGGCAGCAGTGCTGGCCCACGCGTGCGCTCACGCGCTGTAGGAATTCGTGTCCTGCCTCTCGTAGCTCAGCGACCGCAGCCGCTCTCTGCAGTGCCTCACGCGAGGCCCGCCCGATCACCGGAATAAGGTCGAGGACTCTTGACGAACCCGTCACGCAACAGATGCGCGTACACGCGCTCGCTCGTGCTCTTGCCGGCGTTGGCGTCCACTACTGCTTGATCGATGGCGACGATCTCGCACGTCTCGTCGTCGCCTATCGGAAGGAGTTCGCAGCGTCAGCAAAGCCGTAAAGTGGCCGCAAGCCCTTCCGGAACGCGCGTAACAGCGATCCGGGCTCGCCTCAGCGGCCGTCGCGTCGCTGCCGAGATCCCTGAGGCGAAACTTGTGTCCCAACTCGGGCAGCGGGATCGTGGACATTGGTTATCGCCGGCTGCAGGCTTATGCTCGTGGTGTGGGAGTTGCCCCCGAACCGCCGCGTTTTCAAATGGTGGCCGTGATGGGCGTACCAGGCGCCGGGAAAACGTCACTCGCGTCGTCTCTACGGGAATCGCTCGGCGGGGCGGTTTTCGCCGCTGGAGATGTGCTGAGGGAGCGCGCTGCTCAGGGCGACGAGCATGCCGCCGCGAAGCTGCGAAGGGGGACGCCGCTCTCGGTGCCGGAGCATCAAGAACTCGTTGCGCAGGCTATTTCGGAGGCCAAAGCTGCGGGGAAGATGCTCGTCCTCGACGGCTCTCCACGACACGCCGCCCAAGCCGAAGGGCTGGCCGCCTTCGGGTGCGGTATCACGGGAATCGGTCTCGTCGTGACCGAGGAGATGGCCTACCAACGTCTCGTGACGCGCGGAGCAGCAGGTGGCCGTCTGGATGACTCGGCTTCCCTATCAAGAGTTCGAATACATCGAGAGGCTATTGAACTCGATGGACTGTGGGAATCATTCAGCGGAGCCGGATGGCCGTTGCGGCTTGTGGACGCCTCCTGCTTGGAAGATGACGTGCTAGACGCCGCAGTCAGCTTTCTGGCGGCCGAACTTCCGACAGCCGCGCGGATTACTCGCTGAGATGGCCACGTTTTCCGTCTACTGCTCTGGATCAATCGCCAAAGGTCCAAGTGATGTAAGGAAGCTCTTGTGGACGGATCGAGAACGGGCTGAGGTAACGCGGGGCGCCGAGCCGAACCGCGTGTTGTTCCTCAACCCAGACGACCCTCTCGTCCGAGCAGAGGAGACGATCGCTCAGTTCGGCCGCGACATGTACCAAGTGATGATCGCGACTGCGGTGGTGGTCGACGCTCGTGAACGTCGTGGGATCGGTGTGGGGGTGGAGATGGCAGCGGCAGCTGCTCTTGGAACACCTGTAATTGCGGTTGCCCCACCGGAAACGGTGTACCGCCGGCAAACGCTGACATACCGGAACGCCGTCGTCCACGGCTACGTCCATCCGCACTTGGCGTCGCTCACGACTTTGATCGTTGACTCTTTCTCCGAGGCCGGGGCCCAGCTGATCAACTGCCGGACGGAACGACATCGGACCGTCCCGATGTGGTTACGCGATGGGATAGAGAGCTATGAGTCGGAGATCCTCCCGTTCGACGATCCGATGAAGGAAGTAGTCGCGCTGCTTCACAGATCCCCTTCGTCGCGGTGATCAGCGAGATCAAAGGAAGCCGTCTCCGCGTCATCCAAGTGGGCGGCGGCATAGAAGTCGTGTTGGTACAAAACACGGCACTGGAAGCGCTTCTTCTCGACCGTAACCTGATCGGATTGCCCTTCCGGAGCGCTTGCAGAGCTGCCACAGAGCTGTTCTTGCGCCACCTCGCCGATGAGCTTCCGCGCGAGGCGGCAGTCAGCGAACTTGCAATCTTGAGCAAGGGGCTTGTGTATCAGGTCGCCGATGCCTACGGAACCGTGTTCGGCAAGAACCTTCCGATGAATCTCATAGCAACGAGGCGAGCCACTGTGGACCAGGGCGTCGTATCAATAGAGGTGACCTATCGCCGGTTCGATGCCGGTGGTTCTTCTCTCATCATCGGAGACACCGTCGCATCGGGGGCGACCATGTGTGCCGCGCTTAATGAGTATGCAGCTGCGCACGCGTTGGTTTCGGTGACCGTGCTCTCCTACGCAGGGTCGATCGTGGGAGCAGAGCGGGTTGCGGCTTTCTGCAGCGATCGAGGCATCAGCTTGAGACTTGTGTACGGCCTAGCTGCCTTTGGCCTCGCTCCGAACGGCTTCGACCTCTCGTTTCTTGACCCAGCGACAGTCACCGACCCGAGTTACGTGGACCGAGCACGAGCGCTCTTCGCTGGGCGCCCCGTCTCTGCTGTCGGGTGGGATTTCGGATCTCAGGCAATGGCTCCGCTTAAGTACCGATACCTGAGCTGGATCGAGGCCGAGCGGTGGGGGCTCCTGGGGACCCACGCCTTCGCGGTCGCGATTGAGCCGCCTGATCGCGTCTCCGTCGAGCGCGAAGCGCCGTCAGGTTTCTGAGGGCTACTCAGGCCAAGCGGGCTACCACGCAAGGCGGGTCATCAACGGTGAAGGGCGCGTCGTTCGGATGAGAGTCCTTTCGGTTCGGCCGGATCTCATCTTTGTGCAGTGGCTCAACCCTGAGATCTTGGCCTTCTATGGCATCCGTCACAGGATCGGATCGCGCGACCTGCAACGTGTCGCGAGACTCCTGGGTCGCTGGGGCATCCTCGTCGCGCAGCGCGGCGTTGTTCTTCCGTACACCTACCTTCACGAAGTCGCAGAGATTGATGCGTTTCTTCGTGACCTCCATGCCGCCCAGTTATTCGGCCTCGTTCACGTTACGAGTTCCTCGCCGGTGGCAGCCGACGTCGTTGCGAAGAAGAGGCATGAGTACCGAGCCGAGCTGGAACTGTTCCCTCGTTATGCGCCGGATGTCCGACTCGCAGATCTCTCCGAGCTGGACTGGCTCCCGCGGACTGGTACATCGGCGTCGGGAGAGATCACGTCCCTCTGGCTAGCGGGTCTTGAGCAGGACGGCGGCGTCTGGTGGGAGATTCTCTCGCTCTCGGCGCGTCGAGGACTGTTCCGTCACTTTGGGCGTATCGAGGAGAGAATTGCTGCCGTTCCAGACAAGCTGGATGGCCAGGCATTCATCGCTCGCTTCGCACTTCCGCTGATTGGGCTCGACCTCGAAATTGCTGACCGGTCTCGCGTCGCCGAGCTGGTGTCGCGCGGTTACCTCCGGAGCTATCTAGCCGAGCCTCCGTCAGCGCTCTTCACTGATACCCCAATCGGTCCGCTGGACTGTGGGCTAAGGGATGACCCCAGTATCTGCGTGATCTCGCTGAGGCAGCTGCGTGAACTTGCTACACACGTGGGCGTTGTCGATGCCTTGGATGGGCGCATTCCTCTTTCGAGGCTTCTTTCGCTGCGGAGCGATCCTGTGTGGACATGGTTCATCGAGACCGCACTAAATGATCAGAGACTCGTCACGCAGCCGTTACGCGAGGCGATGCTCGCGGCGAGGGTCCCGGCCGCTGCCCCTGCGCGAGATTTGGCGTCCGTCCGTGATCGGTTATGGTCATTCGAGGAAGCGGTCAGGCCCTATTTTGGAGAGATCATGGCTGACGCAGCGAAAGACGAACACGCGGCAAGTCCGCCATCGTCGGGTGGAATCGCCATCTACGGGTCGATTACGGCGCAGAACGTTGCGGTAGGGGGTGACGTCACTCAGCTCGGCTCTCAAGGCACCGTCACGGTCGAGCAGGCTTGGCCCGAACTCTCCACGAGGCTCCTAGAGGCGGGTCTCCCTGGGACAGAACTGGAAGAACTGAGGAAGGCACTTGCGGAAGACCTGCCGGCTAGGGCCGACGACGAGAACCCCGGACGGGCGACCCGTAAGTGGTTCGCGCGAATCGCCCGCGGCGTCGGGACAGGGGCCTACTCGGTCGGGGTCGAGCTGATCGCCGCCGCGATAAAGGCGCACACCGGTCTTCACGTCTGAGGCGATGCTCGATCATGTGCTTGCCACATTCGCAGGCGGCTGACAGACGGCGCTTATTGCCCGGATCGCGATCGTCCGTCCGTCCGGACGGCACGGTACTACTCGCTGCGGACTCATCTCAATGGGGGCGAAGTTTGACGTGCGTTCACGAACCGTGTGGCGGGCAGATCCGCTAGACCGCACGGCTTAGCCGAGCGTTCGTAACTTCACACGCCAGGGGTTCGTTCGTTTGATCCCAGCCGCGTCGGCCGCCGTTTTCACGGGCGGCGCGCGCACTTCTACCGGAGGATGGTGCCGAGGTTTTGCTGTACGGCAGCGGTGACGCGTTCTGCGTGTTCGGCTTGAGCGAATTCGTGTGCGTAGACGCTGAGGGTGATGGCGGGGTTTGCATGGCCGAGTTGTTGGCTGACGAAGACGACGTTGGCGCTTTGTGCGATGAGCATGCTGGCGTAGGTATGGCGGAGGTCGTGGAAGCGGAGCTTGGGCTTGTCCGTGATCCCGGCTGCGGCGGCTGGCTGGTTGAGGGCGCGGTGTTGGACGTTGCCGTGGCTGAGGGGTGTGCCGCGTCCGCTCGCGAAGACGAAGTCGTCCTTGTCAGTGAAGGATGAATTGCGCCGGTGCTCACGGAGGACGGCAACGAGGCCGCGCACGAGCACGATCGATCGTTGCGCCTGCGGCGTTTTTGGTGCGACGCGCTTGCCGTGCAGGTCGAGCTGATAGCGGACGTGGATGACGCCGGCTTCGAGGTCGACGTCGCCCCACACCAGTCCGACGATTTCGCCGAGGCGCATGCCGGTGAAGAGGGCGGTTGCGATCAGCGCCCGGTAGCGGCCGGCGTTGTCGAGTAGCCGCTTCATCTCTTCGGGCGTGAGGATCCGCTTTTCACGGCGCTCGAGCTTGGGGCGCTCGCCGACCTCGAGCCGCTGGACCGGGTTGTAGGGGATCAGCCCGCGGCGCGCTGCGTGGCCGAGTAGCCGCGAGAGCGGGGTAAGGGTTCCGCGGATCGACGACCCTGCGTAGCCGCGTTCGCGGAGCTTCGCGATCAGGCGGGCGATGTCGTCTTCACGGATGTCGCCGAGGCGGCGGCGGCCAAGCAGGGGGAGCACGTGCTGGCGGAGGTGGCGCTCGTATTCGGAGCGCGTCTTCGGGCGCAGGTGTGTCTGCAGCTCGAGCCAGGTCGGCGTGTACTGCTCGAGTGTGAGGAGGGTCTTGCCGACGCGTTCGCCGCGGTGCTTCTTGCCGACGACGTCGCCGCGGCGGGCGACGGCGTCGTCGAGATCGCCGGGGACGCGTTCCCAGCGGCGGCGGCCGTCGGAGTCGTAGTAGGTGATCTCGTAGCGGCGTCCGTTCGGGGTGTCGCGGTAGTAGACGCCAGGGTGTTTCTTCACGCGCACGCGGCGCGGATTAGCCTTGGTCTGCATCGAAGCTAACTCCTTCGCTGCCGGGCCCGGGGCGTTGACGCGCCGCCGGGCCATTTGTCGGATCCGGGTTCATCGTAGGACCGGCGGCGGCTAGCTCGCAAGCCGGACGGGACCGCAGTAGAAACCGGCGAGCCAGTCGTCAAGCTCGCTGCGGTGGAAGACGAGCCGGCCGGTTTGGCGATGGTGGGGGATGGCGTTGGCGGCCGTGAGGTTGTAGACCCGCTTGAGCGGATAGCGGAGGTAGTCGGCTGCCTCGGGCGCCGACATCCACGGTGAGCCGTTGCGGCCATCGAGGAGGGTGGCGACGCGTCGTGCGAGCTCGTCGAGGACGTCCGTCTCGAGGTTGGACATGCGGACTCCTTTCTGGATTGAGGACTTCGGCAGCCCGCGCGTGCGGCGGGCTTCAGCACCGGAAAGGCCCGCCGCACGCGCGGGATAGGAATGACTTGCTTGTCGATGAACAGGCCCGGTAGACCGGGCGGAGGATCCGCGGCTGCTGAGCCGGGACTGCTTGTCAGCCTGACGTGAGGCTGGCGGCGCTCGTCTCGGCGGCGACGAGCGGGTAGCGGTGCACCCTGACGTTGCCGAGCGGGCTCTCGGCGGCGAGCTCGGCGAGCGTCCGGTAGGGACGGGGCGCTGCGAAGTAGACGACGCGGTCGTAGTCGATGCTCAGGCCGGTGACGATCTGCTCCAGCCGGGTGCGGCTCTTGAGCGTGAGTTCCACCTCGATGGCCACCTGCTCTGGGGTGTGAAGGATGGCGTCGGGGAGGTGCGCTTGCGCCCGCCAGTCGGTGCGGGCGCGGAGGCGGCGGGCGAGCGAGCGTTCGCATTCCCATTGGCCGAGGCGGAGCCGGTGTTCGAGCATGAGGCGAACGTTGGTGACGGATTCGAGGTGGGGGATATGGCCGTGGTTGGGCTGCCAGGTGCGGAAGCGTCCGCCGGCGATGCTGGTGCCGCGGCTGGTCAGCCAGACGAACGGCGGGAGGTCGACCGAGAGTCGGGCGGACTTGGTCCAGCCGGCCGCACACCAACGGTCGCGCAGGCCGCGCGCGGTCCTGTAGCTGCGCCCGATCATGAGGGCGAGCTGATCGAGTGTGAGCGCGTACTGCTCTGCGATGAAGCGTGAGGAGCTGCCGGTCCCGGTCGGTGACCTGGTGGCTGCCCCGGTCCCTTCTTGGTGCTCGCTGGGCTGGTCTCTCTTCGTTGAGGATCGAGTGCATCTCTTTCTGCAGCTAGATCACTTCCTTCTAGTACTGCTGCTCGGTGGTCCTTCGTTCGGTGTTGGTGTGTGCTCCCGCTCCCGCCCCGTTCTGGTTGGCGTCGCTGCCGTGGTGGGTGACCTCCCTCCTTCAGACACGTTTCTCGTCTGAGGTGGAAGGAGGGAGGTCACGCACGCGGAGCCGCAGGCGGAGCGAACGGCGGCGACGCGCAACCCTGCACTACGAGGCGGGAGCGGGATCATGCGGCTGTCCCGCATCGCCGCCGAACCGGATGGCAGCAGATGCCGCCCGTCTGCCCCGCCGCTCCACAAGAGAGGCGGCTCATATAGGACACGGTCAGGAACAGCGCACAATCGGAAATCAGGCAGAGGTTCGAGCAGATTCGCTGCGCTTACGGACCGCTTGCAGAGGGCCCGCCGCGATGGGAGTCAAGGGTCAGCACGCGACCCATCAGGAGACCTACGAGCCCCGCCGGACTCGAGCATACGAAGACCCTCTATAGAGGTAAGTACTTGTTGGCGCCTTTTCGGACACGCTCTTTCCCGATGGCGAGCCACGGGGTAGTGATCGGGCAGCTGCTGGGTAGTCCCGCGCCGGCTGAGCGCCCGAAGCGCTTTCTAAGCCGCGAAGTTCGGTCTTTAGAAAGTCGTAGAGAGTCGCACGATTGGCTAGTCGGCCATCGGCGAGCACGCAGCTGCGAAGTCTAAGGCTCGGCTCGTCGGGGCGATGAACCTCCGCCCAGTTCGTGGCGGCCTACCCTCGTGGACCTTGGTGAGGCTCGGGAACCGACCGCTGAACTTCTAGCCAGCCCAGATTCCCGAGCCGTCGTGCAGGAGCTGTCCTGTCGCGTCGATTGCGACGATGGGGATCTGAGCGAAGTGTTGGGCGTACTCGGCGCCGTAAGCGACCTCGTATTGATGAGCTTGGAGAGCAGGCCAGTCGCGTGACGGGACGATCAGGAACTTGACGTCTCCCCAGCCGAACTGGAGGTCATGGGGGATGCGCCATTCCCGTTCGTGTAGCCACTCGGAGGGACTCTCGATCGCGTAGGGAAGGGCGGGAGAGTCGAAGATCACCGAGTCTCCTTCCACCCATGTGGCGCCCGGCCAGAAGCGTACGCAGCGGGCGCGGGCGGGATCGGGAATGGCGGCGGTCACGGCATCCCATTCGTCGCCGCGGATGTAGAGCACCGGGCCGCCGTCCTGGTCGAAGACGAACTGTTTTGAGAAGCCGATGCCCCAAGGGGTGTATCTGCCGTCGTGGATCAGCCGGAGAACAGATGCCTGCGAGCTCTCCGTGAACGCCACGATGGCACGGCCTTCTGTGCCGAACGTCGGGTTCGCTCGTATCCGGCCGTTGTGGAGGATCTGAGCGAGGCGTGACGGCGCGTCGAGAGGACGGATGTCGACCGGGTCACCCATCCGTCCGCCGGTGCGCCCCGTGAAATGGATCAGGTGGTCGCCGAAGTCCGGCAGGTCGTAGGTGCGGAGCTGGTGAACGCGCGGCACGTCGAGAAGATACGGCGCGCGCAGCGGCTGTTCGAGCCACCCGTCACTGAACTACCCGGAGCGACGCTCCGACATAGCTCGCGTCCGGCAATCTGCGGGGTTCATAAGTCGAACTTCGGGCCGTAGCAGCCGGAGCGGTTTCGAACCTAGTGGCGGCACGTAGGCTCAAACCATGCGTGTCCCCGAACGCCTCCGCGCCACATGGCAGGGAGACGAGACGTGGTTAGCGGACTTGCCTCAGGTCGTGTCCGATCTGGCGCAGCGATGGGATCTGGCATTGGAAGAGCCGTTCGCGACACCACTGTCCCTAGTCATCCCTGCCGGCGATGTTGTTTTGAAGCTAAACGCGCCGTCGCATGTCGAGGCTAACCACGAGGCCGATGCACTCGCACACTGGGCAGGAGCTGGTGCCGCGCAACTTGTCGCTCGCGACGAGGCACACCGCGCGTTCCTGATCGAGCGCTGCCGACCGGGCACGCGTCTGTGGGATTCCGAAGCAGACGAACCTGCAGTCGTTGCCCTCCTGCTGCCGCGACTGTGGGCGGAGCCAGACGAGACACACCCCTTCGCGCTGCTCGCCGACGAAGCCGACCGATGGGCAGCCGTCATTTCGGAGCGCTACGAGAAAGCGGACGCGCCGTTCGAACGGATCATGTTCGATTACGCCGTGGATCTCTTCCAAAGTGTTGACCGAAACGCTACGTCGCTCGTCAACCAGGACTTGCACGGCGGCAACGTGCTCCGCGCCGCTCGCGAACCGTGGCTTGTCGTCGACCCGAAACCGCTCGTTGGCGAGCGGGAGGCGAACGGCGTCGCGCTGCTTCGAAACGCAGCCTTCAGCGGGGGTGTCGCATTGGCGCGCGACTGGCTCGAGAGCCTCACTGAACTGGAGCTCGATAGGGAGCGATTGCGCGGCTGGGGTGTCGCGCACGCCCTGGCGTGGGGCTGGAGCGACGACGGCGGCTGGTCGCGTAGGCAGGTCGACGCAGCGCGGTCGATCTTCGACGCCTGAAGCTGCGTCAGAATCGAGCAGGTGGTCGCTGCTGCGCTGCAACCTCTGCTTCGTGCGATAAAGGCATCGCAGGCGCCGCCGGGCGTGAGTACGCGGATCATCGCAATCGACGGTGCAGGCGGGGCTGGCAAGAGCAGCCTGGCGACGTGGCTAGCGAGTTCGCTCCGGGCTTCGATCATCCACACCGATGATTTCGCGAGCTGGGACAACCCGGTGAACTGGTGGCCCGAACTGATCGAGCTGGCTCTGAAGCCGCTCGCTGCGGGACAGCCGGCGGAGTATCAGCCGACAAAATGCGGGGACGAGGAGAAGGACCCGATGGTCGTCCGTCCGAGCGGGACGGTCGTGCTGGAAGGCGTGACCGCATCCCGGCGGGCGTTTCGACCGTACCTGTCATATGCGATCTGGATCGAGGCCGACCGCGAGCTGCGGCTCCGGCGCGGGATTGATCGTGATGGTGAGGAAGCACGTGCGCAGTGGAAGCGCTGGATGGAGGAAGAGGATCGCTATATCGCGACTGAGCGCCCCGCGGAACACGCTGACATCGTCTTACCGGGCGACCAAGATCTTTGGGTGCAGTCAGAAAGTTGAGACCGGTTCTGGCGACCGTCGTTCCTAGCTAAGCCGGCAAGGACGGCTCAGTAGGCGAAAAGGGCCACCGAACCGAATTCGAAGCCGTTCGTTGGGGGCCGGCTGATGAGACCAGCCCCCATTGCCCCGTGGTTCCCGGTCGATTTAGGGCCAGGCCCCGCCTGGTTTGACGGGCAAGCCCCCCGGGGGGATCTGCGGCGCATGTCGCCTACTGCAGACGATAGGCCTCCGCTCGCCGAGCTATGGAGGACCTCGGACGGCCTTCGGCGGCGAGGTGTGCGGCGTAACCGTGCCACGAGCCGGGCGAGTTCGACCCCCACGATCCTCGGAATCCGCGTGCCAAAGCTCTATGAGTTGGAGCGAGCTGCGTGGGGACATCCGAGGTTGCGTGGAACCGTTTTGGAACCGTCGGCTCGGAAGCGTTGGGGATCTGGCGGAAGTGCGACGCGCGTGCTCTCGCTTGGCTAGGCCACGCAGGGATCACTGGGAAAGTGCGATGCCCCGTGCGATCGTGTTGCCATGCAGAAGGTCGTGGGTTCGAGTCCCATCATCCGCTTCTCACTACTACCGCATGATCTGCACCGGGACGAGTCACCCGGGAGGCTGCGTCTCGTGGACGACGGACGGTCGTGACACATACGTCACGAAGGTCGCCGTTCGCCGCAAGTAAATCCGCGTGCGCCCGCTGATCGTACTCCTGTGAAACCTCGACCAGGGGAGGAACATTGACGTTCTCGAAAAGGGTGACCGCGGTCGCCGCAGTCGTGATCGCCGCCGGTGCGGCGAGCGCATACGCAATGACGGGCAGCCCGCTGCTGCTCGGTCCGGGCGCGATGACCGCGCAGACGACGTACAAGGCGTACTACGACGGCCACAAGGACACGTACCTCGTCACGGATGTGTCGAGCAAGTCGCAGGCGAAGGCCCTGCACATCAACTACTCGGCGGAGCTTGCGGGCGTCAAGAACGCTCCCGCGCAGTACTTCGTCAAGGGTCGCGCCGTTGCCGGCCAGCTCTCCGTCTTCGGCTCCGAGCCGGGCGAGTCGGACTACAACCCGCTCTGGGAAGAGTTCTTCGTCACCTGGAAGGCGGGCGTGAAGCCGGTCCTGCTCGTGCGGGACGACCAGATCAAGGCGCTCGCGAAGAAGGGCAAGCTGACCCTCGTCGACGGACATATCGTCCTGAACGCGCCGATCGTGAAGGTGGGGTAAACATCGCAATCCGCCGTCCCCAGAGCCGCGTATCTCTGGCATGGGAAGCTCCGAGGAGAGGAGAACACACATGATTCGTTGGCTCTTGCCGGTCGCCCTGGTTGCGGCGGTCGGCGCAGGCGCGGCAATGGCGGCGACGAGTGCGACGCACTCGAGCACAGCCGCCGTGAAAGCGGTCGACAGCGCGAAGTTCGGAATGGTGCTCGTCGGCTCGAATGGACACACGCTGTACCGCTACACCCCCGACAGCAAGGGCGTGAACCGCTGCACCAGCGTTCCCATCTGCGCCAAGTACTGGCCGCGCCTGCTCGTGAAATCGAGCGTGAAGCCGGCCGCCGGCACCGGCGTGAAGGCGTCCCTGCTCGGGACGATCAAGGCGACGAGCACGATGCGCCAGGTGACGTACGGCGGCTTCCCGCTGTACACGTTCGCCGGTGACAAGACAGCCGGCCAGGTGAACGGCCAAGGTTTCCAGAAGACCTGGTACGTCGTCAATACGAACGGCGCGCTTGTGAAGCACGCTGTCTCAGGCGCGGCGCCGCCGAGCTCGGGCGGCACGACCACCACGAGTGGTGGCGGCGCCTGGGGCTAGACCCTCGATCGTCCGGGTGGCGGCGGCGCTTCTCGTCGCCGCCACCGGTGCGATCCATCTCTACCTCTGGTTCGACTACTTCCACCGCGTCGACGTCGTCGGCGATCTGTTCCTCGCGAACGCGGCCGCCGGACTGGTGCTCGCCGTCGCGCTTCTTGCGAGCCGCTCGATGCTCGTTCTCATCGCAGGTGGCGCGTTCGCGTTGACCACATATGGAGCGTTCGCCGTCAGCACGCACTACGGCTTGTTCGGCTACCACGAACGCTTCTGGGGTACGTGGCAGGAGAGCGCCGGAGGTGTCGAGCTGGCGGCTGCGCTCGTGCTCGCCTATGCGGCGATCGCGCGTCGCAGCGAGACGTAGAGCACCAGCGCGACGGCGAGCGGCATGGCCCACCACACGGCGACGCCGCCGGCCGCGAGCGCGGCAGTTCCGCCGATCGCGGCGATGACGAGCGCCGCGGCGATCCAGTCGTCGCCGACAACGAAGTTCCACCAGAAGCGGCCGAACGACACGACGTACTTCATGCGCGCGCTCCCGCTGCAACCAGTTGCTCGCGCTTGCGGCGTCGAAGTACCGCGACGGATAGTGCCGACAGCGCGATCACGAACGCGAGCACGCCGAAGAGCGCGGCGTCCGAGCCGGGCCAGCTGCCCCCTGCGCCTTCCGTCGACCAGAAGATCCCGAACGTCGTCAGCATCACGCCGACTGCGAACTTGAGCGTGTTCTCGGGCACGCGGGCAAGCGGCGCACGCACTGCGATGCCGACGCCCGCGACGAGCACGAGCGCCGCGGCGGCTCCTGCTGCAGCGAGCGGGATGCTCCCTTGGGTGCTTCCGAACGTCAGCACGATGAACGCAACCTCGAGCCCTTCCAGCAGCACGCCCTTGAACGAGAGCGTGAAGCCGTACCAGTCGAGACCGCCGCGCAACAGCGGCGCCGCGGTCTTCGCCTCGGCCAGCTCGCGCGAGAAGATCTCGTCCTCGTCGTGCAGTGCCTTGAATCCGCTCGCGCGCAGGATCGCCTTGCGCAGCCACTGCAGCCCGAAGGTCAGGAGCAGGCCGCCGACGACGAGGCGCAGCGCGTTGATCGGGATGACGGTCAGCGCCGGCCCGAGCGCGGCGACGATGACCGCAAGCGCAAGCACCGCCGCGCCCATCCCGACGAGCGACGAGCGCCAGCCGCGGGCGACGCCTGACGCAAGCACGATGGTGAGCGCCTCGACCATCTCGACCGCGCTGGCGAGGAACGCCGACAGGACGAGAAAGACCCCCGAGGTCATCCCGCGGGACGGTAGCGGACGTAGCATCTGACCCGCCCATGACCCGTCGTGACCAGCAACAACTCCTCGTGGCCGAGCTCGGCCGTGCCGCGCTCACCGGTGCGACGGTTCCCGAGCTCGTCGCGGACGCAGTCGCCGCGGTCGCCGAAGGGCTGAGCGCAGTCCAGGTCGCGCATTTCGAGCGCCGGGCCGACAACCTCGTCGCCATCGCGGCGCACGGATGGGAGACCGGCGAGACGGTTGCGGTAGACGCCGATTCGCCTATCGCGCGGGCGTTCCGCGAGGGTGACTCCACCATTACCGAGACCATGGCCGTCGCTCCGGTTCGCGGTGAACGCGACGGGATGATCGGGGTCCTTGCGGTCGTCTTGGCGGAGCCGGTTGTGCCCGACGACGTCATCTTCCTGCGCAGCGTCGCGAACCTCGTCGCCGCCGCGATCGTCCGCGACAGGGCGGAGGCGCGTCTTGCGTTCCTGGCCGAGGCCGGGCACGTGCTCGCGGAGAGCCTCGACTACGACGCCACCCTCGCGACGCTCGCCGACCTCGTCGTCCCGCGGCTCGCCGATTGGTGCATCGTCGACCTCGCCGAGGCGGACGGGGCCATGCGGCGGGTCGCCGTCCGCGCGGCGGATCCCGAGAAGCAGCGAGTGCTCGACACGCTCCATCGCGAGTACCCGCCCGTCGTCGGCTCCGGCCAGCCGGCCGCGCAGGCGCTCGCGAGCGGCGGCACCGCGCACTTCGCCGACTTCACGTCGGAATCGCTGCGCGCGACGACGCTGGACGAGCGTCACTTCGAGTTGATGACCAAGCTCGACCCACGCTCGGCGATCGCGGTCCCACTTGTCGCGCAAGACCGCGTGTTCGGCGCGCTCACGTTCGCGTGGTCGGAGTCCGGACGCCGGTACGAGGAGTCGGACACGATGCTGGCCGAGGAGCTCGGGCGACGTGCCGCAGTCGCGATCGACAACGCGCGCCTGTTCCGAAGCGAGCTGGAGGCGCAGCGGCGGATCGCGTTCCTCGTCGAGGCGAGCGACGTCCTTGCGAGCTCGCTCGACTACGACGAGACGCTGACCGCGCTCGCTCGGCTTGCGGTGCCGCGGCTGAGCGACTGGTGCGTGATCTACATCCTCCAGGCGGGCGCCGTCATCGAGCGCGCCGCCGTCGAGCACGCGGGCGGGCGGCAGGAGTTCATCCGTTCCGTCCTGGAGCGCCATCCGATCGTTCCGGACGCGCGGGTCGGCGTGCCGGCGGTGATCCGTACCGGGCGGTCCGAGCTGGAAGCGGAGGCGTCACCGATCTCGACGGCGTCGGACGTCGAGAACCCGGAGACGCTCGCGAGCGCGCTCGGCGAGATCGCCGTGCACTCGACCATGTGTGTGCCGCTCATCGCACGGCGCCGCACCATCGGCGCGATCTTGTTCGTCTCCGCCGAGTCGCGTCGCGTGTTCACGGAGGCCGACCTGCGCCTGGCCGAGGAGCTTGCAGCGCGCGCGGCTGTCGCTGTCGACAACTCCCGTCTCTTCAACGAGGCGGAGCAGCGTGCGGAAGCTGCGGAGGCGCTCGACTCGATCGCGGACGGCGTCTTCCTCGTCGACGCCGGAGGGATCGTGCGGATCTGGAACGTGGCCGCGGAGACGATCACCGGCACCGCCGCGGCCGACATCCGCGGGCGCCCTGCATCGACGGTCTTCGCGGGATGGGACGAGATCGCCGCGGGGGCGGGCGCAAGTCCGCGCACGGTCCCGGCCACGATCCAGGGCCGCGAGCTGTGGCTCTCGATCTCGGGCGTTCCGTCCGCGGACGGAACGGCGTATGCCTTCCGCGACGTCACCGCCGACTGGCAGCTCGACCGGCTGAAGTCCGACTTCGTCGCCACCGTCTCGCACGAGCTGCGCACGCCGCTCGCCGCCGTGTACGGCGCGGCGCTGACGCTGGCCGAGCGTGACTTCACCGGGCGCGAGGACCTGCGGCGCGTGCTCGTCACGCAAATCGCGGAGCAGGCGGCGCGCCTGTCGGCCATCGTCGACGACATCTTGTTCGTCGGCAGGCTGGAGTCGGGCGGCCTGCGACTCGAGCCCGCGGCGGTGGATGCCGTTGCCGTCGCGCGCGCGGCGGTGGAGGCTGCGCAACTGCGCGCCGGTGAGAGCGCCGACGTGGAATTGCGCGCGGCGAGCGTGAGCACGACGATCGAGACGGACGCAGGTCGCCTGCGTCAGGTGCTCGACAACCTCCTCGACAACGCGATCAAGTACTCGCCGGACGACATCGCGATCGAGCTTCGCGTCGACTCGGACGAGCGCTGGATGCGCTTCGCCGTCGCCGATCGCGGCGTCGGCATTCCCGCCGGCGAGCTGACGCGGATCTTCGAGAAGTTCTATCGTCTCGACCCGCACCAAACGCGCGGCGTCAACGGCACCGGGCTCGGGCTCTACGTGTGCCGCGAGCTCGTCGAGCGGATGGACGGGCGCATCAGCGTCTCGTCGGTCCCCGGCCGCGGCTCGACGTTCCTCGTGGAGCTGCCGCGGCGTTAGCGATGCTCGGTCCGCAGCAGATGCCGCCGCAGGGAGGGCGCGCGTTCGTGCGCGAGGTCTTCCGTGGCGGACGCGTTGCGCCTGAGGTGTCGGCGACGCTCGATGACGACAAGGGGACGCTCGAGTTCCTCAACACGGGCGGCTCGGTCGCGGTGGGCCTTCGCTACGTCACTGCCGGCGCCGGGCATGCGGTCGGCAACCTGCCGCCTGGTGAGAGCGTCGCGATGCGCCTCGAGGAGCCGGTCGTGGAGCCCTTCCGCTGCGTATGGAGCTGCGAGCGTGGGAGGGGCCGGCTCTTATGGAGCTACGACGGGCGGCGCAAGCGTGTGCGGCGCGGAGTCCCCGACGACGAGGCCCTCTTCAGCGCGATGTACTGAACGCATCACTCGACGCCCATCCCGTCGATCTTCTCTGGCGTGATCTTCACGATTACGCGCCGTTCACCCGGCTGGAGATACGGGTACTCGTCCTGACCGATGTATTTCTTCGCCATCTTGTTGATGTGGTCGATGGCGCCCTCCTCGGTGATCTCCGCGGTCCCGGTGACCGACACGTAGCCGGACTGCTGATCCTCTGCGGGGAGGACGACGACCGAGACACGCGGGTCGCGCCGCAGATGCCGCTCCTTCGCACGGCCGATCGCCGTGTTGAACAGCACGCTCTCGCCGTCGGTGTCGATCCACACCGGGGTCGAGTGCGGTGAGCCGTCCTTGCGCAGCGTCGTCACGGTCCCCCAGTTGCGGTTGCGGAACAGGTCGGCCTGCTTCTCGCTCAACTTCGCCATCGTCATCTCCTCCTGTGTGGGCGTGCGACGAGTGTCGCAGAGCGAGACCGGGCTATGCGGCGGCGTCGAGCTCGGCGTCCGCTTCGACGGCCTCGTCGACGATCGCGGCGACTTCGGCTTCCGAGTGCCCCGCGCGCTGCGCGGCCTCGACGACGAGCAGCAAGTGCTGCTGGTTTGCTTCATTTTCTCTCATGTCTCCACCGTACGGACGCAGCGGTTACGCCGCGGTAAACGTTCCGTGAGGATCTCTACGAGGTCTTCTTGATGTGGAAGAACGCGTCGTAGATGTCGCGTGCACACGGTGCACCGGCCTCGGCACCGAAGCCGCCATGCTCGATCATGCAGACGACGACCACCTCCGGGTGGCCGGCCGGCGCCCAGGATGCGTACCAGGAGTGGTCGTTGCCGGGCGGCGCCTCCGCCGTGCCGGTCTTGCCGGCCACCGGGACGGGGTAGTTCGCGAACACGGCCGCCGACGTTCCTGCCGGGTTGTGCGCGGCGAGATACAGGCCCTGCCGGATCGCGTCAACGTCGACGAGCTTCAGCTTGCGTTGTGGCTTGAACTTCAGCGGTTTCGTCACACCGTTCTTGACGATGGCGCCTGCGACGTGCGGCGTGACGACCGTCCCGCCGTTCGCGATCGCCGAGTACGCGACCGCGAGCTGCAGCGGGCTCACCTGCAACGCGCCCTGGCCGATGGCGAGGTTGATCGTCTGGCCCTCCGTCCACGGGAAGCCCACGAGCTTCTCGAATGTCTTCCCAGGCCCGGGTAGGTAGCCCGGCGACGCGCCGGTGAGGTCGATCGGCGGGGTCGATCCGAGCCCGAACTTGCGTGCCCACTCCTGGATGAGCGTCCCCTGCTTGCTCGGGTCGGACTCGTAGATCTTGTCGCCGAGCCGGTAGAACCACGTGTCGCACGACTGCTCGAGCGCGGTCGGGAGCGACATGCTCGAGTACACGCCGGCTTCGACGTTGTGGAAGATATAGCCGCCGAGGTCGAATGAGCCGGTGCAGAGCATCTGCGTCGACGGCGTGATGAGTCCCGCCGACAGGGCGGCCTCAGCGATGATCGGCTTGAACGTCGAGCCGGTCGGATAGACGCCCGCGATGGCCTTGTTCAGCAGGAGGTTCTGCGGATTGGTGTAGAGCGACGCGTTGTACGACGGGTTGTTCGCGGCGGCGACCTGGTTGTAGCTTGGGACGCTCGCGAGCGCGTAGATGCCGCCGGTCCACGGGTTGATGACGACAGCCGAGCCGCCGGTGGGGTGGTAACCGAGGCCCCGCGAGAGATGAATGCCGTCCTGCACCGCCGCGACGGCGGCACGTTGGATTCGCGCGTCGATCGTGAGCTTCAGCGTCGGCAGCGCTTTGTTCTTCGGCACCTCGAGCGGGCCGGCGATCCGGCCGAGCGAGTCGACGCGCACGTGCGCCGGCACGAACCCGGGATTCAGCAGCGAGTCGTACGTCGCCTCGACGCCCGTCTGCCCGACGAGCTCGCCGGCGCTCGCGTGCGCGTAACGCTTCGTACCGATCTCCGGCGGGCTGATCTCGCCGAGCAAGCCGAGGAACTCGCTGCCGAAGTTGCCCTGCGGATAGAGGCGCGCAGGAACGGCCCAGACCTTCAGTCCCGGATACGACGCGGGACGCTCGTCGAGGTAGTACTGCAGCGCGGCCGTCGGACGTGGCAGCACGACCGCAGGTGCGAACGGCGAGCGCACGACCGCGCGCTCGATACGCGTCACGAATGTCTGCGCCGGCACGTGAGCGAGTTGCGAGAACCTGCGCAACACGGCGACGCCGGCGACGCTCGGCTTCCAGCCGTGCGTGTCGAAGGCGCCCAGCGTGCCCGGGTCGGCGGCAACGACGATATGGCCCGTCGTCGCGGCGAGCACGCGGCCCTTGTCGTCGACGACCGCGCCCCTCGAGCCGATCATGTTCACGGTGCGGAATGCCTGGTGCGTCGCGAGCGTCTTGTACGACGGCCCGTGCAGGATCTGGATCGACCAGGCGCGCAGCACGAGCAGGCAGATGGCGATCCCGACCACGACCGCAAGGCCACCCACGCGGACATAGAACCCGGGGCTGCGGAAGTACGGCGCGTCGGCGCGCGAATATGGCTGGACGCGGCGGCCGTCCGGCAGGCTGCGTGGGAGCGTAATCCGACGGCGAGGATCAGAAGACGAAATTCTCAAAGCTGCGGCACCCGCAGTGTAGGCGCTCTATTCCTCGGCGAGCTCGTCCGCCAGCAGCGCCAGAGCGAGGCTTCTCCAGGCGAGCTCCGGCCCGGCGCGGAGGAGGTCGAGGGCCTCCAAGACGACCGGCAGGCCGTCGGCCTCGGCGGCGAGGCCGTCGAGGGCCTCGGCCAGTGCGATGCGCCGCTCCGGCGTGTCCAGCTCGGTGGCGAGCCGCTCGGCGGCGACGGAGTCGTGGTCGAGCTCACGGTGCGGGTCGCCGCCGGCGGCGAGCACGAACATCGCGCGGCGGCGCGCGGCGTTCAGGTCGCTCTCGTCGATGCCGAGGTCGCCGGAGACGAGCCAGACGAGCACGACGAGCAACTCGCCCGAACGCGCGTCGAGCCCCGAGCCGTCGAGCTCAGTCAGCCGGGATCGCGGCACTCGCCCGTCTCGCCTTCGCAGCAGCCGGCCTTATAACGACAAGTTGGGCACTGCCACGTCGATTGGCGCCATTCCATCTCGGCGTTGCAGCGCGGGCAGAGCTCAGTCGACGTAGTACTCGTCTGCGATTGCAAGGGCATCGTCGAGTATGGCAATGCCCTCGGCCAGCTCCTCGTGCGTGATGGTGAGCGGCGGGCAGACCATGACGACGTTCCAGTGCGTCATGAGGTAGAGGCCGCGCTCGAGCGCCGCCTTCGCCAGCCGCGCAACGGGCGCCGCGTCCTCGCCGGTGCCGTTGAACGGGACGAGCGGTTCCCGCGTCGCGCGCGACTTCACGAGCTCGAGGCCCCAGAAGCAGCCGATGCCGCGCACTTCGCCGATGGAGGGATGCTTCGCCGCGAGCCCTTCGAGCGCTTCGCGGAAGACCGGTCCCATCTCCGCCGCGTGCTCGACGATACCTTCCTCGCGGAATGCCTCGATGGAGGCGACGCCGACCGCGCATGCGAGCGGGTGTCCGCTGTACGTGAGGCCGCCGGCGAAGAACTTGTCCTGGATCCACGCGGCGATCGGCTCGCGCACCGTCATCGCGCCGAGCGGGACGTAGCCGGAGTTGATCCCTTTCGCCATCGTGAGGATGTCGGGGACGACGTCCCAGTTGTCGACCGCGAACCACTTGCCGGTGCGGCCGAAGCCGGCCATCACCTCGTCGGCGATGAGCAGGATCCCGTGGCGGTCGCACACCGCGCGGATCGACTCGAGGTAGCCGTCCGGCGGGACGATGATCCCGTTCGTCCCCGTGACGGTCTCGAGGATGACTGCGGCGACTGTGTGCGCGCCCTCGTACTGGAGGATCTCCTCCAGGTGCGGGGCGCCCGTGCACACGGGGCACGGGTCGGGATGCCCGGCGGGGCAGCGATACGTGTACGGGTCGAACATGCGCACGACGCCGGGAATGCCCGGCTCCGACGGCCAGCGGCGCGGGTCGCCGGTGAGCGTGAGCGAGCCCGCGGTCGCACCGTGGTAGCTGCGGTAGCGCGCGATGATCTTGTGCCGGCCCGTGTACCAACGTGCGAGACGAATGGCGTTCTCGTTCGCCTCCGCGCCTCCGTTCGTGAAGAACGTCATCGACAGGTCGCCCGGCGTGACCTCGGAGACGAGGCGCGCGAGCGTCGAACGCGGCTCGGTCGCCATGGGCGGGCCGATCGTGCACAGCTTGTCCGCCTGCTCCTTGATGGCGGCCACGAGCTTCGGATGCTGATGCCCGATCGACACGTTCACGAGCTGGGATGCGAAGTCGAGGTAGCGCTTGCCGTCGTAGTCCCAGAAGTAGCGGCCCTCCGCCCCCGCGACGGGGATCGGGTTGATCGCGTTCTGCACCGACCAGGAGTGGAGGACGTAACGCTTGGCCTCCTCCTGCACCTGGAGCCCGAGCTCGTGGTTCGTCTCCGTTGTCGCCATGTGCAGAGCGTATCGTGTAGTCGTGGCCCGGCTTATCGCGCTCGTGCTGACGAGCATCAGCATCCCGCTCCCGTCCCACGCCGCCCTCGTCGCGAGTCAGGCGCAGTACCAGCAGTTCGCCGAGCAGGGACTCGCCCAGATGCAGAAGGACTGGTGGAACCCGAAGAAGGGATGGTTCGACAACCGGTTCCCCGACGATGGGCAGCTTCCGAGCGAGTGGTCGTCCTATCCGATGATGGAGCTCGTCGCCGCAGTGGCGATCGCCGATCCGACACCGGGCAACGTGGCGCTCGTCAACTCGATCTTCAAGGCCGGGGAGAATTTCTGGGATCCCACGATCAACGGCACGGGCGGCATCGCGTGGCAGTGGGGGCTCAAGTACAGCGGGAACGCGTACTTCGACGACGCCGGGTGGTGGGGCGTCTCGTACCTCGACGCGTATCGCGCGACCGGCAATACCCGGTGGCTGTGGGACGCCGGGCGCGTCCTCGCGTACATCGATCGCTACGGATGGGACGCCGCGAACGGCGGCATGTGGTGGGACACCGGTCACGCCTACAAGACGTCAGAGCCGCTTGCCGCGGCGACGCTCATCGCGGCAACGCTGTATCGCGTCCAACACAAGAAGTACTACCTCAACCTCGCGACGAAGTACCTTGCCTGGGCGGATGCAAAGACCGAGAACCCGAACGCGGGCAACCTGTACGGTCGGAACGCGACGGATGGGACGGTCATGGACTACGTCGAGGGGATGATGATCGACGCGCACGTCCAGCTCTGCCTTGCGACGAAGCAGCAGTCGTACTGTCAGCAGGCCGAGGCGATCGCGCAGGCGTCGCTGGACGAGTTCCCGACGCTGCATCCGTGGACGCCTGAGCCGGACACGATCTACCTCAAGGGGATGCTCGACCTGTACGCGGTGGACGGGAATCCGACGTGGTATGCGCTCGCCTACGCGAACGCGGAGGCGGCGAGGGAGAACGCACGCGACGACACGGGCTGGTGGTCGAAAGACTGGTGGGGCGACTGGGCCGATCCGGGCGTCCTCTTCACCCCTGCTGCGACGCTCGAGCTCTTCGCCTGGATGGCCGCTACGCCGCCTCCTGCGAGTTAACCTCCTCGTATGACCGAGACGATCGAGGCACCTGCAGCCCTGAGGCAGATCGACCACTGGATCGGCGGCCGCTCCGTCGCCGGCACGTCGGGCCGCAAAGGCCCCGTGTTCAACCCCGCGACCGGCCGGCAGAGCGGCGAAGTCGGGTTCGCGACGGTGGAGGAGGTCGACGCTGCCGTGCAGGCCGCGAAGACGGCCTTCGTCACGTGGCGCGAGGTCTCGCTGGCAAAGCGCGCCGAGCTCTTCTTCCGCATCCGCGAGCTCGTGCACGAGCGCCGCGACGAAATGGCGCGCATCCTCACGTCGGAGCACGGCAAGGTGCTGTCGGATGCGACGGGCGAGGTGACGCGCGGGCTCGAGGTGATCGAGTTCTGCTGCGGCCTTCCGACGCTGTTGAAGTCCGAGTTCTCCGAGCAGGCGTCGACCGGCATCGACGTGTACTCGATCCGGCAGCCGCTCGGCGTCGTCGCCGGCATCACGCCGTTCAACTTCCCGGCGATGGTTCCCATGTGGATGTGGGCGCCCGCGATCGCGTGTGGCAACACGTTCGTGTTGAAGCCGTCGGAGAAGGATCCGTCCGCGTCCGTCTGGACGGCGGAGCTCTTGAAGGAAGCCGGCCTCCCGGACGGCGTGTTCAACGTCGTGCACGGCGACAAGGTCGCCGTCGACGCCGTGCTCGAGCACCCGGAGATCGCCGCCGTGTCGTTCGTCGGCTCCACGCCGATCGCTCGCTATGTGTACGAGAAGGCGACCGCGAACGGCAAGCGCTGCCAGGCGCTCGGCGGCGCGAAGAACCACATGATCGTGCTGCCGGACGCGGACATCGACATGGCGGCGGACGCCGCGGTGTCGGCCGCGTATGGGTCGGCGGGTGAGCGCTGCATGGCGGTGTCGATGCTCGTCGCCGTCGGCGCGGTGGCGGATCCACTCATCGAGGCGATCAAGGAGCGGATCCCGAAGGTGAAGGTCGGCGACGGGATGGATCCGTCCAACGAGATGGGGCCGCTCATCACGCGCGAGCATCGCGAGAAGGTCGCGTCATATCTCGACGAGGGAAAGGTGCTCGTCGACGGACGCGAGAACTGTCCCGACGAGGGGTTCTTCCTCGCTCCATCGCTCATCGACGATCTCAAGCCGGGAATGCGCGCATACGAGGATGAGATCTTCGGCCCCGTGCTCGGCGTAACTCGGGTCGCGACCTACGACGAGGCTGTGCGGCTCGTGAACGAGAGCCCGTACGGCAACGGGACGGCGATCTTCACGCGGGACGGCGGCGTCGCGCGGCAGTTCCAGTTCGATGCGCAGGCCGGCATGGTCGGCATCAACGTCCCGATCCCGGTTCCCGTCGCGTACTACTCGTTCGGCGGCTGGAAGGGCTCGCTCTTCGGCGACCGGCACATCTACGGGCCGGAAGGGATCGACTTCTACACGCGGGGCAAGGTGGTCACGTCACGGTGGCCCGACCCCGCGACGTCGAAGGTCGATCTCGGCTTCCCGCAGACGCGCTGATCTCGTGACACTCCAGGCGCGGTACTACGTACCGGCCTTCGGCGGGGCATCGGCAGCACCGACGACCGGTAACAGTTACGCCGACGTCGGTGTGACGGAAGTGTCACGGCACGCGGAACGCGAGCAGCAGCGCCGCACGGCGCTTGAACGGATCGACGGCCGCGACGCGCAGGTGCGCGGTGACACCGGCCTTGAGGTGGCGGATGCGGACGATGATCGGGACGCTGCCGGGATGGAGGAGCAGCGACTCCTTCGTCACGCCGCCGGCGAGGCCGACGAAGAGATGCGCCTGCGACGCGACCGTGACGCGCGTGCGCACGACGACTGAGCCGTCAGAGAGTCGCTTCGCCGTGAGCTGACCGTTGCGGTAGACGGTCGGCAGCCCTTCGGCGATCAGGCTCGGGTCGCCCCAATGGCCCGCCGCGAACGCCGCGATGCGCATCGGCTGCGCGAGGATGACGTGCAGCGTCGTCCCGTCGTTGTACATCCCGGCGATGCTGCCGGACGGAAGCGTCGGCGAGGCAAGCGTGCCGAGCGCGTGCCAGACCGTGTTGTCGAGCGTATACGCGAGCACGGATCCGGCCGGGAGCGCGTTCGCATAGGTCAGGTCGATCGGCCAGGGGAGGAGGGTGCTGACGTCGGTGATCCCGACGACGACGCCGGTCCCCTTGAGTGCCGGCGCTCGCTCGCCGGGGAGCAGCGTGACCGTGGAGCCGTCCGGCACGGCGCCCGGCTGCCACGTCACCTGCGCGCGGCCGTCCGTCGTCACGACCGCACCGGCCTCTCCGGGCGCTGCCGCGAGCGAGCCGGGAACGGCGGTCGGTACCGGCGCTGCTGCGACGAGGCCCGTGGCCGGCGTCGTCGCCGCCTGCGAGCCGCCCGCACTCGTCGCCGTGACGACGAGCGACAGCGTCGCGCCGATGTCGCCGGGCGAAAGCACGTACGTCGACTGCGTCGCGCCCGCGATCGCGGCGCACGTGATGCCGGCGGGATCGCAGCGCCGCCACTGATACGCGAACGACGTCGGCGACCCCGTCCACGCTCCGACCGACGAGACGAGCTGCTGGCCCGCGATCGTGTCGCCGGCAACGCTCGGCTGCGTCGTCGCCACGGGCCGCGTAATCACGCCGCTGCCGCTCGACCCGACCGCGACCGTCGGTGCGGACGGCGCCGCGGCGCCGCCGGAGGAGCTCTGGGACGTCACCGTGACGATGAGCGCGTGTCCCGAGTCCGAGGCCGTCGGCTTGTACGTGTCGGAGGTCGCGCCGGAGATCGGCGTGCAATTGCTGCCGGCGGCGTCGCACTGCTGCCACTGGTACGTGAAAGCGATCGGCTTGCCGCCGCTCCAGGTTCCGGGGACGGCGACGAGCAGCATGCCGACCTTCACCGTGCCGGCGATCGTCGGCGGCACGCTCGCCACCGGTACGCCGGTCGGGTACGGCGGGATCGCGAGCGGCCCCGGGTCGAGGCCCGCGTACCGGTCGCCGTCGACGCAGTTGAGGAAGCCGGGAACGCTCGCGCAATCCGTCCACTGCCAGAACGTCCAGCCGAGCCCGCCCCAGTTGCCGGCCGGAACGCTCGGCGCCCCGCTCTTCGTCCAGTGCGCGACCCACAGGCGGTAGCCGCCGATCGCGAACGCGGACGTGTTCCCGAGCCTTTCCTTCCAGAAGTTCGGGGACGCGTAGACGAAGCCGCTCACACCCGTGCGTGCCTTTACCTCGTCGAGCCACGCCTGCGCCCATTCCACGAGCGGCTTTGCGGTGAGCCCGCCTGTGACCTCGAGGTCGAGCACCGGCGGCAGCTCGCCCGCCTGCGGCTGCGCGACGGTGACGAAGTGGTCGGCCTGCGCGATCGCGCTCGCGGTGATGGTCGCCGGGCCGGTGCCGCTCGGCCGCCCGAAGTGGTACGCGCCGAAGCGCATGCCCATGCCTTCCGCGCCTGCACGATTCACCGGGTACGTCGCGTCGACGAGCGTCGTGCCCTCGGTCGCCTTCGCGAACGTGAAGCGGTACGACTTCGCCGCGACCTGCGTCCAGTTGATCAGCCCCTGGTAGTGCGACACGTCGACGCCGTTCGCATACGTGGCGGCGCCCGCCGGCGCCGCGAGGGCGCCAACGATCGCGAGCGCTACCAGGATCCGGACCCCCAAAACTGGTCCGAGGCTAGCGAACCGCATGTTCAGTGAACGTAAAGCGACCACTTCGACCGCTTTCGCGGCCGGATCGCAGCCTCCTACGCGACTGCTGCGGGCCGCTTCAGCTCTGTGCCGAAGCGGGCGCGGGCGACGAATTGGCCCACGCCGGGAGACGCGACGAGCTCGTCGTTCTCGACGAGCACGTGCCCGCGCAGCAGCACGACCTCCGGCGATCCCGTCACCTGCGTTCCCTCGTACAGGTTGTAGTCCACCTTCGAGTGCTGCGTCTTCGCGGTGATCGTGACCTTCTTCTCCGGATCGAAGACGACGATGTCGGCGTCGGAGCCGACGGCGATCGTGCCCTTGCGGGGATAGAGGCCGAAAAGCTTCGCCGGGTTCGTCGCGAGCAGCTCGACCATCCGGTTGAGCGAGATTCGCCCGGTGCGCACGCCGAACTCGTGGATCATCTGCAGCCGGTTCTCGATGCCGGGTCCGCCGTTCGGGATCTTCGAGAAGTCGTCCTTGCCGAGCGTCTTCTGCGTGTCGAAGCGGAACGCGCAGTGGTCGGTGGAGATCGCCGACAGCGCGTCGGTGCGCACGGCGTTCCAGAGGACGTCCCAGTTCGACTTGTCGCGCACCGGCGGCGAGAAGACGAACTTCGCGCCTTCGAAGTTCGGCTTGGCGATGTCCTCGAGCGACGTGAAGAAGTACTGCGTGCACGTCTCGCCCCAGACGTCCCAGCCCTTCTCGCGCGCGGCTGCGATCGGCTCGACCGCTTCCTTGCACGTCACGTGCACGACGTACAGCGGCGCGCCGGCGAGATGCGCCAGCTGGATCGCGCGGTTCGTCGCCTCGCCCTCCGCCTCCGGCGGCCGCGTGAGCGCGTGGTAGAGCGGCTCCGTGTGCCCCGCGGCGAGCGCCTCCTGGACGAGGATGTCGATGACGTCGCCGTTCTCGGCGTGCACCATCACGAGCGCGCCGGTCTTCGCCGCCACCTCCATCGTGCGGTAGAGCGTCTCGTCGTCGACCATGAGCGCGCCCTTGTACGCCATGAAGAGCTTGTACGAGGTGATGCCCTGGTCCGGCAGCGTCGCGAGCTCCTCGAGCGTGCCGCCCTCCGCGAGATCGGTGACCGCCATGTGGTAACCCATGTCGATCATCTGCTTGCCGTTCGCCTTCGCGCGCCAATCCTCGAGCGCCTGTGCGAACGTCTGCCCCTTGCCCTGGATGATGAAGTCGACGTGGCACGTCGTGCCGCCGAACGCGGCCGACGTCTGGCCGGACTCGACGTCATCGATCGTCGTCGTCCCGCCGAACGGCATGTCGAGATGCGTGTGCGGGTCGATGCAGCCGGGAAGCACGTACTTCCCGGCTGCTTCGATCACCTTGTCCGCCTGGATGTCGAGGCTCTCGCCGATCAGCGAGATTCGTTCGTCGTCGACGAAGACGTCCGCGACGTAGTCGTCCGCCGCGGTGACGATCCGGCCTCCTCTGATCAGCACCGACATCCTGGCCTCCCTACTTCCCGCCCGCCGTCAGCTTGACGACCAGCGGCTTGTACCCCTTGCCGTACACGTCGAGGCCCTGTTTCCTGAGCCCTGCGACCGCCGCTGCGGCCAGATCGGTCCGGTAGGCGCCGGCCGTCGGCGCCTTCTTGATCCCTCCGAACTGCAGGAGGAGCCGCGCCGTCTGCGCGTATGAGCCCCTGTTCATGATGCCGATGCCGGTCGTGCTCGGCCAGATCAGCTGGTTGATCTGATTCATCATCCACATCTGGTGGCCGCGCGGCAGCGTTGGGCCGGCCTTGAGCGTGAAGCCCACGCACTGCGCCGCGTGATCGCGGCAGTAGATCCAGCCGGCGAGCGTTGCGCCGATCACCTTCTCGGCGATCTGCTGGTGCCCCTTGCTCGCCAGATAGGACGCGGTCGAGAAGAGATTGTCCTCGAGCATGCCCGTGCCGACGTTCTGCATCTTCAGCACGTTGAGGTCGGAGAGCTGGAAGAGCTTGCCCGTCTTCGGGTTCTTCGTCTCGAGGACCTGCGCCAGCTCGTTGTAGGTCATCGCCGAGGCGGCGTCGACCTGGTGGTTGATGAACAACCCCATGTCGAACGGCTGCTGGACGATCGTGACGCCCTGATTCTTCGCCGGGTCCATGCCGTTCTTCGTCAGCGCTGCGAAGAGCTCGTACTGATCACCGCCGAGCCAGTTCGCGACCTTCTTGTCCTTCATCTTCGCGATCGAGTTGATGCCGGAGGACTTCCAGGTGAGCTCCGTCATGCCCGAACGGCTGAAGACCTGCGCGATGTCGACGAGTTGCGTGCCCGTGTCGCGTGCGGCGAGCAGGGCGGTCAGCCAGTTGACGCCGAACTGCGCGCGGCCCGACGCGACAACCTGCCCGGGGACGATCTGCGGCCCGCCGTTCAGGAGCTTCACGTTCAGGCCCGCCGCCTTGTAGTAGCCGAGGTCGAGCGCCGCGTAATAGCCGGCGAACTGCGCCTGCGGTACCCACTGCAGCTGGATGGAGATGTTCGTCAGCGCCGGCTTGGCCGACGCCGTGCTCGCCATTGCCGCAACAACGGCTGCGACGAGCGCCCCAGCGACCCACTTCCTCATGAGCCCTCCCTTTTCCGTCCCTGCATTGAACTCAGGCTTGATTTCTACTCCTATGCGTCCCTCGTGTCAGGTGCCCATCGCACCACCACCCGCTCCGCCGCGACGACAGCACCGTAGAGCGTGATCCCGAGCAGCGACGCGACGAGGATCCCGGCCCACGCCAGCGGGAACTGGAAGACGTCGGCGGCGTTGTTGATCAGCACGCCGAGCGCGTTCAGCGAGCCGCCGAAGTACTCGCCGACGATCGCGCCGATCATTGCGAGCACACTTGCCACCTTGAGCGCGGTGAAGACGAACGGCAGCGCGGTCGGGACACGCAGGCGCCGCCAGATCTCCAGCTCGCTCGCGGCGTAGGAACGCATCAGCTCGATCTGGCGCGGCTTCGCGCTGTTCAGGCCGCGCAACGTGTTCACCATGACCGGCAGGAAGCAGAGGACGCCGGCGACCGCCATCTTCGACCGCGGCGAGATCGGGTTGAACCAGGCGCCGAAGATCGGGGCGAAGGCGATGATCGGGACGGCGTTCGCGGCGATGAAGATCGGCATCAGCGCCGTGCCGAGGGTCCGGAAGCGGCCGACGACCGTGGCGGCGAGGATCCCGAGGCCGGAGCCGATCGCGAAGCCGCCGAGAGCCTCTTTGAACGTGTACCAGCCGGCCGGCCAGAGCGTGTGCCGCTGCGTCCAGAACACGCTGACGATCGTGCTCGGCTTCGGGAGCAGGAACTGCTGCACGTGGAGCGCGCGCACGAGTCCTTCCCACAGCCCGACGACGAGGACGAAGGCGGCGAGCGCCGGCAGCCACTCAACGATCCGCTTCAAGCAGCTCCTCCTCTTCGGGCAGCAGATGCTCGCCACGGCTGCGCAGCAGTTCCCGCACCTTCGTCACGAGCTCGAAGAAACGCGGCGTGTACCGCGTCTCCGCCGTCCGCGGGTTCGGCAAGTCGATGTCGACGACGCCGGCGATCCGGCCTGGGCGTGGGCTCATCACGACGACGCGCGTCGAGAGGAAGACGGCCTCCGAGATCGAGTGGGTGACGAAGACGACGGTCGAGCCGAGCTTCTCCCAGATGGAGAGGAGCTCGAGGTTGAGCCGCTCGCGCGTCATCTCGTCCAGCGCGCCGAACGGCTCGTCCATGAGCAGGAGCGCGGGCTCGAAGGAGAGCGCACGCGCGATGGAGACGCGCTGCTGCATCCCGCCCGAGAGCTGCCAGGGATGGTGGTCGGCGAACGAGCGCAGTTCGACGAGATCGAGCATCTCGTCGACGCGGGTCTTGCGGCGCTCGCGATCCCAGCCGAGCATCTCGAGCGGCAGCGCGATGTTCTTCGCGACCGTCCGCCAGTCGAAGAGGACGGAGTCCTGGAACACGATGCCGTAGTCGCCGTCCTTGCGCGCCCGTTGCGCCGGCTTGCCGTTCACCGTCACCGTGCCGTGCGTCGGTGGAGTCAGGTCGCCGATGACGCGCAGCAGAGTCGACTTGCCACAGCCGGACGGGCCGATGAGTGAGACGAACTCGCCCGGCTCGAGCGCGAGCTCGATGTTCTCGAGCGCGGTGACGTTGCCGTGCGCGAACGTCTTCGTCACGCCCTTGATCTCGACGACGCTCATGCGACGCTCTCCGGGGCCCGGCGTACGATCGCCCTCTCTGCCAGGACGACCAGCACGAAGAAGGCGATCCCGAGAAACGCGGCGATCACGTCCGTTGCCCACAGCTCCTGCGGCTCGATCGAGTAGTACTCGTTGAAGTTGAAGATCGCGCCGCCGAGGCCGTTCTGGAGGCCGGTCGGCAGCTCGCCGATGATCGCTCCGACGACGCTCGCTGTCGCCGAGAGGCGGAGCGCCGAGAAGAGGTACGGAAGCGAGGATGGGACGCGCAGCTTCCAGAGCACGCTCCAGCGGCTCGCCGCGTACGTTCGCATCAGCTCGAGCGCGCGAGGGTCGGCGGCCTGAAGCCCGCGCAGTGTGTTGATCGTCACGGGGAAGAAGGTGAGGTATGTCGCGATCACGGCGACCGCGCCCCATCCCTGCAGCGGCCCGGGCAGCTTCGGGTTCACCCAGACGACGACCATCGGCGCGATTGCGAGGATCGGCACCGTCTGGCTGACGACGATGTAGGGCAGGAAGCCGCGCTGGAGCAGGCGCGAGTGGACGAGGACGACGGCGAGGACGAACCCGATGACGGCGCCGACGCCGAATCCGACCGCCGCCTCCTTCGCGGTGAAGGCCGTCTTGTGCAGGAGCACGTTGATCAGTGACGGCTGGTTGACCTGTGCGGGTTGACCGAACGCCTTGAAGATCGTCCAGACGTGTGGCATCGACGTGTCGTTAACGGCGAATGGCCACGTCCACCCGGCTGTCGCCCAGACCCAGTGGTACAGCTCCCAGAGTCCGACGAGGGCGAGCACCGCGACTGCGACGATTCCGGCCCGACGGAGTTGCGCCAGCATCGCCCGTTCTTATCACGGTTGTAGGATCGCCGCGTGCCGCTCGACCCCGCCCGCACCGTCGCCGATCTGAAGGAGCTGCGCGAGCTCACGGGCGACGAGAACGGCGCGCAGCGCGTCGCCTGGACAGACACGTGGGAGACGGCGCGCGAGTGGCTGCGCGGCAAGGTCGCCGGCACCGGTGCGGTGGAGGAGATCGACGAGGCGGGGAACCAGTGGTTCACGCTCGCGGGTGACTCCGAGCAGGCCCTGCTGCTCGGCGGGCACATCGACTCGGTGCCAAACGGGGGCTGGCTTGACGGCTGCCTGAACGTCATGGCCGCGGTCGAGGTGCTGCGCCGGATCGCCGAGGAGAGACGGCCGCCGCTGACGGTGCGCGTCGTCAACTGGGCGGACGAGGAGGGCGCGCGTTTCGGCCGGTCGCTCTTCGGCTCGTCGGCGGCGTGCGGGTCGATGCAGGATCAGGACGAGCTGAGGCAGAAGCGCGATGCGAACGGCATCGCGTTGCCGGACGCGCTCGCCGAGCACGGCGTCGATCTCGACAACGCGCTCGCGGCGCGCAAGCAGATGAAGAACGCGGCCGCCTACCTGGAGCTGCACATCGAGCAAGGGCCGGTTTTGGAGTCGATGGACATCCCGCTCGGTGTCGTGCTCGGCACGTTCGGCGTCGAGCGCCATCTCGTGACGTGGACGGGTCAGGCTGCGCACGCCGGTTCGACGCCGATGGACAAGCGGCGCGACGCGCTCGCCGGCGCGGCGAAGCTCGCCCTCGAGATCCGGCCGATCGCGGCCGAGGTCGGCGACGGCGCCGTGTGCACGTCCGGCGGCGTCGTCTGCAAGCCGGGCATCGTCACCTCGGTGGTCGAGACGGCGGAGCAGCTCTTGGATCAGCGGCACCTCGATGCGGCGAAGCTCGCGCGGCTGCTCGAGCTCGCGCAGGAGGCGAGCGAGCGCTTCGCGCGCGAGGAGAACGTCGACGTGTCGTGGGACCGCATCTGGAACATCCGGCCGATCCTGTTCGACGACGGGCTGATCGAGCTCGCAGACGAGTCCATCCGCCAGGTGAGCGGGACGTCGCACCGCCTGCCGAGCGGCCCGCTGCACGACGCCGCCGAGGTCGCGCGCTTCGGCGTGCCGACGGTAATGGTCTTCGTCCAGTCGCTACGCGGCCTCTCGCACACGAAGCTCGAGGACACGAAGGAGGAGCACCTGGAGCTGTCGGTCCGCGCGCTGGATGCGCTGGCGTCTACAGTTCTCGCACGATGACCCTCTTCGGACAGGAACACGTTCAGCGCTATCAGGAGACCGCTGGCCAAGAGGGCCATTTTTGGCGCGAGGGCTCGACCATCCTGCTACTGACGACCTACGGTCGAAACACGGGGAACCCGACGACGACGCCGCTCATCTACGACCTCGACGGCGACAACCCGGTGATCGTCGCGTCGAAGGGTGGCGCCCCGGAGCATCCCGGCTGGTACCGCAACATCCTCAAGAACCCGCACGTCGACGTGCAGATCATGGGCGAGAAGTTCCACGCTCACCCGCGCACGGCCGAGGGCGAGGAGCGCGAGCGGCTCTGGAAGCAGATGAACAAGATGTGGCCGCACTACGACGAGTACCAGACGAAGACCGACCGGGAGATCCCGGTCGTCGTGCTCGAACGCGCGCACCACTGAGCCGGTCTAGGCTCGCGCCGTGGACCGGCGCTCTGCGATCGGCGGCTTCGGCGTAGGGCTCGCCGTCGGCTGGAACATCGCGTCCCTCGGCGCGATCGCGACGCGGCTTTCCCATGCGTACGGCGTCGGGCTCGCGACCGTCGGCCTCTTCGTCACGGTGCAGTTCGTCGTGCACATGGCGATGCAGATCCCGGGCGGTCGCCTGGCCGACCGGTTCGGCGCGCAGCGCTCCGCGCTCGTCGGCCTCGTCGTGATCGCGGTCGGCAACGCCGTGTCACTCATCGAGCCCGCGGTCGCGCTCGCCTTCGTCGGGCGCGCGATCGTCGGCTTCGGCACCGGCATCGCGTTCGTCTCCGGCAGCGACTACATCCGCGCGCGCGGCGGGTCCGGATTTATGCAGGGCGTGTACGGGAGCGGGTCGGTGCTTGCGCCGGGGATCGCGCTCGCCGTCGTACCTGCGCTCGGCGGCTTTCGTCCGCCGTATTCCACCGCGATCGTCGTCGCGGCGCTCGCGTTTGCCGCACTTGCGGCTGCGCCGCACGCACCGCGGACGCTGCGTCATGCGGGGGAGCGAATCCGCGGCGACCTCTTCCGCGACCGTCGCCTGTACCACTTCGGCGCCATCCACGCGCTCTCGTTCGGGTTCAGCGTCGTCGTCGGCAACTGGGTGGTGACGCTGCTCGAGCATCACGGACAGTCGAAGGGCGTCGCCGCTGCGGTCGGCTCGCTCACGCTGCTCCTCGGCTTCTTCACGCGCATCGCGGGCGGCTCCATCCTCAGTCGACCGAGGGCGTCGCGGTGGGTGGCAGGCAGCCTCATCGCCGGCGGCGCAGCCGCGATCGCGCTGGCAACGCCGCTTCCGCTGGCGGGGCTCGTCGCGGCCTCGGCGGTCGTCGGGCTCGCGGCCGGCATCCCGTTCGCGATGGCGTTTGCGGGTGCGGCGGCTGCGCGTCCCGACGCGCCCGGCGCGGCAGTCGGCTTCGTAAACGCGCTCGCCTCGTTCGTGATCGTCGTCGGCACGCCGCTCGTCGGCCTGACGTTTTCGCTGCCCGGCGACGGCCGCATCGGCTTCGTCGTCATGGGGGTCCTCGCGGCGCTCGCCTCGCTCGCCACGCCGCGGTATGTTGCGACGGCATGATCAGTTTCGGCGTTACCGTCCTTCCCGACCCGCCGTGGCAACGCTGGCTCGAACTCATCCAACTCGCGGAGAGCCACGGCTTCGAGTACGCGTGGACGTACGACTCTCACGTCCTCTGGCAGGAATCGATCCCGACGCTTGCCGTCGCCGCTCGTGAGACCTCGAAGATCAAGCTCGGCCACTTCGTCACCAACCCGGCGACGCGCGACCCGACCGTACTCGCGAGCTCGTACGCGACGCTGAACGACCTCTCCGACGGCCGCATGGTCATGGGCGTCGGCCGCGGCGATTCGGCGGTGCGCTATATCGGTCGGCAGCCGATGAAGGTTGCCGAGTTCGAGCAGGCGCTCGCGATGATCAAGGAGTTCATGAACGGCCGCCAGGTGACGTGGAACGACAAGCAGCTGCAGCTCAAGTGGGTGCGCGAGGAATTGCCCGAGATTCCGATGTGGGTGGCGGGCTACGGGCCGAAGGCGCTCGCGGTCGCCGGGCATGTGGGCGACGGCGTCATCATCCAGCTCGCCGACCCAGAGATCATCACGTGGATCATGGATACGGCGCGGCGTGCGGCGAAGGAGGCAGGCCGCGACCCGTCGCAGCTGAAGTGCATCGTCGGCGCGCCGAGTCACGTCACCGACGACCTCGCCGACGCGCGCGAGCAGGTGCGCTGGTTCCCGGCGATGGTGTCGAACCACGTGATGGATCTCATCGAGCGGTACGGAACCGACGGCAGTTCCGTCCCGAAGGCGCTGACCGACTACGTGCAGGCGCGGAAGTTCTACGACTACAACGATCACTCGCGCGTCGGCGCGGCGCACGGCAAGTTCGTGACGGACGAGATCTGCGACCGCTTCTGCGTCATCGGCAACGCGGAGCAGATCAAGGCGAAGCTGAAGGAGCTCGAAGGCGTCGGCGTCGACCAGTTCAACGTCTACCTCATGACGCACGCGCAGGAAGAGACGCTGGCGGCGTACGGTAGCGACATCATCCCGGCGCTCACGGGAGTCGCGGCGTAAGTGAGGCCGGCCGACGCGCGGGACGTTCCGCTCCTGCGCGCCATGTTGTACGAGGCGTTTGCGTGGCGGGGTGACCCGGGGTTTCCGCCGCTCGACGAGGCGCTCGCATTGCCCGAGGTCGCGCGTTACGTCGACGGATGGGGCAGGACCGGCGACCTGGGGGTCATCGCCGACGGTGACATGGGCGCCGCGTGGATTCGCCTCTTCAGCGCGGACGATCACGGATACGGGTTCGTCGCGCCGGACGTCCCGGAGCTGTCGATCGGCGTTGCGCGTGATGAGCGGGGCCACGGCGTCGGAACGGCATTGCTGGACGAGCTCCTCGTCCGCGCTGCGGTGGCCGGGCATCGCGCCGTCAGCCTGAGCGTGGAGACCGGCAATCCAGCCGTTCGCCTGTACGAGCGCTCCGGATTCGGCCGCGTCGGTTACGCCGGAACGTCGTGGACGATGCAACGTATTCTCGAGTGATGGTGGACCTTCGCGAGCTGCTCGAGTTGCGGCAGGCAACGCCACTCTCGTTCTCGCCGGACGGGACGCAGCTTCTGATCGCCTCGAACGAGCCGGGATCGAACCAGTTGTTCGTCTGGCCGGGGATGCGTCAGGTGACCTTCGACGAGGAGGCCGTTACCGGGCAGTTCCTGCCGGACGGACGCATCCTCGTCGAGCGCGACGCCGGCGGGAACGAGCGGACGCAACTCTACGTCGGCGACGAGCCGCTCGTCGTGGACGATCGCTACAAGCACGACACTCCGCATGCTGCCGGGCGCACGCTCGCGTACACGACGAATCGGCGGAACGGTGTCGACTTCGACATCGTCGGTCGCGATCTCGAGAGCGGGGAGGAGCGCGTCTTCGAGATCGGCGGCTACACGGCGGTCGCGGCGATCTCGCCCGACGGGAAGCGGATCGTCGCGGAGAGGTTCGGTGAGGTGAGTGGCGACAGCGACCTCTTTCTCTGCGACGTCGACGCCGGGGCGATCGAGCATCTGACTCCGCATGAAGGAGCTGCCGAATACGTGACGCCGTGCTTCCATGGAGATGAGCTCGTGTGGGCGACGAACGAAGGGCGCGACACGCTCGCGGTGGGCGACATCGCGTCGGGGTGGGATCTGACGTGCTTCAGCGATCCCGCCGGCTGCTCGCTCCTGATCGTCGCGAACGAGGACGGCTACTCGCGGCTGACGATCAATGGGGAGGAGGTGCCCTTGCCGGGACGCGGGGTCGTCGAGTCGCCTGTCTTCTCGGCGCATGGGTCGCGGCTCGCGTACGCGTTCTCGTCGCCGACGCAGCCGAAGGACGTGTGGCTCTACGACCTCGCCGGCGGCCGATTGGAGCGCCTCACCGGCGTGGAGGCGCCGGCGGGTCTCGTCGAGCCGACGCTGCATCGCTTCGAGAGCTTCGACGGCGAGTCCATCCCCGTCTTCCTGTTCATGCCGACCGGCAGCGGGCCGGTCCCGGTCGTCGTCATGGTGCACGGCGGGCCGGAGGCGCAGTGGGTGCCGGAGTGGCACGCGAACTACGTCCCGCTCGCGCAGTACCTCGTGTCGCGGGGCTATGCGGTGGCCGTGCCGAACGTTCGTGGGTCGACCGGGTACGGGAAGCGGTACGAGCATCTCGACGACGTGCGGCTGCGGCTCGACTCCGTGCGCGACCTCGCCTCACTGCACGGATGGCTTGCGGAGCGGCCGCAGATCGACGCATCGCGCGCGGTCGTGTACGGCCGTTCGTACGGCGGGTACATGGTCCTTGCGGCGCTCGCGTTCCAGCCGGAGCTGTGGGCCGCGGGGATCGAGTCGGTCGGCATCTCGAGCTTCGTCACGTTCCTCGAGAACACGTCGCCGTACCGGCGGGCGGTACGCGAGCGCGAGTACGGGTCGTTGGAGCACGACCGAGAGTTCCTGGTGGAGGCGTCGCCGATCACCCACGTCGATGCGATCCGCGCCCCGCTCTTCATCCAGCACGGCGCGAACGATCCGCGCGTGCCGCTGGGGGAGTCGGAGGAGATCGCGCGCGTGCTGCAGGAGAAGGGGATCCGGTGCGAGCTCGTCGTCTATCCGGACGAGGGGCACTCGATCGCGAAGCTCTCGAACCGGATCGACTCGTTCACGCGGGCGGTCGCGTTCCTGGACGAAGTCCTCGGATAGCCCTCGGTACGATGGCGCCCTCGGGCGCCTTGGCCGAGTGGTTAGGCAGCGGCCTGCAAAGCCGCGCACGCCGGTTCGACTCCGGCAGGCGCCTTTCTCTCGATGCTCTTGAAGCGGACGCCGCCCTGCGATAGGACGTGTCTGTAGTGGAGAGGATTCGCCGCCTCGTCGTCCTCCTTGGGCTCCTCGGCGCGCTTGCCGGCGTCGGGAGCGTTGCGCCGACGGCCGGCGCCCGTGCGTTCTGCAGCGCGAGCTACGTGTCCGCGAACCTGCCGTGGGGCCACAAATGCCTCCGCGCAGGCGAGTTCTGCAAGGTCCGCAACGCCGCTTACGCGAGGTTCGGCTTTACGTGTCCATCGACCGGCCATCTCCGGCGCCGATGAAAGGCCAAGCCTGGCTCAGGTTGTTCAAGTTCCCGGGCGGCAGCGTGACACTGTCTCGGCGCGGGCTCGGCGTGACCGGCGGCGTCGGTCGGGTTCGCGGCTCGTCACGAGGTTGGTCGTACCTGCGGCTCGGTGAGGGCCTGTGCTACCGCCGGCGTCGCTGATCCTACGCTGCGCGCCGAGCACGCACGTGCCGGACGATCCGTACCGGAATCGTGTGCGTCGGCAGCAGATGCCGGTACCTCACCGCGAGCCGCATCGTCGCAACGATCACCACCACGATCCCGGCCACGACGAAGAGGTCGGCCAGGTTGAACGCGACATCGCCGACGACGAACGGGTTCGCCACCGCACGGCCGTGCATCGCCGCCGAGAGGAGATTCCCCAGCAGCCCGCCGGCGAAGACGCCGGCTCCGGTCGCGAGCGGCCGGGACGGCGGCAGAGCGAGGAGCAGCGCGAAGAAGAACAGCCCGACCGAGACCTCGACCCACCCATACGACCGGTGGTGGGCAAACGACGCATCCGTGGCCACGGAGGCCTTCACCACGAGGTCGGCCCCGGCGAGGACCAGCGCCATGACCAGGACGATTCCGGCGCGCGCCCTCACGGGACATCCATCGGCGCCGGCCGTCCCCGCCTCGACCCCCTTGTACATTCACCCTCGCAGCGCTACGGTCGGCCCGGGTAGGCGCCCGACTCGAGAAGGGGAACCGATGCACCGCGCGAGAAGCCTCCTGTATGTCACGGTCGTCGCGCTCGTGGGCCTCGCGGCCGGGAGTTCCGCTGCGCTCGCGTCGCCGAGCGCCCGCACGCTGTCGCCCTTCTGCGCGAAGGTCGTCAGCTACGACAAGGACACCCCCGGCTCGACGCTCTACACCCTCAAGCCGGCGGCGCTCGAAGCCAAGTACAAGGGCTTCAAGTCGGCGACGGTGAAGCTGTTGTCGATCACGCCGAGCTCGGTCAAGCCCGACCTGGAGAAGATCTTCACGTTCGACAACGCGCTTTTCGCGGCGCTGCAGAAAGCAGGCTGGAACTTCTCCAAGGTCCCGCCTGCGACGCTAAAGAGCTGGGCGACGAAGGGCCCCTTGCTCAAGCCGGCGAGCGACAAGGTGATCGCGTACTTCGACAAGTCCTGCGGATTGCACTATCCGCTCCCGTAGACCGCGGCGCGGCATGCGCCGTTTCAACTCACCCCTCTTCAGCGCCGCCGAAACACGTTCGGCGTTGTCGAGGTGTCAGACGTGCGAGGCGATGAACGTCGGGTGCATGTCCTCAGTGTGCCTGGACGATGCGGGCCTGAAGCACGGAATCGAGCTTCGGGAAGTGTTTCTTCAGAAACGAATTACCTTGTGATGCGATCTGTGGCTCGTCGTTCGTGACCGTATCGTCGTAGCCGCCGTACAGCTTCTTCACGACGGCCATCCCGGTCGTCACCTTCCCGAACGGCGCAAAGCCCTGGTGGTCGAGGTTCCCCGCGTTGTCCCCAAGGTTGATGAAGACCTGCGTCGTCCGCGTGTTCGGCCCCGCGTCCGCGAACGTCATCGTTCCGACGACGTTGGACGCCCGCACGGGATCGTCGACGAGGTTCGCGTTCTGCCACGCGCTCGAGACCGATGGAAAGCCGCTGATCCCGAACTGGACGACGAAGCCCTTTACGACACGGAAGAACACGGTCTCGTCGAAGAAGTGCGCCTTGACGAGGTTGTAGAACCGATCGGCGCCGCGAGGCGCCCAGCTCCGGTGCACCGTGACGACGAACGTCCCCTTGGTGGTCGTGAACTTCGCCTCGAAGGTCGCCGGCGCCTTGGCGTGCAGCGCCGAGGGATGGAGGAGCGCAGATGGGGGAGTCGCGAGGACCACACCCACACCCTAGAAGTTCCGGCGGTAGAACAGGAAGCCCAACGGGAGAATCCCGCCCAGCGCGAACCACGGCGCGAGCGAGATACGCGCGTAGGCGTCGACGTGCGCGACGGAGGTGCCGCTCCCGACCGCCCGGTGCGCCGCCGCCTTCAAGGCTCCGAAGTTGCGCTCGTCGACGACGGTTCCACTCGAGAGATCGGCCGCGTGCTGCAGTAGTTGCGCGCTCGTCGGGTCGGCCTCGTAGAACGGGTCGGCGCGACCGTGGTGGTAGATGTGCTCGCCGGCCGCCCATACGTGCACGAACACCGGCTTGAGCGTGTGGCCGATGCCGAGCCCGAACAGCACCATGTCCCGCGACGCTTCCCCGTCCGTGAAGACGACGAGCAGCCGGTGCTTGACCGAGTCCGAGAAGAAGTGGGAGCTGATCACGGGGACGAGCGCCTGGAAGTTCGTGGCCCGCGCGCGGTGGTACGCCTGCGTCGGCGGCGGCTCGTTGATGCCCACGGACTGCGCGAGTGTGCGGTCGAACAGCTCCGGGTCGGTCGTGGGCATGAGGTCCGGCAGGACACGGTCGGTCATCGTCGCGATCCCAACTGGTACGTCGCCGAGCGCTTGCTGCAGACGGCGCGCGAGCTGCTTCGCACGCTGCAGGCGCGTCGGCGCGTGCGGCCCGGACGCCGCTTCCATCGACTCCGACGTGTCGATGACGATGAACGCTTGCGCATCGCCGCGCTCACGCACCTGCTGTTGGCGGACGACGACCGGCTGCGCAGCGGCGACAGCAACGAGCGCAGGCAAGAGGAAGAGCGCAACTGCGACCTGCGCGAACGCGCGGCGGCCTGGCCCGCGCAGCTTCAACGCAGCGCGGATCCGCTTCGACCGGCGCTCCGTCGCGAGCAGCGCGGCGAGCGGTGCGGCGGCGGCGACCGCGAACAGCGCGTCGAGCGGCGTGAGGAACGAGACGCCGAAGAGCGCGAGAGGCATCAGTACCCGTTTCCGACGAGCGTCGCGCCGTGCCCGCGGCCGAAGCCGAAGCCCGCGTGCGCGTCCTTGCCGATCGGCCCCTTGCCCGGCCGCGTGACCCGCAGCACGAGCTCGAGGTTCTGCTTTGCGGCGGTGTCGCCCGGGTCGAGATCGATCGCCTGCTGGAAGTACTCGGTGGACTGCTTGAGGACCTGAATCTGCGCCGTCTGGCTGCCGGCCGAGATCGGCGTCGTGATAACGAGCACGCCGAGGAGGTTGGCGGCGCTCGACCGCTCCGCGGCGGTCTTCGCCGAGCTCGTGAGATCGAGCAGCTGGGCCTGTGCCTGCGCCCGCAGCTTCGGCAGGTCCTGCTGCGACTGCGGGTTCGCGCCAATGTGGGTGTACCAGAATGACTGCAGCGCACGGCGCCACGCGATCGTGTCGTTCGTGCCCAGCACTGCACCGGCCGGATCGCCCGGGAGGATCGTCGCCGGCTTCCACAGGTCGCCGTGGTCAGGAAGCGCGCGGAAGCGCATGTCATCGCGGTGCACCGACGCCTGCCACGCGCGCGTGTCGAGTGCGAACAGCACGAGCAGCGTCGCGACGCAGGCGAGCACGAGCGCAGCGACCGCGAGCCAGTGCCGGCGGATGTGCGTCATGCGGGCTCCACGACGAGGCGCGTGTTCCACCGTTCGTTCCCGGCGAGCAGCAGCACGAGGACGACGCCGAGGCCGAGCAATGCCCACGGGGCGGCCGCGGTCACCGGCTGCACGTGCTTGTGGGCGCCGTGCCGGAACGCGGACGGATCGACGAACGAGTTGGAGCCGAAGAGAGCGGCGAAGTAGCTCTTGTTCGACGCCTCGGCGAAGAGCGGGACGATGCGGACGGGGACGTGCTCTCGGTGCAGGCGCAGCGCCTCCGCGTCCAGCTGCGGCTGGTCGGCGACCGAGTCGTCGAGGTCGCTGACGATGAGGAGCGCGCCGTGCTTGACCTGCGCACGCTTGAGCGCTGTGTCACCGGCGATCAGTCCGGCCGAGATGCGCGTGCCGCCGCTGAACTGATCCCACGGCGACTGTGCGAACACCGGCGTCCCGCCGTAGAAGCGGGTGGGCACGAAGAACGGGATGAACTGAAGCAGCGCGCCCGGCGGCGAGTTCGGCGGCAGCAGCTCGTAGGCCGTGTCGGAGAACATGACGAGGCAGATCGATTGGTTTGCGTTGACGATCCCGCGCAAGGTCGCCGCGACCCGCTCGTACACCGGCCCGGAGATGCTCGCCGACATGTCGAGCACGACGCAGCCCGTCGTCGCGCCCGACGGGAGCACGGCGGCACGTCCGGTCCCGGCCGAGCGGGCGAGGAGGACGATTCCGGCGAGCGTCGCCGCCAGTGCGGCGGCGAGGACGACGCGCCCTGCCGACGTGCGCAGCATCGGCGACCGCAGCTCGTGCAGGTCTGCGAGCTCGACCGGCTCGCGGCGATCGATGGTCGGGAGCCTCACGTGCCGCGCCCCTTCTCGCGCGCCTGCTCGGTGAACGCTTCGACTTCATCGTCCTCGGGCACGCGCGGCGACCACGCGAGCTCGTGTGCGGCTTGCGAGAGCTCGTCGACGGCGGGCACGACGCCGAGCTCGCTCGCGACGCGCTCGAACGCCTTGCGCTGCAACGTCTCGTCGCCGTGTGCGTGAGCCCACGCGAGCAGTGCGAGCGCGCGCTCGAGCGTCGACCCCTCGAGCGACGCGGCGCTCGAGACATGCGGCCGCAGCACGCGGTACCAGCGTGCGAGTGCTCCGAGCGCGACGGTCATCGCAAGCCCGGCGAGCCCGAGTGCGAGCCAGAAGAGGAGCGAGGGGGAGACGCGGAACGTCGGGGCAGCGACCGGCGCCAGCCGGTACTGCCAGTCGTACTTGCGTGCGTTCAGGAGCGCCGACGCGACAGCCGGGCTGACCTGGGAGAGCACTTTGATCGACGGCCACGTCGCGTTGACCCCGAACTCGTGCTTGCCGTTCGCCCGCAGGTAGTCGATGTGCGCGGCGGGGAAACGGAACACGTGATAGGTCTCGCTGGGCGGCGCGACCGGTACGCATCTGGCGGTGAGGCAGCGGAGCTGCCACGTCCACGTGAGCTGCTCGAAGCGGCCGACCTGCAGGCGCAACACCGTCGGGGCTCCCACCATCGTGTACGGCGCGAAGCCGACCCGCACACGCAGCCGCGTCGGGTCGATCCAGCGCGTGTCGGCGACGACGGCGAGCTTCGCGGAGAGCGTGTCCCCGAAGAGATGAACGGTCGGCGCGATGTTCGCGTACGCCTTCAGCGGCTCGCCTTCCCCGATCACCGAGCCGGAGGAGTGGAACGGCATCCCCGGGTGCACCTGGAATGCAGGCGGGATGACCTTGCCTGGCCCATTCGCCGCCGTCGCCGCACCGGCAAGGACGAGCGCCGCCCCGGCGGCCGCGAGAACGACCTTCATACGATCGCTCCGCGCCACATCTGGCGCAGATCGGCCCAGCGCAGGAACGACGAGAGCAGGTCGGCGTACTCGTGCGAGCGCGCTTCGACGGGCTCGATCCCGAGCGAGCGGAAGTCGCGCACGAGGCTCGCCCACCGCGACTCGTGCTCCTCGCGCAGGCGCGCCGCCTCGCGCGCTGTCACGTAGACGGGGACGACCCTGCCGGTGCCCGGTTGCGAGTAGGGAATCGTGATCCCGCCGACATCGGGGAACGTGCGCTCCCATACCGGGTCCTGGATGACCACGGGGACGATCTCCCACTGATGTTCGAGCGCGCGCTGCCACGCGTCGAGGTCCGGCGGCACGGAGAAGTCGGAGAGGACGAACACGAACGCCTGCGTCGGCAGGTCGCGGCGATGCTCGCCGAGGAAGAAGAGCCCGCGCGCGACGGTGTCGACCGGCGCGCCGAAGGGCCGGTCGAACGTTCCGGACTCTGCGACGCGCTCGCTGCGCGGCGGACGCCAGTACGCGTCGCCGAGCGCGTGGTCGAGGTAGCCGGTGAGGCTGCGGGCCGCGTGTGCGCTCGTCCCGATGAGGTCGAGCGCGGCGAGGATCGCACGCGGCTTGTCCAGGCTGCGGAAGGTCGACGCACCGATTCCCATCGACGGCCTCCGGTCGCACAGGACGACGACGCGTGGAGCTTCGTCGGCGAAACGCTCGCGGACGATGAACTCGTCGTCACCGCGCGCGGCCGACAGCTTCGCGGACGCGGCCCAGTCCATCCACCCGACGTCGTCGCCCGGGCGGTACTCGCGCGTGCTCGCGACGTCGGAGCCGATGCCGCGGCGGACGCTGCGCACGCCGCCGAACGCGAGGCCGATCACGCGTCGCCGCGGGATGAGCGGGAAGACCGCCGCCGTCACGCCGAGACGGCCGCCGGCACGTCGAGGTCGATGTCGAAGCCCGGCTTCGGGGCAACCTCGATGCAGCGCCTGCGAACGTCCAAGCTCGCGGCCTCCAAGCCGTGATCCCTGATCTCGGCCAGGAAGCTCGGACGGAACAGGAGCCTGTGCATGAGCACGGGCACGAAGAGGCGTTCCACGTCGTCCGGCGTCACATACCGGCGCGAATGCAGCACCGCCCACGCGCGCGCCGCGCGGTTGAGCGCGAGCGTGCCACGCACGGAGCTACCGATCGCGACGACCTCGATCTCGCGCGTCGCGCGGACGAGGTCGACGATCCAGCGCGCGACCGCCTCGTGCAGGAACACGTGGCCGACCGCTGCGCGCAGCGTCGCGATCTCCTCGAGGCCGACGACCGGCGTGAGCCGGCCGAGCGGATGGCCGCCGAGCTGCTCGTCCACGATCTGTCCCTCGTCCTCCGCGTCGGGGTAGCCGAGCGCGGTCTTGACGAAGAACCGGTCGAGCTGCGCTTCCGGCAGCGGGAACGTCCCCTCGTACTCGATCGGGTTCTGCGTCGCCATGACGAGGAACGGATCGCCGAGCGGGCGCGTCTCGCCGTCCACCGTGACCTGCTGCTCGGCCATTGCCTCGAGGAGCGCAGACTGCGTCTTCGGCATCGCGCGGTTGATCTCGTCCACGAGGACGACGTTCGCGAACACCGGGCCAGGCCGGAACTCGAAGTCGCGCTCGCGCTGGTTGAAGATCGAGAGGCCGGTGACGTCGGTCGGCTGGAGATCCGGCGTGCACTGGATGCGGGACGCCTGGGCGCCGCTGATGGATCCGGCGATCGCGCGTGCGAGCACTGTCTTGGCCGTCCCGGGAACGTCCTCCAGGAGGGCGTGCCCGCTGCACATGAGCGCGGCCACGACGAGCTTGATCTGCTCGCGCTTGCCGTGCACCACCGTTTCGATGTTGTCCAGCAGGCGTTCGGCGATCTCGTTCGCCACAGCCAGATCGTCAGCAGCCAAGGAAATCCTCCCGTCGGAAGCCTACTCTGGTTCCTTAGACGGATTCCGGCGGGATTTGTTCTACGGAGCCGAGACGACCGCTGCGGGGCAGTGCCAGTACACGAGGCCGGCGAGGAGCCCGGCGTCCGTGCAGCCGTTCCGGGAGAGGTCGGGCGCGCCCTCGAGCTTGCCCGAGCTGCAGGCCTCCACCTGCTCCCCGTTCGTCTGGGTCTGGACGACGGTGCACGAGCCCGTCAGGCCGGCCGCGTGGAGGACGCGGCCGTCCTTCACCGCCACCATGCCTGCGGCGAGTAGGGCTCCGATGACGACGATCCTCTTGACCATGCGGCTAGCTCCCTGCCGCAGGTCGGGTTCAGCCGGATGATCGGCTTCGCCGGTCGGGCGCTCTATCCCTCGGTCGAGTCGTTCCAGACGGTCTGGAACGTCCCAAACCGGAGCTCCTGCGCGTAGTAGAAGCGTGTGTCGTCGACCCGCCGCATGTACTCGTCGCGGTGCTTGGCGGCGAAGGCGTTGTACGCGTCGGCGCTCTCCCAGCGGTCGACGACGAGGTAGCGGCCCGGCGTCTCAACGTCGCGAAGCAGCTCCGTGCCGATGAATCCAGCGCCTTGCCGGAAGAACTGCGCCCACTCGCCCTCGGCCCCGTACGCGCGCTCGAAGCCCTCGGGCTCGCGCACCTCGTAACTGAAAACCAGGGCGATCACCCGGCCAGGATAAGGTCCGGCACGTGAGCGCAGAGCCGATCCCTGACGAGGAAGACCGGACCGCATACGCGGGCGTCCTTCGCTTCTACGAGCTCGCGAAGCACCAGGAGTGGCAGGTGCGCGACGTGCCCTGGGACGCACTCCCGCCGGTGCCCGAGGGCAAGGGCTCGCCCGAGCGGCTGGCACGGCGTCGCGATGTCTGGCGCTCGGTCGTCATGCAGCAGCTGCAGGCGGACGTCATCGCTTGCGAGATGGCTGCGCAGCTCCTGAATGCCGCCCCCGATCCCGAGGCGCGTCTCTACTACTCGACGATGGTGCAGGACGAGTCGCGCCACACCGAGGCGTGGCTCAAGCTCATCGGCCAGGTCGGCGGAGAGGGTGAGCGCGACCCGCATCTCGACCGGCTCGGCCACATGTTCCTCGAGGCGGACACGCTCGAGGAGAAGGTCTTCCTCATGCAGGTGTTCTTCGAGCGGCTGATCATCCCGCGCTTCAGGCTGATCGCGCGGTCGTCGCGAGGGACGATCCTTGAGGACATCTGCAACCGGCTCGCGGTCGACGACGGGATCCACCACGGGTCGGGAATGGCGTACGAGCGAATCCTGCTCGCACGCGCGCCGAGCGGGATCAAGCAGCAGCTCATCGACGGCGCCAACCGCATGCTGCCGGAGTTCGCGGCGCACGCGCTGTGGCGGCCCAAGGCGCGCGAGATGATCGGGAACCTGATGGAGGCGCGCGACCGCGAGCGTCTGAAGATGGAGCTGGACCACGGCATCCGGCTGGCGGCGAGCCTCGGGCTCGACGTCTCGGACGTCGCCGTTCCCTTTTAGCCGATCTTCGTCAGCGAGATGGTCTCGCGCGTGGTGCAGCGGTCAGCCACGACGTCACCGTTCAATCTGTGCACCCGCGAGCACGTGCGCTTCGCGAGGACGCGGGGCGGCTGGGGGACGACGCGGTTCGTGTCGGTGACGAGGACCACGCATGCGCCGTTGCGCCGCTCCACGACGAAACGCCGGGCATGGATGGTGTCCACGCCGAACGACGAGAGGGTGTAGTCGGCGGGTCGGCAGCCGTTCTGGAAGGACGAAAGCAGGCACGAGGCGCCGGCGGTGCCGCCGTGCCGGAGCGAGCCCGGGCCGATGGTGCGGGCCTGGCATTGGACCCCGGTGGCGGCACCCGCAGACGCGGCGACCGCCGACGTTGCGAGCGCAGCGGCTGAGACGAGGGCCGTGAGGAGGGCGAGAGATCGCATACGACGCGTACGTTCCCGCGCGAGCATTTCGTCACACCGACACAACAGGGCCTGGCCCCGGTCGTGTCCGGTGTGGCCGAAATGCCTGCTCACGCGCACAGGCTGGGGCCAGGCCCCGATGCGTAGGTGTTACCGAAGGCCGCCACGCTCGAAGTGGGCGCGGAAGAAGTTCTCGGAGCCGGCGGTCGCCATTGCCGAGGACGCTGAGATCTCCAAGGCGAGGGCGGCCGCCGCGACGATCTGTGCGAAGCGATAGACCTTGCCGGCTCCGGCGCAATCCATCAGCGCGAGCCAGCCGCGCGTCGTCGGAAGCGTCGTGCCGCCGCCGATCGTGCCGACCTCGAGGCCGGGGAAGCGGATCGAGACGTGCAGGCCGCCCTCGACGCGTCGCGCGGTGCCGTGCGCCATCGAGCTCGTGCCGACCATGCCGAGGTCCTGTCCCGTCGCCGCGAACACGGCGGCGATCGCCGATGCAGGCGTGAACGCGACCGACTGCATGCCCGACGCGACGGCGCCGTTCGTCCCCGCCCACGTGAGCTCGGCGAGATCCTCGGCCGTCGTCCGCAGCACGCGGCGGATCGCCTCGTCCGTCAGCGTCGCCTCCGCGATGACGGTCTTGCCGTGGCCGGACTGGAAATACTCGTACGACGGTTTCTTGTCGCCGCCCATGTTCGCTTCGAGCATCGAGCGCTCGATCGCGACCGGGGACTGCGGCATCACGAACGCCATGTTCAGCGCGTAGGCGTTGCGCGTCATCATGTTCGCGCCGACCGCGTCGCCGGTGGTGAAGCGCCAGAGCACGTGGCACATCGGCCCGACCACGTGCGTCTTCACTTCGCGCAGCACGGCGAACTTCGACAGCTCGGGGATGTCGGCGGTGCGGAGCCACTCGTGCATCTCGTCCGCACGCTCCTCGATCCAGCGCGCGAGCGTGAGCGCGTCACCTGCGTCGCGACAGACGAAGCACGAGGCGCGCGTGATCCGATCTGCGATCACGTGCGTGCGGAAGCCGCCCGACTCCTCGACGGCGCGAGCGCCGCGCTGGAGCGACGCAGTGAGGCTGCCCTCGGTATGCGCGAGCGGAACGACGACGTCCTCTGCACTACGTGCCTGAGGATCAGCCTCGACCAGCTCGCCGTCGGCCGAAAGCTCGTACCGCCCGAGCGCGATCCGCAGCTGCGCAACCGAGACGGGGATCTCGACGACCCCCGTCACGGACTCGGCAGCCTTCGCGTACGCGCTGAGGTCGACCTCGCCGTCGAGGCCCAATGCCTCGCGGCGCGCCGTGATCGATACGAGATCATTCTTCCGCGGAAGGCGCACGGAGCGCAGGCTATAACCTCGCCTCGTGGCCGCAGTGCTGATCGACGGGAAAGCCCTCGCCGACCGGGTGCGCGAGGAAGTCGCCGCCTCGGTCGCCAAGCTCGACCACGTCGGCGTCGCGACCGTCCTCGTCGGCGACGACCCGGCCTCGCACATCTACATCAACCTGAAGCAGAAGGCGGCCGAGGCGGCCGGGATCGAGGCGCGCGACCATCGGATCCCTGCCGGGACGAGCGAGGAGGACGTCCTCGCCCTCATCGCCGAGTTGAATGCGGACGACGCGGTCGACGGCCTGCTCGTCCAGCTCCCGCTCCCGGGCCACATCGACGAGGCGACGGTGATCGAGGCGATCGACCCGGCCAAGGACATCGACGGCATCCACCCGACGAATGCGGGCCGGCTCTATCTCGGCCGGCCGACGCTCGTCCCCGGCACGCCGCTCGGCGTCATGCGCATGCTCGAGGAGTACGAGATCCAGCTTCAAGGCGCTCGTGCCGTCGTCATCGGCCGCTCGAGCATCGTCGGGAAGCCGATGGCCCAGCTGCTCCTGGCCGCGAACGCGACCGTGACCATGTGTCACTCGCGCACGCGCGACCTCGCGCATCACACGCTCGACGCCGACATCCTCGTGGCCGCTGTCGGGCAGCCGCACATGGTCATCGCCGACATGGTGAAGCTCGGCGCGACGGTCATCGACGTCGGTCTCACCCGCACCGACGAAGGCCTCTTCGGCGACGTCGATCCCGCCGCCGCCGAGCGGGCCGCATTCATCACGCCCGTGCCCGGCGGCGTCGGCCCGATGACGATCGCGATGGTCCTCCAGAACACGGTCACGGCTGCTCGGGCCAGGCGGGAAAAAGACCTTGCAAATCCCGCTCACTGAGCTAATATCGGCGCCGCATCACGTCGGTCGGCGGCTCGTACCGTCGGTTGTTTGTTGTTAGGAGGAACAGTTGGCTGAGGGCACCGTCAAATGGTTCTCGAACGAGAAGGGCTTCGGCTTCATCGAGCGCGAAGGCGGCGATGACGTCTTTGTCCACTTCTCGGCGATCGCTGCGGACGGCTACAAGTCGCTGACCGAAGGCCAGCGCGTGTCGTTCGAGGTTGTGCAAGGCCCCAAGGGCGCGCAGGCCGCGAACGTCCAGGCGATCTAGGAACCTGTCGGACTCAGATGTGAGAGGGCCCCGACAGGGGCCCTCTTCGTTTCTGGAAGGATCAAGCCATGACCGAGATCTCGCGCGAGCTGCTCCTCCACGTCGCCCACCTGGCGCGGCTCGAGCTGCGCGATGACGAGCTCGCCCGGCTCGAGGGACAGCTGAACGACATCCTCGCGGCCGTCTCCAAGGTGGCCGAGCTCGACCTCTCCGACGTGCCGCCGACCTCGCACCCGCTCGACATCGTGAACGTCTGGGGCGAGGACGAGCCGCGCCCCTGCCTGACGGTGGAAGAGGCGCTCGCGAACGCGCCCGAGCGCGACGGCGACTTCTTCAAGGTGCCGCCCGGCGGGGGCGCCACGTGATCGACACGCTGCGGCTGACGGCGGAAGGGGCGAAGGATCTCCTCGACCGAAAGGAAGTCTCGGGCGACGAGCTCTTCGCCGCCTATCTCGCGGCGATCGGCGAGCGCGACCCGGAGCTGCACTGCTACCTGCACGTGTGCGAGGACCCCGGCGGCGCGGGCATCCCGATCGCGCTGAAAGACGTGATCGGCACGCGCGGCATTCCGACGACCGCCGGCTCGAAGATCCTCGAGGGATATGTCCCCGTCTACGACGCGACCGTCGCGACGCGGTGCAAGGAGCACGGGTTCCGCGTTCTCGGGAAGACGAACACGGACGAGTTCGCGATGGGCTCCTCCACCGAGAACTCCGCGTACGGGCCGACGCACAACCCGTGGGACCCGACGCGCGTGCCGGGCGGCTCCGGCGGCGGCTCGGCGGCCGCGGTTTCGGCCGGTCTCGCGCCGTGGGCGCTCGGGTCCGACACGGGCGGCTCGATCAAGCAGCCGTCGGCGCTGTGCGGGAACGTCGGGCTGCGCCCCACCTACGGCACGGTCTCCCGCTACGGCATCGTCGCGTTCGCTTCCAGCCTCGACCAGGTCGGTCCGGTGGCGAAGACGGTGCGCGACTGCGCGTTCCTCTATTCCGTCATCGCGGGGCGCGATCCCTGCGACTCGACGACGGTCGACTCACCCGAGGTCGTGCTCCCCGCGGGCGACGATCTGAAAGGACTGCGCGTCGGCATCCCGCGCGAGCTGAACGAGCACGAGGCGATCGAGCCGGGCGTACGCAAGGCGGTCGAACACGCGGTCGAGCTTTGCCTGCAGCTCGGCGCGGAAGTGGGGGAGTGCTCCCTGCCGCGCTCCGTCGACTTCGGGCTGCCGTGCTACTACCTCATCGCCCCGGCCGAGGCGTCCTCGAATCTCGCTCGCTACGACGGCGTGCGTTACGGCTATCGCTCGCCGAACTCGGCCGACCGTCTCGACATGTACAAGCACACGCGCGACGAGGGCTTCGGCGACGAGCCGAAGCGGCGCATCCTCGTCGGCACCTACGCGCTCTCGGCCGGCTACTACGACGCGTACTACGGCCAGGCGCAGAAGGTACGGACCGTGATCGCACGCGAGCACGCGCAGGCGTTCGAGAACTTCGACGTGCTCGTCACGCCGACCTCGCCGAGCGTTGCGTTCGAGCTCGGCGGCCGCACGGCGGACCCGCTCGCGATGTACGCGTCCGACCTGCTGACGATTCCCTCGTGCATGGCCGGATTGCCCGGCTTGAACATTCCGTGCGGGCTGTCGGAGGGATTGCCGGTCGGCCTGCAGCTGATCGGGCCGCAGTTCGCGGAGAACGCGCTCTTCCGCGTCGGGCACGCGCTCGAGCAGGCGATCGGCTTCGACTTCGTCCCGGAGCGGCTGCGGTGAGCGCGATGCGGTTCGAGGATCCTGCCGCGGACTTCATCCCGGCGGTCGAGCGCGTGTTCGGGGTGAAGCCGCGCGTCCTCGACGGGTCGCGCGCCGTCCTCGTCGGCGACCTGAAGCTGACGCTCGAGGCGGGCGAGCGCGAGCTGTGGCTCGTCCGCGTGCTCCCGCCAGCGCTCGAGGACTGGGTGACGATGGTCGAGGTGCGCGACGACATCGAGGACGCCGTTCGCGAGGCGAAGGAGCTCGCCGACCGTGGCTGAGTGGGAGCCCGTCATCGGCCTCGAGGTGCACGCGCACCTGAAGACGCGCACCAAGATGTTCTGCCGCTGTGCACTCGAATACGGCGCGCACGAGAACTCGGACACATGCCCGGTGTGCCTGGCGCATCCCGGCGCGCTGCCCGTGGCGAACCGCCGTGCGATCGAGTTCACCATCAAGCTCGGCCTCGCGCTCGGGTGCGAGATCGCCGACCGCGCGATCTTCGCGCGCAAGAACTACTTCTATCCCGACCTGCCGAAGGGCTACCAGATCAGTCAGTACGAGTCGCCGCTGTGCGGGCCCGGCCGCCTCATCGTCCCTGTCGACGGTGATGAAGAAGTCGTCCGCATCGTGCGTGCGCACCTGGAGGAGGACGCTGCGAAGACCGTGCACGCGGGCGGCGCAACCGGCCGCTCGGTCGGCGCGACCGCGTCGCTCGTCGACTTCAATCGCGGCGGCACACCGCTGCTCGAGATCGTCACCGAGCCCGACCTCCGTTCCGCCGACGAAGCGTTGCGCTTCCTGCGCCTGCTCCGGCAGACGATCGTCGAGCTCGGCATCTCCGACGCGGAGATGGAGAAGGGGACGCTGCGCGCCGACGTGAACGTCTCCGTCCGTGAGCGCGGGGAGGAGGGTTACCGGTCGCGCTGGGAGATCAAGAACATGAACTCGTTCACGTTCATCGGCCGCGCGATCGAGGCGGCTATACGTCAGCAGATCCAAGCGCACGAGGCGGGCGACGAGGTCGTCCAGTCGACGTATGACTACGAGGCCGACACCGACGTGCTCACCGTGCACCGCTCGAAGGAGGAGGCCGACGACTACCGCTATTTCCCCGAGCCCGACCTCGTGCCGATCGAGCCGCCGCCGGAGCTCGTCGAGCGGCTGCGTGCCGAGCTGCCGGAGGCGCCGGGAACGCGGATCCGCAGGCTCGAGCCGCTCGTCGGGTTCGCCCTCGCAGCGGAGCTCGTGTCCACCGGCAACGAGCGCAAGGCCGAGCTGCTCGCCTCCGAGGGCGTCGAGTGGCGCGCAGCTGCGAACGTCGCGATGAACCGCGGCGACTTCCTCGCCGAGAACGCGCCGGCGTTGGCGGCGATCCTCCAGGCCAACGTCACGCGGGAGGCGCTCGACCAGGCGTTCGCTGCAGCAGCCGAAGGCGCGATCGCGGCGGACGACTACCTCGCGCAGGCCGCAGTCGGAGACGAATCCGAGCTCATGCCCGTCATCGACGCCGTCCTCGCAGCCAACCCCGAGCAGGTCGAGACCTATCGCGGCGGCAAGGAGGGCGTGCTCGGCTTCTTCGTCGGCCAGGTGATGCGCGAGACCGGCGGGAAAGCGGATCCCAAGGTCGTCAACCGATTAGTTCGGGCAAGACTGGCTCCGTAGGCTCGAGCCCTGCAAGCTCGTCGAGGCTCGGCGCGTTGCGGATGGACGGAAGCAACGAGGCGATGATCGCGAGCGCCGCGAGGACCGCCGTGAGGATCGCGATCGTGTCCCTCGCCGAGACAACGCCGAGGAGGACGCCGGCGATCAGTGGCCCGAGTGGCGCGCCGCAGAGCGCGATCGTTCGCGCGACCGAGTTCACGCGGCCCGTCAAGCGTTCAGGCGTCACGGCCACGCGGTAGCCGATCACGACCGCGTTCACCGTCGGGAAGAAGAACGCCATCGGCACGGTGCAGGCAAGCAGGACGTACACGCTCGGATCGATCAGGAACCCGGCCGTCGCGACCTGGAGCCAGAGTGACGCGAGCACGATCACACGCATCGACAGCCGAGTCTGGATGAACGGCGACGCCGCCGACCCGACGAGCGAACACGCGCCGAACGCCGCGATGAGCAGCCCGATCTCGGTACTCGTGAGCCCCTGACGCTTCGCGATGACGATGAAGGCGAGGATGATCCCCTCGAACGCGAGGTTCGTCCACGTGAAGATGAGCGCGCACGAGCGAAGGAACGGACGTGCCCACAGAAAGCGGAAGCCCTCTGCAAGCTGTTCGCGCCAACTGGAGTCGTCGGCCTCGCGTGCCTGCTCGAACGGTGTCCGAATCGCGAGCAGCGTTCCGAGCGAGAACGCCGGCGAGATCGAGCCCGCGAGGAACGGGAACATGCGACCGATGCCGAAGAGTGCCCCTCCGAGCGTCGGCGCGACGAGGGTGACCGTCGAGTAGCGCGCCTGCTCGGCCGCCGCCGCGGTCGGCAATTGCTGCCGCGGAACGACGGAGCGCAGTGCGCCGATCTCGGCGATGTTGAAGAAGACGTACATCACTCCTTCGATGAACGCGACGATCGCTATCTGCACGAACGTGATGTGACCGACAGCGATCACGACGACGACGCTCGTCATGAGGAAGACGCGGACGACGTCGCCGGCGATCATGACTCGCTTGCGCGGCAGCCGGTCCGTCACGACGCCGGCGGCGAAGCCGAATAGCGCCCACGGGAGGATGCGCGCGAAGCCGACGACTCCGGCCTTCGCCGGCGAGTGGGTCACTGCCAGCACGAGCAGCGGGTAGGCGATCGCCGTCGACTCCGAGCCGATCGTCGACAGCACCTGCCCCGACTGGAGCAGGAGGAAGTCCCGGTTCTTCCTAAGCGGCTTCAGCGAGCACAGCCTCGGTCTCGACCTCGCCGTTCCGCGTGAAGAGGTATGTGGCGGCGAGGAGGGTCACGAGGGCCATGATGACGATCTCGAGGCGATAGTCGAGCACGGTGGTGAGCGCCGCACCGGCGGCGATCGACGCGGTCTGCGGAACGCTGAAGAGCATGTTCGAAGCGGCGGCGACGCGTCCCTGGACGTGCATCGGGCTACGCCGCTGATACGCGGTCGCGAGCGCGACGATCGCCCAGGAGATCCCGACCCCGACGACGACCCCGGAGGGGAGGACGCTGCCGAGGCTCGGCATCAGCAGGCCGAAGCACGCGGCTCCGAAGATGGACAGCCCCAGGCCGGCCAGGCGAACGTCGCCGATCCTGCGCATGAGGACGGCGGCGGTGACGCCGCCGGCGATTGCGCCGATCCCCTGGAATGTCTCGAGCACGCCGATGAACGCAGGCGAGCGATGAAGGCCGTTGGTGACGATCGCGAAGATGAGGGTCTCGGAGAAGCCGAGGACGAGGAGCGCGGCGCACACGCCGATCGTCAGCTCGCGCAGCACGCGCGTGCGTGCGATGAAGGAAAGCCCCGCGGAGAGCTCGCGGAGGACGTGATGCTCGCGCACCGCGACGGCCGGCTCGTCGAACCGAAGGGCGATGAGAGTCGCAGCAGAGCCGACGAACGTGGCCGCGTCGACGAGCGCGACGACGTGGCCGCCGAAAGCGGCGAAGAGCCCGGCCCCGGCGACGGGCGCGATGATCCGGAAGCCTTCGCGAATGGACTGGAGGAGCCCGTTCGCCTCGCCGAGCTGCTCGTGGGGAACCATCGCCTTCAACATCGCCGACCGCGCGGCGCCGAAGATGTCGCCGCCGAGCCCATACAAGACCGTGACGGTGTAGAGCAACCACAGCTCGGCGCGCGTGTGCACGAGCAGCAGGAGGCACATGACGCCCGCAAGCGCCAAGTGCGTCGCGATCATCAGTGGCCGCTTCGGCAGCCGGTCGACGACGAGCCCGCCGAGCGGCGCGACCATGCCGGCGGCGCCGAAGCAGAGAAAGACGAGACCGGCTTCGGCGTTCGAGCCCGTGAGCACTCGAGCCCAGATTCCGAGCGCGATGATCATCGCCCAGTCGCCGAACATCGAGAGCGACTGGCCGCCGAGAAGGAGGCGAACGTCGTGTCGTCGGAGCAGCGCTCTCACGCGGCGCGGAACACTTTGAAGTCGCCGCTGACGGTCTTGCCGCGCACGACGAGCGTCGGCCCGTCGCCGCCGATGTTGCCGATGTCGCTGCCGAGCGCCACCTCGGAGCTGAGGTCGCCCGACACCGAGCCGGCGTCGACGTCGAGGTTCGTCCCCGCGGTCACGCCCACCTCGATGTCGCCCGAGACGGACTGCACGGTGACGCGGCCCTCGCGCTTCGAGTCGATGCGCACGTCGCCGGAGACGGACTTCGCGGTGACGTCGCCGCCGACAGACGCAGAGGTGACGTCGCCGGAGACGGTCTGCGCACGCAGATCGCCGCCGACCGAGCGCAGGCGAACGTCGCCGCTCACGGTCTTCACGTCGGCGTTTCCTTCCACTTCGCCCTCGAGCGAGAGGTCTCCGGACGCGGTCTTCGCCTCGAGCGCGGCGAAGCGGCCGCGCAGCTCCATGTCGGCCGCTGCCGTCGACAGCTCCGCCCGGCTCGAGTGGGGCACGCGGGCGCGAACGCGCACGGGCGAGCCGACGATGTGCATGTCGCCGAACGAGATGGTGATTCCGCGCCCGAACTTGCTGCGCAGCTCGACGACGAGACGGTTGCCGACGAGCTCGACGGTCGTCTGCTCGACGAGCTTCTCGTTGCCCGTCACCTCGACGGTCGATTCGTCGCCGTCGATGGTCTCGACCTCGATATCGCCGGTCGGGAGCTTGACCTCGAGCTCGACGGGACCGGGGGTGTGGAAGGTGTGCAGCGCCATCTCAGGCAACCGCTTTCCGCACTGCCGACTTGGGGTTGCCGGACGGGTCCTCGTAGATCCAGTGGATCCGGACGCTCGTGGGAGGGGTGAGGATCATCATGTCGCTCCTTTCAGCTCCGGCCGTAGCCGGTGAGGCGGCGGCGGCTGCCGCCGGACGGTGCGCGAGGCTCGAGCGTGCGCACGAGCACCTGGACGAGCCAGGTGTTCACGGACGTGCCGTGGAGCGCCGCGGCGGCGTCGAGCCGGGTCTTCAGGCTCTCCGGGAGCCGCAGCGTGATGCGGGCCGTGAATTCCCCGTCGGCAGGCTCCGCCGGCGCGACTTCTTCGTCGGCGATGTAGACGAGCTCGGGGTCGCTGCCCGCGAACCGGACTTCGACCCGGCCGCTATCGAGCTGCGAGTTCAGCTCGAGTGCGGCCTCGCCGAGCGCCTCGAGGAGGCGCCGGCCGACCGCGGACTCGAGCGCGACGGAGAGAAGATCGGCCGCACGGGCGGTGGATTCATCCCCGACCGCTGCGATGCGGGCGAGGTCTTCTCGAAGTGCCTGGACGTAGCCGTCGATCTGCATGACGGCACTATGACATCACAATGATGTCTATGTCAAGTCACGACGATGTCAGCCAAGGCGTCGCTCGCGACGCCGACCATAAGAGGAGGCGCCGATTCATTCGGCGCCTCAGATCAGCCCGCACATCCTCGCTGTATTCGGCCAGGGCCAGAAACCCCTGCTCTGGAGCGCTTTCTCCGCCACCCAGATCTGCTCCAGCGGCGTCCAGTGGTCGGCCGTTCCCTTCAGCCGGTAGATCCATCCCCCGTACCGCTCCTGGAAGGTGATGTTCATCTGGAGCCCGCCCCAGTACGGGCCGCCGACGTCATTCCAGGCGCCCTCGTAATGGTGGATGCACATCCACTCGCGCATGTGGGGCGGACGCTGGGCGCGCCGGTGGGCCGCGAGTGCACGTCGCTGCCATCTGCGCACGGTGCCCTCGAGGTCCGAAACGGACATCGCCGCGAGCGTCCGGCCGGCGGTGTTCGTGAGCGGTGCGCCGGTCAGCCGTTGCCAGTACCAGGTCTTCTGCTCGTAGCGCTGGAGCTCGCCGTCGAGGTAGTGGAGCGCCGCCGCCCGGCCGGTGCGCTTGGCCGCCTTGTCTTTCGCCTGGGCTCCAAGGGCCGCAGAAACACACACCAGGAACAACATGGCCGAAGCCAGGAGTAATCGCCGCAAAAGATCCTCCCTGAGGTCGCTTGCACTGTCGTAGGCCGAGTGGGCTTGGAGCTCCCCGCCGCACGGGGGGCGCACCACTTGGCGCGGCTATGCGTTTGTCAGCCTAGGTGCGATTTCGTAAAGACCGTGTGAATAAACCCATGCGGAAACGTGGCAGGCGCCACAAACCCGGCGTAGAGCAGGGCCGCGCCGACCGCGATCCCGATGGCCGCGCCGCCGGCCCCCAGGCCCGCGACACCGCTCCCGGCGGCTGCTGCCGCGACACCGAGCACGATGAGGCTGTTTCCGAGCGGGCGTCTTCGGATCGATCGCAACGCGACGACGACGACGGCCGCCGTGCCGAGGATGTTCGACGCGATCGCGAGCAGGCGCGCGGGAGCGAAGGCGAGATGGTCCTGCGCCGGCGGGATTCCGTGCGCCGCGAACGCGCCGTGTACGGGCATCGCGAGCGCGATGCCGACGGCGAGCCCGGCGTACGCGAGTGCGATCGCCCGCGCGCGGCGGACGCCGGCGAGCGCGAGCGACCCAGCGCCGAGTAGTGGCGCGGTAAGCAGCGCACCGGCGGCGTAGTAGACGCGGAACGCGCGCGCATCCCATTGTGCGGCTTCACCCCACGCGATCGCCCCGGCGGCGACCGCATAGGCGGCGAGCGACCACGCCCAGATGAGGAGCTCCGGCTGGGCCGATGCACGCCAGCGGCGGGCGAGCGCACCCGCCAGCCGTAAAGCGATCAACGCAGCGGCAAATGCAAGAAGCGCGTCCACGACCGGCGGTAGTCTGGCAGCGATGGAGAAGCGCTACCTGTTCACGCCCGGACCGACGCCGGTGCCGCCGCAGGTGCTCGCCGCGATGGGAGAGCCCGTCGTGCACCATCGCAGCCCAGATTTCAGGCCCATCTACGAGCGGTGTCTCGCGCGCCTGCGCGAGGTATGCCGCACGGAATCGGACGTCTTGCTCTTCACGGCGTCGGGCACCGGCGCCTTCGAGTCGGCGGTGGTGAACCTCGTCTCACCGGGCGAGCCGCACCTCGTCGTCTCTGCCGGCAGCTTCGGGGAGCGCTGGATCGCGATGACGTCCGCGTACGGCGCCGACGTCGACGAGCTTCGGTACGCGTGGGGTGAGACACCCGACCCGGAGGACGTCCGCGTACGGCTCGCCGCGCGCGAGGCGAAGGCCGTCTGGATCGTCCAGTCGGAGACGTCGACCGGTGTCGTCGCGGATGTGCAGGCGATCGCCGCAGTCGCGAAGGAGGCCGGCGCGCTCGTGGTTGTCGACGCGGTCTCGAGCCTCGGCGCGGTGCCGTGCGAGACCGATGCATGGGGCCTCGACGTCGTCGTTTCCGGATCGCAGAAGGCGCTCATGACGCCGCCCGGGCTCGGCCTGGCTGCAGTCTCCGACGTCGCGCTCGCGACGACCGGCTCGACGCCCCGCTTCTATTTCGACTGGAAACGGACGCGCGATGCGCAGCGCAAGCTCGACGCGCCGTTCACGCCGCCGGTCTCGCTCGTCACAGCGCTCGACGTTGCGCTCGGCTTGCTCCTCGATGAGGGCCTCGAGGCCGTGTTCGAGCGGCATGTGCGCCTCGGTCGCGCCGCGCGCGCGGGCGCGAAGGCGATGGGCCTCGAGCTGTTCTCGCCCGACGAGGATCGCAGCGCCGTCGTGACCGCTGTCCTGTCCCCCGAGGCGGCCGAGGTCATCTCCGGCGTGCGCAACCGCTTTGGCATCACGCTCGCGGGCGGCCAGGGCGACCTGAAGGGAAAGATCTTCCGCATCGGCCACATCGGCTGGTTCGACGTCTTCGACATCACCACCGCGCTCGCCGCGATCGAGATCGTGCTTGCGGAGCTCGGCGCCGACATCGAGCGTGGGGTCGCCGTGACCGCGGCGCTCGAGGCGTACGAGCACTCGTCGGTCGCGTGACGCAGCAGAAGGTTCTCGTGCGCGAGGCGATCGCCGACGCCGGCGTCGAGCTGCTGCGCGAGCGCTTCGATGTCGACGTCGACCTCGATTCGCCGCTCGAGGACATCGTCGGCAACTATGACGCGATCGTCGTTCGCTCGGCCACGAAGCTGACGGCGGAGGTCATCGACCGCGCCGTCAAGCTGAAGGTGATCGGCCGCGCCGGGGTCGGCGTCGACAACGTGGACGTGGAAGCGGCGACGCGTCGTGGCATCGTCGTCGCGAACGCGCCCGAGTCGACCGTCGTCTCGGCCGCCGAGCACACGATCGGCCTGCTCGTCGCCCTCGCGCGGAACATTCCGCAGGCGCACGCCGCGCTGAAGCAAGGCCGCTGGGAGCGTAAATCGTACGGCGGCGTCGAGCTCGCCGGCAAGACACTCGGCGTGCTCGGCTTCGGACGCATCGGCCAGCAGGTGGCCCGCCGCGCGCTCGGTCTAGGCATGCGCGTCGTCGCCTACGACCCGTACGTCGTGGCCGAGCGGTTCCGCGAGCTCGGCGTCGAGCGCGTCGAGACGCCCGAGGACGTCTACGACGTCGCGGAGTTCATCACACTGCATCTTCCGCTCACCGACGAGACGCGGCAGTCGATCGATGCAGACGCGTTCGCGCGCATGCGCGCAGGGGTGCGGCTCGTCAATGCCGCGCGCGGCCAGCTCGTCGACGAGGCCGCGCTGCTTGCGGCGCTCCAGTCCGGCAAGGTCGCCGGCGCAGCGCTCGACGTGTTCTCCTCTGAACCGTACTCCGGCCCGCTGCTCGAGCTCGACAGCGTCGTCGTCACGCCGCATCTCGCGGCGTCGACCGACGAGGCGCAGGATCGCGCGGGCGTCATCGTCGCCGAGCAGGTTGCGGCGGCGTTGGAGGGCGGCGTCGTCTCGAACGCGGTCAACATCCCCTCGATCGGCGCCGAGGACATGGAGGTGCTCGGGGCGTACGTGCCGCTCGCGGCAAAGCTCGGACGTCTCGCGCTCGAGCTTGCCGGCGGACGTGCGGACGAGATCGTCATCACCGCGTACGGCGGCATCGCGGAGTACGACACCCGGCTACTCACGGTTGCGGCGCTGCAGGGCGCCTTCCACGGCCGGGCCGACCGGCCGGTGAACTATGTGAATGCGCCGCTGATCGCGCGCGAGCGCGGCATCGACGTGCGCGAGGAGCGCTCGCAGTCCGCGCGCGACTACACGAATCTGCTCCGCGTCGAGGTTCGCACCGGGGAAGAGAGCACGCGGGTCGCCGGCACGACGATCGGCAGTGAGAACCGTCCCTGGCTCGTGCGTGCGCTCGGGTTCGACCTCGATCTCGAGCTCGATCCGCTTCTCGTGCTCTTCCGCTACGACGACGTTCCGGGCGTGATCGGCCGCGTCGGTTCGCTCTTCGGCGATGCCGGGGTCAACATCGCCAACATGACCGTGTCGCGCTCGCGACGCGGCGGCAAGGCGCTGATGGCGCTGAGCGTCGACACACGGCCGCCGGCAGAGCTCGTCGCGCGAATCCGCGCAGAGGGCTTCGACGACGCCCGCGTGATCGAGCTCTAAGCCTCTGCGGCGCGAGGGTTGACGCGACGCACGAGTGTGCGTGCTGCCCTGTGCACCTTCTCGACGATCATGAAATGGCCGCGGCGCTCGACGACGCGCTCGATGGTGCCGTCACCGTGGCCCGGCGCGAGGAGGAAGGTGGCGCCGTCCGCGCGGACTTCCTCGTATTCCTCGAGCGTCGCCTCGACGCGGTGGACGCACTGCGGGTCGCCGCATTCGCAGATGAACTCGGTCGAGCCGGCCTCGAACCGCTCTGCATTCTCCGCGATGCGCTCGTTCACCTCGCGGAACGCGCTCTCGGTCCGGGCCTTCCGAATCTCCGGGGAGTCATCCATGCAGACAACACAACGGCGAAGGACGCGAATCGGTTCCGTTCACTACCGTGACACCGTGAGCGAGTGGCCGGAGCCGGTCGAGCGCGTCGCCGCCGCACTGCGCGAGGCGGCGATGGATGCGCGCCTGGAGGAGTTCAAGGAGGGGACGCCGACCGCCGTCGCCGCCGCGCGCGCCGTCGGCTGCAAACGGGCCGAGATCGTGAAGTCGCTCGTCTTCGTCTGCGACGGGCGGCCGGTGCTCGCGCTCGTCCCCGGCGACAAGCGCGTGGATGCGAACCGGCTCTCGGCTGCCGCAGGAGCAGGCTACGCGCGGGTCGCGAAGCCGGAGGAGGTGTTGGCCGCGACCGGTTTCGAGCCGGGCGCGGTGGCGCCGTTCCCCGCGCCGAACGTCGCGCGTGTGCTCATGGACAGGAGCCTGCTCCGACACGAGCTCGTCTGGATCGGCGCCGGCTCCGACCGGCACATGGCCGGGATCGCCCCGCTCGACCTCGTGCGGGTGGCCAAAGCGGAGATCGGCGATCTCACAGAGGCTTGACCGCGCGTGGGCCGGGTACGATTGAGCGCATGGAGGAGACCGGCAAGATCTGGATGAACGGCGAGCTCGTCGAGTGGGCGGACGCAACCGTTCACGTCGGCGCGCACGGCCTGCACTATGGATCCGGCGTCTTCGAAGGGATTCGCGCATACGACACCGATCGCGGCACGGCCATCTTCCGCCTCAGCGAGCATATGGAACGGCTCGAGCGCTCGGCGAGGCTCCTGTACATGGAGCTCCCGTACTCGGTCGAGGAGTTGAAGGCAGCGGCCTGGGAGGTCGTCGGCTCCAACGGACTGCCGGAGTGCTACCTGCGGCCGATCGCATACTTCGGCTACGGCGAGCTCGGCGTCGGATCGCAAGGCAACCCGGTCGACGTCGCGATCATGTCATGGCCCTGGGGCACGTATCTCGGCGAGGAAGGGCTGCGCGACGGCATCCGCGTCAAGATCTCGAGCTGGCAGCGCGTCGGCCCGAACGTCATCCCGCATGCGGCCAAGGCGACTGGCGTGTACATCAACTCGATGCTCGCGGTCGGCGAGGCGATTCGCGCGGGCTACCAGGAAGCGATCCTCCTCACCGCCGAGGGCTACATCGCCGACGGCTCGGGCGAGAGCATCTTCATCGTGCGGGAGGGCGTCGTGTATACGCCCGACCTCTCCGCGTCGATCCTCGTGGGCATCACGCGCGACACGGTCATCCAGATCGCCCAGGATCTCGGATACAGCGTGGTCGAGAAGCCGCTGATCCGCACCGATCTCTATCTCGCCGACGAGGTCTTCATGGTCGGCACCGCCGCCGAGGTGACGCCGATCCGGGAGGTCGACGACCATGTCGTCGGGCCGCCCGGGCCGGTGACGCTCGAGCTGCAGCGGGCCTACCTCGACACCGTGCACGGGCGCAGCGAGCGCTGGGCCCAGTGGCTCGAGTACGCGCCAAGCCGCACCGAGGCGTGAAGCAGGAAATCCGTCCGGTCCCGCTCTCGGGGCCGTACCTCGACGAGCGTGAGGAAGAGCTCGTGCTCGAGGTCATGCGCTCGGGCCGGCTCTCGCTCGGCCCGATGGTCGACCGCTTCGAGGAACTCTTCGCAGCAAAGGTCGGCGCCCCGTACGCGGCTGCGGTCTCGTCCGGGACCGCCGGCCTTCATCTCCTGTGCGTTGCTGCGGGAATCGAACCGGGAGACGAGGTGATCACGTCGCCGTACTCGTTCGCAGCGTCGGCGAACTGCTTCGTGTACGAGGGCGGCGTCCCCGTGTTCGCCGATGTCGACGCGCGCACGCTCAACATGAGCCCGGCGGCTGTCGAGGCGGCGGTCACGCCGCGGACGAAGGCGATCGTGGCCGTCGACATCTACGGCTATCCGTGCGAGCTGGACGAGCTGCGCGCGATCGCCGACCGGCACGGGCTCGCCCTCATCGACGATTCGTGCGAAGCCTTCGGTGCCGAGTACAAGGGCACGCAGCTCGGCTCGCAAGGCCCGAGCGCCGTGTTCGCGTTCTATCCCAACAAGCAGATCACGACGGGCGAGGGCGGCATCGTGACGACGCACTCCGAAGAGGAATGGCGCCTGCTCCGGTCGCTGCGAAATCAGGGGCGCGGCGACGAGGGCGGCTGGCTCGAGCACGTCCGGCTCGGTTTCAACTACCGCATCGACGACCTGCGCGCCGCGATCGGGATCGGGCAGCTCGAGAAGCTGGACGAGATCCTCGCACTGCGCAGCTCGGTCGCGAGGCGCTACGACGAGCTTCTCGCAGGTCTGCCCGGTGTGGAGCTGCCGTGCGCGGACGACGCCGAGCACAAGCGATCGTGGTTCGTCTACGTCATCGCGCTCCCGGACAACGCTACGCGCGAGCGCGTGATCGCCAGCTTCGAGCGGGAGCAGCTCGGCTACAACCGCTACCTCCCGTCGATTCACCTGCAGCCGTACATGCGCGAGCGCTTTGGCTTCCGCGAGGGAATGTGCCCCGTGTCCGAGGACGCGAGCTCGCGTACGCTCGCGCTCCCGTTCTTCACCGCCCTCGACCGCGACGCGCAGGAACGCGTGGCCGAGGTCCTCTCCGCCGCCCTTTGACCGGCGCGGTCCGCCGGCTCGCGGTGGACGTCGGGCCGCTGCGGGAATCGCCTGGTTTCCGCCGCCTCTGGGTCGGCCAGTCGATCGCGTACGTCGCCTGGCGCATGATGCTCGTTCTCGTGCCGGTGCAGGTGTACCGGCTGACGGGCTCGACCCTCGACGTTGGGCTCGTCGCGCTCGTGCAGTTCGTTCCACTCGTCGTGTTCACGATCATCGGCGGCGCGCTTGCGGACACACACGACCGCCGTCGGCTGCTGCTCGGGAGCACGGCCGGAATCGCAGTTGCGTCCGCGGCCTTCGTCGTGGTCTCTGCAGCCGGTCGACCGAACGTCGGCCTCGTTTTCTTCCTCGGCTTCGTCGCGTGGTCGTCGTTCTCGCTCGGCGCCGGAGCGATTCGCTCGATGACCGCGCGTCTCGTCCCGCTCGAGCAGTTACCGGCAGCCGCGGCGCTGAACGGCCTGTACAACAACCTCGGTCTCGTCGTCGGCCCGGCGATCGCCGGCGTCCTCATCACGAGCATCGGCTTCGCGGCGACGTACGGTGTGTCGCTCACAGGGATCCTCGTCTCGCTCGTCCTTGCATTCCGGCTCCCGCCGGTGACGCCGCAGGGTGACGCGCCGCGCATGACGTTCCAGACGATCGTCGACGGCTTCCGCTATCTGCGCATGCAGCACCTCGTCCTGTCGTTCTTCCTCATCGACTCCCTGGCAATGGTGCTGGGCATGCCGAGCTCACTCTTTCCGGCGCTTGCGCAGCACGTGTTCCGCGACCCGGCGTCGGTCGGGTACCTGTTCGCGGGGCCGGCGGTCGGCGCATTTCTCGTGTCGCTCTTCTCGGGCTGGGCGATGCGCCTCCGGCGGCAGGGGCGCGCGATCGTGCTCTCCGTCTGCGCCTGGGGTGCTGCCATTACGGGGTTCGGCTTCACGCACACGCTCTGGCCCGCGCTCCTGTTGCTCGGCCTCGCTGGCGCGGCCGACCAGGTGAGCGCGATCTTCCGTTCGACCATCGTGCTCACGGTCACGCCCGACCACATGCGCGGCCGGCTCGGCGGCATCGAGTTCGCGCAGGTCGCGAGCACGCCGTCGCTCGGCAACCTCGAGGCCGGCGTCGTCGCCCAGCTCACGAGCCTGCGCTTCTCGGTCGTCTCCGGCGGCATCGGCTGCATCATCGGGACGCTCGCCCTCGCCGCGCTGTTCCCCGTCCTCCTTCGATACGACGCCAGTGCTCGGGCGTGACTTCTTCGCCCGTTCGGTGCACGAGGTCGCGCCCGACCTGATCGGCGTGACGCTTCTCGTCGACGGCGTCGGCGGTCCCATCGTCGAGGTGGAGGCGTACGACCAGGAGGATCCCGCGAGTCATGCGTTCCGCGGGCAGACGGCGCGCAACGCTGTGATGTTCGGACCGTCCGGCTACGCCTACGTGTACCGCTCGTACGGCATCCACTGGTGCATCAACTTCGTCTGCAACGTCGAGGGCCGCGCGGAGGCGGCGCTCATCCGCGCGCTCGCCCCCGAGCACGGGATCGAGCAGATGCGCGCCCGGCGTGGGCTACTTGCAGATCGTGCTCTGTGCTCTGGTCCGGGGAAGCTGTGCCAGGCGCTCGCCATCACGCGCGAGCAGGACGGCCTTCCGCTCGATGCGCCGCCGTTCGAGCTCCTCGAGCGCACGGGCACGCCGCTGATCGTCACCGGCCCGCGCATCGGCATCACCCGCGCGGTCGACCGCAACTGGCGCTACGGCCTCGAGGGGTCGCCCTTCCTGTCGGGCAGATTCAGGTAGACAAGACCCGGCGCTTCACGACGGCTTGACCACCAGCCGGATCTTCATCCCGGGCGCGGCCGCGACGCCTGCCCGCGGCTTCTGCGCGACGACGCGCCCCGCCCTGCCGGTCACCTGTGGGACGAGCTTCAACTTCGCGAGCCGCGTGCGCGCCGCGCGCAAGGTCAGGCCGATCGTCTTCGGGACGAGCCCGTGCAACGGCTTCGCGAGCACGAGCGTGACCTTCTGGAACGACGACAGCGTTCCGCCGGCCGGGAACTGGCGGAGGACGACGCCGATGGGCTGGCCGGCGCTGGCCGGCTTGTACACGAGCTGCGTTGTCAGCGGCTGCAGGGCGAGGCGCGAGCGCGCGCTATCCACTCTCCACCCGACGACGTCGGGGACGTCGACCTCGTTGCGCTTGCAGTCGGCCGTCTTGCTCGGTCCGTGACCCGTGAAGTACACCATCAGCGACGTCGACTTACACAATCCGTCGTCGAGCTCGATGCTGCCGTTGCGATACGTCACCAGTCGCGATTGCGTCGAGAAGTACGGCGGCGACGGGAACGACTTCGGCTGCGCGTTCATCACCGAGAGCGCGGGCTGCATGAACGCCTTCCAGATGAGCGCGGGAAACGAGCCGCCGACCACGGGGCCGCCGTGGAACTCGTGCAGCATGGGGATCAGCCGGTCGGGGTAGCCGACCCAGACGCACGTGACGAGCTGTGGCGTGTAGCCGCAGAACCACGCGTCGCCGTAGTTCTCCGTCGTGCCCGTCTTTCCGGCGACCGCGCGGCCGGGGAGCTGTGCCGCCGTACCCGTGCCGCCGGTGACGACGCCCTCGAGCAACTGCGTCAGCTCCTCGTCGATGTCGGGCGAGAGCGCGCGCACGTTCTTGGGCACGTTCGCGTAGACGACCTTGTGCGCGTCGTTGTCGATCGTCGTCACGACGCGCGGCTCGTTCCCGAAGACCGTCCCGTCGACGCGGTTGCCGTCGTTTGCGAAGGTCGCGTACGCACGCGCCATCTCCAGGACGCTCACCGGCTCGACGCCGAGGCCGATCGCGAAGTAGCTCTGCAGCGGCCCCGTGATACCGACCGAGTGCGCTGTCTTGACGACGTTCGCCGGGCCGACGTCGCGCGTGAGCTGAGAGAACACGGAGTTGTCGGAGACGGCGATCGCCTTGACGAGGTCGATCGGCCCGAGGTACTCGCCTTCGTAGTTGTGCACGCTCCAGTACCGGTTGCCGAGGAAGATCGACACCGGCTTCGACACGTACGTCGTCAGCGGCGAGATCCCCTCGCGCAGCGCGGTCGCGAGTACGAACGGCTTGAACGCCGAGCCCGTCTGCCGCTCGCGCGCGGTCGCGAGGTTGTACTGGCTGACGTGGAAGTTGCGGCCGCCGACCATCGCGAGCACGCTCCCGTCGGTCGGGTTGATCGCGACGAGCGCCGCCTGCGGCCCGGTCGCGCTCGGGAGGATCTTCTGTACCGCTGCGCGCGCGAGCTCTTGCAGGTGCAGGTTGATCGTCGTGTACACGCGGTAGCCGCTCCCGAAGACCTTGCTCGCGCCGAAGCGGTCGATCAGCTGCTCCTTCACGTACTCGCCGAAGTACGGGACCTGCCCCTGGACGCCGGAGAGGTGGACGTCTTGCGGACGCGGCATCGGCGCGTTCGTCGCGCTGCGGAACTCCGTCGGGGTGATGACGTGCTGCTGCAGCATGAGCGCGAGCACGACCGCCCGTCGCGCGCGCGCCGACTGCGGGTGCGCGACCGGGTCGTACAGGGTCGGGTCCTCCGGGATGCCGGCGAGCAGCGCCGCCTCCGGCAGCGTCAGCTTCATCGCGCTGTGACCGAAGTAGGTGCGTGCGGCGCGCTCGACGCCGTAGGCGCCGTTCCCGAAGTAGATGGTGTTGAGGTAGGCGGTGAGGATCTGGTCCTTCGACCACTTCTGCTCGAGCTGCCACGCGAGCGCCGCCTCCTTCAGTTTCCGGAAAACCGATCTCTGGTTGCCGGTGAGCGTGTTCTTCACGAACTGCTGGGTGATCGTCGAGCCGCCCTGCACCGGCCGGCCACGGATGTCGTTCAACAACGCGCGCCCTATGCCGCGGATATCGATGCCGCGATGCGAGTAGAACCGCTTGTCCTCGGTCGCGACGATCGCCTGCTTCATCCAGGGGGAGATCGCGTCGGACGCAACGAGCACGCGGCTCTGCGACCCGCGCAGCACGGCGAGGATGGTGTGGCCGTCGGACGCGTAGACGTATCCGTCCACCTGCTCGTGCTGGTGGTGGAACGGGTCGAGGCCGTTGAGCTGGTCGCCAACCGCGAGGACGACGCCGTACGAGAAGGCGGTCACCGAAAGGACGCCGAGGACCGCGACCAGCGCCAGAAGGCGGAGCTTGCGGATGCGGCGCCGGCGCCGGTGCGGACCCCCCGGCTCGGAGCGATGTCTGCGCAGCAGCACGGAAGGGGGCGGATTCTAGCCCCGGCGAGCCTCTAGACTCGCCCGCGTGACCGTTCGTCCCTACGGAACCTGGCCGGCGGCGCTGGACGCCCATGCCGTGGCGCGCGCCAGTGGGCGACGGTTCGCCTCGGTCTGGACCGACCGCGGGCGCGTCCGCTGGAGCGAGTCACGGCCAGAGGACGGTGGACGGATCGTCGTCGTCGACTCCGAGAGGGGTGACCTCACGCCCGCAGGGTCGAACGCGCGGACGCGGGTGCACGAGTACGGCGGCGGCGCGGTCTGGTACCACGCCGACACCGTCTTCTACTCCGAGTTCGCAGACAGCCGCCTGTACCGGGTCGACGGCGGAGAGGCCCGGCCGATTACCCCGGAGCCGGCGGCCGAGAACTCGCTGCGTTACGCCGACGGCGTCGTCACGCGGGATGGGTCGACGATCGTCTGCGTCCGCGAGCGGCACGAGGCCGGAGAGGTGCACAACGAGCTCGTCACGTTTCCCGCCGACGGCTCGGCGGCGCCGACCGTGATCCAGTCCGGGCACGACTTCTACATGGCTCCCCGCTTCGACCCGGCCGGCGAGCGGCTCGCGTGGCTCGCCTGGGATCAACCGAACATGCCTTGGGACGGGACGCTCCTGTACGTCGACGGCGTCGTCGTCGCCGGCGGCCCGGACGAGTCGGTGATCGATCCGCAATGGTCCCCCGACGGCGGTCTCCACTACTGCTCCGACCGCACGGGCTGGTGGAACCTGTACCGCGACGAGGAGCAGCTGACATCGCTCACGGACGCCGAGATCGGCGGGCCGAACTGGGTCTTCGGGATGAGCCGTTACGCGTTCCTCGAGGATGGCCGCATCGCTTGCGTGGTCACGCGGCAAGCCGTCGACTCGTTGCAGCTCGTCGGCCCCGCGACCGGCGCGCTCGAGGACCTCGGCCTCGGCTGGACGACGTATGTCGCGACCGCGCTCGCCTCGAGCGGCGGCCGGGTCGTGTTCGCGGCCGGCTCGCCGACGAAGGCCACGACGCTCGTGGCGCTGGACGTCGACACCGGCCGGGAGGACGTTCTGCGGCGCTCGCTCGACCTCGACCTCGATCCGGCCGCCATCTCCGTGCCCGTTGCCGTCGAGTTCCCGACGCGCGACGGGCCTGCCGCGTGCGCGTTCTATTACCCGCCCTTGAGCACTGAATCCGAGGGGCCGGCCGACGAGGCGCCACCGCTGCGCGTCACCTGCCACGGTGGGCCGACCGCGCACGTGACGCCGCATTTCGACCTCGAGACGCAGTACTTCACGCAGCGCGGCATCGGGGTCGTCGACGTCAACTATCGGGGCAGCACCGGGTACGGGCGCGAGTATCGGCGCCTGCTCAACGGGCGCTGGGGCGAGATCGACTGGGCCGACTGTGTCTCGGCGGCGAAGCATCTCGCAGCGGCGGGCGACGTGGACTCGGAGCGCACGTGGGTGGAGGGCGGCAGCGCGGGCGGCTACGTCGTGTTCTGCGCGCTCGTCTTCGACCCCGAGGCGTTCGCGGCCGGCGTCAGCTACTTCGGCGTCGCCGACGCGGAGGCGCTCGCGCTCTACACGCACAAGTTCGAGTCCCGCTACCTCGACTCGATGATCGGTCCCTATCCCGAGCGCGCCGACCTCTACCGCGAACGGTCGCCCGTGCACTTCGCCGACCGGCTCGAGCGTCCGCTCCTCCTGCTGCAGGGGCTCGACGACAAGGTGGTGCTGCCGAGCCAGGCGGAGGCGATGGTGGAGGTGCTCGAGCGGAAGGGGATCCCGTACGCATATCTCGCGTTCGCCGGCGAGGGCCATGGCTTTCGCAAGGAAGAGAACATCGCGCGCTCCCTCGAGGCCACGCTGTCGTTCATCGGCCAGGTGTTCGGGTTCGAGCCCGCGGGTGAGATCGAGCCCGTCGACCTTTCGGTCGCGCTTCCGTGAGCGACTTCGTCCCCACGCGCCACGCCGTCCACGTGCTGCCCGAGGGAGGCCTCGACGCGAAGCTCAAGCTCGGACGGCCGCTGCGGGTCAAGCTCGGGATCGACCCCACGTCGCCCGACGTCCATCTCGGCTTCGCCGTCGTCCTCGACCGGCTGCGCGAGTGGCAGGACGCGGGCCACACGGTTGTCCTCATCGTCGGCGACTACACGGCGCGCATCGGAGATCCGTCCGGCCGTTCGGCCGAGCGTCCCGTACTCGCGGACGACGAGCTGGACGCGAACGCGCAGCGCTTCCGCGAGCAGGTCGTGCGCGTGCTCGATCCGGAGCGCACCGAGTTCCGCTTCAACGGGCAGTGGCTCGCGCCGCTGACGTTCGCCGAGACGGTGCGCCTGACCCGGACGCTGACGGTCGCCCGCCTGCTCGAGCGCGACGACTTCGCGAAGCGTTTCGCCGCGGGGGAGCCGATCTCGCTGTCGGAGCTCCTGTACCCGCCGATGCAGGCGTACGACTCGGTCGCGATCGAGGCCGACGTCGAGATCGGAGGCACCGACCAGCTGTACAACCTGCTCGCGGGGCGCGATGTCATGCCTCACTACGGCCTCGAGCCGCAGGTCGTCGTCACCTATCCGCTCCTCGTCGGCCTCGACGGCGTGGAGAAGATGTCGAAGTCGCGCGGCAATTACATCGGGATCAACGAGCCGCCCGAAGAGATGTTCGGGAAGACGATGTCGATCCCGGACGAGGCGCTGC
>CAVUTE010000004.1:402500-1047217 GCA_963744355.1 uncultured Actinomycetes bacterium
GATGCCTTGGCACCGAGAGCCGATGAAGGACGTGGGCGGCTGCGATAAGCCCGGGGGAGACGCTGACCAGTCATTGATCCCGGGATCTCCGAATGAGGAAACTCACCGCTGGTAATGCGGCGGTACCCGTACCTGAATACATAGGGTGCGGGAGGCAAGCTGGGGAACTGAAACATCTAAGTACCCAGAGGAAAGGAAAGAAACCTCGACTCCCTGAGTAGTGGCGAGCGAAAGGGGAAGAGCCCAAACCTGCGCAACGTGATAGGCGGCAGCCGTTGTTGTGTGGGGGTTGTAGGGCTCGTCGTGATCCGCCTGCCGGCGGGTCGGGAAGTTACAAAGTCGTGTGTTAGCCGAAGCGGATGGAAAGCCGCGCCACAGTAGGTAACGGCCCTGTAGGCGAAAACATGCGACCTTCCTCGACGAGTACCTGAGTACGGCCGGGCACGGGAAACCCGGTCGGAATCCACGGGGACCACCCCGTAAGGCTAAGTACTCCTCGGTGACCGATAGTGAACTAGTACCGTGAGGGAAAGGTGAAAAGTACCCCGGAAGGGGAGTGAAATAGCACCTGAAACCGTGTGCTTACAAGCGGTCGGAGCGGACTTGTTCCGTGACGGCGTGCCTTTTGCATAATGAGCCAGCGAGTTAGTCTTCCACGGCAAGGTTAAGGAAACGGAGCCGTAGCGAAAGCGAGTCTGAATAGGGCGATTCAGTCGTGGGAGCTAGACCCGAAACTGAGTGATCTACCCATGGCCAGGTTGAAGCGGGGGTAAGACCCCGTGGAGGACCGAACCCACGTCGGTTGAAAACGGCGGGGATGAGCTGTGGGTCGGAGTGAAAGGCTAATCAAACTCAGAGATATCTGGTTCTCCCCGAAATATATTTAGGTATAGCGTCGCGCGTTCAATAACGGTTGTAGAGCACTGTTTGACCTAGGGGGCCTACCAGCTTACCGAAGCCAGGCAAACTCCGAATGCCGTTATTCCAGAGCGCGGCAGTCAGAGTGCGGGGGATAAGCTTCGTGCTCAAAAGGGAAACAGCCCGGACCGTCGGCTAAGGTCCCTAATTCCATGCTAAGTGGGAAACGATGTCCGATTGCACAGACAACCAGGATGTTGGCTTAGAAGCAGCCACCATTCAAAGAGTGCGTAACAGCTCACTGGTCAAGTGGTCGGGCGCGGACAATGTAACGGGGCTCAAGCATGGAACCGAAGCCACGGACTTCACGCTTGCGTGGAGTGGTAGGGGAGCGTTCCCAGGGCGGTGAAGCGGCGGCGTGAGCCTTGCCGTGGAGCGCTGGGAAGTGAGAATGCTGGCACGAGTAACGAAAGGCGAGTGAAAAACTCGCCCGCCGAATGCCCAAGGGTTCCTGAGTAAAGCTAATCTGCTCAGGGTTAGTCGGGACCTAAGCCGAGGCCGCAAGGCGTAGGCGATGGACAACAGGTTGATATTCCTGTACCACGTCCCAATCGCTATTACCGATGGGGGGACGGGGTAGGCTAGGGCAACCCAGGCGATGGTCGACCTGGGACAACCGCGTAGGGTGGCTGGTAGGGAAATCCGCCGGCCGTTAAGCCTGAGACGGGACGTCGAGGCCCCTTGGGGCCGAAGTGCTTGAAGCCATGCCTCCTAGAAAATCCCCTAGGGAGATTGGTCGTGCCCGTACCAAAACCGACACAGGTGGGCAGGTAGAGAATACCAAGGCGATCGGAAGAACCCTCGTTAAGGAACTCGGCAAAATCGCCCCGTAACTTCGGGAGAAGGGGCGCCCCGGTAGAGTGAAAGCCCCTCGCGGGCTCGAGCTCGATGGGGCCGCAGTGAAACGGCCCAAGCGACTGTTTACCAAAAACACAGGTCTCTGCGAAGTCGTAAGACGACGTATAGGGGCTGACGCCTGCCCGGTGCCGGAAGGTCACGAGGAGAGGTTAGTCTTCGGGCGAAGCCTTGAATCCAAGCCCCGGTAAACGGCGGCCGTAACTATAACGGTCCTAAGGTAGCGAAATTCCTTGTCGGGTAATTGATTTGCCCGGAACGGAAGTGATTTCGTTCAATAACCGGCTAATAACGGGGAAGCCCTCCTCGTATGCGACGCCTCAAGGACGTCGTGACGCGAAAGGGTAATCCCGTGGGAAGTCGACTCTTCGGAGTCTGACCCCGTAACGACTGATCGTCCTTTTTGGACGTGAGATCGCATTCCGTCCGCCTTTATGGGGACAATCTATGGATGCGATCAGACGCCGGCCCTTGGGGCAGTCGCGAGTTCCTCTCGGCATACATCTCCGGCTACGTCGATGGAGAAGGCTGCTTTACGGTCTCGATCTCACCGCGAGCGAAGCTGCTCGTCGGCTGGGAGGTGAGGCCGAGCTTCTCCGTCAGCCAGAACGGTGATCGTGCCGAGGTGCTTCATTCGTTGCACGAGCACTTCGGGTGCGGAAGCATCCGGCCTGATCGGAGCGATAGGACTCTCAAGTGGGAGACGGGCCGGCTCGAGGACATCCTCGAGCGGGTCATTCCTCACGTCGAGCGGTACCCGCTCCTGTCGGGCAAGCGCCTGGACATCGAGCGCTTCGCAGCCGCCTGTCGGTTACAGGCGGCGGGAGCTCATCGAACGAAGGACGGGCTCGTGCGCATCGTCCGACTCACGCGCGGGATGAACCCGAGCGGAAGACGACGATACGACCCTGAAGCAATACTCGCGCAGCTGCGCCAAGGTGAAGGGATAGTCTGCGCCTCCGGAAACGGAGGGGAAACGCGAAGTTCCGACCTGCACGAATGGCGTAACGACTTGGGCGCTGTCTCAACGAGGGATCCGGTGAAACTGTAGTTTCGGTGAAGATGCCGAATACCCGTGGTTGGACGGAAAGACCCCGTGAACCTTTACTACAGCTTGACGTTGGAGTCTGGGATTTGTTGTCCAGGATAGGTGGGAGACTTTGAAGCGGAGACGCCAGTCTTCGTGGAGTCACCCTTGGGATACCACCCTTCGTGTTCTGGGCTTCTAACCCGCTGCCGTAATCCGGGGCGGGAACAGCGTCAGGTGGGTAGTTTGACTGGGGCGGTCGCCTCCTAAAATGTAACGGAGGCGCGCAAAGGTTCCCTCAGCACGGTTGGAAATCGTGCGTAGAGTGCAAAGGCATAAGGGAGCTTGACTGCGAGACGTACATGTCGAGCAGGCGCGAAAGCGGGCCTTAGTGATCCGGTGGTAACTAGTGGACGTGCCATCGCTCAACGGATAAAAGGTACTCCGGGGATAACAGGCTTATCCTTCCCAAGAGTCCACATCGACGGAAGGGTTTGGCACCTCGATGTCGGCTCGTCGCATCCTGGGGCTGTAGCAGGTCCCAAGGGTTGGGCTGTTCGCCCATTAAAGCGGTACGCGAGCTGGGTTCAGAACGTCGTGAGACAGTTCGGTCCCTATCCACCATGGGCGCTGGAGCTTTGAGAGGAGTCGTCTCTAGTACGAGAGGACCGAGACGAACAGACCTCTGGTGTATCAGTCGTCGTGCCAACGGCGCTGCTGATTAGCTACGTCTGGATGGGATAACCGCTGAAAGCATCTAAGCGGGAAGCCCACCTCGAGATGAGAGCTCCCATCCCCTAGAGGGAGTAAGGGCGGTCGGAGACTACGACCTTGATAGGCGGCCGGTGCAAGCGCAGCAATGCGTTCAGCCGAGCCGTACTAATTGCCCGAGGTCTTGATTTGAACACCGGGAAGAGTCGCTATGGAGTTTTGAGGGTGCCGCGCTCGGCGCGCCCCTTGACAGTTCGGCGGTCATACCGGCGGGGAAACACCTCTTCCCATTCCGAACAGAGAAGTTAAGCTCGCCAGGGCCGATGGTACTCGGAGGGCAACCTCCCGGGAGAGTAGGTCGCCGCCGATTATTTCCTTCGAAAAGGCCCGCGCGAGCGGGCCTTTTCCATGGTCCTACGCAGCCTCTTTCGTCGCGCCGAGAGCGCGCAGCCGCCGGACGCGCGCCGCGATCGTGGGATGGGTGACGAAGAGCGCCGCGACGCCCTCCTCCAGGAACGGGTTGAAGGGCCACAATGGCTCCGTCGCCGGCGACGCCTCGAAGGACACGAGCTCGGACGCCTGTTCGAAGCGGATGAGCGCGTCGGCCAGGCCGTGCGGCGTCTCGCACAGCGTCGCCGCAAGCCGGTCGGCCTCGAACTCTCGCTTCGGCGAGAGGAGCAGGTGCGTGCACGCCGCCGCGACCGGGCCGACGACGACGAGGAGAGGGCGCTGCAGCCATCCGCCGACTCGGGTCATTTCGATCAGCGATGCCGCGAGCACGACGACGGACGTCTGCAGCGCCACGTCGCGATGCTTCACGTGAGCGATCTCGTGCGCGAGCACGCCTTCGAGCTCGGCCGGCGGGCACGCCGCGACGCAGCCGGAGCTGACCGCGAGCGCCGAGTACGTCGGCCCGCGCCCGGTCGCGAGGGTGAGCGGCATCCCGGCCGGGAAGAGATAGAGCTTCGGCTTCAGGACGCCCGCGCGCGCGGCGAGCCGCTCGACGGTCGAGTGCAGCAGCGGCGCCTCCGCGATCGGGAGCTCGCGCGCGTGCACCATGCCGAGGACCGCACGGTCGAACGTCCAGTAGGCGCCGACGACGAGCAGCAGCGCGCAGAAGACGAAGATGGACAACAGCCGGAGGCCGCCGATCGCCCACCCGATGAAGGCGAGGACGCCGCAGATCCCCACGAGGAGCAGCCACGCCTTGAGGATGTTGCGCGCCGCGATCAGCGCGACACCCCTACGGTTCTTCCGGTTCGCCGCCCCGGCCGTCGTCGTCCAGCAGCCCGCGCGGCGGCCAGTCGTCGTTCTGCGGGGCATCGCAGCGGCTGGAGCAGTGGAGCGAGGCGATGTTCTGCAGCGGCACGAGGATGTGGCCGTTCAGCTCGATGTGCGCGACCTCGTCGACGTAGCAATAGGCCGTGAGCACGCCCTCCTGATACTCCCCGCCGAAGAGCGCGACCTCGACCTGCTCGCCCTTGTACTTCCCCGTGTAGTCCTCCACCGGACGGTCAGTCTATAGAGCGGAGTACGCCGTCCTCGTGCGCGCATGCCCACACGACGCAGTTCTCGAATGGCCCTCCTTCGAGGCCGAGATGCTCGTGGACGCGTCGCATCGAGCCCCCGTGCGTGACCACCAGGACCCGGTCGTCGGGATGTCGCTCGGCGATGCGCTGCACCGCGCGCAGGATGCGCTCGGCGTGCGCCTCCTTCGGCTCGCCGTGCCACCCGTCGAGCGTCCCGGTCTCCTCCGCAGTCATCCCCTCGATCGGGCCGACGTCGATCTCGCGCAGGTCGGCGTCGACGACAACCGGCACGCCCAATCGCGCGCCGACGATGTCGGCGGTGTCCCGCGCGCGGCTGAGATCGCTGGAGTAGATCGCGTCGATCGACTCCCCGCTGAGTTGCTCGGCGAGCGCGCGCGCCTGCTCGCGGCCGCGGTCGTTCAGCGGCACGTCCGCGTGGCCCTGCCAGCGGCGCTCGGCGTTCCAGTCCGTCTCGCCGTGGCGAACGAGAAGCAGCATGGTCATGTCTGACTAAGGTACTCGCGCGATGGATCTTGGCCTGCGCGACAAGGTGTGCCTCGTGACCGGCTCCACCGCCGGCATCGGCCTGGCGACGGTGAACCTCCTCCGCGCCGAGGGTGCGATCGTCGTCAGCACCGGCCGGAGCGGCGGCGACGTGCCGGCCGACCTCTCGCGCGCCGGCGAGCCCGAGCGCGTCGTCCGCGAGACCGAGAAGATGCACGGGCGCATCGACGTGCTCGTGAACAACGTCGGCGGCACCGACATCCGCAAGCTCGAGGAGCTCACCGACGCCGACTGGCAGGCGTCCTTCGAGCTCAACCTCATGACCGCGATCCGTGCGACGCAGGCGACGCTGCCCGGCATGCGTGCGCGCGGCGCCGGCACAATCGTGAACGTGTCCTCGACCGCCGCGAAGCGGCCGTCGACGTCGATGCCGGACTACTCGGTCATGAAGGCCGCGATGCTCTCGTTCTCGCGTCTCGTCGCCGACCTGTATGCGAAGGATGGCGTGCGCTGCAACGCGGTCACGCCCGGGCCGACCGCGACCGGCGCGTGGCTCGGCGAGGGCGGGCTCGCCGACCAGCAGGGAAACCGGGACGAGGTGCTCGCGAAGGTCGGCGCGGGACGGCCGCTCGGCCGGCTCGCCGAGCCGGAGGAGATCGCCGCGGTGGTCGCGTTCCTGTGCTCGCCGCGCTCGAGCTACGTGACCGGCGCGGCGTGGAGCGCCGACGGCGGCACCGTCCCGATCATCATCTGAGCTCGCGTCCCGATTCGTCACTGTGCGGCGTCGGGCCCAGCCACTACGCTGGAACCGGGATGCCGGAGCTCGCCGGTCAGGTTGCCGATGCCTTCGCAAGCCTCGTGCGGGAGCACGAGGAACGCTGGCTGTCGCCGCTCGCCGTCCGGTCGTACGAGTCGCGCGGACGGAACCTGCCGGAGGAGGAATGCCGGCTGCGGACGCCCTTTCAGCGCGACCGCGACCGCATCGTCCACTCGAAGGCGTTTCGGCGCCTCCGCCTGAAGACGCAGGTCTTCGTCGACCCCGAGGGCGACCACTTTCGCACCCGCCTCACGCACACATTGGAGACGACCGGCATCGCGCGCGGCGTGGGCCGCGCGCTCCGGCTGAACGAAGATCTCGTCGAGGCGATCGGGCTCGGCCACGACCTCGGCCACCCGCCGTTCGGGCACGCCGGCGAGGAAGCGCTCGACGAGCTGCTGCGCGAGCGCGGCGAGCGCGGCTTCCGCCACAACGAGCACTCGCTGCGCGTCGTCGAGCGGCTCGAGCGCGACGGCCGCGGGCTGAATCTCACCTGGGAGGTGCGCGACGGGATCCTCAAGCACACAGGGCCTGAAGAGCCGGAGACCCTGGAGGGGAAGATCGTGCGCATCGTCGACCGCGTCGCGTACATCAACCACGACATCGACGACGCCGTTCGCGCCGGGCTCCTCTCCCAGAGCGACCTGCCGGTGGACGAGCTTGCGCTGCTCGGCGACACCGGCTCGCGCCGCATCGACACGCTCGTGCACGACCTCGTCGAGACCTCGGCCGGCGCGGGCGACATCGTGCAGAGCGACGAGATCGGCAGCGCGATGCTGTCGCTGCGCGCATTCATGTTCGACCGCGTGTACATGCAGCAGGAGCACGTTGAGATCCGCGCGACGATCCGGCGCATCTTCGACGATCTTGTCGACGTCCAGGGCTACAGCGTCGAGGACGCGACCGACTACATCGCCGGCATGACCGATCGTTTCGCCCTGGCCTACTGATGGCCCGCATCAAGGACAGCTCTGTCGAGGCGGTGAAGTCGGCGACGCAGATTCTCCCGCTCGTCGAGGACCACGTGCGCCTGCGCAAGGCGGGCGGCACATACAAGGGCTTGTGCCCGTTCCATCAGGAGCGGACGCCGAGCTTCACCGTCTCGCCTGCGCGCGGCACCTTCAAGTGCTTCGGCTGCGGCGAGGGCGGCGACGCCATCGCCTTCGTCGAGAAGCTCGAGCAGGTCGACTTCGTCGGCGCGATCGAGTTCCTCGCGGGCCGCTTCGGGATCGAGATCGAGTACGAGGAGATCTCGCCCGAGGCCGCGCGCCAGCGGGAGCGGGGCAAGCGGCTCGAGCAGCTGCTCGAGCGAGCGACCGTCTTCTACGAACGAGTGCTGTGGGAGAGCGACGCCGGGGCGTTCGCGCGCGAGTACCTCGCCTCCCGCGCGCTCGGCGAGGAGGTTTGCCGACAGTTCCGGCTCGGCTACGCGCCTGGTGGGCCGACGCTCGCGCGCCGCGCGCTGCAGGAAGGCTTCAACCAGGACGAGCTGCGCGCCGCAGGCCTCGTGCGGCAGCGCGGCGACGACTACTTCAACCGCCGGCTCGTCTTCCCGCTCGCGGACGCGCGCGGCAAGGTGCGCGGGTTCCAGGCGCGCAGGCTGCACGACGACGACGCACTCCAGGCGAAGTACGTCAACTCGCCCGAGAGCGGGCTGTTCAAGAAGGGCGACCTCCTGTACGGGCTCGACACCGCACGGCAGGCGATCGCGAAAGAGGACCGTGGCGTCGTCGTCGAGGGGAACACCGACGTGCTCGCGCTCCGGCAGGCCGGCTTCCAACCGGTGGTCGCATCGATGGGGACTGCGCTCACCGAAGCGCAGCTGAAAGAGCTCACGAAGCTGACGAAGCGCCTCTACCTGTGCTTCGACGCGGACGCCGCCGGCCAGGACGCGACGCTGCGCGGGATGGAGCTCGCCGTCAAGCAGGGCTTCGCCGTCAACGTCGTCTCGCTGCCGAAGGGAACGGATCCCGCCGACGACCCCGCCGCGTTCGAGCGCCAGCTCGCGACCCCGGTCAGCTACCAGGTGCACATGGTGCGGCTTCTGCACGAGCGCGCCGGCGACAAGCAGTCGTCGTACGCCGCCATCCGCGTGTTCCTCGGCACGCAGCCCGATTCGCCCGAACGGCTCGACGCCATCCGGCTCGCCGCCGACCTCCTCGACCTGCCGCCGGAGACGCAGGCCGGCCTTGCGCCTCCGCGCACCGGCGCGCGCACGGCCGGCGTCATCTCGCCGCGGCTCCTGGACGCGGGCGCGCGACTCGAGCGCACCGCGCTCGCAGGAGTGGCCGGAAACCCCGGCCTGGCGCGGATCCTCGGCGAGCTCGGGCCGGAGCACTTCGACGACGCACTCCACCGCCGCGCCCAGGCGCACCTGCTCGGGAACGAGCCGGCAGACGGCGAGCTGACCTCGCTCCTCGCGGAGCTGTATGCGCAGGCGGACGAGGAGAGCATCGGCGAGCAGACCGGTGAACAGCTCCTGCTTCGACTGCGCGAGCGCCGCCTCCAGCGGGAGCTCGCGGACGCCGGCGACGACCGGCTCGTCGACCTACAGCAGGCGCTGTTGCAGATCCGCACAGCCATCCGAGAGTTCGCGTAGGCGCCTGGGTACAATGCGCGCCGCCGATCCCCGGTAGCTCAATTGGCAGAGCATCCGGCTGTTAACCGGAGGGTTGTTGGTTCGAGTCCAACCCGGGGAGCTTTGAGCGTGGACGACCGCTTCGACGAGCTTCTTGGTCGGCTCGGGGTAATCGACGATCTCGTCAGGGCGGGCACCCTGCTCGGCTGGGACGAAGAGACGAAGATGCCCGTTGCCGGTGCCGACGCACGCGCTGAACAGCGCGCGACCGTCGAGGCCGTCACGCACGAGCACCGCGTGGATCCGCGGCTCGGCGAGCTGCTCGAGGCACTGCGGCCGTTCGAGGACGGCCACGATCCGGACTCGTTCGAGGCCGGCGTCGTCCGCGTCGCACGCCGCGACTACGAGAAGGCGGTGCGCGTTTCGCCGGAGCTCCAGGCCGAGCTCGAACGGGCCGGGTCGCTCGGTTATCGGGCGTGGCTGCGGGCGCGCGCCGACAACGACTTCTCCATCATGCTCCCGCACTTCGAGCGCAACCTCGAGCTGCGCCGCCGCTACGTCGACTGCTTCTCGCCCTCCGGCGATCCGTACGACGTCGTCCTCGACGATTACGAGCCCGGCATGAAGACGACCGAGGTCGAGGCGATCTTCGACCGTCTGAAGGAGCGGCTCGTGCCGATGATCCGAACCGTCGCCGAGTTGGAACCCGTTGACGACTCGTGTCTGCACGGGTCGTTCTCGCCAGACGCGCAGCATCGTGTCTCGGTCGCGATCCTCGAGAAATGGGGGATGGACGACGAGGCGTGGCGGCTCGACTACACCGTGCATCCGTTCGAGGTGTCCATGGCGATTTCCGACATCCGTCTCACCACGCGGTTCGACGAGGACAACATCCACGGGATCCTGTCGTGCCTGCATGAGTTCGGGCACGGCCTGTACGAGCGGCAGATCGACCCGCGCTTCGCGCGCACGTCGCTCGCCGACGGCGTGTCCTCGGCGATCCACGAGTCGCAGAGCCGGATGTGGGAGAACCTCGTCGGCCGGCGCTCGTCGACCTGGCGGTTCTTCTATCCGCTGCTCCAGCGCGAGCTGCCCGTCTTCGCGGACATCCCGCTGGAGACGTTCCAGCGTGCGTTGAACAAGGTGAAGCCGACGCTCCGGCGCGTCGACGCGGACGAAGTCACGTACTGCCTGCACGTCATCCTGCGCTTCGAGATCGAGCGGGAACTGCTCGGCGGACGCCTCGACGTGCGCGATCTCCCGGAGGCGTTCGACGCGAAGATGCGCGAGTACCTCGGCCTCCAGCCGCCCGACCTCGCGAGCGGCGTTCTCCAGGACGTCCACTGGTCGGACATGAGCCTCGGGTATTTCCCGACGTACGCGCTCGGCAACGTCGTCTCCGTCCAGCTATGGGAGCGCGCCGAAGCCGACCTCGGCAACTTCGACGAACAGTTCGAGCGGGGCGAGTTCGCGCCGCTTGCGGAGTGGCTGCGCGAGCACATCCACCGGTTCGGGCGCATGTACGAGCCGCAGGAGCTTCTGCGCCGGACGGTGGGCTCGACGATGGATCCCGAGCCATATCTCGGGTACCTCCAGCGTGAGCTGGACGAGCTGTTCGGCACCACCGTCGGCCTGATCCAAGTCTCTCCGGCTTCGGTACGATCCCGACGTGAGCTGGCTGTACATCGCCCTGCTCGCGTTGGCCGTTGCGGTTTTCGCGGGTGCGGAGTGGCCGCGACTCGCGCCGCGCCTCGGGGCGGATGCCCGTCGGCGCCGTCAGCGCGCGAAGCGGAAGTCGACATTGCACGTGGTGGAGACGGACGCCGACGATTTCGCGGCGAGCGTCGAGCGCGACCTCGCCAACCTCCCGACCATCGAAGAGACAGACCGGAGATAAGCGGCCACGCCGGCCAAGCCGGCATCGCCTCTTCAGGTCGGTGTCGCGAGCGACGCCTTAGCGCACGACAAAGGTCGTCGAGAACGTCCGCGTGTTCGGCGTCGCGCCGTTCAGGACGTCCTCCATGTTCCTCGTCTCCTGGTAATCGGCGACGGTGACGCTCACATGGTGCGTGCCCGGGCGGAGATGCGACGGCGGGACGGTGAGGACTCCGCCCTTGAAGTGGAAGTCGGAGGGCACCCGGTCGACCGTCACCTGAATCGACTGCGGATCGACGCCTGACCCTGCATCCTTGAGGGCGAGCCGTAGCGATTGCGTCGCATGGATCGTGCGCGCGAGCAGGTGCACGCTCGGCGGCGTCGTGTCGTTGATCCAGAAGCGGAACGTGAAAGCCCCGGGCTTCGCTCCCGTCGGCGTGTCGAACACGAAGTCGTATGTTCCCGGTGTGGGCAGGACCGCGCCGACGACCGGTTCGGCCTTGCCGAAGTTCGAGTACGGATTGAGGTCGATCGGAAGGCCCGTGTCCCCGACCAGCCGGTTCTCGTCGCGGTTCACGACGAGGCGCGGCGAGACCTGGACGCCGCGGGCGCGCGACACGACGGCGACCCCGAAGTTCGCGACCGGCCGGGTCAGGACGAATTCGAACACCTGCTCCGGGCCGCCGAGCGCAAGTGGAATCACCGAGTTGCCGACGATTCCGACGGGATAGCGATACGAGGAGACGAGCGAGGGCTTCCCGGCGGTGTCGCCGGTGTAGACGCCGGCGCGCTTGATCGCGCGGATCGGCTCGGTCCCGAGCTTCGGCGCTTCCACGCCGAACCAGTACGGCACGCGGCGGACGTCCGTTCCGCGCGTCAGGAGCACGAAGCCGGTCGCGTCCCCTTCCGCTGCGTTTGCGGCGGCGGTCACCGTGAGGTCGACGCTCGAGCCCGGAACGACGGCGGGAGCCGAGGGCACGATCGTGGTTCCGGAGAGCGCGGACTGCGATTGGATCGAAACCGTCCACGGCGCAGGCCCGCCGCCCGCGTCCATGACCTGCAGCGTCTGCGTCGCCGTGGCTCCCACCTTCACGAGGCCGAATGTCAGGCCGGTCGGATCGGTGAAGAGGAGCGGGTTGTCGGCGCGCGCGAGGTCGATGCGGCCGCCGCCCTCGCGCGTCGCCGTCACCTCGTTCGTCGTGCCGGGCACGTGCACGGGATCGCCGGTCGACTCGAGCGCGGACTTGATCTGTTCGACCGTCCACGTTGGATGGCGCTGCATGAGCACGGCCGCTGCGCCGGCGACGTGCGGCGACGCCATGCTCGTGCCGCTCCAGGACGCCCACTGCGAGTTCGGAAGCGACGAGAGTATGTCGACGCCGGGCGCGGTGACGTCCGGCTTCATCAGGAGCGAGACCGGGGTGGGGCCACCCGACGAGAAGCTTGCGACCTCGTCCGGCGGGCTGCCGTCGCCACCCTCGCTCGATGCGGCGACGGTGATCGCGTCCGGCGCCGAGCCTGGCGACCCGACCGACCCGCGGCCGGAGGAGTCGAACTCGTTCCCGGCCGCGATCACCGGGACGACACCGGCCGCGGCGGCGTCGTCGATCGCCTGCACCACGAGATCGCGCTGCGGCTGGATCTCCGGCTCGCCGAGCGAGAGGTTGATGACGTTCATCCCGTCCTTGACCGCCGCCTCGATGCCGGCTGCGATCTCCGGCGAGTTCCCATCCAGACCGAAGTTGGTCGTCGGGATCGTCAGGACCTTGTAGTTGCCGATGTACGCCATCGGCGCGACCCCGGAGACCCGGTAGCGCGTTCCCTGAAGGGTGGCGGTCGTGTTGTTGTCGCCTGCGGCGATGCCCGCGACATGCGTCGCGTGGTCGGAGTTGAGGGGGTCGAACGGCGTGTTCGCGTACTTCCACGTCTCGGAGGCGGGCGCGAACGCGCGCGCGACGATCACCTTCGGCGTCGTGAATGCGGTGTTCCCCTTCGGGAAGCCGGCGGGATAGCTGAAGCCGCTCGAGTCGAAGTAGGGATGCGATTGGTCGAGGCCGTCGTCGATGATCCCGATCTTCATTCCCTGGCCGGCGGTGGAGAGCGTCGATCCCCAGACGGCCGGAGCCCCGATCAACTGCGGGCCGTTGTTGAGCAGGCTGTGGTAGGTGACCGAGGGCCAGACGGTTGCGCCCGGAATGGCGGCGAGGCGCGCGACGTCCGCCGTCGGCAAGACGACGGCGAGCCCGTTGAGAACGACGCTGTACCGCCAGCGCACCGAGGCACCCGGAATCGCCGTCGCGATGTGGCTCTGCAGCGTCCGCTGGGCTGAGGCGAGCGTGCGCAGGTACGAGACGGCCGCGGGCGTGCGCAGGTCGAGCCGGTGGTGCGTTCGCACGGCCGCGGCGAGCGCGCGGTCGCGCTGCATCGCCTCAGAAAGCGGCGGCTGCGGAAGCGTCACGACGACCTCGGTGAGCGGCGACGAAAACGTCAGCCGCGCGCCCGCTCCGCCTGCGAGAAGGGCGAGCGAGACACCGAGAACGAGCGGCAGGACGAGGGCGATGCGGGGCAGGCGGGACACGGTACCCGGCTACACTGTGCGTCCGCGCGGATGTGGCGGAATTGGTAGACGCGCACGGTTCAGGTCCGTGTGGGCGAAAGCTCGTGGAGGTTCAAGTCCTCTCATCCGCATGCGCAGGCGCGCCGGTGCCGAAGAAGGGATCCGTCATGGATGCAACGACGATCGATCAGGAGTTCGAGCAGCTGCAGGCCGAGTTTCAGGACGTCGCCAAGACGGTCGCAAGCCTGGCCGCGAAGATGCAAGCGGCGGAGAAGACGGGGGACGCGACCGCGACTGAGTGGCTGGGCGACCTGAAGCAGGTCGCGCAAGACGTCGATGCCGAGCAGGCGCAGGTGAAGACGCTCCTGCTCGCGATCCACGACTTCGTCGGCGGCGTCGTTCAGGCCCAGCAGCCGGCTGCGGAAGAGAAGCCACCGCTGTTTGCGCCGGGGCACGAGCCGGACGACACCGCGCAACAGCCTGCTCCGCAGCACCGTGGGGTGCTCGCCGGAATGATGGGCGGCGGCATGGGCGGTGGCATGTTCGGCGGCTACTACGGAGGCGGCTTCGGCCGTGCGATGGAGATGGGGATGGCGATGAACCTCGGCGCCAACCTCATGGGCAGCGTCTTCCGGCTGTAGCGCGTCAGCCTGACGCGAGCACTGCGAGCACGTCGTCGGCGTGCGTCGCAGGCGTGACCTTCTTGAAGACCTTCTTCACCTTGCCGGCCTCGTCGATGACGAAGGTCGAGCGGCTGATGCCCATGTACGTCTTACCCATGTACTTCTTCTCGCCCCACACGCCGTACTGCTCGGCAACGGCGTGGTCGGTGTCGGCGAGGAGGGTGAAGGGGAGCTCGTACTTCGACCGGAATTTCACGTGCGAGCGCTCGTCATCGGGCGAGACGCCCAAAACGACCGCACCGGCACGCTCGAACTCGCCGTACGCGTCCCGGATCCCGCACGCCTGCGTCGTGCACCCCGGCGTGTCGTCCTTGGGATAGAAGTAGAGGACGACGGGCTTGCCGCGCAGCGACGAAAGCGTGACCTCGTCGCCCGTGTCGGAGCGCAGGGTGAAGTCGGGAGCCTTGTCGCCCTCGCCGATCATGTGACAAAGCCTAATCGAGGCATGCAGGCCGACGGTTAGGGTCGGCGCGTGGCCGCCGCGGCGCCTGCACCCGACGCTCGGCGCGCGCGCCGCGCGACCTCCGCCGTCTTCGCGGTCCACGGCTGCGTGACCGGGAGCTTCGCCGCACGCGTTCCGTGGATCGCGTCCCACGTTGGCGTCGACGTCGGCCACCTCGGGCTCGCGCTGCTCATGCCGGGGATAGGCGCCATGGTCGCGATGCCGTTCTCCGGCCGCCTCGCGCACCGCTACGCGTTTCGTCCGCTCATTGCCGTCACGATCGCCGCCTGGTCCGCGAGTCTCGTCCTGCCGGCGCTTCCGACGTCGCTCGTCTTGCTGTGCGTGGTGCTACTCGCCTTCGGGGCTGCCGCCGGCCTTGCGGACACGGTGATGAACGCGCAGGGCGTCCTCGTCGAGAAGGCGTACGGCCGGTCGATCATGTCGAGCCTCCACGGTTTCTGGAGCGTCGGCGTCCTGACCGGTTCCGCGGTCTCCGCGCTCTCGTCGCATGCCGGGATCGACGCGCGCGTTCAGCTCGCTGTGACGGCCGCCGTGCTCGTCGGCGCCGGGACCGCCGCCGCGCGCTTCGTCCTCGAGGACGCCACCGCGAGGGAAGCGGTCGCGCCGCCGGCGTTCGCGCTCCCGACGCGACCGATCCTCCTCATCGGGCTCGTCGGCCTATGCGCCGTCTTCGGCGAGCAGGCGGGCACCGACTGGTCGGCGCTCTTCATCCGACGGGAGCTCGGCGGGTCGGCGGCGATCGCCGCGTTCGCGGTCTCGGCGTTTGCCGTCGCGATGGCGACGGTCAGGCTCATGGGCGACCGCGTGGTCAGGAGGCTCGGCCCGGTGAGGACCGTGCGGCTCTCCGGGATCTGCGCCGCCGGCGGCGCGGTCGCGGTCGTCCTCGCGCCCGACCTCGCCCTCGGCCTCGTCGGGTTCGCACTCCTCGGGACCGGCGTCGCCCTCGTCGTACCGCTCGTCTTCGCGGCCGCCGGCCGCGTCGGCACGCATCCGGCGCGCAGTATCGCCGGCGTCGCGGGCGTCGCCTACGGGAGCGGCCTCGTTGCGCCCGGCGTGATCGGCGGCATCGCCTCCCTGTCGTCGCTGACTGTGGCGTTCTGCGTCGTCGCCTGCCTCGTCGCCATCATCGCGTTCGCGGCCGGCGTGCTCGACGGCGATCGCACCTAGCCCTCTGCGATCATCGCCGCTGATGCTTACGGCACATCACGCAGTCGCATTCCTCGTCCTAGCCATCACCTGGGGCGCCGCGCTCCTCGCCGGCCTCGCCTACGTGCGCCGGAAGGAACCGCGGTCGATCGTCACGCACCTGCTCGCGCTCGCCCAGTCGGTCCTCGTCGCCCAGGTCGCACTCGGACTGCTGCTGCTGTCGGAGCACAAGCGCGCGCCCGAGCGGCTTCACTACCTGTACGGGACCCTCGCGCTGCTGGCCGTGCTCGCCCCCTGGATGTACGCGCCTGCCGACCGCCGCGCCCGGCTGGGCTGGTTCGCTGGGGCTACCCTGGTTGCAGGAGCACTCGCGGTGCGCGCGTACATGACCGGAACATGAGAACGTTCTTCTCCCGCATGAACCCGACGGTGCGCGGGTTCCTCATCATCCTCGTGGTCGTCGCCGCGATCGTGCTGCTCCAGCTCGAGGCGACGCTCACCGCACTGCTGATCCTCGCGCGGATCGCGTTCGTGCTCGCGATCGCGTTCTTCATCTACCTCATGTGGCGCGAGCGCCGCGCGGAGATCTCGGAGTGGTCGAACCGTGCGCGCGTCGTCTTCTACGGCGCCGCGGTCCTCGCCGTCGCCGATCTCGGCGCCGACTGGTACGGCGGCGCGCACGGGCTCCAGATCCTCGCGTTCATCGGCGTGCTCGTCCTCTGCGGGCTCGCCATGTGGCGCACCTGGCGGGACCAGCACACCTACATCTAGGCCTCGGCGCGAACCGAGGCGCCGTCGAGGGCAGCCAGTGCCTCTCGGACGGGGACGTGACGGCCGACGAAGATCGGCGTGTCGCGCTCGGTGTAGCGAGAGGCTTCGCTCTCGCGCAGCGTCAGCATGAGGTGCATGAAGTCGGACGGCTCGTCGCACTCGAACGCGGTCATGAATTCCTGGTCGTCGATCCCGAACGAGTACGTCGTGTGGTTGTGGATCGTCGCGAACTCGTGCCCGACGCGCATGTGCTCGTCCATCGCGCGCTGGCGGTCGTCGAGCGTGAGCGAGTACCACGGCCGCACCTTCACGAACGGATAGACGACGAGGTACGGGGATCCCTTCGGCACGATCTTGCGGGGCTTCCGCGCGCTCGTGTACGACGACGCCTTCGTCGTCGCGAGATACGAGTACGGAGTCTCGAGCCAGGCGGCGAGCGGCGTCCCGTTCAGCGCGGCTCCGAGCTCGAGGAGATCCTCGTACCGCGGCGTGATCTTCCAGAAGAAGAAGTCCACCTCCGGACGGACACCCGTAGTCGTGTAGCAGCGGAGGGCGTCGAAGCGCTCGGTGAAGTCGTCGATCGCGTCGGCGAACGCCTCCTTGCCGGCCTGGCGCTCGTCGATCGGCAGCCGCCGCCACGCCGGGTCGACGCGGTAACAGGTGTACGCGACGTACTGGCCCTCCACACGGCAAATGCTAGCCCGGCGCGACAACGCGCCGGAGCACGACCGCGGGACCGGGATTGACCGGCGCGACGAGCGAGACGCGGAGCCGGTACGTCGCCTTCGCCGTCGGCACACGGAGCGGCAGCGTCGTCGGCCGGCCGCCGGTCGCACGCCCTCGCTTGGAGACGATCAGCTTCCCTGCGCCGCGATAGAGCTGCGCGACGAACGTGCAGTCGATGTCGCACGTGAGCGTCAGCACGGCGGCCTTCTGCGTCACCTTCGGCTTCGGCGTCAGCGCGAGGCCGGGACAGCTCGCAACGACGCCGCGCAGCGACTGCTGGATTGCGAGACGCACTCCGGCGAGGCTCGACTTCGGCGTGTCGTCCGGGTAGTAGAGGCCCGACTGCCAGCCGGACAGCGCCTTCTCGTCCACCGCATGGAAGAGGAAGAGGCCGCGCACCGTCGGTTGGCAGAACGCGAGCTGGATCGCCTGCCGGTAGTACGCGGCCTGCGTCGCCTCGTCGACCGGCAGCGTCACCGCGGGCTCCGTGCCGGTGTAGAGCGCCTGCTTGTCCGCCGGTATCTGCGACTCGACGCCGAACTCGTCGAAGTAGATCGGCAGCGCCGAGCCCGGCTGCGCCGTGCCGTCGAACGCCTGCCCGAGCAGCGTGACGAGCTTGGGATAGTCGGCGAGCGCGATCGTCGTCGTGCTCGGATGCACGCCGAGCACAGGCGAGATGTTCGAGTGGTCCTCGTAAGGGTGGAGCGAAAGCGCGTCCATGATCGGCTCCGTGCGTCCGCTCGCGCGATAGTCGGCGCCGAGATCGGTGATGAACGCGGTCGGCGAGTGCGTGTCACGGCTCGTCCCCGGCTTGTCGCCGCCGCGCGGCGCGAGCGCGCCGCCGATCACCTCGACGTTCGGCGCGACCGCCTTGACGGCGTCGTACGTGCGCGCGAGCAACGTCTCGTACGCAGCCGCCGCCGCGTCGCCGCCGCTCGCGTCGAACTGCGGCAGCCAGTAGCGGTTCAGGTTCGGCTCGTTGCCGACGATCAGATGCCGGATGCCGCTCGTGGTCGCGACGGAGGCGGCGTACGCGGCGAAGTCGAGCTGATCCGTATCGGTCAGCGGCGTCGTCTTGCTCCCGTAGTTGAGAACGGAGAGGAAGACCTCGATCCCGTCCGTCTTCGCCGCCGCGACGACGTTGCCGAGCACCGCGGCGTCCGCCTTCGAGACGACGGTCGTGCCGGGCGCCCAGACCTGCGTGATCCGCACCGCTCGGAACCCGGCCTGCGCCAGGAGATCCATCTGCCGCTGCGCGACGGCAGGGTCCTGGGAACGCACGGCGTCCTCGGTCGCACCGAGCACGAGGCTCGGGCCGCCGGCGTGCGCCGCGGGAGCGAGCCCGAGCGCCATGAGCACGGCTACCGTTGCCAGGCTGTGTCGGAACACGTTCAAGGTCAGCTCAAAGCATTGCCCACGAAGCCCGGGGTGTACATGTTCCGGGACGAGGCGGGCGACGTTCTTTACGTCGGCAAGGCAAAATCCTTACGTCCACGCGTCCGCTCGTACTTCCAGCGCACGACCGATGGCCGGCACCAGATCCGGCTGCTTCCTGAGCGGGTCGCGGATATCGAGGTGATCGTCACCGGCAGCGAAGTGGAGGCGCTCCACCTGGAGCAGAACCTCGTCCACCGGCACCGGCCGCCCTTCAACGTCCGCCTCCGCGACGACAAGTCGTTCCCGTACATCGCGGTCACGATCGAGGACGAATACCCGCGAGTCATGTTCACGCGCGAACGCCACCGGCCCGGTGTCCGGTACTTCGGGCCATACGCGAACGCGAAGAAGGTGCGCGAGACGCTCGACGTGCTCAACCGCGTCTTCCCGTACCGGCCGTGCGAGGGGCCGAAGCCGGGCCGCCACTCCGGGATTCCGTGCCTCGACTTCCACATCGAACGGTGCCTCGCGCCGTGCGTCGGCTACGTCTCGCAGGAGGACTACCGCACGATCATCGACAACGTCACCGAGTTCCTCTCCGGCAACGTCAAGCCGATCCAGCGCGAGCTCGAGGAGAAGATGCACGCGGCCGCGAGCGAGGAGCGCTTCGAGGATGCGGCGCGCTACCGCAACCGGCTGCAGGCGGTGCAGCACCTCGTCGAGCGGCAGACGGTCGAGCGGCATTCGGGCGGGACCGCCGACGTGATCGGCTTCGCAGCAGAAGACGACCGCGCAGTCGTCCAGATCTTCCCCCTCCGCGGCGGCAAGATGGTCGACCGCCACTCATTCCATCTCGAGAATGTCGGCGGCCAGGACGTGACGACGATCCTGGAATCGTTCGGCCTCGAGTACTACGGCAACGCGCCGAGCGTGCCGCCGCAGATCATCGTGCCGCGCGACGCCGGCGACCTCTCGGCGCTCGCCGAGCTCCTCTCCGAGCGTCGCGGCGCACGTGTGGAGGTGCGCACCGCCGAACGGGGAGAGAGGCGCCGCCTGCTTGCACTCGCGGACGAGAACGCGCGCCATGCGCTCGTCAACGAGCAGGCGCAATCGGACCAGCGGCGCGCGCGCCGGGTCGAAGCCCTCGAGGAGCTGCGCGAGGCGCTCAACCTCGAGTCGCTGCCGATTCGCATCGAGTGCTTCGACATTTCCCACGCGATGGGGCAGGACCCGGTCGGCTCGATGGTCGTCTTCCAGGACGCGATGCCGCGCAAGAGCGACTACCGCAAGTTCGGCATCAAGACGGCGGGGGAGGAGCCGGACGACTTCGCCGCCATGGCGGAGGTCGTCTCGCGGCGGTTCGCGCGGGTCGATCCTAAGGCGCGCAGCGCCGAGCCGGCGTGGACGACGGTGCCGAACCTCGTCGTCATCGACGGCGGCAAGGGGCAGCTCTCCGCCGCACTCGAGGCGATGCAGGCGTACGACCTGCCGCGCGTCGCCGTCATCGCGCTCGCGAAGCGGATCGAGGAAGTGTTCGTTCCCGGCCGGCCGGACGCGATCGTGCTGTCGCGGCACAACCCCGGCCTCCAGCTCCTCCAGCGGCTCCGCGACGAGGCACACCGGTTTGCGCTCGGCTTCCACCGCCAGCGGCGCGAGTCGCGTGGGTTCGCGTCGCTCTTCGACGAGCTCGAAGGCATCGGGCCGGCGCGCAGGCGTGCGCTCCTGCAGCACTTCGGCTCGGTGGAGCGCATGGTTGCGGCCACCCAGGAGGAGCTCGAGGGCGTTCCGGGCGTGCCGGCGAAGACCGCACGCCGCATCTACGACCAGCTGCACAAGGCAGGCCGCGCGTGAGTTCTTACATGGGCTTGATCGATCCCTAACGGAGCCCGACTAGCCTCCCGGGCATGGCAGTGCTGCATCGGATCGAGGACGACCTACGCGATCACGCGTGGTACGAGGAGCTCTTCGTCGGCACGATCGCCGAGGTCGAGGCGTACGTCGCGCGCTGGGCGGCCTTCGAGACCGCCGTCGAGGCGCTCGAGCCGGCCGGGGACGAGCGGTTTACCGGTCCCGTACACGATTCTTAGGCATCGCATAGCGCGTTGCGCTTCCATGGGGTAGTCGTGAGAGCGCTGGCCGTCCTCGCCGCTGCCGTTGCCGGGCTCGTCCTGGTGGGCGCTGCGCAGGCCGGGGTCGTCCACGACGTCGACCAGAGCGCGAACTGGGCGGGGTACGCGGTCAGCGGCTCCACCTTCACGGACGTGAAGGGCACCTGGGTCCAACCGGCCGCCGCGTGCACGGGAGTTTCCACCTCCAGCTACTCGGCCTTCTGGGTCGGCATCGGCGGCCTCCCCGGCGGCGCCGGCGGCCTCGAGCAGACCGGCACCGAGTCGGACTGCCGCAACGGCGAGCCGGTATACGCAGCGTGGTACGAACTGCTGCCGGACGGCTCCGTCAGCGTGCCGCTCACGATCTCGGCCGGCGACACCATCTCCGCCGAGGTCAGCATCGACGGCGCCGCCGTCACGCTGACGCTGATCGACGTGACCACGGATCAGACGTTCACGACGCAGGCGACGCCGGCGGTTCTCGATACGTCGTCCGCCGAGTGGATCGCGGAGGCGCCGTCGCGGTGCTTCAGCGCCGACCACTGCGCGCAACTCCCCCTCGCGAACTTCGGCACGATCGAGTTCAGTGGATCGTCGACGACCGCCAACGGCCATGTCGGGACGATCTCGGACCAAAGCTGGAGCGCGACCTCGATCGAGCTCGGCGGCGACGCCGGCTCGGCAACTCCCGCGGCGCTCTCGCCCGACGGCTCGGACTTCACCGTCGCGTTCGTCCCGGCGCAGGTCACGCAACCGCAGGTGCAGCCGAAGCCCAAGGCGAAGGCCAAGGCGAAGGCGAAACCGAAGCCGCGGCACCGCCGCCACCGCATCGGTACCTAGTCGGACTGCATGAACGGGTAGCGGTAGTCCGTCGGGGGGACGAACGTCTCCTTGATCGTGCGCGGCGAGACCCAGCGGATCAGGTTCCACATCGACCCCGCCTTGTCGTTCGTGCCCGACGCTCGCGCGCCGCCGAAGGGCTGCTGCCCCACGACCGCTCCGGTTGGCTTGTCGTTGACGTAGAAGTTCCCCGCCGCGTAGCGCAGCCGGTCCTTCGCCGTCTCGACCGCCGCGCGGTCGCGTGAGAAAACGGCGCCAGTGAGACCGTAGGGCGCGCCGGCGTCGATCAGGTCGAGCGTGTCCTCGTAGCGCTTCTCGTCGTAGACGAACGCGGTGACGACCGGACCGAAGAGCTCGTCCTTCATCGTGCGGAAGTTCGGGTCGCGGGTCTCGATCACGGTCGGCTCGACGAACCAGCCGTCCGAGTCGTCGTAGCCACCGCCGACGAGCACAGAGGCCTGGCCGTTCGAGGCGTTGGCCTCGTCGATCGCCTGCTTCTGGGTGGCGAACGAGTTCTTGTCGATAACGGCGCCCATGAAGTTGGAGAAGTCGCCGACGTCGCCCATGCGCAGGCTGCGCACTTCCTCGACGAGCCGCTCACGCAGCTCGGGCCAGAGATTGGACGGCGCGAACACGCGTGACGCGGCGGAGCACTTCTGTCCCTGGTACTCGAACGAGCCGCGCACGATCGCGGTCGCGAGCGACGCGACGTCGGCGGACGGGTGCGCAACGATGAAGTCCTTGCCGCCGGTCTCGCCGACGATGCGCGGGTAGTTGCGGTAGGTGCCGGCGGCAACGTTGTCGCCGACCGACTTCCACATCCCGTTGAAGACGCCGGTCGAACCGGTGAAGTGGATTCCGGCGAGGTCGCGGTGTGCGATCGCCGGGTCGCCGATGTCGGCGCCGTTGCCGTACACCAGGTTGATGACGCCGGGCGGCAGGCCTGCTTCCTCGTACAGCTTCATCAGCCACCAGGCCGAGTACGCGGCCGTCGACGCCGGCTTCCAGACGACCGTGTTTCCCATGAGGGCGGCCGACGTCGGCAGGTTTGCGCCGATGGCGGTGAAGTTGAATGGCGTCACCGCGAAGACGAAGCCTTCGAGTGGCCGGTACTCCATCCGGTTCCACACGCCCGGGGACGAGACGGGCTGCTGCTCGTAGATGCGCGTCATGAAGCTGACGTTGAAGCGCCAGAAGTCGATTACCTCGCAGGCGGAGTCGATCTCGGCCTGATGCGCGGTCTTCGACTGGCCGAGCATCGTCGCCGCGTTCAGCGTCGAGCGCCACGGCCCCGCGAGGAGGTCGGCGGCACGAAGGAGGATCGTCGCGCGCTCCTCCCACGGCGTGCGCGACCAGTCGTGCCACGCGTCGGCGGCGGCTGCGACGGCGCGCTCGACCTCGGCGGCGCCTCCCTTGTGCACGGTTGCGAGCACGTGCGAGCGCTTGTGGGGCTCGACGGCCTCGAACGTGTTCCCGGTCCGGACCTCCTCGCCGCCGATGACGAGCGGGATGTCGAGCTGCTGCGCTTCCATCTCCTGGAGCCGTACGCGCAACGCCTCGCGCTCCGGCGAGCCGGGCGCGTAGTCGCGGGCAGGCTCGTTGTACGGCTCGGGCGCTCGGAAGATCGCGTGTGTGCTCATAGGGCGATTCTAGGATGCAAAGGTGGTGGTGGCGCAGATGGCGTACGAAGCTGAAGGATGGGGCGTGGGGGAGCTCGTCCTCGACGGCGGCCAGGTCGTGTGGCACGAGCTTCCGAAGGTGTCGGACACGGAGACCGGTGTCGGGCACCATCCTCTGGTCGAGATGCTGCAGGCGTACTTCGCGGGAGAGGACGTCCCGCTCGGCGAGGTGCCCGTCGACCTCGAGTACGACAGCGCGTTCTTCTCCCGCTGCGCCGAGGCGCTGCGCTCGGTCCCGCGGGGCGAGGTGGTCACGTACGGCGAGCTGGCAGCGCTCGCCGGCGTGCCCGGCGCCGCGCGTGCGGCGGGAAGCTTCTGTGCGCGCAACCGCCTTGGCCTGTTCGTCCCGTGCCATCGCGTCGTCGCGGCCGGCGATCTCGGCTCGTACGGCTCGTATGGCGTCGGGTACAAGCGACGACTCCTGGAGCTCGAGGGTGCTCTCTGAGGATCTCCGCAACGAGCTCGCGGCGATCGCGCCCGAGTCCGACTGCGACCGGCTCGCCGAGCTGTCCGGCCTCTTCCACGTCGCCGGCAGCGTGCACCTTCGCGGTCGCGGCGAGGTTGCCGTCCACCTCGACCTCGTCAGCTCGGCAGTCGCGCGGCGCGCGTTCACTCTGCTGCGCGCGTTCGGCGTCGAGTCCGAGATCCGGACGTATCAGCGACCAGCGTTCGACCGTTCGACGAGGTACCAGCTGCACGCCGAAGGAAACCAGCACGCGTACGACACACTTCATCGCGCGGGCGTGCTCGACGCCGGCCACCGTCCGATCGACCATCCGCCTGCGCGTGTCGTCGCACGGCGGTGCTGCCGTCGCGCCTACCTGCGCGGCGCACTGCTCGGCGCCGGCTCGTTGAGCGGTCCGCGCGACCCGCACGTCGAGATCCGCACGGCGGAGATCGAAGGCGCCCAGTTCCTCGCCGCCGTCGCGTTACGCGAGGGGGCGGAGCTGCACGTCCTTCAGCGGGAGCGGCACGCGATCGCATATGCGAAGGGCACGGAGGCGATCGCCGATCTTCTCGTCGCGGCCGGAGCATCGGACGTCGTCCTTGTCCTCGAGGAGCGCTCGGTCGTGTCGGCGACGAAGGCGGACGCGAACCGGCTCGCGAACGCCGACCACGCCAACCTCGTCCGCACGGGCCGCGCGGCGCACGCGCAGCTCCAGGCCGTGCGGAAGCTCAACGTCGACGCGCTGCCTGATGACCTGCGCGAGCTCGCCGTCCTCCGCATGCGCCATCCGACGGCATCGATCGCCGACCTGGCACGCCGGTGCAGTCCACCGGTGACGAAGGCCTCCGCCTACCGGCGGCTCCGGCGGCTGCAGGAGCTGGCTGAGTAGCGGCGGTGGACCGGGAAGCTCCGAGGACGACCCTCCCGGTCCTAGTGCCACACCCGAGACCGTGGTGACGGACGGGGTCTGAATCCATCACCGGACGAGCGCGGACCCGCCGTTGCCGAGTATGACGACTGACGTGACGAACGCGCTAGGCCTTTTCAAAGTCGTAACCCTTGCGGAAAAAACCCGTTCAACTGCGGATTCCTACTGCGTGGCGGCGCGACCTCCCTCGTTACACTCGGAGTAGAGACCACAGAACGAAAGGCATCGGACTCATGGCGAAGATCAGGGTCGGGATCAACGGATTCGGCAGGATCGGGCGCAATTTCCTTCGGGCGCAGCTGGAGCGGGGCGGCGACTTCGAGATCGTGGCCGCCAACGACCTCGGCGACACGAAGACCATGGCGCACCTGCTCAAGCACGACTCGGTGCTCGGGGCGCTCAAGGTCCCGGTCGAGGCGGGCGACGGCTTCATCCGCGTCGGCGGCAACGAGATCAGGTTCTCGACCGAGCGGGATCCCGCGAACCTCCCCTGGGGCGAGCTGGGTATCGACGTCGCCATCGAGTCCACCGGCCTCTTCACCAATCGCGACGACGCGGCAAAGCATCTCGAGGCCGGGGCGAAGAAGGTCGTCATCTCGGCGCCTGCCACCGATCCCGACTTCACCGTCGTCCTCGGCGTGAACGACCGCGAGTACGACCCCGAGCAGCACCACATCATCTCCAACGCGTCGTGCACGACGAACTGCGTCGCGCCGCTCGCGAAGATCCTGCACGAGGCCTACGGGGTCGAGCGCGGGTTCATGACCACGATCCACGCGTACACGAACGACCAGAACGTCCTCGACCTGCCGCACAAGGATCTGCGGCGCGCACGCGCAGCCGCTATCAATCTCATCCCGACCTCCACCGGCGCGGCGAAGGCGATCGGCCTCGTCCTGCCCGACCTGAAGGGCAAGGTGGACGGAATGTCGATGCGCGCGCCGGTGCCGACGGGATCGATCGTCGACCTCGTCGTCGAGGTCGGGGCCGAGACGTCGAAGGACGCCGTCAACGAGCTGTTCCGGTCGAAGGCTGACACGGGCGACTTCGAGGGCATCCTCCAGTACTCGGACGAGCCGCTCGTTTCGACCGACATCGTGCACTCGTCGTACTCGTCGATCTTCGACAGCGACCTGACGATGGTGAACGGGAACCTTGTCAAGGTCTTCGGCTGGTACGACAACGAGTGGGGCTACAGCTGCCGTCTCGTCGATCTCGTCGCGAGGATCGCGCAGACGATGCCGGCCGCCGTCGCCGCGTAATGCGCATCCCCCGCTCGGTCAGCGAAGCCGACGTCGCCGGCAAGGTCGTGCTGGTCCGATCGGACCTGAACGTGCCGCTCGAGAACGGCGCCGTCGCCGACGACACGCGCATCCGCGCGTCGCTGCCGACGTTGCAGCACTTGCTCGACAAGGCCGCGGCGGAGATCCACGTCTGCTCGCATCTCGGCCGGCCAAAGGGCGTCGACGAGGCGTACCGGATTGCGCCGGTCGCGGCCCGACTGCGCGAGCTTCTCCCGGACAACCGCATCCACGTGCTCGAGAACACTCGCTTCAATCCCGGCGAGACGAAGAACGACGACGGCTTCGCACGCGAGCTCGCGAACGGCTGCAACCTGTACGTGGACGACGCGTTCGGCTCCGCGCATCGTGCGCACTCGTCCACGGAGGCGGTCGCGCGGATCCTCCCGGCGTATGCAGGATTGCTCATGGAGGAGGAGCTCCGACACCTCGGCAGACTTCTCGGCGACGTCGAGCGGCCGTTCGTTCTCGTGTCCGGCGGCGCGAAGGTGGACGACAAGCTCGGCGTGCTCCAGCACCTCGGCGGCCGCGCCGACACCGTCCTCATCGGCGGCAAGATGGCGGAGCAGCTGCGGGTCGAGAACCCGCTCGACTTCGACGCAGAGCTCCCGACCGACGTGGTCGGCGCCGCAGCATTCGAGGCCGACGCGGAGTCGGGCGTCTTCGCCGTCGAGGATCTGCCGGACGGTTGGCTCGGCCTCGACATCGGCCCTGCGACGCGCGCGGCGTTCGCCGAGAAGCTCGCGGCCGCGGGAACGATCTTCTGGAACGGGCCGATGGGCGTGTTCGAGTGGCCTCGCTTCGCCGAGGGGACGAAGGCCGTCGCTGAAGCGGTGGCCGGCAACACCGAGGCGTTCACGGTCGTCGGCGGCGCGGACTCGGTTCGCGCGCTCAACGAGCTCGGCCTCGCCGATCGCATCTCCTGGGTCTCGACCGGCGGCGGCGCGAGCCTCGAGCTGCTCGAGGGCAAGGAGCTCCCCGGGGTCGCGGTGATTCCGTCGTGATCATCGCCGGGAACTGGAAGATGTTCCGCGGGCCGGACCCGCACGCCCTCGCCGGACTGGATGCCGTCGTCTGCCCGCCGTTCACCCGTCTACGCGACTGCGTCGACGCCGGCCTGACGACGTATGCGCAGAACGTCCACTGGGAGCCCGAAGGCGCGTACACGGGCGAGATCTCCGCGCCGATGCTGCTCGAGCTCGGCGTCACCGGCTCGCTCGTCGGCCACTCCGAGCGGCGGCAGTATTTCGGCGAGACCGATGAGACGGTCGCGCTGCGCACGCGCGCGGCGCTCGACGCAGGACTTCGGGTCATCGCGTGCGTGGGCGAGACGCTTGCCGAGCGCGAGGGAGACGAGACCGAGGACGTCCTTCGCCGGCAGCTCTCGGTCCTCGAGCCGCACCCCCAGCTCGTGCTCGCGTACGAGCCTGTATGGGCCATCGGCACCGGGCTCAGCGCGACGCCCGAGATGGCGCAGGACGCGCACGCGTTCATCAAGTCGATCCTCGACGCGCCGGTGCTGTACGGCGGCTCGGTGAAGCCCGACAACGCCGCCGGCCTGTTCGCGCAGCCGGATGTCGAGGGCGCGCTCGTCGGCGGCGCCTCGCTCGATGTCGATTCCTTCAAGGCGATATGCGCGACGGCCGCACGTATCCGCTCGTAGTTCTCGTCATCCTCGACGGCTGGGGCTGCGCGCCCGCAGGCCCGGGGAATGCGATCTCGCTCGCGCGCACGCCGGTCTTCGACCGTCTGTGGGCGGAGTTCCCGCATACGACGCTGAAAGCGTCCGGCGAAGCAGTGGGACTTCCGCCCGGCCAGATGGGCAACTCCGAGGTCGGCCATCTCACCATCGGCTCGGGCCGCATCCTCTTCCAGGACCTCATGCGCGTGAACAAGGCGATCGAGACCGGCGAGCTGTTCGAGAACGCGGCCCTGCGCTCCGCGTTCGAGCGCGGCGAGAACGTGCACCTGCTCGGGCTCGTCTCACACGGCGGCGTGCACTCGCACATCGACCACGTCAAGGCATTGCTCCAGTTCGCCCCCGAGAAGACGTGGATCCATGCGTTCACTGACGGCCGCGACGTGTCGCCGCATGCCGCCTTGCACGACCTTGCCGAGCTCCCCGTCGACCGCATCGCGACGGTCGTGGGGCGGTACTACGCGATGGACCGCGACAAGCGCTGGGATCGCACGGAGCGCGCGATCGACGCGATCGTGCACGGCCGCGGCGCGCACGCGAGCGATCCGATCGCCGCGGTGCAAGAGAGCTACGACCGCGACGTCACCGACGAGTTCATCGAGCCCGTCGTCATCGATGGCCGCCCACGGCTCGACCCCGAGCGGGACACGGCGATCTTCTTCAACTTTCGGCCCGACCGCGGGCGCCAGCTGTCGGAGAAACTCCGCGAGCTCGGCGTCGACCTGACGACGATGACGTGCTACCGCGATGACTTCGACTTCCCCGTCGTGTTCCCCGAGCAGAAGGTCGACCAGGTGCTCGGGGAGGTGCTCGCCGACCACGGCGTCCGCCAGCTCCATGCCGCCGAGACCGAGAAGTACGCACACGTCACGTATTTCTTCGACGGCGGCCGCGAGGAGGAGTTCCCGCGCGAGACCCGCCTGCTCGTGCCCTCGCCGCGCGACGTCCCGAGCTACGACAAGAAGCCCGCGATGTCGGCGGTCGAGCTCACCGACCGGTTCGTCGAGGAGATCGCCAACGGTTACGCGTTCGCCGTCATCAACTTCGCGAACCCCGACATGGTCGGCCACACGGGGGTCATCCCCGCTGTCGTCGAGGCGGTGGAGACGGCCGACGCCTGCCTCGGCCGGGTGGTCGAGGCGGTCTCTGTCCTGGGCGGCGTCTGCCTCGTGACCGCCGACCACGGCAACGCCGAGAAGCTGCTGGAAGACGACGGTGTGAGCCCGCACACGGCTCACACGACCAATCTCGTGCCTCTGATCCTCACCGCTCCGGGCCTCACGCTGCGCGAGGGCGAGCTCTCCGATCTCGCCCCGACGGCCCTCGCCCTGCTGGGCTACGACCCACCCCGCCAGATGACCGGCCAAAATGTGCTCGCGGACGGGACCTAAGGGGGCTATTATGAGGCCCCTTGTCGCTGCCTCAGCCTGATTCGGGCGTTCTGCGGAAGGCGCAGCGGGGCGATGAACGCGCCTTCTCGATCATCGTGCGCGCGTACCAGGTGCCGGTGTTCAACTACGTGCTCAGGCTGGTCGGCGACAGGTCGCTCGCGGAGGACCTGACGCAGGAGATCTTCCTGCGCGTGTACCAAGGACTGCCGCGCTTCTCACTGCGGTCGAAATTCACGACGTGGCTCTTCCAGGTTGCGAAGAACCGCGTGCTCGACGAGCTCCGTGCGGTCGAACGCCGGCCGCGCGCAACTGTCGACCTCGACGACGTGCCGGCACTCGAAGTGCTGGACGCGCCGTTCGAGCGGGTCGAGGCGATCGACGCCGTGTGGCGAGCGGTCGAGAGTCTCAACGTCGACCTGAAGTCGGCGCTCCTGCTGCGGGATGTGGTCGGGCTCTCGTATACCGAGATCGCCGATTCGCTCGAGATTACCCTAGCCACCGTCAAGTGGCGGATCTACAAAGCGCGCGAGGACGTCCAGCTCGCTCTCGCGCGCGAGGGCATCTTCTTCTACGCATCGAATGAGCAGGAGCCGGCTGCACAGCCGGCTCCGCTTCTCTAACGCGAGTACCGCAAGAGCCACGCGGCGAGCGCCTGTGCCTGCTGCTGCGCCGTCGTCTCCTGCGGCACGGGCGCGATGCGCGCCGGCGGCGGGGGAGCCGGATGCGACGGGCTTCCCGACGTGACCACCGCCGCAACGATCCCTGCGGCGAGCACCAACGCTGCTGCGCCGGCGAGCACGAGCGGCGCGCGCCGGCGCTTCCGCGGCCGGCTGAGGATCACGGTCGGCGCAGCGGAGCGATCGCGAGCGAGCGCGCGCGCGAGCTCCGCAGCCGTCGGCCGCGCGACCGGATCCGTTGCGAGGCACCGCCGGATCGTCGCGGCCAGCTCCGCCGGTACACCGCTCAACCGCGCCGACCGGTCCGGCGTGCCTGTGAGCAGCTCCACGAGCACGAGGCCGAGTCCGTACACATCTGCGGCACCGGTCACGTGGTCGCCGCGGGCCTGCTCGGGCGCGAGGTACGCCGCTGTTCCGAGGACGGTGCCCGCCATCGTCAGCCGCGTGCCCTCGAGCAACACCGCGATGCCGAAGTCGCCGAGCTTCAGGACGCCGTCGCGGCGAAGCAGGAGGTTGTGCGGCTTCACGTCGCGGTGGACGAGACCGGCCGCGTGCGCGGCCGCAAGTGCGCGCGCCGCCTGCGCACCGAGCTCCTCCGCTTCAGCGGGCGAGATCTTTCGGCGCCGGACGAGCAGTTCGGCGAGCGTCTCCCCGTCGACGAGCTCCATCGCGATGTACGGCCGGCCGTCGGCTTCGCCGACGTCGAAGACCTGCACGATGTTCGGATGGCCGAGCCGCGCGGCCAGCCGTCCCTCGCGCAGGAAGCGTTCGCGCAGGTCGGAGTCGCGCGCGAGATTCTCGGCGAGGCGCTTGAGCGCGACGTCGCGGTCGAGCTCGCGGTCGTGCGCGAGGTCGACGACGGCCATCGCGCCGTGCCCGAGCGGCCGCTGGACGTCGTACCTGCCGGCGACGAGCGTGCTCATTGGTTGTTGTCGCCCGGTCCGTGCTTGCCGTGGTCGTGAGGCGGCTTCGGCGGCTTCGGCCCATGCTTGGCGGCGGCGCGGGGTTGCAGGTGATGCGCCCGGGGAGCGCGTCGACGGTCGCGTTCAGGGTGGGCTGGAGCCGGACGGGAATCTCGTGCACAGCGACCGCCTGTGCCACGGCGTTCTGGAGCCCGGTCGCGTCGGCGAGCGCGGTGCAGCCGTCGCCGGCCTCCAGCGCCTGCGCGACCGCGTTCGCCTGCGTGGCCAGCGTCTGTGCGAGCGCATGGGGGAGGCGAGGCGGCTTCGCGGCCGCCGGCGGCTTCGCGGATCCGCCGCAGCCTGCCAGCGCGAGCGTGACGAGAAGCGCGACGCCCGTGCGTCTCATTCGCCGTGCGTGAGCCGCGCCACCAGCGCCTCGGGGAGCCCGGCCGCACGCATCTCCGCCTGCGTGCGCTCGACGTCGTACTCGACGCGGTGGAACGTGGCCGTCTCCGCCTCGCGGTCGAGAAGCAGATAGGCGGCACGCCACTCGCCGTCGCGGGGCTGCCCGACCGAGCCGGGATTGAGCAGGACGCGGTCTCGCACGTCGACTTGGGTTCCGTCCGGAGCGAGCCCGCCGGTGAGCATGTCGTCCCTCCATTCGACCTCGAGCGCAACGTGGCTGTGCCCGACGAGCACGAGCGGAAACGGGCTGACGGCCAGCGTGGCGGCCGCAGCCTCGTCGGAGAGCACGTACTCCCACACTGGGTCGCGCGCGCTTCCGTGGTACAGCGCGACCTCGTCCCGTTCGCCCTCCGGCTCGAGCCGGTCGAGGAACGCGCGCGCCGGCGCCGTGAGGATGTCGCGCGTCCACCGCGCGGCGACGGCGGCATCGCCGCGGAACTCGGCCAGGTCGATCGTCCCGCGCACGGCGAGATCGTGGTTCCCGCCGAGGCAGATATCTGCACGCGACTCGACGATCTCGCAGCACTCGTTCGGCCGCGGGCCGTATCCGACGACGTCGCCGAGGCACCAGATCTCGTCAGGTGGGGCGGCGTCGATCGCCGACAGCACCGCTTCGAGCGCGGCGAGATTCGAGTGCACGTCCGAGACGACCGCGATCTGCACCGCCCAAAGCTAGTCCCGCGAGCACCGGAACCGTCGCGGGCACGGTCGATGTCACGGCCAGCAGCAGGCCCCAGGCACCGGCGGCGAGCCCCGTTGCCGCGGCTGCGCGCAGCCGCGCACGCACAACGACGCCGAGGAGCGCGGGGGCGAGGAGGTCGAGCCAGCCCATCGTCGCCGATCCGAACGTCGCATCCTGAAGGCGCGGGATCGCGGGCAGGGATGCCTGGTGCAACGCGGCGGTCACCGGCTGCACCTGCGGTGTTCCCCAGACGAGAACGATGTCGGCGAGCGCGACGACGACGAGGCCAGCTGCGATCGACCACGCGGGCGCGACGCGCGCGACGAGCCGCGCGACCGTGATCGCGGCGAGCGCGATGAGCGCGACGGCCGCCGCCTGCGCGACGAGGCCGTCCGTCCGCCAGGCAACGAGCCACAACGCGGCCGCGAGCGGGAGCCTCCAGCGGCCGGCGGCGGCGAGCAGCGGCGTTCCGATCGCTCCGGCGTACGCGAGCACGTGCGCGCCGGTGCTGCGGATGAGGACGACTCCGACGATCAAGGCGGCGGCAGGAAGCGCGATCCCTGCGATGCCGATTCGCCCGCGGCGCTCGGGCGGCCGCGAGGCCAGCACGACGGCGGCCTGCACCGCGCAGAGAACGGCGTACGACGGAGCGAGTGTCAGTGCTCGGGCGCTTCGGGCAGGTTGCGGATGCCTTCGGTCGTCTGCCACTTCGACCAGGAGTCCTGCAACGCTGCCATCAGTTCCTCGATGAAGCGTGGCGACGCGTTGACTCGCGCCACGACCGCGCCGGGGACGTCGCCCTCCTCCACTTCGTGCTCGATGCGCGCGAACGTGAGCGTGAACTCGTACCGCGAGAAGCTGATGTTCGCGAAGTTCGCGTAGGCGCCGGCGATGTCCGCAGGGTCGAGATGGATGTTGAGGCGGCGTTCGCCGGTCTCTTGAATCTCGTCCTCGTCCACGGGGCCACGATACTAGAGGCCTCGTGGACCCCGTTCGCCGCCTCCGCCGGATCGAATGGCTGCTGCTCGCAGTGGTCGCCACGCTGGGGGCGGGAACGGTCGGGTTCCGGCTGATCCTGCACGAGTCCTGGCTGCAGTCCGTCTACCGCGCGGTCATCACCGCCACGCTGACGGGCCTCGACACGGTGCCGTCGTCGAACGGCGCGCGTTTGCTCTCGATCGCGATGATCCTCGCCGGTCTGACGATCATCGCGTACGCCGGCGCGGTTATCGTCGAGGCGATCGCCGGCGGCGTCTTGACCGGCGCCGTGGCGGAACGGCGGAGGGAGCGCACCATCGAGAAGCTCAACGAGCACTTCATCATCTGCGGCTACGGGCGTGTCGGCCGCCGCGTGGCCGAGGAGTTCCGCGCGGCACGCGTCCAGTACGTCGTGCTCGACTTCCGCCCGGAGTCGATCGACGCCGCGAAGGAGCACGGCGACCTCTTCATCGAGGGAGACGCGACGAAGGACGAGGACCTGCAGCATGCGGGGCTCGATCGCGCGAAGGGGCTCGTGGCCGCCTCCGACTCGGACGCCGACAACCTGTACATCGTCCTCTCGGCGCGGTCGGCCCGGCCCCAACTGCAGATCGTCGCGCGCGGCTCCGACGAGGATGCGGCGAAGAAGCTACGGCTCGCGGGAGCCGATCGCGTGGTCCTCCCGTACGCGACAGCCGGCCGGACGATGGCGAATCTCGTCCTCAAGCCGCAGGTGACCGCGTTTCTCGACGCGGTGACGACAGCGACCGGCCCCGACCTGCACATGGCCGAGATCGTCGTGCACCGGACGTGCCTCCAGGCAGGCAAGACCATCCGCGACATCCGGGTCCGGCACGAGACCGGTGCGCTCATCATCGCGTTGCGCAAGGGTGACGGCAGCTTCGACACGACGCCGGAGCCGGACGTCTCGATCGATCCGGGCGACGTCATCGTCGGCATCGGAACGACGGACGAGTTGCAGCGCCTCGAGGATCTTTTCGCCGTTGGCGCCTGATCCCGTCAGCGAGCTGGCCGAGGCGTTGGGGCCGGACGTCGTACTCGAGCGGCCCGGCGAATCCGCGCACGGCGACTACGCGACGAACGCGGCGCTGAAGCTCGCAGGCGCACGGCGACTGCCTCCGCGTCAGATCGCGGCCGAGCTCGCGCAGAGCGCCGAGTCGCTTGCGGCGGTCGAGCGCGCCGAGGTGGCCGGCCCTGGCTTCGTGAACCTGTTCCTCGGCGACGCGTGGTTCGCCGACGCGCTGGCGGTTGTCCTCGCCGAGGGAGATCGTTTCGGCGGCGGCAGCGCCACCCCGGGGCTGCGCTATCAGGTGGAGATGGTGTCCGCGAACCCGACGGGGCCGCTTCACGTCGCGCATGGGCGCAACGGTGCGTACGGCGATTCGGTCGCGCGCCTGCTCGAGTTCGCCGGGAGCGACGTGAACCGCGAGTACTACTACAACGATTCCGGCGGCCAGATGGACCGCTTCCGCGCATCCGTCGAGGCGATCCGGCGCGGGGAGGAGCCGCCCGCCGACGGGTACCAAGGCGACTACGTTCGCGAGCTCGCGGCGCAGTCCGGCGACCCCGTTCCCGAGATGCTGCACAAAATCGAGGCGTCGCTCGAGCGTTTCCGCATTCACTTCGACTCGTGGGAGCGGCAGAGCGTCGTGGAGCAGCGGCTTCCCGAGCTGCTGCCGAAGCTCGACACGTACGAGAAGGATGGCGCGCTATGGGCGCGCTCGTCGGCGTACGGGGACGAGGAGGACCGTGTGCTGCTCCGTTCGGAGGACCGCAGCCCCACGTATCGGGCCGCGGACGTGCCGTACCTCGTGGAGAAGCTCGAGCGTGGCTATGACCGCGCGATCTACGTCCTCGGCGCCGACCACCACGGCACGCGGAACTGGTACGCGGCGATCGCGCGCATGCTCGGGTACGACCCCGGCCGCGTGGAGGTGCTCCTGTACCAGCTCGTGCACCTGACGAGGGGCGGCGAGCAGGCGCGCATGTCGCGCCGGCGCGGCGACATCGTGTTCCTCGACGAGTTCCTCGACGAGATCGGTGTCGACGCGGCGCGCTGGTACCTCGTGAACCGCGGGCCGGACCAGACGATCGAGATCGACGTCGACCTCGCCGCCGAGCGCTCGCAGAAGAACCCCGTGTACTACGTCCAGTACGCGCACGCGCGTATCGCGGGCATCCTGCGCAACACCGACCATGCGACGAACGACGTGTCACTCGCGGCACCGCTCGCACCCGAGGAGCGCGAGCTCGTCAAGCGGCTCGCGGAGCTTCCCACCGTTCTGCACGATGCGACCGAGCACCGTGGCCCACAGGCGATCCCCGCGTACGCGATCCGCGTGGCCGACGACTTCCATCGCTTCTACCACGAGCATCGCGTCCTGGAGAGCGAGCAGGAGGCTTTCCGGCTCGCCCTTTGCCGGGCGACGCAGACGGTCATCGCACGCTGCTTGCAGCTCGTCGGCGTCGAAGCACCTGACAGGATGTAGCGCCGTGAGCGCCCGGCAGGCCCCCGACCGGAACATCGCCATGGAGCTCGTCCGTGTGACCGAGGCGGGGGCAATGGCCGCCGCTCGCTGGATCGGGCGCGGCGACAAGGAGGCGGCGGACAAGGCCGCGGTCGACGCGATGCGGTACGTCCTCGACAGCGTTGCGATGCGCGGCGTCGTCGTCATCGGCGAGGGGGAAAAGGACGAGGCGCCGATGCTCTACAACGGCGAGGAGGTCGGGAGCGGCGAAGGCCCCGAGGTCGACGTGGCCGTCGACCCGCTCGAGGGCACGCGCCTGACGGCCCTCGGTCAGCCGAATGCGATCACCGTGATCGCCGTCGCCGAGCGCGGCACGATGCTGTTCCCCGGCGCGGCCTTTTACATGGAGAAGATTGCGGTCGGCCCGGCGGCCGTTGACGCGATCGACATCACGCGCGCCCCAGGGGAGAACGTGCGCGCCGTCGCGGCCGCGCTCGGCAAGTCGCCGCGGGCGGTAGACGTCGTCGTGCTCGAGCGCGAGCGCCACGACGCGCTCATCGCGGAGCTGCGCGACGCCGGCGCGCGCGTTCGGCTCATTCGCGACGGCGACGTGGCCCCGTCCATCGCGGCGGCGCAGCCGGGAACCGGCGTGGACATGCTGTACGGCATCGGCGGCACGCCGGAAGGCGTGATCTCGGCGGCGGCGCTCAAGTGCCTCGGCGGGGGAATCCAGGGACGGCTATGGCCGCGGAACGAGGACGAGCGCCGTCAGCTCGTCGCGGCCGGGCTCGACCCCGAACGCGTGCTGTACACCGACGATCTCGTCTCGGGCGAGGACGTCTTCGTCGCCGCGACCGGCGTCACGACCGGCGCGTTGCTCCGCGGCGTGCAGTACACCGCGGATGGTGCGACCACGGACTCGATCGTCATGCGCTCTCGATCCGGCACGGTGCGGAGAGTCGTCGCGCAGCAGTCGCTGACGAAGCTCTCCGCACTCACCGGATTCGAGTACACCTAGAAAGACCGGTAACAGCTACCGTCACGAAACGTTCACGGATCGTTGTCGCGGCGGCCATCGACGCGGCTGATCTCGTGAGACTTCCGTTTGGGTAACTGTTACCGGCCTCTGGCGGTGTCTAGACGGCGACCGCCTCGCGTTCCATCTCCGGTGCATACAACCCGCTGCGCGCGGCCGAGTTCATCTTTGCGCGGTGGTAGTACGCACGCTGGCCGGCCTCCACGTTCTCCGGCTTACCGAGCCACGCGTTCAGCGCGGGCGCCTGTAGCGCACGCCCGTACGAGAACGACAGCTGCCACGGGTGCGAGCCGGCGGCGTTCATCGCGTTCAGGTGCGCGGTCGCGTCCTCGTCCGTCTGTCCGCCGGAGAGAAACACGATGCCGGGCACCGCGGCGGGAACATGCTTGTAGTAGGCGTGCAGGCTCTGCTCGGCGACTTCCTCGACGCCTGCGCGCTTCGACGCTTCGTAGCCGGAGAGCACCATGTTCGGCTTGAGCAGCGTGCCGGCCACGTCGACCTTCTGGTCGAACAGCTCCGTATAGAGCGCAGCGATCACGCGCGAGGTGACGAACTCGCTGCGTTCGATCGTGTGCGTCCCGTCCTGCAGCACCTCCGGCTCGACGATCGGGACGATGCCCGCCTCCTGGCAGAGCGCGGCATAGCGGGCGAGCGCGTGCGCGTTCGTCCAGATGCAGTACTCGCTCGGGTGCGTGTCCGAGATCGAATAGACGCCGCGCCACTTGGCGAAGCGCGCGCCGAGCTGCCGGTACTCGACGAGCCGCTCCCGCAGGCCGTCGAGGCCTTCCGTCACGGTCTCGCCCTCGGCGTGCGCGAGCGGCTTTGCGCCTTCGTCCACCTTGATGCCGGGAATGACGCCCTTCGACTCGAGCAGCTGCGGGAACGGCGTCCCGTCCAGCGCGCTCTGCCGGATCGTCTCGTCATACAGGATGACGCCGCTGATGTACTCCTCGACGCCGGGCGTCGTGAAGAGCAGGTCGCGATACGCCCGCCGCGTGTCCTCGGTCGACTCGAGGCCGATCGAGTCGAAGCGCTTCTTGATCGTGCCGGTGCTCTCGTCCGCGGCGAGGATCCCCTTGCCCTCGGCGACCAGGGCCTTGGCGGTCTCGTGCAGCTCGTTGTTGGCCATGCCGTCTCTCCCGTTCGGGTGCTTTCCCCCAACGGTATCGCCACTCCAAGGGGAGCGACTCCGTGTTTTCCCGGGAACGCGACCCTAAGGCGCTACAGCATGGCGAGGCGTACGGTCATCGCCACGTCGGCCGCCTCGCGGAATTCCCCTTGGCCGGTCACCGCCGGCAGGAATTGCGACCGCTCGAGCGCCTGGAGGACGGTCGCCGACGTCGCTGTCACGGTCGCCGTGCGCGGCACGTCACGCAGGAGTGCGATCTCCCCGACGAAGTCGCCGGGACCGAGACTCGCGACGTGGCGGCCTTCTTTCGTGACCTCGACCGTGCCGGTCTCGATGACGTAGAAGCGATCGCCGTGGTCGCCCTCCCGGATGACGACCTGTCCGGGCTCGGCCTCGACAGGAATGAGTGCTCGAGCGAGCCGCTCGAGCGTTGACTCCGGCAGGAGCGCGAGCAACGGGACGCCCCGTAGCAGTTCCAATCCGGGCGGCGCGAGGGCGATTCGGTCGACTCGGCTGAGGCCCTTGGCGCCGGCGACGACCGTCGTCGTGACGCCTAGCCCGACGACCACGAGCCCCCAGCGGAGGCCGACCGTCGAGATCAGCGCGGGCATGAGCAGCGCACCGACCGCCATCCCTCCGATCACCGCGCTCTCCATCGCGCCGAATACGCGAGACATCGTCTCCGGCCGCGCGATCCGCTGCAGGATGGTGAACGCGTTCACGTCGACGATCGAGTTCCCGAGCCCGAGCAGAACCATGACGACGACCGCCGCGCCGACTGTCGGCCACGCCGCGACCAACAGCAGCGGGGCTGACCACAACACCACGCCGACGCCGAAGTCGCGCGCGAGCCGACCACGTTGCGCGAGCACCAGGGCGAGGAATCCTCCCACGAGGCCCCCGATCCCGAGCGTCGCATTGAGGTATCCGAAACCCGAGCGACCGATGCCGAGAAGGCTGAGCGCGATCGACACTGTGAAGACGAGCGATGCCCCGGCAACGACCGTCTGCGCGCACAGGAGGCCCACGACGAGTCGAAGGTCGCGGTTTCGCAGGATCTCGCGGTAACCCGCCGACACCTCCGGCAGGAAGCCCTCCCCTCCGCCGTCGCCCTCGTCCGCGCCTGCAACAACCGGCTCGTCGGTTCGCGCCGGCACTCGAACTCCGAGTACCAGGATCGTCGACCACACGAACGTCGCCGCATCGAAGACGTACACGGTCGGGATGCTCGAGAAGGCGAGCATCAAGCCGGCGAGGGCCGGCCCGGCGAAGAAGCCGACGCTCTCGACAGTCGATGAGGCGACGTTGGCGGCCGAGAGGTCGGCGGGGTCGTCCGCGAGCTGTGGGAGAAGCGACGCCTGCGCAGACCGAAAGGGGGAGCCGCAGATCGAGGTGGCGATCGCGAGCGCGAAGACGGCCATCCTCGGCCCGCCGTCGGCGATCACGAGGGCGCCGACAAGCACCAGACCTGCTCGGCTGAGGTCGGCGGCCACCATCACCAGCCGGCGGGGATACCGGTCGCCGAGCACGGACGTGAACGGCGTGACGACCGCCATCGACGTGTATCGGACGACGCCGAGCACGCCCACGGCGGTCGCGCCGCCGTGCTCGTACGCATAGACGGCTACGGCGGTGCCGTACGCCCAGTCACCGACGATCGACCCGGCGAAGGCGAGCTGGATGCGCCGCAAGCCCGGGTTGCGAAAGACCTCGCGAAGCGAGTTCCCCGCGTCGAGGACCTTCTGCCGCAGCCCGTTCACCCTCGTGAACCACACCACATCGAACGGGTCGGGACAACTAGCCGAAAGGTCAAACCTCGAGCCGGTGTCTAGCCAGGCGATAAAGCCGCCTATAGGCTCGCAGGCGGGGGACTGGGTCTTTCGTCAGAGGAGGCAGTCGAACAATGAGGTTTCTGCGGAACAAGCGCCTGCTCGGCGTGGGCGCACTCGGGGGGCTCGTCGCCCTCATGCTCTTGGTCGTGCTACCGGCGGTCGCCTCGACCGCGAACGACTTCGTGGCGCCGCCATCCACGGGCGACCACGTCATGCCGAGGGACCTTGCCATCGGCGGAACCGGAGACTGCGCGAACCTTTTCTCGGGGCTCGGGTCGTACAGTGAGTACGACAATGTGAACCCGAAGACGGCGACCAACCTCGCCTCCGGTAATCACGACGGGGCCACATTCACATTGAACCTGTCGGGTAGCAGCAAGAGCCAGACGCTCGACGTAAGCGCAAGCGGCGCCGAGATCCTCGGCATCGGCATCAAGGGCGGGACCCAGTCGACCGCATACAACTACGTCAGCGGGCCATACGTCACGAGCTCGCCTCCCTATACGGCGTTGCCTGGACCGAACCCGACCTCTGTGGCGGGGGACACCGGGCTTCACGCCCCGGCCCAGAACTTCACGATCGCGAACGCGCTCGGCGGAATCGTCGAGACTCCGACGCAGTACTACAGCATCAGCCAGCTGACCGTCTGCTACACGCAGGGCTCGGTCAGCGGCACGGTCTACCAGGACTCGAACTTCAGCGGCGGATTCGACAGCGGCGAGCCGACGCTCTCCGGCTGGACGATTCACCTCTACAACAGCCTCGGCTCGCTCGTCGGCACCACGACGTCGAACGCGAACGGCGCCTACAGGATCGGCACCATCTTCGACGGCGGCAACTACACCGTCTGTGAGGTGCCGAACCCGGCTACGCCGCTCCCGGCGGGAGACAACGCCTGGGCGCAGACGCAACCCGGAGCCGGTAGCCCGACCTGCACCGGTACCGGCGAGTTCAAGAACGGCTCAGTCGATCACCACGCCGAGGCCGCTCGACAACGTCACCGGAGAGGACTTCGGCAACGTCGGCGCGATCAAGTGCACGACCGGACCGTTCGGCATCGCCGACTACCAGGTCGGCATCTGCAAGCCGACGCAGACGTACGTCTTCACCCCGGAACGACCACCCCGGGCGACAAGCCGTACGTGAGCTACTTCGTCGGCGACCCGACGCAGAGCCCCGTGCCGACCGTCGAGAGGGTCAGCTTCGCGGACCCATGGAACGGCGGACCGGCGTACAAGACGCTCAACTACGAGGACTCGGCCGGCTTCCAGGCGCCGACCGACGGAAACCTTCACCTGATGCCCTGGTGTAGTAGCGACCCGCGCGACACGAGCGCGGCCGGCTACCCGGACAGCTACACGCTCCCGCTGTCGCCGCCATCGCCGGCGAGCCTCTCGGGCGGGGCGACGTCCTGCCTGATCTCGCTCAAGATCACGGCACCGGCCGGCGGAGCTCAAGCAGGGACGATGGTCGCGTACGTCTACTCGTCGAGCGACTCGATCCGGTCGCCGAGCTAGTCAGCCATCCAGACCGAGGAGCTGCGTGAGTCTTTCCAACTCGCGCAGCTCCTCCGCGGACGGCACGCTCGGCCGCTCCAACTCGATCCGCGCTTGGCGCGCAAGGAACTGCTCATAGAGCATTCCCTGGCGCTCTGCCGCGTGCAACGACCGCTCCAGCGCGGCCCGTGCATCGTCGATTCGCCCCAATTCCCGAAGGCAGCCTGCGCGCGCGCGCTCGATGGCGGCGACGTAGAGCGCCGCTTCTTCGCCGGCCGCTGACACCGCCTCGTCGAGTACCGCGAGCCCGATCGCCGGCGAGCCCGAGTGGGCGTGTGCGCGGGCCAGGTAGGCGCCGGCTTCGAGAACGAGCGCGGTCTGCCCCATCGCGTTTTCTTCTTTCGTTATCCGTTCCAGGACAGCGACGGCTGAGGCCGCGTCGTCGCGCTCGAGCGCGCGACCGTGCGAGCTGGATCTCGGCGAAGACTGCAAAGGCGGCGAAGGTCGATGATCGGAGTACACGGCGCGACTTGACAAGGAGCGCTTCCGCCTCATCGAGTTCCCCTCTGCTAATGAGCAACTCGGCGAGACTCGAGCCGACGTGAGCGGCGGTCTGTCGGTCGCCGGCGTGGAGGAGGTCGCCCAGCGCGCCGTTGTAGAGCTCCTCGGCTTCTTGCCACCTTCCGTCCGCGTATGCCTGGACGCCGAGGTTGAGCTCGGTGATGCCGCGTGCGCGCGTCTGCCCCAGCCTTGTCTGAATGTCGAGCGACTTTCGCTCGTACACCGCCTTCTCGGGTTCCCCGATCATCTGGTACGACCCGTCGAGAGCAACGTGTGCGTGAACGAGCGCTTCAAGCTCACCGACTGCCTCGGCTTCGGCGACGGCCGCGAGCGCAAGCGGGATGGCTTGGTGGGCGTGCCCCTGAAACATGAGGATCTGACTGCGCCTTGCCCGCAATCGCGCGCGTATCGGGACGGCGTCGGGCACGACCTCGTTCTCCGCCAGTCGTAGTCCGATCGCAGTCTCGCGGAGAGCGCGTGAGTACGGCCCTGTACGCACGAGAACCCGTGCTCGCAGCTCGTGGATTCGGGCCTGCTCGACGTGCTCGTCCGGAATGAGGCTCGTGGCCCTGCCCAGGGCAGCTAGGGATTCGTCGAAGAGCCCAGCGATCTCGCGGACAGCGCCGAGCGAGACGAGTACGTCGGCACGGTCGCGGCGGCTCACAGTTCGCGCACGACTTCCCGCGGTCAGCGCGAGCTCGTAGAGCCTGGCCGCTTCGACATTTGCGGCAACCGCTCGGGCGCGGTCGCCGCCCAGCCGGCCGTACTTCCACGTCTCCGGATTCCGCTTCGCGGCCGAGTAATGGAGCGCGAGCGTCGCCGCCTCGTCGTCGGGCGAGGATGCCCCCGCTTCGATCGCCTCGGCCACGCGGGCATGCAGTTCGCGGCGTCGGCGGAAGGGAAGACCCTCGTACGCCGTGTCGTGGACGAGCGTGTTGCGGAAGCGCAGGAGGCCCAGCGAGTCCCGGTCGACGAGGCCCTTCAACCGGTCCCAGAGCGACGAGTCCAGCGTGAAGTCGTCGCGGAGCGCGGCCGCGAGCAAGTCCTCTTCGAAGGCCACGCCGAGCACCGAGGCATAACGCAAGACGATCCGGTCGGACGGCGAAAGCTGGTCGATGTCGGCAGTGACCACCGCCTCGATCGAGTCCGGCAGCGCGTCGATCGTCCCCGACGAGCGGGCGACGTTCAGGAGCTCGACGACGAAGAGCGGGCTCCCGCCCGAGCGCCGCGCCAGCTCCTCGACCTCGTGAGGCCGCAGCGGCTCTTGGTCCGTCGCGATCTCGACGATCTCGGCGGCCTCGCGCTCCGAGAGCGGTAGCAGGTCGAACACGAGATAGCGCTGCTCCTCGTCGGCCAGATTCGTCCAGAGATGCTCCGGATGCGTCCGGGCGATCACGACCACGTGGGACAGCGATCTCCCGGCGGCCGAGAGTCGGTGCAGCAGGTCGGCGCTCGAGTCGTCCATGAACTGCGCGTCCTCGACGACGAGCGCCAGCGGCGAGTCGCCGAGCGTCGCGACGAGGAAGCGGAGCGTGACGTCTGCGAGCACCTCACGAAGGAAGCGCTCGTCGACCGCCGATGTCTCCGGCGTCGGCTCGACGGCGAGCCCGAGCAGGATTCCGAGCAGCGGCACCCACGAAACGAGTTCCGCGTCCGTGGCGGCGACGATCTCGTGTAACCGCTCCTCGACCTCGTGCGGCGTCGCGTCGCGGCCGAGGCCGAGCACGTCACGCACCGGGTCGCGGAGCGCGAAGTACGGCGTCGAAGCCTCGTACTCCTCGCAGGTCGAGTGGAGAACGCGTAGGTCCGGTGTCGCGGCGAAGAGCTCGCGGAGAAGACGCGTCTTGCCGATCCCGGACGGCCCGGCGATCTCGACCGACCAGCCGTGCCCCGCCCGCACGTCCTCGATCACCGTCCGCAATGCCTCCAGCTCGCGCTCTCGGCCGACGAAGGCGGTCTCGTCGACGCGCTCGTCCCGGCGGCCGGCCACCGGACCGACGAGCGCCGCCCACACCGGCTCCGCTTTCCCCTTCGCCTGGAAAGGCTCGATCGGAGTCGTCCGGAAGAGCGTGCGGGAGCGCGCGAGCACCGGCTCGGTTGCGAGGATCTGGCCGGGCTCGGCCCGGGACATGACCCGGGCCGCCGTATTGATGGCGTCGCCGAGGACCGCGTACGTGCGGCGGTAGGGCGGACCGAAGTCGCCGGTGAAGACGCGACCCGAATTGATCCCGACCCGCATCGGGATCACGCCCGGCTCATTCATGACCTCGCGCACGAGGCGGAGCGTCTGCTCCTCATCGTGGCCCGTCGTCGACGGCGCGCCCGCCGAGAGGAGCACCTTGATGGCCCCTTTCGAGACGTCGGTGACGTTGAAGGGGACCTCATAGCGGGCGGCTGCCTCCTGGATCGTGCGGATGCGCTCGTCCAGCGCCTCCGCAAATGCTCTTGGGCCGAGCTCGGCGAGCAGCTTGTCGGTGTCCATCAGGTCGAAGAACGTCGCGGTGATGATTCGGTGCTCGGGCTCGCTGCGCTCGAGCAACACGTGCTCGCGGGCGGCAAGGGGAATGCACGACGCGATGTCGAGGTCCGCCACTGAGCCGACGTCCGGGGCCTGGGCGCGCTCGGCGTCCGGCGGGCCCGCGAGCAGTCGTGCGCCGTCCTTCTCTCGACCGATGCACGACGGGTCGAGCAGCGCGGCGAGCGTGGGGCTGAGCGCGACCTCGCCGGCGTCGGCGATCGCCTCGATTCGCACGGTCTCGGTCGCCGTCGGCCCTGCAATGAGAAGCTCGCGATGGACGCTGCCGGCTGTGAAGAAGTCGACCGATCCGGTCGCCACGCCGACGGACATGCGGAGGACAGCTTTCCCGCCGGAGACCCGGATCTGCCCGACGCGGTCGATCGTGCGTTGGAGCTCCCACATCGCGCGCGCAGCCCGTTGAGGGTGGCCGGGGCCGTCGAACAGGAGCAGCAAGGCGTCGCCGCCCCACTTGAGCAGGCCCGCGCCCCACTCGTAGGCTTCGTCGAGCAAGGCGTTGAAGACACGGTCCAAGGTGTCCCGGAGTTCCTCGGCGCCGATCTTTCCGCGCCGGGACAATCGCTCCGTCAAGGCTGTGAAGCCGGAGATGTCGACGAACGCGAGCGTCCCTTCGAGCGCATGGTGATGCGTCTCAGGCGCGTTGCGCATCCACTCGATGAGCAGTCGGGGAACGTACGGCTTCAGGGCCGCGCTCTGCTCGTCCGAGAGGCGTATCTCGGGCGCGATCGTCATCGGTCGAGTATGCACCTCATCCGGCACGTCATGGTCACTCCGTAGAAGATGTGGACATGAAGCTCATCGTCATCGGCTGCTCCCCCGCGTGGCACAACCCGGACGGGGCCGAATCCGGATACCTGGTCGAGGGTGAGCAGCGGTTACTCCTCGACTGTGGCCCGGGTGTGTTTTCGAGGCTGCGGAAACGGGACGGCTGGCCGCGCGTGGACGCGATCGCCATCACCCACTTCCATCTCGACCACTGGGGCGACCTCGTCCCCTGGACCTTCGGCGCCTCGTTCGGCCCGGGCCGCGGAACGGCCACGCCTGAGCTCTGGCTGCCCCCCGGAGGCATCGACACGCTGCGAAGCTTCACGTCGAAACTGAATGCCGATCCGCTCTTCGAGGCCTTCACGGTTCGCGAATACGCGGAAGACGTCCCTTTTTCTGCCGCCGGCTTCCAGATCGTGCCGGTACGGGTGCTCCACTACGACCTGGACGCCTTCGGCTTCCGTGTCGAAAACGGCGAGAAGGTCCTCGCCTACTCGGGCGACTCGGGGCCATCCCCGGCGCTCGCTGAGCTCGCGCGTGACGCGGATCTCTTCGTCTGTGAGGCCACGCTTGCGCAGCCGGAGCCGGCGATGCGCGGGCACCTGACCCAGGGAGAGGCTCTCGCCGCACACGACGAATCCGGCGCCAAGCGACTCCTGATCGTCCACCGCCCGGACGAGCTGCCGCTCGACGAAGGGATCGAGCGGGCGTGGGACGGCTACGAGACCACCGTCTAGCGAAGTCGATCGTGTATTCGAGTGGTGACGATGTCGTTACGAGAATGGGATGAAGGATCCAGTGAGGTAGCTTCTTCCTCTGTGGCGACGGTCGACGATCTGGCGAACATCCCGCTGTTCGATTCGCTGAGCGAGAGCGATCTTGAGGAGCTGGCGACCTGGTTCGACGTCCAGACGGTCGGCGACGGCGTGAGCCTGACAGTCGAGGGCGCTGCCGGTTATTCGTTCTACGTGCTGATGGAGGGAACCGCGGTGGTCACTGCGGAGGACGCGACGGTCGCGACGTACGCGCCCGGTGATTTCTTCGGCGAGATGGCCATCCTGGGAGGGACTCCCCGGAACGCGACCGTCACCACCACCTCGCCGGCAAGGCTGCTCTACATGTTCGGCACCGAGTTCCGGCGCTTGGAGCAGGCGCAGCCGGCCATCGCCGCGCGGCTCGAGGCGGCGATGCGGCAGCGCCAGGAGGAGCTGCTGCAGCTCCGTCAGGGCGCGGGCGAGCAGTCCTGACTCCCGCGATGGCCTGGGCATAGAATCACCTCGTGTTCACGAAGAACGCGAAGGTCGAGCTGCTGAAAAGGGTGCCGTTGTTCTCGGACTGCTCGCGTCGCGAGCTGACTGAGATCGCGACGATTGCAGACGAGATCCACTTTCCCGCGGGAAGGGCGTTCATGAAGGAAGGGGATGTCGGCCGGGAGTTCGTGGTAGTCGTCGAGGGTACGGTCGAGGTCCGACGTGCCGGAAGGCGCATCCCCTTGAAAGGCGACGCGAACTTCTTCGGCGAAACGGCGCTTCTCACCGGCACACCCCGCAACGCGACCGTGACGACGACCTCGCCGGTTCGAGCACTCGTCATCACCGGGCGTGCCTTCGGCCGATTGCTCGCGGACTCACCGGGGATCCAGCGCAAGATCCTGAGCTCGCTCGCCGCTCGCCTTCCTGACGCGAGCTGACCGTCCCGGGTTCACCGCGCTGCCCGAGGATTCGAGGCGGTACGGCGGTAGAATCGTCGCCCAGCGCGGACGTAGCTCAGTTGGTAGAGCACTGGCTTCCCAAGCCAGGTGTCGCGGGTTCGAATCCCGTCGTCCGCTTCAGAAGGAAACGGGCATTCGGTGCGCCGGGATTTCGGATGAAACGCCCTGACGAGCGGAAGGCTGAGGGGATCTCACCGTCTATGACGCACCGTATGCCCGCTTTCCATGGGAATCCCCATGATCGAGACGGTAAAACCAACGGCGGACTCGAATCCTCCGTACGAGGGACGAGAACCACGAGGCGGCGACTACCGTCGCGTCTTTCCCGTCTGAAGGGACCGTCGTGAAGACCGACCGCCGGCACTAGCGGGCCGCGTGCCGGCTGCCGATCTACCGACCGGGCGGCACGCGGCCAGGGACTGACGGCAAACGGCTCCTCAGCTCGTGCCGCCCACCCTCGTATCAGGCGGTCGTCGACGCGACCTTCGAAAGGGTGGATCTGCACAGTCCAATCGGCCGGCGAGCCGCCGGCCAGAACATGTGGCCGCTCGACAAGACGGAAAGCGGTCGGGCGGCCGCGCGGCGGCCGCCTCGATCCGCAGGAGGCACCAAGTGTGCATCGGGTCGGGTTGCGCTTCGGAGGGAGGGAAGCGGTGTCCCCGAACGCCTGACGCTTGTGTCGCCTGGATCATTCACCCGGCCTCACATGGATACGCCATCCGCAAGTCGGGTCTTGTGCCAACCTCGCGATGTGCCTCGTTCGAGTGACGGCCGATCAGCGGGGTCGAACTAGCCGCGCGAATCGTGTGGGCCGGGCCGACCTCATGGAAGAGTTCGTCCCATGATTGGTGTCGGTTCCATCGTGTTTTGTGACCAGTGCCAGACGGCGACCGCACGCACGGTGCGGGGCTGGCGCGCCTATATCGCCGCTGCCGACGACGACTGCAAGGGGTCGTCCGTCACCGTCCTGTGCCCCGACTGTGCGGAACGACGCGTCGGCGAAGACGAGGCCAGCTGAAAGCGCCCACCGAAAACGACCGAGTCGGTCGCGGATGGCGGTGGCCTAGAGCCAGCGCTTGTAGCGGAAGAAGCCGAGCATCGAGACGATGAGCGCGACGAACGATCCGAGGATCGCCCAGAAGGCGACCTCGCTGCCGAAGCCCGGGAACTGGACGTTCATCCCGAAGAGGCCGGTCAGGAAGGTCAGCGGAAGGACGACGACGCTGAAGATCGTCAGCACGTAGAGGATGTCGTTCTGCTGGTGCGAGATGAGCGACTCGTTCGTGTCCTCCAGAGCCTCGACCACTTCCTTGTAGTTGTCGAGCAGGTCCCAGATGCGCTCGCTTGCGTCGACGATGTCGTCGAAGTAGAGCTCGAGCTCCTGGGGCAGGAAGCGCTCGACGCCGCGCTCGAGCTGTCGCAGCGTCGGCCGCTGCGGCTTGATGATCTTGCGGTAGGAGATGATCTCCTGCTTGACCTTGTGAATATCGCGCACGAGGTCCTTCGCGCGGATCGCGACGTCGTCGATCTGCTCGTCGATCTGCTCGAGCTTGAAGCCGATCTTGTCGAGGATCGGGAAGCAGTAGTCGTACAGATCGTCGAGCACCTCGTAGAAGAGGCGGCCGGAGCCGCGCGCGAACAACGACTCGCGGAAGTCCTCGTTCTCGTACGCCCGCCGGAAGAGCGCCGACACGGGGCGGAGCTCGACGCTCGGGAGCGTCACGAGGTAGCTCGGCCCGAGGAAGACGTCGAGCTCGCCGGCGTTGAGGCGGCCGATCGCGTTGTCGTACACCGGGAAATGGAGGACCGCGAAGAGATAGCTCTCGCCCTCCTCCTCCGTATACGCGTCGACCTTCGGTCTCTGGCGGCGCGACATGACGTCCTCGACGTCGAGCGGATGCCAGCCGAAGCGCTGCGCGAGTGCGAGCGCCTCCTCCTGGCTCGGGCGCTCGAGGTTGATCCAGGTCAGCCCGGCGTGATGGAGCTCGGCGAGGCGGGGCGGCGGAGCGGCGTCAGCGACAGTGGCCGGACGGCCACGGCGCGTGCGGATGCGAGGCGGGCTCGGCATCGGTACTGAGGGGGTCTCCTGTTGCCTGCCTTGTCATGCGTCCAAGTCTACCCAGCTCACAGCGGATGTTCAGCTTTGCGCGCTGCAATGGAAACGATGCGCGGGGGACCAGACGGCAACGAGCGCCTGACGGCGGCATCGGCCGCCGTTCTCTTCCTGATGCTCGCTGCAGAGGGCGTGACCATCCTGTCGATCCGGCAGCTGCTCTCGGTGCATGTCTTCATCGGCATGCTGCTCATCCCGCCGGTCGCGCTGAAGCTCGCGAGCACGAGTTGGCGCTTTGTGCAGTACTACCGCCGATCGCGGCCGTACCGGGAAAAAGGTCCACCGCTGCTGCCGCTGCGGCTGCTCGCGCCGGTCGTCGTCGCGTCCACCGTCGCCGTGTTCGTCACCGGTGTCGCCCTGCTCATCCAGGGGCCGGGCCGGGGCCTCGTCCTCGGGCTGCACAAGGCGAGTTTCGTCGTGTGGCTCGTCGCCACCGGCGTCCATGTGCTCGCGTACCTCTCACGCGTCCCGCGACTCGCGGCGGCGGACTGGAGCAGCCGCGCCGGTGCCGTCCCGGGTTCCTTCGCCCGCCGATCACTCCTTGCGACTGCCGTCGTCGCCGGGGCGATCCTCGCGGTGACGACGGTCCAGTACGCGGGGCCCTGGCTGCACTGGCACGGGTAAGCCAGACGTAAGCCGCCGGCGGCTCTCAGGCGATCCTCAGACTTCCTGGCTTTCATGGGCGTCATGAGCGAGGTGGCGATCGGGAGAGCTGCGTCCGAGGCGCCGTCGCGCCGGCGGACGCATGTGCGCCGAGCCGTAGGGCTTGCCGTCGTCTGGACCGTCGTGGTCGGGAACGCGGCCGGGATCTTCTGGCTCTGGGCGAACGGCGGCAACCTCTCGACGACGACCACCGGCGAGGCGCTGACCAGCGTTGCGCGTATCACCGGCCTCCTGAGCGCGTACATGGCGCTCATCCAGGTCATCCTCCTCGCGCGGCTGCCCGCGCTCGAGCGGCTCGTCGGCTTCGACCGGCTGACGGTCTGGCACCGGTGGAACGGCCACGCGACCATCGACCTCGTCGTCGCGCACGTCTTCTTCAGCGTCTGGGGCTACGCGCTGATGGACAAGTTCTCGATCGGCAAGGAGATCTCGACCATGATCTGGGGGGGGATCTATCCGGGGATGATCGTCGCGACGATCGGCACCGCATTCCTGCTCGCCGTCGTGGCGACGTCGTACGTCATCGTGCGCAGGCGGCTCCGGTACGAGTGGTGGTACGCCGTGCATCTGCTTGCGTACGCGGGGATCGCGCTCGCGTGGTTCCACCAGATCCCGACCGGCAACGAGCTCGTGCTCGACACGGTCGCGGCCGACTACTGGCGGTCGTTGTTCGCCGCAACCCTGGCGCTCATCGTCGGCTTCCGCGTTGTCGTGCCGCTCGTGAACGCGTTCCGCTATCGGCTGCGCGTCGCCGAGCTCGTCGAGGAAGGCCCGGGTGTCGTGTCGGTCCGGATCACCGGCCGCCGCCTCGACCGGCTCAACGCTCGCGCGGGACAGTTCTTCCTCTGGCGGTTCCTCACGCGCGGCCGCTGGGCGACGGCGCATCCGTTCTCGCTCTCGGAGGCTCCCGACGGGCGGTCGCTACGGATCACCGTCAAGGCACTCGGAGACCACACCGCTCGGCTCGCATCGCTTCCGGCCGGGACGCGCGTGCTCGCAGAAGGGCCGTTCGGCGTCTTCACCGATTCGCTCCGGCGTCGGAGCAAGCGCCTGCTCATCGCCGGCGGCATCGGCATCACACCCGTTCGCGCGCTCGTCGAGAGCTCGTCGGGCGACGACGTCGTGATCTACCGCGCCCTGCGCGACGACGAGCTCGTCCTGCGGCGCGAGCTCGAGGAACTGGGCGTCGACGCCCACTATGTCGTCGGCGACCACGCGGCGCCCGGAGGCGAACTGCTCCTGTCGCCCGAGCACCTGCACGAGCTCGTCCCCGATCTCGCCGAGCGCGACGTCTACGTCTGTGGTCCGCCCGGCATGACCGATTTCGCAGTTCGGAACGTCCGCGCCGCGGGCGTTCCCCGTCGTCATATCCATGTCGAACGCTTTGCTCTGTGAAAGTTCTCCGTACCTGGTACGGGCGTAATCAGAAAGGAACACGCATGCGCAAACGACTCATAGGCGCGGTCGCCGGATTGGCCACCATCGTCCTCCCGACGGTGAACGCCGCCGCCGCGACGGCGAGGACGATCGTGACGACCAAACGCGTCACAGGCCCGCAGGCGGTCGCCGACCGCTGGGGCTACGTCGAGGTCATCCTCGTGGTCAAGAAGACCACCAGGATCGTCGGCACGCACAAGACGGTGACGCGCAAGATCACGAACGTCCTCGTTCCGATCTATCCGAATCACACCGACCGCTCCGTCTTCATCAACCAGCAGGCGGTGCCGCTGCTCACGAACGAGGTGCTGACCATGACGAAGTTCAACCCGAACATCGAGTTCGTGGGAGGCGCGACCGCGACGAGCGGCGCGTTCGCGCAGTCGCTCCAGGCGGCGATCCTCCAGGCGAAGAAGATCTGATGCATCGTGTCGAGCACGTCATGGGGATGCCGATCGTCGTCGCGGTGCGCGACGGTGACGTGCCCGACGAGGTGTTCGACTGGTTCCGGCACGTCGACGCGACGTTCAGCACGTACAAAGAGGACAGCGAGATCAGCCGCATCCGGCGGGGCGAGCTTTCGGTCGACGACGCGAGCGACGAGGTACAGCAGGTGCTTGCGCGCTGCGACGAGCTACGCGAGGAAACGTCGGGCTTCTTCGATATCGATGTGGTCGACGGCGATCCGTCGGGTTTCGTGAAGGGCTGGGCCGTCGACGAGGCGGCCGCGATCCTCGATCGCGCCGGCGTGACCGAGTACGGCGTCAACGCCGGCGGCGACATCCGCACGCGCGGCCGGTGGACGATCGGCATCCAGCACCCGGTCGAGCAGCAGGAGATCGCGAAGGTCGTCGAGGGCGACGACATCGCCGTCGCCACCTCAGGCACGTACGAGCGGGGAGACCATGTCCGCGATCCGCACACCGGCGAAGCGCCAATCGGGATCCTGTCCGTGACCATCACCGGCCCCGATCTCGCGACCGCGGACGCATATGCGACGGCCGCCTTCGCGATGGGCGCGCGCCGCGCACCGGGCTGGACGGCACGATTGCGCGGCTACGAGGCGATGACGATCCTCTCCGACGGCCGCGTGCTCTCGACACCGAACTTCCCGTCCGCCTGACGGCGGCGGAACGGTCTTTCGATCACGTAGTAGGAGATCAGCGTGAAGACCACCGTGAGCGCAAGCGCGCCCCAGCGATCGTTCCAGCCCGTCAACCACATCGCCGGGATCTGCCAGAGATACAAGCTGTAGGAGAGCGCACCGATCCAGACGAGCGGCCGCGCGCTCAACACGGCTCGGACCGGCCCGGGCGAGAGCGCCGCGAGCACGAGCGCGGCGGCGGCCAGCTCCACGACGGGCAGCCCGCCGACCGACCAGCGAACTGTTTGCGCGCCGAGGATGAACGCGGCCACGACGACCGCGCCGGCGGTGTAACCCGTCAGTGCCGGGACGGACGTGAGCCCGCGCCGGCGCGCGTACGCGAGGAAGCAACCGAGGACGAGCCCGTCCATGTGCGTATCGGGCGCGTAGTAGAGGCGGTGCCAGCCGGCGCCGGCGCCGGCGAGGGCGGCGCGGTAGAGGACGAGCCCGACGAAGCTCGCCGCCAGGAGGATCATCACGCGTCGTTCGGTGAGCCGGCGTCGGAACGCGACGAGAGCGATCGGCCATAGAACATAGAACTGCTCCTCCTGCGCAAGCGACCAGAGGTGAGCGGCCGGCGTCGCCGCGAGAAAGTCGGAGTGGCCGAATCCTCGCACGATGTTCGCCGCGTACAGCCCGGAGGCGACGATGCTCGCGACGAGTCCCGGTGAGTAGAACAGCGGGCCGACGGCAGCGATGAGGACGAGCACGGCACCGAGCGCAGGAAGCAATCGCCGCGCACGCCGGATGTAGAACGCCCGCAGCGAAACGAGCCCAGTCCGGTCGTGCTCGTCGAGCAGCAGCGTCGTGATGAGAAAGCCGGAGAGGACGAAGAAGAGATCGACGCCGTAGAAGCCGCCGCTCAGCCCGAAGAGGTGCACGCCGAGCACACCGAGGATGGCGACCCCGCGCAGGCCGTCCAACGCCGGGACGTAGCCGAGCCGTGCCGTTGTCGTCGGTGGCGACATGTCCGAAGTGCTTCGGCCGCCAGAAGCGCGCGGCGTAACCCCAAACGGGGGTTCCGGACCGTTTCGCAGAACGAATGCGCCCGGCAGGATTCGAACCTGCGACCTCGCGCTCCGGAGGCGCGCGCTCTATCCCCTGAGCTACGGGCGCGGGAAGCTCTAGGTTACCCGCGTGGACGTTTCCTCGCGGATCGTGACCCTGGAGCTCGCGGAGACGTTCGTCATCGCGCGCGAGTCGAGCGACGAGGCCGATGTCGTGCAAGTGGAGTTGACGCACAGCGGCGTGCGCGGGCACGGCGAGGCTGCGCCGATCGAGCGGTATGGCGAGTCGGCGGAATCCGCGCTCGCCTACCTCGAGGAGCACGCGGACGTGCTCGGCGACGACCCGTTCGCGATCGAGGACGTGATGGCACGTCTTCCGGCGTCGGAGTTCGCCGCGCGGGCCGCGGTCGACGCAGCGTTGCACGACCTGCAGGGGAAGCTCGCCGGCCTGCCCGTGTGGAAGCTGCTCGGCCTTCGGCGCGAAGGGCCGCCGACGAGCTGGACGATTTGGCTCGGCGATCCCGACGACATGGCCCGCCGCGCGGAGAAGATCGGCGACCGCTTTCTGCGCTTGAAGCTCAAGCTCGGCGGCGGCGACGGGCTCGATGTCGAGCGCGTGCGCGCGGTGCGCTCCGTCACTGCGTTACCGCTGCAGTGTGATGTCAACGAGGCGTGGACGCTCGAGGAGGCACTCGACGCGTTGCCGCAGATCGACGTCCAGTACTGCGAACAGCCGCTGCGCGCGGGTGACCCCGGCGGCGAGGAGCTGAAGCGGTGCTCTCCCGTCCCGATCTACGTCGACGAGGACTGTCACACCCTCGCGGACGTCGCTGCGTGCGCGGAGCGCGCGCACGGGATCAACGTCAAGCTCGCGAAGTCGGGCGGCATCCGCGAAGCGGTGCGCATGGTGAACGCGGCGCGCGCACTCGGTCTCGGCTGCATGCTCGGCTGCATGGTCGAGTCGGGCCTCGGCATCGCCGCAGGCGCGCACATCGCGAGCCTGTTCGACCACGTCGATCTGGACGGGAACATCCTCATCGCGCACGACCCGTGGCCGGGCGTGCGCTTCGCCGACGGCGTGCAGCTTCCCTCCGACGAGCCGGGGCTCGGTGTCAGACACCAGATACCTGATCCTCGCTGAGGGGTTCTCAGCCGATCCGCACTACGGGAAGACGGCGCTCGGCGTCCTCCGCTACCGGCGCGACGATGTCGTCGCCATCCTCGACTCACAGCGCGCGGGTGAGAGCGACGACGGCGTTCCGGTCGTCGGCGCGGTGGAGGAGGCGCTCCCGTTCGGGCCGACGACGGCGCTCGTCGGCGTCGCGACGCAGGGCGGACGCTTCCCGCCCGCGTGGATCGAGCTCCTCAGGCAATGCATCGTCAACGGCATCGACGTCGAGAACGGCCTGCACGTGTTCCTCGCCGACGACTCGGAGCTGCGCTCGCTCGCGGACGAGCACGGTGTCGTGCTGCGCGACCTGCGCCGGCCGCCCGCGGACCTCTCGACGGCGACGGGCGCGAACCTCGAGGTGCCGGGGACGATCGTGCTGACGGTCGGCTCCGACTGCGCGATCGGAAAGATGACCGTCGCGCTCGAGCTCGATCTCGAGGCGCGCCGGCGTGGCGAGCGCTCGTTGTTCGTTCCGACGGGACAGACGGGCATCGCCATCGCGGGGTGGGGGATAGCCGTCGACGCGGTCGTCGCCGACTTCATCGCCGGTGCGGCCGAGCGCCTCGTCGTCGAAGGGAGCGCGCGCGGCGGCGAGCTCCTCTGGATCGAGGGACAAGGCGCGATCCTGCACCCGGTGTATTCGGGCGTCACGGTCGGCCTCTACCACGGCAGCGCGCCGCATCTGCTCGTGCTCTGTCACGAGGCGGGGCGGACCGAGATCGAGGGTGCCGGTGGCGGCCCGCACGTGATCCCGCCGTTGCGCGAGCTTGTCGCGCTGCACGAGCGGCTCTCCCTCCCGAGGCGCCCCGCGCGCGTCGTCGCGGTCGCACTGAACACGCGCTCGCTCAACGACGACGCGGCGCGCGCGGCGATCGCCGAGGTTGAATCGGAGACGGGCCTTCCGGCCGATGATCCGGTGCGCTACGGCGCAGGCCGCATCGTCGACGCAGTCCTGGAGGCGCGAGGAGGGTAGTCCTACCAGGCCCCGAAAGGGGGCCGACCGGCCCATGGCGCCGGAGATGGGGTGTCGCGACTCTTTGCCGCGGTCTCTCCCGGGGTCAGACAGAGAAGGTGAGATGAAGAAGCTCGTCCTCGCGCTACTGCTTTCGGCTGCTGCGCTCCTCGGGAGCGTCGCCGGCGTGGCCGTGGGCGCCCACCAGGATTCGGGGCCCGGGACGACCACCACTGCGACCGATGTCACGACGACCGGCGCCACGACGACGACGACGACCACCACCACCTCCGCGACGACCACGACCGCCACGACGACCGCGACGACGACTACCACCACCACACCGCCGCCAACGGGTCGGCCGATCAATTACGGCGTCGCGGACGATGGCGGCAAGTACGCCGACGATGGCGGCGCGTGGTTCGACCAGATGCTGACTGGCGCGAATCTCACCGAGGAGCGGTGGACGCTCGCATTCGATTCGAGCAACCCGACGCAGATCGACGAGCTTCCGTTCCTCCTGCGCGCAGCGCCGCAGGCACAGAAGGACGGGATCCACGTGGTACTCGCTCTGTACGGCCGTCCGGCGACCGCGCACAACCCCAAGTTCTTCTGCGGGTGGTCGGCGATGGTCGCCGCCACAGTGCAGCAGTGGGGCATCAATGACTTCATCATCTGGAACGAGCCGAATACGGCGCTGTACTGGTCGCCGCAAAACTCGCACACGCCGGCGGCGTACGAGGCCATGCTCGCACTCTGTTACGACAAGATCCACCGTGTGAACCCACAGGCGCGTGTGATCGGCTTCGGACTGTCCCCGCGCTCCAACGGGCCGACGCAGACGGCGCCGATCCCGTTCATCGAGGCCGTCGGGGCCGCGTATCGCGCGTCCGGGCGGACGAAGCCGATCATGGACCAGATGTCGATCCATCCGTATCCGAACCCGAACAGGCCGACCGACGGGCCTAGCGTCGGCTACTCGGATCTGGACTTCTACGGCATCCCGAACTTCGACCGCGTGAAGCAGGCGATTTGGGACGCGTTCCACGGCACGGCGCAGCCGACGACGCTCAACGGCCTGACGTTCCGCATCGACGAGCTCGGCTGGCAGACGAACACGAGCCTCTACCCGCAGTACTACAACAAGGAGAACGTCGCGGTCATCAGCGAGCAGACGCAAGCGGCGTACATCCGACAGACGGTGCAGAAGTACTTCGCATGCGACCCGACGGTGACCGACGTCGAATGGTTCCTCCTGATCGACGAGCCGACGCGTAACGGCAAGAATCAGAGCGGCCAGGTGATCGGCGGCGGCTGGCAGAGCGGGCTCCTGACCGCGGGCGGTGAGGGGGTCTCCACGCCGAAGTTGGCCTACTCGGAGGACGCGCCGCTCTTCGCCGAAGGCCGGAGTGCCTGCACCGCAGGAATGGTCAAGTGGAAGCCGCAGGTCAAGCACCGCGCCGCGCCGAAGAAATAGCCCCTTGACACGAACATGTGTTCGCCGTACTATGGCGAACACATGTTCGGGAAGCTCCTCATCGTCGCCGTCCTCGCCGCCCTCGCGGTCGGCCTGGTCGCCCGCAGCTCTCATGGGGCTGGCCCGGAGCGGACGTACGTCGTGCGGCCGGCAGACACGCTTTGGGCGATCGCCTCCCGGACGTACGCCGGCGACCCGCGCCGGGGCGTTTGGGAGCTCGAGCAGCGGAATCACCTGGTCTCGGACACATTGCGTCCGGGCCAGAAGCTGGTCCTGCCGGGCTAGTCGAAATCCGGGACGTCGATCCCGGAGACGTAGACCTTCTCGCCGCGGAAGAGCCGTCGTTCCTCGTCCCAGGGAAACCAGATGATGACGTCCCACTCGATGTGCTCGCCGGTCGGCTCGACGCCGAGCCACGGCGCGGAGTGCGTCGCCGTGACATGCGCCTCCTCGCAGACGCCTTGTGGTCCGATGACGATGTCGGTCAGGTCGAACTTGATGTCGGGGAACGCAGTCAGCAGCTGCGTGTAGAAGCGGGCCGCGCCCTCGTGCCCTTCCCACCGGTGGCCGGTCTGCACGAGCTCGTAGAGGCAGTCGGGCGTGAGCGTCGAGATGAGGCCAGGGAGGTCGCGCGCGTCCTCGGCGATCGAGTGCCGCTTGTACAGGTCGCGGATCTCGGTGTAGAGCGCCGGCGTGATCTCGCGCCGGTAGAGCTCGAGGATCGCCTCGTCCGCCATCGCGGCAGAGATTAACGGGCGGGTACGAGCGCGGAGTCGCGCTCCGGCGCGGGACGGCGCTCGCCGACGGAGATGAAGAACGCGTCGACGACGTCTGGCGCGAACTGCGTCCCACGGGCGCGGAGGATCTCGTCCGCGGCCTCGTCCGTCGAGCGGGCACGACTGTACGGCCGCTCGGTCGTCATCGCGTCCCAGGCGTCCGCGAGCCCGACGATGGCGGCCTCGAGCGGGATCTCGGGACCGGCGAGGCCTGCCGGGTACCCGGCCCCGTCCCACCGCTCGTGGTGGTGGCGGATGAACGGGAGGACGTCGCGCAGCCGGCCGAGGTGGCCGACGATGTCGGCGCCATCTTCCGGGTGGCGCTTGATCAGCTCGAACTCGTCGGCCGAGAGCGGGCCCGGCTTCGTCAGGACGGAGTCCGGCACGCGCAGCTTGCCGATGTCGTGGAAGAGGCCGGCGAGCCCGAGCGCCTCGAGACGGCTGCGCGGCAGGTCGAGCGCCTCGCCGATGGCGAGTGCGATTCGCTGCACGCGTTGAGAGTGGCCGGCGGTGTACGGGTCGCGCGCTTCGACGGTTGCGTTGAGGCTCTCGACCGCTTCGAGCGCGCTCTGCTCGAGCAGGCGGTACGACTCGAGCAGCCGAGCGGAGCGGTCGCGCAGCTGGGCCGTTCGGACGCGCAACGTCCGGGATGCGCCGCGGACGAGAAGAGCGAGGAGGAGCCAGAGGATGACGAAGACGCCGCCGACTCCGAACCAGATCATGCGGACGCGTGAGCCGAGGATGTGCTGCAGCGCTGCCGGGTTCGCGTAGATCTCGTAGGCGCCGATCGCCCGGGTGTGGTCGGAGTTGTCCAGCGGCGCGTACACCTGGATCAGCTGGTGGAAGCCGAGTCCGGCCTCGGCGGCGTCCTCACCCTCGGTGCTCGGGGAGATGACGCTCGCGACGGCGCGGTTCCCGCGGATCGTCTGGCCGAGGTCGCTGTCGAGCGTGAAGTGGTGGCCGATGCGGCTCGTGTCGAGCGTCGTCCACGCGAGCGTGCCGTCGGCGCGCCAGACCTTGATGCTGACGACGTCGGGCTGCCCGCGCAGCACGCGCAGCATGGTGGCCGAGATCCAGTGGGTGGTCACGACCTGGTTGTCGTGCACGAGGACGGGGCCGAGGACGCCGTCGACGTACTGCGAGAGCGATGTCTGCTCCTCGCCGAGCGCCTGGCTTCGCAGCGTCCGGGTGAGCATCGATCCGAGGAGGAAGGCCGCGGCTATGAGGATTGCCGCCGACGCGACGAGGAACAGGCGCATGAGGGTCAACGACCCCTCCAGCCGCCGGTCGCCCCGTGCGATATGCCGCAGTCGCCCTCTCACCGTTCCGCCTCTACGGCGCTATCGGCGTGCGGGTTCTCCGGCTTGAGACCTCCATACACTCCGCCGGAGTGGACCTCGATCTCGTCTTCCTTGGCACGTCCGCGTCGATGCCGACCGCCAGGCGGGCTCCGGCGGCGATTCTGCTGCGGCGTGGCGGCGAGCGGCTCCTGTTCGACTGCGCGGAGGGGACGCAGCGGCAACTCCAGCGCTCGGCCGTCGGGTTGCCGGAAATCGAGGAGATCTTTCTGACGCACCTCCATGGCGACCACGTGCTCGGGCTGCCGGGGATGCTCAAGACCTTCGCGCTTCGGGGGCGAGAGCAGCCCGGGCTCACCGTGTACGGGCCTCGTGGGGTGCGCGACCTGTTCGGGAACCTCAAGCCGTTCCTCGGCCGCTTGCCATACGCCCTGACGATCGTCGAGATGGCTTCCGGCGACGTTCTGGAGCGCGCGGAGTACCGGATCGAGGCCTTCGCGGTCGACCACGGCGTGTCCGCCGTCGGGTACACGCTCGTCGAGGGCGAGCGGCCGGGCCGCTTCGACGTCGCCGCGGCCGACGCGCTCGGCGTTCCGCCGGGGCCGGAGCGTGGAATCCTGCAGGGCGGCGATCCGGTCACGCTGACGGACGGTCGCGTGATCACGCCGGATGCGGTTCTCGGTCCGGCACGGCCGGGGCGGAAGCTCGCGCTCACCGGCGACACCGCGCCTGCCCCGAGCGTGATCCAGGCGGCGTATCGCGCCGATCTCCTCGTGCACGAGGCGACGTTCGGCGACGAAGACAAGGAGCGCGCACGCGAGACACTGCACGCGACCGCCGCGGAGGCGGCGCAGGTGGCGAAGCTCGCTGAGGTGAAACTCCTGGCGATCACGCACCTCTCGCCGCGGTACGCCGGCGGGGAGCTCGTGCGCGAGGCGCGGGCGATCTTCGCCGAGACGGTCGCGCCACGCGACTTCGACACGATCGAGGTCCCGTACGTCGAGCGCGGCGCTCCGCTCCTCGTGAAGCGCGGTGGAGCCGCGCCCGAACGGGAGGCCTATGATCCGAGCGCGATCATCTCCGAGCCGTAGCGAGATCGAGGTTCGGGCACCGTCGCTCGGCGGAAGATACCGCTGTCAGCGATGTTCGTTGAGCCAGGTGAGTGCTTTCGCCCGGGAGGTGAAGAGCTGACGGTGCGACTGCGATCCGCCGAGAAAGGCGATTCCCATGCGTGCCCCCTCGAATGACTCTCGGGTCGAGGCGACGATCGCGACGGCCCGCGGCGGAAACCTCCAGTCGCGTTCGGCCAAAGAGATTGCGATTTGCTCGATCGCCTCGTTTGAGCAGCGCGACAGGTCGAGCTCGGACTGCTCGACGAGGATCAGCATGTCGGATCGAAACCGCGGATCGTCTACGAGGTCCGCGTACATGCGTAGGTAGCCCTCGACATCGGCGACCCCTGACGCCGTGATCGTCAGATCCTGCGGAGCGCCGCCGAACTCGAATGTGAAATTCATTTGGTGGGTGATCACGCCGGCGATGCTACGGACAACGGAGACGTTCCCGCAGGCAAGCGAACTCGACTCAGTCCGGGGGGATCGCCGAAAGATCCCAGACGTGCGCCACTAGGCGAGCGCGTGCTCGAGCGCGGCGCGATCCATCGGCTCGCCGTGCGCGGGCAGCACGAGCTCGATCGGCAGCTCGAGAAGCGGACGAAGCCGGCCGGCGATGTCGTCGCGCGTGACGTGCGTGCGACCGCCGAGCTGGATGCCCAATCCGTCGCCGAAGTCGGACAGCGAGTCGCCGGTGACGATCGCGTTGATCGACGGCAGCCAGAGAATGAGATCGTTGTCCTCACGGCCCGCGAAGGCCTGGATGCCGAACGGCCACGGTCCCGGACCGTGGAAGTGACCCTCGCCTTCGCCCGCGCGCAGCCAGGCCAGGTCCTCACTCTCCATGCCGCGGACGCGCTCCGGGTCGACGCCGAACTTCTCGACCCAGTCCTGCCAGGTGTCGGCGGGCGGCGTGTACACCGGGAGGCCGAGCCTCCGCGCGTCCCGCTCGTGGTACGGCGCGGTCAGAACGACGCCGGTCGCACGCTCGCGCAGCTCGTCGGGAACGGAGAGCGGGTCGAACAAGAGGAAGTCGCCGCCGAGCTCGATCGCGTAGGAGGAAACGAGCTCCGGCCACCACTGCTTCTCATCCCAGTCGGGATGCGGCGACGTCCAATGCCACAGGCCGGTCTGCACCTCGCGCACGGCGGCATCCTACGTCCATCCGTCAGGGGCGCTACTGTGCCAACGGCACGAACCCTTTAACCCGGTCCAGCGAGGCCGGAAAGGAGTCGAATGACGACGCACGCCCCCGAAACGTCGGGGAAGGTCCTGCTCGACGCGGAAGCGCTGTCGCGGACGCTTTCCCGCATCGCCCACGAGATCATCGAGGCGAATCCGGAGCTCGACGAGGTCGCGCTCGTCGGCATCCAGACGCGCGGCGTCCCGCTCGCGCAACGACTGGCACGGCTGATCGAGGAGCGCGCCGGCGAGGCGCCGCAGCTCGGCGCCGTCGACATCACCTTCTACCGCGACGACGTCCACGTGCGCGGAGGGGAAGCGCCGCTGCACGCACAGCCGATCGTCCGCGAGACATTGCTCGACTTCCCGCTCGAGGGCCGGACGGTCGTGCTCGTCGACGACGTCCTCTACACCGGCCGCACGATCCGCGCCGCGATCGAGGCCCTCTTCGACTACGGCCGGCCCGCCCGCGTCCAGCTCGCGGTCCTCGTCGACCGCGGCCACCGCGAACTGCCGATCCGCCCCGACTACGTCGGCAAGAACCTGCCCACCGCGCGCACCGAGCGCATCCAGGTACAGCTCGTCGAGATCGACGAGGTCGACTCCGTCCTGCTCGTCTCCGTGCCCGAGGAGGAATCCCGATGACGTCCATCCGCCTCGTGCGCGACGACCTTCGCCCTCCGGGGCCGCCGCCGCGCCGCCACCTGCTCTCCGTGTCCGACCTCACGCGCGACGACGTGCAGCGGCTGCTCGGCACCGCGCGCACGTTCGAGTCCGCGCTCGACCGCGAGGTGAAGAAGCTGCCGACGCTGAAGGGCCGGCTCGTCGTCAACCTCTTCTACGAATCTTCCACGCGCACGTCTTCGAGCTTCGAGCTCGCCGCAAAGCGCCTGTCGGCCGACACGCTCACGATCAAGTCGGCGGGCTCGTCGGTGGACAAGGGCGAATCGCTGAAGGACACAGCGCAGACGCTCGGCGCCTACGACCCGGACGTGATTGTCATCCGCCACCCGCAGATCGGAGCGCCGCAGCTCGTCGCCCGCGTCACCGACGCGCACGTCGTGAACGCAGGTGACGGGAAGCATCAGCACCCGACGCAGGCGCTGCTCGACCTGTACACGATGCAGCAGGAGTTCGACCGGCTCGAGGGGCTCCACGTCGCGGTGGTCGGAGACGTCCTGCACTCGCGCGTCGCACGCTCGCTGCTGCAGGCATTCGCGCTCGTCGGGATCCGCTGCACGCTCGTCGGGCCGCCGGCGCTCCTGCCGCGCGGCCTCGACGCGGAGATGACGACCGACATCGGCGTCATCCGCGACGCCGACGTCGTCTACGTCCTGCGTATGCAACAGGAGCGCATGGAAGCCGGTGCGAACTACGTCCCGAGCCTGCGCGAGTACGCCGCGCGGTGGGGCGTGACGCCCGACCGGCTCCGGCCGGGCCAGAAGGTCATGCACCCGGGACCGATGAACCGCGGCGTCGAGATCGACCCGCGCGTCGCGGATTCGGTCGATGCGCTCGTCGAGACGCAGGTCCGGTCGGGTCTCGTGATCCGCATGGCGGTCCTCTACGACGTGCTCACCGGCGGCCCGGTCGGGGTGCGCGCGCTCGCGGCCGCGGAGGTGGCGTGATGCTGTACCTCAAAGATCGCCGGGGAGAGAACATCGTCGTGCGCGGCGCACGCGTCCTGGACCCGGTGGAGGGAATCGACGCGGTCGTCGACGTGCGCATCGACAACGGCGTCGTCGCCGCGATCGGCGAGCAGCTCGACACGAACGAGCATCGCGTCGTCGACGGTGACGGCCTCGTGCTCGCGCCCGCGTTCGTCGACCCGCATGTCCACCTGCGCACGCCCGGCCGCGAGGACGAGGAGACGATCGCGAGCGGGACGCAGGCTGCCGCCGCGGGCGGCTTCTGCGTCATCCTCGCGATGCCGAACACCGATCCGGTCGTCGACTCCGCGGCGACGCTCGGCGCACTCGTCGAAGCGGCAGGCCGCGAGGCCGAGATCGCCGTCGGCTTCCTCGCCGCCATCACGCGCGGCCAGCGCGGCGACGAGCTGACGGAGATGGCGGAGCTCGCAGACGCGGGCGCGGTCGCCTTCTCCGACGACGGCGTTCCCGTTGCGTCGGCCGGAATGATGCGCCGCGCGCTGCAGTACTCGTCCATCACCGGGCGCAAGCTCGCACTCCACTGCGAGGACCAGTCGCTCTCGCATGACGGACACGTGCACGAGGGCGCAGTCGCGGCCGAGCTCGGCTTCGCCGGCTATCCGTCGGTGGCGGAGTCTGTGATGGTCGAACGCGACCTCGCGCTCGCCGCCTACGAGGGACAGCCCATCCACCTGCTCCATCTCTCGTCCGCGGAGTCCGTGGCCGCGCTCCGCCGCGCCCGCGCAGACGGCGTCGCGGCGACGGCGGAAGTGACGCCGCATCATCTCGTACTCACGGACGACGTCGTGCGTTCGCTCGACCCGAACGTGAAGATGAATCCACCGCTGCGCGCAGAGCTCGATCGCGCGGCGCTGCTCGATGCGCTCCGCGACGGAACGATCGAGTCGATCGCCACCGACCACGCGCCGCACGCTGTGCATGAGAAGGACGTTCCGTTCGAGGCGGCGCCGTTCGGCGTCACCGGCCTCGAGACGGCGTTCGCTGTCCTGTACACGCGGCTGGTGCAACCCGGGCTCCTGCCGCTGGCGACGCTCGTCGAGCGAATGACGGCAGGACCGGCACGCGCCTTCGGCCTCGATCGGCCGCGTGTCGCCGTCGGCGCCGCGGCGAACCTCGTGCTCCTCGATCTGGAGCGCGAGTGGGACGTCGATGCGCAGTCGTTCAGGTCGCGGTCGCGCAACAGCTGGCTCCTCGGCGAGCGGCTCACGGGAGTGGTGGCGATGACGATCGCCGGCGGCGCGGTGGCGTTCGAGGCATGACGGGCTTCCTCGCACTCGAGGACGGGACCGTGTTCCGCGGCGAGTCGGTCGGCGCCGAGGGCTTCGCCGCCGGGGAGGCCGTCTTCACCACCGGCATGAGCGGGTATCAGGAGGCGGTCACAGATCCGAGCTTCGCCGAGCAGATCGTGTGCTTCACGGCGCCGATGATCGGCAACTACGGCGTCGCCGATGCGCGCTCCGAGTCGGGCCGGGTGCACGCGAAGGCGGTGTTGATGCGCGAGGCGCGCGGCCCGGAGTGGACCGGCTGGCTGCACGAACACGGCATTGTCGCGCTGTCGGGCATCGACACGCGGTCGCTCGTACTGAAGATCCGCGAGGCCGGCTCGATGCGCGCGGTCGCTGTCGGCGGTGGCGGCTCGATCGAGGAAGCGGTCGAGGCAGCTTGTGCGCTGCCGGCGATGGAGGGCCGCGCACTCGCCTCAGTCGTCTCGACGACCGAGCCGTACGTCTTTGCCGAAGACGGCCGGGCACGCGTCGCCGTCGTCGACTACGGCGTGAAGAACTCGGTGCTCCGCCGGCTCGCCGCCGCGGGCGCCGCCGTCACGGTCCATCCGCACGACGTCGGTGCCGACGAACTGGCCACCTACGACGGTGTTCTCTTCTCGCCGGGGCCGGGCGATCCGGGACCGCTCGAGCCGCAAGTGGCGACGATGCGCGACCTGCTCGGGCGCACGCAGGTGCTCGGCATCTGCCTCGGTCACCAGGTGCTCGCGCTCGCGACCGGCCACGAGACGTTCAAGCTCCCGTTCGGCCACCGCGGCGCGAACCATCCTGTCCTGCAGCGCGCCGATCAGCGCGTGCTCGTGACGAGCCAGAACCACGGCTTTGCCGTGCGCGCGGCCGACACCGAGGTGGCGACGCACGTGTCGTTGTACGACGGCACCGTCGAAGGCCTCGAGTTCCCGGAGTTGCGCGCCCGCTCGCTGCAGTTCCATCCCGAGGCCGGGCCAGGACCGCACGACGCATGGCCGCTGCTCGAGCACTGGGTGGACGAGGTCGTGGCGAATGCCTAGGAGCGTTATGCACGTTTTCGGCGTGGAAGTCCGGCAGAGCAGACGAACGCGCGGGAGACCCGCGCGTCCTGAAGGCGGCATCGCAAGCGATGCCTAGGCGCACCGACATCGAGACCATCTGCCTCGTCGGCTCCGGCCCGATCGTCATCGGCCAGGCGGCCGAGTTCGACTACGCCGGCTGCCAGGCGCTGAAGGTGCTGCGCGAGGACGGCTTCCGCACGATCGTCATCAACTCGAATCCGGCGACGATCATGACCGACCCCGGGTTCGCCGACCGCACGTATCTCGAGCCGCTCGACCTCGAGAGCGTCGCCGACATCCTTCGTCGCGAGCGGCCGGATGCGCTGCTGCCGACGATGGGCGGGCAGACCGCGCTCAATCTCGCACGCGAGCTCGCCGAGGCGGGCGTCCTCGCAGAGCTCCGGATCGAGCTCATCGGCGCGCCGCTCGATGTCATCAATCGCGCCGAGGACCGGCAACTGTTCAAGGATGCGGTCGAGTCGTGCGGGTTGCGGGTCCCGAGCTCGCGCATCGTCACCGACATCGACCAGATCGAAGAGCTGGCGATCCCCGCAGTCGTGCGCCCGGCGTTCACGCTCGGCGGTCACGGCGGCGGGTTCGCCTCGACGCGCGAGGAGCTGCGCAAGCAGGTCGAAATCGGCCTGCGCGAGAGCCCGATCGGCCAAGTGCTCGTGGAGGACTCGGTGCGCGGCTGGGACGAGTTCGAGCTCGAGGTCGTGCGCGACCGTCTGGACAACGTTGTCATCGTCTGCTCGATCGAGAACCTCGACCCGATGGGCGTGCACACCGGCGACTCGGTCACGGTCGCGCCGCAGATGACGCTCCCCGATGAGGCGTATCAGGAGCTGCGCGACGCGGCCGCAGCGGTTGTCCGCGCAGTCGGCGTCGACACCGGTGGGTCGAACATCCAGTTCGCGCGCTCGCGCGAGACCGGCGACGTGCGCGTGATCGAGATGAACCCACGCGTGTCGCGCTCGTCCGCGCTCGCGTCGAAGGCGACCGGCTATCCGATCGCGAAGGTGGCCGCGAAGCTCGCCGTCGGCTACACGCTCGATGAGATCCCCAACGACTTGACCGGCACCACCCCTGCGAGCTTCGAGCCGACGCTCGACTACGTCGTCGTCAAGTTCCCGCGCTTCGCGTTCGAGAAGTTCCCGGGCGCCGACCGGACGCTCGGCACGCAGATGAAGTCGGTCGGCGAGACGATGGGCATCGGCCGCACGTTCGCGGAGGCGTTCCAGAAGGCGATGCGCTCGCGCGAGCTCGACGCCGGCGCCGCCACGCCATGGCAGACGCTCGCCGACGTTCCCGAAGGCGTGCACCCGTTCTTCGTCGAGGAGATCTGGCGCATCCAGGAGGCACTGCTCGAGATCGCCGGGAGCGATGTGGAGCAGTTCGTCGCCGACGACTGGCTGCGGCTGAAGCGCCTCGGCATCTCCGACAGCGACATCGCCGCTGCCGCAGACGTGCCCGAGCCCGTCGTCCGTGCGCGGCGCCGCGACTGCGGCGTGCGCCCGGTCTTCCGCCGCGTCGACTCCTGCGCGGGCGAGGTCGTTGCGGCCTCCAACTACTACTACTCCACCTGGGGCGAAGCGGAAGAGGCGGCCCCGACGGGTGCCAAGCCTCGCGTCCTCATTCTCGGCTCCGGCCCGAACCGCATCGGTCAGGGGATCGAGTTCGACTACTGCTGCGTCCACGCGGTGTGGACGTTCCGCGAGCTCGGCTACGAAGCGGTGATGGTGAACTGCAACCCGGAGACGGTTTCGACCGACTACGACACCTCCGACCGGCTCTACTTCGAGCCGCTCGACGCCGAGTCGGTGCTCGCCATCTGCGACCGCGAGCGGCCCGAGGGCGTCGTCATCCAGTTCGGGGGCCAGACGCCGCTCAAGCTTGCGCGCGCGATCGAGGAGGCGGGGTACAAGATCCTCGGCACGCCCTACGACGCCGTCGACCTCGCCGAGGACCGTGAGCGCTTCGCCGGCCTGCTGCGCGCGCACGACATCCGCTCGCCGGGGTGGGGGATGGCGTCGTCGAGCGACGAGGCGGTGGAGGTCGCGAACGACATCGGCTATCCGGTGCTGATCAGGCCGTCGTACGTTCTCGGCGGCCGCGCGATGCGCGTGTGCTTCAGCGACGAGGAAGTCCGCGAGGTGCCCGTGCTCGGACGGGTGCTCGTCGACCGCTTCCTGGAGGATTCGGTGGAGATCGACGTCGACGCGCTCTGCGACGGCGTCGACACGTACGTCGCCGCGGTCATGCAGCACGTGGAGGAGGCAGGCATCCACTCGGGCGACTCGTCGTGCGTCCTGCCGGCGCCCGGCCTGTCGCCGGCGCAGCAGGAAGAGATCCAGCGCACGGTGCGCACGCTCGGCCGCGCGCTCGGCGTCGTCGGGTTGCTCAACGTGCAGCTCGCGCTCACGCCGGCCGGCGACCTGTATGTGCTGGAAGCGAACCCGCGCGCGTCGCGCACCGTCCCGTTCGTGAGCAAGGCCACCGGCGTACAGCTCGTTCCCGCCGCGTGCCGGCTCGCCGCCGGTGCGCGCGTCGGCGACCTCGGGTTGCCGCGCGAGCGGCCGCCGAAACAGTGGAGCGTGAAAGCAGCAGTGCTTCCGTTTGCACGCTTCGTCGGCAGCGACCCGGTCCTCGGTCCGGAGATGCGCTCGACCGGAGAAGTAATGGCGAGCGCCGCCGACCTTCCCACTGCGCTCGCGAAGGCCGAGCGCGCGGCGGGACGCACGCTGCCACACGAAGGCGCGGTGTTCCTCTCCATTCGTCCGGTGGAGCAGAAGTCCGCCGTTCCGATCGCGGCGACGCTCGCCGGTCTCGGCTTCCGTCTGTACGCGACCGAAGGGACGGCGGCCACGCTCGCGGGCGCCGGCCTCGACGTCGAAGCGGTGCGCAAACTGAGTGAAGCCGACGGCGACGAGCTGACGGTCATCGACCTCATCCGCCGCGGACGATGCGATCTCGTCATCAACACGCCAGAGGGTCGGAACGCGCGCTCGGACGGCTACGCGATCCGCGAGGCCGCACTGAGCCGGCGCGTCCCGTGCATCACCACCATCGCCGGCGCGGCAGCGGCGGTGCACGCGATCGCGAACGCGCGCGCGGAGCAGACGCTGTCGCTGCAGGAGCGGATCGATGCCGAGACGCGAACGGCGTAGCGTCACCGGCGTCGAAGCAGTCGGCGCGTACACACTGCTTCGCCTCGACCGCGGCGGGCTCGACCCGGGAGTACCGGGACAGTTCTTCATGCTCGAGGCGCCGGGACGCTTGTTGCCGCGCGCGCTGTCGCTGTGCCTCGCGCCGCCCGGCGAGCTCGCGTTCCTGCTCGAAGCGGTCGGCCCCGGGACAGAGGCGCTCTGTGCGCTCCAGCCTGGCGACCGCATCCACGTGTTCGGCCCGCTCGGAAACGGCTTCCGGGTCGACGTCGAGCGGCCACTGCTCGTCGGCGGCGGCATCGGGATGGCGCCGCTGCCATACGTCGCCGCGAAGATCGGCCGTCCGCCCGTCGTGCTCGGCTTTCGCTCCGCTCGCCACGCCGAAGCGGCTGCGCTCATGCCCGGTGCCGAGGTGGTTGTCGATCCGGTGCTCGTCACCGAGTTGATCGAGCCCGGCTTCGACGTGCTCGCGTGCGGGCCGGAGCCGATGCTGCGCGCGGTCGCCGAGCGGAGCCCGGGTGCGCAGCTCGCCTGGGAGGCGGCGATGGCATGCGGGTACGGCGCGTGTTACGGATGCGCGTTCGAGATCGACGGCGAGCTGAAACGCCTATGCGTGGAGGGACCGGTTCTTGCGGCTGCTTAACGCCTCCGGGTGCCTCGACGCGCTGACGGCGCCCGACGTGGCGCGGCAGCTCGACGGCTTCGTCACGAAGACGATCACCCCGCTGCCGCGCGAAGGGAATGCGCCGCCGCGCATCGCCGAGACGGCGCACGGCATGCTGAACGCGATCGGCCTCGCGAACCCCGGCCGCGACCGCTTCCTGGCCGAGACGCTCCCTCGTCTGCACGAGCTGAAACTGCCGCTCTGGATCTCCGTCGGCGGATTCTGTGCCGCCGATTACGCCGAGACCTGTGCCGCACTCGCCGGCGTCGAGGCAATCGAGCTGAACCTCTCGTGCCCGAACGTCGACGAGGCGGCGGACTCGGCGGCGGAGATCGTCGCCGCGTGCCGGCGGGTGACGTCGCTGCCGCTGTACGCGAAGCTCTCGGCGGCGCACCCGGATCTGGGAGAGGTCGCACGCGCGGTGGCGGCCGCCGGTGCGGACGGCCTTTCGCTCATCAACACACTGCGCGGCATGGCGCTTCATCCACGAACCCTCGAGCCACTTCTTGCCCGCCGCCAGGGGGGGCTGTCCGGCCCGTCCCTCAAACCGGTCGCGCTCGCCGCCGTGCACACCTGTTACGCGGCGACGAAGTTGCCCGTCGTCGGGATGGGCGGAGTCGTCAACGGGCAGGACGTGGTGGAGCTCGTCGCGTGCGGCGCGCGCGACGTCGCGCTCGGGACCGTGCTCTTCTCGGACCCGGATGCACCCTCCCGCGTGCGCGCGGAGATCGCCTCGGTGGACCTGGACGAGATATTCGGGACCGCGCACGAAGTGAGTGAAGTGCTCGCTTGATCCGCGCCGGAGCGTTGGTAGTATCGGGCGCTCATGCCGACGGCCGCGAAGACGCAAGCGCACGCACCTCTCCGGTCGCTCGATCAACGTATGGACGCACTGAAGCGCGCGAACGATGTGCGCGTGCGTCGCGCGAAGCTCAAGAAGGACCTGAAGGACGGCCGCGTGCGCATCGAGCAGATCCTCCACAACCCGCCCGAGTACGTGTCGACGGCGAAGGTCATCGACATCCTCATGGCGGTCCCGAAGTTCGGGCGGGTGAAGGCAGCGCGCTTTCTCAACACGTGCCGCATCAGTCAGTCGAAGACCGTCGGTGGTCTCTCCGATCGTCAGCGCGCGGAGCTGATTGACCTCTTCCACAAGTAGAGCTCCCTCCGTCATCGTCGTCACCGGCCCCTCGGGAGCCGGCAAGGGGACGTTGATCCGGGAGGTGCTCGAACGCGTCCCCGGCATCGGTGCGACCGTCTCGGCGACGACCCGAGACCGGCGCCCGGGGGAGGAGGACGGCCGGGAGTACTACTTCCTCAGCCTTCCCGATTTCCTCGAGCGAATCGAGCGCGGAGAGCTGCTCGAGCACGTCACGTACGTGTCGGGCCACCGGTACGGCACTCTGCGCTCCGAGCTCGACCGCATCCGGGGCGAGGGCCGCGTGCCGCTGCTCGAGCTCGAGACCGAGGGCGCGCTGCGGGTCAAGGGCGAGGTTCCCGGCGCAGTGACGATCTTCATCTCGGCGAGCGTGGAGGAGCTCGAGCGGCGCCTGCGCGAGCGCGCGACCGAGAGCACAGGCGAGATCGGCGATCGAATCGCCCTCGCCCGCCACCAGCTGGAGCAGGCCGACGAGTTCGACTACACGGTCGAGAACGACGAGCTCGACCGGGCGGTGGAGGAGCTCGCAAGGCTGGTCAGCGGCCTGCTTGCACCTGCCGGTACCATGTCCCGACCATGATCCACCCTCGCATCGACGACCTGCTGCAGAACGTGGACTCCCGCTACGCCCTCGTGATCGTGGCGGCGAAGCGCGCGCGGCAGATCAACAACTACCACCACCAGCTCGGCGAGGGCACCTTCGACGACAATCCGCCGCCGCTCGTCGAGTCACGCTCGAAGAACTACTTGACGATGGCGATGGAGGAGATCTCCGAAGGTCTCCTCTCGTACGACTACCCCAAGTCGTAGCTCCCGCCCGGTGGGCGAGTCCACTCTCACCGTCGTCGGCAACGAGATCGAAGCCGACGCGTTGTGCGGGCTCCTCCGCGCGAACGGCATCGAGTGCTTCCATCGCCCGACGGACGCCGCCGCCGGTGGCGCGTACGGAGCCCTGTCGATGTCGGGGCCGACCGAGGTTGTCGTCAACGACGCCGATCTCGAGGCCGCGCGGAAGCTTCTGCCTCCCGCGTAGGCATCATTTCCCCGTGGCGAAGATCTTGCTCGGGGTCAGTGGCGGCATCGCGGCCTACAAGGCCTGCGAGATCTGCCGGCTGTTCGTGAAGGGCGGACACGAGGTCGTGCCGCTCCTCACGCCCGGGGCGGAACGTTTCGTCACCGCCGAGACGTTTCGTGCGCTCGCGCGTCGGCCGGCCGGCGACGACGTCTACCTGCACCTCACGCGCGCCGACCTGCTCGTCGTGGCGCCGTGCACCGCCAACACGCTCGCGAAGCTTGCGCACGGGCTCGCGGACAACGTTCTCACCGAGGCGGCGCTCGCGCACCGCGGGCCCGTCCTTGTCGCGCCGGCGATGAACCCGCGCATGTGGTCGCACCCGGCGACGCGCGCGAACGCGGAGGCGTTGCGCGCCCGCGGGATCGTGCTGATCGGTCCCGACGAGGGCGAGACGGCCGAAGGCGAGCTCGGCGTGGGGAGGATGGTCGAGCCGGACGAGATCGTGCGCGTGGCCGAAGAACTGCTCGCCGGCGACAGCAAGCTGAAGGGGAAGCGTGTGCTCGTCTCCGCGGGCGGGACCCGCGAGCCGATCGACACCGTGCGCTTCGTCGGGAATCGCTCGTCGGGACGCATGGGTGTCGCGCTCGCGGCGGAGGCGCGGCGCCGCGGCGCGCACGTGACGCTGCTCGGAGCCAACCTTGCGGTGCCGGCGCCGCCCGACGTCGAGCTCGTCGAGACGTCGACCGCGGCCGACCTGGAGCGGGAGGCGCTCGCGCGCGGCGCAGGCGTCGACGTTGTGGTGATGGCGGCGGCGATCGCCGACTACCGCCCGGCGCTTGCCCTCGCCGGGAAGCGGCCGAAGGACACCGCCGCGTGGACCGTCGAGCTCCAGCCGACCACCGACGTGCTCGCAACGCTCGGCGCGTCTAAGCGTCCCGGCCAGCTCCTCGTCGGCTTCGCGGCCGACGAAGGCGAGCCCGGCCTCGCCCGCGCGCGCGCGAAGCTCGACCGGAAGAACGCCGATCTCTTCGTCTACAACGACGTCGGGCGCGCGGACATCGGCTTCGACGCCGCCGCCAATGAGGTGACGATCCTCACATCCGGTGGCGAGCGCGCCGTTCCGAAGGCGCCCAAGGACGAGATCGCTGCGGCGATCCTCGACGAAGTCGAGAAGCTGCTCCGCTGAACGCCGTCGTGATGGCGGCCGGGGAGGGGACGCGCATGCGTCCGCTGACCGAGCGCTGGCCGAAGCCCGTGCTGCCGATCGACGGGCGGCCCGTGCTCGCCACGCTGCTGCGCGAGCTCGCGGCGGCGGGCTGCCGGCTCGTGGTCGTCGTCACCGGCCACCTCGCGGAGCAGGTCGAGCAGCTCGTCGGCGACGGGAGCGCGTTCGGCCTCGAGATTCGCACCGTGCGCCAGCCGGGCGTCCTCGGCTCCGGCGACGCCGTGCAGCGTGCGCTGGCGACGGGGATCGAGCCGCCCTGCCTCGTCCTCGCCGCCGACACGGTCTTCACACCCGGCGACGTCGGGGTGTTCGTGCAGACGTTCGCCCGCTCCGGCGCCGCCGGCGCGATGAGCGCCCGGCGCGACCCACCGGCCGAGTTCCCGCATCGAGCCGCGTTGAAGATCGTTGACGGCCTCGTCGTGAAGCCGATCGACGACGATCCGGCGAACCGGGTCGGAAGCGCGCCGCTGTGGGCGCTCGGGCCTGAGCTCCGTCCGTTCCTGGACGCGCTCACCGGCCCGCCGTTCGAGCTCGGCGTCGCGTTCGAGAAGGCGATCGCGGCCGGGCTGCCGATCGCAGGGTTCGAGATCGGGCGAACGCGGGACTTGACGTATCCGATTGACTTGGTGAGGGAGAACTTCCCGTACCTCGGGTCATGAGCGAATCGACGTACAGCCTCTTCCAGCAAGGCAAGGCGCATCTGCAGCGCGGCATGCCGGCCCAGGCGACGGTGGCGCTCGAGAAGGCGAAGAAGCGAGAGCCGGACAAGGAATCGATTCGTGAGGCGCTCGGCATCGCGTACTTCCGGATTCGCCGCTGGGACGCCGCCGAGGCTGAGTTCCGCAAGCTGCTCGATCTCTCCCCCGTGAACGACTATGCCCACTACGCCCTCGGACGCTGCCTCGAGAAGCAGGGGCGCACGCACGAGGCGAACGGGCACTACAAGCTTGCGAGCTCCCTGAAGCCCGAGTCCGAGCAGTACCGCGCGCGGATCAAAGAACTTGACTGAATGCTCGCCGGTGTCAGACGCCGGGAGCGGTGTCCGACAACGGAGTGACCTCTATCGGACTAGGGTGCGCCATGAGGGCTGTTTGCCAGCGGGTCAGCCGTGCCCACGTGCGGGTTGACGGCCGAACCGCGGCGCAGATAGGGCCCGGCCTCTGCATCCTGCTCGGGGTCGCGCGCGCGGACGGGAGCGAGGAAGCGGGCCGGATGGCGGGCAAGGTCGCCCGGTTGCGCGTCTTTCCCGACGAGGCGGGGCGGTTCGACCGAAGCATCCTCGATGCCGCCGGGGCTGCTCTCGTCGTGTCCCAGTTCACGCTGATCGCCGACACGGCGAAGGGCAACCGCCCGAGCTTCACCGCGGCAGCACCGCCGGAGGAAGCCGAGCCGCTGTACGAGCGGTTCTGTACGGAGCTCGAGGCGCTCGGCGTCCCTGTCGAGCGCGGAGTCTTCGGCGCGCGCATGGAGCTGGAGCTCGTGAACGACGGCCCGGTCACGATCGTCCTCGAATGAGGTTCCTCGTCACCGGCGGCGCCGGGTATCTCGGTTCGGAGGTCTGCCGGCAGGCGGTCGACGCGGGCCACGACGTCGTTGCCACCGAGCTGCGGACGCCGGCGCCGTTCGGCCGCCCGCTGCCGGTGGACCTGCGAGAACCGTTCGAGCTCGGCGAAGTCGACGTCGTTGTCCACACAGCGTACGTCCAGGCCGATCCGGAGATGATCGTCCGCAGCACGCGCAACGTGGCCGCCGCCGCCGACCGCGCCGGCGCTCGGCTCATCCATCTCTCCACCGACCTCGTCTTCGACGGCGAGCACGCGCCGTACACCGAGGAGGACGATCCGGGACCCGTGTCCGCCTACGGGCAGGCGAAGCTCGAAGCTGAGCGCTTCGTTTCCGGCCTCGTCGTCCGCACGTCGCTCCTGTACGGAAAGCCCGGCCCACAGGAAGCTCTCGCGGCTCGGGACGACGTCGTCTTCCACACGGACGAGATCCGCTGCCCGACGCACGTGTCCGACCTCGCCGCGGCGCTGCTCGAGCTCGCGGCGCTCGACCTGACCGGGGTGCTGCACGTGGCTGCGCCGGAAGCCGTCTCCCGACTCGAGTTCGCACGACTTCTCGGAGCCCGTGAGCCGCGCGGTGTTCCCACGCCTGCGGGGCGCGCCCGGAACGTCGCTCTGGACTCGTCACGGGCTGCCCGGCTCCTGGGGACGAAACTGCGCGGAATCCGCGAAATCAAGCGCTGATTGCTACACTCCTGAGACCATTTTCACCGGTTCGGCGAAATGGGCCTGCGGGCCCATTTTTTGTGACAGGAGCGATATTTGGCGGACGTACGGCAGAAGGAAAAGCAGCTGGAGCGCGAGATCAGCGAGCGCGTCGAGGGCAGCCTCGACGGCGTTGAAGTGCTCGCAGTCGAGCTGCAAGGTCCGGACCGGTTCACCGTGTTCGTCGACCACGCTGCCGGCGTCGACCACGCGCTGTGCGCGCGCGTCACCGACAGCTTGCGCGACTACCAGCGTCAGTACGCCATCGACGTCTCCTCGCCCGGGATAGAGCGGCCGCTGCGCAAGCCGGAGCATTTCGCAGGCGCTGTTGGGCGCCGCGTGAAGCTCCGCACGCTCGGTCGGCGGCAACTGAAGGGCGAGGTTGTCTTTGCAGACGAGAGCCGTGTGCGGGTGGACGAGACCGAGATTCCGTACGACGAGATCGTGCGGGCGAACCTCATCGACGGAGAGGTGTGACATGAGCCAGGAGATCATCGAGGCCGTTCGCGAGATCGAGCGTGACAAAGGCATCGAGGAAGGCGCGCTCGTGTCCGCGCTCGAGGACGCGCTGCTCGCCGCGTACAAGAAGACGCCGGGAGCATCGCGCCACGCGACCGTCGAGATGGACAACCAGGGTGACTTCCGTGTGTTCTCGATCGAGCTTCCCGGCGACATCGAGACGCGCCTGCTCGAAGAAGCCCGCGAGCGCAAGCTTGAGGAGCTCGAGCGCCTCGAGGAGGAGACGGGCGAGCGCCAGCACACCCTCATCACCGACGACGACCTCGACATCGACTGGTCGGACATTCCCGAGAACCAGGTTCAACGCGAGGACGTGACACCGGACGGCTTCGGCCGCATCGCCGCGCAGACCGCGAAGCAGGTCATCCTGCAGCGCATCCGCGAGGAGGAGCGCCGGATGATGTACGACGAGTACATCGACCGCGTCACCGAAGTCGTCACCGGCATCGTGCAGCAGGCCGGCGACCGGAACAACGTCCTCGTCGACCTCGGCAAGGTCGAGGCGCTACTGCCTCGCTCGGAACAGGTCGACGGCGAGCGCTACGAGCAGGGCTCGCGCATCAAGGCTGTCATCACCGAGGTTCGGTCCGGAACGAAGGGGCCGCAGGTCATCCTTTCGCGCCGCGACCCGGAGCTGATCAAGACGCTGTTCGAGCTCGAGGTGCCGGAGATCGCCGACGGTCTCGTCGAGATCCGCGGCGTTGCGCGCGAGCCGGGCTACCGCTCGAAGATCGCGGTCGAGTCGCACACGCAGGGCGTCGACCCGGTCGGCGCATGCGTCGGGCCGAGAGGCTCGCGGGTGCGCATGGTCGTGTCCGAGCTGCGCGGCGAGAAGATCGACATCATCCCGTGGAACCCGGAGCCCGCACGTTTCGTCGCGAAGGCGCTGTCCCCGGCGCGCGTGCGTGAGGTGTACCTCGACGACGACGCGAAGGAAGCGACCGTTGTCGTCCCGGACGACCAGCTCGCGCTCGCGATCGGCAAGGAGGGCATGAACGCCCGGCTCGCCGCGCGCCTGACCGGCTGGAAGATCGACATCCAGAGCGACAGCGAATTCGCACAGGCCGAGGCCGACGTCGCATTCGGCGGCGGCGGCGACGAGCAGGATCTGTCCGGCCGCTGCGGCGCGATCCTCGCCAACGGCAAGCGGTGCCCGAACGCGGCGCTGCCTGGTTCCCGTTGGTGCGGCGTGGCCGCGCACCAGGCGCTCGCGCTCGAGGACGTTCCGGACGACGAGGAGCCGATCGTCCCCGAGGACGAGCCCGAGCTCGAGGACATCATCTCGCCGCCGGAGGCCGAGAGCTTCGGCCTTGCATCGCTGCCGGAGCCGGAGATCGGCGAGGTCGAGTCGGAAGCGCCCGCGGATGCGGCGGCGACCCACGGTCCATCTGCGACCGCGATCGCCGAGGCCGAGGACGCCGTCGACCTCGACACCGTCACGCACGAGATTGCTCCGCTCGAGGAGATTCCCGCCGGCATCCCGGTCGAGCAGGAAGGGGCGGAAGAGGAGTAATGGCAGTCCCGCTCAGGCGGTGCGCCGGCTGCGGCCGGCGCTCACCGCAGCGTGAGCTCATCCGCTTCGTCGCCGTCGACGGAGAGCTCGTGCGCGGTCCCGCCGCCGCACCGGGCCGCGGCGCGTACACGTGCCGGCGGCTTGCCTGCTTCGAGCGCGCGACCGCCCAGCGGGGCTTCGACCGCACGCTGCACACGCCCGTCCGGATCGATCCCGCGCTCGCCCGCATCTACACTGGACCTGCGTATGCCTAACGGTGGGAACAGACCGAACCGCCCGCTCCGCCCTCGCGGCGGCGGCGGAGCTGCGGGTCGGCGCCGGCGCGTCGTCATCGACAACCAGGCAGCCCGTCCGCGCGCCGACGGCCGCCAGTCGCGCGGCCGGAACGAAGGGCCGCCGCGCGAGCCACGCACGACCGCTCCGGTCCAGCCGACGGGTCCCGTCACCGTCGAGTCCGGCGTCACGGTCCGCGACTTCTCGCAGGCGCTCGGCGTCCCGATGCCGGAGCTGATCAAGATTCTCATGGCCCTCGGCCAGATGCGCACGGCGACGCAGTCGCTCACCGACGAAGAGGTCGAGCTGATCGGCGCCGAGCTCAAGCGCGAGGTACACATCAAGCACGCCTCCGACGAGGAGGACGAGGAGCCGGAGAGCTACGACGATCCCGAAGAGGCGCTCGTCACGCGCCCGCCGGTCGTCACGATCATGGGTCACGTCGACCACGGCAAGACGACGCTGCTCGACGCCATCCGCAACGCGAAGGTCGTCGCGACCGAGGCGGGCGGCATCACGCAGCACATCGGCGCCTACCAGGTCAACGTCGACGGCCGGAAGGTCACGTTCCTCGATACGCCGGGCCATGAGGCGTTCACCGCCATGCGCGCCCGCGGCGCGAAGGTGACGGACATCGCGGTCCTCGTCGTCGCAGCGGACGACGGCGTCATGCCGCAGACGAAGGAGTCCATCTCGCACGCGCGCGCCGCGGACGTGCCGATCGTCGTCGCGATCAACAAGATCGACCTGCCCGACTCGAACATCGACCGCGTCAAGGCCGAGCTGGCCCAGGAAGGGCTGCAGCCGGAGGACTGGGGCGGGACGACGCAGTTCGCAGAGGTGTCGGCGAAGACGCAGGTCGGCCTCGACGCGCTGCTCGAGAAGATCCTGCTCGTCGCCGACCTCGAGCTCGACCCGAAGGCGAACCCGAACACGGAGGCGTCAGGCCCGATCATCGAGTCGCGCCTCGACGTCGGTCGCGGCCCCGTGGCGACGATGCTCATCCATCGCGGGACGCTGATCGTCGGCGACGCGATCGTGGCTGGAGATGCGCACGGCCGTGTGAAGGCGCTCTTCAACTACAAAGGCGAGAAGATTCAGAAGGCGCTCCCCGGCGAGCCGGTGGAGATCCTCGGGTTCGACAAGCCGCCGCCCGCAGGCGAGCTCGGACGCGTCGTCGAGAACGACCGGCTCGCACGCGAGCTGGCGACACGGCGCGCCGAGCGGCTCCGTCGTGAGCAGCTGGCGACGCAGCGCACGAGCGGCGTGTCGCTGGAGAACCTGTTCGAGCAAATGCAGACCGGCGAGGTCGCCGATCTCAACCTCGTCGTCAAGGGCGACGTCGTCGGGTCCGTCGAGGCGGTCGTCTCGGAGCTCTCGAAATTCGAGCACTCCGAGGTGCGGCTGAACGTGATCCATCAGGGCGTCGGCGCGATCACCCAGAATGACATCATGCTCGCGTCCGCGTCCGACGCGCTCATCGTCGGCTTCAACGTGCGGCCGAACGCCGAAGCACGCGAGCTCGCGCTGCGCGAAGGCGTCGAGATCCGCAGCTACAACGTCATCTACCAGCTCACGGACGACATCGAGCGCGCCCTCGTCGGCAAGCTCGCCGCGGTCAAGACCGAGGAGGTCATTGGCGAGGCGGAGGTGCGGGCGCTGTTCAAGGTGTCGCGCCTGGGAACGATCGCCGGCTGCATGGTCACCCATGGCGTCGTGCGGAGGAACGCGGACGTGCGCGTCATCCGCGACGGCACCGTCATCTACACGACGACCATCGGTGCGCTGAAGCGGTTCAAGGACGACGCGCGCGAGGTGGCGGAGGGCTTCGAGTGCGGCATCCTTCTCGACGGCTTCAACGACGTGAAGGAAGGTGACGTGCTCGAGGTCTTCGAGACGCGCGAAGTCGAGCGCACATCGCTCGACGAAGCTCCTTCGGCCGCCGCGTCGTAAGCCGAAAGTGCTGCGCACTTTCGGCTTGTGAAGGTTCCCGCTTCGCGGGAACGGACACGGGCAAAGCCCGCGTCCTCTTATACGTGTCAGCGACGGTCTTGTTCTGCTCGCGCGGTGGCGGCTGCGCCGTCCCCACGCGCTAGTTCGGCCTCCGCTAACGCTCTGCGTTAGCTCCGGCCCTGAGTGTTGGCCGTTCGAGCGATGGTTAAATCACGCGGTGGCCAGCGGCTTCGTCGGTGTTCTCACGTGTGAGTTGCACTTTCCGGATGCGCACTCGCTGAAGGAGAAGCGCCACCACCTCCGCTCCGCGAAGGCGCAGCTGCAGCGGCGCGTCGGCGCCTCCGTGTCGGAGGTCGACCACCACGACGTCTGGCAGCGTGCGCGCATCACCGTCGCCTGCGTCGCACGCGAGCACGGCGAAGCCGAGAGGCTGCTCGACGAGGCCGAACGGTGGCTGCGCGGACAGGAGTGGGAAGTCGCACTGGCCGAGCGCCTCGTCGTCGACCCAGACGACTGACCTGATGCGGGTCTCGCTCACGACGATCGCCCGCGAGTGGGGACGCATCGGGTGCATCGGCTTCGGCGGGCCGCCGACACACATCGCGCTGCTCCGAGATCTCTGCGTGCGCAAGCGCGGTTGGCTGACGGGGCAGGACTTCGAGGACGCGATCGCCGCGTGCAACCTGCTTCCCGGCCCTGCGTCCACGCAGCTCGCGATCTTTTGCGCATGGCGGCTGCGCGGACGGGTCGGCGGCCTCATCGGCGGGGCAGCGTTCATCGTCCCAGGGCTCGCGCTGATCATTGGCCTCGCGGCCGTGTTCCTCGGTTCTTCGCCGCCGCGCTGGGTCCTCGGCGCGGGAGCGGGAGCAGGAGCGGCCGTCGCCGCGGTGGCCGTGCGCGCCGGGGCCTTGCTCGTGCCCGGCAGCTGGGCGCGCGTCGCCTCTGCCGGTCGCCTCCGCTGGATCGCCTATGCCGTCGCCGGCGCGGCGGCGGCCGCGCTCGTCGGCGCGTGGATCGTTCTCGTCCTCCTCGTTTGCGGTGCGATCGAGGTGCTCGTCCAGCGCGGCGGTACCGCGGCGTTCTTTCCGCTCTTCGCGGCCGCGCCCGCAGGCGGCCTGCTCGCGATCGTCTGGGTCGCCTTCAAGGTGGGCGCGCTCTCCTATGGCGGCGGCTTCGTCATCGTCCCGCTCATGCAGGCCGACGCGGTCAGCCACTACCACTGGATGACGGCGTCGCAGTTCCTGAACGCCGTCGCCCTCGGTCAGGTCACACCGGGCCCCGTCGTCCAGACCGTCGCCGTCGTTGGCTACGCGGCGCGGGGAATTGTCGGCGCACTTCTCGCCGCGGTCGTCGCCTTCACGCCCTCGTTCGCCTTCATCCTCCTCGGCGGCGACCGCTTCGACCGCATCCGCCGGGACGCTCTGGCGCGCGCCTTTCTCGACGGTGCCGGCCCGGCGGCGATCGGGGCGATCATCGGGGCGGCCATACCGCTCGCACGCGCATTGCATGAGAACTGGCAGTTCGGCGTCCTCGCCGCTGCTGCGGTCGTCCTCCTCGTATTGCGGCGCAGCATCGTCGTCACGCTGCTCCTCGCCGGGGCTGTGGGCGTCATCGCCGCACTCGCAGGCGCGCCCCTGCGACACTAGGCCTCATGCCCGAGCGAATGCGCAGGGTGAACGAGTCGGTGCGGCAGGTGCTGGCCGAAGCGCTCCTCGAGTTGAAGGATCCCCGCATCGGACTCGTGACGGTCACGGGGGTCGACACGACCTCGGACCTCCGGCAGGCGACCGTGTTCGTGAGCGTCTTCGGCTCGGCCCGCAAGCGGAACGCCTCGCTCCAGGGGTTGGCCGCCGCCCACGGGCTGCTCCAGGGACGGCTGGCGCGGGAGCTGAGAATGAAACGGACCCCTCAGCTGACCTTCGAGTACGATCCGACGGTCGAGCGCGGCGTGCGCATGACCCACCTCATCGATGAGCTCGCCCCAGACGACGAGTGACCTGCAGGCCGTGGTCGACGCGCTTCGCGCGAACGACTGCTTTGTCGTGGTCAGCCACGAGAACCCGGACGGCGATTCCCTCGGCTCGCTGCTCGCGACGACGCTCGCGCTTCGACAGCTCGGCAAGGACGCGGTCATGTATCTCAGCGGCGACTCGCCGATCCCGCGCGAGTACGGGTTCATGCCGCTCGATGACCTGACGCGCGAGGTTCCTGCCGACGTCTCGGAGCGCGTGCTCGTCGCCGTCGATTGCGCGAAGGCGGATCGCATCGGCCCGGATCCGACATCGCTCATGACGGCGAAGCTCACGCTCGACATCGACCATCACCACGACAACTCGCGTTTCGGCGACGTCAATCTCATCGTGGCCGACGCGTCCTCGACGGGGGAGGTGTTGCGCGACGTCTTCCGCGAGCTCGGCGTCGAGATCACCTCCGACATCGCCGAGCCGCTGTACATCGCGCTCGTCACCGACACCGGCCGCTTCCAGTACACGAACACCACGCCGAAGTCACTGCGCCTCGCCGCCGAGCTCGTCGAGGCCGGCGCCGACGTGCACGCGGTCTTCCAGCAGGTGTACGAGTCGGTCGAGTTCGCGAAGCTGAAGCTGCTCGCACGCGCTCTCGACCGTGCGCAGGTGCTCGAAGGCGGACGCATCATCGTCTCCGTGCTGTTGCAGAGCGACTTCACCGAGGTCGGCGCAGTCGGGGCGTACTCGGAAGGGATCATCGACTACCTCCGCGCGGTTGAAGGCTCGGAGCTCGCCGTCCTCATCCGCGAGCCGCCCGGCGACGAAGGGCCGACTCGGCGCGTCTCGCTCCGCTCGAGCGTCGACGAGCTCGACGTGTCGGCGATCGCGCGACGCTTCGGCGGTGGCGGCCACCGGCAGGCCGCGGGCTTCTCGAGCGATGCGTCAGTCGACGAGATCACCGCGATCATCCGCGACGGGTTCGTGGAGCAACGTGCCCGCGCGAGCGCTTGAACCTGCAGGCGTCGCGCTCGTCGACAAGCCCGCCGGCCCGTCGTCGTTCGCGATCGTCGCCCAGATCCGCCGCGCGACCGGCGCGCGTACGGGACACGCAGGCACGCTCGACCCGTTCGCGACAGGACTGCTCCTGCTGCTCTCCGGACGTGCGACGAAGCTCGCGCCGCAGCTCGTCGGCCTCGACAAGCGCTACCTCACGACGATCGACCTGACCGCGACGACGACGACCGGTGACCCGGAGGGGGACATCATCGAACGGCACGACCCGCCGGCGGTGCTCGACGTCGAGCATCTGCGCGGCGAGATCGAGTTGCCCGTGCCTTCCGCGTCCGCAGTGAAGATCGACGGCGTGCGCGCCTACAAGCTGCACAGGCGCGGCGTCGAAGTCGAGATGCCGCTTCGCCGGTCGACCGTGCACGCACTCGACGTGATCGCGTATACGGGAGATGTCGTGACCCTTGACCTCCGCGTCAGCTCCGGAACGTACATCCGCGCGATCGCCGACGCGCTCGGTGGGCACTGCCGCACGTTGCGTCGGACCGAGGTCGGACCGTTCTCGGTCGAGGACGCGGTTCCGCCCACGGAGTTTGAGCCTGCCAGGCTCATGAGCGAGGAGGAGGTGCTCGCGGCGCTGTGAACATCGCGCATCGCCCCGAAGAGCTCGAACCGGCGCGCCGCGCGGTCGCGATCGGCACGTTCGACGGCGTCCATCGCGGTCACGTCCGCGTGCTGGAGGCGGCGACCGGGTCCGGGCTGCGCCCGGCGGTGGTCACCTTCGATCCGCATCCGCGCACGCTGTTCGGCGAGCCGGTCGAGCTCCTGACGACGCTCGAGCGGCGGGTAGAACTGTTCGCAGAGCTCGGCATCGAGGATGTGCTCGTCTGTCGGTTCGACCCGGGGCTCGCCGAGCTGCCGGCGGAGGAGTTCGCCGAATCGATCCTCCGTGCGTCAGGCGCCGAGGTCGTTGCCGCCGGCGACGGCTTCCGCTTCGGAAGCGGGCGTTCGGGCGACCTCGCGCTCCTGGAGCGCATGGGATTCGACGTCCGCCGCGTGCCGATCGTCGACAACGTGTCGTCGAGTCACATCCGCCGCCTGCTGGCGGCGGGCGAAGTGCGGCAAGCGGCCCAGCTTCTCGGCCGGCCTCCCGAGGTGGAAGGCACGGTCGTGCACGGCGCGCAGCGCGGAGCCGGCCTCGGGTTCCCGACGGCGAACCTCGACGTCGCGCCAGGCTTGCTCGTCCCTGCGCTTGGCATCTACGCCGGCGCCGCGCTCGACCGTCGCACCGCGGTCTCGATCGGGACGAACCCGCACTACGGCGGCACGGACCGCCGGGTGGAGGCGTACCTCCTCGACTACGAGGGCGACCTGTATGGCAGGCGGCTCGTGGTGGAGCTCTGGGAGCGGCTGCGGGACGAGGCAGCCTTCGAGTCGGAGGCCGAGCTCGTAGAAGCGATCGCCGCCGATGTCCGCCGCACGCGCGAGGCCCAACGCCCAGCGTGAGTTTTTCCGACGGTCGGCATCTTCCACGGTATGGAAGCCCCAATGAACCCAACGTCGAACCGCCTGGCGGTCCTCGCCAGCGTGCGCTGCCTTGAATGCGGCTGTGTGTACGCGAAGCCCACCGTCGGCGGGACGAGCGAGATGAACCCGGGCTGTCCCGTGTGCGGGTACGTCGGGTGGATCCCCGTCAGGCTCGCTCTCGAATCGAAAGCGCGACGCCGCTCCGTCGAGGGTCGGCCGCCGCGCCTCGCCGCCCGATTCCGCTGACGCCGCCGAAATAGTGGTGCAGCGCAGGCCAGCGCCGAACGCGCAGGCCCGCGGCTTCCAGCAGTGCGAGAGCGTCCTCGTCGACGCCCGGTTCCGCGTTGACGACGCGATTCGCGACATGGACGCGCGGCCGGTCGACCGCCTGCTGCATTCCGAGGCCTTCGTGGAGGACTCCCGACGCGACGCCGACAAGCGCGGTGCGAAGCCGGGTGCCGCCTGCGGCGCCGATCGCGAGGAGCAGGCCGTGACGGTCGAACGCGAGGCTCGGCGCCATCATGCTTTCCATGCGGGCGCCGGGCTCGAGCGGCCGCACGAGCAAGTCCACCTCTCCGAGCATGCTGTTGAGATGGAGGTCGAGGCCGGCCAGCCAGTCGCCCGAGCCGAGTCCGAGGCTCGTTGTCAGGACGCAGGCGTTGCCGTCTTCGTCCACGGTGACGAGGTTCGTGGTGTGCGTGTCCGGTCCGGGGGAGTCGCTGAGCGCGCCGAGCAGGAGCATGACCCGCTCGGTGGGAGTCGCACCGCTCAGGTACGGCAGGCGCGCAAGCGTTTCGGGCACGCTGGAGAGCCCACCGCGGGTGAGGAAGCGAGGATGCCAGTCAGCCTCGACGGGCTCGGTCCAACGGGGCTCGTACTTTGCGAGGTCCGCTTCGGTGAGCAGGCCGCCGCGCTCGTCCGAGAGCGCGAGCAGCGACCGCCCGATCGTCCCCGTGTACGCGCCGGCGGCGCCCTCGGCGACGAGCGACTCGAGCGCCGCAACGAGACCGGGCTGTTCGAGCCGGTCGCCCGCCTCGAGCAGCCGGCCTCCGGGCGCGTACATGCGTGCCCCCTCGCGCAGCGTCATGACGGGCTCGAGCATCGCGAGGCAGGAGGCGTGTGCAGGCGGCATCTCGACGCCGTCGCGCGCCAGCCGCAGCGCCGGCTCGACAAGCCTCGCCCACGGCAGGCGGCCGTGCGCCTCCCACAGGGCGCCGAGGCCGGCGGCGACGCCGGGCACTGCGCAGCTGGCCGCCCCGACCGCGTAGTGGACGAGCTCCTCGCCGAAGGGCACGTCGAGCCCGACCAGCTCTCCGCCCGATCCGGAGGGCACGGCGCAGAAGCAATCGAGGTTCCGGGCACTCCCGGTCGCCGCGTCCCAATAGATTGCATGGCCTCCGCCGAGGAGGCCGGTCATCACCGTCTCGGCGACGCAGGAGGCGAGCGCTGCGGCGACGGCGGCGTCCGCTGCCGATCCGCCTTCGGCGAGGATCTCGGCACCTGCCTCGGCGGTGGCAGGGTGGCCTGCGCTGACGGCGGCAGGCAGCGCGGAGCGCTGCCGTCGGTCGCCGTCTTCAGGACGCGCGGGTTTCCCGCGCGTCCGTCTGAACTGATCACCTGACACGTTGGAAGTCGACTCCTAGGCGGAAACGGCAGCAACCATGCGGGATTGCTACCCTAGTCGGCGACCCAGCCCCGGCCGCAGCGCGTTCTTCCTTCGCGCGGTGAGCGGAGGCTCGGGAGACGCCTACCAGGGAGGCCCATGGCCCTCACGAAGGAAGCAAAGCTGGAGATCATCAAGAAGCACGGCCGCGGCGAGGCCGATACCGGCTCGCCGCAGGTGCAGATTGCGATGCTCACGCAGCGCGTCAACGAGCTGACCGAGCATCTGCGCACGCACAAGCACGACCACTACTCCCGCCGCGGGCTCCTGAAGCTCGTCGGCCGCCGCCGCCGCTTCCTGACCTATCTCCAGAAGCACGACCTCGAGGGCTATCGCGCCCTGATCAAGGAGCTTGGCCTGCGCAGATAAGCAGGCCGGGACCAACCACGGGGAGTGGAAGTTGAGCGAGCTCCGACAGGAGACAGGGGCTGGCTCAACTCCCACTCTCCACCCAAGCAGAGTGGAGGACAATCGATGAGTATCACGACCGAGCAGCGGGCTCGCGTCTCCGTGCAGGTGGGTGACCAGGAGATCACTTTCGAAACCGGCCACCTCGCGAAGCAGGCGGACGGGGCCGTCGTCGTTCGCTCCGGCGAGACGATGGTGCTCGCGACGGCGGTCGGACGGGCGGAGGCGCGCGAAGGCGCGGACTTCTTCCCGCTGACGATCGACGTCGAAGAGCGGATGTACGCGGCCGGCAAGATCCCGGGCGGTTTCTTCAAGCGGGAAGGTCGCGCCAGCGAGCGCGCCACCCTGACCGCACGGATGATCGACCGGCCAATCCGGCCCCTGTGGCCGAAAGGCTTTCGCAATGAGGTGCAGGTGATCTGCACGGTGCTGTCCGCGGATCTCGTCACGCCGCACGACATCCTGTGCATCAACGGCGCCTCCGCGGCGCTCATGCTCTCGCCACTGCCGTTCTTCGGCCCGGTCGGAGCCGTCCGCATCGGCAGGATCGACGGCCAGCTCGTCGTCAACCCGACGATGCAGCAGAACTGGACCGAGACGGCGCTCGACCTGATCGTCGTCGGCACGAAGGACGGCCTGACGATGGTCGAGGCCGGCGCCGACGAGGTGCCCGAGGACGTGCTCCTCGAGGCGCTCGACCTCGCTCATCGCGAGATCAAGAAGCTGTGCGAGGCGCAGGAGGATCTGCGCCGCCAGGCCGGCAAGCCGAAGTGGCTCGACATGGAGCTGACGGCGGAGCTCGAGTCGTCGCACGGGCACGCGATCTGGGAGCGCATCCAGAGCGTGGGCCTGCGCGAGGCTGGAACGATCGTCGACGAGCTTGCGACGCAGATTGCGGGCGAGATCACGATGGACTCGAGCGAAGAGGACATCCAGCGTCTGACGCAGGTGCGTGCGAGCCTGAACATGCTGCTCGAGAAGCAGCGCCTCGCGGCCGTCGAAGGCCCGGTACGCGAGCAGTTCGAGAGCGGCCTGCGGGCACTCACGGATGCCGAGCAGGACTCGAAGGAGCTCAAGTCGGCGAAGCGCAACCTGCTCTTCGATCAGATCATTTCGAACGTCGAGCTGCAGTTCCCCGTCGGGCCTGCGTCGGCCGACACGGATGCTCCGGCGGCCAAGGACAGCCTCACCAAGAGTTACATCAAGAAGGCTGCCGAGGCGATCTACAAGGACCTCGTCCGCAAGAAGATCGCGGTCGACAAGCGGCGGCCCGACGGTCGCAGCACCGACGAGATCCGGCCGATCGAGGTTGAGGTCGGCGTCAACCCGCGCGCGCACGGCTCCGGCCTCTTCACGCGCGGTCAGACGCAGGTCCTGTCGACGCTCACGCTCGGCACGGCGAAGGAGGGGCAGCGGATCGACGACCTGTCGCTCGAGACCGACCGCCGCTTCATGCATCACTACAACTTCCCGCCCTTCTCGGTCGGGGAGACCGGCTTCATGCGCGGCCCGAAGCGGCGTGACATCGGCCACGGCGCGCTCGCTCAGCGGGCGCTCGAGGCGATGATCCCGCCGGCGACGGAGTTCCCATACACGATCCGCATCGTCTCGGAGACACTCGAGTCGAACGGCTCCTCGTCGATGGGCTCCGTCTGCGGCTCGACGCTCGCGTTGATGGACGCCGGTGTGCCGATCAAGGCGCCGGTCTCCGGCATCGCGATGGGCCTCGTGAAGGAAGGCGACGACTACGTGATCCTCACCGACATCCAGGGTGCGGAGGACCACCTCGGCGACATGGACTTCAAGGTCGCCGGGACACGGGACGGCATCACCGCGCTCCAGATGGACATCAAGATCACCGGCGTCACGCAAGAGATCATGAAGGGCGCACTCGAGCAGGCAAACCGGGCGCGCAACGCAATCCTCGACATCATGCTCGACGTCATTCCGGAGTCGCGCGAGGAGCTCTCGCAGAACGCGCCGCGGATCACGTCGGTCAAGATCGATCCCGAGAAGATCGGCATGGTCATCGGCAAGGGCGGCGAGACGATCCGCGGCCTCGAGTCGGACTACGAGGTGCAGATCGACATCGAGGAGGACGGCACGATCCTCATCTATGCGACCGACGGCGAAAAGGCGTCGGCAGCGATCTCCGCGATCCAGTCGCTGACGAAGGAGCCGGAAGTGGGGGACACCTACACCGGCAAGGTCGTCAAGACGACGCAGTTCGGAGCCTTCGTGGAGCTGAAGAAGGGGACGGACGGCTTGCTGCACGTCTCCAACGTCGGCCCGGGCCGTGTCGGTCACATCGAGGACGTGATGGCGCGCGGCGACGTCGTGGACGTCGTCGTCCAGGAGGTGGACAAGGCGCGCGGCCGGATCGGGCTGAAGCTCATCGCGAAGCACGAGGACGGCCGTCTCGTCCAGCCGGAGGAGCTGATCGAGCGGGCGAAGGACGCACCGCCGAGGCCTCCGGAGGAGGAGCGCCCGCGCCGCGACGATCGCGGTCGCGGCGGAAGCCGCGGCGGCCGGCGCTAGGGAAACACCGAGGGGGCGGCTCTAGCCGGGCCGCCCCCTCACTCTTTGGGGGTACCTCGAATCCCCCGTCCGTGCCGATGACCCTAGGTGAGGAATCCCATCCTGGGCGAGCCGAACCTTCCACCCGTTTCACCGCTTCGCGGCCTGCTCGAGGTCACGCGGCTCGTCCGCGCGGCCGACGACGTCCCGGAGCTGCTGGTGGCGATCGCGCGCGTCGTGGCCGAGTCGCTCGGTTACGGTACGGTCGCGATCAACCTGTACCGGCCCGAGTGGGACGACTTCGAGACCGCCACCGTGCACGGTGGCGAGGAGGCGCAGAAGACGCTCGTCGGGCACGTGCGCCGGATCGAGGAGTGGGAGCCGGTGCTTGCGAACCGCTTCCATCGCCTTGGCGCATACGTCGTGCCTGCGGGTGAGTTCGACTGGGGGGCGGCCGGCCAGGACTTCTATCTCCCGGACGAGGCGGCCGGTGTCGGCGAGAGCGCGTGGCATCCACTCGACGCGCTCTTCGTGCCGATGCGCCATCACGACGGTCATCTCCTGGGCATCCTGTCGGTGGACGAGCCGGCGAACCGCCGGCGCCCGACCGACGACGACCTCGAAGTCCTCGTTGCGCTCGCGGATCATGCAGCGATCGCGTTGCAGTCGGCGCAGGAGGCAGCGGACGCCGCGCGGCACCGGCTTGCGCTCGAGCAGCTACTGCGCGTGTCGACAGGTCTCACGGCGCACCCGAGCGCCGACGCGATCATGCAGCGGGTGTGCGTCGGCGTCCGGGACGCGCTCGGCTTCCAGAACGTCCTCGTTCTGCTGACCGATCCGCTCACGAGCCAGGTGAGCGCAGGCGCGTCTGTCGGCTGGAACCGCGACAGCGTCCTCACCGCTCCCATCTATCTGGCGGACATCCTGCCGCTCTTCGACCCCGGGTTCGAGATCGAAGGTTGCTATCTCGTGCCCAACGACGAGGCCGAACGCCTCGTCTCCCGGGAGAAGATCACGTACGCATCGAAGCTGAACGGGCGCGGCCCGCACGCCTGGAACCGGCACTGGTTGCTCGTCCCGCTGCGCGACGCCGACGATGCCGTCATCGGGATCCTCTCCGCCGACGAGCCCGCCGACCGGCTGCTGCCGTCGAGCGAGAAGCTCCAGGCGCTGCGGATCTTCGCGAACCAGGCGGCAGCGGCGATCGTTTCTGCAGAGCGCGTGCACGAGCTGAGCTTCCTCGCCGACCACGATCCGCTGACGCGCCTGCTGAACCGGCGTGCCTTCGTCGAGCGCCTCGAGGCGGAAGTGGCACGGGCGATTCGCTACGGGCGCCAGTTCGGGCTCGTGGTGTGCGACCTGGACGGGTTCAAGAGCGTGAACGACCGGCTCGGGCACGCCGCCGGCGACGAGGCTCTCCAGATGTTCGCGCGGACGATCGAGAAGGCGCTGCGCAAGAGCGACAACGCGTTCCGGGTCGGCGGCGACGAGTTCGCGCTGCTGCTCGCGGAGGCGACCGAAGACGACGCGCGCGAGGTGATCGACCGCATCCGCGACAAGATGGACGGCATGCGCGCGAGCTTCGGCGTCGCCTCGTGCCCCGCCGATGCAAGCGCCGCCCAGACGCTGTTCCGGCTCGCGGACGAGGCGCTGTACCACGCCAAGCGCTCCGGCACCGGCCTCCAGTTCGTCTGAAATAGCATCCGGACGTGCAGAAGTACGTCCTGTCCGAGCTGGACTCGGGTGAGCGCGTCATCTCCGAGCGCGTGCCGAGCGTCCGCTCGGTGGCGATCGGCTTCTGGATCGGCGCCGGCTCGCGCGACGAGCGCGACGACCGCGCCGGCGTGTCCCACTTCATCGAGCACATGCTCTTCAAGGGGTCGCGCTCCTACGACGCGCAGCAGATCGCCGAGACGTTCGACGCCATGGGCGCGGAGTTGAACGCCGCCACGTCGCGCGAGCACACGGTGGTCTACGCGCGCGTCCCGGACCGTCATGCCGAAGAGGCGCTCGAGGTGATGACCGACATGGTCTTCGCCCCGGCCTTCGCCGACCTCGACCAGGAGCGCGAGGTCGTCCTCGAGGAGATCGCGATGTACGAGGACACCCCGCAGGAGCTCGTGCACGATCTCTTCTCCGAAGCGGTGTTCGGGAGCCACGCACTCGGCCGGCCCGTCATCGGGACCGCCGACGTCATCTCGTCGGTCAGCCGCCGGTCGGTGGCCGCGTACCACCGTTCGATGTACACAGGTGGGAACATCGTGGTCGCGGCGGCCGGGAGCATCGCGCACGACCGCTTCGTTTCGCTGCTCGAGCGTTTCGAGCGCAAGAGCGCCGCCGCCGCCCGCACAGCGCCGCGCGTTCGCCGTCCGTTCACGCAAGCGCCAACGTCCGGCCTGCGCTTCGAGCGCAAGGAGACCGAGCAGTACCACCTGTGTCTCGGCGCGCCCGGCATCTCGCGCTCCGACCGCCGCCGCTTCGCCGCGTCGCTGCTCGACTCCATCCTCGGCGGCTCGGCGTCGTCCCGTCTCTTCCAGGAGATCCGCGAGAAGCGCGGCATGGCGTACTCCGTCTACACGTTTGCCTCGCAGTACACCGACACAGGGCTGATCGGGATCTACGTCGGCACGCGCGAGGAGAACCTCGCCTCGTGCGTCGAGATCTGCACGGAGCAGATCGCCGAGATCGCAGCAGGCACGTTCCGCAAGGGCGAGCTCGAACGCGCGAAGGAGAGCATGAAGGGGCGCATCACGCTCTCGATGGAGTCGACTGCGAACCGAATGAGCCGGCTCGGCAAGTCGCTGATCACCGACACCGAGTTGCTGAGCTTCGACCGCATCATCGCTGAGGTCGACGCCGTCGAGCCCGACGAGGTGGCCGAGCTGGCCGGCGTCCTGCTCGGCGCTGACCGGATGTCCGCCGCCTGCGTCGGGCCGGACGAGGACCGGTTCCGCGCCGCGATCGGGAACGGCGTGGCGAAGAAAGCGGCATGAAGGTCGCGCTCTTCGGTGCGGAAGGGAAGGTGGGAGCGGCTCTGCTGCCCGTCCTCGAGCGCGCGGGTCACGATGTGAAGAGCGTCGAGATCGGCGACGAGCCGGACGTCCGCGGCCTCGACGTGTGCGTCGACTTCACGACGCCGGAGGCGGCTCCCACGAACGTGCGCGCCGCACTCGAGCAAGGGGTGTCCTGCGTCGTCGGCACGACCGGCTGGGATCCGCAGCCGCTGCATGAGTTCGCTGCAGCGAACGGCCTCCGCCTCTTCGTCGCCCCGAACTTCTCCATCGGCGCGGTGCTGATGATGCGGTTCGCGCGCGAGGCGTCCGCCTTCTTCCCGCGCGCGGAGATCATCGAGCTGCACAACGAAGCGAAGAAGGACGCGCCCTCGGGCACGGCGCGCGCGACCGCGGAGCTCATCGGCGTGGACACCGTCATCCACTCGGTGCGCCTGCCCGGGCTCGTCGCGCACCAGGAGGTCATCTTCGGGGGCGAGGGACAGCTGCTCACGATCCGGCACGACACGACCGCGCGCGAGTCGTTCGCCGAGGGCGTGCTGCTCGCGCTCGAGCAGCTCGACTCGTTGCCACCCGGTCTCACCGTCGGCCTAGACGCTGTCCTTTAGGCCATAGTTCCCGGCGATGCCGGGTCAGGCCGCCGAGCTCGTCTTCGACGAGGCGACGAAACGCTACGAGGGACGGGAAGGCGCGGCGGTCGAACGCCTGTCGCTCACCGTTCCGGCGGGCGAGATCTGCGTGCTCGTGGGCCCGTCCGGCGGCGGGAAGACGACGGCCCTCCGCCTCGTCAACCGGCTCATCGAGCTCACGAGCGGCGACATCCGCATCGACGGGACGAGCGTCCGCGAGCAGAACCTCGTCCAGCTGCGGCGCGGCATCGGCTACGTCATCCAGCAGGTCGGCCTCTTTCCGCACATGACGATCGAGGCGAACATCGGAACCGTCCCGCGCCTGTACGGCCGGCCGCGCTCGTGGATCCACACGCGCTCGGAGGAGCTCCTCGAGCTTGTCGGCCTCGATCAGTCGTATGCAAAGCGCTACCCGGCGCAGCTCTCCGGCGGCGAGCGCCAACGCGTCGGCCTCGCACGCGCCCTCGCGGGCAATCCGCCGCTCATGCTCATGGACGAGCCGTTCGGCGCGATCGACCCGATCGTGCGGGCGCGGCTCCAGGACGAGTTCCTCCGTCTACAGAAGGAGGTGCGGAAGACGGTCGTCTTCGTCACGCACGACATCGACGAGGCGATCAAGGTTGGCGACCACATCGCCATCCTCCGGACCGGCGGGCATCTCGCGCAGTTCGACACGCCGCGTGCAATTCTCGAAAAGCCTGCAGACGATTTCGTCGCCGCGTTCGTCGGCCGCGATCGCGCGCTCAAGGCGCTCGCACTCCACACGCTGGCGGAGCTCGAGCTCGGGCCGCCTACGGAGGGGCCGAGATGCCCGCGCACGATGACGCTCCGCGACGCGCTCGCGGTCACGATCGAGACGCACGCCGACGTCCTCGCCGTCACCGACGAGAGCGGAGCTGTCGTCGGCTCCGTCACGCGCGAGGCGCTGATCTCGTGATCGTCGCCGGCGGACCTGTCATTCCGAACTTCGGGAGCGGCAGCTCCTGTGAGGTGAACAACGGCTGGTTCTGCACGGATTGGGTGCGGCAGCACTGGAGCGACACGCTGCAGCCGGCGCTCGTCCAGCACATCGAGCTTGCGGCGATCGCCATCGGAATCGGCTTTGCGTTCGCGTTCGCGCTCGCGCTCTTCGGCTTCCGCTTCCGGCTCGTCGACCCGCCGATCGGGATCGTGTCGGACTTTCTGTACACGATCCCGAGCCTCGCCCTCTTCCAGATCCTCGTGCCGTTCACCGGCATCTCGCTGCTCACGGTCGAGATCGCGCTCGTCTCGTACACGCTCCTCATCCTCTACCGGAACATGATCGAGGGCCTGCGCGCGGTGCCGGAGGAGGTCGTCGACGCGGCACGCGGCTCCGGCTTCACGCGCGCGCAGACATTCAGGCGCGTCGAGCTGCCGCTTGCGCTGCCCGCGATCCTCACCGGCCTGCGCGTCGCCACTGTGTCGACGATCTCGATCGCGACTATCGCGCCGTTCGTCATCGCGAAGGGCCTCGGCCAGCCGATTTATGCCGCGCTCTCGCAGGACGTCTTCAAGACCGAGATCTTCACGGCCGGCGGCATGGTCATCGCGCTCGCGCTCGTCGCCGACGGGCTGCTCGTCCTCCTCCAGCGCCGCCTGACTCCGTGGGTGCGCGTCGCATGAAGACGTTCGTCAATGCGTTCCGCTTCATGGCGGACAACCCGCATCTCCTGCTCACGAAGACGGGGGAGCACCTGGAGCTGTCGGGCGCCGCGCTCGGTATCGCGCTTCTGCTCGCGCTCCCGGTCGGGCTGTGGCTCGGCCACCTGCACCGCGGGCTCTTCCTCGCCGCGAGCGTCTCGAACGTCGGGCGGGCGCTGCCGAGCCTCGTGCTCATCGCCTTCGGGCTGACGATCCTCGGTGTCGGCTTCTGGAACAACACCGCCGCTCTCGTCGTGCTCGCCGTGCCGCCGATCCTCACGAACGCGTACTTCGCGATCGATACGTGCGACCGCGACGTGGTCGACGCTGCGCGAGGCATGGGCATGACGGGGCGACAGGTGCTGCTTCAGGTCGAGCTCCCTCTCGGCCTGCCGTTCGTGCTCGCGGGGATCCGCATCGCGGCGATCTTCGTGATCGCCACGGCGACCATCGCCGCCGTCGCAGGCGGCGGGGGCCTCGGCCAGATCATCGTCAACCAAGCCAGCTACGGCCTCAGCGGCGTGGTCGCGGCATCGCTCTGGGTCTCGGCGCTCGCGTTTCTCGCCGCCTTCATTCTCTCCGTCGTCCGGAGAGCGGCCTCGCCTAGACCTGTCCCGCTTCCGTAGGCTCCCGGGGTATCTATCACTCCGTTCCCGGGAGGGACGCATGATCAGGAAGCACACGCGGCGTGCCGCAAAGGCGGCATTCGCGATCTCGTTGGGTGTCGCGATCGTCTTGGGTGGGACCGCGGCCGTCGCGTCGGCGGCGCCGCAGGCGAAGCCCACGGTGCTCGTCGGCAACAAGAACTTCACGGAGGAGTTCATCCTCGGCCAGCTGTACGGCCAGGCGCTTGCCGCAAAGGGCTTCACCGTGAAATACGCCGGCAGCCTCGGCAGCTCCGAGCTCGCCGACACCGCGATCAAGAGCGGCAAGATCAACTTGCTGCCCGAGTACACCGGCGTCGTCGTCCAGGACATCGCCAAGGAGACCCCGGGCAAGACGGCGAGTGCGGTCTACGCCCAGGCGAAGACGTTCGAGCAGACGCGCGGGCTGACGCTGCTCAACGCGACGCCGTTCTACGACACGGACACGGTCACGGTGCTGAAGTCGACGGCGCAGAAGTACGGGCTGAAGACGATCGGGGACCTGAAGAAGGTCAAGTCGTTCACGTACGCCGGCTTCCCGGAATGCCAGACGCGCATCACCTGTCTGCTCGGCTTGAAGCGGATCTACGGGCTCACGCAGACGAAGTTCGTGCCGCTGTCGACGATCAGCGTGTACACGCTGCTCGACGACGGGAAGGCGACCGGCGGGGACGGCTTCTCGACCGACCCGCAGCAGGCGACGGGCAAGTACGTCGCACTCACGGATACGAAGCACATCTTCGGCTTCCAGAACGTCGCGCCGATCGTGTCGCAGAAGCTCCTCGCGGCCGGCGGTTCCACGTTCTCGAGCACGGTGAACGCGGTCTCGTCCAAGCTCACGCTCGCCGCCATGCAGGCGATGAACAAGGCTGTCGGGATCGACAAGAAGACGCCCGCCGCAGTGGCCTCCGCCTTCCTGAAGGCGAACGGGCTCAAGTAGTGCACGTCGTCGTGCTAGGCGGAGGGTCGACCGGCGAGCACTTCGTCGGGGCCCTCCGCCGGCTCGACCCAGAGGTCGAGATCACGGTCGTCGAGACTCGCCTCGTCGGCGGCGAGTGCACGTTCTACGCCTGCATTCCGACGAAGACGATGCTGCGCTCGGTCGAGCTGTCGTCCGCCCTCGACCATGCGCCGAGCTTCCGGCCACAGCACCCCGACGAGGCCGGCGTCTGGGAGTGGCGGGACTGGGCGACCGACAACTGGGACGACGCCGCGGGGCTGGCGTTCCTCGAGGAGAACCGCACCGCGTTCGTCCGTGGCTACGGACGGGTCGTTCGCCCGGGCGTGATCGCGGTCGAGGACGGGCCCGAGCTCGAGTACGACCGGCTGGTCATCGCGACCGGCACAGCGCCTGCGATCCCTCCGGTGGACGGCCTCGACAGCGTCGACTACTGGACGAACGAAGACGCCGCGCGCACGCATTCCATCCCGAAGCGGCTCGCGATCATGGGCGGCGGACCGGTGGGCGCCGAGTTCGCGCAATTCTTCGCGCGCATGGGCTCGCAGGTGACGATCGTCGAGCACGGCCCGCGCCTGCTCGGCCGCGTGCACGAGGAAGCAGGCGCGCTCATCGCCGACGTCTTCCGCGCCGAGGGGATCGACGTTCGGCTCGGCACGGACGTGGTGCGCGTCGAGCCCGGGGTGCGGCTCACGTTGTCGGACGACTCGACGGTCGGCGCCGACACGCTTCTCGTGGCCACCGGCCGCAAGCTCCACGTCCAGGGCCTCGGCCTCGAGGACATCGGCGTGACCGCCGGCCCGCGCGGGATCGAAGTCGACTTGCACATGCGCGCCGCAGAGAACGTCTGGGCGATCGGCGACGTCACCGGCGTCGCCCTCTTCACCCACGTCGGCAAGTACCAGGCGCGTGTGGCCGCGGCGAACATGGCGGGGCGGCCGGTCGAGGCGGACTACCGGGCGATCCCGGCAGGGATCTTCACCGATCCCGAGGTGGCCACCGTCGGGCGCACCGACGGCGACGACCTCGTGTCCGCGCGCTGGGAGCTGACCGCGACCTCCCGGATGGCGACGTACGAGAAGCCGAAGCGCGACGGTTTCCTGCGCCTCTTCGCCGATCCCGAGAAGCGCGTCCTCGTGGGTGCGGTCGCCGTCGGGCCGCAGGCGACCGAGTGGCTGGGACAGCTGACGCTCGCCGTCCGTGCAGCGGTCCCCGTCGACGTCTTGCTCGACACGATCCAGCCGTTCCCGAGCTTCTCCGAGGGCATCTTCTGGTGCCTGCGCGAGCTCGCGGACTCGGTTCAGTGACACTCCCGTAACGGGGCCGGGCCCTGTTACAGGTGTGTGACGGGAGCGTCACGTAAAATGACTTCCGTGCTCGGAGAAATACTGACCGCGATCGTCACCCCCTTTCATCAGGACGGGTCCGTCGACTTCGAAAGCTTCCGGCGGCTCGCCGCCCACCTCGTCGACAACGGGTCCGACGGCCTCGTCGTCGCAGGCACGACCGGGGAGGCCCCGACGCTCACCGACGAGGAGAAGCTCGAGCTCTTCGCCGTCGCCCTCGACGCTGTCGGCGATCGCGCGACCGTGGTCGCGAACACCGGCACGTACGACACCGCGCACTCGGTCCACCTGACCGGCGAGGCGCACGACCTCGGCGTCCACGGCATCCTCGCCGTCACGCCGTACTACAACAGGCCGCCGCAGCGCGCGATCGTCCGCCACTTCCAGGAGATCGCGGTCGTCACCGACAAGCCGGTGATCGCGTACAACATCCCGAGCCGGGTCGTCGTCAACATCGAGCCGGAGACGGTCACCGAGCTTGCCCAGATCGAGAACGTCGCCGGCGTGAAGCAGGCCTACGACGACCTCGACCAGGCGCGGCACATCGTCGACACCGGGCTCATGCTCTACGCGGGCGACGACAGCCTCGTCCATCCGTTCCTGGAGCTCGGCGGCGAGGGCGGGATCTGCGTGCACACGCACGTCTGGGGGCCGCAGACGAAGGAGATGGTCCGGCTGTACAAGAGCGGCGACACGGCGGGCGCGAAGGCACTGAACGACGACATGGCGCCTGCATTCGATCTGCTGAAGATCCAGACGAACCCGATTCCGATCAAGGCCGCCGTCAATCTCCTCGGGCACGAGGTCGGCGGCTATCGGCTGCCGATGGTCGAGCCGACCGACGACGAGCTCACGCAGATTCGCGCCTGCCTCGAGCGGGCCGGCATCCTCCAGCCGGTCCAGGCGTAGGCAGCTTGGGCATTTGCCGGATCATCCCCCTCGGCGGCCTCGGCGAGGTGGGGAAGAACATGACTGCCTACGAGGCCGAGGGGTCGATCGTCATCGTCGACGCGGGCCTCGCGTTCCCGCGCGACGAACATCTCGGAGTCGACCTCGTCCTCCCGGATTTCTCCTATCTCGTCGAGCGCGCGGAGATGATCCGCGGCGTCGTGCTCACGCACGGCCACGAGGACCACGTCGGCTCGCTGCCGTATCTCATGCGCGAGGTGCACGTTCCGGTCGTCGTCGCGACCCGGCTCACACTCGGTCTGATCAAGTCGAAGCTGGACGAGCACGGTCTCGCGCGCGAAGCGGAGCTCCGCGAGGTCGCGCCCGGCGACGAGCCGTTCGATCTCGGCCCGTTCCGGATCGAGTTCATCCGCATGGCGCACTCGATCCCGGATGCAGCCGCGGTCGTGCTCGAGACGCCCGGCGGGCGCGTCGTCCACACCGGCGACTACAAGATCGACCACACGCCAGTCGACGGCCAACGAACCGACGTGGGGAAGCTCGCGTCGGTCGGCAACCAGGGCGTCGACCTCCTCCTCGGCGACTCGACGAATGCCGAACGCGCAGGCGTCACGCAGTCGGAGCGCGTCGTCGGCGAGGCGTTCCGCCAGATCTTCCCATCCAGAACGGGCCGGATCCTCATCTCGTCGTTCGCGTCCAACGTGCATCGCATGCAGCAGGCCGCCGACGTGGGCATCGAGTGTGGCCGCAAGGTCGCGTTCGTCGGCCGCTCGATGCGGAAGAACGCGAACATCGCGCGCAACCTCGGCTACATGAACGTCCCCGAAGAGATGATCCTGCGCCCGCAGGATCTCGCCGAGCTCCCGCCCGGCGAACAGCTCATCCTCTGCACGGGAAGCCAGGGCGAGCCGATGTCGGCGATGACGCGCATCGCGTACAACGACCATCCCGCTGTCAGGGTCGAGGCCGGCGACACGGTGATCATCTCGGCGAAGCCGATTCCAGGGAACGAGCTCCGCGTCCACGACGCGATCAACCGCCTCGCCCGGTCGGGCGCCGAGGTGCTGCACGAGGACAATGCGCCGGTGCACGTCTCCGGGCACGGGCGCGCCGAGGAGCTGCGCACGATCATCGCGCTGCTCCGTCCGCGCGCCGTCATGCCGGTGCACGGCGAGTTCCGCATGCTCGCCGCCCATGCGCAGCTCGCGCGTGAGAGCGGCCTCGCCGACGAGAACATCCTGTTGGCCGAGAACGGCACCGTGGTGGAGCTGAAGGACGGCGTCGCGCGCGTCGTCGACCACGTCCAGGCCGGAATGACGTTCGTCGACGGCCTCGGCGTCGGCGACGTGCACGACGTGGCGCTGCGCGACCGGCGACGGCTCGCAGAGGACGGGGTCGTCATCGTCGTGGCCACTCTTGCCGCCTCGAACGGCAGCGGCGCTCTCACGGCGCCGCCGGAGCTGATCGTGCGCGGCTTCGGCGAAGGCGCCGAGCCGCTCCTGGAGGAGTTGCGCGGCGAGGCGCTGCGCGTGCTCGAACAACTTCTCCGGGGCGACGTGACCGAGATCAAGCTCCTCCAGGAGCATCTGCACGACGCGCTCGGCGGCATCGTGTACCACCGCACGCGAAGGCGGCCGATGATCCTCCCAGTGCTGGTGGAAGTCTGATGGCCCGCCACCGGCTGCGCTACGTGCCCACGTGGGCGGACGTGCTCGAGGAGTGCGCGACCGAACAGGCGACCGCCCTGCGACTCATCGCGCAGCTCGGTGCCTGCGAAGCGTCCGCGCTCGCGTTCTGCCGGCTGCTCGAACAGTGGGCGCGCGGCGAGCCGAAGCCGGCGACGCCCGGTGGGCGGCAGGCGGCGATTCGTCGGGCCGCCGAGCGAGTCGAGACGGCGCTCTCCGGGCTCCAGGATCCGCTCGACCGGTACCTGCTCGAGCTCGAGGCGGACGCACTCGAAGGCCGGTCGTGGTACGGCGGCCCCGGCGTTGCCGAGCTGCTGGACTGGGGACCGATCCTCGAGCGCGCAGGCGTACGAGTTCCTGCGGATCGTGTTGCGCAGGCCTATCTGGAGCTGGCCGTCCTCGTGCGGGCGCTGGAAGGCCTGTCCGACGGCGCGCGCATCGAGGTCGTTCCCGACCCCTCGTCGCTCTGGGCCGGCCTGTTCGACCTGCGCGAGAACCTGCTCGGCGGCGCGCTCGACGACCTCCGCGTCCTGACCGTCGCCTAGGCTCCGGGGCTGAGTGCAGTGCTGGCGGCCCCCTCACCTCGCCTGTAACCAGGAGCCGTAGGCTTGCCTGTGCGCCTGACCGTCGTCGGGTCGATCAACCTCGACCTCGTCGCCCGCGCGGAGCGCCTGCCGCAGCCGGGGGAGACAGTCACGGACGCGACCTTCAGCCGCATCCCCGGCGGCAAGGGCGCCAACCAGGCGGTCGCCGCCGCCCGGCTCGGCGCGGAGGTGGATCTCATCGCCTGTGTCGGCGACGACGAGCACGCTGCGCTTGCGCTTGTGGAGCTGCAGAAAGCCGGCGTCCGGCTCGACCGGCTGAAGCGCGTGCAAGGACCGACCGGCGTGGCGCTCATCACCGTCGACGCGAACGGCGACAACGAGATCGTCGTCGCTCCCGGCGCGAACCTCCAGCTCCTGCCCGACGACCTCGACCTGGGTGACGCGGATGCCGTCCTCTGCCAGCTGGAGATCCCGCTGGAAACGGTGGAGCGCGCCTCGCAGCTCGCGCCCGACGGTTTCTTCCTCAACGCCGCGCCGGCACGCGGCCCCATTCCGGCCGCCGACGTCACGATCGTGAACCGCTTCGAGGTCGGAACCCTGCCGGAGCGCGACGGCGTCGTCGCGCTCACGCTCGGCGCCGAGGGCGCGATCTTGCTCGAGGACGGGAAGGAGGTCGCCCGCGCGATGCCGCCGGCCATCGAGGCGGTCGACGGCACCTCCGCCGGCGACGCGTTCACCGCGTGCCTCGTCGTGTCGCTGCTCGAGGGCCGCACGCGCGAGGAAGCGCTGCGTCGTGCATGCATCGCGGGAGCGCTCGCCGCGTCGCGTTTCGGCGCGCAGACCTCCCTGCCGACGGCGGCGGAAGTGGACGCGTTGATGTGACCACACCGATCGTCATCGACTGCGACCCGGGTCATGACGACGCGATCGCGATCCTCCTCGCGCTCGCCTCGCCGGAGGTGGAACTGCGCGGCATCGTCACGGTTGCGGGCAACCAGACCGTGGACAAGACGACCCGCAATGCCCTCAAGGTGCTCGAGCTCGCCGGCCGCGCGGACATCCCCGTCGTCCGCGGTGCGAGCGCTCCGTTGCGGCGACCCCTGCGCACTGCCGCACACGTGCACGGCGAGAGTGGGCTCGACGGGCCGGACCTGCCCGAGCCGTCTGCGGCGCCGTCGGATGAGGACCCGGCCGCCTGGCTCGAGCCGGGCGTCGTGCTCGTCGCGACGGGGCCGCTGACGAACGTCGCCCGTCTCGTCGAGCGCGGTGCGCGTATCGACCGCATCGTGTGGATGGGCGGAGCGATCGCGGAGGGCAACATCACGCCGGCGGCGGAGTTCAACGCGTTTGTCGACCCGGAGGCTGCGGCGGCGGTGTTCGGGAGCGGAATCGACCTGACGATGGTCGGCCTCGACGTCACGCACAAGGCGCTCTTCACGCGGACGCACGCAGAGCGGCTGCGCAACACGGGTCGTTCCGGGCGCGTCGTCGCCGAGCTCTCCGACTTCTTCCAGCGCTTCCACGAGGAGCGCTACGGCTTCGACGGGTCGCCTATCCACGACGCGATGGCAGTCGCGCATGTGATCGACCCAACCCTGATGACGACGATCCAGTGCAACGTCGAGATCGAGACCGCGTCCCGGTTCTGCGACGGCCGCACCGTCGTCGACCGCTGGCACGCCACGAGCGGGACGCGGAATGCGCACGTCGGTGTGGACGTCGACGCGACGCGGTTCCTCGATCTGCTCCTCGATCGCATCGCGACCCTGCCGTGATCGTCTTCGCAGCGATCGCGCCGCACGGGGACCTCGACGACATCCCCGACCTGCGGGGTGCGATGGAGGAGCTCGGCCGCCGGTTCGACGCGGCTGCGCCGGACGTCGCGATCGTCGTCACGCCGCACAACGTCCACGTCGACGGCCACTTCGCCGTCGTAACCGCTGCGCGCGTGGGGGAGTGGGAGACGGATCTCGAGACCGCCGCCGCTCTGCTCGAGCTCGAGCTCCCGATCCTCGGCGTCTCGTACGGCGGCAACGTGCAGGCGCAGTCGGAGATGCCGCTCGACTGGGGGACGGAGGTGCCGCTCGACTTCATGCGCGCCAAGCGCGTCGTCGTCGTGTCGCCGGCGCGCGACCGGCCGCTGGAGGAACACATCCGGCTGGGCGAAGCGATCGCCCGGCTTCCCGGTCGCGTGGCGCTCATCGCATCCGCAGACCACGGACACACGCATGCAGCCGACGGCCCGTATGGGTTCCATCCGGCCGGAGCGTCGTACGACGACTTGCTGCTCGAGATCCTCGCTTCGGAGCGGCTCGACTTCCTGCCGCTCGCCGAGCTCGTGGAGGATGGGAAGGCCGACTCTCTCTGGCAGCTCCTGGTGCTCCAGGGCGCGCTTGGCGAGGGCGCTGCCGTTGACCTGCTCGCCTACGCGCGGCGCTCGTACTTCGGAATGCTCGTCGCAGAGGTATCGGCCTAGGGAGGGCGAAGAACCCGGGCATGGCGCCTGCCAAGCGCACCCGACGGCGCACGCCCGCGAAGAAGAAGCGGTCGCTCCCGCGCGGCTTCGTCAAGCGTTACCCCGAGCTATGGGGCCTCGGCGTCGTCGCGTTCGGCGCCTTCCTCGGCAGTGTCCGGTACGCGGGCTGGAACGGGGGCTGGCTCGGTCGCGCTCTCGTGAACGGCTTCGAGTCGCTCATCGGCGGCGCCTCCTGGGTGTTGCCGGTGCTCCTCGTCGCGCTCGGCTCCTTGATGGTGGCGCGCAGTGCGCTCGTCGACGTGCGCCCCTTCCGCGCCGGTCTCGTCGTCCTCGCCTTCGGGCTCATGATCGCTCTCGGCCGCGACCACGGCGGCTATCTCGGGCAGGTGCTCGGCGGCGCCGTCGGGGTCGCGATCGGCGTCACGGGCTCGACGATCCTCGGTGTGTTCCTGCTCCTCGTCGGCGCCCTGCTCCTTTCCGGCGCGTCGCTCGGCGCCATGCTGCGCGGCTCGCATCGCCAGATGCGTCTGGCGGCGACGCGCGCCCGCCGTCCGCGGCCTGCCGTTGCGCCCGCACTCGAACGCGCGGCTCGCCCGAAGAAGACGCAGCCCATCGTCGACGCGGAGGAGGCCTACCCGGACGTCGTCGCCGAGGTCGTGCCGCCCGCGGCACTGATGAGCTTCGAGCCGGAGCCACTCGTCGTGCACCAGGATCAACTCTTCGAGGACATCACCACCGAGCATGCCGAGTACAAGCTGCCGGACCGCAGCGTCCTCAACCGCAGCCCCGAGAAGCCGGGCGCGTCGGAGGAGAGCTCGGCCCGCGTCGCCGAGCTCCTCGTCACGACACTCGCGCACTTCGGCGTCGACGCGACAGTCATCGGACAGATCTCGGGGCCGCGCGTGACGCGCTTCGAGCTGCAGCTCGCGCCCGGCACGAAGGTGTCGAAGGTCGCCGGCCTGAAGGACGACCTCTCCTACGCGCTCGCGACGACCGAGATCCGCATCCTCGCGCCCATCCCCGGCAAACAGGCGGTCGGGGTCGAGCTGCCGAACCTCTCGCCGAACCTCGTCACGCTCGGCGACATCTTCGACGACTTGCCGGCGACGGCGAGTCCGCTGTCGGTGTGGCTGGGCAAGGACATCTCCGGCACGGCGGTGTGGACCGATCTTGCGCGCATGCCGCACCTGCTCATCGCCGGGACGACCGGCTCGGGCAAGTCGGGCTGCATCAACGCGCTCCTCACGTCGATCCTGTTGCGCTCGACGCCGGACGAGGTGCGCATGATCCTCATCGATCCGAAGCGGATCGAGCTCAATCACTACGAGTCGATCCCGCACCTCCTGACGCCGGTGGTGTCGAGCCCGAAGGAGGCGGCGGCGGTGCTCGCCAACTGCCTCGCCGAGATGGAGCGCCGCTACGAGCGGCTCTCCTCCGTGCGCGCCCGTAACCTGAACGAGGCGAACCGCGCGTTCCGCCAGCGCGGCGAGCCGACGGTGCCCTACCTACTCGTGGTCATCGACGAGCTCGCGGATCTGATGATGGTCGCGCCGCAGGCGGTCGAGGACGCCGTCATCCGGCTGGCGCAGAAGTCGCGCGCCGTCGGCATCCATCTCGTGCTCGCGACGCAGCGCCCCTCGGTCGACGTCATCACCGGGATGATCAAGGCGAACGTGCCGTCGCGGATCGCGTTCGCCGTCTCGTCGCAGACCGACTCGCGCGTCATCCTCGACACGAATGGCGCAGAGGCGTTGCTCGGGCAGGGCGACATGCTCTTCAAGCCGCTCGGGACGTCCCGGCTCCAGCGCGTCCAGGGGGCATACGTCTCGGAGGAGGAGATCGCGCTCGTCGTCGAGCAGACCCGGCAGCGGGAGCAGGAGCTGGACGAGGGCTATCTCGAGCTTCCCGAGGTGTTCGCCGAGCCGACGGACGACGGGGCCCACGGCGAGTTCGACCCCGACGACGACCCGCTGCTCGACCGGGCGATCGAGATCGTCATCCAGACGCAGACCGCGTCCGTCTCTCTCATCCAGCGACGCCTGCGGGTCGGCTACACGCGCGCCGGCCGCCTGATCGACATGCTCGAGCGGCGCGGGATCATCAGCGGCTACGAAGGCTCGAAGCCGCGCCGCGTGCTCGTCGACGAGTCGGCCCTCGTCCAGCGCTCCTAGCGGGCGACGCGCACGGACTCGAAGCCCCGAATGACGAACGCCGGGACGCGCTTCGGCTGCTCGACAAGATGGAGCGTGGGGCAGAGCTCTACGAGCGCTTCGAGGCTCGCGGCGAGCTCGATGCGCGCGAGCGGCGCTCCGATGCAGACGTGAATGCCGCCGCCGAAGCCGATGTGCTCGGCCGCGTTCGTGCGTGCGATGTCCAGCCGATCGGGATCTGTGAAGACGCGCTGGTCGCGGTTGGCCGAGCCGAAGAGGAGCGCAAGTTTCTCGCCTCGCGGCACAGGCAGCCCTGCAACCTCGACGCCGTCCTCGAGCACCCAGCGCTCGAAGAGCTGCAGCGGCGGGTCCCAGCGGATCAGCTCCTCGATCGCCTGCGCGGCCGGGACCGCGCCCGACACGAGTCGCTCCCATTCGTCCCGATGCGTGGCGAGCGCGCGGAAGCCGTTGCCGACGGTATTCACCGTCGCCTCGTGTCCCGCGTTCAGCAGCACGACCACGGTCGAGACGATCTGCTCGTCCGAGAGCCGCTCGCCGTCCACCCGCGCCTGGACGAGCCCGCTCACCATGTCGTCGCGCGGATCGGCGCGGCGCTCCTCGATCAGCTCGAGGACGTACGTGCGGAACTCGCGCGCCGCATCGTTCGCCGCGACCGCCTGCGCTTCGGTCGTGTCGAACTCGTACATCTTCACAATTGCGTGCGACCAGTCGAGCAGGTCGCGATGGCGGTCGGTCGGCACACCCAGCAGCTCGCAGATGAGGGTGATCGAGTACGGCTGCGCGTAGTCGTACAGCAGGTCGAACTCCTCGCCGAGGCCCTCGAGGAGCGAGTGCGCGAGGCGTGTCGCCGGCTCGCGCATTCCTTCGACCGCGCGCGGCGTGAACGCGGCGGCGACGAGCTTCCGGATACGCGTGTGTTCGGGCGGCTCGAGCCAGAGGAGGCTCCAGCGCTCGCTCGCCCAGAACTCGGCCCAGCGCGGGTCCAGAGGCTCGGCGTGGAACTCGGCGTCGCTGCCGACGTGTCGGAAGTTGCGACCGAGGCGCTTGTCTCGCAGGCACGCCCGGACGTCGGCGTGGCGGGTGACGAACCAGCGCCCCAGGCGCTCGTCATAGACGAGCGGGGCAGCCTCGCGCAGAGCACTCAGGCTCGGATAGGGATCGGCGATGAACCGGTCGTCCGCGAGGTCGAAAGGGAGCTCTCGCGGCCCGGCGACGGTCACGGTTCCTACGCTAGCGCGTACCGAAGGCCCCCCTCGACTCCCAAACTTCTCCGGGTTAGACTCGTCTTTGAAGCGGAGGGATACCAACTATTCGGTCTTAGGAGGGTTTGTGAAGAAGTCATTGCTCGCCGCAGCGGCTGTGGCGCTGCTCGCGGGGCTCGTGCTCGCCGGGAGCGGAACTGCGGCTCCCGTCAAGGCTCATGCCACGTTCACGGCGGCGCTCGTCAGCGATATCGGCAAGTTCAACGACAAGGGCTTCAACGAGAATCAGCTGGCCGGCCTGAAGCGTGCCGGCACGCAGCTCGGCATCAAGACGCTCGAGATCCAGTCGAACTCGAGCTCGGACTACCTGCCGAACCTGACGACCATGGTCCGCGAGGGCGCGAACATCGTCTCCGCGGCCGGCTACCTGCTCGCGCCGACGCTCTCGACGGTGGCCGCGCAGTTCCCGAACGTGGACTTCACCATCACGGACGATTCGGTCCACGGGTTTGACTTCAAGAAGGCGAAGAGCATCAAGAACATCGAGGGTCTCGTCTACGCGTCGAACCAGTCCGGCTGTCTCGTCGGCTATCTCGCAGGTGAGATGGCGAAGGCGAACGGCGGCAAGCAGGTCATCGGCGCCGTCGGCGGCATCGAGATCCCGGCGGTCGACGACTACATCGTCGGCTACAACTACTGCGCGAAGCTCGCCGATCCGGGCATCAAGGTGCTCGTCGGTTACTCGCAGGACTTCGTCGCCCAGGACAAGTGCAAGACGGTCGCGCAGAACCAGCTCGGCCAGGGCTCGCAGGTCGAGTTCCAGGTCGCCGGCGGTTGTGGCATCGGCGCGCTGAACGCCGCCGCAGGCGCAGGCAAGTGGGGCATCGGCGTCGACGTCGATCAGTATGCCCTCGCGAAGAACGTGCTCACGAGCGCGCTCAAGCGCGTCGACACGGGCATCTTCACCGCGATCAAGCAGGCGAAGGCCGGTCAGTTCAAGGGCGGCAGCGACCTGCTGTTCGACATGAAGAACAACGGCGTGGGTGTGGGCAAGATCAGCCCGAAGGTGCCGAAGGCGTTCATCAGCAAGATGAACGCGCTCAAGGCGAAGCTCATCTCCGGCGCGGTCAAGGTGCCGGTTGCCAAGGGCTCCGACCTGATCGGCCTCCTGCCGGGCGCAAAGGTGGGACCGACCCACTGACGTAAGGACGGTCAAGGGGACGGGCGTTCTGCCCGTCCCCTTTTTTTCCGGGGCGTAGAATCACCGCGATGGCGGACGAGAGCGGCAGCGTCCTCGAGCTGCACGGCATCACGAAGCGCTACCCGGGGATCGTCGCCGACGACCACGTCGACTTCGACCTGCGGCGGGGCGAGGTGCACGCACTGCTCGGCGAGAACGGCGCGGGCAAATCGACGCTCATGAACATCCTCTACGGGCTGACGAAGCCGGACGAAGGGGAAATCGTCGTCCACGGGAAGCAGGTCGTGTTCTCGTCTGCGAAGGACGCGATCGAGTCCGGCATCGGCATGGTGCATCAGCACTTCATGCTCATTCCGGTCATGACCGTGGCCGAGAACATCGTCCTCGGCGTCGAGCCCGTGCGCGACGGTGTGTTGCTCGACGAGCGCGGCGCCGAGGAGCGCGTCCGGGAGCTCTCGCAGCAGTTCGGCCTCGCGGTCGACCCGACCTCGCTCGTCTCGAGCATCACCGTCGGGCAGCAGCAGCGGGTCGAGATCCTGAAGGCGCTCTATCGCGGCGCTGAGATCCTCATCCTCGACGAGCCGACCGCGGTCCTGACGCCGCAGGAGGCAGGCGAGCTCTTCGCGATCGTGCGAAGCCTCCAAGCAGACGGCAAATCCATCATCTTCATCAGCCACAAGCTGAACGAGGTGCTCGAGATCGCCGACCGGATCACCGTTCTGCGGCGCGGCAAGAAGATCGACACGGTCTCCCGGCAGGGTGCGACCGAAGAGGGCCTCGCGCGGATGATGGTCGGTCGAGAGGTGCTCCTGCGCGTCGACAAGGCACCGGCGTCGCCGACAGACGTCGCGCTCGAGGTGAATGACCTCCAGGTGATCGACGAGCGCGACCTCGACAAGGTGCGCGGCGTCTCGTTCACCGTGCGACGCGGCGAGATCGTCGCGATCGCCGGCGTCGACGGGAACGGGCAGACAGAGCTCGTCGAGGCGATCACCGGGCTCCGCCGGATCGCGAGCGGCACCGTGGCGGTCGGGGGCCGCGAGTTCCAGGGCCACCTCACGCCGCGGATGATGATCGACGCCGGCATCGGGCACATCCCGGAAGATCGCCACCGGCGCGGTCTCGTGCTCGAATTCGACCTCGCCGAGAACATCGCCCTGCACGACTACGACAAGCCGCCGGACTCGAAGCACGGTTGGCTCTATCCCGCGCGCCTCGTGCAGCGGGCTGCGCGTCTGATCAAGGAGTTCGACATTCGCGGCGGCGGCCCCCTCACGCTTGCGCGGTCGCTCTCCGGCGGCAACCAGCAGAAGGTCGTCGTCGCGCGCGAGGTGGCGCGCAACCCTGTCGTCCTGATCGCGGCCCAGCCGACACGCGGGCTCGACGTCGGCGCGATCGAGTACGTGCACCGGCGGCTCGTGGCCGAGCGTGACGCGGGCCGCGCGATCCTGCTCGTGTCGCTCGAGCTCGACGAGGTGCTCTCGCTCGCGGACCGCATCCTCGTCATGTACGAGGGACGCATCGTCGGCGAGCACGCGGCCGGCGCCGGCGAGGAGGAGATCGGCCTGCAGATGCTCGGCGGTCGGAAGGAGGCGGCATGAGCGAGCAGGCGACGCCGTCCGCGAACGTGCCGCCCGAGCAGGAGCCTTCGACGGACTTCGTCGTGCGGCTCGGCGTCGCGCAACGCGCCGGTGGTCTAGTCGTGCCGGTTCTGACGGCGGTGCTCGCGTTCCTCGCGGGCGGCATCGTCGTCGCGGCGACCGGACACAACCCGCTGTCCGCCTACCGGGGCATCTGGGACGGCGCCGGCTTCAACTGGATCTTTCACATTCCGTGGAACACGAACACGGTCAATCTCGACGCGTTCAACCTGACCCAGACGCTGCTCACCACGACGACGCTGATCCTCGTAGGGCTCGCGGTCGCGTTCCCGTTCCGCTGCGGGCTCTTCAACATCGGCGGACAAGGCCAGTACCTCGTCGGGCTGATCGTCGCGAACTGGGTCGGCGTCTCCTTCGCGAGCTGGCCCACGCTGCCGCACGTACTGCTCGGGATCGGCGCGGCGGCGTTTGCCGGAGCGGCGTGGGCCGGCATCGCCGGCTTCCTGAAGGCGACGACCGGCGCGCACGAGGTGATCTCGACGATCATGCTCAACTGGATTGCGATCTGGGGCGGCCAGTATCTGTTCGGCCAGGGCGGCCCGCTGCAGAACACCTACAACCCCGCAGCGCCGGAGTCGGGGACGGTCGTGCAGAGCGCGCACATTCCGGTCTTTTGGGGGAACCCGGTGCTGCAGGGCCTCGACTACGGGATCTTCGTCGCGATCGCGGCCCTCGTCGTCTTCTGGTTGATCCTGAACCGGACGACGCTCGGCTACGAGGTACGCGCGGTCGGCTTCAACCCCGAAGCAGCGGCATACGGCGGCATCAACGTCAGGCGCAAGTACATCCAGGCGATGGCGATCTCGGGCGCGTTCGCGGGGCTCGCGGGCGCACTCGACATGCTCGGCTACCTCTTCCAATTCGGCGTGCTCGACGTCCAGGCCTCGCAGATCGGGTTCCTCGGAATCGCCGTCGCGTTGCTCGGCCGGAACACCGCGATCGGAACGGGCATAGCGGCGTTCCTCTTCGGCGGCCTTCTGTACGGCACGACGCGCGGCCTGAACCCGAACGTCTTCGATCCGAGCCTCGCCGGCAACCTGACCTCGATGATCCAGGGGCTGATCGTGCTGTTCGTCGGCGCCGACGTCTTCGTCCTCTACATCTGGAACTCTCGCCGGAAGCTCCGGCCGAAACGCCGAGCTGAGGCGGCTGCCGCGTGACGAACCACGCGCAGCCGCTGCCGGAGACATCATGGGTGCTGCGGCCGAAGGCGATCGCCGTCGCCGGCAGCGTCCTCGGCCTCGTCGCGTTCTGGAGCGCGCTCCCGCCCTTCACGGTGCGCTCGCCGCTCGTGCCGATCCTCATCGGCATCCTCGCGATCGCAGCCGGGCTGTGGGCCGTCACGCGGGGCACGCGGCGCATGGGGTGGGGCGCGATCGCGTCGGGCGTCATCGGCCTCGGGCTCGGTCTGCTCGCCACGCGGTCGAGCTCCGGCAACCTCCACGTCGTCTTCGCCGCCGACCTGGTCGCGCAGGTGTTCGTGTTCGCGACGCCGCTCACCTTCGGTGCGCTCGGCGGCATGGTGTCCGAGCGAAGCGGCGTCGTGAACGTCGGGCTCGAGGGAATGATGCTCATGGGCGCGTTCTGGGGCGTGTACGGCGCCGACAAGGGTGGGAGCTGGGTCGTCGGCATCCTCGCCGCCCTCGCCGCGGGTGCCCTGTTCGCGCTCATCCATGCCTACTGGTCGATCCACCTGCGGGCGAACCAGATCGTGAGTGGGATGGCGATCAACTTTCTCGCACTCGGCGTGACGGGGTACTTCTTCGAGCAGCTGTACGGGAACCAGAACATCCCGACCGGCGTCTCGGTCGTGCCGAACGTGGCTATTCCGGGCATTGACCACATGGCCTATCTCGGACCGGCGATCGGCGACCTGAACCTGCTCATCTGGGTCGGGATCGCCTTCGTCCCGCTCTCGTACTTCATCCTCTTCAAGACGCCGATCGGCCTCCGGGTTCGCGCGTGCGGCGAGCATCCGCGTGCGGCCGACACGGTCGGGATCAACGTCTACGCAGTGCGCTACGCCGCTGTGGTGGTGTCCGGGATGCTGGCCGCGCTCGGCGGCGCGTTCCTCTCGATCGGCTTCGGAGGCGGCAGCTTCACCGAGAACATGACGGAGGGTCGCGGCTTCATCGCGCTCGCCGCCATGATCTTCGGCAACTGGCGTCCGTTCGGCGCGTGGGGTGCGGCGCTGCTCTTCGGCTTCTCGACGGCGTTGGCCTACCGGCTCCCCGTCTACTCCAGCTCGGCGGCGACGCTCTTCCAGGTGCTGCCGTACGTCCTGACGCTCATCGCCGTCGCCGGCGTCATCGGCCGTTCCGTCCCGCCGGCGGCCGACGGACAGCCATATGTCAAGCAGTAGCCGCCGCTTTCCCTACCCTGTCGCCGATGGCAAGCCGTACGGCAAGCAGTAGTCACCGCCCGAACCACCGGGCCTCGCTGGCGCTGATCGCGGCGCTCTGCGGTGTCCTCGTGGTGCCGGCCGCGGTGGCACTGTCGCGACAGACGGGGAAAATCCACCTCTTCGACGCCGTGTGGGCGATCCCCATCGGGATGGGGCTCAGCCTCGGGGCGCTCCTCCTCGCCCGCGGCGCCGGCGGCCAGATCCGGCGTACGCTCGAGCGCGCCGGAGGAGCCGGACGGCTGCGCGCCACCCGCTGGCTCGCCGTGACCGGCATCTGCGTCGCGCTCTCGGCCGCGATCGCGGTTGGCTTCTACGAGCTTCTCCTCCGGCTCGAGCACTAACTCCCGGTAGCCCATTGAGGAGCCTTTGACGCTCACCGGGACGAGCCTGGGCGCGCTCCCCGCTCAGGCGCCGATCGCGACCATGCGCTCGATCGCGAGCCGCGCCCGGTCGGCGATCTCCGGCTCGACGGTGACGCGATGCTGCATCTCGACGAGCGAGTCGCGCACCTTCTCCATCGTCGTCACCTTCATGAAGCGGCAGACGGCGTCCTCGCGCACCGGCTCGAACGTCTTGCCGGGCGCCTCCTTCTGGAGCCTGTGGAGGATGCCAGTCTCGGTGGCGACGAGGAACCGCTGCTTCGGCGAGCGCCGCGCGTAGTCGACCATCTTCTCCGTCGACAGGATCTTCGTCCGCTCATTGCCGAAGGCCATCGCCTGGCTCGCGCAACCACACTCCGGGTGCACGAGCAGCTCGGCGTCCGGCGCCTCGCGCTCCCAGCGCTCGATGTCCGCGGGCCGGATGCCGGCGTGCACGTGACATTCGCCGAGCCAGATGGTCAGCTTCCGTCCCGTCACGCGCTCGAGCCAGAGCCCGAGGTACATGTCCGGAAGGAACAGGATCTCCTGGTCTTCCGGGATCGCCTCGATCACCTGTTGCGCGTTGCCCGACGTACAGCAGTAGTCGGTCTCCGCCTTCACATCCGCCGTCGTGTTCACGTAGGACACGACGACGGCGCCGGGGTGCTGCGCTTTCCACTCGCGCAACTCTGCGCCCGTGATCGACGCGGCGAGTGAGCAGCCGGCGCCGAGGTCGGGGAGGAGGACCGTCTTCTCCGGGCTGAGGATCGCCGCCGTCTCCGCCATGAAGTGAACGCCGCAAAACACGATCACCTCGGCCTCGGTCGCCGCCGCCTGGCGCGAGAGGCCGAGCGAGTCGCCGACGTAGTCGGCCACGTCCTGCACCTCGGGACGCTGGTAGTTGTGGGCGAGGATGACCGCGTCGCGTGCCCGCGCGAGCTCGCGAATCTCTTCATGCAGTGTGGTGACGGTCATTCGACCTCCAGTGAGACGTGGAGCGAGCGAGCGCCGTGCGTGAGCGCGCCCACGGAGATGAAATCGACGCCTGTCTCGGCATAGCCGCGCACGGTGGCGAGCGAGATGCCGCCCGACGCTTCCAGCTCAGCGCGTCCGGCGGTGAGTGTCACCGCCTGTGCGACGTGGTCGGGGCTCATGTTGTCGAGGAGGATCCGGCCGACGCCGGCGTCGAGAGCCTCCTGCACCTGCGCGAGCGTCTCGGCTTCGACCTCGACGCCGGGATTGCCGTTCAGCATGGCGACCGCAGCGGTGATCCCGCCGGCGATACGCAGATGGTTCTCCTTGACGAGGATCGCGTCGTACAGCCCGGCGCGGTGGTTCGACGCCGCCGCCGCAGCGGACGGCGTACTTCTCCAGCGCGCGCAGGCCCGGCGTCGTCTTGCGCGTGTCGAGGATCGTCGCGCTCGTTCCGTTCGCGAGCTCGACGTAGCGGTGCGTGAGCGAGGCGATGCCGCACAGTCGACCCAGAAGATTGAGCGCGACGCGCTCGCCGGTGAGGACCGCGCGCGCCGGGCCTTCGATCTCGGCGAGGAGCGCCGGCATGTCGGTGACGGCCGTTCCGTCCTCGACGAGCGGCTCGACGCGAACGGATGGGTCGACGGCGCGGAACACCGCGGCGGCGATCGGGACGCCGCACACGATGCCGGGCTCCTCGAGCAGGAGTTGCGCACGGCAGCGCGCGTCCGCGGGGACGAGCGCTGCGGTCGTCCGGTCTCCTGTGCCGACGTCTTCAGCCAGCGCCGCGGTGACGACGCGGTCGATCTCGGCGTCCGTCAGCTCCATCGCTCCAGCTCCGGGTCGCCGCCGGGATGGATGACGAGGTGACCGGCAAGCGCATCGTCCTCGGCGGGGAAGTCCTCGCGGAAGTGGACGCCGCGGCTCTCGGTGCGCGTGAGCGCGCTGCGCGCGATGAGCCGGACGAGCTCCGACGGCGCGTCCAGGAGGCGCTCGAGCCCGGCGGCGCTGCGGATCAGCCCTGCGTTTCGCCAGAGTGCGGCTCCGTCGTCGTGAGCCGGTGTCAGACGCCGGTCGCCGATGTCCGACACCGGAGGCCCGTCGAGGGCTGCGAGCGCAGCGCGGCGGCCGAAGACGAGGCACTCGAGCAGCGAGTTGGACGCGAGCCGGTTGGCGCCGTGGACGCCGGTGCATGCGCACTCGCCGGCCGCGTACAGGCCGGGCACGTTCGTCCGGCCCTCGAGATCGGTGACGATGCCGCCGATTGCGTAATGCGCGGCGGGGGAGACGGGGATCGGCTCATCGGCGGGGTCGTAACCCGCACGCGCGAGCGTCGCCATCAGCGTCGGATATCGGTCGCGCTCGATGCTGCGGAGATCGAGCGACGCACCGTCGCGCGCGGCGATCGCCCGCGCGACCACGTCCCGGGGGGCGAGCTCGTCGGTGAAGCGCTCGCCGTCCTCGTCCAGGAGGGTGGCGCCGGCGCCGCGCAGCGCTTCTGAGAGCAGGAAGCCGTCGTCGAGCAAAGCGGTGGGATGGAACTGAACGAGCTCGAGGTCGGCGAGCGCCGCGCCCGCGCCATGCGCGAGGAGCAGCCCTTCGCCGGTCGCGCCGCGCGGGTTCGTCGTGCGCTCCCACAAGGCGGCGTAGCCGCCCGTCGCGAGGATGACCGGCTGCCCGGAAAGCGAAGAGATCGAGTGGACGCGCTCACCCGGGACGATTCGGATGCGCGGGTGTTCCTGCACGCGTGCAGCGAGCACCTCGGCGATGCGGCGGCCGGTCTCGGCGCCGCCCGCGTGCACGACGCGGCTGCGGGAGTGGCCGCCCTCGCGGGCGAGACCCTCGTCGAACTCCACCCCGAGGTCGACGAGCTCGGAGATCCGTTCCGGCGCCTCGCGGGTGAGGAGGTCGACCGCACTGTCGCGGCAGAGCCCGCGTCCGGCCGCGAGCGTGTCCGCCGCGTGCAGCGAGGGGTCGTCGTCGGGGCCGACCGCCGCGGCGACGCCGCCCTGGGCGGCCCAGCTGTTGGAAGAGTCGACGGCGCCTTTCGCGAGGACGAGGACACATGCGCCCCCGTCGGCGGCGGTCAGCGCAGCGGTGAGGCCGGCGACTCCGGCACCGACGACCGCGAGGTCGGGATGCAGTTTCTTCCTCAAAGGCGATAACCTATGGGCGAGTGTACACGGTTCCCGACTCCCAAGCGAAAACAGCCGCGCACGCGGTTCTGGCCGCCGTCCTCCAGGTGCGGGACTGCCGTTTGCAGGCGCTCCTGTGGCAGCGGGCGCGCGAGCCGTACGCCGGGTTCTGGGCGCTTCCGGGCGGCACCTTGGAGGCGGACGAGACACTGGAGGAGTCGGTGCGCCGCCACCTCGCGGCCAAGGTGGACGTCCGGGAGGTGTCGCACCTCGAGCAGCTGGAGACGCGCAGCGACCCAGGGCGCAACCCGGCGCACCGGGAGCTCGCGACGGCGTTCCTCGGCCTCGTCCCGAGCAACGCCGACCCGGCGCTGCCGCCGGACACGCGCTGGCATCCGCTCGACGAGCTGCCGACGCTCGCGTACGACCACGAGCCGATCCTGCTCGCCGCCCGCGAGCGCCTGCGCGGCAAGCTCTCGTACACGAACCTCGGCTTCGCGCTCGCGCCGCCCGTCTTCACGATGGCGGAGCTGCGCGACCTGTACACGGCCGCGCTCGGCCATCCGGTGTCGGCGACGAACCTCCAGCGCGTCCTTCTGCGCCGCCGGCTTCTGGAGGACACGGGTGAGCAGCGGCACTACGGGAGCGGCGGCGGCCGCCCGGCGGCGGTGTACCGCTTCGGCTCGACGGCGCTCGAGATCACCGATCAGTTCGCCGTCCTCCGTCCGCCTACAATCGCCAGGTAGATGTTCGAGCTCGGCAACAGCCTCCGCGAGGCGCGCACGCGCCAAAGCCTCGAGTTCTCCCAGGCTGAGCTCGCGACGAAGATTCGCGCCAAGTACCTGCGCGCGCTCGAGGAGGAGCATTTCGACGTCCTGCCGGCGGAGACGTACGTCAAGGGCTTCCTGCACGCGTACGCCGATTTCCTCGGCCTCGACGGGCAGCTGTACGTGGACGAGTACGAGTCGCGCTTCGTTGCCGAGGGCTTCGTCGACGCTCCGGCACACCACCGCGCGAGGCAGCGTCCGCACGATCGGAGCTTCGAGCGGCGCGCGGTGGTGCTCGCGCTCGTCGGCATGACGGCGCTCGCGGCGCTCGTCATCGTCGCGTGGAAGTTCGGCGGAACGTCGAGCCCGACGCGGTCGCTGCTTCCGCAGGTGTCGGCGCCGCAGGGGCTGCGCTTCACCGGGGCGGGCACGTACATCGAGATCCGCCGCGGGTCTTCGACCGGCTCGGTGCTCTACGAGGGGACGCTCCAGTCGGGCGAGTCGAACCTCGTCACGGGCAAGCGCTTCTGGGTGCGGATCCGCCATCAGAGCGGCCTGCGCATGACATTGAACGGCAAGGCGGTCTCGCTCCCGGGAGGGAAGAAGCTGACCGTGCTCGTGACGCCGTCGAGCACCGCGCTCGCCGGTTGACGGGCCGGCCTCGCGCGATCGTCGTCGTCACGGGCAGCGAGCTCGTGCGCGGCGAGCGCACCGACCGCAACGGCCCGTTCCTCGCCTCCGAGGCACTGCGTCTGGGGCTCGAGCCGGCCCGCATCGTCATCGTTGGCGACAACCCGGAGGAGCTGCAGGCGGCGCTGCGCGAAGGCGTGGTCGCGGACGCGTGCTTCGTCTCCGGCGGACTCGGCCCGACGCACGACGACCGAACGATCGAGATGGTCGCGCGTGTCCTCGGACGCGGCCTCCACGTCGACGCGGACCTCGAGCAGCAGATCGAGGCTGTTTCGCGTTCGGCGGCGGAGCGGCTGAATCGTCCTTACGCCGACTTCCAACCTGGCGTGACGAAGCAGGCGACGATTCCGGACGGCGCCGTTTCGCTCGGCCTTGCGGGTACTGCGCCCGGCCTGCTCGTCGCGCACAGCAGGAAGGTGGTCGTCGTTCTTCCCGGCCCCCCAGGCGAGCTGCAGCGGCTGTGGCCAAACGCGCTCGAAACTGACGCGTTCCGTGAGTTGCTCAGGCGTGCGCAGCCGACGGGGCGTCGCGTCCTCCGCTTCTTCGGTGTGAGCGAGTCGGCGGTTGCGCGAGCGCTCGCCGAGGCGGGCGGCGACGGCGACGGGGTGGAGGCGACGATCTGCGCGCGCGACTTCGAGATCCACGTCGACCTCGTGGTCGATCCGGGCGCAGAGGATCGCGCGGACGCGCTGGAGGCGGCGCTCCTGCCGCCGATCGAGCAGTGGCTCTTCTCCCGCGATGAGCGGCCGATCGAGGCGCACGTCCTCGATCTCTGCCGTGCGCATGCACTGAAGCTCGCAACCGCCGAGTCGGAGACAGGCGGCCTCGTCGCGGCACGGTTGACGTCCGTACCCGGAGCAAGCGACGTCTTCGTCGGCTCCGTCGTCGCATATGCAAACGAGGTGAAGGAGGCGGCGCTGGGCGTGCCGGCGGGCCTCCTGGCCGCGCACGGCGCAGTCTCCGCCGAGGTGGCGGAGGCGATGGCCCGCGGCGCGCGCGAGCGTCTCGGGGCGGACGTCGCCGTGGCGGTCACGGGAATCGCAGGCCCAGGCGGCGGGACGGAGGAGAAGCCGGTCGGGCTCGTCCATCTCCATGCCGAGGGGCCTGACGGCTCGGCGGCGCGGGAGCTCACGTTTCCCGGCGACCGCGAGTCGATCCGGACGCGGAGCGCGGTCATGGCGCTGCACCTGGTGCGCAGGCTTCTGACACGGAGTGGCGACGAAGCGGTATGACCTGGCCGCCTACCGTGGGCGGCAGTGAACGGATCCGGCTCTTCCTGGGCCTCCGGTTGCCTGGCGCCGCGCTCGACGTCGTCGAGGCTTGGCAGAACACCCACCTCGAGCGCATGCGCGTCGTGCCGCGCGAGCAGCTCCATCTCACGTTGGCGTTTCTCGGGCATCGGCCGGCCTCCGATCTCCCGGCCGTCCTCGAGGCCCTGCGGGCGGCCGCGGAAGGCGCCGAAGGCGAGCTCGGGCTCACGCCCGTCGGCTACCGCGAGACCCGGAGCGTCGCCATGCTCGTCTGCCGGGACGAGGGCGGCCGGGCAGGGGCCCTCGCGGCCGATCTCCAGGAGCGGCTGGAACGGATCGGCGTCTACCGCCGGGAGGGGAGGCCGTGGCTCCCGCACCTCACCGTGGGTCGTTTTCGGGAGCGGCCAGGACTCAGCCCGGACCTGGCGAATATGGGAACATATGTTCTCATTCCGTCCGACGCCTCTGCTTATCTGTCCCGGCTACGCCCAAGCGGTGCGGAGTACGAGGTTCTCGCGTCAGTTGCCCTAGGAGGTCGATGAAGGTGGACAAGAACGAAGCACTCGACGTCGCGCTCGGCCAGATCGAGCGCCAGTTCGGCAAAGGATCGGTCATGAAGATGAACGACCGCGCCGCGGTGTCCGTCGGCGCCGTCTCGACCGGCTCGCTGTCGCTCGACCTCGCACTCGGCGTCGGTGGGCTGCCCCGCGGCCGCGTCGTCGAGATCTTCGGTCCCGAGTCGTCGGGCAAGACGACGCTCGTGTACCACGTCATCGCGGAGGCGCAGCGCCGCGGCGGCATCTGCGCCTTCATCGACGCCGAGCATGCGATGGACCCGGCGTACGCGAAGCGGATCGGCGTCAACATCGACGACCTCCTCGTCTCCCAGCCCGACACGGGCGAGCAGGCGCTCGAGATCTGCGAGCTGCTCGTGCGCTCGGGCGCGCTCGACGTGGTCGCCATCGACTCCGTCGCCGCGCTGACGCCGAAGGCGGAGATCGAAGGGGAGATGGGCGACTCGCACGTCGGCCTGCAGGCGCGGCTCATGAGCCAGGCGCTGCGCAAGCTCGCCGGCACGCTCAACCGCACCGACACGATCTGCCTGTTCACGAACCAGCTGCGCGAAAAGATCGGCGTCATGTTCGGCAGCCCGGAGACGACCCCGGGCGGCCGCGCGTTGAAGTTCTACGCGTCGGTTCGCCTCGACATCCGCCGCATCGAGACGCTGAAGGAAGGCGTCGAGGCGTACGGCAACCGCGTGCGCGTGAAGGTCGTGAAGAACAAGGTCGCGCCGCCGTTCAAGCAGGCCGAGTTCGACATCATCTATGGCTCCGGCATCTCGTGGGAGGGCACCGTCCTCGACACGGGCATCGAGCGGAAGGCCGTGACGAAGTCGGGCTCGTACTTCAGCTTCGGTGACGAGCGCCTCGGCCAGGGCCGGCAGAACGCGGCTGCGTTCCTGCGCGAGCATCCGGACGTGACGCAGCAGATTCTTCAGCGCATCCAGATCGATCTCGGGCCGGAGCAGATCGTGTCCGCACGGCTGCTGCCGGTACTCGAGGAGCCATCGTCGAACGGCAAGACGCCTTCCAAGGTGAAAGCCGAAGCGGAAGCCGAGGCTGTGGTCGAGACCGAGGAAGCGACCGAGCCCGTCACTGCGTAGGTGGTCACCGTCACGGCGCTCCGGGAGCGTCCACGCGGCCGCGTGGACGTCGAGCTCGACGGCGCGCCGTGGCGCACGCTCCCGGCCGACGCGGTTGTCCGCAGCGGACTGCTCGTCGGCCGCGCGCTCGATCGCGCCGCGGCGCGGACACTCGCTCGCGAGTTGCGACGGTCGAACGCCCTCACACGGGCCGCGCGGTCGCTGACGCACCGCGACCGGTCTCAGGCGGCCGTCCGGCTCCGGCTCACGGCAGCCGGAGTCCCCGGGCAGGCCGCAGACGACGCGATCGCAACGCTGGAGCGGAGCGGCATCCTCGACGACGAGCGGGCGGCGGCGATCCGCGCGCAAGGCCTCGCCGGCCGTGGATACGGAGACGCGGCCGTGCGGTTGACGCTCGAGGGGGAGGGATTCGCCGGAGAGGCGCTCGAAGCTGCGCTTGCCGGTCTCAGGCCCGAGCACGAGCGGGCCGGAGCGTTCCTGGCGGCCGGACGCTCGCAGCGCTGGCTCGCCGCACGGGGCTTCGAAGTTGCGTCCGACACGTGATCGGCGCTACGATCCATCCACGTTCCATCTAACGTTTTTCCTGCATACGGGCTTTTTCCGAAACGCATCCCACGCTGTGAGAATCGACTTCGCAACCAACTCGATCGACCGGAGGCTGCCGCAGAGGTAGGGCGGCGCACGGTGGCGCGCACTGAGGTGGGCGCCGACAGCTGAGCGACTTCGGGGACACCCCGTCTGCCGGTGACCGGCGGATGGCGCGGACAACTCATCTCCACCTGAGCGAGGAGCAGCCCGTGCTGATCGCGATCGGAGTCGCCGCCGGAATCGTCGGAGGAGCGATCCTCGCGCTGGTCGCAGTGCAGGCATTCGGCACCACCGGTGTCGGCAAAGCCCGGCGCGCCGGGCGCCAGCTCGTCGAGGACGCCGAGCGGGAGGCGGAAGCCGTTCGCCGCGAAGCGCAGATCGAGGCGCGTGAGCAGGCGGTCAAGCTGCGCGCCGAGATCGACACCGAGCTCGCCGATCGCCGTCAGGCGGTCATGAAGATCGAGGAACGCGTCCTTGCGAAAGAGGAGGACGTCGAGCGCCGGCTCCTCGAGGTGTCCCGCCGCGACCAGGGCGTCGCCGATCGCGAGACGCATCTACGGGCGCTCCAGGACGAGCTCAAGGAGGCGAACCGCGCACAACAGGCCGCCCTCGAGCGGATCTCCGGCCTGACGCAGCCGGAGGCGAAGGCGCAGATGCTCCAGCGTGGGGAGGAGCTCGTTCGCCACGATCTCGCCCGGCGTGTGCGAATGCTCGAAGAGGAGGCACGCGCAGAGTCGAAGCGGCGTGCGCGCAACCTCGTCGCCGACGCGTTGCAGCGCGTCGCGGCCAGCCACGCGGCCGAGACGACCGTCACCGTCGTGGAGCTTCCCTCCGACGACATGAAGGGTCGGATCATCGGCCGCGAGGGTCGGAACATCCGAGCACTCGAGCACCTCACCGGCGTCGACTTCATCATCGACGACACGCCGCACGCGGTCGTGCTCTCGTCGTTCGACGGGCTACGCCGCGAGGTCGCGCGCCTGACGCTGACGAAGTTGATCGAGGACGGCCGCATCCACCCGGCCCGCATCGAGGAGACCTATTACCAGTCGAAGGCGGAGCTCGAGGAGATCGTCCGGCAGGCCGGCGAGCAGGCCGTGTTCGAGGCCAACTGCGGGCCGTTCCACGAGGAGCTGCAGAAGATCCTCGGCCGGCTTCGCTTCCGGACGAGCTACGGGCAGAATGTCCTCAAGCACACGCTCGAGGTCGTCCATCTCACGGGGATCATGGCGACCGAGCTCGGCGCGAGCGTGCGTACCGCGAAGCGCGCCGCGATGCTGCACGACATCGGCAAGGCGATGAGCCATGAGATGGAGGGATCGCACGCGCTCATCTCCGCGCAGCTCGCACGCCGGTATGGAGAGCAGCAGGGCGTCGTGCACGCGATCGAAGCGCACCACTACGAGGTGCAGCCGCAGACGGTCGAGGCCGTCCTCGTCATCTCCGCCGACGCGATCTCCGCGTCGCGGCCGGGTGCACGAGGAGAGAGCCTCGAGCACTACATCAAGCGTCTCGAGTCGCTCGAGGAGCTGGCAGCCGCGAAGCCGGGCGTCGAGAAGGTCTATGCGCTCCAGGCCGGCCGCGAGATCCGCGTCATCGTCTCGCCGGGCGACGTGAGCGACGAGGAGGCGGCCCTGCTCTCGCACGAGATCGCGCGCGAGATCGAGGACCAGCTCGAGTATCCCGGCCAGGTGAAGGTGACCGTGATCCGCGAGAGCCGCTCTATCGACGTCGCACGCAATCACGTGGGGAACGGTGAGCGAGAGGCGGGTCCGCTCGACTCCGAGCGCGATCGCGCCGACGTCGCCTGAGGGTTACTTCCGCACGAAGCCGCGAAGCCGGATGTCGCGCGAGGAGGCGCCGACGAGAATCCGGTACAGCCCGGGGGTCGTCTTCCACGACTGGGACGCGGTGTCCCAGACGGAGAACGAACGCCGTGTGAGCGCGATCGTCAGTCGCGCACTTTTACCGGCGCGGAGGTACACCCTCTGGTACCCCTGCAGCTGCTTCGGCGGCTCGCCCGCCGCGGTCGGATCGTCGACGTAGAGCTGCGCGACCTCCGCCCCGGCGTGCGATCCGGTGTTTTTCACGATGAACGACACCGCGAGGTGAGCCTTCGAACGCGCGATGCGCAGATGGCTGTATGCGAAGCTCGTGTACGAGAGTCCGTATCCGAAGGGGAAGAGCGGCGTGACCTTGTGGGCGTCGTACCAGCGATAGCCGACGGCCAGGCCTTCCGTGAAGGCCGCGTCCTGGCCGTCGCCGCTGCCGGGCCACTGGTCGCCTGACGCTGCGGGGACCAAGGCCGTGCTCGGCGGGAACGTCTGGGGAAGCCGGCCGCTCGGATTCACATCGCCGAACAGGATGGCCGCGACGGCGTTGCCGTCCTGCTCGCCGGGGTACCAGGCCTCGACGACCGCCGAGACCTGGTCGAGCCACGGCATGAGTACCGGGCCGCCCGTGTCGAGGACGACGATGGTGTTGTGATTCGCCGCGGCGACCTGCTCGATGAGCTGGTCCTGGCCCATGGGGAGACTGAGATTCTCGCGGTCGAGGCCTTCTCGCTCCTGGTCGTACGCAAAGACGATGGCAAGACTCGCGTGGCCGGCCACATTGGCTGCGGCGGTCGGGTCCGCGCCGCTGTCGGTGACGACGGTGGCGCCGGCCTTTGCCGCCCGGGCGGTGAGCGCCTGCAACGGCGACACCGGATCGGCGCCGCCGGTGTACGAGCTGCCGCCGCCGGCGACGTAAGGCCGCACGCCGTCCAGCCCGACGGGTGCACCGATAAGCGCGAGGGATGTGCCGCGTCCGAGGTGGAGCGGCAGCGCGCCATCGGCGTTCTTCAGCAGGACGGTGGACTCTTCCGCCGTCTGCAGCGCGACGTGCTCGTCGGCCGGAGTCGAGACGTCGGAGAGCGCGACGCCTGCCAGCGGAGGCGGCGGGTTGTCGAAGATCCCGTGCTCGAACATCGACGTGAGGATCCCGCGCACCATGTCGTCGATGGTCGAGCTCGTGACGGTGCCGGCGGCGACCGCGTCCGCGAGCGCGCTCGTGAAGAACACGCCACCCGGCATCTCGAGGTCGAGTCCGGCGTTGGCGGCCGGCACGGTCGACCAGGTGGCACCCCAGTCGGACACGACGAAGCCGTGGAAGTGCCATTCGTCTCTGAGAACCGTCGTGAGGAACTGCGGCGCCTGGCACGAGTGAACGCCGTTGACCGCTCCGTAGGCGCACATGACGGCGCCGACCTTCCCCTGACCGACCGCTGCCGCGAAGGGCGGCAGGTAGATCTCGTGCAGCGTGCGATCGTCGACGTTCGACGACACGTAGTAGCGGTTGGTCTCCTGGCTGTTGACCGGGAAGTGCTTGACCGTGGCGATGACCGGGTTGCGCTGGATGCCCGAGATCTCAGCGACCGCCGTCTGGGCGCTCAGGAACGGGTCCTCGCCGAACGCCTCGAAGTTGCGCCCGTTCTCCGGAACGCGGGCGATGTTCACGTCGGGGGCGAGCAGGACGTCGACCCCTTTCTCCCAGGCCTCGAGGCCCATTGTCTGGCCGAGCTTCTGTTGGAGGGCGACATCCCACGTCGCGGCCTGCGCGATCGGGGCGGGAAAGTCCGTCGTCCCGACTTGCAGGCCGGCCACGCCGGCCGGCCCGTCGTTGAACGTCAATGCCGGGATGCAGAGCGCCGGATTCGGCGGCAGGTATCCGACGTAGAGCGGACCGTCGGCCACGCCGAGCGCGGCATGCGGATCGACGCCGCTGAGCAGGGCGAGCTTGTCGCTCGGGCTCATGGCGGCGAGCAACGCAGCCGCGCGCGCGGCCGGCCGCATCGCCTGGTTCATCCACGCGCAGTTCGTCGCCGCCTGGGCAGGGGCCGAAGCGAGGAGAAGGACGGTCGTGGCCGCGGCGAGGCAGAGGGCAGCCGAAGCGGCCGCCGAGGCAGTCCCCCTTGGCATCTCCGGACACGCTAGCCCGGATCCGTCACGAATCTGTTAGCTGTTGGCTAACGCGCGAGGCGGAAGGCCCTCGGATCCCCGAGGGCGAGGGCACGCAGAGCGGCCTCGCGTGCCCGGCGGCGGTCGCCCAAGACGCGTGATGACTGCGCGATCATGAGGTGGAAGTTCCGTCGCGCACGACGCGAATCGGGGATGTCGGAGCGCGCGTCCAGCATTGCGAGGTGTTTCTCCGCGGTCCGAATCTGTCCTGTGCCGAGCTCGTAGTCGGTCGTCTTCTCGTCGTGGACGCGGTACTTCGCCAGCGCCGGCCCGTCCAGGAACAGGACGTCGTACTCGAGCACGAGCCGGAGGTAGAAGTCGTAGTCCTCGATCGGGAGCTCGCAGTCGTACAGGCCGACGACGTCGAAGACGGAACGAGGCACGAGGATCGTCGAGCTCATGCATCGGCAGTCGAATGCATAGGACGCATACGTCGCCTGGGGTTCGTGCGCGGCGCCGAAGAGCGTGCGCATCGCCGACGTGCGATCCGGCAAGGGGATGCCGTCGGAGCTCATGACGTCGACGTGACCGTGCACCATCCCGACGGCTGGGCGTTGCTTCAGCGCGGCCAACTGGCGCTCGAGCCGGTCCGGGTACCAGCTGTCGTCGGAGTCGCAGAAGGCGATGAGCTCACCGCGCGCCAGCTCGACCGCGGCGTTGCGGGCAGCTGCCTTGCCGCGCCTCTGCTGCCGCACGTACCGGATTCGGTCGAGGTAGGGCGCGACGACGTCCGCGGTCTCGTCGGTCGATCCGTCGTCGACGACGATCAGCTCGACATCGGTGACGGTTTGTGCGAGCACACTCGTGATCGCATCCGCGAGATAGCGCGCACGGTTGTGCGTGATGATTGCGGCGCTTACGAGAGGCATGCACCTTCACCTCTACCCTCGGTCAGGAACCCCTAACGCAAGATTTGCGTAAGGCCGGAGCCTTAGCCGGCTGCCTCGGCCTTGCGCAGGCCCCGCAGCGCCCACCACGCGAAGACCACGGCCAGCCCGAGCGCCGCACCGTACGCGGCCGCGACTTGCGCCGGTGAGCCGGCGACGAAGCTACGGCCGGCTTCGAGCACCCTCGTGAGCGGATTGACGATCGCGACACCGTGGATCCAACCGGTCAGCAGGTTCAACGGGACGTACACGGGTGCGAAGAAAAGGACGAGGAACACCGGCATCTGCATTACAGGCCCGGCCTGCATCGTCCGCAACCGCATCGCGACGCCGCACGCCCACAAGACCGCCGCCGAGTTGACGATCGCCGCGAGGACGTAGAGCGCAGGCAGGTCGATGCCGCTGCCGCCGACCTTCATGCCAACGGCGAACGCGATCACGGTGAGGAAGATGGCCGTAACGAGCCACCGGCACAGTGCGGCGATCGCGTATCCGATCACGATGCCTGTGCGATGCGGCGCCGCAAGCAGCAGGCGTCGAGCGAACCCGGTCTCGAAGTCGCGCGCGATCCCGAAGCCCGTGAAGACGCCACCGAACGCCGCCGACTGCAGCAGGACGAAGACGAACTGGAATGCCGTGTAGCCCTGGGCGTAGTGGAATCCGGGGACATTGTGGATCCGCGACAGTCCACCGACGAACGCGGTGAAGAAGAACAACGGGAACGCGAGCTGCGGGATGACAAGCGATGGGTTCGTGAACACGTTGTGCAGCGTGCGCCAGGCGACGCCCTGCGCGACCGACAGGTTCCGTTTCATCGTGCGAGCCTCCGCGGCAGCGTGTACGACGCGAGCGAGAGCCCGATGATCGCCACGAGCGTGACGATGCCGAACCCGAGCAGGAGGGCTTCGCCGTTCCAGCCGGTGATGATGAGGCTGCGGACGCACTCGAGCAGGTAGGACACCGGATTGGCGGTCGCCGCGTAGCGGAACCACGTCGTCGAGATGAGGTTCCGCGGGATGTTCATCGACGAGATGAACAGAAAGACGAAGAAGACCGGGAAGAGGCTCTGCACCGCCTCCGGCGAGCCGGTCCGCAGCGCAGCCCACGCGCCGATGCTTCCGAACGCGAGCGCGATCATTGCGGCGAAGACGAGCAACACGGCGACGCCGCCGACGCCCGCCGCCGGCCGCACGCCGACAACGAGGCCAACGAGGATGTAGAAGCAGGCCTGGACCACGCCGAGCGCGACCACGCCGCCGAGCTGGCCGGCCAGGAGTGCGGCGCCGCGCAGCGGCGTGAGCGACAGTCGGCTCAGGAATCCCGTCTCGACGTCGCGCGCGAGGTCGGTGCCGGCGTTCATCGTCGCGAAGAGCGCGCCCTGGATGAACGGGACAGCGAGCGCGAACGCGACGAACGACTTCGTCGGGAACCCCGGGAGGTGCGTCTCTGCCCGCAGACCGCCGGAGTTGACGGCGAGGAGCAGCATGGGAAAGAGGAGTGGGAAGACGATTGCCGCCGGCTGCCGTGCGGTGTGCACGATCGAGCGCTGCGCGAGCAGCAGGACCTGGTCGGCCGTCGTCCTCATTCAGGCTCGGACGCGTCGCCGCCGTGCCCCTCGAGCGATCGGCCCGTCTTCGCGAGGAAGACATCGTCGAGGCTCGGCTGGTGCAGCTCGAGGTTCGCGACGCTACATCCCTTCGCGTCGAGCGCTCGCACCACGTCGGCCAGACTGGCCTCGCCGGCGTCGAGGCGCACGGCGACTCCGCGGGACGAGGGCACGAGCGTGCCGAAGCGCCCGAGCACCTCGGTCAGTTCGGCGCGTCCCTCGGGACCGGACGCCGTCGCCTCGACCGTCGGGCGGCCGATCTCCGCCTTCAGGGCGTCCGGTGTCCCCTCGGCGACGATGTGGCCGTGGTCGATGATCCCGACGCGGTCGGCGAGCACGTCGGCCTCCTCCAGATACTGCGTCGTGAGGAAGACCGTGACGCCGTCCTCGCGTGCGAGCCGTCCGACCTCCGTCCAGAGCGCGGTGCGGCTCTGAACGTCCAGGCCGGTGGTCGGCTCGTCGAGGAAGAGGATCCGGGGCCGGTGGACGAGTGCCATCGCGAGGTCGAGACGGCGCTTCATCCCGCCCGAGTAGCCGCGAACCTTGCGGTCGGCGGCCTCGGTCAGGCCGACGCGCTCGAGGAGCTCGTCCGCTCGAGAAGCACGCTCGTTCCGCGGCAGGGCCTGCAGCGCCGCCTGCAGGCGGAGATGCTCGCGACCGGTCATCAGCCCGTCCAGCGCCGCCTCCTGGAGTGCCGCGCCGATGCGCGAGCGCACCTGCGGGCCTTCGTGCACGACGTCGTAGCCGCCGACGCGCGCCGTGCCCGCAGTGGGCGGCAGCAGCGTCGTCAGCATGAGCACCGTCGTCGACTTGCCGGCGCCGTTCGGACCGAGGAAGCCGTAGATCTCTCCGCCCTCGACGTGCAGCTCGATCCCGTCGACTGCACGCGGCCCCTTCTTGAACTCGCGGACGAGCTTCTCCGCCTCGATCGTGTTCGGATGGTCCATCGGCCCAGCCTAGCCAGCGCGCGCGTACGCGACACAGGCAGTCACCGCTCCGGCGAGACCGGTGCCCACGGCGATAACCACTGCCACGCGCATCGCCGTGCCGGGTAGCGGCGCCAGCACGAGCGCATGGAGAAACACAGCGCCTTTGCTCAGCCCGACTGCGATACCGATGACGCTCAGCCACAGCGCGCTCGGTAACCGCGCAACCGGAGGCCCCCAGCGGAGGACGCCGACACCGGCCGCGGCGAAGAAGAGCTCGTCGACGCTCGCGATCCACGTGCCCGGATCGGCATACGCGCTGAGCGCGAACGCGGCTGCGACGAGCATCGCGGTCCCCGACGAGAGTAGCCCGAGCGCCGTCGCGCGGCGGACGACAGCCCCGGCCGCCGCGATCGCCGCAAGGAGGACGAGCCACGGCCACACTGCCGGCCGCCGGAGCTTGATCGTCTGGCCCACGATCCCTTCACGCCGGCCGTTCACCGCGATGGGGACGCGCCACCGCCGCCGGCTCGTGCGCACGTCGTGCCACACGACGGAGCGGCCTTTCGAGCGGAGCGTCCAGCCACGATGCGCCGTGCCGCGTGGGACGAGACCGGTCGCAGCCGCGGTCGGAGAATCCGTGTCGACGACGACGCCCGCGTCGCTCACGCGCACGAACGGCTCGCCGAGATAGCCGTAGACGACGACGGTGCCGTGGCGCTGGACGCTCAGATGCAGCGCGCGATCGCTCAGGTAGACGCCGACGGTGAACGGCCCCGGCGGGCGGTGTGTGATGCGCGGCCGGTAGTCGACGGCGACCGTTCCGGTCCGCAGATGTGCTCCGGCCGTCGCGGGTAGGACGAGCGCGGCAGCGGCGGCGACAGGGAAGGCGAGCTTCACGGCTACCCGCGGCTACGCCGCGCGAGGAGGATGGCGCCGGCGGTGACGGCGACGAAGGCGAGGACGCGGACGACGCCGAGCGCGCCGGTCGGCACAGGCTCTCCCAAAACAACCGTACCCGCGGCGATCGGCAACGCGTTCGTCAACAGGGTTGCGAGGCCGGCGACGGTGAGCGCACCGCCGTGCCGGTAGCCGAGCTGGAGGAGCGCGGTGCCGAGCGCGTACCCGGCGACGACCGTCAGTCCGAAGACCGCGCGGCCGCCGCCCTGGGTCGCGACCTTCACCGAGAGGTCGCCGATGGAGAAGAACAGTCCGCCCGCGATCCCCTCGGAGACGGCGCGCCCGCCGAATCTGCGGCCGGCGGCCACGACGATGACCGCCGCGGCCGCGGTTGCTCCCAGCCAGAGCTCGATCTCGAGCGAAGAGCCGCCGCCGCCCTCGCCGCTGCCGCCTGCGAGCGAGACCCCGAGCGCGACGAGCCCGACGACCGAGACGACGACGCCGACGATTTCGTGCCGCGGAAGCGACCTTCCGCCCACGCGCGCCGAGACGAAGGCGAGGATGCCGATTCCGCCCGCGGCGAGGCTCTGCACCAGCGACAGGGGCGCGAGCGCGAGCGCGACGACGTACAGCGTGAAGCCCGTGCTCTCGAGCGCGAAACCGCGAAGCCAGTCGCGATTCGTCAGCACGACTCGCACCGCCTGCAGCGGCCGGCGCGGCGAGAATCCGGGGAGAGCCGCCATCGCGTCGTGCTCGCGCAGGTAGGCCAGGCTCGTGAGCGTGGTCGACGCGAGCGCCAGTGCGACCGCGACGGCGGTTTGGGCGCTCATGGCCCGGCTACCCTACGCGGGTGCGCCGGTACCACGTCACCACCTTCGGCTGCCAGATGAACGCCCACGACTCCGAGCGCATCAAGGGCATGCTCGAGGAGCTCGGCCTCGGCGAGGCGGCGGCTCCCGAGGAGGCGGACGTCGTCGTCATCAACACCTGCACGATCCGGGAGAAGCCGGACACGAAGCTCGCCGCGTATCTCGGTGACGCGGGAGCGCGCAAACGCGAGCGTCCGGGCATGGTGATCGCCGTCGGCGGCTGCTACGCCGAGGCGCAGCAGGAGCGCATCTTCTCCCTCTATCCGCAGGTCGACGTCGCGTTCGGGCCGGGGACGATCGCGCATCTCGGCGAGTGGCTCGGCGCCGGAGGCTTCGGCGTCGCGCGCGGCGCGTGGGGGACCGGGGAGGAGCGGGCGTTCGCCGCCACGCTGCCGATGCACCGCGAACGGACGTTCCAGGCCTGGGTCCAGATCTCGATGGGCTGCAACTCGGTGTGCTCGTACTGCATCGTCCCGGCCGTGCGCGGCCGCGAGGTTTCGAGGCGGCCCGGAGAGGTCCTCGCCGAGATCGAGTCGCTCGCGACCGCAGGCGTGCGGGAGGTGACGCTGCTCGGCCAGAACGTCAACTCGTACGGGCGGGATCTCGGCACCGACTTCGCGCAGCTGCTCCGCGCCGTGGACGCCGTCGACGGCGTCGAGCGCATCCGGTTCACGAGCCCGCACCCGAAGGACTTCCGCGCAAACGTCATCGAGGCGATGGCAGAGTGCAGCGCGGTATGCGAGCACGCGCATCTTCCGCTCCAGTCGGGCTCGACCCGTGTGCTCAAGGCGATGCGCCGGACCTACTCCCGCGAGCGCTACCTCCGTCTGGTCGACGAGATGCGCGCAGCCATCTCCGATCTTGCGCTGTCGACCGACCTCATCGTCGGCTTCCCGGGCGAGACGGAGGAGGACTTCTGCGAAACGCTGACCGCGGTCGAGGAGGTCGGGTTCGACAGTGCGTTCACGTTCGTCTACTCGCCGCGCGCCGGTACAGAGGCGGCCGCCCGCACGGACCAGGTTCCCGACGACGTGAAGCGCGATCGGATCGAGCGACTCGTTGAGGTCGTGCAGCGCGTCGCGACCGAGCGCAATGCCGTCCGAGTCGGCAACGTCGAAGAAGTGCTCGTCGAAGGGCCAAGCCGGACCGACGCGAGCTTCCTGCGAGGCCGGACGCGCCGCAACATGGCGGTGAACTTCACGGGCGACGCCGCTGCCGGCGAGCTCGTGAACGTGCGGATCGAACGTGCGACGTCGCAGACGCTCGCCGGCGCGCAACTCGCTGCCGTCTCGGTCTAGGCCTCGGCGGCGCGCAGGCTGCGCATTCCCATCATGGCGGGAACGACCGGCAGCCAGAAGTTGAAGATGCGGTACGTGAAGACGGCGAGGACGGCTGCCGCGAGCGGGACACCCGTCCACGAGAGCGCGAACGGCAGCAGCGCCTCCACCGCGCCGGCGCCGCCGAGCGGCAACGTCCGCCGCGTGAGCGCGTAACCGGTCGCGTAGCCGAGCAGGAGGAGCTCCACGTTCGGTGCGCCGTGTGCGAATGCATGGAGGCACGCCCACAGGCACGCCATCTCCCCGAACCAGTACACAGCCGCGCCGAGCGGCCCGGCGAGGTGTCGCCGCGCGAAAAGGCAGCGGAGCACGTGGATCGAGTCGAGCGCCTGCGCGAGCCCGTCGCGCCAGTACCCCTGGTCGCGGAATCGCTGGCGATGGCCGACCGCCCACAGCGCGGCGGCAAAGCCGAGCGGCACGGTGATCGCCCATGGGAGCGTCAGGCCCATCGTCGGTGTGTGCGCGCCACTCGCGAGCAGCTGGATCGACGCGATGCATGCGGCAGGCGCGAGCAGGGCGTACTCGAGGGCGCCGAGGCCGAGCACCCGCACGCGCGCCTCGCGGTCCGAGATTCCGGTTTGCTTGAACGCGTGCAGATCGAGCGCGAAGCCACCCTGGGTGACGAACGGTCCGAACCCGGCGGCAACCACGGCGGCCGCGCGGCCGCTCCCCATCTTCGGGCCTTCGTCGACCCGCGAGACCTCGCGGTATCCGAGCATGTACCCGAGGTAGGCGACGATCTCCGCGCCGAACGCGACGAGGAACCAGATCGGCTGTACATGCTGCATCCGGTCCCAGACCCGTTCGAAGCCCGCGACCTCGCTCAATGCGAAGAGGGTCGCCAGCGCGAGGAGCGATGCGGCCACGAGGAACACGGACGACTCCGTCGTCGAACGGTGCAGATGGCTCTTTGGTTCGATGTTCAGGTAACGCAGGGGAGAATCCTCCGGTGACGGTTATCGGCATCTTCGGGCCGACCGCGAGCGGCAAATCGAGGGTCGCTGCGGCGCTCGCCGGCCGGATTCCAGCCGAGCTCGTCTCTGCTGATGCGCTTCAGGTCTATCGGGGGATCCCGATCCTGACGAACCAGCCTAGCGAGCCGACTCGGATGGTCGGGATCTGGCCCCTCGACCGGGAGGCATCGGTGGGCGAATACGCCCCGCTGGCGCATGCCGCCGTGGACGAGATCCTGGCGGCAGGCCGAACACCGATCGTCGTGGGCGGCACCGGGCTGTACCTCCGGGCCGCGCTCGCGGAGCTCTCGCTGCCGCCCGCACCTGCGCCCGGCGCCCGGGAGCGGTGGGAACGCTTCTACGACGAAGGCGGCGCCGAGGCCGTGCATGCGCGGCTGGAGGAGCTCGACCCGGCGGCGGCCGCAGCTGTGCACGCAAACGACCGCAGGCGCGTCGTCCGCGCCCTCGAGCTTGCCGAGGCGGGGGCGTCGCTCGCTCCCGGTGAGGACCGGCTCTGGGCCGGTCCGACGCGGCATCCGACGCTCGTCGTCGGGCTCGAGGTTCCGAAGTCCGTGCTCGAGGCGCGCATCGAGGCGCGGACGCGGGCGATGTTCGAGGCCGGCGTGGAGGAGGAGGTGCGACTCGCGCTCGCGGGCACGATCTCGATCACCGCGCGGCAGGCTCTCGGGCTCGACGAAGTCGCGAGCCTGCCGCGGGAGGAGGCGATCGCGGCCCTCGTCGTGCGCACGCGCCGCTATGCCGCGTATCAGCGCAAGTGGATGCGTCGCATTCCTGGCATCGCTATGGTCGACGCGGATCGCCCGCCGGGCGAGATCGCCGATGACATCGTCGCGCTGGCACGCACACGGGAACGTGTACCTCGTCCTCGAGGGTGAGCCGTACGTGCACGAGGATGGCCTCGACGGCGCGTTGGATGTCCTGTCGGTCGACGGGGACGACATGACGATTGCGATCGTGAATCCGGACGGATCTCACGCGGAGATGTCGGGGAATGGAACACGGATCGCCGGCGCGTGGCTCATGGAGCGAACCGGCCATGACGTCGCGCACGTGCGCGTCGGCCCGCGCGTGGTCGAGGTGCGGCGCGTCGGCGACCTGTACGAGTCGGAGCTCGGTGACGTCGAGGTCTCGGAGCCGGAGCGCATCGCGGATCTCGACGTGATCCGCGTGGTGGTCGGCAACCCGCACGCGGTCGTCCTCGGGGATCCCGACGACCTTCCGCGGATCGGGCCGCTGCTCGAGACGCATCCCAGCTTCCCGAACCGGACGAACGTCCAGGTCGCGCGCGTCGAGGCGCCCGGCGAGGTGACCGCGCGCGTCTGGGAGCGCGGCGTGGGGGAGACGACCGCCTCCGGCTCGAGCGCAGTCGCGGTCGCAGCGGCAACGCACGGTGAGGGCGAGGTGGTCGTGCACTTCCCTGGCGGCGACCTGCGCGTGCGCCTCGAGGGCGGCCGCGCGACGCTCACCGGGCCGGCTCAGCCAGTCCCAAGGCGTCGCTTGCGACGCCGACCATAGGAGGCTGAGCGGCTTTGCCGCTCAGCCGATTTCATACTCGCGCAGGACGTCGTTCAACGACGTCTTCAGATCGGTCTGCTCGCTGCGCCGGCCGATGATGAGCGCGCACCCGAGCTGATACGTCCCTGCGGGGAACTCCTTCGGCCGCGTGCCGGGAACGACGACCGAGTACGGCGGGACGTAGCCGCGGTGCTCGACGGGCTCGGAGCCGGTGACGTCGATGACGGGGACGGATCCGGTGAGCGAGACGTTCGGCGCGAGCACGGCACGCTCCCCGATGAGCACGCCCTCGGTGAGGATGCAGCGCGAGCCGATGAACGCGCCGTCCTCGACGATCACGGGGCGCGCCTGGATCGGCTCGAGCACACCGCCGACGCCGACGCCGCCGGCGAGATGCACGTCCGCGCCGATCTGTGCGCACGAGCCGACGGTCGCCCACGTGTCGATCATCGTGTTCGGCCCGACCCAGGCGCCGATGTTCACGTAGCTCGGCATCATCACGACGCCGCGCGAGAGGAACGATCCGAAACGCGCGGTCGCGGGCGGCACGACGCGGACGCCGAGCTCGGCGTAGTTGTGCTTGAGCGGGATCTTGTCGAGGTACTCGTACGGGCCGACCTCGATCGGTTCGAGCTTGCTGATCCGGAAGTAGTCGAGGATGGCCGCCTTCGCGTCCTCGTTCACGTGCCATTCGCCGTCGATCTTCTCGGCGACGCGCAGCTCGCCGCGGTCGAGTGCCGCGATGGTCTCTTCGGTATTCACAGCTCAGCGAGTATCGCCGCTGCGCGCTCGCACTCGTCGAGGGTCGGCACGAGCGCGAAGCGGACGTAACCCGCGCCGCTCGGTCCGAAGAACTCGCCGGGGGAGACGAGGATTCCGCGCTCGAGGAGGGTGTCGGGATCCGGGCCGACGACCCAGAGGTACATCGTCGCCTCGCTCGCGACGATCTCCCAGCCCTTCGCCTCGATCGCCGGGATCATCACGTCGCGCTTGGCGCGATACCGCGCGCGCGTCTCGTCGACATGGCGCTCGTCGTTCCAGGCGACGACGGAGGCTCGCTGGACGAACTCCTGCGGCGCGGTGCCGACCGTCGGGCGATACGCCTTCAGCGCGGCGATGATCTCCTGCGGGGCGGCGACGAAGCCGGAGCGGTACCCGGTCATGGACGAGCGCTTGCTCAGCGTCTGGAAGACGATCGCGCGCGAGCGGTCGGCCAGCTGCAGCACCGACGGCGGAGATTGGTCGAACCAGAGCTCGCTGTATGCCTCGTCGGAGGCGATGAAGAAGCCGCGCTCCGCGGCGGCCTGCGCGAGTCGTTCGTAGAACTCCAATGGCGCCACAGCGCCTGTCGGGTTGTGCGGGTAGTTGACCCAGACGATGCCGGTGTCGTCGGGGATGGCGTCGACCTCCGGCAGGAAGTCGTTCTCCCGTAGGAGCGGCAGCGTCTGGACCGTCGCGCCCGCGAAGAGCGCGCCGCGCTCGTACACCGGGTACGCCGGTTCCCCGAAGACGACTGTCCGGCCGGCCGTGTCGAGAACCTGCGCGAGCGAGAAGATCGCCTCCTTCGACCCGTACGTCGGCACGATCTCCGTATCCGGGTCGACGGCGACGCCGAAACGGCGTTTGCACCAGTCGCTCGCCGCCTGCCGCAGCTCCGGGAGGCCCTGCGCAAGCGGGTACGGCGCGCGCTCGGGCACCGCGTCGATCAGCGCCTGCCGGATGATCGGATCGGTCGGCTCGTTCGGGTCGCCCTTGCCGAAGTCGATCACGTCGACGCCCGCGGCAACGAGACGGCGGCGCGCCTCTTCGAGGCGAACGAACGGGTACGTCGCCATCTCCGTGAGCGTCGGATTGATCACGGCAAATGAGCCTACAGCCGGTCGAGGCGGCGACCGATGAAGGGTCTGTGGGTGGGGGTTTTATGACCTACTGGGCGTCATCGGTCGTCTATGTCGCTCTGCTCCCGATCTTCGTCGTGAGTCATGAGCTTGGCCACGCGGCAGTGAGCGTGGCTCGCAGCAAGGCTCTCGTGTCGGTCGGGCTCGGGAGCCCTCCGGGGAGCTGGCGCTTTCGCCTCGGCCGGCTCGATTTCACCATCGGACTCAACTTCTGGAGCTACCGCAAGCCTGCAGGCACGGTCTCGCCGGTGCCGCTCGACAAGTGGTCGACCGTCGCATGCGGTCTAGCGGGGCCGCTCGCGCAGGCTGCTGTGTCGTCGCTGCTCATTCCGACCGGCATCGCGATGCACCATCCTCTGGTCGGAGACGCGGGCGTTCTCGGGATTGCCTTCTCGCTGATCTCCCTCGTGCCGTTTCGATATCACGGGCATCGCAGCGACGGTGCGAATCTCCTTCGCGTTCTGCGTCGAAGCGGCTCAGTTGCGTAGGCTCGCCTCGAGCACCCGATAGCAGCGCTCGAGGTTCTCGATCGGAACCTGTTCGTCGACGCGATGTGCGTACGCCGTCGCGCCGGGGCCGTAGTTGATTGCGTCGATGCCCTGCTCGGCGAACTGCGCGACGGGCGTCCACGCCTGCTTCGGCTTCACGATCGGCACGAGCTCGCGCAGGCGCGCTGTGCGTGCATTGTCGAGCGCGGGCGGCGCGGATGGCGATTCGCTCAGCACCTCGATCTCTCCTTCGGGAAGAAGCGCGCGCAGCCGCTCCTCGGCGCCCGGACGCATGAAGCGCATGTTCAACTCCGCGGACGCGGTCGCGGGGACGACGTTCGCCGCGATGCCGCCCGCCACGCGGACTGCACTCACCACCTCGCGGTAGACGAGACCGTCGAGCTCGACGTCGACCGGCTCGAGCCCGACGAGCGGCTGCAGCCCGCGCACGAGCTCGTGGATCGCGTTCACCCCGGTCCACGGGCGCGCGGAATGCGCGCTCTCGCCGTGGAAGCTGATGCGCGCCTGCAGATTGCCGAGGCAGCCGCCGTGCAGCTCGCAGTCCGTCGGCTCGAGCACGACCGCCAGCTCCACGTCTTGGAGCAGGTCGGTCGCGAAGAGCGCCGGCAGCGGGCTCTCGCTGACCGGAACCTCTTCACGGGTGAAGAAGAGGTAGCGCGCGGCGACGCCTGCGCGGGCGAGCTCGATCATGACCGCGACGCCGGCCTTCATATCGCTCGCCCCGAGGCCGTGCACCGCGCCGTCGTCGATCCGGCCGGGCAGATTCCCCTGCGCGGGCACGGTGTCCAGATGTCCTGCGAGGACGACGGGGCCGTCGCCGTACAACAGCACCTCGCCGTCGTCGTAGATCGGTCCACCGGGGACGAGATCGCGCACCAGCTCGACGATCCCCGCCTCCGAGCGGCTCTCGGACGGGACGTCGACCAGCTGCAGCGTCCTGGCGGCGAGATCGGGAGTCGGCACGGCAGAGGTCATAATGACGGTCGGTGGCAGTCAGACAGCCCGATCCCACGCCGGGCCTCGAACCCGAGCGCGGGCTCGTCCTCGCCGTGCTCGCACAAGGTGTCGATGCCGACGACGAGATCGGGGAGTTCGAGGAGCTCGCACGCACGGCAGGCGTGCGACCGGTGGTGCGCGTCCTTCAGCATCGTCAGCAGCCGGATCCGCGGACTTACGTCGGCAAAGGCAAGGTCGACGAGCTGAAGAGCGAGTACGGGCGCGTCAAGGCCGAGGTGCTCCTCGTCGACGACGAGCTCTCGCCGTCTCAGCAGCGGCTCCTCGAGAACACGCTGGAAGCGCGCGTCGTCGACCGGACACAGCTGATCCTCGACATCTTCGCGCAACACGCGACCAGCGCCGAAGGGAAGCTCCAGGTCGAGCTGGCGCAGCTCGAGTACAACCTCCCGCGCATGCGCGGCATGTGGAAGCACCTCGAGCGCCTCGGCGGCGGGGTCGGTACGAGAGGCCCCGGCGAGTCGCAGCTCGAGTCCGACCGCCGGATGGCACGCCGGCGCGTCACGCTGCTGAAGGAACGGCTCGAGGAGCTCTCGAAGCAGCGCGATGTGCGCCGCAAGGAGCGGCGTCGGACAAACACGCCCACCGTTGCGCTCGCCGGCTACACGAACGTCGGCAAGTCGACACTCTTGAATGCACTGACCGACGCCGAGGTGTCCGTCCGCAACCGCCTCTTCGAGACGCTCGACCCGACGACCCGCGGGTTCGAGCACGAAGGGCGCAAGTATCTCGTGACCGACACCGTCGGCTTCGTGCGGCGCCTTCCGCATCAGCTCGTCGAGGGCTTCGCTGCGACGCTCGAGGAGACGCTCGTCGCGGATCTCATCCTCCACGTCGTGGACGCCTCGGCGCCGGAGGAACGGCTCGTCGAGATGATCGATGCTGTGAACGGCGTGCTGCACGACATCGGTGCGGACGAGCTGCCGATCGAGCTCGTGCTCAACAAGGTGGACGCGGCCGACGCGACCCGCAGACGTGCGCTCTCCAACCGCTATCCCGAGGCGCTGCAGGTGTCGGCGCTGACCGGCGAGGGGCTCGACGACCTGCGCGCTCGCATCGCCGATCGCTTCGCGGATCTCTTCGAGCCGGTGCGCCTCCTGCTGCCGTACAAGGACGGCGGCAAGCTCAACGAGCTGTATGCGCTCGGCGCGCCGATCGAGGAACGCGAGGACACGAGCGAAGGCGTGCTCGTGCTCGCCCGGCTGCCGCGCCGCGAGATCAACCGCTTCGCCCGCTACCTCGTCGGAACGTAATGGAGGTCGCATTCCGCAAGTTGCGCGACGACGCAGTCGTCCCCGTGCGCGCCTACGACGGAGACGCAGGGCTCGACCTCGCCGCGTGCGAGGGCGCTATCCTCAGGCCGGGGGAGCGGGCCACGGTCGGAACGGGGCTCGCCGTCGCGATCCCCGACGGATACGCGGGCTTCGTCCAGCCGCGGTCCGGATTGGCGATGCGACATGGGATCACGATCGTGAATACGCCGGGCCTCGTCGATTCCGGCTATCGCGGCGAGCTCCGCGTCGTGCTGCTCAACACGGACGCACGCGAGGAGTTCGTCGTGGAGCCGGGTATGCGCATCGCGCAGCTCGTGGTCGTCCCGGTTGCAAGCGTCGAGCCAGTCGAGGTGGAGACGCTGCCCGAGAGCGAGCGTGGCGTGCGCGGGTTCGGGTCGTCGAGCCACTGATGCAGGAGCCCCGCATCCGCGTCTCGGCTGTCTTGCGGTGGGAGGATCGCATCCTGCTCTGCCGACATGAGAAGGCCGGTCGCGGCGAGTACTGGCTGCTGCCGGGCGGAGGCGTGAACGCAGGCGAGAGCCTCGTCACCGCGCTCCACCGCGAGCTGTTCGAGGAGGTTGGGATCCCCGATCGTCTTCCGGTCGAGGGCCCTGTCGCGATCGTCGACTCGATTTCACCCCAGCGCGGGCTCGGCGCGAAGCACGTCGTGCACATCATCTTCGCCGGCGACCTCTCGGGGCGGTCGCTCGAAGCGGTCACTTCGCAGGACGCGGCGGTGCGCGGACATCGACTGTTCGACACCGGCGATCTCGACGGCGTCGTGCTCCATCCACCCATCCAGCGCTTTCTCCGGCGCTGGGAGCCGGGCGACCCGGCGGCATACCTCGGCGCACTGTGGGCCCCCTAGCTCGGATTTCCATTCAGGGATATCGCGCGGCGCGCGAGCTCGAGCTCACGCCCGGCAGCGTGTGCGCGCTCGTTGGCGAGGCCTCGAGCGGCAAGTCGACCGTCCTCACCGCGATCTGGACGCTGCTGGAAGCTGCAGCGCCGCCGCCGACGATCGACGACGTCTCCCGCGACGCCTCCGACGGCCGCATCCACCTCGAGGCGAAGCTCGAGCGCGACCGGTCGATCTTCCTCGACGCACGGCCTCCGGACACGCTCAACCTGAACCGCGCCGGCGCGCCGCCCGTGCTCTTCCTGCCGGCGAACCTCCGCTCGCGCACGCTCGTCGCGCCCGCGACGGGCCTGGGCGCCGCCGACGTCGCGGAGCTCCTTCGACCGCCGCTCCCGGACCATCACTGGTCGGCCGCGGACGGAGGCCTCCTGCTCGTGAACGGTATGGAACGCGTCCTCGCCGCCGGCCTCCGCCGATTTGTCCTTCTCATCGAAGAGCCGGAGCTGTATCTCAGCCCGCACGCGCAGCGGCATCTCTACCGCGTGCTCCGTGAGCTCGCGCAGAATGGCAACCAGATCCTGTACTCGACGCACGCGCCCGTGTTCCTCAGCGTCGATCGGCTCGAGGAGCTGGCGCTCGTCCGGCACACCTCCGATTTCGGCACGACGTTGTTCCAGCCCGAGCCGCTCCCGGAGGCGGAGTCGTTCCGCGCCCTCTCCGAGTTCGACAGCGATCGAGCCGAGCTGTTCCTCGCACGTGCCGCGCTCCTCGTCGAAGGCCGCACCGAGAAGCTGACGTTCCCGCTCGTGTTCGAGGCGCTCCACATCGAGGCGGACAAGGAGGGGATCATCGTCCTCGAGTGCGGAGGCAAGGGGAACATCCCGCTGTTCGCGCGCGTCTGCAACGCGTGCGGCATCCCGTATGTCGTCGTCCACGATCGAGATGCACCGGCGGGTCACCGGCCGGTGGAGTCGGAGCTCGTGGTCAACCGGCAGATCCAGGAGGTCGCGGGCAAGCGGCGCACCGTGGTCCTCGTCCCCGACTTCGAAGCGGTCTCCGGTGTGAACACCCGCGCGCGGAGCCGCAAGCCGCACCGTGCATATCGCCGCTACACGGGGAACGGCGCCGTGCCGGACGCGCTCAGACAGGCGGTCGACAAGGTCGTGCGCGCCGCCCGCAGTTAGTGATGTACCCGGCAGCGTTCGCAGGGTTCTCGGCCAACGTCACCGGGCACATCACTATCGTCGTCGAGCGCGGGCTGCGGAGACCGCGTGCGCCCGCGCCTCGAGCTCGTCGTCGAGCGGCGAGAGCTCCGGCGGCTCGCCGCCGGTGCGATGTGCGAGCGCCTGCGCGAGGACCCAGTCGGCGAGCCACGGATTGCGCGGCAGGAGCGGGCCATGGAGGTACGAGCCGATCGCGCGGCCGACGCGGCAGCCCTCGTAGCCGCTTTCGCCGTCGTTGCCGAAGCCGGACACAACGCGCCCGAGCGGCTCGGCGTCCGGATCGAGCCGCGTCCGACCGGCGTGGTTCTCGAAGCCCGCGAGCGTGCGCCGCACGCCGGGCTGCAGCTCGCACTCGAGGAGCACGTTCCCGATCATCCGCCGATCGCCGGCGACGGTCTCGAGCGGGAGAAGGCCGACGCCGGGCATGTCGTCGCCGTGATGGCCGCGGTAGCCACGCCCGAGCAGCTGATAGCCGCCGCAGACCGCGAGGAAGGCGGCGCCGCCGGCTGCGGCCTCCTTCAGCGGCTCGGCTTTCGTGGCGAGATCGGCGGCGACGAGGAGCTGCTCGCGGTCCTGTCCGCCGCCGAGGTAGTAGAGGTCGTGCGCGGCGGGAACGATGCGGCCGTCGAGCCCAACCTCGGTGACATCGAGCTCATGCCCGCGCCACGCCGCGCGTGCAGCGAGCACTGCGATGTTGCCGCGGTCGGCGTAGATGTTCAGGTAGTCGGGATAGAGATGCGCGACGCGGATGTTCATGCCACGCGCTCCCAGTAGGGACGCACGAGCCCGCGCGCGGCGACGATCCGCTGCAGGCCGAGCATCGCGGTGTAGGTGGGGAGGACGACGAGCTCGCCGCCGTCCGGCGTCAGCTCGAGACCGCGGTCGAGCGCGAGCTCGAGCCCTGGCTCGACCTCGATCAGGTCTTCCGCGAGGCCGCCGTACTTGAAACGGAGCGCGAGCTCGGCGGCTCGGTCGCCGGTTGCGACCACGCGGTCGAAGCCGGCGAGCATCGGCTCGAAGTCGACATCCCAGATCCACGACACGTCGCGTCCGTCGGCGATGGCGTCGTTCAGCGCGACGACGGCCAACCTCGGCGGCGCCGCCGTCGACGAGCGTGCGGATGGCCTCGTTTGCGCCGGCCGGGTTCTTGATCAGGAGCAGCAGCATCGTTTTGTCGCCGACGGCGATGCGCTCGAACCTGCCGAACGCGGCGCTGAAGCGTCCGAGGCCGGCGACGATCTCGTCTCCAGTCGCTCCCAGCGCGTGCGCGAGCGCGGCGGCGCCGACAGCGTTGTAGACGTTGTACAGCCCGGGGAGCTCGAGCTCGACGCGCCGCATTTCGCCCGACAGATCGAGGTCGAAGGCGACGCCCTCGAGTGCGTGCAGCTCGATGTTGCGGGCAGCGACGTCCAGCTTCGGCCGGGCGATGTGGCCGTTGGGGCAGCGGTAGTCGCCGAGGTGGCCGACGTACGCGGCCGCGTACTCCAGCGGCATGCCGCAGCGTAGGCAGTACTTCGAGTCGGCCGCGTGCTGGAGCGCCGGCCGTGCGACGCGGGGGTCGTCGAGCCCGAAGACGAGCGCTGGTCCGTGCGCATTTGCGAGGTCGCCCACGAGGGGGTCGTCGCCGTTGACCACGAGGGTCGTGCTCGCGGGGAGCTCCGCGACGGCATCGCGCCAGCGCTCGGCGACGAGCTCGAGCTCGCCGTACCGGTCCAGCTGGTCGCGGAAGAGGTTGCCAAGGCAGACGGCGCGCGGCCGAACGCGGCGCACTACCTCCGGAAGGGCGGCCTCGTCCACCTCGAGGAGCCCGAGTTGGGCGTCTCCCGCGGCGAGGAGCGTGGAGGCGACGCCGGAGAGGAGGTTGGCGCCCGAGCGGTTGTGCGCGAGGCGGAAGCGGGGGTGGAGGATCTCGGCCGCCATCGCGGTCGTCGTCGTTTTCCCGTTGGTGGCCGAGATCGTCACGGTCCCGTCCGGCAGCCGTGCTGCCAGCCGGTCGACCGCGCCGGGGTCGAGCGTGGAGAGGAGCTTGCCCGGGACCGTCGTCCCTCCGCCGGCTCCGACGAGGCGGGAGAGAGCGGCGACGGCGCGGGCGGCGGCGATCTCGGCGGCGAGCGGAACGGTCATTCGGCCGAATCTACCGCTGCGCGGATTCACTTGCGGATCCTCCAACCTGATCTACCATACTTGTCGTGCCCCAGAAGCCCCGTTTTCGCGCGGTGGCGGATATCGACCCGCGAAAGCTCGCCGAGTTCCAGGCGGGCATCCGCAAGCGGTACACCGACGATCAGATCGTGGGCGAGCTTCAGGCGAGCGCCGAGCGGCTGGAGCGGTCGCCGACGATGCGCGAGTTCGCCGCAGATCCGCAGACGACCGTCCATCCGCAGACCGTGATCGAGCACTTCGGCTCGTGGAACGCGGCCAAGCGCGCGGCAGGCCTCGTTCCCCGGCGATTCGCGACGCGCGAGGAGCTGCTCGGCCTGCTGCGTGAGCTCGGCGACGAGCTTGGCCGGCCGCCGACGGCCCGCGACATCGACGAGCACAAGGGCCAGCTCCCATCCAAGTCGCTCTACTGGCACACGTTCGGGTCGCTGACGACCGCGCTGCGCGAGGCCGGCTTCGACGTGCCGGTGGGGGAGGAGCGCCTCGAGCGCGCGGTCGCGCAGGGCGCCGCGCTCGCGCGCCGGCTTGGGCGCCTGCCGAAGTTCGCCGACTGGGCCGAGGCGCGCAAGGGGGACGATTCGCTCCTCACCGAGTGGCAGGTCTATCGCCTGCTGGACGCGCGCCGCGGCGCCTGGTCGACCTTCCAGTTCCTCGTGCGCGAGCTGCTCGAGCAGCAGAGCGTCACGGTCGCCGGTGACGGGACGATCAAGAAGAGGCGCTGAGTAGACTCGCGGCCGTGGACGAGGCGCCGCTCGAGGACAAGGGATCGGGGCTCGCGCCAGTCGGCCCGGGCTGGTTCGTCGTCAACGTGCGCGACGCGCAGTGGGTGACATCGGCGGGCGGCGACAAGAAGTCGTCGGGGGCGGAGTGCTACTTCGAGAGCGGAGCGTTCTGGTTCCGCGAGCTCGGCTTCAGGATCCACGTCCTCGAGCCGGGCGAGCCGAACGGGCTCTACCACTCCGAGTCGGTGCAGGAGGACTTCCTCGTCCTGTCGGGTGAGTGCACGCTCCTCGTCGAGGGCGATGCGCGGACGCTTCACGCGTGGGACTTCTTCCACAGCCCCGCGGGGACGGAGCACATCTTCGTCGGCGCGGGCGACGGGCCGTGCGCGATCCTCATGGCCGGCGTGCGCTCCGAGGACATCGCGTTGCACTACCCGTTGTCGGAGTTCGCGGCGCGCTACGACGCGAGCGCACACAAGGAAACGTCGAATCCGGACGAGGTGTATCCGGACCGCTTCGAGCCGTCGCGCCGGGGGCGTCCCTCGTACTGGGACACGCTGCCCTGGGCATAGGAGGTCTGGCGAAATAGTGGCTATGTCGCGGGGATCATCCGGCCAGCCCCTCCTAGGGAACTACGCGGCCGCGAGGTTCGAGAGCTGCTTCAGGCACGACGCGCCTTCGCCGGGCGCACGCACGGCGGGGAGCGGCTTGCCCGGCTCTTCGTAGCGCGGGTTCGGCCGGAAGCGCTCGTGTCGCACGACCTTCGCGCCGTGCAGCGCGAGGAAGGTGCCGTCCTCCAGCTCCTGCTTCTTCAGGCGGACGTGCGCGTACTCCTCGACGACCTCGAGCGCAGTTCGCGTCGAGGCGAAGAAGAGCTCGTGCTTGCCGGAGCCGAGCCAGAGCGGCCGGCCGATTCCGCGGGCGGCGAAGACCGTGCCCCGCTCGCGCTCGTCCAGCCAGGCAGTGGCCATCGAGCCGAGCAGCGCCTCGAGGGCGGCCGGCTCGTTGTGCGAGTGGGCGGCGAGGGCGAAGATCGCCTCGGAGTCGACGGTCATCCGCGGCTCCGAGCGGGCACAGTCGAACTCGGCCAGGAGCTCGTCGTCGTTGACGATGATCCCGTTGTGGATGCCGACCACCGGCCCGTGCCGGACGGGGTGGTTGTTGGCGGAGATCGAGGGGTGGCCCTTCGTGTAGTCGCGCACGTGGACCATGAGCTCGGTCGCCTCCTGCGGGACGTCGATCCGCTCCAGGAGCTTGCTGGCGGGCGTCCGCTGCTTCGTGACGACGGGGTAGGAGCCGCCCGGGCCGCGGTACGCGTACCCGACCGCGTCCGCGCCTCGTTCGGCGATTCCGGCCAGCAGCGCCTGCGCAGCCAGCGTCCGATCGACGCTGCTACGAGACGAGAGGCTGTATCCGGCGATTCCGCACACGATCTAGGTCACCTCCAACCGTAGCGGACACTTCGGCGCGCCCGGCCTCAAGCCTGCGCGCCGGAAAGCCGATATGTGCCCTCGTGGAGCCTCTCCTTGCTGCGGAGGGAGATGTCGAGCAGGCGGAAGAGCCCGCCAGCCAGCTCGATGATCCCCTGAAGCTGTACATCCGGTCGATCGGCGACGGCCGACTGCTGACGCGCGAGGAAGAGCGGGAGCTGGCCCGGCGCAAGGACGCAGGAGACGAGCTGGCGAAACGTCAGCTCATCGAGGCGAACCTCCGTCTCGTCATGTCGATCACGCGCAGCTACACGCGCGCGGGCGTCCCGCTTCTCGACCTGATCCAGGAGGGCAACCTCGGCCTCATCCGCGCGGTGGAGAAATTCGACTACCGCCTCGGGTACAAGCTTTCGACGTACGCCACGTGGTGGATCAAGCAGTCGGTGAGCCGTGCGCTCTCCGATCAGGGACGGACGATTCGCCTCCCGACCCACGTGGCCGAGCGCGTGCGCCGGCTGCTCCGGGTTCGCCGGCAGATGGCGCAGAAGCTCAGCCGCGAACCGACGCCGGCCGAACTCGCGAAGGAGACCGGCGAGCCCGAGGACAAGGTTGTCGACCTCCTCGGCCTCATCGACGATCCGGTCAGCCTCGACTCTCCGGTCGGGGACGGCGAGAGCTTCTTCGCCGACCTGATCGAGGACGAGAGCTCGGCGCAGCCGCACGAGCGCACCGCGATCGAGCATCGCCACGGTGAGCTCTCGGAGGCGATCGCCCAGCTCGCGCCGCGTATGCAGCGTGTGCTGGTCCTGCGCTTCGGGCTGGACGGCGAAGGCCCGCGCACGCTCGAGGACATCGGCAACGAGCTCGGCGTCACCCGCGAGCGCGTCCGCCAGCTCGAGTCGCGTGCGTTGCGCGAGCTGCGCAACGGTGCGCCTGACCTCGAGCTCTATCTCACGTAACTAGTTCGATGCGACGAGCTGCATCTCGCGCAGGTTCGAGAGGCGGCGCAGCGATTCGAGCTCGATCTGCCGGACCCGCTCGCGCGTGAGTCCGAGACGCCTGCCGATCTCCTCCAGCGTCTTCGGCTCTTCGTCGATGAGGCCGTAACGCAGCACGAGCACCTGCCGCTCGCGGTCGGGCAGCGACTGCAGCGCGAGCATGAGCGCCTGGCTCCGCAGCGACACCTCGACGTGTTCCTCGGGCAGCGGATCGTCGCCGGCGACGAAGTCACCGAAGACGGCGTCTTCCTGTTCGCCGACCGGCTGGTCGAGGCTCGCCGACGCGCGTGCGGCGGCGCGCACCTCGCGCGCCTGCTCGACCGGCAGCGACGCTTCCTCCGCGATCTCCTCCAGCGTGGGCTCGCGACCCAGCTCCATCCAGAGCGTCCGCTCGGCGCGGTTCATCTTCTGCATGCGCTCGACGATGTGCACGGGCATGCGGATCGTGCGCGCCTTGTCGGCGAGCGCGCGCGCGACCGCCTGGCGAATCCACCACGTCGCGTACGTGGAGAACTTGTATCCACGGCGCCAGTCGAACTTCTCCACGGCCCGGATGAGGCCGAGGGTCCCCTCCTGGATCAGGTCGAGGAACGGCAATCCCTGGTTGCGGTAGTTCTTCGCGATCGACACGACGAGGCGCAGGTTGGACTGGATCATCCGCGTCTTCGCCGCCATGTCGCCGGTCTCGATCTTCTTCGCGAGCTCGACCTCCTGCGCGGCGGTGAGCAGCGCGTGCTTGCCGGCCTCGCGGAGGAAGAGCTGGAGCGCGTCGGTCGTCGTCTCGACAACGGCCGGCGGCGGGGGAGGGGGCTGCTCCTCCTTCGGCTCCTCGACCAACTCGATGCCGCGCCGGTCGAGCTCGATGTAGACCGCGTCAACCTCGAACGGGTCGAGCTCGAGCGGCTCGAGCACGTCCTGCAGCTCCGTCTGCCGAAGCTGACCACTGGACTCCGCCGCTTCCAGGAGCGCGAGCAGATCCTCGCTCCTGAGGATGATGTCGATCTCGACCGTCAAATTCCCCCCGATCAGTTGTCTGGGCGATGTTCCGCGCAGCACGGGGACCAAAACACGCGAGGCATCCCTAAATCAAGGGTTTCGGCCTACGATCCAACCCGATGGACGAGCTCATGCGTGAGGTCGAGGCGGATCCGTCCACGTTGGGCCTCGTGCTGCACGGCTCACGTGCGTCCGGCGAAGACCGTGCAGACTCCGATTTCGACCTCGTCCGCGTGGTCACCGAGGAGGAGTACGAGCGGCGCGTCGTCCACGAGAAGCGCGGCAACACGGACGTGGTCCTCCAGACGCCCACGCGTCTGCGGCGGCTCGCGGACGAGCGCGGCTGGTGGACGGCTTCGTTCTTGTCGGCCGTGGTGCTCGTCGACAAGACGGGAGAGATCGAAGGTCTCGTGCGCGCCATCGTCGAGAGCGCAAACGAGGCCGCCTACGCGGAGGTAGCGGCGGGAGCGCCGTCCTCCGGGCCGCCCAACGCTCCCATGATCCAGTGCACGGGAACGAGCGTTATGTAAAGCTGAAGGAGAAACGCCGATTTGGGCTTCAAGCGACGGCTCCCCCATAGCCGGCGGGCTTGGCGCTGCCGAGTCGTGATCAGAATGCGGCCCGGAACAGCTCTGAGAAACACTCTGTCGCTTTCATGCCTGAGAGCACCTACGACTCGGTGAGCACGAGGCGGCTTTTCCACAGGTTGCACGGTCCGCTGTGGAAATGTTGATTATTCAAAATTCGCAAAATGCGAACGTTTTCGATTTCGCACCCCTTGCACGGCCGTTGCGCACCCCCTAGATTCACAACTGCGCCGAGCGCGGCGCGGGAGTAGGTTGAAGCGGAGCCGATAGGCCGTACGAGGAAGCCCGCAAGGGCAGAGGCGGAAAGTCGAGCGGCTCGGTGGACGAAACCGCGGCACGCTCGGCGAATTTTTTTGGTCCCGTTTCTCTAGGATCAGCCCGCATGCACTTTCATCCGCCGAGCATCGACCCGGGCATCATCGCCCTCATCTGGGCCCTCGCCCTCGGGACGTTCATCTACTTCGGGCTGCTCGCCGTCGGCACGACCGGCGCCTTCGCGATCGTGATCGCGATGGTCTCGACGGCCGCTATCTGGCTGTTCGTCCGCACCCGCGGCAACAGCGCATAGCGTCAGGGCGAGCTCAGGCCGCGGCCGCGACCGGCCGGACCAAAGGGCGGCGAATGACGCTCCGCTTGCTGAGAGCGGCCACGAGCAGCCTGGCGAGATCCGACCCGATCGTCCGCTCGAGGCGGTCGCAGGCCCGTTCGGTATCCGGGTCCAGACCAGCCAGGTGTGCGGCGATCAGATCGAGCCCCCTCTCGCGCTGCGTGATGCCTGCGAGCTCCATCCGCCATTCCTATCGGTCTTCCGGCGGTGCCACCCCGATCCCTGACGGCAGGGATTGGGTCGCCGCACGAGGGCAGCGACCCGTCCCCCGCTCTCAGTCCCTGTGCGGGCCGACCGTGACCTCGTGCGGCTGACCGGGTGCCGTGTCCAGCTCGCGGCGCTCCGCGGTCACCGGCTCCTCCGCGATCCTGCGCGCCGGCGCCGGGGTGGCCACCGGAGCAGCCACCGGGACGGTGTCGAATGACATCCCGAGCACGAGGCCGAAGCCGAACGCGAGCACCCCGTGCCAGAGCGCCAGATCGTGGACGAGGCCTATCAGCCCGGCGTGGCGGCTCCAGGTTTCGAACGTCCCCTGGTACCAGCCGTGCGCAGGCTGGCTCGCCATCATGATCCACCACGACCACGATCAGCACCGGCAGGAACGCGAGCGCGAGCGTCCCCAGCGAGACGCGCAGCCGGAGGCCTTTCGTCCAGCCGCCGACCACCTGCGAGATGGCGACCACGAGGCCTGCGCCCGCGACGATCCCCATCTCCGCCCAGAAGCGGCCGTCGCTTTGCTGCCCCACGAGCGTCGCAGCCCATAGCAGCACGCCCGCCGTCCCGACTGCGGCGACCGTCGTCAGGCCGCGCGTCGTGTCGTACAGTCCGTACCGTCGCATCGGATCACCTCGTTCGGAGTTTTGCCAGACCTCCAGGTGAAACGCGCGAACCCCCCGTATGGATGCGCTACAGGGCCAGGCGGCGGGCGTCGAAGGCCGACGACCAGAGTTCCGCGCGGAACTCCTCCACCGTCGCGTGGACGTCACCGGTGAAGACGTGCTCAACGACGCCGACCTCGCGGTCGTTGTGGAAAGGCAGGTCGACGTGCTCGGGCGTGACGAGATTGACCGACGTGCACTCGCACGCCGGGCAGTGGACGGCGAGCCCGAGCCGCCCATCGCCGGGCGCGAGGAGCAGGAACGCCGACGGGAACACGGGCCGCGGGCGCTCCTCCGGGTAACAGAAGAAGCTCCACGGCCACTCCCCCGCCCCGATGTGGACGGCGGCGAGGTCGCTCAGCTCGTCGGCTACCGGCTCCACCCGCGAGGTCATGAGGTTGAGGAAGACGCCGCCGTCGAGGCCGAGCGGCGCCCAGTCGAGATCGTCGTGGCTGACGAGCCCATCGTGCTCGTCGCCGCACGGGCACGCGAATCGAATCCGGTAGACGACGGGGTGCGCTGCGCCTTCGAGCTGCTCGATTCTCCGGAAGGCAGACAGCGGCACCTTCGCCTCCCCGCGCTGGGGGCAAGAGAAGGTGTAGCGGCCCGTCAGCGGGTCGTACATGTCCATCTTGTAGTCGGCAGGACGGACAGAGCCGACGAGCTAGTACGAGATGAGCGCGTGCAGGTCGTAGTCCGACAGGCGATCGCGGCCACCGAGGAACGTCAGGTCGATGACGAAATTGATGCCGACGACGTGGCCGCCGAGCTGCTCGACGAGGCCGGCGATCGCCTTCACAGTGCCGCCCGGTCGCGAGCACGTCGTCGTGGATGACGACCCGCGCCCCGTCGGCGATGGCGTCGGCGTTCACCTCGAGCGCGTTCTCGCCGTATTCGAGGGCGTACCGGGCCGAGACCGTCTCGGGCGGGAGCTTGCCCGGCCGCCGGGCAGGCACGAACCCGCACCCGACCGCACAGGCGATCGCGGCGCCGAGCCAGAACCCGCGGGCCTCCGCGCCGAGGACGAGGTCGGGCTTCCGCTCGGCCGTCCAGTCCGCGAGCTCGGCCACCGCCTGTCGCAGCGCGGCGGCGTCGCCGAGCAGCGGGGCGATGTCCTTGAACCCGACTCCGGGCTCGGGGAAGTCCGGGACCTCCCGGATCTTGGACCTGAGGTCGATCTCCGTCTTCATCCAGCGAGCCTCCTGACTGTTCGCCCGAGCAGCAGCTGCGAGAGCTCCTGCGCCGCCTCGGTGAGCGCGCGCAGATCGTCGAGGCCGGCGCGGCGACGCTCCGGGTTCCGCGAGCGCAGCGATGGGAGCACGAGCGCTTCGAGCAGTCCCGCCTCGCGGTCGGCGGCCGTTCGGAACGCGCGCAGGTGGCGCGGCGCGATGCCGTACCGCGCGAGCCGCTCGCACACGGCCGCGATCTCGACGTCCAGCTCGGTGTACGGCGGCTCGAGCAGACCGAACTGCTCGAGCTCGCGGGCCCTCGCGGGATCGACGCCCGCGCGTTCGCACAGGTCGTCCACGTCGACGCCGTCGTCGTCGCGCTCGCCGAGCGTGGCGGTGGCGCGCTTGCGGCGCGCCTTCGCAGCGCCGGCCGCGAGCTCCTCACGAATCACGCGCAACGGAAGGAACTCGTCGCGTTGCAGGCGCAGGATCGTCTGCAGCCGCTCGAGGTCGTCCTCGGAGAAGAGCCGGTAGCCGCCCTGTGTCCGCCGCGGCGTGACGAGGCCTTCGCCTTCGAGATACCGGATCTTCGAGATCGAGACGTCGGGGAACTCGGCCTTCAACCTGCGGCAAACTGCGCCGATGGTCAGGAGGCGAGATCGTGAACCTTCGAGCCGTAGGCTTTCGGCGGTCGACATCAGCGCGCGAGGAACGTGAGCCGGTACTTGCCGATCTGAAGCTCGTCGCCGTCGGAGAGCTCGTACGACTCGACGCGCTCGCGGTTGACGAAGGTCCCGTTCAGGCTCCCCTGGTCCTCGACGAACCAGCGGCCGTCGCGCTGCACGAGGACGGCGTGGCGCCGCGACACGGTCACGTCGTCGAGGAACACCGGGCAGTCGGGCGAGCGCCCGATCGTCGTGCGGTCGCCCTGCGGTGTGAACGTCTCCCCCGCGCGGCCGCCGCCGGAGCGGACGACGAGTGCCGGGCCTTCGACCCGCATGTCGTCGAGCTGATCGAGCTCGTCACCGACCTCCTCCGGGCTGAACGTCTGCGTCTGCTCCGCCGGTTCCGGCGTGTGCAGCAGCGCGCCGCACTTCGTGCAGTAGTTCGCCGCCTCCAGATTCTGGAAGCCGCACTCCGGGCAGTAAATATGGCTCATTACTTCGCTTGCGGGCTGGCCTTGCCGGCGAGGATCTCGGTCAGGGACTCGACGTCGACCTGGCTGAGGATCGTCTCCGGCCCGGCTGCCTTCAGCCGCGCCTGGTATTCGGCGCGCAGGATGTCGATCTTCCCGTGCAGCAGGCGGCGCTCGTACGAGATCTCGCGCTCCTCCTGCTGCAGCTTCTGGATGAGCTGCTTGAGATCGGCGTCCGTCAGCGAAGCAAGGTCTGGCAGCAGTTCCACGTGGGCCTTTCGCTCGGGAGGGTCAACCTCAACTTTAGCCTTTCTCACAGCCCCGTCTAGGTTCGGGCCTCAGCCGTCTCCCCCTGCGCGATCTCCTCGACCATGCCCCGCAGCTCGTCGATGAGCTCCTCGGAGGCCTCCAGGGTCTCTCCCTCCGCGTACAGGTGCAGGAACGGCTCGTCGGGATCGGGCAGCACCTCGATCCAGCCGCGATCGTCGAAGACCTTGATGCCGTCGGTGAGATCGACCTCCCGCCCGGCCATGCGCTCGTTCAGGACGCGCATGACGAGCCCCTTGAGCGACCACGCCAGGGCGAGCTGCCGGTGGACGAGGGTCGGCTGGGGCAGCTCGGCCACGATCTCCGAGATCGGCCGGCGCACGGGCGCCAGCAGCTCCAGGAGGTTGACGAGACTCGCGACGGCGTCGTAGCCGGGCAGGAACTCGGGGAACACATACCCGCCGCCGACCGCTCCGCCGAAGACGACGCCCTTCTCGGCCGCCGTCCGCGTCAGCTCCTGGAGCGACGCCGCCGTGCGCACGATCTCGAGGCCGGATCCCTCGACGAGCCGGTCGACCTGGCTCGTCACGGTCACCGGGAACGCGAGGCGGCCGGTCCGTCCGTTCGAGCCGATCAGCCGGAGATACAGGAGCAGCGCCTGCTCGACCGGAATCTCGCGCGCCTGCTCGTCGACGAGGTAGAGCCGCTCGCCGGGCCGGTCGAACACCGCGCCGAGGTCGGCGCCGACGGCGGTGACGAGACGCTTCGCCTGGCCGATGGACGCCGCCAGCGGCCCGGCGCCGTCTATGTCGGCGTTGCCGTCGCTCGGGAACGCGTGCGCGGCGACCACCTCCACTCCGAGCGGGTCGAGCACGAGCGGCAGCACGTATGACGCGGCAGAGAAGCCGTAGTCGACGACGATCCGGAAGCGGCGCTCGCGAATCGACGACACGTCGAGCGTGGAGAGAAGATCGCTCGCATACGTCTCTCTCGCGCGCGCGGGATACGAGATGCGGCCGACGTCGGTCGACGCGACCCGCCGGATCTCGCCGCGCGTGAAGTGCTTCTCGACCTCCGTCTGCGTCTTGGCGCTCATCTCGATTCCGGGCGGCTCGAAGAACTGGATGCGGATCGCCTCCGAGTCGCTCGGACTGACGCCGACGTGCACGCCGGCGTCGTACCCCTCCGACTTGACGAGATGGCGCGCGACCGCCGCAGGGATGACGCGCAGGTCCGCGACGTCGACGCCCGTGGACGACAGGCCGGAGATCATCGCGCGCTTGATCATGCGACACGCAGGTGTGCCGTCCCGTGAGGCGACGACGCGCGCGCCGCGCTTGAGCGCCGTGCCGAGCGCGGCCGCGAGCCGAACGGCGACGTCCGGCGTCAGGTCGACGTTGACGAGCCCGGAGACGCCCTCCTTGCCGAAGATGCGGGCCGTGCCGCGCGACTCCCAGATGAGGCTCTCGAACAGGTGCGCGCCGGTCTCGACTTCCTTGTACGGGTAGATCCGGACGCCGGGCATGATCACGCTCTCGGCGCCGATCGTCACTTCGTCGCCGATCGCAACGCCTTCGTGCACGCGCACGTGTGCGCGCAGGTCGCAGGAGCGGCCGACGATCGCTCCCTCGACGACTGCGCTGCGCCCGATGTACGTGGACGCGTCGACGATCGAGCGCGTGGTGCGTGCGCGCTCGCGCAGCGTCACGCTCGTGGAGAGCACCGAGTACGGACCGACCGTCGCCTCCGGCGCAATCCGGCAGTAGTTGCCGAGGTACGCAGGCCCCTCGATCGCGTCGAGGTCGTGCACGTCGACGCCCTCACCGAGCCAGATGTTGCCGCGCAATCGCACGCCCGTGATGTCGAGCCGGACCTTCTCGTCGAGCGCGTCGAAGTTCGCCTGACGGTACTGGTCGAGGTTCCCGATGTCCTGCCAGTAGCCGTCGAGAACGCACCCGTAGATCGGACGGCCCATCTCGAGCAGCAGCGGGAAGAGCTCCTTGGAGAAGTCGAACGGCCGATCGGCCGGGATGTGCTTGAGCACCTCCGGCTCGATGACGTAGATGCCGGTGTTGATCGTGTCGGAGAACACCTGGCCCCATGTCGGCTTCTCGAGGAAGCGCTCGACTCTTCCGTCCTCGTCGGTGACGACGATCCCGAACTCGAGCGGGTTGTCGACCGACTTCAGCCCGATGGTGACCGACGCGTGCTTCTCGCGGTGGAACTCGACCAGCCGGCCGAGGTCGAGGTCGCAGAGCGCGTCGCCGGAGATGACGAGGAACGTGTCGTCCAGGCGGCCCGCGGCCAGGCGAACAGACCCGGCGGTACCGGCGGGCGACTCCTCCACCGAGTACGCGAGGTCGATGCCGAGCGTCTCCCCCGTGCCGAAGTAGCTGCGGATCGCCTGCGGCAGGAACGCGACGGTGACGATGACGTCCTCGAAGCCGTGGTGCTTGAGCAGGTCGACGATGTGCTCCATGCACGGCTTGCCGACGATCGGCACGAGCGGCTTCGGCTGGTTCGACGTGAGCGGGCGCAGGCGCGTGCCTTCGCCGCCCGCCATGACGACGGCCTTCATCGGTTCGAGAGCTTTCCACGCGGCGCGCACGTACAACATCGCCGCGACGACGGCTGCACCGAGGCCGATCCAGAAGAGCCATAGAGGCCACGACGTGGCGTCGTGCGTGACGATGCGACACCCGATCGCCAGGTACATGACCCACGTCGCACCCTTGCCGACGATGTTCACGTCGAGGTCGATCTTGCGCGGCGCCAGCACCCGCCAGCCGGCGAGGCCGAGGAGGAGGTCACGGGCTGCCACGACGACGAGCCCCTCCCAGGGCAGGCGGCCGTAGACGACGAGCAGGATGATCGCCGCGTCGATCATCAAGCGGTCGGCGAGCGGGTCGGCGATCTTCCCGAAGCGCGACTCGACGTGCCAGCGGCGCGCGAGGAACCCGTCGATCTGATCGGTGACGCCCGCGACGCCGAAGAGGAGCCCAGCAGGCCACGTGTGTGCGTCGCCGGCCCGCACCATCAGGACGACGAACACGGGAATGACCGCGAGGCGGCCGAGCGTCAGTGCGTTCGGCAGCTTCGCCAGTGGAGCCGGGACCGCGCGGGTGGCCATCCCGCACAAGTGTACGGAGGCGCTACTTCAGGGACAGGAGGCGCGCGACCCAGTACGCCGTGCGAGTCAGATAGGCCGTCTGCGCCGCGGTGCCCTCGAGGCCCCATGCGCCGTTGTACGAGAGATAGCCGCTGCGGGCCGCGGCCGGCTCGATCTGCGTTCCCTCGCCCCACTCGTTGAAGCTCGTGATCGTGACGCCGTCGGGGTGGGCGGCGATGGCGGCCTTCCAGAGCGCGTCGTAGGTGGCGCCGTTGCGCCGAGATCGCGTCAGAGACTTCTCGCCCGCCCGGGTGCCGTTGTAGCCCGGGCCGACGCTCGGGAGGCAGAGGAGCCCGCGGGCGTGCGCCTCGGCGCAGAGGCGCACGAACTTCGAACCCCCGTAGTCGATGAAGTCGTACGTGTAGAAACCGTTGAATCCTCCCGCGGCGGCGAAGCCGACGAGTTGAGTGGCGGCGAAGAGGCGCATGCCCGCGGGCTTCTGCGCCGTCACCGTCGCCCAGTCGGACGCCGCGAAGTCGAGCGGGTGATAGACGTAGACGTCGCGGATACCGAACGACGCGAGATACGTCAGGTCCTGCGCCACCGATGCAGGGGAGCGCCCCGCGTACGGCTCGAGGTGGATGGCAGGAGTCAGATGGTGCGCCCGGGCTGCGACGAGCACCATCGGGAGCAGCGTGTCTTCCTCCGAGCCCTTGCCCCACCACGAGATCACGACCTCGTTGACGCCGGCGGACGCGATCTCGGCCATCTGGCGGTCGACGGTGCGCGGATCGCCGCTCGAGTACGGACCGTTCGCCGGGAAGTACCGCGAGTACACGTCGGCCGGCGGTACGTGACCATTCTGGTTCCAGTGCATCCATCCGCCGTCATGCAGCGGCGTCCCGTACCAGGGGTAGTAGAAGATCGCCACCGTCCCGGCCCGGGCGAGACCGGGAGCAGCGAGATATGCGATTACGAGCCCCCCCGCGAGGAGGCGGCGCATGCAGGCGTATTCTCACCCACGTGCCGGACGATTTCCAGATCCCCGGCTTCGTCAATTCGCACAGCCATGCTTTCCAGAGGGCGCTGAGGGGACGCGTCGAGGGCGGCGACTTCTGGACCTGGCGGGACGCGATGCTCGAGCTGGCAGCCGGCGTCCACACCGACTACCGGACGGTCTTCGCCGAGATGCGGGCCTCCGGGTACACGGCTGTAGGCGAGTTCCACTACCTCGGAGTCGAGGAAGCACGGGCCGCGGCAGAAGCGGCCGGCGAGAGCGGCATCGAGCTGGTCGTCCTGTACGTCGCCTATGCCCGCGGCGGCATCGAGCGCTTCCGCCAGGGTTCGGTGGCGGACTATCTCCGGGAGCTGGAGGGCCTGCGCGACGACGGTATCCGTGTCGGCGTAGCGCCCCACTCCGTGCGCGCGTGTCCCGGCGACTGGCTCGTCGAGCTCGGCCGCTACGCGTCCGAGCACGCGCTCCCGCTGCACGTGCATGCAGACGAGCAGCCGCGCGAGATCGAGGAATGCCTGGCCGAGCACGGCGTCCGCCCCATCGAGCTGCTCGCGGACTGCGGCTGCCTCGGTCCGCACACGACGGTCGTGCATGCGACGCATGCGGACGGCCACGAGCTGGGCCTGCTCGGAGAGGCAGGTGCCCGTGTCTGCGCGTGCCCGACGACCGAGGCGAACCTCGGCGACGGCTTTCTGCCGGTCGAGCGCCTCCTGCACCGGGGCATCGGCCTGTGCATCGGCTCGGACTCGAACGTGCGCATCGACCCTCTCGAGGAGCTACGCGAGCTGGACGGGATCGCCCGCCGTCAGTCGGGCCGCCGCGACGTCTTCGCGGTCGACGACCTCCTGGCGATCGGTTCCGACGAGGGCGCAGGGTCGATCGGCATCGAGAAGTGGCCGGACGTCACCGTGAACGCGTCGCACCCGCATCTGCGCGGCGTGACGGAGCCGCTCTGCGCGCTCGTCGCCGGTTGCTCAGCCGGCGTGTTCCGCTGATCCGGCGCCCGCGGCGTCAATGAGTGTGACCGTGGGGACCGTCGTTGCCATTGCCGTTTCCGTGTCCGTTTTGGGCGCGACCGCTGTCGCCTGGCGTCACGGTGTTTGCGGTGGTAGCCGTCGGTGTGGTCGTGCTGTTGCTGGTTGTCGTCGTGGTGGTCGTCGTCGTGTCCGGGTCGGTGGTCGGCGCTGCCGTCGTCGTCGTGTCGCTCGAGCCGAATGTCGTGGTGGTTGTGGGCGTCGTCGATGGAGGCGACGGTGCCGAAGACGCCGGCTGCGTTGGCGGCGAAGACGGAGTGGCCGCCGGGGCTCGCGCCGCGACGAGTGAAACAGTCGTCACCATCGTGGAACCGGTTGACGCAGCAGGCTGATTCGCAGGCTCCGATCGAACGGGCATCGAGTCGCTGGGAACATCGTCGACGACCACGGGCTTCGGGGTGGACGCTGCGCTACCCGCCGTCCAGACGGATCGTGCCCGTGCGGAGCCTCCCGTGGCATCGGCGTGCGGTGCGTGCCAGGCGACGAGCGCCACTGACCTCGCGACGACGGCGGCATGCGGCGGCCTTGCCCGAATGATCTGCGTGTCAGCCGCGCGTGCCTTCGTCTTCGCCACGGCGCGATGCGCGGCGGCGTGAACAGCCGCGTTTGTCCCGACCACGACCGCGCTCACGGCAACGGCAGCCATCTTCATTGCTGCGCCGGTAGCGAACAGACCCTTCAGCGCGGCGATGAGCGAGCCGAAGCTGAAGCCGGTCCTCGCCTTGCCGCCGCGCCGCTTCGCGGCATCCGGCTCCTCGAGCGCAGTCGCGAGTGTTTTGCGCGCGCGGAAGATGAGCATTTCGACCGCGCCCTGTGACAGGTCGAGCTCCGATGCGATCTCGCGGTACGAGAGGCCCTGCCACTCGCGCAGCAGGATCGCACGGCGCTGGCTCTCGGGCATCCGTTCGAGCGCCTCGTCGAGGCCCATCAGCTCCAAGGTGTCGGCAGCCGAGCCGCCTGCCGACGGAACGACTTCTTCGATGACCTCGAAGTCGTCGGGAGCCTCGAGGCGCAGTCGCCTCCCAGACGACGAGCGCCTCGCGATGCACACGTTCTGCGCGATCTTGTAGAGCCATGCCTGCTCGAAGCGCGTCGTCGTGCCGCGCTGCAGCCCGCGGAACGCGTTGAGGAACGTCGTCTGCACGGCGTCCTCCGCCTCCTCGCGCGAGCGGAGCTGGTGCAGGCAGTAGGCATAGATCTGCTTGCCGTACTGCCGGTAAAGATCATGGGTCGCGTTTGCGACCGAATCGCCTGCGCGACCTGCATCCTCTGCTGCGGCCACTGCTGTCCCTCGTCCCCCGGATTTGCGGAGATCAATTGTGCGATCTGTCTCTCAGATTTACAGTCACCCTTTTGCGGTATTCGTCACCAACGGCTATCACGCGACGTTGCGGTCGTTGATGCGACCTTGCAGCTCGCCGACGTACGCAGCGACGTCTCGCTCACGAAACTCGATCAGCTCTTCGCGCTCGGCGATGTCGCGCTCGCGCTTCTCGACCCGGTCCTCGCGCAGCTCGACTTCCGACAGGAGACGCGCCTCGCGCAAGCGGAGTTCCTCGTCGGTCTGCCCGAGCTGCCCGGCACGCTCGGCGAGGCGCTCCTCGCTCTCGAGAATGCGCTGCTCGCGCGATTGCACGCGCTGCTCGCGTTGCTCCAGCTCGGCCAGGAGCGCGAACGCTTCCTGCGAGACCTGTCCCTGGCCATTGCGCTCCCGGTCGAGCCGCTCGCCGTCCTCACGCAGCCGCGCCTCGCGCGCTGTGAGTGCGGCCTCGCCGTTCGTCAGCATCTTCTCGCGCGCGTCGTAGCGCCGCTCGAGAGTGGCTTCCTGCTCGGCAATCTCGTCCGCCCGCTCCTGCAGGCGGACACGCTGCTGCTCGAGCTCAGCCGCCGCGGCACGCAGGCCGACCTCTCGCTCGGAGACGGTTTGCTCCCGCTGCCGCGCGCCGGCATCGAGCTGACGGAGGCTCTCTTCGCGCCTGATGAATCCGGTCTCCTGGTCCTGCCGCACGGCGTCGAGCGCCGCGCGCTCGCGCTTGAGCTCACGCTCGCGCTCGGCCAGGCCGGCGAGCTGCTGCGCGAGATGCGCGCCCGCTTGCGCACGTTCCTGGTGAACGGACTCGAGCTCGGTCGCGCGCGAGTCCACGTGCGTGGCAAGCTCGCTGACGCGCGCCTCCTCGGCAACGAGCTCGGCGCGCATGCGCGCAAGTTCGAAACGCTCGCTCTCGGTCTGTTCGCGTTGGATCTTCAGGACGAGCTGCTGCTCCTCGAGCTCGGCCTGCGTTGCTTCGGAGCGCGCGACGCGCTGCTCCACTTCGGCTTCGCGGACGGCGAGGTCGCGCGTGGAGGCAAGCTCGCGCTCGTAGGCCTCGACCTGGTGCTCGAGCGCCTCGCGGAGTGCTCGCTCGCGGGTGAGCGCGCGTTCGAGCTCGCCGCGCAGCGCCGCGACCTCCTCCGGCTCGTCCACGAACTTCTCCGGCATGAGCGGAAGAAGATCGCCCAGGGGCAGGATCTCCGTCGCAGGCTCGACGGCCACAGGTGCGTCGTCTACCTCGGGTACCTCGTCGGCCCCGAGCTTGCGCGACAGTTGCGCGCGCAGCCCCGTGCCGAATCCGGTCTCGGTCTCGTGCGTCATTTGAAGTTCAGGGAGCTCGTGATGTTCAGAAGGGCCGGACCGAGAATCACGACGAACATCGCCGGAAAGATGAACAGCGCCGTCGGGAAGAGCATCTTGATCGGCGCCTTCATCGCACGCTCCTCCGCCGCCGCCTGCCGGCGGAGCCGCGAGTCGGCCGCCTGCACACGGAGGATGCGGCCGAGCGAGATGCCGAGCTGCTCCGCCTGCACGACCGAACGCACGAAGGCCGAGACCTCTGGCGCGGGGACACGCTCGGCGAGTTTCTTGAGCGCCTCGGGCCGCGCCTCGCCGATGCGCATCTCTCCGAGAGTGAGTGCAAACTCGTCGACGAGTGCGCCGTCCATGTGCTCGGTCAGCTTTGCGATCGCGCCGTCGAGCCCGAGCCCGGCCTCGACCGACACAGCGAGGAGGTCGAGCGCATCGGGGAGCTCCGACCGGATTCGCTCCCGACGTGCGCGAATGCGAGACGTAAGGATCACGTCCGGGCCGATGAACCCGAGGGCTCCGAGCAGCGGTGCGAGGAAGACCACTGCGACCGCGGCGACGGTGGACCCAAACGCGATTCCGGTGACGACACCTGCGACGGCCAGCCCGGCTTTGACAGCGAGGAATTGCGACGTCGAAATCCGCTGCGAGAGACCTGCGGCGATGAGGCGTCCGCCGATCGCCTCGGCCGACGCCTTCGGATTCAAACGGAGCGCGAGCGCTGCGAGACGCTCGACGGCAGGCGCGACGACGCGCTCGCCGAAACGAGGCAGCGCATTTGCAGATTGTGTCCGGCGGTGGCCGTACGTCGCCGCCAGCTTGAGCGCGAGATGATGTCGGCGTTGCGGCGCAGTCGCGACCTCGCCGACGAGGAAGACGGCGAGCCCGAACGAGAGGACGGCTAGAAGAAGCAGCATCGTCGTCAGCCCTTGAACGACACGATCTTCTTGAGGATGACCGACCCGAACGCCAGCATGAGGAGCGCAGCGCCGACCATGGCGTGCCCGGTGCCGGAATGCCAGAGCGGGCGCATGTACACCGGACTGATGACGCTGATGAGCGCACCCACGAAGAACGGAAGACCGCCGAGCACGTATGCGGACATACGGCCGGTGGCCGTGAGCCCTTTGATCTTCCGTGCGAATTGCTGTCGCTGGCGAACGGTCTCCGCGACGACGTCGAACAGGCCGGCGAGCGATCCGCCGATCTGCCGCTGGATCGTGACGGCGTTGAGCACGAACGAGAGGTTCTTGGAGCCGATGCGGTCACCCATCTCCGACAGGGCTTCGTCCATCGGACGGCCGAGCCGCGTCTCCGTGAGGACCCGGCGGAGCTCCTTCGCGGTCGGCTCCGCGCCCTCGTCGACGACGGCTTGGATCGCGTGCCGGAACGAATGGCCGGCCTTGAGCGACGCGGCAATGGTGATCAACAGGTCCGGCAGCTGGTTGTCGAACGCTTTGATCCGCCTCCGGGCCTTCGAGGCAACCCAGACGAGGGGAACCGCGCCTGTGGCGAGCATGAACAGCACGACGAAGATGAGCGGGACCCCGGCCAGCGAGAGCACGAGCCCGACTGCCAACCCCGTGCCGAGACAGAGATACAGCAGCTCGGACGCGAGCAGCGGGAGATCTGCACGCGCGAGCATCCGCTGGGCGGCGCGGAACTGCTTGACGTTTGCGAACGCGTGCTCCGTCGCCGCAACGATGCCCTGCATGAACGCGCGGCCGTGCTTCCGGCGCGGCGCCTTGGACCTCCGCTCGCTCGGACCGAGATGCGGAGCGAGCCGCGTGCGCAGCCACGAGCCGCGCCGTGCCCCGGCCACGAACCAGTAGGCCAAGAGCACGAGCAAGCCGACGGCGCCCGAGACGGCGACCGGTGCGAGCCCGGAGCTCCACACGGACTGCGGCAGTACGCCGGACGGCGCCTGCGTCGCGATGTCCGTGAAGCCGTTAGCGGCAAGCTGCACGGCGCGCGTCGAGCTGCCCGAGCCGCTGACGAGGGCGGAGAGTCGAATCGTCTGGCCGGGGCGTGCGGCTGTGACGTAGTGAAGCTGCCAGGTATGGGCGAGTGTGGCGCTGATCGAGGAGTACAGCGCGGCAAGCTGCGCACTCGACGCAGCCTCGCGATAGAGCCCACCCGTCCGTGCGGCGAGCTCACGCAGCGGTCCGGGCGTGAACCCCGATCCGGCGATGCCGATCGCGTACACCGCAGCGTGCGCTCGATGTGCTGCGGCGACGGCGGCGGCGAAGCTCGCCGAGCTGGAGACGTCCTGTCCGTCGGTGACCACGACAATCACGCGGCCCGGCTGGCCCTGGCGCGCGAGCGCCGTGGCGCCGCGAACGACTGCGTCCCAGAGGGCCGTGCCAGTGTGCGGATCGGCGGCGATGCCCGCGAGGGCAGCGTCGGCATCGGCGGATGAGCTTCCGAAGCCCGTGAGCGCGACCGCCTGGTGTCCGAATGTCACCACCTCGATCTGGTCGTTCGGGCCCTTCGCTGCGACGAATGCGCGCGCGGCTGCGGTGGCATTCCGCAGCTTCGCCCCGGCCATCGACTGCGACCGGTCGACCGCGAGGACGACGCTCTTGGCGCGCCCGAGGTTGACGGCCTGGAGGCCGGCCGCGGGAAGACCGTTCTCCTCCAACTGCGGCTGTGCCGTCCCCGACGGGGCGACGACCGTGACGCGCACCTGCGGATAACCGCTCGCGTCGACACCCGCAATCCGCACCCCGTCCGCGGCTGCAGCCGTGGTGGGAGCGACGAGAGCGACGAGGACGAGAGCTGCCGCGCGCAGCCTCACTCGTGTCCCCCTCCAAAGCTGTTGACGGCGAAGGCTGCCCGCACCTCGTCGTCGTTGGGCGAGAAGAACGCAGGCGGCAGGACGACGTTGTTCGCCGCGAGCTTCTCGAGGAAGTGGGGCCGGAGGCCGGTCGCCTGCAGCGGCGTGAGCAACCGCTTCGCGCGCGCGGCGTCGGCTTCGGTGGGCGACGACGCGACGAAGAGATCCTGGAGCGTGACGACGTCCGACTCCATCCCCACCACCTCGGCGATGTGGCTGACGCGGCGCGACCCGTCGACGAGCCTGACGATCTGAACGAGCACGTCGAAGGCGCTCGCGATCTGCTCGCGGATCGCACGGTGCGGCAGCTCGACCCCGGCGGTGAGCACGAGCGTCTCCAGGCGGGAAAGGGCGTCGCGCGGAGAGTTCGCGTGAATCGTCGTAAGCGATCCCTCGTGACCGGTGTTCATCGCCTGGAGCATGTCCACGGTCTCCGCGCCGCGGACCTCGCCGACGATGATCCGGTCGGGGCGCATGCGCAGTGCGTTCCGGACGAGCTCCCGGATCTTCACCTCGCCGCTTCCTTCGATGTTCGCGGGGCGCGATTCGAGCGTGATGACGTGGTCCTGCTGAAGTTGGAGCTCGGCCGCGTCCTCGATCGTCACGATGCGCTCGTCACCGGGAATGAAGGCCGAGATGGCGTTCAGCGTTGTCGTCTTGCCGGTGCCGGTTCCGCCGGAGATCAGGACGTTGAGCTTGCCTTTGACGCAGGCACCGAGGAACTGCGCCGCTCGTGCCGAGAGGGTCCCGAACTGGATCAGGTCGTTGATCGTGTACGGGTCGCGCGAGAACTTGCGCACGGTCAGCGTCGGGCCGCTGAGCGCGAGCGGCGCAATGATGGCGTTCACGCGGCTTCCGTCCGGGAGGCGCGCGTCGACCATCGGGGAGGCCTCGTCTACACGCCGGCCGATCTGCGACACGATCTTGTCGATGATGCGCATGAGGTGCGCGTCGTCGACGAAGCGCGCGTTTGTGCGCTCGATCTTCCCCGCCCGCTCGACGTAGATCCGGTCGGGCCCGTTGACCATGACCTCGGTCACGGTGTCGTCGGAGAGGAAGCGCTCCAGAGGGCCGTAGCCGAGGATGTCGTCCGTGAGCTGCCGTACAAGCTCGCGCCGCTCCTCACGCGTAAGCGGCGTTCCTGCGAGTGCGAGCTCCTCGGTGACCGCTTTGTAGACGCGGTCGCCGAGGTCGCTGGAGTCCTCTTTGAAAAGCTCCTGGCCGAGCTTGGCGATGCAGGCGTGGTGCACCGCCGCCTTGAGCTCCGCATATGGATCCGCATGCACCTCCGACGGTGCGTCCGCGAGGACGGGCGCGCCGTCGACGGTACGAGAGAGGCGGTCGTGGAGTCCCATCGCTATGCCCGCGCGAAGGAGACGAGTCGTTTGCGTTGCACAGCCTTCGGCGGCTGCGTCTTGGGCGACATCTGCTTCACGAGGCCGTTCATGGCCCGCGCGAAGTCCGACCTCGGCTGCGTCAGCACGGGCGACTCTCCGCGGTTCACGCACACCTGCACCGTGCGATCGAGCGGAAGCTCGTGCGCGACCTTCACGTGGAGCCCGTCTTCGACCTCACGCGTCTTCAGGCCGACGTTCGTGCTCGCCCGGTTCATGACGTACGTGATCCGGCTGGCCGGGAACGACAGCTGCTCGAGCGTCTGAAGCGCGAGACGGACGTTCTTCAGCGTCGGCACGTCCAGGCCGCAGAGCACGAGGAGCTGGTCGGTCCGGTCGAGCGTCGCCAGTACGGCCCCGTGGAAGAAAGGCGACGTGTCCACGACGATGGCGTCGTATGACGCTCGTGCGACGTCGATGAGCGCCGTCACCTTGCTCTCGACGACAAGCTCCGCGTCTTCGGGGCGTAACGGCGCAGCCAGGACGTCGAGCCCGCATGCATGCCTGGTGACGTAGCCGGCGAGCTTCTCCGGATCGAGCTCGCCCGGAGCGACGACGAGGTCGTAGACCGTCTTCGCCGGCTCGAGGCCGAGCATGATCGCGGCGTCGCCGAACTGGAGGTCCAGGTCGAGGAGCAGCGTGCGGTTCCCCTGTTTCTTTGCGAGCATCGCGGCGAGGCTCGTGGCCACCACGGTCTTGCCGGTGCCGCCCTTCGGCGAGAACACCGTCATGACCTGGCCGCGGTGCGCCGCCGTCTGTAGCTGCCTGCGAGCGTGCGACGCCTTCCGGATGGCGAAGACGACGTTGTGGGTCAGCTGCGGCAGCAGGAGGACGTCGGCGACGTCCATCTCGATGGCCGACTCGAGCATCGCGGCAGCCTCGGCGCCCGAAGCGACGAGGATGATCGGCGCCCGGGTGTGCTCACGGATGGCTGCAACCTCGGAGCTCGGGAACACGGAGTTCCGGGTCGCGTGCAGGATGCAGTCGAGATGGCCTCCTGCGAGCGGCGTGGCGGCGGCGCCGACCTGCACGCTCGCCCCGACGACGTCGACCTCCTCGCTCGTTGCGAGCGCGCCGCGCACGGCGTCGAAGCCGTCGCAGTCGCCCGTGAAGTAGATGCGAACGCGATCGCTCATTTTGCACCTGCCTGAAGGACCGTGTTGAGGGTGTCGACACGCTCAGGGCTGTCGATTGCGCCGACGACAGGGCGCAGCTCTAGCGTCCAATCCGCGTTCTTTAGGACGAAGAAGAGCCGTTGCACCTGCGTGTCGGTGACGGCGAGGATCACCGAGTCGCCGCCGGACGTCGCCGACACTTTCCCGAGCGTCGGATCGTTCGGAGCGGTGAGCACGGTCAGGTCACGCAGGACGATGCGTGTCGCCGTGCTGGTCGTGTTGGACTGCAGCCTGAGGTTCGCGACGAGGTCGACGTGGTCGCCCGCGACCAGCGTCCCCGCCAGGAGCTGGTTCGGGTCGCCGGCGACCTGCACCGCGCGCAGCGTGCCCTTGAGCTGGCTGCGAATGCCTTGCGCGGCAACGTCAGAGAATCTGCGCAGCGTCACTTGCTCACCGGCGTAGACCGGCGCCGCTAGCAGCAGACCCGACACCTGTTGCGGGCTGGAGATCGCACCCGGCACGACGTCGTGCTGCTGGACGGTCTCAACGCGCAGATCGTGCTGCTTGACGATGTCGGCCCCGGTCGTTCCCGCGGTCAGATCGCGGACCGCGACATAGACCGGGACGCCGCTCGTCGAGTGCTGGACCGAACGCTTGTAATTCGTGATGTAGAAGAGCGTCAGCAGCATCGCCACGAGTGCGAGGCCGACTGCGATCAGGATGTTTCGGATGCGATACGTCATGGCCTTCCTTCAGTTGACGAGCTCGACGCTGTACACGCCGAAGTCCGGGAGGTGCTGATTGGAGGAGCTCTGCAGGCCGTTCCAGATGACCTTCGTGAACCAGCCATTCAAATCTCCGGTGTTGCCCGAGGTGTCGAACCCCGTCAGGTGGAACGCGACCCAACCGATGACCTCGTAGGCGGCGTTGGAGCCGCCGCCGGACAGCTTGTCGTACACGGGGAACAGGAGCTCGGTCCCAACTCGGTCGCCGAGGGCGGCCTGGACGTTCGATGAGCTGAACTGCGCGCCCGTGTTCGAGAGGTAGTCACCGATGCTGAGGAAGCCGTCGTACCCGTTCTGGATCCAGTCGGCGAGATCGCCGTTTGCGTTCGATCCGCCGTTCAGATCGACGAGAGCGAACGCACCTGGCGCGCCGGTTTTCCCGAGCGGGAGGGTCGTCGGGACGTTGAAGCACGGGCAACCTGGCCCGGAGAGGAGCGGGTGGAGCTTGTTGACGACGATGGGTGCGACCCCGTTGACCTGCTCAGGCACCCCGGCACGCGCGGCTGCGGTGGCGGTCACCGTCGCGTGGTCGATCGCGAAGATGTTCGCGAAGAAGCTCGGGACGTCCTTCGACACCTTGACGACGACCGTGTCGTTCGGCTCGAAGTCGCTTCGGAGGGTGATGCCACCCGTCGGGAGGACCCCTCCCCCGTTCGACGTGGCGTACTGAGCGGCGAGAACCTGAGCCTGCGTTGGATCGGCAGGAAGCGCCTGCGCGCCGGCGAGGGCGGCCGCGTCGGCCGTTGCCTGCGCTTGGCGCTGCTGGCGATACCACGAGCCGACGTCGACGGACATTGCGGCGACCCCGATGAGCACGGCAAGGAACAGCACGGTCATGAGCACGGCTTGGCCGCTCTCGTTGCGAAGGCGGACGGTCATTCGAGCCGGTCCGTCATCGTGCTCTGGAGGTTTCCGGAAGCGACCGGCAGGCCGAGAATGTTGATCGAGTACGGGTACACGACGGTCACCGTCAGGGTGCTGCCCGCTTGCGAGAACGTCGGGTCGGACGGATCGGAGAGCGTTACGCGGCCGGTGAGGTCAAGCCCGCCCGCGGCGTTCTGGGCCGCCTGCTGGACGTCGCTCGCGGTTACGCCGGCGACGCGCGCCTCGATCGCCTGTCGCGCGGCCGCGCGTGCGGCGTCGGTGACGGCGAGATAGTGGTTGAAGGCGATACCGGCCTGGACGATGCCGAGGAGCAGCGCGATGAGCATCGGCGCCACGAGTGCGAACTCGACGGCAGCCTGTCCTTCGTCGCTGCGAAGGTTTGTGATGCGGTTGCGGCGCGGCGTTTTCATGTGTGTGGGCCGATGAAGGTGGTGGGCCGCCTCGGAGCCGGCCCACCACCGTCCGTTGGCGTCCTAGAGCGCGTTGACGACCGTCTGCAGCGCAGCGAGGACCTTGCCGCCGAGAATCGCCAGCGTGGCGATGACGACAGCGGCGATGAGGGCGAGGATGATCCCGTACTCGGCCATTGCCTGGCCTTCCTCGCGCTTGATGTTGTCCTTGACCCAGTTGAACAGGAGCGAAGCAAACATCTGATTCACCTCGGTGGTAGTGGTTTGCCTACGGCCATTGCGAGACGACCTCTTCGAACAAGTGGACGGTCGTCGCGCCGAGTGACGAAAAGGCGAGGACGAGCGTTGCGGCGATGAGCCCGAGAATTGCGGCGTACTCGACCATCGCCTGCCCCTCTTCGCGAACGACGCGAAAGATCGTGCGGTGCCCTACACCTCCCTTCGAGTGCAAGCGCCTACGGATGTGACCGAACGCGTTGATGACCGCTATGAGCGAGGTGTGGGGCGGTCTCTTTCGCCTTGTGCGAAAGATCACCCTGAAGGGGTAGAACTACGGCGTGCGCATTGCTCAGCTACGAAAAGCAGACGGGACCGTCGTGTGTGCGCGTTGCACAGTCGCGTCGACGCCGCTCGCGCGGATGCGCGGTCTGCTGGGCCGTTCGTCTCTAGCACCCGACGAGGGGATGCTCTTCACGCGCACGGGCTCGATCCACATGTTCTTCATGCGCTTCGCGATCGACGCCGTCTTCTGCGACCGCGAGCTTCAGGTGGTGAAGGTCGTGCCAGACCTGCAGCCCTGGCGGATGGCAGCTGGGCGCGGCGCGAAGGTGACGATAGAGCTCCCGATCGGCGGTGCGGCCGGCCTCGAGCCGGGCGACCGGCTCGTGCTCGACGAGTAGTCGGGGCGGAGGGCCTTAACGCAGGTGACCGTCAGGAAGGAGCAAGCCCGTCACGACGTCCAGCGCAACGGGCGCGTCCGCGACGATCATGCTCGTCTCCGGCGAGAAGCCCAGTTTGACGAGATCCGCGTAGCGCAGCCAAAGCGGATCTCGCTCGCCTCCACGCGACGGAGGCTCGTGGTGAGCGGGTGCGATCGGCCGAAGTCGTTCTCTCAGCAATGCCATCACCAAGAACATCGCAGGCGGGGCCTAGTTCACTCACCCCTCACCTGGTGGTTCAGGGGCCCACTTCACGAAGCCTGGGCCGCAGACGTCATCGCTGTCTCCTCGCCCACCCTCCCGCTGACTGAACGCCTGCCGCGACTGACACACGCCTGACTGGGCGGGCCTTCTACAGGTTCGTCGCGGCAGCAGGCAGCCTGCTGGATAACCCGCATCCGCTAGGAGGTCACGATGACGTCGCGCAAGGCGTGCAGGCGGTAGCGCGCGGCTTCTGCGACGAGCCCGGCGAATAGGCGCGTGTCCTCTCCGGCCTCGGGGTGCCAGAGCACGCCGATGGTAAAGCGCCGGTCGGGATCTTCGATCGCCTCGATCGTGCCGTCGTCCGCCCACGCGACTTCGCGCAGCCCTTTGCCGAGCCGGCCGAAGCCCTGGTGGTGGGAGGACTTCACCGGCGCGCTTTCGGTCAGCAGCGAGCCAAGCAGCGAGTCGTCCTCGATGCGCAGCGGATGCTCGGTGAAGACGTCGCCGAGAGTGTGTGTCGCATCACCGACCACGTCGGGGAGGTGCTGGATGAGGTCTCCCCCGCGGGCCACGTTCAGCACCTGTGAGCCGCGGCAGATACCAAGTACGGGTAGGTCGCGCTCGAATGCGCCGTCGAGGAGGGCCAACTCGGCGCGGTCCCGCGCCGGGCGTGTGCCCGTCGTCGCCGGGTGCGGAGCGGCGCCGTACGACGCAGGGTCGAGATCCGCGCCGCCGGAAAGGAGCAGGCCATCGAGCGGGTCGAGCATCTCCGCGACCCCCTCCTCGACCGGCGGCACGAGCAACGGCGTCCCGCCAGCGCGCTCGATCGCCTCAACGTACGTGTACGGAATGAGCACCGTGTCGAGCCGCAAACTTCCCCACGGCACGGCCTCGAGGTACGTCGTGATGCCGATCACGGGTCTAGCGGCGCGGAACGACCGCCTCTCCGGCGCTCCCACTCTCACCTCAGAGTGACGAGGCGGCGACTCGTCGGAGCAGCACGACGCCGCCTCCTGCGCGGATTGCGGTCCAGGTACGGCTGCGGGTGAGCCTCCGGGCGATGGCCCGGTTCGTGACGACCAGGCCGTAGCCGCGGAGCGCGACAGGCCAGCCGGGCAGGAGTCGTGCGAACCGGACGACCTCCCCGACGAACTCCGGGCGAGTCATCAGCTCAGGCCTGCCGTCGTAGGCGACTCTCCCCCTGAGCTGCGGCGCCTCCCAAAGCACCCAGTCGGCCAGATCGAGGTCGGCCAGAACGTGCACCCCCGGCGGCGCGGCACGAAGGGCTGCCACGACGTCTGAAGGACCCTGGTAGTCGCGATGCGCACTGAAGACGAGGGCCCCTGCCACGGTGACGAGCAGGATGCTCGCCGCGACGGTCGCGCCGCGCCCTGCGAACGACGGTGCCGCCGCGCGCTTCGTCGTCAGGGGAGGAAGGATCGCGACGAGGGCGAGCCCGAACCACGGGGTGAGGCGCAGCGCGGTGAATGCCGCTGCCACGGTGAGTGCAAGCACGAGCCACTCGACGGCAGGGAGCCGTTTCCGTCGGACGACGACGACGACCGCAGCGACGGCGGCAACCACAAAGAAGAGCGGCGCCAGCCTCGGCGTTGTCGCTTGCCACTCGGCGATGTCGTGACCGAACGGCGGATGCAGCAGCATCGTCCAGTAGTAGCTGGGGAGCTTGAGCGCGTACGGCGAGGCGAGGACCGACGCCGGTGCGAGCAGCAGGAGCGCGACCGGCAGCCGCCGCCGCGTCCGGATCAGGCTCACAAGGGCGTACGCAGAGACGATCCCCGCGCCGAGCACGACCGACCCATGAACGTTCGCCCACAGGCAGAGCACGGGCACGATCCATAGCGTCGAGCGGCGGTATAGGCCTGGATCGCGGAGAAGCGCGCAGACGACGAACGCAAAGAGCGGGAGGGCGAGCGACTGCGTCCGCACCTCGGCGACCCACGGGCCGGCGAGAAACCCGGCGGGCGCCCAGATCAGCAGCGATACAGGCGACGCTCCCCGCGCCTGGGCCACGGCGAGGGTGAGCAGGAACGCGAGGAGGGTCGCGCCTAGACACGCCGCAACGACGAGACCGACGCCTCCGACTCGCTCGACCCCGTAAAGCGCGAGTTGGGCCAGCCATTGCTGGTCGACCCAGCGGTGGCCCTGCGCGATCACCGTTAGGCGCTCGACCGACGGCAGCCCGTGTCGCGCCACCTCGCGGCCCGTGACGAGCGCGACCCAGGTGTCGGTCTGCACGAGCCGGCGTCCGATGGCGACCAGGATCCCCGCCAGAAGGGCGACGGGCACCGCGACCGGCAGGACGAGCGGGAAGGCCCGCTCCGCGGCCGCTGCCGCGCGGCGAGCGAACAAGGCCTCCGCCTCCATTGGCGCTCGCATGGGCGCGCGCGGCGAGACCACACGCGAAAGGGCGGCTGGCACTGACAATGCATAGAAGTAGAGCGTCGAGCTCCTGGCTTTCTTTCGTGGCGCTTCCTCGGGAAGCATTCCCGCGCGCGCAACGCGTGATAGGCGAAATACGAGGTTGGCCCCGGGACCAGTGCCGGGGCCAACCAACGCTTCTTGTCTTAGTTGCTTCCGCCCCGGCAGGCCGTACCCGGCGTGCCGTGCGGAAGGCCGTAATACTTGAATGAGTCCGCCGCGGTCTGAACCTGCGACACGGTCTGCCCGAACGTCGGGTCTGTGTCGTTCAGACCACTGAAGGCGCAGGCCGAGTTGGCGTGAGTGGGCGCCGCCGTGTCATTTGTGTTTTGCACACAAATCGGCTGCCCTTCAGCGCCGCACGGGCCGCTTGGAGGACCCTTCACCTCACCAGCGAAGGCGACACCGGCGCTCAGACCCGCGACGATAACCGCACAGATCGCAGTTACGACCTTCTTTCGCATTGCCTGCCTCCTCTTTCCCGAGCAACATCTGTTGCTCGTGCCGGACGCTACTAACCCAGAGGCATGGGGTCAACCGCGTGGCGAGGAGCCCGGCGCACGGTCTGGATCACGCGGGCGCGGAAGTACGTGCGTGCCGACGACGACGCCGCACCGCTCGAATGGAATCGACCATCGAAGAGACGAGGGCCTCCTGATGGAGACCCCGTATTTGGCTCTGTTGAACAGTCGGGGCGCCGAGATTCGAACTCGGGACCTCCAGTCCCCCAGACTGGCGCGCTAACCAGGCTGCGCCACGCCCCGCAACGGCTTCCACCGTATCAAGCCGTCGGCGAAGGGCCGTCCGAGCACGACGGCAACGGCAACGGCGATCGGGACGGCGATCCGCCACGTCGAACCGTCGCTCAACGGCTGCGGCGCGACCCACAGGGCGAGCGGGACCAGCCACACCCCCGAGAACCGCCGCGAAATGAGCGCGACCGGGACGAGCAGCAAGACGTCGTAGTGCGGCCAGGCGATCGGCGAGGCGAGGAGCGAGACGAGCACCGTCACGCCGAAAGCGAGCTCGGGCCTGTCGCCCCGGCGCTCGGCGGCGACGATGCCTGCTGAACCGAGGATCGCGGCGAGCATGACCCCGGCGTGCGCTGACGCCACCCCAGCTCCGAGCGATGTGAGGAGTCCGGCGGCGCCGACGGTGTCACGGACCTGGACGCTGGTCATCTTCGCCAGCAGCGCGGGATACGAGTCCAGCGTGCCGAAGCCGACCACCGCCCACCCGACCCCGCCGACAACCGCGGTCAGGAGCGCCGCTCTCACCGCTGCCCCCCACCGCCGCGTCGCGAGCAGCCACACGAAGAGCGGCCACAGGAAGAGCTTGGCGAGAACCACCGCAGCGACGATGGCCGGCAGCCTCCACCGTCGGTCGCGCGCGACCCACGCGCCGGCGAGCCCAAGCGCGAGCAGCGGCGACAGCGCGCCGAGCCGGATGCTCTCGAGCACCGGGATCCACGCGAACGCGACGCCGTAGCAGCGCCAGTCACGGACACGGAGGAGGCGGAGCGTCGCCGCTACAGAAGCGATGAGGATGGCGATGAAGAGTCCGGCGGCTATGCCGAACGGCATCAGCCCGAACGGCACCATTGCAACCGCGACGACGGCCGGGTAGATGAACTCATCGTGGTGGGCGGCTCCGCTCGACGGGATGCTCGCCGCCGCCGGATAGGGATTGTGACCGTGCGCGACGTCGCGACCCGCCTGCCAGATGGCGCGAAAGTCGAACGCCGGTTGATGGTGACGGGCACCGAGCGCGAACGCGAGCACGAGCAGCACCGGAAGGACGCCCAGGAGCGTCCACGCGAGCGGTTCACGCCTCATCGCCGAGTGAGATTGCGATCTGCCGCGTTTCTTTCATAGTTGATGTCGATGCGCCTCTCCGTCCCCTGGGCTGCCGCGATGCTCGCCGCCACCGTCGCGGCACTCGGTCTGGTCGGCTCCGACGCGCTGTGGCTCGTTCCGCTCGGGCACCTCGTGGCGCACGGCCACCTCCCGAGCTCGGTCCCGTCTGCAACTGCGCCGACGCACGGCTGGCACGACGTTCCGGCCGGCGCGCAGCTCGTGTTCTGGGCGCTGTATCGAGCACTCGGTGGCATGCGCGGGCTGGTTGTCGCGCAGGCGGCCGCCGCTGCGCTTGGCTTCGGCGCGCTCGCGGCCGGCCTTCGCCGCGAGGCGGGAGACGGTGAGGCGATCGTCCTCAGTCTCGTCGTCCTCGTCGGCTCCATCTCCATCGTCGCCGTGACCGGCGTGCAGATCTTCTCGCTCGCGCTGTTCTCGCTCCTGCTGCTGCTCCTGGAGTCGAGCCCCGGCCGCATCTGGCTCGCCGTCCCGCTGATCGCACTCTGGGGAAATCTCCACGGCGGCGTGCTCGCGGGCCTCGCCCTCCTCGCGTGTTATGTCCTCTTCCGCCGCCCGCGCGACCTCCCCGTTCTCGGCGCTTCCGTCATCGCCGCGTTCGCCAATCCAGAGCTCTGGCATACGCCGCGCTACTACGAGTCGGTCTTCCGGACTGTCGTTGCCCGCCGGGGCGAGGGGCTTTGGGCGCCACTCGGGACGGCGCCGTTCGATCTCGTGCTCGTCGCCGCAGCCGTCCTGCTCGTCGCGATCGCGGTCGTGCGCGGCCCGCGCGTCCACCTGTGGGAGGCGGTGGCACTGCTCGGCCTCGCAGCCGAGACCGTGCACGTCGCCCGTACGGGAAGCTCGTTCCTCTTCCTCGCTGCATACCCGGCCGCGCGCGTGTGGCGAATCCGTGCGCCGCGGCCGCGCCTCGTCGCGCTCGTCGCGGGCGCGCTCGCAGTGCTGACCGTCGCGCTCCTCGTGAAGGGGCCGCCCGATCCCGGATCGCAGCGCCTCGCCGGCCTCGGTGCTCGAACCGGACGACCGGTCCTCGCAGACGCGATTCTCGGCCAGCAGGTCGTGCTCGCCGGCGGCCGCGTCTGGGTGGACAACCCGATCGACGCGTTCCGCCGCTCCGACCAGCAGCTCTACGTGGACTGGCTGGAGGGCAAGCCGGACGGCGCTCCGGCCGTCGATCACGCCGCGTTCGTGCTCGTCGAGCGGACGTCGCACGCCGGGCGAGGCGCGGCGCACGATTCCCGCCTCGTGCTGGTCGCGTCCGACAAGCACGCTCTGCTCTATCGCGTCAGCCGCGCAACAGGTTCTTGAGGAAGAAGAGCGCGTTCGCGGGACGCTCGGCCAGGCGCCGCATGAGGTACGGGTACCACTCCGGCCCATACGGCGTCGCGACGAGCACGTTCAGGCCTCGGTCGGCGAGCGCTTGTTGCAGGCGCGGGCGAACGCCGTACAGCATCTGCAGCTGGAAACGGTCACGCCCGACCCCGTGCTCCGCGGCGAAGCCGATTGCGTGCTCGATCAGCCGCTCGTCGTGTGTTGCGACCGCCGTGTACCCGCCGGCCGTGAGCGACGTCTCGAGCAGACGGACGTATGCCGCGTCGACGTCGACCTTCTTCGGGTACGCGATCTCCGGCGACTCGAGATATGCGCCCTTCACGATGCGCAGGTTGGGGCTGAGCTCGAGCAGCTCCCCGAGATCCTGTTCACTCCGGTACAGGTACGCCTGGAGCACCGTCCCGACGCTGTCGAGACCTTCACCGCGCAGCCGCCGGTAGGTGCGGAGCGTCGGGTCGACGAACGCCGACTGCTCCATGTCGATGCGGAGGAATGTCCCGAGGGCTTGCGCGTGCTCGACGAGCCGCTTCACGTTGGCGTACGCGAGCTCCTCGTCCAGTTCCAGGCCGAGATGCGTGAGCTTGAGCGCGACGTTCGCGCGCAGGCCCTCGTCGACGAGCCGTGAGATGACCTGTTCGTAGGCGGCGACGACGGCGTGGGCCTCCCCCTCGTCGCGGACACCCTCGCCGAGCAGCGTCGTGTTCGCCGCAAGACCGCGGTCGTCCAGGCTGCGCAATACGGGGATGCACTCGTCGAGGGTCTCGCCGGCCACGAATCGGCCTGCGCCAAGCCGCATGCCGTGTTTCCCGACGAAACGGCGCACGCGCGGGCTGTCCGCGGCGGCGAGGATCGCGCTGCGCATTGCGTGGTTTGCTCCCGCGGCGAGACCCATTCCATTGGCGACAGTAAGCGATAGGCTCGCCGGGTGAGGGTCGAGGAGAAGGCTTCGGCGGCCGACGTGCTCGCCGCACGGGATCGCTACGTGCCGCGCGGGATCTCCGCCTCCGACCTCGTCGTCGTCCGCGCCTGGGGCGCCCGGATCTGGGACGCCGACGGCCGCGAGTACCTCGACTTCGCCGGCGGCATCGCCTGCCAGAACCTCGGGCACGGCCCGGCCGGCGTCGTGCGCGCCGTGCACGAGCAGGTCGACCGGTACCTCCACCAGTGCTTCATGGTCGGGGTGTACGAGCCGTACGTCGAAGTCTGCCGGCGGCTGGACGAGCTCTGGCCGGGCGAGGCGGCGACGAAGTCGATCCTCGTCAACTCCGGCGCCGAGGCGATCGAGAACGCGGTGAAGATCGCGCGCGCCGCGACGGGACGGCCCGGCGTCGTCGTCTTCGACCGCGCGTTCCACGGCCGCACGATGCTGACGATGGCGATGACGTCGAAGCTCGTGTACAAGCAGGGCTTCGGCCCGCTCGCGCCCTCCGTCTACCGCGCGCCCGCGCCGTATCCGTATCGGGGCGTCACGACCGAGGACGCGCTCGACGGGCTCGACCTTCTCTTCAAGCAGGACGTCGACCCGAATGAGGTCGCGTGCATGGTGCTCGAGCCCGTTCAGGGCGAGGGCGGATTCATCCCGATGCCGGCCGAGTTCGTGCGCGCGCTCAAGGAGCGGTGCGAACGGCACGGGATCCTCTACGTCGACGACGAGGTGCAATCCGGCTGCGGGAGAACCGGGACGCTGTGGGCGATCGAGCGGCTCGAGGTCGAGCCGGACATCCTCGTCGCGGGCAAGACGCTCGGCGGCGGGCTTCCGCTCGCTTCGGTGACGGGCAAGGCCTCGATCATGGACGCCGTGCATCCAGGCGGCCTCGGCGGAACCTTCGGCGGGAACCCGGTTGCTTGCGCCGCTGCCGCGGCCGTGCTCGACGAGCTCACTGCTCCGGGGTTCCGCGAGCGCGCCGATCAGATCGCCGCGCTGCTGCGCAAGCGGCTCGACGGGATCGCGGAGACGCGGCCTGCCGTGGGTGAGGTCCGCGGCCTGGGAGCGATGCTGGCCCTCGAGCTGGTGGAGCGCAACGCCGCAGCCGCGAAGCGCGTCGTCGCGCGTGCGCGCGAGCGCGGTCTCGTCCTCCTGTCGTGCGGCCTCGACGGGAACGTCATCCGCCTGCTGCCGCCGCTCTCGGCAACCGACGACGAGCTCGAGCGCGGGCTCGCCATCCTCGAGGAAGCACTTGGCGACGCAAGCGCCGAGTAGGGACGACGTCGCCGCCCCGGCCACCGCTCCAGCGGTTCGCCTTTCCGGCATACGGCGCGCGTACGGGGACGTCCTGGCAGTCGACGGCGTCGACCTCGACATCGCCACAGGAGAGTTCTTCACGATGCTCGGCCCATCCGGGTCGGGGAAGACGACGACGCTGCGCGTCATCGCGGGCTTCGAGCGGCCCGACGACGGCCACGTCGAGCTGTCGGGCGTCGACGTGACGCGCGTCGCTCCGTCCGAGCGCGACGTGAACACCGTCTTCCAGGACTACGCCCTCTTTCCGCACATGACGGTGCTCGAGAACGTCGAGTACGGGCTGCGCGTCCGTGGCATCGCGAAGCAGGAGCGCAGGGCGAAGGCGAGCGAGGTACTCGATCGCGTCCGTCTCCCCCATGTCGGAGCGCGCCGTCCTGCGCAGCTCTCCGGCGGACAGCGCCAGCGCGTGGCCCTGGCGCGTGCGATCGCGAACTCGCCGTCCGTGCTGCTCCTGGACGAGCCGCTCGGCGCGCTCGACCTCAAGCTGCGCCAGGAGATGCAGATCTTCCTCAAGCAGCTCCAGCGCGAGCTCGGCATCACCTTCGTCTACGTCACGCACGACCAGGAGGAGGCGCTCACGATGAGCGACCGCCTCGCAGTGTTCAACAACGGCCGCATCGAGCAGATCGGGACGCCGGCTGATGTCTACGAGCACCCGGAGACGGAGTTCGTCGCCGGGTTCGTGGGTGTCTCCAACGTGCTCGAGCGGAACGGCAGGCGATTCACCATCCGGCCCGAGAAGATCGCGATGAGCGGTGAGGACGGCGCGGGCGAGCCCGGCGTCGTCAGCGACGTCGTCTACGTCGGCATGGTCACGCGCTACGCGGTCGATCTCGACGCCGGCGGCACGCTCGTCGTCGTCCAGCAGAACCTCGAGACGTCCTCACAGCAGGCACTCGAGGCTCGTGGCCGGCGCGTCCGCCTGTCGTGGCGGCCGGAGCACACCTACGAAATAGGCAAGGAGGGCGAGTGACCAAGATCAAAAGAGTGCATGTGCTGTTCGCCGCGCTGGCGGTGGCACTGTGCGTTCCCGCGGCGGGCATCAGCTCAGGCAAGGGGCTACCGACGTCGATCGGCAAGGGCGAGGGGCAGCTCAACCTGATCGCGTGGGAGGGCTACACCCAGCCCCAGTGGGTGAAGCCGTTCGAGAAGGCGACCGGCTGCCAGGTGAACGCGAAGTACGCGGGCTCCTCGGACGAGATGGTGACGCTCATGCGTCAGGGTGGCGGCTCGCAGTACGACGGCGTCTCGGCGTCGGGCGACGCAAGTCTCCGCCTGATCTACGGGCACGACGTCCAGCCGGTGAACCCCAATCTCATCGCGGACTGGAAGAACTTCATCCCGGCGCTCAAGTCGCCGCCGCACAACACGGTCAAGGGCGTGCACTACGGCATCTCGCTGCAGTGGGGCCCGAACACCCTCCTCTACAACACGAAGCTCGTGAAGCCTGCGCCGACGAGCTGGTCGGTCATCTACAGCCCGAAGTACAAGGGCAAGATCACCGTGCCGGACAACCCGATCCAGATCGCGGACGCGGCGCTCTACCTGTCGAAGTCGCAGCCGTCGCTCAAGATCACCGACCCGTACGAGCTGAACTCGACCCAGTTCAACGCGGCGATCAACCTGCTGAAACAGCAGAAGCCGCTGATCAAGAAGTACTGGGCGCTCGCCTCGGACGAGATCGACCTGTTCAAGAACGGTGACGCGGTCGTCGGCGCATCGTGGCCGTATCAGACCAACACGCTCATCGCGGCCAAGGCGCCGGTCAAGGACCTCATCCCCAAGGAGGGCGCGACCGGCTGGGCCGACACATGGATGATGTCGGCGCACGCCAAGCATCCGAACTGCATGTACAAGTGGATGGCGTGGGTCTCGACGCCGAAGGTGCAGGCGGAGCAGGCGATCTATTTCGGTGAGACGCCTGCGAATCCGCTGGCGTGCCCGATCATGAACAAGCTGTCTCCCGGGTCCGCGGCGCAGTACCACTGCGGCGCGTCGGCCAAGTACTTCGACTCGATCCACTTCTGGAAGACGCCGGTGGCAGCGTGCGGCAACGGCCAGAACAACTGCATGGACTACACCCAGTGGCAGCAAGCCTGGACGCAGCTCAAGGGCTGAGTCAACAACCGCCGGGCCGCCCCACGCGGGCGGCCCGGCTCCGGCTCACCGGGCTCTTCTGGCGGCATCCGTGGGCGAAGGCGCTCCTGCTCCTCGCGCCCCCACTGCTGGCGTTCACGCTCGTCTACATCACGGCGCTCGTCGCGCTGTTCATCTCCTCGTTCTGGACCGTCAACCCGTTCACGACGGAGATCCAGCACATCTGGAACGTCCAGAACTACAAGACGCTCTGGGAGTCGACCGCGTACCGGTCGATCGCGCTGCGCACCATCGGCATCGCCGCGGGAGTCACGCTCGCCGACGCGATCCTCGCCTTTCCGCTCGGCTACTTCATGGCGCGTATCGCGGGTGGCCGCTCACGTGCGTTCATCTTCGTCGCGGTGCTCCTGCCGCTGTGGTCGAGCTACCTCATCCGCGTCTACATCTGGCGGCTGATCCTCGACGACAAGGGCGTCCTCAACTGGACGCTCCAGAAGGTCGGCCTCCCCGCGGCCAACATCGGCTACTCGAACTGGGCGGTGTGGCTCATCTTCACGTACGTCTGGCTCCCGTTCATGGTGCTGCCGGTGTACGGCGCGCTCGAGCGGATTCCCGAGTCGTACCTGGAGGCGTCCCGCGACCTCGGCGCCGGCGGCTTGACGACGTTGCGTCGCATCGTCCTGCCGCTTGCGCTCCCCGGCATCGTCGCGGGTTCGATCTTCACGTTCTCCCTGACGCTCGGCGACTACGTCACACCGCTGCTCGCAGGCGGCGCGTCCTCGCAGTTCATCGGCAACGTCGTGTACGACACGATCGGCTCCAACAACGTGCCCTTCGCGGCTGCATTCGCCGCCGTGCCGCTCGCCGTCATGGGCCTCTACCTCCTCCTCGCGCGCAAGCTGGGCGCGTTCGAGGCGCTCTGATGGAGCGCCGCGGAACCCGGATCGCGATGGGCGTCTGGTCGGCGCTCGTCATCCTGTTTCTCTGGATTCCGCTCGCGCTCATCGTCCTGTACGCGTTCAACAAGTCGAACGTCCAGAGCTGGCCGATCCCGGCCTTCACGACCCACTGGTTCCATGCCGCGTGGACAGCGGAGGTCAGGACCTCGTTGTGGCTGTCCGTCCGCGTCGGTCTGATCGCGACCGGCATCGCGCTCGTGCTCGGGTCCGCCGCGGCGTTCGGCGTCGCCCGCTTCCGCTTCTTCGGCCGCGAGGCGGTGTCGTTTCTCCTCGTCCTGCCGATCGCGCTCCCCGGGATCGTCACCGGGATCGCGCTCAGCTCGGCCTTCATCGCCGGCCATATCAACCTGTCGTTGTGGACGATCGTGATCGGTCATGCCACCTTCTGCGTCGTCATCGTCTACAACAACGTCCTCGCCCGGCTGCGACGCGCATCGCCGTCACTCATCGAGGCGTCGCAGGATCTCGGCGCCGACGGCTGGCAGACGTTCCGCTTCGTCGTGTGGCCGGTCCTCTCCACCGCGCTCGTCGCCGGCGGCCTGCTCGCGTTCGCGCTGTCGTTCGACGAGGTCATCGTCACGACGTTCACCGCGGGGGCGCAGAACACGATCCCGCTCCTCATCCTCGGTTACATCCGGCTCGGCCAGCAGCTTCCGGTCGTGAACGTGATCGCGTTCACGATGATCGTCGTGACGGCGATCCCGGTTCTGCTTGCGCAGCGGCTCATGCGCGACACCGGCGTCCTCCGACGCACCGCCGGGAACGTCACGGAAGCCGTAGAGTCGGCACAGATTACCGCCGTCTGAACAGGAGGCACGCATGAGCACCACGACCACGAGCTACAAGTGCTTCATCGGCGGCAAGTGGGTCGATGCCGCCTCCGGCCAGACGATGGACGTCATCAACCCCGCCACGGGCGAGACGATCGCGTCGGTCCCCAGCTGCGGCGTCGAGGACGTCGACCGCGCCGTCTCCGCTGCGAAGGAGGCGCTGCCCGCCTGGCTCGACACGACGCCGAAGGAGCGGTCCGAGCTCCTGCACAAGCTCGCCGACGTGCTCGAGGAGAACGCCGAAGAGCTGGCGCAGCTCGAGTCGCGCAACGTCGGCAAGCCGTTGATGGCGTCGCGTGACGAGATGCCGTTCTCGGCCGACAACCTCCGGTTCTTCGCCGGCGCCGCACGCCATCTCGAAGGACAGTCGACGGGCGAGTACATCGCCGGCTATACGTCGATGATCCGGCGCGAGCCGCTCGGCATCGTCGGCGGCATCTGCCCGTGGAACTACCCGCTGATGATGGCCGTCTGGAAGATGGGGCCGGCGCTCGCCGCCGGCAACGTCCAGATCCTGAAGCCGTCAGAGCAGACACCGCTGTCGCTGCTGCGCTTCGCCCAACTCGCGCAGGATGTCCTCCCCGCCGGCGTCCTGAGCGTCGTCACCGGCGACGGCGTCCCCGTCGGCGAGCGCCTCGTCGCACATCCCGACGTCCGCCTCGTATCGCTCACGGGCGACGTCTCGACCGGCAAGGCGATCGCGCGCAATGCGGCTGACACGCTCAAGCGCGTCCACCTCGAGCTCGGCGGCAAGGCGCCGATGGTCGTCTTCGACGACGCCGATCCGGAGGCGGTCGCCGCCGGCATTCGCCTCGGCGGGTACTGGAACTCCGGGCAGGACTGCACCGCCGGCTCGCGCGTCATCGCCGGCCCGAAGATCTACGACAAGCTGCTCGAGGCCCTCGTGCCGCAGGTCGAGTCGCTCAAGGTCGGCGATCCGTTCGACAGCGACGAGATCGAGATGGGCTCGGTCATCTCGCAGGCGCAGCAAGAGCGCATCCTCGGCTTCCTCGAACGCGCCAAAGGCGCGACCGTCCTCACCGGCGGCGGCACGAACGGCAACCGCGGCTTCTTCGTGCAGCCGACCGTCGTCGTGGACGTGAAGCAGACGGACGAGATCGTCCAGAACGAGGTGTTCGGGCCGGTCGTCACCGTGCAGCGCTTCGCCGACGACGACCAGGCGCTCGCCTGGGCCAACGACGTCCGCTACGGCCTGGCCGCGTCGGTGTGGACGCGGGACGTCGGCCGTGCGATGAACGCCGTTCGGCGCCTCCAGTACGGGACCGTGTGGGTGAACGACCACCTGCTGCCCATCACGTCCGAGATGCCGCACGGCGGCTACAAGCAGTCCGGCTACGGCAAGGACATGTCCATCTACTCCATGGAGGAGTACACGCAGATCAAGCACGCTGCGTTCAAGATCGACTAGGTGTAGTTCCTAAGCACGTTGGTTCATCCGGGCCTCCTTGGAGGCTGAGTGCTGTCGAAGGCAACTCAGTCCCAAGGAGGAGACCGGATGAGGCTTCACGCTAACGCGGCGCTCAGTTGGAGTGGCCGCCGGTTGCTGTGTGATCGGGTGCTTGGTCAGGGGTGGACGGTGACGGCGGCGGCCGAGGCCGCCGGGGTCAGCGTGCGCTGCGCCCGCAAGTGGGTCGGCCGGTACAGGATCGACGGCGAGCAGGGCCTTTCCGATCGCTCCTCGGCGCCACGCTGTGTCGCTAACCGCACCCCGCCCGATCGTGTCGCTGTCATCGTTTCGCTGCGGCAGCTGCGTATGACGGCGGCCGAGATCGCGGAAACGCTCGCGATGCCACTCTCAACGGTTTCGGTGGTGCTCAAGCGCAACGGCATGGGCAAGCTCGGCCGGATCGGACTCGAGCAGCCGGTGCGCTATGAGCGCTCCCGCCCGGGCGAGCTCGTCCACATCGACATCAAAAAGCTCGGCCGGATCGAGGGCGGTGCCGGCAAACGCGTCGGCGGCCGCCCTCCCGGCCGCTACCGGCCGCGGCGCGCCGACGGCAGCGGCAGTCTGCGCGGCACCATCGGCTGGGAGTTCGTCCACGTCGCCGTCGACGACTACAGCCGCCTCGCCTACGCCGAAGTACTCACCGACGAGAAGGCCGCGACCGCGATCGCCTTCCTGCACCGAGCGGTCGCCTTCTTCGCCCGCCACGGCATCCACGTCGAAAGCGTCCTCACCGACAACGGCAGCGCCTACGTGGCGACCATGCACGCACTCGCATGCCGCGCGCTCGGCATCCGACACCTACGCACCCGGCCACGCCGCCCACAAACAAACGGGAAAGCCGAACGCTTCATCCGCACCATGCTCAACGGCTGGGCCTACGGCGCCATCTACCGCTCAAGCCACGAACGCACCACAGCCCTTGACGGCTGGCTCTGGCACTACAACCATCGCAGACGACACTCAGCCCTCGGCCGCCAACCCCCGGTCAGCAGAACCAACCTGCTTGGGTCCTACAACTAGGCGGCGTCGGGGTCGAAGCGGATCCTCCCGGGCCTGCGAAGGCTTTACCGCGCCGCTAAGCCAGCCGCCTGTACAGGCGGTCGATCATCTCGGGCATCGCTTCGAGCCGCTCGGTGATGGCGCGCAGCCGGAACTCGCGGAAGTGCTCCGCCTCGACGTCGAGTGCGTCTGCGAGCGTCCGCACGACGTCATTCGACGGCACCGGACGGTTGCCGTGGACGAGATGGTTCAGATAACCGGCTGAGAGGCCGGTCTTGGCGGCGAGCTCACGGTAGGTCACGCCGATCTCGTTCATGAGCGACTCCACGGTCGCGCCGAACGGATCCTCGCTGAAGCGTCTCTTACGAGCCATCACCAAGCTTCCTTGCCGAGATCGGCGACGGCTAACCGCCGCTCCTCGCCGGTTGCGCGGTCGCGGACGTCCACCTTCCCGTCCTCGAGGCTCTTCTTGCCCGCCGTTATGCGGATGGGACAGCCGATGAGGTCGGCATCGGCGAACTTCTCCCCCGCTCGCTGATCGCGCTCGTCCAGCAGCACGTCCTTGCCCAGCGCCGACAGCGCCTTCGCTGCCTGCTCGGCGATCTCCTCGGCGCCTGGAAGCACGACGATGTGCACGTCGTACGGCGCGACCGACGCCGGCCACACGATGCCGTTGTCGTCGTGGTGCTGTTCGACGATCGCCGCCATCACACGGCCGGGCCCGATGCCGTAGCTGCCGCCGAGCAGCGGCTTCTCCTGCCCGTCCTCGTCGAGGAACGTCGCCTCCAGCGGCTTCGAGTAGAAGCTGCCGAAGTTGAAGATGTGGCCAACCTCGACGGCCGTCTGAAAATTGAGGCGCCCGCCGTCGAGCGGACAGCGATCGCCTTCTTTCGGCTCGCGCAGGTCGGCGAAGCGCGGGGCGAAGTCGCGCCCGGCCTGCACGCCGCGAAGATGGACGCCGTCCTTGTTCGCGCCGGCGACGAACTGGCCGTCGCGCAGCGTCTCGTCCGCAATCACCTCGCCGGAGAAGCCCACAGGACCGAGCGATCCGCCGCTCGCGCCGAACGCGGCGCGGATCTCCTCGTCGGTGGAGGGACGTGACGCGCCGGGCAGCGCGTCAAAGAGCTTCATCTCGCTCAGGCGGTCGTCGCCCCGGACGAGCGCGAGCACGACCGAACCGTCGGGCTTCGTCACCGGCATCGCCTTCGACGTCGCTGCGAGATCGATGCCGAGGAAATCGGCGAGCGACTCGCACGTCGTGATCCCGGGCGTGACGACCTCCTCCGCCGAGACGAGCGTCTCGGGGAACGTCGGCACGTGCGGAACCGCCTGCGCGATGTCGCCGTCCGCCGCGTAGTCGCCATTTTCACAACGCACCAATACGTTCTCGCCCGAGCCCGAGGGCGCGAGGAAGTCGACGCTGAACTTCCCACCCATGATCCCGCTCTCGGCCTGCACGTCGTACGCCTCCAGCGCGCAGCGCGCGAAGATCTTCTTGTACGCCTCGCGGTTCGCCTCGAAGCTCCGCTTCACCCCCTCGTCGTCCCGGTCGAATGAGTAGGCGTCCTTCATGATGAACTCGCGGACGCGGAGGAGGCCGCCGCGCGGCCGCGGCTCTTCGCGGTCCTTGACGGAGAAGTGGTACCAGAGCTGTGGCAGTTGCTTGTACGACTGGATCTCGCGCGCGTGGAAGGTGACCGTCTCCTCGTGCGTGGGCGCGAGAAGGTAGGGATGGCCCTCGACGCGGAAAGCGAAGTTCGCGGCTTTTGCGCGCCCGGTCGTCTCCCACAGCTCGATCGGCGTGAGAAGCGGCATGAGCATCTCCTGTCCGCCGATCGCGTCCATCTCCTCGCGGACGATCTGCTCGACCTTGCGATGCACGCGCCAGCCGAGCGGCATGAACGTCCACAGGCCCGCACTGACCTGGCGGATGAACCCGCCGCGAACGAGGAGCTTGTGCGAGATCGCGTCCGCGTCCGCGGGGTCGTCGCGCAGGGTCGGGAGAAAGAGCTGTGAGGCCCGGAAGATCATGCGTTGTCCGGGCAGACTACTCGAGCGGAATCATCGAAGCTTCGGCCATCGCGAGCGCGGCCGGCTTCGCCATCTTCAGACGTTTGGGGCGCCGCATGCCCTCCGCGATCCACTTGTCGATCTCGAAGAACAGCTCCTCGATGAGGATGTCGGACGACACCTTCTTCAGCACGCGTCCGTGTGCGTAGATGAAGCCGACGTCCCGGCCGCCTGCGATGCCGAAGTCGGCGTCGCCGCTCTCCCCCGGCCCGTTCACGGCGCAGCCGAGGACGGCGACCTCGAATGCCTGCGGATAGTTCGCAAGCCGCGCCTCCACCTCTTCGGCGAGCGTGTGCACACCGACGTTGTCGCGGCCACATGACGGGCAGGCGATCATCACCGGCCCGCGCTCGCGGAGCCCGAGCGCCTTGAGGATCTCGAACGCCGTCTTCGGCTCCTCGACCGGGTCGGCGGACAGGGAGACGCGAATCGTGTCTCCAATGCCCTCGGCGAGCAGCGTGCCGATTCCGACCGCGCTCTTGATCGAGCCGCTGAAGACGGTGCCCGCCTCCGTGACCCCGAGATGGAGCGGATACGGGACGCGCTCGGCCAGCATCCGGTACGCGCGGATCATCGTCGGCACGTGGCTCGACTTGACCGAGATCTTGAAGTCGTAGTAGTCGAGCGACTCGAGCAGGCGCACCTCCTCGAGGGCTGCCTCCATGAGCGCCTCCGCCTGGTCGCGGTGCGCGATGTCCTCGAGATGCTTCGGCAGCGAGCCGGAGTTCGCGCCGATCCGCATCGGGATGCCCTTCGCCTTCGCAGCACGGACGACCTCGGCCACCTTGTCTGGTCCGCCGATGTTGCCGGGATTGATGCGCACGGCCGCGACGCCCTGCTCGATCGCCTTCAGAGCCAGGCTCGCGTTGAAGTGGATGTCGGCGATGATCGGGACCGGCGAGAAGCGGACGATCTTGCCGAGGGCCTCGGCGTCCTCAGTCTTCGGCACCGCCACGCGCACGATCTCGCATCCCGCCGAGACGAGCTCGGCGATCTGCGCGGTCGTCGCCGGCACGTCGTGCGTCTTCGTCGTCGTCATCGACTGGACGACGATGGGCGCGCCGCCGCCGACCTTCACGCCGCCGACCGAGATCTGGTTCTTGCTCGCCATTACCGGCTCAGTTTAGCCCGGGCCGCTGGAGCCGAGGTCGTGCTGAAGCGCGATCACCCAGATCAAGATAATCAGAGCAAAGCCGATCACGGACACGCGCTCGTACACCTCGCGGGCGAGCGCGCGGCGGCGCACCCCCTCGATGATCGAGAAGAGGATGTGGCCCCCGTCGAGCGGCAGCAGCGGCAGCAGGTTGAGCAGCGCGAGCGACATGCTCACGAGGCCGACGATCTGGAGGTAGTAGTTGAAGCCGACCCGCAGCGCCGCGGCGGAGATCCGGACGATTCCGACCGTGCTCGTCAGCTGTGTGTGGCCGTGGCTGTGGAAGAGCGACCCGAACGCGCTGAAGGTGCCGGTGACGACCGTCCAGCAGTCGGATGCGCCCTGGCTCGCGCTGTGGCCCAGCGAATACGTCACGAGCTTCGCCGCCGGCTCGAAGCCCCAGATCCAGCGGCCTTGCAGGCGAATGGTCTTCCTTGGGCCGAGGACCACTGCGCGCCCTCCGCGATCGACCGTGACCGTGATCGCCCGGCCGTGACTGCTCCGGATGAGACGCGAGACGGTGTCGAACGTGGTCGCCCGCCTGCCGTCGACCGCGATGACGTGGTCCCCGGCCTGGAGCCCCGCAGCCGCCGCGGGCGTGTGCGCAGTGACGGCTGCGACCTCGTTGGTCGGCTGCGAGCTCGGCGCGCCGGTCGCGTACACGGCGGTGAAGATGAGGAAGGCGACGAGGACGTTCGCGAGGGGCCCGGCGGCGATGACGGCGATCCGCTTCCAGGTCGGCTGCCGCCAGTACGCGTCGGAGCCCGTTCCCTCGTCCACCTCGCGCAGCGCGCGATTGGCGGAACGGTGCGCGGCCTTGGTGAGCTCCGCCTGTTCGACGGCCTGCCGCAGCTCGGGGATGTGCGCCCGCGCTCCTTCGAGGTCGTCGGCGTCGAGGAAGCGGCGCACCTGCTGCGTGGGAGGCGCGAGCGCCGCGTCCTCGTGCAGTGCGGGCCCCATGAATGCTTCGAGGTCGCTTCCTGCCGGGCGATGCATGCCGGGGATGCGGACGTAGCCGCCGAGCGGGATCGCGCCGATGCCATATTCGATCCCCTTCCGCTTGACCTTCGCGACCGCGGGCGGGAACCCGATGTAGAACGCGCGCGGCCGTATGCCGACCGCGAGCGCGACCGTGAAGTGCCCGAGCTCGTGCAGGAACACGAGCAGCACCAGGCCGAGGATGACGGTGACCCAGATCATGCGACGGGGATCGCGCGCGCTGCGCGATCGACCTCCACCAGGTCGGAGAGGTCGCGCGCCGGTGATCCGTCGGCGCGTTCGAGGGCGTCCGCCACGATCTCCGCGATCGCGAGGAACGGAAGCCGGCCTTCGAGGAACGCGGCCACGCCGACTTCGTTCGCGGCGTTGAAGACGCACGGATAGGTTCCGCCCTTCTCCCCCGCTTCGCGCGCGAGCGCGAGCATCGGGAACGCCTCGACGTCGGGCGCCTCGAAGTGAAGTGAGAGCGACGTGAAATCGAGCGGGGCGAGCGGCGTCGCCGCGCGCTCCGGATACGTGAGCGCGTACGAGATCGGCGCGCGCATGTCGGGGTAGCCGAGGTGCGCGAGCGACGCGCCGTCGCGGAAGCGCACGAGTGAGTGCACGATCGACGTCGGCTGCAGGACGATCTCGATGCGCTCGTACGGGACGGCGAACAGGAAGTGCGCCTCGATCAGTTCGAGCCCCTTGTTCGCGAGCGTCGCCGAGTCGACGGTGATCTTCGGCCCCATACGCCAGGTGGGATGCGCGAGGGCTTCCTCCGGCGTCACCGCCGTCAGGTCGTCGCGCGTGCGCCCGCGGAACGGCCCGCCCGAGCCGGTGAGGACGAGCGAGTCGACCTGCTCCGGCGCACGGCCCTCGAGGCACTGGAAGAGCGCCGAGTGCTCGCTGTCGACCGGGAGGATGCGCCCGCCGCCGCGCCGTTGCGCGTCGAGCGCCAGATCGCCGGCCGCGACGAGGCTCTCCTTGTTCGCGAGCGCGAGATCGACGCCGTGCTCGAGGGCCCACAGCGTCGCGTGCACGCCGGCGAAGCCGACGACCGCGTTGAGAACGATGTCCGGCTCGGCCCGGTCGAGGAGCTCCGCGAGGTCGCCGCCGACCTGCTTGAGCGGCGCGTCCACGCCGTCGAGCGGCGAAGAGCCGGAGGCCGCGGCACAGAGCTCGAGCCCCGGATGAGCTTCGACGATCTCGATCGCCTGGCGCCCGATCGACCCCGTGGCGCCGAGAAGAGCGACGCGCTTCACCGAATCAGTGTAGGTGCCTAGGAGGGTTTGGCGGGATGGTGCTCGTCGCAGGGGTGCGCTGGGCGGATGCGATGCAAGGACGCAGGGCGCGTTCGTAGTTTTAACTACGGACGCGACCGAGGACGCAGCAGCGCGCCGATCCAGCGCGTCCCTGCGACACAGCCACTATTTCGCCAGATCCTCCTAAGCATGTCCAAGCCCGAGCAGCAGGAAGTACGCCGCGGGCGCGGCGAACAGCAGCGCGTCCACGCGGTCGAGGATGCCGCCGTGGCCGCCGAGCAGCCGTCCGGTGTCCTTGACCTGCATGTCGCGCTTCAGCATCGACTCGAACAGGTCCCCGGCAACGGAGGCGAGCACGACGACGACGCCGAGGACGACCGACTGCCAGACGTTCAGGTACGTATGCCGCGTGTCGTACAGCGCGACGAACGAGACGAAGATTCCGGCGAGCGCGCCGATGACGAAGCCCTCCCATGTCTTCCCGGGCGAGAGCGTCGGCGCGAGCTTGTGGCGTCCGATCAGCCGGCCGCCGAAGTACGCGAGCGTGTCGTTCGCCCACACGGTCAAGAGGACGGCGAACGAGAGCAGCCGGCCGTGATCGTGCGGATGACGCAGGAGCAGCAGAAAGCCCAGCCCGAACCCGATCCAGGCGGCCCCGAGCACGGTGGCGCCGATCGCCACGGTCGACGGCGCGCGTGTCCTCGCGAGCGCGCTCGCGGCGAACGCGAACAGGAACGTCGCAAGCAGGCCCCCGAGCATCCATGCGAGCCCGTTCGTCTGCGCCACGGTGAGCGCGAGCGCGACGCCGAGATAGATCGCCGGGGCGAGCGGCCGCAGCGGCCGGGCGACGGTGACGAATTCGTGGACGGCGAGGAGGCTCGCGAGCAGGACGAGGACGTACAGCCACCAGCCGCCCAGCCAGACGATGCCCAGCACGACCGGGAGGCCGATGATGCCCACGACGACGCGGGAGATGAGATTGGTCATCGTCCGCCGAATCTGCGGCGCCGCTGCGCGTAGTCCTCCAACGCGCTGCGAAATTCCTCGGGCCCGAAGTCGGGCCACAGGGTGTCGGTGAACACGTATTCGGAGTAGGCCGACTGCCAGAGGAGGAAGTTGGACAACCGGAGCTCACCGGAGGTGCGGATGACGAGATCAGGGTCCGGCATCGAAGGCGCATACAACCGGCGCGCGAACGACTCCTCGTCGAACGGGCCTCCGTCCGCCGCGAGCCGGCGCGCTGCCTCGACGATCTCTGCGCGGCCGCCGTAGTCGAACGCGATCCAGAGATGCAGGCGCCGCGCCGCCACCGTCGCGCGCTCGAGCTCCTCCATCTTGTCCCGCAGCCAGTCGGGCGCGCGGTCACGGCGACCGACGAACTGCGTGTGCACGCCTTCCTGAGCGAGGTCATGCAGCTCGCGGTCGATGGTGTCTCCGAAGATCTCCATCAGCGCCGAGACCTCGTGCTCGGACCGCGCCCAGTTCTCGGTTGAGAACGCATACACGGCAAGCGATGCGACACCGACGTCCATCGCTGTCTCGACGACCGGTCGCAGTGCCCGCGAACCGGCGCGGTGCCCCTCCGCCACGTCGAGACCGCGGGCCGATGCCCAGCGGCCGTTGCCGTCCATGACGATCGCGACCGCGCGCGGGATCTCGGTGAGGAGGTCGGTGGCCGTCAGACCTCCATGACCTCCGCTTCCTTGTGCCGCAACAGGTCGTCGATCTGCTTCGTGTGGTCGTCGGTCAGCTTCTGCACACGCTCCTCGGCGCGGTGCTCGTCGTCGGCTCCCACATCGCCGCTGTCGACGAGCTCCTTCAGGTGCCGCATCGCGTCGCGACGGATGTCGCGCACAGCGACCCGGTGCCCTTCCGCGAGCCCGCGCACGACCTTGACGAGGTCCTTGCGCCGCTCTTCGGTGAGCTGCGGGATCGGAAGCCTGATCATCTTGCCGTCGTTCGACGGCGTCAGCCCGAGATCCGACTCCTGGATGGCTTTCTCGATGCTACGGATCGACCCTGGATCGAACGGCTGGATGGTGAGCATCCGGGCCTCCGGCACGCCGATCGTCGCGAGCTGCTTCAGCGGCGTCTTCGTGCCGTAGTAGTCGATGTCGATCCGGTCGAGCAGCGAAGCCGAAGCGCGGCCGGTCCGAACGGTGTTGAACTCTGCGCGCGAGTGCTCGACCGACTTCGTCATCCGCGCCTGCGCTTCCTGGATCAGATCGTCGACGGTTGCCATCCTGCTCCGCCCTCCTAGTGCGTCTCGATGACCGTTCCGACCTTCTCGCCCGCAACGACGCGCGCGATGTTGCCGTCCGCGAGCTCGAACACGTGGATCGTGAGCTTGTTGTCCATGCAGAGCGAGAGCGCCGTCGTGTCCATCACGCGCAGGCCGCGCTCGATCGCCTCCAGGTGCGTGAGCTTCGGAAGGAACGCCGCGCTCGGATCAACCCGCGGGTCGCCGTCGTACACGCCCGCGACGCCGTTCTTCGCCATGAGAATCGCGTCGGCGCCGATCTCGAGTGCGCGCAGCGAGGCAGCAGTGTCGGTGGTGAAGAATGGGTTGCCGGTGCCGGCGGCGAAGATGACGATGCGGCCCTTCTCCAGATGCCGAATCGCCCTGCGCCTGATGTACGGCTCGGCCACCTCGGCGACGGCGAGCGCCGACTGCACTCGGGTGACCGCACCCTGCCGCTCGAGTGCATCCTGGAGCGCGAGCGCGTTGAGCAGCGTGGCGAGCATCCCCGCGTAGTCCGCGGTCGCGCGCTCCATGCCCTCGGCCGCAGCCGCGAGGCCACGGTAGAAGTTCCCGCCGCCGACCACGATGGCGACGTCGACGCCGCTCTCGCGGAGATCGGCGATCTCACCGGCGAGGCTGCGTACGACACCGACGTCGATGCCGTACTCGCGCTCGCCCATGAGCGCCTCGCCCGACAGCTTCAGCAGCACGCGGTGAAATCCGCCGCCCGAGGGCGCGGGTCTCGCCGCCGGCTCGGTTTGGCCAACGCTCACCCTGCGACCGAGAAGCGCTGGAACTCCAGGACTTCCGCTCCGCCGTCTACGAGCGCCTGCGCGACGGTCTTGGAGGAGTCGTGGATCCACTCCTGCTCGAGCAGGACGTTCACGCCGAAGAAGCGTTTGTTCAGCATCCCCTCGACGATCTTCTCGCGCGCCTGCTCCGGCTTCGACAGCACCTCGTCGGAGTTCGCGTAGATCTCGCGCTCCGCGGAGACGACGTCTGCCGGCACGTCCTCGCGCGCGATCCACTGCGGATTCGACCACGAGATGTGCATCGCGAGCTTGCGCCCGAAGTCGGCGTCCGCCCCACGGGTCTGCAAGAGCACGCCGAGCTTGTTCGCGGGCGGATGCGCGTACGCGGAGACGAGCCCGCCGTCAACCGCTTCGAACCGCGCCGCTCCGGCTGCGACGATGTTCTCGCCGAGCTTGGCCGACAGCTCCACGCGCTGTTCGTCGAGCTCGGACTCCGCGCCGACGCCCTTCGCGTCGACAGCGTCGAGCACGGCTTTCGCATACGCGAGGAACTCATCGTTGTTCGAGACGGGCTCGGTTTCGCAGCCGATCGCGACCATCGTGCCCTTGGAGCCGTCGTCCGCGAGGCGATAGCCGACCTTGCCTTCGGTCGTCTCGCGGCCGGCTCGCTTCGCCGCGCTTGCCATTCCCTTCTCGCGCAAGAGGACGATCGCCGCGTCCATGTCGCCGTTCGTCTCCTGCAGCGCCTGCTTGCAGGCCATCATCCCGGCGCCGGTGCGATCGCGAAGTTCCTTGACGAGGCTCGCAGAGATCTCAGCCATCACCGGCCTCCACCTCCTCCGCCGGCGTCTCTGCAGCTGCCTCCGGCTCCTCTTCTGCAACGGGCTCTTCCACAGGAGGAGCCTCAGCCTCCGCGCCGTTCGTCGCCGGCTTGAACTCCTTCACGGCGATCTTCGCCTTGCCCTGCTCGATCGCGTCCGCGATCACGCGCGCGATGAGGTCGCACGAGCGGATGGCGTCGTCGTTCCCGGGGATGACGTAGTCGGCCTCGTCCGGGTCGCAGTTCGTGTCCACGAGGGCGATGACCGGCATGTTCAGGCGGCGCGCCTCGCGCACTGCGAGCTGCTCCTTCTTCAGGTCGATGATGAAGATCGCGTCCGGGTGGCGGCGCATGTCGGCGACGCCGCCGAGGTTCGCCTCGAGCTTCTCCAGCTCGGCGGCCATTGCGATGCGCTCCTTGGCCGGGAGCAGGTCGAGCTGGCCCTCGTCGCGCAGCCGCCGCATCTCGTGCAGCCGCTCGATCCGGTCGGAGATCGTCCGCCAGTTCGTGAGCAGGCCGCCGAGCCAGCGATGATTCACGTAGGGCATGCCGACGCGCTTCGCCTGGTTCTCGACGGCGTCCTGCGCCTGCTTCTTCGTACCGACGAACAGCACGGTGCCGTTCCGCTCGGCGAGGTTGCGGACGAACAGCGCGGCCTCCTCGAGGTGCTCGCTCGTCTGTGTCAAATCGATGATGTAGATGCCGGACCGCTCGGTGAAGATGAAGCGGCGCATCTTGGGATTCCAGCGTCGCGTCTGGTGGCCGAAGTGAACTCCGGCCTCCAACAGCTCGCGCATGGAGGCAACGGGCATGGTGCTCCTTCCAGATTGGTTTGGCACAGCGCCGGCGGAACCAAGGCGCAACCGGTCTCAAGGACCGGCACCCGCGCCGCGGGACGAGCCGCCGGGGAGTAGGGACGTTTCCGGGGAAAAGTCTAGCTGCGAGCCGCAGAAAGGGCGGATTCGAGATCCTGGGGGAGCGGCGAGCTCACGTCGACCGGATCGCCCGTGAACGGGTGTGGGAAGGCCAGGCGGGCCGCGTGCAGGAACTGCCGCTCGAGGCCGAGGTCTCCTGCTCGGCCGTACTGGGGATCGCCGGCGACGGGCAGGTCGACGGCCGCCAGGTGGACGCGGATTTGGTGCGTCCTCCCCGTCTCCAGACGGATGCGCAGGAGCGTATGCCGGCGGAGGAGCTCTTCCACCTCGAAGTGCGTGACCGCCTCGCGCGGCGTGTCGGTGTCGAGCGAGTGGCGCAGCGCATCCCTCCGGTCGCGCCCGATGGGCGCGTCGATCGTGCCGCTCCGGGAGCGCGGCCGGCCGACCACGAGGGCCTGGTATTCGCGCGTCAGCGCACGCTGCTGCACGAGCTCCTGCAGGCGCCGGTGCGCTTCGGGCGATCGCGCGACGACCATGAGGCCTGATGTGTCCCGGTCGAGCCTGTGGACGATGCCCGGCCGCTCCGGCTCCTCTCCGCCCTCGACGTCGTAGGCGAGGAGACCGTGGACGAGCGTCCCCTGCGCATGGCCGGGAGCCGGGTGGACGACGAGCCCGGCCGGCTTGTCGACGACGAGCAGGTGCTCGTCCTCGTACGGGAGGATCAGCGCCATCTCCTCGGGCTGCAGCGCGCTCGTCACCGGGCCCGGCGGGTCGAACTCGAGCTCCTCGCCGCCCACCAACCGTGAGCTCTTGGGCCGGGGGTTGCCGTCGACGAGGACGCCGCCGTCGCGCAAGAGCCGCTCGGCGGCGGCGCGCGAGCCGATCTCGGGCAAGCCGGCGAGAAAGCGGTCGAGCCGCTCGCCGGCGGCGGTCTCAGGAACGCGCAGGTGCGTCACGGCGGCCACGGTTGCGCGGCATCCGCTCCGCTGCGAGAAGCGTGCTCAGAAGGATGACGACGCCGACGACGATGAAGCTGTCGGCCAAGTTGAACGCCGGCCAGTAGCGGAGGTCGATGAAGTCGGTGACGTAGCCGAGGCGAACGCGGTCGAGCAGGTTCGACACGCTCCCGCCGATCACGAGGCCTAGCGCAACCGGCAGCACCGGGTGGCGCGCGCCCGAACGCGCGAAGAACAGCAGCATCCATGCGACCGCGATCCCGGTGAGGACGATGACGACCGAGGTCGCGCTCGCGAAGAGGCCGAACGCGATGCCCGAGTTCTGCACGTGATGAATCCAGAACGGCCCGATGATGTGGATGCCGTCGTCCAGCGCAAGATGGCCGGTGACGATGTGCTTCGTCAACTGGTCGGCAGCGACCGCTGCAAGGCCGATCGCCGCGAGGCCGAGCCACTGCATCGGGCCGGCGCGGAGCGAGCGCTCAGCCACCGAGATCGGCGTGAGCGCGTCTGTCGACGAGCCAACTCTCACATCGACGTCACGTCGCAGCGGCTCGCTCACGCGCGTCGATCCTTTCTGACGCGATCCAGCGAGGAGGCCGCTGCGAGACGGCGTTCGAGGAGAGCCGGACCGACGCCGGTCAGCTCGACGATCTTGTCCCGTGCGCCGTGCCCCGAGACGATCGTGACCGCGGTCAGCGGCAGCGCGAGCGTGTCGGCCATGAGCCGCACGACCGCGTCGTTCGCGCGCCCATGTTCGGGCGGCGCGGTGACGCGAACCTTCCACGCGTCACCGTGCCGGCCGACGATCTCCGCGCGGCCGGAACCGGGGCTGACGCGCAACCGCACACGCATGCCTCCAGTGTACGTCCGACCTAGCTCAGGCAGCCTTCGGCTCGCGGCCGTGACCGTGGAGCGTGTCCTCGACATCGCCGACGAGCTCGAGCACCGTCCGCAGCCGTTCTCGGAGCAGCCGCGTCTCGGTGATGAGGCGCTCGTTCTCGGACAACGAGCGGCGCTGCACGGCGCGCGCCTCCTGGTGCGCCTCGGTGAGGATCAGCTCCGCCTCGCGGCGCGCCTGCTCCTTCAGCTCCTGGGATGCACGCTCCGCAGACACGAGCGTCGTGCGCAGCAGCGCCTCGAGCTCGCGGTAGCGCACGAGGTCGCTTTCGAGCTGCTCGACCTTGTCCGCGAGGTCGGCACGCTCGCGCCACACGTCCTCGAAGCTGCTGACGATCTCCGCGAGCAGCCGGTCGGTCGGGCCGCGCTTGTATCCGAAAAAGCCGGTGCCCGGTGTCATGTGCAGGATCTCGACTGGTGTGAGTGCCATCGGATTCTCCCCTCTCTAGTTGAAGCGGTTCAGCACCGTGATCAGCACCCGATCGAGGAGCCACAACACGATGATCGCGACCATCGGCGACAGGTCGAGCGGCCCGAACGAGGGCAGGAACCGCCGGAAGAGCCGCAGATATGGCTCCGACACGTCGTAGAGGAAGCGTTGGATCCGGTTGAGCGTGGGCGAATACGGCAGCCGGAGCCAGCTCGTGATGATGTAGGCGAAGATCACCAGCGTGTAGACGGTGATGAAGACGTCCACGAACGTCTCCGCCTTCGAGACGGCATCTCCGAGCAAGGTGACGGTGGCCGTAACGCCCATCGAATGCGCGTTCGCCCCCTAGGGGCCTTTTCCTACGCCTGGTTGAAGAATCCGCCGCGCTCGAGCATGCGGGCGCGCTCTTCGGCAGAGACCTCGACGTTCCGAGGCGTGAGGAGGAAGACCTTGTCGGCGACCCTCTGCATGCCGCCGTCCATCGCGTAGGTCAGGCCGCTGCCGAAGTCGATCAGGCGCTTGGCGAGCTCCTGGTCGGAGCCCTGGAGGTTGAGGATGACCGGCATCCCCTCCTTGAAGCGATCGGCGATCTGCTGGGCGTCGTTGAAGCTCCGCGGCAGAACGAGGTGCACGCGGACGGCGCCGGGGCCGGGGACGCTCTCGACGCCGCGCAGCCGCCGCGGCTCAGGGGCCGGCCGGAGGATGCTCGTCCGGGCGTTCGCGGCCGACTCGGGGTCGGTCCAGTCGTCGAACTCCTCGCGCCGGCCGCGCCGGTGCGGCAGGCGGCGGACGTTCGGCCGCTCGGCGTACGCGCGCTGGAGCTCCTCGTCGGTGACGTAGCCGTCCTCGTCCCAGTCCTCTTCCTCGGCGATGCCGAAGTAGACGAGGGTGCGGTTCCAGACGTCGGCGAAGGCCATGGTTGCGCGGATCTTACCCCTGCCAGAGGACCGCGCCCACCCTGATGAGCGTCGCTCCCTCCTCGACGGCGACGGCGTAGTCCTGGCTCGTCCCCATCGACAGCTCATCGAGACCGTTCGCCTCGGCCAACTCTCGCAACCGCGTGAAGTAGGGGCGCGAGGCTTCCGGGTCGTCGGTCGCGGGCGGCATGGTCATGAGCCCGCGCACCTGCGGGTACAGCTCGAGGAAGGCCGGCACCCCTTCGGGCGCGACGCCGGACTTGGTCGGCTCGCCGGAGAGGTTCACCTCGACGAGCGCAGGGATCGTCAGGCGCTCGGCCGCCGACTCCGAGTCGAGCGAGTGACACAGCTCACAGGTCGTGTTGACGATCTTCGCCTTGCGGCTCTGGAGGTGGCCGATGAAGTGCCAGCGGAACGCATCCCCGTAGCGTGCGTGCTTCGCGTCCAGGTCCTGCGCGCGATTCTCGCCGACCACCGGCACTCGAGCTTCGATGAGCACGGCCATCTCTTCGAGGGAGACGTACTTCGTCGCGATCACGACGGTGACTGTCGGTCCCACATCGTCGACGATGCGCTCGTAGCGATCGCGGATTGCCGCGGGCTCACGTGACGTACGCGATCACTCCCTGGCGGCCGGTGCGGCCGAGATCGCGGCGATGCGAGAAGAACCGCTCGCCGTTACATGCGGTGCACAGGTTGAGCCGCTCCACGTGCTCGCACCCGGCCGCGCGGAGCGCGCGTTCGACGCAGGTCCAGAGATCGAGCTTGCCGTCCACGACGACGTCGGCGCCGAAGGCCTCGCGCGCCGGGCCGGCGACCTCCTCTCCCACCTCGTAGCAGCACGGCCCGATCGCGGGGCCGACCACGGCCGTGAGCTTCCCCGGCCCGATCGCACGTGCGCCCTCGGCGACGATGCCGGCCAGCAGCCCGCGCCAGCCGACGTGCAGGACGGCGAGCGCGGGACGCACGCGCGATGCGGGCCGGCGCGCGATCGCCACCGGCACGCAGTCGGCCGTGATGAGAAGCATCGCGCGCCCGCGTTCGTCGCTCCACAGCCCGTCGCAGTGGTCGTACACCGTTCCCGGCGTGACGATGCCACGCGACTGCGCGCGGGTCACCGTCGCTCCGTGCCGCTGCCACGCCATCGTGGCCGCGTCGGCGTCGGCGCCCACCGCTTCGCACAGACGCCGGCGGTTCTCGACGACGGAGGCGGGATCATCCTCCGTGCGAATGCCGAGGTTGAGCGACGCGTACGCGCCCTCGCTCACGCCGCCCTCGCGCGTCGAGAAGGCGACGCGGTACGGGCCGACCGCATCCCAGTCGATCAGCGCGACGCCGGCCATCCCTCCACCTTCGCATGCTCGAGCAGGCGGTCGCGGTCGTTCATGTTCGGATCGTCGACCACGAGCTCGAGCAACTCGTGCAGCGCGCTGCCGAGGTCAGGCCCTGGTCGAAAGCCGAGCGCAATCAGGTCGTCGCCGTCGACGGCGAGGTCGCTCAGACGGTGCGGGCTCGGAAGCTCTTGTTCGAGGAGCGCGCGCAGCTCTTCGACTCCGCTCGAATCGCGATGCTTCCCACGCAGATCCGCGAGCCGGATCGCCACCAGGTCGAACGCGAGCTCGTCGCCGTGCTGCAGCAGGAACCGGCGCGCCTCGCGCGGCGTCTTCGGCCGGTCCTCCGCGCGATACGGATGCTCGCGCACGATCGCGACGACGCGGCGCGTGAGTCGTTCGGGATATCGCAGTCGGCGCAGTGTGTCCTGCGCAATCTGTGCTCCGACGCGCGCGTGGCCGAGAACGTCCGCGTCGACGGGCTTTCCGACATCGTGGAAGAGCGCGGCCAGCCGCACGGCGAGATCGTCGTCGGCATCGGCCGTTTCCTGGACGACGGCGAAGATGTGATCGGCGAGATACCGAGCCGGTCCGAACTCGGGAATCAGCTCGACGAGCACGCCGGTGTCGCGCGCGACGCTGAGCGCTGCCGCCGGACGCACGCCGAGCAGAAGCTTCGACAGCTCCCCCAGTCCGTCTGCAGCGAGACCGCCGCCGATGCGCTCGCCCGACACGAGTCGAACCGCGGGCGCCTCCTCGACCATCTGCGCGCGCGTCTGCTCGTCGAGCTCGAACCCGAGCTGCGACACGAAGCGGAGGCCGCGGACGAGACGGAGCGGGTCCTCCGCGAAGCTCATCGGAGACACCGTGCGCAGGATGCGGCGCTCGAGATCGGCGCGGCCGTCGAGCGGATCGACGATCGTGCCGTCTTCGAGACGGCGCGCCATCGCGTTCACCGTGAAGTCGCGGCGGCGCATATCGTCCTCGACCGAGAGCAACGGATCGGCGACGATCTCGAAGTCGTGTCGGCCTGGGCCGGTGCTCATCTCCTTGCGCGGCGGCGCGAACTCGATCCCGGCCGGCGCGAGGGCGCGAATCTCCGCATCGCGCGGATACAGGCGGATTCCGACGAGGCGCTCGGCGACGACGAGGTCCTCGACGCGGCCGTGCGGCTCGAGGGCAGCCCGGAGCGCGTCGGTGTCGACGCCCGGGACGAGGAAGTCGGCGTCCTTCGACTCGAGGCCGAGCAGTTCGTCGCGGACGGCGCCGCCCACGAGGTACGCGTCCAGGCCGAGCGAGCGGACGTAGTCCTCGATCGCGCGAAGCACTTAGGCCGCGGCGATCGCTTCGATCTCGACGAGCGCCCCCGACGGGAGCTTCGCCACCTCGACGGTCGAGCGAGCAGGCGGCACGTCGCCGACGTGCTGCGCATACACGCTGTTCATTCCCTGGAAGTCGTCGAGGTTCTGCAGGAACACCGTCGTCTTCACCAGCTTGTCGATGCCGCTGCCTGCTTCCTCGAGAATCGCGCGCAGGTTCGCGATCACCTGCTCGGTCTGCTCCTCGATCGAGCCGCCGCTCAGCTCCTTCGCGCCGGGCTTCAGCGCGAGCTGACCGGAGACGAACACGAACCCGCCCGAGCGGATGGCCTGGGAGTACGGCGCGCCCTGGAACGGCGCGGGCGCCGCCTCGGTGCGAACTGCGGTCTTGTCACTCACGCTCGGCTCCTTTCGGTGCATGCGGCGGCGAGGGCGACCCCGAGCGCCTTGAAGATCGCGTCGAGCACGTGCTGCGTATCGGTCCCGTTCAGGAGGCGGACGTGGAGCGTCACTCCGGCTCCCTCGGCGAAGCGCTCGAGGAAGCGACGCGCGACGTCGGTGCCAAGGCCGCCGATCCGGGCCTGGGTGAGGTCGACGTTCGAGACGAGCAGCGGAGCATCGGTGACCTCTAGCACGACCGTCGCGAGCGCCTCCGCAGATGTCATCACGGCGGAGCCGTACCCGCGCGCGTTCTCGGCGCGCAGCGGCCCGGCGAGCGCACGGCCGAGCGCGCTGCCCGCCTCCGCGACCTCCGCCTCGGCGGCACCCGGCTCGACCTCGAGCGAGAGATCGAACGATGCGTACTCGGCAAGCCGTTCCAGCAAGTTGTCGAGCACGGGCAGGCCGGTCTCGACGTTCGCCGATCCCTCTCCGTGCGGGTCGACGCGGACACCGCTGCGCCCGGCCGCAGGCTCACGTGCGTTCATGGCGCCGAGCGTACTACCTAGGACCACGCGACCTGAAGATGGGTCGCGCGGCCCATGGCTCTCGTCCACCCCGGCCCGTAGCGTCGAGAGGTGCTTCTCGCCGCGGCCGCTCTCGTCGCAGCGCTCGCGGCCGCAGGCTCGGGCTGGCAACTCGCCGCCGTCGACGAGGCCGGCATCTCGCCCGGGATCCTCCACGCAGCAGCGCGCGTCGAGATCGCGGTCATCGACACGGGAGCCGACCTCTCCGTTCCGGAGATTGCTGCGCGCACCGTGCGCGCGTACGACGTGCGCACGGGAACCTCGGACGTGCGCGACGTGAACGGGCACGGGACATTCGTCACCTCGCTCACGGCCGCCTATGGCGGGAACGCACGCCTCCTGGTCGTGAAGGCCGGAAGCTCGAGCGGAGCCTTCTCCGACGCCGCCGAGGCGACCGCGATCCGATACGCGATCGCGCACGGCGCCCGGATCATCAACCTCAGCATCGGCGGGCCGACCACGTCGAAGGTCGAGCGGTCGGCGATCCGCTTTGCGGTCGCGCTCGGCGCGCTCGTCGTGGCCGCCGCCGGCAACGACTACGGCTTCGGCAACCCCGTCGAGTATCCCGCTGCACTCCTCCAGCCGGTCGGCTCGAACGGCGTCGGGGGCTTGGGGCTCGTCGTCGCTGCCGCTGAGCACGGCGCACGAGCGTCTTTCTCGGGCAGCGGATCGTGGATCTCGCTCGCCGCACCCGGCGTCGACGTGTACGGGGCACTCGGCGGAGGCAGGTACGGCCGTGGGAGCGGCACTTCGTTTGCGGCCGCGGAGGTGTCCGGCGCGGCGGCCCTTGTATGGGCGGCGGACCCTCGGCTGACGGCGCAGCGTGTTGCGCGACTCCTCGAGGAGACGGCATCGGGACACGGCGTGTGGACGCCGCGTCTGGGCTACGGCGTCATCGACGTCGCAGCCGCGGTCGGACGTGCCTACGCGGTGACTTCGACGCGCTCGATCGACGCGCCGAGCGCGCGCAGGCGCTCGTCGATGCGCTCGTAGCCCTTGTCGATCTGATGGATCGCACCGATCGTCGAGCGACCCTCGGCGCACAGTGCCGCGAGCAGCATCGCCATGCCGGCGCGGATGTCGGGGCTCTCCATGCGCTGACCGACGAGCGGCGTCGGGCCGGTGACGACGGCGCGGTGCGGATCGCACAGGATGATCCGTGCCCCCATCGAGACGAGCTTGTCGGTGAAGAACAGGCGGTTCTCGAACATCTTTTCGAACATGAGCACGGTTCCGAACGCCTGCGTCGCGACCGTGATCGCGATCGACGTGAGGTCGGACGGGAACGCCGGCCAGGGGCCGTCCTCGATCTTCGGGATCATCCCGCCGAGGTCGTCGCGGATGACGAGCTGCTGCCGAGAGGGCACGTGCACGCTGTCCTCGCCGATCTCCATGCGCACACCGAGGCGCTCGAACGCGGGCTTGATCGAGACGAGATCCTTGGGATCGGCGCCCTCGACGGTCACGTCGCCGCCGCTGATGGCGGCCATGCCGATGAAGCTGCCGACCTCGATGTGGTCCGGGCCGATCGCCCACGAGCCTCCGGTCAGCGCGTCGACGCCGTTGATGCGCAGCACGTTCGACTCGATGCCCTCGATGCGCGCGCCGAGCGACACGAGGAAGCGGCACAGGTCCTGCACGTGCGGCTCGCATGCGGCATTGCCGAGCACGGTCTCGCCCTGCGTGAGCACCGCCGCCATGACGGTGTTCTCCGTCGCCATCACGCTGGCCTCGTCGAGGAACACGTTGGCGCCGCGGAGCCCGTCGGTGCGCATGTCGTACTGGCGATCGATGTTCACGTCCGCACCGAGCTCGGCGAACGCGTGCATGTGCGGGTCGAGCCGGCGGCGGCCGATGACATCTCCCCCGGGGGGCGGCATCGTCGCGCGGCCGAAGCGAGCGAGGAGCGGGCCGGCGAGCAGGAACGACGCGCGCATGCGCGCGCACAGCAGCGGGTCCGGGTTTGACCTGGCGACGTTCCCCGTGTCGACGCGCACCTCGTTCGGCCCCGTCCACGCAGCGTCGGCTCCGAGGTCGCCGAGGAGGTCGATCATCGTGTCCACGTCCCGGATGCGCGGGACGTTCGTCAGAGTCACCGGCTCTCCGGTGAGCAAGGTGGCGGCTAGGATCGGAAGCGCGCCGTTCTTGTTCCCGGCAACGCGGATCGACCCGCTCAGCGGGCGCGCGCCCTCGATCGCAAAGGCGTCGGCGACAGCAGGGACGACGGCCATTGGGCGGTAATGTAGCGACGTGTCCGAACCGACTCGCCAACAGGCCTGGGAGACGCTGACGCAGTATACGAAGAGCGAGTCGCTGCTGCGGCACGCGCTCGCCGTCGAGGCCTCGACGGCCGCGTACGCCCGCAAGCTGGGCGGTGACGAGGAGCTCTGGCGCGTGTCCGCGCTCCTGCACGACTTCGATTACGAGATCCACCCGACGCTGGACAAGCACCCGCAGGACGGCGCGCCCATTCTCAGGGAAGAGGGCTATCCCGAGGAAGTCATCGACACCGTTCTCTCGCACGCCGAGCATCTCGGCCTTCCTCGCGACACGCCGCTCAAGAAGGCGCTCTTCGCCTGCGACGAGCTGTCCGGCTTCGTGCACGCGTGCGCGCTCGTACGGCCGACCGGCCTCGAAGGGCTGGAGCCGAAGTCGGTGCGGAAGAAGTTGAAGCAGCCGTCGTTCGCCGCCGGCGTGCACCGCGAGGACGTCTACAAGGGCGCCGAGGAGCTTGGTGTCGACCTCGACGATCACATCCGCACCGTCGTCGAAGCGTTGCAGCCGATCGCCGCCGAGCTCGGGCTACCGAGCTAGGCGCGCCGCAAGTCGCTGCAGGTCATCGTCGCTCGTCCACCAGCCGACGGCGGCGCGTACGAGGTTGCGGCCCGGCAACTCGCGCACGATCACGTCCTCCCGGTCGAGCGCTGCGACGAGCTCGGTCGGGTCGCCGCCCGGCCGCCACGTGACGAGCGTGGACTGCCCCGGCGGCGTCACCACCTCGACGATCTCCGACAGCAGCGCGTGGCAGCGCGCCGCGGCGGCGGCCGCACGCTCGTACCGCCAGACGGGATGCGTCCCGAGCGCGGCGACGAGCCCGGCAAGCGTCGGGCCTGACGTAAATCCGGAGTCGAACCGCGCCGCTCCCGGCTTCGGCTCGAACGCGCCGGACGGCTCGTACGAGGCGGCGGCAAAGTGGCCTGGCGTCGCGACGCGCAGCCGCTCCGGGTCGAGCACGTACAGCCCGCCTGTCTGCTCCGGGCCGCATAGCCACTTCTGCGGCGACACGGTGTAGAAGTCGAATCCGCCCGCGTCGACCTCGACTGCGCCGGCCGACTGGGCTCCGTCCACGAGGACGGGAACGCCGCTCCGTTCGCGGACGCGCGCGAGGTCGAGCCGCCTGCCGGTCGTCCACAGGATGTGCGAGGTCGCGATCAGTCGCGTCCTCGGCGTGACCGCTGCGAGGATGGCGTCCTCGTCGGCGTCCGCGACGACAACACGCGCACCCGACGCGTATGCCGAGCCGATCAGACCGAAGTGCTCCTGGTTGGTGGTGACGATCTCGTCGTCGCCGGTCAGGTCGAGACCGGAGATCACGATCGCGCAACTCCTGCTCGTCGACTCCGTCAGAGCGAGGTGCTCCGCCTCGACGCCGATCACGGCGGCAAGGCCGCGCCGTGCCTCGTCACGCAGCGCGAGGATGCGCTCGATCCAGCGCGAGCCGCTGCGCCCCTCCCGAGACTCGCGTTCGAGCTCAGCCAGCATCGCGGCGGTCGTCGCCACGGCGAGCGGCCCGTTCGTGCCCGCGTTCAGATACGCATAGCGCTCGAGCACCGGAAACTGCGCGCGTGCCTCTTCGAAGGTCATCCGACCGTCGCCTCGACCGGCGCGTGGTCGGAGAGCAGCCGGCCGTTTACGCGCCGCCTCTCCGAGGGCCATGCAAACGGCGCGGATGACGGCAGCCCGCGAACCATGACCTGGTCGATGCTGTCCGCGAGAGGCTCGGAGTAGCCCTCGAGCTCGTACGGCGGCCGGAGGTTGACGTCGCCGGCGAGGATCGCCGGGCCGTCGCCGGCGAGCCGGACGACAGTCCTGAACTGCTCTTCCGCTACCTCCCCGCCGGTGACGTGGAAGTCGGCGACCAGCGTTCCATCCTCGAGCGTGACGCCGAGGAAGACGCGGGTCGAGCTGACGCGCTCACGACGTATGTGCGTGACCGAGAGCGAGGGCGACACGAGGATCGCGATCGCCTCGCCGGTGAAGGCAGACCGCAGCAATCCGTGGTTGGCCGACGTGATCAGGCGACCGAGCTTGGCGTACAACACTCGAGGTTGCGCCCCGACCTCGCTGAAGGCGCGCATTCCGCTCCACCTCTCCAGGAAGAGGGTCGCCCAGACGGGAACCTCCTGGAGGCAGACGATGTCCGGGTGATCGGCCGCAATGAGCTCGACCATCTCCTGGAGATACGCGCGCCGCTCGGGTGGAACGGCATTGCCATGGAAGAGGTTCCAGGTTCGGACGAGCATCGGCCTTTAGCCTAGGCAGGTGCGCATCGTCCTCGCCGACCCTCCCGCGTTCACGCCCGCGTACGACCACGAGCTCGCGTCGGGGCTCGCGCGCGCCGGCGCGGACGTCGAGCTGCTCACATCGCGCTTCCGCTTCGGCGACGTTCCGGCAGCCGTCGGGTACATGCGCAGCGAGCCGTACTACCCGCTCTCCTCGCGCCTCTTCGGCCGCTCTCGGCTCCGGCTGCCCCTGAAGGTCGTCGAGCATCCCTTCGGCGTTGCCGCCTTGAATCGTCGCCGCGCGGACGTCCTGCACGTGCAGTGGCTCGTACCGGAGCTCGACGCACGCCTCCTGCGACCGCGCGTCCCGTCGGTGTTCACCGCGCACGACCTGCTGCCGCGACGCACGGCGAAAAAGGAGAACCTGTGGCGCGACCTCCTCGCCCGCTTCGACCGTGTCGTCGTGCACAGCGAGCGCGGCCGCGAGGCGCTCGCCGAGCTCGACGTCGACGCACGCGTCATTCCCCATCCGGTGTTCCGAAGCGATCTCGAGCGGCAAGACGACGGACGCACTGTTCTGTGCTTCGGCGTCATCCGGCCGTACAAGGGGCTCGGCGATGCGATCGAGGCCGTGCGCCGCGCGGGCGACGCCCGGCTTCTCGTCGCCGGGGACCCGCTCGAGCCCGTCGACGGCTATCGGGCCGCGGCGGCCGGCCTCGACGTCGACTGGCGTCTCGGCTATCTCCCCCAGGCGGAGGTCGACCGCGCGCTCGGCGAAGCGACGGTGGCGGTCTTCCCCTACCGCCCGGAGCTCGACCAGAGCGGCGCGCTGCTGCGTGCGCTCGGCGCAGGCTGTGCCCGCCATCGCCTACGACGTCGGCGGCATCGCCGAGCCCGTGCGGCGCTTCGCGGCCGGCCGCGTCGTGGAGGCGGGCGACGTCGAGGCGCTCGCGGCAGCTGTGCACGAGCTGCTGACGGACGCCGATGCGCTTGCCGAGGCGCGCGCCGGAGCGATGCGCGCACGCGACGAGCTCACCTGGGATGCTGCCGCCCGTGCACATCTCACGCTGTACGAGGAGATCGCCTGATGTTCCGCCGACGCTTCTCGGAGGTCGTCACGCGGCAGCTCGACGTCTTCGCGACCGACGAGGCGGGCGGACTGCTGGCCGAGGTTCGCGAGATGAAGGACAAGTACGACCATGCCGACCGTGAGGAAGCCGAGGAGGCGTATGGGGACTTCATGGACGTCGTCGACGCCGTGAAGGACGCGCTTGCCGACATGCGCGACCGCTTTGCGCGCACGCTCGAGGGTGACGCAGTCGAGGAGTACGAATCCGTGTTCGAGCGCGCTGCGAAGAAGCGATGGCGATGGCTCGTATAGAGGACTACGCCATGATCGGCGACCTGGAAACGGCGGCGCTCGTCGAGCGAGGCGGGTCGATCGACTGGCTGTGCTTCCCACGCTTCGACTCGGCCGCGTGCTTCGCCGCCCTGGTCGGCGACCCGAACAACGGTCGCTGGCTCCTCGCACCCACTGCCGGCGGCACGACCACGCGTCGCTACCGCGGCGAGACGCTCGTCCTCGAGACGACCTGGGAGAACGACGAGGGCGCCGTACGCGTGTACGACTTCATGCCGCCGCGGGACAGTGCGCCGGACGTCGTTCGCATCGTGGAGGGCATCCGCGGGAAGGTCGAGATGCGTTCCGAGCTCGTCGTCCGCTTCGACTACGGGCACATCGTCCCGTGGGTGCGGCGCATCGATCACGCTCGCGTCGCGGTCGCCGGCCCCGACGGCCTCTGCTTTCGGACCGACGCCAAGACGCGAGGCGAGAACATGCGGACGATCTCGACGTTCACGGTCGGCGAGGGCGAGCGCGTGCCGTTCGTCCTCACGTGGTTCGCGTCGCACGGCGACCTTCCGCCGGTGACCGACCCCGAGCAGGCGCTCGTCGAGACGGATCAGTTCTGGCGCGAGTGGGTCGGCGCGTGCAAGGCGGACATCCCGGACGAGTGGCGTTCTGTGATCATCCGCTCCCTCGTCGTGCTCAAGGCCCTCGTCTACGAGCCGACGGGCGGGATCGTCGCGGCGCCGACGACGTCGCTGCCGGAATGGATCGGTGGCGTCCGCAACTGGGACTACCGGTACTGCTGGTTGCGAGACGCGACGTTGACGCTGCTCGCATTCCTTCAGGCCGACTACGAGGAGGAAGCGCGCGCGTGGCGCACGTGGCTCGTGCGCGCGGTCGCGGGCGATCCCTCCGACATCCAGGTGATGTACGGCGTCGCCGGCGAGCGGCGCCTCACCGAGCTCGAACTGCCGTGGCTCGCCGGCTACGAAGAGTCGGCACCGGTTCGCATCGGCAACGCAGCGAGCGAGCAGCTGCAGATCGACGTGTTCGGGGAAGTGATCGACGCGCTCTACCAGGCGCGCGTGCATGGGCTCGAGTTCCAGAAGAACCCGTGGGACTTGCAGAAGGTCCTCCTCAACCGTCTCGAGGAGATCTGGCGCGAACCGGACGAGGGCATCTGGGAGATCCGCGGCGAACGCCGGCACTTCGTCCACTCGAAGGTGATGGCCTGGGTCGCGTTCGACCGCGCCGTGCGCTCGGTCGAGGAGCACGCCGTCGACGGGCCTGTGGAGCACTGGCGCGCGCTGCGCGACGAGATCCATGCCGACGTCTGCGCGAAGGGCTTCGACAAGGAGCTCGGTTCGTTCGTGCAGTCGTATGGGTCGAAGGAGCTGGATGCGAGCCTCATGTTCATTCCGCTCGTCGGCTTCCTGCCGGGGTCCGATCTGCGCGTGCGCGGGACGATCGAAGCCATCGAGCGGAGCCTCGTCGTCGACGGATTCGTTTTGCGGTACCGCACCCAGCACACCGGCGTCGACGGCCTGCCTCCCGGTGAAGGCGTCTTCCTGCCGTGCTCGTTCTGGCTCGTCGACTGCCTCGAGCTGCTCGGCAGGCACGACGACGCGCACATGCTGTTCGAGCGCCTGCTTGCGCTCGCGAACGACGTAGGGCTGCTGGCGGAGGAGTACGACCCGAAGGCCAAGCGCCTGCTCGGAAACTTCCCCCAGGCGTTCACGCACCTCGCGCTCGTGAACACCGCCTTCAACCTCTTGCCGCACATGCCGTCACCGATGCACAAGCGTCACGCCGGCTAGCGGTGGCCGAAGTGGTGGGCCGCAGGGAGTGAGCCGTGGACGTCGGCGCCCTCGGTGAGCTCGTGGGCGAGCTGGGCGAGGGAGACGATCTCGTCGACAACGATGTTCCGGTTGCGGTCGACGTGCTCGTAGCGGCCACGGACGAGCAGGAGCGGCTCGCCGCGCACGACGCCGCGGAAGCGGTCGTACACCTGCGGGAAGACGATGAGGTTGACCTGCGCGTGCTCGTCCTCGAGGAGCATGAAGACGACGCCGTTCGCGGTCGCCGGCCGCTGGCGCGCGACCACCATTCCGGCTATCTGCACGCTGCTGCCGTTCGGCCGGTCGCGCAGCTCGACGGTCGAGAGCGTGTCCGGCGGCAGATGCGGGCGCATCAGCTCGATCGGGTGCACGCCGATCGAGAGGCTCGTCGTGCGGTAGTCGGCGAGCATTCGCTCCCACACGGTCGGCTCGGGCAGATCCGGCGTCAGCACCGTCGGGTCGAGCGGGAGCGCGAGCTGCTTCTCCTCGCCGCGTGAGCCCGGCACAGTCTGTGCACGCGGGACGAGCCCGAGCTGCCAGAGCAGGTCGCGCCTCTTCATCCCGAAGCAATCGCAGGCGCCGGACTCGACGAGCGCGCGCAGCTCGTCGCCCGAGAGCGGCGTCCGTTGCGCGAGCTCGCGGATGGACGAGTATGGCCTCGTCGCGACGACCGCCTCTGCATCGTCCTCCCCCACGCCCTGTACGTACTTGAGCCCGACGCGAACCGCGCCGTCCTCGATCGTGCAGTCGACCTCGCTGCGGTTGACGTCGGGAGTGCGCGTCTCGATGCCGTGGTGCTGGCCGTCGCGCACGAGCGTCGCCGGAGGATAGAAGCCCATCGGCTGCGCGTTGAGCAACGCTGTGAGGAACTCGGCTCCATAGTGATGGCGCAGCCACGCGGACTGATACGCGAGCAGTCCGAACGCGGCCGAGTGCGACTTCGGAAAGCCGAAGCCGGAGAACGCCACGAGCTTGTCGTAGACCATGTTCGCGGTGACGTCGTCGACGTCGTTGGCGCGCGCACCGGCGACGAAGCGCTCGCGATACGACTCGAGCGCCGCATGCGAGCGCTTGCGGCTCATCGCACGCCGCAGCCCTTCCGCTTCACCGATCGTGAAGCCGGCGAGATGGATGGCGACGTCGAGCACCTGATCCTGGAAGACGACGACGCCGAGCGTGCCCCGCAGCGGCTCCCTCAGCAGCGGGTGATCCGCGGGCGGCTCGTAGCTCGGATCCTCGCGAAGCTTCTGCCGGCGATCGATGTACGGGTGCACCGCCTTGCCCTGGATCGGCCCCGGCCGCACGAGCGCGACCTGGATGGTGATGTCGTCGAGATTCTCCGGCCGCGTGCGCAGGATCGTCTGCATCTGCGCGCGACTCTCGATCTGGAAGCAGCCGACGGTGTCGGCTTGCTGGATCTCTGCGAACACGTCGGGATCGTCGAACGGGATGCGCGAGAGGTCGATCTGTTCGCCGCGCGTGCGCGCGACCAGGTCGACGCACTCCTCCACCGCCGACAGCATCCCGAGCCCGAGCAGGTCGATCTTCAGGAAGCCGGCGTCCGCGCACGAGTCCTTGTCCCACTGGCACATCTGCCGTCCCGCCATCGCCGCCGGCTGCACGGGGACGAGCTCGACGAGCGGCCGCGTCGAGATCACCATCCCGCCGGGGTGCTGGGAGATGTGGCGCGGGAGGCCGCCGATCTCGCTGCACAGCTCCCCAAACGCGCGCCAGCGCGGCGAGGCGAGCTTTCGTTCCGCGTCGGGGAGCATCGCCATCTCCTCGGCGACGCGCGCGGCATTCCATCCGTCGGTCAGCTTTGCCAGCCGTTCGAGGTCGGTGAACGGCAGACCGAGCGCCTTCCCGACGTCACGGATCGCGCCGCGTGAGCGATAGGTCGCGAAGGTGGCGACGAGCGCGGCATGCTCGCGGCCGTAGCGCTCGGTGACGCGGACGATGAGCTTCTCGCGAATGTCCCGCGGGAAGTCCAGGTCGATGTCGGGGACGGATGAGAGCTCGCGGTTGATGAAGCGGCCGAGCGAGAGGTTCGCCTGTACCGGGTCGACATGCGAGAGCCCGGTCAGGTAGCAGACGAGCGATCCGACGGAGGAGCCGCGCCCGCGCCCTGGCGGGAGCATGTGCCGCATCGAGCCGGGGCCGCGCACCTCGAGCGCGACCTCACGGGCGAGCTCCAGCACCTCCCAGTGCAGGAGGAAGAAACCGGCGAGGCCGAGCTCGTCGATCAGCGCCAACTCCTCGTCGAGCCGCGCCAGCGCGCGCCGCTTGTGGCCGTTCAGCCCGGCATAGCGCTCGGCGAAAGCGCGCTCGCACACGCGCCGAAGCTGCACGCTCGCAGGCTCGGCGCCGTCGGAGAAGTCGGGATAGCGATAGCCGAGCTCCTGCGTGAGGTCGAACTCGAGCCGCTCCGCGAGCTCGCGCGACCGCGCAACCGCGCCGCGGTCGTCGGGGAAGCGCTCGGCCATCTCCTCCGGCGCAGCGAGGACGGACTCGTGGTTACCGCGCCGCTCCCGCTCGCAGCCGTCGAGCGAGGTACGGCAGCGGATCGCAACGAGCACGTCTTGCAGCTCCGCGCGGCTTTGGTCGTGCGCGTGCACGTCTCCCGTAGCGACGGTGTGCACGCCGAGCGTCTCGGCGAGATCGCGCAACGCAGCGTTGCGGCGCCTGTCGCCGCGCTCGTACGGCCGCTGCAGCTCGACATAGAAGCGGTCGCGGCCGAAGGTGGCTGCGAGCCCCGCGGCCGCGTTCGGGTAGTGCACGGCGAGGCCGTCGCGGGCGCAGCCCGAGAGGCAGACGAGCCCCTCGTTCAACTCCTCGAGCACTGTCTGGTCGAGCGCCGGCGGCAGTGGCTCGGCGCCTTCCTTCGGCCGCGTGCCCGCGTGCGCGGCCGTGAGCAGCCGGCAGAGGTTCGCGTAACCCGCGGCTGTCTCGACGAGGAGCGTGACGTGCGCTCCTCCGACGAGGGTCACCTCTGCGCCGGTGATCGGCCGGACGCCGAAGTGCTTCGCCGCGTAGGCGAACTCGAGCGACCCGTAGAGGCCGTCGTGATCGGTGAGCGCGAGCGCCTCATAGCCGAGCTCGGCCGCGCGGGCAGCGAGCTCCTCGGGCTGCGACGCCCCGTCGAGGAATGAGTACGCCGAGTGCGCGTGGAGCTCGGCGTATGCCATCTCTCCACGCTATACGAACATGTGTTCGTACGCTAGGGATGGTGGACGTCGGCCCAGAGCGGCACGTCGCCGATGCCGAGCGGCACGAAGTCGAGACCGTCAGGCGTGTTCAGGAAGCCGGCGCCCCGGCCGGGGAGGCTTGCGTGGCCGTACTGCCAGACGATCGTGTTCGTGTGCGGATCGATGACGACGACGCGGTCCTTGTAGTCGTCGTTCACGGCGATGTTCCCGTTCGGGAGCATCATCGCGAGCGACGGATGGTCGAGGGCTCCCCACCCCGAGCTCGGCCCGTAGCGCCAGAGCACCTTGCCCTGCCGGTCGATGATCATCGCTGCGCCCGGGCTCGAATAGTCGGCGAGCAGGATCCGCCCGCCGGGCAACGGCTGCGGGTCGGACGGGTACGAGACCGGCGCCTGTACGGCCCACCGCAGGTGGCCGCTTGCGGAGATGTCGTCGATCCACGAGCCCTGGATCTCGGAGATGAGCACGCCGCCGTCCGGCAGCGGCGTGTCGCCGTTGACGGCGCCAAGGTACCGCGGCGGATCGTGCCTGCACACGCCGGTCGTGCCGATCTGGCGCACGATCCGGTGCGACCGGATGAACAGGACGCGGCAGTTGTACGCATCGGCGACGGTGAGCGTCCCGTTCCGAAGGACATAGGCGTCGTCGGGCGTGTTCAGCTCATTCGCGCCGCTGCCGCGCACACCGGGCGTCCCGTACAGGTGGACGCGCGCGTGCGTCTTGATGTTCACGGAGACGATCGTGTGGGCCTCCTCCTCGTTGGAGACGATCGCCTTGCCGCCCGGCTCGACGAACGTGTCGTCGTCGAAATTGAGATGGACGCCCTTCGCCAGGTCGCGCGCGTTCGGGAAGTGCCACAGCACACGGTGCTGCGGGTCGACGAGGAGCATCCGGTCATTGCCGCGGTCGGCGATCAGTAGCGCGCCCGGCAGGGGCGACGCATGGAGCGAGATCGCGCTCAGGACGGCCACGAGGAGGCTAATCACTTCAGCACCCTAGGCTTGGCCGGATGAACCGACGGTTAAGACTCGCTGTGGCTCAGCTGTATGTCGTGCTCGACGGCGCGCATGCGCACATGCTCGACGCGGCACTGCGCGGCGGTGTCGACGTCGTCCAGCTGCGCGACAAGGAGGCCTCCGACGACGACCTCGTGCGCGCGGCGCAGTCGATCCGGGGCGCATGTGACGCATATGGAGCACTGTTCGTGCTCAACGACCGGCCAGACCTCGTGGCCGCGTGCGGCGCCGACGGCGTCCACGTCGGCCAGCGGGACGCAAGCGTCGCCGATGCGCGGGCCATCGTCGGGGACGAGTGCCTCGTCGGCCTCTCGATCGAGACGGAGGCGCAGCTCGATGCGATCGCCGGAGCGGACTATCTCGGTGTCGGCGCCGTGTTCGCGACGCCGACGAAGACTGAGTCCGCTGCCGGAGGGCTCGAGCTCGTGCGCGCGACAGCGGCGCGCGTGACGATCCCGTGGTTCGCGATCGGTGGGATCGAGCTCACGAACGTCGCGGAGGTGGTCGAGGCTGGCGCGCCCGGCATCGCGGTTGTGCGTGCCATTTGCGACGCGGACGATCCGGAAGCGGCAGCACGGGCCCTTCGCGCGGCGTTCCAATCGGAGGAGTAGGGTCGCGCAGCCGGCATGCAAGACGCCATCACACGGAGGACGTTTCTCGAGCGGGCAGCGGTCGCCAGTGCGGCACTGGCCGGTGCACCCGCGCTCGGCGGTCGCGCGCGGAAGTCGAGCAGTCCGATCCGGCACGTCGTCATCTCGTGCCAGGAGAACCGCTCGTTCGACCATTACTTCGGCTACGCCCGCGAAGTTCAAGCCGCGGGCTTCGGCCCTCCCGCCGGATACACACAGCCCGGCGTCGTGGGTGCTCGCCACGCGCCGTTCGAGCTGAAGGCGCTGTCGACCTCGGATCCGCCGCACTTCTGGCCGGCCGTTCACGCACAGGTCGACGGCGGCAAGATGGACGGCTTCTACAGGTCCAGCGGGCCGACCGGGATTGGGTATTACACCGCGAAGGAGCTGCCCTTCTACTACGGCCTGTTCACCGAGGCGGGACTGTGCGCGAACTATTTCTGTTCCGTTCTCGGACCGACGTCGCCGAATCGCTTCTATCTCATGTCCGGCACATCCGGCGGCATCACGACGGACGGGGTTTTCGGCAACGGCGTCTTCGACTCCAAGAAGTGGCCGACCATCCTCGACCTCCTCGACGAAGCACACCTCAGCTGGAAGATCTACAACGCCGGAACCGATCCGATCTTCGACACCGACAACGTCGCCGTCTTCTGGAGCCGCTGGACGCACGATTCGCGGACGCATGCCACAAAGCAGGAGTACCTCGACGATTGCGCACACGGGAAGCTGCCCAAGGTCTCGTGGATCGTCCCGAGCTTCTCGCAGCAGCTCGACGAGCACCCACCCGCGAACGTATCGGTGGGGATGGAGCTGCAGAAGGAGCTCATCACGGCCCTACGGAAGTCGATCGCGTGGAAGACGTCTGCGTTCTTGCTCACCTACGACGAGCACGGCGGGTACTTCGACCATGTTCCGCCACCGAAGGTCGACGCCTACGGGCTCGGCGTTCGCGTACCGCTCTGGGTCGTGTCGCCGTATGCACGCAAGGGCGTGGTGAAGTCGTCCAGGCCGGCCGACCATACGTCCACGTTGAAGTTCATCGAACGGGTATTCGGGCTGCCCACACTGGCGTCGAAGAACCACGGCTTCGATTCCTCCACTCCGACCGGCGCGAACTACGAGGCCGGCGGCGCACCTGCACCACCGCGGGACGGGCTCGCGTCGCTCAGCGACCTCTTCGATCTGTTTACGTTCTAGGCCCCGCGCTGGCTGAACCACCCGCGGTCTGAGCCATCGTGGAAGACGACGGTGTTCTCGCCACTTTCGAGCACGACCTCGAAGTAGCGGCGCAGCACCGGTTCCTCGGTCCACCAGCGGTCGAGCACACGCCACTCTTCGCGCAGCACGGCGACCGGCTGGTGGTTCACCGCGCACGGCGTGCCATCGATGCGTGTCTCGACGCGCGCGGGGCGCGGCGCGTTCAGTCGTCCCGCGGTACGAACAGCGCGCGCGTCTCGGGAATCCGCGACCATGGCGCCACCTCCACGACGGTGCAGACGGAGCCGGAGCCGGTGCTCGCTCGCACTTGACGAAGCCCGTCGCTCAATCGGCGGCGGTCCTCGGCGCCGGCGGCGAGCAGCTCCAGTTGGAGACCGGCGGGCTCGGTGAGCTCGACGAGCTCGAGCCGCAGCTCGACCACCGGTCCCGGCAGCTCGGCGAGCTTCGACGCGAGAGCGATGCGGATGCGGCCGCTGTCCGCGCTCGGCTCGCGCAGCGTCAGCGTCCGCCGCCAGGAACCGCCTCCGACGATGACAGCGGTGAGCGCGACCTTGCGGACGAAGCGGTCGCGCCGCTCCGGCCGTGCCAGCGTCGTCTCGACAAGAGCGCCGAGCGCGCGGCGCAGCGTCAGCTCGTTGCCGACCGCTTCCGGAAACGCGAGCGTCTCGGCGAGCTCTGCCGGCGGACGGCGACCGCGCACGCGCGCGGCCGCCCCGCCTCTCGCCAGGCCCCAGGCGTGCCGGCCGTCCGGCCCCAGACGTTCGGCGACGGCGCCACCCGGGAGCCCGGCAAGCTGTCCAAGCCTGCGAACTCCGAGCGATTCGAGCTCTTCGTAGCGCTGCCGGTCGAGCGGCAGCAGTGTCAGCGGCAGAGGCGCGAGGAAGCGCCCGACGTCTTCGTCGCGGACGACGAGCACCTGCCCGGGCCGTGCGACCGATGCGGCGGCGAGCGCGGTGAAGCGTCGCGTGGCCGCGCCGATGCGCGCGTCCCATGCGGGCCCGACTGCGGCGAGCGCGCGCCGGAGCGCCGGCTCGAGGCCGCCGTACAGCCGCTCGACCCCGCGCGTCTCGAAGTAGGCGACGCCGGGAGCGGCCGGTTCGACCGCGAAGCCCGTGTCCTCGAGCGAGCAGATGATCTCCTCCCATGCCTGCTCGGCGGCAGCCGGGTCGGGATCGACGAGCACCAGCCGCGGCGCCGTTGCCAGCGCCTCGCCCAGGCGCATCCGCGGCCGGACGCCCGCCGCCTCGGCTGCCGCCGTCACGGGCCCCAGCAGGGGCTCCCCGCCCGCCTCCGGCGCGAGCGCTGCCGGACACAGTGCAAGGGAGGGTGACTTGCGCAGCGCGGCCTTGAGCTCGAATCCGGGGATGGTTAGGCAGGCGATCATGGGAACGTATGTTCTATCGAACACACGTTCCCCTGTCAAGCGGTCCGAAACTCCTAGAGCGCGACCTCGGCCGCAGCCCCGACCATCCGGACGAAGCGGGGCACGACGTCGAGCGCGTTCTCCCGCGCGCACCACTCGATGTCGTCCTCGAGGCCGTGTTTCCGGAGGTTGCGCGCGCTCTGACTCGCCCCCAGCCCCGCGACCGAGTTCGGGAAGCTCGCCGCGAGCCGCGCCGCCGCCGCGGCCGAGTCGGCGTGCTCGCCGCCGAGCGCAGTCGCGATCCGGCCGGCGCAGTACGCATCGTCGAGCGCGAGCTCGCCGAGCACGCCGGCGCACAGCACCGCGACGTCCTCCCCGGTCTCGCGTGCCGCGAACGCGACCGCGCCGAGGTTCAGCAACGACCCGACGAAGACCCGCTCGAACCGCGCCGCGGCCGCAACGAGGAGCCGCGTGCCGTTGGTCGTCGAGAGGACGAGCGTCTCCGCCGCCGGCTCGCCCGCAAGCTCGCGCGGCGAGTTCCCGAAATCGAACCCCTCTATGTGCTCCAGCCGACGCTCCCCCGCGAGCTTCGCCGCGCCTTCGCTGTCGGCGAGCGCTCGTGCGTCCTCGATCTCCGCGCAGCAGAGCACGCGGCGGTACCCGGCGGCGAGCGCCTGCGTCATCGTCGAGGTCGCGCGCAGCACGTCGACGACGATCCCGATCGGCGCGGGCGTCTGCTCGCCCGGAGTGAACGCGACGTGGACACGCACGCGACTACCCTAATCCGGCATGCCGACGTGCTATCGCCATCCCGACCGCGAAACGGGCCTGTCGTGCTCGGAGTGCGGCCGTCCGATCTGCACCGAGTGCATGACGATGGCGCCGGTCGGCATCCGCTGCCCCGACCACTCGGGCACGCGGCCGCGACGGGCGGTCGGCCCGCGGCCGGTCGTGGCCGCGCGGCGCCGTGTCGGCGCGACGACGGCGCCGGTGACGAAGGCGTTGATCGCGATCAACATCGGCATCTACCTGATCACCGCAGTGCAGGGGCATGGGCTCAACTCGCCCGGAGGATCGCTGTTCTTCAAGTGGGTACTCGACGGTCCCGACGTTGCGAATGGAGGCTGGTGGCGGCTCCTCACGGCCGCGTTCCTGCATGAGGGAATCCTCCACATCGGCCTCAACATGGTCTCGCTGTTCTTCATCGGCCCACTCGTGGAGCAGTACTTGGGCGGCCCGCGCTTCCTCGGTCTGTACCTCGTCGCCGGGCTCGCCGGGTCGGCGGGCGCGCTCCTCCAAGCTCCGTTGACCTACACGGTCGGCGCGTCCGGCGCCATCTTCGGCATCCTCGGCGCCTGGCTCATCCTCGAGTGGCAGCTCACCGGTCGTCTCGGGGGGCAGGCGATGACGTGGATCATCATCAACCTCGCCTTCAGTTTCAGCGTGTCCGGGATCTCCTGGGGTGGACACGTCGGGGGCCTCATCGGCGGCATCCTCGCAACGCTTTCCTTTGCCCAGTGGGGTCGCGGCAAGGCTGCGTACGGACGCATAGGCCTCGTCGGTGTACTCGGCCTCGTGGTCATCGCGGCAGGAAGCGTCGCCATCGCGTACTTCAAGGTGCGCGGCTACGCCTAGCCTCCCGCCGCGACGTACGCGGCGCGGTGCGCTTCCTTCAGCACCGCCTGCGCAGCAGCGAGCCGTGCGACGGGTACGCGGTACGGCGAGCAGCTGACGTAGTCGAGCCCGAGCCCGTGGCAGAACTCGACCGACTTCGGGTCGCCGCCGTGCTCGCCGCAGATGCCGAGCTTGATCGTTTCCTTCGCGGCGCGCCCTCGTTCGACGGCGATGCGCATCAGCTCGCCGACGCCGTCCTGGTCGAGCGTCTCGAACGGGTTGTGCTCGATGACGCCGTCCTCGAGATAGAAGGTGAGGAACTTGCCCTCGGCGTCGTCGCGCGACATGCCGAGCGCCGTCTGCGTCAGATCGTTCGTCCCGAAGGAGAAGAAGTCCGCGTACTCCGCGATCTCGCCGGCGCGTAACGCCGCGCGCGGAAGCTCGATCATCGTGCCGCACGTGTAGTCGATCTCCGGCGCCTCCTCGGCCATCACCTCCTCGGTCAGCGCGCGCAGCCGGCGCAACTCCTCGGCGAAGTCGACGAGCGGGATCATGATCTCGACGAGCGCGCCCGGCACGGCTTTGGCGGCGCGGGCGATCGCGCGCACCTGCATCTCGTAGATCTCCGGCCATTGGATGCCGAGCCGGCAGCCGCGCGTGCCGAGCATGGGGTTCGACTCGGTGAGCGCCTTGATGCGGTTGCGCATGCGCTCGTCGGTCGCCTCCTCCAGCGGAGGCAGGAACTCGTGCAGCGGCGGATCGAGCAGCCGGATGGTCACCGGGAGCCCTGTCATCGCCTCGAAGATCTCCTCGAAGTCGGACTGCTGGAACGGCAGCAGCCGCTCGAGCGCCTCGCGGCGTCCGGCCTCGTCGGAGGCGAGGATCATCTCCTGCACCACCGGCAGCCGGTCGCCGAAGAACATGTGCTCGGTGCGGCAGAGGCCGATCCCCTGCGCGCCGAACTCGCGCGCCTTCGCGGAGTCGATGCCGTTGTCGGCGTTCGCGCGCACCTTGAGGCGGCGCACGTCGTCCGCCCAGCCGAGCACGGTCTCGAAGTCCTCGTTGATCGCAGGCGGCACGAGCCGCACCTCGCCGATGATCACCCGGCCGGTGCCGCCGTCGATCGTGATCACGTCGCCCTCGTGCAACGTGTGGCCGCCGAGCGTCACCGTCTTCGTCGCGACGTCGATCTCCAGGCCCTCGCAGCCGGCGACGCACGGCTTCCCCATGCCGCGCGCGACGACGGCAGCGTGCGAGGTCATGCCACCGTGCGCGGTCAGCACGCCCTTCGACTGGATGAGGCCGTGGATGTCGTCCGGCGTCGTCTCCCAGCGCACGAGGATCACCGCTTCGCCGCCCTTGCCGCGCTGCACCGCCGTGTCGGCGTCCAGCACGATCTTCCCGGAGGCCGCGCCCGGCGACGCATTGAGCCCGCGCGCCGCGACCTCGAACTTCGCCTTCGGATCGAGCATCGGATGCAGCAGCTGGTCGAGCTGGTCGGGATCGATGCGGGAGATCGCCTCCTCGCGGCTGATCAGCCCCTCGGCCGTCATGTCAACCGCCGCCTTCAACGCAGCTGCGGCCGTGCGCTTCGCCGAGCGCGTCTGCAGCAGATAGAGGTGGCCCTCCTCGACCGTGAACTCGATGTCCTGCATGTCCCGGTAGTGCTGTTCGAGCCGCGCCATGGTCTCCAGCAGCTGCTCGTACGCCTCCGGCAGCCGCTTCGCCATCTCCTCCACAGGCTGCGGCGTGCGAATCCCCGCCACGACGTCCTCGCCCTGCGCGTTGACGAGGTACTCGCCGTACACGCCCTGCTCGCCCGTCGAAGGATTACGGGTGAAGCAGACTCCGGTCGCGCTCGTGTCGCCCTTGTTGCCGAACACCATCTGCACGACGTTCACCGCCGTGCCGATGTCGTCCGGGATCTCGTACGTGCGCCGGTACACCTGCGCACGCGGCGAGTTCCACGACTCGAAGACCGCCACGATCGCCCGCCGCAACTGCTCGCGCGCGTCCTGCGGGAACTCGCGCTCCGTCTCCGCGACGTACACCTCGCGGGCATGCTCGACCGTGTCATCCGGACTGAACCGGTCGTGCGACACGCCCTCGACCGTCTCCCCGAACATCTGGATCAGACGGCGGTAGCAGTCGCGCGCGAATCCCTCGTTCCCAGTGCTGCGCGCCAACCCGCCCACCGACACGTCGTTCAGGCCGACGTTCAAGATCGAGTCCATCATCCCCGGCATAGAAACCGCGGCACCGGAACGCACCGAGACGAGCAGCGGATCGTCCGGGTCGCCGAACCGCTTGCCCGCCTTCTCCTCCAGGCGCGCGATCTGATCCTCGGTCTCCTCGTCCAGCCCCGCCGGGAAGCCGCCGTCACGCATGTACGCGCGGCACGCGTCGGTCGTGATCGTGAATCCCGCCGGCACCGGCACGCCCAACTGCGTCATCTCGGCGAGCCCGATCCCCTTGCCGCCCAGAAGCTGCCGGCCGCCCTCAGATGCCTCGTCGAATGCGTAGATGTACCGGGTCATGTGCGCCGATAGTGAATCACGGTGGTCGCCGCAGGATCGCGGTGAAACGATCGACGGTCCCCTTCGACCCGACCCAGGCGAGGAGCTCCGAGCGGTACTGCGCGCCGCGGCCGATCACCCAGACGTGGCCGAGGGCCGGATGGCTGCGGATCTGCGTGAGCCACACCATCTTCGCGACCGAGTCGCCGATGTGGACACCGCTCAACGAGCTCCAGCGCGAACCGGTGACGTTCGCGCCGTCGAGCACGTCGCAGCTCCGGCCCGAGAAGGTCACCTGGAGCCCGATGTCCCGCCACGTCGTCCGACACGGCTTCGTCTCACTCGGTTTCCCGTAGATCTGCTCCAGCCGCGTCAGTGTGTTCGCTCCCTGGATGAGCGCGAGCCCGTTCTGCCCGATGACGTAGGGCAGTGTGGTCCTCGGTGGGAAGATCGCCTTCGTCTTTCCGCAGGCGATCATGATCGCGCCGTTCGTCCGCTCATCGATGTTGAGCTGAGGCCCGCCGACCGTGAACGTGTCCACCCCGGTTGCCGTACGTGGAATCTCGCCGCCGGTTGCGTGCCCCTTCGCCATGCACGTGACCTTCTCGCGCGGCCGCAGCGCGCCCGGCAGGAAGAACCGCGTCTGCCCGCCGTGCAGGATGACGCCCGCGAGCACGACGGCGATCACCTGCGCCTCCGCGCACGGAACTCTGCCAGCCACGCGATCGCCCGCAGCCCGATCCAGATCGGCGTCAGCACGATGTAGAACACGACGTCGGCGACGACGAGGATCGCGCACCAGAGGATCCAGTAACGCAGCGGGACACTTCCCTTCTCATTTCTCATCGCCGCGCTCCTCCACCACGCGCAGCACGCGGTGCGCGGTCTCCTCGATCGAGAGCTCGGAGATGTCGATCACCGGGCAGCCGAGCCGGCGGTGCAGCTTCGTCGCCTGCTCGAGCTCGTCGTAGACCTCCGTCAGCTCGGCGTACTGCCGGTTGCGTGCGCCGCCACCCATCGTCCGCATGCGCGCACGGCGGATCTCGGCGAGCCGGTTCGGGTCGATCGTCAGCCCGACGATCTTGCGCGCGTCGATCTCGAACAGCTCCTTCGGCGGCTCGATCGACTTCACCACGGGGACGTTCGCGGCCTTGTAGCCCAGATAGCCGAGATACATGGAGAGCGGTGTCTTCGACGTCCGCGAAACGCCGACGAGGACGATGTCGGCGTCGTGGAGCCCGCGGCCGACGCCGTCGTCGAAGCGCACGGCGAACTCGATCGCCTCCATGCGCTTGAAGTACGCCGAGTTGAGTGGCGGACGCGATCCGGGCGTCATCTTCGCGGTCATCCCCGAGACGCGGGCGACGGCTTCGATGGGCTGGCCGAGGAGGTCGCAGTAGTGGAGCTTCGCCCGCCGGCACAGCGTCCGCATCGCCTCGCGCAGCTCCGGCTTCACGAGCGTGTACACGACGACGGCAGGCCGGCCGCGCATCCTGTTCACGGCGAGTTGGAGGTCGTCCTCGGACTCGACGCGCGGGTGCCGGATCTCGACGAACTCCTGCTCGGGGAACTGCGCCTCGAGCGCCTGTACGAGGCGCGCCGCCGTCTCGCCGGTCGCGTCGGAGACGACGTGCAGCTCGACGGGGATGGTCGGCACCCGCGCAGCCTAGCCCGCTAAGGTCGCACCGATGACCGACGTCACCATGGACAAGATCGTGTCGCTTTCTCGGCGGCGCGGCTTCGTCTTCCCTTCCTCCGAGATCTACGGCGGGATGGGATCGACGTACGACTACGGCCACTACGGCGTCCTGATGAAGAACAACATCCGCTCGCTCTGGTTCCAGGCGATGGTCCAGGAGCGTGACGACATCGTCGCCCTCGACTCGGCGATCATTCTCAACCCGCGCGTCTGGGAGGCGTCGGGTCACGTCGGCGGCTTCACCGACCCGCTCGTCGACTGCCGCACCTGCAAGCTGCGCTTCCGCGCCGACCAGATCGACCAGGCGAGCTGCGGCCGCAGGCCGTCCAAGCATCCGGGCGAGACACCCGACTGCGACCTCACCGAGGCGCGCCAGTTCAACCTCATGTTCAAGACGCAGGTCGGCGCGCTCGAGGACGAGAGCTCGACCGCGTACCTGCGTCCCGAGACGGCGCAGGGCATCTTCGTCAACTTCAAGAACGTCCTCCAGCTCGCCCGCCGCAAGCCGCCGTTCGGCATCGCGCAGGTCGGCAAGTCGTTCCGCAACGAGATCACGCCCGGGAACTTCCTCTTCCGCGTGCGCGAGTTCGAGCAGATGGAGATGGAGTTCTTCGTGCCGCCGGCCGACGCCGAGCGGTGGTACCGCTACTGGGTCGACGAGCGCTTCAACTGGTATCTGAAGTACGGCCTGCGCGAGAGCATGCTGCGCAAGCGGGAGCACGACGCCGAGGAGCGCTCGCACTACTCGAGCGGCACCACCGACATCGAGTACCTGTACCCGATCGGCTGGTCCGAGCTCGAGGGCGTCGCCAACCGCGGCGACTTCGACCTCACGCAGCACACGAGCACTCGGGGACGAAGCTCGAGTTCGTCGGCGACGACACCGAGCGCTACACGCCGTACGTGATCGAGCCGGCGGTGAGCATCGAGCGGATCTTCGTCGCCATGCTCGTCGACGCATACGACGAGGAGGTCGTGGCCGAGCGCGACCGGACCGTGCTACGGCTCCATCCGGCGATCGCTCCGGTGAAGGCGGCCATCCTGCCGCTCATCCCGCGCAACGCAGAGATGGTGGAGAAAGCGCGCGGCCTCCACGACGAGCTGCGGAAGCAGCACATAGTCGAGTACGACGACGGCGGGCAGATCGGCCGGCGCTATCGCCGCCAGGACGAGATCGGCACGCCGTTCGCGTTCACGATCGACGACCAGACGCTCGAGGACGACACCGTGACGGTGCGTGACCGCGACTCGCTCGCGCAGGAGCGGCTGCCGATCGGCGGCGTCCGCGTCTGGCTCGAGGAGGCACTGGAGCGCCCATGGCGAACACCCAAGGCGTGAGATCCGCGCTCGTCATCGTCGCCGTGCTCGCGCTCGCCGGTTGCGGCGGCACGACGACGCAGACCGTCACGCAAACCGTCACGCACCTGCAGACGGTCACGGTCACGACGACTGCGGCGACGACGACGACCAAGACCGCCGCCTCGGCGCCCTGCGCGGCGGGCAGCCTCCAGGGACGCTTCGACGTCGTGCCCGGCAGCCCCGGCGCCGGCCAGATCTCCTACAAGTTGACGCTCACGAACACGGGTGCGACGCCCTGCTTCGTGTCCGGCATCCCGCAGGTGCAGCTTCTCGGCACGACCGGAGGGGCGCTGGCGACGTCGGCTTCAGCGGAACCGCCGGCGCCGGCGAGCCCGCCGAAGGTCTCGCTCCAGCACGGCGGCTCCGCGGTCGCCGAGGCGCGCTTCTCACCCGACGTGAACGGCACCGGAGATTCCACGACCGGCCAGTGCCAGCCGACGGCGACGGTGCTGCGCGTCACCGCACAGGGCGGGGGCACGCTCGACGCGCCGATCCAGCCGCCGACGCCGGTGTGCGAGCAGGGCTCGCTGCACTTCAGGATCTTCACGGCTTCCTCGTAGGGTCGCGCTCCATGAGCCGCTCGCCGGGCGCGCCGAAGCCGAGCTTCGCGTACAGCGAATGCATGTCCCGCGTGTGCAGGATCCACTTCCGGTCGGCATAGGGGCCGCGCTCGACCATCTCTCGCACCATCACGAGGCCGAGGCCGCGGCCGCGATGCTCCGGCAGGACGTACACGTCGGCGAGGTACGCGAACGAGACGCCGTCGCTCGCCGCGCGGCAGTAGCCGACCTGGGCGCCGTCCTTGTACAGGCCGACGACGCGTTGCGACTCACGCACGAGGCGCTCCACCTCTGCGCGCGGACGTCCTTTCGCCCAGTACGCCTCGCCGGAGAGATACGCGTGCACTGCGTCGACGTCGACCCGCTCGCGATCGTCGTCGAGCTCGTACCCGTCGCCGAGGTCGCGCCTCACGCCGACAGAGTCTTGAGGCGGAAGCCGCCGTGGTACTCGTACGACGCCTGAATGAGACGCAGCGCGTCGCGGGACGACCGCTCGTTCAGTCCGGCAGCACCGGCCTCGGCGAGCGGGCTCGTGAGGAGCGTCTCGATCGAGCGGATGCCTGCCGTGCTGAGCGCAATCGCCTCCGACTGGGCTGCGCACGCTGCGCACACGGCGCCACCCGCGCGCGGCGAGTAGCCGACGAGCGCGGTGTCGGCCGCGCCGCACTCCGCGCAGCTCGTCAGGTGCGGGAGGTAGCCCGAAAGCCACAGCAACTTGAGCTGGAACGAGAGCGCGAGCGGATCGAGCGCCGGTCGTTGCGTCGAGTGCGGCGCCTCGTCGAGAAGGTCGAGAAAACGTGTCAGCGCGGTGAACGCGCGCGGGTTCGCCTCCTGCTCGCTGAACAGCCGCAGCATCGCCTCCGCCCCGATCAGCCCGATCGAGAGCCGGTAGTAGTCCTCGCGAGCGTCGCTGTGCGGGTGAACGAGGTGGACGCCGGTGACGGTCTGCAGCTCGCCCGATCCCTGATGGAGCATCAGCTCGACGTGCGAGAGCGGCTCGAGCCGCGCGCCGAAGCGCGACGTCGTCTTGCGGACGCCCTTTGCGACGGCCCCCACGCGTCCCCGATCGAGCGTGTACAGGTGCAGCACGCGGTCGGCCTCGCCAAAGCGGATCGAGCGGAGCACGACCGCCTCCGTCTTGTACGTGCGACCGGCCATCGTTCGAGTGTACGCATGGGACAGGTCTGCGTAAGCTGGAGGAACGTGCAGAAGCTCGCCTACACCTTCATCTCCGCCGCGCTCCTCTTCACGTTCGCCGCGACGGGGCTCGGGGCGTTGCGGCTCCATCACGCCGCGGTGACCGAACGCCAGACCATTCGCACCCAGGAGCTCCAGACGACGGTGCTCGAAGGGAACCGAGACGACGTCGTTTCCGCCTTCCGCAATGTGGCCGCCCACGACGCGGGCGAGGGACGGCGGCTCGACGCGGCCTACGTCGCCTATCTCGCGGCGCCGCGACATGCCGCGACATTCAACCGGGTGATCGAAGCCGAGCTCTCGCGCCAGGCGGGCGAGATCCGTCGCATCAACCCTTCGGCGCGCTTCGCGCTCATCACGGCAGCGGTGGGCGCCGGGCTCCTCGTCGTGCTGCTCATCTGGCTGTTCGAGCTCGAGCGCCGCTCCGGGCGCATCGACCGGGATAACGCCGCGCGCTCCGAAGAGCTGATCCGGCTGCGCGACGAGTTCGTCGCAGTCGTCTCGCACGAGCTGCGCACGCCGCTGACGTCGATCATCGGCTACCTCGAGCTGATCGCCGACGGCGACGCCGGGGGACTGACCTCCGACCAGGCTGCGTATCTCGCCGTGGTCCAGCGCAGCACGAACCGTCTGGTCGACCTCGTCGGCGATCTTCTGCTCGTGGCCGAGGCCGAGCGTGGCCCGCTCGCGCTCGAACTCGTGGAGGTCGATGGCGCTCCGCTCGCCGCGAACGCCGTCGAGTCGGCTCGGCCGGCGGCGGACGCGCGCGGAATCGTCGTCCGGCTCGAGCACGGCGCCCCGGTCACGGTCGCGGGCGATCCCACCCGGCTCGCGCAGATGCTCGACAACCTCGTCTCGAACGCGATCAAGTTCACGCCGCAAGGCGGTCGCGTCACCGTCCGCGCCGGGCGCCGTGGGAGTGACGCCGTGTTCGAGGTCACCGACACGGGCGATGGCATCGCCGACGGCGACCGCGAGCGGCTCTTCGACCCGTTCTTCCGCAGTCACGAGGCGAACGCGCGCGCCGTGCCCGGAACGGGGCTAGGCCTCACGATCACCAAGGCGATCGTCGACGCGCACAACGGCACGATCGAGATCGACAGCACGCACGAAGGCTCGACGTTCCGGGTCCGCCTTCCGGTTCGGGAACGCGCGGCCGCCCTTGTTCGTTGAAGCAGGTGTGGCTCGGATTCAGATGTATTCGACGACCTGGTGCGGGTATTGCGTGCGCGCGAAGACACTCCTCGATGCCCGCGGGCTCGCGTATGAGGAGATCCTTCTCGACGACGATCCGGCGTTCCGCCAGAAGCTGCACGACCTCACCGGCGGCTGGACGGTTCCGCAGATCCTGATCGACGGCCGGTCGATCGGCGGCTACACGGAGCTGTGGCGTCTCGATCGTGACGGCCGGCTGGCCGAGCTACTCGCCGCCTGACACGTCGGGCAGAACCACGTGCCGCGCCCGCCGGCGCGCGTCTTGACGATGAGCGTCCCGCAGCGGTCGCACGGCTCGCCGTCGCGGCCGTACGCGCGAAACTCGTCCTGCATCCGGCCGCCGGCGTACGCGCCGTCGCCGAGGTCGGCTCCCTGGCGGCGGATGCCGAGGCGAAGTGCCTTGCGAATCCCGTCGCGTAGCGCCGCGATCTCCTCGGCGTCGAGCTCGCCGGCCGCGCGAAGCGGATTGAGTTGCGCATGCCAGAGCGCCTCGTCCGCGTAGATGTTCCCGAGGCCGGCGACGGTGCGCTGGTCGAGGACGGCGGCCTTCAGCGGCGCGCGCCTGCCGGCCAGGCGCCCGGCGAGGAAGGCGTTCGTGAAGCCGCGGCCGAGCGGCTCGGGGCCGTTCTTGATCTCGAGCAACCGCTCCGCCTCGTCCTCCTCGGCGAGGAGCCACGTGCCGAAGCGGCGCGTGTCGCGATAGGCGACGCGGCTGCCGTCGTCGAGCGCGAGCACAGCGCGCTCATGCGTTGCGGGCGTGTAGCGGAAGCCCCCCGTCATGCGCAGGTGCACGAGAAGCACGTGCCCGCTCTCGAGGCGAACGACGATGTATTTGCCGCGCCGGTCGACCGCGGCGATGCGATCTCCCGTAAGGACGCCGGCGACGAGCTGCGGATCCTCCGGCCGGGTCAGACGCGAGTCGTCGATGCGCGCCGATGCGATCCGCTTCCCTTCGACGACCGCGGCGAGGCGCCTGCGCTCCGTCTCGACCTCGGGGAGCTCAGGCAATGGTCTCGAGCACGATCGGAACGGCGGCCGGCGGCTCGTCGCCGAGCAGGTACGCGCCGAACACGGTCTCCGCCGCTTCGGCGGCAGTCGCCTCGTCAGCGGCGTGAATCTCGGCGAGCGGCTCTCCTTCCTGTACCTCGTCGCCGCGCTTCTTGCGACAGATGACGCCGACGGCATGGTCGACAGGGTCGTCCTTCGTCCGTCGTCCCGCTCCAAGATGCAGCGCGGCGAGGCCGATCGGCAATGCGGCAAGGCGCTGCACGTGCCCGGGACGCGAGGCGAAGACTTCGACGATGAACGGTGCTTTCGGCAACTCGGCATCGGGGTCGCCACCCTGCGCACGCACCCAGCGCTCGTACGCAGCGACCGCCGACCCGTCGGAGACCGACTGCTCGGCCCGGCTGCGCCCCTCGGCCTCGTCGACGCCGAGGTCGGAGAGCGCGAGGAGGTGCGCGCACGACATGAGCACCAGCTCGGTCAGGTCGTCGGGGCCTTCTCCTCGGAGCGTCGCGAGCGCTTCCCGAACCTCGAGCGCGTTGCCCACCGTCTGCCCGAGCGGCTGGCTCATGTCCGTCAGCTCGCAGACGACGTCACGTCCCGCTTCCCGCCCGAGCGCGATCATCGCCTCGGCGAGCACACGCGCGTCGGCAACCGACTTCATGAAGGCGCCGTCGCCGACCTTGACGTCGAGCACGATGGCGTCCGCGCCGGAGGCGATCTTCTTGGACATGATGCTGGACGCAATCAGCGGGACACTGTCGACGGTCGCGGTCACGTCGCGCAGCCCGTACAGCTTCTTGTCCGCCGGCACGAGGTTCGCGGTCTGGCCGACGACGGCGATCCCGATGTCGCGCACCTGCGCGATGAACTCGTCCGTGGAGAGCTCGACACGAAAGCCCGGGATCGACTCGAGCTTGTCGAGCGTGCCGCCGGTGTGGCCGAGCCCCCGGCCGCTCATCTTCCCGAACGGGACGCCGCACGCGGCGACGATCGGGCCGACGGCGAGCGTTGCCTTGTCCCCGACGCCGCCGGTCGAGTGCTTGTCGACGACGCGCCGGCCGAGCGACTCGCCGATGTGGATCTGCTCCCCGCTCCGCACCATTGCATCCGTGAGCGCGAACGTCTCGGCGCTCGACATTCCGCGGAAGTACACGGCCATACAGAACGCGGCGAGCTGGTAATCGGGAACGTCGCCGAGAATGAGCTCGTCGATCTCACTCTGGGTGAGCTCGCCCCCGTCGCGCTTGCGTTCGATGAGCTCCGGGATGCTCATTTCGTGGCCACGAAGATGGTCATGTGCCGCGTCATCACAAGAGGCTCCTCGAAGTCCGGCATCGTCTCGGCGAGGCGCGCGTGGCTGATCGAATTGGCGAGGTAGTCGCGGGCCGCCGCGCGCGTGAAGGACATCTCGCCGATGACGTCCCGCCGTTCGACGGATGCGAAGTGGCGGCGGAGCGGTTCCTCCCCGTTCTCTGCGAAGAACTGGATCTTCTCGGTGCGGCGGTCGCGGCCGACGAGATCCCAGAGCTCGTGCATGTTGTCGATGTTGTTCGTGGCGGCGACGAGCCGGCCACCCGGCCGGAGCACCCGCGTGATCTCCGAGAGCCCCCGGTCGAGGTCGGGCACGTGGTAGAGCATCCAGGCGGCGACCACGCAGTCGAACGACGCGTCCTCGAATGGAAGCTCCTGCACGTCGCCGACACGTGCGTCGACGCCGCGCTCGCGGGCGAGCTCGACCATGCGCGGCGAGATGTCGAGCGCGACAACCTCGATCCCGAGCTCGTCCGCAACGCGGGCCGCCATGTCGCCCGGTCCGGAGCCGACCTCGAGGTACAGGCGCGGACGCGCCTCGGCCACTGCCTCGAACAGCGTGTCGAGCGCGCTCGGCCCGGTCGAGTGCGCGAACGCCGCGCGGCGCACGAGAAAACGCGACTCGTCCGCGTACTCGGCGGCGACGACCTCAGGGTCGTTCAGCGTCACGGCGTCAGGATCGGCTGGCCCGGGATGCCGCGGGACGGGGCTTTGCCCTTCAGCCATGCGTTCACCGTCGCGCCGACGTCGGCGAACTCGCCCTCGTGGATCTGGCCGGACGCGTTGCGGCCGGCGACGTACGCGAGCAGCATTGCGTGCTCACGCGAATGATCGGTCGACGGCGTCGTCGGATCGCAACCGTGGTCGGAGGTGACGATGAGCAGGTCACCGGGACGCAGGGCCTCGAGCAGATCGGGCAGGCGGCGGTCGAAGTCCTGCAGGCAGCGGTGGAAGTTCACCGGATCGTTCCGGTGCCCCCACAACATGTCTGTCTCGACGAGGTTGACGAAGATGAATCCCTCGTCCACCTCCTGCAGGAGCTTCTCCGTGGCCTGGATGCCGTCGATGTTCGACTTCGTCGACTGAGACTCGTCGACGTCCTGGTGCGCGAAGATGTCGCCGATCTTGCCGACGCCGTACACCTTCGTCCCGGCGTCCCGAATGAGCGTCAGATAGTTGGGCTTGCGTGGGACGAGCGAAAAGTCGTGCCGGTTCGGCGTGCGCGTGTAGCTCCCGGGCTCGCCGATGAACGGGCGCGCAATGACCCGGCCGACCGCGTCCTTGCCGGTGAGGATCTCGCGCGCGTCGCGGCACGCTTCGTACAGCTCCTCGAGAGGAACCGTCTCCTCGTGCGCCGCGATCTGGAAGACCGAGTCGGCGGATGTGTACACGATCCACTTCCCCGTCTTCTGGTGCTCCTCGCCGAGTTCCATGATGATGTCCGTCCCCGACGCGACCTTGTTGCCGAGGACGCCGCGCCCGGTCTTGTGCATGAACGGATCGATGACGTCGTGCGGAAAGCCGTGCGGATACGTCGGGAAGGCCGTTGCGGTGACGATGCCCATCATCTCCCAGTGACCCGTCGTCGTGTCCTTGCCCTTGGAGCGCTCGATCAGCCGGCCGGCGACCGCGGGCGCACCGGGCTGCGGTGGGCAACCTTCCAGGGGCTCGACGTTGCCGAGCCCGAGGGCCTCCATGTTCGGCAGATCGAGGCCTCCGACTGCCTTGGCGACGTTCCCGAGCGTGTTCGAGCCCTCGTCTCCGTACTGGGCCGCATCCGGCAGCTCGCCGGCTCCGACTGCATCGAGGACGATCACGCATGCACGGGCCATGGGGCTATTCTAGGAGCGCGATGCAGAGCGCCCTCGGCCTAATCGAATTCGTGGCGTTCATCACGGCGATCGTCAGCCTCGCCGCGGGAATCACCTGGCTCGTCGTGCGGCTCTCACCGAAGAAGAAGCCGGACGCTCCGGCCGCCTGAGAGCCTCTAAGCCGCTGCGAGCGGGAGAACCGCCTCGAGCGGCGTGAACTCGAGGTCATGCGCCTCGGCCACCGCTTCGTAGACGATCTTCCCTTCGAGCACGTTCACGCCGCGGGCCAGCGCGCGATCGCGGCCGACGGCCCGGGCGAGCCCGTTGTCGGCGATCTCCTCGACGTACGGAAGCGTCGCGTTCGTCAGCGCCTTCGTCGACGTGACGGGCACGCCGCCGGGCATGTTCGCCACGCAGTAGTGGAGGACGCCGTCGACCGTGTACACCGGGTCGGTGTGCGTCGTCGCGTGCGACGTCTCGAAGCAGCCGCCCTGGTCGATCGCGACGTCGACGATGACGGCTCCCGGCTTCATTTCACCGAGCATGGCGCGCGTGACGAGCTTCGGCGCGCGGGCACCCGGAATGAGAACGGCGCCGATGACGACATCCGCTTCGGCGAGCGATGACTCGATTTGCAACGTCGACGACATCACGAGGCTGACGCGGCCGGACAGGATCTCGTCGAGATGGCGCATGCGATCGATCGACCGCTCGAGGATCGTCACCTGCGCGCCGAGGCCGAGCGCGATGATCGCGGAGTTGTAGCCGACGATCCCGCCGCCGAGCACGAGCACGTGCCCCTGCGCGACGCCGGGGACGCCGCCGAGCAGCACGCCGCGTCCGCCGAGCGGCTTCTCGAGGAAGTGCGCGCCTGCCTGAGACGCGAGCCGGCCGGCGATCTCGCTCATCGGCGCGAGCAGCGGGAGCTTGCGATCGTCGGTCTCGACCGTTTCGTAGGCGACCGCGGCGATGCCGCTGTCGACGAGCGCGTGCGTGAGCGGTGCGTCGGCCGCGATGTGCAGGTACGTGAACAGCACGAGGCCTTCGCGCAACCGCGGGTATTCGGTTGCGACCGGCTCCTTCACCTTCAAGAGCAGCTCGGCGCGACTCCACACCTCGTCGAGCGAGACGATCTCTGCGCCGGCGCGCTCATAGTCCGCGTCCGGCATCGAGCTGCCCTCACCGGCTGTCGTCTCGACGAACACCTCGTGCCCTTTTTGCACGAGCTCGCGCGCGCCCGCAGGCGTCAGCGCGACGCGGTACTCGTCGGTCTTGATCTCTTTGGCAACGCCGATCCGCACGACGCGCGGACAATACCGACTCCTTACGGAAACACAACACGCGAGCCATACGCTCATCCGGATGAAGCTGGCCCTTCTCACCACGGCGCTCTTGGCTGCCTCCGTTTCCGTCGCGCAGGCCGCGAAGACGCCACTTCCCGGCGTCGTCACGCCGAGCGGCAACATCCACTGCTTCTACGTCCCCGGCCCGCCCGGTCACTTGCTGTGCGACATCCATCAGGCCGCGTACGGCGCCCGCGAACAGAGCGGCTGCATGGCGCGCGCCGGCCTCGACTGGCACGGCTGGGAGGTCTACGCGACCCGCAAGACCGTTCCGAGCTGCTCCGGCGGGATCCTCTACAACTCGAACAGCGGCGCTCCGACGTACGCGGAACTCGCCTACGGCAAGAGCTGGCACTTCGCGTCGTTCAGTTGCACCTCGCGCCTCACGGGGCTGACCTGCAGCGCCCGCGGCCACGGGATCTTCATCTCTCGTGCGTCGTGGCGCGGCTGGTGAGATAGAGCAGCAGGCCGGCGAGCGTCTTCGCGTCCTCGATCTCGGGGATGAGCACGGAGATATCGGCGGCGCGGTGGCGGACGATCTCGAGCTCCTCGTCCGGCTCGGGCGCAGCCTCGCCGCGCTCGACGCCTTCCGCGAGGAAAACGTGCATGTACTCGCGCGAGAAGCCGGGCGTCGTCCAGAAGGCGCCGAGCTCACTCCACGTCCCGCCGGTGAGGCCGCACTCCTCGTGCAGCTCGCGCTTCGCCGTCGCGAGCGGCTCCTCGCCGGGCTCGCAGGTTCCGGCGGGAAGCTCGAGCAGGCGTCCGCGCGTCGCCTCGCGCACCTGGCGGACGAACGCCATCTCGCCCTCGGTGTCGACGGCCACGATCGCGACCGCGCCCGGATGCTCGACGATCTCGCGCACGTGTTCGCCCCACCGCTCGACGGTGACGGCGAGCAGCTTTCCCTGCCACGCGACCTCGGACGAGTCAGGCTGCACGAGCGGTCTCGACGAGCGCGAGCGTGACGTCGACCATTGCCTCGAGGTCGGCGACGGAGATGCGCTCGTTCGGTGTATGGATGTCCGTCATGCCGTTGGCGAGGTTGACGCAGCGCAGCCCGCGCTCGTTGAAGGAGTTCGCGTCGGCAGCGCCGCCCGAGAGTGCGTAGGTGACCGTGTGCCCGCAGCGCTCCAGCGCGTCCGCGGCGAGGCGCACGACGTCGTCGCTCTTCGCGAAGCGATAGCCCCGGTACGTCTTCTTCAAGGCCGTGGAGACCTCGCACTCGGTCGCGGTCGCAGCGAACGTGAATGCGTCCAGCATTTCCTGCACGAGGTCGTTCAGCTTCCGCTCGTCCTGGCAGCGCGCTTCAGCGAGGAACGTGCACCACTCCGGAACGATGTTCCCGGCCGTTCCGCCGGAGATGACACCGACGTTCGCGGTCGTCTCGTCGTCGACACGGCCGAGCCGCAGATCGGCGATCGCCTTCGCGGCCGCCTGAATGGCGGAGCGTCCCTCCTCGGGGAACATCCCCGAGTGCGACGCACGGCCGTGGAACGTGACCTCGATGCCCTGCGCCCACGGCGCGCCGAGGATGATCTCCCCGATCGGCGCTGCCTGGTCGTAGACATAGCCGAGCTGCGCGTGGAAGCGCGTGTGGTCGAACGCCGCGGCGCCGAGCAGGCCGATCTCCTCCTGCATCGTGAACAGCAGCTCGATGCCGCCGTGCGGCCGGCCCTCGGCGAGGACACGGCGCGCGCCCTCGAGCATTGCGGCGACCGCGGACTTGTTGTCGGCGCCGAGGATCGTTCCGCCTGCGTTGCGGATGACGCCGTCCTCGCCAAGGGTGGGCTCGAGCCGACCGTCGGGTGGCACCGTGTCGAGGTGGGCGCAGAAGAACAGTGGCTTCCCCTCGGCGGTCGGCGCGATGCGGGCGTAGACGTTCCCGAACGTGTCCTCGTCGCTCTCGAGACCGAGTTCGTGCAGGTAGCGCGTCACGACGTCTGCGACCGCGCGCTCTTCGCCGGGCGGGCTCGCGATCGCCGCGAGCTCGAGGAAGAGGTCGACGACCTCCGTCAAGCCGCGACGCGCTGCGTCTGACGGGAACGCGCGCGGATGAGAGCGGCGCCGACGAAGCCGCGGAAGAGCGGCGCCGGACGCGTGGGCCGCGACTTGAACTCAGGATGGAACTGGCTCGCGACGAACCAGGGGTGGCCGGGCAGCTCGACGATCTCGACGAGCCGTTCGCCGTCGAACGTGCCGCTGACGACGAGCCCCGCATCGACGAGCTGCTCGCGGTAATGGTTGTTCACCTCGTACCGATGACGGTGGCGCTCGAAGATGACCGCGTCGCCATACAGATCGCGAGCCTGCGTTCCGTCGGCCACCTCCACCGCTTGCGCGCCGAGGCGCATCGTCCCGCCGAGATCCTCGACGCCTTTCTGCTCCGGCAGCAGGTCGATGACCGGGAACGGCGTCTCCGGGTCCATCTCCGTCGAGTTGGCGCCGTCCAGGCCGACCACGTGCCGCGCGAACTCCGATACGGCGACGTGCATGCCGAGACAGATACCGAGGTACGGGATGCCGCGCTCGCGCGCGACCTGGCACGCGAGAATCTTCCCCTCCCAGCCGCGCGAGCCGAAGCCGCCGGGGACGAGGACGCCGTCGACGCCGTCGAGCATCTCCGCGGTCTCCTCGTACGACATGTTCTCGGCATCGAGCCATTGCACGTGCACGCGGCAGCCGTTGTGCAGGCCGGCGTGCTTGAGCGCCTCGTGCACCGAGAGGTACGCGTCGTGGAGCTTCACGTACTTGCCGACGAGCGCGATCTCCACGAGCTCGTGCTGCTCGTCGATGCGCCGTGTCAGCTCGTCCCACTCGCCGAGGTCTGCCTGCTCGGTCTCGATGTGCAGCTTCTCGCACACGAGCCGGTCGAAGCCCTCCTCCTTCAACACGGAGGGCACGAGATAGACGTCGCGGACGTCCTGGCATGCGATGACCGCGCCCGGGTCGACGTCGGCGAAGAGCGCGATCTTGTCGCGAATGTCCCGCGACAGCTCCTCGTGTGAGCGGCACACGATGACGTCGGGATGGATACCGATGCGGCGCAACTCATTCACGGAATGCTGGGTCGGCTTCGTCTTCAGCTCGCCGGCCGCCTCGATGAACGGAACGAGCGTGACGTGGACGTAGACGACGTTCTCCTGGCCGACCTCGCGCCGGAACTGGCGGATGGCCTCGAGGAACGGCAGCGACTCGATATCGCCCACGGTGCCGCCGATCTCGGAGATGACGACGTCGGTCGGGCTCGCCTCGGCCGCGCGGCGGATGCGCGCCTTGATCTCGTTCGTGATGTGCGGGATGACCTGCACGGTCGCACCGAGGAAGTCGCCCTTGCGCTCCTTGCGCAGGACGGTGTCCCAGATCGCGCCTGCGCTGTGGCTCGCGTTGCGGAGGAAGTTCTCGTCCACGAACCGCTCGTAGTGGCCGATGTCGAGGTCGGTCTCGGCGCCGTCCTCGGTGACGTAGACCTCGCCGTGCTGGAACGGGCTCATCGTCCCCGGGTCGACGTTCAGGTACGGATCGAACTTCTGGAGCTGGACGCGCAAGCCTCTGGCTTTGAGCAGGCGGCCGAGCGAGGCGGCGACGATTCCCTTCCCGAGCGCGGAGACAACTCCCCCGGTGACAAAGACGTACTTCGGGGCCCGTGCGCTCACGGGATTTGAGGGTAGCAGTAGTGGAGGTCAGCGCTCGGCCGCGGTCTGGACGAGGTCGTACAACCGCGTGAGCGCCTGCTTCGGGAGCGTGCCTCGGAATATGTTCCACCAGGGGAACTCGACCGTGAGGGCAGCTTCCGTGCGCCGAGCATCGAGCGGACAAAGGGTGAGCTCCGCGACCACGTGTTCGCTGAGGAGCTCGAAGGCGAAACGACGCCGTGGCTCGACAGCCTGGACGAGGAGCACGGCCGGTGTCTCCGGCTTCCGGAGATAGCTCGGCCCCTGCACCTTCCACCGAGCTCCTGCCGCGACCCCACGCCGGTCGGGCTCGACGCCCGAGATGCCCGGCCACCAGTCGGACAGGTGGTACGGCTCGGCCACGAACGCCCAGACGTCCTCGACCGGGGCGAGCAGGACGCGCTCAGCTGCGTACCGTGGCAAGGAACTCCTGCCCGCCGAGCATTCGCTCGAGCTCGGCCTTCCGCTCGTCCTCACCCAGCTGCTCGATCCGCGTGTGCGTCGGGTCGCCCGGGATCTTCTCCACCCGGAAGTGCCGGTCGGCGACGGCGGCGATCTGCGGCAGGTGCGTGATGGTGATGACCTGCGCCCGTTCCGCGAGCCGCCGAAGCACGCGACCGACCGCGTTGGCCGTCTCCCCGCCGATGCCTGCGTCGATCTCGTCGAACACGAGCGTCTCGCCGCCCCCGACCGCCGCGATCGCGAGCGCGATGCGCGACAGCTCGCCGCCCGAGGCGGTGTCGGCGACCGGACCGAACGGCATTCCGGCGTTCGGTCGGATGAGGAAGATCGCCTCGTCGGCGCCGGTCGCACTCATGTCCCGCTCGCGCACCTCGCAGACGAATTCGCCCTCGCCCATGCCGACGTCGCACAGCTCGGCCGCAACGGCGTCCGCGAACGCCGGCGCCGCTGCGTTCCGCTCCGCGCGCAGCTCGATGGCGAGGTCGTGGACGCGTGCCTCCGCCGCCTCGAGCGCTGCCGCGGCCGCGGCCGCCGGGTCGATGCCGCCGTCGAGCGCCGCCAGCTCCTCGCGCGCCTCCGCCGCACGCTCCATCAGCTCGTCGTACGTGGACACGCGGAACCGGCGCTTCGCCTCGGCGATCCGGTCGAGCCCGGCCTCGAGCTCCTCCAGCCGGCCCGGCTCCGCCTCGAGCGAGGCGAGGAACGAGCTCAGCTCCGACGCGGTCTCGCGCAGGCGCAGCTCGACGTCGCGCAGGTCGTCGCCGGCGCGCTGGAGTTCCGGCGCGAGCCGTTCGAGCGGCGCAACCGCGCGCTCAGCGAGCGCGACGAGCCCGGCGGCTCCCTCGCCCTCGTCCGGCGTGAGCGCGTCCGCCGCCGCAGATGCCGCCTCCGCGAGCTCGGCAACGCGCCGCAGGCGCTCGCGGTCGCCGCGCAGCTGCTCCTCGTCTCCGTCCTCCATCCCCTCGGCGTCTTCGGCGAGCGCGCGCAGCTCGGCGATCCGCGCCTCGGCGACGGCGGCGTTCGCGGTCAGTTCCTCATGGCGGCGCCGCGCGGCCTGCAGCTCGCGCCAGACCGTTCGCAGCGGCTCGCGGTCGACGCCCGCGAAGCGGTCGAGCAGCTCCAGCTGGTACGACGGGCGCGCCAGCCGGCGCTGCTCGAACTGCCCGGACATCGCGATCACGCGCTCGACCGCCGCGGCGACGTCCTCACGTGCGGCCGCACGGCCCCAGGCGTAGGCGCGAGTCCGCCCGTCGGCAAAGACGCGGCGCGCGACGACGAGTGCGTCCTCGTCCTCCGGCCGGAGCTCCGCAAGCTCGTCCAGCTCGGCCGGAATGTCGAGCTCCGCCTCGACATAGGCCTCGTCCGCGGCCGGCCCGACGAACGAGTCGTCCGCCTTCGTCCCAAGCAGGAGGCCGACCGCCTGCGCGAGGATCGTCTTCCCCGCTCCGGTCTCGCCGGTGATCGCGTTCAGGCCCGGCGCGAGCTCGAGCTCGGCCGTGCGGATGAGGACGAGATTGTCGATGCGCATGCGTCGAAGCACTGGTTCGAGTCTAGGCAGGGCGGCTGACGCCGCCTATTGCCTTTTCCGGGCCGAGCGGCATATGCTCGCTTCACTTGAGTGAAGCGACGGTTCAGGCCTCTGAACTACCGGTCGGCGAGCGGCTCCGGGCGATCCGGCTGTTGCGACGGAGGACGCTGAAGGAGATCGCAGACGCCGCCGGCGTGAGCGAGAGCTTCGTCAGCCAGCTCGAGCGCGGACGGACGAACGGGAGCGTCGCGTCGCTCCAGCGCATCGCGGCGGCTCTCGGGATCGAGGTTTCCGACCTGTTCGCGTCGAACGGCGTGCCGCGGCCGAGCGTCATCCGTCGGGAGGCGCGCGAGCCTGTCGTCTGGGGTCACCTAGGGCGCAAGTCGTTGCTCACGCCCAAGCCGTTCCACGCACTCGAGGTCATCGCTGCCGAGTTCGACGCCGGTGGATCGACCGGCGACGAGCCGTACACGCACGGCGACTCAGAAGAGCTCTTGCTCGTGATCGAAGGCCGGGTCCACGTCCAGCTCGACACCGAGGTCTACGAGCTCAATGCAGGCGACAGCGTCAACTACCGAAGCTCCACGCCCCATCGTGTGAGCAATCCGGGGGGCGACACGGCGGAAGTGCTCTTCGTGATCACTCCGCCCAGCTACTGAGAGGAGATGTAATGCACACGCTCAACCGGAGGGACATGCTCAAGCTCGCGGCGCTCGCGGGCGGCGCGGGAGTCGTCGCCGGTCCGGCGGCCGCGGCCGACGCAGCGCGCTCGATGCTCGCGGGCGAGTCCGGAGCACTCCAGGTCCTCGACTGGGCCGGCTACGGCAACGATGGCGGGCAGGCGATGTTCGCCCAGTACGTCAAGCAGCACCCGAAGAACAAGCCGCAGTTCACGTACATGACGAACGAGGCGGACGCGCTGGCGAAGATCCAGGCGGGCCTCAAGCCGGACCTCTTCCGCCCGTACGTCGGCTGGGTGGAGTACTTCGCCACGAGCGGCCTCGTGCAGCCGTGGGACACGAGCCTCATCTCGAACTTCAAGCACCTCAACCAGTTCATGGTGAAAGCGGGCCAGTACGGCGGCAAGCAGTACGGCATCCCGGACGACTGGGGCCTCGATGCGATCCTCTACCGCAGCGACAAGGTGAAGCCCAAGTCCAACTCGTGGGGCCTGCTCTACGACGAGCGGTACAAGGGCAAGATCGCCTGGTTCGACGATCCTGTCGAGAACTTCACCATCGTCGGGCTCATGAACGGATACAAGGATCCGTGGAACCAGTCGGACGCCGAGCTCGAAGCATCGAAGAAGTTCCTCATCTCGAAGAAGCACCTCGTTCGCACGATCTGGGCCTCGGAGACCGACCTCGACCAGCAGTTCGCCTCCGGCGACGTCTGGATCGCGCTCGCGTGGCCGAACGACTGGGTCCAGATGAAGGCGAAGAAACTGCCCGTCGTGTACATGCACCCGTCGGTCGGCAAGCAGAAGCCGATCGCGTGGGTCGGGATGTTCATGCTGCTCAAGGGGACGCCGCGTCCTGACCTCGCGCATGCGTACGTCGACGCGTGGAGCTCCGCCAAAAGCGGCAAGTGGCTCGAGGACAACTACGGGTACGGCCACGCGAACACGCTCGCGAAGCCGTCGTCCAGCGACCTGCTGAAGGCGCTGCAGCTCACGAACCCGCGCGCAGTCACGCTCCCGAACGCGTATCTGGATCGGAATGTCCCGCGACGCGCGGTCTACGCAAAGGCATGGGACGAGGTGAAGGCGGCCTGAGGCGCCGCCACCTCATAACGCCGGGCCTGCTCGGGCTCCCGGTCGGCTGGCTCGTGGTGTTCTTCCTCGCGCCGATCGGGATCGTCGCCGCGTACAGCGTCAACGCGCTCGCGCTTCCGCCGAGCACGCCCGGCTTCACGCTCTCGGCGTGGCACGACTTCATCCACAGCAGCGTCTACCTCGGGCTGTTCTGGAAGTCCGTGAAGATGTCGCTGATCGTCTCGACGATCGTCGTCCTCGTCGCGTTCCCGCTCGCGTACTTTCTTGCGCTTAGCGGTACGAAGCGCAAGTACATCCTGTTGCTCGTCCTCATCGCGCCGTTCCTGACGAGCTACCTCCTTCGCGTCCTTGCGTGGAAGGTCATCCTCGGCGACCAGGGCGTCGTCAACTCGTTCCTCTCCTGGACGGGGATCCGGTCGCCGGACCACCCCATCTCGGCACTGCTGTACAGCCGGTTCGCGGTCATGCTCGTCCTTGCGTACGTCTGGCTTCCGTTCGTCGCACTGCCGATCTTCGTCTCGCTCGAGTCGCTCGACACCCGTCTCCTCGAGGCTGCGAGCGACCTCGGCGCGACGCGGCTGCAGGCGTTCCGGCGGGTCACCTTGCCGCTCAGCCTGCCGGGGATCGTCGCGGCGTTCCTGTTCGTGTTCATCCCGACCGTCGGCGAGTTCATCACGCCCTCACTCGTCGGCGGCACGAGCGGCTACATGTACGGGAACCAGATCGTCGACCTATTCGGGACGGGTTTTCCCGACTGGGAGACGGGCTCGGTCCTCGCGCTGTTCCTGCTGGCCGTGATCGCGGCGCTCACAGTCGTCTTTGCGCGCTTCATCCAACCTCGAGGGGCGCCTGCCTGATGGACGTCGCGCTCTCGCGCAACGGCCGCCGTCTGCTCCGCGGGCTCTTCGCGTTCGTCGTCCTCTTCCTGTACGCGCCGATCGTCGTCCTGCTCGTCTTCTCGTTCAACAACTCGTCGCTGCCGTCGTTCCCGCTCAGCGGCTTCACGCTGCACTGGTACGGCCAGTTCATCCACAACGCCGACTTGCGGGCATCGCTCGAGACGAGCGCGATCATCGCCACGCTCACCAGCATCGGCGCGGTCTTCCTCGGCACGCTCGCGTCGATCGCGCTTGCACGCCGGCGCTTCCGCGGCAAGGCGCTCGCTTCTGCGTTCCTGCTCAGCCCGCTCGTCATCCCGTACGTCGTCTTCGGGATCGCGCTGCTGCTGCTCTTCCACCAGCTCGGGATCCCGCGCTCGATCCTGACCGTCGTCATCGGCCACATCGTCATCACGCTGCCGTATGCGCTCCTCGTGCTCGTCCCGCGGCTCGAGCAGATCGATTCCTCACTCGAGGAAGCCGCATACGACCTCGGCGCGAGCCATCTCCGGACGTTCCGGTCGGTGACGCTGCCGCTCATCCTCCCGGCGATCCTGTCCGCGTTCCTCATCGCCTTCACGACGTCGTTCGACGAGTACGCCGTGTCGTCGTTCGTGGTCGGAACGCGAGCGACGTTCCCGATCTACCTGTACGCGGCGCTCCGCTTCCCGACACAGCTCCCGCAGGTGATCGCCGTCGCGGTCGTCGTCCTCGTCGTCTCGTTGCTCGTCGTCGTCGGCGCCGAGGTGGGACGGCGCGCGGCCGAGAGGCGGCTCGAGGTCAGTCCCAGCTGAGAGAGACGGTCGAGCCGGCCTCGACGTGGTCGAGCGGCTCGTCGGCGAGGCGGACGGAGACGACGCGGCCCGCGGCCGTGTCGACGTGGAACTGCCGGTAGACGCCGAGATAGACGACGTCGGCGACGACGCCGTCGAGCCGTCCGCCCTCGCGCAGGATGCGAATGCGCTCCGGCCGCACCGAGATCTCGCCTGCGCCGATGTCGAGCACGTTGACCGTACCGACGAAATCGGCGACGAACGCCGACGCGGGCGTCTCATAGATCTCGCGCGGTGTGCCGACCTGCTCGACCAGGCCGCCGTTCATCACGGCGATCCGATCAGACATCGCCAGCGCCTCCTCCTGGTCGTGCGTGACGTAGACGAACGTCGTCCCGAGCTCGTGCTGGATGCGCTTCAGCTCGAGCTGCATGTGCCGTCTGAGCTTCACGTCGAGTGCGCCGAGGGGCTCGTCGAGAAGGAGCGCCGCCGGACGGTTCACGAGCGCGCGCGCAAGCGCGACCCGCTGTTGCTGTCCGCCGGAGAGCTCACGCGGGCGCCGGTGCTCGAAGCCCTCGAGCGCGACGACGCGCAGCATCTCGTTCACCCGCTCGCGGTGGTCACGACGCGGGACGCGCTTCACGCTGAGCCCGAACGCGACGTTGTCGTAGATCGACATGTGCGGGAAAAGCGCGTACTGCTGGAAGACCATGTTCACCGGGCGCCGGTTCGGCGGCACAGACGTCACATCGCTGCCGTGCAGGAGGATGCGCCCCGCGTCCGGCTCGACGAAGCCCGCGATCATGCGCAGCGTCGTCGTCTTGCCGCACCCGCTCGGTCCGAGGAGCGAGAAGAACTCTCCCTCGCCGATGGACAGCGTCACGCCGGCGACGGCGGCGTGCGCGCCGTAGTGCTTCTCGACCTGCTCGAGCTCGATCGCGGCGCTCATCGAGTCCCGATCCGCATCCCGAGCTTCCGCGGTACCGCGGCGCCCGCGCGCGCGGCGAGCGACGGGCGGCGGCCTGCCTCCTCCGCCTCCTCGTACGCGAGGATGGCAGCGCGGACGAGCCCGCCGCCGATCCGCTTCAACGGCTCCGGCGGCAGCGAAGGCGGCCGGCGCACGAGAGGAAGCGACGACCACTCGTCGTCGCGGCCGAGCGCGAGCGAGGCAAGGACCTGCCCGCCGATCCAGCTCGGGCCGACGCCGTTGCCGGAGTAGCCGAGCCCGTAGTGGATGCGCGTTCCTGCCACTGTCCCGAAGAACGGTAGGTGATCCGCGGAGACATCGATAGGGCCCCCCCACGCGCGCTCGACCTTGGCGCGCGCGAGCCCGGGGAGCAAATGGCGCAGACCGGCCTCTGCACGAGCCGCAGTAGCGGCGTCGTCGGTGAAGCGCGCATCCACGCGGCCGGCGAAGCCGATCGGCCCGCTGCCGCTGCCCATGACGACGCGGCCGTCGTCGGTGGTACGGAAGTAGTGCAGGAACATCCGTCCGTCGACGACCGCCTCGCCGCCGGTCCAGCCGATCTCGGCGAGGAGGTCCGGCACGGGCTCCGTGAGGACGACATACGAGCCGAAGTTCGTCACGTGGCGGCGCACGGGCCGCCATCCGCTCGCTGCCGCGTTCGTCGCCACGACGACCGCCTTCGCCCCGCGGAGATCGTCGATGCGCCGCACGGCGGTTCGCTCGTGGATGGTGACTCCTGCGTCGATGGCCTTGCGGCGCAGCACGCGGACGAGCCGCGCCGGCTGCACGGTCGCGCACTCGGGGAAGAACACGCCACGGCGGAAGACGGGCGACTGGATGCGCTGCGCGAGCTCGTCCCAGCCGAGGGCCACCGCCTGCTCCGGCGCGCCGACGGCAGCGGCTGCTTCGACCGAGTCGTCGAGCGCGCTGTCCTGCGCAGGCGTCGTCGACACGCTCAGCATGCCCCTCTCGTGCAGCCAGACATCGGCGCCGAGAGCGCGCACCGCGGGAATGATCCCCTCGCCTGCGCGCGCGATGGCGAGCGCGCCCTGCTCGCCGAGCACGGACCGCGCGCGACCGATGCCCGCCCAGTACCCGTGCAGGAAGCCGCCGTTGCGCCCGCTCGGCCCCACGCCGCAGCGTTCGGCCTCGAGGAGGACGACGTGCGCCGATGGATCGCGCTCCTTCACCGCGAGCGCCGTCCAGAGCCCGGTGAAGCCGCCGCCCACGATGCAGACGTCGGCGTCGACGTCACCCGTGAGCGGCTCGGACACGTCGTCGTCGAACGCGGTGGCTGCCTCCTCGAGCCACCACGAGGTGCCGAGTGCTGGCACTAGTGCCCCCTGCAGTAATGGTCTCGCGCCTCTGGCGAGCGAAAAGCAAGCCAGGCAAGGACGCAGGGAGCGTTCGTAGCTCTAGCTACGGACGCGACCGAGGACGCAGCATGGCGCCGCTTTGCAGCCGCCGGAGATGCACTGACTATTGCTGGAGGGGGCACTTAAGCGAACGTTTCGCGGTAGCGCCCGAAGAACGTCGTCTCCGGCATGGTCGCGAGCAGGCTGCGCTGCCCGCCGAGCGCGATGACGATCTCGTCCCCGGACTTCATGTTCGCCACCTGATGGCCGTCGACGAGGACGCAAACGGTCACGTCGGCGGTCGCGTTCCGCACGGTCAACGGGGACCCGCGCGGAACGACGAGCGGCCGCGCGTGGAGCGAGTGCGGAGCGATGAACGTGATCGCCATCGCGTCGACGCCGCGAACGAGGACCGGACCGCCGTTGGAGAGGTTGTACGCGGTCGAGCCCGACGGCGTGGAGCAGATCATCCCGTCGCAAGGGATCGTTCCGAGATCCTCGCCGCCGACGGAATACGTCAGCTCGATCATGCGGCCGAGCGTCGCGCTCGTCGCCACGACGTCGTTGACCGCGACGAACTGCTCGCCGTCGAGCTTCACCTCGAGCGTCGGCAGCTCGAGGACGCGGTACTCGCCGGCGAAGACGCGCGCGAGATCGCGTTCCAGCGCCTCCGGCGCGATCGAGGCGAGGAAGCCCACGCGGCCGAAGTTGACGCCGATCACCGGCACGTCGGTGCCGAGCAGGCGCGCGAGCGTACGCAGGATCGTCCCGTCGCCTCCGACGGCCACGGTCAAATCGGCGTCCGTCGGGTCGTCGGCGACAGTCACGCCTGCCTCTGCAGCGACCCTGCCCACCCGTTCGACGGCGGGGCCGACGTCGATGCGGCCGTGCGCGACGACGGCGACGGTCTCAGGCTTGGACGGCTGCGGCAATTCGCTCATCGAGGTCATCGGGAAGCGTCGGGAGGTTCGCCTGCGCGAGGTGGAGGAAGAGCTCCCGGTTGCCCTTCGGGCCGGGGAGCCCGGAGTCTACGATCGCGATCGTACGCGCATTCCAGCCGAGCGCCGCCTCCGCCACCTCGCGGACGACCCGCGCGCGCACGGTGTCGTCGCGCACGACCCCGCCCTTGCCCACGTCGGCGCGGCCTGCCTCGAACTGCGGCTTCACGAGCACGACGGCCTGCCAGCCGGGCGCTGCGAGGCGCAACACGGCCGGCAATGCCACGCGGACGGAGATGAACGAGACGTCGCAGACGACGAGCTGCGGCGCGAACGGCAGCTCGGTGACGGCACGAGCGTTGGTCCGCTCGAGCACCGTGACGCGGTCGTCGTCGCGCAGCCGCTGGTGGAGCTGGCCGTAGCCGACGTCCAGAGCGATCACGCGCGCCGCGCCGCGCTGCAGGAGCACGTCGGTGAAGCCGCCCGTCGATGCGCCTACGTCGACGCAGTCGAGGCCCGCCGGATCGATCCCGAAGGCGTCGAGCGCATGCGCGAGCTTCTCGCCGCCGCGCGAGACGAACGGCGGCCGGGCCTTCAGTTCGAGGTCGGCGTCCTCGTCCACCTGCTCGCCCGGCTTGTCGTGACCAGAGACGAGGCCGGCGAGGACGAAGGCCTGCGCCTGGGTGCGCGATTCGGCCAGGCCACGCTCGACGAGCAGGACATCGACGCGCTTTCTCATGCTCTGAGGGTAGACCTAGGCCGTACATGGACGGCTACTTCTCCGACGACAGCGCCATTCGCCGCATCGGGCGCGAGTCGGTCCTCATGCTCGGCGGCCCCCGGGCGCTGCTCATGCAGGCCGCGCATCCGCTCGTCGCCGCGGGGATCGTCGATCACTCGCGGTACGCCCAGGAGCCTTGGCGCCGGTTGGCGCGGACGATGGCGGCGCTCTACACGATCGTGTTCGGGACGCAAGCCGAGGGCGATCGCATGGGCGAGATCACGCGGGCCGCGCACCGGCGTGTGCGCGGTGTCAGGGACGGGCGCACGTACTCCGCCGCCGATCCGGATCTGATGCTGTGGGTCCACTCGACGCTCGTCGATACCGGGCTCGCGCTGTACGAGCTCTACGTCCGGCGACTCGAACCGACGGAGGCGGACGAGTTCTACGAGCAGATGCAGATGGTCGCGCACGTCTTCGGCGTTCCGGACGACGTGCACCCGCCCACGCTCACCGCCTTTCGTTCGTACCAGCGCGACCTCATCGCCGGCGGAACGGTTCGCGTCGGCGACGACGCTCGTGCCGTCGCCGCGACGGTACTCTCGCCGCCCGTGCCGTTGCCGCTCCGCCCTGCACTGCGCCTGCTCGCCGCACAGACGGCCGGCCTCCTGCCGGCGGAGCTGCGCGAGCAGTACGGCATTCGGCGGCCGCTCCCTGGGGCCGCCCGATCGATGCGCAAGCTCGTCCCGCTGCTGCCGGCGCAGCTCCGCCGGACGGAACGCTTGCCACTGCGTGTTCTCACGGCCTTCGCCGGCCTGTGAGAAGCGAGCGGCGCATGACGTTCGACCGGGCCGCGGAGCTGTACGAGCGCGCGCGGCCGGACTTTCCCGACGAGCTCGTCGACGACGTCGTCGCGCTCGCCGAGTTGGGACCACGCTCGCGCGTGGTCGAGATTGGGTGCGGAACCGGAAAGGCGACGCTCCCGCTTGCGGGGCGCGGACTTCAGATCACTTGTGTCGAGCCGGGCGCGTCGCTCGCGGCGATCGCGCTGCGAAAGCTCGCACCCTTCCCCGGCGTCGAGATCGTCAACGCCGACTTCGAGACGTGGCGCCCCGACCGAGCGGGCTACGACGCCGTCGTCGCCTTCACCGCGTTCCACTGGATCCCGCGCGAGCTCCGGTACCCGAGCGTCGCCGCGGTCCTGCGTGAAGGCGGTGCACTCGCTGTCGCGATGGTCCACCACGTCGTAACCGAGGACTCGGATCCGTTCTTCTTCGAGGTGCAGGCCGACTACGAGGCGGTCGGCAAGGGCGGCGAGCCGCCAGGCCTAGACGACGTCGAGGACTTCGGCGCCGAGATGAAGGCGAGCGGCCTCTTCCGCGTCGTCGCCGAGCGCCGATATCCGTGGGACGTGGAGTACACGGCCGACGCGTACGTCGACGTGCTGGGCACGTACTCGGACCACCTCATGCAGGAGAAGGAGACGCGCAAACGGCTCTTCGACCTCATCCGCGCGCGGATCGGCGACCGCACCGTACGCAAGTCGTACCTCGCGACGCTCGACGTCGCCGTACGGATCTAGGTCACGCGGTACGAACGGCGAGGCCGTCGACGATCTCGCGCAGCACACTCGTGTCGGCGTCCACCTCGCCGAGCCGTGCGCGTGCGTTGTCGGCCGCGTCGTCCGCGAGACGCCGCGCGCCCTCCGGTCCATGCAGTGCGACGTATCCGTCGCCGTCGAGGATGTCGTCGACGATCTGGAAGAGCAGGCCGAGCTCGTCCGCAAACGAGCGCCACGGCGCCTGCCGTTCCTCCGGCAGCTCCGCCGCCCACAGCGCCATCGCCACCGACGCGAAGAAGAGGCACCCCGTCTTCAAGCGGTGGACGACCGCGAGATCGGCGTCGGGAACCATCGTGTCGAGGTACTGGCCGCCGATCATCCCGAGCGTCGACTGCGAGAGCTCCCGCGCGACGTCTGCCGACGGATACCGGCACGCGAGCCTGAACGCCTCGGCAAGCAGCGCGTCGCCGGCGAGGACCGCCGTCCCCTCGCCGTACACCGCCCACACGCTCGGCTTCCCACGCCGTTCGTCGTCGTCGTCGAGCGCAGGCAGGTCGTCGTGGATCAACGAAAAGTTGTGCACGAGCTCGATCGCGAGCGCCGCCGGCATCACTTGGTCGATCGGGGCGCCGAGCGCCTCGCCGACCGCGAGCGAGATCACGGGCCGCACACGCTTGCCGCCCATCGCGACGAGGCCGTAATGCGCCGACTCGGCCTGTCCGTGCAGCTCGGGCCACAACTTCAGACGGTCGAGCTCGTCCTCGACGAGCGCGCGCAGCTCGTCAGGACTGTGCGGCATCGCTCTCCGCCTCGCGCTTCGCCCGCTCCAGCTCCTCCTCGACCGCTTTCGCCAGCTCGGACAGCTCGCTGAGGATCTCGAGCGCACGCTCCGGCGACGCGTTCTCGTCGCTCCCGAGCCGCTCGAGCTCGTCGCGCGCGGCCTCGAGCCGCGCCAGCAGTTCTTCCGCCCTTGTGAGTGATTCGTCCGTCATGCCGCCTTCTCTCTCACGATCCTGCCAAGAATGCCGTTCACGAGTCTCCCAGCATCGTCGGATGCGTACCGCTTCGCGAGCGTGATCGCCTCGTCGAGCACGACCTCGTCGGGAACGTCGCCCGCGTCGAGCTCCTCGAGGGCGACGCGCAGGACGTTCCGCTCGACCGCGCCGAGCCGGTCGGCAGTCCACTCGTCCGACGCGGCCGTGATGCGCGCGTCCAGCTCCGGCGCGTGGGCAGCCACCGCCTCGGTCACCTGACGCGTGTACTCGTCCATCTCCCCCTCGAACAGGGAGCCGAGTGGCGTGCCGGTGACGTCCCACTGATAGAGCAGGAAGACGGCGGCGCGGCGAGCCTCGCGGCGCGAGGTCACTCGAGCTCCTCCACGGCGACGTCGACCGCATCCACCGTTAAGTCGCACATCCGGCCGAGCGCGTCCGCGACTTCCCGCTGCACGTCACGCGCCACCTCCGGCAGCGCCATGCCGTACTCCACCGCCAGCTCGAGGTCCACGCGCACATGTCCCTGGTCGACCACGATCGCGATCTTCCGCCGCGGCCGTCGCACACGCGCTCCCTCGACGCCTTCGACGGCACGGACGACGATCTGCGTCAGGGCGCCGTCGGTCACTTTCACATCGGGAGCGAGCGTCTTCACGCACTCACCGTCGCAAGCTGCACCTCGTCGAGGAACGACGTCGAGTAGTCGCCGCTCTGGAACTCCTCGCTGCCGAGAATCTCGTACAAGACATCCCGCGTGGTCGGCACACCCTCGATCTCGAGCTCCTCGAGCGCCCGGCGCGCCCGCGCGATCGCGAGCTCGCGGGTGTTGTCGAGGACGATGACCTTCGCGATCAGCGAGTCGTAGTACGGCGGGATGGTCGAGCCCTCTTCGACGAACGTGTCGACGCGAACCCCGGGGCCGAGCGGCGGCCGGAAGCGCACGAGGGTGCCGGGCGACGGGCGAAAGTCGTGGCGCGGATCCTCGGCGTTGATGCGCATCTCGATTGCGTGCCTGCCTCGGGACGCGCGTCCGCCGTGCTCGAGCGCCATGCCTGCGGCGATCCGAACCTGTTGCCGGACGATGTCCATGCCCGTGACCAGCTCCGTCACCGGATGCTCGACCTGAAGCCGCGCGTTCAGCTCGATGAACGAGAACGCGCCGTCGGCCCCGACGAGAAACTCGAACGTCCCCGCGTTCCGGTATCCGATGTGCCGGCAGGCGCGCTCGGCGGCGGCCTCCATCTCCTCGCGCAGCTCCGGGCTGAGCGCGGGCGACGGCGACTCCTCGATCAACTTCTGATGCCGGCGCTGGATCGAGCACTCGCGCTCGCCGCACGTGAGCACGGTGCCGTGGTTGTCGCAGAGGACCTGAATCTCGACGTGACGCGCAGGCGTGATCGCCTTCTCGACGTACAGCGTCCCGTCGCCGAACGCGGCGTGTGCCTCACTGGCCGCGCGCTGGAACGCGTCGTGCAGCTCGTCCGGCTGGGTCACGAGCCGCATCCCCTTGCCGCCGCCGCCGGCCGCGGCCTTGAGGAGGACGGGGAAGCCGAGCATGTCGGCGGCCGCCTGCGCCTCCTCCGGCCCGGTCGCGCCTTCGGTACCGGGAACGAGCGGCACACCGGCTGCGCGCATCTCCTGCTTCGCGAGCGCCTTGTCGCTCATCCGCGCCATGACGTCCGCCGGCGGGCCGATGAAGACGAGGTCGTTGTCCTCGCACATCCGGACGAACTCGTCGTTCTCCGCCAGGAAGCCGTACCCGGGATGCACGGCCTCGCAGCCGGTCGTCATCGCCGCGGCGATGACGGACGGGATGTTGAGGTAGCTCTCCGCCGCCGATGGAGGGCCGATGCGGACGGAGCGGTCGGCGAGTCGCACGTGCATCGCGTCCTCGTCGGCGGTCGAGTAGACCGTCACCGCTTCAACGCCGAGCTCGTGCAGCGCGCGAATGACACGCACAGCGATCTCTCCACGATTGGCTACGAGGACGCGGGTGAACACGCGGAGAGTCTACGGTCCGACTAGACGGCGTCCACGGGCCGGCCGGCGAGCGGTTCGAGCTCGAAGAGCACCTGACCGAACTCGACCGGCTGGGCGTTCTCGACGCCGATCGAACGCACGACGCCCTCGAGGTCGGCCTTCACTTCGTTCATGAGCTTCATCGCCTCGAGGATGCAGAGCGTCTGTCCGGGCGCGACGATGTCGCCGATCTCGACGAACGGCGGTGAGCCCGGCTGCGCGGCACGGTAGAAGGTGCCGACCATCGGCGACTCGACGCGGTGGTAGCCGTTCGACGGGCGCGCTGTCGGCGTTGAAGGAACGTCCGGTAGCGCGAGCGGAGCGTCCGACGTCGGTGCAGGCTCGGGAGTCGAGCGCACCGACACGCGCATGCCCTCTTCTTCGATCGTAATCTCGCCGATGCCGGTCTCCTGCACGATGCGGACGACCTCGCGGATGCGCTCCGCGCGCACCTTGTCCACCGAGTCGAGCTCGTCGCCCTCCCCGCTTGCACGTCCGCGGATCCCGAGCAGCAGCCGCTCGGCGTCCTCGCCGAACAGCCCGAGCAGCAGGAGCTCCTCCTCGCTCGCGGCCATGCCTTCCGCGTTCTCGCGCACCTCGCTCAGACCGGGAGCGACGTCCTCTTCGCTCTCGGGGTCGTTCGTGAGCTCGACCGCGCGCACGAGGGCCGGGTCGATCGGGCCGGGCGGGACGCCGAAGCGGCCGGAGACGAGCGCGCGCAGCTCGTCGACGATGGTGAGGTAGCGGCTCGCGGCGAGCACGTTCAGCAAGGCTTGCGAGGCGAGCACGCCGCCGATCGGCGCCGCGAGCGGAGGCCAGCCGACCTCGGCGCGGATGTGGTCGAGTTCCTCGAGCACCTCTTCGAGCCGGTCGCCGGCACCCTGTGCGCGCAACGTCGCGTCGAGGCCGGCGACGAGCCCGGCGGGAACGTCGTGCTGCGCGGCACGGACTGCAACGCGCGGCGCGAGCGGCGCCACCGGCTCGTCGCCGATGTGCTCGTCGACGAGATCCGATGCTTCCCAAAGGCGGGCGACGTCGATGCCGGGATCGAGCCCCATGCCGGCGAGCGCCTCCGAGAGCGCCTCCCCGGAGACGCGGTGCAGCGAGAGCGCGAGCGGATAGATCGCGCACGCGATCAGCTGCGCACCGGCCTCAGCCGCCTTGAGCGTCGCGGCGAGCGCGCTGCCGCCGGCGCCCTGGACGTAGATGCCGACGGGTAGGCCGCTTGCTTCCGCGAGCGCGTGCACGAGATCCTCGGCCTTGTGCGGCTGGAGCGAGCCGGTCGGGTCGTGCAGCAGCACGCGCACAGCCCCGAGCTCCGGCAGCGCCTTCGCGCGCTCGATGAGGATGTCGATCTCGCCGGTCGGGCCGGGGCTGTAGACGAGGCCGGCTTCGAAGTCGCGGTCGGCGGCCGCGATCGCCTCGGCCGCCTCGCGCAGGTTGGAGACGTCATTGAGCGGATCGTGCAGCCGGAAGACGTCGATGCCGTTGGCGGCCGCGGAGGCGACGAAGCGGCGGGCGAAGTCGGCGTCCACGGGGCGCGAGCCGACGAGGAACCGGCCGCGTAGCGCGAGCCCGAGCGGCGTCTTGACGCGCGCCTTCAGCGCGCGGATGCGTTCCCAGGGACTCTCGATCCCGCGCTTGACGGCCGCGTCGAAGCAGCCGCCGCCAGAGACCTCGAGGTACGCGAAACCTGCCTTGTCGAGGATCTCGGCCAGCCGGAGCTGGTCGGCGACGGGCATCCGGCCGGCGAGCGGCTCCTGTCCGAGCAGGCGAATCGTCGTGTCGGCGAGGGTCGGCACGTCGGGGACCTTATCGCGGGTTCGGAGGTGCCTACGCCCGGCTGATGTAGCGGCGCTCGTGCGGATCGACCTTGAGGCGGTCGCCGACGTTCACGAACAGCGGCACCTGGACGACGGCGCCGGTCTCGAGCGTCGCCGGCTTCGTCACGTTCGAGACGGTGTCGCCCTTCACGCCGGGCTCGGTCTCGACGACTGAGAGCTCGACGGACATGGGGAGCTGCACGGTCGAGGGCTTCCCGTCCACGACGAGCACCTGCACGGTCGCGTTCGGCTGCATGAACGGAAGCGCGTCCTCGAGATCGGCGTGCGGAACGGAAAACTGCTCGAAGCTCTCGCTGTCCATGAAGTGGACGTCGCCACCGTCGTCGTACAGGTACTGCACGTTCTTCGTCTCCGTGTGCACCCGCGAGAACTTCTCGCCGGCGCGGAACGTGCGGTCGACGACGGCGCCGGAATCGAGCGCCTTCAGCTTCGTGCGGACGAACGCGCCGCCCTTGCCCGGCTTCACGTGCTGGAACTCGACGATGCGCCATGGCGCGCCATCCAGCTCGATGTGCATGCCGTTCTTGAATTGGTTCGTGTTGACCGTGTCTGCCACGGCGCCGGATGGTAGCTACGCCTATCCGACTTCGACGAGATCCTTCCGGAACGCGGTCAGGTTCTCGATGCCCTTCTCGGTGACGACGACGTCGTCCTCGATTCGGATGCCGAACCGCCCGGCGAGATACACCCCGGGCTCGACGGTGACGACGTTTCCGACCTCGAGCACGTCGGTGGACTCCGTCGACAAGCGGGGATCTTCGTGCACGTCGAGGCCGAGGCCGTGACCGAGGCCGTGGCCCATCGCGCCGCTAAACGGGCTCGCGTCGATGATGTCTCGGGCCAGCGCGTCCGCTTCCACGCCCGTGACGCCGGCACGGATGCCGCCGAGCGCAGCATCCTGTGCGAGCTGCACGACCTCGTATGCCTCGCGCAGTTCCTCGTCGAGCGGGCCGGTCGCGAACGTGCGCGTGTAGTCGGACGTGTACCCGCCGATCGAGCCGCCTGCGTCGACGACGACAAGCTCTTGCTTCCCGATTTTCCGGTCACCTGCGCGACCGTGTGGCTGCGACCCCGTCGGCCCCGAGCCGACGATGAACTCGGGCCACACCGCCTCGGCGCCTTCCTCGTGGAAGATCTGGACGAGATCCCAGGCGACGTCGCGCTCGCGACGGCCGATGAACGGGACGTCGAGTAGCCGCTCGAACGCCCGGTCCGTGATCTTGCACGCGCGCCGCAGGGCGTCGAGCTCGGTCCCGTCCTTCACTGCGCGCAGCGCCTCGACGACGCCGCTGCGCGGCACGAGGTCGATGCCGCCCGCAGCCAGCGTCTGGTACTGCGCGTACGGCAGGACCGTCTCGAAACCGAGTGTCCCCGCGAGCGTCTCCGCAAGCTCGGCGACGAGCGACCGCTTCGTCTGCACGACCTCGACGTCCGCGACCGCGCGCGCCGCGTCGATGTAGCGGAAGTCGGTGAACAGTCGGACGCGATCCTGCTCCACGAGCAGCGCCGCATTCGAACTGTCGAAGCCGCAGAGGTAGCGAATGTTGACGAGGTTGGTGACGAGCAGCGGCTCCTCCAGAAGCTGCCGCAGGCGGGCGATGCGGTTCACGCGTTCTCCTTCAGATATTCGAGTGCCATCTTGTAGCCGTCCGGCCCGTGACCGATGAAACGCGTGGCGACAACGTCCGAGATCACCGAGAGCCGGCGCCACTCTTCCCGCTCCTCGATGTTCGACAGGTGCACCTCGACGACCGGAATCCTCAGCGGCTCGATCGCATCGTGGATCGACCACGCGTAGTGCGTCCACGCGGCCGGATTGACGACCATGCCGTCGGTGTTGTCGTACGCGTCGTGGCACCACTTCACGAACTCGGCCTCACTGTTCGTCTGCCGGCACTGCACGGTCAGCTCGAGCTCGCGGGCCCACTTGTAGATGCGGCTCTCGAGCTCGGCGATGGTGATCCCGCCGTACTGCGTCGGGTCGCGCCGCCCGAGCATGTTCAGGTTGACGCCGTTGAGCACGATGATCCTCACGCGATCAACCTATCCAGTTCCCGCCGAACGTCCGCGGCTGGAACGGCCACGTCCCACTGGGGGCCGTCGTTGCCCAGGAGGACCAGTCTGAGGGCGCCCTTCTTGTCGCGGAGAAGCGCCTCCCATGCTCGCTCCCGGTCGACCTTCACGGGAGTAGGCCGGAGGATCTCCTCCACCTGGCCGATGTCCCGTCCGGACAGGCGAAGCGCGGCGAGCAGGCCGAGCGCGACCGCGCGACCGTGCGTCACGCCCACGTAGCCGGCCGCCGTCTCGAGCGCATGCGCGAACGTGTGGCCAAGGTTCAGCATCTTCCGCTCGCCCTGGTCGAGCGGGTCGCGCAGGCACACGGCGGCCTTGAAGGCCGCGCACCTCCGAACAAGCTCGTCGTCGGACAGCTCCCACAGCGGCTCGCCGGCGAGCAGCCCCGTCTTCACGACCTCGCTCATCCCCTCGCGCCGCTGTGCGTCGGGGAGCGTCTCGAGCAGCGCAGGGTCGATCACCGTGGATGCCGGCCAGTGGAACGCGCCGACGAGGTTCTTCCCCTGCGGCAGGTCGATGCCCGTCTTGCCGCCGATTGCGGCATCCACCTGCGCGACGAGGCTCGTCGCCACGGGCACCCAGCGGATGCCGCGCAAATATGCAGCCGCTGCATAACCGGCCGCGTCGGTGGTGCAGCCGCCGCCGAGCGCGACGATCGTCCCGCGCCGGTCGAGCCGGAGCTCCTGCCACAGCCGGTCGATCGTGGCGAGCGTCTTCGCCTCCTCCCCCGACGGCAGCTCGTGCGTCTCGGCCAGGCGCGACCCGAGTGCGAGCTGTGCGTCCATGCCGTGGATGCCGGCGACGGTCGCGTCGGAGACGAGCGCCACCGGTCCGTCGCCGGGGACGAGCTCGCCGAGCTTCTGGAGCGCGCCGCGCTCGACGTGGACGCCGGCCGCGGCGAGGACGACGTCGTGCACGTCGTGCGCCACGACGTCAGCCACCTTGGCGTAGAGCGCGCGCCGCTCCTCGTACAGGCGGCGAAACTCGCCCTCGTCCTGCGCGAGCGGACGGTCGGTTCCCTGCACGCGCTCCCAGCACGTATCCACGTCGACATCGAGCCACACTGTCAATGCGTCGCCGAGCGCTTCGCGCACCTTCGGCGACTTCACCGCGCCGCCGCCGAGCGCGAGCACGATCGCCTCCTCCTCTTGCACGCGGAACGCCGCCTCGCCCTCGTCGCGGAAGATCTCGGAGATCGGCTTCTGTGCGGACGCCTCGATGAGATCGTCCGAATCGACGCCTCCGACGGCGCGAACTGCGGTCGTCTTGCCGGCTCCCATGAAGCCGACGAGCGCGATCTTCTTCAGCGGATCCGCTCCATGTACGCCTTCCACGCGGCGACGAAGTCGCCGAGCGCATCGCCGCCGAACTTCTCCCGCGCCGCGCGCGCCAGCTCCCATGCGACTGCCGACTCGGCGACGACGGCGAGCGCCTCGACGGCGGAGACGTCGCTGCGCTCGACGAGTGCGTTCGCCGCCTCGCCCGTCTGCAGGTCGACGGACGCGAGTGGCTTCATCAGCGTCGGAAGCGGCTTCATCCCCGCGCGGACGACGATCTCTTCGCCGTTCGACATGCCGCCCTCGATGCCGCCGGCGCGGTTGGACAAGCGCCGCTTGTCCGTTCCGATCTCGTCGTGCGCCTCGGAGCCGCGCAGCTCCGCGAGTGCGAAGCCGTCGCCGATCTCGACACCCTTCACCGCCTGGATCCCCATGAGCGCCGCCGCCAGGCGCGCGTCGAGCCGGTCCTCCTTGCGCGCGTACGAGCCCAGCCCGGGCGGGACGCCGGTCGCGCGCACCTCGACGATGCCGCCGAGCGTGTCCTGAGCTTTGCGCGCGGCGTCGATCGCAGCCTCGTCGACGTCGGTCGAGCCGTGCACCTCGATCCCGATCTCCTTCAGCAGCGCTTTCGCCACCGCGCCGGCGGCGACGTGCACGGCCGTATGCCGCGCCGACGCGCGCTCGAGCGCGTCGCGCACGTCCGAGAGGCCGTACTTCTGCACGCCGGCGAGGTCGGCGTGGCCCGGACGGGGAAGCGTCACCGCCTTCGTGCCTTTGCCTTCCGGCTCGCCCCCGGGCGGCCAGGGGCTCATCCCCCAGGTCCAGTTCTTGTGGTCGCGGTTGCGCACGACGAGCGCGAGCGGCGTCCCAAGCGTGCGGCCCTGACGGAGGCCGGCGAGCACCTCGACCTCGTCCGTCTCGATCTGCTGACGGGGCGAGCGGCCGTAGCCCTGCTGGCGGCGCCGGAGGTCGGCGTCGATCGCGTCCTTGTCGAGGACGAGCCCCGCGGGCAGGCCCGACAGGATCGCGACGAGCGCGGGGCCGTGCGACTCCCCTGCGGATGCCAGCTCGAGATTCACTCGGGCAAGCCTAGAGCGCGGCGCATGACGGCAACGGGGGCCGGGACGCCCGTCCAGAGCTCGAACGAGGCCGCGCCTTGCGCGACGAGCACCTCGTAGCCGTCGAGCACGCGCGCGCCTGCGGCCGCCGCTGCCTCGGCCGTCGCCGAGCGCGGATAGAGCAGATCGACGAGCGTCTGCCCCGGCCCGAGCTCGGCGAGGACCTCGTCGCGCGCCGACGTCGCCTGGACGACGAGGCCTGCGTCGCGCACGTCCGGCGGCCACTCGCCCTTGCGGGAGAAGGAGCGCGCCTGCGGCAGCGCGCGCTTGAACGCAGTGGCCGCGCCTCCGTCGCCGATGATCGCGGGCCGCTCGAATTCGAGCCCGTCGACGATTGCGGCGTCGGTCGAGAAGCCGTCCATCCCGACGAGCGTGTTCACCGAGGGGAGCTCCGAGCCGATCAACTTCGCAACGGCCGCCTTGTGCGGCGTCGTCACGTTCGCGCCGGCGAAGCCGAGCGCGGCGAGACCGCGGACGGCGTCCTCCAGGTCCTCGGGCGGGACGTCCAGCGCGACGTAGGCCCAGTCGAGCCCGCGCGCGGCGAATGCGGCGTTCTGCATCCGCGGCGAGAGCGAGTGCTCGACCGGGTGGCCGAGCAGCGCGATGTACCTAGTAGCCGTAGAGATGCTCGTGATTGACGAAGTCGTTGTAGTTGGACGTGAAGTAGTGGTGGCGGTGATCCGGCTTGCGCACGAAGTACAGGTAGTCGACGTGTGCAGGGTGTGCGGCCGCCTCGATGGAGGGTAATCCGGGGTTCGCGATGGGCGTGGGCGGCAGGCCGAGGAACTTGCGCGAGTTGTACGGGTTGTTGCTCTCGAGGTCGGACTGCAGCAGCGGCTTCGTCCCCGGCACGTGCAGCCCGTAACGAATTGTCGAGTCCATGCCGAGCGGCATCCGGTCGTGCAGCCGGTTGTAGATGACTGCCGCAACCAGCTTCCGTTCGCTCGCTACCACCGCTTCGCGCTCCACGATCGAGGCGATCTTCAAGACGTCGTACGGCGTGAGGTTCTTCGAGCGCGCGTACGTCAGGTCGACCTTCGACCACTCGACGTGGAACGCCTGCAGCTGTGCCGCGACGAGTTGCTTCGACGTCGTGTTCTTCAGGAAATCGTACAGCGCCGGAAACAGAAATCCCTCCAGCGGCAACCTCGCCGTGCCGAAGCCGGCGACGCGACGCGGGCCCGACGCCTTCAAGTACGTGCGCGCCGAGATCTTCGGACGCACGTGACGCTCGTTGAAGGCGATCTTCGCCACCGCCTGGACGCGCTCCGCCATCTGCGCGCGCGTGAACCCCTCCGGGAAGACGATCTTGAACGGCTTCGGCGGGGGCGGCGTTGTGGCGACCGGCTGCTTCGACCCGCCGCAGCCGGCGGCGACCAGCACGAACGCGACCGTTAATGCCGCGCTGAGCCGGACCACTCGAGATAGCTGGAGAGGAGATGCGCCGCGGCGCGCGCGTCTTCGGACGTCGACGAAGGGCTCTGTTCTGCGAGGTCGGTCGTGAAGCGTTCGTCGAAGAGGACAACCGGAACGTCGACCGCCGACCGCAGCGCCTTGGCGAACCGCTCCGCGGCCTTCGCCTGCTCGCCGCGCTCGCCGCGCAGCGTCAGCGGATGGCCGACGACGACCTCCTCCACACCCTGGTCGCGAACGATGGCCACGATCTCGTCGATGTCGGCGCGTTTCACGATGCCGAGCGGACGCGCAACAACGCCGGTCGGGTCCGACACCGCCACGCCCGTGCGCGCGGAGCCGAAGTCGAGCGCCATGACCTTCAAGCGAGTGCCTTCTTCGCCGCGGCGAACGCGTTCGGGATCTCGTCGGGGACGTTCCCGCCGGCCTGCGCCATCGTCGGCTTCCCGCCGCCGCGTCCGCCCACGATCTGCCCCATCTCGTTCGCGAGCGCCGCCGCATTGACACCGACGCTCTCGGCCACGTTGACGACGATGTGCACGCGGCCGTCGGTGATGGACGCGACGACGGCGCCGTCGGCCTTCTCCTGCTGGCGGATGCGGTCGGAGAGGTCGCGCAGCGGGCCCGGCTGCAGGTCGGACGCCTGCGCGAAGACGACGCCGTCGACGCGCTCGGTGATCTCGTACTGCATCGCCGATTCTTGCTTTGGCTGCTTCGACTCGCGGCGTGCGCGCTCGAGCTCGCCGCGCAGCTCCTCCGCCTCGCGCGCCTGCTCGTGCAGGAGCGCGAACGCCTCGCCCGACGTCACCGCTTCGATGCGGCGCGCGCCTGCGCCGACGGAGCTCTCGTCGAGGATGACGAACGGTCCGATCTCCGCCGTCGAGCGAACGTGCGTGCCGCCGCAAAGCTCTACCGACCAGCCGTCGATGTCGACGACGCGCACGATGTCGCCGTACTTCTCGCCGAAGAGCATCATCGCGCCGAGCTTGCGCGCCTCGGCGATCGGCGTCTCGTAGATCCGCACCGGGAGGTTCGCGAACACGCGCTCGTTCACCCGGCGCTCGACCTCGGCGCGTTCCTCGGAGCTGAGAGGCTGCGGATGCGTGAAGTCGAAGCGGAGCTTGTCCGGCCGCACCGCCGAGCCCGCCTGCTTCACGTGGTCGCCCAGCACCTCGCGCAGGCACTCGTGCAGGACGTGGGTGGCCGTGTGGTTCGCCATCGTCGGGAAGCGCACGCTCCACGGGACGGTCGCGACCACGCGATCACCGACGCTGAAGCCTTCGCCTCGGAACACGATCTCCTGGTCGCCGTCCAAGCGGATGAGCTCGACGACCTCTGCCATCGCGCCATCGTCCTTCTCGATCGTCCCCAGGTCCGAAACCTGGCCGCCGCCGGCTGGATAGAACGGCGACCGCTCGAGCTTCGCCTGGAAGAGGCCGTCGCCGAGATCGGCGTAGGCGACGATCGCCGTCGGCACCTCGGTGCGCTCGTATCCGACGAACTCGGTGCGTGGCGCGCCGGAAAAACGCACGTCCACCTGGACGCCGCTCGTCCGGCGCGAGATCTCGCGGTGCTCCTCGAACAGCCGCGTGTACTCCTCGTCGTTCACGCCAAGGCCACGCTCGCGCGCGAGCTCCTGCGTCAGCTCGATCGGGAAGCCGTACGTCGCCTGCAGCGCGAACGCGTCGTCGCCGGTGATCTCACCCCGTGCCGCAGCCTCTTCGAAGACCTTCATCCCGCGCTCGAGCGTCTCGCCGAAGCGCTCCTCCTCGGCCGTCAGCACCTGCTTGATCTCACGCCGATGCTCACCGAGCTCCCGATACGCCTCTCCCATCTGCTCGATCACAGCGTCGGCGAGACCGGCGAGGAACGGCGGCTGCATGCCGATGCGCTGCCCGTGCTGCGCCGCGCGCCGGATGACGCGCCGGAGCACGTACCCGCGGCCCTCGTTCGACGGCGTCACGCCGTCGGAGACGAGGAACGTCATCCCGCGGCCGTGGTCGGCGAGCACGCGGTGCGCCTTCGTCGCGTCGACCGAGTCGCCGTACGCGACGCCCGACTCGGAGGCGATCCAGCCCATGATCGTCTGGTAGCCGTCCGTGTCGTAGACGGACGCAACCTGCTGGACAATCTGCGCGGTGCGTTCGAGGCCGAGGCCGGTGTCGACGTTCTGCGCCGGCAGCGGTGTGAGCGTCCCGTCCGCGTGCTGCTCGTACGCCATGAAGACGAGGTTCCAGAACTCGAGGAAGCGCGAGCAGCGCGTGCAGCCCGGCGCGCAGTCCGGCTCGCCGCAGCCGGCCTCGACGCCCCAGTCGTAGTAGATCTCCGAATCGGGACCGCACGGCCCCGGGCCGCCGACCGACCAGAAGTTCTCCGACGACGGCAGCGGCACGATCCGCTCGGGCGGGATGCCGATCGCCTCCCACAGCCGAATGGCCTCCTCGTCGGGGCCGAGCTTCAGCTCCGGGTCACCGGCGTGGACGCTCACCCAGATCCGGTCCCAGTCGAGCCCGAGCCGGTGGCGCACGAACTCGGTCGCGTACGCGATCGCGCCCTCCTTGAAGTACTGGCCGAACGAGAAGTTGCCGAGCATCTCGAAGAACGTCAGGTGATACGTGTCGAGTCCGACCTCGTCGATGTCCGGTGTGCGGAAGCATTTCTGGGCGGTCGTCGTCAGCGGCGCGGGCGGCTGCTCCCGGCCGAGGAAGAACGGCATCTGCGGCTGCATGCCCGCGGTGGTGAGCAGCGTCGACCGGTCATCAGCGCGCGGCACGAGCGATGCCGACGGACGGCGCATGTGGCCCTTCTCCTCGAAATAGGAGAGAAATCCCTCGCGAATCTCGGCACTCGTGCGCATCCGAGCATTCTAGGTTGGGGTCCTCCGGGCGCCGCCGTATGCTCGTCCGGTGCGACCCCGCCGGAAGTACCGCGTCCGTCGGCTTACGCCCATCGCGCTGCTCGTCCTCGCGGCGGTCATGGCGGGTGCGTGGGTCGGCGCGCGCCGCCCGGCGGCGAGCGTGAACGCCGCTGCATCCGGCCCGCTCGTCATCGCCCCGCCGGCCGTTCACACCGTGCGCACGGTGCCGCTCGCGCCGGAGCATCTCCTGAACGGCGACGACATCCTCCAGCATGCGTTCTCGCCGCCCCTGTCGGCGGCCGCGGCGATCGTCGTCGACGCCGGAACCGGCCGCGTACTCTGGCAGCTCCAGCCGCACGAGCACCGCAAGGTCGCCTCGCTGACGAAGATCATGACCGCGCTGCTCGCGCTGAAGAAGCTCGCGCCGAACGACATCGTCACCGTCGACAAGTCCGTGCCGCGCGTCCCGCTCGTCCGCGAGGGCCTGCGCGCGGGCGAGCGCGTCAAGGCATGGAAGCTCTTCTACTCGATGCTCCTCTACTCCGGAAACGACGACGCCTTGGCGCTCGCGATCGCTGCCGGCGGCGACAAGTGGACGTTCGTGCGCGAGATGAATGACGAGGCGCATCGCCTCGGCCTGCACGACACGCACTTCATCTCGCCGAGCGGGGTTGTCGATCGCGACAACTACTCGAGCGCGTGGGACATGGCGGCGCTGACCCGCGTCGCGCTACGCAACGAACGCTTCGACACGATCGTGCGCACGAAGATCATTCACGTCCCGTGGAGCGCACCGACCTATTCCAAGATCTACGTCAACAACAACTTGATGCTGCGCTCCTATCCCGGTGCCGACGGCGTCAAGACCGGGTACACGCACAAGTCCGGGCCGTGCCTCGTCGTCTCGGCGACCCGCCACGGGCACACGTTGATAGCGGTGCTGCTCGACGACCCGAACATGTACGCCGACGGGACGCGGCTGCTGAACTTCGGCTTCAGCGCCGCGGCTTCGAGCTCGTAGGCTCGTCCTCGGCGATCTCCGCGCGGATCTTCTCGAGCGAACGGCGGATCAGCCGCGACACGTGCATCTGCGAGATGCCGACCTGCTGCGCAATCTGCGACTGCGTGAGACCGTCGAAGAAGCGGAGCTGGAGGATCATCCGCTCGCGCTCGTCCAGCGCGCGGAATCCCGGCGCGAGGACGGCGCGATCCTCGGAGACCTCGTACTGGTGCTCGATCGTTCCGATCGACTCGAGCGGGTCGAGATCGTCCTCGCCGTCGCCGCCGCCGGATGAGAGCGAGAGCGACGAGTAGGCGCGCCCGGACTCGAGCGCCTCGAGCACTTCCTCCTCCTGGACGCCCGCGGCCTTCGCGAGTTCGGGGATCGTCGGGGAGCGGCTGAATTGCACCGTGAGCTGTTCCACGAGCTTCGACAGCTGCACGTTGAGCTCTTGCAGGCCGCGCGGGACACGCACCGCCCAGCCCTTGTCGCGGAAGTGGCGCTTGATCTCGCCGATGATGTTCGGCGTCGCGTACGTCGTCAGCTCGACGCCGCGCTCGATGTCAAAGCGGTCGATCGCCTTGATCAGCCCGATGGCGCCGATCTGCACGAGGTCGTCGAGCTGCTCGCCCCGATAGGAGTAGCGGCGCGCGAGCGAGCGCACGAGCGACATGTACTGCTCGATGAGCTGCTCACGCGCTTGGAGATCTCCCTGCTCGTGATAGCGCCGAAGCAGGATCTTGTCGTCGATCCGCGGCACGTCTAGCCCCCAGTAGCCGCCGTTGCAGCCGTTCGCTTCGTCAACTCGACCCATGCTTCGCCGTTGCGTTCCTCGACCTCGAATGCCTCGCACACGGTCTCGAGCACGCGGCGTAGGCCGAGCTCGTTGCCGTCACGCTCGATGTCTTCGAGGATCGCGGACGGGAGCGGTCCTACCGTCGCGCGCATCTCCTGGTCGTCGAACACCACGCGCACGACAACGTCTCCTTCGTCGTCGCGTCGTGCAAGCAGCGCGTCGAGCGCGACCTGCAGATCCTCGAGCGCGTCCATCGTCAGGTCGAGGCGCACCGCGAGGCCGCCGACGACGAGGTGCACGATCGGACGGAAGTCCTCCTGTGCCGGCACCACAAGCGTTATCTCGTCGCTCACGACCCTGGCCCCCCAACGTCGTGCAGCTCGTCGGTGAGCTCCTGCTCGCGACGGGCCGCGGCTTCCTTCCCCGACTGGACCGCGTGCTTCCAGTCGCGCTTCACCTTGAAGTCTGCGGCACCGTAGCTCACGCCGGCAGCGAAGCCCGAGACTTTCTGCACCGGCCGTGTCACGGCCGTGCTCACCGTCCGCACGGCTGTGTCGACGCTCTCGACCGCGTCGACCGCGCTGTCCGTCATCCGGTCGACCTTGTCGAGCTGGCTGTTGACCCGGTCCACGCTGCCTCCGACCTTGTTGATGACGGGCAGGATCTCCTGCTCTGCTCCAGAGATGAACGCAGAGAGGCGCCCGGCAGTTCCGCCCAGGCGCACGAGAAAATACGCCGACCCGATGCCGACGGCGAGGAGGAACACGGCGAGCGCGAGTCGCCAGAGATCCCCCCACGTGAATGCGGCGACGAGCATTCGGGCCGATCCTACCGTCAGGAGGCCGCGGTGACGCTCCCGCAGCCGACGACGGCGTCGCCTGCATAGAGAACGGCCGCCTGGCCACGAGCGACCCCGTAGGCGGGCTCGTCCAGCTCCAGCTCGAAGCCGTCCTCGGTGCCTGACACCCGGGCTCCGATGGCCGCCGAGCGGTAGCGGAGCTTCGCGTCGACGCGGTCGGCCGGAAGGTACAGCCGCCCCGACGCGCGCACACGCGTGCGGGCAAGCGCCTCGTGCGGGCCGACGACGACAGCGTTCGGCGGCCGCGTCCGTGTCGAGCACGTAGAGCGGACGCTCGGCGACGACGCCGATACCGCGGCGCTGGCCAGGGGTGAACTCCCACGCGCCGCCGTGGACGCCGAGCTCGTTGCCTTCTGCGTCGACGATCGGCCCCGGCCGCGGCGGGAGCCCGTGCCGCGAGAGGAACGCGCGGTAGTCGTCGCCGGCGAGGAAGCACGCCTCCTGGCTCTCTGCTCGGCGCGCGACGTCGAGGCCGGCACGATCCGCCTCGTCGCGCGTCTGCTCCTTGCCCTGTTCGCCGAGCGGGAACCAGATGCGCTCGAGAAGCGCAGGATCGACCTGCGCGAGCATGTACGACTGATCCTTCGCGGCGTCCGCCCCACGCGCGAGCAGCCGGCGGCCGCCGTGCTCGACGATGCGGGCGTAGTGGCCGGTCGCGAGGCGGTCGCAGCCGGCGCGCTCGGCGAACGCGAGCAACTCGTCGAAGCGGAACGCGCCGTTGCAGCGGATGCACGGATTCGGCGTCTCGCCGCGCGCATACCCGTCGAGGAACGGCGACACGATCGCGTTCCGGAACTCCTCGCGTAGATCGAGGGTCACGTGCGGAACTCCGAGCCGGTGACACGTCTCGCGTGCCGCGATGACAGCCTCGGGCGAGCAGCACGCGCGCTCCGCGCTGGGGCCGGCCGGATCGAGCCAGAGACGCAGCGTCACGCCGATCGCGTTCGGCAGCGCGCGCAGGAGCGCGACAGCGCTGTCGACTCCGCCACTCATCGCCACCGCAGTGCGTCCACGTGACGGCTCGGCGTGGAACACGGGACCGAGCGCGTTCGCGAGCGCGTCCACCGCGAGCGTCTCGCCACCGACGGCCGCTGCTTCGAGCAGCGTCATCCCCACGATCGGACGGTCGAACCCGGGCGCGTCGGCCTCGACGATGCGGTCGCGATCGACGCGGAGCCGAACCGCGGCCCACTCCCCGTCGCGAGTGGAGTCTCCGAAGCTCTCGGTCATGGGAAGAAGTTGGGCCCGGACCTAGGGAACCTGTCGAGACAGGTGGGTGCCCTGCCGCCGCGAAGACGGACGCGGGCTCCCTTCATGGTGCTGTTGGTTCACCATTCGGCCCGGACCCAGACACCACACTAGCGCGTGAAGCGCCACTGGACGCTCTGCGTTCCCTGCACGCCGAGCAGCGCGGCCAGCGCGGGCGTGAGATTGAGCTCGCGACCGGACGGCACATCGCCTCGGTCGATCACGGTCGTCAGCACCGTGCGGTTGCCGAACCGGACGTAGATGCGAACGCCGCAGGGCAGCACTGGATGCCCGACGCCCATGGTGTGCGTCCCGACCTTCACGCCGCATGCGGTCCGGCCGATCGGCGCTTAGGGAGCTGCGAGGGCCGTCGTCCACGGCCCGGCACCGGCCGGAAGCGTTTGATGGTGACGGTGCCGATGGTCGACGGAGATCGCGATCGCCACGGCGAGCACGGCGAACGACGCGACGCGCCGGCCTGCGGCGGACGTCACAGGTTGGCGACGAGCCCGCCGAAGCTCTGGCGAACGAGGTCGTCGAAGTCGACGGGCAGCAGCCCGTCGGGCCCGGCGAAGTCACGCAGATACATGAGCAGGAACGTCCGCTCCTCGTCGGCGATCGGATCGTCGCCGGAATGCTCGCGGGAAACACGCTCGAGATCCCAGACGTTCCACTGGCGCGGCCCGCCGATGTGGATGACCGCTGCCGCCGGCGGCAGCTCCGGCTCGGGCTCCGGCTCCGGCTCGGGCTCGGGCTCGGGAATCGGCGCCGGCGCCAGGCGCGGCGGCTCGGGGACCGGCTCAGGCTCGGGCGCGGCCGCGACTGCGACCGCCACGGGCTCGGGCACCGGCTCGGCGCGGATGACGCGGACGTGCTGCTCGTCCACGACGACGGGCTCCGGCACTGCCGCGGCGGCTGCCAGCGGTCTCCGCCTTCCCTCGTACCAGTAGCCGAGCTCGACGAGGACAACGACCACGTAGGCGGCCGCGCCGCAGAGAACGATGCCCCAGATGTGTAGGCCGACCTCGAGCGCGATCACCGGGACGGCAACGATGAACGCCGCCTCGACGACGGTGCGCGGCCCGAAGAGTGGCCTCATGTGGAGAAGGTTACGGTTGCGGCTCGGACGGCTCCGAGCCCTCCGGCTCTGCCGGCGGTTCCGGCTCCGCAGGCGCGTCCGCGAGGGCCGCCGTCGGAGGCAGCTGGTGGTCCTCGGAAGACTGCTCGGCCGACCGCATGATCGCGGCGGCGACCTCGGCGATCGCCTCCTGTCCGAGCCCGGCGGCGGCGAGCAGTTGCTCGACCCCCTCCTGGGCGCGGGCGATCACGACACCGGCCTGGCTCCGAGCCCATTCGAGCGTCTGCTCGACCTCGGCGCGGGCGGCGTTCGTGAGCTCGGTTGCCTGGTGCCGCGACTGCTCGAGCAGGCGGGCGCCGCGCGCCTCTGCCTCCTGGAGCTCCCGTGCCGCGTCGGCCTGCGCTCGGGTGACGAGCTCGCGAGCCTCGTTGCGGGCGGCGTTGATCGTCTCGGCGCGCTGCTTTTCGCCCTCCTGGCGCTGGCGCTCGATGTCCGCCTCGCGCTTGCCGATCTCACCCTGCCGGCGCACGAGCTCCTGCTCGGTGCGAGCGAGCTGCGCGGCCGATGCATTCTGTGCGTCGCGCTCGATCGTGTCCGCGAACTCGGCCGCGGCGCGAATGAGGTGCAGCGCGTCCATGCGCAGGGCGTGGCCGGTCGGCTCACCGGCACTGCCGCTCTTGCTGGATGCCTGCAGCACGCGGAGCTGCGCCTGCAACTGCGCGACGTGACGGCGGAAAGCCTCGAACGCCTCGCGCACGCTGTCCGCGTCGAGACCGTCGCCGGCCGGCGGAACGTCCTCGATCCGCGGAAGCGCGGTCAGCTGCGACGCATTCGGTGCGCTCGACATAGCCGCCAGTATGACCTACTTCTGGGACGGATCCACGATCGATCTGATGCCGAGCTCACGGAGCACGGTGTCCGGCATCGGCGTCGGTCCGCCGGTCAGCGGGTCGGCCCCGCTTGCCACCTTCGGGAACGCGATCACCTGACGAAGGTCGGGCTCGCCCGCCATGCGAGCGACGAAACGGTCGATGCCCATCGCGAAGCCGCCGTGTGGCGGCGCGCCGAGCTTCAACGCTTCGAGTAGGAAGCCGAACTTCGCCTGCTGCTCTTCCTCGCCCATGCCCATCACGCGGAAGACGGCCTGCTGCATCGCTGCGTCGTGGATCCGGACCGAGCCCGAGCCGAGCTCCCAGCCGTTCCAGATGAGGTCGTAGTGCTGGCTGAGCGCTGAGCCCGGATCCTGTTCGAAAGCCTCGTCCCCCGGCATCGGCGCCGTGAACGGATGGTGGAGGAACGTCCATTGGCCCGAGTCCTCGTCCCGCTCGAACATCGGGAAGTCGATCACCCAGTGGAAGACCTCCTCCCCGGTCTCGGCGAGCTCGAGCTCGCGCCCGAGATGCGTCCGCAGACCGCCGAGGACGCGCGCGACGACCGGCTCCTCGTCGGCGACGAAAAGCGCCGTCGAGCCTTCCTGGACGTCAAATGCCGCCAGTTCGGCTTCCGAAAGGAACTTCGAGATCTGCCCGAGCTGCGCGAGCCCTTTCGCGCCCCATTCCTTCGCGATCTCTTCGAGCCGCGCGTGCTCGCTGCGCGAGAACGTCCGGGGAACGACGATGTAGCGAACGCATGGCGCGTTCGCAAAGACGCCGAACCGCGAGCCGCGCGTGACATCGGTCGCGTCCTCGATCGCGAGACCAAAGCGGAGGTCGGGCTTGTCGGTGCCGTATCGGGCAATCGCCTCCGCGTATCGCATGCGCGGGAACGGGCGCGGCGGCGCCTCTCGGCCGACCGCCTCGAAGCTCGCGACGACGCATTGCTCGAGCACGTCGAGTACGTCCTCGCGCTCGACGAACGACATTTCGAGGTCGAGCTGGCGGAACTCGAACTGCCTGTCCGCGCGCAGGTCTTCGTCGCGCCAGCACGTTGCGATTTGGTAGTAGCGGTCGAGACCGCCGACCATGCACAGCTGCTTGAAGAGCTGCGGCGACTGCGCCAGGGCGTAGAACTTGCCGGGCTGGAGCCGGACGGGCACGAGGAAGTCGCGCGCACCCTCCGGCGTTCCCTTCGTCATGCTCGGCGTCCAGACGTCGACGAAGGCGAGGTCGTCCATCGTCCGCCGGATCGCGTTGATGATGACGTGGTTGAGACGCAGGTTGCGCTGCATGCGGTCGCCGCGCATGTCGAGGTACCGATAGCGAAGGCGGAGCACCTCGTCCACGCTCTCGTCGCCGATCTGGAACGGCAGCGGCTCCGACGTCGAGACGATGCGCAGCGTGTCGACCTGGATCTCGACCTCGCCCGTCGGGATGTTCGGGTTGACCGCGTCGGGCGCGCGTGCGACGACCTCGCCCTCGGCCTGGAGGACGAACTCGTTGCGCACGTCATGTGCGACCGGGTCGTTCTCGGGCCGTACGACCAGCTGGACGATGCCGGTGTGGTCACGCAGGTCGATGAACACGAGGCCGCCGTGATCGCGACGTGCGTCGACCCAGCCGGCGAGCGTTACTCGACGGCCCGCGTCGTCCGCACGCAGCACGCCGCTCATCGTGTCGCGCCAGCTCACAGGAGTTCCTTCAGCTCGTCGAGATCGCGAACGGTGACGTCGAGCTCGCCGGTGCGGCGCAGAGTCCAACCGCCGGCGTCGATGATGACGGTCGCGCGTGCGTGCTTCTGCCCGTACGTCACCTGGCCCTTGAGGGAGCGGCCGGCGTGGTCGGAGTCGGCCGCAATTCCGGCTGCGCGCAGCTCGTGCACGGCAGTGAACGCGGATTGACCCTGCTCCACCGCGAAGAACACATCCAGCAACGGCTGCTCGGCCGTGATCCCCTCCAGCTCGAGCGACAGCACGAGCCGCTCGATGCCTGCGCCGAAGCCGATCCCCGGCGTCGACGGGCCGCCGATCTCCTCGACGAGATAGTCGTAGCGCCCCCCGCCGCAGATCGTGGAGGCCTGCGCACTCTCGTCCGGGCCGAGGAACTCGAACGTCGTACGCGTGTAATAGTCGATGCCGCGCACGAGCGTCGGCACGATCGTGTACGGCACGCCGTACTCGTCCAGGTACGAGCACACGCGCGCGAAATGCTGGGCGCACTCATCGCAGAGCGAGTCACCGATCCTCGGCGCATCCTCGAGCGCAGCTCGCACCTTCGGATTCTTCACGTCGAACACGCGCAGCGGACTCGTCGCGCGCTTCTGCTTCGCGTCGTCGTCGAGGACGTCCGAGTGCGCATCAAGCCACTCGTTCAACCGCTCGATGTACGCCGGCCGGCAGGTGCGGTCGCCGATTGAGTTCAGCTGGAGCTCGAACTTCCGGATGCCGAGGTTGCGCAGCAGCGCGTCGTAGTACTGGATCACCTCTGCGTCGACGGACGGCTCCTCGGAGCCGATGCACTCGAGCGAAAGCTGTGTGTGCTCGCGGAAGCGGCCGCGCTGCGGCGCCGCGTATCGATACATGGTCGCGATCGTGTAAAGCTTGACCGGCTGCGGCTCACGATGCATGCCGTGCTCGATGTACGCGCGACAGATCGGTGCCGTGCCCTCGGGGCGCAGCGTGAGCGAGCGGTCGCCGCGGTCCTCGAACGTGTACATCTCCTTCTGGACGATGTCGGAGCCCGCGCCCGACGTGCGCTGGAAGAGCTCCGTGTCCTCGAACACCGGCGTCTGAATCCGGCGATAGCCGTAGAGCGAGCACATGCGCTCCATCTCCCCCGTCACTTTCTGCCAGAGCGGCTGGTCGGACGGAAGGATGTCGTGCGTTCCTTTCGGCGCCTCGATGCGCGTCACGCGCGCAGCTCCGCGAGGTACGGATTGCGCGCGAGCTCGGCGCCGAGCGTCGTCCGCGGCCCGTGGCCGGGGTAGACGATCGTGTCCTCGGGATAGCGCTCGGTGAGCGTGCGCACCGACGCGAGCAGCGTGTCCCAGTCGGCGCCCGGGAGGTCGACGCGACCGACGGACCCGGCGAAGAGCAGGTCGCCGCTGAAGAGGCAGCCGTCTGCGTGGAAGGCGACGTGCGCCGACGAGTGTCCCGGGATCGCGACGCATTCGAACGTGATGTCGGCGAGCTCGAGCGTCTCGCCGCCGTGAAGCGGGTGGTCGACCGGGTATGCGCGTCCGGGCGCCCCGGCGGGTGCAAACTCCGGGAAGCGCTCCAGCCGGTCGCGCTCGCCCTCGGGCATGTACACCGGAGCGCCGGTCCCTTCGGCGAGATCGGCCACGCCGCCTACGTGGTCGAAGTGGCCGTGCGTGATCAGGATGGCCGCGCAGGACGCGCCCATGCCGGCCAGCTCGAGGCGCAGCTGCGCCGCGTCGCCGCCGGGATCGACAACGACGGCTTCCGCCGCGCCACGCTCGGAGCGCACGACGTAGCAGTTCGTTTGCAGCGCTCCAAGCCCGTATGTGTCCACCACCAACGGCATCGAGCGAGTCTAACGAGGCGTCAGCGCTTCGAAGACGCCTGCTCGCGCGCCTGCCAGCGACGATAGGCGAAGCGGTCGAGCATGTACGTGAACGGGATGAAGAGCGCCGTGTACAGCACCGCGGCCAGGGCGGCGCTCGTGTAGTTGTGCGTCTTGTTCAACATCCCGAAGAGGACGAAGACGACGGCGCCGAGGATGAGCGCGCGCCGGCCGGCCCGCCCCCACGACGGCGGCTGTGGAGTGCGGCGTCCCCGCGCCGGAGGCGCAGCCTTCTTCGCCGCCGGCCTCGTGCCGTTGCGACGCGTCTCGGCTGGCGTTTCCTCCGGCGCCTCGACTTCGTTCCCGTCGTCGTCGAGGTAGACGAACTCGTAGTCGTGCCGCTTGGCCTTCGCCTCGCGGCGCTTCTGTTTCCTCGTCGGCATACGGGACTAGGGTAGCTCGCCTCCGAGCACGACCCGGGCGACGACCTCGCCGCCGAGGTGGTAGGCGAGGTAGCGCCAGTCGGGCGCGTCGAGCAGGACGAGGTCGGCGCGATAGCCCGGCGCGATCCTGCCGAGGCGGTCGCCGCGCCCGAGGACGTGGGCCGCGTTCACGGTGCACGCGGACAGCGCCTCCGCCGGTGAGAGCTTCAACTGCGTGGCGGCGAGCGAGCAGCTGAGCGGCAGGCTCTCGCAGAACGCGCTGCCCGGATTGAAGTCGGTCGCGAGCGCAACCGCGGCGCCGGCGTCGACGAGTGCGCGCGCCGGCGGCATCGGCCGCCCGAGGAAGAGCGCGCTCGCCGGGAGGACCACGCCGGTCACGTTGCTGGCGGCGAGTGCCCGAATGCCCTCGTCGCCGGTCGCCTCGAGGTGGTCGACCGAGCGCGCGCCGAGCTCGATCGCGAGCGGAATCGCGCCCTGCTCGGTGAACTGGTCGCCGTGCAGCCGAAGCGCGAGGCCGGCGTCACGGCACGCCACGAGGTAGCGCCGCGCCTGTGCCGCGTCGAATGCGCCGCGCTCGAGGAAGACGTCGGCCGCCTCGGCGATCTTCGCCGCTTCTGGAAGCACTTCCGCCAGCGCGAAGTCGAGATACGCGTCCGCGTCGTCGAACTCGGGCGGCACCGCGTGCGCGCCAAGCCAGGTGGGGATTCCGCCCGCGTCTCGAATGGCGCGCAGCGACGCGAGCTCCGTGTCGTGGTCGAGGCCATAGCCGGACTTCGATTCGAACGTCGTGGTGCCATGACGCCGCATCCAGTCCCGGTGGAGGGAGACCGCATCGCGCAGGCCGTCCTCGCCGGCAGCGCGCGTGGCGCGAACGGTGGAGAGAATGCCGCCGCCGACCGCGTGCAGATCCTCGTACGTCGCGCCGCCGGCGCGCAACGAGAACTCCTCCACGCGGTCACCGCCGAACGCCGCGTGCGTGTGGCAGTCGACGAGGCCCGGGATCGCGCAGCACCCGTCGCCGTAGACCTCGTCGACGTCGCCGTCGAGCGATGGGAGATCGCGCATGCGGCCGACCGCCTCGATCGTGTCGCCGTCGCAGAGCACGTACGCGTCTTCGAGCACGTCCACCTCGCCGAGGTGTGCGCCGCGCAGCGGCGCCTTGCGGCCGGCCGGCGTGGCCACCTGCGCGAGGTCGCGGATGAGGAGGCGCACGCGGTGAGTCTACGAGCCTCCCGAGGAGGCGATCGGGGCGGACGGTGTAGGTGTGACGGTTATCGGTGTGACCGTGACCGGCGTGACCGTCGTCGTCACCGGCGTCGTCGCGGCTGTCGTTGTCGCTCGGACGTGTTTCTTGGTCGTCGTCGCGGTGGTCGTCGAGTAGGCCTTCTGCGTCGCGCTGGCTGCGAGCCCGGCGAAGAGACCGCACGCTGCGAGAGCGGCACCCGCAACAGCGGCGGTGATTCGGCGGACGCGAGTCATGTTCCGGTCGCGGCTCTTCGGGGTCATCGCGCACTCTTCTCGAGTGAGAGCGCAAGGCGAGGACACATCTTCACGGCCCGCTCCGCGGCGGACTCGAGTGCTCGGGCGACGGGCTCGCGCGGCATGATCGGGTAACCCCATTCGTCGAGCTCGACGAGCTCGGGCAGGAGCTCCGCACAGTGGCCGTAGCCGTCGCAGAGGATCGGGTTCACGCGGAGTTTCATGCTCATCTCCATTCGCGGGAGGCTCCCAGTGGGAGCACTGGCGTCTGCGCCGGCCCACTGCAGCGGCCGGCATGGTGGCGGGCGATCTCGTCCGCAAAGACGTCGACGGCGCTCGAGACGAAACGCGTCGCGCCGGTCGGATGCGCGCACGCGCCGCGGCCGGAGACCTGCGGCGCCAGCCGGCGGAGCCGGTCGACGTCGAGCGTCTCGAGCGCATCGGCCATCGCGGCGAGACCGAAGACACACGGCCCGCACTGGCCTGCGCTCTCGTCGGCGAGGTAGCGCGCCACCCGGGCGGACTCGGCGAGCCCGCACGCGTCCGGCGGGAGGACGACGATCGATCGGGCACCGAGCGACGCGCCGAAGGGCTTCAGCGCGGCATCGGAGAGCGGAAGGTCGAGTGCGTCGTGCGCATGCACCCAGGTGCCGAAGTAGCCGCCGACGAGAATTGCGCGCGGCAGGGCGCTGAGGCCGCCGAACCGTTGCAGGACGTCGCGCATCGGCGTGCCGAGCTCGACCTCCGCCACGCCGGGCCGCCGCACGGCGCCGAGGACGGTGACGAGAACGGTGCCCGGTTCGTCCGCCGTCCCGCGCTCGCGGAACCAGCCGGCGCCGTAGCGTGCGATGAGGCCGAGGTTCGCGAGGGTCTCGATGTTCTGGACGAGCACGCCTCGCTCGTACGGCTTCTGCATCGTTGGTTTCGCCGGGCCGCCGTTCAAGAGGTTGACGAGCGACGACTCCTCGCCGGCGACGAACCGGTCCGGCACCGTTTCGACAAAGCAGTCGAAGCCGTCGCTCCTTTGGGCGACTGCGCGTTCGAGGCGCTTCCGAACCGTGCGATTCTCACGGCCGACGGCGAAGATCAAGCGGCGTCCGCCGACGATGCGCGCGGCGACAACCGCGCCGTCGATGACGAGGTGGGGATTCTCGGCCAGCAGCACCTTGTCCTTCCAGCTCGCCGGCTCGCCCTCTGTTCCGTTCGCGACGACGACCGGATTGCGCGTGCGCGCCAAGGACGCCAGCTTGAACGCGGTCGGAAACGCAGCTCCGCCGCGACCGGTGAGTCCGCTCGCCTCGATCTCGGCGAGCAGCTCTGCACGCCGTCGCCGCGGCAACGGCGTCTCGACCGGAGTGAGGAGGCGCGCAGAGACGTTTGCTCCCCGCTCGACAGCGACGGCGGCGCTCACGACGCCGTCCCGAGGTACTTCGGATACGGATTCCGGATCGCGAGCAACCGCCAAGCGAGCGCGGCCGCGATGAGGCCGGCGCAGGCGATGCCCGTGTCGAGGAACCATCCGGCCGCCTTGTCGGTGCCGATGCCGACGCTGTGTGCGAAGGCGAGCGGCCACGATGCGTAAGCGAGCCAGTGCACGCTCTTCCAGACGCGCTGGCTCATGCGGTGGCGAAGCAGGCTCGTCACGATTACTGCCGCGACCAAGTCGAGCGAGAGCGCGCCCATCCCGAGCCAGAGCCCGTACTTCGCGCTCGGCAGCGGGAGAAGCGCCTGAGCGAGGCTGACCTTCGCGTACGAGTCCGCCAACGCGGTCACGATGTGGATGCCGAGGAACACCACCGCGAGCAGCGAGACGCTGCGATGGACGCCGAGCGTCACGAAGCGGGGCAGGCGGGCGGTGCGAAACCTGCGCGTCGTGGCGATGCCGAGGACGACGACGACGGTGAAGAGGATCAGCGTGACGACGCCGCTCCCGCGCATGAGGTACCAGATGATCGGATTGTTCAGGCTGCGCATGGGAGTTCTTCCTGTGCGGGCCAGCCGCCGGTCACGACGACGCTGCCGTCGGGACGAACGAGACGGGCGGCGAGCCCGGCGTTCTCCAGCCAGCGCTGCGCGTCGTCGCCGAGGACGATGGCCGCGGTCGACGCGGTGTTCGCGTCCACGCACGACGCTGCGGCAACGCTGACCGTGCGCCAGACCTCGACGGCCGGACGACCGCTGCGCGGGTCGAGCACGTGATGCGCAGTGCCCTCTGTCGTGCGCCAGCGGCGCACGGTCGTGCTCGACGTGGCGAGCCCGCCGGCGGCGATCGCCACCGTTTGACCGTCCGCGGGGGAGGGAGCGCGATGGTCGTCGGTGACGAGGATCGGCCAGCCGCCGGCGGGCGCCGGCCCTGCGACGGCGATATCGCCGCCGAGGTTCACGAGAACGGACGAGCCGGTCGCGCGGAACGCTGCTGCAGCAGCGCGGTCGGCGGCGAAGGCCTTCGCGGTCGCGCCGAGGTCGACGAGGACGCCTGCGGGGACGCGCACGCGTCCGTGCTCGTCGTCGATCTCGATGCGCTGCCAGCCGGCGGCCGGGACGAGCTCGATCCGCGCGGGCTCGCGCCGGGAGACGACGACGCGGAAGTCGGCGTCCCAGCCGAGGGCGTTCATCGAGGCGCCCACTGTCGGGTCGACCGCACCGCCGGTGGCGGCCGCGGCGTGAACACCGGCGATGAGTGCCTGGCGCAACAGCCTGCTCGCGGTCATCCACCGGCCGCCGCTGCGCGCGAGACGCGAGACCTCGGAGTCGGCGCGGAAGCGACTGCAGGCTCGGTCGATCGCATCGAGCTCGCGCTCGAGCACGTCGATCGCAGAGGCGAGCGACAGTGCGTCAAGGGCCGTGATCTCCGCTGTGGTGCCGAGCGCTGAAAAGGAGGCGGTGGCGGGACTCATGCTGCGAGTTTCGCCATGCGGCATGAGCCGCCTGTGAGCGCCACCTGTGAGTGTCCTGTGAGCTTTATGACCCCCGCATGGGGAGCCGCAGTCCGCCCTCGCGTACAGCCTCGATCGCGTCCGGGTAGCCGGCGTCGGCGTGGCGGAGCACTCCGGTGGCCGGATCGGTCGTGAGCACGCGCTGGAGCCGTTCTGCAGCGTCGTCGGTGCCGTCGGCGACGACGACCATGCCCGCGTGGATCGCGTTGCCGATCCCGACGCCCCCGCCGTGATGCACGCTCACCCAGGTCGCGCCGGCGGCGACGTTGACGAGCGCGTTGAGGATCGGCCAGTCGGCGATCGCGTCCGAGCCGTCCCTCATCGACTCGGTCTCTCGGTAGGGCGAGGCGACGGACCCCGCGTCGAGGTGGTCGCGCCCGATGACGACGGGCGCCTTCACCGCGCCGCTTCGCACGAGCTCGTTGATCGCGAGCCCCGCCTTCGCGCGGTCGCCGTAGCCGAGCCAGCAGATGCGGGCCGGCAGTCCCTGGAACGCGACGCGACCCGGCGCGAGCTCGAGCCACCGCTGGAGGAGCGCGTCGTCCGGGAACAGCGCCTGCAGCTCCGCGTCGATGGCCGCGATGTCGGCCGGATCCCCGGACAGCACTGCCCAACGAAACGGCCCGATCCCGCGACAGAACAGCGGCCGGATATAGGCCGGGACGAAGCCCGGGTATGAGAAGGCCTCCGCTACGCCCGCTTCACGGGCCTCACCTCGCAAGTTGTTGCCATAGTCGAAAACAGACGCGCCGCGGCGGACGTACTCGAGCATGCCTTCGACGTGTGCGGCGATCGACGCGCGCACAAGCCGCAGGTACTCATCCGGATCGGACGTGCGCAACGTGTCCGCCTCGTCGACGGAATAGCCGCTCGGCACGTATCCGTTCAGCGGGTCGTGCGCGGCCGTCTGGTCGGTGACGAGGTCGAAGTGCTCGCCGCGCGCCGCAAGAAGCGGGACAACGTCCGCGGCGTTCCCCAGCAGCCCGACGGACAGAGCACGCTTCTCGGCCGCGGCCGCGCGTATGCGTGCGAGCGCGTCGTCTATCGAGTCCGTTGCCTCGTCGAGGTACCGCGTCTCGAGCCGGCGCTCGATGCGGTGCGGGTCGACCTCGATGCAGAGGATCGCCGCCCCCGCCATCGTTCCGGCGAGCGGCTGCGCGCCGCCCATGCCGCCGAGTCCCGCCGTCAGGATCGTGCGTCCGCGGAGGTGCGGCTCGCCGAAGTGCTTTTCGCCGGCGGCGGCGAACGTCTGGTACGTGCCTTGCAGGATTCCCTGCGTGCCGATGTAGATCCACGACCCCGCCGTCATCTGCCCGAACATCGTCAGGCCGAGCGCCTCGAGGCGGCGGAACTCGTCCCACGTCGCCCACCGCGGAACGAGGAGTGAGTTGGCGATGAGGACACGCGGCGCACCCTCGTGCGTCGCGAGCACGCCGACCGGCTTCCCCGACTGCACGAGCAGGGTCTCGTCCGGCCCGAGCTCGAGCAGCGTGGCGACGATCGCGCGCAGCGCTTCGTGGTTGCGCGCAGCCTTGCCCGAGCCGCCGTAGACGATGAGCTCCTCCGGCTTCTCGGCCACCTCGGCGTCGAGGTTGTTCAGGAGCATGCGCAGCGGGGCCTCGGTCGACCACTGCCGCGCGTTGAGCGTCGTGCCCCGCGGTGCGCGGATGCGAGCGAGGTCGCCGCACAGCTCTTCGACGCGTGACGTGGTGACGCTCACGCGACGGCTTTCTCGAGCGACCCGTCCCGGATCGCCGACGCCATCGCTTCGATGTCGGGCGCGAGGGAGCGGTCGTCCTTCAGCCGCGGCGAGCGCTCCCGGACGAATGCGCGAGCCGCGCGTACGCCGACCCCGGGCTCGAGCGGCGCGAGGAACTCGACCCCTTGTGCGCCGGCGAGCAGCTCGATCGCAAGCACGTTCTCGCAGTTCGCGAGCACCTGCCAGGCCTTCAGGCCCGCGGCGTTTCCCATGGACACGTGATCCTCTTGCCCGGCGCTCGTCGGGATCGAATCCACCGACGCCGGATGCGCGAGCACCTTGTTCTCGGAGACCAGCGACGCGGCCACGTACTGGGGAATCATGAACCCGCTGTTCAACCCTCCGTCGCTCGTCAGGAACGCGGGCAGGCCGTCCGACAGGTTGGGGTTGACGAGCCGCTCGACGCGGCGCTCGGAGATGGACGCGAGCTCGGCAACCGCCATCGCCATCACGTCGAGCGCGAACGCGACCGGCTGTCCATGGAAGTTGCCGTTCGAAACCAGCGCGTCCTCCCCGACGAGCACGAGAGGATTGTCCGTGGCAGCGTTCAGCTCGACCGAGATGGTGTAGTCGATGTAGTCCAGCAGGTCGCGCGACGCCCCGTGCACCTGCGGCGCGCAGCGCAACGAGTACGCGTCCTGCACCTTGTCGCACCAGCGGTGCGATTCGAGGATGGCCGACCCGTCGAGCAGCTGCAGCACGTGCGCCGCCGACGCCGTTTGGCCTCGAAGCGGGCGCAGCGCATGGATCTCCGGGATGAACGACGTCCGTGATCCCTGCAGCGCCTCGAGCGACTGCGCACAGGCGACGTCGGCGGCGTGCGCGAGCCTGCGCGCGCGCACAAGCCCGAGGGCGGTGAACGCGGCCATGAACTGCGTGCCGTTGATGAGGGAGAGACCTTCCTTCGCAGCGAGCCGGACGGGCTCGAGACCGGCACGTGTCAGGGCCTCGAGGCCGGGCATGCGCTCGCCCCCGAGAAACGCCTCGCCCTCGCCGACGAGCGGAAGCGCGAGATGCGCGAGCGGTGCGAGGTCGCCGGACGCCCCCACACTCCCCCGCGCCGGAACGACAGGGACGATGCCGCGGTCGAGGCACGCGAGCAGGAGCTCGACGGTCACGACGTGCGCGCCGGAGTTCCCCTTCGCGAGCGTGTTCGCGCGCAGGAGCATCGCGGCGCGGACGATCTCGTCCGGATACGGCTCGCCGACGCCGCATGCGTGCGAGCGCAGCAGGCGCAGCTGCAGCTCCTCGGTCAGCTCCTCAGGAATCGACTGCGAGACGAAGCGGCCGAAGCCGGTGTTGACGCCGTACGTGTGCTCGTGCGTGCCGTGCGCCGCACGTTCGACGACGTCGCGCGCGGCGCGCATTTTCTTGCGCGCGGCGTCGGTCAGCTCGGTCGGCCGTCGTTCGACGGCGACGGACCAGACGTCGGCGACGGTCAGGTCGTCGCCGGTAAGGGCGACCGGAGGCACGGACGGACTCTATTCGGCGCGGCGCGCGAGCTCGTCCTCGACCTCTGAGAGGTCGACGTCCGTCGCGGCCAGCAGTACATAGAGATGGAACACGAGATCGGCCGCCTCGGCAACGATCGCGTCGCGGTCACCCGCGACCGCGGCGAGCCCGACCTCCACCCCCTCCTCGCCGACCTTCTGCGCGCAGCGGGCAACGCCCGCGTCGAGGAGCGAGACGACGTACGACCCTTCCGGGCGCTCCTTCTTCCGCTCCGAGATCGTCCGCCAGAGCGCGGGTGCGAAGCAGGAGCGCGAACCGGTGTGGCAGGCGGGGCCGTCGGGCCGCACGCGGACGACGAGCGCGTCGCCGTCACAGTCGTCGCGGATCTCCTCGACATGGAGCACGTTCCCCGACGTCTCGCCTTTGTGCCACAACTCTTCGCGCGAGCGGCTCCAGAACCACGCCTCACCCGTCTCGCGCGTGAGCCGCTCCGCCTCCGCGTCCATCCACGCGAGCATGAGCACGCGGCCGTCGGATGCGTCTTGGACGATCGCGGCTTTCAGCGCAGGCATACGCCGAGCTCCTTCAGTTCCGTTCGTAGCGAAACGAGACGGTTGGGGTCCTCGTGCAGGATCGACGCGAGGAGCGCCGCCTGAGAAACACCGAGCGCGTCGGCGACGTGCCGCGCATTGCCGGCACCGCCGGATGCGATCACCGGCAGCGAGACGGCGTCGCGCAGCGCCGCGAGCTGCTCGAGGTCGTAGCCGTCCTGCGTTCCGTCGCGGTCGATCGACGTGACGAGAAGTTCGCCGGCGCCGCGCTGCTCGCACTCCTGTGCCCACTCGACGGTGTCGCGCGCGGCATCGCGCGTCGCGGCGTGCGAGCGCACGCGCCCTCCTTCCGTGTCGATGGCGACGACGACCGCCTGGCTCCCGAGCGCGCGCGCGAGCTCCTCGATCAGCTCCGGCCGCGCGAGCGCGGCCGAGTTCACGCTGATCTTGTCCGCCCCCGCCTCGAGGAGCGCGGTCGCGTCCGCGACGGAGCGAATGCCGCCGCCGAACGTGAAGGGAATGGTCACGTGCTCGGCGACGCGCGCCGCGACGCCTGCGGCAGCGACCGTCGACGTGATGGTGGCCGAGATGTCGAGGAACACGAGCTCATCCGCGCCGCCGTCGGAGTAGGCCGCACCGAGCTCGACGGGGTCGCCGACGTCGCGCAACTGCCGGAAGCGCACGCCCTTGACGACGCGCCCGCCCGCCACATCGAGGCATGGGATCAAACGCGGGAGAGGCATTGCTCCAGAAACCGTTGACCGGCGACACCGCTCTTCTCGGGATGGAATTGCACGCCGACGAAGGAGCCGTGCTCGACGATCGCGGCGTGCCCCTCACTCGTCGCCACCGTTGCGTCGGTCACGGCCTCGTACGAGTGCGCGAACCAGTACGCCTCGCCTCCGGGCTCGACCCTGGCCCAGCCGATGCGCGGCACGCGCTCCGCCTGGAGCCGTACTGCACGGCCCGGAACGATCCCGAGCCCGGCGACGCCGCCGTCCTCCTCGCTCTCGTCGAGCGCGAGCTGGAGGCCGAGGCAGATTCCGAGGATCGGCCGCCCCGCCGCTTGACGTGCACGCAAGACGTCGGCTGCCGGCCCGAGACCGTCCATGGCCGACCGGGCTGAGCCGACGCCGGGAAGCACTGCCAGGTCTGCGCCCTCGAGGTCGTCGGTCATCTCCGCACCGAGGCGGCGGACGGCAAGCTCGACGGAGCGGACGTTGCCGGCGCCGTAGTGTGCGATCGCGACCGTCTTCACATCAGACCCTTCGTCGACGGCAGCACGTCGCTCTCGCTGCGGATGGCCGCGCGCAACGCACGCCCCGTCGCCTTGTACGCCGCCTCGGCGACGTGATGCGCGTCGTCGCCCATCGACTCGACGTGCAAGCCGATGCGTGCGTTGTTCGCGAAGCTCGCCAGCACGTGCGCGGCAAGGCCGACGGCGGGATCGATGACGATCTTCGTATGCGGGCGGCCACCGAGATCGACGGCGGCGGTCGCTCGCGCGTCGTCCATGACCACGACCGCATCGCCGTAGCGCGCGATTCCCCTGCGGTCGCCGAGCGCGCGGTCGAACGCCTCGCCGAGCGCGATGGCGGAGTCCTCGGCGGTGTGGTGATTGCCCGTCTCGAGGTCGCCGCTCGCCTCGAGCACGAGGTCGAAGCCGGCGTGGAACGCCAGCTGCTCGAGGAAGTGGTCGTACAGCCCCGTGCCCGTCCCGACGCGCACGCGGCTGGCGCCGTCGAGCGCGAGGCGGATGCGCACCGTCGTCTCGACGGTCGTTCGCACGTGACGGACGCGCCGCTTCTGCGCGGTGAGCTCGCCGGCGAGCGCGGCGAGGAGGAGGTCGTCGTCCTCGCGGTCGCGCACGGAGATGCGGACGGCGTCCTCGAACACGCGCACGACGCAGCCGGCGGCGAGCAGCGTGGCCGCGACCGCGGCCGGATTCGCTACTGGGACGTAGACGAAGTTCGCACGCGACGGCAGAGGCTCGAAGCCGAGCCCGCGTAGCTCCGCGGCGAGGCGTTCGCGCTCCGCGATGATCGGCGCCGGATCCGGCGGCGACGCGAGCCCGGCAAGTGCGAGCGCGACCGAAAGCGATGACACGGGGTCCGGCGCCTGCCGCGCGTTCAATTCGGCAGCGACGTCTCGCGACGCGAGCGCGTAGCCGATGCGCGCGCCCGCGAGCGCGAAGATCTTCGAGAACGTCCGGAGGACGATGACGCCGTCGTCGATCAGCCCGGCTGCACCGGGATCGTTCGCGTACTCGAAGTACGCCTCGTCGACGACGAGCGGGCGCGCGGACGGGAGCGGATCGAGCGCGCCGGTCGGGTTACCGGGCCGGCACGCGAACGTGAGCACGGGCGCCTCGTCGCCGACTTCCGCACCCGCGAGCTGCGCGGCGACGCGGAACAGCGGATACGTCGGCGAGGCCGGGATCGCGACCGTGTCACCCGGGCCGGCGAACGAACGCGCCACGAGCATGATGAGGTCGTCCGCGCCGGCGCCGACAACGACGTTCTCGGGCTCGACGCCCGCGTATTCGGCGATCGCCTCGCGGATGAACGGGTGGCCGCCGTGCGCGTATTCGTTCACGCGCGCGAGCGCCGACGCGATCGCCGCGGCGCGCGAGCTCGGAAGCGGCAGCGGTGGGACGTTGCCGTCGAAGCGGACGATCTGCACCGGGTCGAGCCCCGCGCGGCGCGCGAGCTCGGCCGTCGACGGCGCCCACTGGTACTGCGCGAACTCGGACGAGAGCGCTCTCATCGCTGCACCGCCTCGGCGTGCGCAGGCAATCCCTCGATGGCGGCGAGCGCCTCCACCGTCGGCCGCACGCGCGCGAGCCCTTCCTCCGTGAGCCGCTGGATGGTGATCGGCTTGAGGAACGCCTCCAGGCCGAGGCCGCCGACCCGGCGCGCCCAGCCTCCGGTCGGGAGAACGTGATTCGCGCCGGTACCGAGATCGCCGCTCGCCACCGGCGACCACTCGCCGACGAAGACGGCGCCGGCGTTGCGCACCTGCGGTGCGAGCGCCTCCGCGTCGCCGAGCAACACGAGATGCTCGGGCGCGAGCGCCTCGGCCTCTTCCAGCGTGGAGACGATGCGGCAGACGGCCTCGTGCCCGTGCTCGGCCTGTGCCGCGACCTCGAGCTCGGCGAGCCGACGGTCGCCGCCCGCGCCGAGCACGACCACGACCTCCGACGGCCCCGCAGGCAGGTCGATGGCGACGTCGCGCGCGACTGCGAGCTTCGCGTCGTTCACGTACGGACCGCCCGGTCCGACGATCTTGTCCACGCGCTCGACGTACGCGAGGTAGCCGATCGCCTGCGGCCCGCCGAGCGCCCACACCTCGTCGATGCCGAGCAGCTCCGCGGCTCGCGCGACAAGGCCCGCGCCTTCGGGCGGCGTGCAGACGACGAGCCGACGCACACCCGCGACCTGCGCGGGCACCGCGCACATGACGAGCGTCGAAACGAGGCCGCGCGGCACGTACACGCCGACGGAGTCGAGCGGGACCCAGCGGCGCTCGAGCTCGACGCCGGGCTCGACCTCGAGCCGCACGTCGGCCGGCCGCTGCACCTCGTGCCAGCGGCGAACACGATCGGCAAGTGCGAGCACCGCCTCTTCCGGAAGGTCGGCCGACGGCTCCGCACGTGCGGGCTCGACGCCGTCGAGCCGCAGTGCCCACTCGCGCACCGCAGCGGCCCCGCGTGCCTTGACGTCCTCGACGATGTTCATCCGAGCATCCGTTCGACGGGGACAATCAGGATCGACGACGCGCCCGCCGCCTCGAGCTCTGGGAGCAAGCGCCAGATGTCGGCGGCCGGCACGAGGCTGTGCACCGCCACCATCCCCGGTTCTGAGAGCGGCAGCACGCTCGGCGCGCGGGATCCCGGTACGAGCGCGCAGATCGCGTCGATCGCATCCTCTGGCGCGTTCAGCATGAGGTAGCGCGTCCCGCGCGCGTCGACGACGCTGCGGAAGACGCCGGCGAGCTGCACCGCCTCGGCACACGGTTCCATTGGGCCGATGAGCACCGCCTCGGACTCGAGCAGCACGCCGATCGACCGGAGGCCATTCGTGCGCAGCGTGCTTCCACTCGAGACGAGATCGACAATTGCGTCGGCGAGTCCGAGTCGCGGCGCGAGCTCGACGGAGCCGTGCACGTCGACGAGCGTGATCGGCACAGGCAGCAGATCCTGTGCGAGCCGCGGGAAGCTCGTCGCGATGCGCGCGCCGGTGAGGTCGTCGGGCGAAGCGAACGCCGACTCCTCCGGCACCGCGGCCTCGAGCGTGCACGCGCCGAAGCCGAGGCGCTGCAGCTCCCTGACGGTCGCACCGCGCTCGCGCACGATGTCGAGGCCCGTGATTCCACAGTCGACGACGCCGTCCTGCACATACTCGGGAATGTCGTCGGCGCGCACGAGCAGCGCCTCGACCGGTGCGTTGCGGCAGGGGAACGCGAGCGCGCGGTCGCCGGGCGTTTCCGGCCCGAGGCCGGCGTCCTCGAGCAGCGCGATCGCGGGATCGCGCAGCCGGCCCTTCGACGGGACCGCGATCCTCAGGACTTTCGCCGCCGCTGGAGCGCCAGCCGGTAGCCGCCCTCGCCACGTCGCAGCCACTGGGCCACGCGCGTCACCGTCGTCGTCGAAGCGTGCGCGCGCCGCGCGACCTCGAGGTACGGGAGTCCCTCGTCCAGGAGGCGCGCCACCTGCCAACGGTGCGCCATCGCGTCCAGCTCCGCGCGCGTGCAGAGATCCCGCAGGAAGCTCTGGGCTTCCTCCTTCGTCTTCAGCGACGCGACCGTCTCGAAGAGGTCTCGGTGCTCTCTGGTCGGCCAATGTCGGGGCTCCGTAGCTGCCATCGTGTTAGCATGGTAACATGGTGAACAGCGGCTTTCAAATTCTCCCGGCCGTGGACGTGCTCGACGGCCGGGCCGTACGGCTCGAACGTGGGGACTTCGACGCCGTGACTCGCGAGGCCGGCGACCCGATCGAGCTCGCTTGCCGCTTTGCCGCTACCGCTCCTCCCCTGCTCCACGTGGTCGTGCTCGACGCAGCCCGCGCGGGCGGTGCCCCGATCGACCTTGCGCGACGCCTGGCGACGGCGGTTGCGCCGGTTCCCGTCCAGCTCGGCGGCGGCGTGCGCAGCCCCGACGACGCGCGCGCGCTCGTCGCCGCAGGCATCGAACGCGTCATCGTCGGAACGGCGGCGTTCGAGCAGGGGCCCGAACCCTATGTCGAGGTGCTCGGCGCACGGCTGGTCGTGGCCGTCGACGTCCGCGACGGTGAGGTGCGCACGCGCGGATGGGAGCACGGCAGCGGCCTCACGGTCGACGAAGCGGTCGATCGCTGCCGCGCCGCCGGGGTCGCGCGTCTTCTCTGTACTGCCGTCGACCGCGACGGAACGCTTGGCGGCCCCGATCTCGCACTGATGGAACGCGTCGCCGGCCGCTTTGGCGGCCCAGTGCTGGCCGCGGGCGGCGTCCGGTCGCAGGAGGATCTCGACGCGCTGGCCGCGCTCGGCCTCGAAGGCGCGGTCGTCGGGCGCGCGCTACTCGAGTAGCCGCAGCTCGAGGATGTGCGACGCGTCGAAGCCCTGGATGCGCAGAAGCGCGCCCGCTGCCGCGATCGCCGCGCCGGCGGGCATGAGCCCGACGAGCTCGGCGCCGGCGAGCTCGACGTCCCGCGCTGCCGCCTCGCGCTCGATGGCGGCGACGATGTCGTGCAGCGCGGCGGCCTCCCAGTCCTCGACGTTCATGCTGATCTGCGCGTGCCCGGCAAGCGGCAGGTCGAGGCCAAGCGCGCGCACGCCGCGGAAGCCGCCGTCGCGCTCGCGGATCGTGCGGGCTATCGCGCTCGCCGCTTCGACGTCGGCGTGTGCGAGGTTCACGTTGAACGCGATGAGCGGGCGACGCGCGCCGACGATGACGCCGCCTGCCGAGGGATGCAGCTGCGACGGGCCGAAGTCGGGCGCGAGCTCACCGGCGCCGATGCGGCGCTGAAGCTCCTCCGGACCGCCGCGACGGAAGAAGGCGGGGCCGCGGCCGTCGCCGATCTCGCCGTACAGGAAGACGGGCAGCCCGAGCTCCTCGCCGATCCGCCACGCGGCGAAGCGCGCCGTCTCACGCGCGAGCTCTGCGTCCTCACGCCGGATCGCGACGACCGGAACGACGTCGGCGACACCGATGCGCGGATGCACGCCTTCGTGCTCGCGCAGGTCGATCCGCTCTTGCGCGACCGCGATGCCGGCCAGCAGCGCGTCCACAATCTGCGCCTCGTCTCCCGCAAGCGTGTAGACGGATCGGTTGTGATCCGCGTCGGAGTGGACGTCGAGGAGCTTTGCGAAGCGCGCGAGCTCCGTCCCGATGTCGGCGATGACGAGGCGGTCACGGCCCTCGGAGAAGTTCGGGACGCTCTCGAGCGGCAGCACGCGCAGAGACTACGCCTGCAGGAACGGCGCGCAGTCCTCGCACACGCTCGGCGGGACGATCCCGAGGCGCATGCCGAGGTAGAAGGCCTTGCAGCCAACGCAGAGGCCGAAGCCGGACTCGAGCGACGCGAACAGCGCGATCACGCCCGCGAGGGCGAGCGCTGCCGTGTGCTGGCCGGCGGCGTACCAGAGAAGGGTCGCCGTCACCGTGAAGACGGCGCCGATCGTCTGAGCGAAACGCTTGGCCGGCCCGGGCGAGTACCGGTGCGTGACGTGGAGGCGCGGCGTGACGACGCGTGTCGCCACGAAGGCGAGCGGGCTCAGCTTCGGCCCGGTGAGCGCGCGGGCGACGAACCCATACGCGAGCACCGGCAGGATCCAACCCTGCTGGAATGCGATCGCCACCACGGCGAGGACGGCAACGACGCCGGCGACGAGCCGCGCGGACGTTTCGTTGACAGGGTTCGGAAACGAGAAGAGACCGCGCACTTAGTACAAGTGCAGCACACGGCGCCATATCGACGCGGCCTCGCGGCGTTCGGCCCGAGCGCGCTTAGCCGCGATGATCCTGCCGTGGTACGCCATCCGCTCGAGCAGGAGCTTCCCACTCGGGCTGTTACGGACTTCCTCCTCCGCCTGCTCGCGCCGTCTACGGCTCTTCTCGTTCTTCTCCGTCATCGTCCTCAAGAATTCTACGAATGTCGACCAGCTCTGCGTGGATGTTGAACAACGCAGTCAGCGCAGCGTTGACGTCCTCTTGCTCAACGGCTGACCTCCACGGCCAACGCACGACGCCAGACTTGCTTCTCCGAATCCTCGGCGCAAGGCGCTCCTTGAGACACGTCCAATGACGACACGCAAGTCCAGCTACCGCGCTATCGCATCGCTCCAACGCGATCTGGCGCGTTGCCGCGCGTGCGCGGAAGCCGGCTATCCGCTCGAGTCGCTGCCCGTGCGCGCGCCGTTCGCGAATCAACATGCGTATCTGTATGGCCAAGCGCCCGGCATCGTTGAAGGCGAGGAGCGCCTGCCGTGGCGCGGCCGTGCCGGACAGACGCTCCGCCGCTGGCTCGAGCTGGACGAGGACACGTTCTACGCGACGTTTTACTGCGCATCGGTGACGCGCTGCTACTCGGGCCGCCCGGTATCCGGGCGCGGCGACCGAACGCCGACGCCGCGCGAACAGGAGCTGTGCTCCTTCTGGCGCCACTGGGAGTTGGAGCTCCTCCGCCCGCGTCTGATCCTGACCGTGGGCGGTCTCGCGCTGCGCGCGCTCCTCGGCCCGTCCTCGCTGACCGAGTGCATCGGTGAGCGCCACGAGCTGGACGGAGTGCCGGTCATACCGCTCCCCCATCCCTCCGGCGCGAGCAGCTGGCCGAACGTGCCGGCCAATCGCAAGCGCCTCGACACCGCGCTATCGCTCATCAAGGTCGAGCTCCAGCGCCTTTAGCGACGAACCAGCCGCGCTCGCGGTTGAGCCAGCGATCGAACGAGAGGCCACACTCGGCGAGCGCTGTGTCGAGCTCGGTCTGATTGGCGAAGACGCGCATCGCGAACGCATGCGTCCAGCTGTGCCCATGCGCTTCGTACTCGGCAATGCCGTAGACGACGCCGCCTTCGATCCGGTCGACGCGCGTAGACGTCGTTACATCGCCGAGCGCCGCCTCGCCTTCCTTCGGAGTCCAGCCGAGAGGGAGCGTCTCGATCAGGACGACGTCCGCGTGCCGGCGACAAGTCTCGAGGAACGCCCGCCTTTGCGGAGGCTCGGTGCTCATGAGGTTGCTTGCGAGGAGAACCGCATCGAATCGGCGACCGAGATCGAGGCCCTCGATCCGTGTACACACCCTCTCGGCGTCGCGAACGTGCTCGAGCATCTCAGCTGACTCATCGACGGCGGTCACCTGAAAGCCACGGGCGACGAGCTGGCGCGTAATCCGCCCCGTTCCGCAACCGAGCTCGAGGATCGTGGCCGGCGGTGGGAACGCTGCGGCGACGATCTCGCCCTCTCCCCGGTTGGGCAAGAGCGCGTAAAGGTCGACCGGGCTACCGTCGTCCGCTGTAACCACGCCGATACCCTGACAAATGTGAGTGCCGTCCCCTACCGGGCGACGTTCGTGCGTCTGCTCGGCTTCCTCCGTCCCTATCGGGTCGGCCTCGCCGTCTCCATCGTTCTCGCCGTCGGATCGCAGGCGGCGCAGATCGCGCTCGTCTGGCTCACCGGCCGCAACGTCATCGACGGCGCGCTGATCCATCACGACCGCCATCGCCTCTGGCTGACCGTCGGCGAGATCGTCGCTCTCGGCTTCGCGCGGGCCGTGTTCATGCTCGGGCGGCGCCTCCTCTCGGGCAAGCAGGCGCTCGACGTCGAGATGGACATGCGCAGCCACCTGTATGCGCGCCTCGTCCGCCTCTCCTACGGCTTCTACGACCGCCATCAGACCGGTCAGCTCATGTCTCGCGCGACCGTCGACCTGCAGGGCGTCCGCTTCTTCCTCGGCTACGGCCTCATCTTCTTCTTCCAGAACGTGCTCACCGTCGTGTCGGTGACCGTCGTCCTCTTCTTCTTCCAGTGGGAGCTCGCGCTCATCGCGCTCGCGATCACGCCGCCGCTCGTCGTGCTCGCGTATCGGTACAGCCACATCGCCCATCCGACGTTGCGCGACGTGCAGCAGCGGCTCGCCGACGTCGCCACCGTCGCCGAGGAGAACATCGTCGGCGTCCACGTCGTCAAGGCGTTCGCGCAGGAGCCCGCGGAGGAGGACAAGTTCGAATATCGGTCGGAGCTCGTCTTCGACCAGACGCTGAAGGTGAACCGCCAGCGCGCGACCTACGTGCCGCTCATCTCGTTCGTGCCCTTGCTCGCGCAGGCGTTCGTCCTGCTCGTCGGCGCCCGCATGGTCGCCCGCGGCGACCTGACGCCGGGAAGCTTCAGCGCGATCTTCCTCTACCTCGGCATGCTCGTCACGCCGTTGCGCTCGCTCGGGATGTGGATCGGCCAGGCCCAGCGGGCGACGGCCTCCGGCGAGCGAATCTTCCAGGTGATCGACGAGCCGGAGGAGATCGCCGACCGCCCCGCCGCGAGCCCGCTCGCGCCCGGCCCCGGCCGTGTCCGCTTTGAGCACGTCTCGTTCGAGTACCTCCCGGACCGCCTCGTGCTCGAGGACATCGACCTCGACATCGCCGCCGGGCGGACGGTCGCGCTCATCGGCCACACCGGCTCCGGCAAGACGACGCTCACCTCGCTCGTCCCGCGTTTCTACGACGCGACGTCCGGACGCATCACCGTGGACGGCCAGGACGTCCGCGACGTAACGCTCACATCGCTTCGCAGCGCGATCGGCGTGATCGCGCAGGATCCATTCCTCTTCTCCGCCACCGTGCGCGAGAACATCGCGTTCGGCAGCGCCGGCATCTCCGACGGGGAGGTCGAACGCGTCTCGCGGCTCGCGCAGGCGCACGAATTCGTCGAGCGGCTGCCGCAGGGCTATGACACGGTCATCGGCGAGCGCGGCATCACGCTGTCGGGCGGGCAGCGCCAGCGGATCGCCATCGCACGTGCGCTCGCGGTCGACCCGCGCGTTCTCATCCTCGACGACGCGACCGCATCGGTCGACGCATCGACCGAGGCACAGATCCGAACCGGTCTGCGCACCGCCATGGAGGGCCGGACGACGCTGATCATCGCGCACCGCCTGTCGACGATCGCGCTCGCGGACGAGATCGTCGTCCTCGCCGACGGGCGCGTCGACGCACGCGGCACGCACGACGAGCTCGTCGGCACGAGCTCGGTGTACCGCGAGATCTACGAGCACGGACTCCTCGATCGGCAGTTTGCGGACGCGGTCGAGGCGCGGGCGGACGTGGCATGAGCTCGCCTCACGTTCCTGGGGCGGCGCTGGCAAAGGAGCCAAGCGCGCGGCGCGCAGGGCAGTACATGACGTACGACCAAGCGTCGCGCGCGCAGGATCCTGCCGCCAGCGTCGTCAGCCTTTCGCGGAGCCCGGCTCCGCCGGGCGGGAGCGAAAGGCGGCCAGGGACGTGAGGGTCCACCAGCCGGGCGGCCATCTCATGCGTGAGCGCGGCGCCGACGTCGACGACTGGTCCTGGCGGACGACGAGGCGCCGGTTCGGGACGCTCTGGCGGCTGACGCGCCCGTACCGCGGCCGCACCGGGCTGTCGGTGATCTCGCTCCTGACCGCGACGGCGACGGCGCTCGCACCGCCGTACCTCGCGAAGTACGCGCTCGACGACGCGATCAACGGCCACACCGGCGCGAAGCTCGAGGTCGTCGTCGGCATCTTCGTCGCGGCGGGGCTCGCCAACTGGGGAATGACGTACGTCGAGACCTACCTCACCGGCTGGGTCGGCGAGCGGATCCTCGCCGATCTCCGCAAGCAGCTCTTCGGTCACCTGCAGCGGCTCTCGCTCGGCTTCTACGAGCGCAACCGCGCCGGCGTGATCATCAGCCGGCTCACGAACGACGTCGAGGCGATCGACCAGCTGGTCACCGACGGCGTCACAACCCTCGTGCAGAGCTCGCTCACGCTCGGAGGCACGGCGGTGCTCCTGTTCATCCTCGACTGGCGGCTCGCGCTCGCCACGTGCGCGGTCATTCCGCTGATGAGCGCCGCGACCGTGATCTTCCGCAAGCATTCCGCGAACGCGTACGCCGACGTGCGCGAGCGGCTCGGACTCGTCACAGCGACGCTGGCCGAGGACATCTCCGGGATGCGCGTCGTGCAGGCCTTCACGCGCGAGAACGCCGCGTACGCGAACTTCCGTGAGGTCGCAAAGCGCTACCGCGAGTCGAACATGCAAACGGTCGTGCTGAACGGCGTGTACTTCCCATTCGTCGACTTCCTCTCGACCGTCGCGCTCGCGGTCGTGCTCGGCTACGGCGGCCACCTGTACTTCAACCATTCCATCTCGCTCGGCACGCTCTTCGCCTTCATGCTCTACGTGCAGAACTTCTTCGACCCGGTGCAGCAGCTGTCGCAGCTGTACAACACGTTCCTCTCCGCGACGGCGGCGCTCGACAAGATCATCGGCATCCTCGAACAGAAGCCCGATGTGGAAGATCGCCCTGACGCAGGCGACCTGCCGGCGATCGCGGGTCACGTTCGCTTCGAGAACGTTCGCTTCGCGTACGGCCGCGGGGACGAGGTGCTGCACGGGCTCGACCTCGACGTGCCCGCCGGGACGACGGTCGCGCTCGTAGGTCACACCGGCGCAGGCAAGTCGACGATCGCGAAGCTGCTCGCCCGCTTCTACGAGCCAACCGGCGGTCGAATCGTGATCGACGGCTTCGACCTGAACGACGTGAGCCAGCGCTCCCTGCGTTCCCAGCTCGGCGTCGTCCCACAGGAGGGCTTCCTCTTCGCCGGGACGGTGGCGGAGAACATCGCGTTCGGCAAGCCGGGAGCCTCGGCGGAGGAGATCGTCCGCGCGGCGCAGCTCGTCGGTGCGCACGATTTCATTCTCCGGCTGGAGGACGGTTACGAGACGCAGCTCGGCGAGCGCGGCTCGCGCCTGTCCCTCGGACAGCGGCAGCTCGTCGCCTTCGCGCGCGCGCTGCTGGCCGATCCGCGAATCCTCATCCTCGACGAAGCGACCTCGTCGGTCGACATCGGCACCGAGCGGAAGATCGAACAGGCGCTTCGCATCCTGCTCGCCGAACGCACGGCGTTCGTCATCGCCCACCGGCTGTCGACCATCCGCGACGCCGACCTCATCGTCGTGCTCGAGCACGGCCGGATCGTCGAGCAGGGAACGCACGAGCAGCTCCTCGCACGCCGCGGCCTGTACACGTCGCTGTACGGCGACTGGGCAGCCGACGTCGCCTGACGAATAGATTCCCGCCCGTGCAGATCTCCGACGTCCTCGCCGAGGCCTTTGCCGTCTACCGGCGCCTGTTTCGTCGTTCGGTCGTCGTCGCCGGCCTGATCTTCGCCGTCGTCGCGCTCGCGCAGGCCCTGGCCAGCCGGAGCGGGACGGCCATCGCGCTGTTCATCTCCCTCCTGCTCAGCCTCGTCGGCAGCCTGCTCGTCCAGGGCGCGCTCGTCGAGATCGTTCGCGACCTCCACGAAGGCCACGAGCCCGCGACCGTGAACGTGTACTACGACCGCACGCGTGGGCGACTGGGCACGCTCGTCGTCGCGTCGCTGCGGTACGGCATCGGCGTCGTCGTCGGCTTCATCCTCCTGATCGTCCCCGGCCTCATCGCGGTCGCGCGCTGGTCACTCATCGTGCCGCTGGTGATGATCGAGGGCCGCGGCACGCGGGATGCGTTCCGCCGCTCGTCCGAGCTCGTGCGCGGGCGGACCGGGCGCGTCCTGGTGTTGGTAGTGATCGCCAACGTCATCACCGTCCTCGTCAGCTCGGTGTTCAACATCCTCCCGGGCTTCCTCGGAGCTTGGATCGGCGGAACGCTCGCGGGAGCGATAACCGTCCCGTATCAGGCGTACGTCCTCACCGTCCTGTACTACCGGCTCACGCAACCCGAGGTGCCGATCCTGCCCGAGCGGGGCCGCGGAGCCTGAATAGACTCCGCCCCATGTCGCTCGACGAGGAGACAGCCGACCGGATCGACCAGCCCGTTCCGGAGGAAGCGGAACGCGAAGCGCGGCTCACGCCCGCCGAGGCGATCGAGCGCATGCGCATCAACGTGCCGGTACGCGGCAACCGCAAGTTGCGCACGGTGATCGAGCGCGTGAACGCCGACAAGCAGCTCAAGGCGTGGTGGCACGTCTCCAACGTGAATGCGGTCGCGCGCATGGAGATCAACGACCACTCGTGGGTGCACGTGCAGATCGTGGCCAACATCGCACTCAAGCTCCTGCGACAGCTCACGAAGCACGGTGTCGAGTCGGCGATGGTGCGCGACTACGGCATGACGAACGACGACGCCGAGGTCGTCGTCACCCTCGCGGCGCTCATGCACTGCATCGGCATGTCGATCCATCGCCACGGCCACGAAGACTTCAGCCTGTTCCTGTCCGAGCCGAAGCTGCGCGAGCTGCTGACCGGCATCTACGACGAGCCGGAGCGGACGGTCGTCGTCTCCGAGGTGCTGCAGGCGATCATCAGCCACCGCGCAGACGGTGAGCCGCTCACGACCGACGCCGGGATCGTCCGGGTCGCCGACGCGCTCGACATGGCGAAGGGGCGTTCGCGCATCGGCTTCGAGCGCGGCCGCGTGTCGATGCATTCGCTCTCGGCGGCCGCGATCGAGGACGTGACCATTACCGACGGCGAGGAGCGGCCCATCCTCATCGAGATCCTGATGAACAACTCGTCCGGCCTCTTCCAAGTGGACGGACTGTTGCGCGCGAAGCTGCGCGGATCCAGGCTCGAGCCGTACGTCGAGGTGGTCGCGCACATCGACACCGAGACCGAGCGGCGCCTCGTCCCGGTGTACCGGCTCGACGTCTAAGGATCGTCCAGGGCCTCGCTACACTTCGGGCGATCCGTTGCGGGATCGTCTAACGGTAGGACGCCGGTCTCTGGAACCGGAAGTTGGGGTTCGAATCCCTGTCCCGCAGCCTCTTCCCTGCGAAACTGGCGCGATGCGCACGCGCCGCCTGCTGCCGCTCGTCCTGGCCGTCGCCGGCCTCTTCGCCATCGCCGCGCTCGCGAGCCACGGACGGCCGCTGACCGGGTCGCACGGCAACGGACCGACCTCGCACTTCTTCGACTACGTGTTCACGACGGTCGCGCTCTTCGTGCTCGCGATCGCCGCCGTGGTCGTCTGGAGCCTGCTCGGCGCGAAGCCGGATAAGGCCGCACAGAACAGGCCGAAGTACAACCTCGTACAGCTCCTGTTCTCGCTCGCCGCGAGCCTCTTGCTCGGTTGGTTCCTCCTCCACGCCCACTTTCACCGGCCGGCGAAGGCCAGGACGACGAAGAGCGCGAAGACGGGCGCGGCGGGCAATGGCGCGCCCGCGAGGAAGCCAAACCCCTCCGTCCTCCGGGGAGCACGGCTGCGCTGGGACGAGGTGGCGATCGTCGCAGCCCTGCTCGCCGCCGCCGGAGTCGCCGCGTTCGCAAGCCAGAAGGCCAAGCCGATGAGGCCGCTGCGGCGCCGTTCGCAGGACGAGGTTGCGCTCGCCCTCGACGAGTCCCTCGACGACCTCCGTTCCGAGCCCGACCTGCGCCGCGCGATCATCGCCGCGTACGCGCGCATGGAGCGAACGCTTGCAGCCGCGGGCATCCCGCGGCGCCCGGCGGAGGCGCCACTCGAGTTCCTCGCGCGTGCGCTGCACGACCTCGATGCGAGCGCGGCCGCGGTCACGCGCTTGACCGATCTCTTCGAGTGGGCGAAGTTCAGCCATCACGAGCCGGACGCGTCGATGCGCGACGAGGCGATCGACGCGCTCGTCGCGCTGCGCGACGAGCTCCGCCGGCCGGTGGAGGCGGCGGCGTGAGACGGCCGCGCGTTCCGATCGGGACGCTCGTCGTCGTCACCATCGGTCTCGTGGTCGCGCTCGGGCTGCGGCCGGTGTCGGTCCGTGAGATCCTCGCCGCCTACGTGTTGGCGCTGACCGCGATCGCGCTCGTCATGCTCACGCGGATGGCGCGCACCGAAGAGGAATGGGAACGGGCGACGTCCGAGCTCGAGCGCGCTCTTGCACCGCGCCGGATGACGCAGTCTCGGCCGGCCGAGCTCATCCGGACGGAACGCGACCTCACGTTGAGCAGCGCCAACGCCGGCGAGCTGCACGCGCGCCTCCTGCCGCAGCTGCGCGAAGTCGCAGCCGCGCGCCTCTCCGACCGGCACGACGTCGATCTCGCACACGCGCAGGACCTCCTCGGCGAGGAGGCGTGGGACTACCTCCGCCCCGACCGGCAGACGCCCGACGATCGGACCGCGCACGGTCTGCCGCTTCGCCGGATCGCCGCCCTCGTCGACGCGGTCGAGCGCCTGTGATCGAGCTCCCGGAGCTGCGGGACCACGCCACGCGCGTCCTCGACGAGGTCGAGCGCGTCGTCGTCGGCAAGCGGCCCGCGCTCGAGCTCATCCTCCTCGCCGTCCTCTGTGACGGCCACGTGCTGCTCGAGGACTATCCGGGGCTCGCCAAGACACTCGCGGCCCGCTCGTTCGCGAGCGCGACGTCGCTGGGCTTCTCCCGTATCCAGTTCACGCCCGACCTCATGCCCTCGGACGTCACCGGGTCGTCGATCTTCGATCAGCGACGCGCGGAGTTCGAGTTCATGCCCGGGCCGATCTTCACCAACCTCCTCCTCGCCGACGAGATCAACCGCGCGCCACCGAAGACGCAGGCGGCACTGCTCGAGGCGATGCAGGAACGGCAGGTGACGAGCGAGGGCGTGACCCGCCCGCTCGCGTCGCCTTTCGTCGTGCTGGCGACACAGAACCCGATCGAGTACGAGGGGACGTATCCCCTTCCCGAGGCGCAGCTCGACCGCTTCCTCATCCGCGCGGCCATCGGCTATCCCGCGCGAGGAGACGAGATCGAGATGCTCGACCGCCGGCTCGCGCGCGGCGAGGACGAGGCGCAGCTGTCGCCGGTCGTCGATGCGCCGACCCTCGTCGCCATGCAGCGCGCGCTCGAGCAGGTACACGTCTCCGACGCGATCAAGGGGTACATCGTCGACCTCGTCACCGCCACGCGCGCATCGCGACAGCTCGCCGTCGGCGCCAGCCCGCGCGGAAGCCTCGCGCTCCTGAAGCTCTCACGTGCGAAGGCGGCGCTCGCCGGCCGCGACTTCGTCGTGCCCGAGGACGTGAAGGCGATCGCGGTGCCGGCGCTGGCGCACCGGCTGACGCTCCGTCCCGAGCTGTGGGTGCAGCGCATCCGCGGCGAGGACGTCGTCGCCGAAGCGCTCGAGTCGGTGCCGACGCCGCCGGCCGAGGACGTCCGCACGGCCACGTGACGCAGCACGTCTCGCCGCGTCTGGCCGCCTACGTCGCACTTGCCGCGGCCGGGCTGCTGGCAGGGCTCGTCCTCGGGCGCGTCGAGCTCGTCGCTCTTGCCGCCCCGTTCGCACTCGCCGCCGTCGTCGCGCCAACTCTCGCCCGTCCGCCGAACCTTCGCGTCAACCTCGAGCTCGACCGCGAGCGGGCATTGGAGAGCGAGACGGTGGACGCGACGCTCTCGCTCACGGCTGTGGAGGCCGAGCGCCTCGACGTGTTTCTCGATCTGCCGCCCGAACTCTCGACGGCGGGCCGCAACCCACAGGCAATCGCGCTCGCGGCCGGCGAGGAGCGGACGCTCGAGCTCCCCTTGCGCTGCAACCGTTGGGGCGCTTTCGTCCTCGGCCCTCTGCTCCTGCGTGCGCGCGACCGTCTCGGCTTCTATGCCTGGGAAACACGTCTTGGTGGTCGTGCGGCGTTGCGGGTCTATCCGAGTGTGGAGACGCTGCACGCGCTCATCGCTCCGCTCGAGACGCAGGTCTTCGTCGGCAATCAGGTCTCGCGAACGAAGGGCGACGGGATCGAGTTCGCGGACGTTCGCGCCTGGGGCCCCGGCGATCGCCCGCGGCGCATCAACTGGCGCGCGACCGCGAGGCGCGGCGAGCTCTGGGTGAACGAGCAGCATCCGGAGCGAAACACCGACGTCGTGCTCTTCCTCGACACGTTCACCGACGCGCGGTCGGGCGGCCACGGGACGCTCGACCTGACCGTTCGCGCGGCCACCTCGCTCGCGCACCGCTACCTCGAGCGCAAGGACCGCGTCGGGCTCGTCAGCTTCGGCGGCTATCTCTCGTGGCTCGAGCCCGAGTCCGGGACGCGGCAGCTGTACCGCATCGTCGACTCGCTGTTGCAGATGGACATCGTCCTCAGCTTCGCGGCACGCGACGTCGCGGTCCTGCCGCCACGTTCGCTGCCGCCGAAGGCCCTCGTGCTCGCGCTGACGCCGATGCTCGACCCGCGTACCGGGCCGGCGCTGCTCGATCTCCGCGCACGCGGCTTCGACCTCGCCGTCGTCGAGGTGTCACCCGTGCCGTTCGTCGACGCAGGCGGCGGCGAGCTGGAGCAGCTGTCGTACCGGCTCTGGCGACTGTCGCGCGAGGCGTTGCGTGCGCGCTACCAGCAGGCGGGCGTACCCATCGTCGAATGGGTCGACGGCGTCCCTCTCAACGTTCCGCTCGAGGAGGTGTCGGCATTCAGGCGTTACGCCAAGCCCGCGCGCGCGTGACACTCGCCGCACTCTCGGCGTTCAGCTATGCCGGCGTGCTTGCGTACGTGCTCGTGCGATCGGGCAAGGCGCTGCCGGCGACGGCCGCGCTCGGAACCGCCGGCGCGCTGCTGCTCGTCGCGTTACTCGTGCGCGCGAACGCGGAGCTCGTGCCGTGGCCGCTGGCGTTTCTCGGTGTTGCGTACGGCATCGAGCTCGTCGTCCGCGGCTCGAGCGTGGACGGCGTGGCGCCGCTCGTCGCCGTCGGTCTGCTCCTGTGCGGCGAGCTCGCGGCGTGGTCGGTCGACGAGCACCTGCGCATCTCCGCAGAGCGAGCCGTGCGCCGCGCGCGGGCGGTCGCACTCGGTGCGCTCGCGTTCGCGTCGTTGGCTCTTGCTGCGCTGGTCGTCGCGCTCGCGGCGGCGCCGGCCGGGAACGGCCTCGCCTGGACCGTCCTCGGCGCGGCCGGCACGGTCGCGGTCGTGGGGCTCGCGGTCGGGCTCGCGCGGCGCGGCTAGGACGCGCGCTGCGTGTCGAGTGGATCTTCCGGCGAGCCGCCAGGACCGGCCACTTCCGTTCCCGCGTCCTCCACGAAGTCCGCGGGCCGCGCGAAGCGGAACCCGAGGCTCGTCACGGCACGGCGTTGGTCGAGGCCACGTTGCTCCGCCGCCATGCGTCGCTGCTCAGCGCTCTTCTTCCACCGGCGGAACATGCATTCCCTGTGCCCAGGCCGCCGCTACACTAACCGCCGGTTCGGGGCGCATTCGTCTAGTGGCCTAGGACACCGCCCTCTCACGGCGGCGGCACGGGTTCGAATCCCGTATGCGCCTTACGGGGGCGCATGGGCAGGGCGGTTCCGCTCAACCATGCGCCCCACGTGTGTCAGGGATGCCGCTTCGGACAGCAGGTACCTGGGCGCAACATTCGACCGCTCGATCAGGCGTCGATCTGCGCACGACTGAGGCCATCGGCGGTCATGAGCTCAGCAGCGATCGTCTCGATCGCCGGCCCCCACCACGAGCAAACCCCACGCTGCCAGCGACATACGGTGAATTCAAACGTCCTAACCCTATGCGTGAGGCAGGCTCAGGTCGAAACGGTGTGCTACCCGCTCCATCCTCTCGCGCGATAGCGAGCCATCCTTGCGGAGCCGCTTCTTTAACGCGCCGGGATAGATCACCCAGACATTCCCGATCTGAAACGGGAAGTCGAGCAATCCCCACTCGGACTCGACGAAGCACAAGGCTGCGTGTACGTCGATCCCGTGTAGCGACTCGTCGGGCCGCATGGCAGCGATCACGGCATCGACTTGGCGCGTCACACCCTTCGCAAGGACCGTCCGGTTTCTGCCACCGACGAAGACCTCATTGTCGCGTCTCCATAACGGTCCGACTTCTCGTTTGACGACCTTTCCCTTGTATGCCTTGGCGTCGACTACCCAGACTCCGGTCGGTGCAATGAAGATGTGGTCGATGTTGCCGCGCGTGCCCGGGATAAGTCGGTCATGAAGAGCGAGGACGCTGTCGCCGAGCTCGCGCGCGATATAGCTCGCCAGTCGGCTCTCGCCATCACTCCCCTTCCCCCACGTTGCCGATGCATCGTGACTGGCCATTGCTTCCGCCACTACTGCGGCGTGGTCGCCGTACTGCCGTCGAACCGCGTCAACCTTCTGATTTGTCCGCCGCTGACCCTCGGCTACGGCAGACGCGCCCGGCGTTCCCGACTTGACGGGCTCAGCGCTCGGCGCGCATGCAAGGCAGGTCGCAGTCCTCAACGAGGGATCCCACATCGCCTCAGCGCCTTTTGATAGCGCGATGCCGCAGGACGCACACGTCGCCGGATACCGCAGGCGCAACCTTCGCGGAGGTCTCTGATCGGTTGCTGACATCCGTCATGGATTATCGCGCCGCCCGGCGGCGGGCGGGAACTCGCCTACCGACCACTGTGTTCTCTCCGCGCGCGCCTCCGCGTAGAGACTCGCGGCGGCGCAACAATGCAGGCGCCATAATTGCCAGAGGGGTCGATGCTCACTCGGGATGGTCGGTTTCGGCGATTGGTGGCGAGCGCCTTCGCGGCGGTCGATCAGGGAGACCTGCAACGAGCGCGGGAACTCATGCGCGAGGTCCCTGACGGCCGGCGTGGCGAAGCAATTCGTTTGGTCCTCGAACATCGAGTGGCGGCCGATCCCGACGCGCCGCCTGACCTGCTGTTCGACCTGTTCGAGCAAGCGCACGCGGCCTCCGTGTCGAGGATCGGCGACTACGGACAAGGCCCGGCCCTGATCAGACGAAGCCGCTAGATCGTCGCGATGGCTGTCGCGAAAGCGACGTCCGGTCCTTCCTCCCCGCGAGCGTGTTAGGCGGCTCTGTGTTGCTCGAGGTCGGTCGGACAAACCAACAGGACAGAACCGTTGAGCGTGAGAGTGACCGTGTCGGCACGCTCTCTCCGAAGTGCCTCTTCAGCGTAAGCTCGCGCGGCGTCACCCGGCAGTTCGGTGGAGCACTGGAGCGCGGTGGCTTCGCCGCGCGTTAGAGCGACCTCGACCGCCTGCCGGATTCGGCGATACGTCGCAGCTTCCGGGTGAGCATCGTTCCGCATCGAGCCCTCCTCACTAGGGGTCGGATGGGTTGATGGTCGCACGGGCAGCGGACGCTTGCCTGCATCTCGATCGCCGACGCGTCGCCTCACTTGGCAGTGGCGCCGGCGGAAGTACATGGGTTGTCTCAGACTCGTTGCATCTGCGACACTGCGCACCATCGTGGGGCGGTGGAATCGCTCGGCGAGAGCCGAAAACCAATACCTCGCCGCAGAGCGCAAAGCGCTCGACGAAAGGCTGGAGCGAGCGAAGCGCGCTGCCGCGGAGAGGAAAGCGAAGCAGGTCGCTCATGAGGCGGAAGTCCTGCAAGCAGCCACAGCGGAAGGCCGCCAGACGGCGGCCGAGATCGCACAGCGAGCCGCCGCTGAGGCTCAAGCCCGACAGGCGGCCCAGAGGAAGGCGTGGCTGACCACCGCGGACCTGGCCCGACGAGCAGCCGAAGCCGCCGGCCAAGCCGAAGCCGCCCGCCAAGCAGCTGAGGTCGAAGCCGCCCGGCAGGCGGCCGAAGCCGAAGCCGCCCGCCAAGCAGCTGAGGCCGAAGCCGCCCGGCAGGCGGCCGAAGCCGAAGCTGCCCGAGTCGCTGAAGAGCTAGCGAAACAGGCAACGAACGCGGAAGAGCCGGCCAAAGCGGAACCCCCCGGAACGCTGCCGGTCCTCGATTGGTTCGCCGCACGCGATCAAGCTCTCTCCCGCGCCGAAGACAGTCCGAAAGGTGTGGCGAACCAAAGAGACGCCTCGCAGTAGGTCCGGTCCCATCCGCGATGCCGGTTTGGAATTGAGCGGGAGTTTTACGCCTTGAAGTGACTGTTGGCGACGTGGATCAGTCGGAGTGCTGCCCAAAAAGGGAAGACGAGGAGTGGTAGAAGGACCGCTACGAGTGCGACGACGGGGCCGGCGGCGCCTTTCGCAGCGGCGGTCGCTACGCCAGTGATGAGCAGCAACAGCTGCGCACATCCGACCGTCAGGAGCGCACTCGTGAGCGTGTTAGGCCCAAGTCGCGGGTAGCGCAAAAGAGCCACAGCGCGAGCAGAGCGGCACCGAGCGCGAAGCCGTAGACGACGCCTTGGGCGGTCACTGCGACCACGTTGTTTCGTCTTCACCGACACGCTGTTCGGCGCATGCAGGACACAGGACGCTGACCGACGGCTCACCGTCGTCCGCTGACGCGATGTAAGCGCGCCAGCCCCGCTCAGTCTGTCCAGTGGCCCCTTCGCACCGGTCACAGAACAGCACGCTCGCGAGCCCAAGCACAGGCATACCCTGCCGCGTGCGGGCGGGACCGGCGCGACTCAGCCGTCTAGTTCCTTCCGGACAAACGGCGATCACTCGAACGGGGCACATCGGGAGGCTGACCAATCCTCGACCAGCGGGGAGCGCCCCAGCCTGCACAGTCACCGATGATCTGCGACAGAAATACAGCGCCCGGCGTTCGGGAACACCGTCCAGCGAGACGCAACCCGACCCGACGCACACTTCCCCTCCCAGATCGAGACGGCTACGCGCAGCTAGCCGTCTCGATCAAATCCCAAGGACAAGCCGAAATGACCTGGATCGCCGGAGCCAAACTGCTAGCCGACCGGATCGGCCCAACCCCCGCAGCAGACCGGGTGCAAGTTGCGGCTGACGCACTCCCCGTCTTCCACTGGTGCAACGTGAACCCCGAACTCACGCCCGCCGAGGACGCTGGCGAGGTCGTTTCCGACTGACTCACCAGGCTTTTCGGCGCGGGTCGGAACCGCGCGAGCGCCCAGGAGCTAACTAACGGCCGACAGGTCCGCGACGAGCGGCCCGGTGTCGAGCGGCTCGAACCCGAGCCGCCCTGCGATCTCCTCGCTCGACGGCTTCGTTCCCTCCGCGAAGAGGTCGCGCAGGATGTCGCCCGTCTTCGCGCTCCGCCACCAGTCTTCGCCGACCTCACGCAGGAGATGCGCGCGCAACTGCGCGCTCCGGATCCACGCGCGCAGATAGTCGGCGGAGTAGAAGCCGCCGTCCATGTCGGAGAGATAGTTGCGCGGGTCGTAGCGGACACCCGTGGCGTCGGTGAGGAGCGGCGAGTAGTCGCGCGGCGACGAGCCGCCCTCCTCGGCAAAGCTCGACCAGAAGCCGAGCTCGTACCGAAGCTTCGCCGTGTACCGCCGGTACAGCAGCGCCTCGAGGAACAGCGTCGCCTCTGCGTTCTCCTCCGCCTGCGCATCGGACAGGCCGAAGTGGAGCGCGTGCCAGCCTGGCTCACGCGTGATCGCCTCGAAGATGTACGAGTAGATCTCGGTCAGCGCGTGGTCGCGCGAGATGGCGCGGAACGTGAACTGCAGCCGCGGGTCGACGCCCGCGTAGTGCAGCGCGTGGCCGGCCTCGTGCATGAACGCCTGGTAGTCGGCGAGCCCGCCCTGCGCGAGCGTGATCAGGTGCACGACGTCCGGCGGATCGGAGGCGATGACGCAGGCACGCGGATTCTTCTGCGGCCGGTCCTCGAGGTCGAGCCTGATGTTCGGGATCGCAGTGAGATCGAAGCCGAGCGCCGACGTAGTCGCCAGGCAGATCGCGGTGGCCTTCTCCTTCGTGTACGTGGACTCCAGCGGCGACAGGCGCCGAACGTAGGCGACGTGACCGCTCGTCGGGATCGAGTCCCGCTCCGTCCCGAGGATGCGATCGAACCAGCGGTCGCGCATCACCTCGTACGGAGCGGTGGTCGCGTCGGACGCGGCGATGAGCGCGCGCTCGAGCGCCCGCAACGAGATCGCCTTCTCTTCTTCTGCACGCGCGACGGGGTCCGGCTCGCCGCTGATCGCAGCGTCGAGCTCTTCGACCGCCGCGAGCAGCTGCAGACGGTCGGGATTGAGCCGCGCCGACTCCGTGCGCTCGAGGTTCCCGAGCTCCTCTCGGTCGGCGTAGCCGTCCGTGACTGCCAGCCGCGCCTGCGCGGCGCGCAGCGGCATCTCCTCGCCCTTGAACGTGACGCGTGCGCCGATGAGCGCGTTCTCGAGCGCGTCCTGCTTGTCCGCGAGCTCGGCGGAGATGATCCCGCCCTCGCACGTCTTCCGCAGCCGGTAGAGACGCTCGCGGTCCTCGCCCTGCGCGGCGTTCTCCGCCTCGTGCAACGCCTCGAGCTGCGCGCGCGAGAACAGGTCGGTATAGCGGGCAACGATCGCCGCCTGCTCCGACACTTCCTTCTCGCCGACACGAACGGCGCGGCCCTCCTCGGAGCGCTCGAAGTAGTAGTCGCGCAGGCGCGACTCGTACTCGGCCGGGGTGCGAACGGCTGTCGTCGACACGGGTCGGAGACTAGCGGGCCGCGAGCCGCTTGACCGTCGACAGGAGCGCGTCGATGGTGAAAGGCTTGCGCAGGTAGGCGTCCGCGAGGCCGTCCACATTCGGGCTGATCTCCGCCGAGCCGGTGACGAACGCGACGGGAACGGGCGGCGTCCGGTCGTGGAGCTCGCGGACGAGATCGCTTCCCGTCTCGTGGCCGATGCGTAGGTCGAGGAGGACGACGCTCAGGTCGCGCGAGGCGACGGCCGCCCGCGCCTCGGCGAGCGTCCCCGCCTCGACAACGTCGAAGCCCTCGAGCTCGAGATTGATCCGGCAGAGCAGCCGGATTGAGGGCTCGTCGTCCACGACGAGCACGGCCGGGCGATCCACGGCGAGGAATGTACTCCGTATCCCGGCCGGTGAGCCGGCCGTTTCCCCTTGGACCATGCAGACGGGAACGGGCGACAGGTCGCAGCCCGTCGACCGGGGGGACGAGGCGGCACAGCACGATCTGCCGGAGCCGACGCCGGAGTTCAGGCGTCGGGCCTGGCGCATGTATCAGCGCGCCCTCGACCCGCTGGCGCGGCCGCGGCCGCTTCCTACGAGTGAGCGGCGGCGCTGAGCCTTCTGAGCGTCGTCTCGCGACCGAGCAGCTCGATGCTCTCGAACAGCCCCGGCGACACAGTCGAGCCCGTGACCGCGACGCGGATCGGCTGGAAGGCCTGACGCGGCTTCAGGCCGAGGCGCTCGACGACGCCGCGAAGCGCCGCCTCGATCGCGTCGGTCGTGAACGGCTCCAGATCGGCGAGCGCGTCGCGCGCGGCCGCGACCACCTCGGCGCCGCCGTCCACGCTCACCTCGACCTCCTCGAAGAGAAAGCGCGCGTAGTCGGCGAACTCGTCGAGACGCGCGATCTTCTCCTGCACGAGCGGCGCCGCCTTGCGGACGAGCTCTGCATCCCAGTCGTAGCCGTTCTCGCCGAGCCACAGGATGAGGCGGTGTGCGAAATCGTCCAGCGGCAGCGCGCGAATGTACGTGCCGTTCATCCAGTCGAGCTTCGCGTAATCGAACTGCGCAGGGCTGGCGCTGACGCGCTCGAGCGTGAAGCGCTCGACGAGCTCGTCGCGGCTCATGATCGTCGTCTCTCCGTCCGGCGCCCAGCCGAGCAAGGACAAGAAGTTGAGGAGAGCCTCCGGTAGGTAGCCGGCCTTCTGGAACTCGTCGACCCCGACGGCGCCATGTCGCTTCGACAACTTCTTCCCGTCGGCGCCGTTCACGTTCGGGGCATGTGCGTACGTCGGCACATCCCCGCCGACCGCCTGGATGATGTTGATCTGCTTGGGGGTGTTCGAGATGTGATCCTCACCGCGGATCACGTGCGTGATCCCGTCCCACACGTCCTCCATCGGCGAGGCGAAGTTGTAGGTCGGCCGCCCGTCGGACCGGACGAGCACGAGATCCTCGATCGTCTCGTTCGGCACCTCGACGTGGCCGCGGACGACGTCGTCCCACGCTGTGACGCCCTCGTTCGGCATGCGGAACCGGATCGCGCCTTCGTCCTCGTACGCCTTCTCCTCGGCTACGAGCTGCTCGGCGACGCGACGGCAGTCGTCGATGCGGTCGAGTTGGAAGGTCACCTCGCCGTCCCAGTCAATTCCGAGCCAGCGCAGCGAGTCCTGGATGAAGTCCGTCGCCTCAGCCACCTCCCGCGCCGTATCGGTGTTCTCGATCCTGAGCAGGATCTCCCCTCCCTCGTGGCGTGCGAATAACCAGTTGAACACGAAGGTGCGCACATTGCCGATGTGGAGGAACCCTGTCGGGCTCGGTGCCATGCGGACGCGGACGGTCACTGTCTGCCTATCGTAGAGCCGTGCCGCTCGCGCTCGTCTCCGACATTCACGGGAACGACCGCGCGTTTGCCGCAGTCGTCGCCGAGCTCGAGCGGCTCGGCATCGACGACGCCGTCTGCCTCGGCGACGTGGTACAGGGCGGGGACGAGCCGCGGCAGGTGCTCACACGTCTCGAACAGCGCGGCTGGCCGGTGGTCCTCGGCAACGCCGACGACTTCCTCCTCCAGGTGCCGGTCGATTCGCCGGAACCTGTCACCGAGGCACAGCTCGCCAAGCGGGAGTGGACGCTCGCGCAGCTCGAGCCGCGCCACCTGGAACAGATCCGGTCGTTCACCTCTACCGTCGAGATCGGCACGCTGCTCGCATTTCACGGCTCGCCGCGCTCGTACAACGACGTTCTGCTGCCCGAGTCGGACGAGGTCGCGCCGTGGAGCGGGACCGGCGCCGCCGTCCTCGCCGGCGGCCACACGCACCTGCAGTGGACGCGGACGATCGACGGCGCGTTGTACGTCAATCCCGGTTCGATCGGCCTCTCGGACGACGGCCTTGCGCAGTTCGCGATCCTCACCGGCGTATCAGTCGCCTTCGAACGGGTGCCGTGGAACGCGTCCTGACGCAGCGCGAGCTCAACCGCGCCACGCTCGCGCGGCAGATGTTGCTCGAGCGCAAGCGCGTCTCGGTGGTCGCGGCGGTGGAGCGGCTGGCCGGCATGCAGTCGCAATGGGCGCCGGCGCCTTACGTCGGCCTCTGGACGCGCGTCGCGGGTTTCCGTCGCGACCAACTCGAACGCGCGATGCTCGCGCGCCGCATCGTCCGGGCAGTGCTGATGCGCGGCACGATCCATCTGGTCTCGCTCGCCGACTACGGCATCTTCGGGACCGCGGTACGACTGCCGCCGTGGATGAAGCCGGATGTAGCTGCTCTAGGCGACCGCCTGCACGACGCGGTCCGCGCGTTCGGCAGCGAGCCGCGGACGAGAGCCGAGATCGCCGAGTTCCTCGACCGCGAGCACGGCGTCGATGTCAAGAACGGGGATGCGGTCTGGTACGCGCTGCGGACGAACGCACGGTTGACGCACGCTCCGGAGTCAGGCCTCTGGGAGGCGCGCGGGAAGACGCGCTACATGACGATCGAGTCGGAAACGGTGGACGAGAGCGCAGCCCGTGTCGAGCTCATCCGCAGGTATCTCGCCGCGTTCGGGCCTGCAACGCGCGCCGACGCGGCGGAGTGGTCGGGCCTTCGTGTCGCCGAGGTGCAGCCGGCGCTCGACGCGCTCGAACCGCTGCGACGCTTCGCCGACGAGAACGGCCGCGAGCTCTTCGACCTGCTGCGCGCGCCGCGCCCGCCCGCGGATTCGCCTGCGCCCGTTCGGCTGCTGCCGCGCTTCGACAATCTCGTCCTCTCGCACAAGGACCGCACGCGCGTCCTCCCGTACGAGTACCGCAGTGAGATCATCGAGGGCGGCTGGGTCAAGTCCTCGTTCCTCGTCGACGGACTGGTGGCCGGCGTGTGGGAGGTCGAGCAGGGGCGCGTCCGTGTCGAGCCGTTCGCTCCTCTTCCCCGCACGGTACGCCGTGAGGTCGAGGACGAGGCTGCGCGCCTCGAAGCGTGGCTGCGCTGATGGAGATCGGCGCGCACGTCTCCTCCTCCGGCGGCATCCACACCGCCGTCGACCGCGCGGTCGGGATCGGGGCCGACTCCCTCCAACTCTTCACGCAAAGCCCGCGAATGTGGCGGCCGACGAACCACGATCCGGCGACCTTCGAGCGTTTCCGCGAACGGCGCGCCGAGACCGGCATGGGCGGCGTCCTCTGCCACGCGCTGTACCTCTGCAACCTCGCGGCGCCGAACGACGACGTGTACGAGAAGTCGGTCGCCGCATTGAGCAACACGATGGAGGTCGCCGGCGCCATCGGCGCCGACGCGGTCGTGTTCCACGTCGGCTCGCACCTCGGCTCCGGCTTCGAGCACGGGCTGGAGCGCGTCGTGCCGGCGATGGAGCAGGTGCTCACGCTGACAACCGATCGAACCTGGCTGTTGATGGAGAACTGCGCCGGCACCGGCGGGACGATCGGCCGCTCCATCGACGAGCTGGCCACGATCTTCCAGCGCCTCGACCGCCACCCCCGCCTCGGAATCTGCCTCGACTCGTGCCACCTGTACGCCTCCGGCGTCGATGTCGCCGACCCCGCGGCCCTCGACGCGTGCCTCGACGAGGTGGACGCCTCGATCGGGCTCGACCGCCTGCGTGCGCTGCACGTCAACGACTCCGCCACCGCACTCGGCTCGAACCGCGACCGCCACGCGAACATGGGCGAGGGCCTCCTCGGCGAGCGGCTCGGCGTCTTCCTCGGCAATCCGCGACTGCAGACGTTGCCGGCCGTGCTCGAGACCGCCGGGCCGGACGGCCACGGGCCTGACGCCGCCGAAGTCCAAAAGGCCAAGGAGATACGCGCACGCGCGACCAGCGCAGGCGGCTAGACGGCGTGGGAGTCCGGCAGAGCAGACGCGCGCGCGGACAAGCCGCGCGCGCTGAAGTAGGCGTCGCAAGCGACGCCTACCGCTGGGTGATCCTCGGAGCAGGCACCCTCGCGCAGGCGAGCTTCTCGACCGCATCGGTCGGGCTGCCTGCGCTCGCCCCTGAGATCCGCTCGCACTACGGCCTCTCGCTGAGCGAGACCGGCGTCGTGCTCGCGGCGATCGGCATCGGGATGCTGTGCACCCTCCTCGCGTGGGGCCTGCTCGCAGACCGGTTCGACGAGCGCCTCGTGATCGCCGCCGGCCTCGTCGGCGCCGGCGTCGCGCTCGGAGCAGCCGGCGAGACCGGCTCGTTCGGCTCGCTCGTCGGTGCGCTGATCGCCGCGGGCGCGCTCGGCGCGAGCGTGAACGCGGCCAGCGGCCGCGCGATCATGAGCTGGTTCCCGCCGGGCGAGCTCGGCCTCGCGCTCGGGATCCGGCAGACGGCGATCCCGATCGGCGGCGCGCTCGGTGCGGCCCTCCTCCCCGTGCTCGGCGGGACGCGGCCCGCGTTCCTCTTCCTCGGCGGCTCGTGTGTCGCGGGCGCGATCGTCGCCGCTGCATTCATGCGAGGCACGCCCACACGTGAGCCCGAGCTCGAGCTCGCGGAGATCCGCAGGCCGATGCGTGACCCGCGCATGTGGCTCCTCGGCGGCGGAACGGCGCTCTACCTGACGGCGCAGATCGGGATCACCGGCTTCGTCGTGCTCTTCCTGCACGAACACAGACACGTGTCCACGCACGCCGCCGCCGGATTGCTGGCCGGGATCAACGTCCTCGCCATCGGTGCGCGCATCGGCGCAGGACGAATCTCCGACCGCCTGCGCACGCGCATGCGACCTCTGCGTGCCATCGGGATCTCGCTTGCAATCGCGACGGCGGCGGTAGCGACGCTGACGGATGCACCGCTCGCCGCGCTCATCCCGGCGTTCGCGATCGCCGGCGTTCTCAGCATGGCCTGGAACGGGCTCGCGTTCGCGGCGGCGGCGGAGACCGCAGGCGCAGCGCGCACAGGCGCAGCCCTCGGCTTCCAGCAGACGCTGCTCGGTGTCGTCGTCGCCGGCGCGCCGCCCGCGTTCGCCGTCGTGGCCGCGTCCTCGTGGCGGCTCGCGTTCGCGCTCGCCGCGCTCGGGCCTCTGCTCGGCGTCCTCCTGCTGCAGTTGGTGCCGGAGGCTAGGACAGCCGCGCGAAGACGCGAAACGTCGGCGATCCCGCCGGCAATTCCTTGAACTCCGGGTTGATGCAGCCGAGCTCGCCCGTGCGCTGCTCGTAGCACGGCTCGATCTCGGCGTGGCACATCGGCAGCGGGTTGCGCATCGCCTTCACAGCGCCGAAGCCTGCGCGCCGCGCCTCGGCGGCCCGCAGCATCTGCACGTCGATCTCGACCTCGAACACCCGCTGCATGCAGCCCATGAACGTGTGCCCATGCTCCTCGTACGCGTATACGAACGGGCACGAGCGCTCGATACAGGCTGACGGGTAGACGACCTTGTCGCAGTGGACGCCGCACGCGCGGCACTCCACGTCGTCCTGGGGCCTGAGCGTCAGCGTGAGCTCGCTCATCTGCCCTGCATTGTGTGCGCCGGATTTCGGATCCCGCAAGTCTTGACAGATCGCGTGTTTTGCGCTTACGCAAACGGAGTCGCGACTTACCCCAGGCGCCGCACCGCCGTCAGGACGTCCATTTGCGTGAATGCGCGGTACTCGGCCTCCGGTGCTTCGGCGTCGTCGTCAGCCCTGAACCACAGCGCCTGACAGGTGTGCATGCCGAGCGCCTTCGCGCCGGCGATGTCGGTGGCGAGGGTGTCGCCGACGAAGAGGGTCGCAGCGGGGTCGACGCCGATGGCCTCGAGAGCGCGCTCGAAGATGGCCGGGTGGGGCTTCCGCCACCCCACTTCGGAGGAAAACACGGCCACGTCGAGGCGCTGCGCCACCCCCATCTGCTCCAGGTCGCGGTGGAGAAGATGCGGCGGGTCGAGGGCATTCGACACGAGGCCGACCCGGAGGTCGCGGTCGCGCAGCGCCTCCAGCAGCGCATGCGTCGTCGTCGCGAGCATGCGCGCCGGCTGCCACGCGGCATGCTCCGCGTCGAGGAAGCTGTCCAGCTCCTCGTCGGTCATCGCGATCCCCTCTTCCGCGAGCAGCCGGCGGACGAGCGCCGGGTACTCGACCTCCTCGAGCGTGCCGGGCACCCAGAGGAGCGGCAGATACGACTCGCGGAACCGTTCGGTGAGCGCGGGCACCGGCTCGCGGCCGATCGCCCGCAGGCCCGCGTCGTGGCCGATCGCGAGCAGCTCGGGCTCCCACTCCCAGCGCATGAGTGTGTCGCCCCAATCGAAGAGGACCGCCTGCAGATCCACCGCCCCGACTACGCTACCGGCCCGTGGCTCGCAGGATCCTCTGGGCGTCGCTGGCCCTCGCGCCCGCCACGATCGCCGTCCGCTATGCCGCGCACCCCGGCAACACGGCGCTCTTCGTCCTCGCCGCGGTCGCGCTTATTCCGCTCGCCTGGCTGATCGGGGAGACGACCGAGCACGCAGCCGAGCACACGGGCCCGGGCGTCGGCGGTTTCCTGAACGCGAGCTTCGGCAACGCGCCCGAGCTGATCATCGCGATGTTCGCGATCGCGGACGGGCTGCCCGAGGTCGTGCGCGGCTCTCTCGCCGGCAGCGTCATCTCGAACCTCTTGCTCGTGTTCGGGGTCACCCAGGCCGTCGGCCCGGAAAAGCGCCTCGATCGCCGCTCGCTCCTCACGCAGCTCGGCCTCGTCGGCGTCGCCGTCGTTGCGCTCGTCCCGCCGGTCGTTCTCGGGTACACGGGATCGCCCGAGCGCCACACCGCGGTGCTCGTCTCGATCCCGATCTCGGTTGCGCTGCTCCTGCTCTACCTCGCGGTGACCGGGCGCAACCTGCGCCGCCACAGCCAACTCGAGCGGGCCGAAGCGTCGTCGGCCGCCTGGCCGCTCCCGCTCGCGCTCACCGTGCTCGGTGTTGCCACCCTCGCGACGGCGATCGTGAGCGAGATCCTCGTGCACTCGCTCAAGGGCTTCGCGTCGGCAATCGGCGCGAGCGAGTTCTTCATCGCCGCCGTGATCGTCGCGATCGTCGGCAACGCCGCTGAGCACGGAGGCGCCGTCGTCATTGCGCGCGCCGGAAAGATGAAGCTCGCGAGCGAGATCGCAATTTCGTCCAGCGCACAGGTTGCGCTGCTCGTCGCGCCCGTGGTGATGCTCCTTTCGCTGCTGTTCACGCACGAGCTTCCGCTCACGTTCCGCTGGGAGGAGCTCGCGGCGATGGCAGGCGCGGTCGTGCTCGCGGGCGCGACGATTGTGAACGGCCGGTCGAGCCGTCGTGAGGGACTGGTGCTCATCGTGGCGTACGTGTTGATCGCCGTCGGTTTCCTCGCCGCCGGAAACCGCTAGTTTGGGGCCGTGGCCGCGACCCAGGATCAGACGCACCCGCAGCGGCCCGCTGCGGGCGACGTCGTCGTCTCTGCGCGCGACCTGACGCGCCGCTACGGAGAGGGCGACACTGCCGTCGACGCGCTTCGCGGCGTCTCCCTCGACGTGCGCGCGGGCGAGCTCGTCGCCGTCATGGGCCCATCCGGCTCGGGCAAGTCGACGCTCATGCACATCCTCGCCGGGCTCGACACGCCGACGAGCGGCACTGTCGAGATCGCCGGCACCGAGATCACCAAGCTCGGCGACACCGACCTCACCCGCCTGCGGCGCGAGCACATCGGCTTCGTCTTCCAGTTCTTCAATCTGCTGCCGATGCTGGACGCCGAGGAGAACATCGTCCTGCCGTTGTCGATCGCGGGCGAGAAGCCGGACAAGGCGTGGCTGGAGGAGCTGCTCGAGAAGACCGGCCTCGCCAAGCGGCGGTCGCACCGCCCGGCGGAGCTCTCCGGCGGAGAACAGCAGCGCGTCGCCATTTCGCGCGCGCTCATCACGAGGCCGACGATCCTTTTCGCCGACGAACCGACGGGCAACCTCGACTCGAAAACAGGCGGCGAGATCCTCGACCTCATTCGCGACTCGGTCGACGCATACGGCCAGACGATCGTCATGGTGACGCACGAAGCGCGCGCGGCGGTGATCGCCGACCGCATCCTCTTCATCGCCGACGGCCTCATCGTCAAGGAGCTCGCTGGGGCGAGCACCGAAGACGTGCTCACCGTGATGAGCAACCTGAGCTCGTGACTCTCGTCGCACTGAAGGGTCTGCTCGGCCGCAAGCTGCGAGCTGTCCTTACGGCGATCGCGATCGTGCTGGGCGTCGCGATGATTAGCGGCACCTACATCCTGACGGACACGATCAAGGCGGCCTTCGGCACCGTGTTCACGACCGTCTACAAGAACACGGACGCCGTCATCACCGCGAAGAGCGCGCTCGGCAACAACACGAATAACAACAACCTGCCGCCCTCGTTCCCGGCGTCGCTGCTGGGGAAGGTGCAAGGGCTCCCGGGCGTGGCCGACGCGCAGGGCGGAATCAGCGACTTCGCCAACCTCGTCGGTCGCGACGGCAAAGTCATCTCCGGAGGCGGAGCCCCCTCGCTCGCGTTCAGCGTGCACCCGCACGGCGACCAGCACTTCAATCCGCTCACGCTCGTCAGCGGCGCGTGGCCGGTCGGCCCGCATCAGGTGGCGATCGACGCCAACACGGCGAGCAAGAAGCACTACAAGGTCGGCGACACGATCGGCGTCATCGCCCGCGGGCCCGAGCAGACGTTCACCGTCGCAGGCATCGTGAAGATCGGCGGCGTCGCTTCGCTCGGCGGGGCGACGATGGCGATCTTCGACTTCCCGACGGCGCAGAAGATCTTCGACAAGGTCGGCAAGCTCGACGCAATCGACATCGCCGCCAAGCACGGCGTCTCCCCCTCCCAGCTCGTCCGTGAGGTCAAGCCGCTTCTACCGGCGAATGCAGAGGTGCGAACGGGGCAAGCGCAGGCGGCGCAGGCCACGAAGGACACGAACGGCTTCCTGTCCATCATCAACGACTTCCTCCTCGCCTTCGGCGGCGTCGCGCTCTTCGTCGGCGGATTCGTCATCGCCAACACGCTCTCGATCACCATCGCCCAGCGCACGCGCGAGCTGGCGACGTTGCGCACGCTCGGCGCGACCCGCCGGCAGGTGCTGCGGTCGGTCATGCTCGAAGCGCTCGTCATCGGAACGCTCGGCGCCGTGGCCGGCCTCTTCCTCGGTCTCGGGCTCGCCAAAGGCCTGAACCGGCTGTTCGTGCACTTCGGCATCGACCTGCCGCAAGCGGGAACCGTATTCGCCACGCGCACGGTTGTCGTCTCGCTCGCCGTCGGCATCGGCATCACGCTCATCGCGGCGCTGCGGCCGGCAATCCGCGCAACGCGCGTCCCACCCATCTCGGCCGTCCGCGAGGGTGCGGTCCTCCCGACCTCGCGCTTCGCGCGCTTCAGTGTCGCCGCCGCGCTGCTCACGATCGGTGGCGCGGTCGCGATCATGCTCATCGGGCTGTTCGTGAGCGGCATCTCGACCACCGACCGCCTGCTCGCGATCGGCGTGGGTGCAGCCGCAGTCTTCGTCGGCGTGGCAATGCTCGCGAAGACGCTCGTGCCACCGCTCGCGCGCGTGCTCGGCTGGCCGGCAGTACGAATCGGCGGAGCAGCGGGCGCGCTCGCGCGCGGCAACGCGATGCGCAACCCGCAGCGCACCGCCTCCACGGCGTCCGCGCTGATGATCGGCCTGGCGCTCGTCACGCTCGTGTCCGTCCTCGCCTCCGGGCTAAAGACGTCGTTCGAGAGCGCAGTCAACTCCATCTTCACCGGGCAGTACGCCGTCACGGCGACGGACAACTTCTCCCCCATCTCGGACGCGTCCGCCAACGCGCTCAAGAAGGTTCCCGGCGTCCAGGTCGTCTCCGGCGTCCGCGCCGGCGATGGCAAGGCGTTCGGAAGCAAGATCGGCGTCACCGGCGTCTCCGGTGACATCAGCAAGGTGATCACGGTCAAGTGGCAGGCGGGCTCCCAGGCCGTGCCGGGCGAGCTGGGGCAGAACGGCGCGTTCGTCGACAAGGCGTACGCGAAAAAGCATCACCTCACCGTCGGCTCGCCGATCGACGTCGAGACTCCGTCGGCGACGACGATGCATCTCGTCCTGCGCGGCATCTTCGCCCCGCCGAAGGGCGGCTCACCGTTCGGTGACGTGACCATCTCGACACAGCGCTTCGACGCGGAGTACCCGAACCCGGAGAACGTCTTCGCCTTCGTGAACATCGCGGGCGGCGCCACCGCGGCGAACACCGCCAGGCTCACAGCCGCGCTGAAGACCTTCCCCGACGCGAAGGTGGCGACCGCGAGCCAGTTCAAGAAGAACCAGGAACAGGGAATCGACATGCTGCTCAACCTGCTCTACGTGCTGCTCTCGCTCTCGATCATCATCAGCCTCTTCGGGATCGTGAACACGCTCGTCCTCACGGTGTTCGAGCGTACGCGCGAGCTCGGCATGCTGCGCGCGGTCGGGATGACGCGCCGTCAGGTGCGGCGGATGATCCGCCACGAGAGCATCGTCACCGCACTCATCGGTGCGGCCCTCGGCATCCCCGTCGGGATCGTGCTCGCGCTCATGGTTGGCAAGGCGATCAAGTTCGGGGCGTTCACGATCCCCGTCGGCACCCTCGTCACGTTCATCTTCGCCGCGATCATCGCGGGCATCGTGGCCGCGATCTTCCCGGCGCGGCGCGCCGGAAGGCTGAACGTGCTGGAAGCCCTCCAGTACGAGTAGAAGGAGCTGGCCTGGCCGAGGCGAATCCGGGTCTCGTCATGGACAGCCAGCTGCGTCGCTACTTCATCGGATTGGTCGGTTTCGGGTTCGTTGCCTGCTGGTCGGCGGCGGGATTCCTCGCCGCCTTGCTCGCGGCCGCTACGTGCATCGCCGTCGTCGCCGCCCCGCAGCTCTCGCAGCGCGGACGCCGGTCTCAGCGGCGTCCGAGGCCGATTCGCGCGCGCCCGCTGCGCGATGAGGAACCGGGCGGCCTGCCGATGGTGCCCGACGAGCCGTCGCTGATCATCGAATTCGGATAGCTACCGTGGGCCGATGGACGTCGGCCTCCTGGAGAGCGCACTTTCCGAGTTGAATCAGCCGGCATATCGCGCCGGTCAGGTCTGGTCGTGGACGGCACGCGGTGCCGCCGGTTACGAAACGATGACCGACCTCCCGAAGCCGGTGCGCGAGGCGCTCGCCGAGCGAGTGCCGTTCTCGACGCTCACAGTCGACGTGCAGCGCGAAGCGCGCGACGGAACGATCAAGGTCCTGTTCCGCACCGCCGACGGTCACCCAGTCGAGGCGGTGCTCATGCGCTACCGCGACGGACGACGGTCGCTCTGCCTCTCGTCGCAGTCCGGCTGCCCGCTGACGTGCACGTTCTGTGCGACCGGCCAGATGGCGTTCGGTCGCAACCTCACCGCCTCGGAGATCCTCGACCAGGCGCTGCACTTCCGCCGCCTGACGGAGGTCGACCACGCCGTGTTCATGGGCATGGGCGAGCCGATGCTCAACCTCGACGAAGTGCTCGGCGCTGCGCGCCGTCTTCCCGAGATCGGGATCACCCCCCGCCGGACGACGATCTCGACCGTCGGTTGGCTGCCCGGCCTCAAGCGGTTCGTCGACGGGGTGGACGAGCCGATCCGGCTGGCGCTGTCGCTGCACGCTCCTGACGACGAGCTGCGCTCGCAGATCATGCCGGTGAACGACCGCTATCCCTTGCGCGACATCATCGCCGAGTGCCGGCGCCACGTGGCGCAGCGCAGGCGCCGCGTGTTCATCGAGTACGTCATGCTCGCCGGCGTCAACGACTCGCGCGCGCAGGCGCGCGCGCTTGCGGCGCTCCTCGGAGGCGGCGACTTCAAGGTCAACCTGATCCCGTACAACCCGACAGGGATGTACGACGGCTCCGACCGCGACCACATCGCGCGGTTCAAGTCGGAGCTCGAGCACGCGCACATTCCGGTGACTGTCCGCCTGACGCGCGGCCGTGACATCGAGGCCGCGTGCGGTCAGCTCGCGGTGGCGCCTAAACCGGTTCGTAGAGGCGGTCGCGCTGCCGCCACGCATGCCACATCGCCGCGGCGATAAGGAGCGCGTCGCCGCCTCCGATCGCGAGATCGGCGAGATTGAACGCGACACCGCCGCGCACGAGCGGGTTCGGAACACCGTCGCGCCACGCGAGGCCGGCCACGAGTGTCGCGGCTGCGCCGCCCGCCGCGATGCCTGCGGCGAGCGACATCGTCGCCGAGCGGGCTCTCGGCACAAGCACCAGGAGTGCAAGCGCCAGCGCGCCGGCGCCGATGAGTGCGACCGGCGAGCGCGCGTGCGACAGACGACTGGGCGCGAGGGCGTCGTCGACCAGCGTCGCGACGACGACCGCTGCCGAGGCTGCGAGCGCGAGCCTCACGTCACACTGGCCGTCGCGGCGTCGAACCCGTACTTCACCACCGGATTCTTCGCGGCCCGCACCTCGTCCAAACGTCGTACGGGACGATTGTGCGGAGCTTCCTTCAGGAGCGCGACGTCCTCGGCCGCCTCGCCGGCGATGGCGAGCATTGCGTCGCAGAAGGCGTCCAGCGTCTCCTTCGTTTCCGTCTCGGTCGGCTCGATCATCAACGCCTCGGGGACGATCAACGGGAAGTAGACAGTCGGCGGATGGAAGCCATAATCCATCAGCCGCTTCGCCACGTCGAGCGCGGTTGCGCCGTGGTCGCGCTTCAGGCTGCGCACCGAGAGAACGAACTCGTGCATGCAGAGCCGGTCGAACGGCAGGTCGTAGACGTCCTTCAGCCGCGCGAGCACGTAGTTCGCGTTCAGCACCGCCGTCTCCGACATCTCGCGCAGAAGGGGCCCGTACATACGGATGTACGCGTACGAGCGCACGAAGACGCCGAACGGCCCCGTGAACCCGCGCACCTTGCCGATCGACTTCGGCCGGGCATAGTCGAGACCGAATGTTCCGTCCTCCTTGCGCACGACCGCGGGCACAGGCAGGTACGGCTCGAGGATCTTCCGCACCGCGATCGGCCCGCCGCCCGGTCCGCCGCCGCCGTGCGGCTGCGAGAACGTCTTGTGCAGATTGATGTGCACGATGTCGAAGCCCATGTCGCCCGGACGCGAGATCCCGCACACCGCGTTGAGGTTCGCGCCGTCGTAGTACATGAGCGCACCGGCGCCGCGGAAGATCTCCTTGATCTGCTCGATGTTCTCGTCGAACAGGCCGAGCGTCGACGGGTTCGTGAGCATGAGCGCGGCCGTGTGCTCGTCGACCTTGCCGCGCAGATCCTCGACGTCGATGTTTCCGCGCGCGTCCGTCCGCACAGGCGTGAGCTCGTATCCGGCCATCGTCACCGACGCCGGATTCGTCCCATGCGCGGTGTCCGGGATGACGACCTTGCGCCGCTGCTCGCTCTCGCCCTTGTCCTCGAAGTACGCGCGGACGAGCATGAGCCCGGTCAGCTCCCCCTGAGAGCCGGCGGCCGGCTGGAGCGAGACGGCGTCGAGGCCCGTCACCTCCATGAGGATCTCCTGCAGCCGCCACTCGAGCTCGAGCGCGCCCTGGGCGCCGTCCTCTTCCTGATGCGGGTGGAGCTGCGCGAAGCCCGCGAGCGTCACGAGCCGCTCGTTGACGCGCGGGTTGTACTTCATCGTGCACGAGCCGAGCGGATAGAAGCCGTTGTCGATGCCGAAGTTGCGGGTCGAGAGCTCCGTGAAGTGACGCACGAGCTCGAACTCGGGAACCTCCGGCAGACGCGGCGGCTCCGCGCGGCGAAGCTCCGCCGGAACGTCCGCGACGAGCAGCCCTTGCGGGCGCGGGATGACGGACGCGCGGCGCCCCGCTTGCGACTTCTCGTAGATGAGCTTCATCGCGCCACCTCGGCGAGCACGTCGGCCAGCCGGTCGATCTCCGCCGGGGTGCGCTTCTCGGTCATGGCGACGAGCAGCACGTCGTCCATGCCCTCGTAATCGCGACCAAGCGCGTATCCGGGATGGACGCCGAGCGTGCGGGCATCGCGCACCACGTCGCGTGCATTCCGTCCGACCCGGACGGCGAACTCCTTGAACGTCGGCCGGTCCGCGAAGAGCAGCTCGAGCCCGGCGCGTTCCTGCAGCCGCTGCCTCGCGTACTCGGCGAGAGCGAGGCAGGTCTCCCCCACCTCGCGCAGACCCTGCGGGCCGAGCCACGTGAGATACACGAGGCCGCCGAGGGCGAGGAGCGTCTGGTTCGTCGTGATGTTCGAGGTCGCCTTCTCACGGCGAATGTGCTGTTCGCGCGTCTGGAGGGTGAGGACGAAGCCGCGCTTGCCTTCGGTGTCGACGGTCTCGCCGACGATGCGGCCGGGCATTCGCCGGATGAAGGCCTGGCGCGCGGCGAGGAACCCGTAGTGCGGGCCTCCGTACGCCATGACGTTTCCGGCTGCCTGGCCTTCGCCGAGCGCGATCGCGCAGCCGTACCGGCCGGGAGCCTCGAGCATGCCGAGCGACAGCGGGTCGACGTGCGCGACCGGCAGCGCGTCGGCGTCGTTCGCAACCGCGGCCAGCTCCGGCGCCGGCTCGAGGCAGCCGAAGAAGTTCGGCTGCTGGAAGAAGACCGCCGCCGCGTCTTTCGCCGCAGCCGCCAGGTCATCGGGGTCGGTTGTCCCGTTCCGGTGAGGAACCTCGACCACTTCGAGGCCGAAGCCGGGTGCGTACGTCTTGATCACCTGGCGCACCTGTGGGTTCGTCGCCTCGGTCACCACGATCTTCGTCTTTCCCGTCGCGTGCTTCGCGATGTAACACGCGTCTGCGGCGACGGTCTCGCCGTCGTAGCCGGACGCGTTGGAAACGTCCATGCCGGTGAGCTCGCAGATCGCCGTCTGGTACTCGAAGATCGACTGGAGGACGCCCTGGCTCATCTCCGGCTGGTACGGCGTGTACGCGGTGAGGAACTCGCCGCGCTGCATGACGGTGTCGACGACCGCAGGCACGTAGTGGTCGTAGATGCCTGCCCCGAGAAACGACAGCTCGCGCGTCGTGTCGACGTTGCGCGCCGCGAGCTCGGCGAGGTGCGCCGACAGCTCCTGCTCCGAGAGCGGCGGCTCGAGGTCGAGGTCGCGGCCGAAGCGGACGCCGGCGGGCAGGTCGCGAAAGAGCTCGTCCACGGAGGAGACGCCGATCGTGCGCAGCATCTCCTCGCGGTCGCTCTCGGTGAGGGCGAGAAACGGATGCGTCACAGGTCTGCGAGGACGGTCTTGTAGGCGCTCACGTCGAGAAGCGCATCCGTCTCGGACGTGTTCGACATGCGGATGCGGATGAGCCAACCGTCGCCGTACGGATCGAGGTTCACCGTTTCCGGCGCGTCGACGACCTTCTGGTTCACCTCGAGCACCTCGCCCGAGAGTGGCGCAATGACGTCGGAGACGGCCTTGACCGACTCGACCTCGCCGTAGGAGTTGTCCTTCGTGATGGTCGCGCCCGCCTGCGGTGGCTCGAAGTGCACGAGCTCGCCGAGCGCGTCGGCGGCGAACCATGTGATCCCGAGGACGGCCTCGTCGCCCTCGATGCGGGCCCAGTCGTGCTCCTCGTGGTACTTGAGGTCGTCGGGATAGGACTCCACGGCGGCCATTCAGCCCTCCCTCTGGTAGATCGGTCTGGTCACGACGCGAGCCGTGCGCGTCTTGCCGCGCACGTCGACGGCGAGCGGCGTGCCGGGAGCGGCCTGAGCCGCGGGCACGTACCCCATGCCGATGCCGACGTCGAGCATCGGCGAGTGCGTCCCGGACGTCACCTCGCCGCCGCCCTCGATCGCCATCCCCTGGCGCGGGATCGCACGCTCCTCCATCACGAACGGGATGAGCTTTCGCTCCGGCCCGACGTCCTTCACGCGGCGAATCTCCTCGACGCCGGTGAACTCCTTGTCGAACGCGCACGTCCAGCCGAGCGCCGCCGAGATGGGATCGGTGTCGGGGCCGATGTCGTTGCCGTGCAGCGGGTAGCAGACCTCGAGACGCAGCGTGTCGCGCGCGCCGAGCCCGCACGGGACCACGCCGCGCGCGAGCACCGCGTCCCACAGCGCGACTGCGTCCTCGTCCATGCAGAGCAGCTCGCACCCGTCCTCGCCGGTGTAGCCGGTGCGGTTCACCATCACGTCGATGCCGTCGATCGTGTCGAAGGCGAACGTGAACGCCCGCGCCGGCGGCAGGCCGAGCCGCTCGATCGCTCGAGGTCCCTGCACGGCGAGAAGCGCGTACTCGGCGGAGACATCGGTGACCTCGGAGCCGCGCACCTCGCGCTCCTTGATCCAGCGGTAGTCCGCCTCCCGGTTGGAGGCGTTGACGACGATCAGGTAGCGGCACTCGCCAAGCCGGTACGCGATGACATCGTCGATGATCCCGCCGCGCTCGTTCGTGAGCAGCGTGTACTGCGCCTCGCCGGGCCGGATCTTGTCCAGATCGTTGGAGAGCACGCTCTGGAGGAGCGCATGCGCCTGCGGCCCCTCGACCTCGATCTCGCCCATGTGGGAGACGTCGAAGACCCCGGCGTCGGTGCGGACGGCCCGGTGCTCCTGGATGACGCCCTCGTACTGGACGGGCATCTCCCACCCGGCAAACGGCACCATCCGCGCCCCGAGGGCGGCGTGCCGGTCGTGTAAAGGCGTCCGCTGCAGGGTTTGAGCCATGCCGGGACGATCTTATGCAGAGGATGTTTGACCGCCCCCGAGGTGCGGTACAGAGGGTATGCCCTCAAAGGGTTGGTGCCCCTAAACGCCAACCCCACGACCCGGTCCGCCGCCCCGGTATGTCGCAAGACGTATCGGGGCGGCCCCGTTTTCGGGGGCCGTTTTCAGTCTTCGCGCAGGAACGAGGGCACGTCGAGCGCCTCGTCCGGGATCTCGAAGCCACCGCCCGGGACGCCGGACGGGATCGGCGCTTCCGAGCCGCCCTCCCGCCGCCGGCCACGGCGCCGGGCCCCGAAGCCGGTGGCGATCACGGTCACCCGGATATCGTCGCCGAGGGAGTCGTCGATGACGGCGCCGAAGATGACGTTCGCGTTCTGGTCGGCGGCGCTCGTGACGACCTCGGCCGCCTCGTTGACCTCGAAGAGCCCGATCTCGGGGCCGCCCGTGATGTTGAGCAGGATGCCGGTCGCGCCCTCGATCGAGGTCTCGAGCAGCGGCGACGACACCGCCGCGCGAGCGGCCTCGGTGGCCCGGTTCTCGCCGGCGGCGATGCCGATGCCCATGAGCGCCGAGCCGGCGTCGCGCATGATCGTGCGCACGTCGGCGAAGTCGAGGTTGACGAGGCCAGGCACAGTGATCAGGTCCGTGATCCCCTGGACGCCCTGGCGCAGGACATCGTCGGCCATGCGGAAGGCGTCGACGACCGACGTCCGCTTTTCCACCACCTGAAGGAGCCGGTCGTTCTCGATCACGATCAGCGTGTCGACGCGGTCGCGCAGATTCTGGATGCCGAGGTCGGCCTGCTGCGAGCGCTTCCGTCCCTCGAACACGAACGGCTTGGTGACCACTCCCACCGTCAGCGCATCGAGCTCGCGTGCGAGCTCGGCGACGACGGGCGCGCCGCCGGTGCCGGTGCCGCCTCCCTCGCCCGCGGTGACGAAGATCATGTCGGCGCCCTTCAGCGCCTCCTTCAGCTCGTCGCGGCTCTCCTGGGCCGCGGCCAGCCCGACGGCCGGGTCTGCCCCGGCCCCGAGCCCGCGCGTCGCCTTCGAGCCGATGTGGATCTTCACGTCGGCGTCGCACATCATCAGCGCCTGCGCATCCGTGTTGACCGCCACGAACTCGACGCCCGTCAGGCCGGCGTCGACCATGCGGTTGACGGCGTTCGTGCCGCCGCCGCCCACGCCGACGACCTTGATGACAGCGAGATAGTTGCCCGACTGGTCGCGCGTGCTCATGGGGCCGACACCTGAACCTTTAGTGGAGCGTAGGGGCACAAACGGGGCGTTCGCGCCGCAGGGTAGATGCGCCAAACCTCGCTGTCAATCACAGGTCTAGCCTCCAAACGATGAACCTGCACTTGAGAGTTGAGGGTTGGCTCCCGCGACCGGACGCTGGGGGACCGCAACGTCGAGGTACGTCGAACCGGCCGGGAGGACGCGCAGCGCACGGCGGGCGACGGCGAGCTTGAGCCGGACGTCGACCGGCTCGCCGAGCCGGAGGTTAATGCCGAGGCGAAGACGGAGGGTGATCTCGCCGTGCGTGAACGAGACGGTCGTGAAGCGCGCCGGGAAGCCGGCTGCGAGCCCGAGCACGTGCGCGGCGGTGCCGCCGTCGTCCGGCGCGAGGAAGCCCCCGGCCGAGATCTGTGTCGCGGTGGGGACCCAGATGCGCGGCAGCACGAGATGGGTGTCGGTCGGAATCTGCTCGATCGTCCTCCCCCGCGCCGAGACGAGCCACGTCTCCTTGCCCTTGTGCACGACGGCGACCGGGGCCTCGGGGACGACCGTGACGCGCAGCGTGTGCGGGAAGGCGCGGTCGTAGCGCGACGAGAGGACGGCCGGCAGCGCGTCCACGCGGCGCTCGACGGCGGTGCCGTTCAAGGCCAGCAGGCTCTTCCCCACGACCGGCGCGAGGGCGGTACGCACCCGCGCCTGAAGCGCGGGCGTGCCGCCGGTCACGGCGATCGTCCGGACGGCGAATGTCGAGGTCTCGCGGGCAGCGAAGTACGCGCCGGTGAGGACGACCGGAAGAGCGATCGCGATGGCAAGCGCACGCCGCCTGGCGGCCATCGGTTCGAATTCGCCGCGCCGGCGGCCGCTCCTACCTCGGGGGCAGCTCGATCGCGCCGAGGAACTCGACCTCGTGCACGAGCTCGACTCCGTACTCGGCGAGCGCGCGCCTGCGCGCCTCGGTCATGAGCGCGAGCGCGTCGGCCGTCGTGGCGCCGCCGGCGTTTTCGATGAAGTTCGCGTGCTTGGGCGAGATCTGCGCCCCGCCGATCCGATGCCCCTTCAGCCCGCAGGCCTCGAGCATCCGCCCCGCGCTCAGCTCGTGGTCGGGGTTCTTGAAGACGCTGCCGAACGTGCGGCGGTTCGTCGGCTGCGCCTCCTTGCGCTGGGCGTTCAGGTCCCGGACAACGGCCTTGATCTCCTCCGGCGGCCGCGGCCGCAGTTGCAGCTCGGCCTGAAGCACCACCTGCCCGTGGCGGAGGTTCGAGTGCCGGTACGAGAGGCCGAGCTCGTCCGGCGTGAGCCAGCCGGTCCCGTCCGCGGTGGCGACGAGCGCGCGCACGAGCACGGACGAGAAGTCGCCGCCGTAGGCGCCCCCGTTCATCCAGATGCCGCCCCCGATCGTGCCGGGGATGGCGGACGCGAACTCGAGGCCGCCCAGGCCGGCGGCGCGGGCGCGGTGCAGGCACACCGCATTGGCCGCTCCGCCGCCCGCGCGCAGGAGATCGCCGTCGATCTCCACCGCCGTCAGCTCACCGCGGAGGTTGAGCACGAGCGCGTCGACGCCCTCGTCGGCGACGAGGAGGTTCGAGCCGAGCCCGATCGTCGCGACTGGAAGGCCGCGGCGCAGGAGCTCTTCGACTTCCGCCATCGACGTGGGTTGTGCGAATTCCCGCGCCGGCCCGCCCGTGCCGAGCGTCGTGTACCGCGAGAGATCCGTCACAGAAGGTCCACCGCACGGTCGACGTCGCCGGCACCGAGGGTGAGGATCGTGTCTCCGGGACGCGCCCATGCGGTGACGATCCGCGCCGCGTCGTCGAGCGCGGGCGCCCAACCGATGCGCATGCCGGGGCGCACGCGCGCAAGCTCGTCCACGATCAGGCGACCGGTCACGCCGGGAATCGGTGCTTCCCGCGCCGGATAGATGTCGGTGACGCAGACCGCGTCGGCGGAGGCGAGCGCAACGGCGAACTCGTGGGCGAGATAGAGCGTGCGCGAGTACAGATGGGGTTGGAAGAGCGCGAGCACGCGGCCCCCGTTCCGCACGGCGGCGATGTCGGCGGCGAGCTCGGCGGGATGGTGCGCGTAGCTGTCGAAGACGCGCTCGCTCCGCTGCTGCAACCGGCGACCGACACCGGTGAACTCGACGATCACGCGCTCGGCGCCTTCGACGCCGGCGAGCTCGAGCGCCGCGAGCGCGGCGGCGGCGTTGCGCCGGTTGTGCTCGCCCGGAATGGCGAGTGCGAGGTCGACCGGTTCGAGCTGCTCGGCGCGCACGACATGCGGCACGGTGGCGAGCCAGGCCTCGAACAGGTCCTCCACCTCGGCGAGCGAGGCGAACGTCGTGTGGTGGTCGAGGTCGACGTTGAGAAGGACGGCGATCTCCGGGCGCAGCGCTGCGACGGAGCGGTCGGACTCGTCTCCCTCGACGACGAGCCAGCCCTGCCCCGCGCGCGCATTCCCGCCCAGCTGCGGAACGTCCCCACCGATGAGAAACGCGGGATCGAGGCCGAGCCGGTCGAGGCAGAAGGCGATCATCGCGCTCGTCGTCGTCTTGCCGTGCGCGCCGGCGACGACGATCGACCGGCGCAGCGAGACGAGCTCCGCGAGCAGATCCGCGCGCGGCCGGCCCGCGACGCGGCCTGCGAACGCCGTCGAGACGTACGCCTCCCATTCGTCCGGCGGCTCCGGCGGCTCCGGCGAGATCGCGACGTCGATCCCCGACAGGTGCGCGAGGTACGGCGTGTCGACGCGGTCCCAGCCGGCCACCTCCGCGCCCCACGCGTGCGCGAGCAGCGCGTACGCGCTCATGCCGGCGCCGCCGATGCCGGCGATCCAGATGCGCCTACCGGTGAGCGGCTGCGAGCTCGACGAGCTCATCGGCGATCCTCTCGGCTGCATCGGGCCGCGCGGCGGCGCGCATTGCCGCAGCCATTGCGGCGAGCTTTGCCGGGCCGGCGAGCAGCGATTCGACGAGCTGGGGAACGCGGGCGATCTCCGCTTCGGAGACGATGACGGCGCCGCCCGCCTGCTCGAACCATTCCGCGTTCTTCCGCTGATGGCCGCCGGTGGCGAACTCGCCCGGTACGAGCACGGCCGGCAGTCCTGCCGCGGCGAGTTCCCAGACCGAACCACCGGCGCGCGCGACCGCGATGTCGGCGGCGCCGTACGCGAGCCCGATCTCGTCGATGAACGGGAGCAGGACGTAATCCGGGCGCGTCGCACGGCCGCGCATCGCCTCGTAGTCGCGTTCGCCGCACAGGTGCAGCACCCCCGGCCCGGACTCGCCCCACGCGTCGAGCGCGAGGTCGTTCAGGAGCCGCGCGCCGAGCGAGCCGCCGAACACGAGCACGACCGGGCCTTCCGCCGGCAGGCCGAGTCGCTCGCGCGCCTCCGCGCGGGGGACGGCGCGCGAGCGCGCCGGGACCGGTCGCCCGACGGCGACGTACTTCGCGCCGTTCCGGCCCGGCACGGGAAGCGCGAGGAAGACACGCTCGGCGAAGGGTGCCGCCAGCCGGTTGGCGAGACCGAGGTGCGCATCCGCCTCGGTCAGCGCCGCAGGGATGCGCCTCAGACGCGCTGCGAGCACCATCGGGCCGGCCACGTATCCGCCGCCGCCGAGGACGACGTCGGGACGGCGGCGGTCGAGGATCCTCAGGCAGGCGACCGGCGCGGCCGCGGCGAGCGCGACGGCGCGCAGCTGCGACGGCCCCAGCCGGCGCGGGAAGCCCGCGACCGCGAACGCGTCGAAGGGATACCCGTGCTCAGGAACGAGCCGAGCCTCGACGCGATCCGGCGACCCGGCGAACGTCACTGCCGCTCCGCGCTCGCGCAGGGCTTCCGCCACGGCGAGCGACGGGGCGAGGTGTCCCACCGTCCCGCCCGCGGCGATCAGGCACCGAAGCTGTCTTTGTTCCTGCATGACCACGAGCGATGTTAAGGAGGATTCCGACGGCCAGGAGGGTGATGACGAGGCTCGAGCCGCCGTACGAGACGAACGGGAGCGGGATCCCGGTCAGCGGAGCGAGCCCCAGAACAGCGGCGAGGTTGATCGCCGCCTGCCCGCAGATGAGGGCGGTGATGCCTGCTGCGAGGCGCTTCCCGAACGGGTCCTTGCAGCTGATGGCGAGGCGGAGGCCCGCGTACGCGAACGCGCAGTAGCCGGCGACGAGCACCGCGGCGCCGATGAGCCCGAGCTCCTCGGCGATGACGGCGAAGATCATGTCGGTGTGCGCCTCCGGCAGGTAGTGGATCTTCTCGATCCCCTGTCCGAGCCCGCGGCCGAAGATCCCGCCCGAGCCGACGCTGATCTGCGCCTGCACGTTTTGCAGGCCTGCACCGAGCGGGTCCTTCCACGGATCGAGGAACGTGAAGAGGCGCGCGCGCCGGTAGGGCGACGACCACGCGGCGATCGCGCCCGCGCCGAACACGATCGTGTACGCGACGCCGAGCGTCGGCAACGGCGTCCCCGACACGAGCAGGACGGCGCCGATCATGACGACGATGGTGATCACGGTGCCGAGGTCCGGCTCGGCCAGGATGAGCAGGCAGAAGAGTCCGACGAGCAGTCCGACCGGCCGTGCGAGGTCCTTCAGCGTGCGCGGCGACGGCCGGCGCGAGAGATATGCGGCGGCCCACACCACGAGTGCGAGCTTGGCGAGCTCGGATGGCTGGAACGTCGCGGGACCGAAGCCGATCCAGCGCCTCGCGCCGTTCACCTTGTCGCCGATCACGAGGACGGCGAGACAGAGCGCGAGCGCGACGCCGACGAGCGTCGGCGCGATCGCGCGCAGCTTGCGGAAGTCGGTGCGTGCCGCGACGACGAGCAAGGCGAACCCGAGCAGCGCGTAGATGCCCTGGCGCTCGAGGTAGCCGGTCGGGTTCCCGTTGCCGAGCGCGGCCGAGGCGGAGGTGGCGCTGTACACCATGATCAGCCCGAAGGCGGTGAGCGCCAGCGTGACGAGCACGAGCAGCTGCCACTCGAACGAACGCGCTCTCATTCGAGCTCCTCGACGATTCGCCGGAACGCGTCGCCTCGCTCCTCGAAGTTGCGGAACTGGTCGAAGCTCGCCGTCGCCGGCGAGAGGAGCACGACGTCTCCCGCGTGCGCATCTGCGGTTGCATGCGCGATTGCGGAGGCGAGATCGCCGTCGCGGACGTACGCACGGCCGGCGGCGTCCAGCGCGGCCGCGAGCTCGTCGGTCGTATCGCCGATGAGATGGATCGAGCGGACGTTCGCGGGGAGCTCCTGCGCAAAGGGACCGAAGGCCTCGCCCTTCAGCGAGCCGCCGAGGATGAGGTGCAGCGGCTCGTCGTAGGCGGCGACGCCTCGGCGCGCTGCCGTGGTGTTCGTCGCCTTCGAGTCGTTCACGTACTTCACGCCGCGCAGCTCGCGCACGAGCTCGAGCCGATGCGGCACGCCTGCGAACGTGCGCAGCGCCTCGGCGATCGCTTCGTCCGGCACCCCCGCCGCGCGCGCAGCGGCGGTCGCGGCTGCGGCATTCTCGCGATTGTGCGCGCCGGGCATGCGCGGTTCCGCCGGGAGCGGATCACCGGCCGTGAACTCGATACCCTCGAGACCCAGGCCGGCGGGGACGATCTTCACGGTCGCGCGCTCGAAGATCCGCAGCTTCGCCTTGCGGTAAGCCTCGAAGGTCCCGTGCCGGTCGAGATGGTCCGGCTCGAGGTTGAGCAGGACCGCGATGTCGCACGCGAACGTCTCCACGTCCTCGAGCTGGAAGCTCGACAGCTCGCACACCACCCACGTTCCCGCGTCGACGGTGAGCGCGACCTCGCTCAGCGGCGTGTGCTCGTTGCCGGCAAGCACGGCGTCGATGCCGGCCGCGGCGAACATCGAGCCGAGCAGGCGCACGGTCGTCGTCTTTCCCTTCGTACCGGTGACGCCGAGCACCGGGTTGCCGGGCAGGAGCCGCCAGCCGAGCTCGATCTCGCTCCAAACGGGGATGCCGCGGTCACGGGCGGCCGCGGCCACGGGAGAGCGCTCCGGCACGCCGGGGCTCTTCACCACCAGTTCGACTCCCGAGAGCACCGATTCGTCCTCCGTCCCGAGGCGCAATTCGACGCCGGTGCCTGCGAGCCTCCCGGGGTCGGCGTCGGGCGACCGGTCGGAGACGACGACCTCGACGCCGCGCGCGGCGAGCGCGAGCGCGGCGGCCTCACCGGTCACGGCAAGGCCAAGCACGAGCACGCGCCTTGGAAGGTCGCTCATCCAGACGTAGTTCGCCTTGGGGTGTTTGGGTCCTCGGATCCGGGCAGAAACGGGTCAGATGCCGCGAACGACGGTGGCGGTGCTCGGGACGGGCACGATGGGCGATCCGATCGCGCGCAACATCGTGCGCACGGGCTTCGCCGTCCGCGTCTGGAACCGGACGCCGGAGAAGGCGGAGCCGCTCGCGAGAATGGGCGCCGTCGTGGCCGAGACTGCGGCGGAGGCGGCCGACGGCGCGCACTTCGTCGTCACGATGCTCACCGACCTCGACGCGGTGCTCGACACCGTGGAGGGAGAGCGCGGCGCTCTGGGCTCGATGGATCCCGACGCAATCTGGCTCCAGCTGTCCACGGTCGGCGTCGATGGAGCGGCGTGGCTCGGGCAGCTGGCCGCCGAGCACGGCGTCGCCTACATCGACGCACCCGTGCTCGGGACGCGCGAGCCGGCGGAGAAGGGCGAGCTCGTCATCCTCGCGTCGGGCCCGGACGAGCTACACAGGTGGTGCGCACCCGTGTTCGACGCGATCGGCAAGGAGACACACTGGCTGGGGGCAGCCGGCAACGGGAGCCGCATGAAGATGGTCGTGAACATGTGGCTGCTCGCGCTCACGGAGGCGGCCGCGGAGTCGGTCGCGCTGGCGGAAGGGCTCGGCGTCGACCCGCGCGAGTTTCTCGAGATCATGCGAGGCAGCCCGACCGACGCGCCGTACCTGCACATCAAGGGCGAGGCGATCCTCGACCGCGATCTGGAACCGAGCTTCAGCCTCCGCCTCGCGGCGAAGGACGCGCGCCTCGTGCTCGAAGCGGCGGGACGTGTCGGGCTCGAGCCGCGCGTCCTCCGCGCCACACGCGACTCGTTCCTGCGCGCGATCGCACTCGGGCACGGCGACGACGACATGGCCGCGACGTACTTCGCAACGGCGAAGGATGACTACCGAAGCACGCGTGCGACTTCCGGATGGCCGACGTCGGCGCCGATGACGCGATCGACCGACGCATCCGGGAGCGGCAGCACCGGCAGCTCGCCGAGCAGGTAGTCGAGACGCGGATCGGCGAGCTCTGCGAGCAGGCGCTCGAGCTCGTCCACCGACGGCTCGAGGATGACGATCTCGTCGAAGCCGTCGAAGCTGTCCAGCGCGCCGCGCGCGGCCGCAGCTCCAAGGACGCACACGACGCCGCTCACGCCTGGTGGAAGTAGTAGCGGTAGAAGAGCGCGAACCCGGCGGCGCAGAGGATCCCGGCGACGATCCAGAAGCGCACCATGATCTTCGTCTCGGACCACGCCTTCATCACGAAGTGATGGTGGATCGGCGCCATCAGGAACACGCGGCGCCCGAGGTATCTGAACGACACCACCTGGATGATCACGGACAGCGCCTCGATGACGTAGATGCCGCCGATCAGGAGGAGCAGCACCTCGGTCTTCGTCATGATCGCGAACGTCGCGAGCGCGCCGCCGAGCGCCATCGAGCCGGTGTCGCCCATGATCACCTCGGCCGGGAACGCGTTGTACCAGAGGAATCCGACGAGCGCTCCGATCAGCGCGGCGCCGATGATGGCGAGGTCGAGCTTCGTCAGGTTGCGCTCCGATGGGATCGGGCTCGAGCGGACGTACGAGACGACCATCATCGCCATGAACGTGAACAGCCCGATGATCCCCGTTCCTGCGGCGAGGCCGTCGAGACCGTCGGCGAGGTTCGTCCCGTTCGACGCTCCCGCGATGATGAGGAAGAGGAACGGGTACCAGCCCCACGAGAGCGGGACCGACACGTTCGCGATCGGGATGTAGACGTCCGTGCTGAGGTGGAGATGGCGCGCAACGATCGCGACGACGACCGTGACGGCCGCGAGCAGGAGCATCTTCCAGCGGCCGCGTAGGCCGAGCGAGCGCTGATGCGTGAGTTTGATGAAGTCGTCGAGGAAGCCGATGCCGCCGCACGCGATCGTGACGAACAGCACCGTCAGCGCCTGCAGGCGGAAGTGGCTCACAGGCAGGAACCCGACAGTCGCCGCGAAGAGGATCAGCAGCCCGCCCATCGTGGGCACGCCTTGCTTCGAGGAGTGGTGCACGAGGAGGTCCTCGCGGACGTGCTGCCCGAACTCGTTGCGACGGAGGAACTCGATGAAGCGCGGCCCGATCGCGATCGACACGATCAACGCGACGAGCGCGGCGACGAGGACCCTACTCACCGAGCGCCTCGGCGACGACTTCGAGGCCGATCGACCGCGAGCCCTTGACGAGCACCACGTCGCCGGGGCGAACGATCTCGCGCGCGACCGCGACCGCCTCCGCGGCCGTGGGCGCCCACTCGTCGGGGTCGTAGCCCCGAGCCAGCTCGCCGACACCGATCACGATCGCAATCGTTCCGGCTGCGCGGCCGATCTCCTCGTGGTAGCGCGGCGCATCGGGCCCCAGCTCGGCCATGTCGCCGAGGATCGCGACTGTACGCCGGCCGCCGGCGCGCTCCTGCAGATACGCGAGCGCAGCGCGCATCGCGACCGGGTTCGCGTTCCAGGCGTCGTTGATGAGGAGGCCGCCACCGGGGAGCTCCTGCTCCTGCGAACGCCAGCGCGAGAACTCCACCTCGACCGTCCCAACCGGCGGTGGGTAGCCGAGCGCCCCCAGCGTGGCGAGCGCCGCCGCCGCGTTCTCCGCCTGGTGGCGTGCACCGAAGGAGAACTCCACGCCGTTCACGATCGCGTGGCCGTCGCGGATCTGGACGCCGGTCGCGCCGAAGCGGCGAACGTCGAGCCCCGGCGGGACGAAGGGCTCGAGCGCCGGCGCGTTCTCCGGCAGGACCGCGATCTCCACGAACTCGAGCAGTTCCGCCTTGGCGCGCGCGACGTTCTCGATGCTGCCGAGCTGCTCCAGGTGCGCGGGAGCGATCGAGGTGATGACTCCGATCCGCGGACGGGCGATCTCGGCGAGAGCGCGGATCTGCCCCGCGCCGCGCATGCCCATCTCCGTGACCACGACGTCGGTGTCGGCCTCGACGCGGCACAAGGTGAGGGGCAAGCCGACCTCGTTGTTGAACCCGTCCTCGGCCGCGACGACGTTCACGCGCTCGCGCAGGAGCGCCGTGAGGATGTCCTTCGTCGACGTCTTGCCGACCGATCCCGTGATGGCGACGACAGGGGCAGTGATGCGTTCGCGGACGGCGCGGCCAATGGCGGCGAGCGCCGCGAAATCGTCGTCGGGCACGAGCGTCGCCGTCGCGCCGTTTGCACGAGCGTCGTCGAGGTACACGGTGCCGCCCCGGAGCGCGACGAAGAGGTCGCCCGGTCGCACGCGGCGCGAGTCGGTCTCGACGCCGGTGACCTCCTCGGCGTCCGTCTCGAGCCTGCCCAGCCCGCGTGCCGCATCGACGGGCAGCGGGATCAGGTACGGGCTCCCAGTGCACGCAAGGCGTCGCGCGCAGCGTCGCGATCGTCGAACGGAATCGTCCGGTCGGCGAACTCCTGGCCCTGCTCGGCGCCCTTGCCGGCGATGACGACGACGTCGCCGTCGCGCGCGAGCTCGACGGCGCGCGCAATCGCCTCCGCACGGTCGGGAACGACCTCGACGTCGTTCGTCGTCCCGGCGACGATCTCCTCGACGATCGTCTGTGGATCCTCGCTCCGCGGGTTGTCGGAGGTGACGACGACCACGTCGGCGAGCTCAGACGCGATGCGCCCCATCAGCGGCCGCTTGCCGCGGTCGCGATCGCCGCCGGCGCCCACGACGACGAGCACGCGCCCCCGCGTCATGTCGCGCGCGGCGCGCAGCACCTTGTCGAGCGCGTCCGGCTTGTGCGCGTAGTCGACGATCACCGTGAACGGCTGTCCCTCCTCGACGGTTTCGAACCGGCCGGGGACACCACGCACGGACTCGACGCCTCGCTTGATCGCGTGGTCGTCGATCCCGAGCACGCGAGCGGCCGCGATTGCCCCAAGCGCGTTCTCGACGTTGAAGCGCCCGCGCAGCTTGAGCTCGATTCCCTCGAGCGCAGTCGCATCGTCACCGCTGAACGTGACGGAGTCCGGTAGCTCGGCTGCGAGCCGCCGTCCGTACTCGTCGCCGACGTTCACCACCGCGGGCGTCGTTTCGGTGAAGAGCCGCCGCTTCGCCTGGAAGTACGACTCCATGTCTCCGTGGAAGTCGAGATGGTCCTGGCTCAGGTTCGTGAACACGAGCACGGAGAACCGCACACGATCGAGCCGGTGCAGCTCCGAGGCGTGGGACGACGCCTCCATCGCACACGAGCGGTCGCCCACGTCCAGCATCTCGCGGAACGTCCGCTGCAGGTCGATCGCCTCCGGTGTCGTGCGCAGGACGCCGCGCCGTTCTCCGCCGACGCGCGCCTCGACGGTTCCGAGGAGACCCGGTCGCCGCCCGGCGGCCGCGAGGATCGCGTACAGGAGGAACGACGTCGTCGTCTTGCCGCTCGTCCCGGTGACGCCGACGACCTGCAGCTCCTCGGTCGGCCTGCCGAAGAACTCGTCTGCGCCGATTGGCATCGCGGCGCGAGCGTCCGGAACGACGACCTGGGGCACGCCGACGGCGAGCGGCCGCTCAACCACGAGTGCGACGGCGCCGTTCGCGACCGCTTGCGGCGCGAAGTCGTGCCCGTCCACGCGTGAGCCAGGCACGCAGAAGAACAAGGCGCCCGGGGTCGCGTCCCGGGCGTCATACACGAGGTCGAGCACCTCGACCGGCGATTGCCCGACGACCTCCGCCGCTCCGAGGGCAGCGGCGAGGCGCTCAAGGTGCATCATCTCGAGGCGAGTCTAGCCGGGCGGAACTTCGAGGTATTGCAGGTCGAACGTGGCGATCTGCGCGAACGCCGGCGCGGCAACGACCCCACCGTAATACGCGCCCCGGGGCTCGTCGACGGTGACGAGGACGACGACGCGCGGCGAACGCGCCGGCACCATCCCGATGAACGTCGCGTCGTACTGGCCCGGCATGTATCCGTTCGGCCCCGGCTTCTGCGCCGTGCCGGTCTTCCCCGCGACGGTGTAGCCGGGGATCTCTGCCGCGGCGCCGGTGCCTGCGTCCGAGACCACGCCCTTCAGCATGGCGAGGAGCTGGCGGTCGACGGGGCGCGGCAGGATCCGCCGTTTCTGCGGCGCAGGGGTGACGACGCCCTGCACATGATCGACGAGATGCGGCTGGATCCAGAGGCCGTTGTTCCCGATCGCCGCATACACGGACGCGAGCTGGATCGCGGTGACGGAGATGCCCTGGCCGATGGGCACGTTCCCGATCGTCGAGCCGGACCAGTACGACGGCAGCAGGCCGGCGCTCTCTCCCGGATAGTCGATGCCGGTCTGTTGGCCGAAGCCGAAGCGATGGATCCAATCCTTGAGCCCCGTCTCACCGAGCTTCGTCCGCGCGATGGTGACGGCGCCGACGTTCGACGAGCGCTGGAGGATCTGCGCGACCGTCATGCGCTCGGTCGGGCGGATCTCTGCGTCGTGGACGACGCGATCGGCGACGTGGATCGAGTAGGGGAGCAGGAACGAGGTTTGCGGTGTGACGAGATGCTCGGCGAGAGCGCCGCCGATGGTGACGACCTTGAAGACGGAGCCCGGCTCGTAGACGTCGGAGATCGCGCGGTTCGCGGTGATGCCCTGCGCGAACGCCTGCGGGTAGTTGTTTGCGTTGTAGCCCGGCTCGGTCGCCATCGCGAGCACACCGCCCGTGTGCGGGTCGAGCACGATCGCGGTCGCGGACTTCGCGTGCCACTTCGCAACCGTCGCCTTCAACACCTGCTCGGCGTTCGCCTGGATGCGGTGGTCGATGGTGAGGAAGACGTCCTTGCCGGGCCTCGCCGGCTGCACGTTCTGGACGTCGAGCGTGTGGCCGAACGGGTCGCGCAGAATCGTCTCCTGGCCCGGAATGCCGGTGAGGTCCGAGTTGAGCTCGAGCTCGAGACCGGCCAACCCGTTGTTGTCGACGCCTGCATAGCCGAGTACCTGCGCGGCGACCGAGCCCTGCGGATACGTGCGCCGTTCCTCGCCGTAGAAGTGGAAGCCCGGCAGGTTCCGCTTGGCGAGCAGGCTCGCCTTGTCCGGCGGCGCCTTCCGCTCGACATAGACGAAGTGGGTGCCGTGCCTGTTCAGCGCGCTGAGGACGGCGCCACGCTTCAAGCCGAGGATGCGCGCCGCCGTCGCCGCCTCGGTGCGCGGCTGCGTGACGGCGGTCGGATCGACGTACACCGTCGTCGCCTGCTCGCCGAGCGCGAGCGGCGTGCCCACTGCGTCGAAGATCGTCCCCCGTCCCGCCGGCAGCGGAACGGTCGCTCTCGTCTGCGCCGTCGCCATCGCCGCGAGCGGCGCCGCCCGCACCGTGGCGATCCACGCAGCGCGCGCGAGAAGCCCGGCGAAGACGACGAGCGTCACGAGCAGTGTGAGACGGATGCGCGAGTTGACGACGCGCGTCACGCCGTTACCTCTTGTTCAGGTCGAGATAGCTGGTGTCGGCCGCAGGCGCCTGAACGAGCCCGAAGTGCCGGGCCGCCTGTTCGATGCGGATGGAAGCGATCGCGCTCGACACCTGCGACGAAAGGGCAGCGTTCTGGTTCTGCAGTTCGACCTGCTTCTGGTCGAGGTTGTTCACCGCGACGTTCGCCCGGAGCACGGCGACGTTGACGGCGACGATGCCCGCGAGCAGGAGCGCAAACATGGAGATCCAGAGGATGCCTGGGGTGATGCGGCGCGCCCGCCGGCGCGTCCGTGTGCGCGGCTTCGGCGCGACAACGGGCCGAGCCCGCCGCCGTGCCGGCGTCGGGACCGCTACGGCTTCCGCCGCGAACCAGTCGACCGTGGCCAAGCCTACGGCTCCTGGTTTCGTGGAGAGGATGAGATAAGCCGCGTCACGCTGAGTCGTTTTCCGTGGCCTTCACCGCGGCGCGCAACCGGGCCGACGCGGCACGCGGATTCACGGCCACCTCGGCCTCGCTCGGCCGGACCGGGCGGCGCTGGATCGCGCGGAGCTCGGGCTCGTGCCCGCAGACGCAGACCGGGAAGTCGGGCGGGCAGGTGCAGCCGCGCTCGCGGTCGCGAAGGAACTGCTTGACGATCCGGTCCTCGAGCGAGTGGAAGGAGATGACCGCGAGCCGCCCGCCGGGGCGAAGCATTGCGAGCGCTGCAGGCAGCGCGACCTCGAGCGAGCCGAGCTCGTCGTTGACGGCGATCCGGAGCGCCTGGAAGACGCGCTTCGCCGGGTGGCCTTCGCCGAAACGAGCAGGTGCCGGGATCGCGGCCCTGATCGTGTCCACGAGCTCACCGGTGCGCTCGAATGGCTCGTCGCGCCGCCGCCGGACGATCGCGCGCGCGATCTGCCGTGCGTAGCGCTCCTCGCCGTACTTGCGAAAGATGGTGACGAGCTCCTTCTCGGGCCACTCGTTGACGATCGCGCGCGCGTCGAGGTCCTGCGACGAGTCCATGCGCATGTCGAGCGGCGCATCGGTCGCGTACGAGAACCCGCGCTCGGGCCGGTCGAGCTGCATCGAGGAGACACCGAGGTCGAGGAGGATCGCGTCCGCCGAGACGCCGTTCTCCGCGAGCTGCGGAAGCACGACGCTGAAGTCTCCGCGCAGAAGCCGCGCCTGCACGCCGCTGCGGCGTTCGAGCCGCTCGAAATACGTGCGAACGGTCGGATCGCGGTCTATCGCGATCAGCTTTCCGCGGCCCTGCAGGTCCGCGACGAGCAGCGCCGCGTGACCGCCGGCGCCGAAGGTCGCGTCGACGACGGTGTCTCCCGGCTGCACGGCGAGGCTTTCGCGCACCTCGTTCGCGAGGACGGGGACGTGATCAGTCGCGCTTGGCTGCAAGACGTTCGGCAACATCTCGCGTCCTCCCTTCCGACTCGGCGAGCTCGCTCCGCCACGCGGCGCGGTCCCAGATCTCGAGGTGGTCGTTGACGCCCGCCACGACGACGTCGCGGTCGAGGCCTGCGTACTCCTTCAACGCCGAAGGGATGACGATCCGTCCCTGCTTGTCCAGGTCGCCCTCGACGGCATTCGCATATGTGACGCGCTGGAGGCTCCGCGCCTCGCCGCTGAGCGAGTCGAGGCCGGCGATGCGGCTCAGGCTCTGTGCCCACTCGTCCCGCGGGTAGGCGACGAGGCACGAGTCCAGGCCACGCGTCACGACGACGCCGCCCTCGAACGCGCGGCGGAACTTGGCCGGCAGCGTGAGCCGGCTTTTGTCGTCGAGCGTGTGGTCGTGGGTGCCGAGCAGCATTCCGGGGCCGGGTCCTTCCCTTCCACTTCGCCCCACTCTAAACCACTTAACCCCACTTGTCCACCCTCGCTCCCACTTGCCCGCCGGGCGTCCCGCGAGTACGCTCCGAACCGCGGCGACCAGGTCTGCGGCTCGACGAAAGGAGCCCAGTGCCCACCCAGACCCGGAACCGCGTCATCGAGGGACCGCTCAGCGTCGTCCTCCGCCCCGATTCGGAGGCCGCGGCCTCGTACCGGAGCGCCGTGCTCGCCCCTGGATTCGGCCCGGAGCCCGGGCTCGACCTGCGCTTCTTCGGCGGGAAGACGCTCCCTCACCTCCGATACTCGATCGTCTATCTCGGCAGCTGGCAGGCGGACGAGCGCAGCGCGCTCGACCACGCGCTCGCGGCTGCGATGCGCGACCGCGATCTCAACAACGTCCTCGCGCAGTACTTCCCCCGGGAGAACGTGACGACGACGTTCGCCGGCTCGAAGGTGCACGAAGGCCCCTTGCCCGCGCACGTCACCCGTGACGAGGTCGAGGCGCTCGTTCCCACGCTCGACCTCGGCCCGACGGTCGCCTGCCTGCTCCTGCCGAAGGGCGCCGTCCTCGTCGACACGGGGGACGTCGACTCCAGGCACGGCCTCGGTGGGTACCACGGCTCCGTCAAGGTCAACGGGAGCGAGCGGTACTACGCGGTCGCCGTCTACTCCGACGGGGACAACGGCATCGTCGCCTTCGACGAGCCGTGGAAGAACGTCTGCGCGACGCTGTACCACGAGCTGCAAGAGACCCGAACCGACCCCGACGTCGAGGACGCGATCCGTCTGGGTTCAGCGCCCGGCGCCGACCGGCTGCTCGGTTGGTACTCACCGCGCGGTGGCGAGATCGGCGACATCCCGATGGCGGAAGCAGGCGGCGACCTCGGTCACGTGATGAAGGAAGTGCCGCTCGCCGACGGGAGCGGCACCGTGCCGATTCAGTTGATGTGGTCGAACGCGGTCGGCGGCCCCGAAGGGCCTACCCCGACGCCACGTCCGCCGCAGTGAGCTGACGGCCGTAGGCGCCGCGGCCGGTGAGCACGGTCGCGCCGCAACGCGCGGCGAGCGCGACTGCTTCGTCCACCGGCATCCCCGCTCCGAGCCCGAACGTGAAGCCGGCGGCGAAGCAGTCGCCGCAGCCGTACGCGTCCTCGATCGGGCCGGGAATCGTCGCTGCGCGGAACGGGCCGCCTGGGCGGATCCAGCCGCCAAGCGCGCCCGACGTGCTGACCACGAGACGAGGCGGCGGGTCGAGATCGATCGCGTCGAAGCGCTCGCCGGCGTCCCCGCTGCTGCCGATGAGCGCGTCGAGCTCCTCTGCCGCGCGATGCAGCGTCGGAAGCTCGCGCGACGTTGCGGTGAAGATCTTTGCGCGGCGGGCTGCGCGGACTGCGGCCACATCGCCGCCGGTGAAGTAGACCGCGTCGCAGCGCGCGAGCTCCTCCCATGGGAGCGATGGATCTTCGCCCGACGGGCGCAGCTTCGGCCCGAGCGTCGTGATCGTGCGCTCCCCGTCGGAGTCGATGTACGTAAACGCGCGCCGTTGCGGCTGTCCGGCCTCGCAGGCGTGCACGGTCACGCCGAGCTCGGTCAAGCGTTCGCGCGAACGAACGGCGATCTCGTCGTCACCGAGGGAGGTGTAGAAGTCGACGGAGCCGTTGAGATTGGCCAGCTGCACGGCCGCCACGGCGCCGCCGCCGGCGGGCTCCTCCCAGGTCTCGACCGCCGAGACGATCTCGCCGGGCTCCGGCACCCGCTCGACCCTGGCGAACTGGACCCACTCGACGTGGCCGACGACTGCGACTCTCATGTCTCACATCTTCGCGCCGCAGTACGTTGTATGTGTCGATGGCCGTTGCAGTCCCGCCCTTCGAGACCTTCTACGAGAGCCACAAGACCGAGGTCTTCCGGTTCCTCGTCAGCCGGATCGGCCGCGACCGCGCCGAGGACGCGTTCCAGGAGACGTTCCTCCGCGCGCTGCGGGCGTACGAGCGGCTCGAGCACGGTGAGCACCTGCGGGCCTGGGCGCTCACGATCGCGAACCGGATCGTGCTCGACGGCATCCGACGCCAGCGGCCGCAGGGCGACATGCCGGACCTCGTGACCAAGGACGGACGCCCGGCGTACGAAGAGCTTGCACCGCTGACCGACGACCTGCCACCGAAGGAGCGGGCCGCGGTCGTGCTGCGGTACGGGTACGACCTCGGCTACGACGAGATCGGCGCGGCGCTCGGCTCGACCGAATCGGCAGCGCGCCAGGCGGCATCCGCCGGCGTGCGACGCATCCGATCGCAATCCGGTGCCAGCCCCCAGACTTTCGCCCCTGGCGACCCTCCCACTCCACGCCGGGGCCTGGCTTCGGCGAACCCAGAGGAGCAGCAGTGATCGACACTCCCACTCTCGAGCTCGACGAGCGCTTCCGCGCGGCAGCCGCCGCCGAGGGGCTGCTCGACGTCGCGTACGACGTCTTCGACGACACGGCGATGGGGCCGCTGCTCGTCGGCGTCACCGACCGCGGCCTGTGCCGCATCAGCTTCGACCCGGATCCCGAGCGGGAGCTCGACCAGCTCGCCCGTGTCTACGGCTCGCGCGTCCTGCGCTCGACCAAGCCGATCGAGCGCGTGCATCGGGAGCTCGAGGAATATCTCGACGGGCGCCGCCGCGATTTCGACGTCGACCTCGACCTGCGCGGCCAGCCGGACTTCTACGTCCGCGTGCTCGCCGAGCTCGCACGCGTCGGCTACGGCGAGACCACGACGTACGGCACGCTCGCCGCGCGTGCGGGCAATCCGCGCGCAGCCCGGGCAGTCGGCACGGTGATGAACCGGAACCCGGTGCCGATCGTGCTGCCGTGCCACCGAGTCGTCGGTGCGAACGGCAGCCTGACCGGCTACGGCGGAGGGCTCCACCGTAAGGAACAGCTCCTGCGCCTCGAGGGCGCGATCCTCTAGCGGCTGCTTACTTGCCCCAGTGGAGGGCGATGACGCCGAGAACGCCCGCGATGAGGAGCGCGAGCCCTGCGAGCCACGAACCGCCACGCCGGCCCAAAGGCATCATCGAGCCGAAGGCCATCAAGGCGCCCGCGATCGCGACAAGCGCGGCCGACACTTCCTTGAGCCGGAGCGCGTTATGCACGGTGATGAACAGGAGTGGATGCATGCCGGCAATGGTCACGCCGCCGTCGGACGGAGCTTGTACCCGACGCCCCAGACGTTGACGACCCAGCCGGGAAGCCCGGCCGCAGCCAGCTTGCAGCGCACGCGTGAGGCGTGCGACTCGACCGTTCGCGTCGGCACGAACGTCCGGTAGCCCCACACGTCGCGAAGCAGCTGCTCGCGCGTGAACACCTTGTCCGGGTCCTGCGCCATCCGAAGCAGAAGCGTGTACTCCTTCGCCGCCAGGTTGATGTCGCGCCCGCGCACGACGACGCGCCGCGCCGAGCGGTCGACGACGAGCTCGCCCAGGTCGACGAGATCGGCCCGCGGCGAGCGGCGGCGGAGGACGGCGCGGATGCGCGCGACGAGCTCTTCGTACGCGAACGGGCGCGTGAGGTAGTCGTCGCAGTGCTCGAGAGCGCGTACGCGCTCGGACGCGTCCGCTCGGCCGAGCACGATCACGGCGCAGTTGCCGACGCGGCAGCGATCGAGCCCCGCGGGGTCGCCGAGCACGAGCACGTCCGGCTCGGCCGCGCGCGGAAGCTCGTCTGCCCGCTCGAACGCGAGCACGTCGAAGCCGTCGCTCGTGAGCTGCTGCGCGAGGAAGCCGCGCACTGACGCTTCGGGCTCGGCCAGCATCAGCGCGGTCATGCGGCGAAGGTAGCGACGTCATCGGGCCGCCGCTAGATGTCCTTCTGAGCAAGAGTGTGACGGTTCGTCTACATGCGCCCCGCCTGGCCGTGAACGCTCCGAACACCTGACCCGTCAAGGACTCTCGCGAACGACGTTCGCGACAGTCGGACTAGCGGGCGGTCCTGCCGCAGGCACGAACGCCCGTGCAGAACGAAACAGTCGCTCACACGCATAAGCGGAGCGGAACCTTTAAAGGCTGAAAGTGCGCAGCACTGTCAGCCTCAGAGGCGTCCGGAGCGAACAACGCCCCATAACAACCACACGCCGAGGACTGCCGACAGCGCGAACCCGACGATCGAGATGACGTTCACGCCGAGCAGATGCGGCCCCGCCTTCGCGAAGATCCCGATGAGGCTCGACCCGATCAACCCGCCGGTGACGACGAGCGCGATTACGAGCCGGTTGAACACGCGCTGGAGATCGGCCAGAAACTCGTCGAGCCCCTTGTGGACGAAGCCGACTTCGATTCGGCCGTCGCGCAGCTCCTCGAGGATCTCGTGGATCTGCTGCGGCGCCTCGCGCAGGATGTGTGCGTACTGGAACGCGTCGCGCCTCGCCCGCCGCGCGATCCGGTCCGGCGTGAACCGCTCGAGCATGAGCCCGCGCGCGTACGGGCGCGCCACTTCGAAGACGTTGAAGTCGGGGTACAGCTCGATGCCGACCGAGCCCAGCGTCGCAATCGTGCGGTCGAGCAGGAGGTAGCGCGTGGGAAGGTGCAGGTTCATCGAGTAGATGAGCTGGAACGCCTCCCGGATCACCTGGATCGGATCGATCTCGGCGAGGCTCGCGCCGTAGTACCGGTAGTAGATCTCGCGGAGCTCGGCGAGGAACTCATCCTCGCGCTCGTGCGGGTAGCTGACACCGAGGTCGGCGAGCCGCTTCGGGAGCATGTCGACGTTCTCCGCAGCGGCGTCGATGAACAACCGCGTCAGCTTCGTCATGTCGTCGTCGCTGAGCTTGCCGGCGGAGCCGAAGTCGACAAGACCGATCGTCCCGGCCTCTTCCAGCACGAGGACGTTCGCCGGGTGCGGGTCGGCATGGAAGAACCCATGCCGGAAGATCATCGTCATCCACGTCTCGGCGGTGAGATACGCGAGGTCGCGCCGCTCTTCGAGCGTGAGGCCGAGCCTGTCGACATCGGCGAGCTGCGTCCCGTCCAGCCACTCGAGCGTCAGCACGCGCGCGCGCGTGTACGTCCAATAGACCTTCGGCACCTGCACGTGCGGGTCGCCGGCGAAGTTGCGATGGAACGTCTGCGCGTTGCGGCCCTCGAGGCGGTAGTCGAGCTCCTGCCTGATCTGCCGCGCGAACTCGTCGACGAGCGCACGCGCGTCGATGAAGTCGAGCGCGCGCACGCGCTCCTTCACGAGCTTCGCCGCCTGGTACAGGAGGACAAGGTCGGCCTCGATCTGACGGGTCGCATCGGGACGCTGCACCTTCACCGCGACCTTGCGGCCGTTCGGAAGCGTCGCCTGGTGGACCTGTCCGATCGACGCCGCCGCGACCGGCAGCGGGTCGAAGTCGAGGAAGAGCCGCTCGATCGAGTTCCCCAGCTCCTCCTCGATCACGCGCTCCGCCTGCTCGGAAGGAAACGGACGGACGTCGTCTTGCAGCGGCCGCAGCTCGGCGATCAAGTCGGGCGGGACGATGTCGGGCCGCGTCGACAGGAGTTGTCCGAACTTCACGAACGTCGGTCCGAGCTCCTCCAGCACCTCACGCAGGTGCTGACCGCGGGCCGACGGCGTCATCGCACCGACATCCGGGATCCGCCTCCCCGGAATGAGGTCGGTGAGCCGGTGCGCCTCGAAGAAGTAGCCGAAGCCGTGACGCACCATGACCTGCGCGATCTCGGACAGGCGGCTGAGTGTCCGCGGTGCCGGCTGGGACATGCGACTCAGTGTGACACGACTTGGCGTTCGCGCTGCGCACGCCGTGTCCACGGTCCCGGCGGGACGAGGAGCTGCTCCACGTGCAGGTACGCGAGCCCGACGCGGGGCAGGTCGCTGAGGCGCTCGACCATGAGATAGCGCGGCCGCCACTCGGGGAAGAACTTGCGGTTGAACGAGTACAGGCGCTCGAGCTGGAACACGCTGTCGGCGGCGAGCAGCGCGCGGCGGGCGAAGCGCCGCGGCACCGTGACGGCGCGGTCGGGGGAGATCAGCTCGGTGAACGCGCAGAAGTTGAGCGAGACCTCGGCGACGTGCGTCTCCTTCGCCCACGCGAGCGTTTCCGCGATGAGGAACTCCGTGAGCCCGTTCGGGCTGTCGGGGCGGCGGCGCATCGTGCTCAGCGACCAGCCGCCTGAGGCTGCCGTCGGCGCGAGGTGCAGGAAGCCGCCGATCTCGCCGTGCTCCGTCTCGGCGACCGCGAACACCGTGCCCGGCGCGTAGAGCTCGTCCATCGACATCGTGAAGCCGCGCTCCGGCTGGTTTCCGCGCCAAAGCTCGGAGACGGTGTCGAGCGCGGCGCGCAGCGCCGGATCCGCGTCATCCGCGGCGACGACGCGCAACCGGTAGCCCGCCTTCTGCAACCGCGTGACCGACTGGCGCACCTTGCGGATCGGCCGTCCCTCGAGCGAGAAGTCCGCCGGTCGCAGCACCGCCTCCTCGCCGAGCAGGATCGGACGCAGCCCGATCGCGCGGTAGCGGTCGAGGTGCGCGTCCGAAGCGCCGAGAACGGCCATGCGCCATCCGTGCGCGCGCACCACCCGCTGGAACTCCGCGAGCAGCGCGTCGAATTCGTCCTCCTCGCCGACCGGGTCGGCGCTGACGAGCGCTGCGCCGGCGACGACGCGATACGCGAGGAAGGACCGGCGCGTCGGCGAGAAGAAGTAGCTCTTGTCCCGGCGAAGCACGAAGAACGAGAGGCTGTCGCTCCCGTACGCGTCGACAAGAGCACGGGCGACGCGGCGCTCCCCTACCGTCTGCGCAACCTTGTGCGTGAACGGCCGCAGCCAGAAGTAGAGCGCCGCGGTGCCGAATAGGAAGCCGAGGGCGGTGAACACCTCCGACAGGTCGTCCGGGATCTCGCCTCCGTGCAGCTCGTAGCCGAGCACCACGGCGGCCGCCGCCGCGCCGGCCGCGACCAGCGCCACGAGCGGCCGCGTCGACGCCGGGTCGCCTGGAACGTCGAACCGGTTGCGGTACCGCACGAGTGCGACGAGCAGGAGCAGCGAGACCGTCGCCTCCTCGAAGTCGAGCCCCTTCGCCAGGTGGGCGACGGCCGACGCGAGCACGACCACGACGGCGAGTTGCCACGCGCGCCGGCGGCGGGCCGCCAGCGAGCGGGAGAGCCAGATCAGGAGGATGCCGAACGCAAGCGAGCCCACCCTGGCCGCGGTGGGGAAGCCCGGCGGGAGAACGCCCCGCACGACACGCATTCGGTCGGCCATCTCAGGCGTCAGGGCCGAGGCGATGCCCAGGGCACCGACGAATGCGGCGGCCCAAGCAAGCAACGACTCGGCCTTAGGGCTCCGCAGCCTCACCCAGGCAGGGTACAACGTCGTCATGCCGACCGGATCGCCGCTGCCGCGCTGGCTCGCCCCGCTCCTCGGGCTCATCGCGCTCTTCCTCGTCCCGTGGACGCTGTGGCTGACCTTCACGCTCCCCTCACGGCACGTCACCGATCACTACGACCTCGCCTGGGTCGGGTTCGACATCGTCCTTGCGATCGCCTTCGGCGCCACGGCGTGGGCCACCGTCCGGCAACAGCTGTGGCTCGTGCCGTTCGCGGCCGTGACCGGAACGATGCTCGTCTGCGACGCGTGGTTCGACATCGTGACGTCCCAGTCCGGCGGCGAGATCATCGAGGCCGCGCTCGAGGCCGTCTTCGGCGAGTTGCCGCTGGCCGCACTCTGCGCGTACATCGTCATCGACGTCGAACGCTTCCAGATGACGTTCGACCGTTTCCGGCGACCTACGCCGGCGGCGCGTCGTGCGGCTCTTCGAGCAATGTCAGCCGATGCTCGAGCTGAGCAACGCGAAGCTCGAGCTCGTCCAGATCGTCCCGCGTAACGAGGTTCAGATCTTCGACGAGGCTCCGCAGGAGCCCCATCGTCTGCTCGCCGGCGCGCGTCCGGGAGCCGCGCACGCGCGCGGGAAGCTCGCCGAGCAGTTCCTCGAGGGCTTCGACGATGCGTGGATTACCGGGCACGGCCGTGCGGCCTCGACCGGCGCCGCTGACGGCGCTTCTCGCGTCGCGCCTGCGCCGCCGGCTCCGACGGCGTCGCCGTGATGACGTCCACGAGCTCCGGCGTCGACTCCTGCGCGAGCGCCTGCTCCGACTCCTCGAGCGCGACGTCGCCCGCGTTGACCTTCAGCCGGCCGCGGCCGCGCTTGAGGCCGTCGACCGTCGGTGGCTCGATCTCGCCGGCCCGGGCCATCTGCTTGCGGCGCGCGTACTCGGGCTCGCGCTCCTTCCACATCGTGAGCAGCGGCGCGGCGATGAAGATCGACGAGTACGCGCCCGAGCCGACGCCGATGAGGAGCGCGAACGCGAAGTCCTTCAGCGTCGATCCGCCGAGCACCTCGAGCGCAGCGATCGGGAGCAGCGTGATGAACGTCGTGGCCAGCGAGCGGCGAATCGTCTCCCACAGCGAGACGTTCGTGATCGTCGCGAACGGCTGCCGCCGCATGAGCGGGATGTTCTCGCGGATGCGGTCGAAGATGATGATCGTGTCGTAGATGGAGTAGCCGAGCACGGTGAGCACCGCCGCAACCGTGTCGATCGTCACCTCCTTGAACACGAGCGAGTAGATCCCGACCGTGATCAGGATGTCGTGGATCATCGCGAGGATCACCGGCACTGCGAACTTCAAATCGAAGCGCAGGGTGATGTAGATGATGATCAGCGCGAGCGAGACGAGGATCCCGTAGATCGCGTCGATCGCGATCTGATGGCCGAAGCTCGAGGAGACGTCCTTCGATCCGGTGGCGAACGCGCCCAGGTCTTTCTGGAAGTCGTTCGACAGCGTCGAGAGCTGTGCGCCCTTGAGCGACTTCGTGCGCACCTGCCACCCCGTGTAACCGCCGTTCACCGACGTGCCCCGCCCCTGCACCACGGCGTCGGGCTGGCCGTCGTTGGCCGCGACTTTCAGCACGGCAGCCTGCGTGCGGGGCACGTGCGTCTGGAAGGTGATCTGCGTGCCGCCCTTGAAGTCGATCCCGAGATTGAGGCCGCGCACGCCGAGCGAGACGGCGCCGGCGACGATGACGACGCCGGAGAGCGCGAGCCACCAGTAGCGGCGGCGCATGAAGTCGATCTGCAGCCACTTCGCCGTCTGCTGCCCGTGTGCGCCCATGAAGCGCGGGTTGTCGAACCAGCGGAAGCCGCTCAGCAGGCCGAGCATCGCGCGCGTCGCCGCGACGGCGGTGAGCAGCGAGATGAGCGTGCCGATGAGCAGCATGAGCGCGAAACCCTTCACCGACGCGACGGCGATCAGGAACAGCACGAACGCCGTGATGGCGGTGACGACGTTCGCGTCGAGAATGGTGTGGAAGCCCTTGCCGTAACCGGCCGAGATCGCGGCCTTCACGGACTTCCCGGACCGCACTTCTTCCTTGATGCGTTCGAAGACCACGACGTTCGCGTCGGCGGCGACGCCGATGGTGAGGATCAGGCCGGCGAAGCCCGGCAGCGTCAGCGTGACGTTGAAGAGCAGGATGGCCGCGTAGTAGAGCGCCGCGTAGATGGCGAGCCCAAAGACCGCGACGAGACCGAGGAAGCGGTACAGGATCAGCAGGAAGATCGCGACGATGATGAGGCCGACGAGAGCCGCATGCCATGCCTGCGTCAGCGAGTCCTTGCCGAGCGTCGCCGAGACATCAGTGCGCTCGACCTGCTGGAAGTTGTACGGCAGCGCACCCGTCTGCAGGACGAGCGCGAGGTTCTTCGCGTCGTTGAAGGATCCGCCTGCGCCGAGGTCGATCTCGGCGTTCGGGCCGGCGATGCCGTCCGGGTTCTGCTTGAAGTCGATGAACGGCGTCGACTGCAGCTGCCCGTCGAGCACGATCGCGAAGTGCTGGACGTAGTTCTGGTACGCGGTCCCGCTCGGGCTGCCGGCGATCTGCCAGGCGATCTGCCCGCGGTGCGCTTCGGCCGCCGTGATCTTCCCGAACTCCTTCGCGCCGTGTCCCGTGAACTGGAGGAGCACGACCGGCAGGCCGGTGCTCTGGCTGAAGTCCGCCGTCGTGCCGCTGCGGACGAGATCCGATCCAGTCATCTCCGGGACCGGGCCGGCTGCGGTCTTGCGCGTCGGGTAGTACTTGAGCAAGTAGTAGTACGTCGGCGCGATCGCGGCGTTCGTGTTCACGCCGAGGCACCCGGTCGTCTCCGCGCAGCTGACGACGGTCGTGTGGTCGGGCACCTCCATCACCTGCGTGTTCGCCGGCGCCTTGCCGCCGTACGGGCGCAGAAGCTCCTTCAGGGTGTTCGTCGGCCCTTGTACGAGAGAGTGCTTGACCGTTGTGGTCGTCGTCGGCTTGCCGCCCTTCTTCGCCGCCGGCGTGGTTTTCGTCGTCGTCTTGTTGCGGAAGAGGTAGTACGCCTCCGGGGAGCCCTTCGCCGCCTGCGTCTGCACCTGGGTGAGGAGGTCGTACAGCCCTGCCGTCGCGACGGGCGCCCCGCTCGAGCTCGTCGACGGGCCCGTGAGGTCGGCCTCGAAGTCGAACAGCTGCAGCTGTGCCGTCTTGCCGATGAGCGCCGCCGCCTTCGCCGGGTCGTGCACGCCGGCGAGCTCGACCACGATCTGGTTGCTGCCCTGCCTGCGCACCTCCGGCGAGGAGACACCGAGCTTGTCGATGCGGCTCTGGACGATCTCCTGGGCCGTGACCATCCCGGCGGCGTCGACCTTCACGCCCTTCGGCGGCACGGCCTTGAGGACGACTTCGAGGCCGCCCTGGAGGTCGAGGCCGAGAACCGGCTTCTTGTGGATCGGGGAGCCCGGGACGGCGAGCAGGACCGCGCCGACGACGGCGGCCATGATCGCGCCCATCAGGATCAGGTACTTGCGGCGGTCACTCACGCGCGAGAAAACAGGTTAGCCGCCGTTCTCCGCGGCCGGTGGCTCCTCCGGCTCGAGCTCCGCGAGCTCCTCGTTGGCCTCGGCCGCCGGGAGGATCGTGGCAATCGCACGACGGGCCACGCGGACGCTGACCTGGGGAGCGATCTCGACCACCACGCTGTCGTCGTGCAGCTCGGTGACCCGGCCGTAGATCCCTCCCGCGGTCACGACCTCGGCGCCGACGACGAGCTCGGAGAGCATCTGCCGCGCCTGGAGCTGCCGCTTCTTCTGCGGGCGCACGATGACGAAGTAGAGAAAGCCGAACGCGACGACGATGAGGAGGAAGCCGGGGCCGCTCATGGGGTGAGTTCCTTTTCCGTTGGCCGGGCGAGCCGAGCGAGCGCGTCCGCGCTCCACGATGCGAAGGCGCCGCGCTCGATCGCCTCGCGAGCGGCGACGACGAGATCGAGCAAGAAGCGGAGATTATGCAGGCTGAGGAGCCGAAGGCCGAGAATCTCCTCCTGGTTGACGAGATGTCGGATGTACGCGCGCGAGAACCTCGTGCACGCCGGGCAGGCGCAACCCTCGTCGAGCGGCCGCGGGTCGCGGGCGAAGCGGGCGTTGCGCATGTTCAGCCGTCCCTCCCAGGTCAGCGCGCTGCCCGTGCGCGCCGTCCGCGTCGGCAGGACGCAGTCGAACATGTCGACGCCGCGCGCGATCACCTCGATCACGCCCTCGGGATCGCCGATGCCCATGAAGTAGCGCGGCTTGGCCGCCGGGAGCGCGGCGGCAGCGTCGGTCGTCGCGGCGAACATGGGCGCGCGCTCTTCCCCGACCGACAACCCTCCGATCGCATACCCGTCGAAGTCGAGCTCGACGAGCCCCTCGGACGACCGCGCGCGAAGCTCGCGGTCGAGCCCGCCTTGTGTGATCGCGAAACGCAGCTGCCCCGGCGCACGTGGAAGGTCGCGTTGCCGCTGCGCCCACAGCGTCGTCCGTTGCACGGCACGTTCCAGGTCCGCGCGCGGTACGCCTGGCGGCAAGCAGATGTCGAGGCACATGGCGACGTCCGAGCCGAGGTCGGTCTGGATGCGCGCCGCGAGCTCCGGAGTGAACCGCTCCGCGCTGCCGTCGTACACGGAGCGAAACGTGACGCCGTCATCATCGGACGCGAGCAGCGTGTCGCGGAGGGAGAAGACCTGGAAGCCGCCCGAGTCGGTGAGGATCGGACCGTCCCAGCCCATGAACGTGTGCAGGCCGCCGAGCTCGGCGATGACGTCTTCTCCCGGGCGGAAGTGCAGGTGGTACGTGTTCCCGAGCAGGATGCGCGTCCCGAGCGTGCGCAATTCGTCCGGGTCGAGGGACTTCACCGTCGCCTTCGTGCCCACCGGCATGAACGCAGGCGTCGGCACGTCGCCGTGGGCGGTGTGCAGCACGCCGGCGCGCGCAGCCGCGTCAGTCGCCTCGATCGTGAACGTCACAGGATCAGCATCGCATCGCCGAACGAATAGAAGCGATAGCGCTCTTGTACGGCGAGCGCATACAGGCGGTGCGTCTCCTCCACACCGGCCAACGCCATCACGAGTGCGAGCAAGGTCGACCGTGGCAGATGGAAGTTCGTCAGCAGCGCGTTTGTGCGCCGGAACTCGAAGCCGGGCGTGATGAAGAGCTCCGTGCGTCCTGTCAGCGGCCCTCCGCGCGCGAGCGTCTCGAGCACGCGCACGGTCGTGGTGCCGACCGCGAGCACGTCCGGTGCCGCTTCGATGCGGCGCCAGGCCGTCGCATCCACGGCATAACGCTCGCCGTGCATGTGATGGTCCTCGAGGCGTTCCTCGGCGACCGGTCGAAACGTGTCGAGGCCCACGTGCAGCGTCACGCGCTCGACGTCGAGCCGGTTGAGCAGCTCCGGCGTGAAATGCAGACCGGCGGTCGGTGCAGCCGCCGAGCCCTGCTCTCGCGCATAGACCGTCTGGTAGCGCTCGGGATCCGCCAGCGGCTCGGTGATGTACGGCGGCAGCGGCGTCTCCCCCGCCGGCTCGCCGGTGAGTCGTAGGCGCCAGCGGCCTTCGCCGAGATGCTCGATCAGCTCGACCGGCCCGTAGGTCGTGCCGGCCTTCAGCCGCCGCGTCGGGCGGGCGAGCCCCTCCCATAGGTCGCCGTCGAGCCGCTCGACGAGGAGCACCTCCCCGCGCGGCGATGCGATCGGGATCCGCGCCGGAACAACGCGCGTGTCGTTCACGACGACGAGCTCTCCGCGTAGCTCGTCCGGCAGGTCGGAGAAGCGCCGGTGGCGCACGGCGCCGGTCGTCCGCTCGAAGACGAGCAGCCTCGACTCGTCGCGGCGCTCGGCAGGATGCTGGGCGATCAGCTCCGGCGGGAGCTCGTAGTCGAGGTCGGAGATATCCATCCGATGCGGACGCTAACGTCGCCGGCAATGGATGAGTCTGCCGTGCAGCGGGCGCTGGATCGAATCGCGGGATCGCGCGCGTCGCGTGCCGATCCCGCCATGCTCGACGCGGCGCTCGAGCGCGCACGGTCCCAGGTGGAGTCGCTGACCGCAGCGACGACCGTCCTCCAGGCGGGGCTTCCGGGCCAGATCGAAGAGGGTCTGCGGGAGCACTTCCGTCCGAGCGCGCGGCATCTCGCGGAGGTGCGCGGGCTCATGAACCAGATGATCAGACGCATGGAGCGGATCGAGACCGACCTGCTCGCGGAACGGAACGCGCGCGTCGACGACCTCGCGCTCCTCGTCGACCTGATCAGCTCCGGCTGGCGAAGCGCCAACGAACGCCTCGCACGCATCGAAGCGGCCCTCGAACCGCGCGCCGGCAACAGTGCGGTCGTCTACCGCATCGAGCGCCCCGAGCAGCAAGCGGGTTAGGTCCCAGGAAGAATCAGCTCGAAGCGCGCACCGAGCCCCGGCTCGCTGCGCAGGTCGATGCGACCGCCGAGCGCGAACGCGAGCTCGCGCGCGATCGCCAGCCCAAGGCCTGTCCCGCCGCCGTCGCGCGACCAGAACGGGCGGAAGATCCGCTCCCGCTCCTCGGGCGAGATCCCCGGGCCGGAGTCGGAGACAACGACCGACACGGTGCCGTTCTCCGCGCCGAGCGCGAGGGAGATGCGCCCGCCCTCCGGCGTCCAGCGAAACGCGTTCGAGAGCAGGTTGGAGATGACCTGGAGCACGCGGTCTCCGTCAGTGACGATGACGGGGTCGACTGCGAAGTCGCGCCGGTAGTCGATCCCGCGCTGACGCGCGACCTCGCCGAACGCCGCGTACGCGCGCTCACAGAGCTCACGCATATCGACCTCTTCTTCGAGGACGGCGAACCGGTGCGCGTTGAGCTTCGCTAGGTCGAGGACGTCGCCGACGAGTCGCTCGAGCCTTATCGCCTCCTCCTCGATCACCGCGAGCGAGGCGCTGTATGCCTCCGGGTCCTCGATGACGCCCTCACGGAGCGCCGAGACGTGACCACGGATCGCAGTCAGCGGCGTGCGGAGCTCGTGCGACACCGACATGAGGAACATCCGGGACAGCTGCTCCGCCTCCCCGAGCTTCGCGGCCATGTCGGCGAACCGCGCCGAGAGCTGCGCGATCTCGTCGTGCCCGCGCGGCTGCGGCACCTCGACGCCGTACTCCCCCGCCGCAATCTCGTCCGCCGCGGCCGACAGCGCCAGCAGCGGACGTGCGATGCGACGGGTGAGATACACGCCGATGAGCCCGGCGACGAGGACGCCGCCACCGAACGCGATCGCCAGACGTTCGAGGAGACCGAGCCAGCCGCTCCGCAACTGCGACGCCGGCTTCGCGACGACGAGCGCGCCCAGGACCTGTTTCCCGATCGTCACCGGCTCGGCAACGGCGAGGTACGCCGTGCCGCTGACATGGATGTTGAGAGTCGTGGGCTGGTCCGATGCGAGCTGCGTGCGCGTCAGCGTTCCGACTGGCAGGTGCGGCAGCGGCCCGGCGAAGAGCGAGGCCCCGGGAACGACGGGGACGTAGAAGATCCGGTCGCCGCCGATCGCCTTCCGGAGCGTCGCCACGGGCACCTCCTGGGCGCCCGCCTGGCTCGCGTACAGCGACACGATGCCGATCGACTCGGAGCGCAGCTCGTGGATCGTGCGCGTCCGCGTGTAGCTCTGGAAGAAGCGGATCGAGATGACCGTGGCGACGAGGCCGGCGATGACGATGCCGAGCAGGAAGAACGCCGGAAGCCGGAAGCGAAGGGAGCCGAGCACGGCCCGACATTACTCCGGGAGTTAGGCGGCCGGAGTCTCGCGCACCGGAGCCGGGCTCACCTTGTAGCCCACGCCCCACACGGTGACGATCGGCGACGCATCACCGAGCTTGCGGCGAAGCTGACGCACGTGCACGTCGACCGTGCGCGTGTCGCCCGCGAACGTGTATCCCCAGACGCGCTCGAGCAGCTGGTCGCGCGTGAGCACGAGCCCGCGGTGGTCGAGCAGCTCCCACAGGAGGTCGAACTCCTTGGGCGCCAGTTGGATCTCGGTGTCGCCGACCTTGGCCTCGCGGCGGCCGGCATCGATGACGAGGTCACCGTGCTCGAGGACTGCGCTCTCCCGGTCGACGCCGTGTACCGTCGAGCGGCGCATGATGGCCCGCACGCGTGCGACGAGCTCGCGCGGGTTGAACGGCTTCGTCATGTAGTCGTCGGCGCCCACCTCGAGGCCGATGATCTTGTCCACGTCCTCGTCACGCGCGGTCAGCATCAGCACCGGCAGATCGCTGTGCTGTCGGATCCGCTTGCAGACCTCGACGCCGTCCATGTCGGGCAGCATGAGGTCGAGCACGACGAGCGCCGGCTTCTCCGACTCGACGAGGCGCAGCGCCTCCTGTCCGCTCGCGGTGGTGCGGACCGTGAAGCCCGCGTTCTTCAGATAGGCCGCGACGAACGACGCGATCGACGCTTCGTCCTCGACGACGAGGACCGTCTGCGGCTTCGTTGCCACAGCGACGCCCTACCCGCTCGCGGTGATCTTCAGCAGGTCGGTCGGCACGGCGGGCAGCGAATGCCAGTCGGTGCCGTTGAGCGAGTAGCGCCCGTCGGGCCCGCTCGAATCCGGCGATCCCTGGAGCACGACCGTGCCCTTGCCGACCGCGAAAATGTCGACGCCCGAGCCGTACACCCAGATCTTGTAAACGCCGCCGGCCGCGCGGAAGCGAAAGTCGCTCCCGACGAAGCTCGTCTTGGTGTCGGAGAGAGTCGTGCGCGTGAGCGACGGCGCGCCGTTCGTCAGGCTGGCTCCGATGTCGTTGGTGTTGTTCGGGTCGTCGATGACGACCTTGTCCGCCAGATCGGGCGACCCGGTCGAAACGTGACCGATCGCGGTGCCGTTGATGACGAGCGTGACCACGGGGACGCCGCGGGGCGCAGTGCCGTTCTTGACGACGAGCGTGCCGTCGCCCGAGGCGTCGTGCAGCGCAAGCGCGGTCGCGGGAAGCGCGAGCGCGATCACCGGCAGGCAGAGCATGGCCAGACGCCGCATCACGCTCAGAGTATCCCCATGTGCCGTTTCCGGCCTTTGAGCGGTCCGTAAAGGTTCTGTTACGGGCGCTCAGCTGCCGAAGATGCCTTGAACGACCGCGAATGCGACCCATGAGGCGACGAGCAGCATGCCGCCTGCACGTCCCAGGCCGCGGCGTGGCGCAAGCAGGACAAGCGCGATCGCCGTCACGGCGACGAGCCAGATGGCATCCGCTCGCTCGAGGACGCTCCCGCCTGCGACCGTCACGAACAGCGCGGGGATCGCGAGCCCTCCCACGAGATTGATGGTGTTGGAGTTCATGGTCTCGCTCACGAGCGCAGCACCACGCCGGGCGAGGCCGAGCCGGATTCCCGTGTATGCATTCGGAAGGCTCGTCACGACTGCGAGCACGAGCACGCCGATGAGCACCTTTGGTATCCCGACGGCGTCCCCGAGCCGTAAGCCGGTGTGGACCATCCCGATGCTGCCGAGCACGATGACCGCCAGCGCCGGCGGGATGAGCAGCACGGCGCGCACGTCGACGCCTTCCGGATGGCGACGCGCGCCGAGCTCGCGTCGGAGCGCAATCGCCGCGTACGGGATCAGCAACAGAAGCGCGAGGGCCACCGCCGCCCACGCGGGCAGAACGCCGAAGACGAGCAGGACAACGACGCCGGTGAAGCCGAGCGCGACGCCGCCCTCGAGCGCAAGCGCGTCGCGTTGGATTCGCACGTTGCCGCACAGCAGCGCGCTGACTCCGATCATCGCGCCGATGTTGAAGACGTTCGAGCCGACGACGACGCCGAACCCTGCGCTCCTCGCGCCGGTCGCGAGGGCGGCGATCGCGGTCGCAAGCTCAGGCGCGTCCGCGCCCGCGGCGGTCAGGAGGCCGAGCAGTCCCTCCGGCAGTCCGAGCCGCTCACCGAGATGGTCGAGCCGTCCTGCGAAGACGGCGGCGGCGTACAGCGTCGCGGCCAGCGACACCACGAAGAGAACGGCGGCGAGGCCGGTGGACACGCGTCCCTAGTACGCGTAGAAGCCGCGCCCGCTCTTGCGGCCGTAGAGACCGGCGTTCGCCATCGCGACAAGCCGCGGCGGTGCGGCCATGCGCGGCTCGCGCACCTTGTCGTACAGCGCCTCGCTCGCGTGGACGTGGACGTCGATGCCGACGAGGTCGAGCAGCTCACACGGCCCCATCGGCCAGCCGGCGCCGTGCTTCATCCCGGCATCGAGGTCCTCGGGGCTCACACGCGCCTCGTCGAGCACACGTACGCAATCGTTGAGCAGCGGGATGAGGACGCGGTTGACGACGAAGCCGGGCGTGTCGTGGCAGCGAATCGGATGCTTCCCGAGCTTCTCGCCCAATGCATATGCGACGTCGAACGCTGCGTCGGAGCTGAGCTCGGCCCGCACGATCTCGACCAGCGGCATCAGCGGTGCCGGATTGAAGAAGTGCATTCCGACGACGCGCTCCGGCGACGATGTCGCGGAGGCGATCTCGGTCACAGAGAGCGCAGACGTGTTCGTCGCGAGCACTGCGTCGGGGCGGCAGACGCGCTCGAGCTCGGCGAAGAGCTCCTGCTTGGGGCCGAGCTCCTCGACGATCGCCTCGATGACGAGATCGCAGTCCGCGAGGTCGGCGAGCTCGGTCGTCGTCGTGAGCAGCGCGAGATCGAACGACGCGAGCTTCCCCTTCTCCACCTTGCGCGTCAAGAAGTGCCCGATGCGGTCGCGCGCAAGCTCGCCGAGATCCGGCGTAACTTCGCGGCCGACCGTGTCGAGGCCGGCCTCGACGCAGAGTTGCGCGATGCCCGATCCCATCGCACCGAGCCCGACGACGCCAACCTTCATGCGCGAGACCCTAATCGCGGACCGAGCACGACGATGACGGCACCTGCGACAGCGAGCAACCCGAGCGCGGCGCTGAGACCGACTCCCCGCGCGACGAAACCGATCGTCGGCCCGTTGACCAGGCCGCCGGTATAGCCCGCCGTCGCGATCGCGGCGACGCCGGCGCTCTGCGAGATCCCCGGCATCGCGGCGCCGATCCGGAACAGTGCCGGGACGATCGCGGCGCAACCGATACCGACGAGCGCGAACCCGATGAGTGCGGGAACGGTCGACCGCGTCAAAATGGCGAGCAGCGTCCCGACGCACGTGACCATCCCGCTGCGCTGGGCGAGGCCGCCGAAGCCCCAGCGCACGAGGAGCCTGTCGCCGAAGAGTCGTGCTGCTCCCATGGCAGCGGCATACGCGACGACGGCTCCGGCCGCGACCGCCGCGCTCGCGCCCACCGGTCCGCTCAAGAACACGGCGCTCCAGCTCATCGCCGCCGACTCGACGAAGAAGGCGCAGAACATCAAGACCGCGGGAAGCGCGAGCGGGCCGCGCGGCAGCGCGAAACGAGCCGTCTCGACGCCGGCTGCCGTCCCGGACAGCAGCCGCGGCGTCGCGAAAAGCGTGATCAGCACGAGGGCGGCGGCGACTGCGGGCAACTCGGCCTGGAGTCCCACGCCGAGAGCGGCCGAGACGGCGGTGACGGCGGAGCCGCCGAGGAGCCCGAAGCTCCACGCAGCGTGCAACGGCGAGAGCAGGTGCCGCCCGCTCCGACGTTCGAGCTCGAGACCGTGCGCGTTCAGCGAGACGTCGGCGATGCCGATCCCCGACCCCAGCCCGCACGCGACGAGCAGCATCGGCGCGAAGGACGGAACGAAGGCGGCGCCCGCAAGCGCCCCCGACCCGAGGATCAGCCCGAGCGCAGCAGGCCCGCGGCTGCCCCGGCGGGCCGCGATCCATCCTGCGAACGGAAGCGACAGTGTCGCCACCGCAGACACGGCGAAGATGACGATGCCGAGGCGGCCGCTGTCGAGCGAGAGCTTGTGCTTCAGCGCAGGCAGGCGCGCGACCCAGACACCGTCGATCGCGCCGAGCACGACGAAGCCGGCGACGAGCGCGCGATGAGCTCTGGTGTCTACAGGCGCTCGACTACGCCGGCGATCGCCTGGCCGAAGCCGATGCACATGGCGGCGATGCCGTAGCGGGCGTTGCGGCGCTCGAGCTCCGACACGAGCGTCGCAGTTATCCGTGCGCCGGTCGCCCCGAGCGGATGGCCGAGCGAGATGCCGCCCCCGTTCGGATTGACGTCACCGGCTTCCCAGCGCTCGCCGAGATTCGTGTCGGCGAGGAACTGCAGCACGACCGAAGCGAACGCCTCGTTCACCTCGATGATCTCCATGTCGTCCCACGTGAGACCGGCCTTCGCGAGCGCGCGGTCGCACGCCTGCGGGTTGCCGTGCAGCATCAGGTGCGGGTCGACGCCGGCGATGCCGAAGCCGAGGAAGCGCGCCCGCGGCTCGAGCCCGAGAGCGGAGGCCTTCTCCTCCGAGGCGATGAGCACCGCTGCCGAACCGTCCACGATCTGGCTCGAGTTCCCGGCGGTCACCTTGCCGTCGGGCACGAATGCCGGCTGGAGCGCAGCCATCGTCTCGAGCGTCGTCGCGCGACGCACCGCTTCGTCGATTGCGAAGCGCGTGCGGACGAGCGTCGTGCCGGAATCCTGCGACGGCAGGTCGAGCTCGATCGGGATGATCTCCTTGTCGAAGCGGCCCTCGTCGATCGCGCGCGCAGCGCGCATGTGCGACTCGTACGAGTACCGGTCGAGCTCCTCGCGCGAGAGGTTCCACCTCGTCGCGATCTCTTCGGCCGAGATCCCCTGCATGACGATGTCGAAGCGCTCGTACACCGCGTCCGACATCGAGCCGCGGTTCGAGCCCATCGGGACACGCGACATCATCTCGACCCCACCCGCGATGACGAGGTCGAGCTGCCCCGACCACACGGCCGCTGCGGCGTTGAAGTTCGACTGCATCGATGAGCCGCACTGCCGGTCGAGGGTCGTGCCGCAGACGGAGACGGGCCAGCCGGCGGCGAGCGCGGTGTTGCGCCCGGTGTTCCAGGCCTGCTCGTCGACCTGCGAGACGCAGCCCCACTGGAGGTCCTCGACCTCGCCCGGATCCACCCCGTTTCGCTCGACGAGGCCGTTGATCACCTGGGCCGAAACGTCGTCCCCCCGGATGTGCGAGAGCGTCCCGTTCTTCTTGCCGATCGGGCTCCGGACGGCGTCGACGATCAGCGCATCTGTCTTTCTCGCGGCCATGCGTTTACTGTATCTCGCGCGTGCTCCGCAAGAACGCCAAAATCGAGCTCATCAAGCGTGTGCCACTCTTCCAGCGCTGCTCGGGCCGGGAGCTCGCGGCCGTCGCCGCGCTCGCAGACGAGCTCGACCTGCCGGCAGGGCGAAAGCTGACGAGCGAGGGCATGACCGGCAAGGAGTTCGTCGTCCTCGTCGAAGGCGTCGCCGACGTCACGCGCAAGGGCAAGGCCGTGAACAAGCTCGGACCGGGCGACTTCCTCGGCGAGATCGCCCTCGTCACCGGACGGCCCCGCACCGCGACGGTGACAACGCGGACGCCGGCGCGGCTACTCGTCATCGGTGCGTCCGCGTTCAGGTCGCTTCTGCGCGACATGCCCGCGATGCAGGCGAAGGTCCTCGAGGCCGTCGCCGAGCGCCTACCCGCCGACTGACGGGACGTGCGGCCGCGCCGCGTGCGCGAGCCACGTGAGCGCACCGAGCGCGAGCACGCGCCGCTGGCCTTCGGTCGCCCCGGTCCCGAGCTCGCGGAACGTATAGGCGACGTCGCCGCCGAGGACGACGAGTCCTTCCGGCGTGTCGACAAGCACGGCTTGGTGACCGCGCGTGTGGCCCGGCGTCGGCAGGAGCCGTACTCCGGGAAGCACCTCGGCTTCGGCGTCGTGCTCGACGTAAGCGGCGCCGTCGAAGTCCACCCAGTCGCGGACCGTGTAGCCGGGCTCCGCCCGCGCATCCGCGAGCTCGCGCGCCTGCACGTGGATCGGGACGCCCGGGAAGAGCCGGTTCCCGCCGCAGTGGTCGAAGTGCAGATGCGTGTTGATGACGCAGACGACGTCGCGCGGCACGTTCTCCGGCATGGGCACCGGCTCCCACTCCTCGTCCAGCTCCGGCGTCGAGTCGATCATCCCCGTATCCACGAGCACGAGGCCGTCCGGGTGCTCGATCGCATGCACGTACACGGGGAAGCCTTTGACGGTGGCGGCGAGGTGAGGCCGGATCACCTGCGTAGACTCACACGCCGTGATCGAAGTTCGCTCCCCCTACTCCGGAAAAGTCGTCGGTCAGGCGCCCAAGAGCGGCACCGATGACGCCCGGCGTGCGATCGACGCAGCGGCGCGCGCGCTCGAGAGCCCGCTCCCGGCACACAAGCGGGCGGAGATCCTCGTCAAGACGGCCGGCCTCATCGGCCGCCGCCACGAGGAGGTGGCACGCACGATCTCCGAGGAGGCCGGCAAGCCGATCAAGACCGCGCGCGTCGAAGCCTCGCGCGCGATGTCGACGTACACGTTCGCGGCCGTCGAGGCGCGCAAGCTCGTCGGCGAGATGATCCCGATGGACGCCGCGCAGGCGGGCGAGGGCAAGCTTGCGTTCACGCTCCGCCGCCCCATCGGCGTCGTCGGCGCGATCTCGCCGTTCAACTTTCCGTGCAACCTCGTCGCGCACAAGATCGCGCCCGCGCTCGCCGCCGGTTGCCCCGTCGTGTTGAAGCCGGCGAGCGCGACGCCGCTGTCGGCGCTGCTCCTCGCCGAGCTCGAGCACGAAGCTGGCCTCCCGGAGGGGTGGCTCACGGTGCTCGTCGGTCCCGCCTCCGAGATCGGCGACGTTCTCGTCGAGGACGAGCGCGTCCGCATGATCACCTTCACCGGCTCGAGCGAGGTCGGGTGGAAGCTGCAGGAGCGCGCCCCGCGCAAGCGCGTGAAGCTCGAGCTCGGCAACTCCACGCCGGTGATCGTCGCCGCGGACGCAGACGTGGAGACCGCGGCAACGAAGCTCGCGGCGAACGCATTTGCGTTCGCGGGCCAGAGCTGCATCTCCGTGCAGCGGATCTACATCGAGCGTCCAGTGTTCGATGCGTTCCTCGCCGCCTTCGTGCCGAAGGTCGAGGCGCTGAAGGTCGGCGACCCCGCCGACGACGAGACCGACGTCGGGCCTGTGATTGACCCAGACGCGCGCGAACGCATCCTCGAGTGGATCGCCGAGGCCGATGGAGACGTCCTCGCCGGCGGCGAGCAGGGCGGCCTGATCAGACCGACGGTGATCGCGAACGTCTCCGACCACGCGAAGGTGAGCTGCCAGGAGGTGTTCGGCCCCGTCGTCATCGTCAATCCGATCGACTCCGTCGACGAGGGCATCGCGCGCGCCAACGGCACGCGCTACGGGCTCCAGGCCGGCGTCTTCACCGCATCGATCGACACCGCACTGCGCGCGGCGGAACGGCTCGACTTCGGCGGCGTCATCGTCAACGAGGCGCCGACGTTCCGCAGCGACCAGATGCCGTACGGCGGCGTGAAGGACTCCGGTAACACGCGCGAAGGACCTGCGTACGCGGTGCGCGAGATGACCGAAGAGCATCTCGTCGTGGTTCAACGCTGACCGGCGGGGTATTTCAACGCCGTGATCGGCGTCGGCGTCGCGTTCGTCATCGTGGGAATCGTGTTGGTGTTCCTCGTCCCGTGGGCCGGGATACCGGTCGCGATCGTCGGGCTCGTCCTGTGCCTTTTGTGGTTCGCCGGATTCGGCCGGCGCGGCCAGCCCGTGCATCGCCGCTCCTAGTTGGAGTCGCGCCGATGTTTCGTCGCGCAAGCGCGGAGCCGCGGCACTGCCCGCGCTGCGGCGTCGCCTACGAGCCCCTGCAGGAGTACTGCCTCGTGGCCCTCGGGCTTGGCACCCAGAGCTCAGCCCCGGCCGCCGCGCCGACGACGACGACCGGCCCGCTCCCCAAGGCGCCGGGTGCGCCCCCCCGGCCAGGCGGCGAGGCCGGCCGCGACCGGCGGCGCCGGAGTCGTCGCGGAACGGGTGGAGGACGGCGTACACCGATGTGCTCGAGTCCGTGCCCCTCTCGGAGGGCCGCTCGTTCGCCGTCGCCCGCGCCCGTCAGGCCAAGTCCGCGGGACTGCCGAAGGCCGGCGTCCTCGTTTCTGCCGAGTACGCGAGCCTCCGGCCGGGCTATTACGTCGCCTTCTCCGGGGTCTACTCCACCCCGGCCGCGGCGGTCGCAGGCCTCACCAGGGCTCATGCTGGGGGGTTCCGAGACGCCTATGTGGCCCGCGTCACGCACCCGTAGACCAGGTGTAAGCCCCGCCGAAGCGGGCACGTGTCGGGCGTACGGCGACGGATCCTGTTTGCTCGGTCGACAACGTAAGCCGCCACTTTGTAACAAGGGCCGGAGCGTGTAGGATCGATCGCAGGGGATTGCAGGCAGGACGATTAACCCGCTGTTAACACAGCATTGGCGGGGACTTCACAGGAGAAGGCGAGACTGGTGATCGAAGAGCGGACCCTCCAGTTGCAACACTGCATGTATCAGTACTCGCGAGCGATTTACCGGTCGATCAAGGATCTCATCGACCCCTACTCGGACCGGGAGTCGCAGATCGAGTCGAGGCGTGCGGTCCTCGAGGCCTGCGAGCAGACAATGGAGCGGTTGGCGAAGGATCCGCTGTATTTCGCGAAGCCGGACCGTGCCCTCTTCCAGGACATTCGCCGCTACTTCCCGATCACCGCGCAGGCGGAGGTCGCGTGGGCCGTGCAGGCAGGCGTCACTGCGGCGACGACGTTCATCCAGGAGCAGATCGAGTCCGGTGCGCTCGACGGCGGCGTCGCACGCTGCCGCGCGACGACGCGCAAAGGCAAGCCGTGCCAGCGCACGCCGCTTCCCGATCGCGACTATTGCCCGTCGCATCAGCATCTCGAAGCACGTGCAGCTGCGTAGATCCGCGAGAAGTGCTGCGCACTTCACGGTTTTCCACAGCGCCTTCCACAGCGTTTGCGCAGTAAGCTCGTTTCACACTGTCGCACGACACTGACAAGCTGATTCGCCAGCTCTCGCTGGTCGCGTTCCTGATGGCGGAGCGGCGGCCTATCACCGCGCGCGACGTCAAGTCGAACGTCGAGGGCTATTCGGAGATGTCCGACGAGGCGTTCGCCCGCCGGTTCTATTCCGACCGGGCCGAGTTGCTCGCACTCGGCGTCCCGCTGCAATCGCAGCGCGACGAGTTCACCGGCGAGGAGCTGTATACGCTCCGCTCCGAGCAGTACTTCCTGCCGAAGCTCGAGCTCGAGAACGACGAGCTCGCCGCGCTCAACACGGCGCTGTATCTCCTTGAGGGAAAGTTCGCGTACGCCGAGCCGCTCCGGCTCGCGCTCCAGAACCTCGCGCTCGGCCGCCCCGGTTTCATCGAATCGCCGTCCGCCACGGCGGGCCGCGTCGAGGTGCTCGACCCCGACTACTCGCCGGAGATGCCCGGACGGCTCGCGAAGCTCGAGGGCGCGATCTCGAAGCAGCGCACCGTCAAGTTCGACTACTGGTCGATCTCGCGCGACGTCGAGTCCGAGCGCAGCGTGAACCCGTACGCGCTGCTCCCCGACAACGGCATCTGGTACGTCGTCGGTCAGGACCTCGACCGCGACGACCTGCGCACCTTCCGGGTGTCCCGCATCCGCGGCGAGATCCGGTTTGCGACCCGGCGTGAACGCGACTTCCGCATCCCGACCGATTTCGACATCGAGCAGTTCCGCGGGCGGCCGCCGTGGCAGATCGGCGACATCGTCGGCGAGGCGCGCATCGAAGTCCCGGGCGATACGGCCTGGTGGGTGCAGCGCGCGTACGGCACGACCGGACGTCTCGAAGACGGCGTCTGGGTCACCGAGTACTCGTCCGTCGAGCAGCTCGCAAGCTGGGTCCTCCGCCAGGACGGCCGCGCCGTGCCGCTCGAGCCCGAGGAGCTCCGCCGCGAGGTGGCCTCCTCCCTCCGCCGCGTCCGCGACGGGCATGAAGGCAAGGCCCCCGTTCCGGCCCGTGACGCGCCGGTGCGCAGCGTGGACGGGATCCCCGAACGCCCCGCCGGCCCGGTCGCGCCGGAGCGCTTCGCCGTCCTCCAGTCGCTGCTCGCGTTCCTGCTCGCCGCCTGCGGCGAAAACAAGGAAGCGGCCATCCCGGTCGCCGACCTCCTGGAGCGCTTCCCCTCCATCCCTGCCGACGAGCTGGAGGAGCACCTCTCGCTCCTGAACCTCGTCAACTTCGGCGGCGGGTGCTACACGGTCTACGCCGAGCAGCGCGAGGACGCCGTCCACGTGGACAAGGAGCTGTGGGGCGACACGTTCCGCCTCGCGCCGCGCCTGACGCCGCTCGAGGCGCGCGCCATCCGCCTTGCGCTCGAGTACGTCGGCCCGATGATCGCCGTCGACGCGCACACGCCGCTCGAGCGCGTGCGCAAGAAGCTCGAGGAGACGTTCGGCCAGTTCGAGCTGCAGCAGACGCCCGAGCCGCACGTCGGCCCGAGCGAGGAGGATCTCGTCTCCACGCTCGCGCGCGGCATGCGCGAGCACCGCCTCGTCGAGATCGAGTACCAGAAGGAGTCCGACGTCCAACCGTCGACGCGCGTCATCGAGGCGTACAAGTTCGAGCGCGCGCTGCCCTGGTGGTACGTGCACACGTGGGATCGCACGAGCGACGGCGAGCGCTCCTTCCGGCTCGACCGGATGCGCAGCGCGACGCTCACGAAGGAGAAGTTCGACGCACGCGAGGACTTCGAGCCGGTGCGGCTGCGCAATGCGCGCCGCGCGTTGGTGCTGTACACGCCTGCGATCGCGCGCTACGAAGTAGAACGCGGAGCGCGGCAGCTCACCGACAAGTCAGCGCTGCGCGAGATCCCCGTCGGAAGTGACGAGTGGCTCGAGAGCGAGATCCTCTCGAAGCGAGGCGAAGCGATCGTGCTCGAGCCCGCGGACTTGCGCACGCGTATCGCGGAGCGCGCACGGTCGCTGGCGAAGGAGCTCGGCGTCGAGCGACTTCGCGCCCGCGTTTAACTAGGGCCTTGGCTCGATCGTCAGGAACTGGAGCGGCTTCGGGACACTGAAGATTGGTTTCTGAAGTCCGCCGCTAGCACTGAGCCTGTACAGGATGTTGTCGTTCTGGCCGCCGGTTGTGAGAATTGTGCCGTCCGAGTACCAGGCGAACGGGTCGTCTCCAAGTCCGATCTTCGTGAGCGTGTTGGTCGCGACGTTGAAGGTGCTGACGGTGTAGATCGGTTGTTGGACATAGCGAACAACCGTGAGCTCGCTCCCATCGGGCGACCAAACTGGCGGGGCGTCAGCCGGAATGAATCCGTTGATGCTCCGAACGTGCGCCGTTGCGACGTCGACGACCCCGAAATGAGGGTCGCGGGTGTCCATGCCGTCGTCGGTGAACGCCAGCTCGTGGCCGTCGGGTGACCACGTCGCGTCTTCCGCCCCGTCGTGGATCGCATCGAAGAACGAGAACAGGAGGCGTGGGTCTGTCCCGTCCGGATGCTCCACAAGCAGCAAGCTCTTACAGCAGGAGGCGGTGCCGGCATCTCCACTCTGTTTGTCGACCGCGAGCTGGCTTCCGTCGGGCGAGTATCCGATCACGTCGTATTCGGTGAAGCGCGCAACCGGGCCGCCGATGCGTGTTGCGGTGCCCGTTTGCACATTCACCGACAGAAGCTTGTTCGTTTGCGCGCCTGCCCCGCCGACCGTAACCGTGTTGCTGTCCGGCGACCACGCGTAGCTCATACCGATACACGACAGCGTGCAGTGCGCCGCGGCGGCAACGAGCAAACGGCGCCGGGTTCCGTCCGTATGCTCGACGTTCAGTCCACGCGGATCGATCCAAGCGATCTCCTTGCCGTTCGGTGAGAAGCGCGCGCCGACAACTCCATAACGGCCCTCCTCCACCATCCTCAGGAGGCGGCCGCGGCCATCGATCAACTCGACGAACTCCGCCTTCGCGCCGGGCTTCGTGGCGTTCACTCTCGGGTTGTAGAGCGTGACGAGATAGCTCCCCGTCAGCTTCGTCGCCGCATGCGCGCCGCCAGCCGCCGCAACAAACACGAGAGGGACGACGAGCGCGCACATAGGTCGAAGTGGAGTCATCGCGTCACTCGGGCAACGTCAGCGTGAATGTCGAGCCCGCGTCGGGGCTCGAGCGCACGTCGATCGTGCCGCCGTGTGCCTCGGCGATGGAGCGAGCGATGAAGAGACCGAGGCCTGTGCCCGGCTTCGAGCCGCCGGGGATGTCGGCGCGGCCGAACTTCTCGAAGATGAGCCGCTGCTGGTCGTGAGGGATGCCCGGCCCGTGGTCGGCGACGGAGATCCTGACCGTGCCGTCGACCGGCTGTGCGCGCACGTCGACCTCGTCGCCGGAGACCGAATACTTGATCGCGTTCTCGATGAGGTTCGCGAGCACCTGGCGCAGACGCTCCCGGTCGCCGCGGATCGCCGGAAGCGACGGCGACACGCTGGCCGTCACGCGCACCTCGTCCTGCCCGATCGCAGCCATTGCGACGGCGTCCTCCACGAGCCGGCCGAGGTCGACGTCGCTGAAGCTGTAGCTGAACGTCCCCGCCTCGATCTGCGACGTGTTCAGCACGTCGCCGATGAGATCGGCGAGCCGGTTCGTCTCGTCCGCGATGAGGGCCAGGAATGCCTCCCGCTGATCGGGCGCGAGCACGCGCCACCGCTCCTGGAGGGTGCGCGCGGCGCCGATGACGGCCGCCATCGGACTGCGCAGCTCGTGCGAGACGAGCGACACGAAGTCCGCGCGCAGCGCCGACAGGCGACGCAGCTCCTCGACCGTGTGATGTTCCGCCTCGTAGGCGCGGATGTTCTGCACCGCTGTGGCGGCGAGGCGTCCGAGCAGTGACACGAGCTCGACGTCGTCCGGCGTGAACGCGTCTGGCTCCGCGCGGGAGAGCGCGATCATCCCGATCGGCTGCGTGCCGGCGAGCAGCGGCGCGACGATCTCGCTGTGCAGACCGAGCTCGGCGAACATCTTGTCCTCCGGATACTCGAACAGTCCAAGGTCGCCGCGCACGATGACGTCGCCGCCGCGCACACGGTCGAGCACCGATCCCTGGATGGGGCCGGAGCTTCCGGGCGGAAAGATCTCCGTGGCGCCACGGCCGGCCGTGGCGATCGTCTTCGCCGTGTCGTCCTCGATCAGGACGATCGCCGTCCGGTCGAACGGCACGACCGTGCGCAGCTCGCGGATGAACGCGGCGAACGCGGTCTCGATCTCGAGCGACGATCCGAGCGCGCGCGCGCAGCGGTTCGCGCCTTCGAGGATGTCGCTCCGCCGGCCGAGCTCGTCGCGGAGCCGCTCTGCCTCACCGGCGCGCGCTGCGAGGCCGTCGCGCAACCGGCCGATGACCACACCCGCGAGGGCGCCGACGAGGATACGGGAGACGACCGTGCGCCAGGCAACGCCGGGGCCGAGCGCGTCGATGACAAGCGTTGCGCCGACCATGATGGTGCCGGCGATGACGCCGCCGGCCAGACCGAATCGGAGAGCCGCCACCGCAATCGGCACGAGGTACAGCGCCCGGTACGGCTCGCCCGGCTGGTACGACAAGACGGCGACGAAGCCGATCACGCTGATGCCGTCGAGGCAGATCGCGAGGATGCGGGCGCGTGTCCGGGCCACGCGGCTGAGGTCAACCGACGCGATTGCGCCGGAGACGACGGTGGATGCGGCGAAGAACGCCACCACCGCCCACGCCCACGGCCGATAGGCAGGCGGGAAGTCCGTGAGCGAGGCGTCGACGATCGCGACGACGACGAGCGCGACGCGCAGCAGGACAAACCAGTGTCCCGGACGTCTAGGCACCGACGTTCTCCGCCGCGATCCGTGCGTTCCGCTGGAGGAGCGTCCCGTCGTTGCGCGGCACGTACAAACGCGCATAGCGGCGACGAAGCTCACCGGGATCGGCGGCGAGCCAGTCGGCGAGCGAGACGTGCGGCTCCGCGCCCGCCGGGAGCGACGAGCCTGCGCGGCGCTTCTCGACGCCGCGGTTCCACGGGCAGACGTCCTGGCAGATGTCGCAACCGTAGACCTGCGGCCCGAGCTCGGCGCGATACGCCTCGGGCATCGGCTCCGCCGCCTGCGTCCAGTACGACAGGCACTTCGTCGCGTCGAGCGTGCCGGGCTCGTCGAGCGCGCCCGTCGGGCACGCGTCCATGCAGAGGCGGCACGCGCCGCAGTCGGCGTCGAGCGGCGGTGTCGGGTCGAGCTCGACGTCGGTGACGAGCGTGCCGAGCACGACCCACGATCCATGGCGCTGGGTGATGAGGAGCGTGTTCTTGCCGTAGAAGCCGACGCCGCTTCGTGCCGCGCCCTCTCGGTCGACGTGCTGGTTCGCGTCGACGAGCACGCGATACGCGCCGCCGATCTCATGACCGAGCGCGTCGAGTTTCTCCCGGAGCTGCGCGTACGCGTCCCACCACGTGTAGCGCGGCAGGCGCCCGTGCCCGGGCGGCAGCTCCGGCTCGGGCGCGTAGTAACAAAGCGCCGCCGAGACGACGGTGCGCGCGCCGGGCAGCAGCAGCTCCGGGTGGCACGACTCCTCCGGCCGCGCCATCGTGAAGCGCATGTCGGCGAAGAGGCCGCGGGCGCGGCGCTCGCGGATGTAGCGCTCGGTTTCCACGTACGGCTCGGCGGGCGCGGCGCCGACGGCGTCGATCCCGAGCTCCGCAGCCAGCTGCCCGAGGCGCTCGGCGGTCACCCCGATAGTGTGCCGCGCGTGCTTGCGGTTCGTATCCACGAGGACGGCGGCCCCGAGGTGCTCGTCCTGGAGGAGGCACCCGACCCGTCGCCCGGCCCGGGCGAAGTTCTCATCCGACTGCGCGCCTCCGCGCTGAACCATCTGGACGTCTGGATCCGCAAAGGGCTGCCCTCGGTGCCGAAGCCGCGCATCCTCGGCGCAGACGGTGCCGGCGTCGTCGAAGCGCTCGGCGACGGCGTGAGCGGCTTCGAGCCGGGCCAGCGCGTGGTCATCAACCCGGGCGTGGAGGCGGCCGACGGCGCGATCCACGTCATCGGCGAACACGGTGACGGGACGAACGCGGAGCTGATCGCGGTGCCTGCGACGAACGTGTATCCCATTCCGGACGGGCTCTCGTTCGAGGACGCAGCCGCCTTTCCGCTCGTGTTCGAGACCGCGTACCGGATGCTCGTCACGCGCGCTGCGCTGCGCGACGGCGAGTGGGTGCTGCTGTGGGGCATCGGCGGAGGCGTTTCAACCGCAGGGCTCGCGATCGCGCGCGCGCTCGGAGCAAAGACGATCGTCACCTCGTCGAGCGACACAAAGCTCGAGCGTGCGCGCGAGCTGGGAGCAGATGCGGTCGTGAATCACGCGACGGGCGACGTCAAGGCGGCCGTGCGCGACGCGACCGGCGGCCGCGGCGCCGACGTCGTCGTCGACAGCGTGGGCGAGGCGACGTGGCGCACGTCGCTCGACGTGGCGGCGCGCGACGGCCGCATCGCCGTGTGCGGCGCGACGTCAGGCCCGAACCCGCCGGCCGCGCTCCATCGCGTGTGGTGGAAGCAGCTCACTATCCTCGGCTCGACAATGGGGACGAAGGCCGACTTCGAGGGCGCCTACGAACTCGTCGCGAGCGGCCGCGCGCTCCCCGTCGTGGACGAGGTCGTGCCGCTGGCGGAGATCCGCGCCGCGCACGCCCGGCTCGAAGCCGGCGAGCAGCTCGGCAAGATCGTCCTCTCGATCCCGTGACGCTCCAAAACCGGGTGACGCCGCTCGGCGACCTCATCGCTGTGCCGGAGCGCGGGCTCGTGTACGGCAACCGCGGCTGCCTGCACGACGCGGACCGCCGCATCCGGCGGCCGTTCGAGGTGAAGCGCTGGATCGCGTGCCGGCTCGAGTTCCGCGGCCGCTACCGCGCCGATCCGATGCCGCCCGGACGGTACACGGGGCTGTTCTTCCTCGACGAGGCGACCGCGTTCGCCGCAGGCCATCGCCCGTGTGCGGAGTGCCGTCGCGAGGACTACAACCGCTTCATGGAGATCGTCGGCGAACGGCGCGCGGACGATCTCGACGAGCGGCTGCACGCGGAGCGGCTCGGCCCGCGGCACGAGGAGAGCGAACTGCCTGACGGCGCCTTCGTCCTCGTGGACGAAGAGCCGTGGCTCGTGCTCGGCGACGCGTTGCTGCGCTGGACGCCGGGCGGCTATGCCGAGCGGCGCGCACGACCGCGCCGCGCTACGACGATCACGCCAAGGACGACGCTCGACGTCCTACACGCCGGCTGGAACGGTGCCGCGCCGTTCCTGCACGTCAGCGCGGCGGAACGACCGTGACGATCCCGGTGAGCGCGGCCTCGTCCTCGATCTCGACGTCCTCGACGAGCCATTCGCTGCCGTCGACCTCGATCTCCTCGCCCTCGCTGACGAGGTAATCGGTCGTCAACTCGCGAGGGAGATCCTCGCCGGGGATCCGTATCTCCCAGGTGTAGTCCGGCATGCCTAGCCGAAGCCGAGGATGAACTTCGCGTCGTCGGACATCTTGTCCGGCGTCCACGGCGGGTCGAACGTCAGCTCGAGGTCGACCTCCTCCACCCCTTCGACCTCGCGCGCAGCGCGCTCGATGTCTCCGGCGATGAGCGGCCCGGCCGGGCAGCCCATCGACGTGAGGCTGTAGAGGATCTTCACCTTCGGGCCTTCGACCTCCACCTCGTAGAGGAGGCCGAGGTCGACGATGTCCATCCCGAGCTCGGGGTCCTCGACCGTGCGCATGAGCTCGAGCACTTCTTCTTTCGTCGGCATGGGACCAGTGTAGGGGTCAGAACCCCATCAGGCGCACGTCCTCGCGCCGCTCGCGCGCGAAGAAGTGAATCCCGTCTACGAAACGCACCCAGTTGCAGCGCGTGCACATGAGCAGCGAGTGCGTCCGCGCGCTGTCCGCGAGGAAGCGCACGCCGTGCAGCAGGTCGCCGTTGGAGACGCCTGTGGCGGCGACGATCATCTCGCCTGGGGCCAGATCCTCGGTACGGAAGATGCGCGCGTAGTCGTCGATCCCGCGCTCGCGCAGCACGTCGATCTCGCCTCGCGACGTCGGCCAGAACTGCGCCTGCAGCTCACCGCCGAGGCAGCGCAGCGCCGCCGCCGACAGCACGGCCTGCCGCGTCCCGCCGATGCCGATCGCGAGATGGTCGTTCGTCCCGCGGATCGCCGCCGAGATCGCGGCGGTGACATCGCCGTCCTGGATGAGCTTGATGCGCGCGCCGGCGGCACGGATCTCCTCGATCAGGTCGTGATGGCGTGGCCGGTCGAGGATGATCGTCGTAACGTCGTTGACGCGCCGGCCGAACGCCTCCGCGATCGCCTCGATGTTCTCGCCCACCGGTCGCAGCAGGTCGATAGCACCTCGCGCGCGCGGCCCGACGGCCATCTTCCGCATGTACATGTCCGGGAGCTCCATCAGCTGCCCCGGCTCGCCCACCGCGATCATCGACATGGCGCCGTTCCCGCCGCGCGCGACGACGCCGCGCCCTTCGAGCGGATCGAGCGCGAGATCGACGTCGATGCCGCCCGAGCCGAGCGTTGCCCCGGGTGCGAGCGCCTCTTCGGTCGAGCCGAGCACGACGCGACCGCGGATCGGCAGTCGGTCGAGCGACGTGCGCATGCCCGCCGCGGCCGCCTCCTCCGCGCCCTCCTGGTCGGCGCGGCCGAGCCAGCGCGCCGCCATGAGCGCCGCGTGCTCGGTCGCACGGAGGTACGACTGGCACAGACAGGGCGCGGCCTCCTCGACCTGCCCCTCCACCGCCGCCGGTTCCTCGATCGTGTCGGTCAGAGCGCTTCCACCTGTTCTGCCGCCGACAGTACGCGTTCGATCACGTCCGCCGACGCCTGATCGGCGCTGACGTTCTCGATCACGGGGATCCCCTCGCGCTCCGCGCGCCCGACGATGAAGCTCTGGAGGCGCCGGATATCGGTCAGGTGGTCGAGGTAGTTCGTGAGCGGGCGCTCACTGCCGGCGTTGCGCGAGAAGAAGTGCCGCGCATGCTCGTCCTCGTCCTCGATCGTCAGGACGAACGGGCAGACCAGCGCGCCCTCCATCCGCGTGGGCAGCAGCCCCGGGACGAGATGGACACCCTCGAAGATGATCGACCATCCCTCCTGCAGCGCGCGCTCGATCGACGCGTTCACACCGACGAGGACGTTGCGCGACTGCTCGAGGAACCCCGCCACGAGCGGATCGTCCGCGTCGGCGACCGCCTCGCCTGCCGAGAAGCTCGAATAGTGGATCGTCGGCATGAAATCGGCGGAGAAGAACGCGCGCAGTGTCTGCCGGATCGAGTCCGTCGAGGTCAGACGCGTGATCCCGAGCTTGTACGCGATCTCGGTGGCGACCGTCGACTTGCCGGTCCCTGTCGCGCCACCGATGAGGATGACGAGCGGACGGTCGTTCACGCGCGCACCCCCTGCGGAAGCAGGGCGAGGAAGGCCTCGTCGAGGCCTTCGGACACGACGTCGTTCCCCGCGAGGACAACGTGACGGCCGTTCGCAAGCGCATGCTCGACGACGACGTCGACGGCGGCCGCCTTCAACTCGACAAGGTACGTGTCGGCGTCGACGCGCTCCAGCTCCTCGCGCAGCAGGTCGCGGCGCGCGAGGTTGTGCGAGACGTGGACGATCTCCGCGTCGATATGGCCCGTCGTCGCAGGCCCGGCGGTGAAGACCGCGACGCGGCCGTGGAGCGGCTCCGTCGGCTCCAGACGCAGTTCAAGGGCGTCGAGAACGAGGTCGCTGATCCGCTCGCGGAACGGCTCGCGGCCGATGAGGATGCGAACGGTCGATGCAATCGGCGGGATGGCCGCGCCGCTGCCGTCGAAGATGACCACGTCGGGCTCGAGCGACGCCGCCAGCCGAGCACCTTCGACCACGTTCGACACGAAGGGTGCGCCGCCGATGCCGCCGCCTGCGCGGCGGCAGCCGACCGTCGGAACGCCGGTTAGGACGGCGAGCTCGAGGTAGTCCGATGCCGCGTGCTGCCCCGCGCGCGAGCGCGCGACGAGCTCGTCGATCGTCGGCGGCGCCGTCACGAGCTCCGGCTCGGACGGTCCGCCCCGGCCCATCGCGACGCAGACGACGTCTCGGTCGTGCGCCAGCAGTCGCGCGATGTGCGCGGTCACCGCCGTCTTGCCGACGCGCTTACCGGTACCGATGACCGAGATCGACGGGAGCTCGAAGTCGTGCAGGGGCGGCGGGTCGAAGCGGAAGTCGGCGCCGACGATCGAGATGCCAGCAGCGAGAAAATCGGCGATCACGTCCCAGCGCCGCTCGTCGGTCAGGTCTACCGCCACGTCGACCTCCGGAACGCCGTCGACGATCGGAACGCCGTAGTCCGGCACGCCGCGCAGCTTCTCCGTCCCGCCGACGAGGCGCACGGCGACGAACTCGTACGGCAGTTCCTCCAGCGCCGCGCGGACGACATCCGGATAGTGCTCACCGTCGACGATCGCCAAAGCCTTCACCGCGTCGTCACCTCGTCCTCGATGCGCGCGGTGTACTTCTCGTACGTCTTCGTGTCGGTCGAGAACTGGATGATCTTCTCCTGCCCGTGGAAGGGGTACCGGCGCCATACGTCCACGTGCGTGCCGTCGACCTCGATGACGTTGTAACAGGGCCGCCCGTGCCCACGCAGGCGCGACGACGACACGGTGCCGGCGTTGACGATGAAGAGCCCCTCCAGCTGCCAGGCATAGGGAACGTGCTTGTGCCCGCAGAGCACGAGATCGACGCCCGCATGCTGCAGCGTCTCGAGCGCGTCGCCCGCGTCGTTGACGATGTTGCGCTCGCGACCGGTACCCGGCACCGGCAGCAGGTGATGATGGAGGACGAACACGCGCAAGTCGGCGGGCTCGGCGAACTGCTCCGCGATCCACGGGTACCGGCCGCGCCCGATCTGCCCGTTGTCGAGGTCGGGCTCGGTGGAGTCCACGGCCACGATGACGGCGCCGTTGAGACGCAGCACGGAGTTGCGGTCGCCGAAGAGCTCTTCGAAGTGGACGTAGCCGACGTTACGCGAGTCGTGGTTGCCCGGAATGACGACGATCGATTCGCACTCGATCGTGTCGAGGTACCGCTTCGCGAGCGCGTATTCGTCCTTGAACCCGTGCGTCGTGAGGTCGCCGGAGACGATGACGACGTCGGGAACGAGCTCGTTCACCTCGGCGATCGCGCGCTCGAGCAGGTTCGGGAGGAAGAACTGCGTCCCGCAATGCAGGTCGGACAGCTGCACGAGCGTGAACACGTTCCCGTTCCTCCCCGTCATGGGCGAAAGTCTACGGCCGTTTCACCGTCCGACCCGATCGGTACCTTGACCTTCAGATGGGGCTCGTTACCCCGGTTTTCCAGGCCTTCCGCGGCTCCGAGCCGCCGCGCTTCGCCAGCCAGGCGGAGCTCGAGTGCGCGAAAGTCCTCGACTACTACGGCGTGCCGTGGGAGTACGAGCCGCGGACCTTCGTCCTCGAGGAGGACGAGAACGGCCGCGTGCTCGAAGCGTTCGCGCCCGACTTCTACCTCCCCGACCAGGATCTCTACGTCGAGCTGACGCTCATGAAGCAGTCCCTCGTGACCCGCAAGAACCGGAAGTTGCGCAAGCTTCGCGCCCGCTACCCTGACGTGAGGGTGAAGCTCTTCTACAAGCGGGATCTGGAGCGGCTGGCACAGCACTTCCATCTCGACCTGGCGTCATAGAGCTCGACCCTCGAATCGGCGACGTCTACCTCTCGGCCGAGGAACTGGCCACGCGGGTGCGCGAGCTCGGCGCCGAGATCGCCCGCGACTACGCCGGCCTCGAGCCCATCCTCGTCGGCTCGCTGAAGGCGAGCCTCGTCTTCCTCGCCGACCTGTCGCGCGCCGTCCCGATCCTGCACGGACTCGACTTCGTGGAGCTCGCCGGCTACGGGAGCGCCCAGATGGGCGGCCACGAGCAGATCCGCGTCCTCAAGGATCTCGACCTGGACGTCCTCGACCGTGACGTCCTCGTGGTCGAGGACGTGGTCGACACCGGCCTGACGCTCAACTACCTCGTCCGCACCTTCGAGCTGCGCCGGCCGCGCTCGATCAACGCCGTCACGTTGCTCGACCGGCCCTACCGGCGCCTCGTGGAGGACATCCCGGTGCGCTACGTGGGCTTCGTCGTTCCCGACGAGCTCTTCGTCGGCTACGGCTTCGACCTCGAGGAACGGTGGCGCCAACTGCCTGACCTCCGGCTCCTTCGCTCAGTCTGAACTAGCTCCTCCTCAGCTATGGTTTAGGCATGCCTGAAAATGTCACGGCTGCCGTAGAGGACTACGTCAAGGCGATCTACACCCTCGAGGGCGGGGAGGGCTCCGTGACGACCACGGCGCTCGCCGAGCGCCTCGACGTCCGCCCTGCCTCGGTCTCCGGGATGCTCTCCAAGCTGACCGCCCTGGGCCTCGTGGAGCACGAGCCGTACCGCGGCGTGCGCCTGACGGAGCACGGCACGCGCGTCGCACTCGAGGTTGTCCGCCACCACCGCCTGCTCGAGCTCTTCCTCGTGGAGAACCTCGGGATGAGCTGGGACGAGGTCCACGCGGAGGCGGAGGTGCTCGAGCACGTCCTCTCGGAGGAGCTCGAGGAGCTGATCGCGGCCAAGCTCGGCGACCCGGCGTTCGACCCGCACGGCGACCCGATTCCGAGCCGGGAGCTGACCGTGCCCGCGGACGAGAGCCGCAGCCTTTATGCGCTCGAGCCGGGCGAGCAAGGGACATTCGTGCGCGTCTCGGACTCCGATCCGGCAATGCTCCGCTTCCTCAGCGAGCGCGGCATCGCCCCAGGCGCGGCCATCGCGGTGGTCGACCGGCAACCGTTCGACGGACCCCTATACGTCCGCGTCGCGGATGACGAGCACGTGCTCGGAGCGGTGCTCGCCCGCGCGATGCGGGTTACCGCATGACGCCGCCTCCTGTCGACACCGCAACCGTCCTCCTCGACCGTCCCGGCGGTCTGAGTCCGCTCGAAGCCGTTCTCGCCAAGGGCAAGCTGCGCGCGACGCTCGCGATGCTCGGCCCGGCCTTCGTCGCCGCGATTGCCTACGTCGATCCCGGCAACTTCGCCACCAACATCCAGGGCGGCGCGCGCTACGGCTACCTGCTGCTCTGGGTCGTCCTCGCCGCGAACCTCATGGCGATGCTGATCCAGTACCTGTCGGCGAAGCTCGGGATCGCCACCGACCGCAACCTGCCGGAACTGTGCCGCACGCACTATCCGCGCTGGGTCAGCCGCGGCCTATGGGTGCAGGCGGAGGTGATGGCGATGTCGACCGACATCGCCGAGTTCCTCGGCGCCGCGCTCGGCCTCAACCTCCTCTTCCATGTCCCGCTGTTCCCGGCCGGCATCATGACCGGCTTCATCGCGTTCGGGATCCTCGAGCTGCAGCGGCACGGCTTCCGCCGCTTCGAGCTCGCGATCACCGGGCTGCTCGGGATCATCTTTCTCGGCTTCCTGTACGAGACGCTGAAGATCGGCCCGTCGGCGAGCGGGTCGCTGCGCGGCACGTTCATCCCCCACCTCGCCGGCGGCTCCTCGCTCTATCTCGCCGTCGGGATCGTCGGCGCGACCGTGATGCCGCACGCGATCTACCTCCACTCCGCCCTGACGCAGGGCCGTACGCCGGCGCACAACGACTGGGAGCGAACGCGCATCCTCCGGTTCGAGCGGCTGGACGTGATCGTTGCGCTCGGCGTGGCCGGCGTCATCAACCTGACGATGCTCGCGGTGGCGGCGAAGCTCTTCCACACGCCGGCGCTCTCGGGACTGAGCACGATCCAGCAGGCGCATACGGAGCTCGGCCACCTCGTCGGCGGGACTGCGGCGCTCGCGTTCGCCGTCGCGCTGCTCGCGTCGGGCGCGTCCTCGTCGAGCGTCGGTACCTACGCGGGGCAGGTCGTGATGGCCGGCTTCGTCAACCTGCGCATCCCGCTCATGCTTCGGCGCGCGGTGACGATGATCCCGGCGCTCGTCGTGCTCGCGATCGGCGTCAGCCCGACGAACGCGCTCGTCCTCAGCCAGGTCGTCCTCTCGTTCGGGATCCCGTTCGCTCTCGTGCCGCTCGTCCTTCTGACCCGCCGGCGGGACGTGATGGGCATCCATGTCAACAACCGCCTGACGAGCACGGCGGCGATCGCCGTCTCGCTCCTGATCGCGGGGCTGAACGTCTACCTGCTCGCCTCGAAGGTCATCTGAGACCGGCCGCCCCGGGGGAGGCGGCCGGCGTCGCCCAGGGACGACCTCTTGCTCTCAGTTGTAAAGAATAAACGCTTCCGGCCCGGGACGGGTTACGGCAAGTAGCCGAGCGGATCCACCGGGGTGCCGTTGACGCGCACCTCGAAGTGCACGTGCGGGCCGGTGCAGAAGCCGGTGCAGCCCGAGAGGCCGATCACCTGGCCCTGCGCGACGTTCTGGTTGCAGCTGACCTCGATCTTCGACTGATGCCCGTACGCGGTCGCGAGGCCGTTGTGGTGGTCGATGACGACGAGGTTGCCGTAGCCGCTCTCCCAGCCGCAGTAGATGACGGTGCCCGCCGCCGCAGCGTGGATCGGCGTGCCTTCCGGGACGCCGATGTCGATGCCGGGATGGAAGCCGCCCCAGCGGGGGCCGAACGGGCTCGTGATCGGGCCCTGCACGGGCCAGATGAGGCCCGCCGCGCTCGGCGTTGCGACCGTGCCGCTCGGATTGTCGCCGGACGCTGCTGTTGCGGCGCGGATCTTCGCCTCGATCGCCGCGCTCGCGGCCTGGATCGCATCCGACTCCCGCTGCGCCGCCTCTTCCTGGGCCTTCGTCTCGAGGAGCGCGTGCGACTTGCCCGCCTTCGCGCCTGTGAGCTTGCCCTGGTTCGCGAGCAGCGAGCTGCGCAGGAACGCTTCCTGCTGCACGTACGCGTTGATCTTGTTCGCCTCGTTCTCGACGGTCTGCCGGACCGCAACCGTCTTCTTGCGCGCCGCCGCGACCTGGATCTTCGCGGTCTGCACCTGCGTCGCGATCGTGTTGTCCGCCTTCGCGAGCAGACCGAGGTAGTTCAGCTCGTCGAGGACGTCCTGGAAGCTCTTCGCCTGGAGGATGAGGTCGATCGTTCCGGGATCCGACTGCTTGTAGATCGACACGAGACGGTTATCGAGCCGAATGACCGCGAGCGAGTACTCGTGCCGCAGGTCGGTGAAGCGCGACGTCTGCACCTGGTACAAGCGGTTGAGCGTGCTCAGACGCCGCTGGTGCAACGCGAGGTCGGCGCGAAGCGAGGACAGCTTCGAGGAGACGCCACCGACGCGCGTCTCGAGCGTCTGGATCTGCGACGTCAGGCTGCCGATCTGCGTGTTCAGGGCCGACTCTCGCGTGCGTGCGGCGGCGATCTTCGCCTGCACGGAGGCGAGCTTCACGTCGAGGCTCGCTTTCTGCTGCCCGAGGTTGTCGCCGCCGAAGGCCGGCGCGGCTACGAGGGCGAATCCGAGGATGAGAAGGACAGCGAGGCGTCTGGCCATCAAAAGAGGGGTTTCGTCGGGACGCCCCGCGTCCCTGCCCCGTGACCGGACTCTACGCCGCTGGGCGGCGGGAGTCGTCGTCCGAAGGCCGGACGATCGCCGTCTGCTGGATCGACATCCGGACGCGCCGGACGCGCTCATCCGCCTGGTTGAGCCGAACTGCCAGCCTGCTGCGCAGCGCTTCCTCGACCCGGTCGAGCTCGGCCAGCCGCTCTCGCGCGGCTACAGCCGTCGTCTCGTCCTCGCTCTGGACGGCCTCGCCGAGACGCAGGAGCGCCGCCCGGCGCTCGGCCTCGATCACCGCCTGGTCGCCTCGTAGGCGCTGCTCGTCTGCTACCGCCCTCGATCGCGCAACGAAGAGCTCCAGCCTCGAGCTCGCCCAGGAACGCGCGCTGATGACGGCATCCGAGGGCCGGCGGCGCGCGATTTCGAGAAACGACGCCGCGAAGAGCGCTGCGAGCCCGAGGAGGATGAGGCCGAAGGGCCAGCTTCCGCCCGCGAAGAGCGCGACGGCGAGTGCAAACGAGAAGACGGCGAGCCCGAGCAAAAGGAGCGGTGGCGGCACGCCAAACCACCGCGGCTCCACACGCACGAGCGAAACGGGAACCTGTCCCGTCTCCTCGGGTGGCAGCGGGACGCGCCTGGTCTCGTCAGCGGGGTCGTGCGACGCGGGCATGGCGGGCTTCTGCCCGCGGTTCGAGCGCACGTAACGCCTCGGCTGCACGCCGCCGAAGCGGCCCCACGAGAGTGCGGTAGTCGTCGTCTGAGACCTTGCCCGTGCGATGGTCGAATTCGAGCTCTTTCAGCGCTGCGAGCGCCTGGTCGCGCTCCTCGGCGAGCGTGAGCCGACGGCGCTCGAGCTCGCCCGGCTCGTTGAGGGCATCGCTCTCCGGCGCCGGCTCGCGCAGGAACGGCCGCGCGACCGCGACCACAGCGAACACCGCGAGGATGCCGCCGAGCACGAGCGCGATGGTCATACCGGGACGGCGGCGTACCGGTCGGCGAGCTTGCGCTGCTCGACCGCGTCCGGCCACATTGCGACGAGGGAGCCGAACACGAAGACGAAGCCGGCCGCCCAGACGAGGTTGACGAGGGGCTTCACGAGCACCTTCAGGTCGAGCGTGCCGTTCTTCGAGATGCCGTCGGCGATCGTGTAGACGTCGCCGAGACTGCGCGGGTCGTGATAGATCGAGACGTCGTTCGACGACGACTGCTCGACGGGGAACCAGCTCTTGCCCGGGTGCAGCGTCGTCACGTGCGAGCCCCCGCGCGAAACGTCGATGACGGCGCTCGTCTGCTGGGAGTTCTGCAGCTGCCGCGTTCCCAGCGAGACGTACGTGAGCGTGTAGCCGGCGGCGCGCATCGACTGGCCGGGCTGCAGGCTGCGCTCGCGAATCGTCTGATACGCGCTCGAGCCCGCGATGCCGATTGCGAGCAGCACGATCGCGGCGTGGACGATGTAACCGCCGTAGCGGCGGCGGTTGCGCGCCACGAGACGCGGCAGCGAGCCGGTTGCACGGCGCCCGCGGACGAACTCGAGCGCGATCGATGCAGCCACGAACGCGGAGAAGGTGTACGCGAGCAAGCCCGGCGTCGAGCTCCCGAAGCCGAGCGCGAGGAGCACGACCCCGGTCACGACCGACACGGCGGCCGGAATTGCGAACGTCTTCCCGAGCGCGCGCAGCGACGCGCGGCGCCAGGCCACGAGCGGCCCGATCCCCATCAGCAGAAGAAGCGGGAGCCCGAAGCTGTGCAGGAAGAAGTCGTAGTAGGGCTTCGACACCGAGCGTGTCTCGCCGTTCACCGCCTGCGTCAGCAGCGGGTAGACGACGCCCCAGAGGATCGTGAGTGCGAGCGCGACGAGCAACAAGTTGTTGTAGAGGAACGTCGCTTCACGTGAGACGAGCGATTCGAGCTTCGTCTTCGAACGCAGCAGCGGCAGGCGCAGGTAGATGAGCGCGACAGAGAACACGATGACCAGCGCCAAGAAGCCGAGGAACCAGCCGCCGAGCGAGCTCTGCGAGAATGAGTGGATCGAGTTGATGACGCCGGAGCGCGTGAGGAACGTCCCGAAGACCGAGAGACAGAACGCGAGCGAAACGAGGGTCACGTTCCAGATCTTCAGCATGCCGCGCTTCTCCTGGATCATCACCGAGTGCAGGAACGCGGTGGCCGCGAGCCACGGCATGAGCGCAGCGTTCTCGACCGGGTCCCAGGCGTAGTAGCCACCCCACCCGATCTCGACGTACGCCCAATGCGCGCCGAGCAGCTGGCCGACGCCGAGGAACGTCCACGCCGCGAGCGTCCACCGCCGCGTCGCCACGATCCAGCGCTCGTCCGTGCGCCGCGCCAGCAGCGCGCCCATCGCGAACGCGAACGGAATCGTCAACCCGACATAGCCGAGGTACAGCATCGGCGGGTGCGCGAGCATGTATGGGTTCTGCAGGCTCGGATCCATCCCGGCGCCGTCCGCAGGAGCTGCGGCCGTCGCGAACGGGCTCGAGACGAAGCAGAGCATCATGGCGAAGAAGACGGCAATGCCGCCGAGCACGGGAACCGTCCACGCGATGAGGTCGCGCGAGCGGCGATTCAGCAGGACGGCGAGCGACGCATAGGCGGTCAGGATGAGCAGCCAGAGGAGCAGCGAGCCCTCCTGCCCGCCCCAGAACGCCGAGAGCGCGTAGCCGAGCGGAAGCGAGTGACTCGTGTGCTGCGCGACGTAGACGAACGAGAGGTCGCGCCGGCCGAGCGCGATCAAGAGCACGATCGCGGCGACGAGCGTCGTCACGAACGACGCGACGAGCGCGTTCTGCGCGGACAGCGCGAGACGGCGCCGCCGCTTCCAGGCCGCGAACGAGCCTCCGACGAGCGCGTATACGACGAGCCCGAAGCTGAGGAGGAGCGCGGCGCGACCTAACAGCGCCATGCGCTAGGCGTTCGACTTGGCAGGCGTGTACTTCGACGGGCACTTCGTCACGAGCGATCCCGGCTTCGCGACGAACGTGCCGTTCCTGAGCGTGCCTTCGACGACGATCTGCCGGCCCGTCCGGAACAGGTCGGGGACGCTGCCCGAGTACAGGACGCGCGTGCGCGCAACGGCAGCGCCGTGGTCGTCCTTGAGCAGGAAGCGCATGCCGCCCGCGTGCGCGTTGCCGCCGACATGGCCGACGACCGTCCCGACGAGGAGAACGTCCTCGCCGACGTGCTGCCCGACGGTGCTCGGGCCGATCTCCGGCGTGCCCGCGCCCGCGATCGACGTGTAGAGGATGAAGACGGCGAGCACGGCTGCGACGGAGAGCGCGATGACCAGGCGAGCAGGGCTCCGCTTCACGCCCGAGATCGTATCCGGGCGCTAGTGCTGTTCGCCTGCGGTGACGCGGCGGGCCGGCACCCGATAGCCATGATCGTGACAAAGGGAGCCGGGAGCGTCCTCCGTGAGCGCGTCGCAGTAGCCCTTGCCATAGGCGGCGCGCAGGAACGCGGCCACGACGTCGAGGTTCCACTCCGAGATGTCGGACGCCTCGCGCCACAGGTCGGCCAGCCGGAGGTCGATGTCCAACTCCAGAAGGTCGATCCGCGACGGGTGCTTGGCCATGCCAAAAAGGTAGAAACTGCGTCGGACGGAATGGGCGCGATCAAGTTCGGACCGGCACGAATGCCCTCCCGCGAGAGCCCCGAAGCCGCGATCGACGCGCTCCAGGCCCGCGGGTTGACCGCCTGCGAGATCGACTTCGAGGGCAAGTTCTGGATGGACTACGCGTTCGCCGAGCGGCTCGGCGCGCTTGCGCGAGACGCGCGCGTCGTGCTCTCCGTCCACGCGCCGCTCGCGGGCTTCATGGGACACGCGGAGCGCGGCAAGAAGCTGAACATGGCGATCGGCATGCTCGACCACTCGGCCGGCATCGCCGCCGCCTGCGGCGCAGAGGTGGTCGTGTTCCATCCCGGCTTCCTGCTCGGCCGCACGCGCGAGGAAGCGCTCGCCTCGATCGTCGAGCAGCTGGGCGAGCTGCGCACGCGGCTGGAGGAGAAGGGGCGCGCAGTGCCGTTCGGCGTCGAGGTGATGGGCCGCGTGCGCGAGATCGGATCGCTCGAGGACGTCGTCTTCATCGCGTCGCAGCTCGGCTGGGTCCGCCCCGTGCTCGACTTCGCGCACATGCACGCGACGAGCGACGGCGCCTTCGTCGGCGTCGACGCCGTTCGCCGACTGCGCTCGAAGCCGTCGACGACGTGCTCGAGACCGGTGCGCCGTTCCACATCCACTTCAGCGACATCGCGTACGCGAACCGAAACGAGACGAAGCATCTGCCGTACGGCGAGGGGACGTTGCGCGCGGAGCCGCTGCGAGACGCGCTCGCCCGCTTCGAGCGGCCGGCGACGGTGATCAGCGAGTCGCCCGACGCCGAGTCGACTCAGGCGATCGGCGCGGTGCTGCTCGGCGAGAGCTCCGCGAGTCGCGCTTCATAGCCGATCGCTTCGTCCTCGCGGCCACGCTCGGCAAGAACTCGACGAGCGCGGCGCAGCGCCCAGCGTTCGATTGCACGCATTTGCAGCCGCTCGAGCTCGTCGACGCCTTCGCGCAGCAGATGCTCCGCCTCCTCGTCGCGGCCTTGCGCGGCGCGCACCGCCGCGAGCGAGATCTTGGTGGTGGAGATGGAAACACGGTCCTCCGGGCCGACGGACTCGCGCGCCTCGAGCGCGAGCCGCTCCGCTTCTTCGAGCCTGCCGCCGTGGAGATAGACCTCGGCGAGGGAACGCTGCGCCTCACACAGCGTCGCGCGGTCGTTCAGTCCCTTCATCGTGCGCACCGCGTCCGCGAGCAGCTTCTCCGCGCGCTCGTAGTCGCCGAGCACCATGGCGCAGCGGGCGATCTGCATCGACATGCCCGCCTCGGCGGCCGTGTTCCCCACCTCGCGATAGAGCTCTCGCGCGCCGGTGAAGGCGGCCTCGGCCACGACCTCGTTGCCGCGCCAGTTCTCCAACGTGCCACGTGCGAGCAGGGCATCGGCACGGCCGACGACGCTGCCACTCTCCTCCGCGAGCTCGGCGACGCGCTCGACGAGCGGTTCTGCTTCGTCGAGCTCGAGCCGCAGGATGTAGGTCTGGGCCAGGCCGATCGTGATCGCCACCTCCTGGTCCTTCCTGTGTGCGGCTCGCGCAGCCTCGAGCGCGAGCTTCGCCCAGCGCTCGAACGACTCGCCGTCGCTGAGCCACGCCGCCACGGTCGTCGCCGCGCGGAAGGCCTCGAAGCGGATGTCGGGAGGCTCGTCCGCGAGCACCGCGATCGCCTGCTCGGCGAGCTCACGCGCGGCGATCGCGTCGGCACGCTGGTTGAGCACGGCCTCGGCCAGCGCGGTCAGCGCGCGGCCCTGGAGCTGCCGCTCACCGTGCGAGGCCGCCACGGAGGCAACGTCCTCCATCTCGACGATCACGGCCGTCATGTCGCCGAGCCGCCATGCGGCGCGGCCGGCGAGGTAGCGGCGCTCGAGCGTCGGGGCGAGCTCCGACGGCACGCAGGAGCAGCTTGCGGGCGCTCCGGAAGGCCTCGCGCGAAAGCGCGCGCCGGCCGGCCTGCGTCAGCGCTTCCGCTGCCTCCTCGCTCAGGTCGTGCGGCGCGGAGCCGTCGAGCTCCGCGAGCAGCCGGGCGGCCTGGTCGAGATGGAAGGCGCGGATCTCGAGCGAGCTCATCCCCCGCCCGCTCCTTCAGCCAGCCGGCGAACGCGCGGTGCAGCTCGGCACGGGACATCTTGGAGAGGCCCGCGTACGCCACCTCACGGATGAGGACGTGGCGGAACTTGAACGCCTGCTCGCCGCTGATGGTCGCGCGCGGCTCGCGCACGATCAGGTCGCGCAGAAGGAGACCGTCGAGCGCGTCGCTCACGTCGAGCTCGGGCGAAAGCTGCGCAAGCGCGCCGGCCATGAAGATCCGGCCCATCGCGGCAGCCCGCTGCAGCAGCGCGCGCTCCGCGCCGGGCAAGCGGTCGATGCGGGCGGCGATCAGCGCCTGCAACGTGTCGGGGATGCGCTCGGCGCCGTCGCGCGGCCGCTCGGCGAGCATGCGGATCGTCTCCTCGACGAAGAGCGGATTGCCCTCGCTCTTCGCGAGCACTGCCTTGATGTCGACCGGGAGCTCGAGCTCGGCCGTGAGAGCCGCGACGAGCTCGTCGCTCTCGTCGGGCTGGAGCGGCTCGAGCTCGAGCGATGTCGAGCGAACGCGTCCACCGCCCCATGCCGGACGAATGTCGAGCAGCTCCGGCCGCGCGATGCACAACAGCAGGAGCGGCTGCTCGCGCACCCATGCAGCCAGGTGCTCGATCAGCTCGAGCAGCGGCTCCTCGCCCCAGTGCACGTCCTCGAACACGAGGACGAGCGGCTGCCCGGCGGCGAGCTGTTCCGCCCACGCGCGCGCGGCCCACGAGATCTCCTGCTGGCTGCGCTCGCCTTCCACCGCTTCGAGCACGCCGACCGCGAGCCCGAGCAGATCGGCGACCGCTTCGTCCTCGCAGTACTCGCGGATCTTCCGCTGCGCTTCGTCCAGCGGGTCGTCGTCGGTGATGCCGGCCGAGGATTTCACCATCTCTGCGAGCGGCCAGTACGTGACGCCCTCGCCGTACGGGAGACAACGGCCGGAGAGCACGTTGGCGCGATCGAGCCCTGAGACGAACTCGCGCGCGAGGCGGCTCTTCCCGACGCCCGGGTCGCCGTAGATGGTGAGAAGCGTTGCGCGCTTGTCTCGAACCGTGCGCGCAAAGGTGTTCTCGAGGAGCTCGAGCTCCGAGTCACGCCCGACGAGCGGCGCAGCCAGAGAGCGGAGCGGACGGCCGAGCTCGATCGCGCACACGACGCGGTGCGCCACGACGGGCTGTCCGAAGCCGCGGATGTCGCGCGGCTCCAGGGGCTCCAATTCCACTCGTCCGCGGACGAGGCTGGCGGTGCCCGGCCCGATGAGGATCTCGCCCGGCTTCGCCTCCTGCTGCAGGCGTGCCGCAAGGTTGACGGGCTCGCCGGTGGCGAACGTCGAGTCGTGACCGTCCTCGGAGACGACCTCGCCGGACTCGATGCCGATGCGGGCCTGGAGGTCGAGCTCCCGTACCTTCGCGAGCGTTGCGAGGCCTGCGCGGACGGCGCGCTCGGCGTCGTCCTCGTGCGCGAGCGGGATGCCGAAGGCGGCCATGACCGCGTCGCCGGCGAACTTCTCCACCGTGCCGCCATGCGTGACGATGCAGTGCGCCACCTCGTCGAAGAAGCGCGTGACCTGGCGCCGCACGACCTCGGGATCGCGGCCGGCGAGGCGCTCGGTCGAGTCGACGAGATCGACGAACAGGACGGTGACGAGCTTGCGCTCCATGTCCTTCATGGTAGTTGGGCGCCACGTGGCTAGGATCGCCGCGGATGCTCGATCCGAAGATCTTCAAGGCGTACGACGTGCGCGGGATCTACCCTTCCGAGCTGGACGAGGAGGGCGCGTACGCGATCGGGCGCGCGGTCGTGGAGCAGTTCGAGCCGAAGCGCTTCGCCGTCGGGCATGACATGCGCCTGTCGAGCCCGGCGATGGCAGCGGCGGCGATGCGCGGTGTGGCAGACGGCGGCGCCGAGGTGCTCGACCTCGGGATGATCGGGACAGAGATGCTCTATTTCGCGGTCGGCGAGCTGGGGCTCGACGGTGGGCTCACCATCACCGCATCGCACAATCCAAAGCAGTACACGGGCATGAAGATCGTCCGCCGCGGGGCACTGCCCGTCGGAGGCGAGTCCGGCCTTCTGGACGTGCGCGACCGAGCCGTGGCCGGGGCCTGGCCCCAGTCGGGTCACGCCGGGACGGTGACGGATTACGACATCTGGCCGGCGTACGTCGACCGGGTGATGTCCTTCATCGACGCGTCCTCGCTGCGGCCGCTGAAGGTCGTGATCGACGCCGCGAACGCGATGGGAGGCGAGATGCTGCCGCCCGTTCTCGACCGGCTGCCGACCGTCGAGGCGGTGCGGTGCTTCTTCGAGCCGGACGGATCGTTCCCGAATCACGAGCCGAATCCGCTGCTGCCGGAGAACCGGGAGTTCATCGTCCGCAAGACGCTCGAAGAGGGCGCCGACCTCGGCGTCGCGTTCGACGGCGACGCCGACCGGTGCTTCTTCGTCGACGACACCGGCGAGTTCGTCCCCGGCGACTTCGTCACCGCGCTCTTCGCCGAGCTCGTGCTCGCGAAGGAGCCGGGCGCGAAGATCATCTACGACGTGCGCGCGAGCTGGGCGGTGCCGGAGACGATCGAGCGCCTCGGTGGCGTGCCGCTCATGAACCGCGTCGGTCATGCGTTCATCAAGGCACGCATGCGCAAGGACCACGCTGCGTTCGGCGGCGAGGTCTCGGGCCACTACTACTTCCGCGACTTCTCGCAGGCGGACACGGGCGTCGTCCCGTTCCTGCTCATGCTCGAACTGATCTCGCGCAGGGGGCAGAAGCTGTCGGAGATCCTCGCGCCGTTCCGGAAGACGTTCTTCATCACGGGCGAGCTGAACACGTCGGTCGGTGACGTCGCGCTGAAGCTGCAGGAGATCAAGGAGCGCTACGCGGGCGAAGCGAGGATCTCGCATTTGGACGGCATCTCCGTCGACGGCCCGGACTGGCATTTCAACGTGCGGCCGTCGAACACGGAGCCGCTCCTGCGCCTGAACCTCGAGGCGCGCTCGGAGGAGCTCATGGAGCGGAAGCGCGACGAGGTGCTCGCGTTGATCCGGTCGTGAGCGGCGAGTACGCGTTCACCGCGCGGACGCGTGTCGGCTTCTCCGACACGGATGCGCAGGGGATCGTCTACTACGGGCGCTACAACCCGTTCTTCGATCTGGCGCGGGTCGAGTACCTCCGGTCTCTGGAGCTGCTCCGCTACGAGAGCGCCGGCGAGTTCGTCATGCGCGCGAACGACGTGGAGTACTTCGCGCCCGCGCGTTTCGACGACGAGCTCGAGATCCACGTGCGCGTTGCACGCGTCGGACGGACGAGCATCACGTACGAGTTCGCGGCGCACAAGCTCCCGGAGGGAACCCTGATGGTCACCGCGCATCAGACGTTGGTCTACGTCGACCTCGCGCAGCGTGTAGCGCTGACCATCCCCGACGACTACAAGGCGCGACTCGGTGTCGGCTGACGCCGACGACGTACTGCGGCAGACGGTCGCTGCGCTCGCGGCCAGCGATGGCTGCACATGGGCGGGGATCTTCTTCGTCGAGGACGGCGATCTCGTGCTCGGCCCGTCCGCCGGCGAGCCGGACGAGTCGTGGCGTCAGACGGTGCCGGTGACGTGGAAGGGCGAGCGCGTCGCCGAGCTCGCGGCGGACGGCGACGTCGACCGCGCGCAGCTCGGGCAGGTGGCGGCGGAGATCGCCGACCTCTGCCTCGTCGGGTGGGACACCGGCGGCGAAGCCTGGGAGCCTTAACACGAACCGTGCGACTTCTTCGATCTCCACTCGGGCCGGGTTGACGCCGGCTTCATCCATTCGCTCGGTGGAACGTTAGTGGCCCGGCCTATGCCAGGCGAGGATGGTCAGGCCTGCAATTCAGCCTGGCGGTAGGAGGATGACAAGATCTGCGTAACTGCGTTTGGCGAATCCGTGTGCTTCGAGCTGTCTCATCACGGAGAGGCGCTTTGCTCGATTCGCGTCCTGTGGCCACACGATGAAAACGAAGGCAGCACGCGGCGCCGCGTTCACCTTGCGCACGTAGGCAGGCCAGCGAACCTCCGGATACGCACCGGGGATGGGCTTGCCGTCGACGAAGCGCACGGATTTGAGCTTGGCTTCCGCCGCGATGATGTGCTCGTTCGTCTCGAAGTCGATCCGGTATGCAACCCAGTACTGCGCATACACCCGGTCGATGCCGGCAGCGTCGAGGATGCGAAGGAGTGGTTGGATGTCTCGCGGTGCGATCGCCGGGTTGCGTGGGTGGTTGTCGCGCCACGAAGCGGCTCTGGCGAGCGTGATAGTCGAGAGGGTGAGCGCGGCGGCGACGACGACGATGCTCGCCGTTCGCATGTGTCTTTGCGAGCTCACCGCCTGGCCGAGGAGCAGCGCGAGCACAGGGCTGAGCTGAAGGAGGTAGCGCGGTTCGTCGGTGACGATGGCGGCGCGCGTCAGGGCATAGATGAACGGGAAGGCGAGCCCGATGACGTAGAGGACGATCGTGTCTCGCCGGCGGCTCCGGTACGCGCCATACGCGAAGACGGCAAGTAGCGCGAAGAGCACAACATCGACGAAGGCTGCGGACAGCACCGGCTCCTGCACATAGAGCGAGCGTAGGCCTAGCAGCATCGGGAGCAGCGGCGACAGGAAGAGGCGCAAGCGGTGGGGGTATGAGCTCGAGGTGGTGATGTGCGTGTTGAACGAGCCGAAGTCGTGCCGCAGGTTCCACACGATCCAGGGGCTGGCACCGACAAGCAGAAGTGGAACGGCAAGCCACGCTTGGGCGAGCACTGCGCGCTGACGCCAGCAAAGCCAGACGACCAGCGGGGCGATGATCGTGACGAGCTGCACGTCGTTCCAGAGCGCGACGCCGGCGACGAATCCAAGCGTCCCGACACGCAGTCGGGTGGGCGCCTCGGCCGCCCGAAGCGCAAGCAGGATGAGCACGGTGCAGAACACCAGTCCGCTCGCGTAGAAGCCGCTTTGCTGCTGGGTCAGGTGCGCGACCAGGAAGGGCGGCCAGACCCAGAGGAGTGCGCCTGCGACGCTCGCCGCCGGCTCCCCGTAGAGCCGTCGCCCGATCCGCCAGACGACGAGCGCCGCAACGCCAGAGAGAATGATCGGGACGATCCGGAGCGCAAGCCAGCTGCTACCGAAGACGAAGAAGATCGGCGCCGTTAGCACCGACTCGATCGTGCCCCCGTAGCCTCCTCCCCAGTAGAACGTGGAAAACTGGCCCTGGAGCACGTGCCGGGCCATCAGCCCGACCACGGCCTCGTCCGAGTCAGGCACGGTGATGCTCGAGCGATACGCAAAGACGCGCTCGGCCACACCGGCGGCGGCAACGAGCCCGACCGCAATCATCGCCTCCGCTGTCAGCCGCGACCGCAGCCTCATCGGGCGAGCCTAGTGCATCGGTCTCGGTGATTGGCCCGCAACGGGTGCGCGCTCTCGTTCTTGGATAAGGTCGCCGTCAGTGTCGGCGCGGTCGGAGACAGCACCGACTGGATACGCGGAGCTCGCGTCGTACTTCGACGACTTTGTCCGCGTCGAGCCCACGTGGGTTCGACGGAACCGCACCTACCACAGGCTCATCACCCAGATCTTGCGGTTCCAGACGAATGGAGGCCGCAGCGTTCTCGAGATCGGGTGCGGATCGGGCGACCTTCTCGCTGCGCTCGCGCCGAGCAACGGCGTCGGCATCGACGTGAGTCCTGGAATGATCACCGAGGCGCGACGGCGGCACCCCGAGTTGGAGTTCGTCGTCGCGTCGGGTGAAGAGATCGCTCTCGGACGCACCTTCGACCTGATCGTCCTTTCCGATCTCATCCCGTACGTCCATGACCTCGTCGCGCTCTTCGAGCACGTCGCGGACCATTCGCATCGCGGAACGCGCGTCATCATCCATTCGTACAACCGACTCTGGAAGCCCGTCATCCGGGTGGCAGAGCTCCTCGGGTTGAAACCCCGAAAGCCGATCCGAAACTGGGTCTCCCCTGCCGACGTCAGGAACTTGCTCCAGCTTTCCGGCCTCGAGGTGGTCACGGAGACCCAGAGGATCATGATGCCGAAGGAGATCCCCCTTCTCACGGCGCTGCTGAACGGTGGCCTCGCGAACGTGTGGCCGTTCAGACATCTCTGCGTTACCCATTGGGTTGTGGCTCGACCTTCGCCGCACGGACGCCGCGAACTCTCGGTATCGGTCGTCATCCCCTGCCGGAACGAACGCGGCAACATCGGTCCCCTGATCGAGCGTTTGCCATTGATCGGGTCAGCCGTCGAGATGATCTTCGTCGAAGGCGGATCGAGCGACGGGACGCGCGAAGAAATCCTCCGGCAGATCGATCTGCACCCCGGCCGTGAGATTTCTCTCGTCGACCAGCCGGGCGAGGGAAAGGGCGACGCCGTCCGCTGCGGGTTTGCGGCCGCCAGGAACGACCTGCTGATGATCCTCGACGCCGACCTCAGCGTGAGCCCGGAGGACTTGCCAAAGTTCTACGACGCATGCGTCACCGGACGCGCCGAGCTGGCCAACGGCTCCCGCCTTGTATACGACATGGAGCCTGGGGCGATGCGCTTTCTCAACATGATCGGCAACCAGACCTTCAGCTGGTTCGTGCAGGCGATGATCGGTCAGCCGGTCAAGGACACCCTCTGCGGTACGAAAGTGCTTCGCCGCGAAGACTACGAACGCATTGCCCAGGGGCGCAACTACTTCGGTGAGTTCGATCCGTTCGGCGACTTCGACCTGTTGTTTGGTGCCGCCCGACTCAACCTGAAGATCGTCGACCTACCAGTGCGCTATCAGGCGCGCACGTACGGGACGACCAATGTCGCGCGCTGGCGGCACGGACTACTCCTCCTCGAGATGTCCCTGCTCGCGTTCTGGAAGTTCCGCGTTCAGCCACAACAACTCACTTGAGTGTCCGACGCGATCCACCTCTCCAATGCGGGATTCCGTGACCCGCCGTCTGCTGCGCGCGCGTCCTTATGCCAGAGTCGATCGGTTGGTCAGCTCGGCGTGACGCGGTACGCGTCGAAGACGCCCTCGACGTTGCGAAGCGCCGTCAGCAATGCCCGCAGCGCCTTCACCTCACCGACCTCGGCGACGTACCAGTTACGCGCCATCTGATCCTCGACGGTGCCGCCGTAGGCGACGATGTTCGCGCCATGCTCGGCGAACGTCCGCGCGACATCCTCGAGCAGCCGCGGGCGATCCCATGAGTCGAGCGCGATCTGGACGCGGAAACTCTGCGTCGTGCCGCCCTCCCACTCCACCGCCGTGAACCGCTCCGGATTGCGCTTCAGCGCGCGCGCGTTCGGACAATCCTCCCGATGGATGGTGATCCCGCGACCGAGCGAGATGTAGCCGACGATCGGGTCGCCCGGCACCGGCGTGCAGCACTTCGCGAGGCGAACGAGGACGTCCTCGACGCCGACGACGTTGATGCCGTAGGTCTCGCTCGCGAGAGCGTCGCGCGCCTTCGGCCGCTTGCGCGGGGTGACCGCCTCTTCCTCGGCGACCTCCTCTGTCTTCAACCGCGTGAGGACCTTGTTGACGATGCTGCCGGCGGTGAGCTTGCCGGAGCCGAGTGCGACATAGAACTCCTCGGCCTTCTTGAAGCCGGTCTCGCGAATGACACCGGCGAGCACCGCCGAGCCGACGAGCTTGCGATACGGGAGGTTCTGCGCCTTCAGCGCGTGCTCGAGCGTCTCGCGGCCCTTCGCCTCCAGGTCCTCCTTCTGCTCGCGCGAGAAGAACTGCCGGATCTTGTTCCGCGCGCGCGAGGACTCGACGAGCGACAACCAGTCACGCGACGGGCCGCGCCCGCTCTTCGAGGTGAGCACCTCGACCCGGTCGCCGTTCACAAGCTTGTAGTGCAGCGGGACGATGCGGCCATTCACCTTTGCACCGACCGTGCGATGCCCCACGTCGGTATGCACCGCGTACGCGAAGTCGATGGGCGTCGCCCCTGCGGGCAGTGTCTTCACCTCGCCCTTCGGTGTGAAGACGAACACTTCCTCGTCGAAGAGGTCGGTGCGGAACGACCTTACGAACTCGCGCGAGTCGGTCTCGTCGGCGTGGATGTCCATCAGCTGCTCCACCCACTTGAGCCACTCGGCGTCGGCGGTCGTCTTCTTGCCGCGCTTGTAAGCCCAGTGCGCCGCGATCCCGTACTCCGCCGTCTCGTGCATGTCGCGCGTGCGCACCTGGATCTCGAGCGGTCGACCTTCGGGACCGATCACCGTCGTGTGCAGCGAGCGGTAACCGTTGAACTTCGGCATCGCGACGTAATCCTTGAAGCGTCCCGGCATCGGCTTCCACAACGAGTGGATGAGACCGAGCGCGCCGTAGCAGTCGCGCGTCCCCTCCTCTCCGCTGCGCTCGACGGTGACGCGCATCGCGGTGAGGTCGTAGATCTCGTTGAACTCGCGGCCGCGCTTCGCCATCTTGTCGTAGATGGAATAGAAGTGCTTCGCGCGCCCGGAGATCTCCGCCGGGATGTCGACCTTCACGAGCTCACGCTGGAGGACGTCCGCCGCCTCGGCGACGTGCCCCTCACGATCTGCGCGCCGCTCGGCCACCATCGCCTTGATCTCCTCGTACTTGCGCGGGTGCAGCGTCTGGAAGGAGAGATCCTCGAGCTCCCACTTGACCGCATGGATGCCGAGGCGGTGCGCGAGCGGCGCGTACACCTCGAGCGCCTCCTTCGCCTTCTGCACCTGCTTCTGACGCCCCAGGTATTCGATCGTGCGCAGGTTGTGCAGCCGGTCGGCGAGCTTGACGAGGATGACGCGCACGTCGGCCGCCATCGCGACGACCATCTTGCGGTAGTTCTCCGCTTCCGCTTGCTCGCGGCTCTGGAACTGCACGCGCGTCAGCTTCGTGACGCCGTCCACGAGCGCGGCGATCTCCTCGCCGAACTCGTCGCGCACGTTCGACAGCTCGGTATTCGTGTCCTCGACCACGTCGTGCAGGAGCGCGGCGGCGATCGTCTGCTCGTCGAGACGGAGACCGGCGCAGATCGTCGCCACCCCGACGGGGTGCATGATGAACGGCTCGCCCGAGCGGCGCTGCTGCCCCTCGTGCGCCGCCGCGGCGAACGTGAACGCCCGAACGATCAGCTCGCGATCGAGCTCGCCGCTGTACCCGTCGAGCTCGGCGAGCAGCCCCTCGAGGAGCTCGAAATGCCGCTCTCCCGACTGCACCGTTACCACGATTTCAGTGTACTCCCGAGCCTCTCATGCGTACCTGCAGGGAAGGAACGGCCGTTGGGGAGTCGAAGTGACGCGCCTCATGCTCCGTCTCCGGCGACGTGACGCCCGCAAGGTCCAGAAGCTCGCGGCCGTCCTCGCCGCACTCGCTCGCTGACCGTAGTCTTGCGGCCATGCCGTGGTACTTCGCCGTCGCCGAGCGCGACCACGAGATCCAGGACCCGACGAGGTCGGAGAAGATCCGCGACCTCGGGCGGCTGCTCCGCCTCGGCCCCGACTCGCGCGTCCTCGACGTCGCGTGCGGGAAGGCGGGCCCGGCGCTCGTGCTGGCCGCCGAATTCGGCTGCAGCATCCTCGGTGTCGAGCGCGCGCCCGAGTTCGTCGCCGCCGGCCGCGAGCGCGTCGCCGCCGCGCACCTGGCCGGGCGCATCGAGATCGTCGAGGGCGACGCGCGTGCATTCCCACTCGAGCCCGAGTCATGGGACGCCGCTCTCTGCCTGGGCGCGTCGTTCGTCTACGACGACCTGGACGGGACGCTCGCAGCGCTCGCGCCGGCGGTGCGTTCGGGCGGATTCGTCGCGGTCGGCGAGCCGTACTGGCGCGAGTGGCCGCTGCCGACCGAGGTCGAGGACGAGGGCTGGGTGACGCTCCCCGACACCGTCGCGCGCTTCGAGGCCGCCGGCCTCGCTCTTGTCGGGCTCATCGCCGCGTCAGAGGACGACTGGGACCGGTACGAGTCGTATCACTGGCGCGCGCTCGAGGAATGGCTCGCCGCCAATCCGGACGACCCCGACGCGCCTGGGATCCGCGAACGTCACGAGCAAAGCCGCGACCACTACCTCCGCTTTCAGCGCCGGCTGCTCGGCTGGGCGATCTTCGTCGGCCGCAAGAGCTAGGCAGCGCGCGCAAGCACGGGCGGCCCTGCGAGCAGCGCACGGAAGCGCTCCGACTCCAGCACGTGCCGTTTGCCCGGGCCGAGCTCCGCGAAGATCGCGGCCGCCTCTGCGTCCCGCGCGACCTCCGGCTTGCGGTACTCGCCGACGAGCCACTCGCGCAGCTCCTCGACCCGAGAGTCGGCCGCGAAGATCCGCCGCACGACGAGCTGCGGCGAAACAGTCCCGTTCCAGCGGTTCTCCGACAGCCGGAACGCGATGTCCCAGCGGCCGTCCTGCCGGTAGACCTCGAGCCGGGAGCCGATGCCGAAGGCAATCGCGCTGCCGGCGTCGGCGCCGTCGCGCCGCACGCGGAAGCGCAGATGCTTGCCCTCGCCGACGGTAGCGAGGTCGCCGAGCTCGCAGCCGGGCGCGAGCAGCGTTACTTCCGGGTTACCGAGGCCGAACGGCGCGAGCTGTGCGAGCTCCGCGCACAGGTCGAGCGTCAGCCGCGTCCCGCGCGGGACGATCCCGTCGACGCGCGTGACCGTGCGCAGATCTTCTTCCTCGAGCAGTCCGGCGGCGTGCGCCGCGAAGCGCTCCGCGAAGGCGGGGATGTTCTCCGGCTTGATCGAAAGACCGGCCGCCGCGCGATGTCCGCCCCAGCGCTCGAGCAGGTCTGCGCTGGCGCCGAGGCCCGCATGCAGGTCGAACGACGCGATCGAGCGTCCAGATCCCTTCCAGTCGCCGTCGCCGCCGGCGATGAGCACGACCGGACGGTTGAAGCGCTCCACGAGCCGCGACGCGACGATGCCGATCACGCCTTCGTGCCAGTCCTCCCCGGCGACGACGTATGCGCGACGGCGCTTATCGGCCTCGGTCCACTGCTCGACTTGGGCGATGGCCTCGCGCACGATGCGCCCCTCGACGGCCTGCCGCTCGTGGTTCAGCTCCTCGAGCGTGTCCGCGAGGAGGCGCGCCTCTTCCGCGTCGTCCGTCAGCAGCAGATGGAGCGCCGCGCGCGGGTGGCCGAGCCGGCCGGCGGCGTTGATGCGCGGCCCGAGCCGGAAACCGACGGCGCCGGCGTCGATGGCGGCCGGGTCGACGCCCGCCACCTTCATCAGTGCCTGCAGGCCGGGCTTCTGCGTGCGTGCGAGCGCGCGCAGGCCCGCAATCGCAAGCGTGCGGTTCTCGTCCAGCAGCGGGACGACGTCGGCAATCGTTGCCAGCGCGACGAGATCGAGATGCCGCTTCGGGATATCCGAGTCGACGCCGAAGAGCGCTTGTCCGAGCTTGTACACGACGCCGGTGCCGCACAGCTCCGGGAACGGATAGTCGGACGGCCGCGTGGCGACGATCGGACAGTCGGGCAGCGTTTCGCCGGGTCGATGGTGGTCGGTGACGATCACCTCGAGGCCGCGTGCACGCGCTTCGGCCACCTCCTCCACCGCCGTGATGCCGCAGTCGACCGTGAGCAGGAGGCCGCAGCCTTCGTCGGCAAGCCGCGCAAGCGTCGCGGCGCTGACGCCGTACCCCTCGTCGAAGCGGCTCGGCAGGTGCCAGTCGACGTCGGCGCCGAGCTCGCGCAAGAGATGGACGGCGAGCGCGGTGGCGGAGATGCCGTCGACGTCGTAGTCGCCGTGCACGCAGATCCGGCGCCCGTCGGCGATCGCGGCGCGGATGCGTTCGCAGGCGACCGCCATGTCACCGAGGAGGAACGGGTCGTGCGGGGGCAGCTCGCCGGCGAGAAATGCCCGCGCAGCGGCGGGGTCGTCGTAGCCGCGCCGAACGAGAACGCCTGCCGTCAACTCGCTCACTCCGAGTGAAGATGCGAGCTCGGCCTGCACCTCGTGCGACGCCGGACTGAGTGTCCAGCTGCCCTCGTGCATCGAGTAGCCACGCTACGGGCACCGTCGGACGGCATACGGTTGGCCCAGTGAGAGACCTGTTCCTCCTGGATCCTGAGATCACGTTCCTCAACCACGGCTCCTTCGGGGCCACGCCGCGGGTCGTCTTCGAGCGCTACCAGGCCTGGCAGCGGGAGCTCGAGCGGGAGCCGGTCGACTTCATCGCGCGCCGGCTCTGGCCCCTACTCGCGGAGGCGAGAGCCGAGCTGGGCGCCTTCGTCGGCGCCCAGGCGGACGACCTGACGTTCGTTCAGAACGCGACCACCGGCGTGAACATGGCCGCCCGGGCGCTCGACCTGCAGCCAGGCGACGAGGTGCTCTCGACGAATCTCGAGTATGGCGCGTGCGTCCTGGCGTGGCAGCGGCTGTGCACCTTCGTCCAGGCGGACATCGACGAGCTCTTCGAGCACGTGACCGACCGGACGAAAGCGGTGTTCGTGTCGCACATCACCTCGGAGACGGCACTCCTCCTCCCAGTCGAGGAGATCGTGGCCCACGCGCGTTCACTCGGGCTCGCGACGATCGTCGACGGCGCGCACGCGGTTGCGCAGGTCGACCTCGATCTCGACGCGCTCGGAGCCGACTTCTACGCCGGCAACTGCCACAAGTGGCTCTGCGCTCCGAAAGGCGCGGGCTTCCTGCACGTGCGGCCCGAGTGGCAAGAGCGCGTCGACGGCGCGATCACGAGCTGGGGCTACGAGGAGCCGGCAACGTTCATCTCCCGCACCGAGCGGCAGGGCACGCGCGACTCGTCCGCGTACCTCACCGTTCCTGCCGCGATCGACTTCGTACGCGAGCACGACGAGCGCGAGCAATGCGTCGCGCTCGCCCGCGAGGCGCGGCGCGACCTCTGCGAGCTGCTCGGCACCGAGCCGATCGCGCCGGAGTCGATGGTGCTGCAGATGGCGAGCGTGCGCATGCCGGAACCCGATCCGGATCTCAATCGACGGTTGTTCGACGACCACCGCATCGAGATCCCGATCTCGGACGACGGCACGCTGCTGCGCCTCTCGATCGCGTCTTACAACGATCGCGCGGACGTCGACAGGCTGCTAGCCGCCCTCGCGCGGGAGCTTCACGCCTAGGTAGCTCAGCACGACGAGAAGCGCGAGGCCGACGACCCAGAGCGTGAGCACGAGCCGCGGCCGTTTGGTCTCGCGCAGCTGCTGCACCGCGACCTTGCCCCACAGGACGAGCAGGCCCACGACGCCGGCAAATCCAACCACGATCACCGGCGCGAGATACGCCGCGCGCTGCACCGACCAGCCCAGCGCGAGCGCCGTCAACACGACGAGTACGAGCACGACGGCAGCAGCTATTGGAATGCGGAGTGAGCGCACAGGGCAAGGGTACGCTTGGATGGTGGAGGCCGAGGCCCACTACAACTCGGGGGACGATTACCTCGTCGAGTTCCTCGGCTACAGCTTCAGCTTCAACGCGGAGGACTTCGAACAGCGCGTCACGGCAGCCGCTGTCAAGCTCGGCCTCATTCCGGGGAACGAGCTCGACGGCGACGAGACGGCCGACCTGGTCGAGCTCGTGGAGCTCGGCTCCATCGAAGAACCGCGCAGCGCGCTCGGCCGCTATCTCGTTCGACGCTGGGACGAGGTCTCCCTCGTCGGCGGCGAGTCGCTCCTCGACTGGTTGAAGCGGCTCGTCTTCCGCGGCGCATGGCTCGACCATCACGTGAAAGAGGGCAAGCTCGAGGTCGGCTGGGACGACGACACCTCCGAGTTCTCGTACCGCGACCCGCACGGCGGGCGCGCGCTGCTCGAGCTGCTGCCGACGCCGAGCTGGCACGAGCTCCAGTACCGACCGTGACGCCGCGCTTCTACGCGGCGGTCGGGCCTGCGTACCTCGCGGCGCTCCTCGCCGTCGACACGCAGGTGGGCTACGGGGGCCAGCTGGCGCTCGGCGCGCTGACGTGGATCGTCCTTGCCGCCGCGCTGCGGCCGCTCGTGCCACTCGCGCGTGCGCAGGCGCTCGGCGTCGTCATCTTCGCGACGGTCGGCGAGGTGACGGGATCGCTCGTCTGGGGCGTCTACCACTACCGGCTGCACAACCTGCCGTTGTTCATCCCGCCGGCGCACGGGGTCGTGTACCTCAGCGGGCTCGCGCTCACACGGATCGTTCCGGCGCGCAGGCTTGTCGCGGCTGCAGCGGTCGGCTCGATCGGCTGGGGAGTCGCGGGGCTGGCTGTGCTTCCCCGCCTCGACGTCGGCGGCGCGATCGGCGTCCCGCTGCTCTGCGTCTTCCTCTGGCGCTCGCGCGCACGCGCGACGTACGCGGCCGTGTTCCTCGTCGTCGGTGCACTCGAGCTGTACGGCACGTCCATCGGCACGTGGCGCTGGGCGCGGACGATTCCCGGACTCGGGATCGCGGACGGGAACCCGCCGAGCGGCGTTGCGAGCGGCTACGTCTGGTTCGACGTGATGGCGCTCCTCGTCGCGCCCTGGCTCGTGGCGGCCGCGTCGAGACGGTCGCCACTGCGAGGGAGTAGAGTCGCGGCATGAAGCTTCCTGCCTTCGTGGCGAAGCGCTTCAAGCGGCCTTCGCCGGGGACGGAACCTCCTCGGCGCGATGAGATTCCCGCCGGCAAGATGGCCGACGCGAACACCATCCAGCGCGGCCGCTAGAACAGCTTCGCGTCGCCGGCCGTTGCGCCGACGTGCGCCCGTCCCAGCTTCGTGATCGTGCGTCCGCGCGGCGTGCGCTGGATGAAGCCGAGCTGGAGCAGATACGGCTCGTAGACGTCCTCGATCGTGTCCGGCTCCTCGCCGAGCGAGACCGCGAGCGTGGACAGCCCGACGGGACCGCCCTCGAACTTGCCGGCGATGGTGCGCAGGAGGTCGCGGTCGATCCGCTCGAGCCCGACCTGGTCGACTTCGAGCAGCTCGAGTGCCTCTCCCGCGATCGCGTTCGTGATCGAGCCTTCGTGCCGCACCTGGGCGACGTCGCGCACGCGCCGGAGGATGCGGTTCGCGATCCGCGGCGTTCCGCGCGAACGGCGCGCGATCTCCTGGGCTGCGTCGGCCGCGATCTCGACGCCGAGAATGCGCGCAGACCGATTGACGATGGTCGTGAGCTCCGCCGGCTCGTAGTATTCGAGGCGGAACGTCATGCCGAAGCGGTCGCGCAGCGGCGTCGTCAAGAGCCCTGTGCGCGTCGTCGCGCCGATGAGCGTGAAGTGCGGCAGGTCGAGCGTCAGCGTGCGCGCCGCCGGCCCCTGGCCGACGATGATGTCGAGCCGGAAGTCCTCGAGCGCGGGATAGAGGATCTCCTCGATCGCGCGGTTGAGCCGGTGGATCTCGTCCACGAACAGCACGTCGCGCGGCTCGAGCGCGGTGAGGATCGCCGCCATGTCGCCCTTGCGTTCGAGCGCAGGGCCGGCGACCGTGCGGATGCCGACGCCGAGCTCCTCGCGGACGATGAACGCGAGACTCGTCTTGCCGAGGCCCGGAGGCCCGACGAGCAGGACGTGGTCGAGCGCCTCGCCGCGCGCTTGCGCGGCCGTGAGCGCGATCGCAAGCTGCTCCTTGACGCGCTCCTGCCCGACGAACTCGTCCAGGCGGCGCGGGCGCAGCGTCTGCTCGAGCTCCTGATCCTCCTCAGCGACCACGGGTGCGAGGAACTGCGTGCTCATGCCGCCCTCCGCAGCGCGGCTCGGACCTGCTCTTCGACCGGCAGCGTCTCGTCGACGTCCTGGAGTGCCCGCTCGGCGTCGAGCACCGACCAGCCGAGCTCGACGAGGGCGTCGCGCGCAACGATGTCGCCTGTGGGCGACGTCGCTTCCAGCACGCCGACCTTCTCTTTGAGCTCGAGCACGATGCGCTCGGCCGTCTTCTTGCCGACGCCGGGGATGGCGACGAAGCGGGCGATGTCCTCGCGCACGATGGCGCGCCGGAGCTCGTCGGCCGGGGAGCCGGAGACGATCGCGAGCGCGACCTTCGGCCCGACGCCGTTCACGGTCAAGAGCTGCACGAACAGGTCGCGCTCGGCGCGCTCGGCGAAGCCGTACAGCTGCAGCGCGTCCTCGCGCACGACCATGTACGTCTCGATCGTCACCTCGTCCGCCCCGCTTGCCTTGCGCACCGCGGCGGGCGTGGCGGCGACGAGATAGCCGACGCCGCCGACGTCGAGGACGAGTCCTTCCGGGATCGAGGCCACGGGCTTGCCGCGCAGCTGCGCGATCATCCGGCCATCTTCAACAGCCGCGGCGCGAGCGCATGGCAGATCGCGACCGCGAGCGCATCTGCTGCGTGGTCGGGAGTCGGGAGCGCGTCGAGCCCGAGGATGGCCTTCACCATCCGCTGCACCTGAGACTTCTCGGCACGGCCGTAGCCGCACACGGCGTTCTTCACGGCTGACGGCGCGTACTCCGCGCAGGGCAGGCCGGCGTGGGCGGCCGCGACGAGCACGGCGCCGCGCGCCTGTCCGACGGAGAGCGCGGTGCGGGCGTCGACGCCGACGAAGGACTCCTCGAGGACGACCGCATCCGGGGCGTACTCGGCGATGAGACCGGCTACCCCGTCGTAGATCGTCATGAGCCGAACCTCGGGGCGATCGCGCGGCGACGTGGACCACCAGCCGTGGTGAATGCCCCTGAGGCGCCCGCCGCTTTCGTGGACGATCCCGTACCCGCAAGCAGCCGTCCCTGGATCGATGCCGACGACCTTCACGGGGAGAGGTTAGGCAGCGGGTCGGACGATCCTCCTATCCCAAAGGGGTAACCCGGTTCGGTGTCACGGGAGCGTCACGAATCTCCGACACTCTCTTGACGGGGAGTGTCCCCGTCAGCGGTGCCGCGGGTATCAGCCGGCGACCGCCTCGAGCACGCGCTCGGGAATGTCGAAGTTCGCGAACACGTCCTGGACGTCGTCGTTGTCCTCCAGCTGGTCGATGAGGCGCAGGATCTTCTTCGCCTCGTTCTCGTCTGCGACCTCGACGGTCGTCTTCGGCACCATCGTCAACTCGGCCGCGTCGACCGTGAATCCAGCGGCCTGGATCGCTTCCCGCACCGTCGCCAGCTGCTCCGGAGCGCACGTCACCTGGTAGCTGGAGCCGTCGAGCTCGACGTCCTCGGCGCCGCCCTCCGCCGCGGCGAGCATCAGCTCGTCTTCGTCCACGCCCCCAGCGTCGACCATCACGATGCCGCGCCGCTCGAACAGCCACGACACGGCGCCGGAGCCGCCGAGATTGCCGTCGTTCTTCGCGAACGTGTGGCGCACATCAGAGGCGGTGCGGTTGCGGTTGTCCGTCAGCGCCTCGACGATCACCGCGACGCCGCTCGGGCCGAACCCCTCGTAGACGACGGTCTCGAACGCGCTCGCGTCTGCGTCCGCGCCGGAGCCCTTCGCGATCGCGCGGTCGATGTTGTCCTTCGGCATGGAGTACGAGCGCGCCTTCTCGATCGCGTTCTGCAGCGCGAGGTTGTCTCCGGGGTTCCCCCCGCCCTCCTTCGCCGCGACGATGATCGCGCGCGAGAGCTTCGAGAAAAGCTTGCCGCGCTTCGCGTCGGCGGCGCCCTTCTTGTGCTTGATCGACGACCACTTGCTATGCCCGGACACTCGATGCCTCCCGTACGAGATTCAAGAAGAGCTCGTGGATGCGCGTGTCGTCCGTGAGCTCGGGATGGAACGCCGCGACGAGCACGCGCCCCTGTCGTGCGAGCACCGGATGGCCGTCCACCTCGGCGAGCACCTCGACGTCGGGGCCGGCGTCCTCGATCCACGGCGCGCGGATGAAAATCCCCCGCACTGGCTCGCCCAGGCCAACGTCGAGGTCGGCCTCGAAGCTGCGCACCTGGCGGCCGAACGCGTTCCGCTGGACGCGAAAGTCTGCAAGCCCGAGATGGTCACGGTCGAGGACGATCATCCCGGCGCACGTCCCGAAGACGGGCGCCGAGAAACGGCGAAGCGCCTCGTCGAGCCCGTACAGGCGCATCAGCCGCGTGATCGCCGTCGACTCGCCGCCGGGCAGGATCAGGCCGTCCAGGCCCTCCAGCTGCTCGGGAAGCCGTACCTCGACCGGCTCAGCGCCGAGCCGCCGGAGCACGGCTGCGTGCTCGCGGAAGTTCCCTTGCACGGCGAGCACACCGATCCGGAGCGGCGTTTCCACCCTGCCATTGTAGGTTCGGCTACTGGCTACGAGACCGGCGTCCTGCGACGCCGAGCAGGACGAGCCAGAAGCCGAGGCACGCGAAGGCGACCGACGGCGACCAGCCGCTGATCGACGGCACCGAGACGCTGAAGCCCTGGCCGCCGATGCTCCTGCTGCCGCCGGTGCTGATGAGGTAGTGGATGGTCGCGCCGAGGAAGCCGATCGTCCCGTACACGGCCCAGCTCGAGCGCTTCGTCATGTACGCGATGAAGACGTACGCGAGCGATGCGGCCGCGATGAGCGCCCAGTCGGCGTCCGTCGAGTGCCACCAGTCGAGGAGGACGCCGCCGATCAGCGCGCCGCCGACGAGATGGAGCCAGAACGCCGACGGCGACCGTGAGACGGCTCCGGCGAAGAAATACGCGAGCCCGACGAACAGCGTGACGACCTTCGTCCACGCGCCGCCGCCGGAGATGAGGTCGATGACGAACACCCACTGGACGACGGCCACGATCGACGTGATGAACGGGAACTCGAAGCGGCGGCGGTCGTAGATCGCGGTGATGAGGACGAGGAGCTCGAGCGAAAGCCGCCCAAGCGAGAAGTCGGAGAACTTGGACGAATTCAGCCAGCCGAACCAGCTCCAGGCGATGGCGACGAACGCGGCCCACGCGATCACCGACGCGTACGCGAAGAGGCCGGCGGCGATCCAGCGGCCGCGATGCCTGAACCCGTTCGCGATCGTGTACAGGACGACGAGCACCAGCAGCGCCCACGCGGTGAGCGCGCCCTTGCCGTAATGCCCCGACAGGTAGCTGAGCGCCGCGATGGCTGCGCCGAGCACCGTGATGCCGCCCGTGTAGACGAGGAACGACGACGTCTTCCAGACGGGCTTCTGCACCGCTTGCATCATCCGCCTCGCGGCGGACGGACTACCAGCCGCGCGACTCGAGCAGCTCGCTCGGATCGAGCGATGCCGTCGAGATGCCGACCATCGGCTCGCCCAGCCCGGCGGAGACGCGCGCGAGGATCTCTGCGTCCTGGAAGTGCGTCGTCGCCTCGACGATCGCCTTCGCGCGCCGCTCCGGATCGCCCGACTTGAAGATGCCCGAGCCGACGAAGACGCCGTCGGCGCCGAGCTGCATGCACAAGGCTGCGTCGGCCGGCGTCGCGATGCCGCCCGCCGTGAACGTCACGACGGGGAGCTTCCCGTTCTCGGCCACCCAGCGCACGAGGTCGTACGGCGCCTGCAGGTTCTTCGCCTCGGTGTAGAGCTCTTCCTCGGCGAGCGTCTTCAGCTTCCGAATGTGCCCGAAGACCGAGCGCATGTGCGTGACCGCGTTGACGATGTCGCCGGTGCCCGCCTCGCCCTTCGTGCGGATCATCGCCGCGCCCTCAGAGATGCGCCGGAGCGCTTCGCCCAGATTGGTCGCGCCGCAGACGAATGGGACGGTGAAGCGCCACTTGTCGACGTGATGCTCGAGGTCGGCGGGCGTCAGCACCTCCGACTCGTCGATGTAGTCGATCTCGAGGGCCTGGAGGATCTGCGCCTCGGCGAAGTGGCCGATGCGGCACTTCGCCATCACCGGGATGCTGACCGACTCCTGAATCTCGCGGATCATCTCCGGGTCGGACATGCGTGCCACCCCGCCGTCGCGGCGGATGTCGGCGGGAACGCGCTCGAGCGCCATCACCGCGACCGCGCCCGACGCTTCGGCGATCTTCGCCTGCTCGGCGTCGACGACGTCCATGATCACCCCGCCCTTGAGCATCTCGGCGAGGCCGCTCTTGACCCGCATCGTCCCGTATTCGGCCATAGGGAAAAGTCTAGCTAGGACGCGAGGCAGCCTTCGGCGTCGGAGAGCTCCTGCGTGGTCGGCGACACCGTCCACACGAGCACCGCGCTCCCCTGCGCTTCCATGATGTCGCTCATGTGCGGTCGGAGGCTCACCGGTGCGTTCCGGCGGAAGGCCTTCTCCGTCCCGGCGACGCTTCCCGGGCCTTCCGTGAAGGCGATCGTCAGCACGTTGCCGGTCGACGACTTCGCCTGGATGCCGCCATTGGCTGCGAACGCTGCGATGAAGCCGACCTTGTCCGCGTTGGTCGTGACGCCGGTGAAGCCCTTCTGGATCAGGCATGCCTTCGTCCCCGAAGCCGTGTACGGCTTGCTCGATCCGCTCCCGCAGGCGGCGAGGACCAGGACGAGCAGGAGCGCGGCGAGCAGGGGGAATCGGCGCACGGCACGAGTGTAGGGTCCGCCGACGATGGAGCCGTGGTCGAAGAAGCTCGCCGGGCGCCTGGACGAGCATGAGGTGGACAGCGCGGCCCTCGCCGGCAACCCCCTCGGCGACCCGACCCGGCGACCGCTGTGGGTGTACGAGCCTCCGGGCGCAGGCGACGAGCCGATGCCGGCGATCTACCTGATCCAAGGCATGACCGGCCAGATCGACATGTGGCGGAACCGCTCCGCCTTCCGTCCCACGCTTCTCGAGTTGATCGACGACCTTCGTGCACCGGCACGAATCGTCTTCGTCGACGCGTGGACGTCCTACGGGGGCTCGCAGTTCCTCGACTCTCCGGCGACCGGGAAGTACCACACCTATCTCTGCGACGAGCTCGTCCCGTTCGTCGACGCGCGGTATCCGACGTCGACGCGCGGCATCGCCGGGAAGTCGAGCGGGGGCTACGGCGCGATGGTGACGCCGATGCTGCGGCCGGACCTCTTCCACGCGCTCGCCACGCACGCGGGCGACGCGCTGTTCGAGGTCTGCTACCTGCCTGAGTTCGCGGAGGCAGCGCGCGCGCTGCGCGACAATTACAACGGCTCGTTCGACGCGTTCTGGGCCGACTTCCGCTCGCGGCCTGCGTTTACGAAGCCCGCCGATCCCGTCCTTCTCAACACGTACGCGATGGCGGCGTGCTACTCGGCAGGCGAGCTCCCGTTCGACGCGGCAACAGCGGAGCTGAGGCCGGACGTCTGGGAGCGCTGGCTCGCGTGGGATCCCGTTCGAATGGCCGACACGCATGCGGACGCGCTCGGTGGCCTGCGCGCGATCTACATCGACGCAGGCACGCGCGACGAGTACTTCCTCGATCTCGGAGCGGAGGCGTTCCGTCGCGCGCTCGAACGGATCGGAGTCACCGACGTCTTCTTCGAGCTCTTCGACGCGAAGCACGGGGCGATCGAATACCGCTATCCGATCGCACTGCAGTATCTCGCCGAGCGCCTGCAGTGAACGGCCTCAGCGGCAAGCGTGTCGTCGTCACGGGCGGTACGAGCGGCATCGGTGTGGCGACGTGCCGCCGCTTTCGTGACGAGGGCGCGCGCGTCGTCAGCATCGCCGTCGACGACGGAGAGGAGAACATCGTCTGCGACGTTGCCGACGCCGCGCAGGTGGAGCGCGCGTTCGCGCGCGTGGACGAGCTGCTCGGCGGCGTCGACGTGCTCGTCGCGAACGCAGGCATCTCGATCCGCTCACCGTTCCTCGAGATCCGCGAGGAGGACTGGAGACGCGTGCTTGACGTCAACCTCACCGGCGTCTTTCACTGTGCGCAGGAAGCCGCGCGCAGGATGGACGAGGGCGTGATCCTCATGACCGCGTCGACGAACGGCCTGACCGGACACGAGAACTACGCCGACTACAACGCGTCGAAGGCCGGCGTGATCCTGCTCGCGCGGACGATGGCGCGCGAGCTCGCGCCGCGCATCCGCGTGAACGCCGTGTCCCCAGGCTACGTGCTGACGCCGATGCAGCGGGCCGAGTACACCGACGAGATGCTCGCGTCCGTCAACGAGGGCATCCCGCTGAAGCGCCACGCCGATCCCTCGGAGATCGCCGCGCTCTTCGCGTTCCTCGCGAGCGACGACGCCCGTTACATCACGGGCGCCGTGCTCGCGATCGACGGTGGCGAGACCGCCTAGTGCTTGTGGTGCGCCATATATGAGACGCACTGACCCTGGTTCTTGAACGACGGGCTCGTGAACGACTTCCAGCCGCCCTTCTTGCAGGCGGTCGCGAAGCCGTTGCCACCGCCGCCGCCCTGATGCGCGGGGACGGGCCTCTCGAGCTGTCCATTGACGGTGATGTTCGAGAGGTCAGCCGTTCCCTGAACGTCGATCAGGACGCTGACGTCGCTGATCGTGCCGGTCGGCGTCGGTACCTGCTGGCCGGCGGCGGCAAGCGTCGCCGGTGTGAACGTGTACGTCGCGGTTCCGTCGGCGTTCGTCGTCGGCGTGACGTTGTTACAGCCGAGGAAGAACAGGCCGTCCGACGTGGTCACGTTGAAGCGGGGCGAGCCCCCCTGGCACTGACTCGCGCTCGCGAGCGTGAACGAGGCCGATTGGAACGTCTGCCCCGTGAGGCCGGTGATGTCGGCGCCCGCGGAGGCATTGGTCGTTGTGGCGCAGTTCTTCGCGAGATGAAGAACCCCGTTGCTGTACGTCGAAGTAACGCAGCCCGTGTTCCCCGGGTCATAGACACCCGGAACGAGCGCAGCGCCCGCGGTTGCAGCACATGCCAGAGCACACGCGGCGACCGCGACCGGGATGAGCTTTCTCATTGTTCCCCCTGTCGTTGGTTGCCGTTCAGGGGTTCACATGCCCTCCCGGCCAGATGCTGCACACGATCGAGGTAAGGAGTGCGTTAAGTGTTTGCGGTCTTCAGCCCGATTGGGCACGCGACCCCGGTGCCGCCGAGCCCGCAGTATCCGTTCGGGTTCTTCGCCAGATACTGCTGGTGGTACGACTCGGCGTAGTAGAAGGGGCCTGCTTCGGCGATCTCGGTCGTGATCTCGCCGTAGCCGGCGCGCGTGAGCTCGCCCTGGAACATCTCACGCGACGCCTCAGCCACTTCGCGCTGCGCGTCGTTCATCCAGTAGATGGCTGAGCGGTACTGCGTGCCGCCGTCGTTGCCCTGACGCATTCCCTGCGTCGGGTCGTGGTTCTCCCAGAAGAGCCGGAGGATCTCCACGTAGCTCGTCTGCGCGGGGTCGAAGACGACGAGGACCGCCTCCGTGTGGCCGGTACGGCCCGAGCAGACCTCTTCATACGTCGGATTGGGCGTGAATCCGCCCGCGTAGCCGACCGCTGTGGTGTAGACCCCCGGGGCGCGCCAGAAGACGCGCTCGGCGCCCCAGAAACATCCCATTCCGACGACGGCCTGCTCGAGGCCGTCCGGGAACGGCGGGGCGATGGGCGTGCCGAGCACCTCGTGGCGCTCAGGGACTGGCATCGGGTCGCTGCGGCCGGGGAGCGCCTCCTCCGGCGTGACCATGTGTGCGGGCTTCATGAACGAGAACATGCGGAAAGGGTACGGATTTACCTCGATCTACGTTCTGAACGTTTTCTGACGGGTACGGTCGGACGGAAGTCCAACGAGGGGGTACTTGTGAGGATGCGCATTTTTCGCGTCGCCGCGGCGGCGCTGATCGTGACCGGGCTCGCCGCGGCGAGCGCGACCGCGACGACCAAGACCACGAAGTCGAGCAATCTGCTCGTCGGGATAAACGACGAGGCGTTCACCCTGTACGGCGATCCCGCCACGGCGTTCGAGACGCTGCAGTCGCTGCACACACAGGTCCTGCGCGTGAACCTGTACTGGGGCGGCAACAAGTGGTCGGTCGCGAACACGAAGCCGGCGAATGGGGCCAACCCCGGCGACCCGGCCTACAACTGGTCGCTGTACGACCGGCTCGACATCTACGCGGCCAACGCGGGGATCAAGCTGCTGTTCTCGGTCGTGGGCACGCCCTCGTGGGCGAACCACGGCGCCGGCAAGAACCACGCGCCGACGAGCTTTGCCAACCTGCAGTCGTTCGCGCGCGCGGCCGCGCTGCGCTACAGCGGCAAGTACGTCCCGCCCGTGGCGCAGCAGGATCCCTCGCTCGGCGACCCGACCATCCCGCTCCCCGCCGTCAAGATGTGGACCGCCTGGAACGAACCGAACAACCCGGTCTTCCTCGCGCCGCAGTACAAGAAGGTCCACGGGAAGTGGATGGTCGAGAGCGCGTACAACTACGCGCGCATCTGCAATGCCGTGTACGCCGGGATCCACACCCAGTCCGGTGAGAAGGTTGCGTGTGGCGTGACCGACCCGAGGGGCAACGACTTCGCCGGGTCGAGCCGCGCCTCTGTCGACCCGCTCAGCTTCCTCATCGCCGCGCACAGGTACGGGATGAAGAAATTCGACGTCTATGCGCACAACCCGTACGCGTCGGCCGGAAACGAGTCGCCGGCGTTCGTGCCGACCGGCAAGACGGCGCGGCGGACGCAGCTCGGAAACATCAACCAGCTGCTGGCGCTGATCACGAAGTACTACGGGCCGAAGCATCTGTGGATCACCGAGTACGGCTATCAGACGAATCCGCCCGACAAGACCATCCTGGGCGTCAGCTGGGCGAAGCAGGCGGCCGACCTGAAGCAGGCCTATGCGATCGCGCGGAAGAACCCGCGCATCGACATGCTGCTCTGGTTCCTCGTCCGCGACCAACCCCAGATCGGCGGCTGGCAGTCGGGCCTGGAGACGGTCACCGGCGTCCACAAGCCGGCGTGGAACGCGTTCCTGGGCGTGCCGCGCGGCTAGTGCACGTAGACCCGAGGAACAGGGTGCGGATGAGCGTTCCCGCTCCAATGCGCGCCGTCGAAGCGCCTCCGGCCGAAGCGGAGCCGGGGGCTCAGCCGTAGCGTGATCCGACGCGTCAGCCAGGCGGAAATCCGGGTTGACTCCTTCGGGGCACCGGAGTAGCGTCAATTGGCAAGGGGGAGGCGGCAGGTGAAGACAGTCGTTCGGACAGCAATCGTTGTCGCGGCGCTCGGGATCGTCGGGGCCGCGGCCGGAGCGGCGCCAAAGCCGACGCTCACGGTTGCGATCAGCGGCGACGGCACTGTCACCTCCCATCCGTCCGGGATCCACTGCCGCCCGGGGTGCAAGCTCCACGCACGAAAGGGCGAGAAGGTCACGCTGACGGCCGCGCCCTATTCGGGGGCGGAGTTCTCCCACTGGAGCGCCCCCTGCGGGACGAACCTCAAGTGCGCCGTGAAGATGACCGGCTCCCGCGTCGTGCACGCCTTCTTCAAGGTCAAGCCGGCGCCACCGGCGCCGCCGCCGCCTCCTCCCCCGCCGCCGCCTCCGCCCGCCAAGGCCGGCCACTACGTGGGCACGTACTCGGACGGGTCGACGTTCAACTTCGACGTGCAGGGCACGACGTTGACGAACCTCGCGTTCGACTTCAACGGGGCGTGCTCCGACGGCGGGACACAAGCCGGGCCGCTCACCACGGTGACAGGCTCGTTCGATATCGGGTCGGACGGGTCCGTGTCCGGGCACATCACCCTGACCTACAGCAACGCGAGCGGCGCGGCCGACTTCGCCGGCAAGCTGACGTCGACCGGCACGGGGACGGGGACGCTGAAGATCAACATCACCTTCTCGAGCGGCGACGACGCGACCTGCACGTCCAGCGGCACCTGGACCTCGCAAGACCAGTCGTAGGAATGGGCCCGCTTGGATTCGAACCAAGGACCAAGGGATTATGAGTCCCCTGCTCTAACCAGCTGAGCTACGGGCCCGACGGTCGCAGATTCTCTTGAGGATCGCATTCTCCCGCCGGTGGCGTCGTCGGATCCAGCAGAATAGGGAGCCGTGAAGGTCTTCCAGCATGAGAAGCAGCTCCGCACCGCCGGGGGGCTCACGGTCACCGACATCACCGAGGACGTGCAGACGGCCGTCCGCGAGAGCGGGATCACCGACGGCATCGCGTGCGTGTACTCCCCCCACACCACCTGCTGCGTGCGCGTGAACGAGCTCGAGGAAGGCTTCCTCGAGGACTTCACGAGCTTGCTGCGCCGGCTCGTCCCGAACGACACCTACTACGCGCACGACGACTGGGACCGCCGCACCGAGAACATCTGCCCCGAGGACATGGAGATCGGCAACGGCCACTCGCACTGCATGGCGATGCTGCTCGGCACCGCCGGCGAGTCCGTGCCGGTGCGCGAGGGCGAGCTCCAGCTCGGCACGTGGCAAAAGGTGCTCTTCATCGAGCTGGACCGCGAGCGCGACCGGCGCTGGCTCGTCCAGGTCGTCGGCAGCTAACTACTCGGGCGTGACGTAGGCGGCGGTCAGGCCGCCGTCGACGAGGAACGTCGACGCGTTCACGTACGAGGACTCGTCGCTCGCGAGGAAGAGCGCCGCGTTGACGATCTCGCGGGGCTTCGCCATCCGCCCCATCGGCACGTGCACGAGCCGGCGCTCGGCAGCGCCGGGCGTCTCGCTCCAGATCCGGAGCAGGAGCGGCGTCTCGACCGGCCCGGGGCAGAGCGCATTCACGCGAACACCCTGCCGGGCGAACTGGACGCCGAGCTCGCGGCTCATCGAGAGCACCGCGCCCTTCGACGCCGTGTAGGAGATCTGCGACGTCGCCGCGCCGACGAGCGCGACGAACGATGCGACGTTGATCACCGATCCGCCACCGCGCTCGAGCAGGTAGGGAATGCCGTGCTTGCAGCACAGGTAGACGCCGCGCGTGTTGACGGCCTGCACGCGTTCCCAGGCGTCGAGCTCGGTCTCGAGGATGGAGTCGTCGTCCGCCGGCGAGATGCCGGCATTGTTGTAGAGCACGTCGATGCCGCCGAACTTCTCCTTCGCCGCCGCATACATCGCGCGAACGGAGTCTTCGTCGGCGACGTTCACCTGCACCGCGAGCCCGCCGACCTCCTCGGCGACCTTGCTCGCCGCCTCGAGGTTCACGTCGGCGACGCACACCTTTGCTCCCTCTTCCGTGAAGAGGTGGGCCGCGTCGGCGCCCATGCCGCCGCCGGCGCCGGTGATCACGCACACTTTTCCGTCGAGTCTGTTCATTCCGTTGAGTAGAACACGTTCTTGACCTCGCTGTAGCCGGCCATCGCCTCCATGCCGAGCTCGCGGCCGAACCCGCTCTGCTTGAAGCCGCCGAACGGCGTCGAGACGCGGACGGACGAGTTCGAGTTGATGGACAGCACGCCGGTCTCGAGCGCACGGGCAACGCGGAGCGCACGGGCGCCGTCGCGCGTCCAGATCGAGCCGGAGAGCCCGTACACGGAGTCGTTCGCGATCCGCACCGCGTCTGCCTCATCGGTGAACGGGATCAGCGCCGCGACCGGCCCGAAGACCTCCTCGCGCGCGACCCGGTCGTCCCGCTGCGCCTCGACGAGCGTCGCGGGGTACCAGTAGCCCTTGCCGCCGGGAACGTCGCCGCGGAAGAGCGGCTCGCCTTCGACGAACGACGCGACGCTTTCACGATGCGCAGCGGAGATCAGCGGCCCCATCTCCGTCTCGTCCAACTCGGGGTCGCCAACCTTCACCCCACGCGTCGCAGTCACGAGCAGCTCCGCGAAGCGGTCATAGACGGATTTCTCGACGAGGATGCGCGACCGTGCGCAGCAGTCCTGGCCGGCGTTGTCGAAGACCGCGTACGGGGCCGATGCGGCTGCCTTATCGAGATCGGCATCCGCGAAGACGACGTTCGCCGACTTGCCGCCGAGCTCGAGGGTTACGCGCTTGATCGTCCCGGCCGCGCCGCGCATGACCTGCTGTCCGACCTCGGTCGACCCGGTGAAGCCGATCTTCGCCACGTCGGGATGCTCGATGAGCCGCTGCCCGACGACGGAGCCTTTGCCGGTGACGACGTTTAGCACGCCCTCCGGGATGCCTGCCTCGAGCGCGAGCTCGGCGAGACGGAGCGCCGAGAGCGGCGTCAGCTCCGCGGGCTTCAACACCACCGTGTTGCCACACGCGAGAGCCGGCCCGAGCTTCCACGACGAGATGTTGAGCGGAAAGTTCCACGGCACGATCAGGCCGACGACGCCGAGCGGCTCACGGAAGGTCATGTCGACGCCGCCCGCGACGGGAATCGTCTCGCCGTAGTGCTTGTCCACCGCGCCCGCGTAGAAGTGGAAGACCTGCGCGACCATCCCGATCTCGCCCCGCGCGCCGGCGATCGGCTTGCCGGCGTTGCGGGATTCGATGCGCGAGAGCTCCTCATGGTGCTCTTCGACGAGCGTCGCGAGCCTGCGGAGCAGGCGGGCGCGGTCGGCTGGCGCGACGGCGCGCCACCCCGGGAAGGCGACCTTCGCGCGCGCGACCGTCTCGTCGGTCTGTTCGGCGCTGTGCGCCTCGACCTCGGCGATCGTCTCCTCGGTGGCCGGATTGAGGACCGCGGTCATGCGCGCTCCTCGCGGTAGCGCGCGGCCTCGCCGACGAGCGTCTCGAACAAGCCGCGCATCCTCGCCTGCCTCGGGGTGCCAGAGGACGCCGACGGTGAATCGCCGATCGGGCGCCTCGACCGCCTCCAGGATCCCGTCGTCGGCGCGCGCCGTCTCGACGAGCCCGGGAGCGAGCGTGTGCAGCCCCTGATGGTGATGGGACATGACGGTCGTGCGCTCGCCGAGCATCGTCGCGAGCCGCGTGTTCGGCTCGATCGCGACGTCGTGTTGCACGAACTGACCCGGCGGATCGTGCCTGTGCCCCTCGAAGTGCTGGTCGATGTCGCCGCCCATGCCGACGTTCAGCACCTGGATGCCGCGGCAGATGCCGAGTACCGGCATGTCGCGGTCGAGGGCCGCACGCAGGAGCGCGAGCTCCGCGTCGTCGCGCAGGCGTACGACGCCCCGTGTCTCGGCGTGCGCCTCCGCGCCGTACAGCTCCGGATCGACGTCGGAGCCGCCGGTGAAGATCACACCGTCGAGGGCGTCGAGCGTCTCCTCCACCCCGTCCAGCGACGGCGGCACGAGCAGCGCGCGCCCGCCCGCCCGCTCGACTGCCTTCACGTAGTCGAAGGGGATGAGCGCCGCTTCGAGGTTCCAGTACCCCCACTTCGCGTCGGTGACGTATGTGGTGATGCCGACAACCGGTCTAGCCACGCTCGAACATCCGCTCCCGCTCGTAGCCCGTCACCGTCTTGTCGAACAGCTCCTGCTCCGTGCGCGCGTAGTTCAGATAGTGGTCGATCACCTCGTCGCCGAGCAGTTGCCGCGCGACCGTGCTCTGCTCGAGCCGGGCGATCGCCTCGCGCATCGCGTGCGGGAAGCGCTCGGCGTCGGAGATGTACGCGTTGCCCTCGAGCGCCGGCCCGAGCTCGAGCTTCTGCTCGATGCCATACAGGCCGGCCGCAAGGAGCGCCGAGAACGCGAGGTACGGATTCGCATCCGCGCCCGGGATGCGCGTCTCCGCTCGTAGCGCCGAGCCCTTGCCGACGACGCGGAAGCCGCACGTGCGGTTGTCGTATCCCCAGGCGAGCGTCGTCGGCGCCCAGCTTCCCGCCGCGAAGCGCTTGTACGAGTTGATCGTCGGCGCGATGAACACGGCGAGGTCGGCGGCGCACGCGATCTGCCCGGCGAGGTAGCTCTTGAAGATCTCCGACTCGCCCGGCGAACGCGGCCTTCCCGTCCTGCCAGAGCGAGGAATGGATGTGGCACGACGAGCCGACCCATTCGTGGTGCGGCTTCGCCATGAACGTCACCGAGCAGTCGTTCTGATACGCGATCTCCTTGATCCCCGTCTTGTAGACGACGTGGTCGTCGGCGGCCTTCAGCGCGTCGGCGAACCGGAAGTTGATCTCGTGCTGGCCGGCCCACGCCTCGCCCTTCGACGACTCGACGATCATCCCCGCGGCTTTCATCGACGTTCGCACCTCGCGCAGGAACGGCTCGTCGTAACTCGAGGCGAGGATGTGGTAGTCGAGGATGTACGGCACCGACGGCGTCAGGTCGTGGTAGTGCTTCGCGTGCGCTTCCTCGTAGCTCTCGCGGAAGAGGAAGAACTCGAGCTCCGACCCGAACATCGGCTCGTAGCCGAGCGCGCGCGCTTTCTCGACCTGCGCCTTCAGCACCTGCCGCGGCGACGGCGCGACCGGCGTCCCGTCGTGCCACTCGACGTCGCACTGCACCATCACCGTCGCCTCGTGCCACGGGATCCGCCGCAGCGTCGCCAAATCGGGAATGAGCCCGAAGTCGCCGTAGCCGCGCTCCCAGCTCGCGATCGCATAGCCCGGCACCGGGTCCATCTCCATCTCCAGCGCGAGCAGGTAGTTGCACCCCTCGCTGCCGTGGCCGCCCTCGAGCTCGTGCAGGAAGAACTCCGCGTCGAGGCGCTTGCCCATGAGGCGGCCCTGCATGTCGGTGAACGCGGCGATGACCGTGTCCACCGCGCCGGTCGCGGCGTCCGCCCTCAGCTCCTCCAGCGTGAGCATCGGTGCGACATTACATCGCGCTCACGCGTGGACGACGACGAGCCCGGCGATCCCGAGCCCGAAGATGAGCACCGCGAGCATCGAGTCCCGGCCGAGGCGGGCGTAGGCGCGCTCGTGGCGAAGGATCACCCCGTACGCGTAGATCACCGTGAGCGCGATCCCGAGAATCGCAAGCCAGCTGTTCTGGTGCCCGGAGGTCGGCAGCACGGGCTTGCCAGCGATCAGGTCGGCGAGCGAGGAAGAGGATGACCTGGAACGAGTTCCCACCGAAGATGTCCGCGACCGCAAGCTCGTTGTCGCCGAGGCGCACGGCGGCGATGCCGGAGCTGATCTCCGGCAGCGCAGTCGCGACGGCGAGGACCGTGGCCCCGAAGATGACGCCGTTGATGTTCGCGCGGCCGGCGAGTTGGTTGCCCGCCACCTCGAGAACGACGCCGGAGATGAGCGTGACGACGCTGGCACCGATGAAGAACGTGATGGCCCGTGTCGTCGAGCTGGTCATCCGGCTCGGCTTCTCGTCGGGGTGCGCGACGCGGCGGTGCGGGCGCCCTGGGCGGCTTCCGATCATCGCGCACTCCCAGCGCGGCTTCTTCCGCGCCGCGTTGAGCGCGTAAATACCCGAGAACCAGGCGAGCGTGATGCCGATCGACGCAGGGCTGACCGGCCCGATGCTCGTCGACTCCGGTAGGAGCGCGCCCATGAGGACGCCGCTGACGACGAAGATGACGAGCAGCCCCTCGAGCACCGGCACGAGCGACCCGACGAGATATGTGAGCGACTGCGTCTTCGACGCAACCCCGTCGCAGATGACGAGCACCATCGTCTGCACGGCGATGCCGCCGATGAGGTTGCCCGCGGCAAGCTGGAGGTGGCCGCTCGACGCGGCCGAGACGGTGATCGCAAGCTCGGGGAGGCTGCCGGCGATCGCAAGCAGGATGACGCCGCCGAGCGCTTCACCGAGGCCGAAGCGCCGGTCGATCACGTCAGTCGTCTTCGAGAGTGCCGTCCCGGCGATCCACGTTGCGATCGCGCCTGCCCCGAAGACGACCACTAGGAGCGGCGTCGACAGGGATCCCACGACCGAGAGTCTGCCGAACGCATCGGTCGGATTGAAAACGTCCGGTGGCAGGCGTAGCGTCGCGCGCAACTGCTATGTCCAAGGGAGGCTGAATGAGCGCGGAAGCGCCTCGGGCCGGCGTCGACGACGACGAACGGACCCTGCACAAGCTCGGTTATGCCCAGGTGCTCTACCGCGAGATGGGCGGGTTCTCGAACTTCGCCATCTCGTTCACGATCATTTCGATCCTCGCCGGCTGCCTGACGTCGTACTTCATCGCGTTCGGCAACGGCGGCCCGGTCGCGGTGACGTGGGGCTGGCTCATCGTTGGCTTCTTCGTCATCCTCGTCGCTCTGGCAATGGCGGAGGTCGCTTCGTCGATGCCCACGGCGGGAGCGATCTACTACTGGGCGTCGAAGCTCGGGTCGCCCGCGTGGGGCTGGTTCTCCGGCTGGTTCAACCTCATCGGCCAGATCGGCGTCACGGCGGCCATCGACTACGGCGCGGCCATCTTCTGGACGTCGCTGATGAACCTCTGGTTCCCGAGCGTGAGCACCGGCAAGCACACGGTGTTCCTCACGTTCACGGCCATCGTCGTCGCGCATCTGCTCCTGAACCTGAACGGCGTCAAGCTCCTCGCCACGATCAACTCGATCTCGGCGTGGTGGCACATGGCGGGCGTCGCCTTCATCGTGTTCGTGCTGGCGATCGTGCCGAATCACCACCAGTCGTTCAGCTTCGTCTTCACGAAGACGCTCAACTCCTCGGGCTTCAGCGGCCACAACTTCTCGAGCCCGGTGTTCTGGTTCGTCTTCGGGATCGGGCTGCTGATGGCGCAGTACACCTACACCGGGTACGACGCCTCGGCACACATGAGCGAAGAGACACGCCAGGCTTCTCGCTCAGCAGCGTGGGGCGTCGTCATGTCCGTCGTCATGTCGGTCATCTTCGGGTTCATCCTGCTCGTTGCCGTCACGTTCGCAGTGCCCGACGTGGCGGGCACGCTGGGCGCCGGCGGCTTCGACGTGACATACATCTGGCAGCACTCCATGAACACTCGCTGGGCGGAGGCGCTGCTCGTCGTCGTGTGCATCGCGCAGTTCTTCTGCGGACTTGCCTCGCTGACGGCCGCCTCGCGGATGATGTTCGCCTTCTCGCGGGACGGAGCGGTCCCGGGTGGCCGGACGTTCTTCCGCAAGGTGAGCAGACAGCGTGTGCCGGTGAACGCGATGCTCGCGATCGCCGTCCTCTCCTGGCTGCTCATGCTCCCGACGTACTGGAACAACACGGTCGGCTACCTCGTCGGAACGTCGATCGCCGTCATCGGGCTGTACATCGCGTACGGCATCCCGATCTACCTGCGCTGGCGTGCAGGCGACAAGTTCGAGGCCGGCGCGTGGACGCTCGGCAACCACTACAAGTGGATCAACCCGGTCGCGTTCCTGTGGATCATCCTGATCGCGATCCTCTTCATCATGCCGACGGTTCCGACCGGCATCCCGTGGCACAGCGGGTTCAACTGGAACGTCGTCAACTACGCACCAATCACGGTCGGCGGTGTCATCGTGCTCGCCGGTGGTTGGTGGATCATCTCGGCGCACAAGTGGTTCAAGGGCCCGGTGCGTGAAGGCACCGAGGAAGAGCTCGAGCGGATCGAGGCCGGCATGGACGCAGCCGGCGCTGCTCAGCCCGCGTCGACGTAAGACTCTCCTCGTTACGGCTAGGCGCCTGCTCTTAGCGGGCGCTTAGCCGTGCGTCGTACGGTGTGGGCATGAATCAAACGCCCCCGTTCCAGGGCCGCGTCCGTGGCTTCGGCTATGGCCCCGGTCAGTTCAACGTTCACGAGCACATGGCCAACTCCCCGCTCGCGTGGGCAACGTTCGCGCTCGTCCTTCTGATCGCCCTCACGCTCGGGGCGCTTATCGTCGCGCGCTTCTCGCGTGGCGGCCGGCGTCACGGCAGGCACTTCGGTCCGCCGATGATGCGGATGCGCGGCGGAGGTGGCCGGCCGGATCCGCTCGAGATCCTGCGCATGCGTTTCGCCGGCGGTCAGATGACGCGTGACGAGTTCCTGCAGGCGACGAGCGACCTGACTGCGACCGCAACGACGGTCGAGCAGCCGCCGCCTCCGGCAGCGGGCTAGTCCCCGAACAGCGCTTGTGTGAGCAGCAGCTCCGAACGGGGCGGCTGCTCGCACGCGACCGGCGCGAGCCAGCGGGCAATCTTCAGGCGAGCCTGCTGCGCCATACAGGTGCGGAGCGTCATGCGGGCGTGCGCACGGACGAGTTTGACAGCATGCGGCGTCACCGGGCCGGGCGGAGGCATGATCGAGGCGGCCGCAGGCGCGGCCAGCGCGAGAGCCGCCGCGAGCGCCGCGATCCAGGCAATCCTCACGCCCGAAACTGTACTCCTTGCGGCTTCCTACCGATGCCTCCGTCTGCGCTATTCGGCACCTTGTTCAAATGCGCGGCAAGGGGCTCCTTCCGGCGATCCTCTTCGGTCTTTTGGGCATGGTCGTCGCCGGCGTCGCAGTGGGCTTCGCCGCCGGCCACTACACCTCGCGGGTCACGACAGTCACGACCGTCGTCGCTTCCGCACCGGTAATTGCAACGCCGTCGCCGACGTCGGTCGACCCAACGATCGCAGCCGGCGCGCACACGTTTGTCCAGTTCGCATGCGCGCAATGCCACGGCGCGCTCGGCCGCGGTGGCATCTCGCCCGATGTTCCCGCGCTGACGACCGTCGGCCGCGCGCTCACCGTGCAGCAGTTGGCGCACATCATCGACCACGGGCTCGGCGAGTCGAAGAACCCGACGAAGCCCTACATGCCGGTCTGGGGCGAGGTCATCTCGAACACGCAGGTGCACGACCTCGTCGCGTACGTCCGCGCCGGGCTTCCAGCGGTGCCTGACGCGCAGCCGATCGTCATCCCGCAGGGTCAAGGGGCGGCCGTCGCGGGCGCAGCGCTCTACGTCCGGGACGGCTGCATCAACTGCCATGGCCCGAACGGGCTCGGCGGCGTCGCCAACCCACTGTCCGCCGACAAGAGCATTCCGCCGCTTTCCGGCGGCGGCTTCCGCCACGACTTCCCGACCGACAAGGCCATCGCCGCGGTGATCAGGAGCGGCAGCGTCATCGGCCGCGCGCCGATCGTGAGCATGCCGCACTGGGGCGGGATCATCCCGGCCCAGGACGTGCAGTCACTGATCGCCTACCTCAAGACGCTGAAATAGCCGCTGCGCGCCGCGCTAGTGGCCGTTGGACGAGAAGTGCATGTAGTCCTTCGTCGAGCCGTACCACGACCCGCCCCAGCCCCAGCCGACGGCGTGGAACGCGGCGAGCACCGCGGGCGTCACCATCCCTTTGCGCAGCGGCGTGCGCTTCATGAACGAGACGGCGGTCTTGTCGCGCGTCTGCCCGCAGCCGACGTAGGGGTTCTCCACCGGGTTGATGTCGATCGCCTCGCCGTAGGCGTGCATCGACCAGCTGCCTGTGCCCGTCCCGCCGCTGCACGGTGACGGAACCGCCTGCCGGCACGAGAACGAGTACGTGACGTCCTGGTCCTTCGGCCACTCGCTCACCGGGCCGTACACGTCGGTCAGCTCCATGTGGTGGATCGGAAAGTGCATCGCGTACAGCGTCCGGAAGACGCTCGACAGCGGTCCGACCGAGACCGCGTTGGTGACGAGCTGGCCCGTGTGCACCTTCCCGTCGAAGCCCCAGTAGTTCAACGTCATGAGGCGCAGGCCGGAGAGCGGCACCGGGCACTTCGAGTACCAATGCTTGCTCGCGATCAGCTCGTGCTTCGCGGTCGGCGTGAGCGGCTGCGAGGACGCGTGGTAGGCCTGGACCGACAGGGCTGCGAGGACGCCTGCGACGACGAAGCGCATCGGTCCCAGTGTGCCCTGGATTTCGAAAGTCAGTCGGGCTGAAGCTCGGCGAGGCGCCGCAGCAGCCCAGCGGCCTCGACGAGCACCGCCTGTTCCTCGGGACTGAGCTCGTCGGAGATCGCCTGTGAAAGCCAGTCTTCTCGTCGACGCCGCTCGGCCTTGACGAACTCCTTGCCTTCCTGGGTGAGCGCGACCAGCAGCTGCCGGCGGTCGGACGCGTCCGGAGTGCGGTCGACCAGGCCGTCGCCCTGCAACTCGGCGACCACCTCGGCCATGGACTGCGGTCGCATGTGCTCCGCCGCAGCGAGACCGCTCGTCGTCAGCGGGCCGGCGCGGTCGAGACGGCTCAGCACGGCCAGCTGCGACTGCGGCCGTGTGTTCTCCGACCGGAGCCGGCGCATGAGCTGTCCCAGCACGGCGCGCAACTCGGTTGCCGCACGGATCGCATCGGCGCTCCGCCGCATACAGCCATGATAGGGATATTCAGGTAGCCTGTCTATCTGGATGGACGCCGGGCCGCGCTACAAGTGGATCGCGCTCTCGAACGTCACGCTCGGAGTGCTGCTCGCGACGATCGACGCGTCCATCGTCTTGATCGCGATGCCGGACATCTTCCGCGGCATCCACCTGAGCCCGCTGAAGCCGGGCAACAGCTTCTACCTCCTGTGGATGATCCTCGGGTACCTCGTCGTGACGAGCGTGCTCGTCGTCGGCCTCGGCAGGCTCGGCGACCTGTTCGGCCGCGTGCGCATGTACACCCTCGGTTTCGCGATCTACACCGTCGCGTCGCTCCTGCTCACGATCGACTGGATGCGTGGGCCGGCAGGCGCGGACTGGCTGATCGGCTTCCGCCTTGTCCAGGGCGTCGGGGCTGCGTTCTTGCTTGCTAACTCGGCAGCGATCCTGACCGACGCATTCCCAGCGAACCAGCGCGGGCTCGCGCTCGGGCTCAACAACGTTGTCGCCATCAGCGGGCAGTTCATCGGCCTCCTCGTCGGCGGGCTGCTCGCGCCCATCGATTGGCGGCTCGTCTTTCTCGTCTCCGTGCCGTTCGGAATCCTCGGGACGGTGTGGTCGCATCGCAAGCTCAAGGAGATCGGAGAGCGCAACCGGGCGCCGATCGACTGGGCCGGGAACGTTACGTTCGCGGTCGGCCTCGTCCTGATCATGATCGGGATCACGTATGGCATCCGCCCACACGGGTCGAGCCCGATGGGCTGGACGAGCCCCTTCGTGCTCGGTTGCCTCGCCGTAGGCCTCCTCCTGCTCGCGGCGTTCACGTTGCTCGAGTCGCGCAGCGCGCACCCGATGTTCAAGCTCCCCCTGTTCCGCATCCGCGCCTTCACGTTCGGAGTGCTCTCGAGCTTTCTCTCTGCAGTCGCGCGCGGCGGGCTCATGTTCATGCTGATCATCTGGCTGCAGGGCATCTGGCTGCCGGAGCACGGATACAGCTTCAGCCGCACGCCGTTGTGGGCCGGGATCTACATGCTGCCGCTCACGGCCGGGTTCCTTGCGGCAGGTCCCGTCTCGGGAATCTTGTCCGACCGCTTCGGCTCTCGTCCGTTCGCGACGACCGGGATGATCGGATCAGTGCTCAGTTTCGTCCTCCTCGACACGCTGCCGGTGAACTTCTCGTATCCGGTCTTCGCCGGCGCGTTGCTGTTGATGGGGCTCTCGATGGGCGCGTTCGCGGCGCCGAACCGCGCGGGCGTGATGAACAGCCTGCCGCCGGGCGACCGCGGAGCCGGAGGCGCGATGAGCCAGACGTTCCAGAACTCCGCGCAGGTGCTGTCGATCGGGATCTTCTTCACGCTCATGATCGTCGGGCTCGCGGCGACGCTGCCATCGTCGCTCGCGGCCGGGCTCGAAGCGCACGGCGTGCCTGCCGCGGCCGCGACACATGCCGCGCATCTCCCCCCGGTGTCCGTGCTGTTCGCGGCGTTCCTCGGTTACGACCCGGTGCGCTCCCTGATCGGGCCCGGCGTCATCTCGCATCTGTCACGGGCAAACGCCGCGGCGATCACGAACCACAGCTTCTTCCCGAACCTCATCGCCGAGCCGTTCCACTCGGGACTGCACAAAGCGTTCGCGTTCGCGATCATCGCGTGCGCGCTCGCGGCAGTCATGTCATGGTCGAGAGGCGCACGCCGCCCCGAGCGCCACGCCGCCGCCCTGGCCGATACCGAGCCCGACACCATCTAAGAGGAGGACGCAGTGCGCATTCGCTGGTATGGACAGTCCGCATTCCTGCTCTCGGGCGACCACACGGTGTTCATCGACCCGTTCGGCGACATGAGCGGGCTGGCCGCGCGAGGCCTCGAGTTCAACTACCCGCCGGTCGCGGATGTGACGGCAGACCTGTTGCTTGTGACGCACGAGCACGGCGACCACAACGTCGTCGACGTCGTCGGTGGCGACCCGGTGACGATCCGGTCGACCGCGGGGCGCTTCGAGTCGCCGGTCGGCGAGGTCGTCGCGATCGCGTCGGAGCACGACGACGTTGCGGGAACGGTGCGCGGACCGAACACGATCTTCCGCTTCGAGCTCGACGGCGTTCGGGTCGCGCATCTCGGCGACTTCGGCCAACGGGCGCTTCGCCCGGAGCAGCACGAGGCGATCGGCGAGGTCGACGTCCTGTTCATCCCGGTCGGCGGCGGCCCGACGATCGGCGGCGAAGGCGCCGCCGACGTCGTACGCGCGATCGCGCCGCGCGTGGTCGTGCCGATGCACTACCGGACTGCGGCGGTGAACTTCCTCGACCCGCCCGACGAGTTCATCGCAGCACTCGGCATGCCGTCGAGGAAGGTTCCGTCGAGCGAGGTCGAGGTCGACGCGATCGAAGGCGTCGTGCTACTTGCGCCGCCGATGGCAGGCTAAGAGGAGTAGCGCCGGGGATGTGCCGCCACAGGACCACGCGAGCGCCTAGCCGGAGTGTGGTTTTGCGTCCTCGATCGTGAGCCCGCGGCTCTCTCGCGCGGCGGCGGCCGTCGCCTTCTCGATCGCTTCTTCGCGACTGAGGTGGTAGCTCTTGGCGTAGCTTCCATAGTCGACCTGCCAGCCGTCAGCTGCTTCGTGTACGCGAATCGGCGCCGTTTCAGCAAGCGTCGAGGGGCGGGGCTCCTCGGAGGGGGCAGCGGTCTCGGTCATCTCGGAAGGTCGGTCTCTTCGGCCGGCACGGCGGAGACAACTACGCCGGCGAGTTCTCGTTGAGTGCCATTCAGCGCACGCGCTGTCTGTGGCACGAGTAGATTTCCCGCGTCTGGATCGCGCCAGGTGGACAAAGAGAAGCCGACCTTGACGCCCCGGGAAGCGCGCCTCGTCCAGCACGTGTCCGTTTGCCTCGGTTGCGACCCGACCAGTGAGAAACACCCTCAGTCGCAATGACTTAGTCACGGTCTAGCCGTCATCTTGCCGGATGTTAGGCGCGGATTCCTAGCCTCGGTCGCGGAATAGACAAACCCGACAGGAATGGAGGCAAGGTCATGAGAAGAATGCTTCTACCGCTAGCCATCATGACGGTGGTGGCGTGCGTCACGGCTGGGACGGGTCTCGCGTCGGGATCGACACAGGTCACGCAGTTCTCGTTCACCACCCCGCCCCACGACCTGTGCGGCATCTTGGGAACGGCCGTCGTTCACGGCACGTCGGTCTTCCGCGACACGGGTGACGGCACCTACTTCAAGAGCGGCACCTTCTTCGGCGTCTTCACGGCCGCCGCCAGTGGAAAATCAACCACGCTCGTCGGCGCCGGTCCGCAGAAGCAAACGTCGCCGCCCGTGATCGACGCGCAGGCGGACACGGTCACGATCACGACTACCTACGGGGGTCTGTTTGAGAAGTTCTCGATCACCGGCGGTCCGACCTTGAGCATCAATGCTGGGTCTTTCAGCTTTGTCGATGTCTTCGAGTACACGGGGGATCCAAACAACCCGGTTGGTGACTTCATCTCCGAGACGGTGTCTGGACTAGATGGGCCACATCCCGATCTCGCGAGCGGCGGCTGCGAGGTTCTCGTGCCGTACCTGCAAGGCCCGTAGAGCAGCGATAGCAAGGGCGGACCTGCAGACCGGCGGGTCCGCCCCTCACATGTGACCGCTTGGGAAGAAGACGGTGCCGTCGGCGCGAATCGCGTGGGATCCAGGAAATGGCTTGGATCCAAGTGTCTGAAGGTGCGCAGCGTCGCGGGGAAGATCGCCGGATGTTGGGGACTGGCGGTGCGGACACTTTGATGACGTAAAGGCCGAGGTCGGGTACTTGGCACTGGTCAGCGTCGAGGTTGATCTCAATACCGGTGACGTTGCCTCGGTTGGCATCCACCTGATGCGCGACGAGGACGAGACGCCGTCTGAGGTCACCGTGAGCCTCTGCGTCGCTTCATTGCTCCTCCGTTTCTGTTGCGGTCTGTGATCGCGGGGGGATCGCGGTCGCTCCTGCCAACTCGGCGTGGAACAGGAGCAGCAGCGCTTCGTCGTGCGAGAGCGGCATCCCGTGGGTCTCCCAGGCGTGACGCCGTACCTCTGTGGCGAGTCCGACGTCGTCGGGGGCCCGTGCGATGAATCCGCAGTCGCAGGTGAGCGTCTTGTCCACGATCCCTCGCAACCGAGGCTAGGAATGGGCGCCTAGAAGCCGGCAAGATCACGCCTACGACCGTGGCTACGTCATTGCGGCGCGATCGATTCTGGCGCCGCCTCGAATCCTCTCCGACGCCGTCACGACCGTGCTGTCAGCGCTGTCTACCGTACCCAGAGCTGGTCGATGAGCATCGCGATCGCCGCCGGGCTGTATTGGTAGTTGCCGACGCGCTTCGAGAGGACGCTCACGTTGAAGGATGCGATGAGCGGCACCCACGGTGCGGCGTCGGTGATCTCGCGGTCGACCTGTTGCCAGAGTGCGCGCGAGCCGGTCGGGTCGCTCAGCTGCTCTGCCATGCGCTCTCTGCATCAGCGCGGTCGATGCGCGGGTCGCAGAACTCGACTCGAGTCCAGGACGTTGGGGCTCCCGACCATGGACCCTGGGCAGCTGAAGATGCCGACCAGGAACGCCGCCGGGGTCGGGTAGCCCACCGCCACGCCGTCGAACCCGATTTGCGCCCGGTTTCGCGGGTTACCGACGACATCCCAGTATGTGTCGGCGCGGACCGGCTTCACGGTCACGCGGTAACCCAGCGACTGCAGCGCCTTCTCGGCCAGCGTCGTTGAAGGGCCGTTGCCAGCGACCACGCCCAGAGCGTGACCTTCATGCCGCGCGTTCCTGAGCGCGCGACCAGCGCTCTCGCCTTCGCCAGGTCGGGCGCCGTCCACGCGCCGCGGCTCGTCGCGTCGGCCGTGTACGGGCAGTAGGGGCGGTAGTCGGGGAAGTTCGGCGTCAGGATCTGGCACGTCGGTTGGGCGACGCTCGGCCCGCCCCAGGCGTCCGTCGCCGCGGCGCGGTCGACGGCGAGGTTGATCGCCTTACGGGCGTCGAGCCGGTTGAACGGCGGCACGCGGGTGTTGAGGAAGAGCGCCTGCAGGTTCGGACTCGGTGCGGAATGGAACTGGCTCGCGTACCGGACTTCGAGCATCGACACCTGTTTCGGGGTGAACGGCTCGGACAACCAGACGACATCGCCTGTGCCGTCGATGACGTCGCGAATCACGTCGTCCGCGTTGCCCGCGATGCGGACGTCGATGCGGTCGGGGTACCCGTCCGGCTGGGCGGCCCGCGACCACTCGTGGAAGTACGGGTTGCGGACGAGCCTGAGCAGCTTCCTCGGTCTGTAGGTCGCGATCATGTAGGGGCCGGTCGCGGGTAGCGGGTGCGTTCCGGCCGGCCGCCGCGGCGTGTCGCCCGGCAGGACGTAGGCGAAATTGTCTGCGAGCCTGTAGAGGAAGTCGGGGTCCGGCTGGGTCAGGTGGAAGGTCACGGTGCGGGTCACATCGTTGGCGACGATGCCGCGCGATAGGTCGCAGCGCTTCGGGTGCTTCAGGCATTGCGCGCCCCCGACGAGGTCGTCGAAGTCGCCTGTCGGGGATCGGAGCGCGAAGTCGCGTTCGAAGGTGGGGCGGAAGTCCGTTGCCTGCACCGGCCGGCCGGTCGAGTAGCGGATGCCGGAGCGGAGCAGGAAGGTGTAGGTGCGGCCGCCGTCGGTCGGTGTGGGCAGCGACGTCGCGAGGTCGGGGACGAGTTCCGCTCCGGCCGGGCCGCTGGCCTGGTTGAACGCGGTGAGGCCGTCGCCGGTCATCCGCAGGCAGGGATAGGCGTATGTGTAGGTGTTGAGGGCGACGTCGATGGAGCCGACGAAGTCCCCTTGCCCTTTCGGTTGCTCGTCAGCTCGTACGACGAGCGTTCCGCCGCGGTGGCCGGCGCCCGAACTACTGACGGCGACGAGTACCGCGTCGCCCGACGTCGTCAGTCCCAACGGGCGGCTTCCCACGCTCACACGCTGCGCTACCAGGTTCGTCTGCCGGGATCGATCCGCACGACGTCGCCGCCGTACTGGTTGCTCACCCAGACGCCGCGTGCGTCGACGGCCACGGCATCTCGGCCCGTCGCCGGTGGTGACGGCCGCGGTGACGGAGTTCGTGTCGGGATCGAGTCCGGTAGACCGTCCCGTCCAGGCTGTTCGCCACCCACGCCGAGCCGTCACCGAAGGCGATCCCCGTGGGGCCGTTTCCGACGTGGATCGGGGCGAAGAGCTGCTTCCCGGTCGACGGGTCGATGCGAATCACCTGGTTCGCGGCACGCTGGCTCGCCCACAGCGTGCCGGCGCCGAAGGCGAGTCCGGTCGCGGCGACCGGAAGCGTCGTCGGCTTGCCGCTCTTCGGGTCGATCTTCGTGATCGTTCCGTCGCCGGTGTTCGCGACCCAGACCGAGCCGGCCGCGTCGACGATCCCGACCGGCTCGGTCCCGACGTCGATCGTCTGGACCACCGTGTTCGTGCCCGGGATCGATCCGCGAGACCGTGCCGTCGAGGCTGTTAACGACCCACACGGCGCCGTCACCCGTCGCGATCCCGCTCGGGCCGTTACCGATGGTGACGGCTCGACGACGGCATTCGTTCGCGGGTCGATCCGCGACACCGTGTCGCCGTCGGCGTTGGTGACCCAGTACGCGCCGTCGCCGAACGCGACAGCGGTCGGTGTTGCGCCAACGCCTGTGTCCGCGATAAGGCGACCCGAGTGCGCGTCGACGACTGCCAGCGAGTCGTCGGCAACCAAGACGGCCGAGTGGCCGCCGCTCTGACCGAACACCACAACTGGAACCACCACGGCGGCAGCGATCACACCGGTGAGCGCAATGAGAACGACTGCGCGGCGCTTCCGCGACCGTCGCTCGACTACCTGCTCCACTCGGAGCGGTAGAGCCTCCGTCTGGACCCGCGAAAGCTCGGACCTGCCGGGGTCGACCGTCGGCGCGGCGACCGGCACCTTTCGAACGAACGTCTGCGGTGCCTCTAGGAGTGCACGGTAGATCGAGTCTGTCTCCGGCGACGGATACGCGCCGAGCTCCTCCGCGAGAAGCTGCCGGCACTGCTCGTACGCGCGAAGCGCCTCGGCACGGTTTCCCGCCGCGACGTGGGCCTCCATCAGATAGCGGTATCCAGCCTCGCGAAACGGCGAGAGCCCGATTAACTCCTCGGCCCACGTTGCCGCCTCCCGCGCGTCGCCCGAACGCAGGCACGCATCGGCAAGGACGCTCAACGCGCGCTCGCGGATGTCGGCGAGGTCGCGTCGCTTCTGATCGACCCACGTTCGGTCTTCACCGGCCAGGAACGGCCGCCGCGCCAGTGACTCCGCCGAATCGGCCGCCGCCCGTGCCCGGTCGAGCTCGCCTGCAGCGAGCGCTTCTTCCGCGTCCTGAGCGCCGCTCGCGGCTGCGAACAGGTCCACCCATGTCCCCTCGGGCAGATCGAGGCGGTAGCAGCCGAACGCATTTGTGAGCGTAATCCCGTCGTCTGCGACCAGGCCGCGGAGCTTGCTCGCGATTACCGTCAACGCTTTCTCCCACGTCGCGGGCGGCGATTCCCCCCAGATCGCGTCTGCGAGCTCGTCCCGGGGCACCGGCCTGCTCCGGGCTGCGACCAGGTAGACAAAGAGAAGCCGACCTTGGCGCCCCGGGAAGCGCGCCTCGTCCAGCACGTGTCCGTTTGCCTCGGTTGCGACCCGACCAGTGAGAAACACCTTCAGTCGCAATGACTTAGTCACGGTCTAGCCGTCATCTTGCCGGATGTTAGGCGCGGATTCCTAGCCTCGGTCGCGGAATAGACAAATCCGACAGGAATGGGGGAAAGGTCATGCGACGGAAGCTTCTAGCGAGAAGAGAGTCACCCGTGCAAGCGTCGATCTCGAAGCGGAGGGAGGAAGATCTGAGGACTCGCAGATTGACCGCTCCCACACATGCACGCGCGCTGGTGATAGTCCTGGCGGTTGTTGCGTTTGCCGTGCCCGTTGCAAATGCCGGCGTCGAGCGCTCGAGGACTATCGAAGGACAAACCGCCCGAATAGCACTACCGGCCGGCAACACGGTCGAACAGTGGAACAAGATCGCCGAAGACACCGTCGTCGGCTCAGGTGCGTTCCAGATCGAAGGCTTCATCTACATGGCGTACGAGTCAACCGCGGTCTACGACGCCACGATCGCGTTGCAGGGCGGCTACAAGCCGCTCATGCCGGCGTTCCGCGTTTGGAAGGGAGCCTCGCCCGACGCGGCAGTCGTAGAAGCCGCATACCGCACGCTCACGCATTACTTCCCTGCGGCGTCCGCAACGCTCGACCCGCTGTACGCAGCAGCACTCGCGGCGATCCCGAACGGCCAGGCCAAGCTGGCGGGCCAGAGGATCGGCTTGGTGGCCGCCAACCAGGTCATCCGTGCGCGGACCGGGGACGGCCTGCAGACGCCGATCGGCTCGACGTCGACCTTCCCGACGCTCGCGCCCGGGCCAGGGGTGTGGCGGCTGACGCCGCCCGCGTTCCTGGCACCGCAAACGCCGTGGACCGCAAACGTGCGCCCCTTCGTCCTCAAAAGCGGGGCGCAGTTCCTCCCCGGTCCGCCACCGTCACTGTCGAGCACCGACTGGGTAACGGCGTTCAACGAACTGAAGGACTGGGGTGGCGCGACCAGCACGATGCGCACCACCGACGAGACGAACATCGCCAAGTTCTGGTCAGCGAACGTCGTCCGCCAGTACAACCGCGTCGCCCGCGACATCACCGACGCCCGAGGGCTCAACCTCGGCCAGACCGCCCGACTCGCAGCAATGGTCAACGACGTCGCCGCCGACGCCGGCATCTCCGTGATGTACGCGAAGTACCACTACCTGTTCTGGCGCCCCGTCACTGCGATCGACCCGACCTCGGTCACCGCCGACGGCTTCGGCCCCACGCCCGGATTCAACGACGGCAACGCAGCGACCGTCGAGCAGCCCGGCTGGCGGCCGCTCCTCGTAACCCCCAACCACCCCGAATACCCGGCCGCACACGGCTCCGTCACCGGAGCGATGGCCGACGTCCTCGCCTCCGTTCTCGGCACGACGCAGATCAACCTCGACATTCACGGCTTCGACCCCAACGGAGCAGCCGGCAACCTCGACGCGGTGCAGCACTTCAACACCGCCGACGACCTCCGCACCCAGATCGTCAACGCACGCGTGTGGGCAGGCCTCCACTACCGCTTCTCCGGCCTCGCCGGAGTCGCACTCGGCACCAACGTCGCCAACTACGACCTCAAACACGCCTTCCAGCCAGCCAAGTAACAACCAGTCGCAGTCGCCACCGCCGCCGGACCCCTCATCCACGGGATCCGGCGGCGGCGGATTCCGCGCAAGCCACCTCTGACGCACTGTCAGGGTGCGCCGATGGTCTGAACGATGACTCTGCGAACGCGAAGAGGGTTCGTACGTCGCACCTTGGGTTCTCCCGAATGGAGGCGGCGGGAATCGAACCCGCGTCCGCAGCCGCACCGAATAAGCATCTACAAGCGTAGGCTGCCCTTTGATTTCGCCCGACGGCCGGAGTGCAGCCGCCCTACCGTCGCGCTAGCCATCCTTTCGTGTTGCGCTCCGGGCGATTGGCTTTCCCTCGGCGCCGAGCCCGTTAGTTGGCGCCGACTCCGGGCCACGGGCCCAACTCGGAGGGGCGTCGCCTTCTAGTTCTTACGAACTAGGCAGCGAGTGCGAGATCACGAGGATTCGCATTTGTTGTTTGCCGGTGGATTTACGAGGCCAACCGGCGACCTCGGCTTGCAGCTCATCCGGATGGATCGACCACGTCGAAACCAGGTCGCCCCCGTATGTTCGTTCCCTCGATTGTAGCCGCGATCAGTTCGCGGCCACCCCGACCGCGTGCCCCTGCGCGTCGGCGAAGACGCCGAACGTCACGCCGGGCACCTGCTGAGCCGGCTGGACGATCGCCCCGCCGAGCTCCACGGCCCGCGCGAGCGTCGCCTCCACATCCTCGACGCCGATGAAGAAGAGCACCGAGTCGTTGCCGCCCTGGAGCGGGCCGATCGCGGTCGGGATCGCGCCCTCGGCGCCGGTCTCGACGAACGTGTAGCCCGGGAACGCGCCGTCCGAGTACGACCAACCGAAGAGCTCTGCGAAGAACGTCCGGGTCGCGTCCGGGTCGGTCGAGCGGATCTCCGCGTGGATGACGGGATGAGCCATGGTGGAGCCTCCTTGGTCGTGTGTGTGCAGACACGACGAACGGAGGCCCCGCCGATCGACAGGTGCTAGCGACGCCGGCCCAGCTCGCGGTCGATCTGCCGCTGCGCGTCCCGCTTCGCGATGTCGCGGCGCTTATCGTGCAGCTCCTTGCCCCGCGCGAGCGCGAGCTCGACCTTCACGCGGCCGTCCTTGAAGTACATCCGCGTCGGCACGATCGTCACGCCCTTCTCCTTCACCTCTCCATACAGGCGGTCGATCTCGCGCCGATGGAGCAGCAGCTTGCGCTCGCGGTCGGGCTCGTGATTGGCGGCGTTGCCCTGGGCGTACTCCGCGATGTGCAGGCCGACGAGCCATGCCTCGCCGTCGTGGATGTCCGCGTACGCACGCTGCAGCGACGTCTTCGAGTCGCGCAGCGCCTTGACCTCGGTCCCGGTCAACGCGACGCCCGCCTCGAAGCGGTCGAGGAGGTGGTAGTCGTGGCGCGCGCGCCGGTTGTCGGAGATGAGCTTCTCGCCTTTGGCCCTCGCCATCGGGCCAGTGTAGGAGTCGAGCTAGCGGCGGCGGTAGCCGCGCGCCATGAAGCAGCGGTCGCAGAGGTTCGCCCACGGCGCCGTCCGAGCGCCACACGCGCGGCAGCGGCCGATGGTCGGATCGGCGATCTCGGCCCGCAGCTCTTCGACGACGCGCGCAGAAGCGGCCTCCTCGAGCGCCGCCGCCCTCTCGATCGTCACGCCCGCGACACCCGGATACTGGAGCGCGAACCAGCGCAGGATCGACGCCTCCCGCGCCGCCTGCTCTGCCTCCGTGAGCCCGGCGGCCTGGAGACGTACCGGGTCGAGCAGCCAGCCGATGATCGTCTGCTGTGGCAGATCGCCGGCCACCGCGCACGCGAGCGTCCCCAAAAGCGCGAGGCCGTCCTCGTCGATCGGCGCCTGCATCAGCTTCCACACGTCCGCGAGCTCGAGCCGGCGCCGGCTGTGGTGCAGCGCCTCGCGCACCGCGTCGAGCCGTTCGAGCAGCGGCTGGATGGACTCGACCGTGAGCCAGCCGTCGACGCTCCAGTACCGGAGCGCCGCCTGCCGCCACGCGTGCAGCGCGGGCTCGAGCTCGTCGACGTTCATGACGTTCAGGTCGGAGAGCTGCGGCCGCAACCGGCCCGTGTCGACGACGCGGTAGCCGAGATGGCCGCCCGGCAGCTCGACGTGCGGCGTCAGCGCGGCGCGCACGAGCTCCGGGTCGGGGGTTGCCCACGGCAGCCCGGTGAGGACGCCGACGTTGCCGCGCTCGTGGAAGCCGAAGCGGCCCGCGCGCCCGGCGATCTGCGCGATCTCCCACGGCTCCAGGTCGCGCCGCTCCTTTCCATCGAACTTCTCCGTCTCCGCGAAGAGGAGCGTCTCGCACGGCAGGTTGACGCCGTGGCCGAGCACATCGGTTGCCGCGCACACTTCGGCGGCGCCGGAGATGAACCGGTCGATCTCCTCTCGCCGCGACGCGAGCGGCATCGCCCCGTACAGCGCGGCCACGCGTCCCGGGTGCAGCTGGTTGAGCTCGCCGGCGATGCCGATGACGGCGCGGCGGCTGAATGCGACCACCACCGTCCCTCCCCGCAGGCCCGTGATCGGCCGGCGGCCGACCCAGTCGAGCGGCGCCTTCCGCTCGAAGAAGCGCACGTCGGCGTTGGGGAACGCGTGCCGCACGAGCGGCAGAGCCTCGACCGCGCCGAGCAACAGGATGTGCCGGTACTCGCCGCCGAGCATGAGCCGCGTCCAGGCGGATCCGCGCTCATCGTCCTCGGCCCACTGCACCTCGTCGAGGACGAGCGTCTCGCCGCGCATCGGCGCCATCTCGGCCGTGCAGCAGATGATCGGCGCGTCCGGGTTGACGCGCTCTTCGCCGGTGACGATGCCGACGCGCTCCTCGCCGATCTCCGCCGAGAGACGCCGGTGCGCCTCCTGCGCGAGCATGCGGAGCGGCGCCGCGTACACGCCGCGGCCCGTCTCGACGAGAAAGCGCAACGCGTCGTGCGTCTTCCCGGAGTTCGTCGGCCCGAGGTGCGCGACGACGCTCTCCGGCTCGGTCGTCCGGTGCGGGAGCCGAACGGTCAGCTCTGCGGGCGGCTTGCGCCGGGGCTGCCGCCGCTCGTATCGCTGGCTCCGGGAAGGTCGTTTCTGGCGCCGGGAGGCCACGGCGCCACGGTAGCTACGAGGGTGAGCGCGCGAGCGCGTGCAAGGCGGCGAGGAGCGCCTCGTCCTGCGGCGTCGCCGGATCGTCGACCGCGCGCAGCTGCGGGACGATCCCGACGTGCTCGATGCCGTCGCCGTCGGGCGTGAAGTAGCGGGCCACGGTCAGGATTAGCGCGGAGCCGTTGTCGAGCGGATCGACGGCCTGAACGACGCCCTTACCGAACGTCCGCTCACCGATGAGCTCCGCGCGGTGGTGCTGGCTCAGCGCGGCGGCCACGATCTCGGCCGAGCTCGCCGTGTAGCGGTCGACGAGCACCACCAGCGGGAGTCGCGTCGCGTCGCCGGTCGTCGCGCGGAACACCTCGTGCACGAAGTGAGCTCCCGACAACGAGACGACGACGCCGCCGTTGAGGAAGAGCGACGACACCGCGATCGCCTGGCTCAGCAGCCCGCCGGGATCGCCGCGCAGGTCGAACACGAACCCGTTCGCGCCTTCTCGCTCGAGGATCTTCAGCTCGTGCGCGACGAGCTTGGCCGCGCCGGAGCGGAAGCTGGCGAGCCGGACGTAGCCCCACGGCGCGCCCGCGTACGTGATCAGCCGCCCCTGCACCGTGGGCGCGCGGACGAAGCCGCGGTGCACGCTGAGTTGGACCATCTCGCCCTGGCGGTCGAGCACGAGCCGGATCCGCCTGCCTGGAGCGCCGACGACACTCGCGAGCGCCTTGGCCGCGTTCAGGCCGACAACAGAGCTGCCGCCGATGTCGACGATGACGTCGCCGCGCTGCACGCCCGCGCGGGCGGCCGGCCCAGGCGGAACGGTGACGACGACGAGGCCGCGCTCCGTCGGCAACACCTCGACGCCGATCCCGGAGTAGCTCGCAGCTGTGTCGTGCCGGACGAGCCGGTAACTCATCGGTGTGAGATAGGCCGTGTACGGATCGCGCAGCGCCGAGAGCATCGCGCCGACCGAGCCGAGGTGCAGGACGCCGGCCGAGACAGGCCGGTAGTAGCGGGCCGCTAGCGCCTCGCGCACCTCATCGACGAGCGACGGGATGGCCACCGGCGTCGTGGCGCGATCAGGACGCGAAAGCAGGTATCCGGCCACGAACGGGCCGGCAAGGACGACGATCGCAGCAGGCAGGATCAGCGCACGCCGCATCGGACCGGCGGGAGCATACGACCCCGGAGATCCGGTTGCTAGACCTGGAGGAAGCGGCGAAGCGTGAGACCGGAGCCCGCGGCTCCGAGGAGGAGCCCGGCGGCGAGGAGCGCGAGAGCGTTCAGGGCGAACGGGAGGGCGTGGACGTCGCTCGTGCTGTGCAGGTGGCCCAGGATCGAGGGCAGGGCGACCGACTTCCCGAGGATGAGCAGGACGACCGCGAAGAGGGACCCGACGAAGCCCTGCAGGAGGCCCTCGAGCATGAACGGGCCGCGGACGAACCAGTTCGTCGCGCCCACGAGCTTCATCACCTCGATCTCGCGACGGCGTGCGAAGATCGACAGTCGGATCGTGTTCGCGATCAGCAGCATGGACGCGGTCACGAGCAGGACGATCGCGACGAGGAAGACGATCGAGATCACCTCGGCGACCGTGAGCACGCGCTTCGTCGTCTTGTCGCCCCAGCCCACGCCGTTCACGCCCGGCCACAGCGCCCGCTGTGCCGGCGTCCCCTTCACCTGGGACTGGATCTCACGCCCGAGCGTCGGCGAGTCGTTCGCGTTCTTCAGCTTCACGACCCATGAGTCGGGAAGTGGGTTCGTCGGAACGTTCTTGTACAGCAGCGGCATCTTCTTCGACTCCGTCTTGAACGCGGCCTCCTTGGAGATGAACGTGGCCGTCTTCACGCGCGGGTCATGCTGCAGGCGCTGTCCGACCTGCGCCTCCTCGGCCTGCGTCGGCTGGTGCGTGCCGGTGGCGAAGTAGACCTTCACGACGAGCTCCCGCTTCACGTGGTTCGAGTAGGAGAGCACCCACGTGCCGAGCGCGAGGAAGAGGCCAAGCAGGAACATCGAGATGAGGACGGTGATCGTCGCAGCGAACGTCGTCGAGATGTTCGCGGAGATCGAAGACCACGCCTCGGAGAAGATCAGGCGAACCTTGCTCACTCGGACGCGTACCCTCCGCGGCGCTCGTCGCGGGCGAGCCTGCCGTCCTCGAGCGCGATCACGCGCTTGCGCATCTTGTCGACCATCTCGCGGTCGTGGGTCACCATCAGGATCGTGGTGCCGGAGCGGTTGATGCGGTAGAGGAGCTGCATGATCCCGACCGACGTGTCGGGGTCGAGGTTCCCCGTCGGCTCGTCGCAGACGAGGAGCGGCGGGTGGTTGACGACGGCGCGCGCGATCGACACGCGCTGCTGCTCGCCGCCGGAGAGCTCGTCGGGGAACGAATTCATCTTGTGTGAGAGGCCCACCATGTTCATCACCTCGGGCACCTTGCGCCGAATCATCGCCCGGCTCTCGCCCTGCACCTTCAGCGCGTAGGCGACGTTGTCGGCGGCGCTGCGGCTCGGCAACAGCTTGAAGTCCTGGAACACGCAACCGACGTTGCGGCGCAGCAGCGGCACCTGACTGTGCTTCAGCCGTGAGAGGTCGCGGCCGCCGACCATGATCCGGCCGCCGGTCGGATCGATCTCCTTCAGGAGGAGCTTCACGAGGGTCGACTTGCCAGAGCCGGAGGCGCCGACGACGAACACGAAGTCGCCCTTCTCGATCACGAACGTGACGCCTTTAAGCGCTGCGACGTCGGGCTCGTACACCTTCGTCACGTCGTCGAAGGTGATCATCGAGCCGGCGCCGATCGGCGCCCGTTCGACTTCGCCGACTTCCGCCGGCTGTGGCTCTATCTCAAGCTCTGTCACGTTTCGAACCGGTCGCAGAGACCCCGCACCGAGAGCCGAGTCTAGCGAACCATTCGGCGGGTCAACTTCCGTTTCCTGCCGCTTGCAGCAGAAATGCGCGGATGAAGCCGTCCAGGTCGCCGTCGAGCACTCCCTGGGCGTTTCCGACCTCCATGCCGGTGCGCGCGTCCTTCACCTGCTGGTACGGGTGCAGGACGTAGCTCCTGATCGCGTTTCCGCCGAAGCCCATGTTCACGCCGCCGCGTTCGCGGGCCAGCTCCGTCTCGCGCTCCTCCTCAGCCTTCTCGGCGAGGCGCGAGCGGAGGATCTTCAGCGCGGTCTCCTTGTTCGCACCCTGGCTGCGCTCGTTCTGCACCGACACGACGATGTTGGACGGAAGGTGGGTGATGCGCACCGCGCTGTCGGTCTTGTTCACGTGCTGACCGCCGGCGCCGGAGGAGCGGAACGTGTCGATGCGGATGTCGTCATCGTCGATCTCGATGCCGGCGACGTCCTCGAGCAGCGGCGCCACGATGACCTGCGCGAAGCTCGTGTGGCGGCGGTGCGCCTGGTCGAAGGGGCTCAGCCGCACGAGGCGGTGCTTTCCGCGCTCGGCCTTGAGGATCCCGTACGCGTTCTCTCCCTTCACGGTGAACGTCGCCGACTTGATCCCGTACTCCTCCCCCGGGCTCGCCTCGAGGATCTCGGTCGGGAACCCGCGGCGCTCCGCCCAGCGGAGGTACATGCGCAGCAGGATCTCGGCCCAGTCCTGCGCGTCGGTGCCGCCGGCGTCGGCCTGGATCGTGACGACTGCGTCGCCGGCGTCGTACTCGCCTGAGAAGAGCGCGTCCTCCTGCAGCTGGCCGAGCTCTTGCTGCGTCTCGTGCAGCACGGGAAGCAGCTCCTCCTCGGGGAACGTGCCAACGCCCTCCGTCAGGAAGGCGAAGTTGTTCTGCAGCTGCGCGTAGCGGTCGAGCTTGCGCTGCGCGCGAGTGTGCTCGGCCGACAGCTTCGCGGCGCGCTGCTGGTCGTTCCAGAAATCGGGCTTCCCGAGCTCCTCTTCGAGCTCGGCGACACGGGCCGTCAGCGAAGCAACGTCAAAGGTAACCACGAACCCAGTCCAGCTGGGCTCCGATCTCCTTCAGTTGGTCTTCGAGTGAGAGCTCGCGTTCGTCCGCCATCGTGCTACGCCCCGTGGCACTTCTTGAACTTCTTGCCGGAGCCGCACCAGCAGGGATCGTTGCGGCCGACCTTGTGCGGCGAGCTCGTCTGGACTGCGACAGGCGAGAGCCCGAGCGTCGGCGCCATGCCGGCGCCGGCGCCGCCTGCAGCCGCGATCGCCTCTGCGCCTTGCGCGGTCTCGTGCTCGTACCGAACGGTGCCATTGCCCTGCTGCTGCTGCGCGAGCTCCTGCTGCGCCTGCTCGGGCGCGAGCTCAGCATGGAACAGGTGCAGCACGACCTCTCCGCGGATCGAACGGCTGAGGTCGGTGAACATGCGCTCGCCCTCGGCGGTGTACTCGACGAGCGGATCCTTTTGCGCCATCGCGCGCAGGCCGATGCCCTCGCGCAGATAATCCATGTGCTCGAGGTGCTCGCGCCAGCGGACGTCGACCACCTGGAGGATCACGAATCGTTCCAGCTCGCGCATGAGCTCCGAGCCGAACTCCTCCTCCTTGGCCGCATACTCGTCGCGCGCGTCCTGCTGGAACTCCTCGGTCAGCGACTCGCGCGTGATCTCGCCGAGATCCTCGCGCAGTTCCGCGGCAGTGATCTCCGTCTGGTATAGCGCGGCCATCGCGTTCGTCACCGCCTCGAGGTCCCACTCCTCGGCGTACGCCTCCTCGGTGAACTGCGAAACGGTGTCCTCGACGACTTCGTCAATCCAGAGCTTCACCTGCTCCGACATGTCCTCGCCCTCGAGCACCTGGAAGCGCTGCTCATAGATGCGACCGCGGTGACGGTTGAGGACGTCGTCGTACTTGAGGACGTTCTTGCGCATGACGAAGTTCTGCTCCTCGACCTTCTTCTGTGCGCCCTCGATCTGCCGGCTGAGGATCTTCGCCTCCATGGGCTGGTCCTCCGGGATTTTGAAGCGCTCCATGATCCCCTTGATCCGGTCGCCGGCGAACAGGCGCACGAGATCGTCCTCGCCGGAGAGATAGAAGCGCGTCTCGCCGGGGTCGCCCTGGCGGCCTGAGCGGCCACGCAGCTGGTTGTCGATGCGGCGGGACTCGTGGCGCTCAGTGCCGAGCACGTACAGGCCGCCGACCTCGACCACGCCCTCGCCGAGCTTGATGTCGACGCCGCGGCCCGCCATGTTCGTCGCGATCGTCACCGCGCCGGGCTGCCCCGCGTCCTTGATGATCTCCGCCTCGCGCGCGTGCTCCTTCGCGTTCAGGACGTTGTGGCGCACGCCCTGGCGGGTGAGTAGCTGCGACAGGTACTCGGACGTCTCGACCGCGATCGTGCCGACGAGCACCGGCTGGCCCTTCTCGGAGCGCTCCTTGATGTCGCGCGCGACCGCCAGGAACTTCCCCTCCTTCGTCTTGAAGACGAAGTCCTGCTTGTCGTCACGCGCGACCGCGACGTTGGTCGGGATCTCGACGACGTGCAGGTTGTAAATCTCGACGAACTCCTTCTCCTCCGTCTTCGCCGTACCGGTCATGCCGCCGAGCTTCTCGTACAGCCGGAAGTAGTTCTGGAGCGTGATCGTCGCCATCGTCAGGTGCTCTTCCTGGATGCGGACGCCTTCCTTCGCCTCGACCGCCTGGTGGAGGCCCTCGCTCCAGCGGCGGCCTTCCATGATGCGGCCGGTGAACTCGTCGACGATCTTCACCTCGTTGTCCTGGATCACGTAGTCGACGTCACGCTGGAAGAGCGACTGCGCTTTCAGCCCCTGGATCGCGTGGTTGACGAGCTGCGCATTCTGTGGCGCGTACAGGTTCTCGATGCGGAGCGCCCGCTCGACCTTCGCGACGCCCTGCTCGGTGATGGCGACGGTCTTGTGCTTCTCGTCGTACTCGTAGTCGACGCCGAGCTGTTCCGCGTGGCCCTTCGGGTCGCCTGGGCTCGAGCGGTGCCCGACGAGCTGTGCAGCGACGCGTGCGAAGTCGTAGTAGATCTGCGCCGCCGTCTCCGGCTCGCCGGAGATGATCAACGGCGTGCGCGCCTCGTCGACGAGGATGGAGTCGACCTCGTCCACGATCGCGTACGGATGCCCGCGCTGCACGACGCCGTCGAGCGAGACGGACATGTTGTCGCGTAGGTAGTCGAAGCCGAACTCGGAGTTCGTCCCGTACGTGACGTCGGCCTGGTATGCCTCGCGCCGCGGCTCGAACGGCATCATGTTCTCGATGAACGCGGTGCGCATCCCGAGCGCCTCGAAGACGGGCTCCGTCCACTTCTGGTCGCGCTGGGCGAGATAGTCGTTCGTCGTCACGAGATGCACGCCCCGGGCGGCGAGCCCGTTCAGGTACATCGGCTGCACGGCGACGAACGTCTTGCCCTCGCCGGTCTTCATCTCGGCGATGTCGCCCTCGTGCAGGACGATGCCGCCCATCAGCTGGACGTCGAAAAGGCGCACCCCCATCGTGCGCTTGAACGCCTCGCGCACGGCCGCGAACGACTCGAAGACGAGGTCGTCCAGGTTCTCGCCGTTCTCGAGCCGCTGGCGGAACTCGACCGTCTTTGCGGCGAGGTCGGCGTCGGAGAGCTGCTCGAACTCGGGCTCGAGCGTTCCGATGTAAGCCGCCTGCTCGGCGAGCCGCTTGAGGCGCCGACCTTCGCCGGCGCGGAGAACCTTTTCGAGAGAGCCGAACTGCTGGGCCATACTGAAGACAGGGTAGCGGGGGCTACAGCGCCGAGGCCCTGATCTCCCAGAGGTCGTCGTCGAGCCGCTCCGCGTGCACCGCGTAGTCCCGCCCTTCCCGCGCGCCGCGCCTCTCGAGCGCCGGCAGCGAGCCGAAGATTCGCGCGCCGTCCACGCTCAGCACGTGGTCGTCCTGCGTCTGCGTCAGGTCGATCGCGTCGCCGACCGGCGCGTCCGGCAGCGACAGAACTTCGATCCGACGCGCCTGCACTGCCCACAGGTCGCCGCGCTGCCGGGCAGCGCGGGCGCGGTACGGCGGCTTCAGCTGATGCTCGATCGCGTCGGCCAGCAGCTGCAGCGACGAATCGGAACCTTCTTCGACGAGCACGGAGCCGTCCGGAAGCACGACGAAGGTGGCCGCGTCGCCCTCGATGCCCGGCGCCTCCACCGTCTGCGTCGCGTCCCATTCGCGCCCGCGCTGCATGCCGTGGACGCCTACCTCGCGCCACGGCGGAGAGGGCTCAGGTTGCGGGCGCTCGACCAGGCCACCCTCGCGGGCGAGGCGCTCGTGCAACGGCTCGTTGCGCCGGAAGAGGCTCAAGCGTCGGGCGTCGCGGCGTCGTCGGCGTCCAGCGCATGCTTGTCGATCTTCCGCTTGGACGCTTTGCGTTCGCGCTCGTCCTTCACCTGGCGCAGGAGCTTCTCGGTCAGTTCGTCGATCGACAGCTTCATGTCGCGCGTCGCCTCGCGCGCGCGCAGCGTGTGACCTTTGAGCCAGACCGTCGCCTCCGCCACCTGGTTCGCTGCGATGGAGGGATTCTTCTCCACCGCAAGCTCGAGCTCGACGCGCACGAGCTTGCTCACCTGCTTGTCGAGCTTGCTCAGCTTGCGCTCGGCATAGCTCCTGATGGCGTCGCTCACCTGGAGATTCTTGCCCTTGACGTGGAGCTCCATCCTGCCTCCTCAGGTCGCCGAATCCTCCTCCCTTACCTTAGTCCGCCGGTCCGAACCGCGCGGGCGAAACTCACGACATTCACATGTTCCGCGCCGGCGGCGCGGAGCGCCGTCGCGGCAGCCGAAACGGTGGCGCCACTCGTGTACACGTCGTCGACGAGCAGCACCTCGCCCCTCACCGCGCGCGCGGCAAAGGCGCCGGCGACGTTGCGGCGACGGTCGGCGAGCGCGAGTCCCCGCTGCCGCTCCGTCTCCCGCACTCGCACGACGAGCGAGCGGCACGGCACCTGCCAGCGCTCGCCGAGGGCGCGCGCGAGCCGTTCCGCAGGATGGTGGCCGCGCTCGCCCTGGCGACGACGATCGGCCGGGACGAATGTCACGACGTCTGCCGTCGGCAACGGGATGAGCTCGACGACGAGCGCTGCCGCCTCGTCCGCGATCCTCCGCAGCCCGCGCTCTTTCCAGCCGGCCACGAGCCTGCGTACTGCGTCGTCGTAGGCGACGGCCGCGCGGGCCTGCATGAAGGCGAGCCGGCGGCCCGAGCATTCGCGGCAGCGCTGCACGGGCCACGCGGTCGGCGCGCCGCAGCGCTCGCACCACGGCGGCTCGATCCGCGGAAAGCCGTCACGGCAGGCGCTGCACAGGTGGGCGCCGGCCGTACCGCAGACGAGGCAGCGCCGCGGCAACAGCATGTCGAACACACCGAGACGCTAGCCGCGGAAGTGTGACGTCAATCGAGCGAGTACGTGTCGCGCGCCGGCAAGCCGGCGCGCCTTCGCATGCGGTTGTCGGCCGCGAGCAGCTGATCCGGATCGCCGATGTCGTACCAGCCGCCCTCGAAACGATAGGCGTACACCGGCTCACGCTTGTGCAGCCACGCGATGTAGTTGCCGGGTTGGTCCGGCGGATTGCCTTCGTTCAGATACGTCGGCACGAGCCGCGCATGCTCGCGCGCGTACAGATACGTGGCGGTCGCGGCGAGCGTGCTCGGCGGATCGTCGGGCTTTTCGACGAAGTCGACTATCCGGTCGGCCTCGTCCACCGAGACGATGCCGTACTGCCGCGCGAGGGCGAGATCGCCGACGTCGTGGACGGCGAGAGCGCTCGATCCGTCCTTGCTCCGCCAGAAGTCGACGTAGTCGGCGAGCGCGTAGTCGAAGAGGTTGTCGCCGGCGATGACGAGCAGGTCGTCGTCGATAGCCGCTTGCTTCTGCACGAAGCGGATGTCACCGATCGCGCCGAGCCGGTCGTCGTTCGAGGTCGTGCCGTCGTCGTGGACGACGACGTCCTTCTCGTCCGCCCACTGCCTGAACTGCGTCGCGAACCGGGCGTTCGTCACCAGGTGGACGTCGTCGATTCCGCCTGCGCGGATCTTCTCGAGAATCCAGTCGACCATCGGCCGCCCGCCCACCGGCAGCAGTTGCTTGGGAACGCTGTCGGTGAGCGGGCGAAGCCGGGTCGCATATCCGGCCGCAAGGATGAGGGCTTTCAGGTCCCCTCGTCCCACGAGGCGAGGTAGTTCGCCTGTTCCTCGGTGAGCTTGTCGATCTCGACGCCCATCGTCTCGAGCTTCAGGCGGGCGATCTCCTTGTCGATGTCGGCCGGCACCGGGTAGACCTTCCGGTCGAGCTCGCCGGCGTGCTGCACCGCGTACTCGACGCCGAGCGCCTGGTTGGCGAACGACATGTCCATCACGAGCGCCGGATGGCCTTCGGCGGCGGCGAGGTTGACGAGCCTGCCGTCGGCGATCAGGTACAGCCGGTTCCCGTTCGCGAGCGTGAACTCCTCGACGAACTCGCGCGCCATGCGCGTGTCGCGGGCGAGCTCACGGAGCGCTGGGATCTCAATCTCGACGTTGAAGTGGCCCGTGTTGGACAGGATCGCGCCGTCCTTCATCAGCTCCATGTGCTGCCTGTTGATGACGTGCTTGTCGCCCGTCGCCGTGCAGAAGATGTCGCCGACTTCGGCTGCCCGCTCCATCGTCATGACCTCGAAGCCGTCCATCGACGCCTCGAGCGCGCGGAGCGGATCGACCTCGGTGATGATCACGAGCGCGCCCATCCCGCGTGCGCGCGACGCGACGCCGCGGCCGACCCAGCCGTAGCCCGCGACGACGAACTTCTTGCCGGCGAGGAGGACGTTGGTCGCGCGGATGATCCCGTCGACCGTGGACTGGCCGGTGCCGTACCGGTTGTCGAACAGGTGCTTCGTCTGCGCCTCGTTGACGGCGATGATCGGGAAGCCGAGCTTGCCCTCCGCCTCGAGCGCCTTCAGGCGGATGACGCCCGTGGTCGTCTCCTCCGTGCCGGCGATGATGTCGCCGAGCTGCTCGCGCCGCGCCGAGTGGAGGACGCCGATCACGTCCGCGCCGTCGTCCATCGTCAGGTGCGGCTTGTGGTCGACCGCGGCCTCGATGTGCGAGTAGTAGGTGTCGTGATCCTCGCCCTTGATGGCGAAGACGGAGATGTCGTACTCCTCGACGAGCGCTGCGGCGACGTCGTCCTGGGTCGAGAGCGGGTTGGACGCACACAAAACGACGTCCGCTCCGCCGGCCTTCAGTGTCCGCATGAGGTTCGCCGTCTCGGTCGTGACATGCAGACATGCCGAGATGCGATGGCCGTTGAGTGGCTGCTCCTGCTCGAAGCGCTCGCGGATCGCGGCGAGCACCGGCATCTGCCGGTCGGCCCACTCGATCCTACGCTTGCCCTCGCTCGCGAGCGCGAGGTCCTTCACGTCGTACCGTCTCGTCGCTGCCATTCGATCCTTTCGGTTATGCGGCAAGAAGTTTCTCGTGCTTGAGCTGCTCCCACTCGACCCACGCAAGGTCGTCTGCGCCGGCGAGCCAGCCGTCGACCGCGCGCCTCAACTCCGGCTCGCGACGCAGCCGCGCCGCGAACGCGATCTCGGCGAGATCGACCTGGAAACGGCGGCGGAGCTCGGCGAGCGAGCTGAGCTGGTTCAGCTCTCGCAGGCCGTAGCGCCGGTAGCCCGCGTCCGACCTTGCCGGGACGACGAGTCCGACCCGCTCGAGGTAGCGGAGCATGCGCGGCGACCAACCCGTGCGGGCGGCCGCCTCGGAGACGTGGGATTCGTCCACTGCGGTAACCCTAACACATTCGTGTCAAGGTTCGCTCGTACCCGCGCGGCCGTACGCGTCCTCGAGGCGGACGACGTCGTCCAGCTGCGGGGTCGAGACCTCGATGATGGTCGTGTCCTCGAGCGCCGTCACGCGGTGGACGGTGCCCGGGTGGTAGTGGAAGCACGCTCCGACGGAGACGATCTCATGCTTCAGCACGGCCTCGCCGCTGTCCCCCAGCTCGAGCTTCGCCCGGCCGCTCTGGACGTACCAGCTCTCGTCCTTCTGGCGGTGGAACTGCAGGCTGAGCGACTGGCCCGCTCGAACGAAGAGCAGCTTGCCGACATATGCCTCCGTGTGCGCCCAGATGAGCTCCCAGCCCCAGGGCTTCTCCACCCGGCGCGGCTCGAACGACCACGCGTCGAGGCTCTCGTAATTCGGCGAGTCGACGCTCACGGAAGGATTCTCTGCGGTTTCCAGTCGGGGTGCGCGGCGATGAACTCCTCCGCGTTGCGCAAGTCCTTGGGTGTATTCACGGTGAGCCAGACGCCGTGGTGGCGGTGGCCGCGGAGCTTGCCCTCGGCCGCGAGCTCGGGGAACGTCGTTTGCTCGTGGTCGCCGCGCTCTGGTAGTCGGGCGAGCGCCTCGTCGCTGAGCGCATAGACCCCGGAGTTGACCCAGTCGGAGAGCAGCGGCGCCTCGCGGAAGCCGGTGATGCTGCCGTCGTCCTCGATCGAGACGACGCCGAACGGCGACCGGACCTGGGAGACGACGATCGTGGCAGCGGCGCCGGAGCGCTCGTGCTCGTCGTACAGCGCGGCGAAGTCGACGTCGAGGAGTTCATCCCCGTTCAGGGCCAGTACCGTCCCGGTCTCCTGGCGTCGTGACGCGGCGAGGCGGAGACCGCCGCCCCGGCCGAGCGGCTCTGGCTCGCCGACCGGGTCGATCTCGGCCCCGAGGCCGGCGAGCGCGTTGACGAACACGTCCTCCTGGCCGGCGCGGCAGGCGACGATCACCCGCGTGACGCCGGCAGCGACGAGACGGCCGACTGTGTACTCGGCGAGCGGGAAGCCGGCGACGGGGACGAGCGGCTTCGGGAGGCCTTGCGCCGCCTCCCCCATCCGTTCTGCCTTGCCGCCTGCAAGGACCAGCGCCTCCATCAGGCGGTCGTGGCCGGCGAGGCGTGGCGCGGGCGGCCGATTCCCTCGTACGCGAACCCGGCCGCCTGCGTGGCCTCCGGATCGAGGAGGTTGCGTCCGTCGACGATCAACGGGCGCGCCATGGCGTCGCGCACCTCGGGAGATGCGAGCGTCGCGAGCTCAGGCCATTCGGTGACGATGACTGCGGCGTCGGCGTCGCGCACCGTGTCGAGGACGGTGTCGCAGAGCTCGATGCCGACGAGGTCATCCGGATGCGCGACCGGGTCCCACGCGCGCACCGTCGCACCCTCGGCGAGCAGCCGGTACGCGATCACGCGGCTCGGCGCTTCTCGCATGTCGTCCGTGTTGGGCTTGAAGGCGAGGCCGAGGAGCGCGATCTTCTTGCCGCGGAGGGAGCCGAGATGCTTCTGCAGCTTCTGGACGACGCGTCGCTTCTGGAGCTCGTTGACCTCCCACACAGCGTGCAGGAGCATGAACGGGTAGCCCTCGTTGCCGGCGAGCTGCTTGAGCGCGCTCACATCCTTCGGAAAACAACTCCCCCCGAAGCCAATGCCCGCGCGCAGAAAGTGCGGGCCGAGACGATGGTCGAGACCGACACCCTTCGCGACGTCGACGACGTCGGCGCCGACGAGCTCGCACACGTTCGCGATCTCGTTGATGAAGCTGATCCGCGTGGAGAGGAACGCGTTCGAGGCGAGCTTTACGAGCTCGGCCGAGGGGACATCCGTCCGCACGATCTGCCCGTCGATGCCGGCGAAGAGCTCGACGACGCGATCGGCGTCGGCGGAGTCGAACGCGCCGACGACGATTCGGTCCGGGCTCTTGAAATCGGCCACGGCGCTCCCCTCTGCGAGGAACTCCGGGTTCGAGACGTAGCCGACGTGCGAGAGGCCGCGCGCGTCGAGGCGCGCACGCACGTGCTTGCCCGTCCCGACGGGGACCGTGCTCTTCATCACCACGATGGGCCGCCCGGGGACGTCGACCGGCAATTCGTCGACGACCGACCACACGGCAGCGAGATCGGCGTCGCCGGACTCGGTCGGCGGCGTCCCGACCGCGACGTAGAGGAAGTCGGCTCCGTCCACCGCGTCCGCCACGTCGAGCGTGAAGTGAAGCCGGTCGCGGTTGCGGACGAGGACGTCCTCGAGGCCGGGCTCGTAGATCGGCACCTCGCCGGCCTGAAGCCGCGCGATGCGCTGCGGGAGGATGTCCCGGATCACGACCTCGTGCCCGAGATCCGCGAAGCACGCGCCGGTAACGAGGCCGACATAGCCGGCGCCGAACATCCCAATCTTGGCCATTTGTCTAGCCTAGTGCGCCTTCGCGAGAGGCTGCAGGCCCTTCGCGATGGCGATCATCGTCTCGTTCGAGAGCTCGTCCCGAAGCGTGTTCACGACCCAGTAGCTCGCCCCGCCCTGCCGCAGGACGATCATGTGGATGTTCCCGCCGGTCGTGTAGAGCCGGTACGTCCGGCCGGCGATGTGCACGAACGACGTCGGGTGGCGGAGCACCGGCGCGTCCGTCCAGTCGGTCTCGATCACCTGCCAGTAGACGTTGCCCGCCCCGGTCACGAACGTCAGCGCCAGCTCGTGGTGGTAGGGGATCGGCTTGAACGCCCGCACCGGGTCGAGGTATGCCAGCCGCGAGCTCTGCTCCACCGAGGTGGGAACGAGGACGCGGAACGGCACCTTCGACCGAACCTGCTCGAGCGAGTACGTCGTCAGGCTCGCCTCGCTGCGCACCGCGGCCGTCTGGTGCGGCGGGGTCGGCGCGATGTGCGCCTGCGGATTGTTGAGCTGCCCGCTGAAGCTCGAGCCGACGACGATCACGGTCAGCGGGTTGCCTGCCTGCTGCGCGAATCCGGAGAGCTCGGGCGGCAGCGGCGCGATCGCCGTGTGCGCGCCGAACGCCGTCTTCAGCTCGCGCGCCGCCTGCTTCGCGTTCGCCTGCACCGCGTCGTAATAGACGGTCGTCCCGTAGTAGCCCTGGCTCGGCGCGTCGGCGAGCACGTTCGCCGGCAGCTGGACCGTGTGGAAGCCGGCCACCGACAGCTTGTACGACGTGTCGCGCGCAAGGCCAGGGGTCGTCGTCCCGTTGAGAACGACCGTCGAGATCTGGCTCGCCTTGAGCGGCGGCCCCTTCGGCAGCTTGGCCTTTCGTCCGAGCGCGGCGTCGGTCGAGCGGACAGCCTGCGTGACGTCCGGATTCTCGAACGAGGCCACCGCGGTCTGGATGTCCGGCGTCTGCGCGATCAGCTCGGCGTTCGCGATGCCGTACGGCTGCAGGTTCTGCAAGGCGACGCGGAACAGGTGGCCCGGCGGCAGCTTGTACGCGAGGCCCGCGTATGACTCGATCTCGGAGAAGCTCGGCGGGCAGGTGGCGCAGTTCCCGCTGCCGACCTCGACGCTGCCCTTGAGCGCACCGATCAGCTTCGGAATCTGGAAGATCGAGACCCCCGTCGAGAGCCGGTCCTTGAGCGCCTCGATGAAGAGCTGCTGACGAGCGACGCGATAGAGGTCGCTGTCCGTGTGCCGGAAGCGCACGAAGTCGAGCGCCTGCTGGCCGTTGAGCTTCTGATAGCCGGGCTCGAGGTCGATCGTCGCGTAACCGCCGGGGCCGCCGACCGTGTTCAGATAGCGGTGGTCGACGTCCATGTACACGCCATGCAGCTTGTTGACGAGCAACTTGAAGCCGTGGAAGTCGATCGTGATCAGGTAGTTGACGTTGATGCCCGTCAGCTTCTCAACGGTGTTCAGCGTTCCCGTCGGCCCACAGCTCGTCCAGGCGCTGTTGATGCGGTCGGTCGTGATCGGAGTCGTCTGGTTCTTGCAGTAGATCGGAACGACGAGATCACGCGGGAACGAAAAGAGGGACAGCGTGTTCTGCTGCGGATCGGCGCGGACGAGCATGATCGTGTCCGAGCGCGACCCCGCCGCGCCGAATGAGTCGACGCCCGCGCGTGCGTCGTACCCGATGAGGAGAGCCGTAGCCGGCTGCGACGGCGGCACGGTGTGCAGGAACTTCGTCGACTCCTTCACCGACTTCGAATGCGGAGCGAGCGCGTTCAGCGTCTGATGCGCGTACAGGTAGACGCCGCCGGCGAGGCCCGCGACGATGACGACGAGCGCAATTAGGATCCAGCCGAAGACCTGCCCCAGCAGCCGCTTCGTCGAACGCCGCGGCGGGGGCGGCTGCCGGTAGCGCTGCATCGGCTCGATCGCAGTCGGCGGAAGAACGCCTTGACCGTTGCCGTTGACAGCCGCCCCGCGGCCGATTCCTCTCTTCAGCGTCGTCCGCACGGGCGGAGATCAAGGTTACCGGGCGACACGGCCGATCCTCCCCAGGGTGTCGCGACGTAACGAAAACGTTGCAAAACCGCCGGTCGCTCGTGACCATGCGCATCAACCGCCGGGGTAGGCTCACGCCGACGGGGCGGGAGGTGGGTCCCCGATTGTGGACGCGTGTACCTCTTAAACGGGAACGGCGTCCGGCTCGTACGCGAGGTTCGGCCGCAGCCAGCGCTCGGCCTCTGCAACGGAGACGCCCTTGCGCGCGGCGTAGTCCTCGACCTGGTCGCGGCCGATGCGGCCGACGGAGAAGTACCGGGCGTCGGGATGGCCGAAGTAGACGCCGCTCACGCTCGAGGCCGGGGTCATCGCGAACGACTCGGTCAGCGCGAGCCCGAGGGACTCGGCACCGAGAAGGTCGAAGAGCTTCCGCTTCTCGCTGTGGTCCGGGCAGGCGGGGTAGCCGAACGCAGGCCGGATGCCGCGATAGCGCTCCGCGGCGAGCTCCTCGCTCGAGAGCTTCCGCCCTGTCTCGTACCACTCGCGCCGGGCGATCTCGTGCAGGTACTCGGCGAACGCCTCCGCGAGACGATCGGCGAGCGCCTTGGCCATGATCGCGCGGTAGTCGTCGTGCTCGGCCTCGAATCGAGCGGCAAGCTCGTCGGCGCCGATGCCCGCGGTCACGGCGAACGCGCCGAGGTGGTCGCCCGCGGGCGCGATGATGTCCGCCAGGCTGCGGTTCGGCCGCGAGTCGCCGTATGCGGCCTGCTGGCGCAGGAAGCAGAAGCGCGTCCCGTCGGCGAGAACGACGTCGTCCCCGTCCGAGGACGCCGGCCAGAAGCCGTAGACGCCGCGCGCGCGCAGCAACCCGTCGCGCACGATCTCGTCGAGCAACTCCTGGGCGTCATCAAATACTTCGCGCGCGGCCGGCTGGTCGAGGATGGCCGGGTACTTCCCCTTCAGCTCCCACGCGTGGAAGAAGAACTGCCAGTCGATGTACTCGCGCAGCGTGGCGAGATCCGGCTCGACGACGCGCGGGCCGGTGAAGTTCGGGACCGGCAGGTCGTCGAACGGCAGCTTTTGGCGATTCGCGCGGGCCTCTTCGATCGGGAGCAGCGGCTTCCGCTCGCGCTCGGCGTACTGGTCGCGCAGCCGTTCCTGCTCGTCACGGTTCTCGGCGTCGAGACGGCGACGCCGCTCCGGATCGAGCAGATCGGAGACGACGCCGACGACGCGCGAGGCATCGTGCACGTGCACGACCGGTTGCGAGTACTGCGGCGCGATTCGTACAGCGGTGTGTTGCCGTGATGTCGTGGCGCCGCCGATCAGCAGCGGCAGCGACAGCCCGCGCCGCTCCATCTCGTGCGCGACGTCGACCATGTGGTCGAGCGACGGCGTGATCAGGCCGGACAGCCCGACGACGTCGGCGCCGTGCTCGCGCGCGGCTTCGAGCACCGCGTCGCCTGCCACCATGACGCCGAGGTCGATGACCTCGTAGTTGTTGCAGCCGAGGACGACGCCGACGATGTTCTTGCCGATGTCGTGGACGTCGCCCTTGACGGTGGCGAGCACGACCTTGCCTTGCACCCGCCCGGAATCTTTCTCCTCGGCCATGAACGGCTCCAGGTAGGCGACGGCGCGCTTCATCGCGCGCGCACTCTTCACCACCTGCGGCAGGAACATCTTCCCGGCGCCGAAGAGGTCGCCGACCACCTGCATGCCGGCCATCAGCGGCCCCTCGATCACGTCGAGCGGGCGGGCGAGCTTCTGCCGCGCCTCCTCTGCGTCCTCCTCGATGAAGTCGACGATGCCGTGGACGAGCGCATGCTCAAGGCGCTTCTCCACCGTCGTCTCGCGCCAGGACAGGTCGACCTCGCGGCGCGTGCCTTCGCCCGTGACGCGCGAGGCGTACTCGACGAGCCGCTCGGTCGCGTCGTCGCGCCGGTTGAAGATGACATCCTCGACGCGCTCGAGCAGCTCCGGCTCGATGTCGGCATACAGGATGAGCTGGCCGGCGTTGACGATGCCCATGTCGAGCCCTGCAGCGATCGCGTGGTAGAGGAACGCCGAGTGCATCGCCTCGCGGACGACGTCGTTCCCGCGAAACGAGAAGCTGAGATTGGAGATGCCGCCGCTCGTCTTCACGCCCGGGCAGCGCTCCTTGATGAGTGGCAGCGCGGCGATGAACGCCTTCGCGAACTCGGCGTGCTCCTCGATCCCCGTTGCGACGGCGAGGACGTTCGAGTCGAAGATGATGTCCTCGGGCGCGAAGCCGACCTCGTCGACGAGTAGCCGGTACGCGCGCTCGCAGATGGCCACCTTGCGCTCGACCGTCTCCGCCTGTCCCTGCTCGTCGAACGCCATGACGACGACGCCGGCGCCGTAGCCGAGCACGGCGCGCGCCTGCTCGAGAAAGAGCTCCTCGCCTTCCTTGAGGCTCAGTGAGTTGACGACGCCCTTGCCCTGCAGGCACTTGAGGCCCGCCTCGAGCACCGTCCAGCGCGAGCTGTCCACCATGATCGGCAGCCGCGCGATCTCAGGCTCGGTGGCGACGAGGTTGAGGAACGTCGTCATCGCCTCCTCGCCCTCGAGCAGGTCGGCGTCCATGTTCACGTCGAGCAGGTTCGCGCCCCCGCGCACCTGCTCGAGCGCGACGTCGAGCGCCTGCTGGTAGTCGCCTCCCTCGACGAGACGGCGGAAGCGCGCCGAGCCGGTGACGTTCGTGCGCTCGCCGATCATCACGAAGTTCGTGTCAGGGGTGATCGCGAACGGCTCCAACCCGCTGAAGCGCGTCAAGCGCGGCGGTGACGGCACTTGACGCGGCGCGACGCCGTCGACGGCCGCCTTGATGGCGCGCACGTGGTCGGGCGTCGTGCCGCAGCAGCCGCCGACGATGTTGACGAGGCCGTCGCGAGCGAATTCGCCGAGCAGGCGGCTCGTGTCGGCCGGCTGCTCGTCGTGCGTCCCGAACTCGTTCGGCAGGCCGGCGTTGGGATAGCAGGCGACCCAGGTGGTCGCCGCGCGCGAGATGTCTTCGACGAACGGCCGCATCTCGCTCGCGCCGAGCGAGCAGTTCACGCCGACGATGAGCGGCTTCGCCTGCTCGACCGACACCCAGAACGACTCCACGGTCTGGCCGGAGAGGTTGCGGCCGCTGCGGTCGACGGCCGTGAAAGAGAGCCACAGCGGCACCTCCGGCGCCGCCTCTCGCGCGGCGACGATGGCCGCCTTCGCGTTGAGGGAGTCGAAAATGGTCTCGATCAGGAACAGGTCGACGCCGCCGTCGCGCAGTGCCGCCATCTGTTCGGCGTACGTCGCGACGACCTCGTCGAACGTGACCGCGCGGTACGCGGCGTCCTCCACCTTCGGCGAGAGCGAGAGCGTCACGTTCAGCGGGCCGACGGAGCCGGCGACAAGCCCGCCGAACTCGTCGGCGACCTCCCGCGCGATGCGGGCTCCGGCCAGGCTCATCTCGGCCGCGTAGTCCTCGAGGGCGTAGTCGGCCTGGCCGATGCGCGTCGCCGTGAAGGTGTTCGTCGAGGCGATGTCTGCGCCGGCTTCGAAGTACGACCGGTGGATGTCGCGCACGATCTCCGGCTGCGTCAGGTTGAGCAGGTCGGGATCGCCCGCAACGTCGCGCGGATGGTGGCGGAAGCGCTCGCCCCGGTACGCCTCCTCCCCGCGCACCTCGCGTTGGATGAGCACGCCCCACGACCCGTCGAGCACCGCGATGCGCTCGCCGAGAATCGCTTCCAGTCTGTCGCGTGCGTCCCGCATGTCCCGTCTCCCGCTCCTGCCTTCAGGTCCGGGAGCGCCGGGGAAGCGCCCACGGGCTCTTTAGGCGTTTGTTAACCCGGTCGCCAAGCTGCCTGTCAAATCTCTCCGGGTAACCGAAGGGTACCAACCGTCGCTTCGGTAGGGTGCCGCCCGATGTCCGAGGTCCACGACGGGGCGAGCCTTCGTGCCGCGCTGGCACAGATCGCAGGCAACTTCTCCTTCAGCTGGACGCCGGGCGCTCGCCAGCTCTTCGCGGAGCTCGACCGGAGACGCTTCAGTGAGCTCCTGCACAACCCGACGGCGCTCCTCTCCGAGCTGACCGACGAGGATCTCCGCCGTGCGCTGACGCCGGAGTACGCGATGCAGCTCGGGCGGGTGCAGGAGCGGCTCGCTGCGGAGGCGGAGCGCCCCAGCTGGTGGGAGACCCAGGAGAGTCACCCGGACGACTTCCTCGTCGCGTACTTCTCCGCCGAGTTCGGCCTGGACGAGAGCCTCCCGATCTACTCCGGCGGCCTCGGCGTGCTCGCGGGCGACCACCTGAAGTCCGCCTCCGAGTTGGGCGTGCCGCTCGTCGCCGTGGGGCTGAACTACTTCCGCGGCTACTTCCGTCAGAGGCTGGACGAGGGAGACCGGCAGGTCGAGCGCTATCCGCGCAACGACACAATCCGGCTGCCACTCACGCTTGTGCCGATGTCGCCGAAGGTGATGCTCGCCGACGACGAGGGCAACCTCATTCCGGTGCGCATCAGCGTGTGGCGCGCGCTGGTCGGCCGCGTCTCGCTCTATCTCCTCGACACGAAGGTGGAGGGCAATCCGGACTGGGCGCGCGAAGTGACGAACACGCTGTACGGCGGCGACCGTCAGTACCGGCTGCGACAGGAGCTCGTGCTCGGCATCGGCGGCGTCCGCGTCCTGCGCGCGCTCGGCCTCGAGCCGACCGTGTTCCACATGAACGAGGGCCACTCGGCGTTCTTCCAGCTCGAGCGGCTGCGCGAGCTCGTCGAGGAAGAAGGAATAGACCGCGACGCCGCGCTCGAGCGGCTGCGCACGTCCACGGTCTTCACGACGCACACACCCGTGCCGGCCGGCAACGAGGTGTTCGAGCCGGGGCTCGTGCGGCGGAACGTCGAGCCGATCGTCGAGCGCTGCGGCTTTTCCTGGGAGGAGTTCGAGACCCTCGGCAAGGTGCATCCGGAGGACTCGGTCTTCGGGATGACGCCGTTTGCGCTCAAGACGTCGGCCTATGCGAACGGTGTCTCGAAGCTCCACGGCGCCGTTTCACGCGACATGTGGCACGACCTCTGGCCGGACCGCCCGGTGGACGAGGTTCCGATCACGTCGATCACGAACGGCGTGCACGTGCGCACGTGGCTGGGCGGCGAGCTCGAAGGGATGCTCGGGACGAACACGCCCAAGCTGGAGCGAGCGCTCGAGCTCCCGGCGCAGGTGCTGTGGGAGGCGCACTGCTCGGCGAAGGCGCGCCTCATGGAGTTCATCTCGCGTACGCGTGGCGCGCCCGAGCTCGATCCCGCGGCACTCACGATCGGCTTCGCGCGGCGGTTCGCAACCTATAAACGCGCGGGACTCCTCCTCAGCCAGCCCGAGCGGCTGGCGACGCTGCTCGGCGATCCCGATCGCCCGCTGCAGATCGTCGTCGCCGGCAAGGCGCATCCGGCGGACGAGGGAGGCAAAGACGTCATCCGCCAGGTGGTCGACTTCTCGCGCGGCGACGGCGCGCACCACCACGTCGTGTTCCTGCCTGACTACGAGATGACGCTCGCGCGCCGCCTCGTGCAGGGCGTGGACGTGTGGCTCAACACGCCACGGCGGCCGATGGAGGCGTCGGGCACGTCGGGGATGAAGGCGGCACTGAACGGCGTGCTGAACTGCTCCATCCTCGACGGGTGGTGGGCCGAAGGCTACGCACCCGACCGAGGCTTCGCCATCGGCGACGAAGACGCGTCACGGAACGACGAGGAACAGGACGCGGCAGACGCGGAGGCGCTCTTCGGCGTCCTCGAGCAGCAGGTGCTCCCGGCGTTCTTCGAGCGCGACGCGGACGGGATCCCGACGCGGTGGGTCGAGATGATGCGGCACTCGATCGCGGAGCTCGGGACCGAGTTCAGCACGAACCGCATGGTGCGCGAGTACGTCGAGCGCCTGTACCTCCCGGCGCACCGAGACCTCGCGGCCGCGCTCACCGCCGCCTGAATCTCGTGACACCTACGTCCGGGTACCTGTTACCCACACGAGAGCGCGCATGTTCCGTGGCGGAGTCGCGAGCTAGCCGCTAGCCCGCGGCGCCGCTGACGTTCAGCTGGTTCTCGGCGTGGCGGATGCGCTGCTCGAGCTGCCACCGGTCGGCCGTCGAGTCTCCCGCTTCGATCTTCGCCAGCTCCGCCTGCGCCTCTTCGAGCTGATGCCGCGCGCGCTCGACGTCGATCTCCGTCGCGATGACGGCATCGTCGACGAGCGCGATCGCGCGGTCCTCCAGCACCTGGAAGAACCCAGGCCCGGTCGCGAACGTCTGGATCTGGTTGCTGTCCGCGTCGACGTACACCCGCGTCGAGCCGGCGTTCAGCATCGCCACGAGCGGCGCGTGCCGCGCGAGCACGCCGATGTCGCCCGCCGCTCCCGGCACGACGATCATCTCCGCCTCGCCCTCGAATGCGGGGCCCTCCGGCGTGACGAGCGATACCGAGAACTTCGGGTGTGCCACTTACGAATCCGCCATCTGCTTGCCGCGCTCGACCGCCTGCTCGATGACGCCCACCATGTAGAAGGCCTGCTCGGGGAGGTCGTCGTGCTTGCCGTCCAGGATCTCCGTGAAGCCGCGGATCGTGTCTTCGAGCTTCACGTACTCGCCCGGCGTGCCGGTGAACTGCTCGGCCACGAAGTTCGGCTGCGAGAAGAAGCGCTCGATCTTGCGCGCCCGGGTGACGACGAGCTTGTCCTCGTCGGAGAGCTCGTCGATGCCGAGGATGGCGATGATGTCCTGCAGGTCGCGGTAGCGCTGCAGCACCTCCTGCACGCGCGTCGCGCACCGGTAGTGCTCGTCGGAGACGATCCCCGGCTGGAGCGCGCGCGACGTCGAGTCGAGCGGGTCGACCGCGGGATAGAGCCCCTTCTCGGCAATGCTGCGCGAGAGCACCGTCGTCGAGTCGAGGTGCGCGAACGTGCTCGCCGGCGCCGGGTCGGTGAGGTCGTCCGCCGGAACGTACACCGCCTGCACTGATGTGACCGAGCCGGTGCGCGTCGACGTGATCCGTTCCTGCAGTTGCCCCATCTCGGTAGCGAGCGTCGGCTGGTAGCCGACGGCGCTCGGCATACGGCCGAGCAGCGCCGACACCTCCGAGCCCGCCTGGACGAAGCGGAAGATGTTGTCGATGAAGAGCAGCACGTCCTGACCCTGATCGCGGAAGTACTCCGCCATCGTCAGCCCGGAGAGCGCTACCCGCAGGCGCGCGCCCGGCGGCTCGTTCATCTGACCGAAGACGAGCGCGACCTTGTCGATGACCTTCGACTCCGTCATCTCGAGGATGAGGTCGTTGCCCTCGCGCGTGCGCTCACCGACACCGGAGAAGACGGACACGCCGCCGTGCTCGCTCGCGACGTTGTGGATCAGCTCCTGGATGAGCACCGTCTTGCCCACACCGGCGCCACCGAACAGGCCGATCTTGCCGCCGCGCACGTACGGCGCGATCAGGTCGACGACCTTGAGGCCGGTCTCGAAGATCTCGACCTTCGGCGACAGCTCGCTGAAGCTCGGAGGATCGGCATGGATCGGCCGGCGGTCACCGCTCGCCGCCTCCTTGCCGTCGACGGGATCTCCGAGGACGTTCCAGACGCGGCCGAGCGTCTGGTCGCCGACCGGGACCGAGATCGGCGCGCCCGTGTCGACGATCTCCACGCCCCGCGCGAGGCCGTCGGTCGAGTCCATCGCCACCGCGCGCACTCGATCGTCGCCGAGGTGCTGCTGCACCTCCGCGATCAGCTCGCGCGTGCCGCCGTTCTCGGCCACCTGGATGCTGAGCGCGTGGTTGATCTCCGGCAGCCCGCTCGGGAAGACAGCGTCGAGGACGACGCCCTTGATCTCGATGATCCGGCCGGTGCTTTTCTTGGTCTTCGTTGCGGGCATGTGTCTCCTTATGCGGTCAGCGCGTCGGCGCCGGCGACGACTTCGAGGATCTCCTGGGTGATCTCCGCCTGGCGGGCGCGGTTCATCTGCAACGTGTAGCTATCGATCAAGTCGTTTGCGTTCTTCGACGCGTTCCGCATCGCCGTCATCTGCGACGCGAGGAATGACGCGGCTGACTCGAGCAGCGCACGATAGATCTCGGTTTCGAGATACACCGGCAGCAGGCGCTCGAGAATCTCTTCCGGTTCGGGCTCGTAGATGAAGTCGCCGCGCAGAGCCTGCTTCTTCGGGTCCGGATCCTCCTCGTCGCTTCCCTCGAGCACGTGCTCGGGGATCGGCAGGAGGTCGGAGACGACGACTTGCTGGACGAGCGCCGAGACGAACTTGTTGTACACGACGACGACGCGGTCGACCTGCTCCTCCGTGTACAGCTCGGCAAGCTTGTGCGCCACCGCCTGCGCGTCGTGGTACGTCGGCTTGTCGACGAATCCCTCCCAGTGCGCGGTGACCTCGAAGCGCCGGAAGCGCAGGGTCGATCCGCCCTTGCGGCCGACCACGGTCCACACGACCTCGTGGCCGTCGGCGCGCTCCTTGCGCTCCAGCTCGAACGCGCGGCGCATGACCTGCCCGTTGAACGGGCCTGCGAGACCGCGGTCGCCACTGAAGATGAGAACGCCGACGCGCTTCTCCTCGCGGCGCTGCAGGAGCGGCAGGTTGCGGAACGAGGACGCCGCGCGTGCGGTACCGACCATCAGCTCCTGCATGCGGTCCGCGTACGGCCGCATCTCCTCGATCCGTGTCTGGGCGCGCCGCAGCCGGGCGCTCGCGACGAGCTCGAGCGCCTTCGTGATCTTGCGCGTGTTGCGGACGGAGGCGATCCGCCGGCGGATGTCCTGCTGCGACGCCATTAGATGAGGCCCGACGCCTCCTCGACGTTGAACGTGTTCTTGAACTTCTCGATCTGGCCGTTGAGCTTCTCGGCGAGGTCGTCGGGAAGTTCGCCCGTGTCCTTGATCTGCTTGTAGATCGTCCCTTCGGCACGCATGAACTCGCGCAGCTCGTCCTGGAAGCGCTGCACCTGCGGCGTCGGGATGTCGTCGAGGTAGCCGTGGATGCCGGCGTAGATGCCGACCACCTGGTCCTCCATCGGCCACGGCTGGTACTGCGGCTGGTTCAGCGTCGCGACCATCTTCTCGCCGCGGGTCAGCGACTGCTGCGTGGCGCGGTCGAGCTCGGAGCCGAACTGCGCGAACGCCTCCAGCTCGCGGTACTGCGCGAGGTCGAGGCGCAGGCGACCGGCGACCTTCTTCGTCGCCTTCGTCTGCGCATTGCCGCCGACGCGCGACACGGAGATGCCGACGTTCACGGCCGGACGCACGCCCGAGAAGAAGAGGTCGGACTGCAGGTAGATCTGGCCGTCGGTGATGGAGATGACGTTCGTCGGGATGTACGCCGAGACGTCGCCGGCCTGCGTCTCGATCACCGGAAGCGCGGTCAGCGATCCGCCTCCGAGGTCGTCCGAGAGCTTGCACGCGCGCTCGAGCAGCCGCGAGTGCAGGTAGAAGACGTCGCCCGGGAACGCCTCGCGACCTGGCGGGCGGCGCAGCAGCAGCGACAGCTGCCGGTACGCGTCCGCGTGCTTCGAGAGGTCGTCGTACATGACGAGCGCGTGCTTGCCGTTGAAGAGGTAGTGCTCGCCCATCGCGCAGCCCGCGAACGGCGCCATCCACTTGATCGGCGCGGCCTCGTTGGCGGACGCGGTGACGATCGTCGTGTACTCCATCGCGCCGGCGTCGCGCAGGCGCTCGTAGATGCCTGCGACGGTCGACGCCTTCTGGCCGATGGCGACGTAGATGCAGTGCACGTCCGTTTCGCGCTGGTTGAGGATCGTGTCGATCAGGATCGCCGTCTTGCCTGTGGAGCGGTCGCCGATGATCAGCTCGCGCTGTCCGCGGCCGACGGGGGTCATCGTGTCGATTGCCTTGATGCCGGTTGCGAGCGGCTCCTTCACCGGCTGGCGCTGGATGACGCCCGGCGCCTTGAACTCGAGCGGGCGAGTCTCGTCCGACTCGATCGGGCCGCGCCCGTCGAGCGGGTTGCCGAGCGGATCGACGACGCGGCCGAGCAGGGCGTCGCCGACGGGAACGCTGGCGACGGTGCCTGTGCGGCGCACGGGCTCGCCCTCGCCGACCTTCTCCCACTCGCCGAACAGCGCGACGCCGACCTGGTCCTCTTCGAGGTTGAACGCGAGGCCGACGACGCCGTGCTCGAGCTCGAGCATCTCCAGCGCCACGGCGTTCTCGAGGCCGTAGACGCGGGCGATGCCGTCGCCGATCGAGAGGACCGTACCGACCTCGGCGAGATCGGTCTCGACGTCGTACTGCTCGATCCGCTGGCGGAGGATCGACGTGATCTCTTCGGGGCGCAGCTTCAAGGGTGTCCCTCCCAGTAATGGTTTCGCGCTCCTGGCGAGTGAAAAGCAAGCCAGGCAAGGACGCAGGGAGACCCGATAGCTGCAGCTATCGGGTCGACTGAGGACGCCGCATGGCGCCGCTTTGCGGCCGCCAGAGGCGCACTGACTATTGCTGGGAGGGGCACCACCTCTCCTATCTCCTGACGAGTTCTTGTCTCAAGCGTTCCAATCGTCCGCGGACGCTGGCGTCGACGCGGTACGAGCCTGCCTGCAGCACGATGCCGCCCACGAGATCGGGGTCGACGCTGCGCGTCGCCTCGACCTTGCGGCCGGCCGCCTTCTCGATCTGCGCGACGATCGCCTTCGCTTCGTCGTCGGTGAGCTCGCGCGCGGTGGTCAGCTCGACCGTCAGGCGGCGCTCCTCGCGCGCCATCAGCCGTTCGAACTCCTGCGCGATCTCCTCGATCTCGCCTGCGCGGCCCTTCTCTGCGACGAGCAAGAGGAAGTTCTTGAACAGCGGCTCCTCGTCGCCGGCGAGGTCGGCGAGGATGCGCGCCTTCTCCGTCGACTCGAGCTGCGGGTTGCGCAGGACCATGCGCAGCTCCGGCGTCTGCTCGATCGCGGCCGCGAAGTCGGTGAGGGCCTCGTGCACCTGCGCGAGCCGCTTCTCCTCCTTCGCCGCGCCGAACAGCGCCTCGGCGTAGATGCGTTGCGCAGCGGCTATGCCGGCTCCTCGAGGCGCGAGAAGTCGAGGCGCGCCGATCGCCTCGCTGATGAGCTCGCGGTCGCGGTCGGCGTCGAGCGTGCGTCCGACGACGCGGGCCGTCGCCTCGAGCGTGAGGTCGGCGACCTCGTTGCGAATCTGCTCCAGTGCGCGTGCCGTCTCGGCAGCGATCTCCTTGCGCGTCTCCTCGAGCCGGCGCTGCCGCTCGGCCTCGGTCTCCTCGCGCATGCGCAGCTCCATCGATTCGCGCGTCTTGCGCGCCTCGGCGAGGATGCCCTCCGCGTCGCTGCGCGCTTGCCCGATGAGCTGGCGGTGCTCCTCCAGCAGCTTGCGCGCCTCGTCCCGCGCGTTGTCCGCCTCTTCGATCGAACGGCGGATCTGCTCGCGCCGCTCGTCGATCGTCTTCTGGATCGCGCCGAAGGCGAACTTCTTCAACACGAAGAAGACGATCACGAAGAACACGATCGTCCAGATCATCAGCCCCGGGATGATCTTGGTGAGCGGGCTGCTGGCTGCGACGAGCATCTACTTGACGAGCACGAAGCCGAGGAAGCCGCCGACGAGGCCGTAGAACACGACCGCCTCGGTGAGGGCGAAGCCGAGCCACATGATCCCCTGCAGTTCGCCGCGCAGCTCGGGCTGGCGGGCGACCGACTGGATCATCGAGGCGAAGACCGTGCCGATGCCGATGCCGGCGCCGAGCGAGCCGAGGCCCATGCCGAGGCCGAAGCCGAGGGCCTGCGCGGCCTTGATGGTGGGTGACGTTACTGCGAGCAGGTGGAGCACCGGTTTCCTCCTTAGTGGGCCGGCTCGATGGCGGAGCCGATGTAGATGGCAGTCAGGGCAGCGAAGATGAACGCCTGAATGGTCACGACGATCACGACCTCGAAGAGGTAGAAGGCGATCCCGATCGGCAGCGAGAAGACTGCGACGATCCAGAACGTGAGGCCGCTCAGGATAAACAACAGACCGATCGAGACGAGGATCAGGATGTGGCCGGCGAGCATGTTCGCGTAGAGCCGGACGCTGAGACTGATCACGCGGAAGACATGCGAGATGATCTCGAGCACGAGCATGAGGGAAAGCGGAATGAACGTCTTCAGCGACCATGACGGCAGGCCGGCCGGCAGGAAGCTCTTGAAGTACTTCAGGCCGTTGTACCGCACGCCTTCGATGTGCGTGAAGACGACGGTCAGGACCGCGAGCACGAGCGTCACCGACAGTTGCGACGTGACGGCATAGATGCCCCATGTCGGCACGCCGTGCCACTTGTCGCCGGTGAGCGGCAGCGGGATGAAGCCGACCATATTCATGGTGAAGATGAAGAGGAAGAGCGAAGCGACGTACGGGAACCAGCGGCCGATCGCCTTCGTCGGCAGCCCTTGTTCGGCGATCTGCGTCTGCGCGAGCTCGTACACGGCCTCGCCGACCGTCTGCCGCTTGCTCGGCAGCAGTGCGAGCCGGCTGCGCATCGTGAAGAGCCCGAGCAGGATCGTCAGGAGCGCGCTGAGCGCGAGATAGACGACCGCCTTGTTGATGGACATGTCGAGCGGGCCGAGGTGAATCCCGACCCATTGCTTCAGCGCGAACTCGTCCGCAGGGTTGAACGTCCCGGCGATCACGCGTTGAAGTACTCCAGGAGCGAGACACCGAGCGAAAGCGTGTACGCGAGCGCGTACACGACGACGGCGGGGATGCCGAGGCCTTTGTTCGCGACCGTGACCGCGAGCAGGACGACCATGACGCCGATGCCGCGGAACGACATCGCGAGCGCGACCATCCCAGACTTGCGCAGGTTGTCGGCGCCGGTCGGAATCCGCCCGAGCCAGACGCTCAGCGCTTCACCTGCGGCCCAGAGGACTGCGGCGAGCGCCCACCCGCTCAGCCGGAATCCGCCGACGAGGAACACCGGCAGGCTGAGCACGATCACCGCCGCCCCTGCGAGCGCGGGTACACGGCGGCCCGGAACGGGTCGCGGGGTGGAGAACACGCCCGCCATCACGAGAAGTAGCCCTTGAAGCGGCGGTAGACGGCGAAGACTCCGGTCGGGATGCCGACCACCACGCCACCGAGCACGCCGAGGCCGGCGGAGCCGAAGCCCCAGCCGACGAGCGCGCCGCCGGCGGCGCACATTCCCGTCGTGCCGGCCAGAATTGCGCCCGCTTCGACGGGCTGAAACGACGAGCGGGGAGCGGCCTGCATGCGCCGCGAGAATAGCATGTTCGACCCCCGCAAACCGCCGACTTTGTAACAGCGGAATCCGGGATGGGAAAAGGGCCACGGCTCCGGTTCGTGCACACCCTGGCAGTCGCCCGCGGCCCTCATCGAACAAATCGCGCCTCTGGTGCGTTTCATCACTCAGTGGAAGCCGCAGCCGACCTTCCCGCGCCGACCCGGGACTACGCGGCGCTCGGCGCCGCGGGCATCACCGTCCTCCTCTGGGGCTCGGCCTTCGTCGGGATCCGCTCTGCCGGGCGCAGCTACTCGCCCGGCGCGCTGTCGCTCGGCCGCCTCGCCGTCGCCGTGGGCGCCCTGGCCGTCATCGGCCTCGTGCGAGGCGAGCGCCTCCCGAGCCGCGACGCCCTGGGCGAGGTCGGCATCCCACTCCTGGTCTGCGGCCTGCTCTGGTTCGGCGCGTACAACGTCGCGCTCAACTCAGGCGAGCGGCGCGTCGACGCGGGAACGGCGGCGCTGCTCGTCGGCGTCGGGCCGATCCTCATCGCCGTCCTGGCGGGGCTGCTCCTGCACGAGGGATTCCCGCGCAGCCTCTTTACCGGGGTCGCCGTCGCCTTCGCCGGCATCGTCGTGATCGCGATCGCAAGCTCGACGCACACCGCAACGACGACCGGGGTGCTCCTGTGCCTCGCCGCCGCGGCCGCCTACGCGGCCGGCGTGATCGCGCAGAAGATCGTGCTCCGGCGGCTGACCCCGGTCCAGACCGTGTTCTGCTGCGCGGTCATCGGCGCGCTCGTGTGCACGCCGTTCGCGCCGGCGCTCGTCCACCAGGTCGGAACGGCCCACGGAGGCTCGACCGGATGGATCGTGTACCTCGGCATCGGCCCGACGGCGCTCGGCTTCATCACGTGGGGCTTCGCGCTCTCCCGCACGAGCGCGGGCCGCCTGTCTGCGACGACGTACCTCGTCCCGCCCATCTCGGTGCTCCTCGGCTGGGCGTGGCTCAACGAGTCGCCGGCCGCGCTCACGTACCTCGGCGGCGCGCTGTGCCTCGCCGGCGTCGCGGTGTCCCGCCGACGGCCGGTACTAGGTACCCAGACGTCTGTGTCACGAGATCGCCCGCGAGGTTGAGCGACTCGAGTGAGAGTCGTCACACTCTCGTGCCGGATACTAAGTACCGGTCTGGCCTCAGGAGGCCTTCCGCAGCGGGTCGCCCGGCTCCCGCCGCCGCTGGTACGGGTTCGCGATCTTGACGATCTCGAGCACGTAGACGACGTAGGCCGAGATCGAGAGCGCAAGGAGCGCGATCGCGGCTGCGCCGATCAGTCGGCCACACGTGCCACCTGCCGTGCGCGTGGATCGGCAGGAAGCGCGTGCCGAGCGCCGCCGCGGCGAGGGATAGACACCAGGCCCAGATCGTCATCGTCGCCTGCGGCTGCGAGAAGCCACGCCGCAGGAAGCGATGGTGCAGGTGCGCCTGGTCGCCCTCGAACACGCGCTCGCCGTGCTTCAGCCGCCGCGCGACGACGAACGTCGTGTCCACGATCGGGACGGCGAGCACGATGAGCGGGAAGAACAGGGCGACGGTCGCCGCCGTCTTCAGGAGCCCCTGCACCGACGACGGTCGCAAGCACGAAGCCGAGCAGGAGCGCGCCCGAGTCGCCCATGAAGATCCGCGCCGGATAGAAGTTGTGCCGCAGGAAGCCGAGCGACGCGCCGAGCACGATCGCCGACAACACGGCGGCATCCGGCTTGCCGAGCGAGAGCGCGATGACGCAGAACGTGCCGCCCGCGATCGCCGCGACGCCCGCGGCGAGGCCGTCCATCCCGTCGAGGAAGTTGACCATGTTCATGATCGCGACGATCCACATCACGGTCAGCGGCATCCCGACCCACGCCGGCAGCGCATGGATCCCGATCACGGGGAACGTGAAGCGGTCGACCCACACGCCGAAACCGACCGGGATGCTCGCAGCCAGCACCTGGCCGGCGAGCTTCTCGAACCAGCGCAGGCCGCGGAAGTCGTCGATCGCGCCGACGGTCACCGCCACCGCGGAGCCGAGCAGCACGCCGCGCGTCTGGTGCCCAAGGTGCAGGAACGCGAGCGCCGGGACGAAGATTCCGAGGAAGAGCGCAAGCCCGCCGAGACGCGGGATCGGGCTGCGGTTGAGCCGCCGGCCGCCGGGCACGTCGACCGCGCCGAGGAGCCGCGCCATCCCGCCCACCGCCGGCGTCAGCAGGACGACGATGACGAGCGCGACGAGCGCGCCCCACACGACCCCCAGATGCTTGTCCAGCTGGTCGAGGACGTCGTAGTGCGCGGCGGCGGCACCGATCATCACGGGTTATTTCGTGCCGTAGAGCCGGTCTCCCGCATCGCCGAGCCCCGGAACGATGTAGCCGCGCTCGTCCAGCCCGCGGTCGAGCGCCGCGCAGACGATGTGCACGTCCGGATGCCGCTCGTGCACGTGCTCGACGCCAGGCGGAGCAGCGACGATGCAGACGAGCGTCACCGACTGCGCGCCCGCCTCCTTCACGGCGTCGATAGCCGCGGCGCTCGAGTGTCCGGTCGCGAGCATCGGGTCGAGCACGATCGCGTCGCGGTCGGCGAGGTCGGTCGGAAGCTTCGAGTAGTACTGCACCGGCTCGAGCGTCTCCTCGTCGCGGTACATGCCGATGAACCCGACGCGCGCGCTCGACACGAGCGAGAGCACGCCGTCGAGCATGCCGACGCCGGCGCGCAGCACGGGGCAGACGGCGACCTTCTTCCCGGAGATCCGCTGCGCGGTCATCGCCTCGAGCGGCGTCTCGATCTCGTAGTCCTCGGTGGGGAACTCCTTCGTCGCCTCGTACGTGAGCAGCAACGTGATCTCATTCGCGAGCTTGCGGAAGTGGACGGTCGGCGTCTCCTTGTCCCGCAGGTAGCTCAGCTTGTGCTGGACGAGCGGGTGCTCGACGACGGTGAGACGACGCGTCTCGATCACGTGAAGCTCGTGTAGCCCCGCCAGCCGGGATAGAGCGGCCGCTTCTTGCACAATGCGGCGACGCGCGAGCGCAGACCGTCGATGTCGGGGGACTCCACCAGGGCCTCCGCGATGATGCGGCCGGTTTCGCGGAAGTCCTCCTCGTCGAAGCCGCGCATCGTCATCGCCGGCGTCCCGACGCGAACGCCCGAGGTGACGAACGGCGAGCGCTCGTCGAACGGGACGGTATTGCGATTGACCGTCACGTTCACTTCGGCGAGGCGCTCCTCCGCGTCCTTGCCGGTCCAGTCGGACTCGCGCAGATCGATGAGCAACAGATGGGTGTCGGTGCCACCGGTGACGAGCTCGAGCCCGCTCTCCAACAGCGCCTCGCCGAGCGCGTCGGCGTTCGCCCGGATCTGCGACTGGTAGGAGCGGAATGCGTCCGTCATCGCGATGCGGAAGCACGTCGCCTTGGCCGCGATCGTGTGCATGAGCGGCCCGCCCTGCATGCCCGGCATCACCGCGCTGTCGAGCGCCTTCGCGTGCTCCTCGCGGCAGAGGATGAAGCCGCCGCGCGGCCCCGCAAGCGTCTTGTGCGTCGTCGACGAGACGAAGTCGCAGTACTCGACCGGGCTCGGCACGAGACCGGCGGCGACGAGACCCGCGAAGTGCGCCATGTCGCAGAGCAGGAGCGCGCCGACCTCGTCCGCGATCGCGCGAAAACGGTCGGCCTCGACCGTGCGCGGATACGCGGAGCCGCCGCAGACGATCACCTTCGGCCGCGCCTCCTTCGCGAGGCGCAGCACCTCGTCGTAGTCGACCGTCATCGTCTCGCGCGAGACGCCGTAGTGGACGACGGTGTAGAGCCGGCCGGAGAAGTTGACCTTGTGGCCGTGCGTCAGGTGGCCGCCCTGATCGAGCCGCAGGGCCAGCAACGTGTCGCCGGGCTCCATCGTCGCCGCGTATACCGCCATGTTCGTCTGGGCGCCCGCGTGCGGCTGGACGTTCGCGTGCTCGGCCGCGAACAGCGCCTTCGCCCGGTCGATCGCGAGCTCCTCGATCTCGTCCACGACCTCGCAGCCCCCGTAATAGCGGCGCCCGGGATACCCCTCGGCGTACTTGTTCGTGGGCACCGAACCGACCGCCTCGAACACCGCCGGCCAGGTGAAGTTCTCCGACGCGATCAGCTCCAGCTGGCCCCGCTCCCGCTCCAGCTCCCTGGTCAAAAGCGAGGCGATATCGGGATCGACGTCGGCCAGGCCTGCGGTCTTCAGGTGCTCGAACGTCTCCTGGGCCAGAGCCATCGGGAGGGATGGTAACCAGTCCTCCAGCGATCACGGGTTCAGGCCGATAGACAGGACGTGGGCGTCCTTCGACTTCTCGCGGTCCTCGCGACCGCACTCGTCTTCGCGCCTGCCGCGTTCGCCGGCCCCAACCTCTTCGTGGGCGCCGCCGAGGACGGCGCGGTCTGGGGTGACCCGACCGCGCAGATGAACCTCGCGCAGCAGGCCGGCTTCGACTCGATTCGCATGACGGCGCAGTGGGTGTCAGGCAACACACAGCTCGACCCGATCATCGCCGCGAAGCTGCGGAACGCGGCGGCCGCGGCCGAGACGCGCGGGATCCGGCCGGTCGTGTCGATCTACAACGTGAACTCGATCCAGGCGCCGGAGGATCCGATCCTGCAGTCGGAGTTCGCGACCTTCGCGCAGAACGTCGTCCTCGCGCTCCCCACCGTCACGACGTTCATCGTCGGCAACGAGCCCAACTCGTCCTACTACTGGCAGCCGCAGTTCGACATGCGCGGCGCCGACATCGCTGCCACCGCCTATGAGGCGCTGCTCGCGGACACATACGACGCCATCAAGGCCGTGCGGCCGAACGTGACCGTCATCGGCGGGGCGCTGGATTCGCACGGGACCGACAACCCGAAGAACCGACCCTCCCATTCGCCCATCGTCTTCATCCGCGACATGGGTCGTGCGTACCGGGCGAGCAAGCGGACGCGGCCGCTCATGGACATCTTCGACGAGCACATCTACGGCGACAACTCCTCGATGCCGCCGAGCATGTCGCATCCGAACTCGAACACGATCACCGAGGGCGACTATCCGAAGCTCGTCGCCGCGCTCGGCCAGGCGTTCGACGGCACGGCGCAGCCCGGCTCGACGCTGCCGATCGTGTACGGCGAGTACGGCGTCGAGTCCGTCATCCCGCCGAACGAGGCCCCGAACTACACCGGCCACGAGAGCGCGGCAGCGAAGCCCGTGGACGAGACGACGCAGGCCGCTTATTACGTCCAGGCGATCAAGCTCGCGATGTGTCAGCCCAACGTCGTCGGGATCATGCTCTTCCACGTCGAGGACGAGGCCGGCCTTCCCGGTTGGCAGTCGGGGCTCTTCTACGCGGACGGGACGCCGAAGTCGTCACTCGACGCGGTGCGGACCGCGATGGCCGCAGCGCGCGCGGGAACGCTGACCGCGTGCCCGGATGCAACCGCTCCGACGGTGAGCGTCACATCGATTGCGAACGGGACGCTTGTCGCTCAGGCGACCGACGACGTCGGCGTCGCGAAGGTCGAGCTGTACGCGAACGGCGTCCTCATCGGAACCGATTACGCGGCGCCGTACACGTTCTCCCTCGCGATCCTGCCGAAGGGGAGCTTCAACCTCGTGGTGAAGGCGTACGACGCCGCCGGAAACGTGGGCCAGGCTACGGTCGCGTTGCGCCTTCGCGCAACACAAGCGGCTCATCGCCGGTGAGGTCGAGCACCGTCGACGGCGTGCCCGGAAGCTCGCCGGCGTCGATGACGGCGCCGCAGGCATTCCGGATCTCCTCCGGCACGTCCTGAACGCGGCGCGGGTTCTGTCCGCCCGCCGCGTTTGCACTCGTCGCACACACGACCCCCACTTCGTCCAGGACCTCCGCCGCCTCGCGCGGGAGCTCGGGGATGCGGACGCCGATCGCTTCCGGGGTGTCGCCTGTGAGCCATGGGAAACGCCGGGCCGGGTTCGGGACGATCAGCGTGTACGGCCCCGGCAGCAATCCCTCGGTGAGCGTCACGTCGAGCTCGGGCAGGACGAGCAGGAGCGCGTCGAGATCGGCCGCGAGCAGGGCGATCGGCTTCGACATCTCCCGCCCCTTCAGGCGGTAGAGGCGCTCGACCGGCTCGGGCCGGAACGGCAGCGCGCACAGTCCGTAGACCGTGTCGGTTGGGAGGATCACCGGGCGGCGCGCGCGGAGGGCGGCGGCAGCTGCATGCACGTCAGTCAACGTTCCCCTTCCACGACTCGTGCAATCCCGCTCAAATCTGCGGTAATCCGGACGTTTCTGTACGCGAGCCCCTCGAGCGCAGCGGCGACGCGCTCCGCCTGGCCGTCGCCGACCTCGAGAACGAGCGCACGCGTGCGGGCCTCCTCGGCCAGCCGCTCGTGTAGCCCCGAGCCGACGAGCGCCATCTCCGGCTCGAAGCGCAGCTCCGGCTGGAGTCCGTCGAGCGTGTCGACGTAGGGCGGGTTCGAGACGACGAGGTCCCACCCGTCCTGCGCGGCGTCGAGGCCGCCGATCCGCAGGTCGACGTCGAGGCCGAGCTGCTCCGCGTTCTCGCGTGCGAGCGCGAGCGCCTCCTCCGACTCGTCGACGCCGGTCACCTGCGCATCGGGGCGCTCGTCCTTCAGTGCCAACGCGATGGCCCCCGAGCCGACGCCGACGTCGAGGACGCGTGGCGCCTCCATGCCGGCGAGGAGCGCGAGTGCGCGTTCGACGACGACCTCCGTCTCGGGCCGCGGGACGAGCGCGCGCGCGTCGGTCTTCAGCGTCAGCCGGCGAAAGCCCCAGTCGCCGAGGACGTACGCGAGCGGTTCGCGATGTTCCCGTCTCACGAGCAGCGGCTCGAGCCCGTCGACCTCGCGGTCGAGGTCGGCGTAGAGCTGCGTGCGCGAGACGCCGAGCACGTGCGCGACAAGCAGTTCTGCGTCCACGCGCGGCGTGTCGACGCCGGCCGCGGCGAGTCGAAGCTCGGCCTCGGCAATTGCATCGCGCACGGTCACGCGAGCGCGCGCTGCCGCTCTTCCGCCGTCAGCGCTTCGGTGAAGGGCTCGAGCTCGCCCTGCAGGACGCGGTCGAGCTGGTGCTGCGTCAGCTTGATGCGATGGTCGGTGACGCGGTTCTCCGGGAAGTTGTACGTACGGATCTTCTCCGCGCGCGCGCCGGTGCCGATCTGCAGGCTCCGCGTCGCATCGAGCTCTGCACGCTGCCGTTCCAGCTCGCGGTCATAGAGGCGCGCCCGGAGAACCCGCATCGCCTTGTCCTTGTTCTGCAGCTGCGACTTCTCGTCCTGCATCGACACGACGACACCGGTCGGCAGGTGCGTGATGCGCACGGCGGAGTCGGTCGTGTTCACCGACTGGCCGCCCGGCCCGGTCGAGCGGTACACGTCGATCTTCAGATCGTTCGGATCGATCTCGATCTCGACTTCTTCCGCTTCCGGCATGACGGCGACAGTCGCCGTCGAGGTGTGGATGCGGCCCTGGCTCTCGGTCTCGGGAACGCGTTGCACGCGGTGCGTGCCGCCCTCGTACTTGAAGATGGAGTAGGCCCCGTCGCCCTTGACCGCGAAGGTGACCTCCTTGTAGCCGCCGCCGTCGCTCGGGCTCGAGCCGAGCTCCTCGACCTTGAACCCGCGCCGCTCGGCGTAGCGGGCGAGCATGCGGTAGATGTCGCCGGCCCACAGCGCGGCCTCGTCGCCGCCGACGCCCTGCCGGACTTCGAGGATGACGTCCTTGCGGTCGGCGGGATCGGTCGGGACGAGCGCCTGGCGGAGCTCTTGCTCGAGGTGCGTCGTGCGCTCCTCCAGCTCGGGCACGAGCTCGCGCAGGTCGGAGTCCTCGCGCGCGGCCTCGAGGTCGTCGCGGGCCGAGCGCCATTCCTGCGCGAGGCGATGCGGCGCCTCGAGCTCCTTCAGGCGGCGGCCGACGTCGGCCGCCTCGCGGCGGTCGTTGTGCAATGTCGGATCGGACATGCGCGCCTGCGTCTCCGCGTAGTTGCGCTCGATCTCGTCGACGAGGTTGTCCAGCGTGGCGTCCATCTATGAGCAAGGGTAGCGTTGCCCTCCGTGGAGCTCGTCGAGGCGCAGACGCTTGGAGAGGCGTGGCTCGAGGTCGCGCGACGGATCGTGGAGCACGGCGCCGATGCCGTGTGGGACTGCGCACCGACGCGCGAGCTCGCGCTGCTGACGCTCACCGTCGCGCAGCCTGATCCCGCGGACGCGTTGATCGCTGAGCTTGGAGACCCGGACTGGCTGCGGTGGATGCACGAGAACTTCTTCGTCCAGAAAACCGTGCCGGAGCTCGGCGGCGCGGCGAGCTATGCCATGCGGCTGTTCAACTACGAAGGCGGCGGACGCGATCAGATCGCCTGGGTGGTCGAGCGGCTACGCGCGAACCCTGAGTGCCGCGACGCGACCATCACGACGTTTCAGCCGCACACGGACACGACGTACATCCCCTGCGTCAGCGTGCTCGACTTCTGGCTGCGCGACGGCGCGGTCGAGCTGATCGTGTACGCGCACAGCCTCGACTTCGGCAAGAAGGCCTACGGGAACCTCGTCGAGCTTGCGGCGCTGCAGGCGCACGTCGCGGCCGAGCTCGCGGTGATGGTAGGTGCGCTCGTCCTGCACGTGAAGACGGCGCACGTATACGCGCCGGAGCTCGAGCTGATGGCCTCGCTTACGCGAGACGCGCTTCGAGCGTGATCTCGGGCACCCCGGCGAGCGCCTTCGAGACCGGGCAGTTCGCCTTCGCGCCCTCGGCCGCGGCCTGGAACGCGTCCGCGTCGATGCCGGGCACCGTTCCCACCACTTGAAGCGCGATCTTCGCGATCCCCTCCCCGGGCTGGAACGTCACCGTCGCCGACGTCTTCAGCTGATCCGGCGGATGGCCTTCCTTCGAGAGCCCAGCCGCGAGCGCCATCGAGAAGCACGCCGCGTGCGCGGCCGCAATGAGCTCCTCGGGGCTCGTGCTGCCGCCGGCCTCATCCGTGGAGCGCGCCTTCCAGCTCACGGTCTCTCCGCCGATTGCGCCGCTCGTCGACGAATCGATCGTCCCGCTCCCTTCGAGCAGGCTCCCGGTCCACGAGACCTCTGCTTTGCGATCCGTAGCCATTACGCCATCACCTCCACGCGATTCTCTCCGACACGGGTACCCTCGAGCTCGAGGACCTCGCGCAGCGCGCGAATCGAGACCTCGAGCTGTTCGAGCGATGGCTCGCGTGTCGTCAGCCGCTGCAGCCACAGGCCCGGCGCGAGGACGGTCATGACGAACCGGTTCTGATGCTTGCCGGCGAAACGTATGAGTTCATACGCGAGCCCAGCGATGAACGGCAGCAGCGCGATGCGCTCGACGATCAGCCAGTACCAGGCCGGCCGACCGAAGAACGCGAAGACGAAGACCGCGATCACCATCACCCAGAGCAGGAACGCGGTGCCGCAGCGCGGGTGGATCAGCGAATAGCGCTGCACGGTCTCGGGGTCGAGCTCCTCCCCCGCCTCGTACGCGTTGATCGCCTTGTGCTCGGCGCCGTGGTACTGGAACACCCGCCGGAGGTCCGGCAGGAGCGAGATCAAACCGAGGTAGGCGACGAAGATCGACACCCGGATCGCGCCTTCGACGATCACGAACCAGCCGCCGCTCTTGATCGGCAGCGCCTCCGTGATCAGCCCCGGCGTGACCTTGAAAAGCGCAACCGCGAACCCGATTGCGATCGCGAACGCAAAGATGAGCGCGCCGCGCGAGAGCTCCTTCTCGGCCTCTGCGGGATCGGCGCCCTCTTCCTGCGCCGCGTAGTTCGCGGAGATCGCAAGTGCACGGAAGCCGATTGCGAGCGACTCGCCGAGCGCCATCACGCCGCGGATAACGGGCAGGCGGAGAACCCAGTGGCGCGCCATGGCGGAGTCGATCGGCCGCGTCACCTGCGCGATCGTGCCCATGGGCGTCCGGACGGCGACGGCCCAGTTCCCGGGGCTGCGCATCATGACGCCCTCGAGGACAGCCTGGCCTCCGACAGTCATCAAACGGGGCCCTTAGCTGCGCTTCGCGCGCTCGGCGCGCTCGAGCCGGCGCTGGAAGCGCTCGACCCGTCCACCGGTGTCCACGAGCTTCTGCTTGCCCGTATAGAAGGGGTGGCACTGGGAGCAGATCTCGACGTGCAGCTCGGGCTTGGTCGAGTGGACCTGGAACGTGTTCCCGCAGGAACACGTCACCGTCGAGAGCACGTAATCGGGATGGATACCGGCTTTCATCGTGTAGCCAGGATAGCAGCGGCCTGCTGGGCTACCGCGTTGCCGCCAGACACGATGGCGACGGTTGAGCCGGCGAGATCGACCTTTCCCGCCAGGATCGCCGCGACCGCGGCGGCTCCGGCGGGCTCGCAGGCGAGCTTTGCGCGGGCATAGAGGAAGCGCATGCCCTCGGCGATTTCGTCTTCGCTCACAAGCACGCTATCGACAGCGCCGCGGCAGATCTGGAGGGCCAGCTCTCCCGCAAATGGGGGCGCAAGGCCGTCGGCGATCGTGTTCGTCTCGACCCTGACGCTGTGACCGGCCTCGAGGCCGGCCCGGAAGGCCTGCGCCTGCTCCGGCTCGACGGCGACGATCCGCGCCCGGCCTCTCAGCGCGGTGACAATGCCGGACACGAGCCCGCCCCCGCCCACGCCGACGACGACGGTGGCGAGGTCGGGGACGTCTTCGAGCATCTCGAGTGCGAGCGTCCCGTGGCCGGCGATCACGTACGGATCGTTGTGCGGGTGGACGAAGACGCGCCCGGTCTCCTCGACGATCGCCATCGCCCGGTCGAACGCGATCGCGTGGTCGGGCGACTCGAGATCGACGGTGGCGCCGTAGCCGCGCGTGGCGGCCACCTTCGTCGGGTTCGCGTGCGTGCTCATGACGACCACGCAGTCGACGCCGTACTGCGCCGCCGCCCATGCCACCGCCTGTGCGTGGTTTCCGGCCGACCAGGTGACGACGCCGCGGCTGCGCTCGTCGGACGTGAGCGCGGCGACGCGGTTCAGCGCGCCGCGCGCCTTGAACGAGCCCGTCTTCTGGAAGAGCTCGGCCTTCAGGTGCGCGCCGAGCGCGGCCGAGGAGAGCATCGGCGTTCGGTGGATCCGGCCGGCGAGGACACCGCGGGCGCGCTCGACGTCGTCCCGCGTCGGCGTGTGCAACTCGTCAGCCAACAGTGACCGTAACTGTTACCGGCCTTGGGAGCTCCACGGTGAATGCGGTCAAATGTCCCGGTTCGCTCGCGACTTCCACGCGTCCGCCCATCGCTTCCGTCAACTCTTTCACGATCGCGAGACCGAGACCGGTGCCGACGGCGCGCTCGCGGCCGTAGCGCTCGTGCAGATAGAAGCGCTCGAAGGCGCGGCTGCGCTCCTCCGGCTGGAGGCCTGGTCCCGTGTCCTCGACGCGGAGCACGCCGGGGGCCGTGACGACGCGCACCTCTCCGCCGCGCGGCGTCAGCCGCAGCGCGTTCTCGACGAGGTTCGAGACCACCTGCAGCGCCCGGTCGGCGTCGGCGAATGCGGGCGCCGGCCCCTCCGACACCGCGACGAGGTCGACGCCGAAGGCGGCCGCCTGCTGCTGGTAGCGGCGGACGGCGTCGTCCGCCACCTCGGCGAGGTCGACCTCGCTCGGATGGACGCTGAAGTCGGTGCGGTTCATGCGCGCGAGATCGAGAAGGTCGCCGACGAGCCGTTCGAGGCGCGCCGACTCGGCGGCGACCGTCTCCGCGGCGTCGTGCGCGTCGACCGCTCCCTCGCCGAGCGCCTCGGCCCAACCGCGGATCGCGGTCAACGGCGTCTTCAGCTCGTGGCTGACCGAGAGCAGGAACGACCGCTCGGCCTCCTGCGCGCGGGCCAGCTGCTCGGCGAGGTCGTTGAAGGCGGCAGCAAGGGTTGCGAGCTCAGCAGCACCCTCGACCGGCACCGGCTCGGGACGCGTGCCGCGCGCAAGGGTTCGTGCGGCCTCGGCGACGCGATGCACAGGCCCGGCGATGCGGCGTGCAAGCAGGAGCGCGGCCGCGCCGGCGAGCAGCGCGCCGGCGAGCGCCGCGATCAGCAGTGCCCACACGAACGGCGACCACTGCGACTTCGTCACGCTCTTCGGTCGTAGGAGGACGAACGCCTGGCCCTCGACCGGCTGCGCGGCGAAGAAGTACGCCGTGCCGCCGATCGTCACCGAGCCCTGCGCCGGCACGTTGTGCAGCAGCGCCTCCTGCGCCGACGTCGGCAGCGCGGCCGCGCTCGTACGGTAGCTCTCGTGCTGCCTCTTCAGGTACGGCCGCAGCGGCTTCAGATACGTGAACGGCGAGACGGCGACGCGCTCGCGCTCGGCGATGAGCGCCGCCTGGTGCGCGACGTCGTCGAGCGTCGCCCGGTCGACCGCACGCCGCGTGAGCAGCAGGCCGAGCGCGAGCGTCAGCCCGACGCACAGCACGACGATCAGCGTGATCGCTCGGAAGAGCCTCGTGCGCAGGCTCGTCATAGTTAAGAGCTTACGCAGCGACGAGCTTGTACCCGGACCCGCGCACGGTGCGGATGGATTCCGGGTTGCCGAGCTTGCGGCGCAGCTGCGCGACGTGGACGTCCACCGTCCGCGTGCCGCCGGGGTACGTGATCCCCCAGACGAGGTCGAGCAGCCGCTCGCGCGAGAGCACGATGCCGGGATGCTCGAGGAAGCACGCGAGCAGGTCGAACTCCTTGCTCGTCAGGTCGACCGCGGATCCGTCGACTGTTACGTCGTGCTCGTCGCGGCGCAGCTCGATCGGCCCCGAGATGAGCACCTCGGTCGGGTCACGGTGCTCGGCCCGGCGCAGGATCGCCTTGATGCGGGCGGCGAGCTCGCGCGGCGAGAACGGCTTCGAGACGTAGTCGTCGGCACCGAGCTCGAGGCCGGCGACGCGGTCCGGCTCCTCGTCGCGCGCGGTGAGCATCACGATCGGCACCTTCGACTGGGCGCGCAGCGTGCGGCAGACCTCGAAGCCGTCGATGCCGGGCAGCCCGATGTCGAGCACGACCAGCCGCACTGGATGGCGGCGCAGCTCTGCGATTGCCTCCTCGCCGGTGCGCAGCCACAAGACGCGCCAGCCGTCCTGCTGTTCGAGGTACGACTTGACGAGCCGGCCGATCGCGTCGTCGTCTTCGACGAGCAGAAGGACGCCCCCGGTCCCTGCCGCCGTCATGCTCAGACGCCGAAGCCCTCGACCTGAATCGTGTCCGCCGGCTCGTTCGCGCCGCGCGCGACTACGACGCGCATCCCCTTCTTCAGCTGCGATGTCGTCTCGACCTGCGCGCCGACGCGCACCGTCGCGTCGGCGGCGACCGGGATGACGTCAGCCGGGCGGTCTCTTTCCCGGAGCGTGATCGACCCTGGCGAGACGGCCGTGATGATGCCTCGGTAGAGCTGCGTGTCGCGGATCGTGCCGTCCGGCGCCTGCCAGACGACCTCGGCGCGGATCATCCGGCCGCCGAGCAGCGTCTGGATGATGCCGCCCGCCGTCGAGAACGCGAAGCCGCTCCCGGCGAGCCAGAAGAAGACGTTGAGCGAGACGAGCACGACGGCCAGGACCGCGAAGCGACGCCGGTTCACGTTCACATGATCCCCCGCGGGCCGGAAAGAACGCGTAAGTCCTCTGTAAATCAGGTGTTGGTGTATTCCGGGCCGGACCCGCCCTCGGGCGGGGTGAGCCGGCCTCCCTTGGCGGTGATCGCGCCGCACTGGACGCAGTTCGACGGTGCGAGCTGCACGGTCACGGTGCCGTCACCGCCCTCCGTGCCGAGCTCGTACACCTGCGCCGGGCACATGTTGATCCACAGATCGGCCACGTCGCGCGGCACCCGCCGCTCGATACGGATGTGGTTCGGCTGGTCGTCGCGCGTCTTGTTGCCGGACAGGAAGACGGATGAAAGCTTGTCGAACGTGAGGGTCCCGTCCGGCGCCGGATAGCGCGAGCCGCGGGCGGTACGCAGGAGCGGCTGCTCCGCGTCCGGCTCCGCCCGCAGCTTGCCCGGCGCGAGGCGCCCCTTCGACACCGTCATCGCGCTCGCGAGCGCGCCACCGACGAAGAAACCGCGGCCGAACACCTGCCGCATGTCACGCACCTCGCGCAGATCGTCGTAGATGAAACTGGAGCGGATCGCGTCGTCGTACGAGCTGAGCGCCGTCGCCGGCGTCGCGCCACGCTGCAGCGACGCGAATGCAGACTCCGCCGCAAGACGACCCGACTCGATCGCGTAGTGCACGCCCTTCAGCCGCGCGATGTTGACGAGCCCGACGCCGTCGCCGCACAGAAGGAGCCCGGGCGCGTGCAAGCGCGTTGGCAGCGAGTGGAAGCCGCCGCTCGGGATCGTCTTCGCGCCCCACGCCACGCGCTCGCCGCCCTCGAGCAGCTTGCGGATCTTCGGGTGCGTCTTCAGCTCCTGCAGCAAGTCGTGCGCCGACAGCTCGACATCTCGGTAGTCGAGCCCGACCACCATCCCGATGGTGAGCATGTCGTCGCCCATCGGGTAGATGAACGAGCCGCCGAACTCGCGGTACTTCGCCGCCGTTCGCAGCGGCCAGCCCATTGTGTGGATGACGCGGTCGAGCTTGCGCGGGACCTTCCAGACTTCCTTGACGCCGAGCTCCCACACCTGCGGTTCGTCCCCGCGGAGCCCAAAGTGGTCGAGCGCGACGCCGGTGAGATGGCCCTGCGTTCCCTCCGCGAGGACGGTCACCTTCGCGACGAGGTCAGCGCCCGGCTCGTAGTTGCCGAGCGGCTCTCCGTCGCGACCGCGCCCCTTGTCACCGGTGCGCACGCCCACGACGCGGCCGTGCGAAACGAGCAGCTTCTCAGCCGTCGTCTCGGGGAGGATCGTCGTCCCGCCCTCCTCCGCGCGCTCGCCGAGCCAACGGCCGAGGCGCGAGAGCGAGAACACCCAGTTGCCGTGGTTGCGCATCGTCGGCGGCGGCGGGATGCGCAGGGCATTGCGACCCGTCAGGACGTAGACGGACTCGTTGTGCACCGGCCCGTACGACGGGAGGTCCTCCATGCGGAAGCCGAGCTTGCGCAGCGCGCGCGGGTTGACGACGGCGCCGGACAGGAGATGGGAGCCGGACTGCTTGCCTTTCTCGAGCAGCGCCACCGGCACATCGCCCAGCCGCTCCGCCACCTCCGGATGCTGCTCGAGCAGCTGGCCGAGACGGATCGCGCACGCGAGGCCGGCCGGGCCGGCGCCGACGATGAGCACGCCGACCTCGATGCGCTCGTCGACCGGATCAGTCGGCTCGCCGACGAACTCGGCCGCCACGAACGGCGGCGGGAAGTCGGACGCCCGAACCTTCACGAGCCTTTGCGCTGGTTCACGAGCTCGGTCAGCTTGGGCACGATCTCGTGCACGTCGCCGACGACGCCGAGGTCGGAGAACTCGAAGATGGGAGCGTTTGCGTCCTTGTTGATCGCGACGATGACGTTCGAGCTCTGCATGCCGACCTTGTGCTGGATGGCGCCGGAGATGCCGAGCGCGACGTAGAGCTTCGGCGAGACGGTCTTGCCGGTCTGGCCGATCTGCGCCGAGTACGGGTACCAGCCCGCGTCGACGACCGCGCGCGTCGCGCCGACGGCGCCGCCGAGTGCGCGTGCGAGCTCTTCCGCGAGCGTGAAGTTCTCGGGCGCGCCGAGCCCGCGGCCGCCGGCGACGATCACATCGGCGTCCTCGATGGATGGGCCGCTCGCCTCCTCGAGCTGCTGATCGACGATCGTCGCCGCGCGCGAGTGCTCCTCGAGCTCGACCGCGGCCTGCACGACCTCCGGCGCGCCTCCTCCGGTGGGCGTCGCGTCGAACGATCCCGCGCGGAAGAGCGCGAGCCGCGGCGTCGATTTCCAGCCGACGTCGACGAGGACGGAGTCCTGAAGTGCGGGACGCTTGCCGACGAAGTCGCTCGTGAGATCGACGAGGTCCCAGTTGAGACCGGCGTCGAGTCGCGCGGCGAGCCCGGCGGCGATGTCGGCCGCGAGCACGGAGTTCGCAAATAGCACCGTGTCGTAGCCGCCGTCGGCGACGACCTTCGCGATCACGTCGACGCGCGCCTGCGGCAGCGGCGGATCGAGCGAGGCGTCGTCGGCGACGTGCACCTTCTTCGCGCCGTACGTGCCCGCTTCTGCGGCGAGCGCGGACACGCCGCCGCCGACGAGCACCGCATCGGCATCGCCGAGCGACGCAGCCTTCACGAGCACGCCGAGCGAGCCTTTCTGCAGCTCACCGCCGTGATGCTCGAGGAAGACGAGCGTGCTCACACGAGCCGCTTCTCCGCGAGGAAGTCGACGATCGCCTGCGCCGCGTTCGCGTCGCCCTCGATCTTCCGAGAATCGCCGCGCGCAGGCGGGCTGCCGAGCGCGAGCACCTCGGTCTTCGAGCCGGCTTCGCCTGCGTCCGCCGCGTCGACACCGGTGTCGGCGAGCGTGAGCGTCTCGAACGGCTTCTTCTTCGCCCCCATGATCCCCTTCAGGGACGGATAGCGCGGCTCGTTGATCGCGTCGCTGACCGCGACGACCGCGGGGAGCGACGTCTCGATCACGTCGTAGCCGAACTCGGTCTGGCGCTTCACGCGCACCGTGTCGCCCGTCACCGTGACCTCGGCCGCCTGCGAGACGACCGGCCGGCGCAGCCGCTCGGCGACCGCGGCCCAGAGGACGGCGCCGTCGGCGTCGGAGGCCTGCTGCCCGAAAAGGACGAGATCCGCCTCCTCGCGCGCGAGCGCGCCCGCGAGAACCTTGCTCGTCGCCACCAGGTCGGAGCCCTCCGCCGCCGCGTCGCTGACAAGCACGGCCCGGTCGGCGCCCATCGCGAGCGCCTTGCGCAGCGAGTCGGCCGCCCTCTCCGGCCCCATGGAGACGACCACCACCTCGCCGTCACCGTCGCCCTTGAGCCGCAGCGCCTCCTCGACCGCGTTCGCGTCGAAGTGGTTCAGGGCTCCCTCACCCGATCGGTCGAGGCGCTTCGAGCCAGGGTCGATCCGGCCGTGGCCCTCCGGAACGTGCTTGACGCAGACGGCGATCTTCATGCCGCCCGCGATCCTATTTACATCCGCGTCTTGAGTGCCTCCACATCGGCGACGAAGACCTTGCTCACCTTGTACAGCCCGTGCTTTCGGACGGCGCGCTCGCCCTGGTACCAGGCGGCGAGCGCGAGGCGCTCGTTGCCGCCGAACACGCCGAGGAGATGGTGGATCAGCGCGACGCCCACCTCGACGTTCCCGTCGGCTGTGTGCGCGACCGGGTGGCCGATGAGCACGTTCTCGACGTACTTCCACGTCGACGGGAGCAGCTGCATGACGCCCTGTGCGCCGACGGAGGAGACGACGTCGTTCTGGTAGCCCGACTCCATCCACGCAAGCGCGCGCGCAAGGCTGGGGTTGACGCCGTAGTGCGCCGCCCACTGGTCGATCGACGCGCGCACGGCGGTCGCGTCCGTCGCCGACACGGACACGGAACGCGACGCCGACGACGCCGACGACACCGACGCCGGCAGGCGCAGCTTGGCGCCGACCAAGAGGTAGCGACGCGGATTGAGGCCGTTCAGCCGAGCGAGCCTCGTCAGCGTCGTGTGCGACCGGCGCGCGATCGCGGTGAGCGAGTCGCCCGGCTTTACGACGTAGAGGCGCATCGACACGCGCACCGCACGCACGGGGATGCGCGTCTGCAGCCCGAGTGCGGTGAACGTCGCGCGGCCGGCGACCCCGTCCGCGGAGAGATGGAGCTCGCGCTGATAGCGGCGGATGCCACGGATCGTCGGCCCGTCGACGTAGCCGTTCACCGGCACGCCGATGCCGTGGCGGACGAGCAGGAACTGGAGGACGGCGACGTCCCAGCCGAACTCGCCGCGCGAGATCGTGCGCGCGCCGAAGAGCGGCGTGCCGAACGGACCGAGCGCGCGGCGCATGCGCACGTCCGCGAGGCCGGTGACCTTCAGTCCGTGCGTTCGTTGGAACGTGCGGATCCCGGCCACCGTCCGCGGGCCGACGATCGCGTCGATGGGGCCGTCGTACAGCCCCTGCGCGCGCAGGGCGACCTGCAGCCCCGCGTGCTGCGGATTCAGTGCGCTCGCCGTCATGGGTGCCGCCAGCCCCGCCGCGAGCGCTCCCGCGACTGCCAGCCGGAAGCGCATAGGACCGCCTGATTACTCCTCCAACGCAGGAATTCCTTCTCGCCCTGGACAAAACGAACGAGGCCCCCGTACGGGGGCCTCGCCGCAGTGACCGATCTCAGTGAGGCCCTACCCGTGAACCTTCGCGGCTGCGCTCACGCACAGGCTGTAGGGAGTCCCTTTCTGCCCGTCTACGTGCTTCTTCGACAGCGCTGCACAGGCCGCCTTGAAAGACGCACCGTGCGCCGCCTTTGCCATCGCGGTCACGCACTGGCTGAACGGCGTGCCCTTCTGGCCGGCGATGTGCTTCTTGCTCTCGTTCCGGCAGTAGAAGCCGTACGCCTTCGCGGTCGACGGCAGCGTGCTCGTCGAAGTCGTTCCGGTCGTCGTAGTGGCAGTCGTCGAGGTTGTCCCATGCCCATTGTTGGGATGGTCCGGGTTGCTTGCAAGCGCCACCCCGGCTGTGAACAGGGCAGCGCCGCAGACGACGGCGACGATGCTATGACGAAGCTTTCGCATACTTGTCCTTTCCGGATTTGCCTCCGCTGACGCTTTTCTGCGTCACACACTGGATCCCTGGAGGAGACGAAACTTGCGGCGTGCGTTCAATCGTCATGCGATGGATGCTCGACGAACGCGGTTCTGGATCAAGCCGGAACTGCGCCTTTCAGGAAGTCGATGATCGCCGTCGTCGGCGCGCCCGGCCCGAAGACGGCGGCAACGCCCTCCTTCCTGAGCTCGTCCGCGTCGTCGTCGGGGATCGTCCCGCCGAGGACGACGAGCACGTCCTCCGCGCCGTTCTCGCGCAGCAGGTCGAGGATGCGCGGCACGAGCGTCATGTGGGCGCCCGAGAGGAGCGAGATGCCGACCGCGTCGGCGTCCTCTTGGATCGCCGTTTCGACGATCTGCTCCGGCGTCTGATGGAGGCCCGTGTAGATCACCTCCATGCCGGCGTCGCGCAGAGCGCGCGCGACGATCTTGGCGCCGCGGTCGTGACCGTCGAGGCCCGGTTTCGCGACGACTACACGAATCTTGCGTTCCATGCGCTGAAGTCTATGACCATGCCTGGGGAAAGCGAACCGGACGTCGAGAGTGCCGCTCAGAAGACGGGCGTCTCCCGCCAGACGCCCCAGACGTTCCGCAGGGTGTCGCACATCTCGCCCATGGTCGTGTAGACGCGGGCTGCGTCCATGATCGCGGGCATGAGGTTGATGTCGGTCTCGGCGTCCGCCTGTAGGCGCGCGAGCGCGGCCTCGACATCGCCAGAGTTGCGGCGGGCGCGCACGCCACGCACTCGCTCGATCTGCTTCGCCTCGAGGGCGGGGTCGATGCGGAGCAACTCGACCGGCGCCTCCTGCTCGAGCACGTACCGGTTGACGCCGACGACGACACGCTCGCCGCGCTCGAGCTCGCCTTGGTACCGGAACGACGCCTCTGCGATCTCGCGCTGCTGGAAGTTGTCCTCGATCGCGGAGATGACGCCCCCCAGCTTCTCGATGCGGTCGAAGTAGTCGTACGCCTGCCGCTCGAGCTCAGACGTGAGGTGCTCGAGGTAGTACGAGCCGCCGAGCGGATCGATCGTGTTCACGACGCCGGTCTCGTGCGCGATCACCTGCTGCGTCCGCAAAGCGATCCGCACCGCGTCCTCGGTCGGCAGCGCGAGGGCCTCGTCGAACGAATTCGTATGCAACGACTGCGTGCCGCCGAGGACGGCCGCCAGCGCCTCGATCGCTGTGCGGACGATGTTCACCTCCGGCTGCTGCGCCGTCAACGACACGCCCGCCGTCTGCGTGTGGAAGCGCATCAACCACGAGCGCGGATCCTTCGCCCCGTACTTGTCCCGCAACTCGCGCGCCCAGATCCGCCGGGCAGCGCGGTACTTCGCGATCTCCTCGAAGAAATCGAGATGCGCGTTGAAGAAGAAGCTGAGTCGAGGCGCGAACGAATCGACCGCTAGCCCTCGATCCAGGCACGCGTCGACGTAGGCGAATCCGTCCGCGAGCGTAAACGCAAGCTCCTGCGCAGCCGTCGACCCGGCCTCACGAATGTGATAGCCGGAGATCGACACCGGGTGCATCTGCGGCATCTCGCGCGTGCACCACTCGATCATGTCCACGACGAGCCGCATCGACGGCTCAGGCGGGAAGATCCACTCCTTCTGCGCGATGTACTCCTTGAGGATGTCCGTCTGCACCGTCCCCCGCAGCTGGTCGAGACTCGCGCCCTGCTTTTCCCCCACGCACGCGTAGAACGCGAGCAGCATCGCCGCCGGCCCGTTGATCGTCATCGACGTCGAGACCTCGCGAAGCGGAATTTCGGAGAACAGCGTCTCCACGTCGGCCAGCGAATCGATTGCGACCCCCTCGCGCCCGACCTCGCCGAGCGCACGAGGGTGATCGCTGTCGTAGCCCATCAGCGTGGGCATGTCGAATGCAGTAGAGAGGCCGGTCTGGCCGTGGGCGAGGAGATACCGGAAGCGCTCGTTCGTCTCCTCCGCGGTGCCGAACCCGGCGAACTGGCGCATCGTCCACAGCCGACCCCGATACATCGACGGATACACCCCACGCGTGAACGGAAAGGCGCCGGGGAAGCCGAGATCGCGCGCGTAGTCGATCTCCACCGTGTCCGGCGCGTATACCGGGTCGTTCTCGACCCCCGAGATGGTTGTGAGCAGCTCCTCGGGCCGCTCCGGCTTGGCGTCGTAGAGCTCCTCGCGCCAAGCGTCGGTCGCGGTCTGCGGCTGCCCCGTCGTCGCCACAATCGGATTGTACGGGCCGACCGCGTCGAACCGGCACAAAGCAGACACGAGGGCGCAACGAAATCGCATGTAGCTGTGTCCCCGGAACGAGCGATCTGCGCGTCATCGGTCGAGCCCTGGCAGCGGTAGCCGCATGCATCCTTTCGACGCCCGCGAGCGCCGCCGCAACCTGCACCGACGGAAGCTACGCGTACGCGGGATTCGACAGCCGCTTCCCGACGAGCGGCGTAGGCGCGACGATCGAGCAGGCCGGCCCGCTCGAGGTGCGAGCGGGTCACGTCGCCGGCTGGGTCGGGATCGTCGAGCCGAGCTCGGCAAACGCGTGGCTGCAGGCCGGGCTCAGCGCGATGCCTGGCGACCGGATGAGCGGCCTGTACTACGAGGTTGCGTTCCCCGGCCGCGCGCCGGTCTACCACGAGATCGCACGTAACATCGGCCGCGGCGAGCGGCACCGCCTCGCCGTGCTCGAGGTTCGCGGGCGTGCGGATTGGTGGCGCGTCTGGCTCGACGGCGAGCCGGCGACCGCGCCACTCCGTCTGCGCGGAAGCCACGACCGCTGGATCGCGCAAGTGCTCGGCGAGAGCTGGACCGGCTTTCCGGCCGGGACCTGCAATGCCTACGCCTACGCGTTCAGTGGCGTGTTCTTCTTCGGGGCGGACGGACGCCGCCTCGGCGTCTTCGGCGCAGTTCGGGACGACCCGAACTACACAGTGGTTCGCCGCTCGAGATGGAGCTTCGTCGCCGAGACTCGTCCCTGAACGCGATCGGGGCGGCCTCGCGGCCGCCCCGACGTGCCGTCAGTCCCCGGCTTCTACGTCTTGCAGAAGCCGGCCTTGAAGTGGAGCTTCTTCAGCTTGGCGAGGTCCGACAGGGCGACGGTGACGTTCCTGCCCTTGAAGCACATCGTCGTGAGCTTCGTCGCCGGCTTGAAAGCGCCGCCACCGCAGGCCCCGAGCGTCGCTCCTGCCGACTTCAACGCGTTCACGGCGTGCGAGTCGACGCTGAGCGTATGTCGGTGGAAGCACATCGAGACCTTGTACTGCGCCATCGCGGAGCTCACTGCCGAGCTCGGAGCCGCAGCTTGCGACGGTACGACGGCGTGCACGGCCGAACTGACCGCGTGCGTGACGCCGTTTGCGGCGTAACCGAGCCCGCCGACGGACCCGAGCGCGACGAGCATCCCGACGCTCAACGCCACGGCGAACCCGAGCCGGGCTCGCCGGTGGCTCCGACGGCGTCCACCGACCATCCTGCTCGCGATTTCGTCCACGAGCTCACGCCGCGGCTCCGGCCGCTGCGTACGAAGCTTGCGCTCGACCTCGTCACGCCCTCTCCAAATCGCCATGCTCTTCCTCCACCCCGGTCGTTTTCTGCTTCCGGTGCGTATACCGACCTCGAGCACCGGATCCTTACGAGCCGGTGGACGCGACGATGAACGGGACGAGCGAAGGGTCGAGGGGATTGAGGACGTAGGCGCGCTGGACGGCGGCGGCCTGCTCGGGCCCGCGGGCGGCGCCGATGAGGTCGAGCCAGAGCACCCAGTCGTTCGGGTCCTTGGCGATCGCCCGGTTGAGGCTGCGACGTGCATCGGCGCGGTCGTGCAGGCCGAGCTGCGCCTCGGCCAAGCGTTGCCAGCCTGCGGCCGACCACGGCATCCACCGGATCGCGCTACGAGCCTGCCGCTCCGCCGCGCGCCAATGGCCGTTGATCGCGGCGGCGTCGCTTGCCTCGAGCGCGGTGTTACCGAGCAAGCCGACGATCGTGAGGGCGGAGAAGCCGACTGCCAAGCCGACGCCGAGCGCCCGCAACCGCACCCGGAGGACGGGAGCGCCGTCGTCGCGGCCGGCGACGACGCACGCGAGCCCGCAGAGGACGGCGGCAAGGCTCACTCCTGCGAGCTCCCAGTCCCAGTCGGCTGCGGCGTGGACGAGGTACGCGACGTATGCGGCGCAGGCGAACGGAACAAGCGGATGCCGGCGGTGCCGCACAGCAGCGACGAGGGGGACGATGAGGGCGAGCACGAGCAGCGCTAGCCCGACGGCGCCGAGCTCGGCGAACGTCTCGAGGTAGAGGTTGTGCGCGTCTTCGACACCGGCAGCGCTCGTCCGGTGTTGCAGGTAGTAGCGCTCGTACGAGCCTGCGCCACCTCCGAGCAGGGGATGGCCCAGCGCCTCGTGCCATGCGACCTTCCACAGGCCAACGCGGCCGTTGCTGGAGAGGTCGAAGAGACGCTGGTTCAGGTTCACCACCTGCCGTGGCGGTGCAACGAAGGCGTGGTAGCTGCGCTGCGCGAGCGTGACCGGCGAGCCGTAGCGGACGAAAACACCGCCCACCGCAGTCAGAAGGCACGCGGCAAGGACCGCCGCCCAGGCAAGCCTCAGCGCCCGCGCGACGCGGAACCGGTGCGCCGCTCGGAACCCGAGCGCAAGCGACGCTTCAAGGAGTGTGAGCGCGAGGAGCACGAGCGCGACCCGGTGCCCGTCTTGCTTCGCTGCAGCGAGGATCGAGCTCTGCCGCGTGAGCGCGTGCGAGCGCGACGCGACCCAGACGACGAGCACAGGCGCCGGCGCGAGCACCACGATTCCCGCTGCGATCGAGAGCCGATGCGAATCGATTACGAGCAAGACCGCGAGTCCTGCCGCAAGTGCGATCCAGGCGCCGCGGCTGTACGTGAAGTACAGGGTCAGAAGCAGCACAGGCACCGTCAGGCCTGCCAGAGCGCTTCGCAGGGTGCTGCGCGCATGCAATGCGAGCCCGAGCGCGAGGAGCACGCCGATGGCCGCGACGATCCCAAGGCCGTTCCAGTAGCCGACGGGAGTGTTGAGCCTGTACACGGCCAGCGGGTCGTAGTGGCCGACACGACCGGGGAAGAGGCGCGTGGCGAGTGCGTACGCGCAGACGGCAGTGATGCCGGCAAGCGTTCCGCCGAGCAACACAGGCACGGCGTGGCGCTGCGCGAGCGCAAGACCCGCGCCGACGGCTGCGACGAGCACGAGCGAGCGCTCTCCCTCGAGCACCGACTGCGAGACGTCGGTCGACCAGCCGATGGAGATCCAAACCCACGCGACGAAGCAGACGAGGGCGGCGAGGAATGTCCTTTCCAGCCGCGTTGGGCGAGTGGGCGCTCGCAGAATGAGCGCGAGCGCCGCCGCCCAGAGGAGCACGAGCGTGGCCCAGCTCCAGGAGACAGGGAAGAAGCCACCGTTGGCCGCGAGTAGCCCGCCGACGGCCAGAGCGGCGCCGGTCGGCAGCAGCGCGCGTTCGGCAACGGAGCCGAACGCGAGGGCGCGGGACGGCGCCCTGATGGCCACGTCGGTCACGGGGCGTGCCTGGGGCTCAGCTCCGCCGCGGGCCGCACGTCCTCCTCTTCGAGCCCGTGCCGGAGCCGAGCGAGAGCACGGTGCAGGGCCACCTCGATCGCGTTCGTCTTCAGGTCGAGGAGCTCGCCGATCTGACGAGCAGTCAGGTCGGCTCCGTAGCGGAGCGCGACGAGCTCGCGGTCGCGCTCGTCGAGCTGCGCGACGGCGGCGCGCAACTCCAGGCGGTCGAGCGACGAGTCGTCGTGCGGCTCGACAAGCCGTTCCGGCAGTTCGGCGGTCGCCGCCGCGCGTTGCATCGCCGCGTCGGCGATGCAACGGCGTGCGATCCCGATCAGCCACGCCGCGGGATCGCCTCGGCGCGGGTCGAAGCTGTCCCGATAACGAAGAGCGCGCTCGAACGTTTCGCTCGTCACGTCTTCGGCATCCGGACCGGCGCCGACCGATACGCGGCGTACGCGTAGACGCGGCGGATCAGCGGACGCGGATCGGCGAGTGGATCAAGCATCAGCTGTTACCGACAGGCCCGCCAGCGCGAGCTCGCTCAGCAACCCGGTGTAGATGTCGGCGTTCTCCGCCCAGCGGTATGCCTCGTATCGCGCGCGCGCGAGAGCCGCGCGCTCAAGTGCCTGTGGCCAGTGAGAGGCCAGATGCAGAAGTGCACGAGTGAGGTCCTCGACGTCTCCCGGCCGAAAGAAGCAGACCTCCTCGGGGCCGAAATAGCGGCGGATGGACAGAAGGTCAGCCGCGACCACCGGAATGCCGAGCGCGACGTATTCGAACAGCTTCGCCGGCACGACGAGCTCATTACGAGCAATGGGAAGGTTGGCGATGACGCCGACGCTCGCTCCGGCGATACGGGCAAGCACGTCGCGTTGATCGAGGTACCCGTCACTGAACCACGCGTGGCCGTCAAGCTGAAGTTCCTCCGCGAGCCGCTTCGCCGCCGGAAGTGCGTCTCCCTCGCCGTAGATCTCGAGCGCGACGTTCGGAACATCGACCCGGACTTGTGCCGCGCTCCGAACCAGGAGGTCGACTCCGTAGTGCGGGGTGATCGTGCCGTGGTGGACGATGCGAAAGCGTGGCTCTCGCCGTGCGGAGATCAACGTTCGAGGTAAGAGTCCCTCATCCAGGCTGTTCATGACGACGGTGACACGGTCCGACCGTGTCCCGCGGTCTAAGAGAGCCTGCCGATACGGTTCGTGCACAGTGATAACGCGGTCGGCCAATGCGCAGGCCCATCTCTCGAACGCGAGCAGAATCGGCAGGGTCACCCGGGACACGCGAGCATCGGAGAAACGCATCTCGAACATGTCCGGCGCGAAGTCGTGAACGTCAAAGATCATCCGCGCACCGAAGAGGCGCGGTAGGACGGCCGCGGCAATGAGGAAGTCGGGCGGGTTGTGAATTTGAACGACGTCGTAGCGCCGCGGAAAGGCGCGACGTGCGAGAAAGAACGCCGCGTAAGCGGCGAACGCCACGTACTCGAACGCCATCCGCGCCAAGCCGCGTCCGCGCACATGTCGGATTGGCGCCCGATGAACGGCGACGCCGTCCACGGTTTCCCAACGCGCCTCGCCTTGCCTTCTGAGAGCAAGGACGTCGACACTCCAGCCGGCGGCACGAGCAGCGCGCGCTTCACGCGTCACACGTGCCTCGCCTACGGGATACGAGCCGTGCACGACCATGCAGAGCCGCCTAGTCATGACACCCAGCGAGGAGTTCCTCGTAGAGGTCGACCAAACGCGACGCAAGGCCTTTCCGCTCATAGAGCGTCGCGCGCTCACGGAGCGCGGACGATCGCGGTGCGCTCATGGCCGCCAAGACTGCTGCCGCCAAACTCGCCGGATCCCTCTCGACCACGGCGCAGCCCGGAAGGCCACCGATCACCTCGTCGACGTCGCCAACTGCAACCGAGACAACTGGCGTCTCGCACGCAAGTGCCTCTTTGACCGTCACCGGGGATCCCTCCGAGTCCGACGTCATCAGTAGGCAGTCGATCGCGTTCATAACGAGCGGTGCCTGACCGCGTTCGTAACCGTCAAAGAGGATCGCCTTCGCCTCCGGGCAGCTCGTCTCCACAAGCGCGAACGCTGCTTGAAAGATGTCGTATCGCTTCACGCGCCTAGAAGGCGCACCGGGGAACAGCACGTACCGTCCTCCTGGATCCCAACCCAAGTGTCGACGCGCTACGTCCCTCGGCAAAGGCCGAAAAACGTCGGTGTCCACTCCTACGGGTACTACGGCGCCCGACACGCTGAGAGACAGCGAATTGGCCCGTGAAACGAAAACGGGCGTCGTATGGCGAGCAACGACACGCGAGACGCGCGCCTGCCAGGGGATATATCCGGTGTCGCTCCCGTGGAAGGTGGTTACGACCGGCACCCTCCGCTGCGCTAGGGCGACCGCTCCCGTGAGACCGTAATGAGCGTGCGCGATGTCGTATCGGTTACGACGGACGGTCGATCGAACGCTGGCCATGGCGCGTACGTACTCGAACCAATGGGTTCTGCCATTGAAATGGAGGACGTCGATTTCAACGCCAAGCGCGCGCAGATCTTCGACCTGTTCATGAACGAAGATCCCCGCGTAAGGTTCGCTCTCGGACGGGTACATATTCGTAAGGACTAGAACTCGCACGCGACAGGTCCTTCGACATCACGTCCCACTGCTTCACGACTAGTCCCCAGCCGTGCAGCCGCGGCGACAAGGATCAGGAACACCAGGCCTAGTCGTTCGTTGTTGAGAAGGTTGTTTGTATTGCTCTGGATCAAAAATGCGATCCCGCCGAGCATCACGCCGGCCTCGAGCAAGCGACCTCGGTTCCCGCTTGCGAGCAGTACCCGAAGCGAGACGAAGGCCACATACAGGAGAGCGATCGCTCCGAGGACTCCACGCTCGACGAACGTCGAGATGAATGCGTTATGTGGCACCGAGCTCGTGAAGCCGAATTGCGTTGCTCCGGCCCCCGCACGAATGTCAGTCTCAGCCGCCTGGACGCTTCCGGTTCCGAACAACGGATGCTGACGGACAACGTGCCAGCCTGCGACATAGGTGGCCAGTCGATCCTGGGCGCGGGCGCCGGCTTGGTGAACCTTGGCGAGCGAACCGGGTGCGGCGATCGAGAGTGCCAGCGCCCCCAGAAGCGGGACGACAGCCAGCGCAATTCGCCCGCGCACTGAGATCCTGCGCAACGGTAGTACGAAGACGCCCGCTACTGCGATCGCGAGCGCCGCTCCGAGCGTCTGTGAAAGCAGAAGGGCAACAACCTCGCCCATCGCAATCAACATGAAAAGGCGACGGCGATACGCGAGGGCATACGCGATCGTCGGGGCGATCATGAGAGCCATGAAGCCTCCGAGCTCGTTCCATGTCTCGAAGGTGCCGGTCGCACGCGGGACGCCCTCGGAAAAAGAAGCTGTCATGTGCCCTGTCGCCTTCTGCCAGAGCGCGACGAGCGACACCGCGCCGGCCGAAAAGATCAGCGTCCGTATGAGTCGGACGGCCTTCTCGGCCGTGTCGAAGTGTGCGACGACCAGCCACAGGATCATGGCCCACGACAACGGCTTGAAGAGAAGCTTCGCGACGTTGTCGATGCCCGCCGTATGGTTGGCGACCGCCGATAGAAGCCCAGCGAGGGCAACCACGAGCAGGCCCCGCATGATCGAACGCAACGGAGCAGGGACGCTCGGGCGCTCGAGCAGGCTGAACACTCCAACGCCGAGAAGAGCTGCAGTCGCTATGCGGTCCGGATTCGCCAGGCCGGTCGCGCTCGTATTCTTCAGAAGCGGAAGCGCGAACACGAACCCGCCTATTACCAGGTCGGGGCGTTTCGCCCAGCATGCGACGAGTCCCAGGCCGCCCGCTACCGCGACGACTCCGAGGGTGACCACCCTCGAGTGAGTGGTCAAGAGCCCCCCCGCGACGACGTAGAGGGCGCTTGCGGCGACCCACGGCACGAACAACGCGGTTGGCTTACGCACGATTGCGAGGCGCATCACGTCGACAGCCGCGAGATGGGACGTCGCAATACCGCGACGCCAAGTGGCATCACGCCTGCGAGGCACAGCAGGCGACCCGGCCCGGACGACCCGAGGATGGACGCGCCGAGGATGCCGACGGACGCGGCCAGTGCAGCCGTCAGCCAGGGCGCCCCACCAAGCGCACGGCCGGCTGCGCGCAGGTTTCCGACCCCGGTAAGCGCGCTCGCCGCGGCGATGCCGGCAGCGGCCCCGGTCGCCCCATACCGACTCGTCGCCGCCCAGGTGACGACGATCCCCAGCGCAAGGCTTGCGGTCGATATGGCCGTCGTCCTCCCGATCTTGCCCCGCCCCGCCAGCGCGTTGGCGGACGTCGTGCCGAGAACAAGAGGAAGCAGACCGACGCCGATGATCATCAGCTCTGCCCCTCGGAACTGCGAGCCAAGAAGCAAGCGCGCAAACCAGGATCCCCCGACGATGACGAGCATTACGCCGAGAAGGCCCACCAGCGCGACGATTCTCGCGAGGCTTCTGATCTTTTCGTCCGCACCACCTTTCGGAGAGGCCGCACTGTCGACGAAAGCAAGCAACCCGGCGGCCTGCGGAACGAGCATGAGAGGCGTCGCGATCGCGAGCGCCGGCGCCACACGTCCTGCCGCAACCGCTCCCCCGGCGGCGCCGGCAATCACGACGAGCAGCGGAAAGCGCCCGACGCTCGCATAGGTGCTCACGAACGAGAGAAGGGAGAAGCGTGCGAAGCCCCGATCGACCCGAATCCGAGCTGATCTCTCGGCTAACCGAGCGAGTCGGAGCGTCCCGACGATGCAGAACAGGCCGTACGCAACTGCGAACACCGACACCGCCGCACGCGGGTGACCCGATGCAACGAGTGCAACGAGGAGCGCAACGAAGACGATGTCCGAGCAGATCTCGAGCGCCGCGTACTCACGGATCTTCCGCAACGCGAAGAGCGAGATCTTCAGATTGAAATAGATCGGGTACACAACAGCCAGCGATGCGCCGCCGATGAGAAGGACAGGGTCGGACGAGCAGACGCCGATCGCGGCACACACGAGGAATACGACGCCGGAACCGAAGCCGCCGAGGAGTCCAAATCGCCACGCATCTCGGCCCGCGGGGAGCTGGTCGTGCGCATTCAATCCTGCGATGTAGCGAGCCACTGCAGGCGTGAGGCCGGCCATCGGAATCTGGGCGGCCGCCATCGCCACCGCGAACGTTCTTGCAACAGGGCCAAAGCCGGCAGGCCCCATCGCCCGAGCGACCAACACGGTGAAGAGCAACGTGGTACTCCCGCTTGCGGCCAACGCCACGACGGAGATCGCGAGCCTGTTACGCGACAATCGACGGAGAAGCGGAAGCGCGATCTCGGCGCATTCGTCCGGCCTGGCCGCTGACGGTGCGAGCGTGACCACAGCTCAGTAGCTCCGTCGGGAGCCGAACAGAAGTGGGACGGTACGTAAGAGAATCTTGATGTCCGAGGTCAGCGACCACGTGGTCACGTAGAGGTAGTCCAACCGCAGCATCTCGGCGAACGGAATCTCGCTCCGGCCGAGGACTTGCCAGAGGCCTGTGATTCCCGGTTTGAGCGACAGCCGCTGACGGCCCCAGTGCGAGACACAGTCGTCCTCTTGGAGGATCAACGGCCTCGGCCCGATGAGGCTCATCTCTCCGAGGAGCACATTGAACAGCTGCGGAAGCTCGTCGACGGAATACCGGCGCAGCAGGCGACCGGCGCGAGTCACACGCGGATCGTTCGGGATCTTGAACATCCGCCCGTCACCGCCGGGACGCGCGTGCTGGTTGAGATGTGCGTACACCTGCTTCTGCGCGTCGGCGTCGACCGCCATGGTGCGGAACTTCCAGATCCGAAACGCGCGGTCGCCGGACCCCATCCTCAATTGGCGGAAGAAGACAGGGCCGGCCGAGTCGACCCTGATGAGCAACGCGGCGGCGATGAAGACCGGCGCCAACAAGACGAGCGCCACCATCGCGAGGCCGAGTGTCCATCCCCCGCTTCAGCAGTCGTGACGAGCGCGAAAGGCGCATCGGCGCCAGCCCGACAAGCGGCAGACCCTCAACGGTGTGGATACCCGACCCCGGGGCTGACGAGCTCGAAAAGCCGCGGGACGATGTCGATCTGGACGTCCAGGTCCTTGAGCGACCGCAGGAGGTCGAGCGTCTCCTCGTGCGATTCGTTCGAGAACGCGACGATCACGCGCTCGACGTCGAACAGACGAATGATCGCCGGCAGGCGGCCGGTATCGCCGAGCAGCGCCAGGTGCTCGAGATCGACCCGCCGCTCTTTCGGCCTCGCGTCGACAAATCCGACGAGGTTGATTCCGTACTCCGGGTGGTGGAGCAGTTTCTTTGCGATCAGCTGGCCGACGTCGCCCGCGCCGACGATTACCGTGTTCTGGAGGTACGCGGCGTTGCGATGCGCGACCGCGCGTGCGACCGCGCGACCGGTCGAGATGAAGGCGATCGCCGCCGCCCAGAAGATGACCAGCTTTGGCGGTGTGGGATGAGCGAGCCGCGTGAGGTACGTGGCTACCCAGAAGAGCCAGATGCACACGGTGACCATGTGGAACACGCCCGCGAAGTCGTCCGCGGTCGAGTGGTCCGTGCGCTCCTCGTCGTGGTCGTACAGTCCGTAGAGCTTCGCGATGACGACCCAAACCGGCAGGCTCGCGAGCACGACGAGCGTCTCGGTGCGCGTGTCGTAGAGGCCCGAACCGTCGACGCTCGTGACCACCCATTCAGCGAGCAGCAGCGCGGCCAAGAGGCCGATGAGGTCGGCCCCCAGGAGCAAACGCCGCACGAGCCAGCCGCGGCCTTTCACAACTGCGGTACGGCGGCGCCGGTCGAGAATCTCCAGCGTTCGATCGTCGACGGTCGCCCGCAGCTCATCGTGGAGCGCGAGGCCGTCCAGCAACGCCGTCCGCTCGGTCGCGTTCATGCTCCCGATCCTTCGCGTGCGAAAAGCGCACCGGCGACGACGTTGCGGATCACCGTCGGCGTTGCATTCTCCCCGCTTCCCACGACCTCCCAGGCGCCGCGACGATGCAGCCGAAGCGCACGCTTCTGCAAGGACACGTGCAGGACCGGGAGCTCGTGGTCGCGCGCGAATGCAGCCGCCGCCTCGGCGTCTCCTTCGCTGTCGACGATCAGCGCATCGGGGCGCATCCAGCGCAGCAGACCGTCGATGTCGCCGTCGGAGGCGGAGAAGGACCGAACGTCGGCGAAGTCAAGCGCGGACTCCATGGCCTCCCCCAGCAGCGGGACAACGCAGACGACCGCGACGAGCGGTCGCGCTGTGTTTGCAAGCCGCAGCTGGGTGGAGCTCATGCGATCCGCGTGATGACACCACGCGCCCCCTCGGAACCGAACGCCGCGCCGTAGAACGCCGTGGCAGCGCGCCGCGACGGAAGCTCGAGTTTTTGAAGGATGTTCTGGACGTGGCGTTTGACGGTGAACTCGGAAATCACGAGGGCCGCCGCGATCTGCTTATTGCGCGCGCCCTGTGCCACGAGGCCGAGGACCTCCCGCTCGCGCGGAGAGAGCACGCCCGCGCGCTCGCGGGCGCGGGTGCGCTCGTCCATCCCGTGCAGGGCGTCGATCATCAGCGACGCGAGGTCGCGCGACAGCGGCGCCTCCCCTTGCACGACGCCACGCAGCGCGCGCACGAGGCCGGCGGACGAGATCTCCTTGCGCAGGAAGCCGTGGGCGCCGGAACGCACTGCCTCGAGCACCGTTTCCGGCGACGGCGCCAGCCCCCAGACGATCGTGTACGTCGTGCAGCGCTCGGCGAGGCGCTTGACCGCAGCGAGGCCGCCGAGCGGAGGCAGTTCGAGGTCGATGAGCGCGATGTCGGGGCAGCGCACGTCGATCGCGCCGAGCACCTCGTCGAGCGTGCCCGCCTCCATCACCGCGAAGTCGCTCTCCCGCGCGAGAAGGTTTCGGACACCGACCCGGAAGATCCGCAGCGGATCGGCGATCAGGACGCGGGTGCGGTTCACGCTTCCCTCCTCGCCGCCACCTTTTCGCTCGGCTCGTACGGGCGCGCGTGGTAGCTGCCGTACCCGTACCCGTATCCATACCCGTAGCTCTCTTCCTCGTCCGCGGCGGTCACGACAAAGCCGAGCACCGGCGTCGGGGCGTTCGCGAGCTGGCGCGCAAGCTCGTTCAGCATGTGTCGACGGACGACCTGCATGCGGGTGACGACGAGGATGCCGTCCACCTTCGTGCTCAGCGTCATCGCGTCGCCCACGTGCAGCGCCGGCGGCGCGTCGATCAGCACGAAGTCCGCGCGCATGCGCAACTCCTCGATGATCTCGGTCAGCACCGCGGTCCCGACGAACTCGCCCGGATCGGGCGGGATCGGACCGGACGGAAGCACCTCCAGGATTCCCTTCACCGTTCTGTGGCCGTTGCCGTTGCCGTTGCCGTTGCCGTCGCCGTTTGCCTTGTCCCAGCGCGGCCGCGAGTCGGCGATCGCGATCGGGATGAGTGCCTCCTCCAGCGAGACATGTCCGAGCGCGACCTGCGTGATCCCAGGGCCGCCGAGCTCGAAGAACGTGTGCAGGAACGGCCGCCGAAGGTCGAGATCCACGAGTACGACCCTTTGCCCCGTGCGTGCAAGCGCGACTGCGAGGTTGGCGATCGTCGTCGACTTGCCCTCCTGCTCGACGGCGCTCGTCACCATGATGGTTCGCGCGTCGCGGCCGAGCGTGGCGAAGTCGAGGTTGGCGCGCAGCATCCGAAATGCCTCCGCCTGGACGCCCGCCGGGCTGTCGAGCATCACGAGGCGGTTCTTTGCACGGAGCTTTCTGCTCGGCACCGGCACGCGTGCAAGCAGAGGCAGCCCGCCCAGGCGCTCGCCGATCTCCTCGGCGCTTCGCACACGAGTGTCGAGCGCCTCTCGTAGAAACGCGAGGCCGATTCCAAGGACGATGCCGAGGAAAATCCCGAGGATCGCGTTCCGGCTCGTCTTCGGCTGGACCTGCACCGCGCCCTGCGCCTGTTGTACGACAGCGGCGTTCGACGTCTGCAGGGCCTGCATCGTCGCAAGCGTTTGCTGGCGCTCGACGAGACTCGCGTACAGCGCGCCGCCACGGCCGCCCGCGGCCACGAGCTGCCCGATCCGGGCATCGACGCTCTTGAGCGCCGTGTGGATCGCGGCCGTGTCGAGGTTCCGCCGGTAGACCGTGTACGAGGCCGCGTACTCGTCGACGAGGCGGCGGGCGAGCGCCGCATCGCGGTTGAGCACTTCAAAGGTGAGGATGTCGGCGTTCGCTGCCGTCGACACGCTCGAACGGCTCAGGAACCCCTCGACCGTCAGGCCGGTGCGAGGCACGCGCCGGAGCACCGTCGCGGCGATAGCCGGCACACGCGCGACATCCGCTTGCGTCTGTGCGACCCGGTCGGGCAGCACGCTCACGCCGGTCTGCTGCGTGCCGGTCAGCTCAGTGGCGAGGTTCTGCGAGCTGAGCAGCACCTGTGCCGAGGCCTGGTACAGCTTCTGCTCGTGGATCGAGAAGGCGATTGCGGCCGCCGGCACCAGGAGCGTCGCCTGAAGGATGATCCATTTCCGGCGGCGTACGACGTGCAGGTAGTCGCGCAGCGTTGCCGCGTGTCCAGCATGACCGGCAGTAGTCACTCCCCCTCCTCGGCTGTCGTTGTAGTTCCGACGGCCGCCCGCGGAGGCTCCATACTCCGTTCAGACGTTGAACCAGTCAAGGACCGATGGTCCTATTTGGCGGAGGATTCCAGTCCTTCCGCTCCAAGGTTCGCGGAGGATCTAGGAGAAATCAGCAGGTTTTCGGACTACGGGAAAGATGGTTCTCCGCTAGGCCGAACTGCGCTGTGCGGCCTGCGTCCACAGGCCAGTCCACAGACCACTCCACAACCGGATTGGTACCTCTTCGTAACCGAATCACGGTCGAGCGACGAAGCAGGCCGTCGCCGGGCTCGAGGCGCCGGCGCAGGCCACCCGGCGCAGGCCGGTGGTCCTCGAGGGTTGGAGATCGACGTCGATCTGCCCTACGTGGGCGAGATGAACGAGTGCCGAGCCTCCGAAGGGGCTGACGATCGGTCGGGATGTCTGCGCGGCTCCGAGCGCATGGCCGGCGAGCGCAACCGTTGCGGCGGCGACGGCAGCCGCAGATCCAAGGATGGGTCCGACCATGCAAGCAGCATCGGCGCGCCCACACCTCCTGGAGATTCCCCGAACGACTCGACCGACCTCACCCGATCGAGGGACGAAATCGCCATCTGCAGGAGGCCAGGTAGGAAAAAGGTAGGAAGCGCGCGCGTACCCCTATCGGGTTACAGGGCGCCCGAAAGAGAGGCCGATAAGAGCATTTGTGGAAGCAATGCGTAGGAAAGTCGTAGGAGCCCCCTCGTATTCGTTGACGGTCGCTTAAACCGGAACTACAAGCAAAGAGCGTCTTCCGAGCGACTTGCGGCGCACGGAAGACGGCGAAAGGCGAATCACCTGCTCCACCTCGTGTCCCGCACTCACAACACAGCCCCATCAAGGAGCAACCATGTCCAAGAAACGCATCAAGCAGTACCTCATGCTTCTGACGGTGATCGGCCTCGTGTCGATCGCGTCCGGCTCCGGTACGTTCGCCTCGTTCTCGGCTGAGACGACGAACCCGGGCAACACATTTGCGACAGGCACGATCGTGCTTTCGAACACGGTCAACTCCGGCAGTGCATGCCTGTCGAGCGCGATCAGCGTGGACAGCAACATCAACGCGGCCTGCTCGGCGGTCTTCAATGCGACCGTGCAGAAGCCGGGCGCGAGCGCCCTCAACAACCTCGACCTGCTGAACTCGGGCAGCCTCGATGCGACGACGTTGAAGCTGACCGGCGGAGCATGCACGGCGAGCGACGCGGCGGGCGAGAGCTTCCACGGAAGCGGCAACCCGTGCACCGCGCTCGACGTCTATGTCCAGGAGTGGAGTGACGCCGCCCACACGACGGCGACGCATTGCTGGTACGGCGGCACGACGGTGGCGAACACGTGCGACTTCAGCGACAACACGAAGACGCTCGCCTCGCTTGCGACTGACAGCCCGCTGACTCTTACGGGTGGCCTGACCCACAGCACACACCGGTACTTCACGATCGGTCTGCAGCTGCCGTCCACGGCCGGCAACACGTATCAGGGTCGCGCAGCGACCGACAGCCTGACCTGGCACGTCGACCAGTAAGGAACGAATCGAGAGACACGGGACACGAACAACGGGTCGAATCCGCTCCTGTTCGACCCGGAGCAAGACGGTGCCGCCGTCCATCGGGCGGCGGCACCACCACCCCCCACACACACCATGAGATACCTGAACACACTCACCATGAAAAACCTCCACACACTCAAGCTCCGCGCGTCGTCCACAAGGGCGCCTGCGGCCACCGCGCTCCGGCACAGCCGGCCGGCGGACGAGGTCGCGCCCGTGGCAGATCGCCCGGCGCCCACCGCGACCGGCCGCGGCAGGCAGCTCCTTGCGCTGCTCGGACTCGCGGTCATCGCGACGCTCGCCGCAGTCGAGGCGTCCGGCGCGATCCACAACAGCTTTGTTCGCCTCACGACCTTCGCTGTCGCGCTGCTCGCCGCCGCGGGCCTGCTCGCTGCCGTCGCGATCGCCTTCAAGCACGGGCGCTCGACGGACGCGATCACAGCCGCTCCCGCGACAAGCCACAAGCGCTTCAGCGCGTCGAAGGCGGTCCTCATGTTCTTGATGGCGGCGGGAATCGCCTCCTACTTCGGCGGCGCCGGCACCTTCGCCGGCTTCACGGCCGAGACGACGAACCCGAACGACTCGCTCTCGTCCGGCACGCTGACGCTCCGGAACAATGTGACGTCGAACTGCGACTCGAGCGTCGGCGAGTCGAACAACAACGTCAACGCGAACTGCAACGTCGCGCTCGCCTTCACCAATCAGGAGCCCGGTGTCTACACCGGCACGGCGACCGTCACGCTCACGAACACCGGCAGCCTCAACGCCTCGAAGCTCTACCTGTGGGCGCCCTATGCAAACGGCGTCTTCAACGGGTCGACGATCAGCATCGGCGGCACCGTCAGCTCGCTCAGCCTGTATGCGAGCGGCCACGGGCCGGCGGGCCTCGAGGGCACGATCGCCGGCGGCGACCTCGTCCTCGTCACCTCGGGCTCCAGCTCGCAGACGTTCAAGGTCGGCGCTGCCGGCGCGGCCGCGGGCGCGACGTCGATCCCGATCGTGAACGACGTGACGTACCCGAACGTCGCAACCATCGCCATCTCCGCGGGCGCGACCGTGTCCGACCAGTCGAGCGACACCACTGCCGCGAACACCAACTGCTACGACACGCAGCAGACCGTCTTCACGTTCAACCCGACGACGAACAATCCGCTCTGCTCGGCCACGCTCCTGTACGTGCAGGAGACGACAGGCGGCAAGAACTACTGCTGGTACGGCAGCGGGCACGGCTCCGTGAGCGGCATGTGCGACGCGCCGATCTCGACCCATCCCACCGGGCTCGGGACGAGCGCGAACCAGACGATTGCAGCGGGCTCATACGCCGTCACCGCGATCACCGGCAACGTCAAGAGCGGCGACACGATCGCGTTCACCGAGGGCGCGAACCAGGTGACGTGCCCGGCGAGCAGCGCCTACTACATCGGCGCGGCAAGCATCACCGTCGGCGCCTGCAGCGTCGTGTCCGGAGTGAACGGCACCTTCGACAACAACGCGACCGTCACCGACACGACGACACTCACCACGCTTTCGACCGACACCACCGACACGATCTCGCAGTTCGACATCCAGAAGAGCTACAGCCACAAGATCGAGCTGACACCCGTGAGCTCGAACGGCAGCGCGCCCGCGACCGGGACGGACCTGGCGTCCAGTGGCGCGCGCACGTTCGTCGTCGGCGTCGTCATCCCGGGCCCGGCCGCCGCACAGAACCAACTGCAGGGTCTGAAGTCGACCTTCGGCGTGACTTGGCACATCGACCAGTAGCCCGATGTCATCCAAAACGATCAAGAAGCTGCTTCTCAGCCTCATCGTCGTGGGCGTGCTGGGCTCGTTCACCGCGCGCGGCACGTACGCGGTGCTGACCGGACAGGGCTCGAACCCGAACGACTCGATCGCGAGCGGAACGCTGACGCTGACCGAGACCCTCACGCCCGCCTCTGGCTCGGACACGCCCTGCACGTCGCAGAGCGGCGCGCTGAACGTCAACACCGGCTGCTTCACGATCCTCAGCAGCGCGACGGCGATGTATCCGATCCCGAGCGCCTCCCCGCCGGCGACCACGTATCAGAGCGCGCACATCTCGGTTCAGAACACCGGCTCGCTCCCGGAGACGCTCAAGATCTACATGCCGAGCTGCACCGCAAGCGCGACCGCCGGAACGCCGACCTATACAGGCGCCGCGATCAACCCCTGCTGCCCGGGAGGCACGACCCCGTGCGCGACAGGCAGCCTCGACTTCTTCATCCAGGAGACAAACGCCCCCACGGGCTCGCCGCGCACCTGGACGAATCTCTCCTCGTGCATCTGGCCGGTCTCGGCCTCAGCGCAGTGCACGCTCACCGACGACCAGCTCGGAAGCTTCTACTCGCTCTACCACGACAACACCCACTACCTCTCCCTCGGCGCCATCGCGGCGGGAGCGACGCGCTACTTCCAGATCGCGGTCGCCGAGCCGATCGACGCGGCCAACGGACTGCAGGGACAGACCGCAACCTTCGCGCTCTACTGGCACGCGGAGTAATGGAAAGAGGGAAGTTGGCCGACAACGCAAACATAATGGCGCTCGAGATGACGACGTCGCTGCCTCAGACGACGCCGCAGGAGCCCGGCGCCCCGGCACCACTGCAGGGTCGCTCGGCCCTCGGTCTTGTGGGCAAGACACTCGGCTGGATCGCGATGATCGCGGCCGGCCTGATCGTGCTCGGCCTTCTCGCCATCACCATCGGCCCTCGCTTCCTGCCCTACCAGGCGCTCATCGTCCGGTCGGGCTCGATGTCGCCGACCATCCCGACGGGCTCCGTCGTCTTCTACACGAAGATCGACTCGGCCAAGGTGAAGGTCGGCGACGTCATCGTGTTCGCAAAGCCCGGGTCGCCGAACGAGAAGGTCACGCACCGTGTCTACAAGATCGGGGAGGGCTCGACTGGCAGGTACTTCATCACGAAGGGTGACGCGAACGGTACGCCCGACGACTGGCAGGTGCCAGCGGTGGGCACCGGCTGGATCGCCAGGTTCCACCTGCCGACCGTCGGCTACGCCCTCGTGGACCTCCAGTCGACCCTCGCGCGCCTCCTCCTGCTCGTCATCCCCGCGATCCTGCTGGGAGCGCTCACGCTCTACGAGATCTGGCAGGATCGCGGCCGAGGCACGACGGCGTGAGCCGGAAGGCCCGCACAAGGGCCGCCGTCGCCGCGCTCGTCCTTCTGGTGGTCGGCGGAGCGCTCACGTTCGGCCAGGCCAGCGGCACCTTCGCGATCTTCAACGCGGAGGTCGAGAACCAGAGCAACATCCTCGCCGGCGGCTGGGTGCCCGCGCCGAGCGGGACGGCGAGCGCGGTACCGACCTCGTCGCCCTACCAACAGGTGGCGCTGACGTGGACGGCCGGCGCGAACCCCCCGGTGACGGGACAGAACATCCTGTACGCGGACGGAGGCAGCGGCGCCAGCGCGAGCTGCGGCAGCTACAGCTCGTTCTCGAGCCCGGCCGCCGGCGTTGCGAGCAGCTCCGTTACCGGCACCAACATCAGCGACTGGTGGTGCTTCGAGATCACGTCGAGCGCGACCACGTGGACGACGGATCCCGTGACGTTCGTCCCGAGCCGCATCCTCGTCCCCACCAGCGTGACGCTCAGTAACAAGGCGGGCCAGACGGTGGGCACGATGGAGGCCGGAGACACGATCAAGATCGTCTACAACCAGGCCGTCACGGTCGGTGCCACCGTCACCGTGAACTCGTGCACCACGAACACGATCGTGATCGGCGGTGCATGTGGCGCGACGGGAACCATCGGGACACTTACCGGCTTTACCAACATCGCCCACAACAGAACGTTCGCGAGCTCGACGATCACCGGCAGCGGCACGACGACCGTGACGATCACGCTCGTCGGCGCCCAGACGACGACCGTCACGGGCGGCGGCGCGTTCACGGCCTCGGGCACGGGAGCGCTCCTCACGAGCAACACCAGTGAGGGCGTCTGTTCGACCAGCCCGACGTGCTCAGCGCCGTCGAGCGGCGACTTCTAGGAGTGCGACGTGGCGGTCACCGAAGATCCATGGCTCACCTGGCCCGATGACTTCCCGGGGCCTAGCCGTCCTCCGGCGCCCGAGCCTCCGAGGCACTGGTTCCTGCATCGCGGGCTGCACCTCGCGGTCGGCATCGCGGTTGCTGTACTGACGGTCTTCTTCGCCGGCCAGCGCGCTTCTGCCGGTGCACGCGCGACGCTCGACGACCGTCTCGTCCAGTCGGGAGCGGGAGCCGACGCAGCACTCGTGGGCATCGAGTCCGACCAACTCTCCGCCGTGCGCGCGGTGGCCTTCACGCAGGGCGTCGCAGCTGCGATCGTCGCCCACGACGGACCGGCGCTGAACCGGCTCGTCACCCCGCTTCAGGCCAACTCGACGGTGCCGATGGTCGACATCGTCGAGCCGGACGGCCGCGTGCTGTTCGCCGTCCGCTCGAAGGGTGCGCCTGCACCGGTCGCGTCGAGGAAGGGGCTGCACGCGCTCGATCTCTCCCTGAGCGGTGCGCACGGTACGCGCGGCGGACGGCTGAGCGAGATCGTCATCTTCCGGAGCGGCCCCACACTCCTCACGATCAGCCCGATCGTGGTCGGCAGCACGCCCGTGGGCGCCGTGCTGGCGATGACGCCTCTTGCCGACGTGCTCGGACGGATCGCGCAGGAGGTCAACGTCGAACTGACGGCATACGACTCGAGCGGCAATCCAATCGCCACCACCGCGAGCTTCGACCCCAAGCCGATCGCGTCTGACACGGCGCGAACGCTGATGGCCGGAGGCGCGATCGTCACGCGGTACAACTGGGCCGACCATCGCGAGAAGCTCGGTCGGCTCATCGTCGACCACCAGCCGGACGCCGTCCTCGGCGTTTCCCTCGAGGACGAGAGCAGCAGCACTGGACGCGCCGTGAGCATCTACGCGGCGCTCGGCATCCTCTGCGTCCTCGCCATCTTCGCCAGCTTCTGGGCTCGCACCCGCATGACTCGGGCTCCGCGGTCGTGAAGCGCCTGGCCGTGTTGGCCACGGTGCTGGGCGCGCTCGCTGCGCCGGCGCTCGCCCACGCGGCAGCGCCGGTCGCACGGCCGAATCCCGCGCTCGTCGGGATCCGACTCGACTACGTCAACGCGCTTCCGGCTCCTGGCACCCTTCAGCCGCTCGGACAGAGCGTGATTGTCGCGGCGATGGACGACGAGGCGTTCCTCCGCTTCAGGCAGCCCGACGACCTCGGCGGCTTCATGCCCGCTCCGATCGGCAAGCTCGCGCTCTCGAGCGGCGGGCGCGACATCCATCCGCACGCGTTCGTGTCGGAGATTCCCCTCTTCGCGCACACCGCCCGCGGCGAGGTGTCCAGCTTCCTTGCAGGGAACGGCGAGGCGACGACGGCGCCCGACAACGGGACGCTGCCGGTACCCGGCCTCGGCGTCCCGACTCCGCCTCCCCCGCCGACGGCGTCGAATACCGTCCCGCCCCCGAACCAGGGCTTCGGTGGAGCGCCGGGCGGTGACGGTGGCGGCACCACCAGCACGACCACAACCACGACGCGCGCGAAGCCGCCCACGACGACGACCACAACAACGACCACAGCAGCGGCCGCCACCACAACGACCACGTCGACGATCTCGACTACGACGACGCTAGCGGCGACCGCAGGCGGAGGCGGAGGCGGCGGCCCGAGCGGCGGCTCAGGCGGGAGCGGTGAATGCGGCACGCCAGGCCTGCAGGTCGTGAGCAATCCTCCCGGCTGCGTCGTCAGCATGGCCACTGGTGCGCCCGGCAGCTCGGTCTCCGAGGTGATGACGATCACCAACACGAGCAGCTCGGTCTACACCGTGTCGCTGAAGGCCGAAGGGGCGAACGACAACCACCTCTGGAACGACCTGGAGATGGGCGTCTATCCGGAGTTCACGCCGCCACCGTCGCCCCTGCCCCCGCTCGCCTACTGGATCGCGCAGTTCAACGACCTGACCACGCTGAACCCCGGTCAGACGATCGCGTACGTGATTGTCCTCTACCTGCCGACGACGGCCGGGAACCAGGACATGGGCAAGAGCGCGGCGATCACGTTCCACTGGCGCGCCCTGGGCTGAACCTGGACGTTTCGGTCGGGGATCCCGACCGCCCGGCCAGCTGCCGAACGTCCGCCCGGGGACCATATAGAGGTACATGGACCCCGAGCTCTCCGTCGTTGTGCCGACGCGGAACGAAGCTGCCGGCATCCGGCGGTTCCTCGATGCACTGCTCCCGGCACTCGACGGCATCGACGCTGAGGTCATCGTCGTCGACGACAGCACCGACGAGACACCCGCGGTCGTCGAGCGTCACGCGCGCCGGTCTTCGCAGCCGATCCGGCTGCACCACCGGGCGGCGCACGAGCGCACAGGCGGACTCGGGGGTGCTGTGAAGGTCGGATTCGAGGCGGCGCAGGGTCGCTTCGTCGCCGTCATGGACGCCGACCTCCAGCATCCACCCGCGACGTTGCCACTGATGCTGGCTGCGGCGACCGACGGCGCTGACCTCGTGGTCGGAAGCCGCTTCACCGGAGCCGGCGGCGTCGGGGACTTCGGCCCGATCCGGAAAGCGGTGTCACAGGGCGCCGCGAGCCTCGCGCGACTCTTCTTCCCGAAGCGGCTGCTCGACGTCAGCGATCCGATGAGCGGGCTCTTCCTCGTCCGGCGCGAGCGACTCGTCGTCGACGAGCTCCGGCCGCACGGCTTCAAGATCCTGCTCGAGCTCCTCGTTCGGTCGGCCCCCCTCCGGGTGGCGGAGGTGCCGTACACCTTCGGCGAGCGGGTGGCCGGCGAGAGCAAGGCCTCGGTGCGCGAAGGCTGCCGCTACCTCATGCACTTGCTTCGGCTTCGCGTCGGAGTCACGCGTCTTCGCCCGATCGAGCTCGGCGGCGAACGCCCGTCGCTGAGCCGGTCGGCCTAGCGCTCAGGCAGGCCGAAGCCGCCGGCCCTGACGCTGCGCGAGCAGCGCACGGGCGTGGAGGACATCCTCCAAGGAACTCCCGGGGGCCTCGCTGAGCGATTCCACTACCAGGGCGACCGCATCCCGGGCTGCGACGGGTATCGCATCCCAGCGTTCCATAATTCGTTCCAGCTCCACGAGCCAATCGCTTTGGCGATCGACCGGGAGCGTATAAGCCGCAGCGCCCATTGCTCTCACAGTCGGGAGGATTGTCCGACGCTCAGCTTTCCGCTTTGTAAACGCCGGCGCGTCCCTCGAAAGGGGGAACGAACGCTCGGCAAGCGACTGCCCCGTTCCCTCGAACGAGGCTCCTCAACTCTGAGCCGGCGCCGATCTCTCTATCTGGTGCCCGCCGCAAGGCGCCTGGAAGATGAGCCGCAAGCAGAACCTCACATCCGCTGTCGTCGCGCTGCTCGTTGCCGGAGCTTTCTTCGGGACGCCGGCGCTGGCGTCCCCTGGAGCCGGCTCGGTCGACCTGCTCGTCAAGTTCGCGCCGAACGCAACCGCAGCACAGCGCGCGTCGGCCGCCGCCGCGTTCGGGGGGACCGAGCGCCGGACGATCGCAGACATCGGCGTTCACGTCCTCAGCGTTCCGGCGCAGGCTGCGGACAACGCGCTCGCGACGCTCCGCACACACTCATGGGTGACGTTCGCCGAGCGGGATTCCGTGCTGCAGCCGCAAGAGGTGCTGCCCAACGACCCGTACTTCCTCAACTCGGGCGCGTGGAATATCGGCGGCGGCGCGTGGGGCTGGTATCAGACGCACACCACCCAGGCGTGGGACATCACCCAGGGTGATCCGTCCGTTGTGGTGGCGATCCTCGACACCGGCATCAAGACGGCCGGGCTGACCGACTTCAGTGGCCAGATCTCCTCCACCTGGAACGTCATGACCGGGACGAGCGACGCGACGACGAACGCGGGCAACCACGGAACCTACGTCGCCGGAGTCGCTGGGCTCTCGCTCGGCAACGGACAGGGCAATGCCGGCGTGTGCCCGCGCTGCAAGCTTATGGTCGTCCAGGTCGGAACCGACTCGGGCGCGACCGTCTCGAACATCGCCGCGGGCCTGACCTACGCCGCCGACCACGGCGCGCGGGTGGCGAACATGAGCTGGGCCGGCTCCACGGACTCCGCGACCTTGCAGAGCGCGACGACGTACGCGCACAACAAGGGCGTCGTCATGACCGCGTCCGCGGGCAACTCCAACTGCAACTGCGTGACGTATCCGGCCGCCGATCCCTACGTGCTCGGCATCGCCGGGACGAGCTCGTCCGGAGCGAAGGCGGGAGACTCGAACTACGGCAGCTGGGTCAAGCTCGCCGCCCCCGAGGGCGACGTCACCTCGTGGCCGTCGCTGAACGGCGCGCCGGGGTATGCGTCGTTCGGCGGGACGTCGAGCGCGGCACCGTTCGCCGCCGGCGTCGCCGGACTGCTCTTCTCGTACAACCCCGGGCTTTCCAATACGCAGGTCGAGCAGGCGCTCGAGGGATCGGCCGTGCCGGTGTCGTTCGGCGTCCAGTACGGACGCGTCGACGCGCTCGCCGCACTGCAGTCGCTAGGCGCGAGCGATCCGCAGGCGTCCTCCGCGCCGGTTCAGACGGCGGCGCCGCAGCTCTACTACGAGGTCAACGGCCTCGGCAGCATCGCACCGCTGTCCGGGGCGCCGCAGACGGGCCAGGTGCTCGTGCGCGGGGTCGGCGGCTGGGCAGGCTCGACCGGGCTCGCCGTCTCGAACCTCCAGTGGCAGCGCTGCTCGAGCTCAGGCACGGGGTGCGTGTACGTGACGAACGCGGGCACGTACACCGTCACGAGTGCTGACGCAGGTTCCACGATCAAGCTCAGCTTCACCGTGTCGAACTCGGTCGGCTCGGTCGCGAACTCCGTTCTCTCCGGCGTTGTCGGCGGAACGGCCGCGCCACCCGCAGACACGACACCCCCTTCGATCGCAGGGAGCGCCGCGGTCGGCCAGACGCTTAACGCGTCGACCGGCGCCTGGTCGGGGAGCCCGACGAGCTATTCGTACGCGTGGGCGGACTGCGACGCGACCGGCGCGAACTGCTCCGCGGTCGCCGGCGCGACCGGCTCGACCTACCAGGTTCAGTCCAATGACGTTTCGAGGACGATCCGCGTGACGGTAACGGCGGCGAACGCAGGAGGGTCCAGCTCGGCGACGAGCGCCGCGACCGCCGCCGTCACAGCCGTCTCCCCCACGTCGACCTCGGCGCCCTCGATCTCGGGGCAGGCGACCGTCGGCCAGACCCTGACGGTCTCGACCGGCAACTGGGCGGGAACGACGCCGATGACGTTCGCGTACCAGTGGAGCCGTTGCGACTCGACGGGCGCCAACTGTGCCGCGATCGCGGGGGCGACCGGATCGACGTACACCCTTGCGACCGCCGACGTCGGCTCGACGATCGTCGCAGCAGTCATAGCGACCAACCAGGCCGGCTCGGCGACGGCGAGCTCGGGCGCGACAGCGCTCGTGCAGGCAGCGGCGGGCGGCGCCGGAACGACGACCGTGACGACGACGTTCACGCGGCGCGCTCTCGGCGAAGAGCACCAGCCCGCAGACCTTCACGCTCACGGCCGGTGCGGGGCCCGATCACGGTCAGCCTCGCGCTGACGAAGGCCACGTCCGCGTCGCTGCAGCTCGTCGCGGCTGACGGCACGGTCGTCGCCCAGACGTCCGGCTCGGGGACGAGCCTGAGCATTTCCGCGACGGTCGCGGCAGGGAGCTATTCGATCGTCGTCAGCGGCACGGTCAAGGGCAACGACGGTTTCGCCGTCACGGCGACCTCAACCTCGTCCTGACAGAGGTGAGGCCCCTTTCGGGGCCCCACCTCCACCGCACTTTTCAATCGTCGATCAACAGGTGAATGCCACCTGGTTGTTGATCGCGTCGAACGTGTCCTTTGCGAGCACCTGCAGCGTCTTGCTGACGCCGTACCAAGGAGTTCCACCGGAAGTCGCCTGTGAGGCGGCAAACGCGAGCAGAACCGAGACTTTCTGACAGGTCGGCGTGTTGCCGAACGCAGAGGTCGTGTTCTCGTAGCTGCCCGAGCACGTAGCCGCACCGCCTGACCCGTCGATCATCTTGCAGATTTTCGTCAGGTCGACGTTGACTCCGCCGAGCACCACAGCGTTGCCGCCGTTGAAGCTCTTGATCTTGTCTCCGCCCAAGGCCGGATCGCTGAAGTAGACGTCCAGCGCAGTGGCGAGCATCTGCGCCTTGAGCATCGTGTTGCACGGAGCCGTCGCTGGGCCTGAGCACGTTGCAGCCTTGATGACGGTGGTGACGTAGGCAGCGACCTGCGCGCACGTCGCCGTGGCGGAGAGGTTGTTGAACGGGTTGTACGTCCGCAGCCAGGTGCCGAGGTTGCACACGCCCGCCGTCGACGAACCGCCGGTGATGATGCCCTGGCCGTTCTTGTTCTGCCAGAAGCCCATCGTGAGTCCGCCGGCGGCAGAGCCGCAGACGGTGACCGACGCGGAGGAGCTGTTGTCGCCAGCGGTCGCATCAGGGCTGACGGCCGCAGTGTTGTTGTAGGTCGTGCACTGGTCAGGCACAACGGTCACCGCACGCGTGTACGTCAGCGTGAAGGTGTCTGTACCGCTGTCGTAGCTCTCCGCGAACGATGTCAGGTGGTTGCTCGAGTCAGTCACCCACGAGGGAGCGACACCGGCGACACCGAGCGTCTGGGCTGCCCCGCCGTTGAACGTATCGGTGACGGTCGTGGTGTCGTGCGTGACCGTCGGGTTGCCGGCGCTCCGATCGTCGAACGTGAAGTCCGCAGTTCCCGACGCTGTGCCTGCATCATTGGTGTTGTTGAGGAGCGGGTCCCACGTTGCCGTCGCCGTATTGGTTTCGGCATCGGTGCCTGGTGCCGCTGTATAGGTACACGTGTACGGGAACCCTGGCGAAGAGTTCGCTGGGATCGTCTCATCGAGTCCGCCGTTCGTGTCGGTGACGGAGCAATTCGCATTGCCGTCGTTGATCGAATCGGTGATGTCGACCCCAGTGAAGTCCGAGTTGTTCGGGTTCGTGCACAGTGATCGTTCCGGTCACCGTCCAGTCCGCTGTCGTTCGGGCCGCTCCAAGTGGCCGTCACCTTGTAGTTCACGGGCGTGGTCGAGCCGCCCGCGTCGATCGGAGTGCTGCTGGTCGTCTGGCGTTCTTCGAGACGCTCCAGTCGAAATCACGGGTGAACGACGGAGTGGCCGTCTTCGTGACGATGAGATCGCCCTCCGGCTGAACGGTGCAGTTTTCTGTGCACGTGCGTCAGGACCTTGAAGTTGTCGTTCTTGCAGTTCTGCGTGTCCGGGAGGCCGTTCACAATCGCGCACAGACGGCGAGCTTGTACACGCCGCCATGGTTCGTCGGTGTCGTCGAACGGCGCGATCTGGATCTTGTTGCCGAGGTCAGCGAGATGTGCGCATCCGAGGCTCGTGACACGGCCCGCCGGTGCTGACCGAGAACTCTCGAGTCGGTGTACTCGCCGTAGACGCCGATCCGAGAGGTTGTTCGGATCGCCGTCAGTCGGCCCAGCGACACCTGGAACGATGACGGCGAAGAAGTACGTCCCGTCTCCAAGGTTCTGGATTCCGCTCAGGTACACGTCGGTCTTGTTCGCGTACGTGTTGCAGTTGTTCGACGTGCCGTGCACGCACGCGTTGTACGGTCGGAGGATCGTCGGTGGTCGAGATCGCTCCCGTGATGCCGCCGATCGCGCTCGGAACGAAAATGATGAGTGCCGCGGCCACAGCCGCGAGCAGGATGAGTGGTCCGAACCGTCGCCGGTGAGTGTTACCGCAGCTATCCATCTCTCCACCTCATGTCGTCGCAGACCCGGCGGATTGCTCCTCTCGCCTGTGACGCCGCGGCGAGTGCCCGCTCCCACCCTTATTGGTGCCCTCGGGCAACCCTCCAACTCGGCTCGAGGGCGGTGGCCAGCCGAAAGTACTGACCGGACCTAGCCGAAACGGCATTACGAACTGGAGTATGTGGCAATTGCAGCAGGTTTGAGCAGAATCGAACCGGGAAACCTGCGCCCTGGATGGGTCTCCTCTCGCTTTCTGACGCGACCCGGAGATCGGTGCGGCCGCTTTCGGTACTCCGGGTCAGGATTACCCGCAGGAAACCCTTCAGCGGCGGCCAACACCCGCCGACAAAGACAGTTGTGGCCGGCCGTCGCCTCATCCTTCCTCTCACACTTGCGCTCGCCGCCGCGTTGAGCGCGGGGGCCTCCCGCGCCTCGGCCGACCCCAGCTCGAGCCTGCTCGCGCCGCCCGGCGTCTGCGGGCCGGCAGCCGACCAGCTCAACCTCGACGTGACCACCGCTCGGAAGGCGATGGTCTGCCTCACCAACTACGCGCGTGTCCATGCCGGCGTCAAGCGGCTCGTCGGGAACGCGATGCTGAACCAGGCGGGAGAGGCGAAGCTCGACGCCGACATCAGCTGCGGCGACTTCAGCCACACCCCGTGCAGCAAACCCTTCGAGGTGGTGTTCGCGGCCTACCTGACCGGCGCCACCGCGTACACCCTCGGCGAGAACATCGCGTGGGGCACGGGTTCGTTCGGAACGCCGCGCCAGACGATGAACGGGTGGCTCCATTCGAGCGAGCACCTGCAGAACATCCTCAGCCCCGCGTTCCACCAGCTCGGGATCGGCTACCTCGCCGGCCAGACATTTCAGGGGACGACCGGTGCGACCCTCTGGTCGCAGGAGTTCGCCACACGCTCGCCCGTCGTGCGGCACACGTCGAGCTAGACGTCAGCAGGCTTTATCGGTGTCGAGCCGACCGTCCGTCGACTGGCTGAGCCAGACCGGCCCCGCGGCGAAGCCGGCCGGGCAGCCAGGCGGGTCGGGCGCGCCGGTGGCGACCCATTCGGGAACGCTCAAGGAAGACCAGCGGCCGACAATGCTTCGCCAGAAAACCGCGTTCGAGTAGACGCCGATCGCCGGGTGCCCCGCCTGCGCGAGCAGGCGCTCGAGCATGCCTTTGATCGTGGCGGCGTTGAGGCTTCGCCGTGAGGACCACGTGTTTCCGGGCTCGACGTCGAGCCAGATGGCGAGCGGCGGTGTCGCCGCCAGGAGCTGCAGGTCCTCTTCGGCCGCGCTACAACCGACCGCGTACGCGCGTTGCGCCGCCGGTCTGAACGGCTGGCTCCTTCCCGCGGCGCTGCATGTCGGGGTGACGTGCCGGAGCAGGACATTGCTGTACGCGGTGTTGATGTAGACGCTGCGCGGCCGCCGAGCCGCGTTCCACTCGCTCGCGAAGCACGGGTTCGCGGTGAACGGGCGCCCGAGGTTGAGCCCGATGACCGCGAACGTGGGCGACGCCGGAACGCGCGTGTCGCAGTTCGGGTAGCTGAAGTCGTAGCCGACCGCTCCTGATCGGTACGGGTTGCTCTGGAAGACATGGGCAAGCGAGAACTGCGCGGCAGTCGCTCCCGGGATCCGGAGACGGGCGCCGGCCAGCAGCACACCGGCGGGGTCGATGCGGTTCGCGGAGGCGAGCTGCGCCAGCGAGACGTGATACCGGAGTGCGATCCCGCTCAGCGTGTCCCCGACGTGGACGACGTAGACCGCCGTTGCGTTCTCGGTCGCCGACCGCGCCGACGGCACCCGCAAGACGACGCCGATGAGGAGCGGCCGCCGCCAGTCGAGGCCGTTCACCTCGGCCAGTGTCTGGAACGAGACGGCGTATCGCTTCGCGATCAGGGTGAGCGAGTCGCCGGCGCGCACTCTGTAACGGCCGATCCATGGCCGCGCAGCGGACGACGCCTGCCCCGCAGAAGCCAGAAAGGCCGATACAAGCGCGATGACGAGGATCCCGCGCATGCGCGAGGATCTTCTTTCGCAACTCCCGGCGCACTTCCTCTCTTCGCCGCCCGCCTTACGAGGGAAGTGAGTGGAGCGTGGGGTTGGCAATCGCGGTAAAGGAGCGGGCGTGCGTCGCGCCGAGATTTCGAGTGACACGCCCGGACCGGGGTCGTGGTCGAAAGGGGACGCCACCGTCTATGACACGCCGCACGCCGCTCATAGATATAGATGCCCGGGCACGGTCCTTTCTTGCACGCGAAGGGCTAGGACCGTTCCGGCCTAACGTCCGGTTCAGTGTGCTGAACGATGCGTGGCGAGGTAGGCATCCCCCGAGGCCCAGCGGGCAGCAAGGGCCTCGGGGGATGTAGCACAGCCACTAGATGCCTAAACGACCCGAAGCTTGCGCTTCCCTCGGCCGGAGATCGGACCTGTGGATGAGACCCGCGCCTCCGCGCCCTACAAGAGGCGGGGCGCACCCGTCGATGCGCCCCCTACGCGAGGCTCGGAAGACGGGCTACGGCCACCCTTCTCCCTACTCGCGCTTGCGACACATGTATCGACCTTTTAGAGAGTGCCTTGAGCAGGCTCACTCGTTTGGCACTCCTGCGAATTTCACCAGGCCCGCGGCTAGCAGCGCGCCAAGACGTGGCCCTCGATCGACCACACCTGAACAGTGGCCATCATGCCAAGGTGCAGCTTCTGCACCCCGCCCGCAGCAACCTGGCACATGAACCGCGCCGCCTTCGCAAGGGACGGCTGGTCATGGAGCGTCTCGTGGACGTTCACAGTCGCGCCCATGAGGCGGGACTTCCCGTTCGCGACAACGACGTGGCCGCCGCTGAGCGAAACCGCCGATACGTACGGACGGAGCTGCCAATGGTTGTAGTTCCACAGGTAGGTCAGGAGCCTGGTCCCGGGCGAGGGCTGGGCGCTCGCGGAGGCTGAGCTCGCAGAAGCGACGAGGATCGCCATCGCTACGAGCACGCCGAGCGTCTTGCGTGCCATTGGACTCAGCGCGACCCTAGGTGCGGCGGCTCCACGGGCTCCGTCCACCAGCCCTCGTCGAGCCGCTTCACCAGTGCACGACCCGACACCGGGTCGGCGTCATAGACCCGAAGCCCCGGCTCGCACGCGCTCAAACGGTGCGCGTCAGGGTCAGCTGCGGGTGCAAGCCCGTCCCGGACGGAGGCCGCCTGCCGCCAGTGCCAATGCTGCTGCGCCAGGATCCGCCGCCTGAGCGCTTCCGCTCCCTGCACGTCCACTGCCTGAACCTCCGCGGGACGTAAAAAGGGGAGCGACCGAAGCCGGGGAGCGCACAAAGCCGCTCCCCTTTTGTTGATTCCTTAGCTGGTTTTCTACTTCACGTCGAACTGGATCGAGTAGCTGCCCACGCCGTTGATCGTGAGCGAAAGCACCCACGTGCCCGACCCGAGAGGCGTCGTCTGCCCCAGCGCCGGGGACGGAGACTTCGTGCTCAGATTGAAGATGTAGCCGCCGGTCGGTCCGAGCGTGCTGTCGTAGCGGAAGTTTCCATCGGGATTCGCATTGCCCGAATCCGTCACTGCGGCGTCAGCGGAGTTGTCTAGCTTCTTCAGCGAGGTCGCGTTCACGACAACGCTCGAACTCGACACGTCTACGCCCTTCGCATCGCATAGATAGAGCTTAAGCGGTGCCGTGCTGCCCGCCTTGAACGACTTCGTGTAGTCGTACAACAGACACAGGTTGTAACCGACGGTCAGAGTTCCCTTGGTGAAGGTCGTGAAGTCGTAGTTGGCCGCGCTGAGCGTCCCCACCGTGCAGGTGATCGGGAAGCTACCCAAGACAGTGCCGGTCGCCGTCGTCCCACACGACGCCAACCCGGAGACAACGCTCACCGTCTCGCCGTTCACGAACCCGCTGATCGTCGCCGTAAAGGTCGGAATCGTGCCGTTGAGGAACATCGACTTGTTGTCCGCCGTTACGGTCAGGTGCGCCCGGTTGACGGTCAGAGAGGCGGTTGCCGAGTCGTCGAAAATGTAATTGACACCGGCAGCGCCGCCCGCACACGTGATCGTGTAGGGCGAGCCCGAAACCGCGGCGTGCGCGCCGGCGACGCCACAGATCGGCTGCGTCGTCACAACTGCGCTCGTGTCGCCGTTGGTGAAGCCGGTGATCGAAAACGTGAACGCCGGATCCGGCTGCCCGTACGTCTTGTTCTGAGCAGCCGGCTTGACGTACAGCGTCGCCGGATCGACCTTCAGATCGGCAGCCGCGCCGGCCACAAAGACATAGTTCGCAGCCGCCAACGACCCCGGAGCACAAGAGATCGCGCCCGAGTGCGTGCCCACGTTCTGCGAGCCCGTCACCGAGCAAGACGGCGACCCAGTCACACCCGCCGAGGTCGCATCCTCACTATTCACGAAACCGGTCAGCTTGTAGTCCAGCGTCGCCGCCGTCCCGTACACCGTCTCCGCGTTCTTCGCATCCACCGACAGCGTCGCCGGATCGACCTTCAGATCGGCAGCCGCGCCGGCCACAAAGACATAGTTCGCAGCCGCCAACGACCCCGGAGCACAAGAGATCGCGCCCGAGTGCGTGCCCACGTTCTGCGAGCCCGTCACCGAGCAAGACGGCGACCCAGTCACACCCGCCGAGGTCGCATCCTCACTATTCACGAAACCGGTCAGCTTGTAGTCCAGCGTCGCCGCCGTCCCGTACACCGTCTCCGCGTTCTTCGCATCCACCGACAGCGTCGCCGGATCGACCTTCAGATCGGCAGCCGCGCCGGCCACAAAGACATAGTTCGCAGCCGCCAACGACCCCGGAGCACAAGAGATCGCGCCCGAGTGCGTGCCCACGTTCTGCGAGCCCGTCACCGAGCAAGACGGCGACCCAGTCACACCCGCCGAGGTCGCATCCTCACTATTCACGAAACCGGTCAGCTTGTAGTCCAGCGTCGCCGCCGTCCCGTACACCGTCTCCGCGTTCTTCGCATCCACCGACAGCGTCGCCGGATCGACCTTCAGATCGGCAGCCGCGCCGGCCACAAAGACATAGTTCGCAGCCGCCAACGACCCCGGAGCACAAGAGATCGCGCCCGAGTGCGTGCCCACGTTCTGCGAGCCCGTCACCGAGCAAGACGGCGACCCAGTCACACCCGCCGAGGTCGCATCCTCACTATTCACGAAACCGGTCAGCTTGTAGTCCAGCGTCGCCGCCGTCCCGTACACCGTCTCCGCGTTCTTCGCATCCACCGACAGCGTCGCCGGATCGACCTTCAGATCGGCAGCCGCGCCGGCCACAAAGACATAGTTCGCAGCCGCCAACGACCCCGGAGCACAAGAGATCGCGCCCGAGTGCGTGCCCACGTTCTGCGAGCCCGTCACCGAGCAAGACGGCGACCCAGTCACACCCGCCGAGGTCGCATCCTCACTATTCACGAAACCGGTCAGCTTGTAGTCCAGCGTCGCCGCCGTCCCGTACACCGTCTCCGCGTTCTTCGCATCCACCGACAGCGTCGCCGGATCGACCTTCAGATCGGGCAGCCGCGCCGGCCACAAAGACATAGTTCGCAGCCGCCAACGACCCCGGAGCACAGAGATCGCGCCCGAGTGCGTGCCCACGTTCTGCGAGCCCGTCACCGAGCAAGACGGCGACCCAGTCACACCCGCCGAGGTCGCATCCTCACTATTCACGAAACCGGTCAGCTTGTAGTCCAGCGTCGCCGCCGTCCCGTACACCGTCTCCGCGTTCTTCGCATCCACCGACAGCGTCGCCGGATCGACCTTCAGATCGGCAGCCGCGCCGGCCACAAAGACATAGTTCGCAGCCGCCAACGACCCCGGAGCACAAGAGATCGCGCCCGAGTGCGTGCCCACGTTCTGCGAGCCCGTCACCGAGCAAGACGGCGACCCAGTCACACCCGCCGAGGTCGCATCCTCACTATTCACGAAACCGGTCAGCTTGTAGTCCAGCGTCGCCGCCGTCCCGTACACCGTCTCCGCGTTCTTCGCATCCACCGACAGCGTCGCCGGATCGACCTTCAGATCGGCAGCCGCGCCGGCCACAAAGACATAGTTCGCAGCCGCCAACGACCCCGGAGCACAAGAGATCGCGCCCGAGTGCGTGCCCACGTTCTGCGAGCCCGTCACCGAGCACGACGGCGACCCAGTCACACCCGCCGAGGTTGGCATCCTCACTATTCACGAAACCGGTCAGCTTGTAGTCCAGCGTCGCCGCCGTCCCGTACACCGTCTCCGCGTTCTTCGCATCCACCGACAGCGTCGCCGGATCGACCTTCAGATCGGCAGCCGCGCCGGCCACAAAGACATAGTTCGCAGCCGCCAACGACCCCGGAGCACAAGAGATCGCGCCCGAGTGCGTGCCCACGTTCTGCGAGCCCGTCACCGAGCAAGACGGCGACCCAGTCACACCCGCCGAGGTCGCATCCTCACTATTCACGAAACCGGTCAGCTTGTAGTCCAGCGTCGCCGCCGTCCCGTACACCGTCTCCCGCGTTCTTCGCATCCACCGACAGCGTCGCCGGATCGACCTTCAGATCGGCAGCCGCGCCGGCCACAAAGACATAGTTCGCAGCCGCCAACGACCCCGGAGCACAAGAGATCGCGCCCGAGTGCGTGCCCACGTTCTGCGAGCCCGTCACCGAGCAAGACGGCGACCCAGTCACACCCGCCGAGGTCGCATCCTCACTATTCACGAAACCGGTCAGCTTGTAGTCCAGCGTCGCCGCCGTCCCGTACACCGTCTCCGCGTTCTTCGCATCCACCGACAGCGTCGCCGGATCGACCTTCAGATCGGCAGCCGCGCCGGCCACAAAGACATAGTTCGCAGCCGCCAACGACCCCGGAGCACAAGAGATCGCGCCCGAGTGCGTGCCCACGTTCTGCGAGCCCGTCACCGAGCAAGACGGCGACCCAGTCACACCCGCCGAGGTCGCATCCTCACTATTCACGAAACCGGTCAGCTTGTAGTCCAGCGTCGCCGCCGTCCCGTACACCGTCTCCGCGTTCTTCGCATCCACCGACAGCGTCGCCGGATCGACCTTCAGATCGGCAGCCGCGCCGGCCACAAAGACATAGTTCGCAGCCGCCAACGACCCCGGAGCACAAGAGATCGCGCCCGAGTGCGTGCCCACGTTCTGCGAGCCCGTCACCGAGCAAGACGGCGACCCAGTCACACCCGCCGAGGTCGCATCCTCACTATTCACGAAACCGGTCAGCTTGTAGTCCAGCGTCGCCGCCGTCCCGTACACCGTCTCCGCGTTCTTCGCATCCACCGACAGCGTCGCCGGATCGACCTTCAGATCGGCAGCCGCGCCGGCCACAAAGACATAGTTCGCAGCCGCCAACGACCCCGGAGCACAAGAGATCGCGCCCGAGTGCGTGCCCACGTTCTCGAGCCCGTCACCGAGCAAGACGGCGACCCAGTCACACCCGCCGAGGTCGCATCCTCACTATTCGCGAAACCGGTCAGCTTGTAGTCCAGCGTCGCCGCCGTCCCGTACACCGTCTCCGCGTTCTTCGCATCCACCGACAGCGTCGCCGGATCGACCTTCAGATCGGCAGCCGCGCCGGCCACAAAGACATAGTTCGCAGCCGCCAACGACCCCGGAGCACAAGAGATCGCGCCCGAGTGCGTGCCCACGTTCTGCGAGCCCGTCACCGAGCAAGACGGCGACCCAGTCACACCCGCCGAGGTCGCATCCTCACTATTCACGAAACCGGTCAGCTTGTAGTCCAGCGTCGCCGCCGTCCCGTACACCGTCTCCGCGTTCTTCGCATCCACCGACAGCGTCGCCGGATCGACCTTCAGATCGGCAGCCGCGCCGGCCACAAAGACATAGTTCGCAGCCGCCGACCCCGGAGCGCCGATCGCGCCCGAGTGCGTGCCCACGTTCTGCGAGCCCGTCACCGAGCAAGACGGCACCCAGTCACACCCGCCGAGGTCGCATCCTCACTATTCACGAAACCGGTCAGCTTGTAGTCCAGCGTCGCCGCCGTCCCGTACACCGTCTCCGCGTTCTTCGCATCCACCGACAGCGTCGCCGGATCGACCTTCAGATCGGCAGCCGCGCCGGCCACAAAGACATAGTTCGCAGCCGCCAACGACCCCGGAGCACGAGATCGCGCCCGAGTGCGTGCCCACGTTCTGCGAGCCCGTCACCGAGCAAGACGGCGACCCAGTCACACCCGCCGAGGTCGCATCCTCACTATTCACGAAACCGGTCAGCTTGTAGTCCAGCGTCGCCGCCGTCCCGTACACCGTCTCCGCGTTCTTCGCATCCACCGACAGCGTCGCCGGATCGATCGCGAAGTTGACTGTGCCGGACAGGCTCAGGCTGTAGTTCGACCCCGCCGACAACGTCCCCAGCGTGATCGCATAACTGCCAACATGGCCACCAGGCGCACGACCGAGAGCGCCCGTGAACGCGCCCGACGCAAGACCGCCGTCGTTCGTGAACGTCAGCGCAGGATCGGACTGACCGTACACCTTGCCCTGGCCGCCATTCGGCGTGATCGTCACCGGCTTCGCCGTGATCGTCAGCTTCGCACCCACGTACGTGAGGGCGTAGTTGCTGCCGGCCGACAGCGTCCCCTGCGTGATGTTGTACTGACCCACGTTCTCACCCGAATCGCGCGTGAGACCGCCCGAGAAGCTATCGCCGGTCACCAGAGACCCGCTTGTGACCTTGTAGGTGAGCGCTGGGTCGCTCGCGCCGTAGGCCTTCGTCTGTGCGTCCGCCGTCACCGTGATTGCGCGGGCTTTGGCGGCAACAGTCTGCTTGACAGTCTGCGCCGCGTTGTACGTCGAGTTACCGGCCTGGTTGGCGTCGAGAACGCAGTTCCCGCTGCCGCTCGTCATCGTCACGTCCCAGCCGCTCGTGGCGTCGACCGCAACGCTACAGACACTGCCCGCCTCGGCCGTAACCGTCACCGTCAGCCCGGAGTCAGCCGTCGGATTGACGTTGAAGGTCGCGCCGTAACCCTGCGGCGACGGCGGTGGCGCGAACGTGATTGTCTGACCTGTTTTCGCCTGCACCACGAACGCCAGAACGGGGCTGTCGCCGCTGTTACCGTACGTGTTTCCGCTCGCAACATACGAGGCTGTGATGTTGTGCGTGCCTGTGGACGCGAACGAAGTCGTGCACGTAGCAGTCGCTGTCTTGTTATCCCCAGAATCCGTGACGGCGAGGTTCTGGCAGCCCGTGATGTTGTTGGTGCCGTCTTTGAAATTGACCTTTCCGCCTGCTAGGGACCCGCTCCCGGGCGTCGCCGACGTTACGGTCGCAGTGAAGGTCGCGGAAACGTTCGGCAAGCTCGGGTTGGTTCCTGCCGTAAGAGCGACTGCAGTCGACGTACTGACCTTATCTGTGAAGCTCGCCGTCGCCGACAGCCCGTTCGCATCGTTCGCCACGACCGTGTAGTTGGAGACGAACGAGTTCGGCAGCGTGACCGTGTAGGTGAACTCGCCGTTCGCATCCGTCGTCGGGCTGGCCGGTGTTGCTCCAGGTGTTGCCGATGGTGTCGTTGGTGAACACCGTCAGCGTGTCATTCGCAGGCCAGCCCGAGCCGGAGATCGTCACGACCGACCCAGGCGCATAGTCCGCCTTGTCGGTCTGGATCGACGGCGTAAACGCAGCCGCGTTCAGCGCGTCGGTGACGTTCACCGAGGCGCTCTCGCCCGGCGCGCCGGTCGCGGTCGCCGTGAACGTCGACGCGAACAGCGAAGGAAGCTGGAACGAAGCCGTGAACGTGCCGTCGGAAGCGACGGTCGCGCTCCCGTCGGACGTCCACGCGCTCGCCCCAGTATCGGAAGCGTGCACGCTCACCGACTCACCGGCGGTGAAGCCGGTTCCGGTGAGGACGACCGTGTCGCCGGCGATGTAGTTCGCCTTGTCCACCGAGAGGGCTGGAGCTGCCGCAGGCGCCGTTGCGGTCGTGGTCGTCGTGTCGGTTGTCGTCGTGCTGGCGGTCGTGTCAGTCGTGGTCGTGTCCGCCGCCGTGGTGGTATCTGCTGAGGTCGTCGCCGTGGCGGTCGTGTCCGTCGTGGTCGTGTCCGCAGCCTGGGCGTCGTCGAGGCGGTCGTATCCGTCGTCGAGGCGGTCGTGTCCGTTACCGCCGTCGTGTCCGTGGACGTACTCGTCCCTCCGGCGCCGACATCGCCCAGTGCTCCCGCGGCCAGCAGGCCGACTGCAAATACCGCCGCCAGGCCGAGCAGCAGCTTCGCTGTCGTCCGCCGCCCTGACCGCCGCTTCCCTGCTGGATCTTCCGTGCCGCATGACTGTCACTCCCTCAGTTAGACCACGACCGCCCGAGCCTCATCCAGCCACCTGGACGCCAAGAGCCGGACGCTGCGTCCGGCGGCTGGATCAAGCTCGCTTTCGGGTCAGTTATCCGCAGAGTCCAATCGTCGTCCCGGCTTTCCAGAGCGACAACTAGTCGAAGGGGCTGGTCACCCTGGCCGAACCGGGGTCCGTCGCAAACCGTGTGCGGATGCCGCCTCGCGAGCCGAGATCACCCTTTATGGGGACGCCCCATCGACGCTTCCGGACATGATCGAAAGGGGAGACCATCGTGGCCCTGCGGCCATGCCCCGGTCTCGTTTCTGCGGTAGCTAATTCAGGAGGTTTTGCGGTTGGATGTCCCCCGCCACCGGGCGTTGATCGGCGTTGCCGGTCCGGCACAGCTCGGCTTCGAACGGTTCTGTGGCTAGGGCGCTCGCCGACCTCCGGCTGGCGACGACCGAGCCGGCCGCGACGATCACCGAGGTGGAGGCCCTCCGCCGGCGGCTCGTGCGGCTCGCCTTCGACGTTCACGACGGCCCGATGCAGAACCTCACAGCCGTCGGATACAGCGTCCATGAGCTCCAGCGGCGGCTCAAGGCCGAGCAGGTGCTCGACGTCGAGAGCGTCTCGCTCGACCTCGATCAGATCCTGGCGCAGCTTTCGGGCGCCGAGAGAGGGCTGCGCAATCTCATCAGCCACCTCGAGCGCGTCAACCCCGAGATCGACACTCTCGACGAGATTCTCGACGCGGAGATCGATGCGTTCACGCGGCGGTGTCGAGCGCACCTCGACCTGGAAGCTCCGGCCAACCTGCGGCTCGACAGTCACTCACAAGCGGTCACCATTCGCTCTGTCCTCCGGGAGGCGCTCACCAACATCGCCAAGCACGCCGGTGCGCAGCGAGTGCGGATTCGCATCGAAGCGGGGCCGGCGGGCATCCTGCTCGAGATAGAGGACGACGGCCACGGCTTCGATCCAGGCGTCATCCACACGGACGCGCTCGGCCTGGCCGGGATGAGCCAACGCGTCGATCTGCTCGGCGGCGACTTCGATGTCCTCAGCCGGGTCGGCGGTCCGACGGTCGTCACCGCGCGCTTCCGACGGTGGCGCGCCGCGTGATTGTGACCGACACGGCACAGGACACACCGATGACGGTCGCATGCTCGGACACGTGCGAGCCGGTCGGATACCGCCGCTTGGCCGAGCTCCTCGGCGTGCTCTTGGCAGAGCAACACGTCGACGCGGTCCTCAAGCGGATCGCAGAAACGTTGCGGCAGCTCGTACGGTGCGACGATCTCGTCATCTGGGAAGCGCTGTCGGCGGATCAGCTACGGCCTGCGCTCGTCGAAGGACGGGACGCCGAGCAGCTCCAACGACTGCAGATCGGCATCGGCGAGGGAATCACCGGCCATGCCTGTCTGCTGCGCGAGCCGATCTGCAGCAATCGCGCCGACCTCGACCCGCGTGCCGGCCACGTCCCAGGTACCGACGCGGAGGCGGAGGCGATCGTCTGCCTCCCTCTCCTCGCCCGGTCGGAGCTCCTTGGCGCGCTGAGCCTGTACCGAACCGGCTTCGAGGGTTTTACGGACACAGAGTTCGAGCTGATTCGGCACTTCGCCGAGGTTGCCGCCCTTGCACTCGCGAATGCACGCAGCCAAGCCGAGCTGGAGACCTTGGCCCGCACCGACGATCTCACCGGTCTCGCCAACCGCCGACATCTGAAAGAGCAGCTCGGAAGCGAGCTCGCTCGAGCGACCCACAGCCGGCGACCGCTGAGCCTGCTCCTGCTCGACCTCGACGACTTCAAGCAGATCAACGACAGTCAGGGTCACCACGCCGGCGACACAGCGCTGCGACAGATCGCCGACATCCTCTCGCAGTCGCTCCGCCAGCAAGACCTCGCCGCCCGACTCGGCGGGGACGAGTTCGCACTGCTGCTTCCGAATACCGACAACGATCAAGCACAGACAGTGAGCCGCCGGTTGATGGAGGCGGTGCACGCGAAGACCGCAGTGCACATCTCGACCGGCATCGCGACTTTTGCCTCCGACGAGGTCACCGATCTCCTGCGGGTTGCCGACCACAACTTGTACAAGTCGAAAGGACTGAATGAGCCCCGGCGCGGCCGACGCGCTCGCGACTTGGAGGGTGTGACAGCGGCGACGAGCGGCTGAGGCCGAACTTCGGCCACCCGCTTGGGGGATCGGCCGTCCGGCCGACGAGCCGATGAGTTGGCACAGATGGGTGCCGATCCGCACGAGCTCGCAGTCCCGGCCGGGCCACCACTCGGCGAGCTGCTGCTCTCTCGCGGCCTGATCACGGCCGGGCAGCTCGAGCAGGCCCTTGCCGACCAGCGCGAGAGCGGGCGGCCACTCGGCGAGATCCTCATCCGGTTCGGCTTCACGAGCGGCCCGATCATTGCTCAGGCGCTCGCGACCCAGCACGGACGGATGCTCAAGTCCGAGTACGGGTTCGCCACCGGCTTCGACGCCGTGTTCTTGAAACCGGAGGATGCCCCCGCCGCTCCGCAGACGGGATCTGCCCCGCAGGTGACCGAGCAGCCCGCACGCGCCGCGCTGAAGATCGTCGATGCCGTCGAGCCGGACACCGCTCCCGCCGGCCAGCCGAATGAGGAGCGCGACCGGATCGCGGAGTACACCCGCAGGCTCGAGCTCCAGCTTGCCGAGGCGAAGACGGCGATCGAGGCATCTCGCCTCGCGCACGAAACGGAGACGTCCGAGCTTCGGGCGTCCATCGTGCAGCTCGAGGCCGAACGCGATACCGCCCCTGATACGTCCGCCTCGTCGGCCGACCCGACGGACGAGTCGCGCCACCTCGTGTTCTTCCCTGCCGTCGGTCGCGGCTACGTCCTGCTCGAGCGGCCAGGTCCGGCACCCGCGGTCGGAAACGTCGTCGACACCTCCGCCGACGGTGGGTCGGCGGTCGCGTACGTCACGAAGGTTGCGCCGCCTCCGATCCCAGGGCCGAGACTTCGGTGCGCGTACCTCCTGTGAGAACGCTCGTGCGTTCAGATCGTGAACCGGCCTTTCGGGTGAGAGCGTTAGCTGTTGGTCAATGGGCTCACGCTCACGGAAACGCGTTAATGGTCGACGAGCGCGGGGTGTGCGCTCGATCGCCAGTCAGGATCTCCTCGGACCCGGCGGGTCAGGATTTCCTCCTACTCGCGGTAGGGCGCACCCGCGCTCTTCCCCCACCCGGGGGAGCCGCGGCACCCGCTTCCTTCCCTGTTCGCGGACGCAAAGCCCGAGTGGCGAATGCGTAATCGGCCCGCTTGTGCGATTCGTGCGTTCGCATGAGGCTGCGAGTGTGAACGGCCCCCAGGTCATCTGTCGTCTGTGCGGATCCAGGTACGTCCTGGTCGGCGGGGGACACATCGTCGATGCAGCGGCGTGTCCGAGCTGCGGCTATGCCGGCTGGGTCCCGCTCACCGCGAACGGGCTTGCGCGGATCGCGTCGGTCACGTCCATGCACGCTCCGGCATACGCAGCCTCAGGGTGAAACGAACTTCGTGGAGGCCAGTAGGGCATCCACCTCACGCACGGTCGAGGCGAGCCCCGGGCCTTTGAGACAGGCGGTGAACGCGGTCCAGTTGTCCGGAATCGGCCGCTCGATCTCGACCGCAATCGTCTCGTCGGCGCCGATCGCCGCACATTGGCCCGGCCGCGTCACCGTCTGCTTCGCCTGACGACCTCCGATGCGTAGGGAGGTGCCCTGGGTCGTCCGGAGCGACCAGCCGGGGAATCCTTTGTTCTCCCACACGATCAGCGTCCCTCCCGGCCGAAGCCGGTCGAGAGGCCAGCCGCACACGGTGGTCGTGTGTTGCGAATGGCATGGATGGTGGACCGGCTGCGAGCTCACATAGACCATCGGGGAGAAGTGGAGCGTCCCGTTGATCTTGAACACCGCCGGCTTCCACACGGGTGGGTACCCGAAGACGAGGAAGCTGTTGCGGAACGTCGCGATGGCCCCGGACGAGCCCGACGCCGAGCCACACCCGGCGAGGATTGCGGCGGTCAGCACAAGACCAAGGGCGGCTGCGGCGGACCGCAGCGCAAGCGTCTGCAGCCTCATACCGAAAGGTATACGCGGTGCCTGCGAGGCGTCCTCCAGCCGAAAGGCCGGATGGGTACCAGCCTTTGGCGCCGTCTCGGCGGGTTTACCCCGCGGAGGCGGCGGCTTCGTCCGCTGAGGATCCCTTGTCCGCAGCTGCAGCGGCCCCGCGGGCGTCCTGTTGGCCGCCTGCATTGCTCTGGGCGGGCGGCCCGGCGGGATCGGACTCCAGCCCCCTCTGCGACTGGCCCGGAGCCCCGGCCGGCGGGCCTGGCGGGGGGCTTGCCGCCTGGAGCGCCGGCGCACCGACGTCTCCCCCGGATGCGGCGGGCGTGTCCGTGACCGGCTGAGTTTGGTTCGCCTCTCCGTCCGCGACAGGAGCTGACGGTGTGTCGACGGGCGCTGCGGATACCGGTGTCTCGACCGGGATCACCGGCGAGCGCGAGGACGACGGACCCCCGCTCGACGCGGCTCTGGTGTGCGTCGCTCGGAAGCCGGCGCGGGCGGGCGCGGACCTGTGCGAGCTCGGGCGCAGGACCCTGGCCGGCCGCCGCTGGACCGTGGCCCTCACCGCTCGCGCAGCCGTGACCTCGCGAGCAGGCGCCCGAGTCACGGGCGTGTGCAGCGGAAGCGCCGCAGTCAGAAGCGCAACCGATGCCAGGCCGGCGACACCCTTGACGACCGCGCCGGAACCGAAGAGCGATTGCAACGACGGCCAAGGCAAACACAAGCCGAGGGCTCGCCGCTTGCCCGAACGACGCAGATCCTGCATGCGGTCGGCGAGACGATGACGTCCCCGTGTGATCAGCGTTTCGACGACGGTGCCCGAGACGCCGAGCTCGTTCGCCACTTCCTGGTACGTGAGACCGTGCCACTCTCGGAGCAGGACTGCACGCCGCTGCTGGACGGGCATCTCGGAGAGCGCCTCGACCAGCCCGGTCAGGTCAGGCGCGTCCTCCGGCGACGGCGCCACCGCGAGATAGGCGAGGTCGTCGGCGTCGACCGGAACCTCGAAGCGCAATCGCCGCGAGTTCGTGCGGCGTCGGTGGGAGACAACGTGCTCGCAGATGGTGAACAGCCATGCTCGTTCCAACCGCGGCTCGGTGCCGTTCGCGAGGCTCCGATAGACGTTGAGGAAGACTGTCTGCGCGGCGTCCTCGCCCTCCTCGCGCGAGCGGAGGTGGCGGGCGCAGTATTCGAGGACATCTCGGCCATACCGCCTGTGAAGGTCATCCGCTCGCGCAGCCGCCGGATCCGCGGAGACCGGGGCGGAAACCGCTGCGCCTGCGAGGCTCGTCACTCGTCGGCCGAGATCCCGACGCTGTCGAGCACGTCCAACAGCTCAGAGCGCGTCCGCACGCCAACCTTGTGGTGCACACCGCTGATATGACGGCGAACCGTGACCTCATGGATGCCGAGCCGCTCGGCGATCTGGCGCGTCGACATACCGTGGCGAAGGCCATCCACAACCTGCCACTCACGTTCGGTGAGCTCGACACCTCTCCGCTCGCGCAGCGTGAGGCGGCGCCGCTCGCGGCCGCGGAACTCGTCGAGCAAGCGCATGACGAGTGCCCGCGGGACTGCCGCTTCGCCCCTCATCACATCTCGAATCAAGTGCGGTAGACGTGCAGGGTCGATCTGCTGCGAGACGTAGCCGGTGGCCCCAGCCTGAATCGCTTCGAGAAACTCGTCCTCGTCGACCCGGTCGGTCATCACGACGACCGCCGCCCCGGGCAGCCGCGTGGTGATCTCGGCAGCTGCCTGGATACCGCGACCTGCAGGTGTAAAGTCCACGACGCAGACGTCGGGACGATCGCGGACAGCCATGTCGACGGCAGCCTCGGCATCGTCGGCCTCGGATACGTCTGCGGAGCCGGAGAGGGCCAGGCGGATCCCGGTCCGGGTGGCGCCGTGATCGGCCGCGATGAGGACACGGACCTTCGGATCGGGGTCTGCGGCGAATACCGTCATCGGGCCGCACCGTGGGAGACGTCCCAGCCAGCGTTTACGATGGCAAGATCGGAAATCGAGCATGAGGAGGTGAGGCGGATATGCGAGTCGTCATCGCCGATGACCACAAACTGATCGTGGACGGGATCAAGCGAGCTCTGGAAGAGTCGAACGACTTCGAGGTCGTCGGCGAGGCTTCCTCCGGCTCGCAGGTGCTGCCTCTCATCAACCGCACCAAGCCCGATCTCGTCCTGCTCGACCTGCGCATGCCCGGCGCCGACGGCCTGACCTCGCTCAGCCGGATCCGCAAGCAGCATCCGAATGTGAAGGTCGTGATCCTCTCGGTCTCGACCGACGAGAACGTCATCCAGAGCGTCCTCAAGCGCGGGGCGAGCGCGTACATCGTGAAGACGATCAACCCGATCGATCTTCCCTCGGCCCTGCGTCAAGCGATGGAGGGCACCGTCTTCAGCGCGATCGGCCTCCCCGAGCGCGACAGTCCCGGGCGTGCCGCCGGCCTCACGGAACGCGAGACGGCGATCCTGGCCGCGCTCGCGCGCGGCCTTTCGAACGATGCGATCGGGAAAGAACTCTGGGTCGCCGAGCAGACCGTCAAGTTCCACTTGACGAACATCTATAGAAAGCTGGGCGTCTCCAACCGCACCGAGGCGGCCCGGCTCGCGTACCAGCACGGGCTCGTCGAGAGCCCGATCGACGACCACTGAGCAGCGGTCGAGTGCCGGAGCGGCCGTCGCGGTGCGGGCCGCCGAGGCGGCCCGCACCAGCGGATACGGCTGGGTCATCCAGTCACCGGCGGCGTGAAGACACCGATCACGCCGATGCGGGTACTTCTGCAGCTCTTCTGAGCGACCGGGCGGAAGGTGACGATCCCGGCCTTCTTCGGGAGCACGCCGCGCTTCACGACGCCCTTCTTGTTCGTGGCGTGCGTGACGATCAGGAGGCCGGCGCCGTTGATGCGCACCTTGATGCCGGCGACAGCCTTCGCGTGCTTGAAGACCCTCATCGTCAGCACGGCGTGCCGGCCCGCGAAGAGCGACTTCGGCGACACCATCAGCGCTGCGCAGTAGGCAGGCGCCGGCGGCTTCGGCGGCTTGAAGACGCCGGGCGGGTTGTTGATGACAACCGACGCGCTCGCCGTGTTGTTCGCCGTGTTCGACTCCTGCTCGTTCGCGACGACCGTGGCCGTGTTCGTGTCGGTGCCGGCCGTGGTCGCCGTCGTGACGACGGTGATCGTGACCGAGCCTCCGTCGGCGATGGTGCCGAGCTGGCAGGTGATCAGTGCCCCACCTGCGCACGTCCCCTGCGTCGTCGCCACGGAGACGAAGGTCGTCCCGGCGGGCAGCGGGTCGGCGAGGTTGACGCCGGTCGCCGTGTCAGGGCCGTTGTTGTGAGCGACGATCGTCCAGGTGATGTTCGTCCCGGTCGTGCCCGGGCTCGGCGTCCCGGTCTTGGTGACCTGGATGTCAATCACCGGCGGCGGGGGCGGCGGGGGCTGAGGAATGGATGGCGGGTTGGTCACCGTCACCTGCTCGTCGCTGCACCCGCTCATGACGCCGTTGTTGTTGTCGTCGCCGCTGTAGCTCGCGACCCAGCGGTACGTCCCAGCCGCGCCGGTGGCGTAACCCGGGAGGGTCGTGTACGTCCCGTCCCCGTCCACGCCAACCGTCTGCGTGTAGACCGGCGGCTGCACCGTCTGCGTTACACGTCGCGTTGTTCGGCCCGAAGAGCTTGAACGTGATCGTGGCCGTGCTCATCGTTGTAGCCGCCCGAGAGATCTGCGGAGTCGTTGAGTACGACGCCGACATTGCCACCGGCGGACGGCGTGGTACCGATCGTCGGAGTTGCCTTCGCGATCGTGAACGGCTCACACGAGCTCCAATCGGAGGTCGTGTAGTTGTCGTTGGTGCCGGCAACGTACTGCGCCTCGAACCCGTAGTCGCCGGCATTCAGCGGTCCCTGCGTGTTCGACGGATCGGTCAGCGCGAGACCGGACCCGCTTCCGACCGGCTCATCCGAGCAGCCGATGGTGTTGAAGAAGCGGTAGCTCAGCGTCCCGGTCGGATCCTGGCCGTCAGCCAGGCCGTTGACGGAGGCTGTGTCGTAGACGCTCGAGCCGGTCGACAGTGTCGTCCCGTTCTCGACCGTCGAGTCGTCGGCTCCGTTCTTCAGGGTGGTGTCCACCGTGACCGTGCCGGGGCTGATCGTCAGCGGCTCACAGGAGCTCCAGTCGGAGGTCGTGTAGTTGTCGGAGGTACCCGCAACGTACTGGGAATCGAACGAGTAGCTGCCGGCGCCCAACGGCCCCTGCGTGGACGACTGCCCATCAAGCGCGACACCCGTCTGCGTCGAGCCAACCTGATTATCCACCGAGCAATCCGCCCCAGTGAAGAAGCGGAAGCTGAGCGTGCCGGTCGCAGCCTTGCCCGACACCAGCCCGTTCAACGAAGCGGTGTCGTACACGCTCGAACCGAGCGCCAACGCGCCCGTCACCGTCGAGTCATCGGCCGCGTTCTTGATCACCGTCGACACCGTCACAGCGCCGGGGCTGATCGTCAGCGGCTCACACGAACCCCAAACGGAGCTCGAGTAGTTGTCGTTGGTGCCGGCCACATACTGCGCCTCGAACCCATAGCTGCCCGCAGCCAGCGGACCCTCGGTCGAGGAATGACCGGTCAGAGCGATCGAGCTGCCGGCCGCAACGCCGGTGTCCGAGCAGTTGATCGTGCTGAAGAACTTGAAGCTCAGCGTCCCGGTCGCAGCCTTGCCCGACACCAGCCCGTTCAACGAAGCGGTGTCGTACACGCTCGAACCGAGCGCCAACGCGCCCGTCACCGTCGAGTCATCGGCCGCGTTCTTGATCACCGTCGACACCGTCACAGCGCCGGGGCTGATCGTCAGCGGCTCACACGAACCCCAAACGGAGCTCGAGTAGTTGTCGTTGGTGCCGGCCACATACTGCGCCTCGAACCCATAGCTGCCCGCAGCCAGCGGACCCTCGGTCGAGGAATGACCGGTCAGAGCGATCGAGCTGCCGGCCGCAACGCCGGTGTCCGAGCAGTTGATCGTGCTGAAGAACTTGAAGCTCAGCGTCCCGGTCGCAGCCTTGCCCGACACCAGCCCGTTCAACGAAGCGGTGTCGTACACGCTCGAACCGAGCGCCAACGCGCCCGTCACCGTCGAGTCATCGGCCGCGTTCTTGATCACCGTCGACACCGTCACAGCGCCGGGGCTGATCGTCAGCGGCTCACACGAACCCCAAACGGAGCTCGAGTAGTTGTCGTTGGTGCCGGCCACATACTGCGCCTCGAACCCATAGCTGCCCGCAGCCAGCGGACCCTCGGTCGAGGAATGACCGGTCAGAGCGATCGAGCTGCCGGCCGCAACGCCGGTGTCCGAGCAGTTGATCGTGCTGAAGAACTTGAAGCTCAGCGTCCCGGTCGCAGCCTTGCCCGACACCAGCCCGTTCAACGAAGCGGTGTCGTACACGCTCGAACCGAGCGCCAACGCGCCCGTCACCGTCGAGTCATCGGCCGCGTTCTTGATCACCGTCGACACCGTCACAGCGCCGGGGCTGATCGTCAGCGGCTCACACGAACCCCAAACGGAGCTCGAGTAGTTGTCGTTGGTGCCGGCCACGATACTGCGCCTCGAACCCATAGCTGCCCGCAGGCGGACCTCGGTCGAGGAATGACCGGTCAGAGCGATCGAGCTGCCGGCCGCAACGCCGGTGTCCGAGCAGTTGATCGTGCTGAAGAACTTGAAGCTCAGCGTCCCGGTCGCAGCCTTGCCCGACACCAGCCCGTTCAACGAAGCGGTGTCGTACACGCTCGATGGCCCGTCACCGTCGAGTCGCCGCCGCGTTCTTGATCACCGTCGACACCGTCACAGCGCCGGGGCTGATCGTCAGCGGCTCACACGAACCCCAATCCGAGGTCGTATAGGGATCGTTGGTGCCGGCCACGTACTGCGCCTCGAACCCGTAACTGCCGGGCGAGAGCGGGCCTTCGGTCGAGGAGTGACCGGTCAGCGCGACACCCGAACCCGCCGCAACGCCGGCGTCCGAGCAGTTGATCGTGCTGAAGAACTTGAAGCTGAGCGTCCCGGTCGGAGTTTGACCGCTCACCAGGTTGGTGATCGACGCCGTGTCGTAGACGCTCGAACCAACGGCCAGCGGACCCGACACCGTCGAGTCGTCCGCCGCGTTCTTGATCACTGTCCCAACTGTCGCCTTGGTCTGGGCCACCTTGTTGTGGAAGTCGCAGGTGGCGAATTGCGGGTTGGTCGAGGAAACGACGACCGCACTGCCTGTGCTGGCCGTGAACGTGCAGTTCACGTCGCTCGCGTCGGTCCCGTTGAAGAGGTAGCCCGTCTGCGGTTCCTCGGTGACCGTATATGTGCCGCTCGGCAGGTCGAGGAACTGGACCGAGCCCGGGATGTTGTTCGGCCCGGTGCACTGATGATTCGGCGTGTTTGCCGACGGGTTCGGGCTGATGTTGAAACAGAACGACGTGGGCGTGGCGCCGGCGTCGAAGAACTTTTGGACCGTGATCGCGCTCAGGATGTTGATCGAGCCCGGATTGATCGAGCGGTCCTTGGCCGGGCTGAGCAGCACCATGTGCAGGCTCGAGCCGGGGAAGAAGCCGGCGCTGTGCTGGAAGGGGACGGTCCCACTCCCGGGCGGAGGAATCGCGTCGCCCGGCTTTGCAAGGTAGCCGCCCCAGTAGATGAACTCGTTCGTGCCGCCATTGGAATCGAAGTTGACGTCAAACTCGACCTGACCGGAGTTACAGCCACCCGTGGCCCCCGTGTCAGTGGCGGAGTCGAGCGTGATCCCGGACGAGGCAGAAATCGGGCCACTCGAGCCCGCGACAGAGTCGCCGGTGTTTTCCGTCGTCTCGAACGGCGTTAGCTTGAGGTAGCCGTAGTCGCCGCCGCTGGTGAAGTCGCGGCAGATGCCGAACGTGTAGTTGCCTGCGGCGATGCCGCTCACGTCGAGACGGAAGGGAATCGTCTGCCCCTCGGTGTAGCTGGAGTTATGCGAGCCGAGGTTGCCGGTGATCCACCCCGTGCCATCCGTCGCCCACTGGTAGAGCTGGACGCTCGAGGGGAGCGTCGCGTCGACGAGGGCGAGGCCGGCGGCACCATTCGGACCCTTGCCGCCAGTCGTGGTCGTGTCCGTCGACGTCGTATCGGTCGACGTCGTATCGGTCGCGGTCGTATCGGTCGCGGTCGTATCCGTCGCGGTCGTATCCGTCGTGGAGGTGTCGGCCGTGGACGTCGAGTCAGCCGTGGAGGTGTCGGCCGTCGAGGTCGAATCCGACGCGACCGTGGTATCGGTCGCAGTCGTACCGGTGTCACCCGTGATCGTGTCGAGGAGGGAGGTGCCGCGCGCCAGGGCGCCGGCGCTTGCGAAGCCGAGGATGAGGAGGGCAACGATGCCGAGAGTGGCGATGCCGCGCTTAGCCCGGCGTGTCTGGCGCTGCCGACTCCGGCGCTTTCGCAGCGCCTCCGGTGTCAAAAACGTCTTCCTGTCTCGCTTGTCGCCTGAACCTGTCACTGCCTACCTCCCGGTCTCCTCGCCCAATACGGGTCACCTGGCCTCGTTCTGGCACCCGCGGACCACGCATGGGTCCGCACTACGGGTGCTTGAAACAAGTCAAAGGCGGCGGAGGAGCGGGCTTATCCACCGAAGGTCTAGGACCGGCTAGGCCTTGGGATAACGGAAAAGAGGATGGCGCCGCGACAAAGCGCCCATCTCCGCTCCGCAAAACGCCTCCGGAGGCCGGAATCACTCTTTCGAGGGAGGGGTGCACGGAGGGGTTAGCCGATCACAGGAGCAGATCGCGAGTCGGTCGCTCCTCATGAAAAAGGCACTCCTCACCCTCCCCCTTGTCTTCGTCGCTGCGCTCCTCGGAGCGACGCGCGCCTTCGGGTGCGGAACCGCGGACGGCTACAGCTACGCCGGTCTCGCCTCCCCGTCCCATGCCTTCGGCATCGGCGCCACCGTCACTCCCATGGGCCCCTTCAACGTCCTCTCCGGCCACGTCGCCGGCTGGGTCGGCGTCGGCGGCCCCGGCGAGGGCCCGAACGGCAGCCGACGAGTGGCTCCAGGTGGGCTTCAGCGGCTTCCCCGCGCTGACCGGTAACGACCTCTACTACGAGCTCACGCTCCCGGGCAGTCAGCCGACGTATCACCAGATCGCCACCAACTTCCGATCGGCCAGACGGCACGGATCGCCGTGCTCGAGATGCACAAGCGCGCGAACTGTGGCGCGTCTGGCTGAACGGCAACGCCGCGTCGCAGCCGATCTACCTGCCGGGCAGCCACGACCGCTGGTCGCCGATCGCGACCGCGGAGAGCTGGGACGGCGGCACCGCCGGGGCCGTGCAACGGCTTCCTCTACCGCTTCCACACGCGTCTCGATCGCCCACGCGTCCCGGGCGGCGGCTGGCAGCCGCTCGCCGGCGGCTACCCGATCAGCAGCTCGACGACGCGCGTCGCGCGGAGCAGCAGCAAGGGCGGCTCGTTCCTCGCGGCGGAAGGCGACGTCGCCCTCCGCACGCTCGCCTCGTTCAACCCGTGATCACGATCGGCGTGCCGAGCGGCGCGAGCTGCCGGAGCGCCGCGGCGGTCGGTTCGACACGCGGACGCAGCCGTGCGAGACCGCCTGCCCGAGCAGCTGCGGCATGCTCGTCCCGTGGATGCCGACGACAGCCGCCGCCGGGCCACTCGGTGAGCTTCGAGTAGGCGCTCGTCTCGACGGCGAAGACGCCGAGGAACGGGTCATCGTAGGGGACGAACCGGGCGGCGACGTAGTAGTGGCCGAGCGGCGTCTCCATGCCGGGCGCACCGATGGCGACGATCGCGTGCCAGACGTGCTTGCCGTGCCAGTAGAGGTCGATCGTTCGCGACGACGCGATGGACGACGATCTGGCTGACGGTCGGGGAGAGCGACACGCGTGCGCGCGGGAATCCAGCCCATCGTCCCGTTCGGGCGCATCGGGATGCTGATCTTGTACCAGGGCCTGCCGTCGGTGCCGATCGTCGGTCTTGAGCGCGAGGATCTCCTGAATGCGGTAGTCGTCGCGGAACTGGTGCATCATCTTGATCACGCGACCGTGCGGGCTCGGTGTGGCACGGACAGGGACTTTGGCAATGAGGAACTGGCCTGCGGCAGGGAAGATCGACTCGACCCGGGCTCCCTGTTGTGTCCTCGCGCCCGCGGCCGCGCTGGCCACTGCCGCGCACGCGCACGCAAGCGCGAGCAGACCGAGAAGCCGGTTCACGCGGTCACCGCGTAGACGGACAGTGCCTGGTCGGTGGCCCTCGACCAGCGCGGGAGCGTCGCCCGCACGCGGGTGCCGCGATCCGGACTGCTCTGGATCTCGATGTCACCACCCAAGAGGCGCACGCGCTCGATCACTCCCGTGAGCCCCAGCCTTCCCGAACGCTTCGCAGCTGCAACATCGAAGCCGCACCCGTCGTCGGACACCACGACCGAGATGTAGCGGAGCGTCGAGCGCACCCGGACGCGGACACGGGTGGCGCCGCTGTGCCGGCGTGCGTTCGAGAGCGACTCCTGCACCACCCGGAACAGCACGATCTTCTGGGATGCGGTCAAGCCGACGAGATCGCCGTCGATCGCAAGCTGAGCTTGCATCGCGCCCGCGCGATTGAGCGCGTCGACCTCGGTGCGAAGGGCGTCCTCGAGCGGCCGCTCGATCGCGCTGGTGGAACGGATGGCGTGGGAGATGTCGCGAAGCCCCTGGTCGAGCGACGCCAGCCGCGCCTCGAGATCGTCGAACCGGCCGGCCACCCGGGTCTCGTGATCGACATCGAGGAGCGACGCCACCTGCGCACGTGCGAGACGGAGGTCGTCGGCGAGCGCGACGATGTCCTGGAGCGGCCCGTCATGGAGGTCGCAGCCGAGCCGAGTCAGCCGTCGTTCGGATGCGGAGACGAGCAGGCGTTCGGAATCTTCGTTGCGCTCGAAGAGCCTCTCGCACTCGAAGAAGCGCGACAGCGACATGGCTGCCTCTGTCAGGTACACGGCGAGTTGGCCCGTCACCTCCGGGCGGCCGCGGGCGATCAGAGCCGCGTGCGATCGATCCCAGCGCTCGATCGAGACTCCTCGGACGTGCGTCGTCTGGTCCGCGACCAGTGTCTCTTGGCCTGCCAAGAGGACACGGGCGGCGACGCGCAGGCGCCGGCTCTCAGCCGCCTCGCCGGCAGACGCAACGCAATCGAGCCGGCCGGGCGACGGGGACGTCCACAGCGAGGCTGCGTCCGCAGGCCCGAGCTCGACGATCAACTCGAGAATGAATTGATAGGCGAGCCGTGGCGGGAGCTCGGCGGCCTGCGCCGACGCGAGTGCGCGCTGGAAGACGGCCAGGTTCGCCGCGCCACGGGAGATGCCGATTGCAGCGGCAGTGTCCGCGACCACCTCGCTCACTACGCCGGGCGCAATGTCCGGGTCGAGCGTGAATGCGGCCGCGACGGCGCCGACGAACTCGAGTGCAGCTCCCCGCCGGGATTCGTCACAGCGGCCGCCCGCGCCGGCGAGAGAACGGGCTCGGACCTCGGCAGCTTCAATCCGACGTGTCAGCTCACGCGAGAGGCCGAGAGCCTCTCTTCCGCGAACGTCGCCGTGCGCGATCGCGCCCGCGCGCCGGGCAAGTTCGGCGCTGCGTACCTCCGCTGAACGGGATGCTTCCACCCCACCTTGGACCGCTGACATGACCCCAACTCTCTGTCCGCGCAAGCCACCTACCGTCGTGACAACATCTTGCGAGCCATGGCCCGCATGGGCAATGAGCCGTGCGACCCATTCCGCGTTCATATGAATGAACGATGCGCGTCGCCGCGTCGGGCTCATTGCTACGAAACGGCGGACGAGCGCGGCTCGGTCGCGACGCGCAAGTCGAGGTATGCGCGAGACAGCCTGTTGAGCAACCGCTCCGGAGCGCGCCACCGATGGACTACGAGCACGTCTCCAGCCCGCCCGTCGTTCAGCCCGTCGTCAACACCGGTCGCTACAACGCCGACGACGACGTGAGGATGAACTGCGGCAAAGGCGGCCGCTACGCGTGCAGTCGGAGCGAAGTCATCACCGGCGTCGAAGACGACGACGTTCGCGCCGATGCGGCGAGCCGTGGTCTCGAGGTCGTTTTCAGGGGACATTGCGGTCACATCCATACCGAGCTCGTCGGCTGCAGCGTAAACGTCGTGCGCGAAGCTCTCCTCGTCGGTGGCGAGAAGGATCCGCATCGGTCGCACCGCCATACAGTGAAGAGTCGGCGGTGAGTAGCCCCGAGGCCCCGGCCCAAGGGATGGGATTTCGCCCGCCCTACGTCGGGGTACGCAGCAGGCCTCGGGAACCCCTCCGTCCGCACGGTCGGACCTAGCCCTTCTCGCCGTGCGAGGCGCTCGAGCCCGCGCTTCCATAGCTTCCGTGCTCGCCAACACCGAGACTGCCGTCACGGGCGGGAACGCGCGCCGAGGTCTCGCCGGCGTTGGGCCCCGAGCGCTCGTCCAGCTCGAGCAGAACGGCACCCTCGTCCTCGTGGTGTGCGCGTCGGTGTACCTGTTCGTGTCGCGTCTCCACAACTCGCTGGCTGCCGACAGCTGGATGGTGCTTCTCTCGGGGCGGGAAATAGCCCAGCACGGCCTGCCCAGCCACGACTCGATCACGATCTGGGCCCATGGACGGCCGTGGGTCGACCAGCAATGGCTCGCCCAGCTGACGATGTACTCCCTCCAACGGCTCGGAGGCTTGCGGCTGGTCATGCTCGCCCACGCGGCGCTCTCGGTTGGCGGTTTCGCAGCTGCGTGCGCCGTCGCGCGACGGCGCGGAGCCTCAGCCCTTTCCGTCACCTGGATAGGCGCTCTGAGCCTGTTTGCGTACTACCCCGAGGCCGTCACCGTGCGCGCGCAATCGTTCGCGTATGTGCTCTTCGTCGCAGTTTTCGCCTTGCTGCTCGGAGATGGGCACCGTCGGTCGCGCCGCGTCTACCTCGTCTTCCCGCTGCTGGCGCTCTGGGCGAACCTGCACGGCTCGGTCGTAGTCGGGGCGGCTCTCGTTTCCCTTTACGGCCTCATCGAGCTGCTTTCGAGGGGAAAACGCCTTGGACCGGGGTTACCGCGAGCGCTCCTGTTGACCCTCGCACCCTGGGGATGCGTGCTCGCGTCTCCCTACGGCACGTCGCTCCCTTCCTATTACCGGTGGATCCTGTTCGATGTCCATTTCAACCGCTACATCACCGAGTGGGCCCCGACGAGCCTCAGCCGCGCGACCGCCGCGCTCTACCTGCTCGTGATCGGCGGTGCCTGGATGATCGGCCGGACGAACACGAGCAGGAACACATTCGCGGTCGCGGCGTACTTCGGTACGGCAATACTGTCCCTTCAGGCCGAGCGGAACATGCCGTGGTTCGGCCTTTGCGCGGTCCTCGTCCTCCCCTCGCTCCTCGACCACATCCGGACGCCTGCCGCCGAGCCCCGCCGGGCAAACCGGATCCTGGCCGGCACGGCACTCGTCGCTTCGACGGTCTTGGTCGTCGCCGTCGCCGCCAAGAGCGACTCGTGGTTCTTGCACAGTTATCCGCCGGCAGCAGCGAATGCGGCAGCAGCTGCCGCAGGCGCCAACGGGCACATCTTCGCCAATGAGGCGTACGCGGATTGGCTCGTCTGGGAGCATCCCAAGCTCGCGGGACGGATCGCCTTCGACGCCCGGTTCGAGCTCCTGAGCCCTCGGCAGCTCGCGGCCGTGCAGAACTTCCGAGCTGGGGTCGTCGACTGGCGGGCGACTGTCGCCGGCTACGACGTGCTCGTGTTGTCGACCTCAGGCGACCAGCGCCCGATCGCCGAGATCTCGCGCAGCGGCGCCTTCCAGCCGGTCGCAGACTACGACGGAATCCTCGTTTTGCGGCGGACGCACGCCGGCTGACGGCAGGGCCACCCGAGCCGGACGGTCGAATGAGCGCTGGACCTCCGGCCAGTGCCCGGACGCGAAGGAGACCATACGTTGTCCCGGAATAGGTCACGAATCTAACGCAAGGAGGATTTTGGCTCCATGACCGCTTGGGTAACCATCATCGTTCTGCTCGCCATCGTCGGCACCGCCTATTACGGCGTTCGCCGCCGCCGAGTCAACCGTTCTCGCTGAAACCGTCGCTTCCGGCGGCGGGGCTCTTACCGCCGCCCACGGCGACCGCATGACGGCCGGTTGCGTTGTATGAGCCGACCAACGCAAACGCGGGAGCGCAGCCTATGACAGTGGATCTCTCGCATCCTGCGAACAGCCCGGAGCCGGCCGCAAGGTCGGCGGATCCAGCAGAGGCGAGCGGATGGACGAGCTGGCTCGGCCGCGAGGGATTGCTCGTGGTGCTCGTCGGCAGCTACGCGGGTCTGCTGCTCGCAGCCGGTCAATTCATCGTCTCGACCGACAGTTGGTACGCCCTCGTCAGCGGCCGTCTCATCGCAGAGCATGGCCTTCCGTCGCACAACACGCTCACGTTATGGGCGTATGGGGCGAAGTGGGTCGACCAGCAGTGGCTCGGTCAGCTCACGCTTTACGAGCTGGATCGAGCCGGCGGGATCCGACTCGCCGTGCTTACCCACATCGCGCTGCAAGTCGGCGCGCTCGCCGCAGCCGTCGTCGTTGCCCGGAGGCGCGGCGCGGACCCCAGATCCGTAGCGATCATCTCGGCGGTGGCATTGCTACCGCTCGTCCTCAGCTCGGCTCAGTTGAGAACACAGTCGTTCGCCTACCCCCTGTTCGTCTTCGTCATCGCGTTGATCACGCGACGGAGGCCGACCACATTGAAGGGGCTCTCGATCATGTTGGCGATCGTCGTCGTGTGGGCGAACCTCCACGGCTCGGCCGTGCTCGCGGCCGGCCTCATTTCGATGCGCGGAATCGCCGAGCTCAGGCGCGCGCTCCGCGCCGGCCGGTCGTGGAGGCAGCTGGGCTGGCTCGTGGCGGTGCTGCCGTGGCCGGCACTCCTCCTGACACCGTACTTCTGGTCGACGGCGCATTACTACCGGGACACGATCTTCAACCCGACGCTCAGCCATTACCTCGCCCAGTGGGAACCGTCGACGCTCTCCCTCGTGTCACTTCCGCTTTTTGTGCTCGCGCTCGGTTTTTTGTGGCTGCTCGGGCGAGCTGCTCAGGCCTACAGCGGACTCGAGAAAGCAGTGGGGCTCGTGCTCGTAGCGTTCGCATTGCTCGCCGCGAGGAATTGGGTTTGGCTAAGCCTCTTTGCCGTCGCCTTCTACCCGAAGGCGTTGGATACGATCCGCACGGCACGTCGATCTCCGAATGAGTTGCGGCTCAATCGCCTCCTCGGGACTACCGGCATCGCAGTCGCCCTTATCGCCTCCGTCGCTGCACTGACGCGTCCGCAGTCCTGGTTCACGCGCGACTTTCCGACCAAGGCTGCGAACGTGGTCGGCGACCTCGCCCGAGCTCATCAGGGCGCACGAGTCTGGGCGACTGCGAAATGGGGAGATTGGCTCCTTTGGCAGGATCCAGGGCTCGAGGGCCGTGTTGCCTTCGATGCGAGGATCGAACTTCTGTCCGCCGCCCAGGTGAAGAGAATGGCGCTCTTCAGCGCGACATCGGCGCTCGTCCCCCAGGTGCGGAGGCAGTTCGGCATCATCGTCGTGGCGAAGGCCACGGATCCGGACGCGTACCGTACGCTGCGCCACGAAGGACCTGTCGCCTATGACGACGGGAACCTGCTCGTCGTCTCCTCGCTCAAGCCGTCGGCCTAGCGTTCGGCCGATCCAGCCGAACGGCTTGCCTCTGCCCGACCTTCGGTCGTGGGCGGATTGCCCGATCGGAGGCGGAATGGAATGGATACCGATAGGGCGTGCGCTTGTGCGCAGGCGCTCGACCCGCAAGACCAAATGGAGGTAAGACGAGATGTACGAGCATGTTTCGGTGTTCGCGGGTCGCCTTCTCACGTTCCGGCTAGCTGACCTCAAGCGCGAGGATGGTCAGGGCGTCACGGAGTACGGCCTTGCGGTCGCCTTCGTCGCTGTCGCCCTCGGAGCGATCCTGATCGTGCTGTCAGGCGCGATCTCGACCTTCATCAGCAAGGTCGGCGACGACCTGTCGAGCCTGCCGACGAGCCTCTAGTCCTCGGAAGCAGTAGTGCATGCGGGGGTGTCATCGAAGGTGACACCCCCGCGGCCTGCCTTGCGACACCGGCCTACTACGGGTGACTGGTGTCGTAGCTCGGCACCGCAGATACGAGCACGCTTGCGGCGTTTGCGAGCTGGATCTTGCTGTAGCTGCAACAGGAGGAGAAGAACTCACGTGCCCCCTGAGACAGCGGCCCTCCGCCCGACCCGGTACCGCCACCGAGCACATTTCCCGCAGCATCGAGGATGATGATTCCGAGGTCCGCGCCTTGAAGCTGGAGCTTGCTCTGGTTCAGGAGTTGGCCTCGTACCTGGTCGATCTCGAGGTTCTGGTTTCCGCCGGGAACGAGCTGAATGTCGCTTATGAGCACCGGCGTGCTCAGAACCTTCTGCGCTGAGGTCGCCTTGACGAGGACGATCTCGAGCCGAGTGACGAGATCGTTCTGACCATACTCAACCCCAATTTGCGCACCGCGGTAAACGGTCGTGCCGGCAGGAATGCGCCCGATCCCGACATGGTCGGTACCGAGCACGCGGTTGTTGGCGTCGACGAAGTTGACGAGGAATTCGACGCTGGTCGCGTCGAAACGAACGCGCTCGTTGTGGATTGCGAGCCCGTAGCTCACGGTCCCGGTTGAAGACGGGGAGTCGAACGTCTCGATGAACCCGCGCTTGGTGACGCTCAGCTGGGGTGTCTGAAGGGCCCACTGCACGAGAACCTGGCCCGTTGTACTTCCGAGGCCGACGCACGTCGCGCGAAGCCTCGCGACGCCCGGCGGTACAGCGGGAATGCGGATGCGCCAGCTCGCATGGCCGTTTTGCGAGGTACGCGAGATCTGGTCGACCCGCTTTCCGACGTAGTGAATCGTCAATGTGCAGCTGGCAGGGGCGTTGGACCCCAAATCGACGGTGAACGTCGTCGTCTGGCCTTCGTAGACCTGTGACGGGAGACCGCTGAACCCGACACCTTTTGCTCCGGCGCCGGCCGATGAGCACAGCGTCGACGCAGCCACCACGACGATGGCCAGAGCGATGATGCGCTCGCGATTCATATCCACGACTCGATGCTATGCCGCAGCGAGCGAACTCATCGCCCGACGATAGGACTGTGTCGGGCAGGACCTTGCTCCGCTGTCGAAGCATCGTCAGAGGTCCCTGCCGAAGGCGGCAAATTCACGGCACACCAATAGAAGATCGGCAACGCCCCCGCCGGTACGCGCGCGATCTCGGCTGAGGGCAATTTGCCGATCCGCTCAGCGAGGATTTTGGCTCCAGCAATCCAGTCCATTTTTGGCCGCAGTGCGCGCTTACGCGCGCCTCGTTCCTCACCGTGGCCCAGAAACAGCCCATTGTCCAGCTTCAATCGTGGTACGAATAATCGCTCGAGCCGCAGGACCTAAGGCCGGCGGCCGATGTTGCCGATGATTGCGCCAGTAGATGAGACGGAACAGGTCCTGATATGCAGTGGATGATCGGCTGGTTCATGCTCGGCACCTGGATCGCGATGGTCTGGCTGGCCGTCAAGCTCATCCAGGACGCGCGCGCATCCGTGCGCGAGTGGCGGCATCCCCACGGGCTCGTTCGTCGCTGATTCGGCGCTGTAGAGCATGCCGGGCAGCCCGGCTCTCGCTCAGCCCCCGAGTTGCTTTGCGACGTCGTACAGCGCCGGCCCGAGAAGGACGATGAACATCGCGGGCAGGATGAGGATGATGAGCGGGAAGAGCAGCTTGATCGGCGCCTTCTGAGCTCGCTCTTCCGCCATCTGCCTTCGGCGCTTTCGCATGTCGACCGCGAGGTCGCGAAGGATCTTGCCGATTGACACGCCGAGCATCTCCCCCTGGAGCACCGCCTGGACGAACATGCGCAGGTTCGCGCTATTCGTGCGGGAACCGAGATTGCGCAGCGCTTCGTCGAGGCTCAGGCCCATTCCCTGCTCGCGAAGGGTGACGCGGAGCTCCTGCCCGAGAGGCTCGCGCACTCGCCGCGCCGCGAGTTGTAGGGCTGCGAGGAAGCCGACCCCAGCTTCGACCGTCGTCACGAGGAGGTCGACGAGCTCGGGAATCTCGTAGTCGATGTCCCTGATCCGGGCCGCCGACCGGCGGTCCAGGTACAGCGTCGGGCCCATGAGACCGACTCCGGCGAAGATGACGACGATCACGACCGCCGCTCCGCTCAGCGAGCCGGCGACACCGAAGAGGACGATCAGAGCGAGCGGCAAGCCGATCGCGCAGAGGGCGCGGTAGCCCAGATAGCGCGTCACGCTCGTCCCGTACAGACCGGCGTAGTTCAGCGAGAGCCGAATTCTCCGCCGGCGCTTGTCGTCCAGCCGTTCTTCGAAGCGGCCGCCCAACCAGGTCGCGACTTTCGTCAGGGTTTCGCCAAGGCGAGCCCCGTCCCGCCCCGCAGTTGTCGTTGGAGCGCTGAAACCGTAGGAGCCAACCTGGGCGAGCAGTTCCCGGTGGCGAATGCGTCCAACCGAGAGCGCACGCGTGACGAGCGCGACGGCGACGGCGGCGAACAGGACTCCGAGCAAGAGCACGACGATCATCTCTAGACCTCGATCTCGATGACGCGTTGGATGATGAGCGATCCGGAGATCACTGCGACCGCAGCAATGAGCAGAGCGACCTGGCCGAACGTTGCAGCGTAAAAGGGGCCGGCCACATGCGGCTGGATCCCGTAGAAGGCCAGCCCCGTCAGGATGGGAAGGGCGGTGAGGATCCAGCGGGCCATCCTTCCCTGGGCTGTCAGGGTCCGGATGATCCGTCGAACATCTTGCCGATCGCGGATCGTGGCGACCACGACGTCGAGCACCTCGGCGACGTTGCCACCCGTCGTTCGTTGAAGCTCGGCGACGAGCCCGACCTGTTCGAGATCGCGGCTCTTCATTCTCTCGGCCACGCGCCGGATCGCTTCGTCGATCGGAACGCCCAGCTGCTCATCGCTTAGGGCACGCTTGAGTTCGCGCCGTGAGGGCTCGTCAGCCTGTTCGACAACGCTCGTAAGCGCGCCGACGAGGCTGTGTCCTGCCCGCAGACCGGAGGCGAGCACCTGGAGGTTGGGCGGGAGCTGCTCCGAGAACTGATCTCGAACGCGCTTCAGCTTGCTGTGTACGATTGCGCGCGGCACGAGCGCCGCGGCGAGACCGAGTGGCACGAATACCGGCGAGATCACAGCGAGTACAACCATGGCGATGACGGTCCCGACGACGGTCAACGCGACAAGGCCGGCGGCGCTGATCTGCATGTCGGCAATCTCGAGCGAGCGCTCGAGCCCTGAGAGCACGCCCGCGGCGCTACGCGATCCAGCCGAGGCGACGTCACGCGAACGCTTCCTGAAGTCGCTCACCGCTGGGGCGCGCGCACCGGGCGCCACGAAGGATCCGACGCGTTCGACAAGTGGAGAGCCGGCGCTCGGAAGCATCCTTCGGACGACGAGGACGGCCAGACCCGCCACGAGGAGAGCGAGGACGAGGAGCGAGGCGGGCGACAGGAGGAACCGGTCGACGAACGACCGCTTGAACGGCGCGAGCCCCGAAGGCGTCGGGCTCGTATACGAGGTCGCCGACGTTCCGAAACCGTTGATGGAGATCTGCACGGCGACACGCGTCTTCGCCGGCGCCAGAGACCTGTACTGGAGGACGTACTCGCTCGCGAGGTGCGAGCTCAGGCTCGCGTAGATCGGAGCGAGCGCCTTCGGCGACGTCGCCTCGACGTATGAACCACCGGACCCTGAAGCGAGAGACTGGAGCGTCGTCGGATCGTAGGCGCGTGACCGTAGACCGACCGTGAACACCCGGACGTGTTGGCGATACGCCCTCGTCACGGCTCCGGAGAGACTGGCCTGGCTGCCTACATCCCTGCCGTCGGAGAGAAGGACGATCGCGCCCGTCGAGAGCTTCGCGCGCCGCAGCAACGCAAGCGACGCGTCGACCGCGTCGTAGATGTGGGTCGCATACGCGACCGCCGGTGGATGATCAAGCGCCTGCGTCAAGGCTTGAACGGATGGGGTGAGAGCTTGCAAGACGTGGACGCGGCCGTTGAACGTCACGAGGCCGATCTGTTCATTCCGTCCACGGTGTGCGACGAACGTCCGCGCAGCGGCGAGAGCATCGGCGAAAGGAGCGCCGGCCATACTGTCGCTCGCGTCAACCGCGAGGACGACGCCGAAGCGAAGTCCGCTCGCCGACAGCGGCGAAACCGTTACGTCGCCGATCCCGATTCCGTTCTCCGTCAGGCGGACGTCGCGTGAGTTGAGAGCTGCAGCCTTCGGCAGGTCGACGAGGTATCCGCGATCGGGAAACGGGACGCGGAGGATCGGCGTGAGCTGAAGCCCCGCCTGCGGCGTTGCACTCGAGCCCGTTCCGGCGGTGGCCGCCGTCGGTACGAGCACGCTCAGAACAACGGCTGCGAGAACGAGAAGACGTCTCACCGGTACGAGCCTCGCTGTGTTCCGTCCTCGCCCAATAGCGTCATCGGAGAACCCTGTGCTCCGTACACGGCGGTATCCGGCGTGCCGAACATGTCTTCCGGCAATTCGAGCCCGTGCCGTTCGAACTTGGGCAGGAACGTCGGCCGGAGCCCCGTCGGCTTGAGGTGACCGACTACCTTCCGTTCGTCGGTGATGTGGTCGATCTTGTACTCGAACAGGTTCTGCAACGTGATTACCTCAGCCTTCCATCCGCTGGACTTCGGTGATCAGCGTCACGTGACGCGTGCCGTCGTCGAGCCGCTCGATCTGCACGATCAGGTCGAGTGCCGACGACACGTGATGTCGGATCGCCCGCACCGGTAGGTCGTAGCCGGCCATGAGCACCATGGTCTCGAGTCGGTTGAGCGCGTCGCGGGCCGAGTTGGCGTGGATCGTCGAGAGCGATCCTTCGTGCCCGGTGTTCATCGCCTGGAGCATGTCGAGCGCTTCCGCACCGCGAACCTCCCCGACGATGATCCGATCAGGTCGCATGCGGAGGGCGTTGCGAACCAGGTCGCGGATCGTGACCTCTCCCTCGCCTTCGATGTTCTTCGGCCGCGACTCGAGCCGGATCACATGCCTCTGCTTGAGCTGGAGCTCGGCGGCATCCTCGATCGTCACGATGCGGTCGCGCTCGGGAACCGCTGCGGAAAGCGCGTTCAGCATCGTGGTCTTTCCGGAACCCGTACCGCCGGAGATCAGGATGTTGAGATCGGCTTGGATGCAGGCACAGAGGAAATCGGCAGCGGCCTGCGGGAAGGTGTCGATCCTGATGAGCTCCTCGAGATCGAAGCGCTCCTGATCGAACCGTCGGATCGTGAGCACCGGGCCGGTCAGCGAGAGCGGCGGGATGATCGCGTTGACGCGAGAGCCGTCCGGAAGACGCGCGTCGACGAGCGGGGACGACTCGTCGATCCGCCTCCCGACCTGCCCGACCATCTTTGTGATGATCCGGCGAAGCTGTGCCTCGTCCGAGAAGCGCAGCTCGGTCTGGGAGAGAAGGCCGTCGCGCTCGATCCAGATTTGGTCGTGACCGTTGACCATGATCTCCGAGATCGTCTTGTCCGAGAGCAGCCGCTCTAGAGGCCCGTAGCCGAAGATGTCGTCGGCGATCTCGCCGGCGATGCGGTCACGGTCGTTGCGCGATAGCCCGGCCTCCTGCTGGAGCTCGGCCATGATGCCCGCGGTGACGCGGTCCCGGATCTCCGCCGAGTCGGCGACGTCGGCCAGTTCGGGACCGAGCTCGCTGACGAGCGAGAGGTGCATGCGGTTCTTGAGCTCGCGCAAAGGGATCCCGTTCGCCAGCGTCGAGTGCGACGCTGGGCGCCCCGGAATTTGAAAGTCGCTCGTGAAGCTCCACGACCTACCTCCTTCTCAGCATCGACCGGCGCCGTTCTTCCGGAGCAGGCTCTTCGGTCACTGTCGGCGTAGACGCCGCCACGCGGGCAGCTCTGGCCGCCTCCAGGTAGTACTCGGCCAGGCCCACGAATGCACGCGCCGGGCCTGACTTCGGTTCCGTCTCGACGATTGCACGGCCGTCGGTGATCGCGCGAGGGATCGCGCGGTCGCTCGGGACGAGCACATCCGGGACCTTCCCGAGAAGATGCTGCACGTCGTTCTGTCCGATGCCGACGCTCGTGTCAGCCCGATTCAGGACTAGCCGTATCTCGTCCAGGCGATAGCCCATCTGCATGAGCGTCTCGAGCCCGATCTTCGTGTCCTTGAGCGAGAGAGCGTCGAGCATGCCGACGACACAGAGATCGGAAGCGCTGTCGATGGCCGCGATCACTTCGGGAGTGAAGGCCGGCGGCGTATCGACGATGACGAAGTCGTAGCGGCTCCGCAAGAGCTCGAGCACCTTGCGCAGGAACGCGACGCTGACGGCAGCCGCCTGATCCGGTCGAATCGGAGCCAGCAGGACGCGCGCGCCGGAGGAGTGCTCGATGAGGTAGCCGTCGACCTTGTCGATGTCGACCGTCCCCCCTGCGATAGCGAGGTCGTAGATCGTTTTGCTCGGCTTCAGCCCGAGGGCCAGGCCGACATCGCCGAATTGCAGGTCGAGGTCGACGACGACCGTCCGTGCCTCACGCCCGGCGAGCGCGACGGCGAGGTTACACGTCGTGAGTGTCTTCCCGGTGCCACCTTTCGGGCCGAGGATGACGATCAGCGGAGCGGCAACTCCTTGCGCCGGACCTCGCCGGCGAATGAGCACCTTCTCCAGCGAAAACGCCAGCTGCTGGGTTGAGAGCGGCAAGCTGATGAGGTCGTCCGCGCCCGCCTCGAATGCGGTGTCCATGAACCCGTTCGGGTTGCCCTCGTAGAGGACGACGACCGGGCAGTCGACGCGCCGACCGGCGAGGTCGCGGATGACCCCAAGCGCCGCCTCCGAATGACCGGAGCACCCAACGAGCACGAGATCGGGAGTGGACTCGTCGACGAGCTGAGGAGTCCGCCCAAGCGCCTCTCCGAGGTCCGCCACGCGAACGTCCGAAGTCGCCGGCAGCGCGGCGCGAATCGGCCCACCCTCGACGCCGTGCTCGAGGAGGAGGAGGAAACGAGTGCCTCCGAGGCTCACCGTCGAGCTCCCAGCGACTGCATGACGACCTTCGGCGACACACCGAGGAGCAACGTCTCCATCGAGACGATGTTCGGAGGCGAGCTCGACGCACCTGCGGAGGGCCGCAAGGCGAGCCAGATCTGGCCGTTGGCCGACGCGAAGGCGAGGTCGGCCGCTTGCTGGTCGGTCACCTTGAACGCGATGTTCGTGTTGCCCGAGGCGAAGACGCCCGTCGCCTTGCCGCCGACGGAGACAACCGGAATGTCGGTCATGACCCGCCGGACGATCGGACGGCTCTGTCCGCCGGCGAGCGAAGCCCCGTTCGGCCCGATCGGGACGACGTTGAACCCGACATAGACGTCGACGTGGTCGCCTCCCTGCAGCTCGCCTGCGAGGCCCTGCGCCGCGTTGAACGGGATCGAGACGATCCGCTGGGTGGCGGTGAGGCTGGCAGCGAGGTTCGTCGACGCGGCCGCGAAGTCGGACGCGGTCAGCTGGGCTCCTGGGAAGATGTCCTGCGCCGCGACCTTGCCACGGAGGCTGGAGGCATCGCTGAAGGCACCGTTGAGCACCTGGCTCTGCCGCAGGGTCGTCGCGGTGTAGAGGCTCTGCGCCGCGATCACGCTGCCCGCCGTTCCCTTCGGGATCGACTGACGCGCCACGAGCACCGTCACCGGAGCCCCCTGAGCCTTGACGCTGTCGCGGTAGCGGTTGACGTACACGAGGATGAGGCCTCCGGCCACTGCTGCCGCCAAGATGGAGAGCAGGACCGTGCCCTTCCTCGTCGAGATCAGTTTTTGCGTAGCTTCCATGCTCTCTCCTTCCGGTGCCTTAGCGCACGAGCGCGAGCACGCACGGCGTGATCACGCTGACCTGGCACTTGACACCGCTGGTGACTCCGCCGGTGCCTGAGTAGTTGATGAAGTAACCCCAGATGTTGCCCTTGCCGCTCCCTGGTTGGGGATACGAGAACGGCCAGGTATCACCGCATTTGTTGCCGCTCCACCCCATCAGGTAGAAGCTCGCGAAGTTCGTAACCGGGATGTCGGTCTTGCCCGAGCCGCCGAGTGCGGAGAAATCGGTGATCATCAGCGTGATAACGCGCGTATCACCTGCAATCGCGGTATTCGGCCAGTTGTTCGTCGGGCACGGCGAGAAGCGCCGGTCGAGCGCGGTCGTGACCGTCGAACCGAGGTTCCCGGTCTTGAGCGGGACGCAGTCCGGCGCCCCAGCCGGGGCATTCGGGTCGGGGCAGAGGTCGTCGCTGTTGATCTGGTACTGCGTGCTACAGCCGTTCTGCAGCGCGTTCGTGAAGTCGTTGTTCCCGGTTCCGTCGCAGTTGACGCCCGTCGTGCGACTCCCGTTTCCGGTCAGTCGAAGATTGATCTCCTGAGGAGGCTGCTGCACGGAGAGATTCCCTTCGAGTGAGACGTTGACGGTGAGCGCGTGTGTCCCGCTGGTGAGCGAGAGAGGCCCCTTCTGCGAGCCGTCCGACAGGCTGACCGCCTTGACTGGACCGTCGTCGTCGTCGGTCGCGCTGGTGAAGCGCTGGACCGGGTTCCCGGACCCGGAGTTGAAACTCCCGTTGCACGCCTGGTTTCCCGTGCAGTACTTGGTTTTCTTCGCCTCGGTCCACGAGAGCGTGATCGGATACTGGCTCGTGGCTCCGTTGGCGGCGTCCACGGGGATCGACGCGCTGCCGTTGAAGACCCACGCCGGGATCGACGCGTCATAGTGATCGGGAGTCATGGTGACGTTCGTGCCGTTGACGTTCGCGGTGAGCGTCGCACCGAGCCCTCCGGTGGTCAGCGTGCCGGGCGTGGTCGGATCCGTCGACCCGGTACCGAAGTCGACGTCCGCCTCGATCCCGACGTTGCAGTTCGGGTTCAAAGAGGTGACGTTGATGTCAGCGAAGAAAGGCGATCCGGAGCAGACGCTCCCGGGCCAGACGCCGCGCAGGATCGGCGGGCTTCCGCCCGACCCGCTGGTCGAATAGGAGCGGATCATGAGCACGCCGTCCGCCTGGTTATTGATGTCGTAGCAGGAGTAGTTCGCTCCGCCGGTCGAGTTGGCGCAGCTACCCACCTGGCCGCCAAGGCCGACCCGCATGCCGACTGCGGCCGGCGCGGTTGGAATGTTCACCGTCGCTCCACCACTCCAAGGTGTCAGGCCGCCGCCGCTCGTCCCCTTCGTCAAGTAGAAACTGCAGGTCGGGCTTCCCGGCGCAGTGGCAGGAACGAGCGCCGAGCCGCTGCAGCCTGTGAGCTCGTTCCCGCTCGACTCGTCGACGAAGGTGACGTCGACCTGCTGCGGATTGACCTCCGGTACCGCGAGCGGAAACGACGGGGCGAGGGACTGAATCGCCTGAAGCTGCACTCGTGCGAACCCGTGGACGGTGGCGAGCGGCGAGAACGAGAAAAACGGCGCGACGTCCGCTTGTGTCGTCTTCACGTCGAGCGTCAGATTCGGTGTTGTGGAGCCGTCCGGGTTGGTGATGAAACACTCCGGACCCATGTCCTGCGTCGGCTGCGGATTGCCGGCCGACGGGTACGTGTTGCTCTGAAACGACATGAGATCGGACGGGGTCGCCTTGTTGTACGAAGATCCATTCAGCCCGTCGTACTGCTTCGCCCAGCCTTCGATGTACGCATCTGCGGCGAGCTCGTTTGGAAACGCGCTAGTGCCGAGATCGAAGCAGGCGTTCAACGCCTGGCCGCCGGCGAGCGCCGCGGAGTCGGTGTGCGACTGAATGGCGCGCCGGTGGGTGAACCACTGCCCGACTTCGAGCACGGCGCCGCCGAGCAGTGCGAAGACGAGAATCGTGATCGCCGCGGCCACCAGGATGCTGCCGCTATCGCCGTGGACGAGATCGGTGAGGTTCGACCGCGTCACGACGACGGACACACATTGTTTGGGTCTGACGGCGCGAGGTTGGGGTTCGCGCTCGTGTTCTGCTCGAGCCGCATCGTCGCCGAGCTCTTGATGTTGCCGATGACGCCGCCGATGAAGGGCACCCAGCTTGCACTCGTATAGGCGACGACCTTGACCGGCTGCCCTACGGACTGGTCGCCGGCCGCCGGGTAGCAGATCGCGAGCGATGTTCCGCTTGGCAGCGCGAACTCACTGGTCAGATACGCGCTCAGGGTGCTCGACGTCGGTTGATTAACAGCGGCGAGGCGCGCTCCCTCGTTGGCGATGTGCGTCACCTGGATGTAGACGTAGAGCGCTTTGCCGAAGAGCACCAGAACGAAGACCAGCGCCGCGAACAGGGGCAGGACCATCGCGAACTCCGTGATCGCTTGGCCGCGCTCGCCGCGAAGGCGCGGTGCAAATGTTTTCTTCATTGCGTCGATTTCACGACGCGGAGCCCGTCTGGCCGAATGGCCAGCGGGCTCCGCGTGAGTCCTACCGCGGTCAGGCTCCACAGTCGATCGCCTTCTCGCGAGTTGCCACCGGCCCCTAGAGGCTAGTCGGCAGGCTGGACAGATCGGCGCCGACCTTGCTGATGAAGGTCGAGATCGCGCCGGACAGAACCAGCAGGATCGCACCAAGGGCAACAGCGACGAATGCAACGGCGAGGCCATACTCCGTGACGCCCTGGCCCTCGTCGCGCTTGAGGTCAGCCAGCCGGAACATCAGAAGGCGACCCGCAAAGACCGAAACCTGCTCGTACATACTGATTTACCTCCACCTGAGTTTTGCGGGCAGGGCGCCGAATGCGCCTTCGCCCCCATCGCTCTCCATTCAGCCCTCAAGTGGGAGACGCTCCCACGACCGAAGGTGGGGACCATGGCGAGCCATTTGGGTTGGATCGAGTGCGAGCCTGGTCCTAGACGAGCGCGGGAACGCTGAACGCGAGGATCGCGACCGCACCGCCAAGGCAGAGATAGGGCGCGTAGGCAATGGTGTGACCGCGTCCTCCGCGACGCGCGACGATCACGAGTCCCGACGCGATCCCGCCAAGGATGATCCCGACCAGGAGCGCGGGCAGAGCCGCCCTGCCCAGGAGCAGGCCTAGAAGCCCGGCGAGCTTCACGTCTCCCATACCCATCCCTCCGCGAGTGAGGAGCGCGATGAGGAGAAAGGCGATGAACGCAGCCGAGCCCGCCACAGCGGCTTCGACGAGGCTCGAGGACGTGAAGGCCACCCGAAGGACGACGATGACCAAGGCAGCCGGAACGGTGACCCAATTGGGAACGCGCCGGGTAGCGACGTCGAACACCGCGATGAAGGCGAGCAAAGCCTGCGCTGCCGCCCAGGCCACACCATGTCCGTCGAGGCCGAAACGGACCAGGGTCGCGGCGATGAGCAGCCCCGCTGCACCCGATCCCAGGACCGACAGCGCGCGCAGTCTGGTGCGCGACAACCCCGAAACGCCCGTTTCCGCCACGTGCGTCAACACTCTATGAGCCCGTCGATCGTCTAGGGGCGACCTGTCCAATCCTTCAGCGCGAGACGTTGCCGTTCAGCGCAGAGTGGGGACGTGGCGACGGTCGAGCAACAGCGCAACGAAGTCAGCGACGCGGCCGTTTTCGACTGGCGGTTCGAAACGCTCCTGCACGCGGGCTATGCACCCGCCGAGGCGTGGAGGCTCGCTACGAGCAAGGAAGTCGACGTGCGACTTGCCGAGCGACTACTCGACCAAGGATGCCCGGCCACGACCGCGATTCGCATCCTTCTCTGACCGCGATCCGCTCGTAGCACCGGCGATCACGATCGCAAGCACGATCGCCAGGCGCCAGGCCGGCTGCCGCGCAGGCTCTTGGAATGGTGAGATCCAGAAGGCAAGCGGCAGGGCCCATTCGATGGAGAGAGTTGGACGGGCAAGCGCGACCGGAATGACGATCAGCGTGAAGTAGTTCAGCCACAAGATCGGCGTCAGCAACAGCGCGAGGCAGACCGCCGTCGAATACACCCGTCGATCGAAGGCCGCGGTGGTCGAGCGCGCGCACATGACAACGAGCCCGGCGACGACCGGGAAGGCAAGCGCAAGCCAGCTGAGCCGCGGATCCGGCAAGTTCAACCGATCGGCGAGGGCGACGAGGGAGTAGCCCTGCCCCTCCTCGACTCGGGTCAGATCGCGGAGCAGGGTCGGATACTCGCCGAAGCCCCGAAAGCCGATCGCGGCCCACGCGATCGCCGTCACAGCGATACCCCCGCACACGGCGGCGGCAGCCGCCTTCCAGCGACGGGTCACGAGCAGCCATACAACCAGCGGCCACACGAAGAGCTTCAGTACGACGGCCGCGCCAACTGCAGCACCCGCCACCGGCCAATGGTCGCGATACCGCCACGCGAGGGCGAGAAGGAGCACGAGAACGGGAGTCACCTCTCCGAGCCGCAGCGACGAGAGCGTAGGAATCGCCGCGAACATCACGCCGTAGCAGCGCCAGTCGCGCACCCCGAGGACGGGCAGCGCGACGAAAAGGCAGCCGAGGAGCAACACCGTGAAGAGCGCTGCCGCCGCGGCGAACGGCACCAGGGAGAACGGTACAAGCGCCAGGACGAACGGGGGTGGGTAGACGAAGAACTGGTAGTTGCCTGTCGCAGAGTGCGCAGTCGCGATGGCCGATGCGGCGGGGTATGGCGAGCGGCCTTTGCGTATCTGACGCGCCGCAGTCCAGAAGGTGTGGAAGTCGAAGGCGAAGTGGTGACCGATCACGCCGATCGTGAACAGTCCGACGAGGATCGCCGGCAGCGCCGCGAAGACGAGCACGTCCCGCGGCGACCTCACGGCGTTCCCTTAGCTGACGGGGAGCGAGTCGGGAAAGGGCAACCCGGCGGTCCGGTAAGCGTCGTCCTGGCCCAATGTCTCCTGCTCGAGGAGCGCATTCGCAAGGTCGTCGAGTCGCGCGCGCTCCTCGCTCAACAGCGCGACCACCTCGGCGTACGCGGCGTCGACGACGCCACGAACTTCGTCGTCCAGCAGCTCCAGCGTCCGCTGCGCCATCACGTCGCCGAACGGCCCAGCGCCATCTCGCGGCAGGATTGCGACCATACCGACCCTCCGACTCATCCCCCACCGGCCGACCATCCTGCGAACGACGACCGTTAGTTGCTCGATGTCGTTTTCGGCACCGGTTGTCGCATCTCCGAAGACGAGCTCCTCGGCCGCGCGGCCGGCGAGCATCACCTTGACGAGGGCTTGGAGCTCCTGCTCGGAATAGTTGAATCGGTCAAACTCCGGAGACGACAGGGTGACGCCGAGCGCCGACCCACGAGGGATGATCGTGACCTTGCGGACAGGATCTGCCCCGGGCGTCAGCATTCCGACGAGTGCGTGAGCGGCTTCGTGATAGGCGGTCCGACGGCGATCGTGAGGAGTGAGCATGATTTTCCGCTCGGCGCCGAGGACGATCTTCTCGAGCGCCTCGGCGAAGTCGGCCGCCGCGACTGACTCGTGGTCACGCCGCGCGGCGAGGAGAGCTGCCTCGTTGACGACGTTCGCAAGGTCGGCGCCGACCATCCCCGGCGTTTCCGCTGCAAGCCGGGCTAGATCCACGTCGTCCGCGAGCGGCACGGATCGCGTGTGCACCTCGAGAATGAGTCGTCGCCCGTCTCGGTCAGGCGGCTGAACGGCGACGCGGCGATCGAAGCGACCGGGCCGCATGAGCGCTTTGTCGAGCACGTCAGGCCGGTTGGTCGCCCCGACGACGATGACGCTGGTCGACGAGTCGAACCCGTCCATCTCGGTGAGAATCTGGTTGAGCGTCTGCTCGCGCTCGTCACTGCCGCCACCCATGGACGGCCCGCCCCCACGAGCTCGCCCGACCGCGTCCAGCTCGTCGATGAAGATGATGGCCGGCGCCGCGGCCTTCGCCTTTTCGAACAGATCGCGTACCCGGGATGCGCCCACGCCGACGACCGCCTCTACGAACTCCGACGCCGACATCGAGAAGAACGGCGCTCCCGCCTCCCCGGCGACCGCGCGCGCCAGCAGGGTCTTACCGGTGCCAGGTGGTCCGCTCAGCAGGACGCCGCGCGGGATCCGACCGCCCAACCTCTGATACTTGGCCGGGTTGCGCAGGAAGTCGACTATCTCGGTCAGCTCCTGCTTTGCCTCGTCGATGCCGGCGACCTCCGCAAAGGTCACGGACTCGCCACCGGGTTCGTAGCGGCGCGCGCGAGAACGGCCAAACCCTCCCAGCATCGATCCTGACCGGGCGCGTCGGAGGAACCAAAACAGGATGAGGAGGAACAGGATGGCCGGCCCGAAGCCAAACAGCAGGCTCTGCCACCACGGCCCTCCGGTGCTCAGCGGCACCGCATTGACGGCGACGTGGTGCTGTTGGAGCAGTCTGAGAGAGCTGGTCGGTGTTCGCGAATGAAGGGATCTCCGTGTCGAAGCGAGTCGGTCCGCCGGCCTTGAGCCCGTGACGGAAGGTGCCTTGGAGCGCCGTCCCCTTCGACGTGATCTCGGAGACATTTCCGGCCTTCACCTGCAGCGAGGAAAACGGGCGTGTAGGAGACGCGGACGCGCTGGACCTGCGTCGCCCGGTCCGCGAGCCAGAAGTTGACGATCAGGAGGGCGACGATCCCGACGACGTAGAAGACGATGCGATCCGAACGTTTGGAGAAGCGCTTCATGCGCTCAGCATGACACGCGGCCCAGCGGTCATTTAGACGATCCCGGAGAGGAGTCCGCCGGTCCGACGACGAACGACGGCTATCGGACGGCGGTCGCATCGAAGTTCAACGGCTACAGATGCGACCGCCGCTCCGGTGCTTGCGACGTGCTTACGGTTGGTTTGCGCTCGCGTTGCCGCGCCCCCGCAGCTTCGCGCAGGAAGCCGGAACGGACGTGGCGGTGCTGGTAGACGTGTCCGTGACGGTCACGTTCCCGGTCGATGCCGGAACAGCGTGTGCCCGGCACGAGTGGGACGCGGCCGGCAGAACCTTCGTACGAGAGCTGCGCGCAGATCCGTTGACCGGCCGATTCGGCTTCTTCGTTACCCCGCTCTTTCGACTCTTCGGTGAGGGCGAGTTCTTCGAGACCGGCGCAGCCTGCTTCACGGTCGGCCGCGAGGAGTGGATCGCGCGCTGGGCCGAGCCGGTGACCACGGCGGAGTGTCCGGCCGATCGTCCGCGGTCTGCCGGTCGAGCCGGTCCCCCGGTCTTGGCCTTGCGCGCCTGAGCCGCGTGCTTCGCAGCGACCTTCGCCGAGGCTGAAGACACAACGTGCGCTGCGACGGCGGCCGGGTGGCTGCTCGCGGTTTCATGCCGGACGATGGCGTAGCTTCCCCCGCCAACGACGACCGCAGCGACCGTCACTGCGGCAACCTTCGCGGCGACCGCCGCTCCAAGGCCGGCGGCGCCGATCCCGGAGGCCCCACCCCCGAACAGGGAGGCAAGCCCCGAAGGCACGGGAACGACCGCCAGCGCCTTGACACCCTTGCGCTGCGCTCGCTGCCTCCGCGCGAGGCGACGGCACGTTTCGCAGCTTCGCAGGTGCGATCGCAGCTGGGCCGCGTCGGCTCGGCTCAGACGGTCGTCGAGCTGGAGGGAGAGCGCTGCCTCGGCCTCCGAGCAGCTGAGCGAGCCTTCCAGCTGCTCGCGGAGCGCACGCCGCGCACGGAAGAGCAGGGTCTCCACCGCCGCCACCGAGAGGCCGAGCAGCTCGGCGATGTCCGCGTACGAACGCCCCTCGAGCTCGCGCATGACGAGCGCCTCGCGCTGGTTGAGCGCAAGTTCCCCGAGTGCACGCTGGATGTCCGCGGCAGTCGGTGCGTCGTCGCTCGGCACGAGCGTCTCGGCGACGTCCTCGAAGTACGTCACCTCCATAGGGCGGTGGGCCTTCTGTCGGAAGCGCTGGCGACACACGTTGTGCGCAATCGCGATCAGCCAGTGGCGCGGCTTCTCCGGCCGCTCTCCGCGCTCGAGCGCGCGATAGGCGTTCATGAACGTCGTTTGAGCGACGTCCTCGGCGTCGGCCTCGTTCCCAGTGATCGCGAGGGCGTACCGGTACACGTCGCCGACGTGGGCGCGATAAAGACGCTCGAAGGAGCGATTCGTGGATTGGAGGCGCAGAGAGAGCGTCACAAGCAGTCGCAGACTAGATGCACGTGAGAATGAACACTTGCGTCCTGCTCGCCATCGCGTGGCGTTCAAGCAGTTGAACCGGACGTCCGGCCGGACGAAGCCAGCCGTTCGTCTGCCGGGAATCGGGACGCCGCCGTCTCATTAGGAGAGAGACAAGTTGGGGGCGCGCCCGCCCCGCTGCGCGCTGAAAGTTAGGCCTCCTCGGGCCCATCGGGTCAGGACGTCTTCCTCGACTGCGGCCCAGAAGAACAAAGGGCGCGCCCCCTGTCTCCGTCCGGGACAACGGTCCCTGGAGAGCACTAGCCGTAAGGAGGGGCGGAAGTAGCCCCTAGGCGGGTCTGGGACGGGCAGGGACGCTCCTACGATCAACTCGAGAATGCGTAATCCGTAGAAGGGAACGAGCTTGAGAGACAAAATCCTCCGGTTTCGGCCGATGGCCATAGGTGCGGTGCTCGCCGTCGTGATGGCGGCCGGCGTCGCATCCGCGGTGGCCCTTGCCGGGACGGCGAGCCCGAACGCGCAGCCGACAGGGCCCGGCAACCCGTGCCCGCCGAGCCAACACGCCGACAGTTCCGGCGCGTGCGTGCAGAACGGCGGCGGCCAGGGCAACTGCGACCAGAACCAGGGTGGCAGAACGGCGACGGGCAACGACAACGGCAACACCAGTGCAACGGCACGACGACCACCGAGCCGACCACGACCACGACGACGGAGTCGACGACGACGGAGACGACTACGACGGCGCCGACGACCACCACCAACCCGGCAGGGACCAACCCGTCTCCACCGGGGACCACCACGACAGCGGGCACCACGACAGCGGCTACCACGACCACGACGGCCGTGGCAGGGACGACCACCGCGGCCACCACGACGACGGCGCCGTTCGTGCCGCCGGCGAAGCCCGCGAAGAAGCCGGCGAAGCAGGTCTTCGCCCCGCCGGCGAAGCCCAAGCCGGCGAAGCCCACGCAGCTGGCGTACACCCCGTAGGACGAGGAACCGAGGAGCGGAAACGATGATGGCGTTATTTGCAGCTCTGCTTGCCAGCGTCGCTTTCATCAATGGGACGCTCGGCCGACACCTCCAAGCGGTGTCGGCCGGGCTCCACCTCGGGGCGCCCGTAGCGACGCTGTCGATCCCACGGCTCGACTTCGACGAAACAGTTCACCAGGGTGTCGCAGCGTCGGTGCTTGCACTCGGTCCCGGCCATTACCCCAGCACGTCTCTCCCCGGCCAGTCCGGGACGACCGCCATCGCCGGACACCGTGTCACGCACACCCATCCATTCCTGCACATCAACCTTCTGCGCAGGGGTGACGTCATCACGATCACCACGGAATGGGGCCGCTTCCGCTACCAGGTCTATCGGGAACGGATCGTGTCGCCCACCGACGTGGGGATCCTCAACAACGTCGGATACCAGCAGCTGGTCCTGACCGCGTGTCATCCGCCCCACACGGCGCTGAAGCGGTACGTCGTCTTCGCACGCCGCATCTAGCGCGTTCCTCGTAAGCTGCGGACGCCGGCGGGACCTAACCGTTAGGACTAGTCGTCAACCTACGGAAGTCGATGGCACGCCTGCGGCGGGTGACGAGAGTAAGAGCAGGACTGCGGACCTTTGATGATCTCTAATGCGGCCGACAACTCTTCGCCTCCGCTTCTGGCTGTGGTCCAGATGCTCCTATCCGCGCGGGGTCTCGACGACGTTCGAGCCGCGACCGCTCATGGGGCCGAGGTGATCACGCAGTACAGGACTCTCTCGCTGTACGAAGCGCAGCCGGACGGTGCGCTCGAGCTGACAACCCGGTCGGGAGACGAGCTAGGCCCCGGAGCGGAGGCCGTGGAAGACCTGCTCCGCGCAAGGGCACACGGAACCCGTGACTCCGTGAGCACGCTCGACATGCCTCCCTCTCAAGAGGAACGGCTCGTCGTGCGTGACTACATGCGGCAGAACTCTCTCTGCATCAGCCGCCCTCTCTGCGCACACGGCGAGCTCATCGGGGTCGTCGTCCTCCACTACGCCGACAGAATCGCGCTCCCACAGCCGGAGTTCGACATGTTGCGCCGGTTCGCCGAGTTTGCGGCCGTCGCTCTATTGACGGCGCGTACACGCGCCGACCTCCAGAGCATCGCCTACTCCGATGCGCTGACCGGGCTTGCAAACCGCCGATGGCTCGAGATCGAATTCGCACGGCTGGAGGGCAGCGAGGTGACGTTGGTGCTCATCGACTTCGACGGCCTCAAGATGGTGAACGACAATCTCGGCTTCGACCGCGGCGACGAGCTCATCCGCGCCGTCGGGGTAGGTCTCGCAGCGAGTGCGCAGCCAGATGAGTTCGTCGTTCGATACGGCGGCGACGAGTTCGTCATCGTCATGCCAGGGACAGGGCGCGAGCGCGCTCTCCGTCGTGCGGAAGAGCTCACGACGATTCTCGACGGGATGACATTACCGCCCGATCTCGCATCCTTCTTCCAGGGAGCGAGTGTCGGGCCCGCTACTGCCAAGGCGGGTGAAGATCTATGGGACGTGCTGCGCCGGGCGAGTACGGAGATGCGCTCCCGCAAACGGCGCAGAAAGACCGACCGCGCGCTCTCGGGCAATGACAGGGGTTACGAGAACGCAGGGCCTGGTTCCGAGGCCGAAGCGCAATACCGGCCAAGACGGGCTCCGGAGAGCTGAACACTCGGACCTCGGTGTGGGCCGGCCCTGGACCTTCGTCCGATGCTGCCGGAGGAGGCACGACTCAGATTGAGGTGTCCGGGAGGGAATCTCCCTCTCGACCCGTGACATGAAGCGCCATCGAGCTATCGACCAACCCCAAGATCGCGCGAGTCTCGTCGACTCGGAGCGGCTGAAGTTCGTCTGCGAGTGCGGCGACCCAGCCTGCCGTCGACCCGTCCTTCTGACACTCGCCCAGTACGAAGCTCACCGGCCCGAACCCATCATCCATCGCGATCACGAACGCGCGACGCTGCGCCTCGTCGGCAGTTGAGATTCAGCCCCGCGCGCTAGCAGCGCGAAGCGCCGAGCAAGAGGACTCGTGGGACAATCCCAGAACGCGAAAGCGAAATGCTCTCGCGATTGCTCCACATCGGGGTTGATAAGCGACTCGAACGAGCAGCTTCGAAGATCGCCGAGCTCGAGACGCTGCAGTCTCGAATAGCCGAGATCGAATCGTCGCTGAAGGCTCGGGCGGATGCCGAGCGCGTGCTGCTGCACCGCCTAACCGACTGCCACGTGAAGTTCGAGCTGACACGACAGCGGCTTGGCAACCTGACTGCTCAAGTCTCCGACTCCGAGGTCTCGTTACAGCGCGAACGAGATCGAGCGGATTCGTACAGCGAAGCCTTGGCGGCGTTAGAACGCCGGCTTGCGGACATGACATCGGGTCGGGCGGAGCTCCACGCCGAGCTGGAGAAGGAGCACGCGCTGCGCGTGATCGCGGAACAAGCCGTGCAGAGGCTGCAGATGCGGGATGCGGAGATGGAAGAACGCCTGCGCAGGCTTACAGAAGGCTTGGAGCTCGGAGTGTCCAAGGTCTCGAAAATGCTCGCCGCTCGCCGCGACTCGTACGAACGAATGGTCGCGACGCTCACGCAGTTGGCTGAGCGCCTGAACCCACTCCTGGAACGCGCCGCGGCTGCCACTCAGGCAGCTGCTGCGCCTTCTCCGGCCTTCCGCGAGGATCAACACCTTCGCTTCTACATGAACGGGAGCGGGTATGAGCTGACCGTCGTGGAGGGTCCTCCGCCCCAGACGCATGCGGTCGTCAGTGGCGCAGACCACGGCTCAGGCGTCGTCATGAAGCTCGGACGATCGCCTCTCCCCGCGGACAGCCGGTGCTGCGCCTACCTGATGCCCTGCACGACGCCCTAACTGGTCTGGATACAGCCTCCGTTGGCGTAGCCGCTGTTGTGGGCGGCCGCGGCGTTGCTCCAGTTGCCCTGGATCTTCCATTGCTCGTTGCCGATCAGGACCGTGCCGTTGAACGTCCAGGCACACTTGTCGGCGTTCTCGTTGCCCTGCTGGTCGTACCACGCGTTCACCTGCGGGTCGGTCAGCATCTCGCTCATCTCGTGTCCACTCACGTTGGCGAGCGCCGCCAGGCCCTGGCTGTGGCCGAGGCTTGACGGTGACCCCGGGTCGCAGCCGGGATCGCCATCGAGGTTGAAGAAGAATCCGATCTGCACCCGGACGCCGCCGATCGTTCCAGTGCTGTGCCAGGCGCAGTACCCGGCATTGCCGCGAGGCTTGTCCGAATACACCGGGTAGTACGCGCCAGGGGTGGGATTGTTGTTGGTGGCCGCGGCCACTGCGGCCAAAACCTGGCCGGTCGAGGGAGCGCCCGACGGCGTCGCCGCCGTGTCGGTCAGGTCAGTCCCCTTCGAGATGGCCTCCGTGTTCACCTGGCCGGTGCTGTCGGTGTACTCGGAGTTCGTATGTGCGTATGCGGTTCCACCGACATGCGAGTACAGATAATCGAGGCCGGAGACCTTGTCGCTGACGAACGTCGCGTTGCTCCAGCTCGACCCCCAGAAGACCGGGATCACTGTGGTGGCGTGCTGGACCGGCCCGCCGTGCCATTGCAGCGGGATGGAGCGTCCCTGGTGGCCCGCATGGTTCGCGTTACGCGATGGGATGAGACCGAAGGCGGGACCGGCGGCGATCGGCGGCGGACCGCCTGCTGCGCTCGCGCTCCCTACGATCAGGACGAGCACTGCCAGGGCGACTGCCGACACGACCAGAAAACCGCGCGATCCAATCCTCATCAGGTTCCTCCTTCGAAAAGACCCGGACGCGGCTTATGGTGCCTCGCATCCGAACAAGGGTCAAGCGCCTTCCCCACGGACCGTCCGTTCGTATAGGTCGTGTCTGAACCGGCGTGACGTCAGGCGTGGGACGTGGCGGCCGCGCCACCGGCGAAAGCCCAGACCTTGTTCGCTGCGAAGCTGAACGGGGTTACGAGGAGAATCGCGGTCGCCTGCGCCGCCAGGTGGCCCGCGCCGGCAGCGACGAGCGCGAGCAGGAAGAACTGGTTCAACCCGAGCGCAAGGCCCGAGACCAGAACCGCGCGCGAGCACTGGCCGAACCAGCGACCACTTCGCGCCTCGAAGGTCCACCGACGGTTCCAGAGGAAGTTGCTCAGGGCTGCAACGACGAACGAAACGGTCGCGGCAGCAAGGTAATGCAGCCCGAGCGCGAGCATCGCTGCATAGACGGCAAGGTTGATGGCAAAGCCGGAAGCGCCCACGAGGCAGAAACGCAGAAACTGACGTTGCGCGGCCGAGGGGCTCATCTAGCTCATCGTGAACGATGGGCCGTCTGGCCTCTCCCCCGGATCCGGCAGCATCGACTCGACTGTCGAGTGGGCACGTGTGCGTCTGAAGGCGGTCGGGGCGAGGATGGTGATGGCTGCGAAGGGGAAGAACCAGGGGATGTAGGTGTACAGCCAGTAGGTTTGGACGAGTTCGAAGCCGGCGAGGAGGGCGGCGGTGAGGGCGGCGAGCTGGAGCGGCGATTTGCGCCGCGGGACGAACGCGGCCGTGATGGCGCCGAGGACGAGGACGGCTTGGAGGACGCGTTGGAGGAGGTGCAGGTTGGGAAGGCCGCGGGCGTGGTATTGGCGCCAGTCCCACAGGGAGAAGGGTGAGTCTCTGCCGACCTGGAAGGCGATCGTGCGGTCCCAGAAGACGCGGAGCTCGTGCAGCGGGCTCGGCTCGAGCAGAACAACCGAGAACACCGCCACCGAGGCGGCCGCGAACGCGAGCAGGAAGCGCGGCGAGGGGCGCCGGTCGGGGTAGGTCGCCCACAAGGGCGCGACGATGAGCGAGGCGAACTTGCTCCACCCAGACAGCGCCCCGAACACGCCCCGCCCCGCCGGCGAGGACGCAAGCCAGAAGCCGAAGATGAGAAAGCACGGCATGATCGCGTCGTTGGTGTTCGAGTTCGACGCGTACTGGGTGAACGGGTAGGCGGCCCACGCAAACGCGAGCATCGCCGCCAGCCGCGCCCCCCCGAAACGCAACCCGACAAGGAACAACCCGACCATCGACAACAGATCGAACAAGATCGACGTGAAATGCACCGAGGGCAGGCTGTCCCACTTCCCACTCCACCCAAACACCAGGAACCCCGGGATATACGCCTCATACGCCGTCGGCCCATACGTATCGCCTTCCGGGTTGGCCGACTCGCAGCGGCCGTTGGTCTGGACGCGGTCACGGATCTCCCCCGAACTACTCGCAGGCCCACACGCAGGCCGGCTGTCCTCCACCGGGAAATTCCCCCACGGCGCTTGGCCCTGCGACACGATCCGCTGCGCCCCGATCACCCCCGAATAGCCGACATCGATCACATTCGACGCCTCCACGTTCAACCCGACACGAAAGCCGGCGAGGAACACCACCGCGGCAATGAGAAGCCACGTCGGCCACACCGCCCGCGACCCCGACCCCCGTCCGGTGACGCCGACCCAGATCCCGCGCCCGACCACCCAGATGAGCGCCGGATAGAAGAGCGGCACCGCGGTGAACACGTCCCCATGGTTGAAAAACCACAGCGACGCCGTCGGCGACAGCAGCATGATGAGGTCAAGGTTGCGAAGCGACAACGGCCGCCGAAAATTGCCGAGCCCGATCAGGAACGCCGCACAAAACGCACCCCACACCCACGGGCTATTGATCTTCTTCCCCCCAAACGCCCCCGGACTCCCACGCAACATCCCCCACGCAACCTGCGGCCCCGTCCACACACTCACAACCGCCCCACTCGCATCGTCAACCGTCCCCTCCACCACCTCCCCCGCCTTCCCCCACCAAACCTTCACCGTCCACTGATGCGACGACGCGTCAAACGACTCCTCATCCGTAAACCCCGTCCTCGGATAACGCGCAAGCCACGCCCTCGCCTTCCGATCGCGCTCCACGATCCCAAGCGCCTCCCCCTTCGACAACCGAGACACACCCCCCGACGCCACAAACGGCGACTGCACGAGATGACCACGCACGTCATAGACAGACGCAGTAACAGTCGACGCGGCACGAGCAGCCGGCACGAAGGCACCAACGCGCACGCAACAACGAGGAAAAACCGGCGCGCCGTCAAGAAGTGAGTATGCCGTGCGGGTTGGCGGCCGCGTGTGCGACCGCCTGATCCGCGGGAGGCAATATGTTGGCCTCGGGTCGGGTTGCGCTTCGGAGGGAGGAAGCGGTGTGCCCGAACGCCGGACGCCATGTTGTCTGCTCGGATCATCCGCTCATACGCCTCTCGTCGCGCCAGCCGCCCGTAGGGTCTTTGACCGGCCGGACGGTGTGGCTCATCCGAGGGATAGCCGCCGTCGACTCACGTCGTGCCACTTCTACTCGTGAGCGGATTGTGCGAGGCCACGCGACCGCTCGGCAGCGAGCTCGCGAAGCGGCTCAGCGGCGGGGTAGCCGAAATAGAAACCCTGGCCGCCGGCACAGCCGAGATCTCGGACGATGTCGAGTTGCTCCCGTGTCTCGATGCCCTCAGCGACGAGGCTGAGCCCGAGCGCGTCGCCGAGGTCGACGATTCCCTTCAGGAGCATCAAATCCGCGGAAGCGGCCTCGAGCCTGGTGACGAAGCTGCGATCGATCTTGACGATGTCCACCGGAAAACGCTGAAGGTACGAAAGCGACGCATACCCCGTGCCGAAGTCATCGAGTGCGAGCGCGATACCGCGCGCCTTGAGCGCCGCGAGCCGCTTCCCGGTGTTGTCGCCGGTCGCGAGCAGCACGCTCTCCGTCAGTTCGAGGGTCAAGCACCGTGCCGGGAACCCTGACAGCGCGAGTGCCCTCTCCACGTCGCTCTCGAAATCTGCGTGCAGCAGCTGGCGCGCGGAGACGTTCACCGACATACGGGTCTCGCGACCCATCTCCTCGTGCAGGACCATCCCGTACCTGCATGCCTCCTCGAGAACCCATCTTCCGAGGGGGATGATCAGTCCCGACTCTTCCGCCAATGGGATGAACTCCATTGGCGCGACCACTCCTTCTTTCGGGTGTGCCCAGCGGACCAGCGCCTCGTAGCCTGTGATCTCATGAGCATCGAGGTCGATAAGGGGTTGGTAGTCGAGGGTGAATTCGCCTCGCTCGACGGCCTCGCGGAGCTCGACGAGTCGCCGCGAACGTTTGACGGCCACAGCGTCGAGCGTCGCCTCGAAGAAGGCGTAGCCGAAGTCCTGATGCCCCTTGGCGCGATACATCGCCGCGTCCGCCTCTTGAAGCATCGTCGGGACATCGGTACCGATCGAGATGCCAATGCTCGCGGTCACCGAAAGGTGCGGGCCTTCGAGATCGATCGGCGCGCTGATCGATTCGAGGAGACGCTCGGTGACCCGAACGGCCTCCGACGGGTCCTCGATGAGCGAGATGACAACTGCGAATTCGTCTCCGCCCAGCCGGGCCGCGAGATCACCCGCCCGTAGTGCACCGTTGATACGTCCGCCGAGCGTTGCCAGCACCTTGTCGCCGACGTCATGGCCCCACCGGTCGTTGACGTTCTTGAAGTCGTTGAGGTCGATGAAGAGGACTGCCGTCTGCTGCTCGGGTCGCTTCTTGATCGAGACCGCGTGTTCGAACTGCTCGTGGAAGAAGGGGCGGTTGGCGAGTCCGGTGAGCGTGTCGTAGAGCGCCATTTGCCGGAGCTGCTCTTGCGCCTCGCGTTCTTGTGTGATGTCGAGGAGGTATCCCTGCAGATAGAGAGGACGATCGGCTTCGTCCAACACGACCACAGCTTCGTCGCGGACCCACACGACGTGCCCGTCCTTCGCAATCAGACGGTATTCGATGCTCAACGGGTCATTCGTCGCATGCGTGTGCGCGTGTGCGGCCAGCACGCGAGCGCGATCGTCCTCGTGCAACGTGCGTGCGAAGAGATCTGCGTCAGCCAGCCACTCGGCAACGGTATAGCCGAGCAACGGTTCTACTTGGGCGCTCGTAAAGATGTTCGAGCTCGTCGCATCGAGCGCGTCGACATACACCACCAAGGGCAGCTGCTCGACGAGCGTGCGGTATCGCCTCGCGACGTCGTCGTACGCGACCGAACCGCGCGCAGACAGGGATGTGAGGCCGCAGGCATCCACCTCTCCTGGATCGACTCGAAACGCGCGAGGCGGCTCCCCCGAAAGAGGGAGCTTCGATCTTGGAGCGGCTAGGCCGCCCCGGGCTTCCAGAGCGGCTCGTCGACGCCCGCGGCCGCGTTCGCGGAGCGCGCGGCGATGAAGAGTAGGTCGGAGAGCCGATTCAGGTACACGCGCGCGAGCGGGTTGACATCGGCGGCGAGCGCTGCGAGCTCGGCGCGGCGCGCGACGGTGCGCGCCACGTGCAGCCGGGCCGCGGCCTCGGAGCCGCCGGGCAGCACGAAGCTCTTCAGCTCCGGCAGCGGCGTGTTCAACTCGTCGCATAGACGCTCGAGGCCGTCCACCATCCCCTGCGTCGTGCGCAGCCTGCCTTCGACCTCATGCGGCACCGACAGGTCGGCGCCGACGTCGAAGAGCTCGTTCTGGATCCGGGAGAGCGTCGTGTGCAGGGTGTCGGGAAGTTCGCCGGCGAGCGCGACGCCGATATGCGAGTTCAGCTCGTCGACGATCCCGTACGCGACGATGCGCGGGTCGAGCTTCGAGACGCGCGAGCCGTCGCCGAGGCTCGTCTCGCCGGCATCGCCGCCGCGCGTGTAGATCTTCGTCAGGCGCACCGGCTCGTCGCGCTTCCGCATCAGGCGCGATCTCCTGCGACGGTAGGCTCCAGCATCCCGAGGATCGAGCGCGCGATCACGAGCCGCTGGATCTCGCTCGTTCCCTCGTAGATCTCGGTGATCTTCGCGTCGCGGTAGTAGCGCTCGACCGGGAACTCCTTCGTGTACCCGTAGCCGCCGAGGATCTGGATCGCCTCCCCGGTCTGCCTCCGCGCCACCCCGGATGCGAACAGCTTCGCCTTCGCGCCCGCCTCGGTGTGCGGCTCGCCGCGCTCACGCAGCGTGGCCGCGCGATACGTCAGCAACCGTGCGGCCTCGATCTCCGTCGCCATGTCGGCGAGCTTGTGCTGGATGGCCTGGAACGCAGAGATCGGCCGTCCGAATGCATGCCGCTCCTTCGCGTACTCGCGCGCCACGTCGTACGCGGCCTGCGCGATGCCGACCGCCTGCGCGGCGATGCCGATGCGGCCGCCGTCGAGCGTCTTCATCGCGACGCGAAAGCCGTGATTCTCCTCGTGCAGCAGGCGGTCGCGGCCGACGACGGCGCCTTCGATGACGATGTCGTTCGTCGTCGACGAGTTGAGCCCGAGCTTCTCCTCGTCGCGCGTGATGCGCACGTGCTCGGCGTCGAGGACGAATGCGCTGACCCCGCGCGGCCCTGCGGTCTCCTGGTCGGTCCGCGCGAAGAGCAGGAACGTCCCCGCGTAGCGCCCGTTCGTGATCCATTGCTTCGCACCCGTGATGCGCCAGCCGTCGCCCTCCGCCTCGGCGCGCGTGCGCAGGGCGCCCGCGTCGGAGCCGGCCTCAGGCTCGGTGAGCGCGAACGCGCCCAGGTGGTCGCCGCGCGCGAGCGGCGGGACGAAGCGCGCCCGTTGCTCCTCCGTGCCGAAGGCGAGGAGCGGAAGCGTCACCGCGCTCGTGTGCACGGCGACCGTCACCCCCACGCCGGCGTCTGCCCGAGAGAGCTGCTCGAGCACGAGGATGTAAGAGAGGAAGTCCGCGCCGGCGCCCCCGTACTCCTGAGGCACGCAGGCCCCCATGAGGCCGAGCTCGGCGAGCTTGGCGAAGATCTCGCGTGGGAAACGGTGCTCACGATCCCACTCGGCGGCGTTCGGCTCGATCTCGCGGTCGGCGAACTCGCGCGCGAGCTCCTGGATCTCGTTCTGCTCCGGGCTCAGGTCGAAATCCACGCGAGAAGCGTAGTCGTAGTCTTCCCACATGCTGGTCGCTTCGCCCACGCCGTCGCCCGCCGCGATCGTCCGCGCCTGGAGCGCCGCACTGAACGCGAATCACAACGCCGCGGCCGCGAAGCTCTTCGCGCCGAACGCGCGCGTCGTGCAGGCGCCGCTCGAGGCACGGCTGACGTCACCGCAGCTCGCACTCGCCTTCAATGCATCGCTGCCGTGCGCCGGGAAGATCACCCGCATCACCGTCAAGGGCGATCGCGCGACCGCGACGTTCGTCCTGGGCCACCGCCCCCGGCACACGTGCACGGCGGCCCGCGGCGAGAAGGCTGCGGCGGTCTTCGTCGTGCGCGCCGGGAAGATCGTGCTCTGGGAACAGGTGCCGGTGCCGAAGGGCACCGGCGGCTTGCCGGCTTAGGCGGCCGCAGTCTCGCGGTACGCCGCGACCAGCAGGGGCTCGCAGTCGTGGAAGGCCTCCACGACGATGGGATCGAACTGACCGCCGGACTCGGCGGCGATCTCCTCGCGCGCCGCGTCCCAGGTGAGCGCGCGCCGGTACGGCCGGTCGGTCGTCATCGCGTCGAGCGCGTCGGCGACGGCGAAGATGCGCGCGCCGATCGGCGTGTCGTCCGCGCGGAGCCGGTCCGGGTAGCCCTTGCCGTCCCAGCGTTCGTGGTGGGAGCGGACGATCTGCAGGCCTTCGCCCTGGAGCAGCGCGACACCGGAGAGCATCTCCTCGCCGAGCAGCGTGTGCTGCTGCATGCGCGTCCGCTCGGCCGGCGTGAGCGGCCCGGCCTTCTGGAGGATCTCGTCGGGGATCCCGATCTTCCCGACGTCGTGCAGCAGGAAGCCGTACTCGATCCCTCGGTCGCGGTCGGCGAAGCCGGGCTCCATGGCGGCGAGTAGCTCCAGCGCGTAACGCACGACGCGTTGTGAGTGGTCGTGCGTGTTCGCGTCCTTCCACTCGAGCGCGGTCGCGAGCGCGGTCACGGTCTCCAGGTACGAGTCCTCGAGCAGCGCGCGCTGTCTCCGCTCGACCGCGAGCATGTGGCGGAGGTCGCGGGCGTAGAGCAGCAGCTCCTCGTCGTCGTGGATCTCAACGGCACGTGGATGCATGGTGGGCGTCCGCCTGCCGTTCCTGGTGAGCCGGTCGACGACCGCGAGCAGCTCGAGCGGGCTGAACGGCTTGCGCACGAGTGCCTCGGCCCCCGCGTCCTGGCCGCGTCGGGCCTCCTCGAGATCGGCGCCCGTGAGGAGGATGATCGGGATCTCCCGCGTGTCCGGCGATCCCTTGAGCCGCGCGCACAACTCGGCGCCGCCGACATCGGGCATGCGCAGGTCGAGCACGATGAGATCGGGGCGGGCCGTCCGGATCCGCGCCTCCGCTTCGAGTGCCGAGCCGGCCTCGTCCACGGTCACGTCTGCGCCCTCGAAGGTGACGCGCAGGAGCTCGCGGAGGGCGGGCTCGTCGTCGACCAGCAGAATCTTCATTCCCCGCCTTGCCTTTCGGCAGCCCGTGCCATACGGGTTAGTCCCCCGAATGGGTTACTTGTACTCGTAGAAGCCACGGCCGCTCTTGCGGCCGAGGCGTCCCGCCTGCACGTACTGGCGCAGAAGCGGGCAGGGCGCGTACTTCGGGGCGCCCAGGCCGCGCTGGAGCACTTCCATGATGGCGACGCACGTGTCGAGGCCGATGAGGTCGGCGAGGGCGAGCGGCCCCATCGGGTGCGCGAAGCCCAGCTTCGCGATCGTGTCGATCGCGTCCGGCTCGGCGATCCCTTCGAGCACCGCGTATGCGGCCTCGTTGATGAACGGCATGAGGATGCGGTTGGAGACGAAGCCGGGGAAGTCGCGCGCCTCCGCCGGCGTCTTGCCGAGGTCGCGGGCGAGGGCGACGATCGCAGCCGTCGTCTCATCCGAGGTGTCGAGGCCGCGGATCACCTCGACGAGCTGGAGGACCGGGACGGGGTTGAAGAAGTGCATCCCGATGACGCGGTCGGGGCGGGCGGTCGCGGCGGCGAGGCTCGTGATCGGGATGGAGGACGTGTTGGAGGCGAGGATCGCGGCCGGTGGAAGCGTCTCGTCGGCGCGGCGGAAGAGCTCCTCCTTCGCCGCCGGGTCCTCGACGATCGCCTCGATCAGGAGATCGGCCGGGACGAGGTCGTCGACCGCCGAGATCCGCGCGAGCGTCGCGTCGACGTCGGCGTCGAGCCGTTCGAGGCTCCGCCGCATCGCCGCGAGCCCGCGGTCGACGGCGCCCGGAAACGGATCGTGCAGCGAAACGCGGCGGCCCGAGGTAGCGAACACCTGAGCGATGCCGGCGCCCATCTGCCCCGCGCCGACCACGAGAACGTGCTCGAACTCCACGCGCGGAGGCTATCGGTGCACCGAACGACCGGTAACAGTTACCCGCACGCGGGCGTCACGAAATCTGGACGATCTCGTACGGATCCATCGGCCAGGCTGGCACCGTGCCACCGAAACCACGGGACGTCCGAGCCGGAACGTTCCACATCTATACGCACTGCGTCTGGGCGGTGCCGCGCCTCTATCGCGATGACATCGACCGGCTCGAGTTCCTCCGCCACCTCGCACGAGCCGTCGAGCAGCCCGGTTGGACCTGTCTGCAGTACTGCCTTATGACGTCGCATTACCACCTGATGGTCGACGTTGGAGACGACGTTCTGCCGCGCGCGATGCACGCGATCAATCTGGCGTACGCACGGCACTACAACCGGAGGTACAGCCTTCGGGGCCACGTCCAGGGCTGGCGGTACGGATCAAGTCGGATCGTGGACGACGGCGACCTCGTCCGGCGATTCGCCTACATCGCGAACAACCCCGTCGAGGCTGGGCTGTGCGCGGCGCCGGCGGATTGGCCGTGGAGTTCGTACGCGGCCACGATCGGCCTCGCCGAGCTTCCGACGTTCGTCGAGCCCGCGCGGATCCTCCGATGCTTCAGAGGGCCGGACGTCGATCCCTGCGCCGCCCTGCGCGCTCGTGTCGAGAATCCTGATTCACAGAGACCGGCCGCCTAAGCAGCCGGTCTCGTGACACTCTCGTCTGAGTAACTGTTACCGGTCGATGGGACGAGGGTGGGCCGCGGTTCCACCGCGGAGTCGATGCGGAGGATCTCTGCGAGCTCGTCGTCCAGCCGGCCGGCGCGGCGGCGACGGAGGCCTAACAGGGCGAGGGGGATCGCTCCGAGGAACGCCAGCGTCCACCACGGGAACCCGCCTCGGTGCGCCGGCGAGACTCGCCACGTGACCGTGTCGACGTTCACGAACGGGCGCCCGCTGCGCCAGTGCACTGACAGCGTCTTTCCGTGCAGCCCGAGCACGATGTTGTAGATGCCGTTCTGATTCGTCATCGGCAGGCCGACGCAATGCGCGACGCCGCGCACCGTGTCGAGCGCATGGATGAACGGATAGCCGGCGGGATTCGTGTACAGCGTGTACACCCAGCGTCCGTCAGTGCTTGTTGTCCGCGTCACCGGACTGCCTTGCATGACCCAGCTTTTCTGCGTCCGGTCGGCGATCCGGCCCGGAAGGAGCCTGTTCGCCTTCAGGTCATAGCCGCGGACGATGTAGTGCGTGAGGTCGCCGCTGTTCCCGGCCTGCGTGTACTCGATGAAGTACAGCTTCGAGCCGTCCGGCGACATCGCGTCGAAGGAGAAGTAACCCTGCAACGTGATCCGCTTCGCGATCCGCATCGTCTTCGGGTTGACGACCATGAACATGCTCGGGGACGTCTGCCCCGCGCTCGTGTCCGCGAGCACGAGCCTCTTGCCGTCGAGCGAAAGGCCCTGTGCCCCGGCGGGCGTGGACGGCAGGCCCCAGCTGCCGACGAGCGGCGTCTGGTTCAACTCCGTCCCGTCCTTCGTCGAGATAGCCAGCAACTCAGTGACGTCGCTGACGCCGTTGTTGATCGGGATGTAGCGCGTCGTTCCCGACACGACACCGATACCGCCTTGCGTAACGAACATCGGCCCGTCGCCGGCCGCCGCCGGCGCGGCCGCGAGCGCCCCGAGGACGCACAGCGCGAATGTGAGTTTGGCGAGCATGCCCCTACTACGCCCACCCGGGCGCCAGGAGTCCCTCAGACTTCGATCAGGAGCGCGTCGCCCTGGCCGCCGCCGGAGCAAATCGCGGCGAGGCCCAACCCGCCGCCGTTCCGGCGCAGGTCGTGCACCATCGTCCCGAGGATGCGCCCGCCGCTCGCGCCGATTGGATGGCCGAGCGCGACGGCGCCGCCGTTCACATTCACGATCTCCTCGTCGGCGCCGAGCATCCGCGTCGAGTTGGACGCGACCGACGCGAACGCCTCGTTGATCTCGACGCGACGCACGTCGCCGATCGACTTGCCCGCACGCGCCAGCGCCATCGCCCCCGCCTTCGCCGGCGTCCGGGCGAGATACGCGAAGTCGTCCGCGACGTAGCCCTGCCCCACAACGGTGGCGAGCACCTCGAGCCCGCGCCGCTTCGCGAACTCCTCCGAGCAGACGACAACGCACGAGGCACCGTCGTTCACGCCGGGCGCGTTGCCGGCCGTGGTCGTCCCCTCCGGGTCCATGGCCGGCTTCAGCGCCGCGAGCCGCTCATACGAGGTATCGCGGCGAACGCTCTCGTCGGCGGTGACTTCGCCGACCGGGACGATCTCGTCGTCGAACCGGCCCGCATCCTGCGCGGCGGCAGCCCGTTCGTGCGAGCGAAACGCCCAGCGGTCCTGGTTCTCGCGCGAGATGCCGAGCTCGCGCGATACGAACGACGCCTGCTCGACCATGTGCTTGTCGTCGAAGGTCGAGATGAGCCCGTCGTGGGTCATTAGGTCGATGAGCGTTCCGTCACCGAGGCGGTAGCCGAAGCGCGCCCGCTGGAGGATGTACGGCGCGTTCGACATCGATTCCATGCCGCCGGTGACGACGACCTCGACGTCGCCCGCGCGGATCATCGAGTCGGCGATCTCGACCGCGCGGATCGACGAGGCGCAGACCTTGTTGATCGTGTCCGACGGAACCTCGATCGGGATGCCTGCGGCGACCGCCGCCTGGCGAGCGGGGGCCTGACCGGCGCCGCCCTGGAGCACTTGGCCCAGGATGGCGTACTCGACCTCGCCCGGCTCGATCCCGGCTCGTTCGAGCCCAGCGCGGACGACGATCCCGCCCAGCTGGGTCGCGGTGTAGTCCTTCAGCCCCCCGCCGAGCCGGCCGAACGGGGTCCGGACGGCAGAAACGATGACGGTGCGGCTCATTCGGCCAGCGTAGCCACCCTCAACATGCGTGCGGCCCGGTGTCCAAGGGCCGGGCCGCGCCGCAGAGACCGGGCAAACTTCCCCCACACCCCTGCTTGCGGCAATCAGGGTATGGCCACGATCTCATTGACATTCGTATCCCGGCGACCGGCGGTTGTCTATAGTCCAAATGGACCAAGCTTGACGGCGACCGGGGGCCGCACCTACGCTGGAGCGCAGTGACGTCCCCGTCCCTCACTTGGTGGGCCTGGCGCTCAGAGCGGGGCGGGAGCGTGCGCTGACGCAGGGCGCAGACGGCCCCTCCGCTCGACCGGCTCCGGAAGGAGCCTTTTTCATGCCCGAAACCGTGATCGCAACCGACCTCCTCACCCCGCTCGGGGCATACCTCCGCCTGCGCGAAGGCGCGCGCGGCGCGTTCCTCCTCGAGTCGGTCGAGCGCGGGCGGCTCGGGCGTTACTCGTTCGTCGGCTGCGGGTCGCGGCTCGTGTCGTTCGACGAGGCCGAGGCGCTCGGCGAGCCGGTGGTCGGCTATCTCGGCTACGACGCGGTCGCACGGCTGGAGCCGACTGTGCCGCTGCCGGACGAAGGCCCCGACTTCCCGGAAAGCCGCTTTCTCGTCCCCGACGCGATCGTGCGCTTCGACCATGCGCGCGGCGTTGCGGAGATGCTCGTCGGCGACGCCTCGGTGCTCGAAGGGCCTCAGCCGGAGCCGCCGCGCGGGACGGGCACGAGCGGGCCGCTCCAGCGCTATCCCGAGCGCGCCGAGCACCTGCGCCGCGTCGGGCGCGCGAAGGAGTACATCCGGGAGGGCGACGTCTTCCAGGTCGTCGTCGCGCAGCGCGCGGTCCGCCCCACGTCGGCGTCGCCGGCCGAGCTTTATCGCGCGCTTCGGCGCGTCAACCCGTCCCCGTATCTCTTCCTGCTCGAGCTCGACGACATCGCGCTCGTCGGCTCGTCGCCGGAAACGGTCGTGAAGTGCGAGGGCTCGCACGCGACGCTGAATCCGATCGCCGGGACGATCGCGCCGGGCGAGGGCGATGCCGAGGCCTTGCTCTCGTCGGAGAAGGATCGCGCCGAGCACGTGATGCTCGTCGACCTCGGCCGCAACGACCTGTCGCGCGTCTGCGTCCCCGGATCGGTGCACGTCGAGCGCTTCATGGAGCCGGAGCGGTACTCGCACGTGACGCACCTCGTCTCCGAAGTGGCGGGCGAGCTGCGCGACGACCAGACGCCGTTCTCGCTGCTCCGCGCCTGCTTCCCCGCCGGGACGGTCTCCGGCGCGCCGAAGGTGCGCGCCATGCAGATCATCTCGGAGCTGGAGGGCTACCGCCGCGGCATCTACGCAGGCGCGGTGGGCTACGTCTTTCCGGCCGAGCGCGCCATGGACACCTGCATCGCCATCCGGACGCTCGTCTTTCGTGACGGTAACTGTTACCTGCAGGCGGGCGGCGGCATCGTTGCGGACTCGTCGCCCGAAGCAGAGCACCAAGAATGTCTCGACAAGCTCGCAGCTTTGGAAGCCGCGATCGAACTGGCCGAACGATGATGCTCCTGATCGACAACTACGACTCGTTCACCTACAACCTCGCGCACCTGTTCGGCGCACTCGGCATCGACGTGCAGGTGTTCCGCAACGACGAGATCGACGCCGACGAGGCGGAGCGGCTGGCGCCGGCGCAGCTCGTCATCTCTCCCGGTCCCGGCCGTCCGGCCGGCGCGGGCGCGTCGGAGGAGATCATCCGCCGTCTCGGCCCCACGACGCCGACGCTCGGCGTCTGCCTCGGCCACCAGGCGATCGTCGAGGTCTTCGGCGGCGAGGTCGGCTACGCGCGCGAGCTCCTGCACGGCAAGGCGAGCCCGGTCAAGCACGACGGCACCGGCCTCTTCGCCGGGTTGCCGCAGCCCTTCGACGCGGGCCGCTACCACTCGCTCGCGGCGACGCGCCTGCCGGACGTACTCGAGCCGACCGCGTACGCCGACGACGGCGAGGTGATGGCCGTGCGCCATCGCGAACTGCCGATCGTCGGCGTCCAGTTCCACCCCGAGTCGGTGCTCACCCCCGACGGTCCGACGCTCGCGCGCAACTTCCTCGAGGGGCGCTGGTGATCCAGCTCGCCATCGCGAAACTGCTGGACGGCCACGACCTGACGCGGAACGAGGCGTGCGAGACGATGCGCACGATCATGCGCGGCGAGGCGACCCCCGCGCAGATCGCCGGATTCCTCGTCTCGTTGCGCGCCAAGGGCGAGACGGCGGACGAGATCGCCGGATGCGCGGAGGCCATGCGCGAGCACGTGCTGCGCGTCAACCCGAAGCGCGACGACCTCGTCGACATCGTCGGCACGGGCGGCGACGGCGCGAACACGTACAACATCTCGACCGCCGCAGCGCTCGTCGCCGCGGGCGCCGGCGCGGCGATCGCGAAGCACGGCAACCGCGCCGCGTCGTCGGCGAGCGGCGCCGCCGACGTGCTCGAGGCGCTCGGCTTCCGCCTCGAGCTTCCTCCGGAGCGGATCGAGCAGTCGATCGACGAGCTCGGGTTCGGCTTCCTGTTCGCGCAGGCGCACCATCCGGCGATGAAGCACGCCGCGCCCGTCCGGCGCGAGCTGGCGACGCGTACCGTGTTCAACGTGCTTGGCCCGTTGACGAACCCTGCCGGTGCGCGCGCGCTCATGCTCGGCGTGTACTCGCCCGACCTGACGCGCACGCTCGCGAACGCCCTCGTCCAGCTCGGCGCCGAGCGGGCCTACGTCGTCCACGGCGCGGGCGGCATCGACGAGCTCTCGCCGTGCGGCGCCAACCTCGTGTGCGAGGTCGAGAACGGCTCGGTGCGCGAGTACGAGCTCGACCCGCTCGACCTCGGGATCGAGCGCTGCGACCCGGCCGAGTTGCGCGGCGGCGCCCCGGAGACGAACGCGGCTGCACTGCGAGCCGTGCTCTCCGGGCATCAAGGCGGCCATCGCTCCGCGGTCATCCTCAACGCGGCCGGCGGCATCGCAGCAGCCGGCCACGCGGAAAACCTGCACGAAGGCATTGCGCTGGCGCGCGAGGCAATCGACTCCGGGGCGGCCGCGGCGCGCTTGGAGCAGCTCGTGGAGTTCTCCCAGGCATGAGGTTTGCGGACGCACTGAGCGGACCGGGGCTCGCAGCGGTCGCGGAGTTCAAGCGCCGCTCGCCGTCGATGGGTGACATCCGCCCGGACGCGCGCGTCGAGGACATCGTGCGCGCCTACTCCCAGAACGGCGCGAACGCGATCTCCGTGCTCGTCGACGAACGCTTCGCAGGCACGATCGACGACTTGCGTGCGGCGCGCGCGGTCACCGAGGTGCCGCTGCTCGCAAAGGGCTTCTTCTCGACCGAGGAACACCTGCGCGAGCTGCGCGAGGCGGGCGCCGACGCGGCGCTCCTGATCCTGCGCGACCTCGACGACGACGCGACAGCGCAACTCATGCGCTTCGCAGAGTCGGTCGGCCTCGACACGCTCGTCGAGGCCCACGATCTCGATGAGCTCGAGCGCGCGCACCGCCTCCAGGCCCGCATCGTCGGTATCAATGCGCGCGACCTGTCGACGTTCGCGATCGACCGCAACGCGCAGCTCGCGCTCGTCGCGCGGGCGAAGGCCGACGTCGTCATCGCCGAGAGCGCGATCCACTCGCGCGCCCAAGGAGCTGCAGCCGAGCTCGCCGGCGCGGACGCCGTGCTCGTCGGCACGTCGCTCATGCAGGCGGCCGACCCGGGCGCAAAGCTGCGCGACCTCGTCTCGCGTCCGCTCGTGAAGGTATGCGGCCTGACCCGGCAGGAAGACGTCGACGCCGCCGTCGAGGCAGGCGCAGACCTCGCCGGCTTCATCTTTGCGGAGGGCTCGCCGCGGCGCGCGCCCGCCGTCCTGTCGGTGCCCGACACCGTGCTCTCCGTCGCCGTCTTCGTCGGCGAGCCGGAAGAGCGCGGAGCCGACCTCGTGCAGCTGTACGAGCACGAGGAGGGGCAGGTGCGCGGGCGCGACGCCGTTCTGCTCCGCGACGGCGAGCGCGTCGCGAGCGTCGCCGATCTGCCGTGGGAGGGCTGCGACCCCGAGCACCTGCAGCACGCGGCCGCGGTGAGGGGCCGGCTCGTCCTCGCGGGGAAGCTCGGCCCCGACAACGTCCGCGCCGCGATCGACGCGGTGCATCCGTGGGCGGTCGACGCCGCGTCGCGGCTCGAGGTCGAGCCCGGCATCAAGGATCACGCCAAGGTGAAGGCATTCGTGGAGGAGGCGCACGCATGACGACGACATTCGGCGCATACGGCGGGCGCTACGTCCCCGAGACGCTCATCCCCGCGCTCGACGAGCTGACCGCAGGCTGGGCGGCCGCGCAGGAGGACGACTCCTTCCACGCGGAGCTCCATCACCTCCTGACGTCGTACGCCGGCCGGCCGACGCCCCTCACGCTGATCGAGCGTTTCGCGCCCGGCAAGCGGATCTATCTCAAGCGCGAGGACCTCCTCCACACCGGCGCGCACAAGTTGAACAACGCGCTCGGTCAGGCAGTGCTCGCGCGCCGGCTCGGCAAGCACCGCATCGTCGCCGAGACGGGCGCCGGCCAGCACGGCGTCGCCACCGCGACGGTATGCGCGCGCTTCGGCCTCGAGTGCGTCGTCTACATGGGCGAGGAGGACATGCGCCGACAGCAGCCCAACGTCGAGCGCATGGGCCTGCTCGGCGCGGAGGTGCGCCCGGTCGACTTCGGCACGAAGACGCTGAAGGAGGCGACGAGCGAGGCGATCCGCGACTGGATCACGAACGTCGACACGACGCACTACCTCATCGGCTCGTGCGTCGGCCCGGCGCCGTACCCGGAGATCGTGCGCGAGCTCCAGCGCGTGATCGGGAACGAGGCGCGCGAGCAGATCCTCGCTGCGGAGGGACGCCTGCCCGAGGCGGTCGTGGCGTGCGTCGGCGGCGGCTCGAACGCAATCGGCCTCTTCTACGGCTTCCTCGAGGACGCGGACGTGAAGATCGTCGGCGTCGAGGCGGCCGGCGCCGCGTCGCTCGGAACCGGCCGCACCGGCGTGCTGCACGGCGCGCGCTCCTCCGTGCTCGCCGACGAGGACGGCCAGATCGCCGACGCGCACTCGATCTCCGCCGGCCTCGACTACCCCGGCGTCGGGCCCGAGCACGCGTACCTTCGGGACATCGGCCGAGTGGAGTACGTGGGCGCAACGGACGCGGAGGCGCTCGCCTCCTTCCGCGACCTCGCCCGCACGGAGGGGATCATCCCCGCGCTCGAGCCGTCGCATGCTCTCGCGCGCGCGCGTGAACTGAATGAGGAGCTGGTCCTCGTCGGCCTCTCAGGGCGAGGCGACAAGGACCTGGCCGAAGTCCTGCGGCAGTGAAGACGCTCGTCATCTACCTGATGGCCGAGCCGGAGACGCCGGAGTTGGCCCGCGCCGCCGTCGAGGGCGGCGCCGACATCGTCGAGATCGGCTTCCCGTTCTCCGACCCGCTGGCGGACGGCCCCGTGATCCGGCGCGCAGCGGAGCGCGCGCTCGCGCGCGGCATGCGCACGCAGCAGTGCCTCGAGGTGCTCGCGCGCACGCACGAGCTCGTGCCCGATACCGCGCTCGTCCCGATGACGTACGCGTCCATCCTCGAGGCGTACGGCTGGGACCGCTTCGCCGCCGACGTCGAAGCCGCCGGTGGCGCGAGCATGATCGTCGCCGACCTCCCCGCCGGCGAGCGTCCCGACCTGCGGCGCGTGCAGCTCGTCGCGCCGACGTCTACCGACGAGCGCATCGCGCTCGCGGGAGCGCAGACGGACGGCTGGCTCTACCTCGTCACCGTCGCAGGCACCACCGGTGCGCGCAGCGACGTCTCCCCCGCGCTCCCCGGCCTCGTCGAGCGCGCGCGGCGTCTCGTCGACGTCCCGCTCTACGCCGGCTTCGGCATCTCCACGCCCGACCATGCACGGGCGGCCGCATCCCTCGCGGACGGAATCGTCGTCGGCTCGCGTGCGCTCCAGGAGGCCGAGGGCGGCCCCGGCGCGTTGCGCGACTACGTCGCCTCGCTGCGGGCCGCGATCTAGTTGCCGGTGTTCGACGTCGGCGGCGCCAGCCGCTCGTACGTCGGCGGAACACTCTGGGCAGCGGGCTCCGGCACGGGGTACGGCGCCGGGTACGACATCGGGACAGGCGCCGAGACGGGAACTGTCAGCGGGACAGGCATCGGCATCGGCTCAGGCGCAGGTGCCGCCTCGAGGGCAGGCGCGGGCGGCAGGGAGACCACCGGTGCAGGCACAGGCGGCGCGGCGACGGCTGCAGGAGCAGGAGCAGGTGTGGGGAGGGAGGGCGCAACCGGAAGCGGGAGGCGCATCGCTTCGATGCGATAGAGCGCTCGGCCGATCTCGACCTGATGCACGGCGACGTTCGCCTGCAGGCGGAGCGCGACGGCGCGCGACTGCCCCATGAGGTACCCGAGATAGGCGCCCGCGGCAGCCCCCATGACGACCGCCGCATACGCATAGCGATGCGGCAGGAGGCTGTGCACGCTGGAGACCAGCGGGGCGATGATGGCCGATGCTCCGAGGGCGGTTCCGATCAGCACGCCGAAGACCGTGAACCGCGCGACGCGGGAGCCCGCCTTCTGATGGAGGGCTAGGGCGTGGCGCTCGATGACGTTCGGGTCGGAGGCCATCTCTCGACCTCCCATCGGCTGATCGAGCGGCCAACTTGAGGGCGTTTCATCAACTCCTTAAAGGCCTCTCACCGGACTCCTAAGCAGTTCAGCTTCCATGGGCGATGGAAAGAACGAAACCCAGGGAGCCCAAACGTGAGCAAACACACAATCCTCCACCGTGTCGCCCCCCTGCTCGGCGCTCTCGCGCTGGGCGGAGGCGTCGGCGCCGGCATCTACGCCGGCGTGAACGGCGGCTCGTCGAGCCACGCGACGACGACGACCGTGGCGGCGACCACGTCGACCGTCCAGCCGGCGGCCGCGACGACGACGGTCTCGAGCCTGACCCAGCTGTACAAGCAGGCCGCTCCCGGCGTCGTCGACATCACCGTTACCGAGGCGCCCACCGGCAACGGCAACGGCTTCGGCTTCGGCGGCTCGCAGACGACCGAAGCCGAGGGAACAGGCTTCGTGTACGACGCGAAGGGCGACATCGTCACCGCCGCGCACGTCGTCGACGGCGCAAGCTCGATCAAGGTGCGCTTCCAGGACGGCAAGACGGTGACCGCCACCCTCGTCGGCAAGGACGACTCGACCGACACCGCCGTCATCAAGGTGAACGTCGACGCGTCCGAGCTCCACCCGCTGACGATCGGATCGTCGGCGTCGGTGCTGCCCGGCGACGCAGTCGTCGCGATCGGCAGCCCCTTCGGGCTGACCGAGTCGATGACCTCCGGCATCGTGAGCGCGATCGACCGGACGATCACCGCGCCCAACAACTACTCCATCTCGGGCGCGATCCAGACGGACGCCCCGATCAATCACGGCAACTCAGGCGGCCCGCTCCTGACGACCGCTGGAGCAGTCATCGGCGTGAACGTCCAGATCGACAGCAACTCGAACGGCAGCGAGGGCGTCGGCTTCTCGACGCCGATCGACACCGTCAAGAGCGTCGCGGACACGCTCATCGCCGGCGGGAAGGTGCAGCACGCCTACCTCGGCATCCAGGTGAGCGACGCGGCGAACAACGGCGGCGCGAAGGTCAACAGCGTCGTCTCGAACTCGCCCGCCGACAGCGCCGGGCTCAAGGCCGGCGACGTCATCACCGCGATCGACGGCAAGCAGATCACGAACGCGGACGATCTGACCGCGGTCGTCAACGTCTACAAGCCGGGAGACAAGGCGACAATCACGCTCGACCGCGGCGGGTCGACGAAGTCTCTCTCCGTCACCTTCGGCACCAGGCCCTCCTAACCCACGGATCGGGTGTCAGACGCCTTCTCGGTGTCTGACACCCACTGCGGGTAGTGCCAGCGAGCCCAGTCCTCGCGGACGCTGCCGCGCGTGATCCCGCGCAGCGAATGGCGCGTCGCGGGATGGAGGACGGCGAGATACAGATGGCCGACGAAGAGAGCGAGGGCCACGAACATCAGTCCGTCGTGCAGCACGACCGTGCTGGCGAAGTGGAACCTCGTGTCGCGCTCGCCGTACCAGAGCAGCATCCCGGAGGCGAAGAAGAGGATCGTGAACGCGGCCATGAGGATCGCGTTGATCTTCTGGCCGACGTTCAGACGGTCGTGATCGAAGCGCTCGATCTCACGCGCCGCGCGCAGCAATCCGCGGCGGTCGCCGAGGACGACGACGATCGCGAGCAGCGAGATCCAGCCGATGCCGCCCCAGAAATGCATGTCCTTGATCAGCGGCCGGCGCTCGACCAGCACCGAGAGGCTCGGGAGATAGAGGATGAGCCCGGTCGCGAGCAGGAACAGGAAGCCGAGGGCATTCGCCCAATGCAGCACGCGTTCCGTCCGCGAGAAGCGCGGGATGTACTTGATCACGACGAGTAGCCGTTGGAGCGGCCGACCCAGGCGTCGCGGTCGTAGCCGAGCTGCTCCCAGTAGCCGTCCTCGGGCTGCGGCACGAGGTTGATCCCCGCGAGCCACTTCACGTTCTTGTAGCCGTACATGTCGGGGATGATCAGCCGCAGCGGCGCGCCGTGCTCGCGCGGGAGCGGCTTCCCGTCCATCTCGTACGCGAGCATCACGTCGTGGAGCATCGCCTCCGGCATGCTGAGGTAGTCGACGTACGGAATCTCGGCGGAGACGAACTGCAGCGCGCCCGCCTGAGGCAGCGGCCGCACGAGGTCGAAGACGTCCTTGAGCCGGACGCCCGCCCAGTGCACGTTCGGCACCGTCCAGCCGGTGACGCAGTGGAACGTGGAGATCTGCTCGACGCGCGGGAGCGCACGCAGACGGGCGTACGTCAGCGTCGTCGGCGTCTGGACGAGGCCGCCGACTTTCAGCTGCCAGGTCGCGGGGTCGAACGTCGGCATGTGGTCCGACACGGTGTAGATCCGCCAGCCCTGGGTGGGAAGGATCGGGGCGATAGCGCCGGCAATGGGCGAGACGACGCCGGTCACGTGGCTCCAGGCGGCCTTGCCCCAGGCGAGGGACGAAAGGCCCCCGGCGACGGTCACGAGGAAGAGGCCGCGGCCGTAACGGCGCGGCTGTGGCTGGTCGGCCATATGACCAGAGTACGCCCCGCCCTGTTACGGGTTCCTTAAATTGCCCATATGACCCAGGTCAAGAGGTGGACGCTCGTCGCCAGCGTGCTCGGCTCGTCGATGGCCTTCATCGACGGATCGGTCGTCAACGTCGCCCTCCACGCGATCGAGAGCGACCTCGGCGGCGGGCTCGCCGCGCAGCAGTGGATCATCGACGCGTACCTGCTCACGCTCGGTTCGCTCATCCTCGTCGGCGGGTCGCTCGGAGACATCTTCGGCGAGCTGCGCGTGTTCATGCTCGGGGTGGCGAGCTTCGGGCTTGCCTCGGTGCTGTGCGCCGTCGCTCCGGACTCGACGTCGCTGATCGTCTTCCGCGGAATCCAGGGCGTCGCCGGCGCGCTGCTGACTCCGGCGTCCCTCGCCATGATCACGTCGACGTTCTCCGGCGCCGAGCGCGGAGCCGCGATCGGGACCTGGACCGCGTGGAGCGGCATCTCGTTCGTCATCGGGCCGCTCGTCGGCGGCTGGCTCATCGGTATCTCGAGCTGGCGCGTGATCTTCCTCATCAACGTGCCGATCGCGATCGTCACGATCATGCTCACGCTCAGGCTCGGCGGGCGAACGCAGAAACGGAGGGAAGACCTGCGCGTCGACTTCGTCGGCGCAGTGCTGGGCGCTGCGGGGCTCGGACTGCTCGTCGCGGGCTTCATCGAGCAGCCGCATCTCGGCTGGAGCAACCCATTCGTGCCGGGCGCGCTCGCCGGCGGGCTCGTACTGCTCGGCGCCTTCGTCGCCTACGAGCTGCGCACGCCGATGCCGATGCTGCCGTTGCGGCTGTTCCGGCTGCGCAACTTCTCGGTCACCAACGTCGAGACGTTCGCCGTGTACGGAGCGCTGTCGGGGCTGAGCGTCTTCCTGTCGCTCTTCCTGCTCGAGTTCTCGGGCTATTCGCCGTTCCGTGCCGGGCTCGCGACGCTTCCGATCACGATCGTCATGTTCTTCCTGTCCCGCTACACCGGCCGCCTGTCGATGCAATACGGGCCGCGACTCTTCATGGCCGTCGGGCCGATCGTCGCGGGCGCCTCGGTCGTCGCGCTCGCGCGCATGCCCGCGCACCTGAACTACTGGACCGACCTCCTCCCTCCACTGCTCGGCTTCTCGGTCGGCCTCTCACTCACCGTTGCACCGCTCACGACGACGGTGCTCTCGGACGCGGGGCCTGGTGACGCAGGCGTGGCATCGGGCGTGAACAACGCGGTCGCGCGCGTTGCGGGGCTCATAGCGGTCGCCATCCTCGGCATCGCGGCCGCGGGAGGCGCCGACAATCTCACAGCACGCGGCTTCCACCACACCATGCTCGCGGTGAGCGTGCTGCTCGCTGCCGGCGGGCTGATCGGCGCCGTAGGCATCCGGAATCCGCAGCCGGCCTAGCTGGTAGCCTTGCATAGGCAATGCCTATGCAGACTCTGACTCGCGCGGGGCTGTTCCGCCTGGGAGCTGCGGCGACGCTCGGGGTCGTCCCGCCGGACTCGGATCTCGCCTATGCGCGGCTGCTTATCGCGACGGAGCTCCTCGCCGACGATTTCTATTCGCACGCGATCAGCGCGGGCGTTTCCGGCCCGTTGCACGAGGCACGTGCGAACGAGCGGGCGCACTACAAGAGCCTCGCGACGCTCATGAACGAGGCGGGCCAGGTCCCCGCGCAGGCCGGCGACATCGATTTCACGTATCCGCGAGGCGCGTTCACGAGCGCGGCCTCGGCCCGCGCGCTCGGCGCCACGCTGGAGACGCTCCAGCTCGGCGCCTACCTCGGCGCTGCCGACGCACTCGTGTCGGAACCGCTGCGAGGCATCGTCGCCCGCATCGCGGCGAACGAGGCGCAGCACTTGACGATGTTCGAGCCGTTCCACTCGTCATTCCCGAGCGCGCTGACGATCGCACAGGCCTCCGATGCGCTGGGCAGGTACACGAGCTGATGGCAAAGACGCGGTACACGGCGACAGAAGCGGCGCAGGCCCTCGGTATCAGCGTCGACACGCTGCGCCGCTGGGACAGCGAGGGTCGGATCAAGACCACGCGCGACGCGAATAACAAGCGCGTCGTCAGCGCGCGCGAGATCAAGCGCCTGCGCGGTGACGACTCGCAGCATCTGAGTGCTCGCAACCGCCTGCGCGGCACCGTGCGCGAGGTGAAGGTCGACGGACTGCTCGCCCAGGTCGAGATCACCATCACCGAGCCGGCACGACTCGTGGCCATCATCACGCGCGATGCCGCCGAGGAGCTCGGGCTGAAGCCGGGCTCGCCCGCGACCGCGATCGTGAAGTCGACGTCGATCATGGTGGAGGGCTGACATGCCGGCCGCTCTGCTCCTCGCGAAGCTGACGGTGTACGCGGCCGCGTCGCTCACGAACGTGTTTCCGCAAATCGACGCATCTCCGCAGTACTCGTTCGGAGGCTCGAACACGCTCGCGGCACAGATTCAGCTCGGCGCGCCGGCCGACGTCTTCGCTTCGGCGAATACCGCCCTCCCGCTCCAGCTCTATCAGAAGGGGCTCTGCACGCAGCCGGTCGTGTTCACGCGCAACACACTCGTGCTCATCATTCCGAAGTCGAATCCGGCCGGGATTCACAGCGTCTACGACCTCCAGAAGCCCGGGGTGAAGCTCGACGTTGCCGCCGTCGGCGTCCCCGTCGGCTCGTACACGCGCCAGATCCTGAAGAACATGGCGCTCACGAGCGTGTTGAACAACGTCGTCAGCAACGAGACCGACGTGCGCGAGGTGCTCGCCAAGGTCGCGCTCGGAGAAGCGGATGCGGGATTCGTCTACTCGACGGATGCGAAGACGGTTCCCGGCCAGGTCACCGTCCTGAAATTGCCCGCCTGGGCGCAGCCGAAGGTGCAGTACGGGATCTGCGTCGTGAAGAGCTCACCCAATGCCGTGGCAGCGCAGGCGTTCGTGAAGAAGGTCTTGAGCAAAGCCGGGCAGGCGAAGCTCCTCGCGGCGGGATTCCTGCCACGGGTGAAGCCGAAGACGGCGCCTTGATCCGGCGCGTTCCCGTGTTTGCGGCGGCGCTCGTTGCGCTCGCGTTTCTCGCGCTGCCGATCGTCGCCATCTTCGCGCGCCTGTCGTGGGGCAGTCTGGCGCACGAGCTTTCGAGCTCGCTCGTCACCGACGCGCTCGTGGTCAGCCTGAAGACCACCGTCGTCGCGCAGGTGCTGGTGCTCGCGTTCGGCACGCCTGCCGCGTACGTTCTGGCGACGCACCGCTTCCGCGGGCGGTCGCTCGTCGTCACGCTCGTCGAGCTGCCGATCGTGCTCCCGCCGGCGGTTGCCGGCATCGGCCTCCTGGCCGCCTTCGGCCGGTTCGGGTTACTGCACACGAGCCTCCCGTTCACGCAGGCAGCGGTCGTGCTCGCGGTGGTGTTCGTCTCCGGCCCGCTGTACGTCCGCCAGGCGATCGCCGCCTTCGAAGCGGTGGACGAGACGCTCGTCGCGGCGTCGCGCACGCTCGGCGCACGCCCGATGAAGACGTTCTTCCGCGTCGTCGTGCCACTCGCGCGGGGCGGCCTCGGCGCCGGCGAGGCGCTCGCGTTCGCGCGCGGGCTGGGCGAGTTCGGCGCGACGATCATGTTCGCCGGCAGCCTCCAGGGCGTCACGCAGACCCTGCCGCTGGCCGTCTACGCGGAGTTCGACGTCGACTTCCACACCGCCCTCGCGCTCGGCGGACTACTCGTCCTCCTGAGTGCCATCCTCCTCGTCACCCTCAAATGGCTCGCCTCCTCCTCCACTTCAGCGTTCCGCTTCGCGCTTTCGACCTCGAGCTGACGCTGCCCGTCGAGCGCACGGTCGCGCTCGTCGGGCCGTCTGGGGCGGGCAAGACGTCAGTGCTGCGGGTGGTCGCGGGGCTCCTCCGCCCTGCGCGCGGCGGCGTCTCGCTCGACGGTGCCTCGTGGAACACGTTGCCGCCGGAGGAGCGCCGCGTCGGCTTCGTCTTCCAGGACTACGCGCTGTTCCCGCACATGAGCGTGCGCGCGAACGTCGCGTACGCGGGGCCGGTCGGCGATTTGCTGGAGCGGTTCCGCATCGCGCACCTCGCGGAGGCGCGGCCGCGCGAGCTCTCCGGCGGCGAGCGGCAGCGAGTCGCGCTTGCGCGGGCGCTTGCACGAGAGCCGGCGGTGCTGTTGCTGGACGAGCCGCTCGCGGCGCTCGATGCGCACACGAAGGCCGAGGTGCGGAGCGAGCTGCACGAGCTGTTGCGCGAGCTCGCCCTCCCCACGCTCCTCGTGACCCACGACTACGAGGACGCCGCGTCGCTCGCGGACGAGGTCGGCGTGCTCGTCGACGGGAAGCTACGGCAGGTGGCGTCGCCGGCGGAGCTCGTCGCGCGTCCGAGCGATGCGTTCGTGGCTTCGTTCACCGGGGCGAACCTCTTGCGCGGACGAGCGAGCCGCGGCGATCTGACCGAGATCGTGCTGGAGAGCGGCGAGCGGGTCTTCTCCACTGACGACGGGGACGGTGAGGTCGGCGTCGTCGTGTATCCGTGGGAGATCTCGCTCTCGCGTGCGCACGCCGACGACTCCGCGCTGAACGTGATCAGCGGCGAGATCGGCTCGCTGGTCGAGGTCGGCAACCGTGTGCGAGTCCGAATCGGCCCCGTGACGGCAGAGGTGACGGCGTCGTCGGCGGAGCGACTCGGCCTAGCCGGCGGCGGCGTCGCCTATGCGACGTTCAAGGCCACCGGGACGCGGCTGGTGCCCCTGTGACACTTAGGTAACACCTACGACGGGGTAGCTGTTACCGGTCGTTGGCCAGCGGCCGCACATGCCGGAGGCCGGTAACAGTTACCCGCACGAAAGTGTTGCGAATGTCTAGCGCGGCTTGCCCTCGGGATACCGCTCGAGCCCGTCGTCCGGGATCGGTTCCCACTCGCACGCGTAGGTCACGAACGCGCGCCACTGCGGCCGGATGTCGTGACCCGGATCGAACAGACCCAGCCGGACGCTCCCGACCTCGCCCGTCTCCGGATACTTGCTCCAGAGCGCGCTCCCGCACGCCGCGCAGAAGCACTTCGGCCAGCCGTCCTCCGGCTCGTACTCCTGGACGAGCTCCTCGCCCGCGAGCAGCCGGAACGTTCCCGGCGCGAGCCGCGCCTGCGCGGACGCTGCCGTCCCGCTCCTCCGCTGGCACCGCGTGCAGTGGCAATAGCCCGCGCTGAGCGGCTCGCCGGTCACTTCGAACCGGACGCCGCCGCACATGCACTGACCGGTGTACGGAGGCCCCGCCACTCGGCATCACGATAATCAATGCATGCGCACCACCGCGAAGGCCGACTACGCCGTCCGCGCAGCCGTCGAGCTCGCCGGCGCCGGCGACGGGCCCGTCACCGCCGAGCACCTCGCCGAGGCGCAGCAGATCCCCGTCAACTTCCTCGAGAACATCCTCCTCGACCTCCGGCGCGCCGGGATCGTGGACAGCCGCCGCGGCGCCGCCGGCGGCTACCTGCTCGCGAAACCGGCGAACGAGATCGTCATCGCAGACGTCGTCCGCGCCGTCGAAGGCCCGCTCGCGAGCGTCCGCGGCCTTTCTCCGGACGCGCTCGAATACGACGGCTCGGCGACGGCGCTGAAGGACGTCTGGGTCGCACTGCGCTCCGCCGTCCGCTCCGTCCTCGAGCACGTCACGCTCGCCGACGTCGCGAGCGGGAAGCTCCCCGCGCACATCACGAAACTGACGAAGGAGCCGGACGCGTGGGTTCGCCGTTCTCGCTGAACGTCCGCTCGCGCCGCGTACGCACGTAGACGATGTCGCTCGGCGTGAGCTCGAGCACCTCGGCCTCGTTCCGCGTCAGCTGCACGTGCAGGCGCTCCCCGTCGTCCCGCACGAGGTCGACGCGCACCTCGAAGCCGAGCCGGACGATGCGCTCGACCTGCGCCTCCTGCGCCGCACCGTTCGGCTCATGCGTGATCTCGATGTCGTGCGGACGCACCCACGCGTCGCCGAGGCGGTTCACCGGCCCGACGAAGCTCATGACGAACGCGTTCGCCGGCTCGTCGTAGAGCTCGCGCGGCGGCGCCACCTGCTCGACGCGCCCCGCGTTCATGACGACGACGTTGTCCGCGACCTCGAGCGCCTCCTCCTGATCGTGCGTGACGAAGATTGTCGTCACGTGCATCTCGTCGTGGAGCCGCAGGAGCCACTCGCGCAGCTCTTTGCGTACGCGGGCGTCGAGCGCGCCGAACGGCTCGTCGAGAAGCAGGAGCTCCGGCTCGGCCGCGAGCGCGCGCGCAAGCGCCATGCGTTGTCGCTGGCCGCCCGAGAGCTGCGACGGATACCGCTTGCCGAGCCCGTTCAGCTGCACGAGCTCGAGCAGCTCGCTCACGCGGGCGTGGATCTCCTCCTTCGGACGCCGACGGATGGAGAGCCCGAACGCGATGTTGTCCCAGACCGTCATGTGGGTGAACGGCGCGTAGTGCTGGAAGACGAAGCCGACGCCGCGCTTCTGCGGCGCTACTGCGGTCGCCTCCTTGCCGGAGATGAAGACCTCCCCCGCGTCGGGCGTCTCGAGCCCCGCGATCACGCGGAGCAGCGTCGACTTGCCGCTGCCGCTCGGCCCGAGAAGGCCCGTGAGCGAGCCGCTCTCGACGGAGATGGAGACGTCGTCCAGGGCGAGAAAGTCCCCGAACCGCTTCGTCACGTTACGAGCTTCGATCGCCACGCTTCACCACCGTCGTGAGGAGGAGCGTCGTGATCGCGAGCATGGCCAGCAGCACGGACGCCGCGTAGGCGCCGGTCTGGTCGAAGTTCTCGTACGACGCCTGGACGTACTGCGTGAGCGTCTGCGTGCGGCCCGCGATGCCGCCCGAGACGATGCTGACGGCGCCGAACTCGCCGAGCGAGCGTGCCGTCGTGAGGACGACGCCGTAGGCGATCGCCCACCGGAGGGCCGGCAGCGTGATCCGCCGGAACGTCGTGAGCGCCGACGCGCCCAGCGTCGCGGCGGCCTCCTCCTGCTGCGTGCCGATCTCGCGCAGCACCGGCACGACCTCGCGCACGACGAACGGCAGCGAGACGAAGATCGTGGCGAGCACCATCGCCGGCAGTGCGAAGAGCACCTGCACGCCGTGGCCGAGCAGCCAGTGCCCGAACCATCCGTCGCGCCCGTACAGGAGGTAGAGCGCGAGCCCGACCACCACCGGCGAGAGCGCGAGCGGCAGGTCGACGAGCGCGTTGACGAAGCCCATACCGGGCACGCGATGCCGCACGATTGCGATCGCACAGAGGACACCGAACACGGTGTTCAGCGGGACGGAGATCGCCGTGATCTCGAGCGTCAGCTTCAGCGCGTGCACCGCGGTCGCGTTCGAGATCGCCGCCCAGAACGGATGGACGCCGTGCTCGATGGCACGCCAGAAGATGAGCCCGACCGGCGCGACCAGGATGATCGCGAGATAGCCGAGCGAGAACGCGCGGATGCCGCGTCTAGCGGTCATGGCGTGTCGCCCACCGGCGCAGCGCGCCGACCGCAAGGAGGAGCCCGAACGAGATCACGAGCATGAGCATCGCGAGCGCGGACGCGCCCGTCGGGTCGTCACTGTTGATGTGCTCGAAGACGTACAGCGACGCGACTTCCGTCTTGAACGGGAGATTCCCCGCGATGAGGATTACGGCGCCGAACTCGCCGATCGCACGGGCGAAGGCGAGCGTGACGCCGGACAGGAGCGCCGGCAGCAAGTGCGGGAAGACGATGCGACGGAAGACGGTGAAGCGCCCCGCGCCGAGCGACGTGGCCGCCTCCTCCATGTCGCGGTCGAGCTCGAGGAGCACCGGCTGGACGGTGCGCACGACGAACGGCAGCGTCACGAACAGGAGCGCCATGAGGACGCCCCAGCGCGTGTACGCGACGTTGACGCCGACTCCGCCGGTCGGCCCGTACAGCGCGAGCAGCGTCAGGCCGGCGACGATCGTCGGCAGCGCGAACGGGAGGTCGATGAGCGTGTTCACGAGGCGCTTGCCCGGGAACTCGTCCCGCACGAGCGTCCAGGCGAGCGCCGTCCCGGTGACAGCGTTGATCGCGACCACGCCGCCGGCGAGCTCGAACGTCAGCTCGAGCGCGGCCCGCGCCTCGCGGTTCCACGCCACCTGCCAGAAGTGATGCCACCCGCCGTCCGCCGCCTTCGCCGCGACTGCAGCGAGAGGGACGAGAACGATGACGCTGAGGTAGCCGAGCGCAAGCCCGCTACTCAGCGCCGGAGTGCCGAGAGCGCGTCTCCGCGCTCTCGGCATCCGGGCGACGTCAACCGCCAGTGGTGACTCCGAGGCCCTGCTCGATCTTCGCGACGATGCCGTTGGTCGGATCGAAGAACTGCGTGTTCACCTTCGCCCAGCCGCCGACGTAGCCGATCTTGAACAGCTGCGGCCGCGGCGGGAACTGCGCGGCGAACTTCTGCTCGACGCTCGGGACGACGGAGCGGAACCCGTTCTGCGCCCAGATCGTCTGCGCCGCCGGCGTATACAGCCAGTTCACGAACTGCTTCGCGGCGACGTAGTTGCTCCCGTTGACGGCGGCGAGCGGTGTCTCGATCTGCAGCGTCGCCTTCGGGATGAGGTAGAAGACCGGCTTGCCCTGCGACTGCGCGAGCTTCGCGTCGCTCTCGTAGTCGATGAGCACGTCGCCCTTGCCGGAGAGGAACGTGTTGAGCGCGTTGCGCCCGCTCGTGTCCTGCGAGACGTTGTGCTGGAACAGCTGCTTCAGGTAGGCCTGCGCCTGCTTCGGCGTCTTGTGCTCACGGAGCATCGCGCCGTAGGCGGCCATGACGTCCCAGCGCGCGCCGCCGGAGCTGAAGGGGTTCGGGAACACAACCTGGACGCCCGGCTTGACGAGGTCGTCCCAGGTGCGGATGTGCTTCGGATTGCCGTTCCGCAGCACGAACACGACCACTGACTTCGAGACGATGCCGTGGTACGGGTTCGCGTCCCACGTCTTGCTCACCTGGCCGGACTGCACGAGCCGGTCCATGTCGGTCGAGATGGAGAAGTTGACGACGTCGGCAGGCAGGCCGGCGGCGACCGCCTTGCTCTGCACCTCGGAGGCGGCGAACGACGTCTGGAAGTTCACGCCCTTCCCCTGCGGGGTCGCCTGGTAGGCGGCGATCAGCTTGGGATAGACGGCGGTCGGGATCGAGTACGCCACGACCGAGAGATTCGTGTCCTTCCGGCCCGCGGCCGCAGCCGAAGGCAGGAGGAGCACGAGCGCGAGTGCGATCAATAGTTTTCTCATCGTTTTAGTTGTATATCAAGCAGAGACCGGCGTCAAACCCCAACAACGAGAAAGGGCCCCTTCCGGGGCCCCTTCAAAGCGTCGTGCTGACGCGGACTACGCGGTGACGCGGACGTTCGTCGCCTGCGGTCCTTTAGCACCTTCGGTCGCTTCGAACTCGACCTTGGCGCCTTCGGACAGGCTCTTGAAGCCTTCGCCGGTGATGCCCGTGTGATGCACGAACAGGTCCTTCGCGCCGTCGTCCGGGGTGATGAAGCCGTACCCCTTCTCGTCGCTGAACCACTTGACGGTTCCGGTTGCCATATCTAACTCACCTCCCTGCGTTATTCACGAACAAGCTGGGAGGCGGCAAAGCTGCACTCCGGTACTCGTCCTTCTGTGTGGATTGGAACATTCTATTACCAGCGTGAACGACGTCCACGCCGGCTGGTGTATAGCAGCTTCGGGCGGGCGACGGCCATCCCGGTGCTCTGGAACTCTTCGCTGTGCCCGAGCCGGGCCGCGACGCGGCTGACGTCGGCCTGCTGCTCCGGGAGCACCAACGTGCTGCCGCGTCCGGAGGCGCCCGCACGGCCGGTGCGGCCGACGCGGTGGACGTACCCCTTGTCGTCCTCCGGCGGATCGAAGTTGATCACGTGCTCGATCGCCTCGAGATCGAGGCCGCGGGCGGCCACGTCGGTGGCGACGAGAGTCGTCGCGCGGCCGGTGCGGAACTTCTCCAGAGCGCGCTCGCGCTGCGGCTGCGACAGGTCGCCGTGCATGGCGACCACCGCGATATCCCGCCGCGCCAGCTTCTGCGCGAGGCGGTCCGCCCCACGCTTCGTGCGCACGAAGACGAGGGAGAGACCGGGCTCGGCCTGGAGCAGCTCGACGAGACGGTCGACCTTGTCCGCGGCCGTGACCGGGACGAAGTTGTGCTCGACCTCGCTGTCCTCGACGTCCTGCTCGCGGCCGTTCTCGAAGCGGGCAGGCGCGTCGGTGTACGTGGCTGCGAGCTCGCCGACCTCGCCGTCGAGCGTGGCGGAGAAGAGCATCGTCTGCCGCGCCTCGGGCAGCCGCCGGATGATGCGCTCGACCTGCGGGCGGAAGCCCATGTCGAGCATGCGGTCGGCCTCGTCGAGGACGAGCGTGCGGACGGCGTCGAGCGAGACGAGTCGCCGCTCGACGAGATCCTGGAGCCGGCCGGGCGTCGCGATGATGATCTGCGCGCCCTTCAGCCGCTTGGCCTGCGCCCCAACCGGGGCTCCGCCGTAGGCCGCGGCGACGCGAATGCCCCGAGCGCGTGCGAGGGGCTCGAGGTCTTCGGTGACCTGGAGCGCGAGCTCACGCGTCGGGACGAGCACGAGTGCGCTGGGCATCTTCCCGTCGACGGGCGCCCGCTCGACGAGCGGGATGCCGAAGGCGAGGGTCTTGCCCGACCCGGTGGGCGACTTGGCGAGCACGTCGCGCCCGCCGAGTGCGTCCGGGAGGACGAGGGTCTGGATACGAAACGGCCCGGTGATGCCGCGGTCCGCGAGCGCCTGCTCGACGACCGCGCTCACGCCGAGCGCGCGGAAAGTTTGCTGCATGTTGTGTTCGACTCCTTTGATGGTTCGGTTCGAGATGTCACGACTCGAAACCGCCATAGGAGGAACGAGAAGCTGAATCTCACTGGACGACCCATTGCCGTCCGTGAAAACACGGTAGCAGCTATTCCAGACGTTCCCCACCCCGAAGGGGGATAGGCAGCCGGTTCGCGGGCGGCGTCAAGGGGCAGGCCCACCGGTCGTCGTACGAGCAGGACGGGTTGTAGGCGAAGTTGAAGTCGAGGACGAGACGCCCGTCCTCCCTGCCGAGGTCCGATCCCTTGACCGTGTCGAGGAGGTAGCGGCCGGCGCCATAGGTCTCCGTTCCGCGCGTGGCATCGGCGAACGGGAGGAACACGCCGCCGCCGTAGCCCTCGAGCCAATAGAGGTCGAGCGCCCCGAGCTCGAAGCGGGCGACGGCGAACCGCCGGAAGGGAAAGCCGTCGATCTCGATCGCCTCTTCCTCGGCCGGCTCGACGTCCCCGAGAAAGCGGAGCGCCGGGTCGTAGTCGAAATACGCGAGGCCGGTGTAGCCCGGGGACGGCGACTGCGGATGGTCGCGGAAGAGCTCCGCGCGCACCGCCCTCCATCGCTCCCACCCCGCGCGCGGCTCGGTCGCCCGCACCTCTGCGTACAGGTCGAAGATGCGCCGCTTCCAGTCGAGCAACTCGAGCTCGGGGATCAAGCCGTGACGACCTGCTCCGTCGTCTTCCGCAGCGGCACCTCGGTCAGGAACCACGACAGAACGAAGGCGATCCCGGAGATGACCGCCCCGACGAGGAACACGGGGTGCAGCGCATTCGAGAAGGCGTGCACGTACAGCGTGTGCACGTGCGGCGGCAACGCGTTCACCGCTTTCGGCGTCGCCGAGGTCGGGCCGTGCACTCCGGGCGGGAGCGTCTTCGCCAGGTTCTTCTTCAGCTGATTCGCGAAGATCGCGCCGAAGGCGGCGATGCCGACGGACCCGCCGATCTGGCGGAACATGATCGAGCCCGAGGTGGCAACGCCCATCACCCGCGGCTCGACGGCGTTCTGGACGGCGAGCACGAGCACCTGCATCACCATGCCGAGCCCGAACCCGATGACGAACACGTACAGGGAGGTCGTGAGCGTCGACGTGTGCACGTTCAGGAGCGAGAGCAGCCCCATCCCGACAGCTGCAACTCCGGTGCCGATGATCGGGAACGGACGGTACTTCCCGGTGCGCGAGATGATCTGACCGCCGACGATCGACGTGATGAGGAGCCCGGCCATCATCGGCGTGAGCTGAAGGCCGGAGCTCGTCGCGCCGCGGCCGCGCACGATCTGGAGGAAGAGCGGCAGGAACGTGAGCGACCCGAAGAGCGCGATGCCGATGATGAATCCGACCGCAGAGCTGACGACGAAGATGCGGCTGCGGAAGAGCGACAGTGGGAGGATCGGCTCCTGCGCGCGCTGCTCGACGAGCGTGAAGAGCACCAGCAGCGCGACGCCGGCGATGCCCATGACGATGATCTCCGGCGAGCCCCACGCATACGTGTTCCCACCGAGGCTCGTCAGCAGAACGAGGGACGCGAGCCCACCCGCGAGCAGCGCCGCGCCGAGGTAGTCGATGACGTGGTGCACCCGATCGGCGGGCGCGTGGAACGTCGCCCCGATGACGACGAACGCGAGCACACCGATGGGAATGTTGACGTAGAAGATCCACCGCCACGAGAGGTTGTCGACGAAGAAGCCGCCGATGAGCGGGCCGATGACGGTCGCGACGCCGAAGACCGCGCCGAAGAGCCCCTGGTACCGGCCGCGATCGCGCGGCGGGATGATGTCGCCGATCACCGCGATCGCGACGACGACGAGGCCGCCGGCGCCGAGCCCCTGCAGCGCACGGAACGAGATGAGCTCGGCCATGTTCCGGCTCTGTCCGCACAGCGCGGAGCCGACGAGGAAGATGACGATCGCCGCCTGGATCATGATCTTGCGGCCGTAGAGGTCGCCGAGCTTCCCGTACAGGGGACCCGAGATCGTCGACGTCAACAGGTACGCGGTCACCACCCACGACAGGTGTGAGAGGCCGCCCAGGTCGCCGACGATCGTCGGCAGCGCCGTCGAGACGATCGTCTGGTCGAGCGCCGCCAGCAGCACGACCAGCATGAGCGCACTGAAGATGACCCGCTTGCGCGGAGCGTCGGTCCCCGTCGGCATAGTTGCAGCATGCCGAAGATCGAGAAGTCAGACGAGCGGTGGCGCGAAGAGCTGACGCCGGAGCAGTTCCACGTCCTGCGCCAGAAAGGCACCGAAGCGCCGTTCACCGGCGAGTACGACCACGTCTTCGAGCCGGGCACGTACGTGTGCGCAGGCTGCGGCGCACAGCTCTTCGAGTCGGACGCGAAGTACGACTCCGGCTGCGGCTGGCCCGCCTTCTCCGCCCCGGCCGGCGAGGACGCAGTCGAGGAAGAGACCGACGCGAGCCACGGCATGGTCCGAACAGAAGTGCTGTGCGCGAGCTGCGGCGGCCACCTCGGGCACGTCTTCCCCGACGGGCCGAACCCGACCGGGCTGCGCTACTGCATCAACTCGGCGGCACTGAAGCTCGACGAGAAGTAGCTAGCGCTCGCGGTACACGATGCGGCCGCGGGTCAGGTCGTACGGGGAAAGCTCGACCTTAATGCGGTCGCCCGGGTTGATCCTGATGCGATAGCGGCGCATGCGACCGGAGGTGTAACCGAGGGTCTCGTGGCCGTTGTCGAGCGCGATGCGGTGCATCCCGCTCTTGAACGACTCCATCACTTCGCCCTCGAGCTCGATTTTCTCCTCTTTACCGGCCATGTATCCATCACGGTAGCCGATGATTTCGGCCCGTGGGAGCCGTCTTTACCGGGATGGGCATCGATCTCGGGACGGTCGACGCGCTCGCGCGCCTGCGGCTCGCGGGCAAGCGCCTCGGCTTCGATGTCCGTATCGCGCCCACGGAGGAGCTGCTCGAGCTGGTCGAGCTCGCCGGACTACTCGAGGTGCTCTGGGAGCCCGAAGAGCGGGAAGAGCCGCTCGGTGTCGAGGAAGAAGGTCAGCTCGGAGATGCGCCCGCCTGAGGTCTCCAGCACCTGCAGCGCCCACGGCGTGTAGCCACCCTCAGGGTCGATCTTGTACTGGCCGAACGCCGGGGAGCCGTTCGCCGTGCGCACCGGGACGACCCGCGAGCCTTTGCACTCGATTCCGGGGCCGAACCACCAAGTGAAGATGTCGTCGCGCCCGGCGAGCCACAGGTCGAACGGCGGCATCGACTGGATCGCGTCGTCGCGCAGCAGCTCCGTGAGCAGATCGATGTCGTACGCCTCGAACGCGGCGACGTACCGCTCGAGCAGCCTCGTGTCGACGTCGGTCGTGTCGACCTCGCGCACGTTCGCGTCGGCAAGCGTCGCGCGCGCGCGCTGGAGCGCGCTGTTGACGGACGCGACCGACGTGTCGAGCAGTTCGGCGGCCTCGGTCGCCTGCCAGCGCAGCACCTCGCACAGGATGAGCGCGGCACGCTGGCGCGGCGGCAGGTGCTGCAGTGCGGCGACGAACGCGAGCCGGATCGTCTCGTGGTCGACAACCGCGTCGGCGGGATCGGGCATGGGCTCGATCCACGTCACCTCGGTGGGCACGTTCAGGTTCTCGATCAGCGGCTCCTGGGACGGGCCGAGATCCATCGGGCGCGCCCGGCGCTGCCCCGCCTTGAGCATGTCGAGGCAGACGTTGGTGGCGATCTTGTACAGCCACGACCGGAGGGCTGCGCGGCCCTCGAAGCGTTCGATGTTCCGCCAGGCGCGGACGAGCGTGTCCTGGACGGCGTCCTCGGCGTCGTGGGGCGAGCCGAGCATTCGGTAGCAGTACGCGGTGAGCTCCGAGCGGTGCTGCTCGAGCTCGTCGAATACCGGCGTCCTGACGACGGACGGTTCCACCGGGACCAATCCTATGGCCATCGATACCTCAGACGTCGCCGCGCGCCGGAACTCATCGGTCACTCGAAGCCGAAGGCCGGTACTTAGTACCGGTACGAAGGTGTGACGGAACCCGGAGGCAGCGCTTCGCCGCTACGTCGAGAGTGCGTGACGCTTTCGTTCGGGTACCAAGTACCGGCCTGCCTTACTCGAAGCCAAGCTCGTCCAACGAGCGGTGCAGCTCAGCGGTGTCCTCGTATACGCGGTACGCGCCCGACGCCAGCAGCTCGTCGACGCCGTAGCCGCCGCTGAGCAAGCCGATGCTGAGCATGCGGGCGCGCCGTGCGGCGAGGAGATCCCAGACGGCGTCGCCGACGACGTAACAGTCGACCGGCAGCACGGCGAGCGCCTCCTGGCAGGCCAGGAAGAGATCCGGCGCCGGCTTTGCGCGCGCCACGTTGCCGCGGTCGATCACGACCGTCTCCTCGCCGACGCCGAGCGCCTCGAGTGACGCGTCGATCTCCGGGCGGCGCCCGGACGTCGCTATCCCATGCACGATCCCTCGCCGCCGGAGCTCCGCAAGCAGTTCGACGGCACCCGGAAGCGGGCGCCGCTCGGGCAGGAGGCCGCGGAAGATCTCGCCGTGCCGGCGCTGGATTTCCTCCGTTTCGGCCGCCGTCAGCTCGCGCCCGACTTCGCGCGCGACGGCGCGCGCGAACAGGCCGCCGCTCATGCCGATCCGGCGGTGGATGCGCCACCCGTCGATCGGCATCTCCGCCTCGGCCAGTGCACGCTGCCACGCGAACACGTGCGCGTACACCGTGTCGATGAGCGTGCCGTCGAGGTCGAAGATGAGCGCGAGCGCCACGCCCGCGAGCCTACCCCGTCGATACGAGGACGACGGCGGCGTCGATCAGCCGCTCGCTCGCGGCGCCGAAGAGCGCGAGCGGCTCGTCGCCGTCCAGCGGGTGGTACGCCCACCCGAATCTCACGCCGCCGAGGATGAGCTCCAGATCGGCTGCGATCCGCGACGCATCCTCCGCGGAACCGGCCTCCGTCACGACCGCCACCCGCAGCCGGCCGACGCGCGCCACCTCGCTATCCGCGTCGAGCTGGCCGCCGACCCTGCGCAGCGCCTCCCGCCGCGCTGCGTCGGAGGACGCCGGCAGCTCACCGACGAGTAGGGCGAACGGCATCGAGCGGTCGACGCGCTGCGCGATGCTCGCGGAAAGTCCCTCGGACGCGAGCACGCCCGTCTCGAAATCCCGCCGCGCGACCCTGAGCACGTCGTCGAGCACGTGCAGCGACTCCGCCAGCATCTGGCGGCCGCGGCGCGCGAAGTAGCCGACCGCGAAGCCGGCGAGCGTGAACGACGCGAGGCGGATGCCGAGCGGCTCGAGCGAGCCCCCCAACAGGTCGCCGTGCACTGCCGACGCGATTGCGCAGAGCAGGGTCGCGAGCACCCCGGCCGCGACGCCGCTCACAGGTCCGCCGGCGAGCGCGAAGAGGACGATGGCCAGGTAGAAGCCCTGCGAGAGCCCGAGCCCGGGGCGGCCGTACTCGACGAGGAGCGCGAAGACGAGGGTGTAGACGAAGAGCGCCGTCGCCTCCAGGCGACGAGGGACGGACACGCGCTCGAGCAACTCGCTCACGCCGCGAACCCTGCCGGTTCCGGCGGACGAACACAAATCGGGAGGCGATGCTCGGAGCTAGACGGTCTGGGCCGGCACGAAACGGCTGTCGCGATTCGCCGCGACCCGCAGGAGCAGGTCGTGCAGCGTCGCGCGCTCGTCCTCGTCCAGCGGCGCGAGAAACTCGTCCTCGATCTCCTGGACCATCGTCCGGAACGCCGCGAGCTGCCGCTTGCCGGCCGCCGTGAGGCTGACCATCTGGCGGCGGCGGTCGTTCGGATCGCGGCGGCGCTCGATCATCCCCCGCTCCTCGAGTTGGTCGAGGAGGCCGACGAGCATGCTCCGGTCGACCCCGAGCGCGTCCGCGATGGTGGCCTGCGTCTCGCGCGCGCCCTCGTCCAGGACGGCGAGGACGCCGTAGTGGTAGGCGCTGAACCCGGCCTCCTCGAACCGGTCCATCGTCTCCATCTTCACCGCGATGCCGACCCGGGCCACGAGGACTCCGGTGCGCGCGAGCATCTCGAGCGGGAGGCAGTTCTGGGAGATCTCAGGGTTCATTGCGGAATAAGTGTAGCGCAGGATCGTTGTCTACGTGTATCGTGGAGTTACACAACGATTCGAGGGGAAATCGAATGAGCAGAAATATGATTGTAACCACCACGGAAGACGGCGCGGCTGACCGCAAGCGCTGGTTCGGCCTCGCAGTCCTGGTGGCGGCGCAGTTCATGGTCGTCCTCGACATCGCGATCGTCAACGTCGCCCTGCCGACGATCAAGACCGACCTCCACTTCACCCAGGAGAGCCTGCAGTGGGTCATCACGGCCTACTCCATCCTCTTTGGGGGCGTCCTGCTACTCGGCGGCCGGATGGCCGACCTGCTCGGGCGCAGGCGCCTGTTCATGACCGGGTTGACCCTCTTCACGGTGAGCTCACTTCTCGACGGGCTCGCCTGGTCGGAGAGCTCCCTCATCGCCTTCCGCGCCCTCCAGGGGCTCGGGGCGGCGCTGGTCGCGCCAGCGGCGCTCTCGATCCTGATGACGACGTTCAAGGAGGGGCGTGAGCGCAACCTCGCCCTCGGCATCTGGGGCGCTGTTTCCGGCAGCGGCGCCGCGGCAGGCGTGCTGCTCGGCGGCGCATTGACGAGCGCGTTCAGCTGGTCGTGGATCTTCTTCGTGAACGTCCCGGTCGGCGCGCTCGTGCTCGTCCTCGCCCCCATCCTTCTGCGCGAGAGCCGCGCGGCGCTCGACCACCGGCACTTCGACGTCGCAGGTGCCTCCACGATCACCGGCGGCCTGATGCTGCTCGTCTACGCGCTCACGCGTGCCAGCCAGCATGGCTGGGCGACCGCGACCACCGCGGGCCTGCTCGCGGCCTCGGCGGCGCTGATCGCATCGTTCATCGTCGTGGAGCTCCGTTCGCCGGCGCCGCTGCTCCCGTTGCGGATCTTCCGGCTGCGCACGCTCTCCGGTTCCAACGCTGCCGCGCTCCTGTCCGGCGCTGCGATCTTCTCGCAGTTCTTCCTGCTGACGCTGTACATGCAGCAGGTGCTGCACTACTCCGCGCTCCAGACCGGCGCGGCGTACATCACGTTCACGCTCGCGATCATCGTCTTCTCCGGCGTGTCGCAGGCGGTGGTGACGAGGATCGGCATCCGCCGCGTCCTGCCGGCCGGAATGCTGCTCGCGACCGTCGGACTGCTGCTGTACACGCGTCTGCCGGTGCACGGGCACTACTTCTGGGATCTCTTCCCCGCGTTCCTCGTCGGCGGGATCGGGATGGCGTTCGTCTTCGTCCCGATGTCGATCGGCGCACTCGCGGGTGTAGGCAAGCGCGACGCGGGGGTTGCGTCCGGCTTGCTCAACACGTCGCAGCAGATCGGCGGCGCAATCGGTGTCGCGATCGCGACGACGATCGTCACGACGTACACGGCGCGGTTCGCGACACATCACCACGTCACGGCGTCGTCGCCGACGGCGTTGACGCACGGCTTCGTCATCGGGTTCTACGTGCTCGCGGCGATCTCGCTCGCGGGCGCCCTCATCTCCGCCGCGCTCGTCGAGTCGCAGCCGGCCGAGGTCGAGGATGAAGCGATCCGCATCGGCGAGCTCGCACCAATCGAGGAGGCAGCATGACCAATGACCGACGGCGCTACCAGCGCGAAGTCGAACGGCTCCTGGAGCAGATCCAGGAGCGCGTACGGGAGCTTCGGCTGCTGAAGGTGCGCGGAGCGCGGGGGGCCGCGCTTCGGGAGCACAAGCGCGAGCTCTCCCGGACGCGGAAGGAGCTGGCGGCCCTCGTGGCCGCCAGCTCCTTCTGATCCGCTTCTGCCTCTAGAGGTGCCCCTGGCACGTTCCGCCGTCGCTCGAGCTGTTCGAGCCGTCCGGGCAGACCGTGTTCGACCAGATCACCTGGTTCGTGTTGACGCCCTCCAGGTTGGCGCCGGTGAGGTTCGCGTTCGCCAGGTCGGCTCCGACCAGGTTGACGCCGTGCAGATCGGCGTTCATCAGCTCGGCACCCTCGAAATTCGCCCCGGACAGGTTCTGTCCGTGCAGGCTCGCGTCCTGGAGGTCGGTCTGACCCGTGGCGGGATCGAGCGGGAACGTCGGTGCGCTCGACGGATGCTTGAAGTCGAACATCCCGGCGAGGTCGAAGCGAACGCCTTCCGACGCGTCGACCGAGGCGAGCGCCTGGTCGAACGAGCCGGAGATTCCGGGCAGGTGCCAGTTGTACTCGATGAAGTTGATGATCGAGGACTGGTCGCTGAGGTTGTGATCGACGTAGTTCGTCTTCGCCCACGGCGAGACGACGATCATCGGCAGCCGCGGACCGAGGCCGCAGCGGCCCTGCTCGCCCGCGAGCGGCGTCGGCGGCTCTGAACCGCACTTGCCGGATGTCCCGGTGTTCGGCTTCAGCACCGAGTTCGTCAGGTTGTCGGCCCCGGCTGCAGACGGATTGAGCACGCCCGAGTAGGCGTGGTCGTACCAGCCGTCGGAGTCGTCGTAGTTGATGAAGACCGCCGTGCTCGACCAGTCCGGAGACTTCTCGAGCGCGTTGATCGTGTTGACGATGAACTGCTGCTCGTCGATCGGGTTCGAGTACTGGGCGTGCCCGTCCTCGTAGCCGGGAGCCTTCAGGAACGTCACCGCCGGCAGCGCCGACGCGGGAAGCGTGCCCGCCTTGATTGCGGCGAGGAGCTGGTTGAAGTCACTCGTGTCGTAGTTGTGGTTGGCGGTATCGAACTGCGGCGTCGTGCCCACATAGCTCTGCGTGTCGGTGCCGATCGCAGACAGGCCCGCCGGCGCCAGGTGATGCGGGTTCGCCGTCGACGCGTAGTACTGGAACGGCTCGTGGTGCGCGATGTAGTCGTCCTTGTACCCCCATGGCGCGGTGGTGGTGGTTGCACCGAGAGCGACCCCAATCGGCGTGACGGCGTCACAGAGGGCCTGGTTGGTCGCGTGTGCGGGCACGACCTTGCCCGTGAAGTTCCCGGAGAACTCGTCCGGGATGAACGTGCTCGTCGATTGGCCCGGCTGGACGGCGGCCGACGCGTTCGCGAAGCTCGTCGTCGGTGCGAAGCCGCCCTGGAACCAGCCCCACGAGAGGCCGGCGGTGTTCAGCTCGTCACCGATGTTCTGACCGGTGAGCGCAACCGCATCACGCGTCGAGCAGTCGTCCCAGTACGGCTGCGCGTCGCTCGTGAGCGAGTACCCACCGAGGCCGTCGGCCGTGATGTCGGCGTTCGGCGATGCCGACGACGAGATCGACGGGCTGTTCGCCGTGTGGCTCATGTCGACGCCACCGGTGTCACCGGATGCGAGGTTGATCGCGCCGGGCGCCGACGGGCCGAACGTCGTCCCGTAGGAGTTGTCGCTCATCGCATCGTGCTGCGCGTAGTTCCACAGCGCAGTGGTGACGTTGCCGTCGTAGTAGTCCATCACGGTCTTCGGATTGCAGAGAACGGTGCCGGCCGGGATCTTCGTGCCGCCGTCGGTGCCGACGCTCTGCACGAACTGATCCATCAATCCGCCGTCCATCGCCTGCTGCTCATCGCTGTAGTTGTGATCCTGGTCGCAGGTCTCGAGGCCGTTGCCGTTCCCGCCCGGCCCGTTCGGCTCGCTGTCGAGGCGAACGGGGTTGGACAGGTTCGGGTTCGCCGTCAGGAGTGACGGGGTCAGCCCGTTGACGGACGGTGTTCCGGGCGCCGCGGTGAACGGCTGCCCGTCCGTGTTCGCGGCCAGCGGGTACGTGCCGAAGTAATGGTCGAAGGAGACGTTCTCCTGGAAGATCACGACGACGTGCTTGATCGGCGTCGCGGTCGACGCGTCCGCGCGTGTGCTCGAGGCGGCCGTCGCGGCGGCGGCTGCCGCAACGGCGGCGGCAGCGAGCACGGGCAGGATCCAGCGGATCCGACTTCTCATCTCTCCCCCTTCTGCGGAATTGAGTGGACGCCGCGATCCTCCGCGCGGGGCCCGGAGCCGTGGGGGACGCGACGGCTAACGACCGGAGACGGTGTGGTTACATCCGCGCTGTGAGCGAATACGGCGTCGGAGCGGCCTGCCGGATCGACGTGCCCGCACACTCGAGGAAGATCGCCGAGATCGCCGTCGGCCTCGACCCGGAGGGGGTCGGCGTCGACGTCGCCAGGCGCCGGGCGTACGTCGCTTGCTCGCGCAGCGACTGGGTGACCGTCGTCGACCTGGAGAGGCACGAAGTCGTCGCCTCGGTGCCGGTCGGAAAGGAGCCGATCGACCTCGTGTTCGACCCTCCAACCGATCGGATCTTCACCGCCGATGCGCATTCCGACTCGGTCTCCGTCGTCGACGCCGAGTCGCTCGAGGTCGCAACCACGATCCCTGTCGGCGTGTATCCGTCCGGCCTCGCCTACGACGCCGACGCGCGGCGACTCTACGTCGGGAACTCGCTCGGCGGGACGATGAGCGTCCTCGATATCGACACGCTCGAGACCGTGGCGACCGTCGAGGCCGAGATCGGGGCCGGCGCGATCGAGCTCGACCGGACGCGGAGGCTGATCCTGTGCGTCAACTTCATCGCCGCATCCGTCACGCTCGTGAACGCGGACACGAACGAGCCGGTCGGACGACTCGAGGTCGGCACCGGCGCGTGCGCGGTCGGCGTCGTGCCGGAGCGCGGCGAGGCGTTCGTCGTCAACTCGGTCGCGGGCACGGTGGCGCGCATCGACCTCGATGGGGCGCGCGTCGTCGAGGAGCTTCGCGTCGGGGAAGCGCCCGTCGGACTCACGGTCGCGCCTGCGCACGACCGCATCTACGTCAGCAACCGCGGCGCCGGCACGGTCAGCGTGCTCGGCGTCGAGGACGGCGCCGAATGGACGCAGATCCCGGTCGGCGACGGCCCCGGCGGCGTCACCGTCGACCCGCACGACGGGCGATTGCTCGTCGCCGACGCGGGGAGCGGAACGCTCACGATCGTCGAGGACCTGCTCGCCGGACGGCCGCCTGCGCCGGCGCGCGAGGATCCCGCCGCACTCGTCGGCCACCGTCTGCCGGAGTTCTCGCTCGTCGACCTCCGCACGGGCGAGCTGCGAACGAGCCGCGAGTGGGCCGAGAAGCGCTACATCATCAACTTCTTCGCCAGCTGGTGAGGACCGTGCAATGCGGCGGCGCCGTTCCTCGAGGAGCTGCGCCGGCGTGAGGAGGCCCGGTCGGGCCTCGACGTGATCCACATCGACATCTGGGAGGGCTCCGATCCGAGGCCCGAGGTCGAGCGCTTCTGCGAGATGTGGGGGCTCGAGGGAACGGTGCTGCTCGACGAGACCGGCGACTACGCGCGGTCGCTCGGCGTACGCGGCGTGCCGACGAACCTCGTCGTCGACGCCGACGGAACCGTGCGCGCATTCGGCGTCAGCCGGCTCGACGAGCTCGACCGCGCGATCGACGACATGCTCAAGCGCTAGCCGCCGCCGTCGCCACGTCGCGCGGGTACGTCCGCCGCCCCTTGAAGAGCAGGTAGGCGCTCGCGGCGAGCGGGACGAGCATGACGGCGAACGTCCACTGCAGCCCGCTTCGGCCGCCGCCGAAGATGTGGTCGCTCACAGCGCCGAAGAGAAGCGGCGCGAGGGCCTGCGCCAGCGAGCGAAACAGCGTACGCACGGCCTCGGCGCGGCCCCAGAGGAGCGGCGCCATGATGTCGAGCCGCGCCGCGTTGAGCGGTGGGTTCTGCGCCGAGAGGAAGAACACGGCGACGATGAGGTAGGGCACGGCCGCGCCCGCACTGCGCGTGAAGATCGCCGGCGCGAACAGGACCGGCGTGAGCGCAGCCGCCCCGATGGCGGTGTAGATACGTCCGTTCAGCCGGCCACGGCGAAGAATCCGGTCGCCGATGGCGCCGCCGGCGAGCACGCCCGCGACCCCGCCGATGCCGATGACGAGCAGGAGCAGGTTCGCGATCGCCTGTCCGATCCCGTACTGCTCCTTCGCGAACTCGGCGCCGAACGTCTGCAGACCCGCGAGGAAGTAGTACCCGAGCGCGCTCGCGGCGATGAGCACGATGTTCGTCCGGATGCGCAAGACGTAGCGCGTCGCAGCGACGATGTTCATCCGGCGCGGGTCGCCGTGCAGCACGAGCTCCGGATCGGCCTCCAGGCCACGCTCGCGGGCGAGCCGCTGCGCGTCGGTCTCATGCGGGCCGTCGGAGACGTCCTCGGGCGGCGTCGCCGACTCGTGGTCGAGGATCCCCCGTCCGCCGCGTCTCGGCTCCGGCAGGCGCGCGACGAAGACGGAGAGCACGAGCGCCGGCAGTGCGAGGATGACGAACGCCGCGCGCCACGACACCGTGGCGATGTCGCCCGTGACGGCGAAGCCGAAGCCGGCGCCGAGCAGCTCCCCGGTGAGGATGTAGCCGTAGACCCGTCCCCGCTCCCACCCGCCGAAGTAGTCGCCGACGAGCGACGCGATCATCGGGCCCGCGGCGGCGGTGACCGCGCCGAGAAAGAGCCGCGCGATCAGGAGGTCGTGGAACGTCGGCACCGCGGCGCTCCAGAGCATCGCGACCGCCCACAGCACGATCGTGATCGCGAGCGTCGTCGTGCGCCGCACGCGGTCGGCGAGGATGCCGAACGGCAGGCTTGCGACCGCGCCGATGAGCGCGGTGGCGGCGACGAGCAGGCCGATGTCCGTGTTGCTGATGTGCAGGCCGTGGCGCAGCTCGGTCGCCGACGCGCCGACGGTGGAGACGTCGGCGGCGCTGAGCCCGAGCACGCATGCGAGCACGACGATCACGCGCGTGCGCTCCCTCCCGCCGAGCGCAACGGTGAGCCGGTCCGCCCCGGCTTCAGCCACCGTGGACGCGAGCGCGGCGACGCCGGCGAGGAACGAGCGGCGGGATCCTTCGGCCATCCGCACCCATTGTGCGAGAGTGGGCCGGTGGACGACGCGGTCATCACCGTCCGCGGCCTGCGCAAGCGCTACGCAGCGGTGGACGCGGTCGCGGGAATCGACCTCGAAGTCCGGCGCGGCGAGATCTTCGCCTTCCTCGGCCCGAACGGCGCCGGCAAGACGACCACCGTCGAGATCCTCGAAGGCTTTCGCCGGCGCAGCGACGGTGAGGTGCGAGTGCTCGGCGTCGACCCGGCGCACGCCGGGGCGGCCTGGCGGAATCGCGTAGGAACGGTGCTCCAGGAGTCGGGCGTGGAGCCCGGACTCACCGTGCGCGAGTGCCTGCAGCTGTACGCCGGCTACTACGACGCGCCGCGGTCGATCGACGAGACCATCGCGCTCGTCGGCCTTCGCGGCAAGGAGGAGACGCTCGGCGACCAGCTGTCGGGCGGCCAGCGGCGCAGGCTCGACGTCGCGCTCGGGCTCATCGGAGATCCCGAGCTCATCTTCCTCGACGAGCCCACGACCGGCTTCGATCCGTCCGCTCGCCGCGCCGCCTGGGGCGTGATCGACGGCCTGCGCGAGCTCGGAAAGACCGTGTTCCTCACGACGCACTACATGGACGAAGCTGAGAACCTCGCCGATCGCATCGCGATCATTGCCGGCGGACGCATCGCCGCCGAAGGGACACCGCAAACGCTCGGCGGCCGCGAACGAATGGCGGCGCGCATCTCGTTCGCGCTTCCTGACGGCATCGGCGTCGACGATCTTCCGCTTCGCGCTTCGACGCAGAACGGCCGCGTGGCAATCGAGAGCGAGCGCCCGCTCGCGGATCTCAAGGAGCTCGCGGACTTCGCGCTCGCGCGCGGCGTCGAACTGCCCGATCTCGACGTCCGCCGGCCGTCGCTCGAAGACGTCTACCTGCAGCTGACCGGGGGCGCGGAATGATCCTGCTCATCCGCTTCATCCGGCGGTACCTGAAAAAGCGCCGCGGGCCGGAGCCCGAGCGCCGGGGCGGCAGGCGAACGCCGCTTCAGCTCGTTGCGCACCAGACGCGGTACGAGCTGCTCGCGTTCGTCCGCAATCGGCAATCCCGCTTCTTCACGGTGGCGCTGCCGATCATCTTCCTGATCATCTTCGTAAGCGTGTTCGGGAACGACAAGATCGGCCCGACCGGGATCAAGGCCTCTACGTACTACGTGCCCGGCATCTCAGCGCTGGCCGTGGTCGCAGGCTCGTTCGTGAACCTCGTCATCTCCGTCACCGCGCAGCGCGAGACGGGTGTGCTCAAGCGGCGTCGCGCGACGCCCGTGCCGGCTTGGGTGTTGATTACCGCGCGCGCGTTGACGGCCGTCGTCGTCGCGCTCGGCGTGATGACCGTCCTCCTCCTCCTCGGACGCTTCGCCTATGGCGTGACGCTACCGAGTCGGACCCTGCCGGGCGTGGTCCTGACCGCCGTCGTCGGTTCGGTCACCTTCGTCTGCCTCGGGTTCGCGTTGACGACGGCAATCAAGACCGAGGACGCGGCGCAGCCGATGGTGCAGGCGATCATGCTTCCGCTCTACTTCATCTCCGGCGTCTTCATCCCGAACGTCAATCTGCCGACCTGGCTGCGCGACGTGGCCGAGGTCTTCCCGGTCCAGCATCTGTCCGACGGGCTCCACCACGCGTTCGACCCCGTGACGCACGGCACCGGGATCGTGTGGTCGGACCTCGGCGTGCTCGCGCTCTGGATGGCGGCCGGGCTGACGGTCGCACTCGTCCGGTTCACCTGGACGCCTGTCGCGGCGACGGGCTAGAGCGGCTGCGGCGCGCCGACCAGCTCGATCTCGGCCTCGCCGATCTCTTCCGCCAGGTCGACGTGCCGCGCGCGGACGCGACCAAGCGCGGTCGCGATCAAGGCCGATGCGACGCCGGTCGCGGCCATCATCAGCCACGCGCGGTGGAACGCGGTCAGCGGGCTGCCGCTGTGGTGCGCGCCGAGGATGGCGATGAGCACGGCGATTCCGACGACGGCGCCGATCTGGCGCGACGTGGACGAGATGGCGCTACCGGTGGCGAATCGCGCGTGCGGAAGCTCGGCGACAGCGGCGCTCGAGATGCCGGAGAACGACAGGCCGACGCCGATTCCGGTGAGGAACATTCCCGGCAGGAAGTGCGACGCGTACGCGTGCCCTGCGCCGGTGACGAGCAGGAAGAAGAGCACCCCGCCGGCGAAGAACAGGCCTCCCGGCACGGCGACGACGCGCTGGCCGAACTTGTCCGATAGCCGGCCACCGATCGGTGCGGAAACCGCCGCCATCAACGGGCCCGGCGTCAGCGCGACGCCGGCGCGCAGCACCGAGTAGTGCCAGACACCGGTGAGGAACAGGACGTTGCAGAGCAGCAAGGCGTAGAAGCCCGCGGAGAAGACGAAGACGCCGGCGTTCGCAACTGCGAACGAGCGCACGCGGAAGAGCGCGAGCTCGAACACCGGAGCGCGGTGGCGCGCCGACCGAGCGACGAAGATCGGAGCGAGCAGCGCGGAGACGAGGAATGCGGCGATGACGCGGCCGGAGCTCCAGCCCCAGCTCGGTCCCTCGACGATCGCGAGCGAGAGCGCGCCGACGGCCACAACGAGGAGGACGGCTCCGAGCGGATCGGGGATCGACGCGGTCTCGTCCCGGTTCTCGCGAAGGAGGCGCCGCGCCGGGATGAGCGCGGGCACTCCGATGAAGAGGTTGACGAAGAAGACCCATCGCCAGCTCTGCCAGTCGACGAGGAGACCGCCGAGGCTCGGGCCCGTCGCCGCGGCGACGGCGCCGGTCGCACCCCACAGGGCGGTCGCCGTCGCGCGCCGCTCGAGCGGGAACTCGGGCAGCACGAGGCCGAGCGACGTGGGAACGAGGATCGCGCCGCCGACCGCCTGCACGGCGCGCGCGGCAATGAGCACGTCGACGTTCCAGGCGAGCCCGCAGACCGTCGACGCGGCGAGGAAGAGGACGATGCCGGCGAGGAAGAAGCGCCGCCGCCCGAACCGGTCCGCCAGGCGCCCTGCGGGGACGAGCGTGGCGGCGAAGAGCACGTTGTACGCGTTCAGCACCCAGGACAGGTGCGCGAGCGAGACGCCCGCGAACGACGAGCGCATGTCCGGGAACGCGATGTTCACGATCGTCACGTCCAGGAAACCCATGAACGCGGCGATCGACGTGACCATCAGCACCTGCCAGCGGCGCTCCATCGCGCGACCGTAGCAGAGTCGCTTGCATCACGCAAGTTAGTCCGCTACCGTTGTCTCCGTGCTCAAGCGCGACTACGAGGGCCAAAACTGCTCCATCGCCCGCACCCTCGAGCTCGTGGGCGAGCGCTGGAGCCTCTTGATCATCCGCGACTGCTTCCGCGGGCTGCGCCGGTTCGACCAGTTCCAGGCCAGCCTCGGCATCGCCACCAACGTCCTCAGCAGCAGGCTCGACCGGCTCGTCGAAGCCGGGATCGTCGAGCGCGTCCGCTACCAGGAGCGGCCCGACCGCTACGAGTACCGCCTCACCGGCCGCGGCCGCGAGCTGCACATCCCGCTGATCGCGCTCATGCACTGGGGCGACCGCTACCTCGCACCCGACGGCCCCCCGGTCGTCGTCGAGCATGCGACCTGCGGCGGCGCGATCGTCGAGCAACTCGTCTGCAGCGGGTGCGGCCAGCCTGTCGCGGCGCATGAGCTGCGCACGCGCGAACGCGCTGCAGCTGCTTAGGCGTCGCTTGCGATGCCGACCAGAAGAGGAGGCGCCGATTCATTCGGCGCCTCTGTTTAATATCGCGGCTTGAATGTCGCCGCGCTGAAGAGCGCCGCCCGCGCCGCCATCGTCATGCCCGCGGTATTCGCGTTCGCGGACAAGGTGATCGCGAAGCCGCAGACGTCGTTCCTCGCTGCGTTCGGATCGTTCGCCGTGCTCGTCCTCGTCGAGTTCAGCGGGCCGTGGCGCACTCGCCTCCTTGCCTACCTCTCCCTCGCCGCCGTGGGGGCGGCCTATATCACGATCGGGACGATCTGCTCACGCAACGCCTGGCTCGCCGCCGGCGCGATGGCGGCGGTCGGATTCGTCACGCTCTTCAGCGGTGTGCTCGGCGGGTACTTCGCCGCAGCGTCGACGGGCGTGATGCTCACGTTCGTCCTCCCGGTGACGCTCCCCGCGCCCAACTCCGCCATCCCGGACCGGCTCGAGGGATGGGGCCTCGCGACCGGCGTGGGCATCACGGCGGTGATGCTGATCTGGCCGCCACGGCGGAGGGCCGACCTGCGCAAGGCGGCCGCGGGTGCGTTACGCAGCGTCGCTGACTTCGTCGACGGTGCCCGGGACCAGCTGGCGGAACGAGCCGTCGCGGCACGCGCGGCAGTGGACGGACTCGGGCGGACGTTCCTCGGGACGCAGCACAGACCGACAGGCCCGACCGCTTCTACGGCGGCGCTCTCGTCGCTTCCCGACGAGCTCGACTGGCTGCTCTCGTTCCTCACGCCGACGCCTGAGCTGCCCGCGCTCGAGCTCGCATCCGCGGAAGACGAGGAGGCGCTTGCTGCAACGGCAGCCGTCCTGCGTGTGAGCGCGACGAGGCTCGAGGGGGGCGACGAACGCCCTGACTTCGCACGGCTCGACGCTGCGCGCGACGCCGTCGCGCACGTACTCATCCAGCGGCTCCCGGAGGTGCCCGACCTCGACGCGCTCGACCCGCCGTTCCGGATCCGCGTCGTGACCTACTCCGCGCGCCAGATCGGCGGCTACGCGCTGCTTGCCACCGGCGCCGACGCACCCGAGCTCGGACACCGCGATCTCGCCCAACCGTCGCCGCCGCTGGCGGCGATCGAGGCGACGGAACAGCTCGCGGTCGAGCACGCGACGTTCGGGTCGGTGTGGTTGCAGAACAGCGTGCGCGGCGCGGCCGGCCTCGCGATCGCAGTCTTCATCGCTCAGCGCACCGGACTGCAGCACGGCTTCTGGGTCGTGCTCGGAACGCTGTCCGTGCTGCGGTCGAACGCGCTCGGCACCGGCTGGTCGATCGTCAGCGCGCTCGCCGGGACGGCGGTGGGCATCATCATCGGTGCGCTGCTCGTGATCGGAATCGGCACGCACGAGGCGGTGCTGTGGGGCGTGCTGCCCGTGGCGCTGCTGCTGGCCGCGTACGCGCCGCGCGCGATCTCGTTCGCGGCCGGCCAGGCCGGCTTCACCGTCGTCCTGTTCATCCTCTTCAACATCATCCAGCCCGTCGGGTGGCGCGTCGGCGTCGTCCGGGTCGAAGACGTCGCGATCGGCTTCGCTATCAGCCTCGGCGTCGGAGTCCTCTTCTGGCCGCGCGGCGCATCTGCGCTCTTGCGCGACGACCTTGCGAACGCGTATGCGCGCGGCGCCGACTATGTCGTCGCGACGGCGCGCGAGCTGATCGAAGGAGGGCGTGACCGGCCCGCCGCGGAGCGTGCGGCGGATACGGCCGTGCACCGGCTCGACGACGCGTTTCGGCAATACCTCGCCGAGCGGTCGGCGACCGAGTTCAACATCGAGGATGTCGCGGGGCTCGTCGGCGGCGCATCGCGCGTGCGGCGCGCGGGGCAGTCGCTCGAGACGATCGGCCGCATGGCCGACGGCAACGTTCGCCTCGACGACTGCGGTCGGAACCTCGATCGTGAACTGCACGCGTTCCAGGCGTGGTTCGTGTCACTCGGCTACGCGCTCGTGAACGTCCACCCCGTGCCGCCGCCGCACATCCGCGACGCCGACGGCCGAGCGAGATTGCTCGACTGCGTGCGCGAAGCGGCGCGGAGCCACGACAAGGCGACGATCCACGGCGCGCTCCGGCTCTTGTGGGCGAGCCAGCATCTCGACAACCTCTGGCGCCTCGAGGCGCGCCTGAGCCAGAAGGTGAACACCGCCCGAGCGGGGTCACGCGGCTCGTAACCGGTCCGGCCCGGACAGCGTTGTTGTCTCGATGCCGCCCCGCACTGCTGACCGGAGATCGCTGTTCGACAAGTTCGCAGGCTGGATCGCCGACTTCGCCAGTCGCGGCGTCTTCTTTTCCGCCTGTCTGCTCCTCGTCGTCTTCTGGGCGCCGAGCTACTTCCTGCTGCACAGCCTCAACACGTGGCAGCTGATCATCAACACGATCACGACGATCATCACGTTCCTCCTCGTTGCGCTCCTGGAGAACAGCCAGCGCCGCGGCGAGCAGGCGCTCCACGAAAAGCTCAACGCGATGGCGGAGGGCCTCGCCGACCTGATGGACCACGTCGCCGGGGACCGGGACCGCGGGCTCATGCGCGACGTCGACGAGCTCCGCAAAAGCGTCGGGCTCGAGCAGCGAACGTAGCGCTGTGCGAACATACGTTCGTGCTTGGCGGGGCCTCCATTCTCCACGCCGACCTGGACGCATTCTTCGCGTCCGTCGAGCAGCGCGACGATCCGCGCCTACGCGGCCGGCCGGTGATCGTCGGCGGCGGCGTCGTGCTCGCGGCGAGCTACGAGGCGAAGGCCTTCGGCATCCGCACGGCCATGGGCGGTGCGCAAGCGCGCCGCTTGTGCCCGCACGCCGTCGTCGTCCCGCCGCGAATGTCGGCGTACTCGGAGGCGAGCAAAGCCGTGTTCCGCGTGTTCGAAGACGCAGCACCGGTCGTCGAGGGCCTGTCGATCGACGAGGCGTTCCTCGACGTGCGCGGCATGGAGCGAAGCGTCGGCATGCCGGTCGAGATCGCTGCGCGCCTCCGGCGCGACGTCCGCGAGCGCGTCGGGCTGCCGATCACCGTCGGCGTCGCGCGGACGAAGTTCCTGGCGAAGGTCGCGAGCGCGGTTGCGAAGCCGGACGGGCTGCTCGTCGTGCCGCCCGACGACGAGCTCGCGTTCCTCCATCCGCTGCCGGTGGAGCGCCTGTGGGGAGTCGGTCCCGTCACCTCGCGCAAGCTGCGCGAGCGCGGCATCACAACCGTTCGGCAAGTCGCGTTCCTGCCCGAGTCGATCCTCGTGTCGATGCTCGGTCGGGCGGCGGGGCATCACCTCCATGCGCTCGCGCACAACCTCGACCCGCGGCCGGTGCAGCATCGGCGCCGGCGCCGGTCGATCGGTTCGCAGCGTGCACGCGGCCCGGCGCCGTGGTCGCACGCATCCGTCGATGCCGATCTCGTCACGCTCGTCGACCGGGTGGCACGGCGTATGCGAACCGCAGGGCGAGCAGGGCGCACTGTCGTGCTGCGGCTGCGCTTCGACGACTACACGCGGGCGACGCGATCGTCAACGCTGCCCGACCCGACGGCGAGCACGCAGCGGATCCTGTCGACGGCGCGGACGCTGCTGTTGGAGGCGCTGCCGACGATCGAGCAGCGCGGGCTGACGCTCGTCGGGATCTCGGTGGCGAACCTCGACGACGCGGAAGCGCTGCAGCTCGTGCTGCCTCTCGACCGGCAGGACGGCGAGGCGCTCGACGCGGCCCTCGACCGCGTGCGCGACCGCTTCGGGACGGAAGCGATCACGCGCGCGGTGCTGCTCGGCCGGTCGCCCGGCATCACGATGCCGATGCTGCCCGACTGAGGCACGTATGGCACGTATGGTTCCCATCGTGGACAGCGAGCACGTGAACACCGTCGAGAAGATCTTCGGCCATCCCACAAGCGGCAACGTCGAGTGGCGGCAGGTGCTGTCGCTGCTCGAGGCGGTCGGCACGGTCACGGAGCGGCACAACGGCCGCGTCGAGGTGACTCTCGGCGACGAGACCGAAGTCTTCGATCCGCCAAAGGACAAGGACGTCGACGCACAGATGATCGTCGACCTGCGGCGGATGTTGACCGTCGCCGGCTTCGCGCCGGCCAACTAGACGCGCTATTCGATCCAGGCGCTCTCGGCCACGACGCCGTCGCCGCCTTCGGGACGGTCCGAACCGACTGCGATGATCTCGAGGCCGTCCGCTCCCGCTTCGAACGCGCGGATTGTCGCCGGGCTGACCCGGACGACGTCCCACTGCCGGACGTCGCGAATCTCGTCTCCGAGCCGGACGCGGCCGGAGCCGGCGATCACGACGTAGGCCTCCTCCTGCTCGCGGTGGCTGTGCGCCATCGGCGAACGCACGCCGGCCTCGTAGCGGATGTACGTGACGCCGAGATGCTCGGATTCGAGGTGCTTGCGCGCGAAGCGCGCCTCCATCCCGGGGGCTCGCTCACCGGCGGAGTTCTCGACGTCCTTCAGGTTGACGATCGCGTAGTCGGTCACGGTTGTATGTTGCCGCATCGAGCCGGAGGAGACGACATGAAGAAGCGCACGCTCGGAAACGACCTCGAGGTCACGGCGATGGGGCTCGGCTGCATGGGCCTCAGTCAGAGCTTTCCGCCCATTCCCCCGAAGGCCGAGGGCATCGCGCTCATCCGCGCGGCCGTCGAGCGTGGCATCACCTTCTTCGACACGGCACAGGTCTACGGGCCGTTCACGAACGAGGAGCTCGTCGGCGAGGCCCTCGAGCCCGTTCGCGACCGGGTCGTCATCGCGACGAAGTTCGGCTTCGACCTCGAAAGCGGTCGCGGCGGTCTCGACAGCAGCCCGGAGACGATCCGGCGCAGCGTCGAGGCTTCGCTGAAGCGGTTGCGCATCGACACGATCGACTTGCTCTACCAGCATCGTGTCGACCCGAACGTCCCGATCGAGGACGTCGCCGGCACGGTCAAGGAGCTGATCGGCGAAGGGAAGGTGAAGCACTTCGGACTCTCCGAGGCGGGCGTCCAGACCATCCGCCGCGCGCATGCGGTTCAGCCGGTCACGGCGCTGCAGTCGGAGTACTCGCTCTGGTGGCGCGAGCCCGAGGAGACGATCGTCCCGACGCTCGAGGAGCTCGGCATCGGCTTCGTTCCGTTCAGCCCGCTCGGCAAAGGCTTCCTCACCGGGAAGATCGACGAGACGACCGAGTTCGAGAGCGGCGACTTCCGCAACACCGTCCCGCGCTTCACCGACCCCGGCGCGCGACAGGCGAACCTCGCCTTCGTCGAGCTGCTGACCCGGATCGCGGAGCGGAAGCACGCGACGCCGGCGCAGGTGGCCATCGCATGGCTGCTCGCGCAGAAGCCGTGGATCGTTCCGATCCCCGGCACGACCAAGGTGCACCGACTCGAGGAGAACATCGCCGCCGCCGACATCGAGCTGACGTCGGACGACCTCCGCGAGCTCGAGGAAGCGCAGATCGACGCCGAGGGCGCCCGCTACTCCGAAGCGAACCAGCGGATGATCGACCGCTGAGATCAGCCGACGGAGGCAGGCAGGTCGACGAAGAATGTCGTCCCGCCTCCCTCGACGCTGCGGAGGGACAGCTGACCGTGGTGTGCCTCGACGATCGCTTTCGAGATCGAGAGGCCGAGTCCGACGCCCGGGATCACCTCTTCGTGCGCACGTGCCGTGCGGAAGAAGCGGTCGAAGAGCTGCGCCTGCTCGGCCTCCGCGATGCCCATTCCGGTGTCGGCGACCTCGATTCGCACGCCCGATCCGTGCGGATAGGCGCGCACGTCGATCGAGCCGCCCGCCGGCGTGAACTTCAGCGCGTTCGAAACGAGATTGTCGATCACCTGCCCGATGCGAACCCGGTCACCGTCGGCGGCGGGAAGCGGCTCGGTCGAGTAATTGAGGGAGATCCCGCGCGTTGTCGCGACGGGCCTGCTGGACTGCACTGCTTGCTCGATGATCGCGGCGATGTCGAGCTCGGCGATCTCGAGTGCGAGATTCCCTGCACTCGTTTGCGCGGTGATCAGAAGATCCTCGACCAACCGCAGCAGACGTTCGGCGTTGCGGTCGATCACCTCGAGCCAGCTCAGCTGCGCTTCGGGGAGCTCGGCGAAGACGACATCGTGCAGAAGCAGCTCGCTATACCCGCAGATCGAGGTCAACGGCGTCCGCAACTCGTGCGAGACGAGAGCGATGAACTCGTCCTTCATCCGGTCGAGGTTGCGCAGGCGCTCGTTCTGCTCCTGCACGCGGGTGAGCAGGGCCTCGCGATCGAGCTCCGCTTGTTTTTGGGCGGTCACGTCGACGGCGAAGCCCTGCGTGTAGCGCGGCTTGCCGGTTTCGTCGCGTACCACCGTGTTGCTGTCCTTCAGCCAGACGACCCGGCCGTCGGCGGCGATGAACCGGTACTCGAGCTCCACGGACTCGGCGTTCAGCCGCGCGTCGCGATGCGCCTCGCTGACGCGGTCACGATCCTCGGGATGAAGATGCTCGTTGAAGAACGTGGGGCTCGAATTCCACTCCTCGAAGCTGTAGCCGAGAATGTCCTCGACCTGAGGGCTCACGTATTCGGCGGTCTCGTCAGTCGAATACGGCAGGTCGATGTAGGTGATCAACGGCAACTGCTCGACAAGGGTTCGATAGCGCGCCTCGGACTGGCGCGACTGCTCTTCGGCCGCGCGCCTCTTGGTGATGTTCTGCGCCATCGCAACGGCGCCAAGCGGCGTTCCATCCGCATCGCGCAGGAGCGCCGTCGCAGTATCAACCCAGACGATCTCACCATCGTTGGCGTAGAGACGCAGCTCGTGGCGGTACGAGTCGTACTTCCCCTCGACCATCCCCCTGAAGAGTTCTATGACTTCGTCGACGTCCTCCGGCACGGTGTATTCGAGCGTGCTTCGGCGCGCGAGCTCCTCGGCGCTGCGACCGGTGATGTCACGCATGGCGGAGTTCGTGCTCTCGAGACGGCCGTCCAGGCTGACGAGACCGATGCCAATTGGGGCGGTCTCGAACATGGTCTCGAAACGGCTAAGCGCTTCTCGTTGGTCGCGCCGCGCCGTGCGCTCGGCCGCGTCGCTGACTGCCGAAGCGAGGACGATCGCGAGCAGCTCGAGTATCTGGCTGTCACTCTCGGTGACGCCATGCGCTTTCGCAAGGCTGAGCGATCCGACCTCCTTGCCCCTGCGGAGGAGGGGAACGCAGAGATCAGCTGCCGCTGTTGCTGCTCCGACGACGACGTGCACCAGTGGTTCGCCCTCCTCGAGGATGCTGACCGTCGTCCAGTCGGAGCCGGTCAGCTCCTGCGCACGGTCTGCGACCAGGCGTGCAACCTCGTCCAGGCTGAAGTCTCCGGCGGCGATCTCTCCCCGGAGCTCGATCAACCGCGAGAGACGGGCGCTTTGCTCCTCCAGAAGATCGCGATCCGCGGCGCGATGCGCCAATGTCTTCACCTTCGTCTGATCGGCACTGACAGCTCGGACTTGAGAATCGTGAGGCCTTTGAACAAAGAAGCCCCGTTTCCGGGGCTTCCTGAGTAGCGGGGGCAGGATTTGAACCTGCGACCTCCGGGTTATGAGACGCTTGTTGCTAGGTCGGACAACAACAGCACCGGCATTGCTCCGTCATGTGAGATTAGCTGGGATCGGGTCCGGTTGACCTACTCGGGCAAAAGTTCAGCCAAAAGTTCTCGCGACTTGCGCTCGATCAGCAGGCCATGGAGGCGCGGCTAAAGCGCGCGAGCGGCCGCTGTCCAAGAAACGGGCCGCTTCGCGGGAGAGACCGGGGCAAACTTCCCCCATACCCCTGCTTGCGGCGACAAGGCATGGCCACAGTCTCGTTGCTGCCAATTGTGTCGCGGAACAGAGACTCTCGGCCCTCACCCTAAAGGGGCATCCGCGTCGTGCTCAAGCGTGCCGGCAAGCCGGCCGATGCTGCAATCAACGTCCGGCTTTGCGGCGCGGACGCGGAAAGGCTCTGTGGCACATGTCTAACCTTCACATCGGAGAGTGCGTGACCTTTCGCGACCGCGTCTACCTCGTGCGCGGGGTCACGCCCAAAAGCAGCGCGCCCCGTCGCGCAGGGCTCGAGAGCGTCGCTGCGCGCGAACAGCTCAAGGCTGCGCCAGAACGTGTCGTCCAAACACAGCCGATTGAGCGGGCCGAGCGCCCGAAGACCCGGTTGCGTTCTGTTCGCTGATGCGCCAGCCCACGGCGCGGGCGAGAGCATCGGGCAACGCATCAAGAGGTTGCGCCTTGAGCGCGGCCTTTCACAGCGAGCACTCACCGAAGGACTCGACCGCCTGACGTACGCCTACATCAGCCGCATCGAAGCGGAGACCCGGAACCCATCCCTGCGTGCGCTCCGCCAAGTCGCCGGCCGGCTCGGCGTTTCGGCGTTGTACCTCGAGACCGGCAGCGACCGCGGGCGATGCCCGCACTGCGGACGACCCGCTCAGCGCAGCGAGGGCTAGGCTCGAGCGCGTGGCCGACTTGATGAGATCAGGGTCAGTCTGACTCGGTAGAGGACGGGCGCGCACTCCGCGAGAGGGCGCGAGCGATCACATCCCCCACCGTGGGTGATCGGTGGCGCGACGAATCCCTCAAAAGGGGCTACAGAGGCCACGCCGCTGCGGACGATGAATCGGTTCACGATCCGCCATTGACCCCGTGTTGGAAGGAGACCTCGAATGGTCAGCAAGATTCAGACGCGCCTGGCTCGTGAGGAGAGCGGTTTCACCCTCATCGAGCTCCTGGTCGTCATCGTCATCCTCGGCATCCTGGTTGCGATCGCGGTGCCGTCGTACCTCAGCTTCCGCGGCAACGCGCAGGATGCGGCAGCGCAGTCGAACGTCCGCTCGGCGATCCCGGCCGCTGAGGCCTGGTATCAGGACACCGCCGGCGGCAACAGCACCTACACCGGCCTCTCCAACGGCAACCTGGCCAAGGAAGCCCCCGGCATCTCGCCGAAGGTGGCAGTCAAGGTCCTCGGCGGCGGCGCGGCGTACTGTCTCTCCGACGACGAGGCCATCGGTCACGGCGCCTACTACGTCGGCGGCGACAGCACCAAGATCACCCAGAGCACCCCGCCTGCGATCGTCTCGTCCGTCACCAAGGTCAACGGCACCTCGGCAACGGGCGGCGCGGACGCCTGCAACGCCCTGTCGTAACCGACAAAACCTGCTTGAACTGCTGGGAGGGCGCCGGAGACGGCGCCTCCCAGCATCGTTTCGCCTCCTCCAACGGGAAGCGGATAGCAGAGGTAGGCCGCCGAAAGGCGGCCTACCTCGTTCGTACGCGAATGAGGCGACAGCTTCGCACCGCTAGGACGTAGCGAAAGAGAACGCCCCCGGTTGTCCAATCCGGCCGTTCTTCGGCTCGTGGCGAGCTGCGGCGCGTTATCGACCGGGGCCGGGCTGGAGTGCAGCTCCCGGGCGTTCCGCTAGCAGCCCGGCCAGCGATCCCATAAACGCATATGGACCATAGACCGGCGGCGGAACCGGGTACTACTGACAGCGGGGACTGTGGCTAAGGCCCTAGTTGCCGCAAGCAAGGGTCTTCGGGGGAGCCGCAAATGCTCCAGCCCAGTTTCCGGAGGCGGCCCGTCTTTCTTGGACAGCGGGCCGCCCTTTCTCTGTTCAAGTCGTGAACCGGACGATAGGCCGGGACGGTCCTAGCCGAGCGAGCGCCGGAAACCACATAGCAACCGCATCTATTACTTGTGAGCGGGCGCTGCGACGAGTCATAGACGGTGAAGCCCCCTGCGGCCCAAATGATCCCCCTGCTGGGTCAGAGCGCTTCACTCGAAATCTCGGCGCGGCGCGCGCCCGCTCCCCGAAAAACGGACGGCCCGCGCGTCGACGCGTTTGACGCCCGGAAAGCTCGTCGCTCACTGACGACCCCCAGGGACGCGGCGACGGTGAGAACCGCCGGGGACGTATTCCCGGTCACGCCCAGCTGGCAGGGGACGACGCCGAACGGGTACGCGCTGAGCGTCGAGCGTGACAGCCGCGAGCACTGGGTCGTGACCGTTGCTTCGGCCAGCCGCAACCGCCTCGCCTGCGGGAATGATCGGGGATGCCTCCGGCAAGCGGGACGGCGACGCTCTGCGCGGGATTCGGGGCCCGCCCGCCCAGGTTGTGACTGCGTCTAGTGCCTGTGTAACACTCGACGTATGCGCGGAGTTCTGGTCGCGCTCGTGGTCGGGGCTGCGGTAGCCGCAGCGACGGCCCGTGCCTCCCCGCCGGTTGCGTGTGGGAAACTCCTTCCGCCCTCGCGGGGCGTGTACTTCGGTGCGTACGCGGGCTGGGACTTCGCTTCTGGCTCGTTCGACGACGTCCCCGACCCCGCGAACGTTGGACGTTTCGAGTCGCTCACCGGCACACACGTCGTGTGGGCACCGTGGAGCATCTCCTGGCACGACCGTCTTGTCTTTCCGACCTCAGACGTCGAGCGAATCTGGCGGGCCGGGTACGTGCCGCAGCTACGCGTGTTTACGTTCCCGACGCAGGACTATGCGCCGAGTGCGCTCCCGCCGAGCGCTTGGCCGGGGCCGGTCACGCACTCCGACGTCGCCGCAGGGAAGTACGACGATCAGCTCAAGGCCTTCGCGGACGCGGCGCGCGACACGGATATCCCGGTCTTCTTCGACTACGACGGCGAGATGAACAACGCCCACCCGTGGGGCGGACGCTACGAGGGCGACACGGCGGTGCACTTCCGCGACGCCTACCGGCACATCATCGACGTCTTCCGGGCCGAAGGCGCGACGAACGTCACCTTCCTCATCCAGTACGGAGCGCCGAATGGCTACGCCACCGGCTCGTACTGGGAGCCATTCGAGCAGTTCGCGAACTACTACCCGGGCGACGACTACATCGACTGGATCGGCCTCTCTGTCTACGGCGAGTCGATCTACGGGACAGGGCCGAACGCGACATTCGAGCAGAAGCTGACCGCGCAGGGCTTCGCACAGTTCGGGTACCAGGGCGCGTACGCAGAGGCGACGGCGCTGACCTCAAAACCGCTCGCGATCGAGGAGCTGGGGTTCAAGGACATGCCGAGCGAGGACGCGAAAACGCAGTGGGTCGGGGACGCCTCCGCGGTTCTCCAATCCGGCCGCTACCCGCGGATCGACGCCATCGACTGGTGGGCGCAAGACAAGGAGTACGGTCACAACTACGACGGCTGGCCGTTCACCCAGACGTTCGCCGACGGTCTGCGGCAGGCGTTCGGTCAACCGTTCTTCGACTCGAAGCCGCAGTTCAGCGGCGACTGCAGCCCGCTCGCGCCCACGCGTGTAACCCTCAAAAAAGGCCACCTCTCCTGGGCAGCGGTCCCAAACGCCGCCTCATACGAGGTCTGGCGCGGCAAGACAAAGCTCAAGGTGATCAGCGCTACCGGGCTCACGGTCGGCCGCCGTCTAGGGCTGTACCGCGTCCGCGGCGTGAACATCGCCGGCTTCGGGCCGTTCACGAGCGCGCGCTAACCGTAGAGTCGACGCTCGCGTTCGCTCAGGCTTGCCGCCGTTTTTGTGTGGAGTGTGGCGGCGTGTGAACGCCTGGGTGGGTCGCGTCGGCTCGACGCCGCGCACTGCGAGCAGTTGAGCAGTAACGAGAGCGCGCCGGACTGGAGGCGTGCGGCCCGCGATTCGCGGCGGTCGATCGGGGTCGGCTGATGCGCGGCCCGCTGCGCTAGTGGATCTTCGACCATGGTAGGAACGAGATCCGACCAGCCTGAGATTCGTAGGCTCGGTCGTAGGAAACGAACAGGCCGCGTGGGGTGAGTAGAGCGTCGACGGGTCCTGCTTGGCCGGGCAGGTTGAGCACGCGGTCGATCCCGTTGCGCAGTCGCACGAGGTGGACCTCTATGCCGCTCGCGTAGGTGGCGTATCCGTTGCGGATCGACAGTAGGCTCGGCGGGCCGGAGGCGTGTGCAAGTTCGAGCTGGTGTCGGAGACGCCCGGTTTGGGCGCTGTAGACCCTGAGGCTGTTGTCGTGCACGGCGCCGAGGAGATCGTTGCCGAGTCGCACGGAGTCCGGCGCCGGCGTCTGTAGCCGCCGCAGCAGTTATGCGCTCGCGTTGAGTACCGCGAGGCCGTGCTTGGCGAGGAGAATGATCCGTCCGGAATCGACCGCGACTGGGTTGGTGGTGTCTGCGGGCAAGCGGCTGCCGGCGATGCGCGGCGTCCGGTCGTCGATGATCCGCCACAGTCGGCGATGAGCGACGACGAACGTGCGCCGTTGGGGCGTGTAGCTCCAGGTCTCGAACACGAGTAGTGAGCCGTCCCGGATCGCCGAGGCCGGCGACGAGGCCGATGCGTTTGTCATGTGAGCGTCGGTTACGGCACACGCGCGTCAGGTCGGCCTCGCACGAGTGGTGATTTGCGCGGGCTGCGTACAAAGCAGGCAGCCAAGAGGGATAGTCCTAGGACATGCCGGAGCCGAGGCGAACGCTAACCGAGTATGAGGATCCGCGCGAGCGCCACTTCCCGTGGAGCCGCGAGTGGCGTGATCTCCCTCAGCTCGCGCGCGTGGTGCTGTACCTCTTGGCGCTGGTGATCTTCCCCGCGCTCGGTGTGGCGGCTGGCGTAACGGCGTTCGCCGGTTCACATGGTGGGCGCTTCATCCTGATTACCTTCATGTCGCCGACGGTTGCGGCAGGGCTGAGCGGCGTACTCGCGCGACTCCAGAATTACGCGGTCTGCGCGCTAGCAATTGGTGCGCTGTTCGCCTCAGGCGTCCTCTTCCTCGGCTTACTCATGTGGGCCGCCGCGCACGGAGCGTTCTCGTGACATCGCGCTGCACCGACGAACGAACCTAAGCCCCTCAGCACCCTCTGTGGCACGTTCTTCCATGTCACCGGATGGATCGCGCTGGTCGAACGCCCAGCGCGTCAGGAACTCGTGGATAGTGCCGAGCGAGCCGATACAGCCGACATACGCGTTGCGGCGAACTCGACCGAGCCTTGACGCGCGGCTCCGGCGGTATAGGGTCGAGGTCTATTGGCAACGGGACCGTCGGCGGTTCTGTGAAGGGAGTGGCATGTCGCGTCAGGTCTTTGTTTCTGGTCTGGTCGGAAGTTTCGGCGCGCTTGGGGTGCTGTTAGCTCCTGCGCCTGCGCTGGCGTCTAACCCAGTGACGTACACGGCGACCGACGCGAGTCCGGATGTGTCGGGCGCACCAGACATCACGAGCGTCCTCGTCTCCGACAGCACGCAAGGCCTGATCACGTTTCAGCTCAACTTCGTGCCCGGGACCGAGCAACAGGCGCAAGACAACTACAACATCTACATCGACGCAGACCAAAATCCGACGACCGGCGATCCAACTGGGGCCGGCACCGATTACCTCCTTCAGTACGACGGCACTCCGAACGGCGGCCTCGCTCTCTTCAAATGGGACGGCACTTCCTCGTACCAGTTCGTGAAAAGCGCGTCGCTGACGGGGAGCTTCTCTGGAGACAGTCAGTACTTCGTGATTGCAGCCTCGGAACTCGGTATTACGGATGGCTTCAACTTCAACGTATCCGCCGCCGTCGGGCCGGGCGACTCGCAGAGCTCCCAAATCGATTTCATCCCCGAAGACGGAACCAACGCCCATTACTCCATGCAGTCGAAGGCGATCATCAAACTGCAACTGGCCGACTGGGAAGACTCTGCCGTCGCGCACGCCGGAAAGAACTTCTCGACCGCACTGTTGGTGACCCGCTCCGACACAGGAGCTCCGCTTGTCAGTGGCGGAACGGTTAAGTGCAGGCTCGCGCTGCGCGGAGTAACCGTCTCTGTCTTGCAGAGAGGCTTCATCAAGGTGCCGTGGTACAAAGGCGGACCGAAGACGGCAGCCGTTTGTGCGTGGCATCTGCCGACACGCTTCATAGGAGCTGTTCTCACGGCGAAGATGTCAGTCACACTCGGCAGCTCGACGGTGGCGCGAGTGTTCACAACGCGAGTCCGGAAGTAAGTAGACGGCTCGCCAGAGGCCGTGTAATCGAGCGATCGTGTGTCCTAAGGGCGGGTTGCGTTTCGCCTGCGCCAGCGTGCGGGAATGACACTCGACGTGTGTGGGGCCGCCGGGCTACATGGTCGTTTCGTGCAGGGCGTGCCATCCTTCGCGTGCGCCGTAGTAGACGATGACGAACGCTGCTGCTGGGTCGGCCCACCACCAGCCGGCAGCCGCGTTCAGGAGGAGGCCGATGAGTACGGCGGTTGCGAGTAGGCCGTCGATCACGGTGACCCGTGCCTCGGTCTCAAGCACGCGATTTGCGAGGGCGCGCCCGGTTGTTCGTTTGCCCGCGGCGAGCGCGAACATCGCCGCCGCCGTGAGCGCGAGCCAGACGATCCCGAGCAGCGAACGGTGCGGGTGCGACTCGGCTGCAAGAACGTAGATCGACTGGGCGGCGATGTAGGAGGCGAGCAGGAGGAAGGCGACGCCGATGATCCGAAGCGCGCGACGCTCCCTCTCGACAGCGTGCATCTCTTGGAGCTGCCAGACGACGACCAGGCTGGCGATGATCTCGATCAGCGAGTCGAGCCCGAACCCGGCGAGCGCGACCGAGCGAGCAGTGACGGCGGCGGCGAGCACAAGCACGCTGCCGACAACGTTCCAGCCCAGAGTGGCGTACTCCAACCGCAACCCCCGGCGACGGAGGCCGACGAGCTGCCCGGTTGTATCCACCGCGCAAACGCTACGGGGTCCGCCGCCCGATCGGCAGCAATGCTGGGTCGCACCCAGCCTGAGTGAGTGTCACTCGACGCTCCTGCGCCGAGAGTGCTCGGCTGCGCCAGTGATGCTGGAATGTCACCCGAGCGCGAAGCACCCCCGATGCCGGAGCTGGCGTAGCCTTCTCCGAATCTCCTCGTTCGCCGCCAACGTCAGTCGGCTCACCCGGCATACAGCCAGCACCGTTAAGGCCGTTGTGCGCCATGGCAGGATCCCTCGAGCGATTCGGTGGCTGGCCGCGCTCGGCCTCCTGCCGATTCCCGGGCCCTTCGACGAGGTCGTGCTCCTGCTAGTCGCTGCGGTCCTGTTCGTGTTCTACAGGGAGCAGCTACGCGAAGCCTGGCGTACAACCGACCATGAGTTCACGAATCCTCCGCACTACTAGGAGCGTTCAGCCTCGCTTGCTCGAGTGTGCGGGAATGTCCCCCGACGAAACGTCGTCAGCCTCTTATGCCGGGTGATGCGCCGGGGGTGACGATGCCGTGTTCGTAGACATAGATGACGGCTTGAGCCCGGTCGCGGAGGTTCAGCTTCTGGAAGATCCGTGTAACGTGGGTCTTCGTCGTCGGTTCGCTGATGACGAGCTGATCGCAGATCTCGCTGTTTGAAAGCCCGCGTCCGAGCAGCTCGAGCACTTCGCGCTCGCGCGGCGTGAGCTCGTCGAGCGCGGGTGACGCAGGCGGCTCTCTTTGCGCGGGTCGGCGGACGAACTCCTCGATGACGGCTCGCGTAACGGCAGGAGCGAGTAGCGCTTCGCCGCTCGCGACGATCCGGACCGCCGCCTTGATCTCCTCGGGCGGGGCGTCCTTGAGCATGAAGCCGCTCGCGCCGGCGTGGAGCGCGTCGTACACGTAGTTGTCGAGCCCAAACGTGGTAATGATCAAGACGCGCGCATTTGGCTGTGTTCGGACGATCCGTCGCGTCGCCTCGAGCCCGTCGAGCGCCGGCATCCGGATGTCCATCAGCACGACATCGGGTCGTAGGTGTGCGGCAAGCGTGACCGCTGCTTCGCCGTCGGCCGCCTCGCCCGTCACGGTGACGTCGGCCGCGGTTTCGAGGATCTTGCGCAGCCCGACGCGAACGAGCTCCTGGTCGTCGGCGATGAGGACGGAGATCATCTGACCGGGAGCGCCGCTTTCACGACGAAGCCGCCGCCGGGGACGCGGCTCGCGGAGAAGCGTCCGCCGTAGAGCGCCACGCGCTCTCGCATACCCACGAGTCCGTGCCCACCTGCGGGCGCGTCCGACTCGTCGCTGACTCCGTCATCGGCGATCTCGAGCTCGATCGAATCGACTCCGTACCGCACACCCACCTTGGCGTGGGCACCCTCGGCATGCTTGAGCGCGTTCGTGAGCGCCTCCTGCACGATCCGATACCCGGAAAGGTCAACGCCATCGGGAAGCTCGCATCGTTCGCCCTCAATGTGCAGCTCGACCGACAGCCCGGCCTCTCGCAGCTGCTCGACAAGTGCCGGCACGTCATCGAGCCCCGGCTGAGGTGTCAACGGCTCCTTCTCTGCCTGACGCAGCATTCCAAGAAGCCGTCGCATCTCGACCAAGGCGCTGCGACCGCTCTGCTCGACCGTTGCGAGCACGTCGCGAGTTCTGGACGGATCGGAAGCCCCTTCGTCGAGCACACTCCGCTCCGCGCCGGCTTGGACGACGATCATCGACACGTGGTGGGCGATCACGTCGTGCATCTCGCGCGCGATCCGCGTCCGCTCGGCGACGACCGCCTCCCGCGCGGCGAGGTCGCGCTCTCGCTCGGCGAACCGGAGACGACGTTCCCGGTCGCCGACGACACGGCGCACGAACAGCATCGCCACAACCGTGACCACGACGAAGGGAGTGGTCCCACGCAGGCTCGCTACCGACCCCGCATTGAGCCCGAGATCGACGAACACGATGACGGTGACGCCGATCGCGAACCGGCGCAGCGCCGTCCAGACCGCGAGCGCGTACACCGCGCAGATGTATGCGACGACATACCCGACGAACTGCGGGTTCCAGTAGGTATGGCTGATCGCCTCGAGCACCGGCACCCCTGCCCCGACGAACGCGGGGTACAGACGGCGCACTCCGATCGGGAGCATGATCGCCGGTGCGATCGCCGCGGCCCCGATTCGGTGGCCGGCGGCATCGTTACCGATCCAGATCCACAGCTCCGCACCCGCCGTCAGCAGCACCGCGACGATCCAGTCGACGGTACGAGCGCGGACGCGCCAGCCGCGCAGCCGTAAGGACGGGACGTGCACGGTGGACACGCTAGAACGCGCCGCCGGTCCTGTCATCAACCGCACGATCGATCAAAGTCGCCCCGAGGTCATTCGCGAGTATGACCGCAAGATCGAACTCGCGCCCGACGACACACGCCAGCCTGCGCCGTACCGTCCGACGGGTCAGCAAACCCAAGGAGCACGAGATGAACGACACAACCCCTCGCGCAATCTCGGTCGGCCGATACTGCGCACTCGCCGGCGCCGCTTCGGCCGCGCTCACGTTCGTCGCCTACCTGGTGATCGGCCCGAATCCCGACAGCGACGCCGCCACCTCGAAAGTCACGGCCTACTACTCCGCCCACCACGCCCACGTCTACCTCGCGGGCACGCTGCTCATGTACGCCGCCGTCCTGTTCGCCCTCTTCGGGACCGCAGCCTGGGCGAGGATCCGCGCGACCGACCTTCACCCCATCTTCGCGGGCGCGATCCTCGTCACGACCGCCGTCACCACCGCCAGCGATCTCGCCTACGCAGGCGGTTGGTACCTCCTCGGGAACCTCGGCGGCAAGACAACGATCTCCCCCGCGACGATCCAAGCGCTGCACGTCTCCGTGGCCGCCGCAGACATGCCCGCTGCCGCCGGACTCGGCATCTTCCTCGTCCTGGTCGCCGCAGCTGGCCTCCTCGGCCGCGCCTTCCCTCGCTGGGTCGGCTGGCCGGCGCTCGCTCTCGGGATCCTGACGCTCGCACCCACACCCGGAGTGATCGGCTTCATCGTCGGCATCGCGACACTCCCGTGGATGATCGCAGCCGCTATCGGAATGTTCCGCACCGCCTCGCACCCGCAGTCCGCAACCTCCGCTCGCACGCCCGCCGCCGTCGTCCGCGCCTGAAACAGCAGACCCCGTTGACCCCCTCCCCATGGAGGGGTCAACGGTTCGAGTTCGTCAGAGGCAGACGCAGACCCGGCAAGCCTGGCAACGCATTGACGGGGCCGTCCGCCAGTCGCACGCGGGCACGAGACGAGCAACGCTGGCGCCTTCGGCACGTCTGACCCCCGCAACCATGCGCAAACGCCATGGCTGCGCGGGTTCAGATGGTCCTAACTGGGCATCTTTCAAACCCGCCGCATGAGTTCGTCCGGCTGCTTGAGAGGACCTCTGGGACGAAGTAGCGCCCTCGCAAACGCTCTACTTCTTCCCCATTTTACGCTCCGGTTGGCAGGAGGTCCAGGGCCTCTCCCCCGGGGCTCGTCCTAGGTGATGAAGCGGTCGATGGCTTCGTTGGCGTTGTCCTGAAACGACGGGTTGCCCACGCCGGGGACGAAGTCGGCTTGGTCGACCATCGGACCATTCAGTTTGTTGGCCGCGCTGGCGTAGAACGCGCCGCTCGACAGGGTCGGGTCGGTGACACCGTCGACCAGCCGCTTCGCTCCCACGTCGAGGTTGTGGGCGAGGCCCAGGGCCGGCATGACGTACTTGGCGGCTACCCGCATCGGCAATGGGAGGCCACTGGCTGCTCCGGTGCCGGTGGTGTTGCCAGGGCTCACGGTGATGAAGCGGCGGTCGGGGTATTTGCGGGCCAGGTAACCCATCCATAGCGCCCCGATGTACTTGGCCTGCCCGAAAGCCAAGTTGAAGTCAGGTTTGTGGCTGGCCCAGTAGCTGCCGTCGATGACGGACGCGAGCTCGTCGGCTGAGGTTGAGACGAACGACGGCCCTTTCATCCGCAACTTCGGGACACCCCTGACTGCTTCACTTCCGACGAAGACCGCAACCTCGCCGAGCCGCCCCTCGGACAGGAGCCCTTCGAGGAGGACGACGTGGCCAAGGACGTTCGTTGCGAACACGGTGGTGACCCCGTCGGCGGTCAAGTTCAACGTCTGCGGGCCAATCACGCCGGCGTTCATGACGAGCGCGTCGACCGATCCGTCGATGTCGGCCAGGGCGGCGCGGACGGAACCCAGATCGGCAACGTCCATGAGGACGATGTCGAAGATGTTGCGACCGGTCTCAGCTTCGAGCTCGGCCTTCGCCGTGTTCGCCCGCCCGGCGTTCCGGCACCCCAGGTAGATCCGGCCGAACTCGGGACGCAACGCCAGTTGCCGGGCTATCTCCTTGCCGATCCCGGCGTTGGCGCCCGTGATCAGTACCGTCTTTTCTGCGAGTGCGCTCATCGGTGTCTCGATCTCCCCAATTTTTTGAAGTGTCCACTCCAGTATGTCATACTGTAATGAAGTGTCAACTCCAATTTGTTGTATTAGGGCAGGTAGCGAATGTCGGTGACTGGTAGCGATACCGAGCGTTCCGATCAGCGAACGTTCACAGCCAAGGGGCTAGCCACCCGCGAACGGATCGTCGAAGTCGCGGCGGCGCTGATGTATTCAGGCGGCGTGGCGGGCACCAGCTGGGAGGACGTCCAGAATGGGGCCGGAGTAAGCGCCTCTCAGCTCTACCACTACTTCGGCGACAAGCAGGGGCTGATCCGCGCCGTGATCGCACATCAGACGCGTGCGATCCTCGAAAGCCAACAACCGCATCTCGCAAGCCTGGACAGTTTGGAAGCCCTCCGGGCATGGCGCGATCTATTGGTTGACGGCCGACGTCAAATCCAATGCCAAGGCGGCTGCCCGCTCGGAAGCCTCGCCGGAGAGCTGTTCGAAGCAAACCCGGAGTGTCGCGAGGACCTCATCGACGGATTTGACCGGTGGGAAGGCGCGATCCGAGATGGCTTGCAAGCCATGTACAAGCGAGGCGACCTGCGTCGCAGCGCCGATCCCGAACGATTGGCGACGGCTCTGTTAGCTGCCATCCAAGGAGGGCTAGTCCTTTCACAGGTCCGCCGTGACGTCGACCCACTCGAGGCGGCACTGGACACCATGCTCGAACACATCGCTTCACTCACGACCAAGCGTCGTTCCGAGCCCCGCCGGCAGTCGCATCGCTGAGCGAATCGACCGCGGATTCTCATTAGAGCGCGTTGTCGTATCGACAACGGAAATGGGCGGTAGTGGGCTCGAACCGGCGACTGGTTCACCCTCGGGGATTGGGCCTTCGATGCTAGCCCTGGGCCGAGGCAAAAGTTCGGCAAAAGTCGCGTGGACCCTGCCGCCCTAAGAAACGGAAAAGCCCCGTCTCCGGGGCTTTTCGAGTAGCGGGGGCAGGATTTGAACCTGCGACCTCCGGGTTATGAGCCCGGCGAGCTACCTGGCTGCTCCACCCCGCGTCGCGAGGGTGGATTCTAGCACCCGCGTTACGATCCGCTCGATGTGGAATTGGCTCACCTATGCGGCTTTGGCCGTCGGCGGCCTCGCCGCCATGGCGGGGCTCGCGCTGCTCGCCGTGCGGCTGCTGCAGGCGTGGCGGAGCTTCAAGCGGCTGCGCCGGCACGTGGCGCGGGAGCTCGACCGCCTCGCCGACCTCGGCGACGCGACGGTGACGAAGCTCGAGCGCGCGACCGACACGGACGAGCTCGACCGCAGCCTCGCCTCGCTGCGCAGCTCGCTGGCGCGGATGACCGTCCTCCGCGAGGCGTATGCGGAGGCGACGAGGTTCACCGCACTCATCCCGCGCAAGTGAGAGTCGCGGCCGTCGACCTCGGCACGACCACGACGCGGCTGCTCGTCGCCGACGTCGTCGACGGCCGGGTCGAGGAGCTCCACCGCGAATCGCGCATCACGCGACTCGGCGAGGGCGTCGATGAGCGCGCTCGGCTCCTTCCCCTCCCCATCGCGCGCGTGCGCAACGTCCTCTCCGACTACCGGCGGACGCTGGAGTCGCTCGGTGCCGAGCGGACACTCGCCGCCGCGACAAGCGCGGTACGCGACGCGGAGAACGGTGAGGCCTTTCTCGGCGAGGTGGAGTGGAGCTACGGCTTCGTCACGCAGCTGCTCTCGGGGGACGAGGAAGCGGAGCTGACACGGCGCGGCGTCGATCCGCCGCCGGGCACGCTCGTGCTCGACATCGGCGGCGGCTCGACCGAGCTCGTCCTCGACGACTTCCACGTCAGCCTGCCGATGGGATCCGTGCGCTTCACCGAGAGATACGGCGAGGACCTGCCCACCCTCAGAAGGGAGGCGACGGCGCTCCTTCCCGATCTCTCCCCGGAACGAGCGATCGGTGTCGCCGGAACCGTGACGCAGCTTGCCGCCTTCGACACGGAGACCGTTCACGGCTACGAACTCTCGCGTGCGCGCGCACGTGAACACCTGGAGAGGCTCGCCAGCATGAGCGTCGCCGAGCGGCGCGGCCTGCGGCGCATGGAACCGGAGCGCGCGGCGGTGATCGTCGCCGGAGCTGCAATCCTCGTCGCCGTGCTCGATGCCTACGTGCTCGACGAGATCGAAGTCAGCGAGCACGACCTCCTCGACGGCGTCGCGCTCGCAGCCGCAGAACTCCCCGAGCCGGTCGAAGGCGACGCGCCGCCCGGCGCATACACCTGCTGCTAGCCGACTTCGACGGCCGGCGGCTCGTCCTCAGCGAGGCGCCGCTGCACGACCGCGCGCGAGAGCACGCCGACGAGGCGTCCGCCCTCGACCACCGGCACACGCTCCAGATCGAGCTCCTCGAGCGTCCGGAAGCCCTCGTCGAGCGGTAGCGACGCGTCGAGCGTGTAGTGCGGCGGCTCCGCGATGTCGCGCAGCGCGACCTCGCGTGGATCGAGACCTGCGGCGACGACCTCGCGCACGAGCGTCTTGCGCGTGATCACGCCGACGAGCGTGCCGTCGTGGGAGGACACGAAGACCGCGCGCATCTCCGGGCTGTCTTCGAAGCAGCGGCCGGCGTCCTGCGCGCTCGCCTCGTCCGAGAGCGTTGTCGGCTCCGGAACCATCGCGTCGCGGATGACGCTCACGGATAGATCCCCCGAGACTCGAGCGCGCCCGCGACCTCGCGGATCGCCGCGACCATCGCCGCTTGCCGGAACGTGACCGACTTCTCGTCCGCGACCGCCCACACGCGGTCGAACGCGTCCGCCATCTTGTCCGCGAGCTTGATACGGATCTCGTCGCGATCCCAGAACAGGCGGCCGAGGTCCTGCACCCATTCGAAGTACGACACGGTGACGCCACCTGCGTTCGCGAGGATGTCGGGGACGATCGGGATGCCGCGCTCGGCAAGGATGGCGTCCGCCTCGAGCGTCGTCGGCCCGTTCGCCCCTTCGACGACGAGCTTCGCGTGCACGCGGCCGGCGTTCTCGCCGGTGATCTGGTCCTCGCGCGCGGCGACGACGAGGATGTCGCACGGCAGCTCGAGCAGCTCCTCGTTCGTGACCCGTTCGCAACGGTCGTAGCCGGCGAGCGAACCATGCTCGGCGGCGTAGGCATGCAGCTCAGGGATGTCGAGCCCGTCGGGCGCGTGCACCCCGCCGGAGACGTCGGAGACGGCGATGACCGTCGCGCCGCGGCCGTGTAGCTCGGTCGCGGCGACGCCGCCGACGTTCCCGAAGCCCTGGACGATGCAGCGTTGATCGGAGAGATCGAGACCCATCCGCTCGCAGGCGCGCTCGGTGCACATGACGACGCCGGCGCCGGTGGCCTCGCGGCGAAACACTGAGCCGCCGATCGAGATGGGCTTTCCCGTCACGACCTCGGGGACGGCGTAGCCGATCTGCGTCGAGTACGTGTCCATCATCCACGCCATCGTCTGTTCGTTCGTCGCCATGTCGGGCGCAGGGATGTCCTCCTGAGGGCCGATGGCCGCGAACAACTCGGACGTGAAGCGCCGCGTGAGCCGCTCGAGCTCGTGTTGCGAGAGCGCGTGCGCATCGCAGCGGATGCCGCCCTTCGCGCCCCCGTACGGGAGGCGAAGCAGCGCGCACTTCCACGTCATCCAGGACGCAAGCGCGGCGCATTCGCCGAGCGAGACCTCGGGGTCGTAGCGGATGCCGCCCTTCGTCGGGCCGAGGACGGTCGAGTGCTGGACGCGGTAGCCGGCGAAGACTTGCCAGCTGCCGTCGTCCCGGCGGAGCGGGACGCTCATGATCAGGGCCCGCTCGGGGAAGCTCAGGCGCTCGGCCACCATCGGCGAGACGTCAGCGTGCGGCAGCGCCTGCTCGAACTGCGCGCGCGCCATGAGGAAGAGCGGCGTGTCCCACTCGAGAGGGCGTTCGAGCGGCGATGCCTCCAGGCTTGCCACGCGCGCAGTGTAGTGAGGTGCCGGGGGCGGGACTCGAACCCGCATGACCGAAGTCACCCGATTTTAAGTCGGGCGCGTCTGACCAGTTCCGCCACCCCGGCGCCCGGAGCGTAGCGCTGTGGCAAGGTCTCGCCATGACGCACGACACGATCGTCGCCTTCGCCGTGCTCGCCGTCGCCGGAGAGGTGATCGCCGCCCTCCTCGCACTCATCGGCCTCCTCGCGCTCGCGGGCGTCCGGGCGCCGCTGCGCGGACTGCGGACCGCGCTCTGGGGCTACGAGCTCTGGGCCGCGTTCGTCGTTGCTGCGCTCGGCACCGGCGGCAGCCTCTTCTTCTCAGAGATCGCAGGCTTCGTGCCGTGCGACCTGTGTTGGTTCCAGCGCATCTGCATGTACCCGCTGTCGCTCCTCCTGCTCTTTGCGGCATTCCACGGCGACTACAAGGTCACGCGCTATCTCCTCCCGTTCCCGATCATCGGCGGGGGCATCTCGATCTACCACATCCTCGTCGAGAATCACTGGGTCTCGACGCCGGCGGCCTGCCAGGTCGGAGCCGGCTGCGCGGTGAAGTGGATCAACGAGTTCGGCTACGTCACCATCCCGACGATCGCCCTCAGCGGCTTCCTCCTCCTCATCGGATTCTTAAGCCTCGCGGCGGCAGGCGGCAGCGAGGAGCCAGCTACCCTTCCCGCCGGTGCCTAGCGGGAAAAAGAGCAGAGAGGCTCGGCGCACTGCGCCGGTCAAGGCTCCGCCGCCGGTCCGCTCAGTGGGCGGACGGGGGCGCCAAGCGTCGCCGCGAGCCCTCGCCATCGGCGGCGGGATCGTCGCCGTCATCGCGGTCATCATCGTCCTCGCGGTCGTCCTCGGAGGCGGGAGCAAGGGCGGTGGCCTGCCGAAGAACCACGCCGCGGTCGGCAGCGTCGCACTCGGGCTCCCCGGCGCGGCCCAGGTCGAGTCCCTCTTCAAGGGCATCCCGCAAACCGGGACGACGCTCGGCTCGCCGTTCGCCCCGATCACGCTGACGGAGTTCATCGACCTTCAGTGCCCGGTCTGCCAGCAATTCGAGACGACGGTCTTCCCCGACTTCGTCACGAAGTACGTGCGTACGGGCAAGGTCAAGGTCGTGATGAAGGCGTGGGCCTTCATCGGCCCCGACTCCGTGCGCGGCCAGGCGGCGACCCTCGCCGCCGCGAAGCAGAACAAGGCGTTCAACTTCTCCGAGAACCTCTACGACAACCAGGGCACGGAGAACACGGGCTGGCTGACCGACCAGATGCTCTACAACATCGCGATCAGCGTCCCCGGCCTGAAGATCGACCCGCTCTTCTCCGCGCGGAGCTCGGCCGCGACGAAGAAGGCCGCCTCGGACGTCGACGCCGACGCCACCGCAGAAAAGGTGAACGGCACGCCGACGCTCTTCCTCAACAAGAGCGGATCGCCCCTCAAGTACTACGGGGAAGGCGTCCCCACCGAGTCGGCGTTCTTCGCCGCAATCGACGCGCTGTCGTAGTCCCGCAAATAGCGGACTTTTCGTCCTTGACGGCCAGGCACTGCGGCCATAGGCTCTGCAAGCCGGTTCCGATGGACCTTCGGGTTGGTTGGGGCCGGCATTTTCTTTGGTCCGTCCGACCCGGCCTCTAGCGTTCCTTGGCCCGGATGGTCATCGGACTCCTCATCCTCGTCGTGCTCGCCGTCATCGCTGCGGCGCTCGTTCTCCCGCGGCTCATCGCGAGCCAGCTCGCCACGCTGCGCGACGACACGACGCGCCAGCTCAGCGAGCGCAACGCCGACGTCGACCGCCGGCTCGCCGACGTGACCGAGACCCTCGACCGGCGGCTCGCGAGCAGCAGCCAGACGGCGACGAAGATCCACGAGCGGCTGGGCGAGGTCACGCGGGCGACCGCCGAGATGAACGAGCGCGCCAAGGACCTCGGTCGCCTCGAGCAGGCGCTGCGGCCCCCGAAGGCGCGCGGCGGCTTCGGCGAGCTGCTGCTCGAGAACCTGCTCCGCGACAGGCTGCCGCGCGACGCCTACGAGATCCAGTACACGTTCCCGAGCGGTGACCGGGTGGACGCGGTCATCCGCGCCGCCGGCCTCCTGCTCCCCGTGGACGCGAAGTTCCCGCTCGACAACTTCGAGCGCATGGCCGCCGCGGCCGACGACGCCGAGCAGCAGTTGCACGAGAAGGCGTTCGCGCGCGACGTGAAGGGGCACATCGACGCGATCGCGTCGAAGTACATCCGCCCGGACTACGGCACGTTCGACCTCGCATTCATGTACCTCCCCGCGGAGACGATCCACTACGAGCTCATCTCGGGCAAGACCGGCGCCCTGCTCACCTACGCGCACGGGAAGCGGGTCTTCCCCGTGTCGGCGACGACGTTCACCGCCTACCTCCAGATGATCGTCCTCGGCCTGAAGGGCATGCAGATCGAGCAGCGGGCGGAGGAAGTCATGCAGTACTGCGCAGCGCTCCAGAAGGACTTCTCGGTGTTCCGGGAGGACTTCGACCTGGTCGGCAAGCACCTCTCGAACGCCCAGGGCAAGTACGCCTCGGCCGAGAAGCGGCTCGACCGGTTCGAGACGAAGCTCGACCAAGCGGCGGACGAGCAGGCCGAGCTTCCGGGCGCCGCCCACGTCCGGGCGCTCGACGCCGCCTAGGCCTCCTAGAGCCGGATCGCACAAGCGCCGGGGCTGGGAACGTCCGGCCGCCCGAATTCGTTTAATAGAGAGCACACCTCTTTAGCGAAGGACGGACATGAGCGAAACACGTGAGTTGATCATCATTGGAGGCGGCCCTGCCGGGTACACCGCGGCCCTCTACGCGGCGCGGGCGAACCTGGCGCCGCTCGTCATCGAGGGCTTCAACTGGGGCGGCCAGCTGATGGTCACGACCGACGTGGAGAACTACCCCGGCTACCCGGACGGGATCATGGGGCCGGAGATGATGGCCGAGTTCCGGCGGCAGGCCGAGCGCTTCGGCGCGGAGTTCATCACCGACGACGTCGGCCGCGTCGACTTCTCCGAATGGCCGCTCCGGGTCTGGGTCGAGAACGACGAGTACACGGCCAAGACGGTCATCGTCGCGACCGGCGCGACCGCGCGCTGGCTCGGGATCCCTCGCGAACAGCACTTCCAGGGCCGCGGCGTGTCCGCCTGCGCCACGTGCGACGGCGCCTTCTTCAAGGAGAAGGAGCTCGTCGTGGTCGGCGGCGGCGACTCGGCGATGGAGGAGGCCAACTTCCTCACCCGCTACGCGACCAAGGTGACGGTCGTGCACCGGCGCGAGGAGTTCCGTGCCTCGCAGATCATGCTCGAGCGGGCGCGCGCGAATCCCAAGATCGCGTTCATCACGAACGCCGTCGTCGACGACATCCTCGGCGACGTGAAGGTCGAGGCGGTCATCCTGCGCGACACGGTCACCGGCGGCATCTCCGAGATGAAGACCGACGGCGTGTTCGTCGCCATCGGCCACGATCCGACGACGGCGCTCTTCGTCGACCAGCTCGACCACGACGCGGCCGGCTACCTCGTGACGAAGCCGCACTCGACCGAGACGAACATCCCCGGTGTCTTCGCTGCGGGCGACGTCCAGGACCACACCTACCGGCAGGCCGTCACGGCGGCGGGCTCCGGCTGTATGGCGGCGCTCGACGCCGAGCGATTTCTTGCAGCGTCAGAAGGGCATGCAGGCACGGCGCTCGCCGCGCCGCGCGCGGAGACGGCAGAGGTCTAGGGCACTCCGCGTCGAAACGCGGCCACGTGGCCGCAACGTGGATCGACCTCCTCGACCCGACGGCGGAGGAGCTGCACGAGCAGCTGCCGAAGACGCTCGAGGAATCGGCGATCGAGCGCCTGCTCGCGCTGCCGGAGCACGAGGACGAGCCGCGGCCGACGATTCAGAGCCACGGCGATTACATCTTCGGCGTGCTCCTCGTCGCCGTCGCCGTGCCCGACGAGGACGACGTCTTCTACCAGGAGATCGACCTCATCATCACGCACGACACGCTGCTCACCGTGCGCAAGACCCCGCACGGCAACCGCGCGGCATGCGACGTCGACATCGTGAAGAAGACGGTCAAACCGACCGACTCGCCGGGGATGATGGCGTACCGCCTCGTGGACGAGATTGCGGAACGCTACCTCGACCTCGTCGACGCGCTCGACGAGGAGATCGACGAGCTCGAGGACAAAGTCGAGGACCAGCCGCCGGAGACGACGCGCAGCCGCATCTCGTCACTGCGCCACGACTTGCTGCACATCCGGCGGACGCTGTCGCCGATGCGCGACGCCGTGCGGCGCGTGATCGACGGCGTCGTCGACGTCGAAGAAGGCCCTGAGGTCTTTCCACAGGACGTCGAGGTTGCGTTCAATGCCTCCTACGACAAGCTCATGCGCGCCTTCGACGGTCTCGAGCTCTCGCGCGACCTGCTCGCGAGCGTCCGCGATTACAGCCAGTCGAAGATCGCAAATGACCAGAACGACGTGATGAAACGGCTGACCGTCGTGGCATCACTGCTCCTGCCCCCCACGTTCATCGTGGGACTGTACGGCCAGAACTTCGTCGACATCCCCGAGCTCAAGTGGCACTGGGGCTACGCCTTCTCGTGGGCGCTGATCGTCGGCACCACGTTGTTGCAGCTCGTCTGGTTCCGCCGCAAACGCTGGTTCTGATGCGGGTCTACCGGATCCCGTTCTCGACGAACGTCGAGCGCGTCGCGCTTGCCGCCGGGCACAAGGGACTCGACATCGAATGGGTCGACGTCGACCCGGACGACCGGTCGACCATCGAGGCAGTGAGCGGGCAGCGGCTCGTCCCCGTGCTCGTGGCCGACGACGAGGTGATCGCCGATTCGCCGGCGATCCTCGAGTGGGTCGAGGCGCGCTATCCGGAGCCGCCGCTCCTTCCGCGCGACCCCGCGCGCCGCGCCGAGGTGCAGGTCTTCGCCGACTGGTTCAACCGGGTCTGGAAGCGCGCGCCGAACGAGATCGCCGACCACGGCGCCTCCGATGCCCTCTCGGCGGAGATGCGCGCCCACATCGCGATCTTCGAGGCCCTGCTTCAGGGTCGCGACTACCTCTTCGGCGACTTCGGTCTCGCCGACGTCACCGCCTTCCCGTTCCTGAAGTACGCCGTCCTGGGCCTGCCGCCGGACGACGACGAGCTCTTCCACCGCGTGCTCGTCGAGTACCAGCCGCTCCGCGACGACTCGCCGCTACACGCATGGGTGGTGCGCGTCGACGGGCACCCTCGTGGCTAGCCTTAGACGGTGCCGTACTTCATCTGCCCGAACTGCAAGGAGCGGTCGGTGGACTCCGACCGAATGGAGGGCTTGTACGACGAGCCGGTCGCGTGCCACCACTGCGGCTTCGGCTTCCTCTTCGAGCTCCTCGACGACTACTACCCGGCGCCGGGCACCGGGTTCGTGGTGTGCGACAAGGAAGCGCGGATCCTCGCCGTCGGACGCGGCGTATACGAACTGACCGGCTGGGGCGATGGCGACCTCATCGGCGCCGACCTCGTCGACAGCCTCGGCCTCGCCGGCTTCGAAGAGGAGAAGAACCCGGCGAAGCTCGCGCTCGAGTGGGGCGTACGGCGACTGAACGAGCCGATGCAGCTCCGCGCACGTTCCGGCCACGTGAAGCCGGTCACCGGCGACTTCTTCCCGGCGTACGACGACGACGGCGGCCTGCTCGTCGCGTTGACGCCGCGCGCGGCGTAGTACCCTGGGGGCGGGCGATGGAGCTCGCCTCTCAACCGCCGACCGGCTGATGGCTCCTACGGACGACAAGGAGTTCGTATGCGCACAGCCGTAGCCATCGCGGTCGCCGGAGCCCTCGGAGCCCTCGCCCGGTACGGGCTCGAGGGATTCGTCAGCCGTCGCGCGCCCGGCGCCTTTCCGTGGGGCACCTTCGCCGTCAACGTCACGGGCGCGTTCGTCCTCGGCTTCGTCTTCACGGTGATGACCGAGCAGTTCACGGTCGCGCCGTGGATCCGCGGTGCCGTGACGATTGGATTCCTCGGTGCGTACACGACGTTCTCGACGCTCTCGTTCGAGACGTACCGGCTCACCGAGGACGGCGCGATCGGCCTCGCCGCCGCGAACATGTTCGGCAGCATGGCGGCCGGGCTCGGCGCGGTCTATCTCGGCGTGATCGCCGGGAGGGCCCTGTGAAGCTCGAAGGCGAAGGCAAATTGCTGCGGCTCTTCATCGGAGAGTCCGACACGTGGCATGGCAAGCCCCTGTACCAGGCGATCGTCGAACGCGTCCGCGAAGAGGGCCTCGCCGGTGCCACCGTGGTGCGCGGGATCGAAGGATTCGGCGCCGACTCGCGCCTCCACACGTCGCGGATTCTCCGGCTCTCCGAAGACCTTCCCGTGGTCATCGAGATCGTCGACACAGCAGAGAACATCGACCGCGTCATCCCGCTTCTCGACGAGATGGTGCAGGAGGGCATGCTCACCGTGGAGCGTGTTCACGTCGTCTCCTATCGGGGCAGCAAACGAGAATGACCGAGGCGGAATCCCTCCAGGGCAAGCTGCTCGTCGCATCGCCCGCGCTGCTCGACCCGAACTTCCGGCGTGCGGTCGTGCTGATAACCGAGCACAACGACGAGGGCGCGGCCGGGCTCGTGCTCAACCGTCCCTCGCCCGCGCCCGTTGCGGAGATCGTCCCGCAGCTCGAGCCGCTCGTCGACGACGGCGAGCAGGTCTGGGTCGGCGGGCCCGTGCAGCCGAACGCGGTGCTCGTGCTCGGCGAGTTCCTCGACCCCGACGACGCAGCCGTGCCGCTCTTCGGTGCGCTCGGCTTCCCTGCGCTCGACGAGCCGGAAGACGTCGCGGCCCAGACTGTCCGGCGTCGCGTCTTCGCCGGCTACGCCGGCTGGGGCGCCGGCCAGCTCGAGGACGAGCTCGGCCGCGACGACTGGATCGTGGAGGCCTCGAGCCCGGACGACGCCTTCACCGAGACGCCGGACGAGTTGTGGGCCGACGTGCTCCGCCGCAAGGGCGGCATCTACGAGCTCGTGGCACGGATCCCCGAAGATCCGTCCGTCAACTGACACTGAAGACGGCCGGTACTAGGTACCCAAACGTCTGTGTCACGAGACCGGTCGCGCCGTTCGGGGCGCCATGGCACGGCCGTGACACTTCGGTGCCGGTACTAAGTACCGGCCCTTAGGCCTTGAAGGCCAGGTGGACCTCGGTCACGTAGGGCAGCCGGATAGGCCTGGCTGCGTCGCGCACGAGAGCGCGGAGCTCCGCCTCGATCTCGACACGCTGCTCAGCCGGAGCAGCGGCGACGAAGCTCACCGAGGTGAAGCGCTCGACGAACGCATCCTCGTCGACGAGCTGCTCGTGGTCGAACGTCGCCGTCTCCGTCGCATCGATGACCTGGCGCCAGTCTCGGCGATGCCGGCGCGGCACATCTTCCTCGAGCGGCTGCATGATGGCGGTCACCGCCGCCTGCAGGGGATCACGCTCGTCGCGCACGTTCCACACGAGGGCGAGACCGCCACCGGGACGCAGCACGCGTTGGATCTCCGCCAGCGCCTCGTCCGGCTTGAACCAATGGAACGCTTGCGCGACCGTCACCGCATCGACCGATCGCGTCCTCGAGCGGGATGGCCTCCGCCGTGCCGGCGAGCACACGCGCGTTCTCGATCTTCGCGCGCATCTCCTCGATCGGCTCGATCGCGATCACCTCAACGCCGCTCGGGACGAGCAGACGCGTCAGCTTGCCGGTGCCTGCAGCGAGATCGACGACCGTACGGCCCGGCCGGAGGTCGAGCCGGTCGACGAGAAAGTCGATCGCGGCGGCGGGATAGTCCGGCCGCCCGCGCTCGTAGGCGTCCGCGGCGAGCCCGAAGCCACGCGTGGCGGGATGCAAGTCAGACACGGCTCGACGGGCAGAGGTCATTGAGCACACAGTCTTCACATCGCGGCCGCCGCGCGTCGCACACCCGCCGCCCATGCCAGATGAGCAGATGCGGGAAGCGCGCCCAGTCCTCGCGCGGCACGAGACGCATGAGATCCTGCTCGATCTTCACCGGGTCCTCCTGCTTCGTCAGCCCGAGGCGCTGCGACAGGCGCCGAACGTGCGTGTCGACGACGATGCCCTCGGGATGGCCGAGCTCTGCGGATACGACGTTCGCCGTCTTGCGCGCGACGCCGGGCAGGCGTACGAGCTCGTCCAGCGTGCTCGGCACCTCGCCGTCGAAGTCCTCGATGAGCATGCGCATCGTGCCGCGGAGCGACTTCGCCTTTTGCCGGAAGAAGCCGGTCGCGTAGATGTCGCGCTCGAGCTCTTCCTGCGACACCGCGAGATAGTCCTCCGGTCTGTGGTACTTCTCGAACAGCGTCGCCGTCACGCGGTTCACGTTCACGTCCGTCGTCTGCGCCGAGAGCATCACCGACACGAGCAGCTCGAGTGGGCTGCGGAACGCGAGCGCGATTCCCGCGTCCGGATGCTCGAGCGCGAGCCGCTCGATGATCGGGCGGATCCGCGCCCGCTTGGGGCCGACGCGCTTACGGGCCTCGCGGACGAAGCTACGCGGCACTGACGAGTTCGGCCGACGGCTCGCGCAGGCCCATTCCCGCGCAGACGAGGTCGAGCGCGGGGCAGCCGGCGCAGGCGAACTCGCTCGGTACCGGCCGGAACTCGCCCGCCTGGATGCGCGCGATCGCAACGGAGAGCTCCGCCTCCAGCTCGCCGAGCTGCTCGCGCGTGAACGTGGTCGACACGGCCGCATCCGGCCGTTCGAGGAACTGGTAGACGACCTCCACCTCGTCCGCGCCCGCACGGAAGCACGCGAGCGCGTACACGAGCCGCTGGAGCCGATACCCCTCTTCGACGATCGCTTCCGGCGACGCGTCGCCCACGAAGTTCGTCTTGTAGTCGACGACGAGCGCGCGGTTGCCTTCGAGGTACAGCACATCGAGGAACCCGTGTAGCAGCACGCCGTCGTGCTCGAACGTGAACGGCCTCTCCTTCTGGACGCCCGCGAGCCCCGCGACGCGCCGCGCGATATCCGACTCGCAGTACGCGGTCACGAACGCGCGGATGCGCTCGACTTCCTCGTCGCTCGCGCGCTCGAGCTCGATCTCCGGCACGAGCGGCGCGGCGAGATCGATGTCCTCCAGCAAGCCGTGCACGATGCTGCCGATCTCGGTCGCGGAGAGGCCGGCAACCCCCGTCCCCGCGATCGGCAGCTCTTTCATGCCGATCGCGTAACGCGCGTAGTACTTGTACGGGCACTGCTCGAACGTCGAGAGCGCCGTGAACGACAGCCGCCGAACGCGATACAGCGGCGGCTCCGGCGGAACGACGAGCGGCGGCAGCTCGAGCGCCGGAGGGGCGGCATGCTCCTCGAGCGCGGCGAACAGCTCCAGCTGGCCCGGCTCCGACACGACCGCGGTGAAGGCAGCCGCCGCCTCCGTCCAGTCCTCGGCGTGATGACGGTCGACGCGCACGAGCAGGTGCGCGTGGCCGCGCACGATCTCAACCGGCGTTTCGCCGGCTGCGGTCAGCTCCTCGTCCGCGTCGAGCCGGGCAAGCACCCAGCCGATCGGCGTCGACGCATCGGCCGCACGGTCGCGATCGATTGCGCCGGAGACGATCAGGCGCTGCCGTGCGCGCGTCATCGCGACGTAGTAGAGGCGCAGGCGCTCCGCCGCCTCTTCCTCCAGCCGCGTGGCCTTCACGTCCGCGTAGTCGAACGCCGGGTGGCGCTTCGTGGTCACGGGGTCGGCGACGCGGAAACCGAAGCGCCCGTCCGAGAGAGCAAGGATCTCCTCCGCCGACGGCGGCGCCTTGTCACGGCCCGCGTCGGCGACGATGACGACGTCGAACTCGAGGCCCTTCGCCGCGTGAATCGTGAGCAGACGGACCGCATCGGCTCCCTCCTCCTCCGCCACCGCCTCGAGCTCACGTGCGCCGAGCGCCTCTTGCTCGCTGACGAAGCGGACGAAGCCCTCGACGTCTGGGCCGCGCAGCTCCTCGTACGAGCGCGCGAGCCGCGCGAGCTTCCGCATGTTGGCGTACCGGCGCCTACCGTCCCACTGGGCGAGCACGGCGAGGTCGTAGTCGTGCTCGGCGACCATGCGCTCGCACAGCCGCTCGAGCGAAAGCCGCGGCAGCGCCGCCGCGAGACGGTCGAACCGCTGGCGAAATGCGCGGATGAGCCGCTCATCACTCTCGGACAAGCCGGGCGGCATCGAGCGCTCGATACCGGAGAAGAGCGGGCGGCGCGACGCCGACCGGCGCAGCAGCACGAGTGCGTCGTTCGACACGCCGACGAACGGCGAGGCGAGCACGCTGACGAGCGCGCGGTCGTCGTACCGGTTCTGCAACAGGCGCAGGTACGCGAGCATGTCGACCACCTGCTGCTGGCCGAAGTACCCCTTGCCCGTCGCGCGGTACGTCGGCAGCCCCGCGCGGCGAAGCTCCTGCTCGTACTGCTCCGCGTCGGTGCCTGCCGCGAAGAGGACGACGATCTCGCCGGCGGTCGCAGCCCCCGTGTCGACGAGCTCGCGCACGCGCCGCGCGATCGCGCGCGCCTCCGCGCGCCGCCAGTGCACGCCGGTGTCCTTGTACGCGGCCTTGTCGGTGACGAGCAGCTCGACCGGATGGCCGAACACCGGGTCGGGGAAGTCTGCCGCCGCCGCCAGCGGCTGGAACTCGTCGCCGAAATGCGAGCCGAAGAGCTCGTTCACTGCGGCGAGCACTTCCGGGCGCGAGCGGTAGTTGAGCGTCAACGGCAGGAGCTGCGCCGCATTCGCACGCCGCTCGCGGAAGACGCGCACGTCGGCATGACGGAACCCGTAGATGGACTGGAACTCGTCCCCGACGTAAAAGAGATCGGCGCCGCCGCCCGCGAGCAGGTCGATGAGCTCGCACTGCAGCCTGTTCGTGTCCTGGAACTCGTCCACCATGATCGCGCGGAAGCGGAGCGATTCGCGCTCGCGGATGTCCTGGTGGTCACGCAACAGGTTGCGCGCCTGCAGCTGGAGGTCTTCGAAGTCGAGCGCGGACTCGCGGGCCTTCTCCTCCGCGTATGCCTCCGCGAAGCGCTCGAGCAGCTCCTGGAGCAGGTCGCGATCGCGTCCGGCGGCCTCGTCGAGCGCCGCCTGCTCCACCGCATGCCGCGCCTCCTCGTAGACGACCGCTTTGTCGCCGCGGACACGGAACCCGGACAGGTCGATGAGGCGGTCCGCCCGCGAGTCGCGCTCCAGCAGCTCGAGGAGCTGGGCTGCCGTCTCGTGGTCGACGGCGCGCGCCGCCTCGCGCAGCTCCTCCACGCGCTCAGCCAGCTCCGGACGGTCGCCGACGCCGAGGACGAGCTCGCGGCCGGCGGAGCGCAGGGTCTCGTAGACGCCGGTGAGCATCCGCCGCAGGCCTGCGGCGCCGTACGTCGCGAGCAGTTGCAGCCGCGCGGGCTCGGCGTCGCTGCAGAACTCGGCGAGAGCCCCCTCGAACGCCTCGCTGCGGAGCACCGCTCCCTGCGCTTCGTCCAGCTCCCGGAAGCGCGGGTCGAGGCCGGCCGCAAACGGGTACGCCTTCAGCAGCCGCAGGCAGAAGCCGTGGATGGTGGAGATCCACGCGCCGTCGAGCTCGCGCGCGAGGTCCTGGCGGTCGCGGCTCACCAGTTCTGCGCGGATACGCGTGCGCAGCTCGCCGGCCGCGCGGCGCGTGTACGTAATGACGAGGATGGAGTCGACGTCGAGGCCTTGGTCGCACACGGCGCGCGCGAAGCGCTCGACGAGCACCGCCGTCTTGCCCGTGCCCGCGCCGGCGGAGACGAAGACCTCGCCGGTCGCCTCGACCGCAGCCAACTGTTGTTCGTTCATGCGCGCTCCACCCGGCACATGGGCCACAGGTCGCACCACTGCGGGCAGTCGCCGCCGCGTGGGTCGTGCTCGACGTCGCCGGCGCGGATCCGGCCGGCGAGGCGGCGCGCCGTCTCCTCCGCACTCGCAACCGCCTTCCAGAACGCGTCCTCGTCGAGATAGTCCGTGCGGACGTAGCCCGGCAGTGTCTCGCCGTCCGCCTTGCGAAGCAGTCCGCGCGCCTTGCGCTCGCCGGCGAGCGGTCGGTAGACGCCACCGAGCGGCTCGATGCCGACGAGGTCGCGCAGCACGAGCATGTACAGCGGGAGTTGAAGCCGCATCTCCTTCTCGATCTCGACCGCTGAGTGCGCGTACTTGCCCGACTTGTAGTCCTGCACGATCCCGCGCGCACTGAACGGGTCGATGTCGATCCGGTCGATCTTCCCGGACAGCGTGATCCCGTCACCGAGGTCGAGACCGCGCTGCAGCTCCTGCGGCGCCCGCTCGCTGCCGAAGGAAACCTCGAACCTGCGTGGGACGAGCTGCAACTCGCTGGCGCACTCCTCGTGCACGAGCGCCTCGAGGTCGCGCCAGAGCGTCTGGTCGAGCTCGCGGGCCTGCATCTCCGTCATCTCCATACGCACGCCGCCCAGCGCCTCGTCGAGGGAGGCGCGCATCAGGCGCACCGCGCCTTCCTCGACGCGCTCGTCGAGCTTCTCGACGCCGAGCTCCTTGGGCAGGCGCGTGAAGAACTTGAAGAGTGCGCTGTGGGCAACCGAGCCGCGCAGCTTCGGGTCGACTTCGGCGTCGATCGATTTCGGATCGATGAGCCGGTCGATGAACCACGCGGACGAGCAGTCGGCGAACCGCTCGAGCTCCGTCACGTTGAACGTGCCCCGCGAGCCGAGTTGCTCGAGCACGCTCGGATCGACGAGCCGCGTCGGCCGCCTGGTGGCGCGGACGGCACGGTCGAGCTTGCGGTCCCAGCCGTTCACCCGAGCGAGCGACGCTGCCTGGTCGCCGTCGCGCGCGGCGAGCTCGGCGAGTGCGCGCAGGCGCTCGCGCTCCGTCGGCGCCTCCTCGAGCTTCCACGTCAACGCCGACAGCGGCCGCCTGCGCGTCCAGCGGCGCACGTCGTCCGGGTCGAAGAGCGTCTGCACCTCCTCCCAGAACGGGCTCGCCTCGCGCGGTGCACCGTCGTCCGTCGCCGCCTCACGCACGAGATAGAGACGTTCGGACGCGCGCGTGCACGCGGTGTAGAAGAGATAGCGGTCGCGACTGACCGAGTCCGGCCGCTCGAGACGGGCGCCGCGCTCGTCCAGCGCCCGCCGCACGTCGTCGTCGAGGAACGGTGACGCCGCGCCGCGGCGAGGCAGACTGCCCTCCTCCAAGCCGAGCACGAACGCGACGTGGAAGCGACGCGTGCGCGCGCGCATGAGATCGACGACGGCGACGCGCCCGGGCTCGTCTCCACGCATCGGGCGCAACGTCTGGCGGTCGAGCGCCGCGACGAGATCCTCCCGCGAGAGCGGGCCGGCGAGCAACTGCCAGCGCTCGAGCTCCGCGAAGAGCTTCGTGACCGCCTCGTACGCGCGCAGGTCGAGCCGCGACGACTCTCCGACCGGCGGCGCTTCGAGGCCGTACGCGTTGCGCAGCATGCGGGCGGAGAGCGACTGCGCCGCCTCGACCGGGTCGTCGGCCGCGCGGAGGTCGTCCAGCGCGGGGAGCGGCGATCCTCGGAGCTTCTCGGCCTCCTCGACCACGCGCTCGGGGTTCTGGACGGCCCGGCCGCGCAGGCGGCCCTCGACGAAGTCGACCGCATGGCGCGGCACGCCGGAGAACGGCGAGCGCAGGTGCGCGAAGAGGTCGCCGCGCGTGCCTCCGAGCCAGGCGAAGCGCAGAAGCGATGCGAGGGAATGTCCGAACGGCGTCTGGGTAAGTCGGATCTCGCCGTCGACGGCGTACGGGACGCCGAGCGTGCCGAGCGCGGTCTCGAGCGACGCCCGCCAGCGTTCGATGCTCGGACATACGAGGCCGATCCGCTCGGCCGGCGTCCCGCCGCGCAGCAGACTTAGGAGCTCCTCACCGACGAGCTCGAGCGCGCCGCGCGCACCTGCGCCCTCGAAGAAGCGAACGGCGCCGTCGATCGGCACCGGTGCAGAGGGCGTGTCGTCGAAGAGCCCGCGCTCGAGGTGCGCGAGTGCGGGCTGCGCGGTGTCGCCCCAGCGCGGCGGCAGCTCGTCGATGCGCGCGCCGGCGAGTCGTGCGAGATCCTCAGCTGTCCTGCGCAGCGACGCGAACGCGGGACGCCCAGGCTCGTACGGGAGCGAGACGGTCACTTCGGTGCGGCCGGCGAGCGCTTCGAGCAGCGCCCACTCCGCGCCGGTGAGGTCTTCGAAGCCGTATGCGAACACCGGCTCGCCGTGCCACGCATCGAGATCAGACTGGAGGCGCTCCGCCGCGCCGCGGCGCAGAAGATCGCGATCCCAGCGGCCGAGCCGATCGAGCTCGGCGCGGTACGCGGCGTAGAGCGACGAGAGATCGCCGTCCAGCTGCTCCGGGTCGAGCAGCCCGGACTCGAGCTCGCTCAGCGCCTGCTGCAGCGAATCGGCGAAGCCACCGAACCGTGCCGAAGCGGCCAGCCGGTCGAGCTCCGCCGTGGACAGAACGCGGCGCACGAGCAGCGCACGCTGCGCCTGCGACACAAGTGGCCGCGCATCGTCGCCGGCGTACGCGATGCGCTCGAACACATCGTCGAACGTTCCGATCGAGCCCGCGAGCAGCGCAGGCCGGCGCGCGAGCAGCTCATGCTGAACGCGCTCGACATCCGATCGGTTCGGCACGATGAGCACAGGCTCGCGCTCGAGAGCGGCGAGATAACGGTCGAGCAGCGACTCGACCTTGCCCGCGTTCGCAGGCCCAGCGATGAGGCTGAGCGGCATCGCCCCATCGTAGAGGCGGTCTCCGACAGTCTCGACTTAGGCTGCGGCGGCGGACTTCGGCTTGCGGCCGCGACGCGCGACGGCGCGGCCGGGCATCGAGCCGGCGCAGTCGTCGCAGAGGTCGGCCTGCTTCGAGCCGCGGCGCGCGTCCGTGTACGTCACGCGGAGCATCGCGCCTCTCCCCTCCTCGACTTCCTTGCTGCAGTTGTCGCAAACGAGAACGGTTTTCCGTGCCATGGGCGTAATTCTAGTCGAAATGCAGGAGCCGGATGAGAGCTGCCTCTTCCGGCTCCAATCCCGTCTGGCGGGCCGCCACGGCCCGTAAATGACGGGGTCGGAAATCCTCCAGAGTTCTGCCCGCGAGATACGCGTCCACGACGGCCGGGGCCACGTAGGACCGGCGGCAGACGGCCGGCGTATTTCCGAGCCGATCGGCCACCTGGCGCATCACGGCGTCCACGGCGCCTTTCCCGTCCAGCCCGCGCTCGGCAAATGCGATCGCGGCCACGAGCGTGCCGCCCCAGGTACGAAAGTCCTTAGCCGTGAACTCCGGCCCGAGATGCGTCTTCACGTATTCGTTGACCGTCCGGCTGGTGAGGTCGTACAGCTCGGCGTCGCGCTCGTAGCGGAAGAGGCGTCCGCGGCCCGCCGCCGCGAGTAGCTCGCGGATCGCGGCGGCGAGCTCGTCGTCGACGAGCGACGTGCGCACTTCCGACCGGCCCTTGCCGACGAAGTCGAGGCGCACGCGGTGACCGCTCACCGACACGTGCCGCTTGCGCAGCGTCGTGATGCCGTACGTGCCCGACGTGCGCGTGTGCCGGTCGCTTCCAACCCGGAACCAGCCGAGGTCGATGAGGCGGAGCGCGATGGCGCAGACGCGGTCGCGATCGAGCCCGTCGTTGTCGAGGTCTTGCACCATCGCGGAGCGCAACGCCGGAAGGCGCTCGCCGAAACGGATCAGTCGTTCGAACTTGGCGCGGTCCTGTTCGGCCCGGTAGTCGGGGTGGTAGATGTACTGCTTCCGCCCCGCCTTGTCGAAGCCGGTCGCCTGCAGCTTCGATCGCGGCCGCGACGCGATCCAGACGTCCTTCCACGCCGGTGGAATCGCGAGCCCTTCAATGCGCTCGATCGCCGCAGCGTCGCGGATATAGCGACCGCGCGAATCGAGGTAGCGAAACGAGCCTTTGCGTCCGGTTCTGCTCGGCATCTCCGCTGTGCAACGGCATTACACTGGCCGCCGATGCGCGACGACAACGTCATCGTCGTCCTGGAAGGCGACCAGACCGGGCAGGAGCTGCTGGAGGAGTCGCTGCGCGTCCTCGCCCCCGACGTCATCGGCGCGGAGCTCGACTTCCCGCGATTCGACCTCTCGCTCGAGAGCCGCCGTAAGACGAAGAACGCGGTCGTCTTCGAAGCGGCGGCAGCCGTCCGCGAGCACGGGCTGGGGTTGAAGGCGGCGACGGTGACCCCGGAGCTGCGCGACGACGTCGGCTCGCCGAACCGCATCCTGCGCGAGGAGATCGGCGGCAAGGTCATCGTCCGCACCGGCCGGCGGATTCCTGGTGTCGTTCCGGTCGCGGGCGTGTACGCGCCGATCTCGATCGTCCGCATGGCGGTCGGCGACGCGTATGGCGCCGAGGAATGGCGCGAGGGCGAAGGCGACGACGAAGTGGCGTTCCGCAAGGAACGCATCGAGCGGCGCATCTGCCACGCCGTCGCCGAGTTCGCGTTCCGGCAAGCAGACAGAACGGGAGCCAAGGTATTCGGCGGCCCGAAGTACACGGTCAGCCCGACGTACGAGGGGATGCTCAAGGAGGAGATGGACTTCGCCGCCGAGCGGCATCCCGAAGTCCCGTACGAACCGCAATTGATCGACGCGACGTTCGCATTGCTGCTCTCGACGACAGGCGAGCCGCTCGTCATACCCGCGCTCAATCGCGACGGCGACATCCTCTCCGACCTCGTCCTGCCGCTCTTCGGCTCGATCGCCGGATCGGAGTCGCTGCTCGTCGCCTTCGAGGACGACTTCGAGCCGGCGGCGATCATGGCGGAAGCAGCGCACGGCACCGCACCATCGCTCCAGGGAAAGAACGTCGCGAATCCGATGGCGATGATCCTCGCCGGCGCGGCGCTGCTCTCACACGGGAGCGACGCGAGTCACCGCGCCGGCCGAGCCGTGCGCGAGGCATGCCTCGAAGCGGTCGCCTCCGGCGCGCGCACGTCGGATCTCGGCGGCGAGCTCGGCACGAGCGAATTCACCGACGAAGTGATCTCGCGAGTGCGCCAGAAGCTCGAGGTCTGGGCGGCGATCTAGATCGCGACGGGAAGTGCCTCGGTCTGCCAGACCGAGAGAAACGTCTCGACGATCCGTGGATCGAACTGCGTGCCCGCGCCGCGGCCGAGCTCGGCGAACGCGTCCCCCGGCATCCGGGCGGCGCGATACGGGCGTACCGAGGTCATCGCGTCGAAGGCATCTGCGACCGCGACGAGTCTCGCTTCAACCGGGATGGACGTCCCGCGCAGCCCACACGGGTAGCCGTAACCGTCCCAGTGCTCGTGGTGGAGCAGCACGTACGGAAGGACGTGGCGCGCGTTCCGGAGCGGCAGCACGAGCGACGCGCCGGCACGCGGATGCGCACGCATCTCATCGCGCTCTTCGTCCGACAGCGGGCCAGGCTTGACCAGTACGTCGGCACGTACGACGAGCTTGCCGACGTCGTGGATCGGAGCCGCGTGGCGCAGGATTGCAATGCGCTCCGGCGCCCAGCCGAGATCCCGGGCGACGGGCTCGGCCAGCGCAGCGACCCGCGCTCCGTGGCCCTCGGTCTGGTCGCGCTCTTCGAGCCAACGGACGATCGAAGCGAGCATGCCCGACGTGTGTTCCGCGGGCGCGCACGGTTTCCTCTAGAGGCGTCGCTCGAGCCGGCGCTTTCCAAAGCGGACGGCCACCCAGCCGACGATGAGGAGAGCTGCGAGAACGCCGAAGGCGTAGATCCCGTACCGCTGGATCCCGTCGGCGGCCGACTGGCCGCCGTAGTAGGCCACGAGGCCGACGAGCGTGGCCCAGGCGATGCCTCCGGCCGCGTTCCAGAACAGGAACCGCGCCCAGTGCATCCGCCCGAGGCCGGCGATCCAGGCCGCCGTGTAGCGGAGAACGGTGACGAACCGCCCGAAGAACACGGTCTTGCCGCCGTGCTTGGCCATCAGCTCCTCGGCTCGAGGCAGCACTCGCTCCGAGTAGTTCCGGAGCCAGCCCCAGCGGTTGAAGAGCTCACGGCCGCCCAGGCGGCCGATCAGCCAATAGCCGAGGTTGTCGCCCACGATCGCGGCCGACGCGGCGACCGCGATCACCACCGCGATGTTGTAGTGGCCCCGCGACGCGAGGACGCCGAACAGGATCAGCGCCGTCTCGCCGGGCAGCGGAACGCCGAACGACTCGATCATCACGACCACGAAAAGCAACGGCAGACCGTGGTCCGTGATGAAGTGCGTCACCGGATCAGTCTAGAGTTGCCTCCGATGCGGGTCGGAGTAGCGCGTGAGACGGCGCCGGGGGAGCGCAGGGTCGCCCTTGTGCCCGAGACGGCGGGAAAGCTTGCGGCCGCGGGCTTCGACGTCGTCGTCGAGGCGGGAGCCGGGGAAGCGGCGTCCTTCCCGGATGCGGCGTACACGGATGCGGGCGTGCCGCTCGGCGATGCGTGGGGCGCGGACGTCCTCGTCAAGGTGCGTAAGCCTGACGAGCAGGAGACGGCCCGTCTGCGCGACGGCCAGATCCTGATCGGCTTTCTCGATCCGCTTGGCGACCCGGCCGCCGTGGAGCGGATCGGCGTGCGCGGCGTGACCGCATTTGCGATGGAGTCGATCCCGCGCACCACGCGTGCGCAGTCGATGGACGCGCTGTCGTCGCAGGCGACCGTCGGCGGCTACAAGGCGGCGCTGCTCGCCGCCGATCAGCTTCCTCGCTTCTTTCCGATGCTCATGACCGCGGCGGGGACGGTTCCGCCGGCGAAGGTGCTCGTCATCGGCGCGGGCGTCGCCGGGTTGCAGGCGCTCGCGACGGCGCGCCGCCTCGGGGCGGTCGTCACCGGTTTCGACGTGCGCCCCGTCGTGCGCGAGCAGATCGAGAGCCTCGGCGCGAACTGGCTCGACCTCGGCGTCACGGGCGCGGAGGCCGAGGGCGGCTACGCCCGCGAGCTGACGGCGGAGGAGATGAAGGCGCAGCAGGCGGCGCTCGAAGCGCGCATCTCCGAGTTCGACGTTGTCATCACGACCGCCGCCGTCCCAGGGCGTGCGGCGCCGAAGATCATCCCCGCGTCGGCGGTGCGGGCGATGCGGCCCGGCTCGGTCATCGTCGACCTCGCTGCCGACACCGGCGGCAACTGCGAGCTCACGCAGCCGGGCGAGATCGCCGTGCGCGAGCACGTCACGCTCGTCGGCCTCACGAACCTGCCGTCGACGATGCCGTACCACGCATCGACGCTCTATTCGCGCAACGTGCAGGCGCTACTGCTCCATCTCGCGCCGGAGGGGCAGCTCAATCTTGATTGGTCGGACGAGATCACCGCTGGTGCGTGCGTCGCCGGCAAGAAGGAGGCAGCGCCCACATGAGTCACAACATGCTCTTGGTGTTCGAGGTGACGATCCTCGTGCTCGCGATCTTCCTCGGCTTCGAGGTGATCTCGAAGGTGCCGGCGCTCCTGCACACGCCGCTGATGTCCGGCACGAACGCGATCCACGGCATCGTCGTCGTCGGCGCGATGCTCGTGCTCGGGCTCAACCACAAGGGGCCGTTCATGTGGATCGTCGGCTTCCTGGCGGTCGTCCTCGGCTCGGCCAACGTCGTCGGCGGCTTCGTCGTCACCGACCGGATGCTCGAGATGTTCAAGAAGCGCGAGCCGCCGAAGCCGAAGGACGAGTAGTGGGGACGAACGTCAGCAACCTGCTGTACCTGATCACGATCGTGACGTTCATCCTTGCGCTGCGCTACCTCTCCAACCCAGCGCACGCGCGGCGCGGCAACCAGATCGGCGCCGTCGGCATGCTCCTGGCGATCGTCGTCACATGGGTGAAGACGGGCGGGACGAGCTGGTGGGCGCTCGCGCTCGGAATGGCGATCGGCGGCGGCTTCGGCGCCGTCGCCGCGCGCCGGGTGAAGATGACCGCAATGCCACAGATGGTGGCGCTGTTCAACGGCGTCGGCGGCGGCGCGGCGGCACTCATCGCGCTCGGAGAGCTGCACCGCATCCTCCCGGCGCCGGGCAAGCCGACGCTCGACATCAGTGTCGCAATCGCGCTCTCCGGCCTCATCGGCGCCATCTCGTTCGCGGGCTCGATGGTCGCCTTCGCGAAGCTGCAGGAGCTGATCAAGGGGCGGCCGATCACGTATCCGGGCCAGAAGGTGGGCAACCTCGTGCTCCTCGGCGCCTGCGTCGTGCTCGGCGCAATCCTCGCTGCCGGCGTCCAGGATCAATGGCTGCTGTGGGTGGTCATCGCGGGCGGAGCGCTCTTCGGCGTCCTCTTCGTCCTCCCGATCGGCGGCGCCGACATGCCCGTCGTCATCTCGCTCCTGAACGCCTTCACGGGCCTCGCCGTCGCGGTCGGCGGCTTCGAGCTCGAGAACAACGTCCTCATCGTCAGCGGCATGCTCGTCGGCGCGTCCGGCACCTTGCTGACGATGATGATGGGGCGGGCGATGAACCGCTCGATCGCGAACGTCATCTTCGGCGCGTTCGGGCAGGTGACCGAGGGAGCGGCGGCCGTTGCCGCAGGCAGCGACGGTGGCACCGTGCGCTCGGCGAGCGCCGAGGACGTCGCCGTGATGCTCGCGTACGCGCACAAGGTCGTCTTCGTCCCCGGTTACGGGCTCGCGGTCGCGCAGGCGCAGCACGACGTGCGCCAGCTCGCCGACCTCCTCGAGTCGAAGGGCGTCGAGGTCACGTACGCCATCCATCCCGTCGCGGGCCGCATGCCCGGGCACATGAACGTGCTGCTGGCGGAGGCGAACGTGCCCTATCCGCAGCTGAAGGAGATGGACGACGCGAATCCGGAATTCTCCCGCACAGACGTCGCGGTCGTCGTCGGCGCCAACGACGTCGTCAATCCCGACGCCCGCAACAACCAGGGCAGCCCCATCTACGGGATGCCCATCCTCAACGTCGACGACGCGCAGGCCGTCGTCGTGCTCAAGCGATCGATGAACCCGGGCTTCGCCGGCATCGAGAACCCGCTCTTCTACAACCCGAAGACGGTCATGCTCTTCGGCGACGCCAAGGAATCGATCACGAAGCTCATCCAGGACGTCAAGACGCTCTAGCCGCGATGTGCAGCGTCTTGATCGCCTGCCCGTACGACTGCCAGCCTTCCGCCGTCATGTTCGTCTCGGCGAGATAGACGGAGAAGCCCGTCGTTCCGGCCTGCGCGAGCAGGGGGATGTAACGGCCAGGCGCAAACCACCCCTTTCGCCCGTGATAGCTGCCAACGGTCGGATGCACCTTCGATAACGGGAAGTACCCCGACGCGGCTCGTACGCATGCGGCAGGTGAGACGCCGAGGCCGAAGTCGTTCACGTAAGCCTGCGGCAGGAAATCGAAGCCGGCGTTCGCCCACGGCGCGAGCCCGATCCCGTTTGCGTCGCAGAGCGACGACAAGCCGGCGCGCAGCGTCGGCTCCAGCGCGCGGAAGTCGGTTACGAACGCCTGCGAGCGGCTGGGATCCGCCTGGTACGGGTTTTCCGCGTCGGCGATGTAGAAGGAGAGGCCGTCCTGTCGGACGGTGCGGGCGGCGAGCGCTGCATCGGCGTGCGGATCGTCGCCCAGGACGCTCCAGCCGCCGACGGCGAGGCCGCCGGACTGTTCGAGGCGCTCGATCCAGCTGAGATCCGGCGGGTCGCCGGCGTCGAAGTAAACGCCAACCCACCCGAACCCAGCCGAGCGCAGCTGCTGCCCGAGCCAGTCGGGGTCGACGTCGCCCGTGTGCCAGACGAAGGCACCAGCGTTTTCCCAGGACATCGGGATCGGCTTCGGCGGCGGCGGCGGTGGTGCGGTCGTCGTCGGCGCCGGGGCGGCCGTGGTCGGCGGGGCCACCGTCGTCGTCGTGGGCGCGGGCGGAGCCGCGTTTTGCTTCCCGCCGTGATGCAGGACGACGGCGAGAATGGCGCTGACGACGAGCAGGGTCGCGCCCGCGAGCGCCAAGTTCCTCGGAGTCATCCGGGCCAGTGTGCCCGAGCAGGACCTCTCGCAAGCTGAAGGTCAGGTAAGGCGGACGGGCTCGAACAGCCCGAGCAGCTCGGGAGCGCGCCCGAGCATCGCGTCGGCGACGAGGCTGCCGCAGCCAAAGCCCATGACGTTTCCATGCCCGGAGTACCCGGCCGCTATCCATACCCCGTCGCGACCGGGCACCGGCCCGACGAGCGGGAGCATGTCCTGCGTCAGGGCGAAGATCCCGGCCCAGCGGTGGCTGATACGCGCCTCGCCGCCCGAGAGCTCGCCGAGGAAGCGCTCGAGCGAGGCCTGGATGGTGGGCGTGGTCTCCTCGACGTCGGTGAGCTCGTCCATGATCGACACGTCGCGGAACCCGCCCAGCAGGAGCCGGCGGTCCGGGAGCTGCTGCCAGTAATCGAATCCCTGCCGCGCGTAGTGCGGCCGGTCGTAGAGCACGCGGTCGAGGGGCTCGCTCACCACGACTTGTCCGCGCGCCGGCCAGATCGCGTCCGCGAGCTCCGGGACGAGGTCGCGGCCGTACCCGTCGGTGGCGACGAGCACGCGCTCCGCGTCGAGCTCTTCGATGTCGGCGACGGCATCGTGCTCACGAAACTCCGCGCCTGCCGCGGCGGCGCGCGACGCGAGCCTGCGCACGAAGCGCGCAGGCTGAATGGAGCCGTCGCCGTGGTGATGAATCGCTCCGTGGAACCGGGGAAACTCGTCGAGCCAGTCCGCCGCGAAGCCGTCCTCGTGCAGCGCCTCGTGTTCCGCGCGGATGTTCTCCCGCTCCTCCTCGTCGGCGGCGAGCCGGTAGCTGCCCGGCCGGTGCAACGCGTCGCCGGCGAGCTCCTCCATTCCGTCGAGCGTGTCCTCCGTCCAGCGCCAGAGCGCGCGCGACTCGTCGGCGCCGTACGTTTCGCGCGCGACGTCGTAGCGCGCCGCCCCGCCTCGCAGCGCGAAGCCGCCGTTCCGGCCGCTCGCGCCCTCGGCCACCGCGCGCCGGTCGTGGACACGGACTCGCAGCCCGGCCCCGGCGAGCCGGAGCGCTGCGCTGCAGCCGGTGACGCCGGCGCCCACGATCGCCACGTCTACGCGGCCGTCCTGACGGCCGTTGACGCGTTCCGGGACCGGTTCCTCGAGCCAGTACGGGTTCACGACCCCTGACGGTACATCCCGTCGTAGACCACCACGCGCCCCGCCAGCTCCAGCTCGACGAGTTCGCGGGCGATCTCCGAGGCGTCGAGGCCGGTTGCGCGAACGAGCTCGTCGGCCGTCGCCGGCAGCAGTTCGAGGAGCGGCGATCGCTCCTTCGGAGGCTCCGCCTCGATCCCGAAGGCCCAGAGGACATCGGCCGACGAGGTCAACGGCGAGGCGCCGAGCTTCAGTAGCCCGTTCGTTCCGGCCGAGAGCGCGGACGTGATCTCGCCCGGAACCGCGAACACCTCGCGACCCTCCTCGAGCGCGAGGTCGGCCGTGATGAGCGCGCCGCTCCGTTCGCGCGCTTCGACGACGACGGTCGCGGCTGCAAGCCCGGCGACGATGCGGTTGCGCGCCGGGAAGCGCCAGGGCGCAGGCTCCACGCCCGGCGCGTACTCGGAGACGATCAACCCGGTCTCGGCGATGCGCCGCGCCAGGTCGGCGTGCGCCGCCGGGTAGTCGCGGTCGATGCCGCAGCCGAGCACCGCGACGGTCGCTCCTCCGGCATCGAGCGCGCCGCGGTGCGCTTCCCCGTCCACTCCGCGCGCAAGGCCGCTGACGACGACGAGCCCTGCGGCGGCGAGCTCGCGTGCGAGGCTGCGTGCGACCGACGCGCCGTAGCCGGAACAGGCCCTTGCGCCGACGATTGCGACCGCAGGTCGCTGGAGCAGCTCGGATGGTGCGACTCCGCGAATGAAGAGACCGATGGGCGGATCGTGGATCGAGCGCATAAGCGGCGGCAGATCGGAGACGAACCGGAACCGACGCGCGGCGAGCTGCTCCTGGTACGCATGCGCGTCGAACGTCCGCAGGTGCGCACGCCAGCGCGCGGTGTCCGGCGGCCGGATGAGGTGCGTCCCCGTCTCCGACGCGAACACCGCGAGGGCGAGCTCGTTCATGCGAGCTCTTGCGGCGACCGGTACGCGAGCGCCTCGGCCACGTGCTCCGCCTGCACCTCGTCCGTGCCGGCGAGCGCAGCGATCGTGCGCGCGACCCGAGCGACTCGGGCGCGGCCGCGTCCCGACAGCGGCAGACGGTCGACCGCGCGTGTGAGGAGCGCGTCGGCGTCGGCGGAGCGGCGCAGCGGCAGGATCGCAAGTGCCTCCCGCGCGAGCGCGACGCGGACGGCCACCGGCGCGGACGCCTCCGCGGGTCCGGCGGCGAGCTCGGTCGCGCGCGGCCGCGGCACCGCGACGACGAGGTCGAAGCGGTCGAGGAGCGCACGCGACAGCTTGGCCCGGTACAACGCGAGCCGCTGCGCAGTACACGAGCACGATGCACCACCGTCTCCGCGCGCGCCGCAGGGGC
>CAVUTE010000005.1:0-44670 GCA_963744355.1 uncultured Actinomycetes bacterium
CGCGCTCCGTGCTCGTCGTGCACTAAGGCGCGCGTCAAAAGACCGACGGTGGAAGCGACACACCGGGGAGTCGGTCGACGCGGAACGAGTCCGCGGGTTCGACGCCTCTCTCCTCGAGGAACTCGACGATCTGCCGGTGGTGGAACGAGATGTGCCACCGCTGGTGTGCCAGCAGGTCAGAGAACCGCATACGTCCGCGCGGTGCCTCGATCCACGGATCCTCCGAGGCGAGGTCGTCCTCGTACGCGACCACGAACGCCGTCCAGTTGTCGTGAACGCCTTGGGCGAACGTTGCAAGTGCCTCGGTCGTCTCGTACTGCTCCGCCAGCTGCTCGTCGATGTCGACGAGCCCCCAGTCGAAGCGCCCCGTCTCGCGTGTCGCCGGTAGAAGCGAGATCGGATGCACCGCGTTCATCGTCAGGTTTCGGATCGTGCGGCCGCGAGATCGCGTGTCTGCGACGACAAGCTCCCACGGCAACACGCGGAGATTGGCAGCCCACGATCCGACGACGAGAGCGATGTCATACGCGAGCCGCGACGCGTCCGGCATGGCCGGCGCGGGCAACCCAAGCAGAGCGGCCAACTGACTGACATGCATGATCAAGGTCGAGGAGCCGTCGATCTCGATCGACGGAATCGCAGGGCTACCCGCCGCCTGCCAGCGTGCGAAGCCCTCGTCCGTGTTGCGGTCGACCGACTCGAAGGGAACCCCGTGCTCGCCAAGGAACTCCTTGGCCGCGGCGCAGGACGCTCAAGCGCGCTGCCAGAAGAGCGCCACGTGGCGACTCATGCGGTCTCCCGTCGTGTGAGGATGAGCAACTCGTTCACCGGCCGCTGATTCTCGATGACGCTGACGCGGCCGACGACTCTGGCCGCGCGGTCGCGGCCGAGCACGGGGTCGGCGAGCTCCATGAACTTCGAGCGCAGCGTCCTGGACAGGCGCGGCAACTCGTCGTCGGTCGCGGCGCGGCGCTCGCCGAGGTCATAGACGAACGTCTCGCCGCGCGCGCGAATCGTCACCTCGGTGCGAATGCCTGTCGGGCGGTCCGGATGGACTGCGATCTCGATCCTGCGCGCCGCCGCGAGGACGTCGGGTGCTCTGACCGCCTCGTCCGTGAACGCCGCCAGGCCGGCGCCGCGTCCAGCGAGCACTGCCGCACCCGCGTGGCGCACGCTGAACATGCCCTCTACACCGGTCTGCGGCCGTTCGATGCAGCAGATGTCGAGCATCTCGCCCGTAACGCCGAGGCGAACGTGCTCGACGTCGTCGCCGCGCAGACCATGGTCGGCATACGCGGACTGGAGCGCGTCGATTGTCGCGTGCGTGGCGCCGCACGCCGGATGCTTCTTGAAGCAGATGGACTCGACGCCGAGCCGATCGCCCATGACCTCGTCGGGCCGGGCCGGGTCGAAGCCTTCCGCCTGCGTCGCCGCGAATCCCTGCGGGCCCTCGATCGCGCCCCTGCCGGCGCTGAACCCGCGGGCCGCGAGCAGTGCAGACAGGACGCCGACTGAAGCCGAGCGGCCGCCGTGCAGGGCCTTTCCCATGCTCCCGAACGAGACCTTGAGTCCAGCCGCCTGCGTCGCTGCGAGCCCCAAAGCGCGCTCCATCTGCTCGGCGTCGAGGCCGAGCGCACGACCCGCCCCGGCAGCGGCGCCGAACGATCCGACCGTGCCGGTCGTGTGCCAGCCGCCGAGGTAGTGGCGCTTGCCGACCGCGAGGCCGAGACGAATCGACGCCTCGTAGCCCGCGACGAGCGCCGTCACGACCTCTCGTCCCGAGAGGCCGTACTGCTCTCCGACGGCGAACACTGCAGAAGCGACGCTGATCGACGGATGGCCTTGCATCCAAAAGCTGATGTCGTCGTAGTCTTGGGCGTGCGACGCCGTGCCGTTCGCGAGTGCCGCACCCTGCGGACCGGCCCGAGCCGCCGTGCCGATCACGGTGCAGAGTCCGTCCGACTTGTCCTCGGCGAGCACGGCCTGAACGGCTCGGCCGACGGGCTCCTGCGCGCCCGCGAGGGTAACGCCGAGCCAATCGAGGACGCACTGCCGTGTGCGTTCGAGTTGGGTCTCGCTCAACGCCTCGAACTGCAGCGACGCAACGCGGTCGGCGAGATCGGCGGTGAAGCCGGTCACGCGGCGGCCAGAGTCAACACGTCGCCGACGTCGTCGAGGTCTTCGAATGCCGCGACGCGGTCGACCAGCGTTGCCGCGGAGGCCCCGCCGATGACGGGGGCCGCGAGCTCGCGGAACTTCGCAACGAGCGTCTCCCACTCGAGCGGGAGCTCGTCGTCGGTCGCAGCACGCCGCGCGTTCGAGGCAACCTCGACGCGCTCGCCGGAACGGTGTGTGACTGCCACAGTCGTCTCGAGTCCGGTTGCTGCGCCTGAGGGAACGATCTCCACCTTCGCGCGGAGGCCGAGCAGTTCCGGGTCCGACACGGCATCGTCGGTGAAGCCCGAGGGCCCGGTGCTACGGCCGGCGAGCACGAGTGACGCGACGTGCCGCAGGCTGAACTTTCCCTCGATGCCGAGGGCGGGCTCGGCGATGCTGCAGATGTCGAACATCTGCTGGCTGACGAAGATCTCGACACGGGCCACGTCGGTTGGTGCGATGCGCACCCGCTGCAGCGCGTCGATCGCCCCGTGTGTCCCACCACAGCAAGCGTGCTTCTTGTAGAGAACGCCCTCAACCCCGAGCCGACCGCCCAGCTCTGCGCCGACGCGCTCAGGATCGAAGTCCGGCGCCTGGGTCGATGCGAAACCCTGGTGCGCCTCGATGGCGCCGGCGCCGGCCGTGAAGCCTTGTTCCGCCAGCAGCGCGGCAAGGACGCCCGCAGCGGCGGCGCGACCGCCATGCAGCGGCTTGGCCATCGTTCCGAACGAGATCTTGAGGCCTGCAGCCTGGGTCGCCGCCAGGCCGAGCGCACACTCCATCGCGCCGTCGTCGAGCTCGATCGCCCTGCCGGCCGCCGCGGTGGCGGCGAACGTTCCGACAGTCCCGGTGGCATGCCAGCCCGCGAGGTAATGCCCTTTGCCGACGGCGATGCCGAGGCGCGCGGCTACTTCCTGCCCGGCGAGCACCGCCGCCGCCACCTCCCGACCCGTCAGGTGTCGCGCCTCTCCTACGGCCAACGCCGCGGACACGACTGCCGCCGAAGGGTGGCCCGTCATCCAGAAGCTGCTGTCGTCGTAATCGAGCGCGTGGCACGCCGTGCCGTTCACGAATGCGGCACTTTGCGGGCCGACGCGATGCCGCGTCCCGACGACGGTCGCGCGCGGCGCCTCGCGCTCGATCAGCGCGACCTCGCCGGCGATCCGGGCGGCATCCTCCCGCGAGCCCGCGACCGTCACGCCGAACCAGTCGAGGACGCAATGACGGACTCGTGTGAGGTGCGTCGGGCCGACGTCCGACAGGCTCGTTCCGGCGGCGCGGCGAGCAAGGTCGGCGGTGAACCCCCGAGGCTTTGACACGGCATCCGTCAACCTACAGAATAAATGGACTACCTGTCCATATTGTGAACAGCGAGGGAGGACGGCTCGATGGCTATCAGCTCCAGCACGCATGACGTGGTCGTGGTCGGCGCCGGGAATGCGGCATTCACGGCGGCACTCACGGCTCGCGAAGCCGGGGCGTCGGTCCTCGTGCTGGAGAAGGCGCCGTTCGAGCTCCGTGGCGGCAACACCCGCTTCACAGGCGGCCTCTACCGGATCGCGCTCGACGACGTCGATGCCGTCCACGACCTGATTCCTTCGCTGACTGCCGCGGACGACGAGACGTTCGTCATGGAGCGCTACGACTCCGACGACTACTACGCCGATGTCGTCCGGCTGTCGGACGGTTGGTGCGATCCGACGCTGATCCGTATGACGGTCGACCAGTCGTTCGAGACCGCGTGCTGGCTCCGCGACCATGGCGTGCAGTTCCGTCTGTACCCCACCTCCCAGTACCGCGACGGCAAGCGGGTTTGGCCGGACCACGCGATGCTGTCGACAATCGAGGGCGGCGAAGGACTCTCGAACACGTTCTTCGGGACGGCCGAGGCGGCCGGCATCGAGATCGAGTACGACGCAGCGGTCAACGGCTTTGTCCTCGACGAGGACGGCGGCGTGCGCGGCGTCACGTACACGCAACGCGGCGAGGCGAAGGTCGCGGACGCGAGCGCCGTCGTGCTCGGCTGCGGCGGCTTCGAGGCGAATCCGGAGATGCGCGTGCGGTACCTCGGCCAAGGATGGGATCAGGCCCTCGTGCGCGGCACGAGGTACAACACCGGCGAAGTGCTCGCCAAGGTGCTGGAGCTCGGCGCGCAGCCGGTCGGCAACTGGTCGTCGGCGCACGCCGTGCCGCTCGACGCGTTCGCTCCCGACACCGGCGATCTCGATCTCCGTGCGCTGTCGAGCCGCACGTCGTACATGTTCGGCATCACCGTCAACATCCACGGCAAGCGCTTCCTCGATGAGGGCTCCGACTTCAAGCTGTACACGTATGCGAAGACCGGCATCGAGATCCTCAAGCAGCCGGGCGCGCTCGCGTACCAGATCTTCGACAGCGCGATCATGGACGCCGCGGTCGAGGCTTCGCCCGGCTACGCAGTCCCCGTCGAGATTCCGATCAGCGAGTCGACCACCGGTCGCGCCGCCGCGCACGCGTCCGGCGCAGAGCGCAATCCCATCGTCGCCGGCACGATCGAGGAGCTCGCACGCAAGCTCAACCTCGATCCGGCGGGGCTCGTGGCAACAGTCGACGAATTCAACGCAGCCGTGCAGGACGGGACGTTCGACCCATCGATCCGCGACGGGAAGTGCACCGACGGACTGCAGCCGCCCAAGTCGAACTGGGCGACCAAGCTCGAGAACCCTCCCTACACCGCGTTCGTCGTCGCCTGCGGCATCACGTTCACGTATGGCGGCATCAAGATCGACGAGACCGCGCGCGTCATCGACCTGACCGGGAACCCGATTCCCGGGCTGTACGCGACCGGCGAGATCACCGGCGGCTTCTTCTACTCGAACTATCCCGCCGGGGCGGGGCTGATGCGTGGCGCGGTCTTTGGCCGGATCGCGGGCGAAGCGGCCGCGTGCGCCGTCGACGCCGCGGCAGCCGCCGTTTAGGCGGCCTCGACCGCGACGCTCGTAGCCTCGTCCTTCGTGTGGACGACGTTCCGGATGCCGTACGCGGCAATGGGCAGGACGAGCGCCGCCGCGCACGCCGTGAGCAGGAATGCCGGCGTGATGGCGTGCGCGAGCAGCTCGCGAGTGGCAAGCGGACTGCGACCGCCGCCGCCGAGCTCCTGTGAGTCGAGCCGGATGCCTGCAGGTAGACCGTGATTGACGAGCGCACCCATCGCGGCGACGCCGAGCGCAGCGCCCATCGAGCGCGAAAACACCATCAACGCGGTCGCCGACGTGACCAGCGAGCGCGACACCGCGTTCTGGACCGAGACGATGAACACCTGCGCCATGAGCCCCCAGCCGATACCGCTCAGGATCGTGTCGCGCGCGACCTGTCCACTCGTCACGCCCGCATTCATCCGCCAGAGCATCAAGACGCCAGCAAAGAGAATGAACGGGCCGAGAAGCGCCATGGGGCGCAGGCGGCCGCTGCGGAACATGAACCGGCCGACGGCGAAGCTCGCGAGCGATGTGCCGAGGAACTGCGGCCAGAGGACGAGCCCCGATCGCGTCGCCGACGTTCCGACGACGGTCTGCACGAAGAGCGGGACGTAGGTGATCGAGCCGAGCATCACCCAGCCGCCGAGCGCGTAGCAGACGACGCTGCAGGCGACCGCACGCTCGCGCAGCGCCGAGAACAGGAGGATGGGCTCGACCGCGCGCCGCTCCGCAATCGCAAACGCAATCCAGGCGAGCACGGCTCCGACGAGCGTCGCAAGCTCGGTCGGTGACGCCCACGGAAACGAGCGCCCACCCCAGAGGAGCCCGAGCATCAGCAACGCCGTCGCCGCGGCGAGCGTCCCGGCACCGAGCCAGTCGATCGGCCGCCGCTCACGCCGCGCCGGATTCCTCATCATCAGGAACACGATCGTGAGCGCGAGCAGGCCGAACGGCGCGTTGACGTAGAAGATCCACCGCCATGACGCGTGATCGACGATCAGCCCGCCGAGGAGCGGCCCGACGCCGGCTCCGCCGGCGAATGCGGTGACGGTAAATGCTTGGTAGCGGCCGCGATCGCGCAGCGGCACCATCGAAGCGATGGTCGCCAGCGAAAGGGGAACGAGCCCACCGGCGCCAATTCCCTGGACGGCGCGGAACGCCACGAGCTCGGGCATCGACTGGGCAACGCCGCAGAGCATCGAGCCGACGAGAAAGATCGAAACGGATGCGAGCAACATCGGCCGCTTGCCGTAGACGTCGCCGAGCTTGCCGTACAACGGGATCGCAACGGTCGACGCGAGCACGTACGCGGTGAACACCCAGGAGTACTCGGTGAAGCCGCCGATGTCGGCGACGACGTGCGGGAGCGCCGTCGTGACGATTGTCTGGTCCGTCGAGCTGAGGAAGTTGACGAGCATCAGCCCCGAGTAGATCGCGAGCACGCGTCCGATCGGAATCCGGTATCCGGGCGGCTGACTGGCGAGCCTGGTGCGGAGCGACACGCTGCGGTGTCGGCTAGGAGAGTCCGGCAGACACCGCGGGCGCGCCCGAGGACGCGAGCAGCTGCATGAGCCGCTGCGCCTCCGCAAGCACGGCCGGCGCATGCTTCGCGATCCTTGCGTCGTTCCACCTGTCGGTCGGCCCGGCGATGTTGATCGCAGCAGCGACGCCACCGCTACTGTCGAACACCGGCACCGCAAGGGACGACGCGCCGGCGACCACCTCGTTGTTACTCGTCGCATAGCCGCGCTTGCGCACGTCGGCGAGGTCGACCTCCAGCTCAGCGCGCGTGGAGATCGTGCTCGGCCCGAAGCGCGGCAATTGCGCCGGAAGCCGTTCGACGAGCGCCTCGTTCCACGCGATCAAGACCTTGCCCGCGGCGCCTGCGAAGAGGGGATGCACGTGGCCGACACCGGATTCCATCCGGATCGGCTCGGGGCTCACGAGCTCGACGATGCAGACGCGCTCCTCGCCGAGAATCGTGTGCAAGCTGACGGTCTCGCCCGTCAGGATGCGCAGCCGCTCGAGGGTTGGACCGCCAACGGCGATCAAATCGTTCCTTCGGTTCATGATCGCGAGCGCAAGGCGCATGACGGCCGGCCCGAGGCTGTAGTGGCGGTTGCCGTCGTCGACGACCATCCCGCGCATCGCGAGCGCCTTCAGCAAGCGATGCGTCGTCGGCGTCGTCAGGCCGACGCTCCGGCTGATCTCGGCCAGCGTCAACGAGCTTCCCTCATTGATAAACGCCTCGAGGATGTCGAGGCCCCGCAGCAGCGTCTGCGCACCCGAGACCGCAGTGGGCAGCGAGGCCCCACTCGAGGGGGAGCCGTTCGGTGCCATTACGCCGGGCCTCCGATGGACACGGCCAGGAGGCGCGAGAGCTCACTCGTGTCGGTGAGCGTCTCGAGGTCGACAACGGCGGCGCAAATGCCGTCGGCATCGATGCCAGTGAGCGCGTCGGTCAAGAGCCGGAACTTGTCGACGATCTCGGTTCTCCCCACCGGCTCGAACTGGCTGCCGATGCGGTGCTTTGCGCCATCCGCCAACACGCTCCCGTCCTGCAGGACGATCTCGACCGAGGTGATGTGGCGATGGTCGGAACCGAGGGCGTCGATCGACTCATCGGCAACCACGTCGACGCGGGCAGCGAGATCGACGAGCTCGCGGTCGTGTATCCGCTCCGGCGTGAACTGATCGACGAACGCACTGCCTGTGGCGATCATTGCGGCGACACCGTAACGCAGGCTCATCTGCGCGTTCACCACGTCGCCCGGGACGTATTCCCAGCCGCAGTGAACAACCGTGTGGTGGGACGTGGTCACACGGACGGAGGCGACCGCGTCGAGCGTCAGCCTGTGCTCGTCACGCAGGCTCCGGACGACGTCCAGCGTCGAGTGGTTCGCGGCGCAGCTCGCGTGGATCTTGTAGCCGACGTTGGGCGTCAGCCAGGTCTCGCCCAGCTGGTCGATCGTCGAGCCGAGCCGCTCGGTCGCTCCGGGAAGCCCCTCGAGCGTCGAGCAGTAGCCGCCGAACTCGATGTCGAAGACGTCGTCGGTGCCGGTGAAGCCGCGCTGCGCGAGCCGCGCCGCGACGACACCGCTTTCGCCGGAGCGTCCTGCATGGAGCCGCTTGACCATGCCTCCCTGCTGTGAGCCCATGAGTCCCGCCGCCATACTCCCCGCGAGCCCGAAGGCGTGCGCCGTCTGCGCCGCATCGAGCCGCAGGCCGCGCGCGGCCGTCGCGGCCGCCGCGATCGGTCCCATCGTTCCCTGCGGGTGGTAGCCCCGCAGGAAGTGGCCCGGCTGGATGGCGATGCCGACGCGCAGCCCGACCTCGAAGCCGGCGACGAGCGCCGCAAGCAGTTCCCTGCCCGTCCATCCGCTCTCCGCCTCTGCGAGGGCGAGGGCGACCGGCACCGTAACGCTGCTGACGTGCAGCCCGGAACGATGGTCGACGTCGTCGATCTCGAAGCCGTGGCCGGCCGTGCCGTTCGCGAGCGCCGCGAGTGAGACGCTCGTGCTCATGCCCGTGCCCCAGACGCCTGCGGCCGCCGGGCCGCTCTCGGCGAGCACGTACGCCTGGATCAGGCGCGACCACGGCAGCGTTGACGCGAAGAGCGTGCAGCCGAGGCAGTCGAGGACGAGCGTCTTCGCCGCCTCGACAACCTCCTTCGGCACGGCGTCGAAATCGAGGCCTGCCGCGAACTCAGCCAGCTGCGCCGTCGCCGTCCGCGTGGCGCGATCGATCGTCGTCGTCATCGTTCCATCCTTACTTCGCCGGCGGCTGCCGTCGAGGGGTTAGGGCCATCCCGCCCCCTCGACCGCGACGGTGGCGATCTCGATGTTGCCGCTGCCCGTCTCCGGGTCCGCGGTGGCCATGAACAGCGTCCTGCCATCGGGGCCGCCGAGCATGCAGGCGGTCGCCCATCGGCCGGGAACCTCGATCGTCGCGTCGATCTGGCCGCCCTCGCGCATCCGCACGAAGTGCTGCCTTGCGAGGGCGCCGATCCAGACGGCGCCGTCGGCGTCGAGGCAGATTCCATCGGGAGTCCAGCGGCCGGTGTCCGCCCACAGTCGCGACTCCGACAGGCCGCCCTCGTCGTCGATCGCCCAGGCGATCAGCTTCCGGCGGCGTGTGCTCGCGTGGATCAGTGTCCGGCCGTCGGGGGTGATCACAATCCCGTTCGGTCGCAGCGCCGGATCGGCGACGAGCCGCCAGCTGCCGTCGGGATGGATGCAGGCGATCTTGTCCGGAGACTCTTCGCCGCCGGGATCCTCGATGTACGCGATCGCGTCGACGTAGGCGCGACCGTCCCGGTCGACGACCATGTCGTTCAGCCACGCGACCGGGAGCGAGCTCAGATCTGCGTGCACGGTCGCGCGACCGTCGTCGACGCGCAGTACGACTCGCTTGTCGGCGCTCACCACGAGCAGCGTGTCGTCCGGAAGGAAGCCGAGGCCGGTCGGGCGATCGTCGAGTTCCACCACGACGTCCGCGTTCCCGTCGAGATCGACGCGCATGACACGGTGCGCGTGCACGTCCGAAAACCATAGACGGCCGGCGTGCCAGCGTGGACACTCGGGGAACGTCACGCCGCCGAGCAGTGTCTCGACGGTCACGAGAGCGGCCTGAACTTGACGAGAGCGGCATCGGGCGCGAACGACTCGAAGACGGCGGTGACGCGCGCCCCGACATCGACCTGTTGCGGTTCGATCTCGACGATGTTGCTGATGAGCCGCGGCCCAGCATCGAGCTCGACGAGCGCAACCACGTACGGAATCGACTCCTCGAATGCGGGATCGAACGCTCGCTCGTAGACGCCATAGCTCCACACCGACCCCTCAGGTGCGACAGCCGTCCATTCGGCATCGGGCGACCAGCACTCCGGGCATAGGACCGCAGCCGGCCAGCGGAGATAGCCGCACGAGGAGCAGCGCTGAAATGACAGACGGCCGGCGGCCGCCTCGCGCCAGAAGGGCGCCGACACCGGATCGTCGAGGTCGGGCAGGATCGTCATGGCGCCTCGCTCGCAAGCACGGTCGCCGCGCCTTTCTCGAAGGCCTTGCTCGAGCAGTAGAGCGCGGTACGGGCGCCGCCGACCTGGCGTTCCCCGGCTTCCCCCCGCAGCTGGCGCACCGCCTCGACGAGGTGCAGCCAGCCCCACATGTACGCCTCGGAAAGCTGGCCCCCGTTCGTGTTGAGCGGTAGCGAGCCCCCCGGCGCGATCGCGCCGGTGTCGAGGAACGCGCCGGCTTCGCCGACGTCGCAGAAGCCGAACCACTCGAGCATCTGCAAGACCCATACGCTCGTTGGGTCCTGCACGTAGAGCAGGTCGATGTCGTCGCGCGTCAGGCCTGAATCCGCATAGACGCGGCGTGCCACGTCCCCGAGCCACGCGCGCATAAGCTGGTCGTCGTTCTGGTAGAGCCGAAGGCCCGTCTGCTGCGCGCCGGCGAGCATGTAGACCGGTTTCGTCCGCAGCGTCGCGGCGCGCTCGGCGGTCGTCACGATCAGCGCCGCGCCGCCGTCGGAGATCATCGTCACGTCTGCGCGGCGCACTGGCCGGACGAGATAAGGCGAGGCGACGTAGTCGTCGATCGTGAAGTCCTCACGGAAGATCGCTTGCGGATTCCGCTTCGCCCACTGCCGCGATGACACGACGATCTGCCCGAGCTGCTCCTCCGTCGTGCCGTAGCGATGCTGATGGCGGCGAAATGCGAGCGCCGCCGGGCCGGCGACGTGCAGAAAGCCGTACGGCGCCCCGGGGCTGCCGGCGTCGCCTGCCGCACGTGTGAATGCGAATTTCTTCCCTGTCTTCTGATTCGTCCCGTAGACGAGCCCGATCGTCGATGCCATGCCGCTCGTGATCGCCATCGCGGCGAGATGGAGCGAGAAGTTGCACGTGCCGTAGTCGAGGGTCGCGCTGAACGCCGGATTCATACCGGCCTTTCGGCCGATCTCTGTGTCGATACCGCAGTCCGAGCCCGCCGACTTGCACGTGATCAGGCCGTCGAGGTCTCCCTTCTCGAGGCCCGCCTCGGAGAGTGCAAGCCCGAGCGCCTCGATCGCGATGTCGTCCGCGTCACGGCCGGGCAGCTTTCCCTGCTCGGTCGCACCGACAGCGACGATCGCCACTGAGCCGCCCAACTTCACCGGCGCGCCTAGACTTCCGCACCGTCGGCATTGCCCGCACGCGCACCCGGCTTGAACTCCCACGAGATTTCGCAGCCCGCATCGCCGCGCCAGCGGCAGCAGCGCACCTCGACGCGGTCGAGGTTCTCATCCGCGGCGACGTAGCCCTCGAAGCAGCCTTGCTCGAACGCGCCGGTGTACTTACCATTCTGCGGCCGCGTCTCGTCGAAGTAGATGCAGGCGTCGCGCTTGACGACGCAGCGCTCGTCGTCCCACTCTGCGTAGAGCGCGGCAGTGTGCTTCGGTCCCCGGATCGAGTGCGCGATGTCCTGGTAGATCGCCATCATCTGGGCGCTTCCGCGATTGCCGCAGCCGCGCGCCTGCAGGAGCTTCGCGTAGCCGCCGCCGCCGTAGCGCCGCCCGATCTCGTGCGCGATCTTCAGCGCCGCCTCCTCACCGGCGACCTCTTCTGCGACCGTGTAGAACGTCTGAAAGTTCGTCTCGATCTGGCGCGCCATGCTGTAGACGAGCTGGTCGGTAGTCAGCTCCTCGATCGTGAACTCGAGGTCGTCGACTCGCCGCTTCTGCTCGTTGCTGAGATTCAGCCCCGGATAGAGGAGCAGGTTGCGGGTTGCGTACGGCTCGCGATTCATCGATCTCCTTCCGTCTCAGGCCCGTTCAACGCGAATCAGGGCTGCTTCACCTTCGCCGATGCCGCCGCAGATCGCGACAAGGCCGAGCCCGCCGCCACGCCGCATGAGCTCGAGCGCGATCGTCATCACGAGCCGGGCGCCGGTCGCACCCGTCGGATGACCGAGCGCCACGGCACCGCCGTTCACGTTCGTTCGCTCGCGCAGCCGCTCGGCCGCGGCCGCGTCGCCGTCGGCAAGCAGGAGCGTCGAAACGAGCGGGACGGCCGCAAAGGCCTCGTTGATCTCGATCAGGTCGACGTCGGCAAGCGAGAGCCCCGCCTTCTCGAGCACGTGCCGGGCGGCGACAGCGGGAATCGACGCCACGTTCTGCGGCGGACCCGAGACCATTGCGGTCGCGACGACAGTGGCGAGTCGCTTCGTCCCTCGGAGCTCCGTCTCGTCGCCGGACATCAGCACGACGCTCGTCGCACCCGTGCTCAAGCCTGGGGCATTACCGGCCGTGACGGTGTCGCTGTCGTTGACGGTCGCGAGTCGCGCGAGCCCTTCCAGCGTCGTGTCTGGGCGCGGCGACTCGTCCGCCTCGACGCGCCGGCCGCCCACGTCGATCGGCGCAATCTCCTCCGCGAACAATCCGGCAGCGGCCGCAGAACCGGCGCACTGCTGGCTGCGGAGCGCCCACTCATCCTGCTCGGACCGGCCGATGCCGTAGTCCGCTGCCTCCTTCGACGCCTGCACCGCGCGAGGCACGCCGGTGTGCGGGCAGGAAATGACGAGCTGGTCGACGAGCCCGATGTGACCCAGCGAATGGCCCCACCGCATGTCCTCGAGGAAGTACGGCACTTTGCTCAGGTTCTCGGCGCCGCCCGCGAGCGCGATCCGTGCGTCCCCCATGCGCAGCGAGCGCGTCGCCATTCCAATCGCGGCGAGCGACGAGCAGCACGCACGATCGATTGTGTACGCATTGCGATCCTCCGGAATGCCCGCGCGCAACGCAACCTGCCGCGCGATCGATCGATCCGATCCGGGGAAGTTGACGCCGAGCGCGAGCTCGTCGACGTCGGCGGCCACGAGACCAGCGCGGTCGAGTGCCGCCCGCGCGGCATGGCTGCCGAGCTCGGGAAGGCTGACCGAGCGCAGCGCGCCGCCGAACTTGCCGAACGGCGTACGCGCGACCCCGACGATTGCGACGTCGCCCGTCACGGCAGCTCCACCTCCGCCGTCGCATCGACGCATTCGCCGAGCGAGTTGGTGCCGCGGATCCGAAGCCCGACCAGCTCGTCGTTTCGCTCGACGACGCCCGTCAAGCGAAGCGTGTCGTACGGGTAGTTGGGGACACCCAGTCGGAGTGCGACCCGCGCGACCCGCGCGTCAGGGCCGGCCCACTCGCCGAGATACCGCCCGACGAGGCCGTTCGTGCTGAGAATGTTGAGGAAGATGTCGGCCGCCCCGGCGGCGCGCGCACGATCGCGGTCGTGATGGAGCACGTTGAAGTCTCCCGATGCGACGGAGCCGGCGACGATCAGCGTCGGCGTGATCGGGACCTCGAGCGCGGGAAGCGTGTCCCCGACCGAGACCGATTCGCGCTTGCGCGTCTCGGTCGTGCGGGGCCCGACGGAACGGCCGACGACGATCGTCGGGCTCGCGGGCAGCTCGGGCGTGACCGGTGGCCGCGGTGTGCGCCGCTTCTCGGCCCGATAGCGAAAGGCGCGAAACACCAGGCTGCCGACTGGCTCGCCGCCCGCGTCGACGTATCTCGTCTCGGTCGTGACGAAGTAGCCCTCGCCGATCGCTGTCCGCTTCGGTCCGGTCACCTCGGCGATCGTGGCGTGCGAGACGATCCGGTCCCCGAGCCTGATCGGGCGGACATAGGCCTGCTCCGAGTTCGTCGCGACGACTCCCTCATAGCCGCTGTGTCGCAACACGTCGATGAGCGCGGCTTCCGGCTCGTCAGGCCCCGGCGCGGGCGGGAGCGTCGTGCGGCGATCAGGCATCGTCCAGGTCTGCAGCATCGTCGGCGGCGCGACGATGCCGTGCCAGCGGCTCGTGGCGGCGAATGCCGCATCTGTGTAGATAGGGAGGGCGTCACCGAGCGCCGCGCACCAGTTGTGAATCGACCCCTCACCAACCACGGTTGGCGACATGCGCGACGGCCCAACAGGCTGGCCGACGAATGCTGCGAGCTCGGCGGTGAGGTCGGCGACACTATTCACTATATGGACAGACTATCCATATCCAAGAAATACGACTAGTATCGAAGCCCGATGACGGTGTCCGTGGCGCCCGGCCCCTCCCGTGACGCCCGCGTCGGCGCCGACCGCCTCCGCTCGCTGTTCGCTGCGGGCAGCGTCGCGATCGTCGGTGCCTCCGACAACTCCCGCTGGTCGTTCACGACCTTCGCGACGGCCACCCGATACGGCTTCCCGTGCAAGCTCTACCTGGTCAACCGCAGCGGCGCCTCAGCCCACGGACGCCCGACTGCGACGAGCTGCGCCGCGATCGGCGAGCACGTCGATGTCGCCGTGCTGCTCGTCGGTGCCGCCTCGCTGCCCGACGCACTCCGCGACGTGGCGAACGCGGGCATCCGCGGCGCCGTAGCGCTGGCCTCAGGGTTCGGCGAGACCGGCGCCGAGGGCCACGTGGCGCAGGCAAAGCTCGCCGCGCTCGCCGACGAGCTGGACATCGCGCTCCTCGGCCCCAATTGCCTCGGCTTCCTCAACCTCGTCGACCGCTGCTGCGCGTGGGCCTCGCCCCCTCCGGTCCCGGACGCCACTCCGGGATCGATCGCACTCGTTTCGCAGAGCGGCGCCGTCGCAATGCAGCTCGGCCGGTTCGCCGCGAAGCAGGGCGTGCATTTCAGCCACGTCGTCTCGACCGGGAACCAGGCGATGATCGACACGCTCGATGCCGCCCGGGCCGTCGTCGACGATGAACGCGTCGCGTGCGTCGCGGTGTTCGTCGAGGCGATCGGCGACGCCGCACGCTTCGACGACCTCGCGGCCCGCGCCGCCGACCTCGGCAAGCCGATCGTGATGATGAAGGTCGGGCGGAGCGAGCTCGCGGCCGAGATCATTGCGAGCCACACCGGCTCCCTCGCCGGAGACGACGCGGTGATCGACGTCTCGCTTCGCCAGGCCGGCGTCATCCGCGTCGACACGCTCGAGGAGCTCGTCGCGACCGCCGGCCTCGTGACGCGAACGGGCCGCATCGGCCCAGGCCGGCTCGGCGTCGTCTCCATCTCCGGCGGTGCGTGCGACATCGTCGTCGACGCGGCTAGCGCCGCCGACGTGCCGCTCGCGGTGTTCACCGACGAGACACGTTCGCGGCTGCGGGAGACCGGTTCGGCGTTCGGCGCCGCGCACAACCCGCTCGACGTCACGGGTGCGGCCGTCGGCGGACCGGAGCTGATGGCGAATGCCGTCGCAGCCGTCGCAGCCGACCCCAACGTCGCGATCGTCGGCGTCGTCGACGTACTGCCCGACGGCGACGTACTGACCGAGCCGAGCGGCCGCTTGCAGCTCCTCGGCCCATCGCTTGCGACACTCGGCAAGCCGTGCGTCGTTCTCAACCAGGTGTCGCAGGACATGCCGGCGGCGCTGCGAGCCGAGGTGAGCGACCTCGGGCTGGAGCCTTGGATAGCCGGTCTCGATCTCGGCGTTCGCTCGATCGGGAACGTCTTGCGCTGGTCGGCGTGGCGCCCGCAAGCGCACGCAACTTCCGAGCCACTGCTCGCGATCGAGCCCGCTGCACTCTCGGAGTCGGCCGTCCTCGCGCTGCTCGCGGACCACGGCATCCCGACCGTGCCGACACGGCTCGTGCACTCGGCCGACGAGGCAGTCGCTGCGGCACGCGAGCTCAGGCACCCCGTCGTCGTCAAGGTCGTCTCGCCGCAGATCATCCACAAGTCGGACGTCGGCGGCGTTGCCCTCGGGCTCGCCGACGACGACGCTGTGCGCGCCGCGTTTACTCGGGTGACAGCGGCCGGCGAGGCCGTCGACGGTGCCGTCGTCGAAGGGGCACTCGTCGCGCCGTTCCGCACCGGCGGCGTCGAGCTGATCGCGGGCGTCGTGCGCGATCCGCAGTGGGGGCCGACGATCGCCGTCGGCCTCGGCGGCATCTGGGTCAACGCACTGAACGACACGAGCCTGCGGCGGTTGCCGGTCGACGAGCACGAAGTGCGCACGATGGTCGCCGAACTGCGCGGCGCAGCCGTGCTCGCCGGCGCGCGCGGCGGTCCGCCTGCGGCCGTCGAGCAGATCGCCGCGGTCGTCGTCGCGCTGGGCCGCCTCGCCCTGCGACTCGGGCCGCGGCTCGAGTCGATCGAGATCAATCCGTTGCGCGTCGAAGGCTCGACCGTCGAGGCCCTCGACGCCGTCGTCACCTGGAGCTAGGAGGAGAGATGTCGGCAAAAGCGTCGATCGTCGGGCTCGGCCTCACCGATATGGGCAAGGTCTACGGCCGGACGGCTGTCGACTTCGCAGCGGAAGCAGTCGCGCTCGCGCTCGACGACGCCGGCCTGCACAAGTCAGACCTCGATGGGCTGCTCGTCAACGCGAACGCGCAGTTCGACAACATCGGTCCGCGGCTGCAGATGTCGCTCGGGCTTGAAGACCTGACGTTCGTGAACGTCATGAACTCCTTCGGCTCGACGGCCGGGATGATGCTCGAGTACGCGACCTACGCCGTCTCGAGTGGCCGCGCCACGGCCGTCGCCTGCCTCTTCGCCGACGCGCCGTTGCAGGAGAAGGTGTCGAGCTCGGCCGCGTACGCCGGCAACCGGCTGAAGGGCGCCGTCGGCATGGCCGGCCTGCGGACGGCGCACGGGCTCTTCGGGGCGAACCCCTCGTATGCACTCGGCGCACGGCGCCACATGTACGAATTCGGCACGACGCAGGACCAGCTCGGCACGATCGCGGTCGGCCAGCGCACCTGGGCGCTCAAGAACCCGCGCGCGCAGATGAAGAAGCCGATGACGCTCGAGGACTACCACGCGTCCCGCTGGATCGTAGAGCCGTTCCATCTCTTCGACTGCGGGCTCGTCTCGAACGGGAGCGTCGCCGTGATCGTCACGTCGGCGGAACGTGCGCGCGAACTCAAGCAGCCGCCCGTCTACCTGCGTGGCTTCGGCCAGATTGCACCGGGAGACAACCAGTTCCGCGGCCGCGATCCGCTCATCGACACCGGCGCCAAGGTCTCGGGCGAACAGGCGTTACGCCAGGCCGGGATCGAGCTCACGGACGTCGACTTCCTCGAGCTGTACGACTGCTACACGTACACCGTCCTCTGCACGATCGAGGACTACGGCTTCTGTAAGAAAGGCGAGGGTGGCCCGTTCATCGAGGACGGGAAGCTCGGGCCGGGCGGCTCATTGCCGACGAACACCGGTGGTGGCCAGTTGTCATCGTTCTACATGTGGGGCTTCACGCCCGTCTCGGAAGCCGTGATCCAGATCCGCGGCCAGGGGGGCGAGCGCCAGCTCGAGCGGAACGACCACGCGCTCGTGAGCGGAAACGGCGGCGTTCTCAACTACCACTCGACCACGATCATGAGCAAGCACGCCGCCTGAGGAGGCGAAATGGCGACTACCACAAACACCAAACCGGTTCCGATTCCCGACGACGCGTCGCGGCCGTTCTTCGACGGCGCGAAGCGTGGCGAGCTAATGATCCTCCGCTGCCGCGTGTGCGGTCATCCCATGTGGGGCACGAGCCACTCCGGCTCGCTGCCGATCACGCCGCGCTGTCACGCATGCTTCGCGGAGGACCTCGAATGGGTCGCCGCGTCGGGCAAGGGAACGCTCTACAGCTTCGCGATCATGCATCAGCAGTACCCGGGCTTCGAGGACGAGGTTCCGTACAACATCGCACTCGTCGAGCTCGAAGAGGGTGTGCGCTGCATCTCCAATGTCGTCGACTGCAACAACGCGGAGCTCGAGATCGGCATGCCGCTCGAGGTTACATTCGAAGCCTTCGACGACGAGGTCTCCCTACCGATGTTCAGGAGGAGTGAATGAGATACGAGCACGTGATCTACGAGAAGAAGGGTCGCCTCGCGTACGTCACCCTCAACCGTCCCGAAGTGATGAACGCGATGAACACGAAGATGCACTTCGAACTGCGGGAGATCTGGGAGGATTTTCGCGACGACGACGACGTCTGGGTGGCGATCCTCTCCGGCGCCGGCGACCGCGCGTTCGCGACGGGCAACGACCTGAAGGAGAGCGCATCGCGCGACGCAAAGGCGCGAGCGCAGGAGCGGCCGCCGTTCGCCGGGATGACGAGCAACTACGAGACGTCGAAGCCGATCATCGCGGCCGTGCACGGCTACTGCGTCGCCGGCGGCTTCGAGACAGCGCTCGCATGCGACCTGATCATCGCCGCCGACAACACGCAGTTCTCGCTCCCCGAGGTGAAGGTCGGGCTCGTGGCCGGCGCCGGGGGCCTGCACCGTCTCGCGCGCACCGCGCCGCTCAAAGCGACGATGGGGATGGTGCTCACCGGGAAACGGATCTCGGCAGACGAAGCGTACCGCCTCGGAATCGTCAACGAGGTCGTCCCAGTCGAGGAGCTGATGCCGACGGCGGAGCGTTGGGCGAATGAGATCCTCGAGTGCGCGCCGCTCGCGGTCCGACTGACCAAAGAGGCCGTCTTGCGCGGGTTGCAGCTTCCCGTGGAGGACGCGATCGCCCGGGACGTGCTCGAGGTGAAGCCGCGCATTCGCGCATCCGAGGACTACCTCGAAGGCCCCCGTGCGTTCACCGAAAAGCGAAAGCCGGTCTGGACCGGCCGCTGACGTGACCGCCGCCAGCCAGGTGGAGCGTCTCGAGGCGATCGAGGACATCCGGCATCTCAAGGCGCTCTACTGCCACTGGGCGGATCGGGGCTATGCCGGAGCCGGCGACGACGCGCAGGGGTTCGCGTCGCTCTTCGCGGAGGACGCGAGCTGGACGGGCGGGAAGGGCGTGGCGATCGTCGGCCGCGATGCGATTGAGCGGCATTACGCGACGTTCCGGCCGTTCGGCATGCACTACGTCACGAACGGTGTAATCGACGTCGACGTCGAGGCGGGGCGCGCGACCGGGAAGTGGCACGTGCTGTCGCCACAGACGTCGCACGACGGACGTGCGGTATGGATCGCCGGCACATACGACGAGGAGTACGTCAGGACGGACGACGGCTGGCTCTTCCAGACCGTCGTCTTCGCGCTCGCGTTCCGCACGCCGTACGAGGACGGCTGGGCGCGGACGCCGCACGTGGACTACTGAGGCGACCAGCCCACGTCATACGGCGCGTGGAACGCCGCCTCGAAGCTCACGGCCGCGAATCGCCAGCCGTCCGCGGTTCGCACGAACTCGTCCGCGTACCGGCCGGCGAGCCACGCGGCGCCGCCGTCTGAGCCGGTGACGGCGACGAGCACGTGCCAGCGGCCCTGCGCGACGTCGCCGGCGACGTCGACGATCGGGTTCGCGACAAGGTGGAAGCGAAAGCGCCGCGACGACTCGGCACGCTCGCGGATCGCCGCGCGGCCGACAGTCGGCTCGCCGCCCGTCTCCCACACCCCGTCTGGTGCGAACAGATCCGCAAATGCGGCGGAGTCGTCACCAGCCGACGAATAGCCGCCGTCGACGAGCCGGCAATAACGCGACTTCAGCTCGCGGATCTCGCTCAGGTCCGCGAGCCGACGCGTCCCCACGTTCATGCGAGCGCGACGAGCATCTTGCCGAGGTTCGCGCCCGCGAACAGGCCGATGAACGCGGCGGGCGCCTGCTCGAGCCCCTGAACGATCGTTTCCTCGTACCGAATGCTGCCGTCCGCGACGAGCGGCGCCACCTCGTCGAGGAACTCCGGGTATTCGTGCCGGTGGGCTCGGCTGCGCACCCCGCGGATCGTCAGCTCCTTCGTGAAGAGGAGGTCGAGGTTCCGGGGGCCGGCGCTCGCCTCGACGTCGTTGTAGACGGAGATCGCGCCGCACGCGACGACTCGGCCGTGGAAGGCCAATGCGTCGAGCACCTCGTCGAGGTGGCGGCCGCCGACATTGTCGAAGTAGAGATCGACGCCGCCCGGCACGAGCACGTGCAGCTGCTCGCGTACGCCGTCGTGGTAATCGAACACAGGCCCGATGCCGAGGCCTTCGAGCCAGTTGCGCTTCGCGGCGGAGCCTGCGCTCGTCACCACGCAGCAGCCGTGCCGTGCCACCAGCTGCGCGGCGAGGCTGCCGACGGTTCCGGCCGCCGCCGAAACGTACGCCGTCCGCCCCTCGCCCTGTGGCTCGAACATCCGCAACCCGGCCCACGCGGTCAGGCCAGGCATGCCGAGCACGCCGAGCGACGTCGACAGGGGCGCGAGCTGCGGGTCGATCGTGCGGATCCCTTCGTCGTCCGCGCTGATATGCGAGATCTCGCGCCAACCTGCCTGGTGGACGAGCCAGTCACCCTCGGCGAACGCTGCGGTGCGCGATGCGATCACTTGGCCGACTGCGCCGCCGCCCAACGCACGACCAACCTCGGCGGCAGGCCGGCCCACCACCGGGTGCACGCCACTCATCGTCATGCGCATGAACGGGTCGACGGACACGAACGCATTGCGCACGAGCGCCTCACCCTCGAGCGGCTCCCCCGCTTCGACCTCGACGATCGCGAAGTCCTCGACGGTAGGCAGTCCTTGCGGCAGGCCGACGAGGCGCACCTCGCGACCGGTCACGACGAGGGAGTCGCGTACCGTTGTTCGCGCGGGTCGCCGCGGTCGAACGCGTCGGCTCCAAGACCCTCGTCCCGCAGGCGGTACTTCTCGATCCTTCCGGTCGGTGTCCGCGGCAACTCGTCGCGAAACTCGAGGTAGCGCGGGACCATGAAGTCCGGCAACCGCTCGGTGCAGAAGGCGAGCAGCTCCGCGTGCGTCAGCTCGAAGCCCGCGTTGAGCGTGACCACGACGCGGACGTCGTCTTCGCCGAGCGGCGACGGATACGGGATCGCCGCCGCTTCGTCGACCGCAGGGTGCTCGCGGACGACCTGCTCGACCTCCCACGACGACACGTTCTCGCCGCGCCTGCGGATCGCGTCCTTCTTGCGGTCGCGGAAGTAGTAGAAGCCGTCGGCGTCGCGGCTGGCGAGATCGCCGGTGTGGAACCAGAGGTTGCGCCACGCGGCGACCGTCGCCTCCGGCTTGTTCAGATAGCCCGGCATGATGAGCGCGGGGAAGCGCGGGCGGATGGCGATCTCGCCGGCCTCGCCGACCGGCACCTCGACGTCGTCGTCGTCGACGAGCCGCACCTCCCAGTCCTCCGACACGCGTCCGCACGATCCCGGCGGCGCATCCTCGCCCGGGCGGACGTAGAGCGCGGCGCCGGCCTCGGTGAGCCCGTAGGCCTCGATCAGACGAATGCCGAAGCGTTCGGAGAACTCGGGATCGCGCCGAGCGTTGTAGAGGCATCGCAGCGGGTGGTCGCGATCCGACTTAGTCGGCTCGGCCTTCTTGAGGATCTGTGGGATGGTGAAGACGCAGAAGCCGACGGTCGCGCCGAGCCGCCGCACGTCGTCCCAGTACGCGCCCGCGCTGAACCGTTCGCGCAGCGCACAACGGCATCCCGCCACGACCGCGGTGACAACGCCTCGTTGGAGGGCGAAGCTGTGGAAGAGCGGCACAGGCGCGTAGATGCAGTCGTCCTCGCCGACCTCGCACAGACGCACGATCTCGAGCGCCTTCGACACGCTGTGCCCGTTCGTCAGCGGCACGCCCTTCGACGGGCCGGTCGTCCCGGACGTGTAGATGACGCAGCTGACGTCGTCGAACGTCACCTCGGGCAAGGTCGTGCGCGCGTCGCCGTCGACGTCCGCAAGGGCAATCGTCCGCACACCGGGAAGGTCGGCAGGCTCACCGCGCATGATCACCAGCTCGAGGTGCTGCAGGCTCGGGAGCGCCGCCCGGATCGTGTCGAGGTACTCGGCGTCGGCGACGAGGAAGCGGCAACCGGTGTCGTTGAGGAGGTACTCGAGCATGTAACCCCGGTAGGCCGTGTTGATCGGCACTGACGCGGAGCCGAGCTTGCCGACTGCGAAGAACACGTTGACGAAGTCCGCGCAGTTCGGAAGGAACAGGCCGACCTTTGCGTCGCGATCGACGCCAAGGTCGGCGAGCCCGCCGGCGAGCCGTGCGGCCGCCGCGTCGACCTGGCCGAACGTCCAGCGCTCGTCGCCGAAGACGAGGAACTCCCGGTCGGGCGTCGTCACCGCCCGCTGCTCGAGGAGGCGCGGAACGACCATCTCCCGAAACTCCAGCCCGAAGCTCGTGATCGGCCTCTCCACGGCCCCCATTCTACGCCAGCGCTCCAAGGATTTGCATCTATGTGGATATGGCTCTCACCAAATGGAATACTTTGGAGATGGCGGTCGTCGCAGCCGAGCTCAATGACCTTCGCGCCGCTGCACGCGGCGTCCTCGATCGCCACTGGCCCCTCGAGCGTCGCCTGGGACGCGACGGAACGGAGCTCAGCACCGTGTGGGAGCAGGCCATCGGCCTCGGCTGGACGGAGCTCGACGCGACCGAGGCGTGGGCGCTTCTCTCGCTGCTCGACGAGCTCGGCCGGGCGAACTGCCCGATCCCGTTGCTCGACGCATGCGTCGTCGCGAGCGTGCTCGACGGCACCGCCTTCTCCGGCGCGACGATCGTCGTCGGCCGCGCGGGAGCTGGCACCCACGTCGAGTATCTCGAGGTCGCCGAGCTAGCGACGCACGTCCTCGTACTGCCCGAGGCGGGCGGCCGGATCGAGATCTATGTCGCGGACGGCGACGCACTCGAATCGACGCCGAGCATCGCGCCGCGAGGCTGGGCACGCCTCGACCGCGCGGCCGGACCGGCCGAGACCTTCGACGTCGATCCCGAGCGGTTGGGCGGCGCGCTGCGCCTGCTCCGGTTCGGTCTCGCCGCGCGGGCGCTCGGCGCCGCACGCCGTGCGCATGCGCTGTCAGTCGAGCACGCGAAAACGCGCGAGCAGTTCGGGCAACCGATCGGCCGCTTCCAAGCGGTCTCGCATCGCGCGGCAACAGGATTGATCGACCTCGAGAGCAGTCGCGCCCTGCTCGACGATGCGGCGGCCGCGTTCGAGGATGCCCTCGTTGTCGCGCTCGCCACCCAACACGCGCTCGCGGCGTCGCCGCGCGTCGTCCTCGGCGCAATGCACACGCTTGGCGGCATGGGCTTCCACGAAGAGCACGAAGGCGCCTGGCTCTTCCGCCGCGTGCAGGCCGACGTCGCGCGCGCGCAAGCCTTCGCCGACGTCAAGGCGGACGCGAGTCGCCTGCTGATCGAGGAAGGCCGCTCGCAGCCGGAGGTCGACCTCGGCAAGCGCGCGAACGTTTTCCGCTCCGAGGTCGCGGCCCTCTTCGACGAGAGCTCGCGTCGCGACCGCGTCCTCGCCGAAGATGCGCAGTTCGACCCGGTGCTCCGCGAGCAGCTCGTGCAGCGCGGGTGGCTCGGCGCGGGCTGGCCGAAGGAATGGGGCGGCCAGGAACGGACGCCGGAGGAGTTGCTCGCACTGAACGAGGAGATCCGTTATCGCGGCATTCCCGTCCGCCGGCTCTTCACGACGGTGAACATCGTCGGCGGCGCGATCATGAAACACGGCACCGACGAGCAGAAGCGCCGCTATCTCCCAGGCATCAAGAGCGGCGAGACGCTCTTCTGCCTCGGCTACAGCGAGCCGGAGGCCGGGTCCGACCTCGCGTCGCTCCGTACCGCCGCACGCAAGGTCGAAGGCGGTTGGATCGTCAACGGCCAGAAGATCTTCACGACGTTCGGCCATCGCTCGCACTACCACTGGCTCGCCGTGCGCACCGACGCCGAGGCGTCGCCGCCCCACGCCGGCATCAGCGTGTTCATCGTGCCGCTCGACACAGAGGGCATCACGATCCAGGAGAATCACGCACTGAACGGCGAGACGACCACCACGACGTATTACGACGAGGTGTTCGTCCCCGACGAAGCGGTAGTCGGCGAGGTGAACCGCGGCTGGCAGGTGATCGGGACGGCACTGTCGGTCGAGCGGATCGCGATGGGCGGCAACGTCGCCGAGTTGCGTGGGCTCCTCGACCGGCTGCTCGACGCGCTGCGCACGGATCCGGAGCGCCTCGCCGGCGCGCCCGGCTCGTGGCAGCGGGAGGCAATCGTCGAGCTGACCGCGTGGCTCAGGGCCGTCCGCCTCTTCGTGATCGCCGGGCTGAACGCAATGGCGGCCGACCGTCCGACGCGCCTGCCGGCGGCGATGGCGAAGGTCGCGGGCGGCGAGGCGGCCGAACGGCTGGCCGACGTCGCGCTGCGTATCCTCGGCCCGAGTGCGGCCCTGGCGGCAGGTGCGCCCGGCGCCGTGCTCGACGGAGAGGTCGAGCGCATCCTGCGGCTTGCGCCGATGTATGTGATCGGCGGCGGCACGAACGACATCCAGCGCAACCTGATCGCGCGCGAGCTGGGCCTCCCACGCTGATGAGCGACGCGACGACCCGCGCGATGGCAGAGCTGGTGCTATCGCTCGAGCGGCGCCAACTCTCCGACGAGGTCGTCGACCTCGTGACGCGTGGATTCGTCGACAGCCTCGGCTGCAGTCTCGTCGGCAGCCTGCAACCCGACGGTCAGATCTCGCGCGGATGGGTCGAGTCGCTCGGCGGCAACGGCGAGGCGACGCTCTTTGGCGGCCGGGGCTCGCGGGCGCCTGCGGCGCTCGCGGCGCTCGCGAACGGCACCACGATGCACGCGCTCGACTACGACGACTTCATCCTCAAGCGGATGATGCATCCGAGCGTCGTCTACGTCCCGCTGACGCTTGCTCTCGGCGAAAGGCTGCATGCGTCGGGCGAGGACGTAATTCTCGCGTTCGTCGCCGGCTTCGAGGTCGCATCTCGCATCTCGCGCGCGATCATCCCCGAGCACTACGCGAAGGGATGGCATTCGACGAGCACGATCGGCGGCCTCGGCGCGGCAGCGGCTGCAGCGCGGTTGCTCGGCCTCGACGAGGCAGGCGTGGCCCAGGCGGTGGCGATCGCGGCGTCGAGCGCAGCCGGGCTACGGGACAACTTCGGCACGATGGTCAAGCCGCTCCACGCCGGGAACGCGGCCTTCCACGGCATTGCGGCGGCGGAGCTCGTCGCGCGCGGATTCACCGCGTCACGCTCGATCCTCGACGGCGAGCGCTCGTACATCGAGGTCTATCGCAACAACGACGCGACGCTCTCCCCCGAGGACTTCGCGCTCGACGGCGAGCTCGAGATCGAGACGTCCGGCATCACGTTCAAGCGCTACACGTGCTGCGGCGCGATCCATGCCGCGCTCGACGCGACGCTCGAGCTGCGGGCTAAGCATGGGCTGACGCCTGAGAAGATCTCGAGCATGCGCTGTGCGGTGCATCCGCGCGCGCCGGAGATCCTCATCCATCACACGGCAAGCACGTCCGAACAGGGACGCTTCTGCGTCGAGTGGTCGCTCGCCGTGGCGATCGCAGATGGCGACGCAGGCATCCCGCAGTACACGGAGGAGCGCCTCGAAGATCCGATCGTGCAGGATCTCTCCCGGAGAGTGGATGTCTACGTCGACGAGGAACTGGCGATGAACGAGGGCGCGGCGACGGCGATCTCGAACAGCGTCGTCACGATCGAGACGACCGCAGGCGACGTGTTCGTGCATCGGGTGCCGCCGCACCGGCCGATGTCGTGGGTCGAGCTCGAGCGGAAGTTCCGCAGCTCTGCATCGCTTGTCATCGACGAGGCCGCAGCCGAGCACGCGCTGCAGCTGGCCCACGGCCTCGCGGGCCTGGACGACATCGGCGAGCTGGCGCGCGCCTTCGCATGAGCGGCCGCGTCGTCGTGGTGACGGGTGCGAGCGGCGGTCTCGGCTCGGTGATGGCGGAGCGCTTCGCCACCGGCGACGACACCGTCTTCGTCGGCTACCACTACGGCGCCGAGAAGGCCGCGGCCGTCGTCGAGAAGATCGTCTCCGCGGGGCACGACGCGCGTCCACTCGAGATCGCGCTCGAGTCCGGCGACGGCGTCGCGCGCGCGCTCTCTACGGTCGCACGCGAGGCAGGGCCTGTCGACGTCCTCATCAACAACGCCGCCTACCGGCCGATCGGCGCATTTCTCGACCTGACGGACGCAGACTGGGAGCAAGTACTCTCGATCGACCTGCTCGGCGCGGTGCGCACGTCGCGCGCCGTGCTACCAGCGATGGTCGAGCGCGGCTTCGGCCGGATCATCAACATCTCGGGCCTCGACGCTCTGCACGGCGGCTTCGAGCGCTCGCACGTCGCGACGGCGAAGGCCGCGCTCTCGGGCCTCGCCCGCTCACTCGCGCTCGAATTCTCGCGCTTCGGAATCACGATTAACACCGTCATCCCCGGCAGCTTCCGCGTCTGGCGCGACCCGGAGCTCTACCCGTACTGGGAGCAGCTCCGCGAGTACCTCGTCTCGCACACCCCGGTGCGCCGTCAGGGCGAGCCGACCGAGCTGGCCGAGCTGTGCTGGTATCTCGCGTCGCCGGCCGCGGGCTTCGTCACCGGCCAGGACATCCACATCAACGGCGGGCTGTTCCCGATGCTCGCGAACCCGTTCCTCGAGGGAGACGCGGAGTAGGGACTAGTTGACGCGCCGCTCGTGGCCCGCCCACAGGCGGTCTCGCAGCTCCCGCTTCAGCACCTTGTTCGACGAGCCGAGCGGCATCCGCTCGAGGAACTCGACCTTGCGCGGCTTCTTGTAGTGGGCGAGCCGCTCCCGCGTCCACTCGATGATCTGGTCGGAGCTGACGCCGGCATGCATCGGAACGACATACGCGACTACCGCTTCTCCCCACTCCTCGTCCGGCGCGCCGACGACCGCGACCTCGCGTACGCCGGGATGCGAGGCGATCACGCGCTCTACCTCGGACGGGTAGACGTTGAGGCCGCCGGAGATGATCAGATCGCGCTTGCGGTCCTGGAAGGTGACGTACCCGTCGGCATCGACCACTGCGATGTCGCCGGTGCGGTACCAGCCGTCCTCGGTGAACGTCTCGGCCGTCGCCTCCGGGTCGCGCCAGTAGCCGTGCATGAGGTTTGCGGAGCGGATGAGAAGCTCGCCGTGCTCGCCGTGCTCGATCTCATTGCCGTCGTCGTCGACGAAGATGACGTCGACGCCGTAGGCGACGCGGCCAGCGCTCGTTAGGACCGCATCCGAGACGCCGGCGAAATCGTAGTCGCGCGGGCGCAGAAGCGTGATCGGGTGCGGCGCTTCGCTCGTCCCATAGACCTGCGTCAGGATCGGACCGAACGCGTCAATCGCGCGCTTGAACAGCGACGCACTGATCGGCGCGCCACCGAACGAGATCTGGTCGAGCTTCGCGACCGACGCGCACACGTCGTCACCCGCCTCAAGCAGCCGCTGGATCATCGTCGGCACGAGGAACGTATGCGTCGCGCGATGCTCGACGACGGCGTGCGCGAACGCCTCGGGCGTGAACTTCGGGAGGATGACGTTCGTCCCACCCGCAGCGAGGAACGAGATGAGCTTCGAGCCGCTGCCGTGCGTCACCGGCCCTGCATGCAGCATCCCCGCGTGCGCACCAAGCGTCAGCTCGCAGGCAAGCATGTTCAGCGTCGATGCCGCGCGGCCCCCGTGCGAATGCGTTGCCCCTTTGGGGCGGCCGGTCGTACCGCTCGTATAGAGGATGTAGTTGGGACTCTCCGGCGGGACCGCGGGGACGTGCAGGGCTGCAGATGCCCGCAGCAATGCGAGCTCATAGTCCAGCGTGTCCGGCCGCGCTTCCCCGACGATCAGCACGAGGCGCACCGAATCCGGGAGCTCTGCGGCGATCGGCTCGTAGAGGGCCGGCGTCGTGACGAGCACCGCCGCTTCCGAGTTCGAGAGGAGATAGATCGCCTCGTCCGCACTGAGCCGGTCGCTAATGCCGAGACGCGTAATTCCGGCCCGCGTGCAAGCGACGTCGACCTCGACGAACTCGAGCATGTTCGGCACGAGCGTTGCAGCCGGCCGGTCGGCGCCCCCTCCCGCGGCGAGCAGGACGTTCGCCAGGCGGGCGGAGCGCTCGGCGAGGCCGCCGTAGGTGAGCACACGGTCGCCGTCACGAACCGCGACGCGGCCGTGCCACACCCGCACGCTGCGTTCGACGAGGCGCTGCGCGGTCATCTGACCGGGGATCACATGCGCACCTGCGACGCACGGTGGAAGCCCACGACCGAGCCGATCGCCGCCGTGACCTCGCCGAGCGTCGCCCGCGCGCGGGCCGCAACAAGCATCGGCTCCATACAGTTGCGTCCCTCCGCGACGGCTTTCGCAACTTCTGCGACGGCACGGTTGGCTGAATCCGTGTCGCGGCCCGCCCGCAGGGCGGCCAGCGAGGCGCACTGATCGCGCTGGAGCTCGACCGGGACCCGGAACACCTCGGCGACGCTTTCAGCCTCGACGGGATGCACGCTGACGCCCACGATCGCGCGCGTTCCGGCTTCGACCTCTTGCTGGTACCGGTACGCGGACTCGGCGATCTGGTCGGCGAGGATGCCGCGCTCGAGCGCCGCCACTGCACCGCCGGCGTCGGCGATGACGACAAGGTCGGCAATGACCGCCGCCTCCAGCTGGTCCGTCAGCTGCTCGACGTAGTGCGAGCCGCCGAGCGGGTCGACCACCCGTGTCGCACCCGACTCGAATGCGGCGATCTGCTGCGTCCGCAGGGCGAGGTGCGCCGCCGCGGGCGTCGGCAGTCCGAGCGCCTCGTCGTACGACGATGTCGCGAGCGTCTGCGTTCCGCCGAGGGCAGCCGCGAACGTCTCGAAGGCGACGCGGACGACGTTGTTGAGCGGCTCCTGCGCGGTGAGCGCTCCACCAAGCGTGTAGACGAACAGATTGATCGCAGCCTGCTCCTTCGGCACGTCGTAGAGCTCGTGGAGAAGACGCGCCCACAGGCGCCGCGCGGCGCGCAGCTTCGCGGCTTCTTCGAAGACGTCGACGCTCGTCGACAGGAAGAGAAAGAGCGACGGCGCGATGGTCGCGATGTCGACTCCGCGCCGTCGCGCCTCGTCGAGGTACGCGATCCCGTTCGCGGTCGCGATCGCTACTTCTTGTACTGCCGTCGCGCCGGCATCGCGGATGTGGTACCCGCAGAACTCGATGGGCTCCCAGTGCGGGAACGCCTGGGCGAAGTACTCGACGACGTCGACCGCGAGGACCATGCTCGCGCGCGGCGGGAAGATGAACGTGCCGCGGGCGGTGAACTCCTTCAGCGGGTCGTTCTGCAACATGAGCCGCAGCGAGCCCGGGTCGATGCCGAGCTCGTCCATTGCGACGAGCACGAACGCGGCGAAGACAGGCCCGATCGCGTTGGCGGTCGTCCGCATCTGACGAACGCGCTCGAGCGGGAGTCCGTCGAGCAGCGCCAGCAGGTCGTCGACCGAGTCGAGCGGCGTACCCACCTTGCCGACCTCGCCGTCGGCACGTGGATCGTCTGAGTCGAGACCCATCTGCGTCGGGAGGTCGAGCGCGACGGAGAGGCCCGTTTGACCCGCCTCGAGCAGCTGCCTGAAGCGGCGGTTCGTCTCCTGAGGCGTTCCGTACCCGGAGTACATCCCCATCACCCAGTGGGTGTCGAGATAGCCGCGGTCGGTCCGGCCCCTCGTGAACGGATACTCGCCCGGCGCCTCGCTGCCGTAATAGGAAGCGAGCGGGATTCCTGCTGAGCTCGAGGTGCGGTCGGAGGCGCCGCCGGCGGGCGGGTTATCAGCGGCCCATCGGCGCAGGAGGTCGGCAGCCGAAGTGTTGGTCGTCGCGTCGATCATCGATTGGTTCGGCCGGGGGCGCTGCGCGCCTTACGCGTCCGGCTGCTCGCCGGACCAGTAGAGAATCGAATCCAGGTGATGGAGGAGTAGCGTCCCCGCGTACGCGATATGGGCGCTCATCTCGGTACGCGCAAGATCGGAGTCGTGCGCGGCGAGTGCCTTGATCACCGGAGCATGACCTGCGCGGTTGTGGTCGATCCAACCCGGGATCATCCCCCAGAAACGGCGAGGCACGAAACGGGACGCCGATCGCACGAACCAGACCAGCCGGTCGGAGTCGGCGGCCGCGTAGATCGCATCGTGCAGTTTGTAATTCGCGGTCTCGAGGAACCCGGCGTCATCGTCGGCATGCGCCTTGATCTCCGCGTCGATCAGCCGAAGACCCGAGAGCTGCTCCTCGTCGATCGAACCGGCAGCGCGCGCAGCGAGCTCTCCGCAGATGACCGATTGGACGAGGTACGTGTCCTCGATGTCCTTGCGCGTGATCTCGAGCACCCGAAAGCCACGGTTCGGCTCCTGCGCGACCCAGCCGTCCTGCGCGAGCAGCAGGAGCGCCTCGCGAACCGGCGTGATGCTCGCGCCGACCCGTTCGGCGAGCGGCGCCAACCGGAGCAACCGGCCCGGCGGGACCTGGCCCGAGACGATGAGCTCGCGGATGTGTGCGGCAGCCTCGTCCTTGAGCTGCGTCCTTGGCTGTGTCGTGGCCATCTTTTATTCGACTCCTGTGCCTGAAATCCTACGTTAGTAGTTGCTTTTGTATCGAAATGTGCTCATTAGTCAGCGTGCGCTGAATCCTCGGGAGACATCGCTTCCGAGCCCGGTGACCTTGTAGAAGATCGCCGCGACGACCAGCACCGGGACGGTGACGATCATCGCTGCGGTCGACGCTTGGGCGAGGTTCGCGTTGTTCCAGATCGCCCAGATCCAGCTCGACACGACGTTGAGGCTCGGCCCGGCGAGGAAAATCACGAGCGCGAGCTGGCGCAGTGTCGCCATGAAGACGAAGAGCCCGCCGGCAACGAGCGTCGGGCGCATCAACGGCACGAGGATGCGGAAGAAGACGTAGAGCCGGCTGGCGCCGCTCACATCAGCCGCTTCCTCCAGCTCGCGATGCTGGGTGATCAGCCCGGCATGATTGAAGCGCAGACCCCACGGCATGTAGTGGACGACGAGCGCGATGAGGATGATCCAGGTCGTGTCGTAGATCCCGATCGGGAAATTGAGGAAGACACGCACGATCGCGAGCGAGAGCACAACGCCTGGAACGACGAGCGGCAGGCTTCCGAGATAGTCGACCCCGCGGCTCAGCCGGGTGGGCCGTCGCAGGACGGCCCAGGCGGCGACGAGGCCGAAGGCCATGACGATGAGCGCAGCGCCGATGCCGAGGATGAACGTGTTCTTCAGCGCGGACATGAACTCCGGCGTATGGAGCACCGCGTGGTAGTTGGAGAGCGTCATGAACTTCAGCTCACCACGGGTCGGCGGCGAGTAGTACTTCAAAAACGACGCCCAGAACAGGATGAGGATCGGGGATAGGACGATCAAGGGCACGAGCAAGGTCACGCTCGCGGTCAGCCAGCGGAACCGGCCGAGCTTGATGATCTCCGGCCGGTACGCCTTGCCCGTGACGGTCACGAACCGGTGGGCTCGCGCCGTGGCGCGCTGGTAGAGGTAGAGACCCGCGATTGTCAGCAGCATCAGGAACGTTGCGTACACGGCGGCTGCCCCGAAATCCGGCTCGACCGCGTTGCTCACTTCGCGGTAGATCGCTGTGCTGAGGACGCTGATGTGCGACGGAGTACCCAGCAGAGCGGGGACCTCGAAGGACTCGATCCCGACGATGAACGAGAGGAGCAATGCCGCGAGCAGGCTCGGCCGGACGAGCGGGAACGTGACGCTCCGCAACGTCCGCAGCCTGCCCGCTCCGCTCACGGCCGCCGCCTGCTCGAGCGCGGGGTCCGCAAGGCGGAACGCCGGCGCAACGAGGAGAAACACAGCTGGGAAGGTGATCGTCGACTGGATGACGACCATCCAGAACATCGAGTACACGTTGATCTGCGCGGCGTTGAACCCGAAGATGTCGCGGATCCACGTGTTGATCAGGCCGTTGTTCGGCCCGAGCAGGAGGATCCAGCCCATCGTCTCGACGAGAATCGGCACTCCGAGGGCGACGATCACGGTGAAGTAGACGAAGCGGCGGAACGGCGCGTTCGTTCGTTCGACGAAGAACGCGACGACGGCTGCGAGCGCGACGGCGAGCAAAGCGCTGCCGGCGGCAAAGACGAAGGAGTTTTGAAGCGCCGTGACGGTCGTCCCCTGCGAGAGGACGTTGCGGTAGTGGCCGAGCGTGCGACTTCCATGCCACACGTTCGTCCCGTTGATGAAGCCGGAATAGACGACGGTGATGATCGGCGGCGCGATCAGCACCGCCATGGCGATCCCGACGAGGATCGTCGTCGTGTTCCGCCGCCCCCAGAGATCGGCGCGGCGCCAAAGGAGTGTCGTGCGGGTCGGCGTCGGAAGTCCGCCGGCGACCGACGGTGATGCGCTCACAGGACGGCTTCCGCCATCGACTCCGCCTCGGTCTCGACGCTCGCAGGCCGACGCTCAGTGAGGTTCTCGCTCGGGAAGACGAGGCCGACGTCGGGCAACGTCAGGCGCACGGCATCCCCGATGGCGAGCCCCGAGGTGGCGCCGGATATGCGCACCCGAATCTCGAGCCCTTCGGTCGCGACGAGGAAATCCGTGCTTTCGCCGAGAAACACGCTGCTCCGGATGTGACCGTGGACGACACCGGTGACGCGCTCCTGCGTCGCGTCTGCTCCGGCCCGTTGCACCGTGATCGTCTCCGGCCGGACCGCAACGGCAACGGAGGCGCCGACACGAGTCTCGGCCGCCAGAACGCCCGCAACGTCTGCCTCGCCGAGGGAGACAACGCACGCGCCCGCCACAGCGTCGCCTTCGCGCAGCGTTCCGCTCAGGAGGTTGGTCGAGCCGATGAAGTCTGCGACGTACGCGGATGCGGGGGCGTGGTAGATCTCGGCAGGCGTCGCCTGCTGGACGATCCTGCCCTCGTGCATCAGGGCGATCTCGTCGGACAGAGCAAGCGCTTCCATCTGGTCGTGCGTCACGTAGACCGTGGTGAGCCCTGTTTCCACTTGCAGCCGCTTCAGCTCGAAGCGCATGCGCTCGCGCAGTTTCGCGTCGAGATTCGAGAGCGGCTCGTCGAGCAGGAGAAGCCGCGGACTCGCGACGATCGCGCGCGCGAGAGCGAGTCGCTGCTGCTGACCGCCGCTGAGCAAACTCGACGATCGCTTGGCGAGGTGCTCCATGTTCATGAGCGTGAGCGTGCGCTCGACCGCGTCGCGGATCTCGGCGCGGCCTTTGCGCTTCACGCGAAGCGGAAATGCGACGTTCTCGAAGACGGTCATGTGCGGCCAAATCGCGTACGACTGGAAGACCATCCCGAGATCGCGCTTGTTCGGAGGCACGAATAGCGCCCTCGAGCCGTCGAAGACGGCGACGTCGCCGATCTCGATCCGCCCCGCGTCCGGACGCTCGAGACCGGCGATCGACCGCAGGGTCGTCGTCTTGCCGGAGCCGGAGGCGCCAAGCAGGGTGAAGAGCGCCCCTTCCGGAACTGTGAAGGAGACCCCGTCGAGTGCGCGGACAACGTCGCTGTCGCGCATTGAGAACCGCTTCTCGAGACCGTCGACTTTCAGCATCGTCCTCGTGCTCCTACCGATCGCTTGATCCCAACGTGCGGCCCGATGTCGCCGGCGGCCGTGGCCGCCGGCGACATACGCGCCGTCAAGTTGCCGTGCTAGTGACCGCCGTTGATGAAGAAGCGGTTGTACAGATCCGTCCAAGCGCCATACGCCTGGGTGTAGCTCTTGAAGCCCGTCCACATCCGATTGGACGTCTGGTAGATGGTCGTCCACTTCGCCGGCGCGAGCTGCCCCGGAATCGAGAACGGCAGAGGCGGCGAGCTCTTGTACGGCATGGCGTTGCCAAGGCCCTGGAGGATCTTGCCGCCCTCTTTGGGATTGTTCAGCCAGTCGACGAGCAGCATCGCAGCGCAGGGGTGCGGTGCGTACTTCGAGATCGACGACGCCTGGAACTGCCCGAGCGTCGGCTGCAGCACCTGCAGCAGGAGCGGCGCGTTGTTCCCGACATGGTCACGCTCGTAGTACGAGGACGACATGTCGATCCCCATCGGAGCCGTGCCGGCCTCGATGAGATCGGCCACGCCACGGCCACTGACATTCACGACGCGCACCTGCTTGGCGAGCTTCGCATAGTAGGCCGTCCCGTACGTCCTCCTGAGAAGCGCGGCAAAGGCAGGCGCCGTGCTGTCGGTGCCCATGTAGACCTTCCCCGTGTACTGCGGCTGGAGCAGCTGCTTCCAGGTCTTCGGCACCTGACTCGTCGGGATGAGGTTCGGGTTGTAGTAGATGCCGACGAGGATGTATCCGTTCGACGCCATGTAGTACGGCGACGTCAGATCGGGCTGCAGCAGCTTGCTGTACGGCGAGAAGAACGGCTGAAAGTACTTGCTGTCCCGGACGATGTTCCCCATCGCGTCGTTGTAGACGTCGAACACGTGGTGGCCCGAGTCCTCTTCGGTCTCGAGGCGCGTGACGAGCGGGCTCGTTGCGACGTAGTCGTTCATCGTCACGCCCGGGTACTGCGCCTCGAAAGCCGGCTTGAGCGTCGGATCGGTCGCCGACGAGCTCGTGTAGAACGTGACAGACCCCTCCTGCTTCGCGCACGCATAGAGATGCGCTTCGCGATCAGGCTTGTTGTAGGTGAAGATCGGGTTGATCTTCAGCGGTTTAGTCGTGGCCGGGGTCTTCGCGAGAGACGCAGTAGTCCCTAGCGCGCCGACCAGACAGAGGACCCCAAAAACCAGGGCGATACGGGTGAACCCGCGTTTGCGCATCATCGCGCCGAACCCTCCTTTATATGATATATCCTCGCGCCGAAAGATGAGTATGCAACGGGGCCTGAACCTGTGTCAAGTCGGATCTTCTCGTATCTTGACGCCTTGTTCCGTAAAATGAAAGCCAGTGCACGTCGGTGTGCAGCTCCCCAACAATGAGGTAGAGGTCGATCGAGGGGCGCTGCGCGAGCTCGCTCAAGGCATCGAGGGGCTCGGATTCCACCACGCGCACGTTGTCGACCATGTCGTCGGCGCAGACCGGGTCACCTACGCCGACCGCGAGTACCTCCCGTACGACGCGAACTCCGTCGTGCACGAGCCACTGACCCTGTTCGGCTTTCTCACGGCGTGCGCTCCGCGCCTCCACCTCATGACGGCCGTTCTCGTGCTTCCGCAGCGCCAGACCGCGCTCGTGGCGAAGCAGGCGGCCGAGATCGACTTGCTCACCGAGGGCAAGCTGAGAATCGGTGTCGGAGTCGGCTGGAACGATGTCGAGTACGACGCGCTTGGGATGGACTTCCACACCCGCGGGCGTCGTATCGAGGAGCAGGTCGAGCTGCTGCGCAAGCTGTGGACGGAGCCGGTCGTGACCTTCGAGGGCGAGTTCGACCGTGTGCGAGGCGTCTCCGTGAACCCCCTTCCTGTGCAACGGCCGATCCCGATCTGGTTCGGCGGTTCGGTCGAGCGAGCGCGCCGGCGAGCCGCCGTGCTCGGCGACGGGCTCGTCATGCAGATGCCTGTCCCGGACCTCCCGCTCGAGAGCGACTGGCCGGAGACGATGGAGGAGATGCGGCGCTGGCGCCGTGCGGCGGGTCGGGCGGGCGACGTCGGCTTCGAGGCGCGCCTCACGCTCGACCTCGCACGGTCGCCCGAGGAGTGGCATGCGACCGCCTCGCAATGGCAGGAGCTCGGGGCGAGCCACCTCGCCGTCAGAACCATCCGGCTCGGCCTCCGCGGCGTGGAGGAGCACCTGGCCCGGTTTGCACTCGCAAGCGAGGCCCTCGCCGATTTCCTGAGGTGACGTAGCTCTTCATATATTTTATAGTCGTTCCACATTTCGTCCGTTGCGGCCCTCTCGGCTCGCCCACGTGGAAGGAAGGCCATGGAATTCTCGATGATCTTCGAAGCGCAGATCGCGGGCCCCACTGCGGAGTCCGAGCGGCGCGTCATGCACGAATGCGTCGAGCAGGCGGTGCTCGCGGAGGAGATGGGCTTCGACCGCATCTGGGCCGTTGAGCATCACTGCCTCCACCAGTACGCCCACATGAGTGCGCCGGAGGTCTTCCTCTCGTTCGTCGCCGGCAAGACGTCGCGGATCCGCATCGCTCACGGCGTCGCCTGCCTTCCGTTCAAGTACAACCACCCGATTCGCGTGGCCGAGCGCACCGCGATGCTCGACATCCTGTCGGAGGGTCGCCTCGACGTCGGTGTCGGCAAGGGCGCAACCGACGAGGAGCTACTCGCCTTCGGGATCGACAAGGACCGGGCGCTCGACGAGGTGCTCGAGTCGCTTTCAATGCTCCCGCGCATGTGGCAGGACGAGATCTTCGAGCACAACAGCGACCTGATCCAGGTTCCGCCGCGGCGCATCATCCCGAAGCCGGTGCAGGACCCGCATCCGCCGCTCTTCATGGCATGCACGCGCGAGGCGATGTTCACGTATTCCGGCGAGCACGGCATCGGGGCGCTCGCGCTCGGCTTCGCCGGTCCCGGACGACATCGCGACGAAGAACGAGGTCTACCGGACGGCAATCGCGAACCGGAACGCCGACGACGTGATCGGCGCGACTGCGAACGACAAGTTCGTCGCCCTCTGCCCCGCAATCGTGCTCGAAGATCGGGACGAGGCGCAGCGCCTCGGGTTCCGCGGCCAGCGCTTCTTCGTCGAGTCGATCGCACAATGGCGCGGCGGACCGCCGCCGTCGACTCGACACGTACGACGTCGACAACGAGGCGGCACTGCTCGCGATGCAGGAGGCTACGCTCAAGGCGAAGCTTCGGGTCAGAGGACATCAAGTCGATCTCGATCGACGAGATCCGTAGCATCTGGCCTCCAGCGCTACAACGTCAACCAGGCGTATGGCAACCCGACGACGCGATCGCGTACATCGAGCGCCTGATCGAAGTCGCGGAGCCGACGAGATCATGTTCCTCCTGCAGATGGGCACGGTGCCGCAGGAGGCGATCCTCGAGTCGATCCGTCAGATCGGGAAGTACGTCATCCCGCACTTCGCGAAGATCACGCGACGTCCGTCGCGGCTGAGGCCGCGGAGCGCCGACGATGCGCATCGTCGTCGAGAAAGGCGTCGTCGCTCCGATGCGAGACGGCGTCGAGCTCATCGCGGACGTCTACCTTCCGGAGGGCGCGGGGCCCGTTCCCGGCCCTTCTCCATCGCGTGCCATACAGCCGCGAGTCCGGCCGCATCGTCGACTTCGCGATCGATTCGCGCAGCGCGCGGTAAAAGCCGGCTACGCCGTCGTCGTGCAGGACGTGCGTGGGCGCTTCGCGTCGGGCGGGATGTTCACGCCGTTTCTCGACGACGGACACGACGGTGCCGACATCGGTCGCGTGGCTAGCGGCGCAGCCCTGGTGCGAGCGGACGCGTCGGCATGGCCGGCGGCTCGTACGGCGGCGCGACCCAATGGGCGGCGGCACGCGAGCGTCCGCAGCAACTAGCAGCGATCGCGCCGTTCGTCGCGACGAATGACTGCTACGACGGCTGGATCTACCGCGACGGCGTGTTCGAGCTCGGCTTCAACCTGCACTGGTCGCTGACGAACATCGCGCGGCCAGCCGCGGCACGCGAGGCGGCCGGCAGCCTTCCCGAGAGTGCGATCGCGGCGAACGATCGGATCGACGATCTCTATCGTCAGCTGCCGCTTGCCGATCAGCCGGCGTTCGCCGACGTCGCGCCGTACTACGCGCGACTGGCTCGCGCGAGCCCGTGCCGAACGGGCGCTGGGGCTCGCTGCGCGCCGCGGCGACGGCGCCGGTCGACGTGACCGTCCTCTCGATCGGCGGCTGGTACGACGTCTTCCAGCTGGGCACGTCGCACGGCTACGCCTCCGGCGCAGGCGCGCACCGGCGCCTCGTCATGGGGCCCTGGGCGCACGGCGTCTTGGCGGCGTCTTCCCCGGCCGCTCGTTCGGCGTCGCCTCGGACACCGCGATGGTCAACCTGACGGCGCTGCAGTCTGCGCTGGTACGACCGCTGGGTGAAGGGCGAGGAGAACGGCGCAGAAAGCGATGCGCCCGTCCGGCTGTTCGTTATGGGCGCCGACTACTGGCGAGACGAGGCCGACTGGCCGCCGCCGGACGCCGTCGTGACCGAGCTGCTTCCTGCACAGCGGCGGTCACGCCAACAGCGTGGCCGGCGACGGCGCACTCGACGAGCGCCTTCCTGCCGACGAGCCGGAGGATCGTACGAGTACGACCCGCGCTCTCCGGCGCCAACCGTCGGCGGCACGACGTTCCTGCCCGGCCTGCACATCGCCGAGAACTCGGGCCCGCGCGACCAGGCGCCGCTCGAGGCACGCGACGACGTCCTCTGTTACACCACGGCGCCTCTCGGCCTGCCGCTCGAGATCGTCGGCCCAGTGCAGCTCCTACTGCACGTGTCCTCAACAGCGCCCGACACCGACTTCACTGCGACGCTCGCCGATGTCGGGCCGGACGGTCGGGCCTTCAACGTCGTCGACGGGGTCGCGCGCGCCCGCTACCGCACGTCGCGCACCTCTCCTTCGCTTCTCGAGCCAGGCAAGATCTACGAGCTCCCCATCGAGCTCGGCGGCACGGCGCACGTGTTCCGCCGAGGCCACCGCGTGCGTGTACTCGTGACGAGTGGGAGCTTCCCGCGCTACGAACGTAACCCGCAGACAGGTGCGCTGCCGGCCGAGTCCGCGCGACCTGCGGCCGGCTTTCAACCGCGTGCATCATGACGTGCACCACGCCTCGCGGCTCGTCGTGCACGTCGTCGAGCGCCGCGAGACGCGCGAGCGGCTCGTATGACCGGGCTTGCAGGCACAGTCGCTGTCGTCACGGGAGCCGCGGGCGGCCTCGGCTGCGCGATCGTCGACGAGCTTCTCGCAGCGGGCTCGACCCCCGTCCTGCTCGACGTGCGTCCCGTGCACCGCGACAAGCTCTTGTCGCTGGCCTGCGACGTCACCGACCGCGACGCGCTCGAGGCGGCAGCGGCGGAGGTGCGACGCGTGCACGGACGATGCGACATCCTCGTCAACAACGCGGCCATCCTCGAGCGGGCACCGCTCGAAGAGCACCCGGTCGAACTGTGGGACCGCGTTGTCGAGGTGAACCTCACCGGTTACTTCCTCGCGACCCAGACGTTCGGCCGGATGATGCGCGAGAGCGGCGGCGGCGCGATCGTCAACGTCTCGTCCGCAGCCGCCGAGGCGCCGTCGATGGCGAACGGAGCGTACTGCGCGAGCAAGGCCGGCGTGCTCGCGCTGACGCGGCAGACCGCCGTGGAATGGGGCCCGCACGGAATCCGCGCGAACGCCGTCAGCCCGATCTTCATGGACACGCCGATGACGGCAGATATCGCCGGTGACCCAGAGCGACTGCGGCAGCGCACGCACAACATCCCGCTCGGGCGCATCGGGGAAACGGCGGAGGTCGCCCGGGTCGTCGCCTTCCTCGCCGGCCCTGGCTCGTCCTATCTGAACGGGATCAACGTCCCCGTCGACGGCGCGCTCGCGCAGGCGCGCGCGGGCGGCTGGCAGGGGCGCACGTCATGAGCGGAGGCCTCGACGGGGTCGTCGCGGTCGTCACCGGCGCCGCCGGCGGCCTCGGTACGTCGGTCGCGGAAGCGCTGTCGGCGGCCGGGGCCTCCCTCGTCTTGCTGGACATGTCAGTCGACGCGCTCAACCCGCTGACGGCGCGCCTGAGGGCGACGTCCGGGCGCGAGCCGCTCGCACTCGCGTGCGACGTGTCCGACGCCAAGCGGGTCGACGAGGTCGCTGTGCGCGTCGCGCGCGACGTGGGGCCTTGCGGCGTGCTCGTGAACAACGCCGCCGTCTATCAGCGCGAACCGCTCGAGGAGCATTCGCTCGCGCTCTGGAACCTGACGCTCGGGGTCAATCTCCGCGGCTACTTCCTCTGCACGAGGGCGTTCGGCCGCGCCATGCTCGAAAACGGGACCGGCAGCATCGTCAACGTCTCCTCAATCGCCGAGCGCGGCCCGACGATCGGCGCGGTCTCGTACTGTGTCAGCAAGGCGGCGGTCGGCGCGTTGACGCGGCAGACCGCACTCGAGTGGGGGCCGCGCGGTATTCGCGCGAACGCGATCAGCCCTGGCTTCATGAGCACCCCGATGTCGTCGTCGTTCGGCGCCGACGAGATCGTCAAGTTGCGCGAGCAGCGTGTGCCGCTGCGACGGATCGCCTCGACCGACGAGGTGGCGAGCGTCGTCGCCTTCCTTGCCGGCCGAGAGTCCTCCTACGTCTCCGGCGCGAACCTGACCGTCGACGGCGGCGTCACGCTGACGCTCTCGCAGACGTTTCCGCGGCCTTAGACGGTCAGGACGAGCGGCAGCGTCACATAGCCGCAGTGCGTCGCCGCCTCGGAGATGCGACGCGACGGTGCCGCCCCGCGCGCAATCGACGAGAAGCGCTCGAGCACGGCGTGGAGCGCGAGCGTGGTCTCCACTCGCGCAAGGGGAGCGCCGAGGCAGAAGTGGATGCCATGCCCGAACGCGGCGTGCCGGCGTGCGCGATTCGCGAGATCGAAGCGTTCGGGCTCGGGATATGCGTCGGGATCGCGGTTCGCGGCACCGAAATACACGAGCACCGACTCGCCCGCCGGGATGGTGACGCCGCCGAGACTCGTCTCGCTCAGTGTCCGCCGATACAGCCATTGCACCGGTGCCTCGAGGCGCAGCGCCTCTTCGACGACCTCGTCGACGAGCGACGCGTCCGCACGCACCGCCGCATAGACGTCAGGATGATCCGCGAGCAGTCCAAGCAGATTGCCGAGCACGTTCGTCGTCGTCACGTTGCCGGCCGTGAGCAGCAGCGCACATACCGCCGCCACCTCCTCCTCCGACAGTGCATCGTCGCCGTCGTTCGCCTGCACGAGATCCGTGATCAGATCGTCGAGCGGCTCGGCGCGTCGCGCACGTGCTTCGCCGAGGAAATAGTCGAGGAGCCGGCGGTTCGCCGCACGAGCCGCCTCGATGCGTGCCGCATGCTCCGGCGACGTCGGCGCCCCCCGCTGGGCCACGAGATACGTCCGTTCGTCCGACCACCGCTTGAAGTCGAGATGCCGTTCCTCCGGCACGCCCATCACCTGCGCGACCACGCGCACGGGCAGCGGGTCGCAGAGCGCGGCGATCACGTCGACCTCGCCCGTCGGCAGCGAGCCGACGACGTCCTCCACGGCATCGGCGACCCACGGCGTCATCGCCTGCATCCGGCGGACCGTAAACGCGGGCTGGACGAGCTTGCGGTGACGCGAGTGACCCGGCGGATCCTCGAAGATGATCGGCGTCTCCCGGAGCACCTCGTTGTCGATGTGGCTCAGGTCGGAGGAGAAGACGCGGTGGTTCGAAAGCGCCGCGAACACGTCGCGATGGCGCATGACGACCCAGTGGCCGTCAGCCGTCCGGAACGGCGTCTGCGGGCGCAGCTCGCGGTAGAGCGGGAAGGGATCGGCGACGATCTCCGGTGCGAAGAGCGCGGTTGCGTCGAGCGCGCGCGGATCGGCGATGGCCACCCGCATATGATATTGCAATCGTCCGACATGCGGTAACGCCTTTCACGTTGTGGATAGGAGGAGCGATGACCAGCGTCCCGATCGTCGTCATCACCGGCGCAGGCTCCGGCCTCGGCCGCCGCACTGCGCACGTCGTCGCCGCCGGCGGCTCGACGGTCGTCGCGCTCGACCTAGATCTCGCCGCCGCGGAGGAGACGGTCGCGCAGCTCGCCGCCGATGACCACGAATCGTCGGCGATCCAGGCCGACGTAACGGATCCAGCGGGAGTCCTCCGCGCGCGCGACGCCGTGCTCGAGCGGCACGGACGCGTCGACGGTCTCGTCAACAACGCCGGCATCCTCGTCAAGCACACGTTGCTGGAGGAATCGTTCGACGCATGGCAGAAGACGCTCGCGGTCAACCTCGGCGGCTACTTCCTCTGCCTGCAGGCCTTCGGGGGCGCTATGGCCGGCGCGGGAGGAGGCTCGATCGTCAACATCGCCTCAATCGGCGCCACGGTGCCGACGATCGGCGCCGGCAGCTACTGCGTCAGCAAGGCAGGAGTCCTCGCGCTGACGCGACAGGCCGCGCTCGAGCTCGGCCCGTCAAGCGTCCGCGTCAACGCTGTCAGCCCCGGCTTCATGAAGACGGCGATGACGCAGGACCGCTACGCCGTCTCGGGCCTCGAGGAACGGCGCGCGCAGATGATCCCGTTGCGCCGCATCGCCGACCTCGGCGAAGTTGCCGCAGTCGTCGACTTCCTGCTCGGCCCCCAGGCCGGCTACGTCAACGGCCAGGAGATCGTCGTTGACGGCGGCTTCCTCCACAGCACGACCGTCAACGTCCCCCAGCCGACGTCTTAGAAGCCGGGGCTACGGGCCTCGTTGCCGTAGAGGATCGAAACGCGCTTGAGCCGCGTGTTTCCCTCGAGCGCACCCTCGCCCGACGCGTTGCCGAGCCCGCTGTCCTTGAAGCCGCCGAACGGCAGGCCCGGGTGGAGCAGCCGCGCCGTGTTGCCCCAGATCGTTCCGGCGTCGATGCGCGTCCGCGATGCGGAGCATGCGGCCGACGTCACGCGTCCAGATGTTCGCCGAGAGCCCGAACTCGACGCCGTTCGCGAGATCGATCGCCTCTTCCTCGCGTGTCGAACGGGATGACGGAAAGCACCGGCCCGAAGATCTCCTCGCGCGCGATGCGCATCCGCGGGTCGACGTCGACGAGCACCGTCGGCTCGACGTAGAAGCCGCGGGCCGTGCGCCGTGCCGCCGACGAGCGCGCGCGCTGTCCGACGTTCGCGAGCTCGAGGTAGTCGCAGACGCGGTCGAACTGCCGCTGTGACGCGAGCGGGCCGAGCTGCGTCGTCGGGGTCATACGGGTCGCCCACCGTAGCGCGCGCGCGAGCGTCGCGACTCGCTCGACGACCAGGTCCTGCGCGACCGATCGCTCGACGAGCAGGCGCGATGTCGCGACGCACGCCTGGCCGGTGTTCGAGAAGACGCCCCAGGCGGTGCCGCGTGCGGCCGCGTCGAGATCGGCATCGGCGAACACGATGTTCGGCGCCTTGCCGCCGAGCTCGAGCACGACCTGCTTGAACGTCGGGGCAGCGAGCGTCGCGACCTTCCGTCCGGTCTCGACGCTGCCGGTGAACTGCAGGCCCTCGACGCCGCGGTGTGCGGCGAGCAGCGCGCCGACCGAGCCGTCGCCGGTGACGACGTTGACGAGGCCCGTCGGGAATCCCGGCCTCCGACAGTCAGCTCGGCAACTCGGAGCGCCGAGAGCGGCGTGATCTCCGACGGCTTTCGCAACGACGCCGTTGCCGCAGGCGAGCGCGACCGACACGCGGCCGACGAACATGCCCATCGGCCCGTTCCACGGAACGATCACGCCGACCACGCCGAGCGGCTCGCGCACCGTGTACGAGAGATGACCCGGCGCGATCGGCAACTGCCGTCCGGTGATCTTGTCCGCCATCCCCGCCCAGTAACGGATGCGGTTCGCGATCGACGGCGCCTCGCGCCTCGTTTCGCGCAGCGGCTTGCCCATCGACAGCGTGTCGGCTGCCGCGAGCTCGTCGGCTTCGCGCGCACGAGCTCGCCCCAGCGCCCTAGCAGCGCGCCGCGCTGTTCCGGTGCGATGCGCACCCACTCGCGCTGCGCCGCGTGCGCGGCCTCGACAGCGTCGTCGAGCTGCGCCTCGTCGGACGCGGCGACCTCTGCGAACGCCTCGCCGGTCGCCGGGTTGACGAGTCGAAGGTCTCACCGCCGACCGCGCCGGCGCGTTCGCCGGCGACGTACGGGAGGATCACCTCGCTCGTGGTAGTCGACATGCGATTCCTTTCACGCGTTTATCTCGATGTGGACGCGAACGGCATCGTGGCCGGCGTCATACCAACCGGACCGCTCGACGCTCCGAAGCATTGCGCGGAATTGCGTGTCCCATTCCGCAGACTGAGCGCCGGCGAGCGCAAAGATCGTTCCGGCCGGGATCCAGATGTGAGAGTCGTCTTCGACTCTCACGCCGTCGCCGAGCATCGCTGCCGTCGCATCGGCTGTTTGATCAGGATCCACGACGATCTTCAGCTCGCGGAATTGGTCGGGGTCGATGAGATCGACACGCCCGCCGCGATCAGCCCGCAGAATCACGCAGTCACTCCCAACCGCGCGATCGACGATTCGAGCTCGGCTGCGGCGCGTTCGAGATCGGAGGCGGTGAGCGCGCGCAACACGACCTCGACTGCCGGCCCGTCATCAGTGTGTTGTGGGTAGGAACAGACGGTTATCGCCGCCCAGGAGACCGCGATCTCGTCGAGCGCGCTCGTGATCCTGTCTTCGGCGACTGCATATGTGCGACGCCAGATGCGCGCTTGCGGCCAACGACCGAGCTCATCGCCGAGCGCCTCGAATGCCGCACGCATCTCGGCCGGGTCGCCCGCGAGCGCATAGACGTTTGCCATCGCAAACGGCGGCGCACCGCCGTCCGCTCCCCGCAGCGCCCGCGAGCCCTCGGGGCGCCGCGACCAGGGCTGCGCGAAGCGCGCCATGTGACCTCCCGCTTCGACCAACGCGCGGTGAAGTTCGACGTCGGTGGCGCAGGCAACGCCGAATGCGTAGGCAACGGCGTCGCGGGTGACGTCGTCCGGCGTCGGCCCCAGGCCGCCGGTGCAGAGCACGACGTCGTGCCGAAACCGCGCCCAGTTCAGGAAATCGGCGATTCGCTCGATGTCGTCGGGAAGGACGCCGATCGTGACGAGGCTGAGCCCAAGCCGGTCGAGCTCGCTTCCGAGCCAACGGCCGTTGGTGTTGCGGATCTCGCCCGCCAGCAG